>NZ_LMPZ01000007.1 GCF_001424025.1 Brevundimonas sp. Leaf363 | reverse complement strand
CCGTCACTGGACCACCTTATCACTGGTACTGGCAGCAAAGCTGGACCTGATCTGCCGCCAAGCGTGATCGCCATCACCTGATGTCCGCTTTGGGTCGGGACCAGACCATCGGTCATTGGGAGAAAGCTGACATCGGTTTCTCCTGCTATGGTCTGATGATCGCTGAGCCATTGTGGCGCAAGCGCGCGGCACGGGGTGCACGATGACACTGGCAACAATCGCAATCGTTCTGGGATTCCTTCTCTGCATTGCCACAGCGCTCGTCCTGTCCCTTTGGTCAAAAGGGAAATAGCCATGTGGGGAGTAGGTCCGCTTTGGGTCGTTAGCGGACGATCGGCACGGTATTGTTTCTCATGCTCCAAGCGCGGCTGATCGACGATTTCAAGGGTTCACCAGCCCTGCTTATCTGGGGCGACAACGCCGACATGGTGGCCTTGTTGGATCAAATCACTGGCCTTCGAACTGACCGGCCTGTCGTCCGCATCGGCTACGGCGAGAACGCGGTTACGATCAGCGTCTCTGCCCAGCTGGACAGGTCGCATATCAGATCGCTGCCGCCCGTTATCTGGGAGTGTGGCGACGACACTCTGCGCCGTGCCGCAGACCTGATCGGCCCCCTTCTGACCTCAACCGGGCACCAGTTCATCGACGCCGATGGATTGGCAGAGGAGGTCGTCGTTTCGGCCAACGAGTATCCGACCGATTTTGGTCGATGAGGTCAGCAATGGGTCGTTAGCGGACATAGTCACAGGCTGCTTCTATGAAACGTAGTGACGTGCTTCTTCTGGCACTGATGATCTTCGCGGCGCTGGCCGCCTGCGCCATCGGCATCTGGTCAATTTTCCGGTGACCTAAGGCTCCGGCTTTCGCGACGCGTGCAGCGCGATCCAGTGATCGGCCATCGCCAAGAGGGCGGTTCGTCGCATCTCGTCCTGCTCCGGCACGGCCTCGGCGATCAGCTTGCGGGCTTCGGCCAGGCATTCCTCGACGGTTCTCGGCGTCATCGTCATGCGCAGTCCAACGGGGCTGACGATTCATAGTTTCAGCGTCGCCGTGCGCACGGCGTGCGCATCCCAGACATTTCGGAGGTCCGCCATGACGGAACAGGAGCGCTTCGCGCGCGCCCTGCCCATGCTGCTGCGCCATGAGGGCGGCTACGTCGATCACCCGCGCGATCCGGGCGGGGCGACGAACCTGGGCATCACGCTGGGCACGGCCCGCGCCTGGCGGATGGACATCGACGGCGACGGCGACGTCGACAAGAGCGATGTGCGCCTGCTGACGCCCAAGGAGGCCGCACCTGTCTATCGCGACGGCTACTGGCTGAAGGCGCGCTGTCACCAACTGCCGGCCGGCGTCGACTACATGATCTTCGACCTGGCGGTGAACAGCGGCTCGCGCCGGGCCGCGCGCTACCTTCAGCGCGCCGCCGGCGTTTCTGAAGACGCAAAGGTCGGGCCGAAGACGCTGGCCGCCGTGCGGATCCTGAACCCCGTGCGCGTGGTCGAGCGGCTGTCGGACATTCGCGAGGCCTACTACCGCTCGCTGCCCACCTTCCCGACCTTCGGCAAGGGCTGGCTGCGGCGCCTGGGCGAAGTTGAGCAGACCGCGCGGGTGTGGGCGGCTGTGCCAGAGCTGGTCGCGTGAGCGGGCTGGTAAGGCTTCCGACCGGGGCGGCCTGGGCGGTGATCGTCTTGCTCTTGGTCGCGCTCGTGTCAGTGGGATGGTGCTCGATCACGGCCCCGGGCCGGCAGCGTGCGCGCGCAGACAGCGCGGTCGCCCGAGCCAACGCCGAGGCCCAGCGCACTGACACGGGCGCTCGCGACAATGCCGCCGATGAACGCCTGGCCGACGCCCAGGCCAACGCCACCCTGAAAGAGGACCTGACCCATGCGGTGCAATCGCTTCCTGACGCTCGCCCTTCTGACCGCCGCGTCGCTCTCGCTTGCGAGCGGCTGCGCTACCAGGGAGAGGATCCGGCCGCTGTTCCCGCCTGCCGCCGACTTGCGGCCGCAGCCCAAGCCGCAACTGCGGCCCGAGGACCTTGAGAGCGAGGCCGCGCTGGACGCCTACGAAATCAGGCTGGAGGCGTGGGGCGAGGCGGGCTGGCAGGCTGTGTCGCGGGTGTGCCGCTGGGCCGAGGCGAACGGGGCGGAACTGCCGTTCGAGTGTGGCGGCTAGAACAACGGCCTTCGACCAAGGCGACCGGCCACTACGCCGTCAGGTTCGTATGGACCCTCGGTGTCGTTCATACCAGCGACAATGCTGTGGACGTCATGAAGGCGCTCTAGATACGCTTCAAGTTGGTGGCTCTCGTAATACTCCGACCGGCCGTCCGGCGGCCCCGGCGCCCGATGCAGGATCGGGAGATCGGCATACCGCTGCGCCCATTTCTGGTGCTTCTTCAACCATCCCTTGAGTGTCCAGGAGCGAACACGAATATAAAAGCTGCCGGGCCCCCGATCCTCGGCCTCCATGACCCAGTGAGCTAAAGAATTACGAAGGGACTGGGCGTAGTTCACATGTGCATTCAAAAGATCCCAGGCCAGCACCTCACTTTGCCAACGACTGCTATTTAAGTCGGACCATCGCTTCCAGTGGGCACCAAATGTGTCGTCCGCCAGCTCAGGCGGGAATCCATCGCCGTTCGGGAGCTCGCGCTTCCAGGCCGCTCGAATAAGTTCGAACTCGAAACTTGCGAAATGCGTGATGTGGAGCCCGATCATGGCCAAAGCCTGCGGGCCATCGTTGCGCTTCGGCCTGCCCGCTACGTGAAACTCTGACACTTAGGTCGATCCGGCTGCGCTGGAGCTTAGGCGAGCCGCCTCGATCAATCGTTGCCCGAGCGCCTCGGCCGCCTCGGGCTTCATGATCAGCTGCTTCGCCGAGGGCGCCGCCTCGCCCTTCAGCTGCTCCTGGACCTCCGCATACTCCAGGCGGATCGCGATGGCGTTCTCGTCGCTGACGAAGAGCTCGTAGCCCAGCAGGACGGCCAGGGTCGGATCGCCGTCCTCTCGCGTGTCCCACTTCACGACAGCGTCCCCTTGTCGAAGATCTCCAGCGCGCCGTCCGGTAGGGCCCGCTGCAGAGCCTTCGCCTCATCCCACGGTGCGCTCATCCAGGCGTCCCGCTCCTCTTCGGTCGTCAGGATCACCGGCATGGCTTTGGGGTGGATCGACGCCACCGGTTCCGACGGATCCGTTGTCAGGAAGGCGAAGAGATCGCACGTCTCCAGACCGGTCTTCATCTTGCGGACGCAGGTGTGGCTCTGGACATGGACACCGGCGAAGAATGCCAGCGGCTCCGGATGCTCGCCGCGCAGCCGGAACCAGATCGGCGTGTATTTGCCGGCAGCGTCGCGCCCCGGCTCGCTGAAGGCTGTGAAGGGGACCAGACATCGGTTGGCCGGGGAGAGCCACGGCCGCCAGTGGCTGGACGCCGTGTTGCGCACGTTCGTCGTGCCGGCGTCGGGCTCCAGCTCAAGCATCTTGGGGAAATCGACGTCCTTGCCCTTGGCCCGCAGCTTGTCTGCCCGCTTCGTTGCGGCGTCGAGCAGGGCCTTCTTAGATGACGGCAGGCCCCAACGCGCCATGGCCAGGATGCGCTCGCCGTTCGCATCCGCGCGGACGATGGGCGCGGCGTAATCCGGATAAATGTCGCGCGGCTCGAGGTTGCCGACCTCAGATGCAAAGGCCCGCGCCAGATCGAGGATCGAGGCCGGGCCTTTGCGGATGGTGTAGAGGTTGC
>NZ_LMPZ01000006.1 GCF_001424025.1 Brevundimonas sp. Leaf363 | reverse complement strand
AAACCCAGCTGGCCCGTGCGACCGCCGACGGCGTGCGCGAGCCGCTGAACCGTCGCGCCACCATCGACATCAACTTCTGATCCAGCCCGGCCGGGACAACCCCCGGCCGGACCTCAGAAGCGTCGATGACGCCACGATAACGATCGCCGCCGCTCCGAAAGGGGCGGCGGCTTTTGTTTGGGCTGATGCCGACGGCTCAGGCGGTCGCGGCGTCGGGTGCGGCGGACGGTCGCAGGCGGGGGTGATCGGTGATCATCTGCGGTGTCGCAGCGTCTCCCGTCCCGCCCTCAATGGCCGCCTAGCGTAAAGTGCGCACAACCCAGACTTTTTCGGGCGCGGCGCGAGTTCGCTTTTTAGGACTAGGTGGTTGATCCGCGCGTATTGCAGCGCGACAAGATAGCTCATGTCGTTTTCGCGTCGCACATCTCTCCGGGGCTTCAGGTTGCACCGACGGGACGACGACCACGGGGCGCGGGGGGCGCACCGTTGATATGACCGATGTTCGTCCTCCAGTTCCGACGGGCCGCCCGTCCGGTCGCTCCACCACACCGTCGCGTGCGCCCCGCAAGCGCCTGGTCTTCTACCGCCGTCTGTTGCGGCGGGCCGCCGCGACGGGCGCCGCGAGCGTCGCCAAGACCGATCTGGCCGGTCGCAAATTCCTGCTGGTCAGCGTTCCCTTCGGCCCGTTCGGCAAGGTGCTGGCCGCCGAGCTCGAGGCGCGGGGCGCCACGGTCTCGCGCATGATCTTCAACGTCGGCGACGCCTGCTATTGGCGCCGTCCCGGCGGCATCATCTTCAAGGAGCCGAACGAGGCCTGGCCGGCGCGGTTGATGGCGCTCGCCCCGAACTACACCGACCTGGTCGTGTTCGGCGAAGGCGGCCCTTACAACCAGACCGTCCTGCAGGCGGCCGATCGCCTGCCCGCCCGCCTCTGGGTGCTGGAGAACGGCTACTTCCGCCCGGACTGGATCACGGTCGAGGAGGACGGGGTCAACGCCTCCAGCCGCCTGCCGCGCCACCGCGGAGGCTACGACCAGTCCATCGACACGCCGACGCCCCGGCTGGTCGGCCGCATCCTGCCGCACCACGTCATCAACATCAGCCTGCACCATGCCGCGCAGATGTTCTTCGGCTGGCTCTACCCAAAGTACCGGGCCCCCTACACACAGTCGACGTGGGACCAGTTCTTCGGCCACATCAATCGCTACATGCGGCTGCGTCTGCGCTCGCCGGGCGACTGCGACGCCGGCGCCCTGGCGTCCAAGGGGCCCTTTTTCATCGCCTGCCTGCAGCGGGAGGGCGACGCCCAGCTGTTGCGGTACTCCAGCTTCGCGGACAACACCGCCTTCCTGTCGGCGGTGATGACCAGCTTCGCCCGTCACGCCCCGATGGACGCGCGGCTGGTGGTCAAGAACCACCCGCTGGATCCCGGCGTGGTGAATCTGGAGCAGATCACCCGCTGTCTGGCCGTCGAGCATGGCCTGGCCCAGCGCGTGGACTTCATCGACGGCGGCAATCTGGCCCAGCTGTGCCGCCTGGCGCAGGGGATGGTGGTCAACAACTCCTCGGCGGCCCTGTCGGCCATCGGCTTCCACACGCCGGTCAAGGTGCTGGGCGAGGCCTTCTTCGACTTCGACGGCCTGACCGACCAGAAGCCGATGGACGCCTTCTGGCGCGAGCCGGCGGCGCCGGAGCCGGAGCTGTTCGCCCGCTTCCGCAGCCAGGTGATCGCCCGAACCCAGGTCAACGGCAACTATCACCAGCCC
This sequence comes from Brevundimonas sp. Leaf363, assembly GCF_001424025.1. GTDB lineage: Bacteria > Pseudomonadota > Alphaproteobacteria > Caulobacterales > Caulobacteraceae > Brevundimonas. The sequence continues at coordinate 53,296 of NZ_LMPZ01000006.1, read as the reverse complement.
GACGCCATGGGCTGGACCGCCCGCGGCATCGCCGACATGTTCGCGCGCCGCCAGCCCTGATCGGACCCGGGCTGGCGACGGCGATGTATCCAGATCGGCCGGCCGACCGTATCTCCGAAACATCGTCCCGGAGAGACTTCATGTCGTTGCCCCGTCTGACCCGGTCGCTTCGCCCCCGCCTGATCGCCGCCCTGGCTTTGACGCTGGCCGCGGCGTGCAGCGCGCAGGGATCGGGCGAGGCCCAGGCTCAACCGCCCCAGGGCAATGGTGGGCCTGACAGCGGCCGGCGCGAGACGGCGGTTTTCGCCGGCGGATGCTTCTGGTCCACCGAGTCCAACTTCGAGCACATGCCCGGCGTGGTCGCGGCCGTGTCAGGCTATGCGGGCGGGCGCACTGCCAGTCCGACCTATGAACAGGTCGTGGCGGGGGGCACGGGGCATCTGGAAGCGGTTCGCGTCACCTACGACCCGGCGCGTATCACCTATCGGCAACTGGTCGACCGCTTCTGGCGCACGATCGATCCGACGGATGCGCGCGGTCAGTTCTGCGATCGTGGGGCCAACTATGGCACGGCCGTCTTCGCCACGACGACCCAGGGGCCCATCGCCGAGGCGTCGCGGGCGGCGGCGGCGGCGGTGATCGGCCCGGCGCGCTTCGTGACGCCCGTGCGCGCCGAAGCGCGGTTCTGGCCGGCCGAGGCCTATCACCAGGACTTCGCGCGCCGCAATCCGGCGCGGTACGGCGGCTACAGCGCCTTCTGCCGGCGCGGGGACAGGTTGCGACAAGTCTGGGGCTGATTGCCGCAGATCGGCGCATTCAGGTCAAATCGTGCGCACATGACGGCCTTCAGTGTGTCGCCCGTGTCACCCCCGGACTTTGTCATATCGCTGTCACATGACTGTCGCGGAGCATTCTGGTAGCGGCCATACGACGCCGTCGCAGCAGGTCTGACGCCTTTCGACGGCTCGCGCCTCCAATCCGCGCCTGAAACCAATCTGGGGATACAGATAAGATGAACCGCAAGAGCCTCTTCTGGGCCACGACGGCCCTCTGCGGCGGGCTGATGCTCGCCGGCGCCGCCAACGCCCAATCCACCGCCACCCAAGAAGCCGAGCTGGGCGACGTCGTCGTCACCGGCGCGCGCGGCCCGCGCACCACGGACGGCACCATCGTCGCCGAGACTGTCGCCAAGACGCGTTCGTCGGTCACGCAGGAGTTCATCTCCACGCAGGCCGCCGGCCAGACCATCCTGCAGACCCTGAACCTGACCCCGGGCCTGAACTTCACCAACAACGACCCGTACGGTTCGTCGGGCGGCAACATCCGTCTGCGCGGCTTTGACGGCAACCGCGTCTCGCTGACCTTCGACGGCATTCCGCTGAACGACACCGGCAACTACGCCGTCTACACCAACCAGCAACTGGACCCGGAACTGATCGAGCGCGCCTCGGTCAACACCGGCACCACGGACGTCGACAGCCCGACCGCGTCGGCCACCGGCGGCACCATCAACTACGTCACGCGCCGTCCGGCCGCCGACTTCGGCGGCTGGGGCCAGGTGTCGGGCGGTTCGAACGACTACCTGCGCTTCATGGGCCTGGTCGACACGGGCGAAGTCGGCCCCTGGGGCACCTCGGCCTGGTTCGCCGCCTCGCACCAGAAGTATGACAAGTACAAGGGCCAGGGCGACCTGGAGAAGACCCAGTACAACTTCCGTATCTATCAGCCGCTGGCCGACAACGGCGACTTCGTCGCCCTGTCGGGCCACTACAACGAGAACCGCAACTTCTCGTACTACGGCCCCAGCCTGATCTCCTTCAACGCCGACGGCAGCGTCGCGGCCCCTGAAGAAGTCACGACCAGCCCGTTCGGCTGGAACGTCGACTACAACCCGATCTACGTCGCGCCGACCGTCCGCGCCGGCGTGGCCGATGTCGACACCAACAGCACCGCCTACTACGGCCTGCGCATCAACCCGTCGGACACCGGCAATATCCGCCTGAACTCGCGCTTCACCCTGGCTCCCGGCCTGGTGCTGACGGTCGATCCGTCGGTGCAGTACACGCAAGCCAACGGCGGCACCCAGCAAGCGGTTCTGTCGGAAACCGACGGCCTGCTGCGCGGCAACAACGCTGTGGGCGGCGTCGACCTGAACGGCGATGGCGACACCCTGGACCGCGTCCGCGTCATGACGCCGTCTAACACCAACACGATCCGTTACGGCGTCAACTCGTCGCTGATCTGGGATCTGAACGACACCAACCAGTTCCGTGTCGCCTACACCGGCGATTACGGCCGCCACCGCCAGACCGGCGCCTACGGCAACATCGACTTCTCGGACCCCTCGAACCCGCGCTTCGCCGATGATTTCGGCGGCCTGGACGACAAGGACAACCGGATCGTCAACCTGGACGGCTTCTATCTGCGATCGCGCGACCGTCTGTCGTACGCCACCCTCAACCAGGTGGCCGTCGAATACCGCGGCTCGTTCCTGAACGACGCGCTGAAGGTCAACCTCGGCGTCCGCGCCCCGTTCTTCAAGCGTGAGCTGAACCAGTACTGCTACTCGCAGAACGCCTCGTCGAACGTCCGCTGCACCACCGAAGTGCCGAACGCGACCCTGGCCAACGGCAACGTCACCTTCGCGGCGACGGGCGCCACCCAGTACATCGCGCCGTATGAGCGTACCCTGAAGTACGACGACATCCTGCCGAACGTGGGCGCCAGCTACACCTTCGGCGACAGCACGGTGTACGCCTCGTACGCCGAAAGCCTGTCGGCCCCGCGTACGGACAGCCTGTACTCGGTGGTTCGTCTGGCCGACGGTTCGATCGGCAACCCGGGCGTCGAGCCGGAAACTACCCAGACCTTCGACCTGGGTTACCGCTTCCAACTGCCGACCCTGATCGCTTCGGCCGCCGTCTGGCACACCGACTACGACAACCGGATCGTCAGCTCGTACGATCAGGACCTGGGCTTCAACGTCGACCGCAACGTGGGCGCCGTGGAATCCTACGGCTTCGACGGTTCGATCGGCTGGGAGCCCACCGACCAACTGAGCATCTTCGCCTCGGCGTCGTTCCTGGAAAGCGAAATCCAGGACAACATCAACATCAACGCTGTCCTGGTCGCCATGACCAAGGGCAAGGAAGTTGTTGAGACGCCGAACGAAACCTTCGGCCTGCGCATCGCCTACGACTTCAACGAAGTCTTCTCGGCCGCGCTGCAAGGCAAGTATGTCGGCGAGCGCTGGGTGACGGACGTCAACGACCAGAAGGTCGACGCCTACACCACCGTCGACTTCGACGCCCGCTTCGACTTCGCGCCGTTCGGCTTCGAAGGCGCCTACATGCAGTTCAACGTCATCAACGTCTTCGACGAGAACTACTACGGCTCGCTGGGCACCACGACGTCCTCGACCATCGGCCAACCGGGCTTCAGCCGCCCGTTCGCCAACATCGGCGCCCCGCGCACCGTGATGGCGAGCCTGCGTTACAGCTTCTAAGCCGTAACTCGGTCTGACTAAGCGAAGGGGCGGTCCGGAAACGGGCCGCCCCTTTTGCTGTGGGGCCCAGCGGCGGCTTCACGCATTGAAGTGGGGGGCGCCCGTCGCTATCTGGCGCGGCCCGCCTCTGTTCACAGGACGCATCCGACCATGACCTCGCCGATCCCCGCCGAATGGGCGCCGCACCGCGCCATGTGGGTCGGCTGGCCGAGCCATGCCGAGCTTTGGGAAGACGACCTGGAGGCCGCGCAGGCCGAGGTCGAGGCCTTGGTCCGCGCCCTGGCCGGGCCGGGACGCGAGCAGGTGCGCCTGCTGGTCGGCAAGGCCGAAGCGCTGGATGACGCCGACGCCCGCTTCGCCGATGTCGAGGGCGTCACCGTGGTCGAGGGCCAGTTCGGCGACATCTGGCTGCGGGACACCGGCCCCATCTTCGGCAAGGGCTCCGAGGCCGCCGCCGCCTTCCGCTTCAACGGCTGGGGCGGCAAGTACGAACTGCCCTTCGACGACACGGTCGCCGAGCAGATCGGCCGCGCCGCCGGGATCGAGCCGGACCGCAACGACTTCATCCTGGAGGGCGGCGCCCTGGACCACGACGGGTCGGGGACCATCCTGACCACGCGCCAATGCCTGCTGAACCCCAACCGCAACGCCGGCTGGACCGAAGCCAAGGCGGAGGAGGCGCTGGCCGAGGCGCTGGATGCCCGCAAGGTACTGTGGCTGGGCGACGGCCTTCTGAACGACCACACCGACGGCCACGTCGACAACCTGGCCCGCTTCGTCGCGCCGGGCATCGTCGCTGCGCCCATCGCCTGGGGGACCAAGGATCCCAACGCCGATGTCTACGACGCCACGGCGCGCGCCCTGTCGGCCATGACCGATGTGGACGGCGGCCCGATTCACGTCCTGCGCATCCCGTCGCCCGGCCTGGTGGTCAACGACGACGAGAAGCCGGTCCCCGCCAGCCACATGAACTTCCTCATCGCCAACGGGGCGGTGATCGTGCCGAGCTACGGCGACGAGACGGCCGCGCGCCTGGCGTGCGAGGCGCTGGCCACCGTCTTCCCCGACCGCGAGATCATCGCCCTGCCGTCCACCGCCATCCTGACCGGCGGCGGGTCGTTCCACTGCATCACCCAGCAGGAGCCCGCCTGATGGCCCGCACGATCTCCGTCGCCGCGATCCAGACGTCCTATGGCGACGACCTGCAGGACAACATCGACCGCACGATCGGCTTCATCCGCGAGGCCGCCGGCAAGGGCGCGCAGGTGATCCTGCCGTCGGAGCTGTTCCAGGGGCCGTACTTCTGCGTCAGCCAGGAGGAGCACTGGTTCGGTCACGCCTATGAATGGCGCGAGCATCCGTGCGTGACCCAGCTCGCGCCCATCGCCAGGGAACTGGGCGTCGCCATTCCCGTCTCGATCTTCGAGCGCGAGGGGCCGCAGTACTATAATTCGCTGGTCATGCTGGACGCGGACGGCGAGGCGCTGGGCGTCTATCGCAAGAGCCACATTCCGGACGGCCCCGGCTATCAGGAGAAGTACTATTTCCGGCCCGGCGACACCGGCTTCAAGGTCTGGAAGACCCGCTTCGGCAAGGTCGGCGTCGGCATCTGCTGGGACCAATGGTACCCCGAGACGGCGCGGGCGATGATGCTGCAGGGGGCCGAGGTGCTGATGTACCCGACCGCCATCGGCACCGAGCCGCACGACGACAGCCTGGACACCGCCGAGCCGTGGCGCCGCGCCATGCAGGGGCACGCCGTCTCGAACGTCGTGCCGGTGGTCGGCGCCAATCGCATCGGCCATGAACAGGTGACCGAGGCGGGCCAGACCTTCTACGGCCACAGCTTCATCGCCAACCATCGCGGCGATCTGGTCGAGAGCCTGGGCAAGGACGAGGAGGGCGTGCTGGTGCACAGCTTCGACCTCGACTTCCTGGACCGCCACCGCGCCGCCTGGGGCTTCTTCCGCGACCGGCGGACGGACTTGTATGGGGCGCTGGCGAAGCGGCCGTAGAAGCGCTCTCCGCCCGCTGGGCGGAGACAGGCGACGAAGTCGCCAGAGGCGGGCTCGAAGACAGGGGCGCGCCCTGAACTTCCCCGCCTCTGCTCGCTGCGCTCGCTGTCTCCGCCCAGGAGGCGGAGATCGAAGGTCAGGGCAGCGGCACGCGATACGCCGACCGCTCCGCCGCGCAGGCGGGGCTGGTCTGGTTGCGCGCGCGGGCGGCGTCGATCTCGGCTTTGGCGGCCAGGAGGTCGGCCTGGTAAGCCGGATCGGCGACCAGACGGCTCATGACGACGCGCCCGACCGCCTCGCCCCCGGTGACATCCGACGGATAGTGCATGGCGCAGACGACGCGGCTCAGCGCGATCTGATTGGCCGAGGCGCGCACGGCGTCGGCGTGGTCCGGGGCCAGGGCGGATAGGGTCTCGCCATAGGCGGCGGCGACGGCGGCGGTGCCGGAGGGATAGCTGTCGCTGGAGCGGGCGGCGGCGTCGATGGTCTGACAGGCGCGGCGCTCGCGGTCCTCGCCGATGGGGCGCAGGCGCGGATTGGCCGCCTTGACCCGCTCGGCCACATCGTTGGCGTCCAGCAGCACGCGGGTCATCAGCGCATCCAGCTTCGGCGTCGGCTCGGCGCCGAAGCGAACGCCCAGAGCGCAGTCGAAGCTCTGCTGGCCCAGCGGCGGGCGAACCTCGGCGTGCAGGGTGGCCAGAAGCCAGCGTTCGCCGCCGTCCAGCGCCCGCATCCGCTCGGACGCCGCATGGTCAGCCATATCCTCGAGCGACCCTGCGACAGGGCGCGGCGCGACCCCGGCGGCCAGGTCCGCCTTGGCCTCATCGCTCAGATAGCCGTGCCTGGGCGCATCAGCGTCCAGCGGCGGGCGCGGCGCACCGGCGCAAGCAGCCAGGAGGCCCGCCACAGCCAGCCCCGCGAGGCCGGCGGTCTTCACCCGCCTTCGCTCCAGCTCAATTGGACGGAGGTTTCACCCTCGGACGCGGGCGAGGCGACGACGCGCAGGCTGGCGCCCGCGTCTCCGATCCCGGCGGCGCCGTAGGCGCGCGCGTCGCCCTGGTTCATGCCCAGGGTCGAGGTCAGGCCCGCCGCCTCGGCGCGCGATTTGTAGAAGGCGACCACGGCGTCCGGTGACGCCTCTGTCGTGAACGTCACCAGGCCGCCGTCGCCCGCAGCGCCCGAAGCGGTCGTGGGCGCCCCCTCTATTTCGCCGCCCGGATAGATGGCGGCATAGGCCGGCGCACCCGGCAGCGGCGGGCGCGGCTCCACGTTCGCCACGACCACGGCCGGGGCGGCGGCGACGGATGGCGCAGCCACCGCCGTCGCGGGCGCTGCGGCATTGGGGGCGTCGGGCGCGGGTTCTGCCGATTCAGCGGCGGGACGGCACGCCGCAGCGGCCAGGGCGAGGGCGGCCAAAACCGCCAGGCGAGACATCATGCCCTATCAGATCCTCAGGCTAGTTCGAGCGGCAAACTGCATTGCGCTTGCGGCGGTGGCAAGGCGCCGCTGGGCTTACGCAGGCATCAGCCGGTGGCGGCGTCGGCGTCCTTGCCTTCGGCGGGATCGCCCGACGAACCCGTCAGGTCCTCGCCGGTGTTCTTGACCGGCTCCGGGTCGGCGTTCGACGGCGACTGAGGGTCGACTTCGGCGCGGCTTTCAGCGGCCTGCATGCCTTCGCTGGTCATGGCGGCGTTGACGGCGTCCTGGTCGGGATCGATGTCCGATCCGGTCGCGGCGCCGCCCTGCAACGACCCGGCGCGGGTATCCGAGCCGGAATCGGTGCCGCTCAAGGCCTCGATCAAGGCGTCGCTCTTGCGGCCCAGGTCGGGTTTCTCGCCCATGGCGTCAGCTTCGACGGTTTCGACGTTGGGGGTTTCGGTGTCGGACATGGCGATCTCCTGGCTTCGCGTTCATAGCGATTCGGACGATGCCCGGTTCCGCACGCCGCGATCAGCGCGGGCAGGCCAGATCGCCCTCCCGGCATTGGGCCAGGCGGCGCAGTTCGGCGGTGCGTTCGGTGGTCATGCGCGCCACGCAGCCGGACTGGACCATCGGATAGGCCGATCCGCCTCGGACGGCGGAACTCTCATAGCGGCACTGCTGGTCGCGGAAGGTGATCCAGGCGCGCTGCGCCCCACGCAGCAAAGTCTGTGAGGCCGGGGACAGGCCGTTCATGGTGGCGCGGTACTGGGTATTCAGCGCCGAATCCGCCTGCTGCGCATCCTGGGCGGCGGCGGCGTTCAGGCTCTGCTGCGTCTGGGCGGACACGCCCGTGGAGACGGCGCAGCCGGCGGCGAGCGCGGCGAGAGCGAAGGCGAGAGGGCGGGGCATCGGCGTCTCCGGAGGGCGTCCGGCCAGAACGCAGGGGCGGGCCGGATGATGCAAAGAAAAAAAGGGGAGGCCGTTTCCGACCTCCCCTCGCATTTTCGGCTCTTGGCCTACTTGCCGAACAGCTTGGCCCAGCGGCGCTTGTCGCGGTTCTTCCAGGCGCCGCGGTGATAGGCGTCCGAGCCGATCAGCGGCACGACCGTGGTGGCCTCGGCGAAGACCATCTGCTCGTGCGTGGTCTGCACCTTGCCCCAGGAGGCGGCTTCCTTGAGGGTGGAGGAGGAGCAGGCGCCGTCGCGCACGTCGGCGACCGTGATCTGGACCGCATAGCGGTGCATTTCGGCCTCGACGCCCAGGATTTCGGCGCAGACGACGGTGTCCTGGGCGAAGTTCTTGGGAACGCCGCCGCCCACCATGAACAGGCCGGTGACGCCCGCCGCGATCTTGATGTCGGTCAGTTCGCGGAAGTCGGCGATGGCGTCCAGCATCATATAGGGCAGGCCGGCGGCGGCGCGCTCCTTCTGGTGCTTGACCAGGCCGAAGCCGGCCGACGAGTCGACAAAGGCCGGGCAGAAGATCGGCACGCCTTCTTCATAGGCGGTCTGGATCAGGCTGCCGGGCTTCTTGGCGTTCCCTTCGGACAGCCACTTGCCCATTTCCCAGATGAACTCACGGCTGGAGTAGCCGCGCGGCTCCAGACGGTTGGCGATCTCCAGGATGGTGTGGTCGCACGCCTGGAGCTCTTCCTCGTCGATGTAGGTGTCGTAGATGCGGTCGATGTAGTTGTCGCGCAGGACGTTGTCGTCCACCTCGCCGCCCGCCTGATAGTGCTTGAAGCCCAGGGCCTCGAAGAAATCCATGTCGACGATGGAGGCGCCGGTGGCGACCACGGCGTCGATCATGCCGAACTTCACCATGTCGCGGTACACGTGCATGCAGCCGCCGGCCGAGGTCGAACCGGCCAGGATCAGCCACGGCGAGCAGTCCTTGTCTTCCAGCGCCATGTTGAAGATGTCGGCGGCGCGGGCGGTGTCGCGGCTCGAGAACGACATCTTTCGCATGCTGTCGATGATCGGGCGGGCGTCGAACGAAGTGATGTCGACGTGCTCGACGACGTTCTGCAGCAGCTCGGCCTTGGTGTTCTTTTGAACGGGAGCGGTCATCGGTTTGGTTTCCCTTACAGGTGAGCGCCCGTCATGAAGAATAACAGCGGCCCGGACGGAGCGACGGGCCGCTGCTGTTTAGAACGTCAAAGTGACGGTTTAGCGCCGCGACTTCTTGCGCTGGCCAGCCTTGCCCTTCGGACGGCTCAGGCGAACGATCTTGCGCGCGGTCTCCTCCGCCGTGGTGCGCACGGTCGGGATGGAGCGCGGCGCCAGGCCGTAGAGCGAAGCCATCGGCGCGTCCTCGACCACGGCCAGCTCGTGCTCGCCATAGCCGTTGAAGCCGGTGGTCATGGCCACGCCGTAGGCGCCCAGCATGCCGATTTCGATGAAGTCGCCTTCACGGATGTCGGCCGGCAGGAAGAAGGGCCCCGGCATGTGGTCGATCGAGTCGCAGGTCGGACCATAGAAGCGGAAGGGCTTCAGTTCCGTCGAGCTTTCGCCGTCCCGGACCAGCTTGGTCGGGAAGGGCCAGCGCGAGTGGGTGGCGTCGAACAGCGAGCCGTACGATCCGTCGTTCAGATAAAGGGCGTCGCCCTTGCGCAGGTCCACGCGGCACAGCACCGACGACGATTCCGCCACCAGGGCCCGGCCCGGCTCGCACCACAGCTCGGTGGTTTCGGAGACCGGCATCTCGTTGAAGCCGCGATGGATGGCGTCGGCGTATTCACTCATGTCCGGCGGGACCATGCCCGGATAGACCGAGGGGAAGCCGCCGCCGACATCGACGATGTCCACGAAGACGCCGGCGCGCGAGATGGCGCGGCCGACCTGGGCCATCGCCGCCTCATAGGCCGAGGGGCGCATGCACTGGCTGCCGACGTGGAACGACACGCCCATCAGGCCTTCGGTCACCGCCTGGCGCACGCTGAGCAGCAGGGCGGGGGCCTGGTCCGGCGACACGCCGAACTTGCCCGACAGCGAGTAGGCCGCGCCGTCGGCCGACACCTGCATGCGCACGATCAGGTTCAGATCGTCGGCGCCGCCCGTGGCGTCGAGGATCTTGTCCAGCTCGTCCTGGCAATCCAGCGAGAAGGTGCGGACGCCGTGGTCGAAGTAGGCGCGGGTGATGGCGCCCCGGCTCTTGACCGGGTGCATGAAGGCAATGCGCGCGTCGGGATCGACGGAACGCACCAGTTCGATCTCGGCGATCGAGGCGGCGTCGAACCCACGCACGCCGGCTTCGACCAGAGCCTCGATGACCCAGCGTGAAGGGTTCGCCTTCACCGCATAGAAGACGTCAGCCTTTAGATTGTCCTGGAACCAGCGCGCCGCTACGGAAACCGAACGCGGTCGCACGAGGGCGACGGGACGTTCAGGGGACCGCTCGCGGACCAGGTCCAGGGGAAATGAATACGTGCGCAATTCACGTAAACCCCTGTAATCGTTAAACCCAGCCGGCGTTAGCAGCGCAACGAGTAGACCTACGGGGTCCGCCGGAAGGCGCGATATGGGGTCACGGGACTGTCATGTAAAGCGGTTTTTTTGTGGCCCCGCCTGGAGGCTCCCACAGATTTTCCGCCTACGGATCAAGCGGCAAGCGAGGTCCGGCGATGTGGCGATCTGCGCCATACCCGCGTGTTGCCGCGCCGGAACGGCGTCGATAGGTTTCAGCCGCTTTGCAAACTCCGGATCCCGTTCATGCGTACATTCACCAGCGTCGCGGCCGCCGCCGCTTCGGCCATCCTGCTGTCCGCGTGCCAGACCACGGCGGGCGTCGACGCCGTTTCGACTGCTGGCGTCCCGGCGGCGGGAGCGCAGGCCGCGGGAGCGCAGGCTGAGGCCGCGCCGGTGTCCGCCCTGCTGGCGGGCGTCAACATCCCCTATCAGACCTTCACCCTGGACAACGGTCTGCGCGTGATCGTGCACGAAGACCGGGCCAATCCGATCGTGACGGTGTCGGTCTGGTACAATGTCGGCTCCAAGGACGAGCCGGCGGGCCGCACCGGCTTCGCCCACCTGTTCGAACACCTGATGTTCGGCGGGTCCGAGAACGCGCCGGGCAGCTATATCACCCGGCTGAACGGCGTCGGCGCGACTACGCTGAACGGCACCACCTGGTTCGACCGCACCAACTACTTCGAGACCGTCTCGACCCCGGCGCTGGAGCAGGCTTTGTTCCTGGAAAGCGACCGCATGGGCCACATGCTGGGCGCCATCACCCAGCAGACGCTCGATCTGCAACGCGGCGTCGTCCAGAACGAGAAGCGCCAGGGCGACAACCAGCCTTTCGGCCTGACCGAATACGCCATCCTAGAGGCCCTTTATCCGGAGGGGCACCCGTACCGCCACTCGACCATCGGCTCGATGGCCGATCTGGACGCCGCCTCGATGGACGACGTGCGCCAGTGGTTCACCGAGAACTACGGCCCGAACAACGCCATCGTCGTGCTGGCCGGCGACATCGACGCGGCCAGCGCCCGCCCGCTGATGGAGCGCTACTTCGGCGGCATCCCGCGTGGCCCGGTCAACACCCCCGCCCAAGCGCCCGTGCCGACCCTGGCCGCGCCGATCGAGCGGACCATGCATGACCGCGTCCCTTACGTGTCGCAGCAGCGCTACTGGCCGGGCCCGGGCCTGCTGGACGACGACGCGCTGACGCTGGAAGTCGCCGCCTCGGTGCTGGGCGGCCTGGCCTCGTCGCGGCTGGACAAGGAACTGGTGCGCGGCGACGCCACCGCCGTCTCGGTCTCCTCGTCCTACAACGCCTTCCACCGCGTGGGCTGGTTCGATGTCACGGTGAACGTGAAGCCGGGCCAGGACGCCGCCGCCGTGCGCGCCCGAACCGACCAGATCATCGCCGACTTCGCCGCCAATGGTCCGACGGCGGACGAACTGCAGCGCGTCGTCACCCAGGTGCTGTCGCAGCGCATCAACGGTCTGGAACAGCTGAACGGCCGCGCCGATACTCTGGCGCAGGGCGCCTTGTACGCCAACGACCCGGAGCACTACCGCAAGGAGCTGGAGCGGCTGGCCGCCCTGACGCCGGCGCAGGTCCAGGCCGTGGCCGCCCGCTATCTGTTGCAGCCGTCGTTCGACCTGACGGTCGAGCCGGGCGAGCGCGAGGCCTATGAAAACGCGGCCGCCACGCCCGCCGGCGCCCGTCCCAGCGCGCCCGCCAGCGACTATCAGGCGAAGCCGCGCGATCCGATGCCGGCCATCGGCCAGGTCGGCGCGCTGGAGTTCCCGGCCGTCAGCCGCGCCCGGCTGTCGAACGGTATCGAGGTGGTCGCCACCCAGTCGTCGCGCATCCCCGCCACCCGCGTGGCGGTCGAGTTCGACGCCGGCTGGTCGGCGGACGCCGCCGATGCGCTGGGCGTCGAGGCGCTGATGCTGCGCGCCATGACCGAAGGCGCGGGCGGCAAGGACGCCAACGAGATGGCCGAGGCGCGCGAGCGTCTGGGCGCCTTCATCGGCGCCGGAGCGACCATGGACCGCACGACCGTCACCCTGACGGCCCTGACCGCCAACCTGGCGCCCTCGCTGGATCTTCTGGCCGATGTGACGCGCCGCCCGGACTTCGAGCCGGCGGTGGTCGAGCGCCTGCGCGCGCAGCAGCTGTCCTCCATTCGCGAGGAGTTGGCGACGCCGGCCGGCATGGGCAACCGCGCCCTGTACGAGACCCTCTACGACGGCGCCTACGGTCGGGGGCCCAGCGGCCTGGGCGATCCCGCGGTGGTCGAGGCGGCGACGCCCGAGCGTCTCGCGGCCTTCCACAACGAATGGATCCGTCCCGACAACGCCCGCATCTATGTCGTGTCCGACCGCCCGCTCAGCGAGATCACGCCCTTGCTGGACGCACGGTTCGGCGCCTGGGTCCCCCCGGCCACGCCGCGTCCCGCCAAGGCGCCGGTGACGGCGCGCCCAGTCCAGCCGCGCATCATCCTGATCGACCGGCCCCAGTCGCCGCAGTCGCTGATCCTGGGCGGCGAGGTGCTGAATCTGGCCGGCGCTGACGACCGCCTGGTCCTGGGCTCAAGCGTGGAGATCCTCGGCTCGGCCTTCTGGTCGCGCATCAACTCCGACCTGCGCGAGACGCGCGGCTGGTCCTATGGCTCGCGCAGCAATGTGAGCAACCTGGAAAACCGCTCGCCCTACGTCATCAACGCCCCGGTTCAGGCAGACCGCACCGGCGAGGCGATCGCCTCCATGATCGCGGTGCACCGCGCCTTCTTCGGCGAGAACGGGGTGACGACCGACGAGCTGCAGCGCGTGCGCGATTCCTCCACGCGTCGCCTGGCCGGCCAGTTCGAGACCTCTGGCGCGGTGCTGTCGACCCTGCAGTCGAACCAGCTGTTCGGTCGTCCCGACGACTATTGGGAGCAGGCCGGGGTGCGCTACCAGACCCTCACGGCGGAGGCGCTGAACCAGGCCGTGCGCGGCAAGGTGGATCCGGCCGACTTCATCTGGGTGGTGGTCGGCGACGCCTCGGTCGTCCGGCCGCAGCTGGAGGCCCTGGGCCTGCCGGTCGAGGTGCGCGCCGCCCCCTGACGAACCCTGGAATGACCCGGCCCCGCTGGACGTCCGTGGCGGGGCCGTGTCATTAAGACTCGCCAAACCGGCCCTTTCAGGCCATGCGGCGCGCGGGTTGCCTCCCGAACCCATCTCAGTCTGATCCAGTCCAAACGAGAGCCGACGCGAGCCATGAGTTCTCAAGCCGCCGCCCTCGCATCCCATCTCGTCAGTGCGCGCGACGTGTCCAAGACCTTTGGGCCTCGCAAGGCGTTGAACGGCGTCACCATCGAGGTCGCGCAAGGGGAGATGGTCGCCCTGATCGGCCCGTCCGGGTCGGGCAAGTCGACGCTGCTTCGCTCCATCACCGGCCTTCAGACCATCGACGGCGGCAAGGGGACGATCCAGGTGTTTGGCGAGACGGTCCAGAAGAACGGCCGCATCACCTCGGCCGTGAAGGAGGCGCGCGGTCGCCTCGGCATGATCTTTCAGCAGTTCAACCTCGTCGGTCGGCTCAGCCTGTTCTCCAACGTCATGCTGGGCGCCCTGGGTCGCATTCCCGATTGGCGCGGCCTGTTCGGCATCTGGCCGGAGGCGGACAAGGCCAAGGCCATGGCGGCCTTGCACCGCGTGGGCGTCGCCGACTACGCGGCCCAGCGCGCCAACACCCTGTCGGGCGGCCAGCAGCAGCGCGGCGCCATCGCCCGCGCCATCGTCCAGGGCGCCCAGGCCATCCTCGCCGACGAGCCGGTCGCGTCATTGGACCCGGTGTCGGCCCGCAAGGTGATGGAGCTGCTGGTCGAGCTGAACAAGCGCGACGGCCTGGGCGTCATCGTCACCCTGCACCAGGTCGACTACGCCATCCGCTACTGCCAGCGCGTCGTCGCGCTCAAGGCCGGCAAGGTGGTCTACGACGGACCGGCGTCCGGCCTGGATCACCCCCGGCTGATCGAGATCTACGGCCCAGAGTTCGAGGACGCCTTCTGGGAAGCCACGGCGTGAGAACCGCCCGCGGCTTTGGCTTCGGCCTGATCGCCGCATCGCTGGCGGCGGCCCTGGCGGTCGCCGGCTGCGGCGAGCGGGACGGGGGGACCGGCCCCGTCAAGACCATCGCCTTCTCCATCCTGTCGTCCCAGGCCCAGGCCGTGGCCGAGCCCCTGTGGGCGCCGTTGCTGGAGGATCTGTCGCGGGCCGCGGACGTGACGGTGACGCCGCGCTTCGGCGCCAGCTACGCCGCCGGCGTCGAGGACCTCCGGGCCGGGCGCGTGCAGGTCGGCTGGTTCTCGGCTCAACCCGCCGTCCAGGCGCTGGACGACGGTGACGCCGAACTGATCGCCCGCACCGTCAGCACCGGCGGCGCCGACAGCTATCGATCGGTGCTGGTGGCGCGCAAGGGTTCGGGCGTGACGCTGGAGACGCTCCTGACCTGCGATCGCAGCCTCAGCCTGGGCATGGGCGACCCGGCCTCGACGTCCGGCGCCCTGGCCCCGCTCGCCTTCCTCTTCATGCCGCGCGACATCCGGCCAGAGGCCTGTTTCAAGCGCATCAGCGTGTCCGACCGCGACCAGCACCTGTTCCAGGTCGCCACGGGCGCCTTGGACGTCGCCGCCGCCAATGACGTGGCCCTGCGCGTCCTGGCCCAACAGAACCCCCAGCTGGCGGCCCAGCTGGAGCCGGTCTGGATATCCCCGCCGATCCCCGAAGGCGGCATCCTGGTGCGCAGCGATCTGGACCCGGTGCTGAAGGAGAAGATCCGCAGCTTCTTCCTGTCGTACAGCGAGCGCAGCGGCGCGGCGGGCGATCGCCAGCGGCAGGTGCTGGCCGGCCTGGGCTGGTCGCGCTTCGTCGCCGCCGAGGAGACCTATCTCGATCCCGTGCGCGAAATGATGGCCGCCCGCGACGAGGCCGAGGCCCGCGCCAAGGGCGACCGCGCCGCCGCCCGCGCCGCCGCCGAGAAACGCCGCACGCTTCAGGCTCGCCGCGAGGTTCGGCCGTGACCCTTCCTTCCTCCGGCGCGGCTGTCGTCGCCAGGACGCAGAATCCATGATCCGTCTCTCGACCCTCGCCCGCGCGTTGCTCGCCGCCCTGATGCTGATGACCGCCCTGCCGGCGGCGGCCAGCGCGCAAGGCGCCGCGGCTCGCAACCCGGACAAGATCGTCTTCACCGTCCTCTCGGCCGAGGGGCAGGCCTCTTCGGGCCCGCTGTGGCAGCCGCTGCTGAACGACCTGTCGCGCGACATCGGCGTGCCGGTCGAGCCGATCTTCGGCTCCAACTATTCCGTGCTGGTCGAGGCCATGCGCGCCAACCAGGCCCAGATCGGCTGGTTTTCGGCCCTGCCGGCCGTCCAGGCCATCGACCGCTCGGGCGCCGAAGTCATCGCCCGCACCGTCGATATCGAGGGCAAGGACAGCTACACCTCCTCCCTGATCGTCAAGAAGGGCTCGGGCATTACGGTCGATGACGTCGTGGCCTGCGGCAAGCGCTTCGACTTCGGCATCGGCGACGCCCAGTCGACCTCGGGCACCCTGGCGCCCCTGACCTATTTCTTCGGCCCGAAGAACATCGACCCGCGCCAGTGCTTCGCCACCGTCCGCTCGGCCAGCCACCAGGCCAACGCCTTCGCCGTCGCCAACGGACTGGTCGACGTGGCGACGTCCAACTCGGTCAACACCATCTTCCTGCGCCGCGAGAACCCGGCCATCGCCGACCAGATCGAGGAGATTTGGCATTCGCCGCCGATCCCCGAGTCCGGCATCCTGATGCGCTCGGACCTGCCCCCGGCGCTGAAGGACAGGATCCGCCGCTTCTTCGTCAACTACGGCAAGGGCGTCGGCCCGGCCGCCGACCGCCAGCGCAAGGTGATGGAGGGGCTGAACTATTCGGAGTTCCGTCAGGCCGATGACGGCTATCTGAACCCCATCCGCGAGATGAAGGCCGACCAGGCGCGCCGCGAGGGCAAGCCCAGCGAGGTCGCGGCGCCCAAGCGGTTCGAGCTGAAGGCCCTGTTCGTCTGGACGCCCCTGCTGCTGATCGCCCTGGCCGCCCTGTTCGCCGGGGCGTTGCATCTGGCGCCGCGCAGGCCTGCGGAGCCGCTGGATCCGTCGGTGGTCCCGGCCGCACCGAAGAAGCCGCTGCGTGACTGGTCGCTGGATCTGCTGCTGTGGGGCGGGCTGGCCGTCGTGCTGGTCTGGGCGTTCAAGACCGTCGACCTGCCGAACCTGCCGAACCTGTTCTCCAACTCCGAGAACATGCGAAACTACGGTCGCGACTTCCTAAACCCCGACTTTTCGGCTTGGCGTGTCCTGGTCGCCCAGATGTGGCTGACCATCCAGATTGCCTTGTGGGGCACCTTCCTGGCCGTCTTCCTGGCTGTGCCGCTCAGCCTCATGGCGTCGCGCAACCTGTCCCCGGCCTGGCTGGTCTGGCCGGTGCGGCGGGTGATGGACCTGATGCGGTCGATCCCCGATCTGGTCATCGGCACCCTGTTCATCGTCGCCGTCGGCCTGGGCCCGCTGGCCGGGGTGCTGGCCATCGCGCTGAACACGGCCGGCGTCCTGGCCAAGCTGTTCTCCGAGGCGGTGGAGTCGATCGACAAGGGACCGATCGAGGGGGTCAAGGCGACCGGCGCCGGACGCCTGCACGAAATCGCCTGGGGCGTCATCCCGCAGGTCGCGCCCCTGTGGACCTCCTTCGCCCTTTACCGCTTCGAATCCAACAGCCGCGCCGCCACCGTGCTGGGCCTGATCGGCGCCGGCGGCATCGGCCAGGTGCTGTTCGAAAGCCTGCAGGCGTTCGACTATCGCACCGTCTCGACCATCGCCCTCATCATCGTCGTGGCCGTCACCCTGATCGACATGCTGTCCCAGGCGATGCGGCGTCGACTGCTCTGATGAACTGTCACGAAACCGTGCTTTAAGCCGCCCGTGACCGGGAAGGCCTCTATGCAACGCACCCTCATCGCCGCCGCGGCGGTCTGCGCTCTGGCTCTCGCCGCCTGTTCGGGCGAGGGCGGCAGCGGCGCCCGCGCGGGCGTCTGGGCGGCGGGCTCCTCGACGGTGTTTCCCTTCGCCACCCGCGTGGCCGAGAATTTCGCGCGGCTGAACGGCGGCGCGGCGCCCCGCGTCGAGGCCCTGGGCACCGGCGGCGGCATCAAGGCCTTCTGCTCCGGCGTCGGTCCGCAGACGCCGGACATCGCCAACGCCTCGCGGCCGATGAAGAAGTCCGAGTTCGAGGACTGCAAGAAGAACGGCGTCACCGAGATCATCGAGCTGATGATCGGCTTCGACGGCATCGTCATCGCCACGGCCCGCACGGGCAACAGCTTCAACTTCGAACTGAACGACCTGTACGAAGGTCTGGGCAAGACGGTGCCGGGCCCGAACGGGACCTTCGTCGCCAACCCGGCCCGCACCTGGAACCAGATCAACGCCGGCCTGCCGAACCAGCGCATCCAGGTCTACGGCCCGCCGCCCACCTCCGGCACGCGCGACGCCTTCGTCGAACTGGCCATGGCGCCCGGCGGCAAGCTGGTCCCGGCGGTCAAGGCGCTGGCCGACGACAAGGAACGGTTCGAAAGCCTGACGCACACGGTGCGTGAGGACGGCGCCTGGATCGACTCGGGCGAGAACGACAACGCCATCCTCCAGACCCTGACCCGTACGCCGGGCTCGCTGGGCGTCTTCGGCTATTCCTTCCTCGAGCAGAACCGCGACACGGTGAAGGCCGAGACCATCGACGGCGTCGCCCCGTCGCCCGACACCATCGCCGACGGCTCCTACCCCCTGTCCCGCAGCCTCTTCATCTATGTGAAGAAGCAGAACATCGGCGTGACGCCAGGCCTTCTGACATTCGTTCAGGAGTTCCTGTCCGAAGGCGCGGCCGCCCGCGGCGGCTATCTGCAGGACCGCGGCCTGATCCCCCTGCCGGAAGACCGCCTGCAGGCGCAGCGGGCGACCCTGGCGGCGCTGACGCCGATGGGCGCGCCGGCGAAGTAGCAACAGCAGGACGATCCCTATCCCATAGGGAGAGGGCTTGAGGCTCGCAGAGCGAAGCGATGCGTCTTAGCCGAAAGGGTGAGGGGATCGCCCTCACCGGTTAGCCGCCCACCCCTCACCCTTTCGCACAAGACTGGTCGCCTTCGGCTCTCAGGTGCTCAAGCCCTCTCCCTCTGGGAGAGGGAAGCGCAAGTCAGGACAGGCGATCAGGCCGCCGCCGCGCGCCTGCGAATCCGCGCGATCCGTCGCAGCCTGCGCCAGAACCGCCCACGCTCAGGGTCCGGATAGGGCTCCAGATTCGCCACGAACTCTTCCGCCGACGCGCGCCAGCTGAACTTCTCGGCATAGGCGCGCACGGCCCCCCGGTCGCACTCCAGCGCCTTCAGGCAGGCGGTCCGCAGGTCGTCGTCGATGGCGCCGGCGTTGGAGCCGGGGATGATGTCGATCGGCCCATGCGCCGGGAAGGCGGCGACCGGTGTGCCGGCGGCCATGGCCTCCAGGATCACCAGGCCGAAGGTGTCGGTCCAGCTAGGGAAGACGAAGACGTCCGCGTCGCGGAAGCACCGCGCCAACTCCTCGCCGAACTTGGCGCCCAGGAACTTGGCGTCCGGATACTGCGCCTCCAGCTCGGCGCGGGCCGGGCCGTCGCCGACCACGATCTTGGTGCCCGGCAGGTCGGTCTTTAGGAATGTCTCGATGTTTTTTTCGACCGCCACCCGGCCGACGTTCAGCCAAAACGGCCGCGGCCAGTCCCTCCCTGGGTCGTTTGGGCCGCCCAGTTCGTCGTAGATGCGCTCCAGGTCCGGATTGAACAGCTCGGTGTCCACGCCGCGCGACCACGGCGAGACATTGCGGAAACCGTGCTCCAAGAGCTCGTCGCGCAGGGTCGGGGTGGCCACCATCAACCGGCCCGAAGGCTTGTGGAACCACTTCATATAGGCGTAGCCGACCTGCACCGGGATCGGGAACCGGGCCGAGACGTATTCGGGGAATTTCGTGTGATAGCTGGTCGTGAACGGCAGCTTCCACTCCACGCAGATGCGCCGGGTGGCGATGCCGATGGGGCCCTCGGTGGCGATATGCACCGCCTCGGGCTCGAAGGCGCGCAGGCGTTCGCGGATCTCTTCTTCGGCCCCCAGCGCCAGCCGGATCTCCGGATAGGTGGGGCAGGGGATGGTCTTGAACTGGCTGGGCTCGACGACATCGACCTCATGGCCCATGCCCCGGCATTCGGCGACGGTCCGCGTCAGGGTGCGGACGACGCCGTTGACCTGGGGCTCCCAGGCGTCGGTGGCCAGAACGATGCGCATGCGGGCCGATCGGCCTCCGCCGTTGTCGAGCGCACCGATCTAGCGCCTCCCGATGCGCTTGGCGAGATGGCCCCTGCTCGCTGTCAACCTTGGGGCCTCCCATCGGCCCGCGCGAGGGTCTAAGAGGCCGCCATGACATCGAACGCTTCCTTCCCCGGCCTGTCTCAGGACTGGGACACGCTGGATCACGGCAAGTTCGCGGATGAGACGGCGGTGGTGCGGGGCCTGCTGGCTCGCAGCCCGCTCGACGCCGCCCAGCGGCAGGCCGCCGTTGACGAGGCCGTGGCTCTGGTCGAGGGCGCGCGGCGCAGCCAGACCAAACAGGGCGTGGTCGAAAGCTTCCTGCAGGAGTTCTCGCTGGGCACCCGCGAGGGGCTGGCCCTGATGTGTCTGGCCGAGGCCCTGCTGCGCACGCCGGACGAGGACACCCGCGACAAGCTGATCGCCGAGAAGATCGGTTCGGCCGACTGGGCCTCGCACCTGGGCCAATCCGACAGCCTGTTCGTCAACGCCTCGACCTGGGGCCTGATGCTGACCGGCAAGCTGGTCGACGCCGACGACGAGGCCAAGACTGACCTGCCCAACTTCCTGAAGCGGGTCGCGGGCCGCATCGGCGAGCCGGTGATCCGCCAGGCCGTCGCCGCCGCCGTGCGCATCATGGGCGAGCAGTTCGTGGTCGGCCGCACCATCCAGGCGGCGCTGAAGCGGGCCAACCGCGAGGGCTGGCTGTGCAGTTTCGACATGCTGGGCGAAGGCGCCCGCACCGCCCACGACGCCGAACGCTATGAGCGCATCTACGCCGAAGCCATCGAGGCCGTCGGCAAGTCCAGCACCCAAGGCCCCGAAGCCGGTCACGGCGTCTCGGTCAAGCTGTCGGCCCTGTCGCCCCGCTATGAGGCGACGCACGAGGATCGCGTCTGGTCCGAACTCTATCCCCGCATCCTGCGCCTGGCCCGGATCGCGGCGAAACACGACATCAACTTCACCATCGACGCGGAGGAGGCCGACCGCCTGGCCCTGTCGCTGAAGCTGCTGGACCGGCTGGCGCATGAAAGCGAGCTGGGCGGCTGGACCGGCCTGGGCCTCGCCGTTCAGGCATATCAGAAGCGGGCGCCCGAGGTGATCGAGCGGCTGACCGCCCTGTCCCAGGCGTCCGGCCGTCGTTTGATGGTCCGTCTGGTCAAGGGCGCCTATTGGGACACCGAGATCAAGCGCGCCCAGCAGTTCGGCCGCACCGACTATCCGGTCTTCACCACCAAGGCGGCGACGGACCTGAACTATCTGACCGCCGCCAAGCTGATGATCGAGGCGGCGCCGCACCTCTACAGCCAGTTCGCCACCCACAACGCCCATTCGCTGGCCGTCGTGCACCGGATGGCGCGCGAGCGGGGCGTGAAGATCGAGTACCAGCGCCTCCACGGCATGGGCGAGGCGCTCTACGCCGCCGCATCGGCCGACTGGTCGGACGAGACGCTGAGCATCCGGGCCTACGCCCCCGTCGGCGGGCACGAGGACCTGCTGCCCTATCTGGTGCGCCGCCTGCTGGAAAACGGCGCCAACTCGTCGTTCGTCCACGCCCTGCTGGACGAGCGGGTGCCCGCCTCCGCCGTCGCCGCCGATCCGATCACCGTGGTCGAGGCCCATCCCGACCGCCACGCCAAGATCCCGACCCCCAAGGACATGTACATGGACCGCCAGAACTCGCTGGGCCGCGACTACTCCCAGGCCGCCGACCGCGAGCGGCACGCCCGGGCGCTGGAGAAGGTCGACTCGGAACGCCTGACCTCCGGCCCGATCATCGGCGGCAAGCTGCGTGCGGGCGTGAACGCCCAGGATGTGCTGAACCCCTTCGACACGACCCAGGTTCTGGGCCATGTCTCCGAAGCCACGCCCGAGGACATCGACGCCGCCGCCGAGGCCGCCATCAAGGCGCAGGCGAAATGGGACAAGATCGGCGGGACGGGCCGCGCCCCCGTCCTGCGCGCCATGGCCGATGCGCTGGAAGGCGACATGGACCGCCTGGTCGCCCTGCTGTCGCGCGAAGCCGGCAAGACGCTGAACGACGGCGTGGCCGAAGTGCGCGAGGCGGCGGACTTCCTCCGCTACTACGCCATGTTGGCCGAGCGAGACTTCGGCGGCGCCAAGCCGCTGCAGGGGCCGGTGGGCGAGATCAACTCGCTGGTCCTGCACGGACGCGGCGTCTTCGCCTGTATCAGCCCGTGGAACTTCCCGCTGGCCATCTTCACCGGCCAGATCGCGGCCGCGCTCGCCGCCGGCAACGCCGTCCTGGCCAAGCCGGCCGAGCAGACGCCCCTGATCGCCGCCGAGGCGGTTCGGCTCTACTACAAGGCCGGCCTCGATCCCGACCTGCTGGCCCTGGTCCCCGGACGTGGCGAGACGGTGGGCGCGGTCCTGACCAGCCATCCCGCCGTCGACGGCGTCGCCTTCACCGGCGGCACCGACACGGCCACGGCCATCAACCGGGCGCTGGCCAACCGCGCCGGGCCGATCATCCCCTTCATCGCCGAGACGGGCGGCCTGAACGGCATGTTCATCGACACCACGGCGTTGAAGGAACAGGTCATCGACGACGTGATCCTGTCGGCCTTCGGGTCGAGCGGCCAGCGGTGCTCGGCCCTGCGCCTGCTCTACGTCCCCCACGACGCCGCCGACGCGCTCATCGATGGTCTGAAGGGCGCGCTTGAGGCCCAGGTGGTGGGCGACCCGACGGACCCGTCGACGGACATCGGCCCGGTCATCGACGCCGACGCCAAGGCCATGCTGGAGGCGCACCTGAAGCGCCTCGAAGGCGACGCCAGGATCGTCGCCCGCGCCGCCGTCCCCGCCTCCGCCGCCCGGGGCCACGTCTTCGCCCCGACCATCGCCGAGGTCCCGACCCCCGACTATCTGGAGCGCGAGGTCTTCGGCCCCATCCTGCACGTCGTCCGCTATGAGCCGTCGAAGTTGAAGGAGACGGCCGCCAAGCTGGCCGCGCGCGGTTACGGCCTGACGCTGGGCGTGCACAGCCGGATCGAGGCCTTCGCCGACGAGGTCGCGCGCCTGGTCCCGGCCGGAAACGTCTACATCAACCGCTCGATCATCGGCGCGGTGGTCGGCGTCCAGCCCTTCGGCGGCGAGGGCCTCTCCGGCACCGGCCCCAAGGCCGGCGGCCCCTACAGCCTGATCCGCTATGCGTCCGAAAAGGCCATCAGCAACAACATCAGCGCCCAAGGCGGCGACCCGGCCCTGCTTAATTTGTGATCCTTCTCCCCTCGGGGGAGAAGGTGGGCCGCGATAGCGGCTCGGATGAGGGGGACGCGAGCGACACGCACAACGGCCGACGATGAGGGCGCTTCATCCCACCCCCTCAACCGTCAGGCTTCGCCTGCCACCTTCTCCCCCGAGGGGAGAAGGGCTCAGTTCAGCTTCCGCCTCGGGTCCGGCACGTCGAGCGAGAAGGCGGGGATTTCCACTTCGAAGGTCTCGCCCGCCTCGTCGGCCATGTAGTAGCCGCCGCTCATCGAGCCGCTGGGGGTGCCTAAGGGACAGCCGGAGGCGTAGGCGAAGCGCTGGCCGGGGCCGATGACGGGCTGCTCGCCCACGACGCCGGGCCCGCGCACCTCCTCGGTGCGGCCCAGGCCGTCGACGATGCTCCAGCGCCGCGCCAGCAGTTGCAGGGTCTGGCCGCCCTGGTTCTCGATCTCGACATGGTAGGCCCAGACCCAGCGACCGCCCTCGGGGTCGGACTGGCCGGCCAGATAGCTGGGGCGGACGCGAACCACGACGTCGCGGGTCCGGGCCTCATAGGCGGGTTGGTCGTGCATGCGTCAGCGTCGCGCTGCTCGTCGGCCGACGCAAGCGTGGCCTCATATCTGAAACCGTGTATGGCAAGGCGCATGAGCGAGACCCCCATCGGCATCCTGCCCTGCCAGGCCATCGAGACCCTGATCGCCACCGGCGCGGTGGCCAGCCAGACCCGCTTCGACGCCGACCAGGTCCAGCCGGCCAGCCTGGACCTGCGCCTTGGCGACCGGGCGTGGCGGGTGCGCGCCAGCTTCCTGCCCGGCCGCCGCACGGTCGAGGAACGGCTGGCCGACGTGACGATGCACGGGATCGAACTGACCGATGACGGCGTGGTGCTGGAAAAGGGCTGCGTCTACATCGCACGTTTGCAGGAGCGTCTCAGCCTGCCCGCCGGCCTGACCGCGCGCGCCAATCCCAAGAGCTCGACCGGCCGGGTGGACGTCTTCGTGCGCCTGCTGACCGACCGGGGCGACGCCTTCGACGACGTGGCGGCGGGCTATGACGGGCCGCTCTATCTGGAGATCGCGCCCCAGACCTTCTCCATCCTGGTGCGGCCGGGCACGCGGCTGAACCAGCTTCGGCTCAAGACCGGCGAGACGCCCAAGCTTGAGACCCGCAGCGTCGGCGTCGACCTGCAGTCCGGCGAGAACGGCGTGGTGGGCTATCGCGGTCGGCGTCACGCCGGGGTGGTCGATATGGACCGCGAAGATGGTCACGACCCCCGCGACTTCTGGGAGCCCCTGCAGGCCCAGCGCGGGGAGCTGCTGCTGGACCCGGGCGAATTCTACATCCTGGCCTCGCGCGAACCGGTCGAGATCCCGGTGCTGCAGGCCGCCGAGATGACGCCGATCGACCCGTCGGTGGGCGAATTCCGCGTCCACTACGCCGGCTTCTTCGACCCTGGCTTCGGGGTGGACGAGGCGCACGGTAAGGGCTCGCGCGGAGTGCTGGAGGTGCGGACGCACGACACGCCCTTCCTGCTGGAGCACGGGCAGATCGTGGCGCGGCTGGTCTATGAGCCGCTGACCGAGCGGCCGACGCGGCTCTATGGCGAGGGCGGCAGCCACTACCAGCGGCAGGGCCTGAAACTGTCGAAGCACTTCAGGACGTGGGGCTGAACGATCGCTCTCCGCCCCTTGGGCGGAGACAGGCGCCGAAGGCGCCAGAGGCGGGTCCGAAGGGTCGCGCTCTGAACCTGCCCGCCTCTGCTCGCTGACGCTCGCTGTCTCCGCCCAGGGGGCGGAGAGCGTTCCGCGCCTAGACCTCAAACCCCTCCACCCACGCCTTAATCAGCGTGTGCGCGATGGCGAAGGGCGGGGGCGCCTTCACCTCCGGGTGGCGACCGTCCAGCACGGCGCGGGCCTCGTCGCGGGTGAACCAGGCGACGGCCTCCAGCTCGGTCTGGTCGGGGCGGGCCTCGTCGTCCGAGACCTCGGCGATCAGGCCGATCATCAGCTGGGACGGGAAGGGCCAGGGCTGGCTGGAGTGATAGCGGGCGGCGACGACCGTAAGGCCGGCCTCCTCGGCGATCTCGCGGGCGCAGCCTTCCTCGATGGTCTCGCCGGGCTCGACGAACCCGGCCAGGGCCGACATCCGGCCCGCCGGCCACGCGGCCTGGCGACCCAGCAGGCATTTCGGCTCGGCCCCGCCGCTGTAGACCGGCAGCATGATGGTCACCGGATCGACGCGCGGGAAATGCTCGGCGCCGCAGGCGGGGCATATCCGCTTCCATCCGCCCGAGGCGTCCGCGGTCTTCTGGCCGCAACGGGCGCAGAAGCCGTGGCGGTTGCGCCAGTCGAACAGGCTCTTGGCCGTCCCCGCCATCGCCGCATCGGGGCCGGACAGCACGGACGCGGCGGTGCGCAGGTCGATGAACTCGCCCAGGCTCGGGATTTCCTCCGTCAGGTCGACGGCGAAGACCGGCGCGTCCTTCCAGAGACCCAGAAAGGCCTCGCGTCCCGGCGCCAGATCGCGCGCCATCGACAGATCAAGCCAGGCCAGGCGCGGTCCCTCGGGGTGCGCCTCGATCAGCACGCGGCCCTCGTGCAACGCCAGCGCCAGGGCGCCGGGGCCCGCCGCCTGCGCTGCCAGCCAGGCCGGATCGCTGCGGCGGTCGCCCGCCCGGTCCAGGGGATTGCCGGCGAAGGTGTTGGCGGTGAAGGGCATGATCCGCTTCTAGCGCCGCTCGGTCGCAGGCGGGAGGCTTGATCTGAAGTCGCCGCCGCGCCATATCGGCCTTGGAGATCGCGCGGGCGAAGGCTTCGCCAACCTGGTCAGGGCCGGAAGGCAGCAGCCACAACGAATTCCCCTTCGGGTCGCGCGGTCTCTACTTCCCTTGCATCGTCAAGTCTGAACGCCCGCTCGTCAGAGCGCGCGCGTCGTCACGCCCCGCCGAAGTCCAGGTCCTTGCGGGCCGAGATGATGGTGACGATGAAGCCGGCCAGCACGTCCAGCAGGACCATGATGACGATCAGGAAGAAGGTCGAGGTGGCGAAGCCGCGGATCAGCAGGAACTCGATCAGGACGACAACGAACAGCACCATCGACAAGGCGTGGTTGACGATCGCCACCTTCTGGCTGGAGGTGGACTTCAGCAGCTCGAAGAACAGCAGGATCAGCGACAGGAACAGGATCAAGTCGCCCGAACCAACATTCCAGCTGGCGCCCGAGGCCATGGGGATGGAGAACATGGGGTCGCGCAGCACCGCGTCGGCCGCCGCCATCCCGCCGCTGCCGCCGGCGCCGACCAGGACCACCAGGTTATAGATGATGACAGGGATCATCAGCAGGGGAATGGCGATCAGCATGGCGCGGCTTCCTCATTCGCACCCGAACGGTCGAGCTTGTTAACGATGCATACCTTGGTTCGCTCCATACGGCTACGGTTGAGGACATGATGCGCTTCTGGCTGATCCTTCTGGCCGCCCTGGCGATGGCGACGGCGGTGCGGGCGCAAGACGTCCAGACGGTGACGTTCGTCGCCAGCGAGGCCGACTGGCCCAATCCCGAACGCGGCTTCTACCGGGTGATCGGGCCCGATCTGGCGCGGGCGAGCGGGGCCGATATGGCCGAAGCCTTCGCGGCCGGTTTCCGGCTGGTCTACGTGAAGATCGACCTGGAGCCGTGGCGCGAGGCGGCCTTGCCGGAGAGCGAAATCCAGGCGCTGGACGCCGCCTTCGGGCGGGCGCGGCGGACCGGGATCAAGCTGATCGTACGGGCGTCCTACAACGATCCCCAGGGCGAGACCGGATACCGTGATGCGCGTGACGCGCCGCTGGCGATCGTGGAACGACATCTGGCGCAGCTGACGCCGGTGTTCGCCGCCAATCAGGACGTCATCGCGGTGGTCCAGGCCGGGCTGATCGGGGCCTGGGGCGAATGGCACACGTCCAGCAACGGCCTGGCGACGCCTGAGAACAAGCTGAGGGTGAAGGACGCCCTGATGGCGGCGGTCCCGCAGGGGCGGTTCGTCCAGTTCCGCTATCCGCCCGACCTGATCGCCTGGCGGGCCCGGCCGGAGGGACGGGTCGGGTTCCACAACGACTGCTTCCTGGCCAGCGACACCGACGTGGGCACCTATGACGAAGACCCGGCCCTGCGGGCGCGGCAACGGGCGGTGATGCAGGCGCTGGGCGACATCGCGCCCTTCGGCGGCGAGACCTGCAATCCGGCCGACGAGGCGGGCGCGCGGCCTCGGGCGGACTGCGCCGATATTCTGGGCGAAGGGGCCGCGTTCAACCTGACCTATCTGAACGACAGCTATTACCGACGCGCCTTCCATGAGCGCTGGATCGCCGGGGGCTGCATGGATCAGGTCCGGCGCTCGATGGGGTATCGCTTCGCGCTCGGCGCGGCCGAGGTTCCACACCGGACCACGCCGGGGGCGAGGTTCGAGGTTTCGCTGGCGGTGCAGAACCTGGGCTGGTCCCGGCCGATGAACGCGCGGCCCGTCGAGATCGTGCTGGTCCATGCCGAAACGGGCGAGGTCCGGCGTCTGCCGACGGCGAGCGTCGATGCGCGCGACTGGGGGCCGGGCGAGACGGCGGCGGGGCTCGGCGTCACGTCGCCGGTCGATCTGGCGCCCGGGCGCTGGCGGGTGCTGCTGGCCCTGCCGGACGCCGATCCCCGACTGGCGGGGGACGCCCGCTATGCCATCCGCTTCGCCAATGCGGACGACGCCGCCCGGAGGCAGGGGTGGGACGCCGCGCTCGGCGCCTTCGCCCTGGGCGTGGAGATCACGGTCGACTAGGCCTTCGGAAACGGCCCGGCGCGGCTGAGGCGAGAGGGCGGGCGGATGCCGAGCTGCTCGCCGATCCATCCGGCGGTGTCGATCAGGGCGCCGAGATCGTAGCCGGTTTCGAACCCGGCCCGCTCCAGCATGTAGACCAGGTCCTCGGTCGCGATGTTGCCGGTGGCGCCGGGCGCGAAGGGGCAGCCGCCGATGCCGCCGCAGCTGGCGTCCAGGATGTCCACCCCCGCCTCGACCCCGGCGTAGGCGTTGGCCAGGCCGGTGTTGCGGGTGTCGTGGAAATGCAGACGCAGGACCGCGTCCGGCGCGGCCTTGCGGGCGGCTTCGACCTTCTTGGTGACGGCCCAGGGATCGCCCGCGCCGATGGTGTCGGCCAGGGCGATCTCGTCGAAGCCCAGGGCGGCGATGGCGGCGACGCGCTCGGCGACCTGATCGACCGACACCTCCCCGTCGAAGGGGCAGCCCCAGACGCAGGAGATCGTCACCGACAGCGACGGCGCGGCGCCGCCCGGCTCGGCGTTGTGGCGGCGGGCGACGATCTCTTCCAGCATGACCTGCTGGTCCTTCACCGACAGACCCTGGTTCTTCAGGCCGAAACCGTCCGTGGCGGAGACCGAGACGTTGATCTCGTCCACGGCCGTGGCCGCGGCGCGGTCATAGCCACGCGCGTTCAGCACCAGGCCGATGCGGCTGCGACCTGCCTCGGCCGGCAGGGCGGCCATGACATCCTCTGCGCCGGCCATCTGGGGCACGTACTTGGGGTGGACGAAGCTGGCGGCCTCGATGCGGCGCGCGCCGGCGGCCTCCAGCCGCCGCGTGAACGCGGCCCGGATGGCGGGGTCTAGCACGGCCTTCTCGTTCTGCAGGCCGTCGCGCGGGCCGACCTCGACGATCTGGATGAAGCGGCTCATCGCGCCGCTCGCACCGGCGACGGAGGGGCGTAGACCGTCAGGCTGACGTCGTCGCCGCTAGAATAGTTATGGCCCGTCACCACGCCGGTCGCGCGCCCGGCCACGCCCCAGCGCGCGGCGGCATGTCGGAAGGCGTCGGCGTCGCGAGCCTCCACGATGGCGGGGCGGCCTTCCGACAGGGCCCGCGCGGCCCCCTCGGCGTCCGTCAGCTGGGTGTCGCGGCCCTGCAGGAAGACGAAGCTGGGCTCATGAAAGGTGGTGATGGCGACCGGTCCGGCGACGCGGCCCTGACGCGGGTCGATGCCGGCGTCCTGCAAGGCGCGTTCAAGTCGGGGCGCGATCGACAATGGCCGCAACTGGCGGATCTCGCCGGCCAGGCAGGCGTGGGCCAGGACGCCCAGCCCCAAAGCGTATGCGACGGCTCCGAGGGGCGCCTTGTTGAGCAGCAGGAAGCCGCCGATCGCTCCGGCCGCCAGGGCCAAGACCACCGTCATCGCCGCCCAGGTCTGTGCGGTGGAAGAGCCGAACTCGGTCAGGCCGTAGATGGCGATGGCGCTGATGACCACGGCCGCGAACAGCCCCAGGCCCGCGCCGATCACGCGCGACAGCCTGCCGATGGGCTGCGCCAGCGCGGCCGCCGCCAGCAGGGCGATCGCGCCGAACGTGGGCAGGGTGTAGTGCCACAGCTTGGTCGGGGCCAGCTCGAACATCAGCCAGCCGGGGACCAGCCAGCAGACCGCGAAGCGCACCGCCGGGTCGTTGCGACGCGACCAGGCCGTCGACACGGCGGCGGGCAGCAGCAGGGTGACGGGAAACAGCAGCAGCGGCGACAGCAGCACATACATGCCCGGCAGGCCGCCGTGGCTTTCCTGCGCGCCCGTGATCTTGCCGCCCAGGTCGTGGCCGACCGCCTCGCGCCAGAAGTCGCCGTCCGTGGCGATGGTGATGGCGATGGCCCACGGTCCGACGATCAGCAGCGTCAGCGGCAGCCCCCAGCCCCAGCCCAGCTTCTTCAGCCAGCGGGCGTCGCGATCCCAGACGGTCAGGGCGATGACGGCCAGTCCGACGACCAGCAGGCCGATCGGCCCCTTCACCAGGATGGAGACGCCCAGGCCCAGCCAGAACAGGAACTTGTGTCGTCGATCCGGCGCCTCGCCCGCCCGGCAGGCCATGTAGATCCGAGAGAGGGCGGCCATCGCCAGGGTGACGGAGGCGCACAGCATCGCATCGGTCTTGGCGATCCCGGCCTCGGACGACAGCAGGAAGGTCGCGCCCAGGATGGCGCCGGCCAGGAAGCCCGCGCGGCGTCCGAACAGGGCGGCGCCGGCCCAGACCACGGCCGCCGCCGCGATCATCGCGCCGAACAGGCTGGGCAGTCGATAGGGTCGGATGTCGCGTTCGGCCGCGTTGGATGTCACGGCCACGGCAGC
Organism: Brevundimonas sp. Leaf363; assembly: GCF_001424025.1. Classification (GTDB taxonomy): domain Bacteria; phylum Pseudomonadota; class Alphaproteobacteria; order Caulobacterales; family Caulobacteraceae; genus Brevundimonas. Next base: position 23,134 of record NZ_LMPZ01000006.1, on the reverse strand, counting down.
AGCCTGCATCCAGTAGATCCCGACCGGCTTCTTGTAGCGCGGCTCCTCCTGGAAGCGGATGTCCACGAAGTCGCGGCTCTCCAGCATCTGGGCCGTGGCCTCGGCGAACCGGCTCTCGTCGCGGTCCAGGGGCGGCAGCAGCATCAGGCTGGGCAGGCCCGCGACCAGGGCGACCAGGGCGGCCAGCGCGGGGCCGCGCCAGCCGGCGATCCATTGGTCGAAGTCCCAGGACTTGATATCGAGGCGCGTCATCCGCCCGTCGTACCACGCGCCCCAGCGTGTCGTCAGCCGTCTCCCCTCGCGAACCTTTTGCCGCTAGGAAGCCTCGCATGGCCCGACGTCCTGCATCTTCCGCCCTTCCCGACATCTCCGTCGTCGTGCCCGTGCATGACGAGGCGGGCGCCGCCCCGGCGTTGGCGCGCGAGATCGCCGAGGCCTTTGCGGGCCGGTCCTACGAGATGATCTTCATCGATGACGCCAGCAAGGATGCGACCCTGGCGGAACTGCAGGCGCTGAAGGCCGAGCTGCCGACGCTGCGAGTGCTGGCCCACACGAAGAATGCGGGGCAGAGCCGCGCGGTGCGCACCGGCGTGCGCGCCGCACGGGCGCCGATCGTGGTGACGCTGGACGGCGATGGTCAGAATCCGCCCGCGGACGCGCCTCGTCTCGCCGACGCCCTGATCGCGGCGCCGGACGATGTGGCGCTGGTCGGTGGGCGGCGGGTCAAGCGTCAGGACACGGGCGCAAAGCGCCAGGCCTCCCTGTGGGCCAATCGCATCCGCAGGCGGCTGCTGAACGACGACGCGGACGACACCGGCTGCGGCCTGAAGGCGTTCCGGCGCGACGTGTTTCTGGCGCTGCCCTACTTCGATCACATCCACCGCTACCTGCCGGCGCTGACGATCCGCGAGGGCTATCGCAACCTCTATCTGGACGTCAGCCACCGCGGCCGCGACAGCGGGGTGTCGAAATACACCAACCTGGGCCGGCTGAAGGCCTCGGTGTCGGATCTGCTGGGCGTGATGTGGCTGAAGACCCGGCTGCGTCAGCCGGGTCCGGTCAGCGAGGTCTAGGCCGAAAGGCCCCGGGTCAGGCGGCGTTGGCCGCCTTGGACTTCAGCTTGTCCTGATGGGCCTTGATGCCCAGGGCGATCAGTTCGGCGGCCTCGCCGGCGTCACCCCAGCCCTTGACCGTGACCGACTTGCCCTTCTCCAGATCCTTGTAGCGGGTGAAGAAGTGCTCGATCTGCTCGACCAGGATCGCCGGCAGCTGCCGATAGCTGGCGATGTCGGTGTAGTAGGGGTTCAGCTTGTCGACCGGCACGGCCAGGATCTTCTCGTCGCCGCCGGCCTCGTCGACCATCTTCAGCACGCCGATCGGGCGCGAGCGGATGATGCAGCCCGGCACCACCGGCGTCGGGTTCAGCACGATCACGTCGCAGGGGTCGCCGTCGTCCGACAGCGTGTGCGGGATGAAGCCGTAGTTGCCCGGATAGTACATCGCCGTATGCAGGAAACGGTCGACGAACAGGGCGCCCGAGGCCTTGTCCATCTCGTATTTGACCGGCAGCCCGCCTTGGGGAATCTCGATCACCACGTTCAGGTCCCACGGCGGGTTGGGGCCGGCGGGAATGGCGTCGAGGTTCATGATGGGCTCGGATTGTGCAACTGCGAAATAGGAAGGCGGCGTTGATAGACTTTGACGGTAGCGACGGCAAGCGTGGCCGCCTGGCGGGCGAGCCGCTAAGGTAAGCGCGCAATGACTTCGCTCGACTGGTTCGCCGCAACGCTCTTCATCCTCTGCTGGCTCGGTTATGGGCCGGCGATGGAGGCGGTCGGCCGACGCTGGGGCACGCTGAACGCCGACATGGTCCACATCCGCCACGCCTGGATGGCGGCGATGACGGGCCGCGAGGTGCGGCTGCTGGACAGCCAGCTGATGGGCCACACCATCAACTCGGCCTCATTCTTCGCCTCGACCAACCTGCTGCTGATCGCGGCCGTGGCGGGCATCCTGTTCGGCGGCGAGAGCGCGCTGCGCGGCTTTGCCGCCGTCGGCGCCGAGTCCGTGTCGATCCCGCTGCTCGAAGCCAAGCTCGCCCTCGTCCTGGTCTGCCTGGCGCGCGGGTTGATGGATTTCATCTGGTCGATCCGCCAGATGAACTACACCGTCGCCCTCATCGGCGCGGCGCCCGAGATCGAGGGAAAGCGTGACCGCATCGCATTCGGGCAGGCGACGGCGCGCCTGCTGAACCCGGCGTTGGCGTCCTTCAGCCAGGGCGTGCGGGGCTATTACTTCGCGCTGGCGGCGGCGACCTGGCTGTTCGGCCCGCTCTGGCTGGCGGGCGGGGTCATCTGGGCGTTCAGCCTGCTGGTCTGGCGACAGCAGGGTTCGCCGGCGGCCAAGGCGATCCGCGATGCGCGGGGCCTGCTCGACGACGATATGTGATCAAGCGTAACCTTGCGTGAACGCACTTGCGAAATAACCGCTTGACGTTTGTGCGCTGCAACCTAACTATGCCTGTGACGCCTCCGGGCGTCTTGCCCTTCCTGGGCGTTTCCTCCCTATAGACTTTATGCCGCGCCCTCGGGCGCGGCTTTTTTCTTGGCGTTAGCGGTCCCATCGCTCGGCGCACAGCCCGGCGATGACGCGCGCCACGTCCTTGCGCCGCCGCTCATAGCCATGGCCCGGCCCGCCGGCGACCGGATCGAGATAGAGGCCGCGCCGGATCTCGATCTGGATCGCCTCATACCCCTCGTCAGGACGGCCCCAGGCCTCTGTGCACCACCCGCCGGCATAGGGGTGGTTCAGCGCGACGCTCCACCCGCACTGCTCGAACAGGGTCCGCACCCGCCGGGTCAGCCGTGCGCCGCACGACGATCCATGCCGGTCGCCCAGAACCACGTCCGGCCCCGCTGCGCCGGGCATGGAGTGCCAGTCCACCAGCACCGCCCGGCCGTGCCGCTCGCGCGCCGACTGCATCAGCCGCGCCAGCGCCGCGTGATACGGCGCATGGGCGAACGCCAGCCGGGCCTCGACCTCCTGCATCGTCAGCCGCCGGTCGTAGAAGGCCTGTCCATCGCCGGTCAGCCGCGCCACCACGCCATACCCGGCCCGAGTCTTGGGACAGGTCGTCCCCTCCACGCCCTCGATCAGCAGCGGGTCCAGCGCGTCCGGCGGGCGGTTCAGATCGACATAGCCCCGGCCGATCCGCGCCCGGATCAGGGCGGCGCCCTGCGACGGCCCCGTGGCGATCAGCCGGTCGACCAGGGCGTCCTCGGCGCTTCGCAGACTGCGCTCGGGCAAGTCGGCGCGTGGCCGCATGTCGGCCGGATAGCGGTCGCCCGAGTGGGGCGAGGCGAAGACCAGCGGGCCGGGCGTGGCCGCCGCCTCGATCTCGAACACGGGCGTGGCCGACGAATCCATCCCCAGACGCTTAGTCCTCCGCGCGCCCGGCCCCAATGCGCGACCGGTGATTTTCATGGGCGGTTTACCGCTTCGGGCCTAGCGTGACGCTCGACTTCACGGGGACGGTTTCGGACATGGCGCGCATTCTGCTGGCGGAAGACGACGGATCGCTGCGCGGCTTCCTGACCCGTGCGCTGGAGCGCGCCGGCCATCAGGTGGTCGATTGCGAGAACGGCGACGACGCCATCGACGCCCTGGAGCACGGCCCCTACGACCTGCTGCTGACCGACATCGTCATGCCGGGCGCCGACGGCATCGAGGTGGCCCGCATCGCCGCCGCGCGCCAGCCGGGCCTGCGCATCATGTTCATCACCGGCTTCGCCGCCGTCGCCCTGTCCGCCGCCCAGGCCTCGCCCCAGGCCAAGGTCCTGTCCAAGCCCGTTCACCTGCGGGACCTGGTCAACGAAGTGGAACGGATGGTCGCCGCCTAGGCGGTCTCCAGCTCCGGATCGGCATAGGGCGTAAAGGCCTGCGCCCTTGGCTCGACCCAGGCCGAGGCCAGCGACGCCTTCAGCCGCTCCAGATAGGCCGCGTCCTCGACCCGCACCGCCGCCGGCGCCATCTCCAGCACCGTCTCCTTCGCGATCGGCGCCCCCTCGATCAGGCGCCGCAGCAGCGTCATGGCGTGGATGGCGACCTGATGCGTGGCCGCCATCTCGGCGAACCAGGTCAGGTTGCCCGTGCGCGGACGCACGGCCGCCACGCCGCGCCGGAACACGTCGGCGGCGTTTTCGAACAGCCGGCCCGCCAGATCGGCCTCGTCGCGGGCCAGGGCCAGCAGCCCCGCCATGAACATCGACTTGGCCAGGTTGTAGCTGCGGTTGCAGTTGACGATCCGGTCGATGGACAGGTCGTGATAGGCCACGACCTCGTCCAGCCGAGCCTGGGCCGCATCGACCTCGCCGCGGCCCATGTGCATCTGCCACAGCGCCATCCGCATCGAGACGAACAGCTGCTCCACGTCGCTGCGCACCCCCACGCCGGTGGTCGGCATGGCGGCCAGCACGGCGTTCATCCGCTCGAACACGGCCTGCGTCCACTCCGGCGGATCGTGCCGGTCCAGCTCGATCGACTTGTACAGGTGGATGACGAAGGCGTTGATCAGATAGCCGTCCTGATAGCCGTCCGGCGTCTGCGCCACCCCCGGTCCGCGCAGCACCTGGCCGGTCACGAACCGCACCGTCTCGGGGTCCGCGTGGCGACGACTGCCGAAGCTCAGCGCCGCCCGGAAGGTCTCTTCGTCCGTCGGCAGAAGATCGCCTAGCCCGCCTTCGGTGCTCGCCCAATCGACGTGCGTTCCGTCGTCCAGCTGCACCTCCAGCCGCTTGATCAGGCCGCCGGGCAGGGCGAAGACCTGGTCGATCCGGTCCGGCGCCCGCTTCAGCCGTCGCCGCGCCCGGGCCGACAGTGCATCTCCCAACGCCCTCAGCGCCCGCAGATGCCCGCCCCGGACCTCCAGCAACGGCAGGCTGATCTCGCCCGCCGCCGTCTGCGCGATCAGCACCGGCGGCCGTCCCGCCGACCCATGCAGGCGCACCGCCACGGCCGCGCCGCGCACCAGCCCGATCGCCAGCGGCGCCGGCGCCGTCTCCTCGCTGGTCATTATCGGCGGCCTCCCCCAAGGCTGGGTAATGTCGTCATCCCTAACCGCCGGCACCGCCCGGCGCCACCGCCGCGATCACGCAGCCGGACGTCCCCCACCCATCATTCCAAAGAGACGCTTGATACCGCAGCCCGCCCCCGCTATACGACCGCCCTTCCCGACCTTCGGATGCCGGAGTCGTCGCCTTGGCGGATGCGTAGCTCAGCGGGAGAGCACCTCGTTGACATCGAGGGGGTCACAGGTTCAATCCCTGTCGCGTCCACCATCTCCTCTCCACCGTCTGAGCCTGCGCCGATGCGGCGCGAGCTGTTGTGGCGTTTCATGATGACGGGACCGTTTGCGAGCCGCTAAGACGGGCGCGCTGGATCGGGAAGCGGGGGAACAATGGCGAACGAAGGCAAGGGCAAGGTCGCGCTGATCACGGGCGTGACGGGTCAGGACGGGGCGTATCTCGCCGACCTGCTGCTGGAAAAGGGCTATACGGTCCACGGCGTGAAGCGCCGGTCGTCGTCGTTCAACACCGGCCGCATCGACCACATCTATCAGGACCCGCACGAGGCCAACCCCAAGTTCGTCCTGCACTACGGCGACCTGACCGACTCGACCAATCTGATCCGCATCGTCCAGGAGACCCAGCCGGACGAGATCTACAACCTGGCCGCCATGAGCCACGTCCAGGTGTCGTTCGGCACGCCGGAATACACCGCCAACGCCGACGGCATCGGCACCCTGCGCATTCTGGAGGCGATCCGTATCCTGGGGCTGGAGAAGAAGACCCGCTTCTATCAGGCCTCGACATCGGAGCTGTACGGCAAGGTGCAGGAAGTGCCGCAGTCGGAGACGACGCCCTTCTATCCGCGCAGCCCCTATGCCGTGGCCAAGATGTACGGCTTCTGGATCGTGGTGAACTACCGCGAGGCCTACGGCATCCATGCCTCGAACGGCATCCTGTTCAACCACGAGAGCCCGCTGCGCGGCGAGACCTTCGTGACCCGCAAGATCACGCGCGCCGCCGCCGCCATCAAGCTGGGCTATCAGCAGACCTTGTTCCTGGGGAACATCGACGCCAAACGCGACTGGGGCCATGCCAAGGAATACGTCCGCGGCATGTGGCTGATGCTGCAGCAGGACCAGCCGGACGACTACGTCCTGGCGACCGGTGAGACGACCATCATCCGCGATTTCGTCACGGAGGCCTTCAGGAACGTCGACATCTCCCTGCGCTGGGAAGGTACAGGCGTCGACGAGAAGGGCGTCTGTACTGAGACCGGCCGCGTCTATGTCGAGATCGACCCCCGCTACTTCCGCCCCACCGAGGTCGACCTGCTGATCGGCGACCCGTCCAAGGCGAAGAAGAAGCTCGGCTGGACCCACGAGACCAAGTGGCAGGCCCTGTGCGCCGAGATGGTGGCGGCGGATCTGGTCGTCGTGGCGCGGGAGCAGCGGGGCAATGGCGAATGAGGCGGCCATCGCGCCGGTGATCTTCCCGCTCGCCGGCAAGCGCGTCTGGGTCGCCGGTCACCGCGGCATGGTCGGCTCGGCCATCGTGCGCCGGCTGGCCTCCGAGGACTGCGAAATCATCACCGCCACCCGCGCCGAGGTCGATCTGAAGGATCCGGCGGCGGTCCTGGCCTTCGTCGGCGACAAGAAGCCGGACGCCATCTTCATGGCGGCGGCCAAGGTCGGCGGCATCCTGGCCAACGACACATATCCGGCCGACTTCCTCTACGACAACCTGATGATCGCCGCGAACGTCACCGAGGCGGCGTACCGGCACGGCGTCGGCAAGATGCTGTTCCTGGGCTCCAGCTGCATCTATCCGAAGGAAGCGCCCCAGCCGATCCCGGAAGACGCCCTGCTGACCGGCCCGCTGGAGCCCACCAACGAGTGGTACGCCATCGCCAAGATCGCCGGCATCAAGCTGGCCCAGGCGTACCGCAAGCAGCACGGCTGCGACTTCGTCAGCGCCATGCCGACCAACCTTTACGGGCCCGGCGACAACTTCGACCTGAACTCCAGCCACGTCCTGCCGGCCCTGATCCGCAAGGCGCATGAGGCCAAGGCGACGGGCGCCGACCATATCACCATCTGGGGCACGGGCACGCCGCGGCGCGAGTTCCTGCACGCGGACGACTGCGCGGATGCGTGCGTGTTCCTGATGCAGCGGTATTCCGACTTCGAGCACGTCAACGTCGGATCCGGCGAGGACATCGCCATCGGCGATCTGGCCCGTCTGGTGTGCGATGTCGTGGGCTTCGAGGGCGAAATCCGCACGGATACGTCGAAGCCGGACGGTACGATGCGCAAGCTGATGAGCGGCGATCGTCTGAGGGCGCTCGGCTGGACGTCGGCCGTCGAACTGAGAGCCGGGATCGCCTCCGTCTATCGCGAGCACTTCTGACGGATCGCGTCCGCCTGATCTTCTAGGCCAGACCGGGCGCCACCCCGCCGGGGAAGCAGATCGCGGCTGACCGGTGCATCTGGCGCAGGGCGCCCAGGATGTCGCCCAGGGCGGCGGCCGAGGCGACCTCTTCGATGGGCTGGCCGTCCTCCAGCACCGTCTCGAACCACAGGCCGTCGTCGTTCAGGAACCGCCACAGGGCCGTCAGGGCGCGGCCGGCGTCGGCGACATAGCGCGCGCGCTCGGGCCCCTCCGTCAGCTCGGCCAAAGCCAGGGCGGCGCGCAGCCAGTGCGCCTGTGTGCGCAGGCGGGCGCGGCGGTTCTGGGCCCGACCCGGCGCGGCCGCCTCCAGCGCCAGACCGCGCCTCGGATCGACCGCGTCCAGGCCGCGCCGGTACAGGGCCGCCGCCAGAGCGCCCGCGTCGGGCCGACGCAGCAGGCTCGCCTCGCGCGCGCGCAACCACGCCCAGTCAAACAGACGCCCGGTGGCGTAATCACCCTCCGACGCCGCCATGACCTGCGACAGTGCGGGTGGTTCGGCCGCGCCGCGCTCGATGGCGAACAGCCCAAGGTCCGCCAGTCGCCCGCTGTCGACCGGATGACGATCCATGCCGGCCGCGCGTGCGATCAGACCGGCCGCCTCGGACGGCGCGGCGGCCCTGGTCTGCATCAGGGCGATCATCCGGTCCGCCTGGTCGCGCAGGTCGCCGGCTCCCGCACCGCCGGAGGCGGTGATCGCCGCCGCCAGTCGCGCGTTCCACGGCCCGCCCCAGCCCAGGTCGCCGGCCTCCGCGAAGGCGCGCGCCAGCCGCGCCAGGCTGCCTGGCCGCGCCGGCGCCGGGGACCGCCGGCCGTCCAGCGTCAGCCCCTCGGCGAACCCCTCGCTCGCGCTCCACACCAGTTCGGACCACAGCGGCAGGGCTCGCAGGCGCAGCCACCGCGCCAGCCGCTCGGCGCCGACCGTCAGGCTCTCGGCCCGGGCGTCCTGGAAATCCAGATGCAGCGGCGAGGCCAGCTTCAGCCGCTCGACCACCTTCTTGACGTCCTGGCTGCGCGACAGGTCGCACACCAGGACGGCGTCGCGTTCGACCACGATGGCCAGGTTCCGCACGCCGATGGCGGCGACCATGACCCCGTCGCAGGCGCGCGCCATGCACCCCTCCGCGTCCTCGAAGACGAAGGCGCCCAGGTCGCCCTCTCCCGTCGCGGCCACCGCGTCCCAGGCGCCCAGGTCAGACCAGGCGAAATCGACCGCCAACACCGACGCCCGCGTCGTCTTCTCCATCACGGCGTAGTCGATGGAGATCTTGGGGGCGGCCAGGAAGCCGGGGCCCAGATCGGCGACCACAGCCCCGTCGTCCGGCAGGCTGGCCCGCGCCGCCGCCTCCACCGCCGGCGCCTCCGCCCGCAATTCGCTCAGCAGGACATTCGCGCGCGCGATGAAGTTGCCGCTGTTCCACAGGTAGCCGCCCGCGATGTAACGCTCGGCCGCGGCCCGGTCCGGCTTTTCGACGAAGGCGGCGACCGGCGACAGGTCGGTCCCCTCCGGGGCGATATAGCCATAGGCCGACGACGGTTCGGTCGGTCGCACGCCCAGCGTCACGATCCGTCCGTCGGCCGCGGCTTCGGCGCCGCGCGTCACGGCGGCGCGGAAGCCCTCGTGATCCGGGATGTGGTGATCCGAGGCGACGAAGACGTTCACGCCCGCCGCGTCCCGCGCCTCGGTCCAGGCGGCGGCGGCGGCCATGGCGGCGGCGCTGTCGCGAGGTTCGGGCTCCAGCAGAACCTGCGCCTCGATCCCGATCTCGGCCAGCTGGTCCAGGATCGCCTGCCGGTGCGCCTTGCCTCCCACGACGATCAGCCGCCCGCCGTCCTCGGCCAGCGGAGCGACCCGCAGCGCCGTCTCCTGAAACAACGAACGGTTGCCGGACAAGGGAATGAACTGTTTGGGCCGCGACGGGCGCGACGCGGGCCACAACCGCGTCCCCGCGCCCCCGCACATGATCACCGGATAGAGCCCCATGGGCCGATCAGACCAGAGAAGCCGTCCGGCCGAAAGTCTTCAAATGCCGCCGCGCCGGCCCATATGTCGGCTCTCGGCAATTGGCGCCTTTCGCGCCGCCAGGCATTCAGGCCGCGATGACTTCCTCGATCGCCTTTGTCGGCGCCGGCCCAACCACGCTCTACACCTTGAACGCGCTGCTCGCCCAAGGCGTGTCCGGGGCGCGCATCACCGTGTTCGAGGCCCAGCCGACCGCCGGCCTTGGAAGTCCCTATCGCCCTGGCTGGAACGACCCGGCCATGCTGTCGAATATCGCCAGCGTCGAGATCCCGCCGCTGGGCGAGACCCTGCTGGCCTGGCTGCACAATCAGACCGCGTCGGACCTGCATGACATGGGGGTCCAGACGGCGGACATCAGCGATCGGGCCTTCGTGCCCCGCGTGGCGCTCGGGCGCTATTTCCAGGACCAATTCGACGCCCTGATGCGAAGGGCGCGCGAGGCGGGCAATACGGTCGATATCCGCACCCGTTGTCGCGTGGTCGACGCCGCCAATACGGCGGACGGCATGCGGCTGACCCTGTCGCCCCAGGGCGGCGGCGGCGTGAGCCATGCGCTGTTCGACCACGTCGTGCTGGCCACCGGACACCAGTGGCCCTCCCAGCAGGAGGTGCGCCCCGGCTATTTCCTCAGCCCCTGGCCGGCGACGACCCTGGCGAGCCTGCCCGCGACGGATATCGGCATCCGGGGTTCGTCGCTGACCGCGATCGACGCGGCTGTGGCCATCGCCGGCGCGCACGGCGCCTTCGTCCGCCAGGACGACGCCCTGATCTATCAAGCCTCGCCCGGGACCGAGAGGCTGCGTCTCACCATGATGTCGCGCAAGGGCCTGCTGCCCGAAGCGGACTACTACTTCCCGCTGCCGCACGCGCCGCTGGATATCTGCACGCCGGAGGCGATCGGGCGACTGACGTCGGCGGCCGATGCGGCGCTGCTGGACGACGTGTTCGACCTGTTCCGGCGCGAGCTCATGGCGGTCGATCCCGCCTACGCCGCCGCTACCGGCCTGGAGCACGCCACGCTGGAGACCTTCAGCGAGGCCTATTTCGCCGAGCGCGCGGCGGTCGATCCCTTTGAGTGGGCGGCCGCCAATCTGGAGGAAGCCCGCGCCAACCACGCGGCTCAGGTGACGGTGCCCTGGCGGGACGCCATCCTGCGTATGCACGAGGTCGTGGCGGCCGTCGTGCCCCACCTGGACGGCCCTCAATTCCAGCGCTTTAACCGCGACCTCAAGCCGATTTTCGTCGATGCCTACGGCGCCGTGCCGCATGAATCCGTGGAGCGGATGTTGGCGCTGCGGCGCGCCGGCGTGCTGCAGATCCTGGCCTTGGGCGACGACTACCGCATCGACACCCATCGTCCCGAGGGCGGCGTCCTGCTGATCCATGGCGACCGCCCACGGCATTTCCCCGTCTTCATCGAGGCGACGGGCCAGCGGCCCTTGGGCGCCATCCAGTTCCCCTTTCTGTCGTTGCTGGAGCAGGGCATCGTGCGCGACGAGAGCAGCAGCGACGCGCCGGACGCCGCGCGCGGCATCGTCATCGACGACGTCTTCCATCCGATCGCCGACGGCGTGCCGGAAGATCGCCTGTTCTGCCTCAGCCTGCCCTTCATCATGGGTCGCCATCCCTTCGTGCAGGGCATCACCAGCTCGCACGAGATGGGCGAGATCGTCGGCCGCCGTCTGGCGCTGGCGCTTGGGGCGATGAAGCCTGTATCGGATGCGCTCCAAACCGCTGCCTAGGCGAGCCTGACCATGAAACTGTTCGCGATCTATATCGGCGGCGAGCACCCACGCGCCAATATCGAGGTCCACGACATCCGCTTCATCGTCGCGCCGACGATCGAGGCCACGCACGAGGCGCTGAAGGCGCAGTGGTGGGGGCGGCCGGGCTCGCTCCACATCGACTGCTGGAGCGAGATCACCCATGCCGACGGTCACGCGGTGTCCCTGCGACCCGAACCGTCGGAAGGCGCGGACAAGCTCTATTACGTCAACCTGGGCGGCTACGACAGCGCCGAGTTCACCGAGCGGCATCGCAACGTCTTCGTCGTCGCCGACAGCCTGCCGGCGGCCAAGACGCGCGCCATCAAGCAGGCCGCCGGCTGGCGCGACGCGCACCGGGACGACCTCTATGAGGCTGAACAGGCGTTCGCTCTGGACCAGGCGGCGGCCGAGGAACGTCTGCACATCCACCTGACGCCGGCCCTGCTCACCGCCGATCCCGACTTCACCTGCCGCTACATGCCTCTGCGCTGAGCGCACAGGGCTAGCAGGGCGAAAGCCGACAGTTCACCCGACTTCGCTCCGGTTGTGGTTAACGCATTATACAACCTTCAAGGGCATGACTGAGGTTCTGCACGGCGCAGATGCGCGTCGTGGCGGTCAGGAGCACGCCCTTTGGAAGAGGCCATCGTCGAGTTCGTGGCCGAGGCGCGCGAGGGGATCGAGGCCGTCGACGCCAAGCTGGTGGCGTTCGAACAGAACCCCGACGACCCGGCCCTTCTGGGCGACATCTTCCGCCTGATCCACTCCATCAAGGGGACCAGCGGCTTCCTCGCCCTTTCGCGCCTTCAGGCCGTGGCCCACGCGGCCGAGAACGTGCTCGGCGCCTTCCGCGACGGCGAACTGGCGGTCGAGCCGCAGGCGGTCGGGGCGGTGCTCGAAGCCGTCGACGTGGTGCGCGCCATCGTCGAGGCGCTGGCGGCGGGCGGCGCCGAACCGGCGGGCGACGACGCCGTCCTCATCGCGCGGCTGGACCGGGTGTTCGACGGCGCGGGCGCGAGCGAGCCGGCGCCCGTCGTCGACGGCCGTTCCCTGCTGCAGCGCCTGGGCGGCGAGGCGACGCTGGATTGCGCCTGCGAGATGGCGCTGCCGGGCCTGCTGGCCGATCCGGTGCAGGCGGCGGCGCTGGCCGGGCAGGGGCTGGATCAGCTTCAGGGTCGCCTATGCCGGGCGCTGACCGAGGCGGCGCGACAGGACCGGCTGGCCGATCTGGGCGCCGCCGTGCCCGACCTGATCGGTCCCGGCCGCGATCGCCTGGCGGCCGGCTTGTCGCAGGCCCTGATCGCGCTGGACGCCGAGCCGGCGGCCGTCGCCGATTTGCTTGGGGCCCCAGCGCCCCTTCCCGTCGCCGAGCCCCCGCCCCGCATCGCCGAACCCGCCGCCGGGGCTCAGACCATCCGCGTCGGCATCGACACGCTCGAGACGCTGATGACTACGGTCAGCGAGCTGGTGCTGATCCGCAACCAGCTGATCCAGGCCCTGCGGGACCAGCCCGACAGCCCCTTCGCCGCCCCCCTGCACCGGCTGAACCAGGTCACCAGCGAGCTGCAGGAGGGCGTGATGACCACGCGCATGCAGCCGATCTCGGGCGCGTGGGCCAAGCTGCCGAGACTGGTGCGCGACCTGGCGATGGACCTGGGCAAGCGCATCGACCTGACCCTGACCGGCCAGGACACCGAGCTGGACCGCCAGGTCATGGAGCTGATCAAGGATCCGCTGACCCACATGATCCGCAACGCCTGTGACCACGGGCTGGAGGGACCGGACGAGCGGGTCTCGCTCGGCAAGCCGCCCGGCGGCCGCATCACCCTGTCGGCCCGGCACGAGGGCGGCGCCATCCTGATCGAGATGAACGACGACGGACGCGGCCTGGACGTCCAGAGGATCAAGGACAAGGCGGTGTCGAACGGCCTGATCGCGGCGGCCCAGGCGGCGACGATGGACGATGCGGAGGCGCGCCAGCTGATCTTCGCGCCCGGCTTCTCGACCGCCGAGACGGTGACGACGGTGTCGGGCCGGGGCGTCGGCATGGATGTGGTCCGCACCAACATCGAACAGATCGGCGGCGCCATCGACCTGGCGTCCACGCTCGGGCGCGGCACGCGCTTCACCATCCGCATCCCCCTGACGCTCAGCATCGTCTCCGCCCTGATCGTGGAGTGCGCGGGCGAGCGGTTCGCCCTGCCGCAGTCCGGAATCGTCGAGCTGGTCAGCCTGCACAGCCGCGATGGCGCGCGGCGGATCGAGACCCTGAACGGCGCCCCGGTCATGCGGCTGCGCGACAGTCTGCTGCCGCTGGTGTCGCTGAACGAGGCGCTGCGGCTGGACGGCGCGGACGAGGTTCGGGACGCCTGCATCGTCGTGGCGCGCGTCGGCGGCTTCCAGTTCGGCGTTCGCGTCGACCGGGTGTTCGACACCGAGGAGATCGTGGTCAAGCCGGTGGCCAGCCTGCTGCGATCCCTGCGCGTCTATTCCGGCGCGACCATCCTGGGCGACGGCGCGGTCGTAATGATCCTGGACTTCAAGGGCCTGGCCCTGGAGGCCGGCGCCGGGGCCCTGCTGAACCGATCGGAGGAGACGGTCGCCCCGGCGCCAGAGCCGTCGGAGACGACCGAACCCCTGCTGGTCTTCCGCGCCGCCGACGGCGCCCTGAAGGCCGCGCCCCTGGCCCGCGTCTCGCGCATCGAGGAGCTGGCGCCGATGCAGGTCGAAGCCGTCGACGGCCGTACGGTCAGCCAGTATCGCGGGCGTCTGATGCCGGTGCTGGACGCCGCCGGCGAGCCCGCGCGGATGATGGGCGAGGGCCGCCTGCCGCTGCTGGTCTTCGCGCGCGGCGACCTGCACCTGGGTCTGCTGGTGCAGGAGATCGTCGACATCGTCGAGGCGCCCGTCCGCTCCGACCTGCCCGCAGCGACGCCGGGCGTGATCGGCAGCGTCATCCTGGACGGCCAGGCGGCGGGGCTGATCGACATCGATTTCTACTGGCGCCGCGTGACGGGCGAGCCGGAGCCGCCGGCGGCTGGCGAGGCGGGCCGCCTGCTGGTGCTGGACGGCAGCCCGTTCACCCAGCTGATGGTGCGGCCGCTGCTGATGCGCGCCGGCTACGCCGTGCACGTCGCCGCGACGCCCGAGGCGGCCCTGGCCCTGCACGCCCAGGGGCGCGACTTCGACCTGATCCTGGCGGACACCAGCACGCGGGGCGATCAGGCCCGCCGCACCGCCCGCGCCCTGATGCAGGCGGACCGCTGGCGCGAGACGCCGCTGCTCAGCCTCGGCGTCCAGTCGCTGGCGACCGGCGGCCTGTCGGCGTTCGCCGGCCAGGACCTGCTGACCGACATCGGCGGGGCGATCGAGATGAGGGCGGCATGAGCGAGAGCCGTATCGAGGGGTTCGTCACCGTGCGCCTGGGCGACGCCTGCTTCGGCGCGCCGGTGCTGCAGGTGCAGGACGTGGTGGCCGAGGCGCCGCTGAACCGCGTGCCCCAGGCCCCGCCCGAGGTGGCCGGCGTCATGAACCTGCGCGGCCGGATCGTCACCGCCATCGACATGCGCCGCCGTCTCTGCCTGCCTCCGCAAGAGGGCGCTCGCATCAGCGTCATCGTCGAGCACGGCGCCGAACTCTACGCCCTGATCGTCGACGACGTTGGCGACGTGGTCTGGATGTCCCGGGCGGATCGCGAGGTGCCGCCCGTCACCCTGTCCGCCCACTGGCGCGCCCTGATCGCCGGCCTGCACCGCATGGAGGATCGGCTTCTGCTGATCCTCGATGTCGAGGCCGTCCTCACGCTTTCAACGCATCAGGCCCACGCCGCCGCCTGACCCGACCTGACCCTCCGAACCCTGATTGAGGAACCGCCATGTCCGCCCAACCCATCGAACCGACCCGCGCCTTCGACATCGACCCGGCCGCCGAGGCTGCAGGCCTGCTGGACGCCATCCGCAAGGCCCAGGCGGTGATCGAGTTCTCCATGGACGGCACGGTCCTGACTGCCAACGGCAACTTCCTGTCGGCCATGGGCTATCGCGCCGAGGAGGTGACGGGGCGCCACCACTCCATGTTCGTGGATCCCGACTACGCCCGAAGCCTGGATTACCGCCTGTTCTGGGAGAAGCTGGGGCGCGGCGAGTTCGACGTCGGCCAGTACCGCCGCCTTGGAAAGGGCGGCCGCGAGGTCTGGATCGAGGCCAGCTACAACCCCATCGTCGACGGCCACGGCGTGCCGATCAAGGTGGTCAAGTTCGCCACCGACATCACCGCCTCCAAGCTGCAGACCGCCAACTTCGAGGGCCAGATCGCGGCCATCAACAAGTCACAGGCGGTGATCGAGTTCTCGATGGACGGGACGATCCTGACCGCCAACGACAACTTCCTGCGCGCGCTGGGCTATGGCGCGGACGAGATCACGGGACGCCATCATCGCATGTTCGTCGATCCGGCCGAGGCCGCGGGCGCCGACTACCGCGCCTTCTGGGCCAAGCTGGGCGAGGGCCAGTTCGACGCCGGCCAGTACAAGCGCCTGGGCAAGGGCGGCCGCGAGATCTGGATCCAGGCCAGCTACAATCCGATCTTCGACGCGTCCGGCCGTCCCTACAAGGTCGTGAAATACGCCAGCGACATCACCGAGCAGAAGCGGATCGCCGAGCGGGTGACGGAGATCTCCTCCATCGTCGCCTCGGCCGCGTCCGAGATGCGCGCCACGGCCGAGAGCATGGCGCATACCGCCGAGGAGACGACGCGTCAGGCCGGCGCCGTCGCCTCGGCCGCCGAGGTCACCTCGGTCAACGTCCAGACCGTCTCGGCCGCCGGCGAGGAGCTCACCGCCTCCATCAGCGAGATCGCCCGCCAGGTCGCCGAATCCAGCAACATCAGCCAGCAGGCCGTGGCCGAGGCGGACCGCACCAGCGTCTCGATCCAGACCCTGGCCGACGCGGCCCAGAAGATCGGCAACGTCGTCACCCTGATCAACGACATCGCCGGCCAGACCAAGCTGCTGGCCCTGAACGCCACCATTGAGGCGGCGCGCGCGGGCGAGGCGGGCAAGGGCTTCGCCGTGGTGGCGTCGGAGGTGAAGAGCCTGTCGGACCAGACCGCGCGCGCCACGCACGAAATCTCGTCCCAGGTGGCGGCGATGCAGTCGGCGACCCAGACCTCGGTCGGCGCCATCGGCTCGATCACCGACATCATCCGCAAGGTCGCCGAGATCGCCTCGGCCATCGCCGGCGCGGTCGAGGAACAGTCCGCCGCCACGCGCGAGATCGCCGCCAACGTCGCCCAGGTCGCCGACGGCACCGCCCAGGTCTCGTCCAGCATCGCCCAGGTGTCGAACGCGGCGGTCCAGACCAGCGACGCCTCCGCCGACCTGCTCAGCGCCTCGGCCGAACTGGCCCAGCAGGCCGAAGCCCTGACCAGCGAGATGGACCGGCTGGCGGCGGCTTAAGACTCCTGCTCCGATCATCCCCTCGGACGAGGGGATCCAGTCCTTTGGCCAAGACCGCATCGCCCAACCGAGCGCGCGTTGCTCTCACTGGATCCCCGCGTCCGCGAGGATGATCGGGTCAAAGGGGTGAGGCCGGCTCAGGCCACCCGCGCCACCGTCGCGCCAGGGGCGAACACCCCCCGCTGCCCCGCCGCCGGGGCGAACACGCTGTTCAGGCCCACGACCGTCTCGGCGCTGCCCAGCATCAGGGCGCCGTCCGGCTCCAGCACCTCGGCCAGCCGCTCCAGCACCCAGGCCTTCCGAGCCGGCTCGAAATAGATCAGCACATTGCGGCACAGGATCAGGTCGAACCGGCCCAGACCCGCCGTGCCTTCCAGCAGATTGTGCCGCCGGAAGCGAACCATGCGGGCGACCTCATCGGCGACCCGGAACCCCTGGCCGTCGCGCATCATGAAGCGCGCCTGCCGTTCGGCCGACAGGCCTCGGCTTACCTCGAAGTCGCTGTACCAGCCGGTGCGCGCCCGCTCGAGAATGGCGTCGGCCATGTCCGTGGCCAGAATGTCGATGTGGAAGCCGGGCATCAGGGCCGCCTGCTCGATCATCAGCATGGCTAGCGAATAGGGCTCCTGCCCGCTGGAGCAGGCCGCGCTGAGGATGCGCAGTCGCTTGTGGGACCGCCGCCGCTCGATCAGCGCCGGCAGCAGCTTGGCGCGCAACTGTTCGAACGGCGCGCCATCGCGGAAGAAATAGCTCTCGTGCGTGGCCATGGCGTCGACAGCCTTCTGGGCCAGGGCGCCCGTGGGGGCCATCCGTATACGGCCGATCAGATCACACAGATCGGCCAGCTTCTCGGCCCGGACCAGCGGCTCCAGCCGGCTGCGCAGCAGGTAATCCTTCGCCGGCGTCAGCACGAGGCCGGAGCGCTGCAGCACGAAGGCGCGGAAGAAGGCGGCGTTCTCGGGGCTCATCGGGCGGCTCCCACGGCGTTGCGGATGTAGTCGCCGATCCGGTTCAGCGGCAGGACGGCCTCGACCACGCCCGTTCGCGACGCCGCCCCCGGCATGCCCCAGACGACGCTGGTGGCGGCGTCCTGGACGATGCAGCGCCCGCCCCGGTCCGTCACGGCGACGCACCCGTCGGCGCCGTCGGATCCCATGCCGGTCAGGATCACCGCCATAAGCCCCGCGCCGTAGACCTCGGCTGCGCTGCGCAGCATCGGATCCACGGCCGGCCGGCAGAAATGCTCGGGCGGGTCCTGGTTCAGCCGGATCACCGGCCCGGCCTGGGAGACCCCCACCGTCATGTGAAATCCGCCCGGCGCCACATAGGCACGGCCAGGAACGATGCGCTCGCCTTCATGACCCTCCGTACACGGACGGCCCCCCGCGCGCGCCAGTTGCTGGGCCAGCAGGGTCGTGAATCCCGCCGGCATGTGCTGGGTCAGCAGGATCGGAAGGTCCACACCTCCCAGCGCCTCGAACAGGCTCAGCAGAGCCGGCGGCGCCCCGGTCGATCCGCCGATGGCCAGCACCTTTGGCGCCCGCCGCACCGTACCGGTCGCGATCCGCGCCGGCGCGGCGAGTGCGCGCTCGGTCCGGCCCAGCGCCGTCACCTTTTCCGCCAGCTCTCGGTGGAAATCCTGCGCGATGGCCAGCGACCCGGACTGCGGCTTGGGCACATAGTCGTGGGCGCCCTGCGTCAGCGCTTCCAGGCTGATCCGCGCGTTCCGCTGGCTCAGGGTCGAGGCGATGATGACCTTCACGCCCGGATGGGCCGCCAGGATCAGGGGCAGGGCGGTCATCCCGTCCATGACCGGCATCTCGAGGTCCAGCACCACCACATCGGGCCGCAGCCGGGCCGTCTCGGCCACCGCCGCCTGCCCATTGGCGGCCCGCCCGGCGATCTCGATTCCGGGCCAGGCTTCCAGTCCGCTGATGATCAGGCCGCGCACGATGGCGGAGTCGTCGACGACCAGGACACGGATCGGCGGGACGGCGAGGCGAGGCGCGAGTGCGGACACGGCAGGTTCCTGATTTCCACCCAAGGTAGCATCGATGCCTGAACGATCGGTGTCGGCGGCGGCTGCCCAGCCAAGCGTAGCCATTTGCGCAAAACGGGCGTCCTATGCGGCCGCGACGGCGCGTCTGTCGTCCATCAAGGGAGCGAACTCAATGAACGCCAACCTCAACGCCTGGTCGCCGCGTGCTCTGGCGGTCCTGCGCATCGTCACCGGCCTGCTGTTTCTGGCCCACGGCCTGATCAAGCTGTTCGGCTTTCCCGAGGGCGCTCAGCCGGGCCAGCAGGAGCTGCTCAGCCTGATGGGCATCGGCGGCCTGCTGGAAGCCGTCGGCGGCGTCCTGATCGTGCTGGGCCTGTTCACCCGCCCGGTCGCCTTCATCCTGTCGGGAGAGATGGCCGTGGCCTATTTCATGTTCCATGCGCCCTCGAGCGTCTATCCCGCCGTCAACGGCGGCGACGCGGCCATCCTGTTCTGCTTCATATTCCTCTACCTGGTCACCTCCGGCCCCGGCGCCTGGAGCCTGGACGGGCGTCGCCGCGCCTGACGCCGCCTGCCGCCGCCCCGCGTCGCGCGGGGCGGCGGTCACGGCTCTTTTTTGGGGGTCCAAGGCGCGATGGTTTGGAGTATTCGGTCGGATGGGCCGTCACCGGGCTGACACAGGCCGGTGCGACGACGGCCGCGCCCCTCCCTGTCGCCGTGGCCTTCGCATTGAACGATAACCCCGTCCGTCTGCTGACACCGCGCCGCTTCGGCGACGCGCGCGGCTGGTTCAGCGAGACCTATACGGAAGCCTGGGCCGCCGCCCACGGGATCGATGTCCGCTTCGTTCAGGACAATCACTCCTACTCGGCCGACGCCGGCACCCTGCGCGGCCTGCATTTCCAGACGCCGCCGCACGGCCAGGCCAAGCTGGTGCGCTGCGTGCGTGGGTCGATCATGGACTATGCGGTCGACGTGCGGGCCGGATCGCCGACGTGGGGCCGATGGGTCGCGGCCGAACTCAGCGCCGAGAATGGCCGCCAGCTGTTCGTGCCGGTCGGCTTCGCCCACGCCTTCGTCACCCTGACCCCGGACGCCGAGGTCATCTACAAGGTGTCCGATGTCTACGCCCCCGATTGCGACGGCGGCGTCGCGTGGGACGACCCGGACATCGGCATCGACTGGCCCCTGCCGACCTCAGGCCCCGTTCTGTCCGACAAGGATCGCAAACTGCCGCGTCTAAAGGATTTTGACAGCCCGTTCGAATACGACGGTCGTCCGCTCTTGCCGCTGGAGATCGGCCAGTGAGAATCCTCGTCACCGGCGGCGCCGGCTTCATCGGCTCGGCGCTGGTCCGGCGCCTGATCCAGCATACCGACCATCAGGTCCTGGTGTTCGACAAGCTGACCTACGCCGGAGTGCTGAGCTCGCTCGAACTGGCCGCCGCCAGCAATCGCTACAGCTTCGTCCAGGCCGACATCTGCGACGCCGAGGCGGTGTCGAAGGCCCTCAGCGACTTCCAGCCCCAGGTCATCGCTCACCTGGCCGCCGAGAGCCACGTCGACCGCTCGATCGACGGCCCCGGCGCCTTCGTCCAGACCAACCTGGTCGGGACCTTCGTCATGCTGAATCAGGCGCTGGGGTACTGGCGCGGCCTGAGCGACGCCGACAAGGCCGCCTTCCGCTTTCACCACATCTCGACCGACGAGGTGTTCGGATCGTTGGGCGAAGAGGGCTTCTTCACCGAGACCACCCCCTACGATCCGCGCTCACCCTATTCGGCGTCCAAGGCCGGGTCGGACCATCTGGTCCGCGCCTGGGGTCACACCTACGGCCTGCCGGTTCTGGTAACCAACTGCTCGAACAACTACGGCCCCTATCACTTCCCCGAAAAGCTGATCCCCCTGATCATCATTCGCGCCCTGAACGGCGAGCCGCTGCCGGTCTATGGCGACGGGTCGAACGTGCGCGACTGGCTGTTCGTCGAGGACCACGCCGCCGCCCTGCAGGCCGTGTTCGAAAAGGGCGCGCCGGGCCAGACCTACAACGTCGGCGGCAATGCGGAGCGCCGGAACATCGACGTGGTGCGCACCATCTGCGCCATCCTCGACCGTCATCGTCCGCATACGGACGGCCGGTCCTATGCCGAGCAGATCGCCTTCGTCACTGACCGCCCCGGCCACGACCAGCGCTACGCCATCGACGCGTCGAAGATCCGCGCCGAGCTGGGCTGGACCCCGTCCGTGACGTTCGAACAAGGCATCGAGGCCACCGTCGTCTGGTTCCTGGAGAACGAGGCCTGGTGGCGGGACATCCTCGATCAGCGCTACGCCACCGAACGGCTGGGCCATGGCTGAGCCCGTCCACATCCTGGTCACCGGCGGCGCCGGACAGGTCGGCCTGGCGCTTCGACGCGCCGCCTGGCCTGCCGAGGTCGTGATCCACGCCCCCGACCACGCCGAACTCGACATAACCGATCCCGCCGCCGTCGCCGCCGCCTTCGCCCGTACGCCGTTCAAGGCCGTCATCAACGCCGCCGCCTACACCGCCGTCGACAAGGCCGAGACCGACCGGGAGGCCGCCTTCGCCGTCAACGCCACGGCCCCCGGCCTGCTGGCCGCCGCCGCGGCCCGGTCGGGCGCGGCCATGCTGCAGGTCTCGACCGACTACGTCTTCGACGGCTCCAAATCGGCGCCCTATGTCGAGGACGACGCCTGGGGGCCGCTCGGCGTCTACGGGGCGTCGAAACTGGCGGGCGAACAGGCGGTTCTGGCCGCCCATCCGCGCGCCGTCATCCTGCGCACCGCCTGGGTGCTCAGCCCCGACCGCGCCAACTTCCTCAAGACCATGCTGCGCCTCGCCGCCGACCGGCCGGCCCTGCGGGTGGTCGAGGATCAGATCGGCTGCCCCACCTCCGCCGCCGACATCGCCGAGACGCTGAAGACCCTGACCCTGCGCTTCCTCGCCGACCCCGGCGCGCCCTCCGGCGTCTATCATTTCGTCAACGCCGGCGAGACCAGCTGGGCCGGCTTGGCCCGCCACATCCTGACCCTCAGCGCCGCGCGCGGCGGCCCGACCGCGACGGTCGAGGGCATCCCCACGACCGACTATCCCACTCCCGCCCGGCGCCCCGCCAACTCCCGCCTGGCCACCGACAAGATCGCCCGCGACTTCGCCATCCATCCGCGCCCGTGGCAGGATGCGGTGGCCGAAATCGTGGACCAGCTGCTGACCGAAAGGGCCGCCGCATGAAGGGCATCATCCTGGCCGGCGGGTCCGGCACGCGCCTGCATCCGATGACGCTGGTGACCTCCAAACAGCTGATGCCGGTCTACGACAAGCCGATGATCTACTATCCGCTGTCGACCCTGATGCTGGCCGGCATCCGCGAGATCCTTATCATCTCGACCCCGCGCGACACGCCCAGCTTCCAGACCCTGCTGGGCGACGGATCGCAATGGGGGCTCAGCCTCTCCTACGCCGTCCAGCCGGAGCCGCAGGGCCTGGCCCAGGCCTATGTCATCGGCGCGGACTTCGTCGCCGGGGGGCCATCGGCCCTGATCCTGGGCGACAACATCTTCTACGGGCACGGCATCACCGACCTGTTCCTGCGGGCCATGGGGCGACAGAACGGGGCGACCGTCTTCGCCTATCATGTCAATGATCCGGAACGGTACGGCGTAGTCCAGTTCGACGATCGCATGCGCGCCGAAACGATCGAGGAAAAGCCGGCCAACCCGAAGTCCAACTGGGCGGTCACAGGCCTGTACTTCTACGACAGTCAGGTGGTGGACATCGCCGCCAACCTGAAGCCTTCGCCCCGCGGCGAGCTGGAGATCACCGACGTCAACCGCGCCTATCTGGCGACCGGCGATCTGTCGGTCGAGATTATGGGCCGCGGCTATGCCTGGCTGGACACCGGCACCCCCGACAGCCTGGTCGAGGCGGCCGGCTTCGTCCGCACGCTGGAGCAACGCCAGGGCTTCAAGATCGCCTGCCCCGAAGAAATCGCCTTCGAAAAGGGCTTCATCGACGCCGCCCGCCTGGAGACCCTGGCCGACAGCCTGGGCAAGAGCGACTACGGCCGATACCTGCGCCGCGTCCTCGCCAACCGCCGCTAAGGCCTCAACCCCCGCCGAACAGGAACCGGTCGAAGCTCTCGTGCTCGCCGTTGAGCCGCACCAGCATGTCGGCCTGCCCGTCGCCGTTCACGTCCACCGTCAGCGAGGTGATGTCGGTTCCGGCGTCGTAGCTCAGCACCAGCTCGCCCGCGTGACCGGAGAAGCTGTCCACGATGGTGAAGCCCTGGACCCCAGCCGTGTTCACGTCGCCGTCGATCTGGCGGAAGTCGATCTTGTCCGACGTGTCGTTCAGGTCGGT
>NZ_LMPZ01000005.1 GCF_001424025.1 Brevundimonas sp. Leaf363 | reverse complement strand
CCGAAAGCCGCCCAGCCGTTGTTGACCGAGTAGTTCCAGTTCACGCCGGTCGTCGACGATTCCAGGTTCAGGTCGTCGATCTTGTGGTAGCCGCCGTCGATGGCGCCGTACCAACCGTTCGGTTCGGCGGACGCCGTACCCGCGGTCATGGCGAGACCCGCAGCAGCGACCCCCGCGAGAAGCAGTGCTCTCATGATATTCCTCACGCTCAAAAAATGCCCGAAGTCGTGTTGCTCACAACCTTCACGGCGCTCAACGGTGAAGCAGGGGGGACGTTCCCTCATTTTCGCACCGAATGTGGCGACTGTGGCGCCATTCCAACACATTACGCCGCGGCAGGGCTGTTAGAGCGGCCGCAGACATCCTGGAGGGATCGCGGTGAGCATACGTTTTGAAGGCAAGGTCGCCATCGTCACCGGCGCCGGCGGCGGCCTGGGGCGCGAGCATGCGCTGGCCCTGGCGGCGCGGGGCGCCAAGGTCGTGGTCAACGATCTGGGCGGGGCCCGCGACGGATCGGGCGGATCGGCCACGGCGGCCGAGGCCGTGGTCGCCGAGATCGAGGCGGCGGGCGGCGAGGCCATGGCCAATGCGGCCTCGGTGACCGACGCCGCCGCCGTCGAGGCGATGGTGGCGGCGACGATGGCGAAATGGGGCCGGGTCGATATCCTGGTGAACAACGCCGGCGTCCTGCGCGACAAGACCTTCGCCAAGATGGAGCTGGAGGACTTCCGCTTCGTCGTCGACGTCCACCTGATGGGGGCGGTCAACTGCACCAAGGCGGTGTGGGAGATCATGCGGACGCAGGGCTATGGCCGCATCGTCATGACCACCTCGTCGTCGGGCCTTTACGGCAACTTCGGCCAGTCGAACTACGGCGCGGCCAAGATGGCGCTGGTCGGCCTGATGCAGACGCTGTCGATCGAGGGGGCCAAGAACGACATCCGGGTCAACTGCCTGGCCCCGACGGCGCACACGCGCATGACCGAGGACCTGGGCGCCGCCCTGCCGCTGGAGGCGCTGGGGCCAGAGCTTGTGACGCCGGGGCTGCTGTATCTGGTCAGCGAGGGCGCGCCGAGCCGCTGCATCCTGGCGGCCGGGGCCGGCGGTTTCGAGCGGGCCTATGTGACGCTGACGCAGGGGGTTCACGTGACGGGGGCCGATGCGGCGGAACAACTGGCGGCGCGGTTCGCGGAGGTGTCCGATCGCGCGGGCGAGATCGTGCCGGAGATGGGAGCGGCCCAAGGGATGATCGAGCTGACGAAGGCGCAGGCGGCGCATCGCTGAACGGCTACTCGTCAGGCTATAAGGTCGAGCTAGTTGCCAATAATCCACGCCCGATCTTCTAGTGAAGATTCCAGCCAGCCCACCGCTCTGTAGGGCACGGAAGCCATAGCCCCTTTTGCAGAAGCAACTGCTTCACCCACACTCCCAGCCGAGAACGACCCCGTGGACCCGGTATGTCTACCGGGTTCACCAGTCGGCACGGTATAGACTTCGAGCCGAAACGACGCGTTCATCAGTCGCTCTCCACAATTTTGAAAGATACCAATTTTGTATGATGGCAACGAGTTGGACGCAACCAGACGGGCCCCGTCATTTATTGTCTAGTTTCCGTTTTCTTCTCAGATCGGAGATCTTTCGATATCTAACAATGTAGAATAAGAGCGCCTATCACTATGTGGTCTCGGAGCTAGTTATCTTGACACCCGATCATGTCGGGCGATGACAATGGGACGAGAGGCATGTCGGGCTTGCCCTCCCCTTACGGCAAGCGCCTAAGTTCGTCCTGAAGGCGCTCAATCAGCGAAGCGCCCAGGAGGATTTCCATGCGTGAAGCCGTCATCGTCTCGACCGCCCGGACGCCGATCGGGCGCGCCTATCGCGGCGCCTTCAACGACACCCAGGCGCAGCAGTTGGGGGCCCATGCCGTGAGGCACGCGGTCGAACGGGCCGGCATCGACGGGGCCGAGGTCGAGGACGTGATCATGGGCGCGGCCCTGCAGCAGGGCTCGACCGGGACGAACGTGGCGCGCCAGGTGGCGCTGGCCGCCGGCCTGCCCGCCTCGGTCGCGGGCATGAGCGTGGATCGTCAGTGCGCCTCGGGCCTGATGGCCATCGCCACCGCCGCCAAGCAGATCGTGGTCGACCAGCAGAAGGTCGCCATCGGCGGCGGGCTGGAGAGCATTTCGCTGGTCCAGAACCAGCACATGAACCTGTACCGCGGCAAGGACGAGGCGCTGCTGAAACTGGCGCCGCACATCTATATGTCGATGCTGGAGACCGCCGAGGTGGTCGCCGCCCGCTACGGCATCTCGCGCGAGGCGCAGGACGAATACGCCCTGCAGTCGCAGCAGCGCACCGCCGAAGCCCAGGCCGCCGGCCGGCTGGACGCCGAGATCGTGCCGATGACCACGACCATGTCGGTGGCCGACAAGGCGACCGGTCAGGTGTCCTCGAAGGAGGTCACCCTGTCCAAGGACGAGGGCAACCGGCCGGAGACGACGCTGGAGGGCCTGCGGTCGCTCAAGCCGGTGTTCGGCTCGGGCGAGGAGGTCCAGCAGGGGCAGTTCATCACAGCCGGCAATGCGTCCCAGCTGTCGGACGGCGCCTCGGCCTGCGTGCTGATGGAGGCCGGTCAGGCGGTGCATCACGGCGTGCAGCCGCTGGGCGCCTATCGCGGCATGGCGGTGGCGGGTTGCGAGCCGGACGAGATGGGGATTGGCCCGGTCCATGCGGTGCCGCTGCTGCTGAAGCGCCACGGGCTGACGGTGGACGACATCGGCATCTGGGAGCTGAACGAGGCCTTCGCGGTGCAGGTGCTGTACTGCCGCGACAAGCTGGGCATCCCCAACGACCGGCTGAACGTGTCGGGCGGGGCCATCTCGATCGGCCACCCCTACGGCATGTCGGGCGCGCGGATGACCGGCCACCTGCTGATCGAGGGCAAGCGGCGCGGCGCTAAATACGGCGTGGTGACCATGTGCATCGGCGGCGGCATGGGCGCGGCGGGGCTGTTCGAGATTTACTAAAGATCCTCCCCCGCTCTTGGGCGGGGGAGGGGGACCACGGAGTGGTGGAGGGAGCGGAAGCTGGGTGCGGCGTTTGATGGTCGGCGTCGGTGGATGTCCTCGCCCCCTCCACCGCTAAAGCGGTCCCCCTCCCCCGTTTCGCTCCGCTACACGGTGGAGGATCAAGCTAGGCCGCGCGCGCTCGGGCGTTTTCGGCGCCGGCCAGGCGTTTGACGAAGGCGTCGCGCCACTGACCGACGTCGGTGCGGCGGACGACTTCCATCAGGGACTTCCACTTCCGGATGCGCTCCTCCAGCGGCATGGTCAGGGCGCGCTTGATGGCGTCGGCGACCTCTTCGCGGCTGAAGGGGTTGACCAGCAGGGCCTCGCCCATGTCCTCGGCGGCGCCGGCGAAGCGGGACAGGATCAGGACGCCGGGGTCCTCTGGATTCTGGGCCGCGACATATTCCTTGGCCACCAGGTTCATGCCGTCGCGCAGGGGCGTGACCATGGCCACTTTCGCGGCGCGGTAGATGCCGGCCAGCTGGTCGCGGCGATAGCTGCGGTTGAGATAGCGGATCGGCTGCCAGTCCATATCCGCGAACTCGCCGTTGATGCGGCCCGCGAGCGAGTCGAGGCGGGCGCGGATGTCCTGATAGGTATCGACGTCGTCGCGCGAGATCGGCGTCACCTGCAGCAGGAAGACGTCGCCGTGCATGTCGGGGTTGTCGCGCAGGAACTGTTCGTAGCCGTAGAACCGCTCCTCCAGGCCCTTTGAGTAGTCCAGCCGATCTACGCCGACGATCATCTGGCGGAACACGGCCGAGGCGGCCATCCGGTCGTAGGCGCGGGCGCCGGCGGCGGAGTTGCGGGCCTCCAGGAAACCATCCACGTCGATGCCGATGGGGAAGACGCCGGTCTCCACTCGCTTGCCGAACGCCTCCAGCCCGCCGCCGGGCAGCAGGCGGCCTCGGACTTCGGGCTCGGAGGCCACATAGTCCCGGAACAGGTCCAGCCACTCGCGGGTGTGGAAGCCGATCAGATCGAAATCGAACATCGATTCCACCAGCCGCCGGTGGTGCGGCAGGGTGACCAGCAGCTGCCGCGCCGGCCAGGGCGTGTGCAGGAAGAAGCCGATGCGGTTGGTGATGCCCAGCCGGCGCAGATCCCGGGCCAGGGGGATCATGTGATAGTCGTGGATCCAGATCAGGTCGCCTGGCTGGATCAGCGGGGCCAGCACCTCGGCGAAGCGGGCGTTGGTGCGCTCATAGCCCTCGCCGTACGACCGTTCGTAGGCCGTCAGATCGACGCGGTGGTGGAACAGCGGCCACAGGGTCTTGTTGGCGTAGCCGTTGTAATATTCGTCGACGTCCTGGGCTTCCAGATCGACCAGAGCCACCTTGACCCCTGCCCGGTCCTCCATCTTCAGCTCGCCGGTGAAGGTGTCCACCGTCTCGCCGGACC
Organism: Brevundimonas sp. Leaf363; assembly: GCF_001424025.1. Lineage (GTDB taxonomy): Bacteria > Pseudomonadota > Alphaproteobacteria > Caulobacterales > Caulobacteraceae > Brevundimonas. The sequence continues at coordinate 147,590 of NZ_LMPZ01000005.1, read as the reverse complement.
AGCCAAACCACAGGCCGTCGTAGGTTTTCAGGGCAGCGGACAGCGCCATGGCCAGGCCGCCCATGGAGCTGGCGGCCGGGTCCCGCGGCGCGGACACCCGGTTGGAAACGACGATGAGACGAGACATGAGTAGGCCTAACGCGGAGTACGGCCGAAAGGTGGCATAGCGTTTTCGTGAACCGGCAGTCGGCTAGCGGACATCGGTCCACGATCGGCTGAGCAGGACGGCGCAGTTGATGATGCCGACCAGCGAGTAGGTCTGGGGGTAGTTGCCCCATAGCTGGCCGTCTTCGATGGAGATGTCCTCGCTGAGCAGGCCGGCGTGCGTCCGGCGACCCAGCATCTCGTCGAAGATGGCGCGCGCCTCGTCGACCCGCCCGTTCTGGTGCAGGGCCTCGATGAACCAGAAGGTGCAGAAGTTGAACGCGGTCTCCGGCTCGCCAAAGTCGTCCGGCTCGACATAGCGGAACAGATAGGCGCCCTTTTTCAGGTCGCGTTCGATGGCGTCGAAGGTGGCGACCTGCCGCGGGTCGCGGGCGTCGAGGAAGCCCAGGTCGGTCATCTGGAGCAGACTGGCGTCCAGCTCGCGGTTGCCGAAGCTGGCGGCGAAGCGGCCTTCGTCGGGCAGATAGGCCTCGCGCTCGACCCTTTCGCGGATGACGTTGGCCCGCTCCAGCCAGACCTCGGCGCGGGCGTGCAGGCCCAGGTGGTCAGCGGCCTTGGCCAGACGGTCGCACGCGGCCCAGCACATGACCGAGGAATAGGTGTGGACCCGCGCGATGGTGCGGAACTCCCACAGGCCGGCGTCGACCTGGTCGTGCATGGCGAAGGCGCGCTCGCCCACCTTTTCCAGGGCGTGGAAGTCGTCGATCGTGCCGGGGCGGAGCAGACGCTGGTCGTAGAAGCTCTGCACCAGCGGCAGGACGATCTGGCCATAGACGTCGTGCTGCAGGTGTTCACGCGCCTGGTTGCCGACGCGGACCGGCTTCATGCCGTGATAGCCCTCGACGCTCTCGACGATCCGCTCGTCGATGTCCTCTTCCAGACCGACGCCGTAGACGGGCTGGACGTGGCCGCCGGCGCTGTCGTCCACCAGGTTGCGCAGATAGCCGAGGTAGTTTTCCAGCAGGTCCACCGCGCCCAGCCGGTTCAGCGCCCGCACGACGTAATAGGCGTCGCGGATCCAGCAGTAGCGATAGTCCCAGTTGCGCCCGCTCTCGGGGAACTCGGGCACCGAGGTCGTCATGGCCGCGACGATGGCGCCCGTCTCTTCGTAGGCGCAGAGTTTCAGCGTGATCGCCGCACGGATCACCGCCTCCTGATAGTCCAGGGGCAGGTAGAGCTTGCGGATCCACTCCTGCCAATAGTTGACGGTGCGCTCCAGCACCGCCTGGACGCCGGGGCCGACATCCTGGTCGTAGCCTTCGTCCGGGCCGAAGAAGAAGGCCAGGGGCCGCTCCAGCCGGAAGGGCCGCTCGGTCTTCACATGCGACACCGGGCAGTCGGTGGTCAGGCGGAAGGTCACGTCCGTGCACAGATAGCGGATGTGGTTGGAGCCCGAGGTCGTCTCGGCCCGCCGCGCGCCCCAGTCGGCCGAGGGCCGCAGTCGGATCGAGATCCGCGGCGCCCCTTCCAGCGGCCGGACGATCCGCGCGAAGGCCAGCGGACGATAGGTGCGCGAATGCTTGGGGTGGCGCGGGGCGAAATCGATGATCTCGACCGAGGCGCCGTCCTCGGCGGTCAGGACGGTGCGCAGGACAGGCGTGTTACGGATGTACGACTGGCTGACGTGCTTCTGGCCCTCCAGCACGATGTCCCAGAAGCCGTGATCGGGATCAGACCCGTTCATGAGGGACGAGAAGACAGGATCGCCGTCCACGCGCGGGGCGCAGGCCCAGACGTAGCGGCCCTGGCGATCGATCAGGGCGCTGATGGCGCAGTTGCCGATGGGGGCGAGGTCGAGTGTGGGGGTCATGCGTCCTCTGTGATCCGCTCGAGCCAGTCCAGAACCGCATCAACGCCCGACAGGCCGAAACGGGCGGCCGTCTCGCGCGGGGCGCCGACCAGGACGCCGAACCCGCCCAGGGCGGCGGCGGCCTCGAACCCATGCTCGTCCGTCAGGTCGTCGCCCAGCATGATGGGGACGCCGCCCGCGAACGGCGCCTCGCCCATGAAGGCGGTCAGGGCGGTGCCCTTGGAGGCGCCGGGCGTCTTGAGCTCCAGCACCATGTCGCCGGGCTGCAGGTTCAGCCCGGTCTCGGCCTGAAGCCTGTGGGCCAGGTCGACGGCCGGGCCCGCGAGGGCCGCGTTCTGGCGATAATGCAGGCCGGCCGAGACGCCCTTGTCCTCGACGATGACGCCGGCGTGCTGCTCCGCGAAGGCGTCGAAGGCGGCTACGACGGTGCGGATTTCCGGCGCGGCCTGTGCGGTCTTCAACGTGCCGTCCGACAGGCGGCGTTCGAGGCCGTGAACGCCGGAAGCGGCCTGGACGCCGTCGCCGGTGATGCGGTCGATCTCGGACAGGGTGCGGCCGCTGATGACGGCCACGCGGCCGTCGAAACGCTGGGCCAGGGATTTCAGCACGGCGGTGCGGCGCGCGGTGGGGACGACGTCGTCCGGTCGCGGCGCGAAGGGCGCCAGGACGCCGTCCATGTCGAGGAACAGGGCCGGCCGCGTCAGACGGTCGGGCGGCGCAGGCAGGGCCGAAAGGCCTGGGCGCGTTTCTGCAAGTCCGGTGTCGGAAGCCATAGTCCCCGTGCGTGTTACGATCCCCACGACCGCAACGCACAATGACGGTGAAGGTTACCGGCCGTGGCTGATTTTCTGGAGGCCAGCGGACCCGACAAGGCTGCGCGCCACCGCCGCCGCCTCGGCCATCACCGCGGACCAGGGCCGCTGGTTGCGGCGCACCAGACGCAGGGACGGGTACCAGGCGACGCGGTCGCCCGTGACGGGCCAGATGCCGATCTGCTCGTCGTCCAGGATGACGACGCACGCCTTGCCCAGCGCGCCCGCCATATGGGCGGCGGTGTTGGAGACCGTGACCACCACGTCCACGGCGGCGATCTGGGCGGCGTGGCCCTCCAGATCGTGCCGGGGTTCGATCGCCGGGTCGTGCAGGAAGCGGCCCGACAGATCGCTGAGCAGGGCGAGATCGTCGGCGGCAGGCGAATACTGCAGCGACAGGATCGGCCCCGGCAGGGCGTCGAACAGTTCGCCCCACTGATCGAGGGCGGGCGGGCGCTTCTTGGGATTGTCGCTGGCCCACGAGACGCCGATGCCGCCGCCCCCGGTGAAGGCCCGAGCCTGGGCGGTGCGCGCCGGATCCGGGATCAGCGGTCGCCAGGACGCGGCGACCGTCGCGCGATCCGGGGCGAAGGCGGCGCCCAGGTCCTCGAACCCAGCCGCGCGATCGTCGGGGCCGAAGTCCGCGCCGGGGTGGGCGATCAGCTCGGCCAGGATGCGCACGTCGACACCCGGGAAACTGCGGCGGGCCAGCGGCGCGACGCGCGGGTCCAGGTAAGCGACGACCTGGCCCCCCTGCTCAACCAGCCGAGGCAGAAACCGGACAAGCCGCAGCTCGGCGCCGACATGGCGCATGCGGCGCGCGACGACGATGCGGCGGGCAAAATCGCGGCCGTCCCAGGTCGCCATGTCGCGAAAGGGCGTCTCAGCCTGCTTCTCGAGACCCGCGCGCGCCCACAGCCGCCAGGCCAGTGGCCATTGCTCGTGTTTTTCCAGCCAGTCGCCGGTCTTGACCGCAGGGCCAAGAGCAAAGCCCCCCGGTTGCAGGAACCGGAGGGCTTCGTCGTTCAGCGTGTCGATCGACGGAACAATCATCCGCCGGAACGCGCGCTTTAGCGCGCGATGCGATCGACGGAGATCATCACGCTGGCCAGCGACAAGGTCAGGTCGCGGATCAGGGCGATCAGGGTGGAGTCGGGCTTGCCCTGGATCAGGACGCGGTCGCCCGGCAGGACCTGGTTGCCCTGACGCAGCTGGCCGTCCGGCTTGAAGATCAGGACGCGGCGACGGTCGGCGCGCGGGGTGTAGCCCCCGGCCATACGCACATAGCTGGCCAGGCTGGCCGGACCGCCGGCGACGACCGACTGCGGCGACTGCACCTCGCCGGCGACAGAGACGATCTGCGACTGGCGCGGGATGACGATGACGTCGCCCGATTCCAGCAGCACGGTGTTCAGGTCGCGGCCGCCCAGCGGGACGATGCCCTGCGGTTCGACCAGGCGGGCGATGGCGATGTACTGCTGGGCCGCGGAGGCAGCCGAAGCGCGGGCGTCGGCCTGGCCGGAAGAGATCGACGGCGCCAGCAGGATGTTACGCTGCAGACGGTCCAGACCTTCGTTCAGCAGCGCCTTCTGGGTGCGGCGAACGCTGTCGCGGCGCAGATAGACCGAGGACCAGTCGGCGTCTGGATCGATCGTCATCTGGGCGATGACCTGACCGACCGTGGCGCCGCGCTCGGCACTGAAGACCGAGGCGCCGACGTGGGGCGCGTCGACCCGCACCAGCACGGAGTTGTCGCGGACGTCGGATTCGAACTGGACCCGGTCGCCGTCCGTCAGGGTGAAGTTGGCGAACTCAGCCAGGCTCAGATAGGCCGAGAAGGGCTGGCCGTTGCGGATGCCGACGATGGCGGCGTGGCTCGCGCCCGGACGGGGGCGGGCGTAGCGCATGATCTCGGCGCCCAGGCCGGTCGGGGCCGACAGTTCGAACGAATAGGCCGAGCGCACGTCGCCGGTGACGGCGACGGTCGCGCCCTGTTCCTCGACGACGATGGCGTCGCCGTTGCGGAACGAGATCGACGGCAGGGCGCCGGCGCGAAGGAACTCGTACAGGTCCGCCGTGGCGATGGTCTGGCCCGCGCGCACGATACGGATGCGGCGATAGGAGCCGCGGTAGGTGTCGATGCCGGCGGCGCGCTGGAGGTACAGAACCAGGGCGTCGTCCGAGGCGCCCTGATAGGCGCCGGGACGGCCGACCGGACCGGAGACCAGGACCTGTGTGCTGGCCGCGCTGGTGGCGGCGGCGTAGATCTGGACGCCGTTGGAATAGACGCGGCGGGCGGCGGTTTCGATCACGGCCGGCGTCTGGGACGCGGTGACGTTGGTCAGCGAGACCGGACCGACGCCGGGGACGACGACGTTGTTCTGGGCGTCAACCGTCAGTTCCTGCTCAGAGTTGATCAGGCCCCACAGGGTCACGCGCACCTTATCGCCGGGACGCATGATGTGGTTGGGGTCGATCACCGACGAGTCGGTGCGGGCGGCGACCGTCGGGCCGGCCGTGATCGCGAACAGGTCGGCGCCCAGCGGCGGCGGCCGCAGGGCGGTGTCCGCATCCAGGCCCAGGGTCTCGGGGCCGGCCGGGACCATGCTGACGGCCGTGGGCGCGGCCTGAGCCGGGCTGACCGTGCGGGTCGCCGTCGAGCTGGTGGCGGAGGTCGCCGTCGAACCGGCGGTCGGGGCCGTGGTCGGGGTGGCGACCAGGGTGCCGGACAGGCGGCTGTTGCTGTTGCTCTCGATCGGAGTGACCGTCTGGGCCGAGACCGAGGTCGCGGGCAGGGCCAGCGCCAGGAGCGCCACAGTGATATTGCGGACGTTCATTTTGCGCTTTCGGGGGCTCATTCCATGTGGTCCCGGATGATGGAGTAGATCAGGGCGCCGACACCCCACAGGATGGCGCTGCCGAGAAGGACGCCGAGGACGTTGCCCAGTCGCACCCACCAGTCGGAGGTCGAGGGCTGCTGCGGCGGCACGTAGGAGACGATGTATTTGCGGTCGACGACCTGTTGACGACGGATCGATTCCGCGCTGGTCACGGCCTGCTGGTACATGGTCTGCGCGGTCTGGAACTCGAGCAGCAGGGTCTGGGCGTCGATGTCCTCGGCGGCGGCGTTCTCGCCCGGCGCGCGCTGGGCGCGGGCGACGGCGCGGTCACGCTCGGCCTCCAGGGCGGCGATTTCGCGCTCCATGCCCACCACCTGGGGCGCGCCCGGCTGATAGGTTTCGCGCATCGTGGCCAAGGCGGTGCGGCGCGCGGCCAGTTGCGACTCGATCGAGCCGACCAGGCCGATGGCCTGTTGCGCCGGGGTCTGGGCGGTGACGCCCGAATACTGGGAGCCCTGGTAGTTGGCTAGGGCGTCGCGGGCGCGCTCGAAGGCCGTGCGCTTCGTCTCGACGTTGCGGTCTGCTTCGATGATCAGGTCCCGGATCGCCCGTTCCGGCAGGCTGTTGACCAGTTCCTCGCTGAGCTGGATCACGCCGCGCGCCAGACGCGAGGCGTCCTCGGCCGTATAGGCGCTGACCTTGACGGTGGCGCCGGCGGTCAGCGGATCGGTCGTGACCTCGACCTTGTTCTTCCAGAAACGCGTCGCGCGGCTGAGCGAGGCGTCGGGCGACAGGCGGGCCGTGGGGTCCAGGCTGAAGCGGTTGTACGCCTTGTCGAAGCCGTACCGCTCCTTCAGCGCCTTCACCATGGCGTTGGACTTGATGTAGTTCTGGACGATCTGGCCGTCGGCCGCGTTCGACGACGGCGAGACGAAGCCCAGGGCGGCCAGGGCGTCGCCGCCCGACGCCTGGGCGCCGCGCACCGCGAACTCGCCTTCGGAATGGTACTGCGCCGGCGCGATCAGCAGCAGATAGATCAGGTACAGCAGCGCCGGGCCGAGAATGCAGATCAGAGCCGAACGCACCAGCCGCGCGCGCTGCATTGCACCGCGCTGGCGACCGGCCGAAGCGGCGACGTCGAGGGTCGCGCTCACTGAGCCATCCTCCGGGCCACGATTTCCATGTAATAATCCTCAGCCGCGTCCAGGTCCTGGAACGGCACTACCTGACCCTCGTCCAGCACCACGGCGGTGGTGCAGAAATCGCGGATCGTCGACATATTGTGTGACGTCATGATGAGATCGGACCGCGACTTCCGCCGAGCGAAGGCGTCCTGGCACTTTCGTCTGAAAGAGGCGTCCCCCGCACTCAGCCCTTCATCGATCAGATAGACCTGAAAGTCGATAGACATGCTGATCGCGAAGTTGAGGCGCGAGCGCATGCCAGACGAATAGGTCGAAGTCGGCTCGTAGAAATAGGGACCCAGGTCGGCGAAGTCGCGGACGAAGTCCGTCGTTTCCTGCAGATCGAGTTCGAACAGCCGGCACACGAACTTCAGGTTCTCGGCGCCCGTCAGGTTTCCGCTGTAGCCGCTGCCGATGCCCATCGGCGAGGAGATCTTCACGTCCTTGATGATCTCGCCCTTGTCCGGCCGCTCGACGCCGCCGATCAGGCGCATCAGCGTGGATTTGCCGGCGCCGTTCATCCCCAGCACGGCCGTGTTGGCCCCGCGGTAGAAGATCAGATTGGTCGGCTTGATGATCGGGCGCAGGCCGTGGCGCGTCCGGTAAGATTTCTCGATCCCACGAAGCTCGATCATCGCTTACGCGCACGCCCCCGTCGCACGAACCGGCGCGACGCATTCACCATAGACGGCGTCGCGCGCCGCGAGAAGGGCCGCGACCGGACGGATCGTGATCACGCGCGGCCGATCGAGGCGTAGATGAAGCCGGCCGCCTTCATCTCGTCGGGCCGATAGATGTTGCGCAGGTCGACCACGACGGGGCTGGTCAGCGCCGCCTTGACCCGATCGAAGTCCAGCGCGCGGAACTCGTCCCACTCGGTCAGGATGACCAGGGCGTCGGCGCCCTCGATGGCCTCGTACACGCCAGGCTTGAAATCGACGCCCGGCAGCAGCGGGCCCGCCTCGTGCTCGCCCTCGGGATCGAAGGCCTGGACCTTGGCGCCGGCCGCCTGCAGCGCCGGGATGATGTCCAGCGAGGGCGCGTCGCGCATGTCGTCGGTGTTCGGCTTGAAGGTGACGCCAAGGACGCCGACCGTCTTGCCCGAGACGTCGCCGCCCATGGTCTGGATGATGCGGTCCGCCATGGCCTTCTTGCGGGCGGCGTTGACCTCGACCGTCGTCTCGATGAGGCGGGTCGGGGCGTCGTACTGCTGGGCCGTGCGGACCAGGGCGATGGTGTCCTTGGGGAAGCAGGAGCCGCCGTAGCCGGGGCCGGCGTTCAGGAACTTGCCGCCGATGCGGCCGTCCAGGCCGATGCCGCGCGCCACCTGCTGCACGTCGGCGCCGACCTTCTCGGACAGGTCCGCCATCTCGTTGATGAAGGTGATCTTCATCGCCAGGAAGGCGTTGGCGGCGTATTTGATCAGCTCGGACGTGCGGCGGCCGACGAACAGGATCGGCGTCTCGTTCAGGCGCAGCGGCCGATAAAGCTCGCTCATCGCCGCCTTGGTGCGCAGGCCCAGTTCGCTCTCGTCGTCATTGACGCCCACGACGACGCGGTCCGGGCGCTTGAAGTCGTCGATGGCGGCGCCTTCGCGCAGGAACTCGGGGTTCGACACCACGGCGAAGTCGGCGCCGGGATTGACCCGCTTGATGATGGCCTCGACCTCGTCGCCGGTGCCGACCGGCACGGTCGACTTGTTGACGATGACGGTGAAGCCGTCGATCAGGCCGGCGATCTCCTCGGCGGCGGCGTAGACGTAGCTGAGGTCGGCATGGCCGTCGCCTCGGCGGGTCGGCGTGCCCACGGCGATGAAGACGACATCGGCGGCCTTGATGGCTTCGGCCCCGTCCAGAGTGAAGCTGAGCCGGCCGGCCTTGACGTTGTCGGCGACCAGATTGTCCAGGCCCGGTTCGAAGATCGGGATTTCGCCCTTCAGCAGGCGCTCGATCTTGGACGGGTCCTTGTCGATGCAGACGACCGAGTGGCCGAAGTCGGCGAAACAGGCGCCAGACACCAGGCCCACATAGCCTGTGCCGATCATCGCTACGCGCATGGAGGTATCCCTGAAGTCTGGCGGCCCGAATAGTCACCGGCGGCACGCAAGTCCAGCGTGCAACGGGGGTCGGCGTGGGTGAGGCGCGGCGTGTGGCGCCCCGGCGTCAGCTGCCGTCCACGTCGTATCCGCCCAGGTGATACAGGGCGTTGATGACCAGGCCGATGAACAGGCAGACCGTCCCGAACCAGAACGGATACCAGGGATCGAACAGGTCGCTTTCGAACCCGTAGATCGCGGCGTCGCGGATCCATTCGATCAGGTGCGCCACCGGATTCCACTTGATGACGCCGCGCAGCTCGGGCGGCAGCGAGGCCATGGTGAACCAGACGCCCGAGGTGAAGAACAGCGCGCGGGCGATGAAGCGGGTGATGTCGCTCCACTGCTGGAAGATGCGGCCGATCTGGGCGCTGAGGAAGCTGATGCAGAAGACGAAGTAGGACAGCATCACGAACGCCATCACCAGCTCCAGCGGCTGCTTGAACCAGTGGGTGATGGCCAACCCGACGAAGGCCCTGGCGCCCATCATGATGATGACGACGATCACCACTTCGCTGACCAGCTCCGTCCAGACGCGCGCGGAAACGACCTCCAGCGGGCCGATCTGGCGGAAGTTCATCATCGAGCTGCTTTTGATCGCGCTGCCGGCCGAGGTGATGGCGTGGCGAAGCAGGAAGACGGGCACCATGCCGGTCATGAAGAAGATGATCAGGCTGTCGCCCGCGGCGGCGGGCCGTCCCAGGAACTGGAAGATCGCGATCATGCCGCCCAGACGCAGCAGGGGCGCGATGATCATCCAGATGGCGCCGGCCGAGCGGTGGCCGAACCGCGCGGTCGCATCGCGCAGCACGATGGCGTAGGTCGCCCTCAGGCTGTGCCGCAGACCGCCGCCGAACCGGGTGGAGATGAAGCGCACGTACAGCAGGCGGATCTGCGCGAACAGACCATCGAGCACCGCTTCACGGCGCGATCCGGCGGGAATAGGCGTGAAACTCATGTCAGCGGTCCGACCGCTCCCCGCGCGACGACAAGGGCTTTCCATGCACTGACGCGCGCAGGGGCGCAAGGCGATGCTTCCGCGCATCGGCGACTGCGGGCATAGCTGCGTCATGTCCGCCGCATCCCCGCCGCCGAAGAAACCCCGCGCGGGCTGGCGCGCGCGCATGGCGGCGTTGGCCGGAGTCAGGGCGCCGGTGCCGATCGGCGTGGCGGTCTCTGGCGTCGTCAGCGGGCGCATCGCCTTTCCCACGGCGGACGTGCTCGCCGAGGGCGACGGCTGGTCCTTCGCGGTCGAGGGTCCGGAGGCGCTGCGGGTGCGGGCGGCGGAGGGTCCAGTGGTGAGCGGACGGCTGCGGCTGGACCTGCGGTCGCCGGGCCATCTGCGGTTCGGGTGCCAGCTGGTGATCGCCGTGGGGACTGAAAGCGTGGCGCTGAGGCTATCCGAGCCGATGGCGCAGGCGTTCGTGGATGCGCCCGAGCCGGCGGCGTTGCGGATCACGCTGCGGCTGGTCGGGCGGGGTCGGATCGGGCCGGGCGACCTTGAGTTGGCGCTGGTGTCTGTGGAGGAGGATCCCGCCCAGGCGCTGGCCTTTGTGGATGCGCGGCTGGCGGCGGGGGATGCGGCCGGGGCGATGGCGACCCTGGACGCGGCGGTTCGATCCGGGGCCCGGTCGGCGGAGGTCGCCAAGCGGGCCGAGGCGGTCGGCCGGGCCGCCGGGCCGGGACCGGGCCTGATCGATCTGTGGGACGCCCTGATCGGCGAGGACGGGCCGGCGGCGTGGCGGGCCCGGCGGGATCTGGCGCGGGTCGAGCTGGACGAAGCGGGGGCGGCGAACGGGCGACCGGTCGGGGAGCCGGCGGACGTGCGGATGGCGTTGGCCCATCATGCCCTGGGCCTGGGCGTGCAGGCGCGCGCGGCGCTGGAAGGATCGGGGGACGACGGCGCGGCGCGATGGGCCCTGGCCGGGCTGGATCGGTTCGAGGGACGGCCGGACCGGGCGCTGGAGCGGCTGGAGGCCCTGGCGGCGGGCGGAGCCTGGGCGCCGGGTCTGGCGGCGATGCAGGCCGAATTGCTGGCCGAGGCCGGACGAACGGGCCAGGCCCAGGCGGTGCTGGACGCCGCCTCGCCGGGCGACCGGATCGATCTGGCCCGCGCCAATCTGGCGCGCGGGGCGGATCGGCTGGAGGCGCTGAACAAGGTTTTCATGCGGCACGGGCTGGCGCCGGTGACGCCGACGACGCCCGCAATGCTGGACGCCCTGACCACCCAGGCGGCGGCGCGATCGATCACGGGGCCGCGCGTGAGCGTCATGGTGCCGGTGTTCAACGCCGAGGCGACGCTGGCGACGTCCCTGGCGTCGGTCGCGGCGCAGACGTGGGCGGAGCTGGAGGTGCTGATCGTCGACGACGCCAGCACCGACGGCACGGCCCGGGTCGCGCAGGCCTTTGCCCGACAGGACCGCCGTTTCCGCCTGCTGCGCAACGATCGCAATCGCGGGCCGTACCATTCGCGCAACCGCGCGCTGGCGGAGGCGAAGGGGGTCTTCGTGACCTGCCAGGACGCCGACGACTGGTCGCATCCCGAGCGGATCGAGCGGCAGGTCCGGGCGCTGGAGGCGTATCCCGACTGGATCGCGGCCCTGGCGCGCTGTGCGACCTGCACCCCCGATCTGGTCTTCGCGCCGCGATCGCGCGTGCCCAGCCCCCTGCGCTGGAGCCTGCCCAGCCTGATGGTTCGACGGCGAGAGGCGATGGCCGGCGTGGGCTATTGGGACGAGGTGCGGTTCGGCGCCGACAGCGAATATCTGGCCCGGCTGGCCGCGCGGTTCGGGCCGTATGCGGTGGGGCGGATGACGGACGGGCCGCTGATGCTGATGCGCCAGTCGCCGGACAGTCTGACGGCCTCGGCCGGCGGCGGGCTGGAGGGGGTGGGCCACACGCTGAGGATCGATTATCGCCAACGCTATCAGGCGGCTCATGCGGGCGGCGCCCTCAAGCGGGATCGCGGCAGCCCCCGCCCCTTCCCTGTCCCCCCGCATCTGACCGAGCGATCCGAGCCGCGCGCGGTGTTCGAGCGGCTGCTGGCCGGGGACTTGCGCGAACCGGCGACCGTGGCGCGCGCGCGGGTGCTGGACGGCGACGATGTCGGGCTGGTTCACACGCCGCTGTGGAGCGACCGGCCGAACCGGCCGCTGGCGGCCGAGGTGCGGGGGCTGAAGGCCGATCTGGTGACCGCCGAGCGGACCGCGCAGGCGGCGCGGCTGACCCTGCTGGACGCTCGCGCCTTCGAGACGCCGCTAAGCGGACTGCCGGCGCTGTCGGTCGGGGTGGTCGAAGCGGTAGACGATCCGGCGGTGGATCGAGAGGCGGTCGAGGCGACGGCGCGGGCCCTGTTCGGCGCGCCCGTAGTCTGGATCAGCCAACCAGCGTCGCGCGGTTGATTTTCCACGCCGCGCGATCCTGGCCCCATTTGTTGCTCGGCACATCCTGATACGGGGGCGGCAGTTCGGTGGGGCCGATCAGGACCGAGCCGAGCCGCCGGGCCAGCGCCGCGGAGGGGTGGTTGTCCGGGTCGATGCAGTGGATCACGTCGTCCCAGCCGATCACGTCGAAGGCGTAGTCCATCGTGGCGACGGCGGCCTCCAGCCCATAGCCCTTGCCCATGCCGTCGATATGCAGGCCCCAGCCGACCTCGTTGCCGGGCCAGCCGTGCGGCTTCCACGGACCGATCCGGCCCATCCAAAGGCCGCTGGACTTCTCGATCAGCGAGAACATGCCGACGCCGGTCAGGGTCCATGACCCGACCATGGTCATCATGCCGCGCCAGGAGGCGGCGGGGCCCATCGGGCCGCCGATGTATTGCGACGAGGCCGGGTTCTCCATCGTCTCGGCCCAGCGCGGGAAGTCCTCCAGCGCCGTGGGGCGAAGGATCAGGCGGGCGGTCTCGAGGGTCGGGCCGGGGGCCTGGCTGAGCGTCACAGGGGGTACTCCCGTTCCAGGGTGTAGACGCCCCCATCCGGCGTCGTGACGCTGGAATAGAGGCCGAAGCGGTCGATCTGGAAGTCGGGCGACTTCAGCATGTTGTGGCCGGCCATCCAGGCGCCGATGCGGTCCGGGTCGGTGTGCGGCTTCAGATAGGCCAGGGTGACGTGCGGCCGGTAGATGCGGCGCTCCATGGCGATTTCGGCGCGTTCGCCCGCCGCCTTGCATCGCCCGTGCAGCACCTCCAGCGCCGGGGTCAGGCCGACGCCGGCCCAGAGCGTGCGGGCGCGGTGGCCCTCGCCGAAGGAGCCGACGCCGTTCAGGCTCAGCGTCAGCGGCTCGCCGCGCACGCGTTCCAGTTCAGAGGCCAGGTCGTCCGCCCGCCGCTCGTCCATCTCTCCGTAGAAGCCGAGGGTGATGTGCAGGTGATCCGTCGGCCGCCAGCGCGCGCCCGGCAGGCCGGTCTGGCGCCGCTGAAGCGTTTCGGCGATGTCGAAGGGCACGGCCAGGGCCGTGAACAGGCGCAGCATGCGACGGTTGGTAGCGGGCCTTTGCACCCCCTGAAAGCCCGGATTCGCTTGCGGAGCCGGGCATCCGCCCCGATATCTGACGAAAGCTGGACGATGACGTCCGGCATTTGGGAGAAAAGAGCTCGCGATGAGCGATTTTAGAAACGGTTACAGCGCCCCGGTCGCCACCGCCGACATGTCGGTCGACGCCGGCCTGCGCAGCTTCATGCTGGGCGTCTACAACAAGCTGGCGCTCGGCCTCGTGGTCGCGGGCGGCCTGGCCTTCCTGACCGGCAACTATCCGCCGGTCCAGGCCCTGCTGTTCGGCGTCAGCGCGGACGGCCGCGTCGGCCTGACGATGCTGGGCATGATCATCCAGTTCCTGCCGCTGGTGCTGCTGTTCGGCTCCATGTTCTTCATGAAGAACCCGACGGCGCGCGGCGTGAACATGCTGTACTGGGCCGTGGTGGCCTCGATCGGCGCCGGCATGGGCCTGCTGTTCCTGCGCTACACGGGTGAATCGCTGGCCACGACCTTCCTGGTCACGGCGGCGGCCTTCGGCGGTCTGAGCCTGGTGGGCTACACGACCAAGAAGGACCTGTCGGGCATGGGCACCTTTCTGATCATGGGCGTGATCGGCCTGGTCATCGCCTCGGTGGTCAACATGTTCCTGCAGTCGGGGACGTTCTACCTGATCATCTCGGGCCTGGGCGTGCTGATCTTCGCGGGCCTGATCGCCTACGACACCCAGCGCCTGAAGATGACCTACTACGCCTTGGGCGGCGACCAGCAGGCGATGGGCGTGGCCACCGGCTTCGGTGCGCTGAGCCTGTTCATCAACTTCGTGAACCTGTTCCAATTCCTGCTGGCCTTCATGGGCGGCAACCGGAACTAAGAGGCTTCACGGCCGGACGAGATCGAGGGCCTCGGCGGAAATGCCGGGGCCCTTTTTCTTGGCGGGTGGGAAGGGTGAAGAGTGCCAGTGAGCGAGGGGTGAGCCAGTCGATCAGTGTCAGCTCACGACTTGCTCACTGGCACTCTTCACCCAAGGCAGGCGCCGCCGCCTGGCCCTATTCCACCACCTGGAACTTGCGGCTGTCGAAGACCCGAAGCACCTGCGGGAGCTCGTGCCCGCGGCGCAGGATCTGGCCGCCTTCGCCAGTGACCGACCACTGGCCCTGGCGCGCCTGGAGGGCGGGGCGCTTCTCGATACGGTAGGCTGGGGCGTCGCCGGTGCGGCGGAAGACGGCGAACTCGGCCGCCTCCTTGCCGCCGATGATGCCATAGTCGCGCCATTCGCCGGCGGCGACCATGCGGCCGTAGATCCGCAGGATCAGGTCCAGCTCGCGCCGGTCGAAGAAGACGGACGGGCCGGCAGCGGCAGGCCCTGATGGGTCCAGGCTCATGGAGGGAATCTAGGCCGATGGCGACGAAGCGCCAGCCCGGGAAGCGTCGTCTGCGGAAAATCGTGCGGAACACGAAATGGCCCCGTTCCGGCCCTTCGCCCGCCGGCTTGGACCGCGAAATCTGCATCATCGACCGGTTGGAGTTCGGAGCGATCCGGGTCCCTGAACAGCCCCCCCAGCCCCCCTGGGTTGCTCCAGTATCAAGCTCCTCCGGTCGATGCTTCCTCCAAGCAGACGCCCGCTCCGCCATCCCCCCTCCCGGCGGAGCGGGCGTTTTGCTGTCCGGGGGTTGGCGGAGCCCGGGCGGCGGTTCAGCCCGCCAGCGTCAGGCTGACGCTCTCGCCCGCGCGCAGGACCGTCAGGGCCCCGGCCGAACCCTCCAGCGCGGTCGCCAGATCGGCGGCCGAACCGACGCCCGTCTCGCCGGCCGCCGTCACAACATCGCCGGCCTGCAGGCCCGACTTGGCCGCAGCCGAGCCGCTTTCGACATACTGGACCTGGGCGCCCGCGACATCGCCCGGCGCATCGCGGAAACCGGCGCCCAGGGCGCGCACGCTGCTGACGCCGCGCCAGATGCGGTCGCCGGCTGGCGTCGCCACGGTCAGGTCGGTCGACTGTTCCCGCCCGTCGCGCAGATAGACCAGCGGCAGGGTGGAATCGGGCGCCGCGACGCCGACGCTGGCCTGGACGGAGCCGGCGTTGGCGACCGGGCGGCCGGCGACGCGGGTGATGACGTCGTTGCGGCGAAGGCCCGCCCGTTCGGCCGGCGAGCCGGGGGCCACGTCGTCGACGATGGCGCCGCGCACGATACGAAGGCCCAGCGCCCGCGCCCGTTCGGCGGTCAGGGAGCCGAAGATGGCGCCGGTCTTGCCGCGCTTGACCTCGCCGTGGGTCCGCAACTGGCCGACGACATACATCATGATGCGGGTCGGCACGGCGAAGGCGATGCCGTCGTTGCCGCCGCCGAAGCCGCCGGACAGGATGGAGGTGTTGATGCCGATCAGCCGACCCCGGCTGTCCAGCAGCGGCCCGCCCGAGTTGCCCGAGTTCACCGCCGCGTCGGTCTGGATATAGTCCTCGACCGCGTCGCCCATGCCCGACCGGTTCAGGCCCGAGATGACGCCCATGGTCAGGGTCTGGTCCAGGCCCAGCGGATAGCCGACCGCGAAGGCCAGATCGCCGGATCGCAGGTTGTCGGAGCTGGCGATCTCGACCTGGTTCAGGCCGGTCGCCTCGATCTTCAGCACGGCGATGTCGGTGGCCTTGTCGGCGCCGATCAGGACGGCGTCGAACAGGCGGCCGTCTGTCATGTCGACCGTGAACTTCTGGCCGCCGTCCACGACGTGGTTGTTGGTGACGATGATGCCCTGGGCCGCGTCGATGATGACGCCCGAGCCGCCCATCAGGGGCTTGGGCTCGGTCTCGCCGGTGGTCGGCCCGCCCGCCGACGACAGGGTCGTGACCTGCACCACCGCCGGCAGGCTGCGCTCCAGACCCGCCGCGAAGGTGAAGACCCCGCGCCGCGCGTCGAACGGCGGCGACCCGGCCGTCTGGGCCGCGGCGGCCCCGCCGATGCTGAGGGCGATGGCCACGGCGGAGGCGGCGGTCAGAAGGCGGAACGTCATGCGGTTTCCCCGAAGAGCGCGTTCAGCCTAGCGCGACTTTCGGTCGCTGACGATGGCGGATTCGGCGATGTGGAGCGGGGCGGACGACCGCTATGATGTGCCCTCCCCGGAGCCCCAGACACTGATGCGCCACCTGATCGTCCCGACGCTGGCCATGGCCGCGCTGGCCGCCTGCCAGACGGCGCCCAAGCCGCAATCCGGCTTCCTCAGCGCCTATGACGGCCTGACCGAACAGACCGGCACCATCCGCGCCTCGGTACGCGAGCGGCGGGACGATGGGGCGGCGGCGGGCATCGAGCGCCTGTTCATCGAACCGGCGGTCCTGCATCCCGGCGCGGCCGAGGGCCTGGACCCGGCCGACGTGGCGCTGGTGCTGTCAGAGGTTGACCGGCAGATCTGTTTCGAACTGAGCGAGCGGTTCACCGTGCTGGGCGCCGCCGATCCGGCCGCCGCGCGCGTTCGGACGGCGGTGACCGGCGTGCGGGCGACTGGACAGGCGGGATCGGCCGCATCGGCGGTGGCCGGCTACTTCATTCCCGGCCCGATCGGCCTGCGCGCCCCCGGCACAACGGGCGGCCTGGCGGTCGAGAGCGAACTGGTCGGACCGGACGGGCGCCAGGCGGCGGCGTTGGTCTGGGCCCGGGACGCCAATGTGGTGGGCACCGACTCACCGTCCCTGTCGCGGGTGGGCGACGCCCTGCAGCTGGCCGAGCCGATGGGCGACGCGGTCGGCGACGCTTTCGCCCCCAAGGATCGCAAGCCGCGCCGCATCGCCGAGCCCGATCCCTGCCGCCGGTTCGGCGCCCGGATGCAGCCCGTGGGCTTCCTGGCCGGCATGGCGACCGGTCTCTATGTGCCCGAGCTGAGCGGGACGGGTGTGCCGAAGGACGCCGACGGGGCGATCGGCGAGGAGCTGAAGGGCCGCACGACGATGAGCACCTTCCCCGACGGCTCGGTCGTCTACATGGCCTACGGCGCCGACGGCCAGTTCACAGGACGGATGGGCGATGCGACCTGGTCCGGTCGGTACACGGTCGCCGACGGCAAGCTGTGCCTGCGGACCGCCAGCGAATCCGAGTGCTGGCCCTACGCCGAGCGCCTGGTCCCCGGCCAGGAACAGGTGGTCACCGGCCCTGAAGGGCAGAGGGTGGTCGTCAAGCTGCTGGACTGACCGGGCCGGCCGCGATGGCCGCGGCAGAGGGGGTGCTGGACGACTTCAGCGGGACCTCGGCCAGTTCGGGGATGTCGATCAGGCGGCGGAACAAGGTCGCGGCCTCCCGAACCTCATGCGGCAGACCCAGCATGGCGGTGAAGATGGCCCGGCAGTTGAACGGCATGTAAGGCTCGCCGTAGAAATCGCGCTCCAGCAGGATCATCGACTGCCAGGCGCCCATGCGGTGCTCCCAGTAGAACAGGTCGAACGGGTCGATCAGGCGCGCGGCGGACTGGAAACCGGTCACGGCGTCGAACTCGGCGAAGGCTTCGGTGGTCGCCGCCATCCATCGCTCGTGACCCCAGGCGTCGAAGCGGGCGCGGGCCGCCGGGCGGGCGTTGTCGTAGAAGTGCCCGGCCATCTGGTCCGGCGTGGTCAGGTCGCGCCCGTGGCGACGATGGCGGGCGTAGAAGACCCGGCCGATCTCCAGCAGGTTTCCGGACGCCACCGCACGGCGCCCCAGCGCCTCGGCCAGCGGTTCGATGCAGCTGAGGTGGTGGCTGTAGTAGGTCGCCTGCTTCAGTCGGACGCGGGTCTTGGGCGTCGGTTTTCGCTCCAGCACCGTCTTGTGGCGAAGCCCCAGGGCGGCGGCCAGCAGCCGGGCCACCGCGATGTCCTCATGCGTATGCGGACCTCGGTCGTAGGTGAAGGTCAGGACGTCGACGCCCGCCTTCCAGGCGGCGACCGCGACAGTGCGGCTGTCGATGCCGGCGGTCAGGCCCAGGGCGAACTTCGGCCCCTTGCGCAGGGCCGTCGTGGCGAAGGTCTCGACCCGCGCCTGCGCCGTGTCCAGATCGAGGACGGGCGGAGACGCGCGGGGCCAGAAGCGCGACACCGCGTGGGTCTTCAGGTCGATCAGGGTGTTGGGCGTGAGGATGCGGACGCCCGGGATCGGCGTGTGATTGCCGGGAAAGCCCATGCCGAAGGGCATGTCGATCGGCGGGGCATCCGACAGCAGCCGGACGTGCGAGGCGATCGCGTCCCCATCGTAGAAGATCGTCCGGCATCCGGTGGCGTCGGCCAGGACGCCCTGCCGATCCGGCGTGCGGAAGAAGACGGCGTGCCGGCCCGCCTGATGGTCCAGCATCTCGAAGAAGGCGGCGTCCGATCGGTCCAGCGCGCGCGCCAGCCGCACGGCCGCATCGGGCTCCTGCGCATCGACGGGCGTCGTGACGTCATCGCAGCGGCCCAGCACGGCGACCTCGGCGCGGCCCACGCGGGCGTGGACGCCAGGCGCCCGCACGTCGCAGAACAGGCCGTCGAAGGCCGAGGCGACAAACTCGGCCGGCGGATTGGGCCCGTAGTAGAAGCCGCGCGGGAAGCGGCCCTTCGTCAGCGCCGCCGGGCCGACCTTCGCCATCGGGCCGACGTCCTAGAAGGCGCTTTCGCCCGTGATCGCCCGGCCCAGGATCAGGGCGTGGACGTCGTGGGCGCCTTCGTAGGTGTTGACGGTCTCCAGGTTCATGGCGTGGCGCATGACGTGCAGTTCGCCGGTGATGCCGGCGCCGCCGTGCATGTCGCGAGCCTCGCGCGCGATGGCCAAGGCCTTGCCGCAGTTGTTGCGCTTCATCATCGAGATGGCCTCGGGGCACCAGTCGCCATTGTCGAGGCGGCGCCCCAGGGCATAGGCGCCCTCGAAGCCGAGGAAGATTTCGGTCTGCATGTCGGCCAGCTTCTTCTGGACCAGCTGGCGGCTGGACAGCGGGCGGCCGAACAGCATGCGCTCGGCGACATAGTCGCGCGAGGCGTGGAAGCAGAACTCGGCCGCGCCCATCGCTCCCCAGGCGATGCCGTACCGCGCCTTGTTCAGGCACGAGAACGGCCCGCGCAGGCCCTTCACGCCCGGCAGGATGTTGGCTTCCGGCACGAAGACGTCGTTCAGGCCGATGTCGCCGGTGACGGAGGCGCGCAGGCTGAGCTTGTCGCCGATCTTGTCGGTGGTGAAACCGTCGAAGTCGCGCTCGACGATGAAGCCTCGGATCATGTCATCCAGCTTGGCCCAGACCACGGCCAGGTCGGCGATGGGCGAGTTGGTGATCCAGTATTTGGCGCCGTTCAGGCGATAGCCGCCGTCCACCGCGACCGCCTTGGTCTTCATCGAGGCGGGGTCGGAGCCGCCGTCGGCCTCAGTCAGGCCGAAACAGCCAATCAGTTCGCCGGCCGCCATTTTCGGCAGGAAGCGCATCCGCTGCTCCTCCGAACCGAAGGCGTAGATCGGATACATGGCCAGCGACGACTGCACCGACATGGCCGAGCGATAGCCCGAATCCACCGCCTCGACCTCGCGCGCGATCAGGCCGTAGGCGACGTGGCTGGCGCCCGCGCCGCCGTATTGCTCGGGCAGGGTCGCGCCCAAAAAGCCCATTTCGCCCATCTCGGTCATGATCGACCGATCGAAGGTCTCGTCGCGGAAGGCGGCGACCACGCGGGGCAGCAGGCGATCGCGGGCATAGGACCGCGCCGCGTCCTGGATCATCCGCTCGTCGTCGGTCAGCCGGCCGTCCAGGTCCAGCGGATCCTCCCAGCGGAAGGTCTTGGCGGTGGAGGCGGCGCCGTCGGCCATGGGTCGTCCCTGAAGAAACTGGCCGCGAGAAGGGCGGCGGTGCGCCCGTTTAGGCCAGATCGCGCGTCTGCGGTAGTCGCGCGAGGTTGAGCTTGGCCTCAACCTTGCCTAATCCGGACCCTGGAGGAGCCCAGAATGCAGAGCCAGGCCACGCTGCCGCTGACGGTCAAATACAACCGGCACATGGAGGGCTTCTTCGTCTCCAACAACATCTTCCTGATGCACGCCAACAAGGTGCGCGGCGTCTTCGCCATCGGCGACGACATCACCCTGACCGCGCCGGTGTTCCTGGAACCGAACTCCACCCAGACCCGCAAGGCCTTCGTGTCGATGGGCGCCTGGAGCTACACGCGCAGCCCGCTGGAGCAATCGACCCAGGTCGGCCGCTACTGCTCGATCGGCAAGGACATCATCGTCCTGGGGATGGACCATCCGCTGGACCGGCTATCGACGCACCTGTTCACCTTCAAGGACGACTGGCTGCGCAAGATCGGCAAGGACTTCGACGCCATGCCCGAGGCCCAGCCGGGGCACGAGCCGTACCGGGGGCCGGTCATCATCGAGAACGACGTCTGGATCTCGCAGCGCTGCTCGATTCGGCCCGGCGTGCGGATCGGCACCGGCGCCGTAGTCGCGGCGGGCGCCGTGGTGTCGAAGGACGTGCCGCCCTACGCCATCGTGGGCGGGGTGCCGGCCAAGATCATCCGCTATCGGTTTGACGAACAGACCATCGCTCGGCTGCTGGCCTCGCAATGGTGGCGGTATCACATCAGCGACTTCGCCGGTCTGGACACCTCCGACCCCAACCGCTTCCTCGATCAGTTCGAACCCAAGATCGCCGCGGGGCTGAAACCCTACGAACCCGGCGCCTTCGACCTGGCCTGGGAACTGCAGTCGCGGGCCTGAGGGGCGTGGCGGAAGACAAGCCGCGCCATTCCCTGAACCCCAACACCGAGGTCGGCCTGAGCGGCTGGGCCGTCGATCCCGCGCATCTGGACCGCAGCATCACCCTGGCCGTGGCCGTGGACGGACGCGCGGTGGCGACCCTGCTGGCAACCCGCCCGCGCAACGGCGTCAAGAAGCTGTATGGCGGCGATGGACGGCACGGCTTCGTCAGCGTGCTGCCGCTGGAACTGTATGACGGCGTGGCCAAGCCGATGCGGGTCGAGCGGACGGACACCGGTGAGGTGCTGTTCGACGCCGTCGCCCCCTTCGCAGATCTGCGCTGGAGCGGGACGGTCAGCGGCCTGATGCGGGCGGGCAAGAAGGGGCTGGAGGGCTGGGTCGTGGACCGGGCCGATCCGGACGCGTCGGTCACGGTCGAACTGTGGATGGACGGGCGGCGGCTGTTCGACCTGGCCGCCGATCAGGAGACGGACGCCCTGCCCTATCCCGAGGGCCCGCGGCGCCGGCACGGCTTCGCGGTCGCCTGGCCGGGCGCCGCGCTGGACGGGGCCGAGCACCGGTTCGAGATGCGACTGGCGGGCCAGCCGGAGGCGATGGTCCCCGTCGCCGTGCGCCCGGATGCAGGCACAGGCCTGAGCTGGACCGGCGACTTGACCGTGCAGGACGGACGGGTGAGCGGCGTGCTGCTGGCCGAGGGGGCGGGGTCGTTCGCGGCGCCTCTGTTGCTCGGCGCCGGCGAGACGGTGCTGGCGCGGCTGTGGGTGCGCTCGGGCCAACGGATCGATGCGCCGTTGTTCGTCGATGGGCCGACCCGGCTGGACGGACCGCTGACCGCGACCCTGGACGGGCGCGACGTCGCGCTGCGGTTCGGGGCGGACGGGTCTGGGCGATGGATCGCCGACTGGCGGCTGGAGCCGACGACGGGCGTGGTGGAGGGCTGGGCGGTCGATCTGGCCGGGCCGCCGGCGGCGCTGGAGGTCACGCTGGTGGTCGACGGCGCCTCGGTCCTGACGACGGTAGCAGGCCTTGAGGGCGGATATCGTTTCGATCTGGCCGACGCGCCGCTCCGCGCGCCCTTCAGCGAGATCGAGGTGCGCATCACGGGCAGGGAGACGGCGCCGGGACGGACGGCGCGATACAGCCGCGGCGGTCCGACCTGCGAGGTGACGGGGGCCGCGTGGCGCGACTTCCGGCTGGACGTCAGCGGTTGGGCGCTGGACTTCACGACGCCCGCGACGCCGGTGGCGGTCGAGTTGCTGCTGGACGGTCAGGTCGTGGCGACCGCGTGGTCGGACCCGGCGGCCGACCCGCCCGGCGCCTTTTCGGTTAGCGCCCTGACGGGCCCGGTCGGCCTGGCGGATCGCGCGGGGGTGCGGATCGCAGGCGGCGCGCCGGCGCGGCTGCCGACCGTCGAGATGGCGACCGGTCCGGCCGTGGAGGCGGCCCCGGAGACGGGGCCGGAGGACGAGATCATCGGGCTGCTGGAGCAGGTCGGAGACGCGGTCGCGCGCGGCTGGATCGCCAATGCCTCGCAGCCGGCGGCGCGGCCGCAGGCGGTGCTGTGGCTGGTCGACCGGCCGCTGGCTGTGGCGGCCGGCGGATTCGAGGTGGATGAGGCGGAGACGGCGCCGGGCGCGCAGGGCTTCGTCTTCCACCTGCCGCCGGACCTTCCCCGGGCGGCGTTGAGCCGCCTGATCGTCCGGCCCGCGATCGGGCGCGGGCATCTGGGTGCGGCGGATCGACGGCTGGACGCCGGAAGCGTCGACCTGACAGGGGACACGGCGCCGGGCGATGCGCTGGCGGTTCCGCCGCCGGTCGATGGCGCCGTAAGCGTCCTGGTGCTGGCGCGTGCGGGGGCGCAGGCCGTGGCGGCCTTGCTGGACAGCGCCCTTCGGCACGAAGCCGGGGGCCACGCGTGGATCGTGCTGGACGTCGGGACCGACCCCGAGACGGACGCGGTCTGCGAAAAGGCGCGTCGCGCCGGCCTGGACGTCCGCCTGCGGCGCGTCGCGGCCCATCATCTGGGCGAGGCGACCTTAGCCGTCGCGGCCGAGCTTTCGTCCGAGACCCTCGTCGTCATGGGCGATGACGTGCGGCTGACCGGCCCGGTTTTGGGCGCGCTGAGCGGGGCCCTGGCGCTGACGGGTGCGGGCATGGCGGGCACGACGACCGTGCAGCGGCTGGGCGCCGCAGAGCTGGAGACGGCCGGACGCCGCATCGTCGCGACGCCGGACGGCGGGACACGGCGGCCCTATGAGACCGCGAGCGCCGGGGCGTCCGGCCCCGCCTGGACCGCCCTGCCCTCGGATGGTCCGGTGGCGCTGCGGCGCGCGACCTTCATCGATCTGGGCGGACTGGACGACGCGGTGACGGCGTGCGCGCAGACGGCCGACCTGGCGCTGCGGATGCGTGATCGGCTGGGGCTGGGCGTCGTGACCCTGTCGGACCGGGTCGAGCTGGCTTCGGACCTGGAGCCTGTCAGGGATCGCCGCGCCCTGACCTTCGGCGCGCGGTGGGACGCGCCCCTGCGCAGCGGCCTGCGAAACCCCGACACGATCACCGAACTGACGGGCGCGCGGCCGGTCGTCGGCCTGATCGTCGATGAGGATCAGCACGCCGCCGTCGCACCGGACGGCTGGCGGGTCAGGCGCCTGCCGCCGACCGCGTGGAGCGATCTGGGCGAGGTGGATGTCGCCGCCGTGATGTGCCCTGCCTTCGACCCGGCCGCCGTCGTCAGCGCCCGGCCGCACCTGCGCCTGATCCATCTGGCCGAGGGCGATGATCTGGCCGCGCGTCTGACGGCCGACGAGGGCCTGCGCATCGCCATCAAGACCCCGGCCCGAAAGGGTCAGGAGGCGCACTGGGGCGACTTTCATTTCGCAAACAGCCTGGCCGACGCCTTGATCGCCCAGGGTCACACGGTGCGCGTCGATGTGCGGGACGACTGGTATGGCCCGCTGTCGGCGACAGACGATGTGGTGGTCGTGCTGCGCGGGCTGGCCGTCTATCGGCCCCAGCCCCACCAGACCAATCTGATCTGGATCATCAGCCATCCGGAGGCCGCGCCGGTCGCCGAACTGGCCGGTTACGACCACGTCTTCGTGGCGTCCGAACCCTACGCCGTGACCCTGGCCGCCCTGACCGATCGGCCGGTCGAGGCGCTGCTTCAGTGCACGGACCCGGTGCGGTTCAACGCGCAGGTCGATACCTCGGGCATGCCGGACGACGACCTGGTCTTCGTCGGCAATGCGCGGGGCGTGTTCCGTCCGGCGGTGCAGTGGGCGTTGGAGAGCGGGCGGACGCTGGCGCTGTACGGTCGGGGCTGGGAGGGGCTGGTTCGGCCGGGCGCGGTGCGCACCAACTATGTGCCGAACGAGATCCTGGCCTGCCTGTATCGCGCCAGCGGCGTGGTGCTGTGCGATCACTGGGACGACATGCGGCGGCTGGGCTTCATCTCCAATCGCGTGTTCGACGCCCTGGCGGCCGGCGCCGTCCTGGCCACGGATGCGGTCGAGGGGCTGGAGGCGGTGTTCGGGTCGCATACGCCGCCGATCGTCGCCTCGGCCGAAGACGTGGCCAAGGTCGCGCGGGACGCCGATGCGCTGAGGCTGAAGGCGAAGGCCGCGTCCGACTGGGTGCTGGCGAACCACACCTTCGCCAACCGGGCCGAGCGGATCGTTGAGGTCGCCGAAGCGGCGCTGGCGCTGAAGCCGGTCTTGAGGCCGGTCCTGAAGCCGCGCGCCTAGCGGCGCGAACGCCACCAGTCGGCGAACCGCCCCAGCCCCTCGGCCAGCGGCACCTTCGGCTGATAGCCGATCAGGGCCTTGAGCTTGGAGATGTCGGCATAGGTGGCGGTGACGTCGCCCGGCTGCATCGGCCGCAGCACCTTGTCCGCCTTCAGCCCCAGCGCGGTCTCCAGCGTCTCGATCATGTCCAGCAGGGCCACCGGCTGGCTGTCGCCGATGTTATAGATCTCGTGCCCGCCCGCCGCCGGCGGTTGGTCCAGCACCCCGACCACGCCGTCGACGATGTCATCAATGAAGGTGAAGTCCCGCGCCATCCGGCCTTCGCCGTAGACCTCGATCGGCTCGCCGCGCGTCATGGCCTCGGCGAACTTGTAATAGGCCATGTCGGGCCGGCCGAGCGGGCCGTAGACGGTGAAGAAGCGCAGGCCCGATTGCGGCAGGCCGTAGAGAGTCGAATAGCTCTCGCTCATCAGCTCGCACGAGCGTTTGGTGGCGGCGTAGAGCGAGACGGGGCGATTGACCTGTTCCGTCTCACGGAACCCCTGCCCGCCCATCGGCCGATCGCCGTAGACCGAGCTGGACGAGGCGTAGACCAGATGGCGCACGCCGTTGTGGCGGCACGCCTCCAGGATCGACAGATGGCCGGTCATGTTGGAGTGCGAATAGGCGAATGGCGCGTCCAGCGAATAGCGGACGCCCGCCTGGGCGGCCAGGTGGACCACCCGCTCGACGTCGGCTTCGGCCACCAGCGCATGCATGGCCGCATGGTCGGCGATGTCAGCCTGGACGAAGCGAAAACCTTCGAGGGCCGACAGCCGCGTCAGACGCTCCTGCTTCAGCGCCGGATCGTAATAGGCGCTGAGATTGTCGACGCCCACGACCGTACGCCCCGCCCGGACCAGCCGCTCGGCGACATGCATGCCGATGAATCCGGCGGCGCCGGTGACGAGGACGGTCATCGAATCCCTGGTTGGCCGCCGATTCCGCATCGGCGCGGCCCCTGCTTAGCAACCGGGGCGGGGGGCGCAAAGCGGACTTGCTATCCTGCGGAAGCCCGTCGCCGGATCAGACTGCGGATCGCCTTCACCCGCCCGGCGTCGAGCGGCTTGGATCGCGGCGCGGTCGCCGTCTTCTCGGCATAGGCCAGCGCCAGATCCAGATCACCCTGGCGGGCATGAAAATCGCGCAGGCCCCGATAACTTTCGGCCGTGCGCATCGCCCGTTTTCGCGCCTGATGATGATAGCCCAGGGCGCCCTCGGGATCGCCGACGTCGAGGCGCCATCGGCCGGCCAGGTTGAGGATCTTGGCGACCTGCTGGCGGTGGCCGGGCAGGCCTTCGTCGATCAGGGCCAGCGCCCGCTGGATCACCCGACCGGCGTCCGTGGTGCGTCCCCGCGACAAGGACGCCGAAGCCGCCGCCTTCAGATAGACCAGCGAGCGCCCCCGCGCCTGTCGAACGAGGTGGCGCAGCACGGATGCGTCCTCGTCCGCGACGATGGCGCGCAGAAGATCGCCCAGCCGCCCGCCGTCGCGCAGACAGGCCAGGGCCAGATGCCCCATGAACCGCGTCGGCACGATGTCGACGGGCCGGATCGCCCGCACCAGATCGGCATGGGCCGCGTCCTCGGGCATGGCGGGATCATAGAAGAGGGTGACGCGCGCGGTCCGGCTGAGACCCCTGTCCAGATCCTCGCGCTCGAAGTCCGGGATGGCGGCGACATCCTCGCGCCAACGTCCCTCGAAGGGCGCAGCTTCGGGTTTCATCCGCGCCTGTGGGCTGATCAGGACGATGTGGTCGGCCCCCAGCGCGTTCGAGGCGTGCAGCGCGGCGTGCCCGCCCATGCTGGAGCCATAGAGGATGCGGCGGCCCGCGCGGGCGAACAACGGATCGGCGCACACGGCCGCGACAGCCCGCGCCATGTCGTCCACCTGCCACCAGTGGGGGCGGCGGCTGATGAAGACGATGTTGCTGACATTCAGCCGGTTCAGCGCCACTTCGGCAAACCCCTCGGTCGGTTCGGCGGACATCCGGTGGGTGAAGGTGATGACCAGCAGATCGCCGCCGTGATCCGTGGCGCGGACGCGAATCTCGTCGCCGTCGAACAGCATGCGGCCGGGGGAGAACAAAGGGGCGCTCAAAGCCCGATCGCTATTCGGCGGCCTGGAGCGTCGCGCTGTCGGCCCGGGCGGCGTCCAGTTCCGCCGCCTTCTGCTCGACCTGGGCGACGATCTCCTCGACCATGCCGTCGTTGGCCTGTTTGTGGGCGATCTTGCCGTTCAGGTAGATCATGCCGGCGCCCTTCCCGCCGCCGGTGAAGCCGACGTCGGTGTAGAGCGCCTCGCCCGGGCCGTTCACCACGCAGCCGATGATCGACAGGCTCATCGGCGTGGAGATGTGGGCCAGTCGTTCCTCGAGCATCGCCACCGTCTCGATGACGTTGAAGCCCTGACGGGCGCAGGAGGGGCAGGCGATGATGTTGACGCCCCGGTGGCGCAGACCCAGCGATTTCAGGATGTCGAAGCCGACCTTGATCTCCTCGACCGGATCGGCGGCCAGCGACACGCGGATGGTGTCGCCGACGCCCGCCCACAGCAGATTGCCCATGGCGATGGAGGACTTGATGGTGCCGGTGCGCAGCGGCCCCGCCTCGGTGACGCCGACGTGCAGCGGGCAGTCGATGGCCTCGGCCAACTGGTGGTAGGCGGCGACGGTCAGGAAGGGGTCGGAGGCCTTCACCGAGATCTTGAACTCGTGGAAGTCGTGGTCCTGCAGGATGCGGGCGTGATTCAGCGCGCTTTCGACCATCGCGTCGGGGCACGGCTCGCCGTACTTCTCCAGCAGTTCGCGTTCCAGCGAGCCGGCGTTGACGCCGATGCGCATGGAGCAGCCGTGGTCCTTGGCTGCCTGGACGACATCGCGCACGCGCTGGGCGCTGCCGATGTTGCCGGGATTGATGCGCAGGCAGGCGGCGCCCGCCTCAGCCGCCTCGATGCCGCGTTTGTAGTGAAAATGGATGTCCGCGACGAGCGGGACCTTGGACTCGCGGGCAATGGTCCGGAAGGCGGCGGTGGACTCTTCATCCGGGCAGGAGACGCGCACGATGTCCGCGCCGGCCTCTTCCAGCTGACGGATCTGGTCGATCGTCGCCGCAGCGTCGGACGTCGGCGTATTGGTCATCGACTGGACCGAAATCGGGGCGTCGCCGCCGACCAGGACCGAGCCGACGCGGATCTGACGGCTCTTGCGACGCTCGATATGGCGCCACGGACGGACGTGGGAGTGATCGCTCATGGTCGGCTAAGATAGGCCTGCAACGGCGCCAAAGCCATGACGGCCGTTACTGAACGGCGGCGAGGGTTTGCTGTGACCGGGCCTGGACGTCGCTGGCCGTCTGAACCGCGGCGACGCGGGCGCTCTCGGCCTGGGCCGCGACCTGCGCCGCCGTGGCGCGGGCCATGGCCTGGGCGCGGGTGTTCAGCTGGTTCAGCGGCGTCAGAACGGCTTCGAGCCCCCCGCCGTGCTCCCCGTTCAGATAGACGTCAAAGGCCTTGGGGTCGGACACGTCCACGGTGGCCGCCACGCCGATCGGCGCACGCCAGGCTTCGCCGGCGGCGAGCTGGCGCGCGAACAGGACCTGTCCGTCGCCCAGACGCACGACCAGGGCGGCGGCCTTCCTGGCCTGAATGACGACCTGCGAGGCGGTGGCCGAGGCGCCGTAGATGGCGCCGCGCGGGTTGAAGGCGCGCTGGACCGGGCCGGCCGGGACCGGATTGGCGGCGGCGGCCTCGGCGCTGATGCCCGTCAGCTGCTCTTCCAGGCCGGGCGTGATGTAGAGGGCGGGCGTCGTCTGGTCTGGCGGCGCGTCGCGCGGGGCGCCCAGGGCGATCTCCTGGCCGGGCACTTCGCCCAGGGTCCAGCTTTCGGGCGTCGAGACGATATCCGACGCATGCGGCGCACGGATCAGGTTGACGCGCTGAAAGACGTTCCAGCCGATCACGGCCACGACCATCAGGGCCACCGCACCGATGATGCGGGGCGACTGGCGTCGGACTTCCTGGAAGGCGACGCCCGACGGGGCCTGCAGCGGCACCGACGGGTCCGGGCTGTCGCGCTTGAAGCGCTCGACCGCCAGCTGTTCGTCCAGACCCAGGGCGGCGGCGTAGGACCGCACGTAGCCGATGGAGAAGACCCGCGTCGGCAGGGCCGAGAAGTCGTTCTGTTCCAGCGCGGTCAGATAGCGGGAATGGACGCGGGTCTCGGCGGCCAGCTCTGCCAGCGATCGACCCGACACGGCGCGCGCGGCGCGAAGGCCGTCGCCCAGCGTGGCCGCCTCGGTAATGGAAGGCACGGGGTCCTTCCAGTCGGGATGCGACCGGATGTCTTCAGGAACACCGCTGCTGTCCAGCGCCATGACGCCACCCCGCACTTCGGACATCGCGCCGGGACGCGCGAACTCCGTACTCAAACCCTTGTCGTTCGATACCATGAAGGAACCGCCGACCAGACCTCCCCCCGGAGACCAGGCATTCGCGCTTTGTGGATAACTCATTTCCCAGCCCCGGGCAACGATTGGTTAATCCGCCACTCCGCCGACGACCGGAGGGTGTTCCGGACCGGGACGGTTCAGAGAGCGACGTTCAACTTTCGGGCCAGGGACTCGAACTCGTTGCGGACGGCGCCGGCGGACGAGCCGAGCAACCCCGGCAGGGCGCGCTGGGCCGCCGCGACGTTGGCGGACAGGATCATCCGCTTGACCGGGCCGACGCCGCCGGCCGGGGCCGACAGGCGGGTGAAGCCCAGGGTCAGCAGGGCGAAGGCCTCCAGCGGCCGCCCCGCCAGCTCCCCGCAGATGGAGACGGGCGTGCCGGTCTCGGCGCACTTCTTCTGGATCTCGGCCAGCGCCCGCAGCGCCGGCGGCGACAGCGGATCGTAACGCCCCGACACCAGCGGGTTGGTCCGGTCGGCGGCGTACATGTACTGGAACAGGTCGTTCGTGCCGATCGAGACGAAGTCGGTCAGGGGCAGCAGGGCGTCCAGATGCCAGAGCAGGCTGGGCGCCTCGATCATGGCCCCGACCCGCAACATCCTGGGCAGGGCGCGGCCCCGGCGACGGGCCCACTCGCATTCGCGGTCGACCATTTCGCGCGCCTGGCGGTACTCGTCCACGGTGGCGATCATGGGGAACATGATGCGCAGCTCGCGATTGGCGGCCGCGGTCAGCAGGGCGCGCAGCTGCATCCGCAACAGGGCCGGCCGATCCAGCCCCAGGCGGATGGCGCGGCGGCCCAGCGCCGGATTCTCCTCCCGCTCGGCCTCGAGGTACGGCAGCACCTTGTCGCCGCCAACGTCCAGCGTGCGGAAGGTGACGGGTCGGTCGCCGGCGGCGTCCATGACCAGTTTGTAGAGCTGGGTCTGGGCGGTCAGGCGGGGCAGTTCGTCCGAGACCATGAACTGGAACTCGGTGCGGAACAGGCCGATGCCCTCGGCGCCCGTCTCGCTGAGGTTCTCAAGATCGACAGCCAGGCCGGCGTTGGTCAGCAGGTGGATGCGCACACCGTCCTGGGTCACCGGCTCGACGTCGCGCAGGGCGTCGAACTCGGCCCGGCGCTGGGCGCGGACGGCCATCCGCGACTGCACCGCCTCCAGCATGTCGGAGCGGGGGCGCAGGTAGGCCTCGCCGGTCTCGCCGTCGACGATGACCAGGTCGTTTTCGCTGAGCCGGTCGCGCAGACCCTGCAGGCGGCCCACGCACGGGATCTGCAGCGCGCGGGCGACGATGCCGGCGTGGCTGGCGGCCGAGCCTTCCTCCAGCAACAGCCCCTTCAGCTTCTCGCGGGGGTATTCCAGCAGGTCGGCCGGGCCCAGGTTGCGCGCCACCAGGATGGCGTCGTCAGGCAGCTCGCGCGTACCCGGCGTGTCGCCCGCCAGCACCCGCAGCAGCCGGTTGGCCAGGTCCTCGAAGTCGTGCAGCCGCTCGCGGATATAGGGGTCGCGGGCCTGGGCGAAGCGGGCGCGGTGCTCGTTGCGGACCCGGTCCACCGCCGCCTCGGCCGTCAGACCGCCCTTGACCGCTTCCTCCAGCGACCGGTTCCAGCCGCGGTCGTCGGCGAACATCCGGTAGGTTTCCAGCACTTCGAACGACGGCCCGGCCATGCCGCCGCGCTCGCCCTCCAGCATGGCGTCGATGCCGCTCTTGAGGTCGGCCATGGCCAGCTTGAGCCGCATCTCCTCCATGACGGGGTCGGAGGACAGCAGCTTTTCGGGCGGCAGCGGCGCCTCGTGCAGGACGACGTGGCCGAACGCCAGCCCTTCGGCGAAGGTCTGGCCGCGCAGCCGTTCGGGCCGGTGCGGCGCCACCTCGACGTCGCGCAGCTCGTCCTGATCCAGCAACTCGCCGGATGCGACCGTCTCGGCCAGGACCATGGCGATGGTCTGGATGTCCTCGACCTCGTCCTCGTCGTACCGGCGCTCGGCGCGGTTCTGGACGACCAGGACGCCGATGGCCCGGCCGCCGCGCAGCAGGGGGGCGCCGAGGAAGGCGTGGTAGGGGTCTTCGCCCGTTTCCGGGCGGTAGGAGAAGCTGGGGTGGGTCGGGGCGTCCGACAGGCTGATGGGCTGGGCCAGACGGGCGACCTCGCCGACCAGACCCTCGCCGGCCTTCAGGCGGGTGTTGTGGACGGCGTCGCGGTTCAGGCCCTGGGTGGCGAACAGCTCAAGCTCGCCCGACGCGCGGCGCAGATAGAGGGAGCAGACCTCCGCCACCATCTCCATGGCGATGGTGCGCACGACCTTGTCCAGCCGCTCCTGGGCCGGAGCCGCACCGGCCATGGCCTCGCGGATCTGGCGCAGGAGGACGCGCGGTCCCCTCGCTGTCATCGCGCCGCCAATGGGCATTCGCTCTCCTGTCTAGAGCCGCATGCCGAAGCGCGCGGCGATCAGAACCGTGACACCATACAGGACGACGGTCACGACGCACCCTGCTCCCAGCGCCGGCCAGAAACCGACACCGCGCCTCAACAGCGCGGGAATGACCAGAAACATGGGGAGCGAAGGCAAGACGTACCACAGTGTCGCCTCCGAATGGTGGGCCAGCCGCTCGACGTCGTGCGTGTCGCGCCACAGCCAGACCATGCCCATCACCGACACCAGCGGCAGCGACGCGAACAGCGCGCCGAGCGCCGCATTGCGCCGGGCCGTTTCCGACACCAGCGCGACCAAGAGACCCGAAACGCCCGCCTTGATCAGGGCGTAAAGCACGGCGTCAGACCGCTTCCAGCCCGTAGGCCGAATGCAGGGCGCGGACGGCCAGTTCGGCGTAGGCGGCGTCGATCAGGACGCTGATCTTGATCTCGGACGTCGAGATCGCCTGGAACTTGACCCCCTTGTCGGCCAGGGCCTTGAACATGGTCTGGGCGACGCCGGCGTGGCTGCGCATGCCGACGCCCACCACCGACACCTTGGCCACGTCCTCGTCGACCCGCAGCTCCTCGAAGCCGATCTCGGTCTGCGCGGCGCGCATCAGCTCGGCGGCGCGCTGGGCGTCGCGGCGGCCGGTGGTGAAGGTCAGGTTGACCGCGCCTTCGGAGCGCGACTGGCTTTGGACGATCATGTCGACATTCACCCCGGCCTCGGCCAGGCGGGTGAAGACGTCGGCGGGGGCGTCGACCCGGTCGCTGAGGCCGATCAGGCTGATGCGGGCCTCGTCGCGGCTCATGGTCACGCCGGACACGATGCGCTTTTCCACGATCTCCTCCTCGTCGCAGATCAGGGTGCCGCCCTGTTCGGGCAGGACGCCATCAGCGTCCGGCTCAATGAAACTTGAAAGAACGCGCACCGGCACGCGCTGGCTCATGGCCAGTTCGACCGAGCGGGTCTGCAGGACCTTGGCGCCCAGCGACGCCATCTCCAGCATCTCTTCGTACGACACGCGGGCCAGGCGGCGCGCCTTGCTCTCGATGCGCGGGTCGGTCGTGTAGACGCCGTCCACGTCCGTATAGATGTCGCACGGGCAGTTCATCGCCGCCGCCACCGCCACAGCCGAGGTGTCCGAGCCGCCCCGGCCCAGCGTGGTGATGCGGCCGCCCTGGGTCACGCCCTGGAAGCCGGGGACCACGGCGATCTCGCCCGCATCCACCGCCGCGCCCAGAACCTCGCCGGGCACATCCTCGATACGCGCCTTGCCGTGGGCGTCGTCGGTGATGATCGGGATCTGCCAGCCCATCCACGAGCGGGCGTTCAGACCCATGTTGCGCAGGGTCAGGGCCAGAAGACCCGCCGTCACCTGCTCGCCCGAGGCGACCACCACGTCGTATTCGTCGTCCGACAGGGCCACGCCCTCGCCCGGTCCGCCGGCGCCGTCGGTCCAGGCGACCAGCTCATTGGTCTTGCCGGCCATGGCGGAGACGACCACGGCGATCTTCTTGCCGCGCGACGCCTCGGCCGCGACGATCCGCGCGGCGCGCCGGATGCGTTCCAGGTCGGCCATCGAGGTGCCGCCGAACTTCATCACCAGACGCGTCATCGCAGCCCAAGACCCCCGCGCCAGCGATCAAAGCCGGCTTGCACCCGTGGCCGCTCGGGTTCATCCCTCGGCCTGGCCCGCTTCTAACGGCCGTCAGCCCACGCGCAATCCCGAAAGACTGTCAGTGACCATCAGTGAAGCTGTCGACGCCCCGGCCGACCGGGCCTTCGGTTCGTCGATCGACCCGGCCGACGTGGCGCGCTTCTCGGCCCAGGCGGCGGAGTGGTGGGATGCGAAGGGTCCGTTCGCGCCGCTGCACCGGTTCAACCCGGCGCGGCTGAAGCTGATGCGGCGGTTGCTGGTCGAGCGTTTCGAGCGCGACGACCGGGCGCGCGCGCCGTTCGAAGGCCTGAGCCTGATCGACATCGGCTGCGGCGGCGGGCTGATCGCCGAGCCGATGCGGCGGATGGGCTTTGGCGTCACCGCCGTGGACGCGTCGTCCGAGAATATCGGCACAGCGCGCGCCCACGCCGAACAGACGGGCCTGGACATCGCCTACCGCCCCGCCACGGCCGAGCAGATGGCGGCCGAGGGTCATCAGTTCGATGTCGTGCTGGCGCTGGAGATCGTCGAGCACGTCGCCGATCCGGCCGCCTTCCTGCGGACCTGCGCATCCATGGTGAAGCCGGGCGGGATGCTGGCGGTGGCGACGCTGAACCGGACGATCCGCTCGCTGCTGCTGGGCAAGGTGGCGGCGGAATATGTGCTGCGCTGGGTGCCGGCCGGGACGCACGACTGGCGTCAGTTCCTCAAACCCGGCGAGATCCGCGACTGGCTGGCCCCGACCGGCCTGTCGGTCCAGGGGCCGTTCGGCTTGGCCTACGACCCGCTGGGCGACCGGTGGAGCGAGACCGACGACGCGGCCGTGAACTACTTCATGACCGCACATCGGAGCTGAGCATCTTACGGCGAATTCATCCCGTTTACAGGCTTGTAACGGGACCTTGGCCGTACCGGGTGGGATGACGATGGTCTCTCAACTGGAGGACTGCCCCATGAAGAAACTGATCGTCCTGGCCGCCGCGGCGACCGCACTGATGACCTCGGCCTGCGTGACCGTAATCGACGGCGACAGCGACTGGTCCTGGCACGGCGAAGGCGCCCAGGCCTTTGACGGCGCGCGCGACGAATGCCGCCAGCGCGGCGACGAACACTCGACCGCCTTCGTCACCTGCATGGCCGACAAGGGCTGGGTCCGCAGCTGACGCCGGCGTGGGCTGATCCCTCGACGGGGTCAGCCCACCGCCCTCAGCCGACCGCTTTGACGTTGTCGTCCGAGTTGCGGTCGATCCACTTGTTGTAGGGGTCGACGCCCACGAAGGTCGGCCGCCGCGCGGTCACGAAACGGAAGGTCTGCGAGCCCGTGCGGATGGGCTTGCGCTCCATCAGCACCACGTCGCGCGGGTTGAAGGCGCCCTCGCCCGGCTGGGCGGTGAACAGGCCGATGTCCATGGTTTCCGCCAGCGGCGCCTCGGTCTCCGTGCCCTGGCCGTCGACATAGAGCTTGCGCGCCTCGACCGTGACGCTGACGTCGAACCGGCCGTCCGGGCGGGCCGTCACCGACGATCCGACGGTCTTCACGTCATAGAGGGTGATGCGCTCGAACAGGTCGGTGATGAGGCCCTGCTTGTCCGCCGGCGCCCGCGCCCGCAGCGCCGCCACCAGATCGGTCGAGAGCGGATAGGGCCCGGCCTTGAAGCCGAAGTCGGCGATCATCTGACGCAGGGCGCCGTTGACCGCCGCCTCGCCGATCTGGTCACGCAGCAGGTACATGACCAGCCCGCCCTTCTGATAGTGGATGTAGGTCTGGTTCTCGACCCGGCCCAGCGGCAGTTCCTCGATCGTCTCGTCGCCGCGCGAGGACAGATAGGTGTCCAGTTCCTTCTTCAGGAAGCGGCGGATCTGGTCGCGGCCGTAGAGGCGCTCCATCACCATCAGGGCCGAATACTGGGCCTGGCTTTCCGACAGAGCCGTCGCGCCCTGCACGTCCGCGCCGACCACCTGGT
Organism: Brevundimonas sp. Leaf363; assembly: GCF_001424025.1. Taxonomy (GTDB): domain Bacteria; phylum Pseudomonadota; class Alphaproteobacteria; order Caulobacterales; family Caulobacteraceae; genus Brevundimonas. The sequence continues at coordinate 112,245 of NZ_LMPZ01000005.1, read as the reverse complement.
GCGCCCACCACTGGTGTGCGAACTCGTGGGCGGCGATGTAGGTGACGTAGTCGATCTTCTCCGGATTCCGCAGATCGGCGATGAAGCCCAGGCCTTCGGACCAGGCGAAGGTGTTGGGGAAGGACTGCGCATAGCTGGCGTAGGCGGGATATTCGGTGATCCGGGCCTGGCGGAACTGATAGGGGCCGAAGCAGGCCTGGAAATAGTCGAGAGACGCGGCCAGCGCCTTCAGCATCCGCTCCACGTTCCGGCCGTGGGCGGCGTCGTGATAGACGACCATCTCCACCCCGTTATGCGTCCGGCGCGTCGCCTCGTAGCGGGCGGACTGCACCGAGAAGAAGTTCAGCACCGGCGTCTCGGTGACGAAGCGGGCGGTGCGGCGACCGTTGGCGATCTGGTCCGAGGCCAGCGTGCCAGGCGCGATCGGGGTCTGGTCCGCATCGGTGGTGACGGTGATGTCGGCCGTGGTCCAGTCGGCGCCGATGTAGTTGCGCCCGCGCGCCGTCTCGTCCTCCAGCTTGGCCATCCGCAGCTCGGCGGGCAGGCCGCGCTTGCGCCGTTGGGTCCGGTCGGTCAGCAGGCCATCGCGGCTCATGCCGATGATCGGCGCGAACTCGCTGTTGGTGATGAAGGTCCCGTTGTCGACCAGGCGGGTGGTGTTGCCGCTGTTCTTGAAGCCGCGCTGCTGGACCACGGTGCGGAAGCGGACGGTGCGCGTCTCGCCCGGCTGCATCGGCGTGTTGAAGCGATAGATGCGGTAGTCGAAGTCCTTCCATTCGCGCGCGACGCGGGCGCCCTGGACGTCCAGCCGCTGCATGTCGACGTCGTCCATCCAGCGCAGATGGATTTCGCTCAGCGGCGCGGCCGTGCGGTTCTGGATGACGTACTCGCCGTCGGTGACCAGGCGCGGCTGGTGGGGATGCAGGTTCAGGTTCAGGCGCAGGTGCGTGACCGAGGGCTGGGGCGTGGTCTCGAAGGGCAACAGCGCCTTTTCGTAGGCGGCCTGTTCGTCCTGCTCTGCGTCGCGGCTGCGGTACTCGTTCCAGACGTTGGTGTTGATGAAGATGAAGACGCCCAGGCCGACGAAGGCCGCCAGCGCCGCGCCGCCCAGCACGCCCGCCGGGCCCATCAGACGGCGCGGCAGGCGCCGGATCCGAGGCAGGAGCCGAGTCTCGGTCCCTCGCCGCCACAGGCCATAGACCAGCACCAGCAGCACCACGCCGAACGCCAGCCAGTAGCTGTTGGTCCAGGTCGCGAAGGTCGCGAACTGGCCCGTGCCGTTCATGTCCGACAGCGGCACGCCGATCGACTGACCATAGCGATACAGCAGGTGGTCGAAGCCGAGGTTGGCCGAAACGATGGTCGCGATGATGTAGACCACCATCACCGCCCAGCCGACGAACTTGTTGGGCGACAGCGCCTGAACGAAGATCGCCAGGATGGCCAGCTGGACGTAGCTGATGGTCTCGGGCCAGAGATACCAGGCCAGATACTGGTCGAAGCGGTAGTCGAACCAGCCCCTGAAGGTCTGGACCACGACGCCGGCCAGGACACTGACCGCCAGGGTCGAGATCAGCACCAGCGCCAGGGCCAGCGTCTTGGGGATCAGGAACGACCAGTCGGGCGCGGCGGAGGCGTCGATGATCTCGTGCACGCGCCGCTCGCGGTCGCGCCAGACCAGCTCGCCCGAATAGTAGATCGCCACGATCATGGAGATCAGGCCGAACGCGCCCACCAGCGTCCCGATGACCACGCGCGTCACCGGCAGCACCGGCGCGCCGTAGATCTCGCCCATGAACAGCAGCGTGGCCACCGCAAAGGCGAAGCCCAGCAGGATCAGGACCGCATAGGCCGGGCTCTTGAACACCAGGACGGTCTCGAACCGGGTGCGTGCGACCAGGACGGCGAGGGCGCTCTTCAGGCCGAAGGCGGGCGTGGCCAGCGGGCCGGTCGCGACCGGCGCGGGCGCGGGCGCTTCGGCCTGGGCGGCCAGGCGGGCGGCCGTCTTGGGCTTGGCGCCCTTGGCCGAGAACTGGAAGACCCCGTAGGCGAGCGCCAGGAAGCCCAGCCCGATCGCCGACCACAGCACCCGGTTCCAGCCCAGCGTCCCGTCCAGCGACGGGTTGATCGTGTTGCGCTCCAGCGGGGTGAAGTACTTGGTCGCCTGTTCGAAGGCGAAGCCGCCGAACGGATCGAGCCAGACCATGAGGCCCTCGAACTGCGGTTTGTCGAGCACCGAGTTGACCGTCATGTACAGGATGAAGACCGCCACGACCCCGACGTAGGTGGCCATCATCGAGCGTGTGGCGGTGGCCAGGGCGAAGAACAGGGCCGAGGTCAGCAGGACCGACGGCAGCCCCATGACCACATAGGCCCAGACGAAGTCGCCGATGCGGAAGGGGCCGATCGTCTCGGGATCGACCCAGGGCATGGCCATGCCGACCACGGCGCCGATGTTGATGGCCAGGAAGGCCAGAGCCACGGCCCCGAAGGCGCCCGTGAAACGTCCGTACAGATAGTCGAACTTGGTGACCCGCGTGCTCTGGATCATCGGCCCGAAGCCGCTCTGGGCGTCCCGCGCCACGACGTTGGCGACGATGGCCGTGGTCGCCAGCATGAAGAAGACCGACCCGATCATGTTCAGGATGGCCAGAACATGGGGCGCGTTCTTGTGCACGTTCGAGCCTGCGACCAGGCCGACGTTGTCGCTGGCCACGGCGCCGAAGCCGATCAGGGCGAACAGGATGGCGATGACCCAGAAGGCGGGCTGGCGAAGCTGGTAGCGGAACTCGAAGGCCGCGATCTTGACGAACATGGGATCAGGCCGCGCGGCGGGTGGCGGCCAGGGTCGAGAAGTAGACGTCCTCCAGCCCGCCGGGGACCGGTTCGAAGCCTTCGCCCGGACGACCGTCGGCCAGGACGTGGATCACGGTGCGGCCGGCGAACAGGCGGGTCGAGATGACCTCGTAGCGGGCCTGGTGATCGGCCAGCGCCTCCTTGTCGATGGTCTTCTTCCAGACGCGGCCGTTCATCGACTTCATCAGCTCGACGGGGGCGCCCTCCATGCGGATCTTGCCGCCGGCCAGCACGGCCATGCGCGGGCACAGGTCGGCCACGTCCTCGACGATGTGGGTCGACAGGATGATGACCACCCCCTCGGCGATCTCGGCGAGCAGGTTGAGGAAGCGGTTGCGCTCCTCCGGGTCGAGGCCCGCGGTCGGCTCGTCGACGATGATCAGCTTTGGATTGCCGATCAGGGCCTGGGCGATGCCGAAGCGCTGGCGCATGCCGCCCGAGAAGCCGGCCAGGGCCTTCTTGCGCACGGACCACAGGTTGACCTGGTTCAGCAGCGCCTCGACCGTTTCCTTGCGCTCCTTGCCGCCGGCGATGCCCTTCAGAACCGCCATGTGATCCAGCATGTCGTAGGCCGAGACGCGCGGGTAGACGCCGAAGTCCTGGGGCAGATAGCCCAGGGTGCGGCGCAGCTCCTCCGGGTCCTTGATGACGTCGATGTCGCCGAAGGTGATGGAGCCGCTGGTCGGCGTCTGCAGCGTCGCGATCGAGCGCATCAGCGTCGACTTGCCCGCGCCGTTGGGGCCCAGCAGGCCGAACATGCCGGTGGGGACCGTCAGGCTGACGTCGTCGAGGGCGCGCACGCCGTTGCCGTAGACGTGGACCAGATTCTCGACGACCAGCATGCGCAACTCCCCAACCAGCGGCGGCAACCTGTCGCCGCAGAGAGTGAATCGCAAGTTACGGCTGAGTCACACTCGGGGATCTTCCCTCTCCCAGAGGGAGAGGGCTTGAGGCTCCAGGAGCCGAAGGCGATTGGCTAAGCCGAAAGGGTGAGGGGTGGGCGGCTAACAGGACAGGGCGGTCCCCTCACCCTTTCGCGCCAGAACGACGGCTATCGCCGCCGTGCGCTCAAGCCCTCTCCCTTTGGGAGAGGGACGCTTTGGCTTTGAGCCGGTAGGCATGCAGCAGCGGCTCCGTGTAGCCGTTCGGCTGGGTCAGGCCTTCGAACACCAGGTGGCGCGCCGCCTGGAAGGCGAGGCTGCCCGCCGGGTCCGGCGCCATGGGGCGGTAGAGCGGATCGCCCGCGTTCTGGGCATCGACCTTGGCGGCCATGCGCAGGAGTGCGGCGTCGGCGTCGGCCGCCGTGCACACCCCGTGCAGCAGCCAGTTGGCCATGTGCTGGGACGAGATGCGCAGGGTGGCGCGGTCCTCCATCAGGCCGATGTCGTGGATGTCCGGCACCTTGGAGCAGCCCACGCCCTGGTCGATCCAGCGCACGACGTAGCCGAGGATGCCCTGGGCGTTGTTGTCCAGCTCAGCGGCAATCTCGTCCGGCGTCCAGTTGCGGCCCTCTGCCAAGGGCGGGGTCAGCAGGGCCGACAGCGGTGGAACAGGTTGCGCGGCGATGGCGTCCCGCAGGGCGAACACGTCGCTCTGGTGATAGTGAAGGGCGTGCAGGGTCGCGGCGGTCGGCGACGGGACCCAGGCTGTGTTGGCGCCCGTCTTCGGATGCGCCGCCTTCTGGGCCAGCATGTCCGCCATTCGGTCGGGCGCCGCCCACATGCCCTTGCCGATCTGGGCCTTGCCGTTGAGGCCGCAGGCCAGGCCGATAGCGACGTTGCGCGCCTCATAGGCGGCGATCCAGGCGGCCGACTTGATCTCGCCCTTGGGGACCACCGGCCCGGCCTGCATGGCGGTGTGGATCTCGTCGCCGGTGCGGTCCAGGAAGCCGGTGTTGATGAAGACGATGCGGTCCTTCACCGCGTGGATGCAGGCGGCGAGGTTGGCGGACGTGCGTCGCTCCTCGTCCATCACCCCGACCTTGATCGTGTGGCGCGGCAGGGCCAGCAGGTCCTCCACCGCGTCGAACAGGGCGTCGGTGAAGGCGCACTCGTCCGGCCCATGCATCTTGGGTTTGACGATGTAGATCGACCCGGCGGCGCTGTTGCGACCGGCGCCCCTCACATCGTGCAGCGCGATCAGGCTGGTGACGATGGCGTCCAGTATGCCTTCCGGCGCATCCGATCCGTCCGCCAGCCGCACGGCCGGATTGGTCATCAGGTGGCCGACGTTGCGCACGAACAGCAGGCTGCGGCCCTTCAGCGTCACGGCCGATCCGTCCGGCGCGGTGAAGACGCGGTCCTCGGCCAGGCGCCGCGTCAGGCTCTGGCCGCCCTTGTCGAAGGTCTCGACCAGATCGCCCTTCATCAGGCCCAGCCAGTTCCGGTAGGCCGCCGCCTTGTCCGCCGCATCGACCGCCGCGACCGAATCCTCCAGGTCGCAGATGGTGGTCAGCGCCGCCTCGAGCACCACGTCACTGATCCCCGCAGGATCGCTGCGCCCGATGGCGGATGAGCGGTCGGTCACCACTTCGATATGCAGGCCGTTGTGGCGATAGAGCCGCGACCCCTCGGTCGAACCGACGAACTGGGCGGGCTCGGCCAGATCGGCCGCCGCGATGTCGGTCACGTCCGCCCACCGCCCGCTCTTCAGCGGCAGGGCCTCGTCCAAGAAAGCCTTGGCCCGCGCCACCACCCGCGCGCCGCGCGCCGGATCGTAGCCGCCGCCCGCCGGCAGGTCGCCCAGCGCGTCGGTCCCATACAGCGCGTCATATAGGCTGCCCCAGCGCGCATTGGCGGCATTCAGCAGGAAGCGGGCGTTGAGGATCGGGACCACCAGTTGCGGCCCCGCCATGGTCGCCACCTCCGGATCGACGCCTCTCGTGCCGATGGCGAAGGGTTCAGGCTCGGCGACCAGATAGCCGACCTCGCGCAGGAAGGTCTCGGACGTGGCGCTGTCATAGGGCTGGCCGCGCCGGGCCTCATGCCAGGCGTCGATCTTCGCCTGCAGGTCGTCGCGCACCGCCAGCAGCCGCCGGTTCTCCGGCGCGAACCGGGCGAAGATCGCCGCCGCGCCTGCCCAGAAGGCTTCCGGTTCGAGACCGAGGCCGGACAGCACCTCGTCCTCGATCAGGGCGGCGATCTCGGGCGCGACCGACAGGTCCGCGCGGTTAAAATAGGTCATGGCTCGATCCGTCGGGGAGACGACTGTAACATTCCGTGATGACGCAGCGGAAGTCGAGAGGCTTTGCGGATGTTTGCGCCGAAGCGCAGGGTGACGCCGATGGCCGATCACCCCTCGATGCTTCGCCTGCACGGCCTGTTGTTCGCCTCTGCGGCGGCGGGCCTGGTCGTCGGCATGGCGGCGGTCCCCTTCGGCTGGCTGAGCCGCGCGGCCTTGGGCGGCGAGACGGCGATGGCGCTCTTCATCGCCGGATCGCTCTTGAACATGGCGCGCAGCAAGGGCACGCAAGCGATCCGCGAACGCGCGGCCGCGCTGGATCAGGGCGGCGCCTTCGTTCTGCCTCTGGCCCTCTGCGCGGCGCTGGGCAGCGTCGGGGTCGTGATCGGCGAGGCCGCGCAAGGGCGACAGAGCGCGTCGGGGGCGCTGCTGGCCGTGGGGGCGGTGACGGTGTCGTGGCTGTTCACCCACGTCATCTTCGCCCTGCATTACGCCCACCGGTTCTATGCGCCGGAGAAGAACGGGGTGGCGGGCGGCCTGCTGTTCCCCGGCGAGGACGACCCCGACTATTGGGACTTCCTGCATTTCGCCCTGATCATCGGCGTCGCGTCGCAGACCGCCGACATCCAGATTTCCAGCCGGCCCCTGCGCCGCCTGGCCACCGTGCACAGCCTGACGGCGTTCCTGTTCAACACCGTCGTCCTGGCCCTGACGGTCAATCTGGCCGTGACCTTGATGGGGCAAGGATGAGACCGGCGCGTAAACGCGCTTAACGGTCGGTGCGAAAGGCTTAACCGCGTTCGGAAACGGGACCGCAAGCGGCCGTCCGTATGGTGACGACATGGACGAGAAACGTCCGGTTCGCGCCAGAGGCCCCATGCTGTTCCTGTTGAATGACGTCGTGTTCGATCTGGACGAGACCTGCCCGGTCACGCCTGGGGACGCGCGCCGCTTCGACAGCCTGGACTTCGACTATGTGCTGGAGCTGGGCTGCGAGCTGTTCGCCGAGGACCCGATGCTTCATCGCACCGATCCGCAGAAGGCGCGCCGGCTGGCCTGGCTTATCGCCGACCGCTCGCCCGAGGTGAACGCCGCTCTGTTCTGCGCACCGGAAAAGGACTGCGCGCCCGAACTGGTCGAGCCGCGGTTCTGCGCCCTGCCCGAGGCCGTCCTGGCCCAACTGGGGCAGAGCGCCCGCAAGGGCCGCCTGAGCCCGGTCGCCGCCGACCGCGCGGTGTGGAACCGAATGGCTGCCTGAGGCCGCGACACCCGACCGATCGCAACCTGCGCTTGCGACAAGGGCGGTTTCGGCTCTAGATGTCCGCGCCTTGGGGAAGGCGGGGGCCCATCATGTTGAAACGCTGGATTTTTGCGCTGGCCACGCTGTGCGCCATCGCCGCCGCCTCGCCGGCCGCCGCGGAATGGAAGCGCGCCGAAAGCGAGCGTTTCATCGTCTACAGCCAGGGCGGCGAGCGCGAGCTGGTCACGTACGTTCAGAAGCTGGAGACGTTCGATTACATCGTGCGCCTGCGCCTGGGCCTGTCGACCGACGCCCCGCCCCGTAAATTCCCCGTCTATCTGCTGCGCAATCGCCGCGACCTGCTGCAGGTGCTGCCGGGCGCCGGCGAGAACATCCAGGGCGTCTACATTCCACGCAACGACGACATCTTCGCCCTGTCGATGACCGGCGGCGACCACACCCTGCTGCACGAGTATTTCCACCACCTCTCGATCGCGACCGGCGGATTGGCCGCCTATCCCGGCTGGCTGGTCGAGGGACTGGCGGAATATTACGCCACCGCCGACGTCCTGCAGTCACGCGTGACGCTGGGGGGCTATGAGGACAACACCGCCTACTGGCTGTCGCAAAGCAGCTGGCTGCCGCTGGAGACCCTGCTGACCGAGCGGCCGTCGGTGATCAACACCAGCGCGGTGGCGCCGACCTACTATCCGGTGGCGTGGCTGCTGACCCACTATTTCATGAACGACGAGAGCCGGCGGCCGCTGCTGCAGGCCTATGTCCGCGACGTCAGCGCCGGCGGCGACCCGGTCGAGGCCATGCAGCGCGCGACGGGCATGGATCTGGCCGCCCTGAAGACGGAACTGCGGGGCTATATGCGCGACCGCATCACCCTGACCCGCTACAGCTTCCAGCGAGCGCCGGCCGAGATCACCGTCACCACCCTGCCCCCGTCGGCCGACGACCTGCTGCTGATCGGCCAGCGGCTGAGCGACGGCGTGGCGGACGAGGACAAGGCGCCGACCCTGGCGGCGATCCGCACGGCGGCGGCGCGCTATCCCGACGACGCCTTCGCCCTGCTGCAACTGGGCCGGGCCGAGATGGATCTGGGCGACAAGGCCATCGGCGAGGCGACCCTGCAGCGGGTGCTGGAGATCGAGCCGGCCAATGTCGGCGCCCTGCAGCGGCTGGCGGCGGAGCGCATCGACCATGCGCGCGACGAGACCGACTATCAGGCGTCCCTGGCCACGATCCGCGAGGCGCGCGCCTATCTGGCGCGCGCGTACCAGGCCGACCCGACCCACTTCTACACGCTGCAGATGCTGGCCGAGACCCGCCAGTGGTCGCAGTCCTATCCCAACGACAACGACCTGCTGACCTGGGACCAGGCCTTCAACCTGGCGCCGCAGCTGCCGAACATCCGCTTCGGTTACGCCAACGCCCTGATGCAGGCGGGCAAGAACGACGAAGCCATCATCCTGATGAAGCCCATCGCCAATGCGCCGCACAACGACGGCCAGGCCGAAGCCGCCCAGCAGATGATCGACCGCGCCCTGGCGGGTCAGGCGCCGCTGAGCCAGGAGGCGCTGGACGCCGCGGCGGACGAGCCGTCCGAACCGGTCGACGAACCCGCGCCGCAGTGACCCGCGCGTGACTTCCGGCGGCCGGCGCGGTACCTGCGCCCGCCCAAGGATTTCCCATGCCGCTGCCCCTCCCCGAAGAAGCTGCCCGCCGCAGAACCTTCGCCATCATCGCCCACCCCGACGCGGGCAAGACGACACTGACCGAGCACCTGCTGCTGGCGGGCGGCGCCATTCGCGCGGCCGGCGCGGTGCGGGCGCGGGGCGAGGCGCGGCGGGCGCGGTCGGACTGGATGAAGATCGAGAAGGAGCGGGGCATCTCCGTCACCGCCTCGGTCATGACGTTCGAGCACGACGGCAAGATGTTCAACTTGCTGGACACGCCCGGGCACGAGGACTTCTCGGAAGACACCTATCGCACCCTGACGGCCGCCGACTGCGCCATCATGGTGCTGGACGCCGCCAAGGGCATCGAGCCGCAGACGCTGAAGCTGTTCGAGGTCTGCCGCCTGCGCGACATCCCGATCATCACCTTCATCAACAAGCTGGACCGCGAGGCCCAGGACCCGATGGCCTTGCTGGACGAGATCGCCAGCCGCCTGCAGCTGGACCCGTCGCCGATCTGGTGGCCGGCCGAGAGCGGCAATCGCCTCAGGGGCATGGTCGAGCTGGGGACCGGCCGGTTCCAGCCCTACAAGCGCAAGGTCGCCGGTTCGGACGAGGACGCGGGCCATCCCGACGCCCTGCCGCTGGACGACGCCGCCGCCCACTTCGAGGGCGCCGAACAGGGCGACCTGGCCGAGGCGCTGGAGCTGGTCGAGGCCGGCTACAAGCCGTTCGACCGCGCGGCCTTTTTGGAGGGCCACATGACGCCGGTGCTGTGGGGCTCGGCGCTGCGCCATTTCGGCATCGAGCAGCTGCTGAAGGCCATCGCCGACTGGGCGCCGCCGCCCAAGACGATGGCGGCCCGCAAGGAGGCGCCGCCCGAAACCCGCAACGCGCCGGCGCCCGAGGCCATCACGGTCGAGCCGGCGCAGGGCGAGGTCACCGGCTTCGTCTTCAAGGTCCAGGCCAATATGGACCCCAACCACCGCGACCGTATCGCCATGTTCCGCATGGCGTCCGGCAGCTTCAAGCGCGGCATGAAGCTGAAGGTGCAGAACACCGGCAAGTCGCTCAGCGTGAACGCCCCCATCATGTTCTTCGCCTCGGACCGCGAGCTGGCCGAGGAAGCCTTCGCCGGCGACGTCATCGGCATTCCAAACCACGGCGTGCTGCGTGTGGGCGACAGCCTGTCCGAGAGCGGCATGATCCGCTTCGCCGGCCTGCCGAACTTTGCGCCGGAAATCCTGCAGCGCGTGCGGGTCAAGGATCCGCTGAAGGCCAAGCACCTGAAGAAGGCGCTGGAGGGTCTGGCCGAAGAAGGCGTGACCCAGCTGTTCCGGCCCGAGATCGGCAGCGACTTCATCGTCGGCGCCGTCGGCCAGCTGCAGTTCGAGGTCATGGCCGACCGGTTGAGCGAGGAATACGGCCTGGACGTCGTGTTCGAGCCCAGCCCCTACGCCGAGGCGCGCTGGATCGGCGGGTCGGACGCCGACATCGACGACTTCACCGGCAAATACCGTCCCCAGATGGCCCGCGACATCGACCAGGCCCCGGTCTTCCTGGCCAAGTCCAGTTGGGAGACCGGTTACGTTGGCGAACGCTTCACGCAGATCAGCTTCACCAAGACGAGGGAGCGGGGCTAGGCCCCTTCGGCTCGCTCAACGCGCGATTTTGATCGGGCGAGCGACTTCCTTCGGCCACAGGCGCGTGGTCATGTGGGGGTGAAGGTTCTGCGGGGGCGTGGAGCCGCGGAGAGTCCATGCATCTGATCGCCACCTTGCTGCTGACGCTGGTCGCGCCGGAAGGCGCGGGCGGCGGCTTGTTGTCCTATCAGGACACGGTGCGCTGCTCGGGGCTGACGCAGGCGGCGTCGGAGCTGGAGGGCGGCGAGAGCGCGCGCGGGCGGCAGCTGTTCGATGCGGCGCTGTACTGGTCGCTGGCGTCCGGTCAGGCGGCTGCGGCGGCGGGCCGCCCGGGCGCGTCGGCCGACGCCGACCAGACACGCGAGCGGATCGCCGCGGTCCGCGACCTGAGCGAACATCTGAACGGCGCCGAGGCGGCGCTGGAGGTCTGCCTGCGGCGGACGCCCGACCTGGGTTAGCGACCTTTAAGGCCAAGCCGAACGCAACGGGCGGCGTCGCGTTTGCAGGAGCGTCGGGCGAGAGCTTACGACGGTCCCGAACCGGGACGGCTGGCCAGGGTTGACGATGTTCGAGTTCGGCAGAGATCTGCGAAAACTGTTCGCCCAGGCGCGCGAGAGCGAAGACCTGAGCTGGCTGGAGCTGATCGGCGCCAATCTGGTCGAGGCCGAGGCGCGCGCCCAGAGCGTGGACGCCGGCCGCGTCTCGTGCCGCAAGCCGATGGACGCCGCCCTGCGCGCCGCCGCCCTGTGGCGCGAACAGGCGCGCCGCAGCGGTCGACGCGTCGCACTGGACAAGGCGAAGAGCGCCGCCGAGGACGCGGCGCGCCGCGCGGTCACCCCCGACGCCCACGCCCGCACGACCATTGAACGCGTGCGGGTGCTGTTGCTGGACTTCGATCTGTTCGGGCGGGCGCAAGCTCTGGCGGAGGCCGGCGCCCTGATCGAGGCGACGCAGCCGCCGGCGCGCGATCTGGGCGCCCAGCTGGCCGCCGTCCATGCCCGGGTCGCCGCGCGTCGCCAACGGCTGGTCGGCGACGTGGCCGCCTTGATGGACGCCGCCGCCCTGATGGATGCGGCCGAGCATGACAGCCGCCACGCCCTGCCCCGCGATCAGGCCGAGGACCTGCAGCTGGACCGCGCCGCCCTGCTGCTGGAAGGCGGCGTGCTGCAGCGGGATGCGCGGTTGCTGGACCAGGCGGGGCGCGAGCTGAGCCTGCTGGTCGAGGCGGCGTCGCCGGATTACCGGCCCCTGACCCGCGCGCGGGCCCTGATGCTGTGCGCGGCGGGACTGGCCGGTCTGGCCGCGCTGGCGCACGACGATGCGGCGGCCGCCCAGGCGTGCGTGCTGTTCGACGCCGCCGCCGAACAGTTCACCCCCGACCACAGCCCGCTGGACTGGGCCGCCATCCAGATCGCCCGCGCCGGCGATCCGCAGGCCTCGCTGACCGCCCTGATGCAGGCCGAGGCCCTGGCCGCCGAGCCGGGCTCCATCCTCGGGGCGCTGGCGCGCGAGCGCCGGGTCTCGCTGCAGGTCGAGGCGGCTGAAGCGGCGGGCGACAAGACCATGCTGGACAGCATGGCCGAGCAGCTGAAGCGCCGCCTTTCGGTCGGTCAGACGCCGATCGACTGGGCCGCCGACCAGATCGGCCTGGTTCGCGTCGGGCTGGCGCGGCAGGCGCTGGGCGGGCCCGCGATGATGGGCGTGGGACTGGTGCTCATCGAGGCCGCCGACGCGGCCCGTGACTGGGGCGCCCCGGCCTTGGCCGACCGCGCCATGAGGCTGCTGCCCAGCCGGCAGACCGTCTGATCAGCCTGCGACAGCGGTAAAGGCGCCGTTCAGCAGGCCCGGCTTGCCGTAGGCGAAACGCCGCCCGTCAGGCCCGATCATGCGCCCGCCCGCCGCCTCCAGCACCGCCTGACCGGCCGCCGTGTCCCATTCATAGGTCGGGCCTGTGCGCGCATAGGCGTCGGCGCCGCCCTCGGCCAGGAGGCAGAACTTCAGCGACGAATCCATTGCGATCCAGCGCATGCAGCCGGTCGCATCTGCTAGCGCGCGCGCGGCGTCCTCGGTGATGCTGAGACTGACAAGGGCGACCGGCTCGTCCGGCCGAGCCCGGACATGGATGGGAGCCCAATCGCCGCCCGCATGACGCTTCGCAGCCCCCTCGCCCGGCGTGACCGTGCGCCAGGTCTGGCCCGTCGCCGGCGCGTGGATCACGCCCGCGACCGGGGCGTCGCCCTCGATCAGGGCGATGTTGACGGTGAAGCTTTCCCGGCCCTCGACGAAGCCGCGCGTACCGTCCAGCGGGTCGATCAGCCAGCGACGGGTCTCCATCCGCGACGGGGCGCCGTCCGCCGCGACGCTCTCCTCGGCCACCGCCTGCACGCCGGGCCACCGCCGCGCCAGCGCCGTCAGGATCAGGGCCTCGGCCTTCTGGTCCGCCTCGGTGACAGGGCTGGCGTCGGCCTTGCGCGACACCTGGGCGCCGGCGCGCCAGTAGGGCAGGATCACGCGGCCGGCGGCCTCGGCGATGTCGGCCAAAGCCTCGGTCAGGGCGCCGGAGGCCAGGTCGGCCTGAAGTTGATCGCTCATGAGGCCGGCTTATCGCATGGCGGGGTTCAAACCCCAGACAAATCACCCCAGCTTGGCGCCACCCCGAACAGGACGCCTCCTCGCCTATGACCGACGCCCAAGCCCAGCCGCTGAACATCGACGGCGCCGATCTGGCCGCCCTGGTCGCGGCCAAGCTGTGCCACGACTTCATCAGCCCCGCGGGCGCCATCGTCTCGGGCCTGGACCTGCTGGACGATCCCAGCGCGGCGGACATGCGCGACGACGCCTTGTCGCTGATCCGGCAGAGCGCGACCAAGTTGACGGCGCTGGTCCAGTTCGCCCGCGTCGCCTTCGGCGCGGCGACGACGGCCGAACGCTTCACCGGCGAGACCTTGAAGGAGCTGGTCGCGGGCCTGACCGAGGGCGGGCGGGCCAGCCTGGCCTGGGTGCTGGAGGAGACCGACTTTTCCAAGCCGGCGGCGCGGACACTGGTCAACCTGGCCTATCTGACCCACGCCGCCCTGCCGACCGGCGGGGAGGCGACGGTGACGGCGCGGCGCGAAGGCGGCGACCTGGTGCTGATCGGAGAGGCCGTCGGCGCCCGCGCCCGGCTGAAGCCCGAGGCCGCCAGCGGCCTGCGCGGCGAGCGGCTGAGCGAGGGGCTGCAGGGCCAGTGGATCCAGCCCTACTGGCTGTGGCTGACGGTCCGCAACGCCGGCGGCGTGCTGACGCTGGACGTGGCGGAGGGTTGCGTGGTTCTGACGGCTCGCCTGCCGCGCTAAAGGCCTGAATCCCAACCGCTCGTTAACCCGGCGCGCCCGATAAGGGCGGTCGATGCGCGCGGCCTGCGTTTGGCGGGCCGGCACGGGATGACGCTCGCCTTGGACCCCAGGACCTGCCTGATCGTCGACGACAGCCGGATCATCCGCAAGGTCGCGCGGCGCATCGTCGAGGGCCTCGGCTTCGAGGTCGACGAGGCCGGTGACGGCGCGGAGGCCCTGACCTTCTGCGCCGGGGCCATGCCGGAGGTGATCCTTCTGGACTGGGCCATGCCGGTGATGGACGGCCTGACCTTTCTGGGGCGGCTGCGCGCCCTGCCCGGCGGCGACCAGCCCAAGGTGCTGTTCTGCACCATCGAGACCCGCGCCGAACGGATCGCGGAGGCGCTGGACGCCGGCGCCGACGACTATGTGATGAAGCCGTTCGACGGCGAGATCCTGCAATCCAAGTTCGCCGAAGTGGGGGCGGTGGCGTGAGCCCGGCCGACTTCGAACGCCTGCAGGCCCTGATGGCGACGCGCGCCGGCTATCGGCTGACGCGCGACCGGATGCAGCTGGCCAACCACCGGCTGGGTCCCGTCGCGCGACGCGAAGGCTTCGACAGCGTCGAGGCGATGCTGCATTCGCTGGCCGATCAGCCGGTCGCCTCGCTGGGCTGGTCGGTGATCGAGGCCCTGCTGAACGGCGAGACCTGGTTCCGGCGCGACCGGGCGGTGTTCGACAGCTTCGCCCGCGAAGTGCTGCCGGCCCTGGCCAAGGCGCGCGGCCGGCCCGTGCGCATCTGGTCGGCGGGGACGTCGACCGGACAGGAAGCCTATTCGCTGGCCATGGCGGCGATGGACGCGGGCGTCGACGCCGAGGTGCAGGGCGTCGATCTGGCCGGCCGGTCGATCGAGAAGGCCAGAAGCGGCCTCTACACCGCCTTCGAGATCCAGAAAGGACTGTCGGCGTCGACCATGCTGCGCTGGTTTGAACAGGTCGAGGACGGCTGGCGCGCCCGGCCGGCCCTGCGCCAGGCTGTGACCTTCACACGCGGCAACCTGCTGGACGAGCCGTCCGACACCCTGCAGTACGACGTCATCTTCTGTCGCCACCTGTTGAAGGACATGGAGCCGGGACGCCGCTCGCGGCTGCTGGACGCGCTGGACCGACGGCTGCTGGACGACGGTTGCCTGTTCCTGGGGCTGGACGAACGGCCCGAGGGCGAGACCGTCGCCTTCCGCGGCATCGCCGGCCGGCCGGGCCTCTACATCAAGGCCGACCGCAGCCTGAGCCGCGCGGCCTGATCTCGCCGAGGCGCTGAGCAGGCTTGCACAAGCCGCCGCCACGCGCCCTATTGCGCGCCCTGTGGGGGAAGCTGATGCGACTAGGACTTCTGATCGGAACCCTGGCTCTGGCCCTGGGTCTGGCCATCGCCACACTGCAGACGCCGGCGCCGGTGGGGCGACAGGCGGCTGCCAGCGACTTCTCGGCCGAGCGGGCCATGGACGACGTGCGCCTGATCGCCCGCGCGCCGCACCCGGCCGGATCGGCCGAGCACGCCGCCGTGCGCGAGCGGCTGCTGGCGCGAATGACGGCCCTGGGCTTGTCGCCGCAGGTGCAGACGGGCGCGCTGGATCCGCGCGTCATTCAGGCCATGCGCGAGCGCGGCGTCGCCCAGCCGCCGGCCGTCGCGCAGAACCTCATCGGCGTCCTGCCCGGCGCCGACCCGGCGGCGCCCGCCGTCGTCATGATGGCCCACTACGACAGCGCCGTCGGCTCGCCCGGCGCGGCCGATGACGCCACGGGCGTCGCCGCCATTCTGGAGGGCGTGCGCGCCATCAAGGCGCGTGGCGCGGCGAAACGCGACCTGATCGTCCTGATCACCGACGCCGAGGAGATCGGCCTGGACGGCGCCCGCATCTTCTTCAACGAACACCCCCTGCGCACCCGCGTCGGCATGGTCGTGAACCTGGAGGCGCGCGGCGGCGGGGGCCGGGCGGCCATGTTCGAGACGGGCCGGGGCAACGCCGAGACCATCGCCGTCTACGAGCGCGCATCGCGCCGCGCGACGGGCGGGCCGGACAGCAATTCGCTGGCCATCTTCGTCTATGAGAACATGCCCAACGGCACCGATTACACCATCCCCAAGGAGCAGGGGACGCCGGGCCTGAACTTTGCCTTCATCGGCCGGCCGAGCCAGTATCACTCGGCGACCTCGACCCCCGAGGCGCTGGACCAGGGGTCGCTGCAGCACATCGGATCGCAGGCGCTGGAGGCGACCGACGCGCTGCTCCGTGCGCCAGCCCTGCCGACCGCGACGGTCGACCGCGTCTACGCCGACGTCTTCGGCCAGTTCATCATCGGCCATGCGCCGGCCTTTGGCTGGACGCTGCTGGGGATCGCGGCCGTGCTGTGGCTGTTCGCGGCCTGGGGGGCGCGCCATGCGTCGGGGCTGACCTTCGCCGATCTGGGCGGTGGCATTCTGGGCGGGATCTGGACCATCACCACGGCCGTCGTCCTGACGGGCCTGGTCCGCGTGCTGGCCGGTCCGATGGGCCAAAGAGCCGGGTCGATGGAGAGCTATTATCTGATGATGCGGCGACTGCCGTGGCTGGAGGCCGGGGTCGCCCTGATGGTCACCTCCATCGCCCTGACCGCCATCATCGGCCGCGACCTGATCGGGCGCAGGGTGCTGGCCGGGGTGATCGTCCTGTCGGCCGGGGTGGTGCTGCTGGTCGGCGGGGTGGACGTCGTAATGATCGGCGCAGCGGTCATCGCGGCCAGCCTCAGCCTGTGGCCCAAGGCCGACGCGCGGCCGCCTTGGGGCGGCTGGCTGGGGCTGATCCTGCTGGTCATGGTGCTGGCCGCGCTGGCGCAGGCGTTCGCGCCGCAAGCCGCCTTCCTGTTCGTCTGGCCGGTGCTGGTCGCCAGCGGGACGGCCGCCGTGTCCGCTCTGATCGGCGCGAAGCTGGAGCGGTGGCCGTCGCTGGTCCCGCCGGTCGTGGCGGGCGTGGTGATGGGCGGCTGGCTGATGGGCTGGAGCCACGGCGTGTTTCTGGGCGTCGGAGCGACGGTGCCGGCCGTCACCGTGCTGCTGGCGCTGTTGATCATGCTGTTCGTCCGGCCCTTGCAGCCGGTGGGCATGGGCGGCCGCTCCGTGGCGGGCCTCGCCGCCGCCTGCGCCGTCATCGCCTGCGCCATGGCCCTGACCGGCGTAGTGTTGGAGCCGAGCGCACCGCCGGCTGGCGCCCGGCCGATGCAATAGCCGTCGATCAGAGCGCCTTGAGCTTGGGCAGGATCGCCGCGCGCAGGGCGTCGTTCATGCGGGTCTGCCACCCGGCGCCCGTGGCCTTCCAGGCATCCAGGACATCCTGATCGAGACGCAGCGACACCGGCGCCTTGGCGGCCTCTGACCTGGGGCGGCCGCGACCGCGCGGAAACTGGGACAGGATGGTTTCCGGCAGGACGTCGCGTCCGCGCCGCGCCGACCTCGCCAAATCGGCCGTCAGTTCGGGACCGTCGTCGTCATGGGTCATGGCTTCAATCCTCCACAGCGTCGTACTGGCGCCGTTCGCGGGCATTGGCCTTGCGAAGGCTGATGACGCGGAGGTCTTCGCCACGGGCGGTGAAGACCATCACAAATAGCCGATCCTCGATCAGCCCGTAGGCCACCGACCGATCCTCGTCGGCGCGCGGGCTCGGGACGATCAGCGCCCCGTCCAGTTTCATCTGCGCGCCCAAGCCAAGGGACACGCCGTGCTTGTCGAGGTTGGCGGCGTCCTTGGAAGGATCGAAGACAATCATTCATAGCCGTATATACGATAATTCGAGCGGCCGCGCTACCGCCCCCGCTTGCGCCCCTGCATCACGAAACCGATGACCTTGGCCGCGGCTTCGAAATGTTCGCGCGGGATGGTCTCGTCGATGTCGACGGCGGCGTAGAGGGCGCGGGCGAGTGGGACGTTCTCGACGATCGGCACCTTGTGCTCCTTGGCCACTTCGCGGATGCGCAAGGCCAGGGCGTCGACGCCCTTGGCCACGCAGATCGGCGCGGCGTCGCCCTTGTCCGGCTCGTAGCGCAGGGCGACCGAGTAGTGGGTCGGGTTGGTGACGATGACCGTGGCGGTCGGCACGTTCTGCATCATCCGCTGGCGGCTGCGCTGCATGCGGATCTGCTTCAGCTTGGCCTTGACGTGCGGGTCGCCCTCGGACTGCTTGTAGTCCTCCTTCACCTCTTCCTTCGACATCTTCATGCGCTGGGCGAAGCGGAACTTCTGCCAGATGTAGTCGGCCCCGGCGGTGAAGCTGAGGAAGACGATGGTCGAGGCCATCAGGGCGATCGCCAGGTCCCGCGCCAGCGGCAAGAGGGCGATGGGGCTCATCGCCGCCATGTTCTCGAACTCGCGCGCGTGCGGCTTCAGCACCATCCAGCAGATCACGCAGACGGCGATCAGCTTGATGAAGGTTTTCAGGAACTGCATCAGGCCGTCCGGCCCGAACATCCGCTTCAGCCCCTCCAGCGGGTTCAGCTTGGACCACTGCGGCTTCAGCTTGTCGGGTGAGAACATCAGCCCGGACTGCGCCAGCCCGCCGCCCACGCCGCCGATGATCGTGGCCAACATCACCGCCCCCAGGAAGGGCGCCACGGCCCACAGGGCGCGGGCGCCGATCTGGACGCCGGCGCCGCTTTCCAGCGCCCCGACCATGGCGTGCGGGCGGGCGATGAACGGCAGAAGATCCTCGGCCATGGAGGTGGCGAACCAGCCGCCCGCGCCCAGCACCACCGAGACCGCACCCAGAAGACTGAGCGCCGCCGAGACGTCGGGCGATCGGGCGACGTCGCCCTTGGCTCGCGCCTGTTCGAGTTTTCGCGGGGTGGCTTCTTCTGTCTTCGAGTCGGGATCGGCGTCAGCCACCGGCCCCTCCCGCGAAGACGGCCGCGACGGCGCGGTAACGGTCGATGAAGACCGTGCCCAGCACCCCCAGCGACAGGGCGAAGACCGACAGGCCCAGGATCACGCTGAGCGGGGCGGCGGCGAAGAAGATCTGGAACTGCGGCATGACCCGCGCGACCAGGCCCGACGCCAGGTTGAAGATCAGGGCGAAGACGATCACCGGCGCCGCGAGCTGGACCCCCAGCAGGAAACTGTCGCCCACGGTCCGCACCGCCATGGTCGCGAAGTCGCCGACGACCAGTGGCTTGGCCGGCGCGATCAGCTCGTACGACCCGACCAAGGCGGCGATGAACAGGTGGTGGGTGTTGGTGGCGAAGATCAGGGTGATGCCGAACAGCATCAGGAAGGTGGCGATGGTCGTGCCCGGCTGGGCCTGCAGCGGATTGGCGGTCTGGGCGAAGCTGAGGGTGGTCTGCAGGCTGACGATCTCGCCCGCCGTGGTCAGGGCGCCGGCGAAGACGCGGATCAGCATGCCGATCATCAGCCCGACGATGACCTCGCGCAGGACCCAGCCGATCATCGATCCCATGCTCTCGGGTAGGGCCGGCAGGACGCCGCGCACCACCGGCCACAGGGCCAGAGTGATGACCAGCGCCAACGACAGGCGCACGCGCGGCGGCACATAGGTTTCGCCAAAGCCGGGCAGCAGCATCAGGATCGCCCCGATGCGCGCGAAAATCAGCGCCCCGGTCCAGATCTCGCCGGTGGTCGCATACGCCTCCAACTACATGCTCGCGATGCGGCCGGCGATCTGATGCATGAAGCCGCCCAGGAGCGCGCCCATCAGCGGCAGGAACAGCAGCAGGGAGACGAAGATGGCGATGATCTTGGGCGCATAGATCAGGGTCTGTTCCTGGATCTGGGTCAGGGCCTGGAACAGGCCGATGACCACGCCGACCACCAGGCCGACGATCAGGATCGGCGCGCACAGCTGAATGGTCAGCCACAGGGCGTCGCGCCCCACGTCCAGAACCTCGGAACCGTTCATCGCTCACTCCACGCACGCGGTCGGCCACGGGACCGATCGGCAGAAAATGCCGGGCCCATGGTTAATGCCGCGCTAACCGTTGGTGGACGTCAGCCCAGCACCGCCTCCATCACCGGATCGCGGCCCGAGGCGATGGCGCCCGGCGTGCGCGCGATCGTCACGTCCGGCTCGATCCCGGCGTCGGGCTGGGGCGTCAGCGGGAAGGTCCCGATCAGCGGCAGGTCCGCCTCCAGCCCCGTCGCCGGCAACTTTAGGAAGTAGAAGGCACCGCCGTTGATGCCGCGCCGGTTGCCGCCCGTGGTCTCGCCCACCAGCCGCGCCAGGCCCTCGCGCTTGACCATCTGGGCGAAGCCGAACGTGGCCGAGCTGTTCTGCGGTCCGATCAGGACCGCGACGTCGCCGGTGAAGCGCGGCCCGCGCGGCTGGATCACCCCGCCCTCGTCCGCCGAACGCGCCAGGGTGAAGTAGCGGTCGTCGAAGGGCTGGGCGTCGTCGCCCCAGTCGTCGAAGCTGCGGTCCCAGGTCGCCAGCACAGGCCGAAGGTCTTCGGGGATGCGGCGATAGCGCACCAGCCGGCGCGCCACATCCGGCACGACGGGCCGATCGATCAGGCGCGCGGCCAGCACGTCGCCGCAGTCCAGTCCGCCCTCGTTGTCGCGAATGTCGACCACCAGGCGCCGCACGCGGTCGGCGACGACCTGGTCCATCTGGTCGTTCAGCCAGCCCTTCCAGTCCCAGGCGCTCTCGTACAGTCCCCAGCCCGGCATGGTCAGAACGGCGACGTCGCCCCGCCGCTGCATCGACCATACCGGCGTGTCGCCACCGGCGTCGACCACCGGCGGCCGCTGTGCGCGGCGGGCCTCCAGCGAGATGGCGTCGACGACGGCGCGCCGAACGCGCCCGTCCGGCGCCTGGATCTCCAGATCGTGCCGCGACCGCGATCCGAACATCAGCGAGTAGAAGACGTCGAAGCTCTCGTAGCCGTCCTGGCCCTGCACCGACATCAGCTGGCGGCGCTTGGCGTCGTTGCCGCCGTCGGCGCGGGCCACGGTCATCAACCCGGCCAGCACCTCGCCCGCCGGCCGGCCGTTGAGGGTGACGATCTCGCTGCCGGGAGCGACGCTCGAGCCGCTGAGGTCGCGTGTCACGATCATCCGGTCGCCCAGCCAGACGAACTGGAACGGCAGGCGGTCGGCGGTCTCGAACAGCCGCTGCTGCACCGGCCGGGACTGGTTGTAGAAGTTGGCGTAGGAATGCCCGCACTTTAGCGTCGCCAGGAAGCGCGACAGCCGGATGTAGAAGGCCTCCAGCGACACCGGCGCTCGGGCGTCCGCCTCCAGCCCGTCGAAGGCGGCCGCCATCTGGTCCGCCGTGTTGTAGCGCAGCAGGCCGGGATGCAGCGTCTCATAGGCGCGGCGCAGCAGGCGCACGTCCTCGATCATGGCGTCCGGCGACAGGCTCGCCGACGCCGCCTGTGCGCGCACGAGGCCCGGTGCGGCGACGGCGGCGGTCACGGCCCCGAGCATCAGGCTCCGTCGCGAGAGTTCGAACAGGGCCGTCACGGGCGCACCGCCAGTTCACGATCGACCTGGGTCGCCAGATCGGCGGGCAGGCCTTCGGCATAGCGAACCAGCGCACCGCCGTATTCGCGAAGTTCCGACGCCCGCACCCCGGATTCCTCGGCGGCCAATGCGTCGAACGCAGCCCGGGCGTCGGCGGCGTAGGCGGCGATGTCCGGGCGCAGGGCCTCGATCCGCGCCAGCGCGATGCGGCGGCGCTGCTCGGCCGGACCCGGTCTGTCGAGGTCGGCCTCTATGGCGGCGACGACCTGGTCGAGCCGCGCCTCGAAACGCGCCGAGCGCTGTTCGAGCGCCGCCTCGACAGCGGCGGTGCCGGTGGGCGGGCTTGCGCCGAAGAGGGCGAGGCAGAGAAGGGACGCGATCATGATCGAACTCCATCAGCGATGGTCCGACCCTGAGCGCCGGTCCGCGCCGGGTCGTCGCAGTTCACGGCTCGGCGGCGATTTTCATGATTTGAGACCTCGCGCGATCGCCGCGCGGTAAGCCTGCGGCGTCTGGCCGAAGCGGCTCAGAAAGGCGCGGTTGAAGCTGGCCTTCGAGCTGAAGCCCGCGTCGAGCGCCAGCGTCAGCAGGGAGGCCTGCGCGCCCGCCTCGATCCGCGCGGCCACCGCCTCGCTGCGCAGGCCGTTGATGAAGGTCGAGAAGTTGACGCCCAGCCCGTCGTTGATCGCGCGCGACAGATAGGCCGTGTTGGTGCCGAGGCGCGCGGCCAAGGTGGACAGGCTGAGCTCCGGCTCGGCGAACCAGTCCTCGGCGCGCACCCGCGCGGCCCAGGCCTGACCCTGCGCGGCCCAGTCTCGACCGGTCGCCTGTACGGGCGGGGTCGGCAGGGCGTCCAGCACCGGATAGGCCACTCGCGTCTGGCGCCAGCTTTCGACCGCCAGATAGACGGCGATGGCGGCCAGCCCGACATAGAGACCCATCAGCCCCTGATAACCCAACGGCGCGATCGCATCCCAGACGCCGTAGACGGTCCAGAAGGCGGCCAGAAGCGCGCCGGCCGCCAGCGCCTGATTGAGCCACCGCAGGGCGAAGCGGGCGTCGTCGCTGCGCTGCTGGGCGAGAACCCCGCGCTGAGTCTCCAGCAGCCGGACGGTCATCCATCCGTAGGCCACGAAGGATAGGCCCAGGGCGGCGGTGAACAGCGGCCCTGTCACGGGCATGCTGGCGTCGGCCCAGGCGTTCTTGAGATCCAGCGGCAGGGCGAAGGCCGCCGCCTGCCAGAGGAACTGGGCGGCGCCCGGCAGCAGGTGTCGCCACGCCCGGTCCGGCCAGCGCCCGTGGACCAGCGCATGCACGTAGAGAAACAGCAGCGGCGGCGCCCACAGCGGATTGGCGACCGGCAGGAAGGTCAGCCAGCGCCACTTGTCATAGGCGCCGGCGAAGCCGATCAGCCACGGGGTGAACACCCCGACCAGCACCAGCAGCGCCATCGCCATGGTCCGCGCCGCCAGCCGACCGTGGAACGCGTTGAACAGGCCCAGCGCGATGGGCAGCACCACCGCCGCCGCGACGCTGAGCACCGCCGTGCGCCAACCGAAGACCAGCCCCTCGAACATGCGGTGATAGTAGGTTCACGGAGGCGCTTGTCACCTGCCGTAAAGCGGGGTCTGCACATCGGCCGCGCGGCTCGCTATGTAGGCGCCATGACCGAAGAAGCCGTCTCCCAGAGCGAAGCCGAAGCCGCCGTGCGGACCCTGATCAAATGGGCCGGCGACAACCCCGACCGCGAGGGCCTTTTGGAGACGCCTTCGCGGGTGGCGCGCAGCTATCGCGAGCTGTTCTCGGGCTACGAGGTCGATCCCCTGACCTATCTGGAGAAGACCTTCGAGGAGACAGGCGGCTACGACCAGCTGGTGGTGCTGAAGGACATCCGCTTCGTGAGTTTCTGCGAGCACCACATGCTGCCGGTCGTGGGCAAGGCGCACGTCGCCTATCTGCCGACCGACCGGGTGGTGGGCATCTCCAAGCTGGCGCGCGTGGTGCGCGGCTTAGCCCGGCGTCTGCAGATCCAGGAGAAGATGACGGCCGAGATCGCGGAGGCCATCCAGACTGTGCTGAAGCCGCACGGCGTCGGGGTGGTGATTGAGGCGGAGCACAGCTGCATGACCCTGCGCGGCGTTAATGCGCCGGGCGCCAGCCTGACGACCAGCCACCTGATCGGCGTGGTGCGCGACGACGCCCGCACGCGCGAGGAGTTCCTGCGGCTGGTCCGGGGGTGACGGCGATCACGCCGCAGCAGTTGCATGCCCGCGCGGTGGGCGGCGATGTGGCGGCCCAGGTCGCCCTGTCGCAGCTGTTCGACCGCGAGGGCCGGCACGACGTGGCGGTCGCCTGGCTGGAGAAGGCCGCCCAGGGTGGGTCGGTCGAGGCGGCCACCGCCTTCGGCGCGCGCCTGCTGGTCGGCCGAGCCGCGCCGTTCGAGCCGTCCAAGGGCGCGGCCTGGCTGGCCAAGGCCGCCGAGACGGGCGCCGAGGCGGCCTCGCGGATGGCCGTGATCGAGGGACTGGGCCTGAAGGGCCGGAGCGACTGGCCCAAGGCGATCGACTGGCTGACCAAGGCGGCCCATCGTGGCGATGCGAGCGCCCAGGCCCAGCGGGCCATCTTGTCCGGCGCGGCGGGCTCCGTGGATTTGAAGGGCTGGCTGACGCCGCCCGCGTCTCAGGCGCCGCACGAGACGCCGCGTGTCCGGGTCTTCCATGACTTCGTGGCGGCAGAGGTCCTGGCCTGGATCCGTTCGCGGGCCGAAGGGCGGCTGGATGCGCTCAGGGTCTATGACGCGGCCGGCGGCGGGGTGCGCACCGACGAGATCCGAACCAGCCGAGGGACCGGTTTCGGCCTGCTGGAGACGGACGTGGTCATTTCCATCATGCGGGCGCGGATGGCCGCCGCCTGCGGCCTGGCCCTGGCCCAATTCGAGCCGCCCAACGTGCTGAACTATCAGGTCGGCCAGCAGTACCGGCCCCACTACGACTACATCGACCCCGAGGCTCCGGCCCTGGCCGAGACCCTGGCGCGACAGGGCCAGCGGACCGCGACCTTCCTGCTGTACCTGAACGACGACTACGAGGGCGGCGAGACGGCGTTCCCCGAGCTGGACTGGTCGTTCAAGGCGCGGGCCGGAGACGCCCTGCTGTTCTTCAACACCGATGCGGCGGGACGGCCCGTACCGGCCAGCCTGCACGCCGGTCTGCCGCCGACGGCCGGCGAGAAATGGCTGCTGTCGCAGTGGATCCGCGACCGGCCGCAGCCGATCGTCTGACACGCCGCTTCGACACATTACCGCCGATCACCGAACGGACCTGATCTTGCGGCGCACGCCTTGAGTCATCTCGACGTGGTGCAAAATGACACAGGCTTGGTCACAGATCATCGGTCGGCGGGAAACGCCGCCCATCGCGCGCGGCGGCTGGCTGGACGCGCTGCGCTTCATCGTCGCCGGTCTGATCATCCTGCATCACTTCCAGGCCTATGGCCCCCATCCGCTGGCCGAGATCGTCAATCCGATCTTCGAGCGCGCCGGATTTCTGCTGACCAACTTCTTCCTGATCGACAGCGGCTATGTGCTGATGCGGGTCTATGGCGGCGCGGTCGGGAACGGTCGGATGTCGCCCGGCGACTTTGTGCTGAAGCGGCTGCTGCGTGTCTGGCCGGCGCACCTGATGATGGGCTGGGTGCTGGTCGTCGCCATCGTCCTGGCGGCCGCGGTCGGCGTGTCGCCCAGCAATCCGGAATGGTTCGCCTGGGATCAGCTGCCGGCCCAGCTGGCGCTGGTCCAGGCGTTCGGCATCCACGGCGGCCTGGGCTGGAACGCGCCCAGCTGGTCGATCTCCGCCCTGATCGGCTGCTACCTGGCATTCCCGTGGATCCTGCGCGCCCTGACCCGGCTGAGCGCCTGGAATGCGCTGCTGCTGGGGATCGGCGTCTATCTGCTGGCCAATCAGCTGTGCTGGATGCTGCTGGACTTCCCCGTCTACCAGATGCCCATGCAGTACGGCTTCTTCCGCGCTCTGCCGCTGTTCTTCCTGGGCATGTGCCTGGCCTGGTTCGCCCAGACGGTGTGGATCAATCCTAAGCTGGCGGGCTGGACCGGCATGCTCGCGGCGGCCGCACTGCTGCTGGTCGAACTGCACGACAAGCATGCGCTGATCGCCCTGACCCTAATCAGCCTGATCATCCTGGCGGCCGGCGCCATTCCGGTGACCAAGCCCAACCGCTGGATCGAACAGGCGGCGATGGTCAGCTTTTCGATGTTCATCACCAACGAGGTCACGCGCATCATCTGGTTCGCCGGCGCCGAGGCCCTGATTGTGCGCTTCAATCTGTCGGCGCCGGTGCAGTGGGTTATATGGGGCATGGGCGTCATGGCCGCCTTCGTGGCCGCCTTCGCCTTCCACTATCTGATCGACAACCCGCTGCAGAACCACATCCGCGCCTGGTTCAAGCGCAACGGACGCCAGCCGTCGCGGATCGGCCCGGTCGTGTCGCTGGAAGGTTAGCCCATGCCCTGGTTCAGATGGATCAGATTGCCGTCCGGGTCCTTGACCCAGACCAGTTTGACCTCCCCCGAGACGTGGATCGGCCCGTCCATCGTCATGCCCATCGCGGGATAGGTGGCGAACGCGGCGCCCTTGGCCTGAAGGGCGGCGACGATGGCCTCGATCCCTTCGACGCCGAAGACCACGGCGTTGGCCTTGTTCGTGCCGGCGAACTCGGACGGATAGACCAGCAGCGTGACGCCGCCCGTCTTGAATGCCAGCGACCCGCCGGGGCCGTCCTCGGGCGCATCCAGGCCCAGAACGTCGGTGTAGAAGACGCGGGCACGCTCGGTGTCGCTGACGGCGATGATGGCGACGGCGTCGAAATCCTTGAGCATGAACGCCTCCTTCGGTTCTCTCTGAACCGGCCGAGCCACGCCCTGTTCCGTCAGATCGGCATCCGCATGATTTCCTGATAGGCCGCGATGACCTGGTCGCGGACGGCCATGACGGTTTCCAGCGACGCCTCGGCCGAGGACACCGCCGTGACCACGTCGATCAGGCTGCCCTGGCCCTGGACGGCGCTGGTCATCTGGGTTTCGGCCGCCTTGGACGCCTGGGTCATGTCGCCCATGACGTTCTGCAGGATGTCCCCGAAGCCCGCGCCCTGGACCTGGCCGGCGCCGCCGGTGGGGCTGGGCAGGCCTGATCCGCCCTGAACCGCCTGATACGCGCGGGCCGCCATCATCGGGTTCATGGCCTAGCCTCCCCTATCGCTTCAGCAGGTCGAGGGTGCGCTGCTCCATCGCGCGCGCCGTCTCGATCACGTTCAGGTTGGCCTCATAGGCGCGCTGCGCCTCGCGCATGTCCATCGCCTCGACCAGGGTGTCGACGTTGGGCCGCTGAACATAGCCCTGGGCATTCGCCGCCGGATGGGATGGGTCGTATTCCATGCGGAACGGCGCCTGGTCGGGCCGCACCTCGGCCAGGGCCACCCCCGTGGCGCCGTCCACCTCCTGCGACTGGAAGATCGGCATCTGACGACGATAGGGCGCGCCGCCGGCCGTATCGGCGGTCGACTGGGCGTTGGCGATGTTCTCGGCGATGATCCGCATGCGCGACTGCTGGGCGCGCAGGGCGGTGGCGGCGACGGCCATGGCCGGATTTCTGGGCGGGATCGGATCGGACATGGCCTAGCGCTCCATCACCGGCCGGGAGCCCGGGCGGCCATGCGGATCATCGACAGGCTCTTCTGGTAGAAGCCGATGGCGGCGTCATAGGCCATGCGGCTCTCGGCCATCTTCAGCATCTGCTCCTCGACGACGACGGAGTTGCCGTCCAGCGTGGTCTCCGAATCCGGGGCCTTCACGCTGGTGAAGCGGGCCTGGGGGCCGGACGGCGCGATGTGGCTGGCGCTGGTGCGGGTCATCTGCAGCCCGCCGCCCCCGCCGTTCAGGGCGGCGGCGAAGTCGGTCGGCTGGTTGATGTCGCGGGCGACGTATCCGGGCGTGTCGGCGTTGGCGACGTTCTGGGCGATGACGCGCTGACGCTCGTCCAGCCAGCCGAGGCGGCCCTTGATCTGCGACAGCAGCGGAAGATCGGCGATCGACATGATCGGTCCTCGCGGGCGCGCGGATCGCGCCTGACACGGCAGAAAATGCCGCCTGCGTGGTTAACGGGGGGTTATCTCAACGCGGCGTTAACCACGATGGTCAACGCTGGGCGCCATGAACTTCCTCGACCTGGCGCGCGCGATCTTCGGCCTGGCCTTCGTGCTGGGCATCATCGGCCTGTGCGCCTGGGCCGCGCGCCGCTATGCGCCCCAGCTGATGGCGCGCCTGCAGGCGGATCGGGGCGAGCGCCGTCTGACCGTGGTCGAAACCCTGGTGCTGGACCCCGCGCGGCGTCTGGTCCTGGTGCGGATCGACGACGAGGAGCGGCTGCTGCTGCTGGGCGAAGGGCGCGAATTGATCGAGCCGCGGCAGGTGCGGACGTGAGCCAGCGCGACGCTTCTCCCTGCCCGTCCCGGGGAGGGATGACGCCGAAGGCGTCGGGGTGGGGGCGGCCTCGCAAGGCGAGCGCTGTAGATGCCCGGCCGGGCCGTCCCCACCCGGCCGCTGCGCGGCCCGCCCTCCCCGGGACGGGGAGGGAGAAGCTGTGGTCGACCCCCACCGGCGCCGAACTCAAGCGCGCCGCCTGGCTGTCGCTGTTCACCACCCTGGCCTGTCTGCTCTGGCCCATCGGCGCCCTGGCGCAGGAGGCGGCGCAGGCCGCCGCGACCGGATCGGCCATCAACGTCGATCTGGGCACCGGCGCCGGCCTGACCGAGCGTGTGGTCCAGCTGGTCGGCCTGATGACCGTTCTGTCGCTGGCGCCGTCCATCGTCATCATGACCACCAGCTTCGTGCGCATCGTCGTCGTGCTGTCGCTGCTGCGGACCGCGCTGGGCCTGACAGCCTCGCCGCCGAACGCCGTTCTGGTCTCCCTGGCCCTGTTCCTCAGCGCCATCGTCATGGCCCCGACCTGGCAGGACGCCTATGATTCGGGCATCCGCCCCCTGATGGATCAGCAGATGGAGCTGCCCCAGGCGTTCGATGCGGCGTCCGAGCCGGTGAAAACCTTCATGCTCGCTCAGGTGGATCGATCCGACCTCGCACTCTTCACCCGATTGTCCCAAGTCGAGGCCGGCACGGAACTGCAGGACCTGCCCATCCGGGTGGTCACTCCGGCCTTCATGATCAGCGAGTTGAAGCGGGCCTTTGAAATCGGATTTCTTCTTTTCGTTCCGTTTCTTGTGATCGATCTGGTGGTGGCCAGCGTGCTGATGTCCATGGGTATGATGATGCTGCCGCCGGTGGTCGTCTCCCTGCCCTTCAAGCTGATCTTTTTCGTGCTGGTGGATGGCTGGCGGCTGGTGTGCGGAAGCCTGGTCGAGAGCTTCCAGAGAGCCTCCGGTACGGGCTGAATCCCCAAGCGGTGGGGGTTTGCGGGCCAAAGTCGCTTGCCAAGTCCCCAGAAAAGCGTGTTGATCCGCCGGTCTTCGCCCGGGAATCATCGGGCGGCTTACGGGAAACGACCCATATGACCACTCAAGCCGAACTCATCGCCGCCGTCGCCAAGGACGCCAACGTCAGCCAAGCTGACGCCGGCCGCGTTCTGACCTCGCTGGTCGAGCAGATCCAC
Organism: Brevundimonas sp. Leaf363; assembly: GCF_001424025.1. GTDB lineage: Bacteria > Pseudomonadota > Alphaproteobacteria > Caulobacterales > Caulobacteraceae > Brevundimonas. The sequence continues at coordinate 83,143 of NZ_LMPZ01000005.1, read as the reverse complement.
GCCAGCCTGAAGTCGGGCGGCGACGTCCGCATCTCCAACCTGGGCGTGTTCGACACCGCCGCCCGCGCCGCTCGCGAAGGCCGCAACCCGGCCACCGGCGCGACCATCAAGATCGCCGCCTCCAAGGCCGTCCGCTTCCGGGTCTCCAAGCCCCTGAAGGACGCCGTCAACGGCTAAGCCGCTCCGCCGGCCACGCGCCGGCTGACGGACTGAAACAGACGGGCGGGATCGCGCAGCGCGGTCCCGCCCGTTTTGCGTTTCAAGATCCTCCACCGCGCAGCGGGGGAGGGGGACCACGAAGTGGTGGAGGGGGCGAAGGCTGGGTTGAGCGCTGAATTGAGATGGCGCGGATGCCCTCGCCCCCTCCACCACGCTTCGCGCGGTCCCCCTCCCCCGTTTCGCTGCGCTTCACGGTGGAGGATCGAAGGCCTCTACGGCTTCGCCGTCTCTTGCCGGAACTGGGTCTTCATCGCAGCGACCCAGCCGGTGAAGGCGTCGGCCTGGGCGGTGACCGAGGCGACGGTGCCGGGGCTGTCGATCTGGTCGGCCAGGGCGATGCGCAGGGCGTCCTTGCGCCGCGCCGTCTGCACCAGCGGGGCGTAGGCGCGCGACAGGCGGGCCAGCGCCACGTCGTCGTGAGCCAGCGACCAGCCCACTCCGGCGCGGATCAGCCGAACCTCCTCCTCGGGCGCCAGCGGCGTGCCCGGCGTCTTCCAGCGGTCGCCCAGCAGGCCTTCGTACAGGGCGCCTGCGTCGGCCCACTTCGCCTGCTTCCAGGCGATCTCCGCGCGCACGGCGCGAGCCTCGGGCGACTGGTCACGGTCCAGCACCTCCAGCGCATGGTCGAAGCGGCCGAGGTCATACAGCGCCCTCGCCTCCAGCGCGCGTCGCTCGGTATTCAGCGCCGTCGGCAGCAGGGTGGTGCGCGACGCCCAGATGGTCTGCAGCGCCTGCTCCGGCTGGCGGTTCATTAGATAGACGGTGGCCAGGTCGGTCGCGACCTGCGCCTTGGCGACGCCGTCCAGCCGGCTGTCGACCTGATATTTCAGCAGCTCGGCCGCTTGGGTCAGCAGGTCGACGTCGATCAGGCGGCGCGCCAGACGCCGCACCATCTCGTCGCCGTCGGCGCCCAGCGGCGTCAGGTCGCGGAAGTCGAAGAACAGCGCCAGCGCCTGCACCGGCTGCAGCCCGTCGGCCGCGCCTTCCAGGAACAGGGCGCGGAAGGCGTTGGCCAGATCGGCCTGCAGATCCGCCGCCCCCGGCAGGTCGGCCATCCGCTTGCCGGCGCCGCGCAGCGTCTCCAGCGCCTCGCGGTATCGGCCCTGGGACAGATAGAGGCTGCCCAGGGTGCGGATCACCGTCAGCTCGGTCGCGTCGCCGCGCCAGCGCCACTTCAGGCTTTCCAGCTGCGCCGCCGCCTCATCCGGCTTCATCGCCTGGCGAGCCAGCTTCATGCGCACGACGGCCAGCTTGGCCGGCGTGGCGATGCCGTCCAGCGGGGCGCGGCCGACGGCCGTATAGACCGCCAGCGCCCGGTCGCCCTGGCCTTCCAGTTCGAACAGGCGGGCCTGCACCAGCCGCGCCTCCAGCTGGTCGGGGGCCGAGGCGTTCTGGCTGAAGCTGTAGGCCAGCAGCGCCCGCGCCGCGTCCAGATCGCCGGTCTCGATGGCGGCCATGGCGTGGGCGGCGCCGAAGCGGGCGCGCCACGACGTCGGAAACTGGTCGATGACGCCGGCGCCGGCGGTGAAGGCGCGGCGCGCCGCCTCCCAGTCGCCATGCTGGGTCGCCAGATACCCCAGCCAGACCTGCGTCGCCGGATCGTCGGTGATGGTCGCGGCCGAGAAATCGACCTGAGCCTCGTCATAGCGGCCGACCTGGGCGCGGGCGACCCCGCGCAGGCCGCGCAGCTCCGGCTCGCCCAGCAGGGACGGCGTCTTGACGGCCATGGCGTTCAGGACGCCCACCGCCTCGTACCCCAAGCCCGATCCGACCAGGAAGCGGGCCAGCGCCATCCGGGCCTCGATCGGCGCGCGCGGATCGTCGCCGGCGCGCATCTGCTCCTCGGCCGCCTTGTCCTGCAGGTCGCGGTAGCGCGCGCTGAAGCCGTGCTCGGGCGTCTTGGCCCAGTCGTCCAGGATCAGAGCCGCGTGCGCCGCCTTGCGAGGCGCGTCGCCGGCGTCGTCGCCCGCCTCCAGACCGGCCGAGGGCGGCGACAGGATCAGGCCGCGCGGCCGCGACAGGGTGACCAGATCGCCGGCCGCGACGATGGTCAGGTCGTCGGCCCGGCTCTCGACCGCCAGCCCTTGCGCGCTGGGCAGGACGGTCAGATCCACGGTCTGGAACTGGTTGGCGTACCCCTTGGTCGGCCCCAGCGCCGTGACCGCCGCGAAGCGGTCGCCCGACATCGGGTCGGTCAGCCAGATGGCCCGCGTCGCCCCGGCCATGCGCGCCACCAGCGTCTGGTGACCCTCGTCGTCGCGCGTGACGTCCACGCCGCCGCCCGCGCCGGTCGGCCCGCCCAGGCTGACGGTCCAGCTCGACCCCTCGCCCACGGCGGTGACCGAGATGTTCTCCGGCGCGTCGATGCGCACCACGCTGTAGTCCGGTCCGGTCGCCCAGCGCGCCTCGCCCGCAGGCCCGAGCGCACCCCGGCTCTGCATGTCGAACCGGGTGGCGGCGTCGAACACGATCCAAACCGCGCCGCCGCGCCGGAACACCGCCGCCCCCACCGGTGTGGACCAGCGGAACGTCAGCACCGCCTTGTCCGGCGAGACCTGCGCCGCCACCGGCGTGACGGCCGAGACCGGCGCCGCCGGCGTGGCCGGGGCCTCGCCTTCCGGCTTCGTCGGATAGAGGTTCAGCCAGACCGAGCCGTCGGCCGCGCCGTTGCGGACATCCGCCCCCTCGGCCAGCGTCAGGATGATGTCGGTGCCGCCCTGGACCGCGCGGGTCTCGACCTCGGTGACGCCCGGCGGCGGATTGACCTTCAGCAGCGAAACGTCGGGCGCCGCCGTCGTGCCGACGCGCACCACGACCTGTTGGCCGACGCGCCGCACCCGCGCGCGCGCGCCGATGACGCCGGCGAACTCGACCTTGGTGAACTCGGCCGTCGAACCGACGCGGATAACGATGGGGTCCGCGACCCGGCCGCCCTCCTGGGCCAGCGAGGCCAGGGGCGCGAACGCCAGCGCCCCCGCCGTCGCAACGGCGACGGTCGAGTTCAGCAGGCGCGATCGGGATCGGGCGACGGACATTCGCGCGCACGGTGCAGGCAAGCCGTTTAATCGCGGTTAATCCTTAATGGTAGAACGCGCGTATCTGGGCGAAGGCCGCCCTTCAGGAGATCGCCATGCTGACCGCCCTTGCCCTCGCTGCCGCCCTGCAGGCCCCAGCATCGGCGGAAGCGCCCGCGACATCGGCGCTGGAGGGCGACTGGACCGTCGATCTGTCGGTCGACCCGGCACAGCCCTATACCCGGCCCATGCATCTGAACCTGGCCGCCGACGGCACGGTGACGGGGATGTTCTACCAGAGCGACATCGAGGCCGGCCGCTGGAAACGCCAGCACGGCCGGCTGTGCGTCTCCTTCCGCACCACGGACGGCGCCGGCCCTTATCACACCGCCGCCTGCGCGGTCGGCGACCATGTCGAGGGTCAGACCTGGGCCGAGCACCGCAACTTCGTCTTCGTCTGGAACGCGGTGCGATAGGCCGCGACACTTCGGCCCTTGCGGAGCGCCGCCATCGGGCCGACGTGGGTCGGATCATGACCGACTATCCGCGCCTGAGCACCCTGAAGACCGGCCTGAAGTGCCGCTGTCCGCGCTGCGGCAAGGGGCCGCTGCTGCGCGGCTTCCTGAAAATCCGCGAGGAGTGCCCGGCCTGCGGGCTCAGCTACGCCTTCGCCGACCCGGCGGACGGCCCGGCCTTCTTCGGCATGAGCTTTGTCGGCACCGTCGGCATGGCGCTGTTCATGTGGTTCGAGTTCACCGTCCACCCGCCGGTGTGGGTGCATTTCGTGGTGACCCTGCCGCTGCTGACCCTGGCCTGTCTGGTCGTGTTGCGCCCGATCAAGGGCTGGCTGGTGTCTGAGCAATACGTCCACAAGGCCGCCCCGCCGGAGTGGGCCAGCATCGGCAAGCACGGGCCGTTCTAGGCGCAACCGCGCCAAATCCGCGCCGTCATCCTCGGACTTGATCCGAGGATCAGGTGACCGGGTGCGCAATCAGCGAGGGCTGAAGCGATCCGGCATGAGCCATCATTGTTCGGCACGACCTACGCCTGATCCTCGGATCGAGTCCGAGGATGACGACGCATAAGGGGCTGTCTTCAGATCCGGTCCGGATAGGTCGGATCGATGTCGACCGGCAGCACCGTCAGCGAGGCGATCACCGCCTGCGCATGATCGTCCAGCACCGCGTACCGGTCGAAGAAGGCCGTCATGCCCGCCCGGTCGCCGTCGCCCTGCAGCACCACTAGGTCGTGGACCAGGTCGCGCACGCCCCGCTCCATGGCTGCATCGTTCACCCGGTAGCGGCCCGCCGCCGCATCCCAGGCGAAGGCGCCCTTGGCCTTCAGGTATCCGTACTGCATCGCCGCGCCGCGCCCGTGCGCCTCGTCGACGCCGAAGCGCATGGCGCGGAAGATGCCGGCGAAATAGGTGGCGAACAGCTGGGGCCGCTCGGCGGCCGGGATCTCGCCCTGGTCCATCATGTAGAGGATGTTCCAGACGCCCATGACGTCCGCCTTGCCCTCCTCGCTGGCGCTGTAGATGTCGCGCAGCTCGGCGCCGACCGTCGTCTGGCGACCGCCGACAGTGATCGTGCCCGGCCCCAGGCTGTGCGACAGCTCGTGGAACAGGGTCTCCAGCAGCATGTATTTCTTGGCCACGTGCGGCGCCTGGTCGGACGCCAGCACCAGCCCGGCCATCGGCCCCAGAATGCGCTCGTATTTGGCGTCGATGACGTTGGACAGGATCACCTTCTTGGCCCCCTTGGCCTCGCGCACCCGCTCGTCGTTCGGCAGGTTGAAGGCCGCCGTCTGGACGCCCGGTACGGCATCGCCGCCGGCGTAGATCTCTTCCGCCACCACGATCGGCGACGAGCCGCCCCGCTGGAAGTTCTTGTAGCGGTCGTCGACCGGCAGGTTCTCCTCCATGCGGCGGAGGTAGGCCTTGTACTTGTCCAGGGCCGCGCTCTCGGCCGGGTTCTTGATGGTGACGTAGCTCTCGAACGCCGTCTTCGCGCCGTAGAGGCCGTCGGTGTAGACCTCATAGGGTCCGATCGCGACCTCGATGGGCGTGCCCTCGACGTCCATCCACGCCATCTCGGACGCGAAATAGTCGTCTGTGCGGAAGGCCTGCGCCCGCAGGGTCAGGAAGGTCTTCAGGCTGGCGTTCGACGTGATCGCCGCCGCCTGTTCCAGCTTCCGCGCCGCCGGCTCCAGCCACTCGCGATAAGCCTGCGAATAGGGCACGGCCACGAACCCGTCGCCCGAGCGCCGCACTACGGTGTAGGGGCTCAGCATAGTCTCGCGCTGGTCCGGATGGGCCGCCAGCCAGGCGTCGAACTCGGACACTGTCAGGTCTTCAGGATAGAGGCCGTGACCGTCCGGCAGCGGCCGGTCGCCATAGAAGGGCTTGAACCCGTCCAGCACGTCCCACACTCCGCCGTTCAGATCGAAGCGCGCCAGCAGGGCTTCGCGGTCCGGCCGGTCGCTGGCGGCGATCTCGGCGCGCAGGGCGGGGTTCCGCTCGCTGAACTGGCGCAGGTAGACCTCGTTCAACAGGTCGGACGCCTCGATCAGCAGGTTCACGACCCGCTTCTCTTCCGGGGTCAGGAAGCTGACGTCCGGCGTCATGACGATCGGCGCGAAGGGCGCGGGCGTCGCGGCCCGACCGGCCGTCACGGGCGAAGTCATGGGCGGCGCGCTCATGGCGCAGCCGGCGAGGAGGAGAAGGGCGAAAGGGGCGAGACGGCGCATGACAGCTCCTGACCAATCTGCAGAAGGACTTATTCCACGTCGCGACCCCGGCCAAGGCCGCTTCGCAGCGCCCCGGTCTGCGCTGGATAAATCGCGGCCGGTGCTGTCTAGTCCGCGGCCCACACGGACAGCCGGGCGAGCCTCTTGCGACTATTGAACGAAGCGGTGAATTTCGAGCGCGAGGCGATCTTCATCGCCGTGCCCCGGACGGGCACCACCTCGATCCGCAAGCAGCTGTCGCAGCCCGGGCCCAAGCTGATCGACAATCCGCATCTGACCATCCTGCAGGTGCGTGACAGCCTCTATACCCACTTCCTGCTGAACGCCCTGGGGCGCAACCGGTCCTTCCCGACCGACCCCGAAGCGGTGCCCAGCGACGCGGACGTCCGGCGTCAGGCGACACAGACGTTCGACCGCTTCTTCAAGTTCGCCAGCGTGCGAAATCCGTGGACGCGGGCCCTGTCCCTCTACAAGCGCCGACAGGGCCTTCAGCTCTCGGAGAAGATGGACTTTGAGACCTTCTGCGCGCGCCTGCGCTACGCGTCGGACACCTGCAGCCATCCGACCCGCGTCCAGACCCAGCTGGACTGGATGACCGACGAGACCGGCGCGGTCGTGGTCGATTATGTTCTGCGTCTCGAGGATCTGGACGCCGGTATCCGCGAAATCAACGAACGGACCGACGGGCGGCTGGGGCTGCGGGTGATGCACCTGAACAACAATCCGGCGTCTAATCCCGACGCCTACCGCGAAGCCTACTCCGCCGCAGCGCGGGCCGACGTCGCAGCCGTTTTTCAGCGCGACATCGAGCACTTCGGCTACGAATTCTGACGGTGATTTCGGGGGGTGTTGGCGACCCCGGCAGGACTCCAACCTGCGACCTCGGCTTTAGGAAAGCCTTGCTCTATGCAGCTGAGCTACGGGGCCAACGGCGCCTGCCCTAGCCGGTGCGCGGGCGGCCGGTAAAGCGCCCGTTTCCGAAAACCGCAGACCGCCCGATCGCCGTTGTGGTTAATCGTCGTTAAGATACAATATCTTGTAGGGAACAAACCCTGAATCGGGCGGTGTCAGTGATTCGGTCCTGATTCGTTTCGCGCCTGTTCCACCGAAACAGTGGGCGCATTAACCGCTGCCGTGTGCGGCGCGGCGGGCGGCGCCGGGGCGGTAGTCGTGGCCGCGGCGACTTGATCGTTGCACCCCCGCCCTTCGTAGAGCCCGTTCAGATAGTTCCAGCGATCACGCTGGGCCTGATCGCGCCGTTCCTCGGCCTGGCGGCCCGGCTGCGTCACGGCGTCCGCTCCGGCGATGGCGAGGCCGGCGCCGGGGACCAGCATCGCCGCGCCCGCCTTGGCGACCCCGGCCACGCGTCCGAAGATGCCGGGGCTGTCTTCCCCGAAACCGGCGCTGAGGGTCGCGGCCTCGTCCGACATCTGGGCGCAGGTCAACTGACCGTCGTTGGGACGAACGGTCTGGGCCGAAGCGCCGGTCGCGGCGGACGCCAGGAGGGCGGTGAGGACGAGGGTTCGCAGCATGGGGATCTCCTTGGCTGGAGGAACGACCGCTTCGCCCATCGGGTTGCGCGCGGGCCGGCTCTCGTCTCACTGGAGGAGGAACTGCACGGCGCCGCTTGAGCATCGCCGCGTCTAGGCCCACCTTCCTTTCATGAGCGACCGCGCCACAGGCCTGCCGCCCTCTCGCGTCACGGCCGTTCTCGGCCCGACCAACACCGGCAAGACCCATCTGGCGGTCGAACGGATGCTGGGTCACGCCTCGGGCATGATCGGCCTGCCGCTGCGTCTGTTAGCCCGCGAGATCTATGAGCGGATCGTCAAACAGCGCGGCGCCGCCGCCGTCGCCCTGGTCACCGGCGAGGAAAAGATCATCCCGCCGCGACCTCACTATTGGGTCTGCACGGTCGAGGCCATGCCGCTGGAGCGCGAGGTCGAGTTCCTGGCCATCGACGAGATCCAGCTGGCCGCCGACCCGGAGCGGGGTCACGTCTTCACCTCGCGCCTGCTGCATGCGCGGGGCCGGTTCGAGACCATGTTCCTGGGCGCCGCGACCCTGGCGCCGCTGATACGGCGGCTGATCCCGGACGTCGAGATCGTGACCCGCGACCGGCTGTCGACCCTGTCCTACGCCGGATCCAAGAAGCTGACCCGCCTGCCCCGGCGCAGCGCCATCGTCGCCTTCTCGACCGACCAGGTCTACGCCATCGCCGAGCTGATCCGGCGCCAGAGGGGTGGCGCGGCCGTGGTCATGGGCTCGCTCAGCCCCCGCACCCGCAACGCGCAGGTCGCCCTGTTCCAGTCCGGCGAGGTGGATTTCCTGGTCGCCACAGACGCCATCGGCATGGGGCTGAACATGGACGTCGACCATGTCGCCTTCGCCGGGATGCGCAAGTTCGATGGCCGCCGCACCCGCTGGCTGCACGCCCACGAGATCGCCCAGATCGCCGGCCGCGCCGGCCGCCACGTTCGCGACGGCACTTTCGGGGTCACGGGCGAGGCCGAGGAGCTGGACGAGGATCTGGTGCAGCAGGTGGTCGAGCATCGATTCGATCCCATCCAGGCCATCGAGTGGCGCAACGCCCGCCTGGACTTCGACACCCTGCCCGACCTGCTGCGCTCGCTCGTCCAGGTGCCGGATGTCCCCGGCCTGAGGCTGACGGGCCAGGCGCTGGACGAGACCCTGCTGCGCCGGGCCATGCAGGACGACGAGATCAAGCGCATCGGCCGATCGCGCGGGACGATCATGCGCCTGTGGGAAGCGTGCCAGCTGCCCGACTTCCAGAAGACCACGCTGGAGGAACACGTGCGCCTGTCGCGCGACGTCTTCCACGCCCTGACCGGCAAGCGCGGCCGCCTGACCGAAGACTGGTTCGCGCCGCGCTTCGCCGAGGTCGACCGAGACGACGGCCAGATCGACCAGCTGTCGGCCCGCCTGTCGGGGGTGCGCACCCTCAGCTACATCGCCAATCGGCCCGACTGGCTAGAGGGCGCCAAGGCGTGGCGGGAGCGGGCGCGCGCGCTGGAGGATCGGCTCAGCGACGTGCTGCACGAGCGCCTCACCGCGCGGTTCGTGGATCGCAAGACCACGGCCCTGATGCGGTCCCTGCAAGACCGCAAGGCGACGATGGCGGAGGTGGCCGCGAACGGCGTCGTCACCGTGGACGGGGAATCGGTCGGTCATCTGGCGGGCGTACGGTTCGCGCCCGACGTCGGCGGCTCGGCCCTGGCAGACCGTACGCTGAAGGCGGCGGCGCTGCGCGCCGTGACGCCGGAGATCGCCAGGCGACTGGGCAGGTTGGCCGGAGACGGCGATGAGGCCTTCTCGTTGACGCCGGAGGGTGACGTGCTGTGGTCCGGGGCCTTGGCGGCGAAGGTCGTCAACACCGACCCGTTCAGCCCGCGCGTCCGGCTGATCGGCGACCTGGGGCCTCCGCCCGCGCGCGACCGGGCCCAGCGCCGCATCGAGGCTTGGCTGGCGTCCGAGGCCGGGCGGGCCTTGCGTGACCTGCGTCGCCTGAAATCGGCGGTCGAGAGCGGCGCCTTGAAGGGCCTGCCGCGGGGCATCGCGTTTCGGCTGCTGGAGGCCGGCGGCGTCATCGACCGCCGCGACGTCGAGCGCGACCTGGCCGCCCTCAGTCAGGTCGAGCGCCGGACGATCAAGGCCTTCGCAATCCGCGTCGGGGCCCATTCGGTCTGGCTGCCCGGCGCCCTGAAGCCGCGCGGCCGCGTCTTGTCGCAGGCCTTCACCGCCGCCGAACCCTTCCGCGCCAAGCCTCAGGGCCTGAGCCTGCTGCCTATCCCGGCGCCCTCGCCTCGCGCCCTGTCCGCCTTCGGCGCCCGCGCCGCCGGCCGCTGGGCCGTGCCGGTCGAGGATCTGGAGCGCGCGGCGGACCTGCGCCGCGAGAACAACGGAAATCTCTCCGAAGAAGCGCTCGCATCCCTCGGCTGGACCGCCGGCGACGCCAGGGCGATCTGGGCCGCCCTCAAGACCGTTCGCGCCCAGATGCCTGACCGAGAGGGCCGCCCCGTCGCGATCCGCCCCGACTCGCCCTTCGCCAAACTGGCCGAACTGACCGCCCGCCCGGAACCGGCGCGGCGCCGGCGCCCGAGGCGCGCGAAAGTTAAAGTGACGTAGCCGGCAGGCGCGCCGCCCGGCCCCGCGTCACCCGCCAAAGGCTCCATCCAAAGATGGCGCCGAGCACGCCGGCCCATGTCTGCTGGGCCAACCACCAGAAGGGGAAGGCGATGAAAGGCATCGCCGGTTCGACGTCCAGCATGAGGAGCGGGTCGTTCAGGCTGTCGCGCAGATTCTGCACGAAAGCGGCCAGAGGCCACCCCATCAACCAGACCATCGGCACAACACCGCCGATGAGCCAGGCTCGCCGCGGCCAGACGGCGACGAGCGCAAAACAGAGGGCGAACAGAAGCGCCGCCTGAACGGCCTGCATGGTGTTGAACCAGACGGTGCTGTTCGCCTGCGCCCAGTCGACGACCACGAAGAATATCTGGGCATTGAGGAAATAGGCGCTGGCGCACCCAAGCATAGAAGCGGCGACCCAGCCCGCCTCCGCCCGCGCCCGCCATCCCGTCGCCGAGACCAGGCACCCTAGAGCCCACTTCGTCGATCCAGGCCCGCCGCCGAGAGCCTCGAACTCCGCGCGCATGGCGGCGCTCCACGAGGCGTGGGCGGGCGGCGCGAGCCTCTCGGCCAGAGACATGACGACGCGAGCGATGGGCGAACTCATGCGGGCGATCCCTTCGGCGAGAAGACGGGGCGAGTGCCGATTACCTCGCGCAGCGCCGCGCGGCCGGCGCCGGTGATGCGGTAGGCGTGGCGCGGCGGGCGACCTTCGCGCTGCGGCTCCAGCCACTGGCTCTCCAGCCAGCCGCGGTCCGCCAGCCGGATCAGGATCGGATAGAGACTGCCGGACTTCAGGCCGGTCGCCGCCGCCAGTTCCAGGCCGTAAAGCCATTCCCTCGGCTGGGCGCCGAGCGCCGTCAGCACGGCGAGGGTCTGGGCGGAGGGTCGGCGAGCGCGCGTCATGGCAATAACTCTACATATGTTGCGTTGTTGGTCAACGGCTGGCGGCGGCGTGCGCGCGCGCCCATGTTCGGACGATGCCGGAGACGACTGCCTCGCCCGATAGCTGCCGCATCGACGTCTGGCTGTGGCGGGCGCGGTTCGCCAAGACGCGGGGGCTGGCCGCCGATCTGGTCGAGAAGGGCGCGATCCGGCTGACGCATCAGGGGCGACAGACACGGCTGGATAAGCCCAGCCGGTCGGTTCATGTCGGCGATGAGCTGGTCTTCGCGCTGGCCGGCCGGGTGACGGCCGTCCGCGTCGCGGCGCTGGGCGACCGGCGCGGGCCGCCGGCCGAGGCGCGGGCGCTGTATTTTGATCTCGACGCATCCCAGACATGACGAAGGCGAGCCATCGGCCCGCCTTCGTCTACCTCACGTGCAGTTCGCCTCACGCAGCGAGGCGCCGCGCGGCGAGCGTTAGGCCCTTGATCAGGGTTGCTTCACGAACTCGCCTTCGATGTGCAGTCCGACCTCGTCGCCCAGGCCCATCGGGATGCCGTATTGAATGCCGAACTCCGAGCGCTTGATGGTGGCCTCGCCGTCGAAGCCGACCCTGTAGGCGCCGCCCATGGACGGGCCAGCCTTGTTGAACTGGACCTCCAGCGTCACCGGACGCGTCACGCCGCGCAGGGTCAGGTCGCCGATCACATCCGCCTCGGTCGGGTCCCCGGCGTCCACCACGATCAAGCGCGCGACGAATGTGGCGGTCGGGAACTGCGCGGCGTCGAAGAAGTCCGGCGTCTGCAGGTGAGCCTTAAGGGCGTCGTCGTTCGGATCGACGTCGGCCAGGGGCACGGTGGCCGTCAGGGTCGAGGCCGAAGGGTTGGCCGGGTCCAGCGTCAGGTCGGCCGACACGTTCACGAACTGGCCGACGTAGTGGGAGAAGCCCAGGTGGGCGACCGTCCAGGTGATCTTACCGTGGCTGGGGTCCAGCTTGTAGGTCCCGGCCTGGACCTCGGCGGGCGCCTGGGTCGTGGCGGTGCGGGCCGTGACGACCCCGCCGGTCAGGCTGAGAGCGAGGACGGCGAGGACGGCGGCGACGGCGGTGGTGGACAGGCGCATGAAGGCTCCGCTTGGAAAAGGAGAATAGGACGTCGCTAACTGTAACGACTGGTGGTGCAAATAGCGCATCTCATGCCGGGCGCAAGGGAAAGTCGATGCGTCCCTTGCGCGCATCGGTTGACAGGGCCGACAGCGGGGGTCATCTGCCCTGCCGCTCTCCCCGCTCCCTCTCTTCAAGCCTCAGCGTTCCTTCGCCCGCATGACCTACATCGTCACCGACGCCTGCGTGAAATGTAAGTTCATGGACTGCGTCGAGGTGTGCCCCGTCGACTGCTTCTACGAGGGTGAGAACTTCCTGGTCATCGCGCCCGACGAATGCATCGACTGCGGCGTCTGCGAGCCTGAGTGCCCGGTCGACGCAATCGTGCCGGACACCGAGGACGAACCGGACGGCAAGTGGCTGCAGGTCAACGCCGAATACGCCAAGGTCTGGCCGAACATCACGGTGAAGGGCACGCCCCCGTCGGACCGCGAGCAGTTCGAGCGCGAGACCGGCAAGTTCGAGAAATACTTCTCTACAAAGCCCGGCAAGGGCAGCTGACCCGACGGGGTCGTTCGCGGACCCCGGATTCGCCATCCCCCCGGACGGGCTGTGGATGTTTTGAATTTCCGCGTTTTTGTGATAGGTTCCTGCACATTGGGTCGGGCGGTCCGCGAAAGCCTCGCGCCGCCCGCGTTTGCGACAGAATCCCGCCCACGAAGGCGGGATCGGCCAGAGGTTGGGTGATCCGTTTCCGCGTATGAAGTCTGACGATCGCACCGGCGACCTCCATCGCCGGTTTGCAGCCGTTCGACTTCTGCGCGCCTGCGCCTCGCTCGGCTCGGTCGAGAAAGGAATGACATGACCACCAAGAGCGTTCTGGAATTCAAGGTTGGCGACGCGGTCGTCTATCCGGCGCACGGCGTCGGCAAGGTGGCGGCCGTCGAGACCCAGGAAGTCGCGGGCATGTCGCTGGAGGTCTATGTCGTGACCTTCGACCACGAGAAGATGACCCTGCGCGTCCCGACCAAGAAGGCAAAGACCGCCGGCCTGCGCACCCTGGCCGCCGACGACACCGTCACCCGCGCCCTGACCGTCCTGAAGGGCCGCGCGCGCATCAAGCGCACCATGTGGTCGCGTCGCGCCCAGGAATACGAAGCCAAGATCAACTCGGGCGACCTGATCTCGATCGCTGAAGTGGTCCGCGACCTGCACCGCGCCGACAGCCAGCCCGAACAGTCCTATTCGGAGCGCCAGCTCTATGAATCGGCGCTGGATCGCATGGCCCGCGAAGTCGCCGCCGCCAACAAGATCGACAAGGACGCCGCCGTCGAGCTGCTGGGCAAGTCGCTCAGCGCCAAGAAGCCGATCGTCCAGCCGACCGCCGAAGCGGCCTGATCGCTTCGCATCGCTGATATGAAAGGCCCGGGAGCGATCCCGGGCCTTTTTTCTTTCTCCCTCCTCTTCATGGGGAGGGAAGACGCCGAAGGCGGCGGGGTGGGGCTCGAACGGGCATCCACGGCGGTGCTTCGAACTTCCCCACCCGGGCTTCGCTACGCTTCGCCGTCCCTCCCCATAAAGGGGAGGGAGACTGGATCAGAAGTACTCCGCCCCGGCCGGGCACTGAGCCGCGATGCGGCGGGCGGTGATGCTGGCGGGAATATAGGGGGTGCCGCGGCTGAGCTGGGCGCCACCGCTGAAGCGGAAGCTCGTGCTGTCGTAGGGGCCGCTGAGGCGCACGCGAACCTGGCGGCCGCGCCGATCCTGGCACGTTCCCTCGAAGCGGGCGCTGCCGCCGCCGACCTCCTTCACCGGATAGGTGCATTGCCACCGGCGCGTCGACAGGCCGCCGAAGAAGCGATTGATCTCGCTCTGGCGCACGCATTTCTGCTCCGCCTCACCGACGCCCAGCACGCGGGTGGAGTATTCCCAATAGCCCGGCTGGGGCTGGCCCGAGCCTTGCGCCTGAGGCGCGGTCGCGGAACCGGCCAGCAGGGCGCCGGCGAGGACAGGCAGAACGAGGAGCGGCTTGAAGGTCATGGCGCGAACGGGCTCTTGCAGCAGGAGGGCGACAGGATACGTCATCTATGACGCCGGTTGAACGGCGGCTGAACGCAGCATTTGTGTCGCCAAAACTTGACTCGCCTGAGCCCCGCCCTCTATACGGCCCGCTCTCGCGCGGGATGCCCTCCCGCGCGCTCTCGTTTCATGCGTCGCCTTCGGGCGGCGCCGTCCAAGGATTAGACGATGTCGCGTCGTTGCGAACTCACCGGTATCGGCCCGATGGTCGGTCACTCGGTCAGCCACTCGAACATCAAGACCAAGCGCCGGTTCCTGCCGTCGCTGAAGGCGGTCAAGGTGACGTCCGAGGCCCTGGGCCAGACCTTCAGCCTGCGCATCTCGAACGCCGCGCTGCGCACCCTGGACTACAAGGGCGGCCTGGACGTGTTCATCGTCAAGGCGCGCGACGAGCAACTGTCGCTCGCGGCCCAGCGCATCAAGCGCCAGGTCAAGGCCAAGCTGGCCGAGCAAGCCGCCGCCTGATCGGGCGACGCATCGATGATTTGAAGAGGCCGGCGGAAATGTCGGCCTTTTTCTTTGGGCGCCCCATGGGTTGAACCGTCGCGGATCACGGTTAGCTTGAGCGCGATGCGCTTCCTCAGCCTCATGTCCGCGACATCCCTGCTGGTTCTGGCCGCCTGCGCCTCGACGCCCGAAAGCGCGACGCCCGCCGCCGCGACGCCGGCCGAGCTGTCGACGCCCTTCACCCTGACCACCGGCTCGCCCCGCACGCCCGAGCAGCAGTCCGTGCGGTTCGAAAAGGCGGACCTGGCCATCCGCGTCATGCCGGACAGCCAGTCGATCGACGCCGTCGCCGTGCTGGACGTGACGGCGGCCCAGCCAGTCGACCGGCTGGTGTTCGAGCTGGATACGCGACTGCCGATCCGGTCCATCGTGATCAACGGCCGCCCGCTGACCACGGCCGAGTGGAGCAATCCGGACGGCCGCCTGACCATCGTCCTGCCGCAGACCCTGGCCGCCGGGCGCGGGGCCTCGGTCCGTATCGCCTATGGCGGTCACCCGCGCACCGCCCCACAGGCGCCCTGGGACGGGGGCTTCGTCTGGAGCGCTGCGCCGAACGGCCAGCCCTGGATCGCCACGGCGGTTCAGGGCGAAGGGTGCGACCTGTTCTGGCCCTGCATCGACCATCCGCTGGGCGAGCCGGGCCGGGTCGATCTGCACATCACCGTCCCGACCGGCCTGATGGCGCCGTCCAACGGCCGCTTCATCGGCAGCGTCGATCACGGAGACGGCTGGACGACCTGGACCTGGTCGGCGCGTGAACCCAACACCTACGCCATCGCCCTGAACATCGGCCCCTATGTCGAGATGCAGGCCGACCATGTCAGCCGCTACGGCGCCACCATTCCGTTGCGGTTCTGGCCGCTGAGCACCGACGATCCGGCGAAGGCGCAGGGCCTGTTCGACCAATTCCCGCGCATGATGGACTTCTACGAAGCCACCGTCGGCCCCTTCCCGTTCGGCGACGACAAGATGGGGGTGGTGGAGACGCCGCATCTGGGCATGGAGCACCAGACTATCAACGCCTACGGCAACGCCTACCGGCTGGACGGCAAGGACTACGATTGGCTGCTGCATCACGAGCTGGCGCACGAATGGTTCGGCAACCAGATGACCGACGCCGACTACGACGATCTGTGGCTGCACGAGGGTCTGGGCAGCTATATGCAGCCGCTCTACGCCCGCTGGCTGAACGGCGACCGGGCGATGCAGGTCGAGCTGTCGGAGATGCGCGGCAAGCTGATCAACCGCTTCCCGCTGGTGTCCGGCCGGCCGCAGGACGACGACAGCGTCTATGACAGCGCCAGGGGGCCGGGGCTGGACCTTTACAACAAGGGCGCCCTTGTCGCGCATTCCCTGCGCCTGCTGATCGGCGACCACGCCTTCTTCGAGACGATCCGGCGGCTGGTCTATGGAACCGACGATCCGCGCCCCGGCCAGTTCGAGCCGCGCTTCGGCACGACCGCGGAGTTCGAGGCGCTGGCGTCACGCGCCGCCGGACGGGACTTGGGCTGGTTCTTCGACGTCTATCTGCACCAGGCGGCATTGCCGGAGCTGCGCCAGACTCGGGCGGGCGACCGGATCGTGCTGGAATGGATCACCGAGGGCGGGCGTCCCTTCCCCATGCCGCTTGAGGTCGAGGTGGAGGGACGGGTGCAGACATTGTCCATGACGGGCGGTCGCGGCGAGCTGGTCGCGCCGGCGGGAGCTCACATCCTGATCGACCCGCAGAACAAGGTGCTGCGGCGGCTGGAGCACATAGAGGCCTGGCAAGCGGCTAGGGCGGCGCCGACCGCGCCGAAGTAAATGCGACGCCTCTCCTCCCCCGCCGGAGGGAGGGCAGACGCCGAAGGCGTCGGGTGGGGGCATCCCAGCAAGTGAGGCGCGGTGGATGCTCTCAGCCTCGCCGTCGCCACCCAGTCGCTACGCGACCGCCCTCCCCGGGACGGAGAGGGAAAGGGTCGCGCTAACCCTCGTTCACCGTCACCGACTGCCACACCAAATCGGCGAAGCCCTGGGTGCTGAGGAAGGCGATGTCCGCCGCATCATGGCCGCAGGCGATGCGGACGATGCCGCCGATGGGCGCCAGGCCGGTCGGATCGACCAGCCACCAGCTGCCCGCCAGATAGACCTCGAAGATCGCGTGGAAGTCCGGCGGCGCCAGCTGGTGCGCATAGGCGCTGACCGCACGCGCCGGGATGCCCGACGCCCGGCACAGGGTGATGCCCAGGTGGCTGAAGTCACGGCACACGCCGGCGCGGTCGATGAAGGTGCGCGATGCGGTCGTCTCGGCGTTCGACACGCCCGGCACATAGTCGATGTGGCGGTTGATCCAGTCCAGGATGGCCAGCACCCGGTCGCTGCCGCGCTTGCCGTC
The DNA here is from genome assembly GCF_001424025.1 of Brevundimonas sp. Leaf363. Taxonomy (GTDB): domain Bacteria; phylum Pseudomonadota; class Alphaproteobacteria; order Caulobacterales; family Caulobacteraceae; genus Brevundimonas. Next base: position 66,067 of record NZ_LMPZ01000005.1, on the reverse strand, counting down.
GAACTCGCGCAGGGCGAAGCGGACGAAGGCGTCGGACGGGCAATAGCGGCTGGGCCAGACCCAAGTCAGCATTTCGGGCGGCATCTCGGTCCAGTCGTCCTGGGCCAGGCCCGGCGGCAGAATCTGCAGGACGCCGTTGTCGACCGTCGCCTCATAGCGAACCGAGACTTCGCCGCTCAGCTCGGCGCGCAGCATTCGCGCGCCCGAGTCGGGCTCGATATCGACGCGGAAGTCGACGGGCGGCGTGACGACCAGCGTCTCGTCGAGGATCGTCTGACCGGGCCAGTGGGCCGCCTGGATCTTGAATACGGCAGGGGTGGGCGGCTCGAACCGGTAAACCAGCTCGGCGCGAACGGTCAGCTTCATGGGATGCGTCATACAGTCGGGGACCGCCACAACGCCAGCCCTGCACGCCTGTTCCGAAGTTAACGCCGATAAGTATTCGCACGGACGTTTCGAACAACATCGAGATCTAGACCTATGCCGTTCATTACGTGGGCGTAATCTGTCCGAGATTTAATCCACCTGTCCAGCTTGTAACTGGAGTGCAATGTAGCTCGCCGTCAGAAAGCCCCCAACAAACAAGGGGACTGACATGACCAAGGCGCTGCTGCTGGCCACCACCGCGATGCTGCTCACCGCCGGCGCTGCGATGGCCGCCGAGCCCGAGCCGCAGGCCGCCGCCCAGGCGCCGGTCGCCACCGGCCCCACCACGACCAGCCCGCTGGTCGATGCGGCCCAGCAGGGCGTGCTGGTGTTCGAACCCGAGTTCTTCACCGCCAGCCAGCCGAACACGGCGCTGGACATGGTCTACCGCGTGCCGGGCTTCAATCCGAACGACGGCGACGGCGGCCGGGGCTTCGAAGGCGCGGTCGGCAACACCCTGATCAACGGCGCCCGCCCGGCGTCAAAGAACGACGCAGGCACCAGCGCGCTGAATCGCATCCCCGCCAACCGGGTGGAGCGCATCGAGCTGATCCGCGGCGGCGCGCCCGGCATCGACATGCAGGGCTATTCGGTCGTCGTGAACGTGATCATCAAGGCCGGCGCCAGCAGCGAGCACATCCTGCAGGCCGACGGCGTCCTGTTCGGCGACGGCGGTCAGGACGTCTATGGCCTGCGCTATCAGTTCACGCACCGCGACGGCGAACGGACCTGGGGCGTCATCGTCGTGGACGGCATCGGCACCAGCGACAGCAACGGGCCCGGCGTGTCCATCCGCCGTGCGGCCGACGGCACGATCCTGCGCCAGGATGACTACGTCAACGACGGCTACGGCGGCGGCCAGGCGATGCGCATCAACTATGCGTCCCCGCTGCTGGGCGGCAAGATCGACCTGACGACCCGTTACGGCATCAGCGACTGGCAGTCCTACGAACGCTTCACCGGCGTCGACAGCCTGCGCCTGGCCCAGGACAACAGCGATGAAAAAGATTTCGAGTTCGGCGCGACCTACACCCGCCCCCTGACCGACAAGCTGAAGTCCGAGACCCGCTTCATCCACACGGCCGAAAGCTCGGAGTATGTCTCCAGCTACGACCAGACGTTCGGCGGCGTGGACGATCCCGAGGAAGTCTTCGGCTCGAACGCGGACTCCTCCGAGACCATCCTGCGCAGCCTGCTGCGCTGGGAGCGCAGCCCGAACATCACCTTCGAGGGCGGCGCCGAGGTGGCGTACAACAAGCTGGACGCGGTCCAGTCCTATTCCATCGGCGGCGAAAACATCCCCCTGCCCTCCGACGAGATCGTCGTCGAGGAAACGCGCGGCGAAATCTTCGGCAAGTCGACCTGGCGCGCCCGCCCCAGCCTGTCGGTCGAGACCGGCCTGCGCCTGGAGGCCTCGACGATCAGCCAGTCGGGCGACCAGGACAACGAGCGGACCTTCTACTTCGTCAAGCCGCGGGCCCAGGTCACCTGGACGCCGTGGGCCGACAATCAGTTCCGCGTCCGGTTCGAGCGCGAGGTCGGCCAGCTGGACTTCGGCGACTTCGCGGCCAGCGCCAGCCTCAGCGACGACAATGTCCTGGGCGGCAACGTCAACCTGCAGCCCGAGGACCGCTGGATCGGCGAGATCGCCTATGAGCGCCGTTTCTGGGGCGAAGGCGTCTTCTCGATCGGCTATCGCCACGACGAGATCCGCAACGTCATCGACCGCATCCCGCTGGAAGACGGCCTCAGCGCCGTCGGCAACATCGGCGACGGCACGCTGGACCAGCTGTCGCTGAACATCGTGGTGCCGACCGACAAGCTGGGCGTCACGGGGGGCCGTTTCACCTTCCGCAACGATTGGAACCACACCGAGGTCACCGACCCCACCACGGGCCGGACGCGCGCCATCTCGGGCCTGCGCCCCAGCCAGCCGAACATCGCGTTCTCGCAGGATCTGCCGCGCTGGAAGCTGAATTACGAGGTGGCCTATCTGCCGATGCTGCGGCAGTTCACCTATTCGCCGGACCAGACGTTCGGCTTCACCGGCTCGGACTATTTCCAGGCCTCGATCGAATACAAGCCGCAGCCCACGCTTTCGATCAAGGCGTCGGTGAACATCTGGAACGACTTCAACGTCTACCGCACGGTCTATGCGGATCGCACCGCCGCCCGTCCGATCGCCTTCACCGAAGAGCGCAACATCGACCCGCGCGAGTTCATGACGATCACCGTGCGCAAGACCTTCTAGGGCCGAGTCGGCCCGGCTCGCCCGGGCTCGGATCTTCGGCCCGCTCAAGACGCGAGGCTCAAGGCGCTCCGGCCAACGGAGCCGTTCTCCTGCCCTGCCGGCGACATCTGCTCCCGTGGATGTCGCCGGTTTTGTGTTCAGATCCTTCGCCGGACGGGAGGGGTCGTGACCCCGATGCGACGACGCGTCGCCGACACACGCTTGTCACGCTGGCCGTCAGATGGTCCTATCGCCGCTTCCTATGATGCGGGCGGAGGGCCTGCGTCATTTCCGGGCCGGGCGGCCCGGCCATAGTCGCTTTCAGGGGTCGGCATGAATCTCGTCATCTTGTTGGGGGTGGTGATCACCCTCGCCACGGGCCTGCCCGTGCTTCTTCAAATTCTGAAGAACCACCCGCGCGGCCTGATCATCTGCTTCTTCGCCGAGATGTGGGAGCGGTTCTCATTCTACGGCATGCGCGGCCTGCTGATCTTCTATCTGACCCAGCACTTCCTGTTCGACGACGGCTTCGCCACCGGCCAGTACGGCACCTACGGCTCGCTGGTGTATCTGCTGCCGCTGATCGGCGGCATCGTGGCGGACCGCTACATCGGCACGCGCAAGGCCATCATGTTCGGCGCCGTCCTTCTGGTGCTCGGCCACGGCCTGATGGGCTTCGAAGGGCGTCCGGCGACCCAGACCCTGCAATACGGCGGCCAGTCCTACGCCATCCAGATGGAAGGCCGCGCCGACGGTCGCGAGAGCCGCGTCCTCATCGACGGCCAGCCCTATGCCTACGCCTCGAGCGAGACCGGTTTGGCCATCGAGGGTCTGCCGGCGACCGCTTCGGTCCCCGCCGTCCTGCCGACCGGCCAGTACGAGCTGTCGGCCCAGCGTGACCCGATGGGGGTGAACGTCTTCTACCTGGCCCTGTCGCTGATCATCATGGGCGTGGGCTTCCTGAAGCCGAACATCTCCACCCTGGTCGGCCAGCTCTATCCGCAGGGCGATCCGCGCCGGGATTCGGGCTTCACCCTCTACTATTACGGCATCAACCTGGGGGCCTTCTGGGCCGCCGTCCTGTGCGGTTACCTCGGTCAGAACTTCGGCTGGGGCTGGGGCTTCGGCCTGGCCGGCATCGGCATGGCGCTGGGTCTGGTCGTCTTCTGGCTGGGCAAGCCCCTGCTGCAGGGCAAGGGTGAGAGCCCCTACCCCGAACTGATCAAGAAGCCGCTGGTCGGACCGATCAACCGCGAATGGCTGATCTACATCCTGGGCTTCGTCGGCGTCGGCGCGCTGTTCTTCGTCGTGCCGAACCACGAACTGGTCGGCATCGGCCTGCTGCTGTCCACCATCGCGGCCATCGGCTTCATCGCCTGGTTCATCATCTTCAAGCTGCGCGGCGACAAGGTCGCGCGTGAGCGGATGATGCTGGCCAGCGTGCTGATCTTCGGCTCGGCGGTCTTCTTCACCCTGTTCGAACAGGCCGGCTCCAGCCTGAACCTGTTCGCGGACCGGAACGTGGACCTGTCGATCACGGCCACGGCCGGCACCCTGTTCGGCATTCCCTACGGCACCCCGGCCCAGATGGCGGCCGCCGGCCTGTCGACGACCGGCTTCTGGATCGACACCACCATCACGGCGGCCCAGACCCAGTCGTTCAACGCCGCCTACATCCTGATCTTCGCGCCGGTGTTCGCGGCCCTGTGGGCCTTCCTGGGGGCGCGCAAGATCGACCCGAACCCGGTCGTCAAGTTCGGCCTCGGCATCATCCAGGTTGGCCTGGGCTTCCTGGTCGTGGTCTGGGGCGCCAACTCCGGCATGGTCGATGACGCCTTCCGCACACCGGTCGTGCTGCTGGCCCTGCTCTATCTGCTGCACACCACGGGCGAGCTGTTCCTGTCGCCGGTCGGCCTGTCCGAGATCACCAAACTGTCGGTCGCCTCGATCGTCAGCTTCATGATGGCGGTGTGGTTCATGTCCTCGTCGATCGCGCACTTCATCGGCGGCATCATCGCGGGCATGGCCGGGACCGAAACCGTCGGCGGCCAGGTGACCAATCCGCAGGCCGCGCTGAACGCCTCGCTCGAGAGCTTCAACGCCATCGGCTGGGTAGGCGTCGGCATCGGCGTCTTCTTCCTGGTGATCAGCCTGTTCATCGCCAAATGGTCGAACGGCGCCAACGACGCCGGCAACCACCCCGGCCCCGTCATCACCGACGGCGGCAAGGAAGACGGCAACATCGCCAAGCCGGGCGATTCCACGGTCGGCGCGTAAGAGGCTTTCCGCAGCGCCTTCCTCCGGGGAGGCGCTGCGATCCTTTCTGCTATTGCAAACCGTTCTCAGCTTTGGCACAGCCAAGGCGTGACCGCGTCCATCCCCGCCCCTGCCGTCCGAAAGCCCCCGCGGCCGCCCAGCGCCGCGCGAGCCTTCTGGCTGAAGCAGCTGCATTCCTGGCACTGGATCTCGGCGGCGCTCAGCCTGGCCGGGATGTTCCTGTTCGCCATCACCGGGATCACGCTGAACCACGCGGCGCAGATACCGACGCCGACCAACACCGCTGAACAGACCGCCACCGCGCCACAGGCGGTGCTGGACGCCCTGGCGGATTTCCCGGCCGACACCACCCGCCCCGTGCCCCAGGCCGTCGCGCGCTGGAGCGCGGGGGCGCTGAAGGCCGACATCGCGGGCCGCGCCACCGAGACCACGGCCGAGGAAATCTACGTCGCCCTGCCCATGCCCGGCGGCGACGGGTGGGTCACGATCGACCGTTCAAACGGCGAGGCGGTCCACGAGCGCACCACGCGCGGTTGGGTCGCCTACCTCAACGACCTGCACAAGGGGCGCAACGCGGGGCTGGCCTGGTTCATCTTCATCGACGTCTTCGCGGCCGCCTGCGTGATTTTCGCGGTCACCGGTTTCGCCCTGCTGTTCCTGCACGCGCGAGGCCGCGTCTCGACCTGGCCGCTGACCCTGATGGGGCTAGCCATCCCCGTCATCATCGCCCTGATCTTCATCCACTGACGAGTTGCCTCTGATGCGTGTTCTCCCCACCGCGATCGCTGCTGCCGGCCTCGGCCTGGCCGCCACGCCCTCCCTGGCCGCCGATATCCAGATCTCGGTCGAGTTGCCGCAGATCCAGACCGCCGCCTATCATCGGCCCTACGTCGCCATCTGGCTGGAGACGCCGGATCAGACCGCCGTGCGCACCCTGGCCGTCTGGTACCAGCAGACTCCGAACCGCGAGGGCGACGGCCGCGACTGGCTGAAGGACCTGCGCACCTGGTGGCGCAAGGGCGGCCGAGCCATGACCATGCCGGCGGACGGAGTCTCGGGCCCGACCCGCGCGGCTGGTCGCCAGTCGATCACCATTCCCGCCCGCCGCCTGAGTGGCGTAGCCGCCGGCCAGTACAACCTGGTCGTCGAGGCCGCGCGCGAACAGGGCGGCCGCGAGGCCGTGCGCGTGCCCATACGCTGGGGCGCGGCCAACGCCGGCTCCGGCCAGGGCTCCACCGAACTGGGCGCCGTGCGCGTCACCGTCACTCGCTAGACCCCAAAGGACCGTCGCCATGAAGAAGAAGATCGTCGCCCTGATGGCCCTCGCCGCCGCCCTGGCCGCGCCGTTGTCGGCGCAGGCCCACCGCGCCTGGATCATGCCCACCTCCACCGTCCTGTCGGGCGGCGACGCCTGGGTCGGGTTCGACGCCGGCATGTCGACCAATCCGTTCGAGGCCGACCACGCCGCCATGCGCCTGGACAATCTGGTGGTCACCGCGCCGGACGGATCGACGATCCAGCCGGAGAACGTCAACGTCGCCAAATACCGCTCGACCTTCGACGTCCATCTGACCCAGCCGGGCACCTATCGCATCGCCAATGTCGGCGGCGGGGTCATGGCCACCTATATGTTGAACGGCGAGCAGCAGCGCTGGCGCGGCCGGGCCGAGGAGTTCCCGGCCGCCATCCCCGCCGGCGCCACCGACGTGACCCCGACGCGGAACAGCAGCCGCACCGAGACCTTCGTCACCCTGGGCTCGCCCAACGACACCGCCTTCACCAACGCCGGCGATGGCCTGACCCTGATCCCGGTCACCCATCCGAACGACCTGGTCGCGGGCGAGCCGGCGACGTTCAAGCTGTCCAAGGACGGCGTGGCGGCCTCGGGCGTCGCGGTCACCGTGCTGCGCGGCGGCCAGCGCTATCGCGACAATCCCGAGGAAACGACGGTCACCACCGGCGCGGACGGCGCCTTCACCGTCACCTGGGGCGAGCCGGGCCTGTACTGGATCAATGCGGCGGTGCGTACGCCCGCACAAGGCGATACGATCGCGGCCAATGCATCCTACGTGGCCGTTTTCGAGGTTCTGCCCTGAGCGACAATCCGTTTCACCGATCAGCCGGCGCGCCCGCACCCGTCGATCTGAACCCCCAGACGCGCGACGACCACCGGGTCCTCATGCCGACCGGCGACATCGCGCCCACCCCGCCGCCCGGCGACCGGGTCGTGGGGCTGGACGGCGAGACCATGGGCACGACCTGGCGCGTGCGTCTGGTCCTGCCGACCGGCGACGAGGAGGCGCGCCTGCGCGCCGCCATCGAGGAAGAGCTGGCGGGGATCGTCGCGGTCTTCAGCCACTGGGATCCGCGCAGCGAGGTGTCGCGCTTCAACACCGCGCCCGCCGGGGTCTGGGCCTTGTCCAAGACCTTCTGGTCGCTGCTGGACCAAGCTCTGGACATCGCCGATCAGACCAATGGCGCGGTCGATCCGACGCTCGGCGCCCTGGCCGATCTATGGGGCTTCGGGCCCGCCGGCCGGCGTCAGCCGCCCCTGTCGCCCATCCCATCCGACGAAGAGATCGAGGCGGCCCTGGCCGTCAGCGGCTGGCGGTCCCTGCGCCTGAACCGCGAGGCGCGCGGCGCCATGCAGCTGGGCGGGATGAAGCTGGACTTCTCGGGCATCGCCAAAGGCCATGCCGTGGATCGCGTGTCCGAACGCCTGACCAGCGAAGGCGCCACGTCGCACCTGATCGAGATCGGCGGCGAGCTGCGCGGCGCGGGGGTCAAGCCCGACGCCCAGCCCTGGTGGGTCAGCATCGAACAACCGGACGGGTTGGAGGCGCCGCGCACCGTGGCGGCCCTGTTCGACCTGGCCGTCGCCACGTCCGGAGATGCCCTGAACGCTTTCGAGCACGACGGCCGCCGCTATCCGCACACCATCGACGGATCCACCGGCCGGCCGATCGACAACGGCGTCGTCTCGGTCACCGTGATCCACGCCTCGGCCATGGTCGCCGACGCCTGGGCGACCGCGCTCAGCGTCATGGGGCCGTACGAAGGTCCGCCCTACGCCGAGATGGCCGAGATCGCCGCACACTTCGTCGAGCGGACGTCGCGCGGACTGGTCGAGCACATCACGCCCGCCTACCGCGCCATGATGGACGAGGGCGATTGACCAGCGATCCGGCCCGCCTGTGGGCCGCGGCCGGCGTGCTGGGGCTGTGGCTGATCCTGCTCGTTTGGACAGTCTGGCGCGCGCGCCAAAAGGCCGCGCCGGTCGGGCCGACGGGCGGCGACGCCGTCCTGATCGCCCACGCCAGCCAGACCGGCTTCGGCGAGGCCCTGGCCGAGATGACGGCCCAGACGATGCGTGGCGCCGGGATCTCGGTGCGCCTGATCGCCTTCTCCGCGATCAACGCCGCGACCCTGAAGGCCGCCAGACGCGCCTTGCTGATCGTCGCCACGACCGGCGAGGGCGACGCGCCCGACAGCGCCGCGGGCTTCGTGCGACGGGTCATGAAGGACGCGCCGGACCTGTCGCACCTGTCCTATGGCCTGCTGGCGCTGGGCGACCGGGAGTACGACCAGTTCTGCGGCTTCGGCCGAGGCATGGATCACTGGCTGCGGGCCGCCGGCGCCGCGCCCCTGTTCGACCCGGTCGAGGTGGACAACGGAGATCCCGGCGCGGTCCGCCATTGGCAGCATTCCGTCAGCCAGGCGCTGGGCGCCGCCCCCGGCCCTGACTGGACGCCGCCCGCCTATGAGACCTGGCGACTGACGGAGCGCACCCTGGCCAACCCCGGCAGTCCCGGCGGCGAGGCCTGGCGCCTGACCCTTGAGCCCGCCGGCGCGCTTCCGATCTGGGCCGCCGGCGACATCGCCGAGATCGGGCCGCCCGGCGACCCCGCTCCCGCCGCCCGCGAATACTCCGTCGCCTCCATCCCCGCCGATGGGCGGGTGGAGCTACTGGTTCGCCTGATGCAGCATCCCGACGGGACGCCCGGCCTCGCGTCCGGTTGGCTGACGCATGATCTGGCGCTCGGCGGCGACGTCCCGATGCGCCTGCGCGCCAACCGCGCCTTCCACGGCCCAGCCGCCGCGACGCCGATGATCCTGATCGGCAACGGCACCGGGATCGCAGGCCTGCGCGCTCACCTACGGTCCCGCGCCGGCAACCCGAGGCAAGCGGGGGCCTGGCTGCTCTTCGGCGAGCGCACCGCCGACCACGACCGCTTCTACGACGCCGAACTTCAGGCCTGGCGCGCCTCGGGCGTTCTGACGCGCCTCGACCGCTGCTTCTCGCGCGATGCGGGCGACGGACGTTACGTCCAGGCACTGGTCCCCGAAGCGGCTGACGATATCCGCGCCTGGATCGAAAGGGACGCGGCGATCTACGTCTGCGGCAGCCTCAAAGGGATGAGCCAAGGGGTCCATGCGGCGCTGGAATCAGCGCTGGGCGTCGACCGGCTGGCGGACCTGCTGGAGACGGGGCGGTACCGACGGGACGTGTACTGACAATGCGCGGGACACTCTCCGCCTCGTGGGCGGAGACAGCGAGCGCAGCGAGCAGAGGCGGGCAAGTTGTCCTGCCTCAACCTTTCGGGCCCGCCTCTGGCGACTGCGTCGCCTGTCTCCGGCCAAGGGGCGGAGAGCTTTAGCTCACACCTCGGCCCAGCGCCGCAGCAGGTTGTGGTAGACGCCGGTCAGCTCGATCACCGCCTGATCCGTCGGGCCCTTCTCGGCCGCCACGCGCTGGATGGCCACGTCCATGCGGAACAGCATTTCGCGGTCGCCGTCGTCGCGGATCAGGCTTTGCAGCCACAGAAACGAGCTGACCCGCGCGCCGCGCGTCACCGGCGTGACCCGGTGCAGGCTCTTGGACGGATAGAGCACCAGATCGCCCGCCGGCAGTTTGACAACCTGCGGCCCGTACATCTCCTCGACGACCAGTTCGCCGCCGTCATAGTCCTCGGGCTCGGACAGGAAGAGGGTGGCTGACAGGTCGCTCCGTATACGGATTGTCCCGCCGTCGCGCGACTGGCGGATCGCATTGTCGACGTGCACGCCGAAGGTCTCGCCGCCCTGATAGCGGTTGAACAGGGGTGGAAAGATCGTGTGTGGCAGGGCTGCCGCCACGAACATCGGATGGGCCTTCAGCGCCTGCTCCACCAAGGCCGACACCTCGCGTGCGATGGCGCTGTCCTCCGGCAGCTGCTGGTTGTTCTTGGCGCTGGCGGCCTGGTGGCCTGAGGTGAGGTTGCCGTCCGTCCACGGACCGGCGTCCAGCCTGCGCCGCAGCTCGGCGACTTCCGCCTTGGTGAACACGCCGGGGATGTGCAGCAGCAAGGGTCGATCCTCGATAAGAAACGGCGGCCCGGGCGAAAGCGCCGGGCCGCCGTCAGTCTAGGCCGGGAGGGCCTGTCTCAGAAGCGCATGTTCAGCGTCAGGATCGCGGAGCGGCCCGGCGCGACATCGGCGTGGTGCACGCCGTTGGTGCGGATGATGTATTCCTCGTCCGAGGCGTTCTGGACGTTCAGTTGCAGGCTGGCCCGCTCGGTGAGATCGTAAGAGGCGTAGGCGTCGATCCGCGTCCAGGCCGGGGCATAGACCCGGTTCGCGCCGCCGCCGGCGCCACCCTGGTTGCCGCCGAAGCTGTCCGACACATGATAGACGCCGCCGCCGACCGTCAGCTTGGGCAGCAGGCGATAGGTCGTGAACAGGCTGAACGAGTGCTCCGGCGTATTGGCCAGCGGATCGCCGATGTTCACATTGGTGTAGGCGCCCGAGACCAGTTCACTGTCCATGTAGGTATAGCCGCCGAACACCTGCCATTCGCGGGTGACATTGCCCGAGAAGCCCAGCTCGACGCCCTGCACCTCGGCCTCGCCGGCCTGTTCATAGACGCCCGGGGCCACCTGGATCTGCGCGTCTTTGCGCTCCAGCCGGAAGAGGGCGGCGCTCAGATGCAGCTGGTCCCGCATCAGGCTGGCCTTGGCGCCGATCTCGTAGCTGGTGGTCTGCTCCGGATCGAGCAGCTCGGTCGCCAGATTGCCCGTGCCCATGCCCGAACCGCCGTTCTGGTCGCCCGCCGAGATGGTCGGCGGCGTCGAAGAGGTGGCGTAGGAGGCGTAGAGGCTGGTCCAGGCGGTGGGCTTGTAGACCAGCCCCACCTGATAGTTGACGAAGTCCCACTCGCCTGACGTCGGCGTGTAGATCGGCGCCGCCACCGTGCCCGTCGCCGTCACGCCCTCGACCGAATAGTCGTCCCAGCGCAGGCCCAGATTCAACAGCCACTGCTCGCCGAAGCTGATGGAGTCGAAGGCGTAGATGCCGACCGTGTCGGTCGTATTCGAGCTGATCAGGCCGCGCGCGATCGTGCCGGTCCAGGGATCGGTCGGGTCCGGATTGTACAGCGGCGTGCAGTCGAACCCGGTCATCGGCGCCGGGCAGGCCGAGCCGCCCGTCGTGGTCACGATGTAGGAGGCGTTGTGATTGTCCTCGGTCGAAAGCTCCACGCCGACGTTGAAGCTGTGCTCGATCCCGCCGGTCGAGAAGGTCCCGTACACGTCGGTGACGTTCGCCAGGGTCTCGACCGGATTCCAGCGCGACTTCAGGCCTCGCTTCATCCAGTAGACGTCGCCGATCAGGACGACGCCGCCGTTCGTGATGTTGCCGCCGTCGCCGGGGTTGGTGACGACATAGTCGTTCAGCGTCTCCGAGTATCGGGTGACGTTGCGGATCGCCAGGTTCTCGCTGAACCGGTGCTCCAGCTTCACCGTCACGCTGTCGACCGTATTGGTCAGATAGTCACGCGCCTCGAGCCCGTAGAAACTGTCGTAGGGCACGTCCAGAACGCCGCTGTCGGTCGTCCGTACACCGATCTTCGTGAACAGCGGGATGCCGTAGTCGGGCATCTGATCGCTATCGAGGTGGTAGTAGTTGATGCTCGCGGTCGTGTCGGTGCCCAGGCCGGTGGCCAGCGCCATGGCGAAGCCCTGGCGGTCGAAGTCGACGCTGTCGCGGCCGGCCACGTCGCCTTCGGTCGCCATCAGGTTCAGGCGGAAGGCGGTCGTCTCGTTCAGCCGCCAGTTTCCGTCCACCGCGGCGCGGTAGTAGCTGTCGGTCCCGGCGCCGGCCGAGACGTTGACGAAGTCGGTCAGGCGCGGCGTCTTGGAGGTCAGGTTGATCGAGCCGCCGCCCGAGCCGCGGCCCGAATAGACCGAGTCAGGGCCCTTGATGACCTCGACCTGCTCCAGATCGAAGACCTCGCGCTGCTGGCCGCCGCTGTCGCGGATGCCGTCCACAAAGACGTTGTTGCCAGAGGCCTGACCCCGGATGAAGGGGCGGTCGGCCAGCGGCTGGCCGCCCTCGCCGGCGCCGAAGGTGATGCCCGGCGAGGTGCGCAGCAGGTCCTGCAGCGAAGTCGCGGCGGTCTGTTCGATGATCTGCTGGGGAATGACGGTGACGGCGCGCGGCGTGTCGACGAGGGGTGCGACATACTCAGGCGAGGCCGGCTCGCGACGCTGGCGCTGGCCGTTCACGTCGATGGTCCCCAGATCATCCGCGTTGGCCATTTCGGCGGCCGTCGCCATCGCGCTCGCGGCGGGCTCAGCGGCCTGGGCAGGCTGGACGCACAGCATGCCGGCGGCGCTGGAAGCGGCGAGAAGGGTACTGAGCGCGGCAGCGCGGGATTGTGACATGGAAGCCCCCAAGGCATCTGACATTGCGATGCGCTCGCAATAGCAGCTTTGCCTTTCGGGTCCAGATGTTTTTGCGATTTAGTCGCAATTGGTCGGCGAGAGCTGGCACGGCCCCTCACCGAGCCGGCTTGGCTCCATGGGGTCAGCGGACGATGGCGATGCCTGGACGAGGGTCTTCGCGCGGCTCGTCAACCCAGGGCGGGTCGGGCATGGCGCGGTGGGCGGCGGCCAGGGCTTCCGACCAGCGGCGTCCCAGATCGCGGAAATAGTCGTCATCGGCGCTGATGCGCCGCTCGGCCCCGGTCAGCTCGTCGCGCGGCATGATGATCAGGTCCAGCGGCGGACCGACGGCGATGTTCGAGCGGATGGTCGAATCGAACGAGATCAGACCCAGCTTCACCGCCTCGGCCAAAGGGGTGTCGATGCGCAGCGCGCGGTCCAGGATCGGCTTGCCGTACTTCAGCTCGCCGATCTGCAGATAGGGCGTGTCGCGCCCACATTCGATGAAGTTGCCCTGCCCATATATCAGGTACAGGCCCATCTTGCCGCCCCCGATCTGGCCGCCCAGCAGCATGGACGCAGAGACATTCAGGCTGTCGGCGGTCGGCGTTGGCGGCGAGTTCAGCGTGGCGCGAACCGTGGCCAGGGCGTTGCCCAGGATCTGGGCCGCACGAAAGAGGCTGGGCGCCGTCTGCAGCGTCTCGAAGGCGGTCGAATCCGGCAGCTTGATCCCCGCCGCCACCAGGGCCAGCGCGGTCTGGGTGACCGACAGATTGCCCGCCGTCGCCACCGCCAGCACACGGTCGCCCGGGATCTTTGTGACGTGCAGCTTGCGGTAGGAGGAGATGTTGTCGACGCCGGCGTTCGTGCGGGTGTCGGCGATCATCGCCAACCCTTCATCCACCAGCATGCCGACGCAGTAGGTCACGCGGCCTTATTCCCCGTCCACGGATAAATTAGGCCTAACAGATTCGCGGGGTCTGGCGATCACGACCACGCACGTCCCTGCTGTTGCTGCTGCCCCTGTGGCGCGGGGCGCACACGCAGCGCCACCGTCAGGGTCTCGGGCCCGCCGCCGTAGCTGGTCCCCCGGATCGGCGAGGCGCCCAGCGCATCCAGGCCGACGGCGACCCGCACATAGTGTTCGGTCGGGCAGACGCCGTTGGCGGGATCGAAACCGACCCAGCCCAGATCGGGCACATAGGCCTCGGCCCAGGCGTGCGACGCCTCCTGGTCGATCTGACCGTCAGAGCGATGCAGGTGGCCCGACACGTACCGGGCCGGCACCCCAAGGCGCCGGGCGGTCGCGATGAAGATCTGGGCGTGGTCCTGGCAGACCCCGCGCTTCATGGCATAGGCCTCGGCCGCCGTATGGGCGGCGGACGTGGCCGCGGTGTCAAACACCACGGCTTCGTTGATGTGCGCCGACAGCTGATGCATCTGCGCCAGGGTTGATGAGGCGCCGCGCATCCGATCGGCCAGGTCGCGCAGGGCAGCGTCCGGCGCCGTCAGCGGCGTCTCGCGCAGGAAGACCGGCGTGGCCAGCTTTTCGACCGTGCCGTAGACCACGCCGTTGGTGTCGGACGTCGCCACCTCGCCGGTGACCCGGATGGTCAGCTCGGCCGTCGGCCGCTCGGTATAGAGGGTGTGCACGACGTTGCCGAACGCGTCCTCCGAGCGCCGCAGGTGGGCGTCGACATCCGTCTCGATGCGCCAGTCCATGACCTGCTGCCCCTCGTTGGAGCGCGGCGTCAGGCGCAGCGTCTGGACGATGAAGCGCGCCTGCCGCTGATAGGCGTAGCGCGTGGAGTGGTCGATCCGAATACGCATGGGCTCAGACCAGGTACTGATCGTGGATTGAGGCGGCCAGGCCGTTGTTCTCGGCCAGGAAGCGCTGGATGTATTCGTGCAGGCCGGACTGGAAGATGTCCTCGATCTTGGCCTCGTTGAACTGGGACAGGCGGGCCGAGGCCATGCGCTGGGCCGGGCCGCGGCGACCGTAATCGGTGGCCAGCTTTTCCAGATAGCTGACGATCATGCCCTGGCAGCTGGCCAGCGAGCGCGGCATCTGGCGGTTCAGCACCATCAGATCGGCGACCAGCCACGGCCGCACGCTCTCGCGGTAGACCCAGCGATAGGCGGTTAGAGCCGACACCTCGCGCAGCAGCGTGGTCCACTGGAAGTAATCCAGTTGCCCCCCCACCCGCTCGCCGGCGGGCAGCAGCAGGTGGTACTTCACGTCCAGCAGGCGGGCGGTGTTGTCGGCACGCTCGATCGCCATGCCCAGGCGCAGGAACCAGTATCCGTCGTTGCGAAGCATGGTCCGCGACGCGGCGCCTTCGAAGGCCAGGGACACGCCCTTCACCCACTCCAGAAACCGCACGAAGTCGTCGCGCTTCCCCGGCTCGCCGAAGTCGGCCAAGCCGTTGTAGGCGCCGTTGATCGCCTCCCACAGCTCGATGGTCAGGGCGGTGCGAACCGACCGCGCGTTGGTGCGCGCGCGCGTCAGGCAGGCGCGGATGGACGAGCCGTTCTCGGGCGAGAACGCCAGATAATCGCGCACCGACTTCTCGGATACGGCGCGACCACTGACCTCGAACCCGGTCGATGCGCCGGCCGAAGCCAAGGCGCTGGCCCAGGCAGTGGCGGCGGCGGCGTCCTTGGCCGGCAGGGCGGCCAAGCGAACGGCCGCCTCCAGGATGCGCGCGAGGAAGTCCGCCCGCTCCATGTAGCGGCCGGTCCAGTAGAGGCTTTCTGCGGTACGGCTGAGCATCTTAAATCCTCCCCCATTGGGGGAGGGGGACCCCGGAGGGGTGGAGGGGGCTCGACGCCGGACGCGAGGTTAGACGAGACACGCTGCGCGTGAGGCAGGCCCCCTCCACCGCAAGCGGCCCCCCTCCCCCGTGAAAAACGGGGGAGGATCTGGAAACGGCGTCACTCATCCAGCACCCAGGTGTCCTTTGTGCCGCCGCCCTGACTGGAGTTGACCACCAGTGATCCAGGCTTGAGCGCGACGCGGGTCAGGCCGCCGGGCGTGACGCGGATGCCGGACGGGCTGGACAGCACGAACGGCCGCAGGTCCACGTGACGCGGGGCAAGCTTGCCCCCGTCCAGCGTCGGCGCCGTCGACAGGCTGAGCGTCGGCTGGGCGATGAAGTCGTCGGGGTCGGCGATCAGTTTGGCCCGGAAGGTCTCGATCTCGGCCTTGGTCGACGCCGGGCCGACCAGCATGCCGTAGCCGCCGGATCCGCCCACTTCCTTGACCACTAGCTGGTCCAACTGTTCCAGCACCTGCCTCAGGTCATCCGCCTCGCGGCAGCGCCAAGTCGGCACGTTCTTCAGGATCGGATCCTCGCCCGTATAGAAGCGGATCAGGTCCGGCATGTAGGTGTAGACGGCCTTGTCGTCGGCCACACCGGTGCCGACCGCATTGGCCAGGGTGACGGTTCCGGCCTGGTAGGCGCCCATCAGCCCGGGGATCCCGACGGCCGAGTTCGGCATGAAGGTCAGGGGATCGAGGAAGTCGTCGTCGATGCGGCGATAGATGACGTCGACCTGTTTGGGCCCCTCGGTCGTGCGCATGAAGACCTTGTCGTCGTTGACGAAAAGGTCCGCCCCTTCAACCAGCTCCACGCCCATCTTGTCGGCCAGGAAGGAGTGTTCGTAATAGGCCGAGTTGAACGGGCCGGGCGTCAGCACCACGATCACCGGATCGTCCCCCGCCCCCACCGGCGCGGACGCCTGCAGCGAGCGCAGGAGCATGTCGGGATAGGCCTCGACCGGCCGGATCCGGTGTTCCGCGAACAGGTCGGGGAACAGCCGCATCATCATCTCGCGGTTCTCCAGCATGTAGGAGACGCCGGACGGCGTGCGGACGTTGTCCTCCAGCACATAGAAGCCGTCCTCGCCCGTGCGGACCAGGTCGATGCCGGAGATGTGGTTCCAGATGTCGCCCGGCGGACGGCGGCCCTGCATTTCAGGCCGGTAGTTGGGATTGGTCAGCACCAGATCGGCCGGGATGATGCCGGCGCGGATGCAATCTTGCGCGCCGTAGACGTCCTTCAGGAAGGCGTTGATGGCCGAGACGCGCTGCTTCAGGCCCTTTTCCAGCCCGGCCCATTCGCGACCACCGAGAATGCGAGGCACGACGTCGAAGGGGATCAGTCGCTCGTTGGATTCAGCGTCGCCGTAGACGGCGAAGGTCACCCCCATGCGGCGGAAGAACAGCTCCGCCTGCCGCGACCGCGACTGCAGCAGGTCGTCGGGCGCCGCCTCGAGCCAGCGAGCCAGCGTCTGATAGCTCTCGCGGATTTGCCCCGCGCCGCCATCGCCCGACATTTCGTCAAAAGCCGCCGTCATTCCCGCCTTCGGTGATCCGTTCACGCAGCTTGACCCCGCACCGACCGCGCGCGCAACACAAATGTTGCAGTGCGACGACGCTTAGTCGGCGGCAACCGCCTTCATGGAAACGGCAGGGTCGGCCAATCGCTCCCCATCGACCGGAGTGCGCCTGCCGATCAGTTGCTTGCCGCCCATGAACTCGGGCGGGGCGTTGACCGCTTCCACGCAGACGATGCGGTCGCCGTTGAGATGGAAGACGCCGAAGCTGCGCGCGGCCGGATCGCCCCGCACAACCTGCCGGTCGGCCCCGGTCGGCAGGCCGGCGATCTGAAGCTTCAGGTCATACTGGTCGGACCAAAACCACGGCACTTCGGCCGGCGGCGGCGCGCGGCCGACGATGGCGGCGGCGACCTGCTTGGCCTGCTCCAGCGCATTGGGCACGCTCTCCAGCCGCCAAGTCAGATCGAGCGCCGGGACCGGCCGCCGCGTCATATCGCCGATGGCGTAGATGGACGGGTCCGACGTGCGCGCGCTCTCGTCCACCACCACGCCGCCCTCGCAGGTCAGGCCCGCCGTGGCGGCCAGGGCGTCGCAGGCGTCCGCCCCGATGCCGACCAAAACCGCATCCGCTGCGATGACCCGTCCATCGCTGAGGCTGACGCCGTCCGGGGCCACGCCCATGACCGCGGCTCCGGTCAGGATCTCGACGCCCCTGGCCCGATGCTCGGTGGTGAAGAATTCCGACAGCGTCTCTGACGCGACCCGCGCCAGCACGCGGTCCATCCGCTCAATCACCACCGCCTCGGCGCCCAGCGCCCGGGCCGAGGCCGCCGCCTCCAGCCCGACATAGCCGCCGCCGACCACCGCCAGTCGCCTGCCGGGCCCCAGCGCCGCCTTCAGCCGCTCGGCGTCCTTCAGCGTCCGCAGCTCCAGAATGTCGGGGTGATCGCCGCCCGCGACGGGCAGCTTCCGCAAGGTCGAGCCCGTAGCCAGGATCAGGATGTCATAGGGTTCGACCGCCCCGCCATCAAAGGTCACCGTCTTCGCCGCCGCGTCGATCGCGGTCGCGGTCACACCGGTGCGCAGTTCGATGGTCTGCTCGACGTAGAAGCTCTCGGGCCGCAGCAGCAGGTCCTCCAGACCCGCCTCCCCCTTCAGCCACGCCTTCGACAGCAGCGGCCGCTGGTAGGGCGGCGCGGCCTCGGTCCCCGCCAGCACGATCTGTCCCTCGAAGCCGTACTGCCGCAGGAACGCCGCCGCCGATCCGCCCGCGTGGCCCGCACCGATGATGAGCACCTTGGTCATACGCCTGAGATAAGGCGCGTGCGCCACTCTGTCTCCTCTCCATTCGCGGATGCGGATGGAGAGGTGGATCGGCCGTCAGGCCGAGACGTAGGGGCTGTTCAAACGCTGCGCCTGTGTTCGCCCCTCCACCGCTCCGCGGTCCCTCTCCCCATCAAAACGATGGGGAGGAAAAGCAGCCTTGACCGTTCCATCGTTACAGCATAGTGGAACGCGCCATGACGCCGCCTCCCGCCAGCGCCGACCTCTATGACGCCCTGCTCTCACTGGAGACGCGGGCGGAGGTCGACGCATTTCTGGCCGATCTGTGCACCCCTGCCGAGCTGCGCGCGTTTGCCGAGCGGTGGCAGGTCGCGCAGATGCTGGACGCCGGCGACAAGTCCTACCGCGAAATCGCCGCCCAGGCGCACGCCAGCCCGACAACCGTGGTGCGCGTCGCCCGTTCTCTGAAAGACATGCCGCACCAGGGCTATCGCCTGGCGCTGGACCGACTGAAGGCCGAGTAGAATGAGCACTGTGCAAGGGCGGCTTCGTATCGCCGTCCAGAAATCCGGACGCCTGTCCGACCGCAGCCTGGACTTGATCCGGGATGCGGGCCTGAAGTGGGTCAAGGGCAATAACGACCTGCTGTACCGGGTCGAAAACTACCCGATCGACCTGCTGCGCGTGCGCGACGACGACATCCCGACCTTCGTGGCGGACGGCGTCTGCGACCTGGGCATCGTCGGCGAGAATGTGCTGGAGGAGGGCAAGAACGGAGGCGCGAACGCCGAGGTCGTCATGCCGCTGGGCTTCGGCCGCTGCACGCTGAAGATCGCCGCGCCCCCGACGCTGGCCTACGACGGGCCGGCCTCGCTGGACGGCCTTCGCATCGCCACCAGCTATCCGAAGATCCTGCGCAAGTTCCTGGACCAGCGCGGCGTCGGCGCCGACATCATCATCATGCGCGGTGCGGTCGAGGTCGCTCCCCGACTGAAGCTGGCCGCCGCCATCTGCGACCTGGTCTCGACCGGCGCGACGCTGGAGGCCAACGGCCTGCAGGCCAAGGACACGGTGCTGGAAAGCCAGGCGGTCCTGATCCGCTCGCCCGTCGCCCCGGAGCCCGGCCTGCAGCATCTGCTCGACAGCATCATCGAGCGCATGGCCGGCGTGGTGTCTTCGCAGGGCGCCAAATACGTGATGCTGAACGCGCCGCGCTCCGCCCTCGACACCATCACCGCCATCCTGCCGGGCGCCGGCTCTCCAACCGTCATGCCCCTGATGGGCCGCGACGACGCCGTGGCCGTCCATGCGGTGTGCCAGGAGGCGGTCTTCTGGGAGACGCTGGAGAAGCTGAAGGCCGCCGGCGCTTCTGCCATCCTGGTGCTGCCGATCGAGAAGATGATGTGATGGCGTTTGGTCAGAGCCTGATCGACTGGGCGTCGCTGGACGCCGCCGGGCGCAAGGCCGCCCTGGCCCGCCCGGCCCAGCGCTCGGCCGGCGATGTCACCGAGGTGGTGCGGACCATCCTGGAAGACGTGCAGACGCGCGGCGGCGCGGCCGTCAACGACTGGTGCGTGAAGCTGGACGGCGCCCCGCCCCGCCGCATCGCCATCACGCCCGAGACCGTGAGCAAGGCGCGCGGCGACCTGCCGCCCGCCGATGTCCGCGCCCTGCGCATGGCCGCCGACAATATCCGCGTCTTCCACCAAGCGACGCGGCCGGAGGACACGGCCTTCATCGAGACCACGCCGGGCGTGCGCTCCAAGCTGGCCTGGCGCCCCATCGGCGCGGCCGGCCTCTACGTCCCCGGCGGCACGGCGCCCCTGTTCTCGAGCCTGATGATGCTGGCGATCCCGGCCGGCGTGGCGGGGGTGCGAGAGCGCGTCGCCGTCACCCCGCCGGACAAGTCGGGCGGCGTCCACCCCGCCATGATCCTGGCCGCCGCCGAGGCGGGTCTGGACGCCATCTGGCTGATCGGCGGCGCCCAGGCCATCGCCGCCCTGACCTTCGGCGCCGAACTGGACGACGGCGTGATCCCGGCCTGCGACAAGCTGTTCGGACCCGGCAACGCCTATGTCGCCGAGGCCAAGAAGCAGGCCGCCGCCCTCCCCGGCGGCCCCGCCGTCGACATGCCCGCAGGCCCGTCGGAGCTGATGGTCATCGTCGACCGCGACTCGGCGCCCGAGATCGCCGCCGCCGACCTGCTCAGCCAGGCCGAGCACGACGCGGACGCCCAGGTGCTGCTGGTCTCGACCAGCCGCGCCACGATCGACTACATCCTGTCCGAGGTGGAGGCCCAGCTGGAAGGCCTGCCGCGCGAGGCCATCGCCCGTGCTTCCCTGGCCGAGGCCCGCGCCATCCTGGTGCGCGATCTGGACACGGCCTGCGAGGTCGCCAACCTGTATGGCCCCGAACACCTGGCCATCCAGGTCGAATACGCCGACGAACTGGTCGATCAGATCCAGGCCGCCGGCGCGATCTTCGTCGGCCGCTGGGCCGCCGAGACGCTCGGCGACTACGCCGCCGGCCCCAGCCACGTCCTGCCCACCGACGGCGGCGCCCGCACCCTGGGCGGCGTCACCACGGCCAGCTTCATGACCTCCATGTCGGTACAGGTCGTAACCGAAGCCGGCGCCCGCGCCCTGGCCCCCATCGCCGCCCGGCTGGCGCGAATGGAAGGTTTGGAAGCCCACGCGCGGGCGGCCGATCTGAGGAGCGAGGGATGAGCCGCGCGGATAAGATCCTTCTCCCCTCGGGGGAGAAGGTGGCCGGCGGAGCCGGTCGGATGAGGGGGGCGTCTGACGCGCGCTCGACCTTCACCGGCATGGCTGCCGATCCCGCCCCCTCATCCGTCTCGCTTCGCGAGCCACCTTCTCCCCCGAGGGGAGAAGGAGACCGATCATGACCCTGCCCGCTCCCTTTCCGCCGCTGGTGTCCGGTGGCGACGGCCTGGACCGCTATCCGGCGGAAAGCGCAGCCCTCGCCGCGCGCATGGCCGCCGTTTATGGCGTGCCGCTCGACAGCGTCCTGCCGGTGCGCGGCACGACCCATGGGCTGGAGCTGGTCTGGCGGCTGGCGGCGCGTGGCGGCGGCGCGGTCGAGGCTCCGGACGCGGAACCCTACACGCGCTTGCAGGCCATATACCCCGCCCGCGGCGCCGTCTCGGCCCAGGTCGTCCGCGCGCTCGGCTCGGTCGAGGCCGTGGCCGAGATGGCGGCGCGCGTCGCCCCCGCCCTGCTGGTCGTGGACGAGGGCCTGATCGAGTTCTCGGACCACGCCTCGGCCGCCACCGTCGTTGCCGACCAGCCGAACCTGATCGTTCTGCGCAGCCTGTCGCTGGCTTACGGGTTGGCCGGCGCCCGCGTCGGCGCGGCCCTCGCCCAGCCGCAGACCCTGGCGCGCATGGCCGAGGTGATCGAGCCCTACGCCCTGCCCGAACCCCTGGTCCGGCTGGCCCAGCAGGCGCTTGATCCGTCGCGCATGATCGAGACCGCCGAGCGCATCGCCGCCGTTCGCAAGGAACGCGAGCGGATCGTGCGCGAGCTGTCGCGCCAGATGCCGGTCGACGCTGGGGTGGGCCCCATCATCATGGCCCGCCCCGAAGACCCGGCCGCCGCCCTGACCGCGCTCAAGACCTATGGCGTCCAAGGCGATCTGTCGGGCGACCGCCTGCGCCTGCCCGTCTCGATCAAGGCTGAGGTCAACGACCGGCTGCTGGCCGCCTTCGGCCTGGCCCCCGCCCGGCGCCGCCCGAACCGCACCGGCAGCGTCGTGCGCGACACCAAGGAGACCCGCATCGTCTGCGCCGTCGATCTGGACGCGACCGGCCCGATCCGCATCGAGACCGGCGTCGGCTTCTTCGACCATATGCTGGAGCAGATCGCGTCGCACGGCGGCTTTTCCCTGCGCCTGCAATGCGAGGGCGACCTGCACACCGACCCGCACCACACCATCGAGGACAGCGCCATCGCCCTGGGTCAGGCGCTGAAACAGGCGCTGGGCGAGCGCCGGGGCATCGCCCGCTACGGCTTCGTCCTGGCCATGGACGAGGCCGAGGCCCACGTCGCCATCGACCTGTCGGGCCGGCCCTATCCCCTGTTCGAAGGGTCGTTCGCGACCCCCTTCATCGGCGAATACCGCACGGACCTGACCGCCCACGTCTTCCGGTCCCTGGCCGAGGCGATGGGCGCGGCCATCCACATCAAGGTCTCCGGCGACGACGACCACCACAAGACCGAGGCCGTCTACAAGGGCTTCGCCCGCGCCCTTCGCCAGGCCATCCGCATCGAAGGCAACGCCGTGCCGAGCACCAAGGGGGTGTTGTGATGGGCGCGACCCAAATCCTCCACCGCCCTTCGCGGGGGAGGGGGACCGCTTGCGGTGGAGGGGGGGAGGGCATCCGCGCCGTTCTCCGTCTAGCCGCCCACCCAGCTTTCGCCCCCTCCACCACTGCGTGGTCCCCCTCCCCCGCTTCGCTGCGCTGCTCGGTGGAGGATCGATGACCGACGTCGCCGTCATCGCCTATGGCGCCGGCAACGTCGCCTCGGTCCAGTTCGCGCTGGAGCGTCTCGGCGCGCGCGTCGTGCTGACCGACGACCCGGCCGTGATCGCCTCGGCCAAGCGGGTCATCCTGCCCGGCGTCGGCGCCGCCGCCTATGCGATGGGTCGACTGGAAGCGCTGGGTCTGATCGAGCCGATCCGCGCCTTCACCCGGCCCCTGCTGGGCGTGTGCCTGGGCCAGCAGCTGCTGTTCGAGAGCAGCGACGAGGGCGACACGCCGCTTCTGGGCCTCATCCCCGGTCGCGTCCGCAGGCTGGAACCGGGTGGGGACCGGACCGTGCCGCACATGGGCTGGAGCCGGCTCGAGCGCGTGCGCGACGACCCCCTGACCGCAGGGCTGGACGAGCGGCCCTACGCCTATTTCGTCCACAGCTACGCCTGCCCGGACGGCCCTGCGACGCTGGCGCGCGCCGAATACGGCGGCCCTGTTCCGGCCATCGTCGGCCGGGACAACTTCCGCGGCTGCCAATTCCATCCCGAACGCTCGGCCGAGGCCGGCGCGCACATCCTCAAGACCTTCCTGGAGCTGCCGGCGTGATCATCTATCCGGCCATCGACCTGAAAGACGGCGTCTGCGTGCGGCTGATGCACGGCCGGTTCGATCAGGTGACGCACTACGACGATCAGCCGGCCGCGCGCCTGACCGCCTTCGCGACCGAGGGCGCCGGGTGGATCCATATCGTCGATCTGGACGGCGCCGAAGCCGGCCGGGCCGTCCAGCACGCCCTGATCGGCGAGCTGACCCGGGCGATCCAGGTCAAGGTCCAGTCCGGCGGCGGCGTGCGCGGGGCCAACGACATCGCCGCCCTGCTGGACGCCGGCGTTGCTCGCGTCGTCGTCGGATCGCTGGCGGTGACCCAGCCCAATGATGTCGTGGCCTGGCTTAAGGGCTTCGGCGCGGACCGCATCACCCTGGCTCTGGACGTCCGCATCGAGGACGGCGTTCCCGTGCCGGCGCTGAAGGGCTGGACTCAGTCGTCGGGCGTCACCCTGTGGGAGACGCTGGACCGCTATCCGCCGGGCGTCGCCAAACATCTGCTGGTCACCGATGTGGGCCGCGATGGGGCCCTGACGGGACCGAACACCGACCTGCTGGCCGAAATCCGCCACCGCCGCCCGGACCTGGCGCTTCAGGCCTCCGGCGGCATCGCGTCGCTGGAGGACATCGCGGCCGTCAAGGCGCTGGGCTGCCACGGCGCCATCGTCGGCCGCGCCCTCTACGAAGGGAAGTTCACGCTGGAAGCGGCGCTTAAGATCGCTCGCGCATGACGGCGCGGCGGATCATTCCCTGCCTGGACGTGCGCGACGGGCGCGTGGTCAAGGGCGTGCGCTTCCTCGACCATGTCGATATGGGCGACGCCGCCGAGCTGGCCGCGCGCTATCGCGACGAGGGGGCGGACGAGCTGGTGTTCTACGACATCACCGCCAGCCCGGAGGGACGCACGCTGGACTATGGCTGGGTGCGCGAGATCGCCCGGCTGCTGGACATCCCCTTCTGCGTCGCCGGCGGCATCCGTTCGGTGGAGCAGGCGGGGCGGTGCCTGGACAACGGCGCGGACAAGGTCTCGGTCAACTCACCCGCGCTGGAACGCCCCGACCTGATCGGCGAACTGGCCGACCGCTTCGGCAGCCAGTGCGTGGTGGTCGGCGTCGATTCACGGCGCGAGGACGATGACTGGGTGGTCCACAAATACACCGGCGATCCCGACAGCCGTCGCCTGGCGGGCCGCAGCACCATGGATTGGATCGGCGAGGCCCAGGCGCGAGGCGCGGGCGAGATCGTGCTGAACTGCATCGATCAGGACGGGGTGCGCCAGGGATATGACACGGCCCAGCTGGCTCAGGCGCGCAGCCGCCTGACCATTCCGCTGGTCGCCTCGGGCGGCGCGGGGGCGGAATCGCATTTCCTGGATGTTTTCGACCGCGCCAACGTCTCGGGCGCCCTGGCCGCCAGCGTCTTTCATACTGGGGCGATCCGGATCGGCGATCTGAAGGCCTTTCTGGCAGGATCGGGCGTGGAGGTGCGGCAATGAGCGATCTGAAATCCTCCCCCATTGGGGGAGGGGGACCGCTTGCGGTGGAGGGGGCCGGCATCACGCACGGCGCAGGAACTCAATCCGCAACATCGGGCATCGAACCCCCTCCACCCCTTCGGGGTCCCCCTCCCCCAATGGGGGAGGATTTTGAGAACCTCGACTTCGACAAGGGCAACGGCCTGGTCCCCGCCGTGGTGCAGGACGCGGACACGCTGCAGGTGCTGACACTGGCCTACATGGACCGCGCCGCGCTGGACGAGACGATCCAGAGCGGCGAGGCGACGTTCTTCTCGCGCTCGCGCGGCGGGCGGTGGAGGAAGGGCGAGACCTCGGGCAACCGGCTGAAGGTAGTGTCCGTCACGCCCGACTGCGACGGCGACGCCCTGGTTCTGGCGGTCCGACCGATGGGACCGGCCTGCCATCTGGGCACGACCTCCTGCTTCGGCCCGGACACCGCGCCCGGCCTCGGCCGTCTGGCCGAGCTGGAACGCACCATCGCGCGCCGGGCCGGCGCTGATCCGGCCTCCAGCTGGACCGCCAAACTGATGGCGCAGGGGCCCAAGCGCATCGCCCAGAAGGTGGGCGAAGAGGGCGTCGAGACGGCTCTGGCGGGGGTCGCTGGGCCTGACGAGGAAGTGGCGTCCGAGGCGGCGGATTTGATCTACCACCTGTTTGTCCTTCTAAAGGCCCGTAACATGGTGTTTCAGGACGTCCTCGACGTGTTGGCGCGCCGGGCGGAACAGGCCAAGGACTGAGGCTCAAGGGCCTTCAGAGTCCGGATCGGGAAGGACCAGGAATGGCGGCATTGGTGCTGTTCGGCGGCGGTGGCGATTTGGCCATGCGCATGCTGCTGCCCTCTCTGTATTTCCTGGAGCAGGAGCGCCTGCTGCCCGACGGCCTGAAGATCGTCGGCGTCGCCCGCTCGGCCGAGAGCCGCGAGGAATATGTCGCCAAGGTCCGCGAAGCCTGCGAGGCCCGCACCGGCGCCGACTGGTCGCCCGAGGACTTCGCCCGGCTGGAGCCGCGCCTGGATTATCTGGCGCTGGACGCCACGTCGGCCGACAGCCTGAAGCAACTGCGCGAGCGTCTCGGCGACGATGACGCCCTGACCTTCTTCCTGGCCGTGTCGCCATCGCTGTACGGCGGCATCGTCAAGGCGCTGAAGGGCGCCGGACTGGCGACCGATCAGGCGCGCATCGTGCTGGAAAAGCCCGTCGGCCGCGACCTGAAGACCTTCCTGGAGATCGACGACGCGGTGGCCCACGCCTTCCGCGAGGACCAGGTGTTCCGCATCGACCACTATCTGGGCAAGGAGACGGTTCAGAACCTGATCGCCCTGCGATTCGGCAACACGGTGTTCGAGCCGCTGTGGAACAGCCAGAACATCGACCACGTGCAGATCACCATCGGCGAAACGGTGGGCGTCGGCGATCGCTGGCCCTACTATGACGAGTACGGCGCCCTGAGGGACATGCTGCAGAACCACATGCTGCAGCTGCTGTGCCTGGTGGCGATGGAGCCGCCCAGCGATCTGGATCCCGAATCCGTCCGCAACGAGAAGGTGAAGGTCCTGAAGTCCCTTCGCCCGATCACGCAGGAGGAGGTCGAGCGGGTCACCGTGCGCGGCCAGTACGTCGCGGGTCTGTCGGAGGGCCAGCCGGCCAAGGGCTATGACGAGGAACGCGGCGAGGATTCGGACACCGAGACCTTCGTCGCCATCCGCGCCGACATCGACAACTGGCGCTGGGCCGGCACGCCCTTCTTCATGCGGACCGGCAAGCGCCTGCCCGAGAAGCGCACCGAGATCGTCATCCAGTTCAAGCCCCTGCCCCACTCGATCTTCGACTACGAGGACGGCGAGCCGGCAGCCAACAAGATGATCATCGAGTTGCAGCCCGAGGAAGACATCTCCCTCACGGTCATGAACAAGAAGGCCGGGCTGGACGGCCGGATGCAGCTGCAGCCCATCAAGATGAGCCTGTCCTGGGGCTTCCGCGGCAAGGGGGACACCGCGCCGCGCCGCCGCATCGCCTATGAAAGGCTGCTGCTGGACGCGCTGAAGGGCGATTCGACCCTGTTCGTCCGCCGGGACGAGGCCGAGCAGGCCTGGAAGTGGGTGGACGAGGTGTCCGACGCCTGGGCCGACGGGGGCATCAAGCCGCAGGAGTATGTGGCCGGCAGCTGGGGCCCGCCCCTGGCCGACACCCTGCTGGCGCGCACCGGCCGCACCTGGAACACCTCGGAGTGACCGCCATCGAAACCTTCGCCGGTCAGGACGCCTGGGCCGAAGCCTGCGCCGCGCGCCTGGCCGAGACGCTGGAAGCGGCCGTGCTGGCCAACGGCAAGGCGATCTTCGCCGGCGCCGGCGGGTCCACGCCCTCGCCCATCTATCGCCAGATGGCGGCGATGGCGCTGGACTGGGACAAGGTCGTCGTCACCCTGGTCGACGAGCGCTACGTGCCCGAGACCAGCCCGGACTCGAACGCGGCCCTGATGAAGGCGACGTTGCTGACCGGCCCGGCCGCCGCCGCGACCTTCCTGCCGCTCTTTTCGGCCGAGGTGACGGTGGACCGCGCCGCCGCTGTCGCGGCCGCCGCGCTGGCCGCTCAGGGCTCGCGTCTGGACGCGGTCCTTCTCGGCATGGGGGAAGATGGTCATATCTGCTCCATGTTCCCGCAAAGCCCCACCCTGAAGACCCTGCTGACCCCGACGCTGAAGCCGACCGTCCTGGGCGTCCCGCACGGCCGCGACGGCCTGGCCCCAAGTCTGGAGCGCCTGTCGATCAACCTGCCCTACCTGGCCCAGGCCGGCCGGGTGGTGCTGGCGCTGAAGGGGGCGGCCAAGCGCGACGTGTTCGAACGCGAGGCGACGGGTGATCCGGTGACCCAGCCGATCGCGGCCCTGGTCGCATCCGGCGCCCCGCTCGAAATTCTCTGGACGGAGGCCGCGTAATGGCCGGCGAGTTCAAACTGCATCCCAGGACCGCCGAGGTCACCGACCGCATCATCGCGCGCAGCCGCGAGACGCGCCGGGACTATGTGGCCCGCATGGACGCCGCGCGTGGCAACGGCGTGGCCCGCGCCAAGCTGTCCTGCGCCAACTGGGCCCACGCCTTCGCCGGCCAGACCCTGGCCGACAAGCTGACGGCGATGGATGGCTCAAAGCCCAACATCGGCATCGTCACCGCCTATAACGACATGCTCTCGGCCCACCAGCCGTTCGAACGCTACCCCGCCGTGATCCGCGAGGCGGCCCGTGCAGTGGGCGGCACTGCCCAGGTCGCCGGCGGCACGCCCGCCATGTGCGACGGCGTCACCCAAGGCCGTCCGGGCATGGAGCTGTCGCTCTTCAGCCGCGATGTCATCGCCATGTCGGCCGGCGTCGCCCTGACCCACGACGCCTTCGACGCCGCCGTGTGTCTGGGCGTCTGCGACAAGATCGTGCCGGGCCTGTTCATGGGCGCCCTGGCCTTTGGCCACCTGCCCGTCATCTTCGCCCCGGCCGGCCCGATGCCCTCGGGCATCCCCAATGCCGAAAAGGCCCGCGTCCGCGCCGAGTTCGCGCAGGGCAAGGTGGATCGGCAGACCCTGCTGGAAAGCGAGGTCGCCAGCTATCACTCGCCGGGCACCTGCACCTTCTACGGCACCGCCAACTCCAACCAGATGATGATGGAGCTGGCCGGGCTGCACATGCCCTCCACCGCCTTCGTTCATCCCGAGACCGGCCTGCGCGACGCCCTGACGGCCGCCGCCGCCAAGCGGGCCGTCGAGCTGGCCCGGTCAGGTCAGGGCCGGATGGCCGACGTCATCGACGAGAAGTCGGTCGTGAACATGATCGTGGCCCTCTTGGCTACCGGCGGGTCAACCAATCACGCCATCCACCTGGTCGCCATGGCGCGCTCGGCCGGCGTGCTGATCGACTGGACCGACATGGACGAATTGTCGGCCGTGACGCCGCTGCTGGCGCGGGTCTATCCGAACGGCTCGGCCGACGTGAACGCCTTCCAGGCGGCGGGCGGCGTGGCCTTCATCACCCGCGAACTGGCCAAGGGCGGCTTCGTCCACACCGACGTGACTACGGTCGCCGGTCAGGGGCTGGAGCACTATTTTAAGGAGCCCATCCTCAAGGACGGCGAACTGATCTGGGTCGACGGCGTCGAGTCCAGCCTGGACGAGGCCATCGTGCGCCCCTTCGACAACCCCTTCGACAAGGAGGGCGGCCTGCGCCTGCTGAAGGGGCCGCTGGGCCGCGCCGTCATCAAGGTGTCGGCCGTGAAGCCCGAGCACCGGATCATCGAGGCGCCCGCCCGGGTCTTCGACGACCAGGACGACTTCCTGGCCGCGTTCAAGGCGGGCGAGATGGACAAGGACGGCATCGCCGTCGTCCGATTCCAGGGCCCCAAGGCCAACGGCATGCCTGAGTTGCATAGCCTGTCGCCCGGCCTTTCGGTCCTTCAGGACCGCGGCTTCAAGGTCGCTCTGGTCACGGACGGCCGGATGTCGGGCGCCTCGGGCAAAACCCCGGCCGCCATTCACATCACGCCCGAAGCCATCGAGGGCGGCCCCCTGGCCTATGTCCAGGACGGCGACATCATCCGCGTCAACGCCGAGACGGGCGAGCTAACCATCCAGGTCGCGCCCGAGGTCTTGATGGCTCGCCCCCGCGCCCGCCCGACCGCCCAACACTGGGGCTATGGCCGAGAACTGTTCGGGGCGTTCCGCGCCTCGGTCGGCTCGGCCGAACAGGGCGCCTCCGTCTGCTTCGCCGCCAATTATTCAGAACCTGTCGTTTCGGCTGCTCACGCCCTGACCGACGCAACCATCGACGCCTGATCATGTCTGACCGTGTCCTTCTCGCCGGCGATGTCGGTGGCACCAACGCCCGTTTCGCCACGGCCCGCCTGGTCGATGGCGTGCCCGTGCTCGAGCATCACGAGACCTTCCCGGCCGAGCGCTATCCGACCTTCCTGGAAGGGGTGAAGGCCTTCATGGACGGATGTGACGTCAAGCCGGACGGCGGCGTCATCGCCGTGGCCGGCCCGGTGACGGACGGCGAGATCGACCTGACCAACTCGCCCTGGCGCGTGTCGGAGAAGGAGCTGAAAACCCTCGGCCTCGATCCGGTCCAGCTGATCAACGACTTCGAAGCCCAGGCCTGGGGCGCGCCGATCGTCGCCAAGGAGAACCTGGTCTCGCTGGGCGGTCCGCTCGAAGGCGAGGAGAACGCCGCCATCGCGGTGCTTGGCCCGGGCACCGGCTTTGGCGTCTCGGCCTTGGCGCGAGACATCCACGGCAATGAGATGGCCCTGCCCAGCGAAGGCGGCCATGCCTGTTTCGCACCGGGCGACCCGATCGAGGACGAAATCCTGCGCATCCTGCGGCGTCGCTATGACCGCGTCTCGATCGAGCGCCTGATCTGCGGCCCCGGCTTGCTGAACATGCACCGCGCCCTGGCCGAGATCGACGGACGCGAGACGCATATCGATGATCCGGCCGAAATCACCGCCGAGGCGATGCAGGACCCAAACAGCGCGTGCGGCGCCACCCTGGCCCGCTTCTGCGCCATCCTGGGCGCGGTCGCCGGCGACGTGGCGCTGACGATGGGCGCGCGGCGCGGGGTGTATGTGGCAGGCGGAATCCCGCCCAAGATCCTGCCCTTCCTCAAGGCCAGCCCCTTCCGCGAGCGGTTCGAACGCAAGGGCCGGTTCCAGCCCTATATGGCCGCCATCCCGACGTGGTGCGTCACCGACAAGACCGCGGCCCTGCTGGGCGCCGCGCGCGTGGCCTTCGCAGAGGTGAAGCGGCTGGGCTGATCCCGCTGGCTGCCGAAAAATTTCACTTTTCGGTCACGGCGGCGTGAACCGGATGCCAAGCGTTGCGTTATCCGGTCTCCACTAGGGAGGAAACTTTCCATGCGTAAACTGATGTTCGCCGCCGCCGCCGCCTTCGCCCTGACGGGCCTCGCCGCTTGCGGTGAGAGCGCTGCCGACAAGCAAGCCGAAGTGAAGGCCGATCAGCTGGAAGCGCAAGCCGCCGCCACGCCGAACGAGCAGGAAGAAAAGAACCTGAACGCTCAAGCCGACCACATCGAGCAGCAAGCCGGCAACGCCGACGGTGGCCTGACCACCGCCAACACGCCGTCGACCTCGCCGACCGCGGGCGAGCAACCGGGCCACTAAGCCAGGTTCGAAAAGACCGGAGCCCCCGTCGCGATGCGGCGGGGGCTTTGCTTTGGGATCAGGCCTTCTTCGGAGGCCAGGGCACAAAGGCGCTGGTGCGCTTCACATAGGCCTCGTAGCCCGGGCGGCTTTTCTTCGACGCCTTTTCGCTGAGGCCGATGCCGGACCAGCGGGTCAGAGTGAAGGTCAGGAACAGCGGGCCGACAACGGCGAACAGGCCCGGCGTCGTCTCCGCCGCGATCAGCCAAAGGCCCCACCAGACGCAGGCGTCGCCGAAATAGTTGGGGTGCCGGGTATAACGCCACAGGCCCTGGTCCATCACCGCGCCCTTGGCCGCCGTCTTCTTGAAGGCCGCCAGCTGGGCGTCGCCGACGGCTTCGAAGATCAGGCCGAACAGCGCCAGGCCGGCGCCGACCCAGCCCATCACGCCGACCGCCGGCTGGGCCGCGACCTGGCCCAGCTGGACCGGCAGGCAGGTCAGCCAGCCCAGGAAGGCTTGTGGCAGGAAGACGAACAGCAGGGCCGTCTTGCCGAAGCTCCAGCCCTTCTCGCGCTCCTGCGTCTCGACGATCTCGACATAGCGGCCGTCCGCGCCATGCCCCCGCCAGCGCTTCAGCAGGTGCCAGCCAAGCCTGACCGCCCACAGGGCGCACAGGCCCACCAGCAGCCCCTTACGAAGCGGGTCGCCCTCTGTCCTTGGCCATGTCGCCACCGCCAGCAGCAGCATGCCGAGCGGCCAGACGCCGTCGATGAAGCTGACGTCCTTCAGCCTCAGCGCCAGCAGCCACAGGGCCAGCATGACCGCCACCAAGAAGGCGAGGTTGGCGGTCAGCAGCAGCGCGATGTCGGTCATGGCTCAGCTTACGTCAGTCGGCGCGATCCGGATGCGTCAGTCGACGCAGAGCGTGGCGCCCGCCTTGCCGTCCTCGATCGTCGTGAAACACCCGAAGCGATTGCTATCGGCGGTGCAGACGCCGGCGGCGTTGTCGCGATCCTTGATCGAGGTGTTGCCCTCGACGCGGCAGTCGCCCTGGCATTCGTCGCCGTCGGTGCAGGTCTTGCCGCCGTCGGAATAGAGGATGACGCACTGCTCGGACTGCATCCGGCCGACGCGGCGGATCTCGCCGCCCCGCGCGGCGCAGGCGGAGGCGTCCGGCGTCTGGGTCACCGGGGCCTGAGCGGTCTCGGTCGAAGGCGCCTGGTCGGGCGCGGCCGGCGCCTGTGCGCCCGGCATGGGGGTGCAGGCTGTGGCGAGCAGCAGGCTGGCGGCCAGCAGAAGGCGCTTCATCGGACGGTTCCTTTTTCAAAGCCGGACCAGACGTCGTCGTAGTCGAGCTGCATGAGAGGCGTCTCTTGCGCCCATTTCGTGACGCGGATCGGCATGCGGGTCTCGAACATGAAGGCCAGGGTGTCCGCGATCCGGTGCGGCTTCAGTTCGGCGTTCGTGGCCCCCTGCCAGCTGGCCTGATCGGGGCCGTGACCGCTCATGCGGTTGTGCAGGGACGCGCCGCCGGGCGCGAAGCCGCCGACCTTGGCGTCATAGGCGCCGGTCACCAGCCCCATGAACTCGCTCATGACGTTCCGGTGGAACCACGGCGGGCGGAAGGTGTCCTCGGCCACCATCCAGCGCGGGGGGAAGATGACGAAGTCGCAGTTGGCCGTCCCCGGCGTGTCGGACGGCGAGGTCAGGACGGTGAAGATGGACGGGTCGGGATGGTCGAAGCTGACTGTGCCGATCGTATTGAACCGGGCGGTGTCATAGCGGCAGGGGGCGTAGTTGCCGTGCCAGGCCACGACGTCGAGCGGCGAGTGGTCGAAGGTCGTGGCCCACAGGCGGCCCCCGTATTTCTGGACGCACTGGGTGGGGCGGTCGACGTCCTTGAAGGCGGCGACCGGCGTTTCGAAGTCGCGCGGGTTCGCCAGGCCGTTGGAGCCAATCGGCCCCAGGTCCGGCAGGCGGAAGGGGGCGCCGTAGTTCTCGCAGACATAGCCGCGGATGGTGCCCGAGACCTCGACGCGGAAGCGGACGCCGCGCGGGATCAGGACGATGTGGCCGGGTTCGGCGTCGATGACGCCCAACTCGGTGACGAAGCGGTGGGCGCCCGCCTGGGGCACGATCAGCAGCTCGCCGTCGGCGTCGTAGAAGACGCGGTCGGTCATGGAGCGGTCGGCGGCGTAGAGGTGGATGCCCACGCCCGCGCCGCTGTCGGCGTCGCCGTTGCCGCCGTAAGTGACCAGGCCCTCGACCCAATCGGCGCCCGGCGCGCCCGCCAGCGGGTCCCAGCGCAGGCGGTTGGGGGACGGCGGCGCCTCGTCGAACGGGCCGGACCGGACCAGCCCCTGTTCGAACGGGACATAGGGCGGGTGCTGGGCCGAGGGACGCAGGCGGTAGAGCCAGCTGCGCCGGTTCTCGTGCCGGGGCGCGGTGAAGGCGGTGCCCGACAGCTGCTCGGCATAGAGGCCCATGGGCGGCTTCTGCGGCGAGTTTCGGCCGACCGGCAGGGCGCCGGGGGCGGCCTCGGTGGCGTGGTGGTTGCCGAAACCGGGCAGGTACTGGGGCGCGTTGGTTCGCGTCATCGTTGGGTCTCCCTGAGCGCCGGTTTAGGCCCCATATGCGATGCAGGCCAGCCGGAGAGACACATGAAGACCCTGACCATCGACTTCGTCTCCGACGTCGTCTGCCCCTGGTGCGCCGTGGGACTGGGCGGGCTGGAGACCGCGCTGGAGCGTGTGAAGGCGGACGGGATCGACGCCGAAATCCGCTTCCAACCCTTCGAGCTGAACCCCCAGATGGCGCCCGAGGGGGAGAACATCACCGAGCATATCGTGCGCAAGTACGGCTCCACCCCCGAACAGTCGGCGGCCAACCGGGCGATGATCCACGACCGGGCGGCCGAGGCCTGGGCCGAGGCGCCGGGCGGGCCGTTTCAGATGGCGATGGGCGAGGACAGCCGCATCTGGAACACCTTCGACGCCCACCGCCTGATCCACTGGGCCGGGACGCTGGGACCGGCCGAGCAGAAGGCGCTGAAGACCGCCCTGCTGCGCACCCACTTCAGCGACAACCGCTCGCTGGCCGATTCTGTCGTGCTGGCCGACGCGGCCGAGGCGGCGGGGCTGGACCGGGCCAAGGCCGTCGAAGTGCTGGCCGACGACCTCTATGCCGCCGAGGTGCGGGCCGACGAGGACCTGTGGCGCGGCCGGGGGATCAACTCGGTGCCGGCCGTGGTGGTGGAGGGCAAATACCTGATCTCGGGCGGCCAGCCGGCCGAGGTGTTCGAACAGGCCCTGCGCAAGATCGCCGCCGAGGGCTGAGGCCCGTCCGCCGCGTCAGGGACGGGCGAGAATCGCGTCCGATCCGTCCAAAGCGTCCGAACCGTGCGATGCGTTCGAACCATCCGATCCGTCCGGTGCGTGCATGGCGTTCAGGGCGGCCGACACACGGGCCCCCTCGGCCAGGTATTCGGCGCGGTCGGCCGCCTCGGCGCGGGCGAAGGCCAGGGCGTCGTCCAGGCGCCCGGCCTCGTCGATCGCCGCCTGTTCCGCATCCATGACCGCCTCGACCCGGCGCCAGCGCAGCACGGCGGCCGCGTCGCCGCGCAGCACCGCGCGCATCATCCGCCGGTGCGCCACCCACGACAGCTCGCGATAGTCGACCTGGTCCAGATCGCCGCCCACCGCCTCCTCCAGGGCCGCGCCTTCGTCGAGGGGGTCCAGCGGGGCCGCGATCCGCGCCGGCGTGGTCCAGGCCTGATCGGCGCGGCGCCACCCGCCGGCCTTGGCGCGGGCGCGAAAGGCGCTGAGCCCGACGCCGTGCCGCCGGCACACCTGGGGTGCGCTGTACCCCGCCAGATAATCCGCCCGCGCCGCCTCCCACGCCGCCTCGGGCGGCGTGCGCTTGCCGCGCGGCGCGTCCGCGATCGATCCGTCGCCCATGGTGTGGTCCCCGTCCGTCATGACCGCCCATGATACGGCCGGTGGAGAGGGCGCCAGGTCGATTGTGGGCGGAAAAGTGAAAATCCGTGGCGTGACGGGGACTTGGCGCGACGGCGGGGCCGGAATCGTGATGGGTCAATAAATTTCGCGCCCGCGGTCCCTCTCCCAAAGGGAGAGGGCTTGAGGCCCGCAGAGCGAAGCGATGCGACTTGGCCGAAAGGGTGAGGGGTGCGCCCTATCCTGCGAGCCTCCACCCCTCACCCTTTCGCGCAAGACTGATCGCTGGCGCTCTCAGGCGCTCAAGCCCTCTCCCTCTGGGAGAGGGAAAGCCTATAGTTGAGGCGGGGGAGCGCACCATGAGCCTGTTCGAGTTCACCTTCGGCCTGTCGGCCGTGATCCTGGGGCTGGCGCTGGCGCAGATCGCGTCGGCGATCAGCCGTCTGGCGCTGGCGGGGCGGCGGGTGCGCTGGGCGCCCGAGCCGCTGTTGCTGGCCGGGATCATCGTCCTGGTCACCGTCTCGGTCTGGCTGGGCCAATGGGGGCTGCGCAACGACACCGAGACGACCATCGGCGCCATGCTGATGCAGGTCGGCAAGCTGATGCTGCCCTTCATGGCCGCCATGTTCGTGCTGCCCGACCCGTTGCCGGACGAGGGGCCGATCGACCTGTACGCCCACTATGACCGCACGCGCGGCCTGACGTACGGGGTGCTGATCGCCGGGCTGATCGCCTTCTGGATCGTGGGGCTGATGGACTGGGCCGGCGGCGGGCGTCCCAGCCTGGGGCCGCTGACGCTCTGGGGGGCGATCGCGCGGTCGCCGTGGCTGTTCTGCGTCGGCTACGGCCTGATGATCGTAGTGCGGATCCGCTGGCTCAACATCCTGCTGCTGACGGCGGGGCTGCTCTACTACGGCTGGGAGGTCATCCCGACGCGGCTGGCGGGGTGAGGGTTAGGCGGCACCCGTTCTTTCGTCATCCTCCGGCCGCGCAGCGGACCGAGGGGCGTTCGTCACCCTCCGACCCGCGAAGCGGGATCGGGGGGCGGCGCCGCAGCGAAGCGAAGGCGATCTTTCAGCCGTCACGCCCTTGGCAGTGTCCTGCTCCCGCAGGCCGCCTGGTCCCCCGATCAAGTCGGGGGATGACGAAAGAAGAAGCGGTTCAGCCCGCCGTCTTGCGCGGGCGCGAGGCCGGCCGGGGCGCGGCGTCGGCAGCGGTGACCAGATGGCCGGTCCAGCCGGGTGGCGGCAGGAACTTGCCGCTCTTCTCCTCGCGCGTGCCTTCGCGCGCGATGCGGGCGGCGTCGCGCAGGGCCTTCAGCGTGGTTTCGCGGTCGAAGATCGTGCTCATTTCGGACCCCAATCTAGCAGTTCGGGGTCTCCGTCGCTACTCGACCAGACCTCCCAGCTGTCCACCAGCGGTTTGTAGACCGTCTCCAGATAGTCGAGGCTGAGACCGAAACGGCGGCGCAGGGTCTCCTCGGGAATGTCGTGGCCGCCCTGCGCCACGCGGCGCGCCACGCGGGCGACGGAGAAGTCCGCCGAGGGCGGCCGCAGATAGACCAGCTCGGCCCGATAGCCCGCCGCCTTCCATCTGCGGATGCGCCCGGCGTGGGAGCGCGTGGCCAGGGTGGTCTCCAGCACCACGTCCGCCCGCTGGGCGAACAGGTCGTCCAGAAGCTCCAGCACCCGCCGCCCCGCCATTACATCGCGCGCCGCGCCCTCGCCCGTCAGCCCGCGCGCCACCTCGTCCGGGTTCACGAACCGAAACGCCTCCGCCCGCTGGCGCAGGAAGCGGTTGATGAAGGTGGTCTTCCCGGCGCCGTTCGGCCCGGCGAGGAGAACGAGGGTGGGCATCGGTCGGCTCTTTCTAGACAGCCAGCTCGTCCAACCATCCGTTCAGCTCAGCTGCGAAAAGCGCGGATGGCGTGAATGCGGTTCCGTATGGCGAAATCTTCTCGCCATATAGTGGGCCGCTGAATACGATACCTAGGAAAACCCCTTGGAGGTCGAAGACTGGGCCGCCACTCATTCCATGCGGCCAAGGCGTACCGACTGAATGTCGGGTCTGGCCTTCCAGTTCTCTTACCGATGAGATTTGTGTAGGAACAATTCCTAACTTGTTTCCCGGCACGTAATTCTCAAATCCGTAGG
Source organism: Brevundimonas sp. Leaf363 (assembly GCF_001424025.1). Taxonomy (GTDB): domain Bacteria; phylum Pseudomonadota; class Alphaproteobacteria; order Caulobacterales; family Caulobacteraceae; genus Brevundimonas. Next base: position 28,949 of record NZ_LMPZ01000005.1, on the reverse strand, counting down.
CCTCAACAGAGTCGCCGCGCACCGACTGTCTCGTTGTGAGCTTTATGGCTGGCCTATTTATGACTGTTGCATCCCCAACGTGGCGCAGCAAAGCAACATCTGTATCATAATTCCTACGCACCACTTCGGTTACAAATGGTGATTCGTAATGATCGGGAGAATGAAGCCTCACAAAGACGGGTGGATTATTCGGGTCAAGCAGGTGAGCGGCCGTTACAAAAAGACCATTGCCAACATGGAACGCGGTCGCTTGCTCACCTCCCGGCATATTTGTAGCCACATATACCGAACGCTCCCTTTCCAACAAAGGTACAGGGAGTTTAACGCCAGGAAGCGCTGCCATAAGCCTCCTTGCCATTGCAGTATATCGGAGACCGTAATCTGTAATGTAACCAATATAGGCAACTCTACCAATCACGTGGTCCCTTATTTTTGGCGAGTCATTCAATTTTCTAACGAGAAGAAATTTTTCCTGCGCCCCACTGAGTCCATTCTTTTCAATTGAATGGATTATCGCCCTTGTATTCCTCATAAGTGAGGATGGAATATTATACTTTTTGTTCACAACAAGCCCTGTGACCTGCTGGCGAACCTTTCTAGTAGTTCCCCATACCTTTTTTGAATTTATCTTGAACCCATTTGACGTAAATATCTCAACAAAATCATCAGATAAGTTATCGACACCTCTAGATATATGGCTCACACTCAAGTCCATACCGGTCGCAGCGGCAATATGCCCTGATGTAGATGAGGAGAACGTTATATCGTCGTAGTATCTGCTATAGCGTATTTTGTTTTTCTTGGCGAGCCGGATAAGCTGGGCATCTAGCTTTCCACAAACCATGTTTGCCAATACTGGCGACGTCGGCGCCCCCATAGGGAGCCGCCCTTGATGGCAACAAAGTTGCGCAATCGCTTTTGCTACCTCGATATGAACTCCATACCTAGACGAAGATAGAATCCCAACAATGCGCTTAAAGTGGATATTGTAGAAGAACTCTTCGATGTCGACGTTTAGAATATAACGGCGACCGATATGTGGTGCTGCATTTGTCTTAACTGAACGGCCCTTTACCGCTCCATGGACCGAAGGAGGCGCTTCATATAGCTCCTCCAAGTACGGTCAAAGCGCGCGCTGGAGTGCCTTCCTCCCTCGTCTTGGAGCCGTAATAACTCTGCTAGTTCCGTCTTTTTTGGGTATCGGAAAGCTTCGGTAAGCCGAAAACTCCCCCCGCCTATAAAGCTCGAACGAAAGCGTTTTCCCGTAGCTGACGTTGAGAAGGTGAGCCAGCTGCTGGACGCTTGATAGGTTAGCCAGGGATAGGGCGGGGAATAGGGAGGCCGGGGCTGGAGTGGTCAGAATTCAACCTCGTGGGCATCAACCCATGGCGATCCAAAACACGGCAAAGTGGTCCATGCTCGGTCGCGCCTCTAAGTACCGTACAGTGAAAGCGGTCGCAGTTTCGCAACCAAAATACAAATCCGACCACCCCAGCTTGAGCGCAACCCTAGATGTAGATTCGCTTCCTCGAAAGCCTTTAGTGCTCCCTGTGATTTAATGAGAGCGCAGCCTCACACCTTCACCTCCACCACGCTCCCGCCCGCGCGAAACTTCTCGCTCATGGCCGCCATGCCGGCTTCGGCCTCGGCCAGGCTGCCGCCCGCGTCGTTCTGCGCCTGCGCATCCCGGCGGATGTCCTGGCTGATCTTCATGGAGCAGAATTTCGGGCCGCACATGGAGCAGAAGTGGGCGGTCTTGTGGGCCTCCTTGGGGAGGGTCTCGTCGTGGTATTTGCGGGCCGTTTCGGGGTCGAGGCCGAGGTTGAACTGGTCCTCCCAGCGGAACTCGAACCGGGCGCGTGACAGGGCGTCGTCGTGCAGGCGGGCGGCGGGGTGGCCCTTGGCCAGGTCGGCGGCGTGGGCGGCGATCTTGTAGGTGATGACGCCGTCCTTGACGTCCTGACGGTCGGGCAGGCCCAGATGCTCCTTGGGCGTGACGTAGCAAAGCATGGCCGTGCCGAACCAGCCGATCATGGCCGCGCCGATGGCGCTGGTGATGTGGTCGTAGCCGGGTGCGATGTCGGTGGTCAGCGGGCCAAGCGTATAGAAGGGCGCCTCGTGGCAGTGTTTCAGCTGCTCATCCATGTTGGCCTTGATCTTGTGCATCGGCACGTGGCCGGGGCCCTCGATCATGACCTGGCAGCCCTTGGCCCAGGCGATCTTGGTCAGTTCGCCCAGGGTGCGCAGCTCGGCGAACTGGGCCTCGTCATTGGCGTCGGCGATGGAGCCGGGACGCAGGCCGTCGCCGAGGCTGAACGACACGTCGTAGGCCCGCATGATGTCGCAGATCTCTTCGAAATGCTCGTAGAGGAAGCTCTCGCGGTGATGGCTGAGGCACCATTTGGCCATGATGGAGCCGCCGCGCGAGACGATGCCGGTGACGCGTTTGGCCGTCATGGGGATGAAGGGCAGGCGGACGCCCGCGTGGATGGTGAAATAGTCGACGCCCTGTTCGGCCTGTTCGATCAGGGTGTCGCGGTAAACCTCCCAGGTCAGGTCCTCGGCGACGCCGTTCACCTTTTCCAGCGCCTGGTAGATGGGGACGGTGCCGATGGGGACGCTGGAGTTGCGGATGATCCAGTCGCGGATGTTGTGGATGTTGCGGCCGGTCGACAGGTCCATGACGTTGTCGGCGCCCCAGCGGGTGGCCCAGACCAGCTTGTCCACCTCGTCGTCGACGGAGGACAGGACGGCCGAGTTGCCGATGTTGGCGTTGATCTTCACCAGGAAGTTGCGGCCGATGATCATCGGCTCGACCTCGGGGTGGTTGATGTTGTGCGGGATGATGGCGCGGCCGCGGGCGATCTCCTGACGCACGAACTCCGGCGTGACGAAGTCGGGAATCGAGGCGCCGAAGTCCTCGCCGTCGCGGATGCAGGGGGCGGTCTGTTCGCGGCGCAGGTTCTCGCGGATGGAGACGTATTCCATCTCGGGCGTGATGACGCCGGCCTGGGCGTACTCGTACTGGGTAACCGGGCGGCCAGGGACGCCCTTGAAGACCTTGTGGTTGGAGACGTCGAAGCGGGGGGCGAGGTGGCGGCCGCTGGCGTGGCCGTTGTCCTCGGGCTTGACCTCGCGGGGGTTCAGGACGGGGGCGATGTCGCCGCGATCCAGTTGCCAGCTGGATTTGACCAGGGGCAGGCCGCGCTTGATGTCGATGGTGACGGTGGGGTCGGTGTAGGGGCCGGACGAGTCATAGATGGTCACCGGCGGCTCGTTGGCGCTGGGGTGGACGGCGACCTCGCGGAAGGGGACGCGGATGTCGGGGTAGAGCTCGCCCTGGGCGTAGACCTTGCGGCTGCCCTCGCGTTCGCCCGTCGGAATGGAGCCGGTTTCGCGCATCACCTGATCGCGGGCGTCCTTGAGCGACAGATCCACGGCGGGATCGTGCGACGGTTCAGACGGGACGTGGACGTTCATGGCGCGGCCTCAAAAATGAGGGTCCGCCGGCGTCGGGCGAGAAGGGTCCTGTGGCGCCCTTTGAATTCGGGCAGGACCGGAAGCGTACTCATCCCTTCGCCGGCATGACCCGGATCAGGTTCGGCCGGTCAGAGGATCACCTCTATCTCAGCGGCTCAGGCGCCGCCCCCGGGAGAACACGGTCAGCCTACGCTTCGGGCGGCGGCGGTTCAACGGGGTGGGTGCAGGTGCGCGGACGGGACCAGGCGGCGTCGCCGCGGCCCAGCATGACTTCGAACGCCTCGTCGCAGGCGTCTATGCCGCCGGGCGTCAGGCCCCGCGCGCGGATATTGGCGAAGACCGCCTGGCCGGGGCCTTGCAGCCGCAGCGCCAGGTCGCCGCCGGTGATGTCCACGCCGGACAGGGTCAGGTCGGTGACCGCGTGCGGGCCGCGCACGTGCATCGCCACAGGCCCGCTATCGATCAGCCGCAGGCCCGTGACACGGATGCGCGCCTCGATCGCCTGGTCCAGCGCATAGGTCCAGACGGCGCCGACGCCGTGGCTCCAGTTGGGATCGCCGCCACTGGCGCGCACGGCGATGTTGCCCGCCAGGGTGATCTGGCCCTGGAACGGTCGGGCGTTGAAGCGGGCGCCGAGGTGATAGCCGCCGCCTTGGGTCAGGATGTCGGCGACCAGATTGTTCTGCAGCGTGATGTCTCGCCCGCCGTAGACGGCGATGCCGTTGGCCAGGCTGGGGGCGATGACGGTGTTGCGGCGAAAGACGATGTCGCGGTCCGCTTGGCGCCGCGACCACAGGGCCAGGCCGTCGTCGCCTGACCCGCGCACGAAGACGTCCTCGACCAGCGCATCGCCGGCGCCGGACGCCAGATTGATCCCGTCCGCCGTGACGTCGAGGATGCGCAGGCGCCGGATGGTCAGCCCGCTGAACGGCCCGTCCAGCCAGACGCCGACCTTCAGATGCTGGATGAACAGGTCCTCGATCACGGAGCCTTCGCCCAGGCCGCCGCCGATGGCGTTGAACGGTTCAGGATCGACGCGGTCGGCCACCTGGCCCTCGATACTCAGGCCCCGGATGGTGACGGCCCGGCCGGAACCGCGCGCGGATGTGCCCAGGAAGCCCGGCGTCTTGCCCGCGATCGTCGTATGCCACGGCCCGGCCCCCACGACGGTGACGCGGTCGACGTTGATGCGGCCGTCCAGATGGTAGCGGCCGGGCGGGATGTAGACAGGCCGCTGCTGCTCGCGCCCGGCGCGGACGGCGGCGTTCAGGGCGGATTCGGCAGAGGCCTGCCCGGTCGGGTCGGCACCGAAGTCCAGCAGGCTGAGCGCATCGTCAGGCGCGGGCGCGGGGTCAGGCACGATCTCCAGATCGACCACGTCCAGCACGACCCAGCCCGCGGCGAACCCCTCCGGCACAGTGAACCGAAGGCGCGCGCCCGCCGGTGCGGGCTGGGTCAGACGCAGGCGGACGTGGTCGTAGAGATGATGCCCCTTCCCGTCCGCCGGATGGTTGGTGAAGGGATAGTCGCCGTAGAGCCAGCTAAAGCGCGAGGTCAGGGCCGCCCGCCCGGCCGGCGCCCCGTCGACGCTGAGGTCCAGGTGGGCGTCCAGACCCTTTCCGTCGGCGCTGTCGGGCAGCGCGTAGCGCAGGGTGATCCCGTCGGCGGGCCGGTCCAGCACGATCTCGACGAACTGACCGGCGCGTTCGAGGCGGACGGCCCGGCGACCGGAGGCCTCGGCCGGCAAGGAGCCGAACGTCCGGTCCGGGCCGATGATCGCGCCGTCGGTGGCGGCGTTTTCGGCTTCGACCTCGACGAAGGGGACACGCGCGCCGCGTCCGGCGGTCTCGCCCGGCGGCAAGGCGGCGACGGTGAGAGGCGAAGCCTGGAGCAGGGACGCGGCGATCAGGGCGAACATGGCCGCAGGAGGCGACGCGACGGGCGCTGTGTCAAAGGAGCGAACGTCGCAGGCGCGCAGCCCCATGCTCCGCCAGTGTCGGCAATCGGACTTTTCTAGTTGAATCCGCACCTTAGCAGATTGGAAAGGGTTAATGGGTTTGGTGGGAACGGTCGCACCGGAGAGGGCTCATGCTGGAAGAAATCGTCTATGCGAGCACCGCCCGGGGCTCCACCGAATCCCTGCTGGTCATGGCGATCTTGCTGGGCGAGGCGCAGCGCAATAATGCGCGCGACGGTCTGACCGGCGCCCTGGCGGCGCACGACGGCCGCTTCTATCAGGCTCTGGAGGGGCAGGGTCAGATGCTGGACCTGCTGCTGCGGCGCCTGGCGCGGGACCCGCGCCATGCGGATATCCGCATCCTGGGGCGGCGGCCGATCGATCAGCGCGCGTTCGCGGACTGGAACATGGCCAACGCCACCATCACGCCGGCGCAGGGCGTCGAACTGAACGAGATGATGGGGGATGAAGCGCCGTCCGCCGCCAACGTGGTGCGCCTGCTGCACAGCGCCCTGGCCAAGGCGCCGTCCACCGACTGAGGCGCGGCAACCGCTCCTTAACCGGCGAAGCGCAGCCTTCTGACTTGGCGGCACGCGCCGTCGACAGGACCCTTCGGATGGCCACGACCGTCACACAGACCTGGCGTCGAACCAGCGACCACTTCGAGCCCCAGGACAACGATCCGCACGAACAGCGCCGCGTGCGCGGCCAGCTGGAGCAGATCGACTACGCCGCCTATGTCGCCAATCGCGAGGTGATCGGCCAGATGCTGGCCGGCGCCGACGCCGCCGCCTTTCAGAAGCTGGCGGTGACCACGGCGACGGCGCGGGCGCGCTGGGCGGCCGAAGCGCTAAGGCTGTCGGCCTCGGGCTCGCCGACCACCCCGGATCAAGTGGCGCGCCTGACGGCGTCGCGGCAGGCCTATGAGGAGCTTGCGGAAGTGTACGAAGCGCTCAGGCGGATGGTCGAGCGCGGGTATCTGGCCCTGAAGTAGGCCTCTTGCATCCTCCCCCGCTGGGAGGATCTTTTAGAGGCGGACTGTGCCGTTTTCGATGGCTTCGCGGCCGGCGGCGGTGACCTTCATATAGCCGTTCTTGCCGCCGCGGACGTAGACGGACCCGTCGGTGCGGGCGGGATCGAAGCCGTCGGCGACCAGGTCGACCTTGCGGTATTTGAAGGTGCCGGTGGTCTCGGCCGATTTCAGGATCCGCACGAAGACCGGCTGGGCGTAGGTCGGCAGGGCCTCTGCGACATAGTCCGAGAACGCCTTGGCGTTGAACTTTCCGTCCAGCACCAGGGCGACCATTCCGGCCTTGCCTTCCTGGCCGGGGACGGGGACGCCGTAGGCGATGACCTCCTGGACGCCCGGCGCTTCGGCCAGTCGCTGTTCGACCTCGCTGGTCGAGACGTTTTCGGCCTTCCAGCGGAAGGTGTCGCCGATGCGGTCCACGAAGTAGAAATAGCCCTGCGAATCCTGACGCATCAGGTCGCCGGTGCGGAACCACCGGTCGCCCTTGGCGAAGACGTCGGTCAGGATCTTCTTCTCCGACGCCGCCTTGTCGGCATAGCCGCTGAAGTCGTGGCGGATGTCGCCGGCGATCAGGCCGATGGCCTCGCCCACCTCGCCGACCGAGGTGGTCTGGCACAGGCCGTTCAGGCCGCGCACCGGCGCTTCTTCCTCGACGTCGAAGCGGACCAGGCGAATGTTGATCTGCTTCTTCAGATAGGCCGGCACGCGGCCGATGGCGCCCGGCTTGCCGTCGAAGTTGAACAGGGAGACGTTGCCTTCGGTGGAGCCGTAGAACTCCAGGATCTCGGGGATGGCGAAGCGCGTCTGGAACTCGGACCAGACGTCGGGACGCAGGCCGTTGCCGAACGCCAGCTTCAGCCCGTGCGCCTTTTCGTCCGCGTGTTCCGGACAGTTGACCAGATAGCGGCACAGTTCGCCGATGTAGACGAACAGGGTCGCGCCGGACGCCTTTACGTCGGGCCAGAAGGCGCTGGCCGAGAAGCGCTTGCGCAGGATCAGCCGCCCGCCGTTCAACAGGGCCGCGCCCACGCCCACCAGACCGCCGGTCGAGTGATAGAGCGGCAGGCAGTTGTAGACCGCGTCCTGGGGCGTCGAACGCGTGGCCCCGGCGAAGGCGCGCATATAGGTGCGGGCGCGCGAATGCGGGATGCGCGCCGCCTTGGGCAGGCCGGTGGTGCCGGAGGTATAGATGTAGAGGGCCGTATCGCGGTTGGTCAGCCGCTCGCGCACCGCGCGCGCCGGGCGCACCGACGATCCGCTGCGCACCGGATTGTCCAGGCCGCGGCGGGTGTCGCTCTCGTCCTCGGACTTCAGACCCAGCACCCAGAGCATCAGATTGCGATCGACATAGTTGCGCGCCGCCTCGACCGACTTCCACGTCTCTTCGTCCGCGACGATCTGGAAAGCGCCGGAGATCGACAGGCAGTGGGCCAGGGCCTGGCCGGTCAGGTTGGTGTTGATCAGGGCGGTGGCGATGCCGACCTTGGAGAAGCCGATCCAGGCGGCCAGGTATTCGGCCCGGTTCATCATCACCAGGGCGATGACGTCCGAGGACCGCAGGCCCCGGCTCTTGGCCCAGTGGGCGTAGCGGTTGGCCATGGCGTCGAGGTCGCGATAGGTCAGCGACCGGTGCTCGTCGACGATGGCGATGTTGTCGGAGAACTTGTCGACGGCCTCCTCGAAGTCGTCGCAGACCAGATCGGGGCTATCCAGCTGGATCGGCTTGATCCGCTTCAGCAGGCGGCGAAGGCCGGCCGCGAACTTCATGTCGCGTCGGATGTTCGCCATCAGTCCCATATCGTCGTCCGTCCTCTCAGCTTGGTGTCTCGTGATGGACAAGCGGTCCGCCCGGGTCAACCGGCGGGCGAATCCCCGCGCACCCCGAACGCCGCTTATCGGGCCATCCGTTGCCCTGGAGACGCGGCGCCGCGACGGAAGCTTGAGGGTGCTTGAAGCGAGGCGGCCAGCGGCGTTAAACATCGCGGAACGATGATCGCCGGCGGAGGGCCGGTTCATTCGGGGGAATGAGCAGATGAAGATGCAAGCGCTGGCCGGCCTGGCCCTCGCCTTGGGAGCCGTCACGGCCGCCGCCGCCACGCCGGCCGCGGCCCAGAACTACAACGGCACGCCCAACTACGGCGAAATCAATCTGTCGGCCGGGTTCACGCCCGATCCCTATCTGCAGGTGCTGCGCGCAGGCGGCGGCTATGCGGCGTCGAACCTGTCCAGCGAGTGCCAGGGCTATGTGACCGAGGCACCGGACGTGCGCCTGTACTGGGACGGCAAGGGCAGCCTGCCGATCAAGATCTCGGTCATGGCTAACGCCGACACCTCGCTGATCGTCAACGGGCCCGGCGGCGAATGGTACTGCGACGACGACGGCGGCGACGGGACCAATCCGCTGGTGCTGCTGAACGCCGTGCCGGGCCGGTACGAGATCTGGATCGGCACCTATGAGTCGGGCGACAGCCGCCCGGCGGTGCTGTCGATCTCGGAAGTGACGAACTTCTAGGCGGCCAAACGGTCCGAATACGGCCTGTTTTCGGTCGCGCCGCCCCACCTGTGGCGGCATCGGTGTTTCTTCGTGACGGGGGTGATGAATCCGGAACCGGGTGTGCCGGGGCGGGTTCCAAGACCCTCGTTACGGAGGAAAGTCTATGTCTGTCACCTACGATCCTTTCGCTGAGACCCCCGCCTCGGGCCGCTATGACCCGTTCCGCGAGACGCCGGTCGCCGAGGGCGACGTACGCCGCGACGACGTCGCCGCCCCGGCCTTCGCCCGCCGCACCGCCAAGCGGAGCAAGCCCGTCCGCACCTGGATGATCCTGGCGCCGCTGGGCGGCGCGCTTCTGATCGGCGGCGGCGCCCTGATGCTGATGAACGGCGGCGAGGCGTCTGCGCCCCTGGCCGAGCCTGCGGCGGTTCAGCCGGCCCCGGCGCCGATGCCGGCCCCGATGGTCGCCGAGCCCATGGCGACCACGGCGATGACGCCGGTTGAGGCGGCCTCGGCCGCGGCGCCCGCCCCGGTCGCCCGCACCACTCCGCGTTCGGCCCCGGCGCCTCGTCCGGCGCAGCGCGCGGCATCGACGCCCGCTCCGGTCGCCGAGCCTCTGCCGGGCCCGCAACCGTATAACGCCTCGCCGTCGACGCCGGCCCCGTCGCCGACCATGACCGCTCCGGCGGCGCCCGCGCCACGCGTGGTCGTGACGCCGGCCCCGGCCCCCGCGCCGGTGGTGATCGCTCCGGTCAACTGATTGGACAGAGCGGATAAAACAGAGGCCCCGGGAGCGATCCCGGGGCCTTTTTCGTTGCGCGATCCCTCTCCTAGAGAGAGGGGGACGAATGCCCTCGACAGCCGTCAGGCCGGAACGACGCGCCAGACCGCATTGCCGACGTCGTCCGCCACCAGCACGGCGCCGAGGCGGTCGAGCTGGACGCCCACGGGCCGTCCACGCGCCTTGCCGTCCGCGCCGACGAAGCCGGTCAGCAGGTCCACCGGCATGCCGTTCGGGCGCCCGCCGGCGAAGGGCACGGCGATGACGCGGTAGCCGTTGAACGGCTTGCGGTTCCAGGAACCGTGCTGGCCGACGATGGCGGCGTTGCGCAGGCCGGGGATCAGGGTCCCGTCGTAGAAGGTCAGGCCAAGGGACGCCGTGTGGGCGCCCAGGGCGTAATCGGGCTTGAGCGCCCGCGCGACCATGTCGGGATTGGCGGGCGTCACGCGCGTGTCGACGGTCTGGCCATAGTAGCTCCACGGCCAGCCGTAGAAGCCGCCGGGCGTCACCGAGGTCATGTAGTCGGGCACCAGGTCGTTCCCCAGCTCGTCCCGCTCGTTGACCGAGACCCACAGACGCCCGTCTTCGGGGTTCCAGGCCAGGCCGACCGGATTGCGCAGGCCGGTCGCATAGGGGCGCGTGGCGCCGGTTGCCGGGTCGATCTCTAGGATGCGGGCGCGGTCGCCTTCGATCTCCAGGCCGTTCTCGCCGATGTTGGAGTTGGATCCGACGCCGACATAAAGGCGCGAACCGTCCGAGCTGGCGACCAGGCTCTTGGTCCAGTGGTGGTTCAGCCCGCCGGGCAGGTCCGCCACCTTCACCGCCGGCGCGGCGATGCGGGTTTCGCCCGTACGATAGGGGAAGGCGACGAGGGCGTCGGCGTTGGCGACGAACAGGCGGTCGCCCACCAGCGCCATGCCGAAGGGCGACTTCAGGCCGGTCAGAAAGTCGGTCTTCACCTCCGCCACGCCGTCGCCGTCCGCGTCGCGCAGCAGGATGATGCGATTGGGGCTTTCGACGCCCGCGCCCGCCTTCTTCATGACCAGGCCCTGGACCCAGCCCTTGACCTTGTCGAACACGCCGCGATCCGGCGCCGGGGCGTTCTCGGGCTTGGGCGGGGCGTTGCTCTCGGCGACCAGAATGTCGCCGTTCGGCAGGCGATAGAGCCAGCGCGGGTGCTCCAGCCCCACGGCGAAGGCCTGAACACGGTAGCCGGGGGCCGCCGTGGGCGTCTCGCCGGCAGGCCAGCCCACCGCATCGGCGACCTTCACGGTCGGGAACAGCGCCCGGCTGGGCGCCGGAAGGGTGGGATTGGGACCAAAGCCCGCTGTGGGCGGCAAGGCGGATTCACCCCCGCACGCGGCCAGGGTCAGGGCCGCGCCGCAGGCGGCCAGCAGAAGTTGGGGGCGCATGGCCGTCCTCACTGAGTGGGTTGCTCGGGGTATTCCAGACGCGACACGTCATAGCCCAGGGCCCGCGCCCGCTCGGTCAGGCGCGTCACCTGTGCAGCGCTGGGCAGCTCACGCGTATAGATGAACAGCCGCTCCATCGTCGGGTCGGCCGAGATGAACCAGCTGTAGTCGTCGGCCCGGTCCAGGATCCAGTAGTCCCAGGTGATCAGCCCGCCCAGATACTTGACCCGCAGCTTGGCGTTCGTGCCCGGATCGAGGATTTCGCCGCGCCCGCCGATGGCCTTTTCCTTGCCGGTGGGCGTGCCTTCCTGACAGGTGTCGCGCACGTCGATGCGCGTCGCATCGACCGGCGTGTAGATGGAGGCGCCGGCGACGCAGCCGTCGGTCAGACGATCCGGCAGGCGGGCGATCTCATGCCAGCGGCCGGACCAGAGGCGGGAAATCTCGACCGCCTTGGCGGGCTGGGGCGCTCGGTACTCGGACGGCGAGGGGGCGGTGACGCAGGCGCTCAAGCTCATCGCCGCCAGGGCGATAGCGATGGGGGCGACGATTTTCATGAGTCCGGTCTTTCGCTTCGGTCAGCCTAAGCCTCGAGATACGGCGCGGTTCCGTGGCGGGACGCGATCGCGCCTTGAGACCGGGGCTCGCTCCGCCTATCTGCGTTCGTCGCGCGGCCCGCTCGGGGCGGTGGCGGCGCGGGGGACGCGGATGCAGCCGGTCATATCCATCCAGGGCCTGGGCAAGACCTATGCATCCGGGCTCCAGGCGCTGAAGCCCACGACGCTGGACATCGGCAAGGGCGAGATCTTCGCCCTGCTGGGCCCCAACGGCGCCGGCAAGACGACGCTGATCTCCACCGTCTGCGGGATCGTCAGTCCCTCGGAAGGCACCGCGATCGCCGACGGCTTCGACATCCGCAAGGACTATCGACAGGCCCGCGCCCGCATCGGCCTAGTGCCGCAGGAGCTGACCACCGACGCCTTCGAGACGGTGATGGCGACCGTCACCTTCAGTCGCGGCCTGTTCGGCAAGGCCCCGAACCCCGCCTTCATCGAGCAGGTGCTGCGCGACCTGAGCCTGTGGGACAAGCGGGCCTCCAAGATCATGACCCTGTCGGGCGGCATGAAGCGGCGGGTGATGATCGCCAAGGCGCTGAGCCACGAACCTGACATCCTGTTCCTGGACGAGCCCACCGCCGGCGTCGACGTCGAGCTGCGCAAGGACATGTGGGCGATGGTCAGGAAGCTGCGGGATCGCGGCGTCACCATCATCCTGACCACCCACTACATCGAGGAGGCCGAGGAGATGGCCGACCGGGTGGGCGTGATCCTGAAGGGCGAGCTGATCCTGGTGGAGGACAAGTCCACCCTGATGAAGAAGCTGGGCAAGAAGACCCTGACGCTGAATCTGGTGGAGGCGATGGACGCGGTGCCGCTTGAACTGGCCGAATGGAGCCTGGAGCTGAAGAACGAGGGCCACGAACTGGTCTACGCCTTCGATTCCAACGCCGAGGACACCCGCGTGCCCGCCCTGATCCGGCGCGTCGAACAACTGGGCGTCGCCTTCAAGGACCTGAACACCCGCCAGAGCTCGCTCGAAGACATCTTCGTCAGCCTGGTCCATCAAGATAAGGCGGCCTGAGGATGGGCGTTAGTTTCAACGGCTATGGCGTCTGGGCCATCTATCGCTTCGAGATGGCGCGCGCGCTGCGCACCGTCTGGCAATCCATCGTGACGCCGGTCATCACCACGGCACTGTATTTCGTGGTCTTCGGCTCTGCCATCGGCGGCCACATGAACGAGATCGACGGCGTGCCTTACGGCGCCTTCATCGTGCCGGGCCTGATCATGCTGAGCCTGTTCACCCAGTCGATCTTCAACGCCAGTTTCGGCATCTACTTCCCCAAGTTCACAGGCACGATCTACGAGATCCTGTCCGCGCCGGTCTCCTCGCTTGAGATCGTGCTGGCCTATGTCGGCGCGGCGGCCACCAAGTCGGCCGTGCTGGGGCTGATCATCCTGGCCACCGCCGCTTTGTTCGTGCCGCTGCAGATCCTGCACCCGGTGTGGATGATGGCGTTCCTGGTGCTGATCTCGGTGACGTTCAGCCTGTTCGGCTTCATCATCGGCGTCTGGGCCAACGGCTTCGAGCAGCTGCAGATGATCCCCATGCTGGTGGTCACGCCGCTGACCTTTTTGGGCGGGTCCTTCTATTCGATCGACATGCTGCCCCGTCCCTGGGACACGATCGCCCTGTTCAACCCGGTGGTCTATCTGATCTCGGGCTTCCGCTGGGCCTTCTACGGCACGTCGGACGTGGGCGTGGGCTACAGCCTCCTGGCGACAGCCTGCTTCTTCTTCATCTGCCTGGCGGTCGTCGGATGGATGTTCAAGACGGGCTATCGTCTGAAGGCCTAGGCCGCATCCGACCGGCGGCGCCCCCAGATCGCCGTATTGGAACGACAAGCGGACCTTATCCGCTGGAGCCCTGATGTCCGACGCCGACAAACCCAAGCCGCCTGCCGCGCCGTTCGAGCGCAAGCCGATCCAGTGGGGCCGCATGCCCCAGGCCACCTTCCGCGTGGCCGGATCGGCACCCGAGGCCGCGCCGGCGACCCCGCCCGGCCCGGCGGTGCAGCAGCGCCAGGCCTTCAGCCAATTCCAGGCCCAGCCGTCGTTGGCGCCCCAGCGCGCGCCGCGTCCGATGCCGCGACCCGGCGTCAACATCCTGGGCGGCTCGCTGATCCCGCAGGCGACGCGGCCGATCCCGGCGCTGGATCTGGCGCCGCGGCCAGCGCCCACGCCGGCGGCCGCCCGGACCACCGGTCAGGCCCCCGCAGCGGCCGCCGCGCCCCTGCCGCCCATCTCGTCCCCGGCCGATCTGTCCGTCCGCCCCCTGCCGCAGGCCGAGCCTGAAACCCGGGCCGCGCCCCCTCTGGAGCCCGCCGCCGACGCCGCCGCCACGGCCGCGCCGCTGGTGGAGGCCGGTGCGCCCGCGCCGATCGCGCCCCTGGCCCACGCCGAACCGATCGAAGCCACGACCCGGCCTGAGCGGGTCGAAGACGTGGTGCTGAACGACGTCCATGTCGTCGCGGCGCGCCCGGCCGCCCGCAGGCCCAGCCGCATGCCCTGGATCCTGGGGGGCTCGCTGGCGGTGCTCGCCGCCGCCGTCGCCGGGGCCTGGTGGATGCTGGACAACCGACCCGCGCCCCCGCCGCCGGTGCAGCCCCAGCCGCCGATCACCGCCGTCGTTCCGGCTCTTCCGGCCCCGGCGCCTGGCGAAGCCACGCCGCTGGAGACGCTGGACGCCGCGCCGCCCGCGACGGTCGCGCCCGCCACGCCGGCCCCGACCCAGCCCGCCGCCGCGCTTCGCCCGGCCATACCGACCACGTCCGTACCGACCACGCCGCAGCCGTCGCCGCAGGCCACGGCGCCCACGCCGGAGCCGGCGGCCGAAACACCGCCGCCTGTCGTCGTGGTCACGCCCCCGCCGACGGCCGCTCGGCCTCAGCAGTCGGACCCCGACGGCCCCATCGTCACGCGCCCGCAGCCGCTGGACTGACGAGCCGCTCCATAGGGGATGATGCCGGGGATCAGCCCTAACCCGGCCTTAACGGTTAACGCTCACCCTGTCGGCGCTTCTTCGTCGCCAGGACCGCCCCCCGCTCATGTTCCAGATTATCGGCATTGTGCTGCTGTTCGGCCTGGTGTTCGGCAGCTACGCCATTTCGGGCGGGAAGTTCGAAGTCATCATGCACGCCGCGCCGCACGAGCTGATGGCCATCGGCGGCGCGGGCATCGCGGCGTTCCTGATCTCCAACTCGATCACCGTCATCAAGGGGTCTCTGGCCGGCCTGGGCAAGGCGTTCGCCGGGCCGAAGTGGAAGAAGCAGGATTACCGCGACCTGCTGAGCCTGCTGTTCCAGCTGACCAAGACGATGAAGTCCAAGGGCGTGATCGCCCTGGAAAGCCACATCGAAAAGCCGGCCGAGAGCACCATTTTCCAGAAGTACCCCAAGGTGCTGAAGGACCACTTCGCCACCGACTTCATCTGCGACACCCTGCGGATGATGACCATGAACCTGGAAGATCCTCACCAGATCGAGGACGTCATGGAAAAGCAGCTGGAGAAGCACCACCACGAGCATGCCGAGGCGGCGCACGCGCTTCAGAACCTGGCCGACGCCCTGCCGGCGCTGGGCATCGTCGCGGCAGTGCTGGGCGTCATCAAGACCATGGGCTCGATCACCGAGCCGCCGGAGGTGCTGGGCACCATGATCGGCGGCGCCCTGGTCGGCACCTTCATGGGCGTGTTCCTGGCCTACGGCCTGGTCGGTCCGATGGCGGCGCGCCTGAAGGCCATCGTCGACGAGGAAGCCTGCTACTACAAGATCATCCAGTCGGTGCTGGTCGCGCACCTGCACGGCAATGCGGCGCAGATTTCGGTCGAGATCGGCCGGGGCGACATCCCCTCGGCGGCTCAGCCCAGCTTCGCCGAAATGGAAGAGGCGCTGTCGGCCGCGCCGATGGACGCCTAGACGAGCGTCGGTATCCGGCCGGGAACACCCGAGGGATCGAGGGGTTAACCTCAACATCACGATCGCGCGAGCCGATGACGGCAGGCCGCTTCCGGCCAGGCGATCGCTTGACGGAGGATTCCCATGAAAACCCAACTGATCGTCGCCGCCGGCATCGCCGCCCTGACGCTGGCCGCCTGTAACAAGCCGGCCGAGAAGACCGACGAGACCATGGCCGCGGGCGACGCCGCGACCGACGCCTCGGCCATGGCCCCGGCCAGCGACGGCGCGATGGCCCCCAGCGACGGCGCCATGAGCGGCGGCGCGATGAACGGCGGAACCAGCGGCTCGGGCGGCGCGTCCGGCGCCATGGCTCCGGCCCCGCAGTCGATGTCGCCGATGTCGGTCGAACAGCCCGGCGCCATGCAGGCCGGCGGCACCACCTCCGGCGCCAACATCGGCGAGGCGGCCCAGGCCCAGCGCGGCCCGCGTCCGACCATCCCGGCCGATTCGACCGGCACCACCGTCCCGACGCGCCAGAACTGATCCCGACCGGGCGCGACGACGCGCCGCGCCCGGCGTCTGGCTTGCGATCACGGGTCCGTGAGATTGGCCCTTGCGGTTCGTCTCACGGGCTCGTTATCTCATGGGCGGGGCGCTTCGCCCCCAACCCAATAGGGAAGGAAGCATCATGCGTATGACTGCTCTGTTCGTCGCCGGCGCCGCCGCTCTGGCCCTGGCCGCCTGCCAGCCCGCCGCCGAAGACAAGGCCGCGGACGCCGCCGCCGATTCGGCCGCCGCCGCCGACACCGCCGCTGACGCCGCAGCCACGGCCGACGCCGCCGCGACCGACGCCGCCGCCGCCGCGGGTGAAGCCGCCCAGGCCGCCAACGCCGCCGCCATGGCCCCCGCGGCCGACGGCGCGATGGCTCCGGCCCCGGCCGCCGGCGGCGCCATGGCCCCGGCCACGACGCCGGCTCCGGCGCCCGCTCACTAAGCGCGCCGCCGCCTTGAACCAGGAAGGGGCCGTCCGATCGAGCGGCCCCTTTTTCGTGCGTGCATGCTAGGGCGCGGGGATGAGCGATACGGCGCCCCCCGCAGACCTGACCTGGACCGAGCAGGGACCCCGCTCGTCCGTGTTCGGCGACGTCTATTTCTCGGCCGACGACGGGCTGGCCGAGAGCCGGGCGGTGTTCCTGGCCGGATGCGGCCTGCCGGAGGCATGGGTCGGGCGGGACCGGTTCGTGGTGGGCGAGCTGGGGTTCGGGACGGGGCTGAACATCGCCGCCCTGCTGGCGCTGTGGGACGAGGCGCGAACGCCGGGGGCGCGGCTGAGCGTCTTCACCATCGAGGCGCATCCGCTGTCGGCCGAGGACGCGGGACGGGCGCTGGCGGCTTGGCCGGAGCTGGCGACCGTGACAGGCCCCTTGCTGGCGCGCTGGCCGGCGGGCGCGCCGGGGTTCCACCGGATCGACCTGCCGGCGTTCGGCGCGACCATCGACCTGGCGATCGGCGATGCGGCCTGGGCGCTGGACCAGTGGTCAGGGCGGGCCGATGCCTGGTTCCTGGACGGTTTTTCGCCCAGCCTGAACCCGGGGATGTGGTCGGACGAGGTGCTGGACGGCGTGGCGGCGCGCTCGGCGCCGGACGCACGGCTGGCCACCTTCACCGTCGCGGGGGCTGTGCGACGCGGCCTGGCGGCGCGCGGGTTCGAGGTGGCGAAGCGGCCGGGACACGGGCGCAAGCGCGAGCGGCTGGAGGCGTGGCGGACAGGCGCAGCGGCCGCCCAGGCCCGGCCGCGCGTGGCGGTCATCGGGGCAGGGATCGCGGGGGCCAGCGCAGTGCGGGGGCTGAGGGCGCTGGGGGCCCGGCCGGTGCTGGTCGAGGCCGAGGCGGTCGGCGCCGGCGGATCGGGGTTCGCGGCCGCCCTGGTGACCCCACGGCTGGATGCGGGCGACGTAGCGATCGCAGGCCTGTCGGCCCAGGCGCTGGACCGGGCGGCGACCCTGTACGACGCCATTCCCGGCGCGGTGACGGCGCGCGGCGTGTTGCAACTGGCGAGCGCCGACCGGGATGCGGCGCGCTTCGCCAAGGTGGCGGCCCAGGCGATCTGGCCGGATGAGGCGATGCGGGTCGTGGGCGCGGGAGAGGCGTCGGCGCGGCTGGACGAGCCGGTCGAGGCGGGCGGGCTGATGATGGCGGGCGCGCGAGCGGTGCGGCCGCGCGCGATCCTGGACGCCTGGCTGGAGGGTGTGCAGTGCGCGCCGATGCGGGTGGCGAGGCTCGAGCCGCTGGAGGCCAGCTGGCGGCTGGTCGGGACGGCCGGCGAGACGCTGGAGACCGATGCCGTGGTGATCGCGGGCGGCTGGGGAACCGAGGCGCTGGCGCCAGGCTTCGGCCTGAAGCCCGTACGCGGACAGGCGGAATGGATCGAGGGCGAGACCGGACCGGCGACGGCCTGGGGCGGCTACGTCGCGCCGGGAGACGGCGGCGTGCTGTTCGGCGCCACGCACGACCGCGAGCGGACGGATGCGGCGCCGGACGACGACAGCGCCGCGCGCAACCGCCAGACCCTGGCCGCACGCCTGCCGGGCCTGGCGCAGACGCTGGATCGGGCGCTGGATCGGGCGACCACGAGCCGGGCCGCCGTCAGGGCCACCACACGCGACCGATCGCCCATCGCCGGAGCCGTGTCGGGACGGGCGGGCCTGTTCGTGCTGAGCGGACTGGGATCACGCGGGTTCGCGCTGGCGCCGCTGCTGGGCGAGCACGTGGCGGCCTTGGTGATGGGCGCGCCGTCGCCGCTGCCGAAGCGGCTGGCGGCGGTGGTCGGGCCGGAGCGGCTCTAGAGCGGGCGCACCGGCTGGCGGAGGATGGTCTTCAGCCTGGCCGCCTCGGTTCGACGAGGATCGCTGAGGTAGATCTCGTGGTGGGGGCCGTTGAAGGTCAGGCCGCGGGCGGGCATCTCGATCTCGTGCAGGCGCCGTAGCACCGGCCCTTCGTCGTCATAGGGGCCGGTGTGCAGGATCTGCAGCGACGCGCCCTCGTCATAGGTTTCGAGGCGCAGGCTGTCCGGCAGGTCGCCCTGTTTGGAGCGAGCCTTGAGCACCGCCTGGTCAAACAGGTCGCGCGGAGCGAAATCCGGCGCCAGGATCATCATGGTCCAGCGCCACGCCGCCTTGTCGCGGCGCACGAAGGCGGCGGGATCGTCGGCGGTCCACAGCCCCTCCAGCGGCGGCACGACATAGTCCCGGCCCAGCGCCGCCTTGACCGCGAACTTGAGGCCGTAGCTGACGCCGTACAGCGCCTCGACCGCCCGACGGTAGGCGGGGGTGGTGTTGGGGTCGCCCGCGCCGTCGACCATGACGTAGGTCAGCGGCGGCACGTCGATCTGCTGGAACACGGCGCCGGGGGCATAGAGGGTCTTGAGCGTCTTGCGAAAATCGATCTTGTCCATGTCGCCTTCGTCGCCGAACAGCCATCAAGCGTGGGCATAGTGCACCGATGGCGTCTTAAACCGAACCGCGCCGCGGACGGTTGAGTCCCTACCTTCCAGAGGAGCCGCCGATGAAGACCCCTGCCCCGACCCTGGCCCTCCTGCTGGCCCTCACGGGCGTTCTGGCGGCCGGCTGTGCGCCGACCGGAACAATGGAGGACGGATCGACCGGCGGGACGCCGAGCCGTCCGTGCTTCTATGCCGATCAGGTCGTGAACTTCCAGAACGGCCCGACAGGGACCGTCTATGTGCGCGGCCTGCGCAGTCAGGTGTTCGAGCTGAGCGCCGCCGGCAGCTGCCGTGACATCGACAACGCCAACGTCATCGGACTGGAGGCCTGGGGCGGCGGATCGAACCGCCTGTGCGCCGGCGACTGGGCCGTGGCCCACCTGCCCGAGACCCGCCAGATCGGCGGGCCGTGCCGGGTGCAGGTGGTCCGCGCCCTGACGGCCGCCGAGGTCGAAGCCCTGGACCCGCGCTACAGACCCTAAAGCCCGGACTTTCGGGCTCAGGCCGCGTCGTTGGCGACCAGACGCAGGCCCTGCGGGTGCAGCCGGGCCATGACGTCGTAGAGTTGGCGCATGACCAGCAGGCCGTAGTCCTGATTGCCGTGGTGCCAGTCGTTGCGGTGAATCTTGCGCAGGTCGTCCTTGAGGAAGCCGGTCTCGGCGACGGCGTCGGCCGGCGGGGCCAGGACGACGACGCCCATCGCCTCCAGCCGCGCACGCATGGCCAGGCGCACGATGCGGTCCACGTCCAGGATCACCTCGGCTCGCGCCCCCTTGGCGATGGCCAGTTCGTCGGAGCGGACGGGCGGCGCCTCGACGGCGATCATCTCCAGCCCCAGAGCGCGGCCCGCCTCGAAGAATCCGAGGGTGTGCTGGAAGAAGTCGAAGCCCATCTGGACGATCAGGCCATCGGAGATCAGCTGTCTGGGCTTCAGCCTGCGCAGCCGCCAGGAGGCGTAGCGTTTCCAGTCCGGCTTGCGCAGCAGGTTGGTTGTCGTGAAGCCCATGCACAGGGCCAGGGTGGTGTCCTTCAGCGTCTCGACGGACAGATCCGGCTCCCCCGACAGCGCGGCCCAGTTGGCGGCCATGGTGTCGACGGTCCAGACGATCCGTTCGCCGTCGCGCGCGAAAAAGGGCTCGCGTCCCTGGGTCTTGGGAAACTCGAACAGCTTGTAGGCGGACACGGCCAGCGGGATGTCGTTCGGCTCCGGCTTGAACTTCTGAAGGCCCCGCCCGATGGCCACGGTGTGGGAGTCGCCTCCGATCAGCAGCCGCCTCATGCGCGCACCAGTTCCAGCTTTTCCTCGTCGCAGGCCACGTCCGCCGCCTCCTTGCGCGCCGGGGCCGGAGCGGGAGGGGCGCCGGCCGTCTCGGGCGCCGGGTGCTGACCGAAGAAGTGGGTCATGACGTAGTCGACGCCGGCTGGCGCCACCTCGCGCATGTTGGGGCGGAAGAACATGCCCCGGTTCGAGGGGGCGGTGACGATCTCGTACGACGGGAAGTAGTCGATGTGGTCGTAGGTCTCGTACAGCTCGCCCGCCACGGCGCGCAGCACCGACTTGGAATAGGTGGTGGCCGCCAGGACGTGATGGCCCGCCGCCGTCGCCGTCAGCGGGACGGGCGAGACGGTCAGCAGGATGCGCAGGGTCGGATTGACCCCCTTCAGCGCCTCGATCAGCTCCGTCATGTCGGCCAGGATCTCGCCGAAACGGAAGTTCTTGAAGACGTGCTTCCGGGCGTCGAACTCGCCCGCCACCGTGCCGGGACAGACCGGATAGACGGTGCCGTCCGCCGCATCCATCCAGGCCTCGGTCAGGCCCAGGGTGAAGACCAGGACATTGGCCTTCTGAAACATCCGCTTGACCGCAGGCAGGTGCTGGGTGTCGCGCAGGACCTGAGCCTCGCGCGCCGAGCCGAAGCCGTTCGGCTCGATGGAGGGGCGAAGGGGATCGAAGAACCGGCGGTCCGCCTGCTTCCACACACCCGTCGCCGGCGCGAACAGGCCGAACGCCTGCTTGTAGAGCTGCAGCATCTGGCGGGCGGTGTAGATGTTGCCGAACCGCGCCGAATACATGCCGTAGCCGAACGACAGGTGGCGGTCCTCGGCCAGGGCCGCGGGCGCCGGCTCCATGTCCAGATAGTTGAAGCCGCGGCGTCGCAGCTGGCGACCGATGTGCTGGGCGAAACAGCTGCCGGCGCAGGCGACACGGTCGGTCGGGCTGATGTCGAACCGCTTGCGATAGAGATCCTGCAGCTCCAGCGGATTGTACTGGGCCACGCCGGTGCGCCAGTAGGCGCGGTCCGGGAGCGAGGCGTACGGATGCGACATGACGGCCTCCCCCTGAGGCGCCGACGATGGAACCCTGGCGAACCCTAGCGAGAACGCGGGCCGCTTGGCAACGCCGCATGGCGGCGCGGCGGTCGGCTCAGGTCCGCGCGGGCTGGGCGTAGCCGAGGCGCTGGTTCAGCCGCTCGATCAGGTCGATGGCGGTGTCCGCGATGACCGAGCCGGGCGGATAGACGGCGGCGGCGCCCAGATCGAGCAGGGTCTGGACGTCGGCGGGCGGGATGACGCCGCCGACCACGATCATGATGTCGGGCCGCCCCAGCCGCTCCAGCTCGGCCTTCAACGCCGGAACCAGCGTCAGGTGACCCGCCGCGAGCGATGAGGCCCCCACGGCGTGGACGTTCGAGGCGACCGCGTCGCGCGCGGCCTCCTCCGGCGTCTGGAACAGGGCGCCGGCCGTGGCGTCGAGGCCGAGGTCGCCGTAGGCGGTGGCGATGACCTTCTGGCCCCGGTCGTGGCCGTCCTGGCCCAGCTTGGCGATCAGGATGCGCGGCGGGCCGCCGTCGTTCTCGACGAAGGCGGCGACCATGTCGCGGGCGCGGGAGATTTTCGGATCGGCCCCGGCCTCGCGGGCATAGACGCCCGAGACGGTGTGGACGCTAGCCACATGGCGGCCGAAGGCGGCCTCCAGCGCGTCGGAGATCTCGCCCACCGTCGCCTTGGCGCGGGCGGCCTTGATGGCCAGGGCCAGCAGGTTGGCGTCGCCCTTCGCGCCTTGCGTCAGGGCGGTCAGGGCCGCCTCGACCGCCGCCGGATCGCGCTCGGCGCGCAGGCGCTTGAGCTTGTCGAGCTGGGCGGTCAGGACGGCCGCATTGTCGACCTTCAGCACCGGAATGTCGTCGGGCGTGTCGGACAGATAGCGGTTCACGCCGACCACCGTCTGCTGGCCCGTGTCGATGCGGGCCTGGGTGCGGGCGGCCGATTCCTCGATCCGCATCTTGGGCACGCCCGCCTCGATGGCCTTGGCCATGCCGCCCAGGGTCGCGACCTCGGCCATGTGGGCGCGGGCGCGGTCGGCCAGGTCCTGGGTCAGGCGCTCGACGTAGTAGCTGCCGCCCCAGGGGTCGATGACGTGGGTCTGGTCGGTCTCTTCCTGCAGCAGGATCTGTGTGTTGCGGGCGATGCGGGCCGAGAAGTCGGTCGGCAGGGCCAGGGCCTCGTCCAGGCTGTTGGTGTGCAGCGACTGGGTCTGGCCGGACGCCGCCGCCATCGCCTCGACCAGGGTGCGCGGCACATTGTTGAACACGTCCTGGGCCGCCAGCGACCAGCCGGAGGTCTGGCAGTGGGCGCGCAGGGACAGGCTGCGGGCGTCCTTGGGCGCGAACTCGGCCTGCACCGCCTCGGCCCACAACAGGCGACCGGCGCGCAGCTTGGCCACCTCCATGAAGTAGTTCATGCCGACGGCCCAGAAGAAGCTGAGGCGCGGCGCGAACCGGTCCACGTCCATGCCCGCCGCGACGCCCGCGCGAATGTATTCCAGCCCGTCCGCCAGGGTATAGGCCAGCTCCAGATCCGCCGAGGCCCCCGCCTCCTGCATATGGTAGCCGCTGATCGAGATGGAGTTGAAGCGCGGCGCGTGCTGGGCGGTCCAGGCGAAGATGTCCGACACGATCCGCATGCTGGGCAGCGGCGGATAGATGTAGGTGTTGCGGACCATGAACTCCTTGAGGATGTCGTTCTGGATGGTCCCGGTCAGAGCCTCGGGCGCGACGCCCTGCTCCTCCGCCGCCACGACATAGAGGGCCAGGATCGGCAGGACCGCGCCGTTCATGGTCATCGACACGCTCATCTTGTCCAGCGGGATGCCGTCGAACAGGGTGCGCATGTCGTAGAGGCTGTCGATCGCCACGCCGGCCATGCCGACGTCGCCGGCCACGCGCGGGTGGTCGCTGTCGTACCCCCGGTGGGTGGCCAGATCGAAGGCGATGCTCAGCCCTTTCTGACCGGCCGCCAGGTTGCGGCGATAGAAGGCGTTCGATTCCTCCGCCGTCGAGAAGCCGGCGTACTGGCGGATGGTCCAGGGGTTGGACGCATACATGGTCGGATAGGGTCCGCGCACGAAGGGGGCGAAGCCGGGCAGGCCGTCGAGGAAGGTCACGCCTTCCAGCGCCGAGGCGTCATGGGCGGGGGCGACGGCGACGCCTTCGGGCGTCATCCAAGGCGTGTCGGCGACCGCGCCCGCAAGGGGCGACAGGTCGAGCGGCGTCTTGTTCAGGTCGGGGCGGCTCACGCGGACGCCTCCTCGAAGGCGGCGGCCCAGCGGACGGGCGTCAGCGGCGGACAGGCGTCGCCGCCGCCCTCCGACGCCAGCGCGGGTCGCGGCGCGGCCTGGGCCGGGCGCGGCGCCTCGTCGACATAGCGGGTGACGCCGACCAGATGATCGTGGCCCTCACTCAGGGCGCGGTCGGCCGCGCGGCGCGCCTCGGCGACGCGCGTCTGGAACGCCCCGGCGCGCAGACTGGCGATCAGCCCGCCCTCGCGCTCGATGCGCTGCAGCTCGGCCCAGCCGGCGTCGGCCAGCTCGCGCGTGCGGCTGTCCAGGAACCAGGAGCCGGCGGCCGGATCGGCGACGCGGCCCAGGTGCGCCTCCTCCATCAGCACCAGCTGCGCGCTCAAGGCTTGCCGGCGGGCGAAGGCGTCGGGGCGGCCCAGCGCCTGAGTGAAGGGCTCGACGATCACCGCTTCGGCCCCGCCGACGGCGCCGGCGAACCCGGCCGCGCCCAGGCGCAGCAGGTTGGGCCAGGGATCGCGCGCCGCCAGCATCCGCCGCGACGACCGCGCCTCGATGGTCGCCGGCGTCTCCTGACCCCAGGCCTGGCTCAGCGAGCGCCAGATCAGGCGCATCGCGCGCACGGCGCACAGGCCGTCGAAATGCCGCTGATCGACCGACAGGCCCAGCACCACGCCGTCCAGCGCCTGCGCCACCGACAGGCCCGCCGCCACCGACGCTTCGATGTACAGATTGGCCGAGGCCGCCGTGAAGCCCAGCATCTGGCCCAGCGATCCGCCCGCCTCGTGCGCGACCCGGCCGCCCGCCAGGAAGAAGCGCGCCTGCGGATACGCCCCCGCATGGCGGGCGGCGGTGTTGGCGGCCAGGGCGATGTGCTCGTCCACCGAACGCGGCGCGGCGCCCGCCTCGGCGAAGGCCGACAGCGGGTCCATGTGGAAAAGCAGTTGCGCGCGCGGCGAGCCCTTGGCCGCCACGGCCAGGGCGTTAGCGGCCGCGTCGCCCTTCAAGCCCGCATCCAGTGCGGCGGGGGCGATCTCCAGCGACACGGCGTCCAGCGCGCGAGCCAGCGTCTCGCTGTCGTCCAGCACGGCGCCCGACAGGACGACGGACGCGGCCCCGCCCTGCAGCGCGGCCAAAAGCTGGGCGTTGGCCTCGGCCCCGTCATCCGCCTCGACACCGACGCGCACGTCCCAGGCCCGGCCCTCGGCGTCCCGGGCGCGCGGCGCGCTGATGGGCTCCGTTCCGCTGGCCCGGCCGTACAGCGGACGCACGGCCAGCTGGTCGGCGTCCAGCCGCAGCAGGGTCTCCAGACCCCGTCCCTTCAGGGCTTTTTCAGCTTCGGCGCGCCAGGCGGCGGGCGTCGGATCGGGAAAGACGGCGCTCATCCGCCCCCTATGCCGCCCCGGGCCGCCCCGCGTCCAGCAGGGGCACTCGGCCGACGGGTCTCAGCGGGTCAGTTGCGCGGCGGCGAAACCAGGCCGCCGCGGATCTCGCACTGATTGTCGACCGCCGGCTCGCCCGAGTTGGCGCCCGGCCGCGCCAGCAGAATGCCGCCGCGCGCCTCGCACTCGCCGCGCAGGCGATCCATTTCGGTGCGATAGCGCGGAATGCCGGCGCTTTCGGAGGTGGCGCAGGCGGACACGCCGAAGGTCAGAACGGCGGCGGACAGAACAAGCGCGGCGCGCATGGGTAGCTCCCTGTGACCGGAGCACGGCGGATCGCACGCGCCCTCATCGCGGCCACAACACGCCCGCCAATCTGAACGGTGGCTGAACGAAGCTAAGCCGCTGACCCGACACAACTTCGGCTAGTGACGACGGCGGGATGTCATCATAGGGTGTCGTCAGGGAAGAGGGACGAACGCCATGCCGACCACAGTGACCACCACCTATACCGTCGATGATGACGACGCTGTTGCCGGCGAGGGCGTGATCTTCTCGCTGAACTCGACAGACAAAGACGCCGTGTTCACCAATCTGGGGAGCATTACGGCTGAGCTTGATGATGCGACCGCCATCGACGTGGTGGCCTGGGCGGGGTCGATCGACAATCGCGGTGATATCGTCGTCCGGTACGCGGGCGACGTGGGCGTCGCTCTGGACGTCACGTCCACGACCCGGAGCGTCACCAACTCCGGGTCGATCTCGGTAAATGCCGATTACGCTTACGGCTACCGCAGCGCTACGCCGGGGACCTTTAACAATAGCGGCGAGATCAAAGTCGGCGGCAGTTTTGACAGTGTCGCTGTGGATAACGTGCTCGCCAGCGGCTTCAAAAACAGTGGGTTGATCTCTGCTGGAGGAGCCGATGTCGCCACGGCGGTACGGGTCGTCCAAGTAGCCGGGACCTCGTTCACAAACGACGGCACGATCCGCGCAAGAGCGTCGGACAGTCTAAGCGTCGGACTTGTGATCTCTGGCCAAGCCGGCGACACGTCGGAGTTTTCGTTCTTCACCAACAAGGGGGAGATCGATGCGGATAATGCCATCGTGGCCTCGGACAGCGGTGTGGTTCTGCGCAACTACGTCAGCAATACCGGGACGATCCTGGGGAACGTCAGGCTGGGCGGCGGTTCCGACGTGTTCGTCAGCAGCGGCCGCGTCGTAGGCGATATCGTCATGGGCGACGGGCGCGATGAGATCGATCTGACCAACGCGGTTGAAACGACTGGAGAGATATTCCTGGGCGCCGACGACGATGCATGCGTGCTGGGGGCGAGCGGGCAGACTGTCTGGGCGGGAGCGGGAAACGATGCGCTCAGTGGCGGCTTGGGCGACGATACGCTCCAAGGCGAGGATGGCGATGACCGCATTGGAGGCGCTGGCGGCGACGACATGCTGTATGGCGGCGCCGGCTCCGACCAACTCAACGGCGGCGACGGCGACGACCACCTGGATGGCGGTTCGGGCGCCGACTACATGACCGGCGGCCGGGGCAACGATACCTATCACGTCGACAATGCCGGCGATCGCGTGGTCGAAGGCTCAAGCCAAAGCGGCGCCGCCGATACGGTGATCAGCTCGGTCAGCTTCACGCTGGAACGAAATGTCGAGAACCTCACCCTGACCGGTTCGGCGCTGACGGCGCGCGGCAACGATCTGGACAACGTCCTGATCGGCAACGACCGTGATAACTACATGCGCGGCGGTCTGGGGGCCGACAGCCTGACAGGAGGTCTAGGCGACGACCGCTACTACGTCGACAACCTCGGCGATCAGGTCATCGAGGCGAGCTCCGCAGGCCGCGACTGGGTCTACAGCACGATCAGCTGGACGCTGGGCGCCAACCTCGAAGCCCTGAGCTTGACGGGCGACGCCTGGATCAACGCCACCGGGAACTCCAAGGGCAACGCCATCTACGGCAACGCCGGGCGCAACGTCATCACCGGCGGCAAGGGCGGCGACGTCATGACGGGGAAGGCGGGGTCGGACACCTTCGTCTTCACCTCGCTGTCGGATTCGACCGTGGCGGATTCAGACCGCATTACCGACCTGAACGACGTCTCGGACAAGATCGACTTCCGCCAGATCGACGGCGACGTGAACACGGCTGGGGTCCAAGGCTTCACCATCGTGGATTCGTTCAGCGGCCACGCGGGCGAGCTGGTGCTGCGCTATGACGCCGGGACCGACATCACCTCGCTGACGGTGGACGTGAACGGCGACGGTCAGGCCGACATGCTGGTGCGGCTGAACGGCGAGCACGAGAGCTTTGATCGGTTCCTGTTCGGGGGCGGGTGAGCGGGCCATCGCCGGCTGCGGTAAGTGACTGGAATGTCGTTGGGTTAATGCGTGACGGCCGTCGCGTGGCGGCCTAGGTTCTGATCAAACTCTGGAACATCCCATGCCGACGATCGTGCGCGACAACTATACGGTGAACGCTGAACAGCTGGTCAGCGTGGCCGAGACCGCCTTCTACATCGACGCCCGAAAGGCGATCGACTTCCTGAATGCGGGCCGCATTCAGGCGCAGGACTACGCCAGCCAGAGCGTGGCGGGGATCGAGGCGCACAGCCTGCCGAACGGCAAGATCACCAATGTGGGGGCGATCGACGTCATGGGCGACGTCGCCTCCGGGGTCTTCGTCGATGTCGGCGCCTTCGCGGCCTCGGTCGTCAACAACGGCTCGATCACCATCGACGGCGATCAACAGGGCTACGGCGTCCGGTTCGGCAACGCCCAGGGAAACCTGACCAACGCGGGCGACATCGTCGTCACCGGCACGATGGCCACCGCCGTGCGGTTCGACCAGGCCGGCGCCCTGACCAACACCGGCGACATCTCGGCCGACGGCGCGGACGCCGCCGTGGCCGTCAGCTTTGTTCTGGCGGGCGGGACGCTGCTGAACACCGGCTCGATCGTGTCCGACGCATCGGACAGCCGCAGCAGCGGCGTTTCGGGGGCGGCGCGCATCGTGAACTATGGCGTGATCGAAGCCGACGTCGCCATCGGCGGGGGCGCCCAGGACAACGTCGTGCAGAACGAGGACGGCGGCGTCATCACCGGCGATATCTTCCTGGGAGACGGCCAGGACCGGCTGACCAATACGGGCGCCATCACCGGCGTCGTCTCGATGGGGTCGGGCGACGACGTCGTCGATCTGCGGGGCGGCGTGTTCGAGGGTACGGTGCGCCTGGACGAGGGCGACGACACCATCTGGCTGAGCGACGGGGGCGACACCGTCGACGGCGGCGCGGGCGTCGACACCCTGCACGGCGGCCTGGGCGCCGACACCTACTACGTCGACAACGCCGGCGATCAGGTCACCGAGGACCGTATCAACGGCGGCGTCGATACGGTGTTCAGCTCGGTCAGCTTCCGGCTGGGCGCCTACGTCGAGAACCTGACCCTCACCGGCTCGGCCGGCACGGCGCGCGGGAACGACCTGGACAACATCCTGATCGGCAACGCCCGCGACAACTTCATGCGCGGCGGCGCGGGCGCGGACACGATGTCGGGCTCGACCAGCGACGACCGCTACTACGTCGACGACGCGGGCGACCAGGTGATCGAGCTGAGCTCGGAAGGTCGCGACTGGGTCTACAGCGAGATCAGCTGGACGCTGGGCGCCAACATCGAGGCCCTGACGCTGACGGGCGACGCGTGGATCAACGCCACCGGCAACTCCAAGGGCAACGCCATCTACGGCAACGCCGGGCGCAACGTCATCACGGGCGGGCGCGGGGCGGACGTGATGAC
>NZ_LMPZ01000004.1 GCF_001424025.1 Brevundimonas sp. Leaf363 | reverse complement strand
CCGTCACTGGACCACCTTATCACTGGTACTGGCAGCAAAGCTGGACCTGATCTGCCGCCAAGCGTGATCGCCATCACCTGATGTCCGCTTTGGGTCGGGAGCCGACAGTCGCCCAGGGGCGGAAAGCGCTGTCCGCTAGCCTCCTCGAGTCCGAGTCAGAGACCAACGCCCAAGGCAGTCCAGGCCGCCATCTCGCCGTCCGCGATCGTCAGCGACACCTGCCAGGCTTCTCCTCTGCGGAGGATATAGACATGCTCCCACTCGGCAATCAGCTGGTCTTCCCGGCCCAGCATCCGATAGGCGATCCGCGCCTGGGCGACGTCGGGAAACAGTTCGTCCGCCGTCAGAACTTCACCGACGGGCCGGACGACGCCCTGTTGCCGATAGAAGTCGATCAGCGTCACGCAGTGTTCGCGAAACGCATCCCGAGGCATGGCGAAGTTTCCGGACGGCGAGGGGAACAACCCGACGGGGGCCCACATCTCGCTCAACGCTTCGGCGTCGTTACGAGCGAACGCATCGATGTAGCGAGCGAAAAACTCGTCAATCTGGTCGCGGAACGCCGTGCTCGGCGCTGACGGAATGTCGACCCTGTGATCCCTCAAGCTGCGGCTGCTGGGACATGCCGATCGTCCGCTGCTTCGATTTGCGTCCTGACAATGTCGTTAAAGGTCAGGGTGGGGTTTGCTTCAGCCAACCTTCCGATCTTTATCCAGAATTCCGCCTGCGCATTGATGGACCGGCACATGACGGAGCTGGCGCGCCGAACGTCTTCATGCAGCTGATCGTCGATCTTCACGAGGCCCATCACGTCTCCTTCGAATATACGAACCGTTTATGATCCGTATATTGCCATGTCAAATCCGATCGTCAGGTCTGGGCGCCCAATGCGGTCCGGGCACAACGCGCGCGGTCCCCCTATCTGGTCGGTAACGGACGTTGTTCGTGCGGCGGCCGCGTCAGTCGGCATGCGTTCAGCCACGGCGAACCGGCCCGCCTGATCCACGCCTCATCAGGCCCCGGCGGCGCTCATCAGCCGGTCCGTCGCCCTGGCGTCGATGCAGTCGCCATAGCTGGCCCGGGTCTGGGAAATGAGCCTGTCGTAGTTGGGCCGGCCTTCGAGGATCGTCGCGCGAATGTCGGCGATGCCCCGCATGGACAGAGCCCTCTCGATGATCTGCTCGGACTGAACGAAGGCCAGCACCCGGTGTCGATCCACCATCGACAGGTTCTGCAGCAGGCCGACCCGCACCGCCGCATCGACCCCGGTCTGCGGGAACGCCAGAGGCGCCAAGCTGGAGACGGCGGCGTACTCGTCCGCATTATTCTCGCGGCGCGCATCGATCTGGGCGAACAGCTCTGCGTAGGTCTCGGCGCGGTCGCGAGGAATCCGCTTGAACGCCTCGCTGCCGAGGGCGCGATCGAACGACGCCGTACTCCAGCGCCGGCTCGGGGCCCGATAGGGCTGGGGCAGGGCGACCGCCAGGCCTCCGGTCGAGACGGCCGGAGCCGCGTCCCACGCCCCTTCAGGCGTCATCACCTGTGCTGTCAGAACCGACAGCTTCTGGGTCAGGCAAGGCGCGATCACCTGTCGCTCCCAGCTGTTGCGGACGGCGTTCAGGATGTCGTCCCGGAACGCCACTTCGAGGTCGTGAGCGTCGCCTCGCAGCCGGATTTCCTCGACCAGGTTGTCAAAGGCGAGGGCGATCAGCACGCCGAACACGACCACCGCCATCTCGACCAGGCGCTGGCGGCTCAGGCGCCAAAAGACCCGCCGCTCTCGGCGCTCGTCGACCTCAGGCTCGGACATGGATCACCCCCAGCCCAGATTATTCAATTTTCGGCTGTTTGACAGCGGGACAGGCGCCGCTGACGGCGCTCAGGCGCTAAGCCGCCTGCCCCGTGCCCACGCGCGCCATCTCGATCTGGGCGGCCAGGCCCGGCGGCATGTCGCGTTCGGGCACGGCGGCGAGGGCCAGCAGCTGGTCGGCCTGGTCGGCGTTGACCAGCACGCTGGAGATGGCCGGATCCGTCAGGGTGTAGGCCAGGCAGATGGCCTCGCCGGACCACCCCTGGGTCCGGTGCAGGAAGGCGTAGGTCCCGGCGCCGGCCAGCAGATTGTTCGACTTCCTGGGTCCGCCGAAACCGAACAGGCCCTTCTTGGGCTGGCCGGCGGTGTCGGCCTTCTTGGCGGTCGACAGGCTCTGCGGGAAATAGTCGTAGGCGAAGACGGCCATGTCCTGCTCGCGCGCCGCGCGGATGCGGTGCCGCACCTGCCAGCTGGAGTTCAGATTGTAGGGCGTGGCCAGGATGTCGAAGGCGCCGGTCGAGACATAGGCGTCCATCACCTCGCCGTCGCCCGACACGCCCAGCAGGCGCACCCGCTCGGTGGCGCGCAGGGCCTTCAGCGCATTCAACGACGACTGCGGCAGCTCATGCTCGCCCGGCTCGTCCAGCAGGGCGAAGTCGATCCAGCCCAGCCCCGAGACGTGCAGCACCCGGTCGATCGAACCGGTCATGCCCTCGGCCGAGAAGTCGCGCGCCGGACCGCGGCGGCCGTCGCCGGCGCCCAGGGTGATGCCGACGCTGACCAGCTTGCGGTCCAGGTTCGACAGGGCGTCGCCGACCACCTCGGCCAGCACCGGATCGGCGCTTTCCAACCGGTAGCAGTTCACCCCGGCCTCCAGCGCCGTGAAGATCAGCTCTCGCGCCGCGCCGGGGCCGCGCGACAAGGCTTCGGTCCCCACGGACAGGGTCAGGTTGGAGACCGAGGCGCCGGTGCGCCCGAACGGACGATAACGCATGGCCTCAGCCTCCCTGAACCGCGCCGGGCGCCGGTGAGGGCGTGACGGTCTCCAGGGCCAGGGCGTGCAGTTCGCCGCCCATCTTTCCCTTCAGCGCCGCATAGACCAGCTGGTGCTGCCTGACGCGGCTCAAACCGGCGAAGGCGCTGGAGACGATGCGTGCGCGGTAATGGTCGCCGTCCCCCGCCAGGTCGTCGATGACGATCTCGGCGTCCGGAAAGGCTTCGGCCAGCTCGCTGTGCAGCGCGTCGATGGTCATGGGCATGGCGAGGCGGCCCTCATGGTTCGGGCGCAGAGCATGACGCGTAAACCTTAATGGGCGGCTACGGCCTAGATCGCCAGGCGGCTCAAGAAGACGACGACCTGCTCGTGCAGCAGCGGCAGCAGCACCGCTCCGGCCAATCCCGCGACCAGCCGGCCGCCCCGGCCAGTCTTCAGGCCCCGCCAGGCCACCCACAGCGCCAGGAGCGTGGCCACGCCGGCCAGAAACGCCGAAACCACCATCGCCGAGACGATGGCGTCCGTCCTGCCGGCGGCGCTCATATAGAACAGGCTGGTGCTGATCTGGTCGATGATGCGGATCAGCCGCCAACCGGTCCAGATCGCGACCAGCCCAAAGCCCGCCAGGGCCAGCAGCCTGGGGCGACCCGTCACATCAAGCCCAGCTGCTTGAAGCTGGCCACCCCGTCCCGCCCGACCACCAGATGGTCGTGGACGGTGACGCTCAGCGGCCGTCCCGCCTCCACGACCTGGCGGGTCATCTCGACATCGGCGCGCGACGGCGTCGGGTCGCCCGAGGGGTGGTTGTGCACCAGGATGACCGAACTGGCCGACAGCTCCAGCGCCCGGCGCACGATCTCGCGCGGATAGACGGGGGCGTGGTCGATGGTGCCGCGGTTCTGGATTTCGTCGAGGATCAGCTGATTCTTCCGGTCCAGATAGAGAACGCGGAACTGCTCGCGCGGCTCATGCTGCAGGGCGACGCGGACATAGGCGACCAGCGCCGTCCAGGACGAGATGACCTGGCGCTTCTCGGTCGGCTGTTTCGCCACCCGGCGCGCGACGTCGAAGATCAGCTGCAGGTCCAGGGCGATGGCGCGGGTCGCCTTGCCGCGCGCATAGCTCAGCCCGGCCGCGACCGTGTCCTCCAGCGCCTCGTGGCTGGCGGCCCCCAGCCCCTCCAGCCCGCCGAAGCGCGCCAGCAGGTCCTTGGCCAGCGGCTTGGTGTCCTTGTACGGGATCGACCGGAACAGCAGCAGCTCCAGCAGTTCATAGTCCGGCAGGGCCAGCAGCCCGCCCGCCGCCGCCCGCTCGCGCAACCGGTCGCGGTGCCCGGCGTGGCGCGGCGAGGCCTTCTTCGCGGGCTCGACCGGTTCAGCCGACAGGGCGGTTTGCTCGGTCATGTGGGCGTCCCTCCGAAGCGCCACCTTGCAACGGTCCCGGGTGCAGCTCAACCGGGCATTGCGGTGCGCGAACGGCGTTTGACAACTTGGGCGAGGCGCGATCACCTGCCGTAGAATGGGGGATCGGTGATGCGAACAGCGGCGATGGCGGCGGCGTTGTGGGGCGTCTTGGCGAGTGCGGCGACTGCGCAGAGCGGTCGGCCGGTGATTTCGTCCGAGGCCGATCTGCCGCCTGTGCGCTTTCCCGCCGCCGTGCTGCCCAGCCAGACCCTGAACACGCCGGCCTTTCTGGAGGCCTTGCCCGCCTACCGCGCCGAAGCCGAGCGGCTGCTGACCGACTATGACATCCGCGACCCGGCCATCGCCCAGCGGCTGCGCTATGGGCTGACGGCCATCGCCATCCTTCAGCACCGGCCCGCCGACGCGATGAGCCTGATCCAGGCCCAGAGGGCGGCGGAAGCGAAGCCACAGCTGCGCCAGATCGGGTCGATGGTGCGTGAGGCCCTGGCGGCTGGTCTGGCCGCCGGCGAGGCCGCGGGGCCTGACGGCCGCTGCGCCGCCGCCGCCGCACAGATCACCCGGACGTTGGCGGCGGCCGATCCCCTGACCGTGCGGGACGAGGTGGTCGGCCGCTATGGCGTGGTGCAGAGCGTCAGCCCGGCGTTCCACGCCGCCTCCGCCGCCCTGGTGGTCGATCCGCAGGCTCAGGCCCAGGGATCGATCAATGTGCTGGCCGCCATGTCGCTGGCGAACATGCGCGCCGAGGGGAATGGCGTGCCGCCCTGCCGCACGGAGATGGCGGCTGCGCTGAAGGCCTGGATCGACGACCCGGCGCACCGGCCGGTCGACATCTGGCCCGCACGCGAGGTGACGGCAGAGGCGATGGCAGGCGCCCTGCCTGTGACGGTGGCCGTCTGGGAATCCGGCTTCGATCCCAACCTGTTTCCGGGCCAGCTGGCCGTCGATCCCGCCGAGCCACTGGACGGCGTGGACAACGACGGCAACGGGGTGATCGACGACGCCTTCGGCCCGACCTTCGACGCCATGGTCCGTCCGACCCAGCAGCGTCTGCCGCCGCCGTCGCCCGAGCTGGCCGCCCGGCTGGGTCTGCAGATCGCCATCGAGAAGGGGCTGTCCGACCTGGCCTACGGCGACGACACGCCCGAGGCCCGCTTCGTCGCCGAGCGGTCGCGCAGCGCCGGGCTGGAGGAACAGCTGGCCGACATCCGCGTCTCCAGCGAATGGAACGGCGCGTCCCACGCCACCTGGGTGGCCAGCCTGATCGCCGACCCGGCGCCGTTCGTGCGGCTGTACGCCTTCAACCTATATCCGTACGGCGACTATCCGGATCCGCAGGTTTTCGTGGAGGCTGATATCCAGCGGTGGGCCGACGCCCTGCCGGCCGGCGGCGCCCGGCTGCGCGGCGCGGGCGTGCGGATCGTCAACATGAGCTGGGTCTCGAACGCCGACGGCTGGGCCGAGGGCCTGCTGCGCGCGGGGCAGGAGACCGACCCCGAACGCGCGGCGACGCGCGGCGCGGCCATGGCGGCGGTGATGCGGGCGGCCATCGACGGCGTCATCCGCGACTGCCCGGACATCCTGTTCGTCGTCGGCGCGGGCAACAGCGATCAGCCGGAGGAAGTCCAGGACGCGGCGCCCCAGACGCTGGATCGGCCCAACATCCTGGTCGTCGGCGGCACGGGCACGTCGGGACGCCCGACAG
The DNA here is from genome assembly GCF_001424025.1 of Brevundimonas sp. Leaf363. Lineage (GTDB taxonomy): Bacteria > Pseudomonadota > Alphaproteobacteria > Caulobacterales > Caulobacteraceae > Brevundimonas. The sequence goes on along the minus strand of NZ_LMPZ01000004.1, from coordinate 325,021 downwards.
CCTTCACCACCTATGGCGCGCGGGTGCGCCTCTATGCGCTGGCCGAGGGCAACATCGTCCGCAGCCCCGGCGGACAGGTGATGCGCCGCTCCGGCACCTCCTTCGCCTCGCCCATGACGGCGCGCGTGGCGGCCCAGATGCTGGCGGTGGCGCCGGGCCTGACGCCGGAGCAAGTGATCCAGGGTCTGCTGGAGACCGCGCAGCCCGGCGAAGGCGGAGACCTGCCGGTGATCCATCCGGCGCATGCGGTGGCGTGGGCGAGAGCGCGGCGCTAACCCGCTCTCCGCCCCCTGGGCGGAGACAGGCCGCTCTTGCGGCCAGAGGCGGGCCCGAAAGGTCGAGTCCGGGACTTGCCCGCCTCTGCTCGCTGCGCTCGCTGTCTCCGCCCAGGAGGCGGAGAACGATATCTAGAACGGCGGCTTGAACAGGTTCGCGGGCGAGGCGGTGAAGATCTCCACGCCGTCCTCGGTCACGCCCACCGAATGCTCGCACTGGGCCGACAGGGACTTGTCGCGGGTCACGGCGGTCCAGCCGTCGCTGAGCACCTTCACGTGCGGCTTGCCCAGGTTCACCATCGGCTCGACGGTGAAGAACATGCCGGGCTTCAGCACCGCGCCGTCGCCCTTGCGGCCATAGTGCAGGACGTTGGGCGTGTCGTGGAAGATGCGGCCGATGCCGTGGCCGCAGAAGTCGCGCACCACGCTCATGCGCTGGGCCTCGACATAGCGCTGGATGGCGTAGCCGATGTCGCCGAAGGTGTTGCCCGGCTTCACCTGCTCCAGGCCCAGGCGCAGCGCCTCATAGGTCACGTCGACCAGTTTGCGGGCGCGCGGATTGACGTCGCCGACGCCGTACATCCGGCTGCTATCGCCATGCCAGCCGTCGACGATGACGGTGTGGTCGATGTTGACGATGTCGCCGTCCTTCAGCACCCGGTCGCCCGGAATGCCGTGGCAGACGACATGGTTGATCGAGGTGCAGACCGTCTTCTCGTAGCCCTTGTAGCCCAGGCAGGCGGGCAGGCCGCCGCGGTCCAGGGTGAACTCGCGGATCAGATTGTCGATGTGTTCGGTGGTGACGCCCGGCTTCACATGCGCGGCGATCATGTCCAGCGCCTCGGCCACCAGACGCCCGGCCTTGCGCATGCACTCGAACGCCGCCGGATCCTCGTGGATGCGGATGCTGCTGGAGCGAACGAAGACGTCGGTGTCGGTGTCGGGGGTTTCGTACATGGGCTGCAGGGCTGTGGGCTGAAGGCGGATTAGGTGGCGATCCTAGCACAGGACCGCAACGGGCGGGAGCGCGGCGGAATAGCGATCCCCTCCCCATCGCAGATGCGGTGGGGAGGTGGCTCGGCCGTCAGGCCGAGACGGAGGGGCTGCTCAGGCGCGGCGCTTGACGTCGCCGGTCGTATACGACCGGCTCCACCCCTCCACCACTTCGTGGTCCCGCTCCCCATGAAGCATGGGGAGGAAAGTCCAGAGGCTACCCCTGCGCTTTGCCGCGGCCGCCATTCGACGGGCGACGGTTGCGGGGGCGGCGGTTCAGGTTGTCGACCGCCTTGGGTTCGGCCGAGGCCGAGGCCGCGACCTTGGGACGTTCACCCGACATGGGGTCATAGGCGCGGGCCGGCGGCGCGGCGTGGGTGCGGCCGGGCTGGGGCTTACGCTGGCGATGCGGCTGGCCGCCGCCTTCGGGGCGGACGCCGTCGCGGCGCGGATTGCGCGGGCGGTTGCGCATCTGGTCGCGGTCGCCGCCTTCGCGATCCGGCATCGTCGCCTTGGCATTGACGCCCGCCGCCATGATCGACTGGTCCAGCAGGGCCAGAGACTTGTCGTTGCGGCGGTCGGTGGCCGGGATCTTCTGGCGCGTGACCTTTTCGATGTCGCGCAGCAGCTTCATCTCGTCGCCGGCGACGAAGCTGACGGCGGTGCCGTCCTTGCCCGCGCGGGCCGTCCGGCCGATGCGGTGGACATAGCTTTCCGGCACGTGCGGCAGTTCGAAGTTCACGACGTGCGAGACGCCGTCCACGTCGATGCCGCGCGCGGCGATGTCGGTGGCGACCAGGACGCGCAGCTTGCCGGCCTTGAAGGCGGCCAGGGTGCGTTCACGCTGGGGCTGGCTCTTGTTGCCGTGGATGGCCCCGGCCTCGACGCCGCCGGCCTCCAGATAGGCCGCGACCTTGTCGGCGCCGTGCTTGGTCTTGGTGAAGACCAAGCAGCGCGTGTACTCGGGGTCCGAGAACATCTCGGTCAGCAGGGCGCGCTTCTTGCCCTGTTCGACCCAGACGACCGACTGGCTGATGCGCTCGACGGTGGTGGCCTGCGGCGTCACCTGGACCTTGACCGGGTCCTTCAGCAGCTCGCCCGCCAGCTTGCCGATCTCCGACGGCATGGTGGCCGAGAAGAAGAGGTTCTGGCGCTTGGCCGGGATGCGGCTGACGATCTGGCGGATCGGCTTGATGAAGCCCAGGTCCAGCATCTGGTCGGCCTCGTCCAGCACGAAGATCTCGCAGGTCGAGAGGTCCAGCGTCTTCTGCTGGATATGGTCAAGCAGGCGCCCCGGAGCGGCCACCAGGATGTCCAGGCCCTGCTGCAGGGCGCGCTCCTGGCCGCCGTACTTCACGCCGCCGAAGATGACGGCGACGCGGAAGCCCAGGTGCTGGCCATAGGTCTTGAAGCTGTCGCCGATCTGGGTGGCCAGTTCGCGCGTGGGGCTCAGCACCAGGCAGCGCGTGGTGCGCGGCTTGGGCGCGACGCGGTTGGCGGCCAGGCGGTGCAGGATCGGCAGGGCGAAGGCGGCGGTCTTGCCGGTGCCCGTCTGGGCGATGCCCAGCAGGTCCTTGCCGGCCATCACGTCGGGGATGGCCTGCGCCTGGATCGGGGTGGGGGTGGTGTAGCCGGAGGCCTTCAGGGCCTGGAGCAGGGCCGGGTTCAGGCCCATCTGGTCGAATGTGACTTGCGTCATGGGGTGTCGTCTTTCGCGAAACGACGGCGCGTATCGACCGGGCTCGAAAGCCAAAGGGGCCGCGCACCGTCGGCCCGGGCAAACCGGGCTGTAACGGGCGGCGCCCCGCGTGTCCGGGCGACGTATGATCTTGAGAGGCCGGCGGCTGCTACAGTCAGGTTCGGGGAGAACCCACACGCGCTGGAGCGCCGGACATCGCATGGTGCGATGCGGCGTAAATGCCCGATGAACGGTGATAAGTCAAGGCCAGTGGTGGATGGCGAGCCGGCGCAGGGATCCTCCCCCGCCCGAGGACGGGGGAGGGACCGGGCTCAGTGCGCGCCGTTCAGGCGTTCGTAGACGGCCTCGTATCCGTCGCGTTCGGCCCAACGCAGCGGCTTGACCCGCTCGACCAGGATCTCGCCCCGGGGGGTGTCGCCGCGCTCGATCAGGCCGATCACCTCGGCGATGTATGCGTCCAGCGGCATGGAGTTGGGGTTCTCCGCGTGGCCGGGCATCAGGTCGGTGGCGACGGCGGGCGGGGCCAGTTCCAGCACCTCGATCGACGTGTCCTTCAGCTGCGTGCGCAGCGACTGGCTCCAGCTGTGGATCGCCGCCTTGGTCGCCGAATAGGTCGGGGTGGCGGTCAGGGGGATGAAGGCCAGGCCGGACGACACGGTCATCACGGTCGCGGCCGCCTGCTGCTTCAGATGGCCGATCAGGGCGCCGGTCAGACGGATGGGGCCCAGCAGGTTGGTGGCGATGGTCGCCTCGGCCGTCTCATAGTCCCAGGCGTCGCCCGACAGGTCCTCGGCGACCATGACCCCGGCGTTGTTGATGACGGCGTTGAGCGTGGGGTGGTCCTTCACGATCTGGGCGGCGAAGGCGGCGATGGCGGCCGCGTCCGTCATGTCCAGGGTCGCCCAGACCATGCCGGGGTTGGCGCTGGCGACGTCCTTCAGCGGGCCCTCGCGGCGTCCGGTGACGACGACCTTGGCGCCCCTGGCGTGCATGGCCTCGGCCAGGGCGCGGCCGATGCCGGAGCCGCCGCCGGTGATCAGGATGGTGCTGCCGGGGATGTTCATGGTGCGGTCCTTTCGCTTGCCGTGGCGACCAGGTAGGACGGTCACTCTCCAATGGAAAGTAGGCACTGAATGGGGCTATACTTACCAAACAGGAAGAAATGGCCATGACGCATCCCGCCGCCCGCATCGCCCACCCGAAAACCGGCGAACCGGCCGATCCGCGCGTCGAGGCCCTGGTCAACGACGTCATCGGCCGGGTGGCGGACAAGTGGACCATGCTGATCCTCGAGGTCCTGACCGAACACAGCGAGCAGCGCTTCACCCGCATCGGCGATCTGGTGGGCGGCATCAGCCAGAAGATGCTGACCCAGACCCTGCGCGCCATGGAGCGCGACGGCCTGGTGATCCGCACCGTCCATCCGGTCATCCCGCCGAAGGTGGAATACCGCCTTACGGACCTGGGCCTGACCCTGGCCGAGGCCTTCTGCGGCGTCTGGACCTGGGCCGAGGCGAACGTGGAGCGCATCGAGGCGGCGCGGGCGGATTTCGACGCGAAGAAGGCTTAGGGCCGCCCCCACCCGGCCGCTTACGCGGCCCGCCCTCCCCCGCCGGGGGAGGGAGAGGCGTGGTGCATCATTCTCCCTCCCCGGAACGGGGAGGGTGGTCCCGAAGGGACCGGGTGGGGGCGGCCTCGAGCTCTCGCACGATCATCTCCATCACCTCGGTCAGGTGGTCGCGGACGTCGATGGCCGGAATGCGGATCGTGCGCAGACCATGTCGCGCCAGCGCGGCGTCCCTCTGCTGGTCCCACTCAGCACGATGCTCATGCGACGCGCCGTCCACCTCGATCACCAGTCCGCGCGACATGCAGACGAAATCGAGGAAGTAGCCGTGGAAGGGATGCTGGCGACGGACGTGGAAGCCCTGAGCGCGGAGGGGGCGGAGCGCGAGCCACAGGCGGGCCTCGGGCGGGGACATGGTCGTCCGCATTCTGCGGGACGTCGCGATCACCGCCATATCAGCCGCCCCCACCCGGCCCCTTACGCGGCCCGCCCTCCCCCGCCCTGGGAGGGAGATTCTTGGACCTTCTCCGTGATGAAGTGCCGACCCTGGCGGTCCTCGATCTCGATCACCCAGATGTCGGGGTCGTAGCCCGCCTGGCGCTGGATGTAGGCGTCCAGCTCGCTTTCCATCTCGCTGGCGACCGGCTGGATCCAGAGGCGTTCGCCGTCTGATCCGAAGGCTTCGGTGAACAGGCGCGCCTGGCGGGTGGAGGTGTCGTAGGCCTTGACGATCACCGTCCCGGCGCGGGCGTCGCCCTTGCGCACCACGGTGGCGAACGCGCCCGCCAGTTCGGCGCGGCGGATCAGGGCCGACGTCCACAGATCGCTGGAAAGGAGCATTTCGTTCACCCTGATCGGAAACCGGACCGGAACGCCCGGCGCCTATGGTGGCCGGATGATCCTAGGTCGAACAAAGCACGGCGTCAGCCTGCGACGCGGTCTCGCCGTCGCCATGATGCTGGCGGCGCTACCCGGCGCCGTGTCCGCCAGCCCGGCCCAGACCTTCTATGAGCGCAGCTTCGTGATGGCGGCCGGCGCGCGCTGCAACCTGTTCGACGCCCGGCTGACGGCGGCCCTGAACGCGGCGACCCTGCAGGCGCGCGGCGCAGCGCTGCGGGCCGGAGCCAGCGACATCGACCTGGCGGCCACGCGCGCACGCGCCCATGCCCGCGCTCACGCCACGCCCTGTGGATCGGCCGATCTGAACGTCGTGCGCGGTCGGGTCGAGGCGGGCTTCGCCGGCTGGCGTCGCACGCGGTCCATGACCTTCCCCGGCCAGCGCGGCGACTGGAGCGCGGACCGCGCCGCCTATTCGCGCACCACCTGGCGGCTGATGCAGGCGACCTCGACCGGCGCCTCGCCCGTGCGGTTCGGCGTCGCCGGCGGCATCGAGCAGCCGGACGTGCTGACCGCCGTCGTATCCTGGTACGGCCGTCCGCGCCCGACCGGCGCCCGCATCGTGCTGCGCGACCCGACCATCGCGGCGCGCCCCTGGCTGTCGGGGACGACGCCGCCCGCGCCCCAGACCCGCGTCATCTGGGCCGCCGCCAACCAGGCCGCGCCGTCCGGCCTGCTGGCCGTGGGCCGCGCCGACGGCCAGGCCTGGACCTTCCCCGCCGCCGCCGCCCAGGCCCTGGCCGGTCTGGATCCGCGCGAGGTCTTCGCCGTGGAGTTCGTCTTCCGCGACGGCAGCGTGGCCCGGTCCCAGTTCGAAGCCGGCGACTTCCCGGCGGCCCGCGCCTTCGTGGCGATGGGCCCGGTCTAACGCTCCTTCTCCCCGCGGGGGAGAAGGTGGCAGGCGAAGCCTGACGGTTGAGGGGGACGCTGGCCCCAGTCAGCCGATGTGGTCGCGGAAACCGACCCCTCATCCGAGCCGCTACCGCGGCCCACCTTCTCCCCCGAGGGGAGAAGGAGATTAAGCCGCGACCGGCCGCCCCACCGTGATCACCGGCAGGCGCACCGTCACCGCGGTGCCGGCGCCGAGCGTGCTTTCCAGGCTCATCCGCCCGCCGTGCAGTTCAGCCAGCGAGCGCACCAGAGACAGGCCCAGACCGGTGCCCTGCGAGCGCTGTTCCGCATCGCCCGCCTGTTCGAAGGGGCGGCCCAGGCGCTGCAGGTCCTCGGGCGCGATGCCGACGCCGGTGTCGGAGACCACCAGCTCCAGATACGGCCCGATGCTCTCCAGCGTGACGGTGACGGACCCGCCCGCGGGGGTGAACTTCACCGCATTGGACAGCAGGTTCAGCGCCATCTGCTTCAGCGCGCGGCGATCAGCGGTGATCTTCAGGGGCCCGGCGGGCAGGACGGCGTTCAGCTCAACCCGCTTGTCGTCGGCGGCGACCCGCACCAAGGCGACGGCGGCCGAGACCACGTCGCGCGCGTCGAACAGCTCCCGGGACAGGCGATAGCGCTCGGCCTCGATCTTCGACACGTCCAGCACGTCGTTGATCAACTCCAGCAGGTGGCCGCCGGCCGTGTGGATGCTCTCGGCGTATTCGGCGTAGCGCTCTGGCAGGGGGCCGAAGATGCGCTCGCGCATCATGTCCGAGAAGCCCAGCACGGCGTTCAGCGGCGTGCGCAGTTCGTGGCTCATGTTCGCCAGGAAGCGCGTCTTGCCCGCGCTGGACGCCTCGGCCTCGGCGCGGGCGGTCTCCAGCGCCAGTTCGCGGGCGTATTGCAGCGTGCCGTCGAAAGCCTGGACGATCAGGCGCGCGCCGCCGCCCTCCTTGGCGTCATCGTCGAACCGCTTGAAGATCATGATGATGCGCCGGTCCAGCGCGCCGCGCGGTGAGAACAGGACCTGGCTCTCGGCGCCGTTCAGCGCCTTGTCGATGGCCGACAGGATGGCGGGCCGGTCGGGGGCGTGCACCAGGCCGATCAGTCCCTGCTCGAACAGAGGGTCGACGGGCAGGGCGACGGGCGGCGAGCCATAGGCGGCCAGGACGCGTCCCGACGGCTCCATCAACAGGGCCAGCCCCGGCTGTCCGGCCAGCAGGCGGTCGGCTCGGGCGGCCTGATCCTCGGCGCGGTCCAGCCGGCGGGCCCGGTCCGCCCCGGTCAGGCGCACGGCCAGGATGACGGCGGCGGCCACCACCACGGCCCCGGCCGCCGACAGGATGGGCGCGGCGGGCGGCAGGCCGGCCACCTTGGTCGTCGCAGCGCCCAGCAGGGCGGCGGCGGCGGCGCCCAGCGCCCCGATCTGGATCTTGCGCGCATCGCCCAGCGCCAGGGCGGCGGCCACCGGCATGGCGATCATCCCCGCCAGCGGCCCGCTCAGCCCGCCCGTCAATGCCGAGGCGATCACCGTGGCGAGGCACCAGCCGTACATCAGCCCCATGCGCGCCGGCGTGTCCGCCCGCTTCAGCAGCACCAGCCCGCCCAGCCCGGGCAGGCCCAGGACCAGCAGTCCCCACAGGATCGAATGGGCCCAGGCGCCGCCGAACCAGCCGGCCCCCAGGGCCAGAACGCCCGACGCCGCCGCCCACGCCAGATGCCAGGCCGCAATGGCCGGCGCGCGCGGGTGCGCGGCGTCGACGGCCAGGACGGCGGTCTGGTCCGGGTCGGACGGCGGGATCTGGGCGGCGGGAGGCGACAAGACGTGTCCGGGAGATTGACCGCCGAACCTACCGGTCTGCGCGAGTCGGCTAAAGCTCGCTCCCTTTCGAGGCGACTGGTCGTCCCCTGCGTTCGCGCCGTTGTCCACCGGACGGTCCCGGCCTATCTGGCGGGCATGGTCACCGCCCCCACGCTCAGCATCGACGAGACCCTGGCCGAACTGGTCGAGGAGTTCGACCTGCTGGGCGACTGGGAGGGGCGGATCGAATACGTCATCGATCTGGGCAAGGGGCTGGCTCCTCTGCCCGAGGCGGCCCGCACCGAGGCGAACAAGGTGCCGGGCTGCGCGGCCCAGGTCTGGCTGGACGGGCGGGCGGCGGACGGTCGGCTGTGGTTCGACGCCGACAGCGACAGCGCCCTGTCGAAGGGCAATATCGCGCTGCTGCTGAAACTCTATTCCGGCCGCACTCCGGCCGAGATCCTGGCCTTCGACGCCCGCGCCGCGCTGGATCGCCTCGGTCTGCCCGGCGCCCTGACCCGCCAGCGCGCCAACGGGCTGAACAGCATGGTCGGCCGGATTCGGGAAACGGCGCTGGCGACCGGCTGAGGAACCGCGGCGCGCGCGGAACATTATGAGAACATCAAGGAGTGTTCCCATGACCGACGCCAACCCGAAACTCGATCCCCATCCCGGCTCGAACACCGAGAAGGACCCGTCCGACTGGGTGTCCGGCGACGATCCCATGACCGGCGCCCAGGCCTCCTACCTCAAGACCCTGAGCGAAGAGGCCGGCGAGGCCGACGCCTTCTCCGACGACCTGTCCAAGGCCGAAGCGTCCAAGCGCATCGACGCCCTGAAAGGCGAGCTGAAGCTATAGTCAGAACGCCTTTGGCAGGCCGGCGTCGTGAAGCGTGCCGTTCGCGGTGTGCCGCGAGCGGATGTCGCCGTCGACTGTGAACCGCCTGCCGTTGATGGGGCTGAACCAGATTTCGTGGTCACCCCGACCCTGGCGATGCAATGCACAGCCGTTTTCCTTCAGGATGCGCTTCACGTCGCGCGTGAAGCTCACGCAGCAATGCCCAGCCTGACCCGCGTGCTGCGGTGTGCGACGACCTCGATCGGGATGTCGCCCGTCTCGCCGTCATCGGCCAGAAGATCCTCGATCACACCGGGCAGTCGCTCGACCAGCGCCTCAAAGGTCGGCGCCTCGATCCGCAGGCCGTGCACATCGCTGGACTCGCTCAACCAGACGCCGGCCTCCGGGTCATAGATCGCCTTGACGAGGATCATGCGGGTCATGGTCTGCATATGGTGACGCGGACGACCAGGTGTCAACGCGAGGCCGCTCCCCCAAGTCCGTAGTGCTTGGCCAGCGCATCCAGACCCTGGATCAGCACGGCCCGGCCTTGGCGCCGCCTCAGCCCCAGCCGGCCCTCGGCCAGCTGCATCGAGCGGCCGCGCACGCAGATGCTGTCCAGCATCAGGCGGGTCTGGGGCGGGCAGGCGCCCAGGGCCGCCGCCACCCGCCGGGCCGCGGCCAGGGTGCGGTCGCCGGGTTCGGCGACGGCGGACGATCCGCCCCCCGCGCGCGGCAGGGCGTCCCAGCGCATGGTCAGCGACGGACCGGAAAGGGCGATCTCGGCGTCGCGGCTGAGCCGTTCGCCCGCCACCCCCTGCGCCGGCGTCAGCCAGGGACGGCCATAGCGATCCTTGCGGCGCAACAACCAGGCGATCGGCGTCTCGCCCATATTGGCGGGGCGCAGGGCCAGGCGGCCGTCGGCCTGCATCACGGCCCGCTGGCCCTCGATGTGGCCAGGACGACCCGGCGCGGGAGCCGCCGCAGGCTCTGGCGCGTTCCGCCCGGTCCAGCCGCCGCCGTTCCGCACGCGTAGTCCGGGGCGCTCGACCAAAGCGCGAAAGGCCGCCTCGTCCAGGGTCACCACAACCCGCGCGCGCCGGTCGCCGCCCAGCCGCAGGCCGTACCCGCCGCCCTCGGCGTCCAGCCACGCCCCCGGCCGCCCCATCAGCGCCCGCGCCCGATCGAGCGATCGCCCGCCCGTTCCGCTCGCGGCGCCGCTCACGGCTGCACCTCGATGCGCGGCAGGGCGAACAGGGCGCCGATGGTCCGCTCCATCCCATCGACCACGCGGTCGAAATCCAGCTGGTCCCGTTCGTCCTCGACCCAGCGGCAGGCGGTCCCCGCGGTGGCGCGGTTCAGACCGAAGACGTGACCCACGCGCTCCAGCGTCCAGCCGAACGCGACATGGGCCAGATACATGGCGATCCAGCGGGCGCGGGTGGCGCGCGGCGTGGTGCGCAGGCGGGTCATCTGGGCGACCGGCACGCCGCTCAGGGCCGAGACGACGTGCAGGGCAACGCCCGCCTTGGTCCGGTCCTGCTCGGCGACCGGCACGCGGTAGTCCTCATAGCCGTCTGATGTCATAGGCGCTCGCTCCCCGTCAGCCTCCGGCCCCGCGCGTTCTGCGTCGGGGCCGATAGGAATAAACTCCTAGTCAGCGCCAGATTCGGACGTGGGCGCATCCTGAGGTGGTGCGGAGGCTCTCCACGCGTGAGGCGGAGATGGGCGAGCCGCGCGCGAGGATCGAATCGTTGACGACGACAACACCTCGACGGCGATTCGCAAATCAGCCTACGATTCGGTCATCGAAGCGCCGTTAACCGTTCTTAAGGTTTTGGACGATTAACGTGCGAACAAGGTTACCCGGCTGCTTATGGCCGGGCATATGGCCAAGCTCGCCTGGAGGGGTTGCTGAATGCGCGTTCTGCTTATCGAAGACGATCACGCGACCGCGCAAAGCATCGAGCTGATGCTGAAGTCGGAAGGCTTCAACGTCTACACCACGGATCTGGGTGAAGAAGGCATCGATCTGGGCAAGATCTATGACTACGACCTGATCCTGCTCGACCTGAACCTCCCCGACATGAACGGGCTCGAAGTTCTGCGTCAGTTGCGCGTCGGCAAGGTCAATACGCCGGTCATGATCCTGTCGGGCTCCAGCGAGATCGAGACCAAGGTGAAGACGTTCGGCGGCGGCGCCGACGACTACATGACCAAGCCCTTCCACAAGGACGAGCTGATCGCGCGCACCCACGCCGTGGTCCGTCGCTCCAAGGGTCACGCCCAGGCCATCATCCACACCGGCGAGATCGCCGTGAACCTGGACGGCAAGACGGTCGAGGTGAACGGTCACCGCGTCCACCTGACCGGCAAGGAATACCAGATGCTGGAGCTGCTCTCCCTGCGTAAGGGCACGACCCTGACCAAGGAGATGTTCCTGAACCACCTGTACGGCGGCATGGACGAGCCGGAGCTGAAGATCATCGACGTCTTCATCTGCAAGCTGCGCAAGAAGCTGGCCACCGCCGCCGACGGCAAACACTACATCGAGACCGTCTGGGGCCGCGGCTACGTCCTGCGCGACCCGCAGGAAGGCGTCGCCGTCGCCGCCGCCTGATCGGCGCGGCACACCGTTTCAGATCACAGAACGCCCGTCGGGGAGACCCGGCGGGCGTTCTGCCGTCCGGCGGTGCGCGTTCCTGAGACGGAACGGCGCGGGGGCGTTATGAAGGCGTCATGACCTCACCTTCGCCCATCGCCGTCGTCGTCGGAGCGGGCGGGGGCGTGGGCGGGGCGCTGATGGGGCGGCTGCTGGACGCCGGGCGGTATACAGCCGTGGTCGGCGTGGCGCGGCGGCGGCCGGACGACTGGCCGGATCGGCCCGACGCCGTCTTCGTCCAGGCCGACGTGACGCAGGAGGCGGAGGTGGCGGGGCTGGCCGAGGCGGTAGGCGACGTCGGGCGGCCGACGCGCGTCATCGTGGCCACCGGCCTGTTGCACGCCGAGGGCGTCACGCCCGAAAAGTCGATGCGGGCCATCGACCCCGAGGCGATGCAGCGGCTGTTCGCCGTCAACGCCATCGCCCCGGCCCTGATCGCCAAGCATCTTCTGCCGCTGGCGCCGCGCGACGCGCCGAGCCTGTTCGCGGCCTTGTCGGCGCGGGTCGGCAGCATTTCCGACAACCGTCTGGGCGGCTGGTACGGCTATCGCGCGTCCAAGGCGGCGCTGAACCAGCTGATCCGCACCCTGGCGATCGAGCAGCGGCGCACCCATCCACAGGCGATCTGCGTCGCCCTGCACCCCGGCACGGTCCAGACCCGCCTCAGCGCGCCGTTCGGCCAGGGCGCCGTCGCCACCGCGCGCCGCCTGACGCCGGATCATTCGGCGAAGGCGCTGCTGGATGTCATGGACGGCCTGACGCCCGCCGACACCGGCGGCTTCTTCGCGTGGGACGGCCAGCCGATCGGCTGGTGACGCGCAGTCGGGACTAGAGCGCCCGGCAGCGGCCCGTGGTGGTGGTGTAGGCGACGCCGGCGTCGTCGATCACGCCCAGGTCGGTCGTGCCGGGGCCCAGGGTGGCCACGGTGACCGGGTCCATCCGCCCCTCGACCACCTGGCAGGCGATCCGCGCGCCGGGTTGCCAGTCGTACGGGCGAATCTGGTCGGGGCGCACCATGGCCTCGGTCCCGTCATCGAACCTGACCGCATAGCGGCCGACGCCCGCGCGCTTCAGCACGCCGGGATAGTAGGCGCCGTCCTTCCACTCGGCCAGCACCCAGGCGCCGTCGGGCGCCGCCCAGGTCAGGGCGCCGGGCGCGGCCGAGCCTGACTGCGAGGTGGCGCAGGCGCCGAGCGTGAGCGCGGCGGCGAGCGCGAGGATGATCTTCATGATGCGTTTCCCGGCGCGCGTTGAAACGCGCGCGAACGATGTCCCGGCGCTCATCGAACACGGGCCTGCCGAGGCGTCAATCCGCCCGGCGAAGCCTCAGTGGCTGGACGGGTCGCGCACCGCGATCAGCGACTTGGTCAGGCCGGCGACGACCTCGTCGTGATGGACCGCGTCGGGATAGAGGAAGTGGAACTGGGTCTTGTCCAGCAGGCGCGCGTGCTGGACGTCGCGCATGGCCGAACCGACGTCGGGCGAGCGCTCGGCGAAGCCGTGGCGGCGCTTCAGCAGCGAGCGGGCGCGCGACTGCTCGCTGCGCCAGTGGAAGAAGGGCGCCGAGAAGTGGGGCTCTATCGGGAACCAGAAATAGGGCGTCTGGACGTAATAGCGTTTGGCCAGGCGGCGGCATTCGTGGGCGAAGGCCTCCATCCGCACCCAGTCGCCGACGTGCTCGATCACCGAGTTGGAATGGACCAGGTCGAAGCTGTGGTCGGCGTACTGCGGCAGGTCGCAGGCGTCGCCGTCCACCACGGCGAACAGACCGTCGTCCCAGACGTCGGTCACGCCGCCCGGATTGACCAGGGTGATGTGGACGCCCTTGTCCGCCAGCATCTGGCGGTCGAACAGCCGCCAGTAGTTGGCCTCGCCGCCCAGGTCGATGATGCGGCACGCGCCGGTCTCGGCGTGGCAGGCGGCGATCAGCTCGACGACGCGGCGCGCGCGGGCGCGGCGGAAGCGCGACACCAGGCTGTCGGGGTTGTCGTTGTCTTGCAGGGCGTGGATCAGGTTCATGACCTGACGATACGCACGGCGCGTTTGAGGGCGGTTAAGCGGGAGGGTTACTGAGATCCTCCCCCATCGGGGGAGGGGGACCGCTTGCGGTGGAGGGGGCCTACCCCACGCGCCGTACTCGATCCTGAGTCCGCCCAGCTTGCCTCGAGCCCCCTCCACCCCTTCGGGGTCCCCCTCTCCCAACGGGGGAGGATCTTAGCCTCTGAACGCCCCCGCCACGGCGTCGAACATCGGCGTCGCGTTTCCGGCGTCGTCGAACAGCACAGGGCTGTCCTTGCCGTCGTCCTTGTCGCCGCGCCGCAGCCAGCTGTCGGTGGCGCGCACGCCCCAGATGGTGAAGGCGAAGCGCTGGGCGGGGGGCAAAGCGACGAAGGCCTCGGTCAGTTCGGCGACGCGGGCGGTCTGCTGACGCACCCGCTCGGCGTCGCTGCGCAGGTCGATGCGGCGGTCGCTGCGCAGGCCCGCGTCCAGCTCGGAGACATGGATCGGCAGGCCGAACTGGGCCAGTTCGCGGAAGAATGCGGCGGTCTGGCCGGCGGGGATCTCGATATCCAGATGCGACTGGGTGCCCAGCCCGCCGATGGGTGCGCCCGCTTTCAGCAGCCGTTCCACCAGGCGCAGATAGGTCGCGCCCTTCCGGGGATTGTTCTCGAGGTTGTAGTCGTTGAGGAACAGGACCGCGTCCGGGTCCGCCGCGTGGGCCGTCTGGAAGGCGCGGACCATGTATCCGTCGGCGCCCAGGTTGCGGCTCCAGACGCTGTCGCGCAGGCCGTTTCCGTCCTCGGCCACCGGCTCGTTGACGGTGTCCCAGCCGACGACCTTGCCGCGATAGCGGGCCACGACGTCGGTGATGTAGCGGTCGTACTCGGCCCCGAAACGGGCGCGGGGCAGGGCGTTGAACCACGGGTGATCCTGGGCGTACCAGATCAGGGTGGTGCCATAGAGCCGCAGGCCGAAGTCGCGGGCGAAGGCGCCGATGCGGTCGGGCGCATCCCAGCGGCGCGAGCCGTCCTCCTGAAGGATGTACTCCATCTTCATCTCCCACTCGGGCGTGAGCTGGGAGAAGTGGGTGGAGACCAGATCGACCCACTGCGGATCGCGGATCTGGCCGGTCATGACGCAGGTCCCGACCGGGCAGGGGGCGAAAGACTTCAGCGGCGGGACGTGACGGGGAGCGGTCTGGGCGGAGGCGAAGCGGTCGCACGCCGCCAGCGCGAAGGGGGCGGCGAGGAGCGCTCGCCTCGAAAGATCCTCCACCGTGGAGCGCAGCGGAACGGGGGTTGAGGAGGATCGCATGCGATCCGACGACAGGGACCGCGAAGCGGTGGAGGGGGCGGAAACTCGGTGCGACCCTGGATCGGCCGGCGTTGCGCGTGGGGTCGCCCCCTCCACCGCAAGCGGTCCCCCTCCCCCGCTATGCGGTTGAGGATCTTTTGAGTCAGCCGGCACGCCGACGCAGCCCCATCTCGTCGAACGCGGCCGTTTCGCGCTTGCCGGCGGCGATCAGGGCGTTGAGGCGGGTCATCTCGGCGACGTGCTCGAATTTCTTCAGCTCCTCGAAGGCGCCGGTCAGGGCGTCGCGGGCGCCGTGCTCTTCGGCGTCCAGCGATGTCAGGTCGCTCTCGGCGGCGCCCTTGCGGGCTTTCCAGCCGCCCAGATAGGCCTGCAACAGCATCGAGGCGTCGGCGTCCTGGCGGGCGCGTTCGCGTTCGATCTCGACCTCGGCGTCCAGCACCGCCAGGCGCATCTCGGCGGAGGCCTTGCGCGAGGTGATCTCGGCCAGACGCTTCTGCAGCGTCTCGACCTCGTAGTTCGAGATGCGGATCAGCGATTGGGCCCAGGCGGTCATGCGGCAGTACTCCCAGCGGGCCGAAACCCTCCCCGACGACGTGCGCCCGCGCGGGTAAAGGAAAGGCAAATATTCCCCCTCATCGGGTGGCGGCGCCGGCTCCCAGTGTTTCGACGAAGAAGCGGGTCACGTCGCGGTTGAACGTAGCCTTGAACGCCGCGCGGTCGAAACCGGGCGAGGAGGCGCACAGGGGCTGGGGCAGGCGGTTCCGGGCGTCGCAGGGCGTCAGGAAGTCGAAATGCATGGCCCCCTCGACGCGGTGGTAGTCCGGCGTACGGCCCAGGCCGTCGCGGATCGGTTCGACGTTGAAGGGGGAGGGCAGGATCTCGTCCTCGGCCGCCTGCCACAGCTGGACCGGGATGGTGACGCTCTTCAGGCTGTCGGGGGTGAAGGCGAAGCCGAGGGCGGGCGCGGCGATCACGGCGGCGCGGATGCGGTCGTCGCGCGCCTCGGGGCGCCACGATGCGGGATCGACCGGCTGCATCGCGTAGAGCCGGCAGGCGAAGTGGTCGGGGTGCTGGGCGCAATAGGCCGGGATGGCGCGCGCCTCGGGTTGACCGCCCACGGCCTGCGTCACGGTAAAGCCGCCGGCCGAGAAGCCGAAGGCGCCGATGCGGGCGGGATCGACCCGTACCGGACCCTGCCAGGCCAGCATATGGTCGATCAGAGCGCTGAGCTGGGGTGCGCGGGCGGTCAGCAGGGTGGACCGGCTCTGGTCCTCGAAGTTGTCGCCGGAATGGGTCAGAGCCGCGACGATGAAACCGGCGTGGGCCAAGGCCTCGGCCGTGTCGTGGTGACCGCGATACCAGCCGCCGTTGCCGTGGGAGATGACCACCAGCGGCCGCTCGCCGCCGCTCGCCGCGTCGTCGGGCAGCCAGACGCCGGCCTGGATGGCGACACCGTCCGGGCCCTGCACGGTGAAGGTCTGATCGGGGGCGTCGGCACGGGCGCTGGCCGGCGCGGTCAGAAGGGCGGCGAGCACCAGCAGGCCCAGGAAGCACAGCAGGTGACAGACACGAAGGCGGGCGTTGGGGGCGGACATCGGTGGGCCTCGGGTGCGGTTTGGTCTGTCCCTGCTGGCCGCCCCGACGGCTGCTCGCCACCGGCGTTTCGCCAATGGGCGAACGGGTTCGCTGACCGGCGAACGGGGCCGCTATAGTCGGCCGATGAATCGCTGTGACTTCGACAGGCTGAACAGGCCGCGCGCCTGGGCGATGGACGTGGCCGGCTTCGCCGTTACCGGCGCGGTGCTGGGCGTGGTCGGTCCGTTCGGCAGCTACTTCAACGACGCCCTGCCGATGCGCGTCGCCTACTGGACCGGCCTGTTCGTCGTCAGCGGCATCGTCTTCGGGGCCGGCGTGCGCTGGATCTGGCCAAGGGCGCAGGCGCGGCGCGTTTCGCCCATCGTCTGGGTCCCGTTGCTGGTCGCCGTGGCGGACCTGCCGCTCAGCCTTGTGGGCCGCAGCATCGCCGTCGCCCTGTGGCCGCCGCTGGAGCAGGCGTTGGGGTGGGGCGAATACTATGCCCAGTCGCTGCTGGTCGGGACGATTTACACCGGCCTCTATGTCGCCTGGCGCAGCCGGTCCGGCACGGCGCCGATCGCCGATGCCCAGGCCGAGACGCCGCCGGATCGCTGGGGGCCGGACCTGATCTGCCTGCAGATGGAGGACCACTATGTCCGCGCCCATCTGGAGCAGGGCTCGCGGCTGGTGCTGATGACGCTGGGACAGGCGGTGGCCCGCACGGGTCAGGAGGGGCTGCAGATCCACCGCTCATGGTGGGTGGCGCGCCGGGCTGTGACAGGGACGGTGCGTGACGGTCGCAACCTGCGTCTGCGGCTGTCGAACGGCATCGAGGCGCCGGTGGCCCGCGCCGCCGTGGCGCGTTTGCGGGCGGCCGGCTGGCTGGACGCCGAGGACCGGCTCAGTTCGTGACCATGCCCTGGTTCAGGATGCCTTCCAGCCGGGCGAAGGCGTCGGCCAGGCGGGTGGCGTCGTCCTTGTCCTGGCCCAGGAAGGCCTCCAGCGCGGGGTTCAGGGCGATGGCGCGGTCGACGATGGGGTCGGCCCCGGTGCGGTAGGCGCCGATCTTGATCAGCTCTTCCATGTTGGCATAGGCCGACAGGCACTGGCGGGCGCGCTTGTTCAGTTCGCGCTCGGGCGGGGTCTGGCAGGCGGGCATGGTTCGGCTGACGGACTTCAGAACGTCGATGGCGGGGAAGCGGCCGCGCTCGGCGATCTTGCGGTCCATGACGATGTGGCCGTCCAGGATGCCGCGCACGGCGTCGGCGATGGGCTCGTCATGGTCGCCGCCGTCCACCAGCACGGTGAACAGGGCGGTGATGGGTCCAGCGACGGTGCCGTCCGGCCGCGTCGGTCCCGGGCCGGCGCGCTCCAGCAGCTTGGGCAGTTCGGTGAAGACGGTGGGGGTGTAGCCCTTGGTGGTCGGCGGCTCGCCGGCGGCCAGGCCGATCTCGCGCTGGGCCATCGCAAAGCGGGTGACCGAGTCCATCAGGCACAGGACTTCGAGATCCTGGTCGCGCAGATACTCGGCGATGGCCAGGGTCATATAGGCCGACTGGCGGCGTTTCAGGGCGGGTTCGTCCGACGTGGCGACCACGACGATGGCGCGCTTCAGGCCCTCTTCGCCCAGGGTCTCCTCGATGAACTCGCGGACCTCCCGGCCCCGTTCGCCGATCAGGCCGACGACGACGGCGTCGCAGGTCGCCTCCTTGGCCAGCATGGACAGCAGGACGGACTTGCCCACGCCTGAGCCCGCGAAGATGCCCAGACGCTGGCCCCGGCAGGTGGTGGTGAAGACGTCCATGGCGCGCACGCCCAGGTCCAGCCGCTCGCCCACCCGGCCGCGCGAATGGGCCGGCGGCGGGGCGGCGCGCAGGGGATAGGCGGCGGGGCCTTGCGGCAACGGCCCCTTGCCGTCGATGGGCTGGCCGAAGGCGTCGATGATGCGGCCCAGCCAGGCCTTGGTCGGGCGGACCACGGCGGCCGTGTCGATGATGCGGATGTCGGCGCCCGGCGCCACGCCCTCGACCGGGCCGTAGGGCATCAGCAGGGCCTTGGCGTCGCGGAAGCCGACGACCTCGGCCGGCAGAGGCGTCTGGCCGCGCCCGCGCTCGATCTCGGCCCGCGCGCCGACGGCCAGGCGAGACAGGCCGCCCTTGCTCTCGATCAGCAGGCCCGAGACGCCGGCGACCTTTCCGGTGACCACCAGCGGGTCCACGGCTTCGACGGCGGCGACCAGGTTGCGCATCCGTTAACGCATGGTCCCAACGTGGTTAACGCGGGGTGAAATCGCGTGCGTCAGTGACGAGTGCCAGTGAGTAGTGAGTAGGGTGCCTCGCGACGGCCGCATGCCCCCCCTTCCTACTCACTACTCACTAGCACTCTTCACCAAGCCTAAAGCGCCAACGCCGGCTATTCCGCGGGCGTCAGGGCGGTCGCGGCGTCCTTCTGGGCCTCGCGCGAGGTGGTGGCGACGGCGCCGGCCGAGGCGGCGACGATGGCGGTGATGGCCAGCCACTGACCGCCCGTCAGATGCTCGTGCAGGAAGATCAGACCGGCCAGGGCGCCCACCGCCGGCTCGGCGCTGAGCAGAACGCCGAAGGTGCGCGGCGGCATCCCGCGCATGGCCACCATGTCCAGCGAATAGGGCAGGGCGCTGGAGCCGACGGCCACCACGACCGCCAGGATCAGCACCGACGGCGCCAGCAGGCCCGCGCCGGCCTCGGCCACGCCGAACGGCAGGATGACCAGGGCCGCCACGCTCATGCCCAAGGCCACGGACGGGCCTGAAGGGATATGGCCGAGACGCCGGCCGAAGACGATGTAGAGCGCCCAAAATACCCCCGCCATGGCCGCGAAGCCGACGCCGACCCCGTCCAGCGACACGCCGGCCCGCAGCGGCAGAAGCAGCAGCAGGCCGGCCGCCGCCAGGCCGATCCAGACATAGTGGATCAGCCGCCGCGCATGCAGCAGCGCCAGGGTCAGCGGCCCCATGAACTCGATGGCGATGGCCAGGCCCAGCGGCAGGGTCCGCAGCGACATGTAGAAGCTGAGGTTCATCAGCCCCAGCGCCAGGCCGAACAGCAGCACACGTCCGAGGTCGCCCCGCGTCAGCCGCAGCCGCCAGGGCCGGAACAGCGCGAGCAGGATCAGGGCGCCCAGACCGACGCGCAGGCTAGACGTCCCGGCCGCGCCGATGACGGGGAACAGCTGCTTGGCGAAGGAGGTGCCGAACGCCACCGACAGCATGGCGCCCAGCAGGGCCAGATAGGGCAGGAAGGGGCGCAGGCCCGGCGAGACGCGGAGGGGGAGGACGGCGGCGGTCATGGCCTGAACCTAGTCGAAACGCCCTTGCGCTTCCCGGCGATTTCAGGCCCCTGTGCGCCTGAAAACGTCACGGACAGCCCTAAAATGACGAAATTCGTCGCGCTCGACGCGTTCGACCATCGGCTGATCGAGCGGGCCCGGCGTAACAATCTGGAACCCGCCCGCGTGACGGCGGAGGCGGTGGGTCTGTCGGAATCGGCTGTGCTGCGCCGGATGCGGAGGCTTCGGGCCGAAGGGGTGATCGCCGCCGACGTCGCCCTGATCGATCCGGGCCGCACCGAGCCGCGCATCGTCCTTCATGTGCTGATCGAGATGATGACCCAGGACCGCGCCGTCATGACCGCCTTCCAGGCCGCCATGAAGGCCAGCCCGGAGGTCGAGGGCGCCTGGGACGTGACGGGCGAGACCGACTACCTGCTGACCGTCGCGGTGCGATCGATGCCGGAATACGAGGCCTTCGGCATCCGTGAGCTGGTGCCCGAGAAGGGGGTGCGGTCCTTCAAGAGCATGATCGTGATCCGCGAGGTCGTCGGGTTCGATCCGGCGCGGCGCCGGCTGGTCGAGTGAGATGCTGATCCAACCGGACCTCGGCCTGATCTTCATCCATGTGCCCAAGTCGGGCGGGTCGTCGGTGAAGGCGATGCTGCGCGCCCTGCCGGGTTTCCAGGCGCTGCCGGAGGGGCTGTGGACCCACAGTTCGGCGGCCGACGCGCGGCGGGTGCTGGGGGCCGAGACGTTCGATCGCTGCTGGCGGTTCGCGGTGGTGCGGCATCCGGCGCCGCGCCTGTTGTCCTGGGCGGCCTTCCGGCTGGACCGGGCCGAGGATCGCCAGCGCCGCCGGGCCGCCAGCCTGCCGGTCAAGGCGGGGACGACGGCCGAGCGGGACGCCGCCGTCATCGCCGAGATGAAGGGCCGCGATCCGGTCGACTGGATCGTCAACACCCCGCACAGCGTCGACAAGTTCGGCTTCGAGCCCAAGCGCCAGGACCAGACCGCCTGGTTCGAGGACGCGGAGGGGCGGCGACTGGTCGATGCGGTCTATCGGCTGGAGGACGCGGCCGTCTGGGGCCCGGCGCTGGCGGCGCGGGTCGGCCTGAAGGGCTGCCTGCCTCATGCCAACCGGTCGTCGGCGACGGCCGGGCCGATCGACCGGCGCCTGGCCGCCTTCGTGCGCCGGCATCACCAGCGCACGCTGACCGCCTTCGACTACCGGCTTTAGGTCAGTTCCAGCCCTTTTGCTGGATGTAGGCCTCCAGCGCCGCGATGCGGTTTGCGTCGGACGGGTGGGTGCTGGCGAACTCCGGCCGTGTCGCCCCCTGCTGGGCCATCAGCCGCCACAGGGCGACCGACTGCGACGGGCGGTAACCGGCGGCGTTCATGTAGTCGACGCCCAGCCGGTCGGCCTCCAGCTCGTCCCGGCGCGAGTAGGGCAGCAGCAGGCCGTATTGGGCGGCCACGGCGCCGAACGAGCCGACCTGTTCGCCGCGCGAACCGGCCACGCCTTGCGCGACCTGCAGGCCCAGATTGGTCAGGGCGGTGTTCGACGCCCGCTCGGCCGCGTGCTGGGCGGTGACGTGCGCCATCTCGTGGCCGATGACGGTGGCCAGCTGGTCGTCGTTCTGCACCAGGTTCAGCAGGCTGGAGGTCACGCCGATCTGGCCGGACGGCAGGACGAAGGCGTTGGGGCTCTGGCTGTTGAAGACGGCGTATTCCCAGGTCCGCCCGCCCAGCCCCGCCGCCTGGGCCAGGCGGTCGCCGACGCGCCGGATGCGGTCCACCTGCGCGCCCGTGCGGGTCGGGTTCTGCGTGCGCAGCAGTTCCTGCCAGGCGGCGTTGGACTGCTGCTCCAGCCCGGCGTTGTCCGTCAGGATCAGCTGATTGCGGCCCAGGGCCTCGTTGTAGGCGCAGCCGCTCAGGGCCGTGGCGGAGACGGCGGCGGCGAGGATGAGGGCGAGGGGGCGCATGGCGAAGTCTCCGTCGTGTCGGATCGGGATTGAGCGGCGGGAACGGACGTCCCGGTCGGGCGGTTCCCCTAGCCGCACTGCCAGCGGCTTCAGAAATCCTCGCGAGCGAGGTTTCGCGGCCGGCGCTAAGCCCTATCTACCGGGCCGCCAGAGCTCTTGGAGAGATCGCCATGACCGCCGCCCACGCTTCCCAGTCGGCCCCCGCGCTGACCGCCCGCGCCACCGAGGGCCGCGGCAAGGTCTACGCCTCGATCATCGACACCATCGGCGACACCCCCATCGTCGGCCTGCCCAACCTGTCGAAGGAATATGCGCCCAAGGCGACGGTGCTGGCCAAACTGGAGTTCTTCAACCCGATCGCGTCGGTCAAGGACCGGATCGGGGTGGCCATGATCGAGGCGCTGGAGCTGAACGGCAAGCTGACGCCGGACACCGTCCTGATCGAGCCGACCAGCGGCAACACCGGCATCGCCCTGGCCTTCGTCGCCGCCGCCAAGGGGCTGAAGCTGATCCTGGTCATGCCCGAGAGCATGTCGATTGAGCGGCGCAAGATGTTGGCCCTGCTGGGCGCCCAGCTTGAGCTGACGCCGGCCGAGAAGGGGATGAAGGGCGCCATCGCCCGCGCCCAGGAACTGCTGGACAGCACCCCCGGCGCCGTCAGCCCGGCCCAGTTCGAGAACCTGGCCAACCCCGCCATCCACCGCTCGACCACCGCCGAGGAGATCTGGAACGACACGGCGGGCGCCGTGGACGTCGTGGTCGCCGGCGTCGGCACGGGCGGCACCATCACCGGCGTCGGCCAAGCGCTGAAGGCGAAGAAGGCTTCGGTCCAGATGATCGCGGTCGAGCCCGAGGCCTCGCCCGTGCTGGCGGGCGGCGCGCCGGGTCCGCACAAGATCCAGGGCATCGGCGCCGGCTTCGTGCCCGCCATCGTCGACCGCTCGGTTATCGACGGGGTGGAGGCGGTGTCCAACGACGACGCCTTCGACATGGCCCGCAAGGTCGCGCGCGTCGAAGGCATCCCGGTCGGCATCTCGTCCGGCGCGGCCCTGACCGCCGCCTTCCGCCTGGCGGCGCGCGACGATTATGCGGGCAAGACCATCGTGGTCATCATCCCTTCCTTCGCCGAACGCTATCTGTCGACGGCCCTGTTCGAAGGCCTCTAGCCAGGCGCGGCGAAACCCGCCCCGTTCTCACGGCCGGTTAACCGACGCGTCCTAGAAGGGTCGGATGACCGAGGTCGCCGTCGTTCAGCAGGAGGAGCCCGCCCAGCCGTTGCGGGCGCGTCATGCGCTGCTGAAACGGCTGGCCGACGTGGTGTCGCTGCCGGCCAGCCGGATCAATGCGTTCGAGCGGGCGGTGACCGGCGACCTGCTGGTCGAGATGCTGCGGCTGGCGGCGCCGGAGGACCGGCGGCGGGTGGCGCAGCGCCTGGCGCCCCTGAGCGAACTGCCCAACAGCCTGGCGCGGATGCTGCTGCGGGACGAGCCGGAGATCGCCGGACTGCTGATCGAACAGTGCGCGTCTCTGACCGACAGCGACCTGGTCGGCTGCGCCCGCGACACGACGCCGGAGCACCGCTTCCTCATGGCGGGGCGGCGGGGCCTGTCCGAGATCGTCACCGAGACCCTGATGAGCTTCGGCGAGGACGCGGTGATCGAGTGCGTCCTGCGCAACACCACGGCGCGCCTGTCGCAGCTGGGGGTCGAGGGCGTGGTCAGTCTGTCGCGGCATTCGGCGCAGCTGAGGGAGCATCTGCTGCGCCGTCCCGAGCTTCGGCCGTCGGGCGCCTATGTGATGTTCTGGTGGTGCGACGCGGCCGAGCGGCGGGTCATCCTGCAGCGCTTCGCCGTGTCGCGCGAGGTGATGCAGGAGGTGTCTGAGGACGTCTTCGCCATGGCCGCCAAGGAGGGCTGGGCCGACCCGGTGTCGCGCAAGGCCCTGCAGTTCATCGAGCGGCGCCAGCGCAACCGCGCCGCCATCGCCAAGAGCCCCTTCGACAGCCTGGAGGCCGCCGTCAGCAGCGCCGCCGCCAACGGCCTGTCGCGCGAGACGGCGGCGGAGATATCCTATCTGGCGGGGGTCAAGCCGCTGACGGGGGCCAAGATCCTGGGCGATCCGGGCGGCGAGCCCTTGGCCATCCTGTGCAAGGCGACCGGCATGGGGCGGCTGGATCTGGAGAACCTGTGGCGGTCCATGCGACGCCCCGAACGGACCGAGGCCGGCGCGTTGCATCCCGCGTGGGAGCGGGTCCTGACCACCTATGAGATGCTGGCGGTCGATCGGGCCCAGACGGTGCTGCGTTACTGGAACTGGTCTCTGTCATCGGCCCTGACTCCGGCCTTGATGCAGGCGATCCGGTCGGGCGAAAGCGAAGGCCTGGACGAATACTCCGCCCCGGAACGTGCGGCCATGATGGCGCTGGCGGAAAACTTCGGCCGATAAGGTCGCGCCGCCGATACTTGCGCTAAATCTGTGGATCGGTTGCTTTGTCGGACGAACGTCTCTAATCGGCGGCGCACGCGATGAAGATCGCACAACAGAAAATCTAAGGTTGCGGATCCGCTATGGAAGATAAGCCCGAACTGCTTGAGATGACCGCCGATATCGTTTCGGCCTACGTCGGCAACAATACGGTCACGGCCGACGCTTTGCCGGGCCTGATCGCCAACATCCACGCCGCCCTGTCGCAAGTGTCGGGCGGTGCGCCGGAGCCGGAACCTGAAGTCAAGGAACCGGCCGTGTCGGTTCGCAAGTCGATCACGCCCGACTTCCTGATCTGCCTGGAGGACGGCCGCAAGTTCAAGTCGCTGAAGCGCCACCTGCGCACCAAGTACGACATGAGCCCCGAGGAATACCGGTCCAAGTGGGGCCTGGCCAAAGACTATCCGATGGTCGCCCCGAACTACGCCAAGGCCCGTTCGGACCTGGCCAAGTCGATGGGCCTGGGCCAGGGCGGCCGCAAGCCCGCCAAGGTCACGCGCGCCAAGCGCTAGTCTTCGGCAGACGCGAATACAGACGCCCGCCTCGGGGAACCGGGGCGGGCGTTTTGCTTTGTGAGATCCTCCACCGTGAAGCGCAGCGGAACGGGGGAGGGGGACCGCGTGAAGCGTGGTGGAGGGGGCGGAAGCTGGGTACTGCGTAGGCAGCAAAAGGCGAGGACGTCCTCGCCCCCTCCACCACTTCGTGGTCCCCCTCCCCCGCCCAAGAGCGGTGGAGGATCTTTGGTATTAAGCCGCCGCCGCCGTTCGCCGCATGCGCCAGAACCGGACGGTGCGGCCGGCGGCGTCCCTGGTCAGGGACTGGTAGAGACTGGCGTAGCCGTGGGCGTGGGTCATGGCGTCCTGGCCGGAGCCCAGCAGCACCACAGCGTAGGTCAGGAACAGGGCGCGATCCAGATCGGCCGCCTTGCAGATGACGGCCAGGGCGTCGATCTCGCGCCGCTCGATGACCTGATGAGCGATGTGGAAGTCGACGTCGGCCAGCTGGCCGAGGGCGATGACGAAGGCGGTGCGGCCGTTCGAACGCAGCATCCGCGCCAGCATCTGGGGCGTCAGCTGACCGGCGGCGCGCAGCTCCTGCACATAGGCCAGGCTTTCGGAATAGTCGGAGGGCAGGGCGCCGTCCTCCAGCGCGACCTTGTCCCGGCCCGCCGCCAGGGCGCTTTCGACCAGGGCCGGGTCCATGCTGGCGTTCTGTTCGAGGATCTGCTGCCGCAGCCGCGCCTCGACGACGAAATACATCTCATTCAGCAGATCGGCGGGCATGGCCTTGCGGGCCACGGTCGGCTGATGAAGGGCGGGGTTGGCCTGGGCGCGCCGGACGACGGTCTCGCTGGCGCCGCGTGACAGCCGGGCCCCGTCGTTGGCCAGAAGCGTGCCCAAGGTCTGGTCGTCGGCGCGCGCGATGATGGCGTCGGCCAGCGCCTCGGAGACGGAGGTGCGGCCCGACATGGCGGCCAGATGCTCCTGGCCCTTGGCGTTGGCGACGCCGATCAGATCGGCGTCAGTGAGGACGGGCGATGCGGCCAGGACGGGCCCGGCGACCGCAGCCTCGTCATGGGCCAGCTGGCGGATCAGGTTGTGCGGGGCGGTGGGGCTGTCGGCGAACCGGGCGGCGATCTCGGCCCGGACGGCGGTCTCCATGTCGCGCGCCAGGTCGCCGAGGACATCGCCATACAGGTCGCGGGTCGCAGCCTCGGGCGTCGAGCCGAAGAAGTGGTCGGTCAGCTCGCGCAGCAGGACGCGGCGACGCTCGCTGGACGGTTCGCGGGCCAGGTCGACCAGTTCGTGCAGGCGCGAGCCGGGGACGGCGGCCGCTCCAGTCGAAGGGATGGTCCCGCTCACTGGTGGTCGCCCTCGCTTTGGGCCACGGCGGCGCGCACGGAGCCGTTCTGGTTGCGGATCAGGGCCGGTCCCGCCTGAGGCTCGGCCAGGTCGGCCGACTGGGGCGGCGAGATCAGCTCGATCGGCAGCGCGTCCAAGTAGACCGGCTGGGGCTGGGGCGCCGGATCGGGGGTGCGGCCCAGCGGCCGGTGGACCGAGTAATAGCGCGCCGAGCCGGCGGCGGGGGCAACCTGACCGGCTGGAGCGATCTGGGCCGTCTGGTAGGTCTGGGCGCCGTCGATCGGCGCTTGCGGCTGCGGCTGGGGTTGGCTTTGGGCGCCCATGCGGAAGATCGGGGCGTCGCGGCGCGGGGCCATCGGGTCGGCCGCCTGTTGCGGTTCGACCGGCTGCTGGGTCGCCTGTTGCTGGAGGACGGGGGCGGGCTCGACGAGGCGCGCGGTGGGCTGGGCGGCGACCGGCGCGGGCTGGACCAGACGGGCGGTCGGCGTGGCCGCCGGGGGGGCGGAGGCCGGGTTCAGGATGGGGTTGGGCTGCGGGCTCGGCTGCGGAGCGGGCGGGACGTAGGCCGGAGGCGGCGGCGCATAGGCGTAAGGCTGGGACGACGCGGCGGCGGCCGGCGGCGGGCTGAGCCAGTTGCTGGCCGGGGTCAGGCCGGTCGAGGCCATGCGGGGCGGCGCCGGCGTGTAGCTGTAGGACGGCGTCGGCGCAGCGGCGGGTTGGTCCTGCGTCGGCAGGGCGGGCCGCAGTCCGGCGGCGGCCTGAGAGGGGACCTGGGCCGGACCGGCGGTCGTGACGGCGGGCTTGCCGGGCCAGGAGAGGTAGCGCAGGCCGGACGCGGCGCCGGCCGGGGCCTGCTGGGCCAGGACCGGGGCGGCCGGGATCGCCGCGAGGATCAGCGCGGTACTGAGGAGCAGGGCGCGCATGGGGTAGCCTTCGCCGACAGACAGGGCCTGAAGGTAAGGCTTGACCGCTTAACCCCGCGCTAACGGCCGAGGCGTCGCCGCATCACGGATCGCTCCAGCGCGCCGGCGGCCGCGTTCAGCAGAAGGCCCAGAACGGCCAGGCAGACGACGGCGGCCAGCATCTCGGCGGTGCGAAGGCGATTGCCGGCCTCCAGCAGGCGCCACGCCAACCCCTGGGTGGTCCCTGAGCCGGCCACGAACTCGGCCACCACGGCGCCGATCAGGCTGAGGCCCACGGCGACGCGCAGGCCCTCCAGCGCGAAGGGGGCGGCGGCGGGCAGGCGCAGGCGGGCCAGACGCTGGAGGCGGCCGGCCCCGTACAGGTCGAACAGGCGCTCCAGGTCCGGGTCAGCGGACTTCAGCCCCGCCAGCACGCCCGAGAACAGCGGATAGACGGCGACGGCCGCGGCCAAGGCGATGACGGCGCGGTCGGCGTGGTCCAGCCCGGCCCAGATCACCACCAGCGGCGCGATGGCCACGACGGGCGTGACCTGGACGATGACCGCCAAGGGGCGGACGGCGGGCTCGGCGGCCGGGCTGAGAGAGACCAGCAGGGCCAGGCCGCCGCCCACGACGCCGGCGGCGATCAGGGCCTGAAGCGCCATCCAGAAGGTGCGCGCGGCCGAGGCCAGCAGCACGGGGGCAGACTGGAGCAGGGCCTGAACCACAGCCGACGGCGGGGGCAGGATATAGCTGGGCACGGCCAGGGCGCGGCAGGCGATCTCCCAAGCCAGCAGCAAGGCGGCCATCAACAGCAGGGGCGGCAGGAGGCGGCTCATGCCGCCGGCTCCATGGCGGCGGCCAGGGCCTGGGTCACGGCCTCGACGGCCTCCCGGTAGGCGGGGTCGGCGCGCCAGCGGTCGGGGCGGGGCAGGGCGCCGGGCGTGGGGCGCGCCTGGACGACGCGGCCCGTGCGGGCGTCCAGCACCACGACGCGCTGGGCCAGATAGACCGCCTCGTCCACGTCATGGGTGACGAAGACGATGGCGGGGCGGACGGGGGATGCGGCCCACAGGGCGTGCAGGTCCTCGATCAGGCTGCGACGGGTGACGCTGTCCAGGGCCGCGAAGGGTTCGTCCAGCAGCAGCAGGGACGGCTGGGCGACCAGGGCGCGGGCCAGGGACGCGCGCATGGCCATGCCGCCGGACAGCTGGGCCGGATAGGCGCCGAGGCGGTCGCCGAGGCCCACGGCGGTCAGGGCCTCGGCCGCGCGGGTCCGAGCGTCGGGCCGACCCTTCAACTCCAGCGGCAGGGCGACGTTGGTCTGAATGTCGGCCCAGGGCATCAGGGTCGGGCTCTGGAAGACGAAGCCGATGCCGCCGGGGGCGCGATGCACCGTGCCTTCGGTGGGCGCCTCGAGCCCCGCGATCAGGCGCAGCGCGGTCGACTTGCCCGCCCCCGAGGCGCCGACCAGGGCGACAATCTCGCCGGGTGCGACCGTCAGGTCGAGCGGCCCGATGGCTGCGCCGGCGTAGCGCACGACCACGCCGTGAAGCGCGGCGGCGCCGATCTCAGCCACGGCCCGGCAGGTAGCTGTCGGTGAAGGCGTCGCGCCAGTTCAGGTTGGGGGGATAGACGCCGGCCTGGGAGGTGACGTCGAAGAAGGCCTGCCAGCGGTCCGGCGTCATGGCGCCCAGGCCATAGAGGGCCGCATCGCCGCCATCGACCACGCCGTTGTCGCGCAGGGCGGCGCGGGCCTGGTCCAGGACGTCCTGGGTCATCTCCGGGTTGTCCTTGCGGATCAGGGCGTCGGCCGCCGCGACCGCCGCCTTTTCGCCCCGGATGTAGTCGCGCCAGCCCTCGGCCGACGCGGCGATGAAGCCGCGCAGGGCCTCCGCGTTGTCGCGGGCGAAGGCGTTGGGGGCCAGGACCATGGTGGCGTAGGACGGGTAGCCTTCGTCGGCCAGCAGGAAGACCTTGGGCTCGAAGCCCGCCTCCTTGCGGATCGTATAGGGCTCGGAGGTCAGGTAGCCCTGCTGGACCGCCCGCTCGTCGGCCAGGAAGGGCGCCAGGTTGAAGGTGTATTTGCGGACCTGGTCGTCGGTGAAGCCGTACTTGGCCTTCAGCCAGACCCAGAAGGCGTTGACCGAGGCGTCGGCCAGCAGGATCGGCCGACCCTTCAGGTCCGCGATGGTCTGAAGCTTGGGGTCGGGGTGAGCGATCAGGACCTGGGGGTCCTTCTGGAAGAAGGCGGCGACGGCCTTCACCGGCGCGCCCTCGGCGGCCAGGTTCAGGGGGATGAAGCTGTTGGAGCCCATGCCCAGCTCGACCGCGCTGGAGGCCAGCAGCTGGGGCACGTTCACGCCCGGCCCGCCCTGGATGATCTGGACGTTCAGGCCGCGCTTCTCATAGGCCCCGGTGGCCAGGGCCATGTAGAAGCCGCCGTGCTCGGCCTGGGCGCGCCAGTCGGTGGCGAAGCGCAGGCGCACGCGGCCCTGTTCGTCCACCGGCGCCTCGGTGCGGCCGCACGACGACAGGGCGGCCAGCACGCCGCCCACGCCCAGTGCGGCGGCCCCGCCCAGCAGGGCGCGGCGGTCGGTCAGAAGGCGGCGAGTCGCGTCCCAGGACATGGGTGCGGACGTTAGAGGGGCGGAGGACTGAAAGGAAGGCGCGCGCCGCCCGATCAGCGGCGGCGGATCGTATGGATGCGCGTCTGGCCCAGGTGCAGGTGGATGGCGGTCACCTCAGGATCCTTCTCGAGGCGCTCGACGCAGTGGTCATAGGCCGTTCGGGCGTCGGTGGGATCGATGGGCTCGAGGTCGAGCGCTCCCGTGGGGCGCTCCAGCTGGATCTGGTACTGCTGCATGTCCGATCTTTCGCGGGAAACGGCGAAAGTGTGCGGCGTGCGATACCGATCTCTCTCAGTCGCGAACGCCAAAGGGCCGTCAGTCGCGATGCAGCCTGTATAACCCCTGCGCGCGGGTAGAGATAGGGCGGCTACCGTACACTCGCCCTGCAGAGCGGAGCGCGCAGACGTGAAAAGGGCCTGAGCCTCTCGAGGGTCTGGCCGAAGCCGTCGCCTTGCGAGAATGCTCAGGCCCTTCAAGTCCGGGTTGGACCTGGCC
Organism: Brevundimonas sp. Leaf363; assembly: GCF_001424025.1. GTDB lineage: Bacteria > Pseudomonadota > Alphaproteobacteria > Caulobacterales > Caulobacteraceae > Brevundimonas. Next base: position 294,859 of record NZ_LMPZ01000004.1, on the reverse strand, counting down.
TTGAGGGTTCGGCCCTGGCCTGGGCGCCGGCGGGGCGAACCCCGTGGGCGGTCGGCTGTACCTGGCGGCCCCTGGCCTTCGGCGTTCCGTCGGGTCGCCCCGACGCCGTCCTTGGATCCCGGCCTGGTTCTCCGTGAACGCATCGGCCGAAGCCATTCGTTCGGGAGCCTGGGCCCTGCCGGCTGGTTGCGTCCGGTCCGAAGACTGCACGAAACCCGCCGTTCAGAGAGCCGGACCGACCCGCTTGAAACCCCGCTCTCGCTGGATTTCCGCGCCGCCGTGTCCCTCGGCACCTGGAAGGTCCGCCCAAAGCGGCGATCCGACAAGCGGCTGTCTGATGAGGGCTGTGCGGAACTGCTCGGCGGGCGGTGCATAAGCAGCTGACGAACTGTGGGTGGGCGGAAAAATCCATCGCCTCATCCACAGCTTGACGCTGTCCACAGAAACGGTGAGGACGACCGAGCCGCAAAACGAAAGGGCGTCCCGTTAGGAACGCCCTTCGCCAGTCACTCCCTTGCGGGAAACGGACATCCTTTCGGAGCCGCGAGTGACTTCTATATCGGTAGGGGTTGATGTCTTGTCAAGCAGTCGGGACGGGAGGAAGGGCCGGCAGCCACTGACCCAGACGCTCCATCACGCGCTCGAACTCGGCCTCGCCCATTCGCGGAATCGTCTTGCCATGAAGAGGTTCAAGCCGACGTGTCGAGACGGTGTAGAGGTGATTGCAGACCAGCCAGGACTCGCTTTTGCCATCAGGCTTGAAGGACAACTTATGAGCCCAGGCCGTGCTCTGTCCTTCTTGCGGATCGGTGGATGTGGGTATCACCAGCGCGATGCCGTGCAGCGTGTTGCGGTAGGATACAATCATTACAGGCCGCTTCTTGCCCATCTCGGGAAGCAGGTGATCGCCTCGAAAGTCGCACCAGTACATCTGACGGATTTTTGGGGCCGCCTTGATCTTTAGTGGAGCGCCGTTCGACATCCCACAACCGTGACGAGCGCGCTGTTTCGATGCAAGAGGTCGGTCAGCCCGCCAGAGCCGCCTTCTTCTCCTCCAGCTCCAGCCATTCAAGCTCGGCGGCTTCCAGCAGGGTGCGGGCGCGGGCGGCGTTGGTCATGGCGCGGTCGAAGGCCCTGGGGTCGCGGGTGTAGAGGCCGGGATCGGCCATGGTCGCGTCGTGGCGGGCGATGTCGGCGGGAAGGGTCTGGAGCAGGCCTTCCAGCTCCTTGAGGCGGTGGGTGTCCTTGAAGGAAAGCTTTTGCTTTGAGGCGCGGTCAGAAGGCTGCGCCTTCTCGACCCGACGCGCCTCGACGACGGCGTCTTGGGCGGCCTGTTTGTCCTGGGGGCGGGGGTTGGCGCCGGGCTTCAGGAAGCCGGGGTTCTGGCGGATGAAGTCGGTCCAGCCGCCGGGGGTTTCGACGATGTCGCCGCGGCCGTTCAGGGCCAGGGTCGACGTGGCCAGGCGGTCGATGAAATCGCGGTCGTGGGAGACCAGGATCAGGGTGCCGTCGTAGCCCTCCAGCAGCTCCTCCAGCTTGTCGAGCGTGTCCATGTCCAGGTCGTTGGTCGGCTCGTCGAGGATCAGCAGGTTGGCCGGGATGGCCAGGGCGCGGGCCAGCAGCAGGCGATTGCGCTCGCCGCCCGACAGGGTCGAGATCGGCTGGCGCAGCTGGGCCTCCGAAAACAGGAAGTCCTTGGCGTAGGCGGCCACGTGCATGGAGCGGCCGCGCACCAGAATGCTGTCGCCGCCGCCGGGGGTGAGGGCGTCCCACAGGGTCATGTCGGAGCGCAGGCCCTCGCGGGACTGGTCGAGGTAGACGGGCTCAAGGTTGGCGCCCATGCGCACCGTGCCCTCGTCGGGCGCCAGCTGGCCCAGCAGCACCTTGACCAGGGTGGTCTTGCCCGCGCCGTTGGGGCCGACGATGCCGAGGCGGTCGCCGCGCATGATGCGAGTGGTGAGGCCCTTGAACAGGATGCGGTCGCCGAAGCCCTTGGTCACCCCCTTGATCTCGGACACCAGCTTGCCGGAAAGGCTGCCGGAATCGACGCCGAGGTTGAGGTCCTTGGGCAGGTCCTTGACCCGTTCGGCGCGGTCGGCGCGCATGGCGTCGAGGGCGCGCGCGCGGCCTTCGTTGCGGGTGCGCTGGGCGGTGATGGAGCGGTAGAAGGTGTAGGTCTCGGCCTCGATCTTCTTGGTCAGGCGGCGCAGGGATTCGGCCTCCTCCTCCATGACCTTGGCGGACCAGTCGTCGAACTCGACGAAGCCTTTCGACAGCGTGCGGACGCGGCGGCCTTCCAGCCAGTGGACCGTATCGGTGACGCGGTTCAGGAAGGCGCGGTCGTGGCTGACGACCAGCAGGGCGAAGCGGGCCTGAAGCAACTCGCTCTCAAGCAGTTCGATGGCCAGGATGTCGAGGTGGTTGGTCGGCTCGTCCAGCAGGAGCAGGTCGGGCTCCTCGGCGAAGGCCTTGGCCAGCGCCGCGCGGCGCGTCTCGCCGCCCGACAGGCCTTGCGTGGATTTGGCCGGGTCCAGGCCGAAGGTGGTCAGCCAGGCCTCGGCGGTCCAGGTCTCGGCTTCGCCGGAGGCCGCGTAGTCCAGCAGGGTGTCGCCGGTGATCTGGGGTTCCTGCGAGACATAGGCGAAGCGGGTCGCCGCCTGGACCGAGCGGTCGCCCGAATCCGGCTCGATCAGGCCTTGGACGACCTTCATCAGGGTGGATTTGCCGGCGCCGTTGCGGCCGACCAGCGCGGCGCGCGAGCGCGGCTCGATGGCCAAGTCGACGCCGTCGAAGAGGGGGCGGGGGCCGTCTTGCAGACGGACTTCCTTGAGGGCGACGAGGGGAGGCCTCGCTGAGGATTTGGCAGCCATGGGGCGGCGATATAGGGCGCCGCCGGACCGACCGCCACGGCGTTCGTCGCCGATGGTCGCCGTGGGGGCGTCGCCGCGCACGGCGCCGCGACTTGGGCGCCGTCTCGGGGTAAGGGGCTTTCATGCCGCACGACCTGCCCCTTTCCACGCCGCTGGTAGACGAGCGGCCCGCGGAACCCTTCTGGCGAACCACGCGCCTGGCCGAGATGTCTGCGGCCGAGTGGGAGAGCCTATGTGACGGGTGCGGTCTGTGCTGCCTGGTGCGGTTCGAGGACGAGGATTCGGGCGAGGTGATCCCGACGCGGGTTCACTGCAAGCTGTTCGACCCGCAGACCTGCGCCTGCTCCGACTATGTGAACCGCAAGGCCCACGTGCCCGACTGCATCAAGCTGACGCCCGGGAACATCGAGGCGCTGGAGTGGATGCCCAAGTCGTGCGGATACCGGCGGATCCACGAGGGGCGGGATCTGGCGGACTGGCACCCGCTGGTCAGCGGCGATCCGGAGAGCGTGCACCGGGCCGGCGTGTCCGTCCGGGGGCAGACGATCAGCGAAGAGACCCTGCGGGAGCCCGAGGACGCGCTGGATTACGAGGCGCCCGAGTACATGGTCGAACGGGGTGTCAGGCCGATCCGGTCTGATAGGCAGGCTGGACGCAAGTAGACGCGCGATTACAGCGTGTTAGACGATTCTCGATGTGATCTGCGCGCCTAGGTGCGCTGGTCCTGTAGTGTTCGTCCATGGCCGGAAAAGAGGACTTGGCGGCGACAGGCGAAGGCGCCGACGCCCCCACGAACGCCACGCTCGACGCCTGGGCCGAGCGCACGATCGAGGCGCTGAAGGCCGACGTCGATCTGGGCGTCGAGATGCTGGTCAAGACCCGGAACGATCCGCGCGATGTGAAGTCCGAGACGGGCCGCGCCCAGTGCCGGTCCGGCATCGCGCGCAACGTCGCGCATGTGCTGTCGCTGACGACCCTGCTGGAGCGGCTGCGTGAAAGCCGGTGCAAGCGGGCGTCCGGGGCCCGGACCGCCGGACATGGAAACGAGGACAGGATGGTCGATCATCGCCGTGACGAATGGGACGATCTCGATACCGCCGCGCTTGAAGCCGAGCTTCGATCCCGGCTGGAACGCATCGAGCGAATGCGCGAGGCGAAGCAACGAGACGACGCACGCGCACCGGGCGCGGCTGCTGAACATGGCGAGGCGGACGCCGGCGCCGCATGACCACCAGATGCCGGGGGGCGCCGACTGGCGGACCTGGCTGCTGCTCGGCGGGTGCGGGGCTGGCAAGACGCTGGCGGGGGCGTGGTTCATCAACCGCATGGCCTCGATGGACGGCGCCACCCTGGCCCTGGTCGGACCCACGCTGCACGACGTGCGCGAGGTGATGATCGAGGGGGCGAGCGGGATCGCGGCGCTGAGCGGCACGACGCCGCCGCGCTGGGAGGCCACGCGGCGGCGGCTGGCGTGGAAGAACGGCAGCGTGGCCTACGCCTTTTCGGCCGAGGACGCCGACAGTCTGCGCGGGCCGCAGTTTCACGCCGCGTGGGGCGACGAGTTCTGCGCGTGGAAGACGCCGGACGTGGTGCTGGGGAATCTGCGGATGGGGCTGCGGCGCGGCGACTGGCCGCGGCTGGTGCTGACGACGACGCCCCGGCCGATCAAGGCGCTGCGATCGTTGATGGCCGAGCGGGACGTGGTGGTGGACCGGGCAGGCAGTTCGGCCAACGCCGAGCATCTGTCGCCCGGCTTTCTGGAGCATCTGGAGACGCTGTACGGCGGAACGCGGCTGGCGGCGCAGGAGCTGGTCGGGCAGGTCGTGGAGACCGACGGCGCCCTGTTCCGGGCCGAGGACCTGAAGCGGGCGCGCGGGCCCCGGCCGGCGGTGCTGGACCGCATCGTGCTGGCGGTCGATCCGCCGGTCACGGAGACGGGCGACGCCTGCGGCCTGGTGGTCGTCGGGCGGCGGGACGAGCGGGCCTATGTGCTGGCCGATGCCTCGGCGCGGGGGCTGTCGCCCCTGGCCTGGGCGCGGCGGGCGGTGGAGACGGCGCTGACGTACGGCGTCCAGCAGATCGTGGCCGAGGGCAACCAGGGCGGCGAAATGGTGCGGGCGATGCTGGCCCAGGCCGAGTGTCCGGTCCCGGTTCACCGCGTGCACGCCCGATACAGCAAGACGGCCCGGGCCCAGCCGGTGGCCGCCCTGTACGAACAGGGGCGGGTCACCCACTGCGGCGATTTCGCCCTGCTGGAAGAAGAGATGCTGGCGCTGGGTGAGGCCCGATCGGGCGAGCGCGGGGGCGGGCGGCGCAGTCCGGACCGCGCGGACGCCCTGGTCTGGGCCGTGACCGAACTGCTGCTGGAGGGCCGGCAAGGGCCCCGGCTGCGATGGATCTGAACACGAGGAGATGTGGATGAGCGCGGACGCCTATGTGAACCAGGCCCCGTCGGCGGGCGCGCCGGCGCGGCGAGCCGAGCCGGTGACGCCCAGCGACACGGTCGATCTGACGACCTACGCCAAGGCGCTGTACCTCGGCTCGGGCGGTGATCTGACCGTCATCCCGGCCAGCGGCGGTTCGGCGGTGACGCTGAAGGCCCATGCGCCGGGCTATGCGCCGATCCAGGTGCGCCGGGTGCTGGCGACCGGGACGACGGCCACGTTCATCGTGGCGCTGAGCGACTGATGCTGGAGCTGGGGGTAGGCCTGGCGGAGGCGGGGCTGAGGGCCGCGCCGGACGGCTGGGTGCTGGGGTTCGAGCGCGGGCGGTGGTTCTCCGGGCGCAAGGCGGGCGATGCACGGGGCGCCAGCGTCTCGCGCGCCGGGGCCGGGACGGCGTTCCGGGCGGACGGGACGCTGGCGATCTTCGCGGCCGATGCGGCGCGGATCACGGACCGGGGTCTGCTGGTCGAAGAGGCGCGGACCAATCTGCTTCTGAATAGCGCGGCGCCGGCCGGACAGACCGTGACGCTGGCGGCGGGGACCTATGCGCTGAGCGCTTGGGGCGCGGCGGGTCAGGTCGCGGCGGCCGCGGGGACGGCCGTGGGGTCTGGATGGGGCGCGGCAGCGGCCACGCCGACGGGCGGCGTCCGAACACTGACGATCACCACATCAGGGACGGTGGTGCTGACGGTCGCGGGCGGGCCGGAGCGGGCGCAGCTGGAGCTGGGGACGTTCCCCAGCCGGCCGATCGTCACGGGCTCGGCGGCGGCGACGCGCGGCGTCGACCTGGCGACGGCGGCGGTCAGCGTGCCCGCCGGGCAGGATTTCGCGGTCCTGTACGAGATCGCGCTGGAGCGGGACGCCGGCGCCGGCCGGGTGATCTTTGACCTGACGGACGGGACGGCGGCGAACAAGGTCCGGGCGGTGATCCAGTCGTCGGGCGCGCTGCAGCACGTGGTGTCGCTGGCCAATGTCACGACGACCCTGTCGGCCACGACGCGGACAGCCAGCCGGACCGTGAAGGGCGCCGTCGCGCGCACCGGGACGAGCTGGTTGTCGGTGCTGGACGGCGTGAGCGTGGGGTCGGCGGCGCTGGGCGTGCTGCCGGTGCTGACGGGGCTGGCCATCGGCGCCTCGGTGACGGGCGGCGCACCGCTGAACGACACGGTGCGGCAGCTGATCATGCGGCCAGGGGCGGCGGATGGGGCATGGCTGGAGGCGTGGACGCGATGAAGGACATCGATGTGATCGGCTGGTCGGACGGCGCGGCCGAAGGCCTGGCCGCGGGTTGGCGGGTCAATTTAACGCCGGAGACGATAGCGATCGCGCCGGGGCTGGCGACCTATGTCGTCCGACCCGGCCGGCTGGTGCGCGTGTGGGCCGGGGACGACCCCGACGCGCCGACCCAGACCATCGCCCTGTGGTTCGAGACTGCAGCGGCGGCCGACGCCGTGCTGGCGCCCTATGCGCCGGGAGAGGAGATGTGATGGGCTGGTTCAAATGGACGCCGGAGGCCAAGGCCAGCCGCGCGGGGCCGCTGATCGCGATCAGTTCGGGCGGGCGGCCCAGGTGGACGCCGCGCGACTATGCGGCGCTGGCGGACGCGGGGTTCGCGCGAAACGCCGTGGCTTATCGCTGCGTGCGGATGATCGCCGAGGCGGCGGCGTCGACGCCGCTGAAGGTGCGGCAGGACGGGGCGTTCGCGCCCGAGCATCCGGTGCGCCGGCTGCTGGACCGGCCCAACCCGGAGCAATCGGGGCCGGAGCTGATGGAGGCGCTGTTCGGGCATCTCCAGACGGCGGGCAACGCCTATCTGGAGGCGGCGGGCGAGGGCGCCCCTGAAGAGCTGTGGAGCCTGCGGCCCGACCGGGTGCGGGTGACGCCGGGACCCAAGGGATGGCCGCTGGCCTATGACTATACCGTGGGCGGACGATCAACGACGATCGCGCGGCGGACGGACGGCTGGATGCCGGTGATGCAGCTGAAGCTGTTTCATCCGCTGGACGACCACTACGGGTTTTCACCGCTGGAGGCGGCGGCGGCGTCTATCGATGCGCACAATGCGGCGGGGGCCTGGAACAAGGCGCTGCTGGACAATGCGGCGCGGCCCAGCGGGGCGCTGGTTTACGGGGCGCGGGACGGCGAGCGGCTGACGGCCGACCAGTTCGAGGCGCTGAAGGCGGAGCTGTTCGACATGCACCAGGGGTCGAGCAACGCCGGGCGGCCCATGCTTCTGGAAGGCGGGCTGGACTGGAAGCCGATGAGCCTGAGCCCCGCCGACATGGACTTCATCGCCGGCAAGCACGCCGCGGCGCGGGAAATCGCCCTGTCGTTCGGCGTTCCGCCGCAGCTGCTGGGGATCCCCGGCGACGCGACCTACGCCAATTATCGCGAAGCCAATGCGGCCTTCTGGCGCCAGACGGTGGTCCCTCTGGTCCGCAAGGCGGCGGCGTCGCTGACGGTGTGGCTGGGTCAGCCGTTCCCGGGCGTGTCGATCGAGCCGGACCTTGACGGCGTGCCGGCCCTGTCGGGCGAGCGCGATGCGCTGTGGGCGCGGCTGGGGGCGGCGACCTTCCTGAATGACGAGGAGCGGCGGCGGATGGCGGGAGTGGACGCATGATGGACGAATTCAAGCGCGTGCCGCCGGCTGTCCTGGCGGCGATCATGGTGCAGACGCTGGCCGGCCTGATGTGGGCCGGTGGGGCGGCGGCGCGGATCGCAACGCTGGAGGATCGGGTGGGTGAGCAACGGCTGGTGGCGGAACGGCTGGCGCGGCTGGAGGAGCAGAGCACGGCGACGCGGGCGGCGGTGGATCGGATCGAGCGGAGGATGGGGGAATGAGGGTCGGTGCGACCTTTCTCCTTCCCCGTCCCGGGGAGGGATGGCGGAGCGAAGCGGAGTCGGGGTGGGGGCGGCAGGGAGATCGTGCGCCTGAGTTGCGGGGTCGCCCCCACCCGACGCCTGCGGCGTCTGCCCTCCCCGGGACGGGGAGGGAGAATGGCGGCGCCATCCTCGTCTCCGGCTACGCCTCGCTCTGGGGCCAGGCGGACCTGAACGGCGATGTCGTGTCGCCGGGCGCCTTCAGGGCCAGCTTGCAGCGCACCGGTCCCGAAGGCGTGCGGATGCTGCACGGGCATGAGGCGCGGGTGGTGGTGGGCGTCTGGCAGACGCTGGCCGAGGACGAGCGCGGGCTGTTCGTCCGGGGACGGATCGAGGACTGGTCGGCCGAGGCAGGCTATGCCCAGTCGCTGGCGCGGGCGGGCGCCCTGGACGGGCTGTCGATCGGGTTTCGGACGGCGAAGGCGCGGCGCGACGGGCGGCTGCGGGTGCTGAGCGCGGTGGAGCTGTGGGAGGTGTCGCTGGTGACCTTCCCCATGCTGCCGGCGGCGCGGTTCAGGGTGGGCCCGTGAGGGTCAGGCCCGCCTAGGCGGTTGGCCGGGTGATAGCGCGCAGCAGCAGGCGGAGCGGCTTGCCCCCGTTGGCGCCGGCGAGGCGGACGGCCAAAATAAGGATAGCGAGCGGGAAGAAGAACGACACCCGTGCCAGCATCAGGGCGAAGGCGGCCACGACGACGACACCCACGCCGGCGAACAGATAGATGGGCGGGATTTCCGTGCCGGGGAGGAGCAGGGGCTCCTTGCCGGGCAAGGGGTCGCGCTGGACGCCGAGCGGATTGCCGAACACGCCCTGTTGCAGGCGTTCCCAGCGGTCGGCGGGTGGGGCGGGCGGCGGCGGCTGGTAGGCAGGGGGCGGCGGTTCATCGGTGCGCTGAAGGTCGCGCAGCGGGCTCTCGGGCATGCGGGCGACGGGATCGAACAGGATGGACTCGCCCTTGTCATCGACCGTGAAGACATCCTCGAAGGGGACGGTGGCGAAGTTGAGGGTGTGGGTGTCCTGGCCGTAGCTCTGGCCATGCAGGGCCAAGAGGCGGCCCTCGCGCAGTTCGATCTGGAAACCGATCGGATCGGGCAGGTCGCCGACCATGGCGTGGGTCGTGCCGAAGCGGCCGGTGACGCCGCCAGGCAGGGGCCGACCGCGCGCGACGATCAGCTCGGTATAGAGGCCCTGGCCGGTGTTGCGACGCAGGCCGGGCAGGCTTTCCTCTACCTGACCGGCAAGGTCGGGGGCGACGTCCTCCAGCTCCCAGGCGAGGGCGTCGAGGACGGCGGATTCGAGACGGGTCAGGTGGGACATTCAGTCTTCGCGAGGCGCCAGGCGAGTGCGCTGGGCGGTGGCCCATTGGCGGATCGCGATCAGGAAGTACAAAGCGACCAGGACGAGGAAAAGCAGGCGCCGATGCTCGACGGGGCTGAGCCAGGGATGAAGGCCGGCCATAAGGCCGGCGGAACCATACAGCAGCGTCGTCGATGACAGGCCGATGAGCAGGACGAAGGCGCCGGCGGCCCACGGCGGCCGACCGGAAGGGGCACCGCCGATGGCTGTAACCAGCACGCGCAGGAAGCGAGGCGGCCGTAAGCCGCCCTCTGGAACCAGCTCCCAGACGTCGAAGCCATTGGTCAGGGGGCGTCGTTCCCCGTCTGGCAGTGTTCGCTCGCCGTAAGCCGGTCGCGCCACGGCGCCGAGCAGCCACCCTGTGAAGGTGGTGACGACGACGATAGCGGCGATGACGCCCACGGTAGCTGGTGTGACCCAGTCCTTGCCGAAAGGCTCGCTCGCGAGAGCGCTGGAGAACAACAGGATCAAGCCCAACGGGGCGACCAGCAATGGCCCCAGCAGCGAATGCTGGATCGCCTCCACGATGTTTCGGGCTGTCCTGGACACGCCCCAACCTAACCGCGAACGGCGGTTCTTCAACCGGAGATACAATGAGCGAGATGCAACAGGCGTCGGCTTCGGCCGAGGCGCGCGCGGCCGTGCGCGAGATGATGACGGCGTTCGAGGCGTTCAAAGGCGCCAATGACGCGCGGCTGGGCGAGATCGAGAAGAAGGCGGCGGCTGATACGCTGCTGGAGGCCAAGGTGGCGCGGATCGACCAGGCGGTGGCCGGCGCCCAGGCGCGGCTGGATCGGGTGATCAGCGAGGGGCGTCGGCCGACTGTGGAGGGCCCCTCCACCGCTTCGCGGTCCCCCTCCCCATTTCATCGGGAGGAAAAGGCCGCGTTTGACGGTTATCTGCGCGCCGGCCTGGGTCTGGAGACCAAGGCGGGGCTGAACACCGGCTCCAGCTCGGGCGGCTATGTCGTGCCGTACGAGACCGAGCGGGCCATCGAGCGGCGCCTGATGGCGGTGTCGCCGATGCGCGAGATCTCGGCCGTGCGGACGACGGCGGCCGGCGTCTACAAGAAGCCGGTGTCGACGGCGGGCGTGGTCGCCGGCTGGGTGGCCGAGACGGCGGCGCGGCCAGAGACGGATCCGGCGACGCTGAGCCTGATCGAGTTTCCGGCGGCGGATCTTTACGCCTCGCCTGCGGCGACGCAGAGCCTGCTGGACGACGCCATGCTGGATCTGGACGAATGGCTGGCCGCCGAGGTCGAGGACGCCTTCGCCGCCCAGGAGACCACGGCCTTCGTGACCGGCGACGGGGTGAACAAGCCCAAGGGCTTTCTGGCCTATACGACCGTGGCGGATGCGGGCGCGACGTGGGGTCAGATCGGCTATGTCGCGTCGGGCGCGGCGGGGGCGTTCGCCTCGACCAATCCGGCCGACAAACTGCTGGACCTGATCTATGCGCCCAAGGCCCAGTATCGGCCGAACGGCCGGTTCGTGATGAACCGCAAGACGGTGTCCACCATCCGCAAGTTCAAGGATGCGGACGGCAATTACATCTGGTCGCCGCCGGCGCGGGCGGGCGAGACGGCGTCGCTGCTGGGCTATCCGGTGACCGAGATCGAGACCATGCCGGACGTGGCGGCCAACAGCCTGTCGATCGCGTTCGGCGACTTCCAGCGGGGGTATCTGATCGTGGATCGCGCGGGCGTGCGGGTGCTGAGGGATCCGTATTCGGCCAAGCCCTATGTGCTGTTCTACACCACCAAGCGGGTGGGCGGCGGTGTGCAGAACTTCGACGCCATCAAGGTGATGAAGTTCGCGGCATCGTAGTGGGGCCGCGGTCAGAAGGCTCCGCCTTCTCGACCCGACGCGGCCCGGGCTAGTGGGGCCGCGGGAATTCCGGTGGGCCGCGGTCGTCGGCCCTTCGGGACCTCCCGACCCGACGCGGCCCGGGAGTTGGGCGGTGGCTCTCCCTCCCCCGCCGGGGGAGGGCAGACGTCGCAGGCGTCGGGTGGGGGCGGCCCTGCGAAACGCGGGCTGTGGATGCTCAGCCTAGCCGCCCCCACCCGGTCGCTGCGCGACCACCCTCCCCCGCCGGGGGAGGGAAAGGGTCAGTGCGGGTTGCTGGTCGCCGGCTCGGGGTCGTGCGGGTTGGGGACGGTGACGCGGCGGGTGGGGCGCGGCGGGGCGTTGGGGTCGACGGCGAAGCGATCGTCGACCGGGCGTGCGGGCGCCGGGGCCTCCTGGCGACCGCGTGGATGGCGGCGCTCGGCCTCTTCGGAGGGCGTCGCGCCGCGATCCCCGGCGCCGGGCGGCGGCGTCTGGGGCGCACCGCCCTGAAGCGCGGCGACGAGCAGCAAGACGAGCATGGGCGGTCCCTCCGGGCGACGCCCGACTAAGCCCAACGAACGGAGATTTGCAAATGAGCGCACCGGTCAGCCTGGCCGAGGCCAAGGCCTTTTTGCGCGTGGCGCATGAGGACGAGGACAGCCTGATCGGCATGCTGATCGAGGCGGCGAAAGTCCGGGTCGAAGGGGATGTGGGCCTGAGCCTGACATCCACCTCGCCGGCGCCGCTGCGGCTGGCGGTGCTGATGCTGTGCCTGCGAGCCTATGAGCGCGGCGAGGGCGAGATGCCGGTCGCGCCGGTCGAGGCGTGGATCGCGCGTATCGCGTGGTGCGGCTTTGAGCGGCTCTGCCGGAAGGGTCGGGGCGATGCGGCTGCTGGCGGGCCTGTACGAGCGGGTCGAGGCGACAACCGTCATGGGCGGGCAGGCGGTTGCTTACGAACTGCTGGGCCAGGCGTGGATCGCGCTGGGCGCCCGGCGGCGGCGGGCGGTGGCGGATGCGGGCGCGCCGGTGCGGATCGTGGAGACGGCGAACGCGGAGACGCGGGCCGATGCGCGTCTGGTGGAGGGCCGGGTGCTGCGCTTCGGCGGCGGCGACTGGGTGATCCGGACGGTGGAGGAGCCGGCGCCGGGGCGGGCGCGGTTGAGCCTGGAGCGGACGCGATGATGGACCATGAGAGCCTGCTACAGGCGGGGCTGATCGCCTGGCTGAAGGCCGATGCGGCGCTGGCTGCGCTGGTGGGTGGACGGGTCTGGGACCGGGCGCCGGAGGATGCGGCCTGGCCGCATCTGCTGATCGGCGAGGGAAGCAGTCGGCCGGTGGCGGCGGACGGCGGCGCGGTGGAGCACCGGCTGACGCTGATCTGCGTGTCGCGGTTCGCGGGGTCGGAAGAGGCGCGGGCGGTGGTCGCGGCGGCGCGGGCGCGGCTGCATGAGGCGGCGCCGACGGTCACCGGTCTGCGGATCGTCAGCCTGCGGAGCACCGGCGCGGAGATGCGGCGACCCGGCGAAGGGGCGCGAACCTATGGCCGGCTGTCGCTGCGGGTCGTGACGGAAGAAATCTGAGGAGAGAACCATGGGCGCACAGGCCGGCAAGGACATGCTGCTGAAGATCGGGGACGGCGGCTCTCCGCAGGTCTTCACGACGGTGGCGGGGCTGAGGGCAAGGACCATCAGTCTGAACGCGCGGACGGTGGACGTGACCGACGGCGACAGCGCCGGGCGGTGGCGCGAGCTGCTGGCCGGGGCGGGTGTGAAGTCCGCCGCCGTGGCCGGGCAGGGCGTGTTCCGCGAAGCGGCGTCGGATGCGCGGATGCGGGAGGTGTTCTTCTCGCAGGCGGCGGCGACGTGGCGGCTGATCGTGCCGGACTTCGGCCAGCTGGAGGGGCCGTTCCTGGTCTCGGCGCTGGAGTGTGCGGGCGAGCATGAGGGCGAGGCGACGTTCGCCATCAGCCTGGCCAGTGCGGGGGCGGTCGGGTTCAGCGCGATCTGAGCTCTTGATCCTCCCMCWMWGGGGGAGGATTTAGGCGATGAACACAGCGCGCGGTGAAGTGTCCATCGAGATCGACGGCGCGCCTCGTCGTCTGTGCCTGACGCTCGGCGCTCTGGCGGAGATCGAGGGGGCGCTGGCGGTGAATGGACTGGAGGCGCTGGGGCCCCGGATGCGGGCGGCGTCGGCGGGGGATCTGGCGGCGGTGTTGGCGGCGCTGTTGCGGGGCGGCGGCGAGGACGGCGCGTTGGCGGCGCGGGCGTCTCCGGGGGCGGCGGCGAGGGGTGTCGCCGAGGCTTTTCGGGCGGCGCTCCTGTGACGCCCTGGGCGAAGATGATGCGGCTGGCCGTGACGCTCGGCGTGGCGCCCGGCGCGTTCTGGCGGCTGTCGCTGCGGGAGTGGCGATGGCTGACGGCGCGGCCTTCGGGTGGTGCGCTGAGGCGCGAAGATCTGGAACGAATGGCGGAGCGATGGCCCGATGACGGATGAAGAGCGGGAGCGCGCGTCGCAGGCGCTGGATCAGCTGAAGGCCGAGGCGGCCGAGGCGGCGGACACGATCAGCGACGCCTTTGACCGGGCGGGCGACAGTCTGGCGTCATCGTTGGCGCGGGCGGCGGCGGACGGCGAGGTGTCGCTGTCGGAACTGGCGCGCGCGGTGCTGAGCGCCGTCAATGCGGGGGCGGGGCAGGGCTTGAGCGCCGCGATCGCGGGCGCGGTGGGCGGCCTGTTCTCGGGCGGTCGCGCCGATGGCGGACCGGTCAGCGCGGGCGGGGCGTATCTGGTCGGCGAGCGGGGGCCGGAGGTGTTCCGGCCGGCGGGCGCCGGGACGGTGGACGCCGTGGGCGGATCATCGGTGACGGTGAACGTCAGCGTGGCGGGCGGACCGGAGGCCCTGTTGCGCTCGGAAGCCCAGATCGCATCGATGCTGGCAAGGGCCGCCGCGCTGGGTGCGCGGCGGCTTTAGACGATCAGAGACCCTTGGGGTTGGGGCCGTATTTGTTGGGCCCCGGCTTGGAATCGGTCAGGCCGATCCAGAGCAGGAAGCCCAGGCTGACCAGGCCGATCAGGCCGAAGATTCCGAGCGCCGGCGCGATGGTGGACATGATGACGGCGGCGTCTTCGTTCTCGAACGCAGCCTGATTCATGAAGACGCCCGTGCCGACCATCATGGCCCCGACGACGCCGCCGACCAGGCCCAGAACGAACGGAATGGCGGCCAGCCACCCGGTGTGACCCATGTCGTGCAGGCGCTTCACCGTGATGGCGAGGTTTGGCCAGATCAGCGCGAGGCTGAGCAGTAGTCCCAGGATCGGGATCCAGCCGAGCACGACGCCGAGCCCCAGACAGATCAGCCAGCCGATCCAGAAATGCGAGCGGCGGGTGCGCCCCTCGAACGACAGCAGCACCTTCTTCCAGTCGAAGGCTTCGCCCGAGGCGACGGGTTCCATGGTCATCGAGACGTATCCCTACAGCGGCTCCTTGCGCCGCCACGGCCAAGATTGGCGGACCGGCGCCCTCTCGACAAGCGAAGACGAGGATTGTGGATGAGCTTTCATGAAGCGAGCCTGCCCGCGCGGCTGGCGTTCGGGTCGACGGGCGGGGTGGAGCGGCGGACGGAGATCGTGACGCTGGCGTCCGGGTTCGAGCGGCGTTCGACGCCTTGGGCGCTGGGGCGCCGGCGCTATCTGATCGGGGCGGGGCTGCGGTCGCTGGAGGATTTCGCGGCGCTGACGGCCTTTTTCGAGGCGCGGCGCGGGCGGCTTTACGGGTTCCGATTCAGGGACTTCGCGGACTTCAGCGCGGTCGATGAGGCGATCGGGCTGGGGGACGGGGTCCGGACGTCATTCCAGCTGACGAAGGCGTACGGCGAGGTGAGCCGGCCGATCCGCAAGCCCGTGGCGGGCAGCGTGTCGGTGACGGTGAACGGCGTGGCGGCACCCTGTGCGGTCGATGCGGCGACGGGTCTGGCGACGCTGCCGACCGCGCCGGGCGTGGGGGCGGCGGTGAGCGCCAGCTTCCAGTTCGACACACCGGTGCGGTTCGATTCCGACCGGATCGAGGTGACGCTGGAGAGCTTTGACGCCGGGCGGATGGCGGCCATGCCGCTGATCGAGGTGCGGGTCTAGGTCATGCGCGACATACCGGAGGAGATGGCCGCCCGCATCGAGAGCGGGGCGGCGATGCTGTGCCATGCCTGGGTGCTGAAGCGGGCGGACGGGGCGGTGATGGGGTTCACCGACCACGACGCGGACCTGGTGGTCGAGGGCGTGGCGTGCCGGGCGGCGAGCGGCTGGACGGCGGGGGCGGCGGAGAGCGCGGCGGGCTTGAGCGCCGGGCAGTTGGCGGCGGCGGGCGCGCTGGATAGCGAGGCCATCGAGGCGGCAGACGTCGAGGCGGGGCTGTATGACGCGGCGCGGCTGGAGCTGTGGCGGGTGGACTGGTCGGCGCCTGGGTTGCGGGTGCGGATCTGGGTCGGGCGGCTGGCGCGGTTGCGGCGCGAGGGGGACGCCTTCGTCGCGGAGATCGACGGACCGCTGGCGGCGCTGGAGCGGGTCGTCGGGCGGACCTACGGGCGGACGTGCGACGCCGTGCTGGGCGATGGGCGGTGCGGGTTGTCGGTCGAGGCGATCGGCGGGCGCGCCTGCGACAAGCGGTGGGCGACGTGTGTCGGGATGTTCGCGAACGGCGCCAACTTCCAGGGTTTTCCGGACATTCCGGGGGATGACTTCCTGACCGCCGTGCCCGTGACGGGTGGGCGGAACGACGGCGGGAGCCGGCGGTGAGGGGTGTGGATGCACGGCCCCTCCACCGCTGCGCGGTCCCCCTCCCCATCCTTGATGGGGAGGAAAGGGTGCGGGTCGCCCGTGCGTGGCTGGGGACGCCCTATCGGCATCAGGCCAGCGTGAAGGGCGAAGGGTGCGACTGCCTGGGGCTGGTGCGCGGAGTGTGGCGCGAGACGGTGGGGGCGGAGCCGGAGGTGCTGCCTCCGTACACGGAGAATTGGGCCGAGGTGGGCGGACGCGAGACGTTGCTGGAGGCGGCGGGGCGGTGGTTGCGGCCGGTGGCGCGGCGGGATGCGCGGCCGGGGGATGTACTGCTGTTCCGCATGACGCCGGAGGCGGCGGTGAAGCACTGCGCGATCCTGAGCGAGCGGGTGCCGGGCGGCGCCCGGATGATCCACGCCTACTGGGGGCGGACGGTGGTCGAAAGCTGGATGGGCGACTGGTGGATGCGGCGGCTCGCGGCCGCCTTCACGTGGCCGGAGGTTGGATAGATGGCGCAGATCATTCTCGGCGGCGTGGGGGCGGCGCTCGGCGGCGGGTTCGGCCGGGCGGCGGGCGCGGCGCTGGGGCGCGTGGTGGACAGCGGGCTGGTGGCGGGCTTGGCGGCGCCGCGACAGGTCGGGCCGCGACTGGAGGGGCTGCGGATCCAGTCCAGCGCCGAGGGCGCGCCGATGGCCTGCGCCTTCGGGCGGGCGCGGGTGACGGGGCAGGTGATCTGGGCCGCGCGGTTCCTGGAGAGCCGGCGCGAGAACGGCGGGGGCAAGGGCGGGCGGCGGACGGTCGACTATTCCTACTCGCTAAGTTTCGCCGTGGCGCTGTGCGAGGGGCCGATCAACGGGGTCGGGCGGGTGTGGGCCGACGGGCAGCTGATGGACCTGACCGGGGTGACGATGCGGGTGCATCGGGGCACGGTGGATCAGGCGCCGGACCCGCTGATCGAGGCGGTGGAGGGGGCTGCGCCCGCGTATCGGGGCGTTTCCTATGTGGTGTTCGAGGATCTGGTGCTGGACGCGTTCGGGGACCGGCCGCCGCAGCTGAGCTTCGAGGTGTTCCATCGGCCGGAGGGCGACAGGCTGGAGGAGCGGCTGACGGGGGTCTGCCTGATCCCCGGGGCGGGTGAGTTCGTTCTGGCGACCGAGGCGGTGCTGCGGCGGGACGGGCTGACGCAGGTCGCGACCGAGAATGTGCACGGCGGCGACGGGCGGCCGGATCTGGTCGTGTCGCTGGACCAGCTGCAGGCGCAGTGTCCGAACCTGCGGCGGGTCAGCCTGGTGGTCGGGTGGTTCGGGGACGATCTGCGCGCGGGTGAATGTTCGATCCGGCCGGGGGTTGAGAACCGCGACAAGCGGACCGAGCCAATGGGCTGGTCAGCAGCCGGGCTAGGGCGCGAAGAGGCGCATCTGATTTCCGAAGTCGGGGGCGGGCCGGCCTATGGCGGGACGCCGTCGGATGAGAGCGTGCGTCAGGCGGTGGCTGACCTGAAGGCGCGGGGGCTGGAGGTGACCCTCTATCCGTTCGTCTTCATGGACGCGCCCGGCTATCCGTGGCGGGGTCGGATCACCGGGCGGGACGGCGTGAACGCGGCTGCTGATGTGGCCGCCTTTTTTGGTGACGTGGACGGCTGGGGTCTGCGGCGACTGGCGCGGCACTATGCGGTGCTGGCGGCCGAGACGGGGGCGGACGGGCTGCTGATCGGCTCGGAGCTGCGGGGGCTGACCTGGACGCGGGATGCGTCGGGCGGGCATCCCGCGGTGGCGCAGTTGCGCGCGCTGGCGGCAGAGTGCCGGGCGATCGCACCGTGCGTCGCCCTGTCCTATGCGGCGGACTGGTCGGAATATTTCGGGCATCAGCCGGGGGATGGGACGGTGACGTTCCATCTCGATCCGCTGTGGGCCGATGCGAACATCGATTACGTCGGGATCGACTGGTACGCGCCGCTCACGGACTGGCGGGACAGCGACGGCGGCGTGGATGCTGCGCTGTACGAGGGGCCGGCGGACCCGGCCTATCTGGCCGCGGGCGTGGCGGGCGGCGAGGGGTTCGACTGGTTCTACGCCT
The DNA here is from genome assembly GCF_001424025.1 of Brevundimonas sp. Leaf363. GTDB lineage: Bacteria > Pseudomonadota > Alphaproteobacteria > Caulobacterales > Caulobacteraceae > Brevundimonas. Next base: position 276,639 of record NZ_LMPZ01000004.1, on the reverse strand, counting down.
CCGACGCGGATCGGGCGGCGCAGGTGCGCACCCCCATCGTTGATACGGCGCATGGCGAGGACTGGGTGTTCCGACCCAAGGATCTGGCCGGGTGGTGGTCGAACGCGCACCATGACCGGCCGGGCGGGGTGCGGAGCGGGGCGCCGACGGCCTGGGTTCCGGGGATGAAGCCGATCCGGCTGACGGAGTTCGGTTGCGCCGCCGTGGACCGGGGCGGCAATGCGCCGAACCTGTTCCAGGACCCGAAGAGTTCGGAGAGCTCGCTGCCGCCGTTTTCGACTGGAGCGCGAGACGATGCGGTGCAGCGGGCGGCGGTGGAGGCGGTGCTGGCGCACTGGGACTCGTCGGCGAACAATCCGGTATCGTCCGTGTACGGCGGAACGATGATGCAGGCGGCCGACGTCTGGTGCTGGGATGCGCGGCCGTTCCCGGCGTTTCCTGCGCGGAGCGACCTGTGGGCGGATGCCGGCGCCTGGCGTTGCGGGCACTGGCTGAACGGGCGGATGACGGGCTCGGCGGCGGACCTGGTGCGGGCGATGCTGCGGCGCGGCGGGCTGGCGGACGATGCGTTTGCGGTCGAGGGCGTGGACGGCGCGGTCGCAGGCTATGTGATCGACCGACCGATGGCGACGCGCGATGCGCTGGAGCCGCTGTTGACGGCGCTGGATGCGGGGGCGTCGGAGGCGGGTGGGCGGGTCACGATCCGGGGCGGACGGCGGACCGATCTGGCGATTTCGCCGGAGGCGCTGGCTCTGCCGGACGGGGGCGTGGCGGCGTCGGAGGATCGGCGGCTGGAGGCGGCGCCGGCGGGTGCGTGGGTGCGATTCATCGATGCGGCGCGGGACTATCAGACCGGGGCGGCGGGTGTGCGATCGGCGGGCGAGGGCGCGGTGATCGACCTGGACCTGCCGGTGGTGTGCGAGACGGGTCAGGCCGAGACCGTTGCGGCGCGACTGGCGGCGGCGGGCGGGGCGGCGGACCGGACAGACCTGGCGCTGGACCCGTTGCTGGCGCTGAGGATCGAGGCGGGGGATCTGGCGACGATCGACGGGCGGGGCGGCCTGTGGCGCGTCGATCGGGTGCAGATGGACGAGACGCCGACGGCGCGGCTGCGGCGGCTGGCGGTTGTGGCGGCTTCGGACGCGGCGCCGGACTGGTCGCTGGGCGATGCACCGGTGGTGACGGCGGCGCCGTTCGTGCGGTTGCTGGATCTGCCCCCGCTGCCGGGATCGGATGGCGATGCGCGGCCGGTGGCGGCGGTGGCGGTCGAGCCTTGGGTTCCGATGACGGTCCACGCGGGCGGCGGCGTCGACGGTCTGAGCGCGCGGGGGGCGGTCGAGGCGCCGGCGACGGTGGGGGTGCTGACGGAAGCGTTGGCGCCGGGCGTGCGAGGACGGTGGGACCGGGCGAACACCCTGACGGTGCGGGTCGAGGGGCGGGCGCCGGAGAGCGCGGCCGAGGCGGCGGTGCTGGGCGGGCGCAATGTGCTGGCGGTCGAGACGGCGGCGGGGTGGGAGATGGTGCAGTTCCGGCAGGCCGAACTGGTCGGCGGCGGGGTGTGGCGGCTGAGCGGCCTGCTGCGGGCGCAGCAGGGGACGGATGCGCAAGCGGCGGCGGGCGCCGGGACGGGAGCGGTGGTGGTGCTGCTGGATGCGGCGCCGGCTCGGGTGTCGGTCGGGGCGGGGGAGCGGAACCTGCCGCTGACGGTGCGCGTCGCGCCGAGAGGGACGCCGGCGGGCGGGCCGCTGGCGACGACGCTGGACTTCACCTGGACGGGCGTGGCGGAGCGGCCGTGGGCGCCGGCGCATCTGCGGGCCGAGGTGGGAGAGGACGGCGCCAGAATCGGCTGGGTGGTGCGAGACCGGCTGAGCGACGGCTGGGATGGGGAGGCGACGCCGGCCGATCCGCTGCGGTTCCGGGTGCGGGTGCTGGATGACGGGGCAGTGGTGCGGACGTTCGAGGCGACGGCGACGACAGCGCTGTATGCCGCCGCCGATTTGGCGGCGGACCTGCCGAGTGGGCTCGGCGGCGTGGAGATCGGAGTGGCGCAGTGGAGCGAAGTGTTCGGCTGGGGGAGCGAGGCGCAGGTGGCGTTGTGAGTGAAGAAAGAAGTTCATCACAACGAGCACAAAGAAGAGAGGCACAAGAGCACGACGCGGTCGCTGTGCGCTGATGGCGTCGTGCCTCCACAGATGGGGCAGATAGGAATGCGGACCGAAGGTCTGCGGTGCGCTCCTGTAGAATGGCGGTCCGTGTGGTTCCGCGCGCCCACCCCCGTTGTGTCCTTTGTGGATCCTCTGTGCTCGTTGTGATGAACCCTGCGAGGGTCCACGTCGCAATCGCTTGCGTTGAGCGGGGCATGGCTTAACTGACGCCTCTCGACTTTCTGAAGGAGCGACGGCGCGTGGCGGGCGATCCCTATAAGGAACTGGGCGTTGCCCGGGGCGCGAGCGCGGACGAGATCAAGAAGGCCTTCCGTAAGCTGGCCAAGGATCTGCACCCCGACAAGAACCCTGGCGACAAGGCCTCTGAGGACCGCTTCAAGCGCGTGACGGCGGCGTTCGACATCCTGGGCGACGCCGAAAAGAAGGCGAAGTTCGACCGGGGCGAGATCGACGCGGACGGGCGCGAGCAATACGCCGGCGGCGGCTTTGGCCGGGGCGGGCAACCGGGTGGTCCGTTCGGGCAATCAGGCGGGATGGGCGGCGGCGGCTTCGGCGGCAGTGCGCGGCCGGGGTTCGAGAACATCGACCTGGACGAGCTGTTCGGCATGTTCGGCGGCAAGGGCCGCGAGCGCGGGCCGCGCGACTTCACAAGTCGGGGCCAGGATATCCGGGCGACGCTGGACATCAGTCTGGAGGACGCCATCGCCGGGACGACGCGGCGCATCCAGTTCTCGGACGGGCGAACGCTGGACGTCACCATTCCGAAGGGCGCGGCGGACGGCCAGACCATCCGCCTGCGCGGACAGGGCGCGCCAGGACGCGGGGCCGAGGCGGGCGACGCCCTGATCGAACTGAAGATCCAGCCGCATGCGCTGTATCGGCGCGAAGGGGCGGACCTGACGATGGACCTGCCGGTGTCGGTGCCGGACGCGGTGCTGGGCGGCAAGGTGACCGTGCCGACGCCGGAGGGCGCCGTGTCGATGACGGTGCCAAAGGGCGCGAATTCCGGTCAGACACTGAGGTTGAAGGGGCGCGGCGCCTTTGCGAACGGCCAGCGCGGCGACTTGCTGGCGCGGCTGGTCGTGACGCTGCCCGAGGAGCCGGATGAGTTGCTGACGCGCTTCGCCGAGGACTGGCGGGCGAATCGCCCCTACAGGCCCGGCCGATGAGCAGCGTTATGTCGAAGCCCGATGTGAAGCCCGCACGGCCCTGGTTCTCGGCTGGGCCGACGGCCAAGCGGCCAGGATACGACCTGGCTTCTTTGCCGACGAACCTGCTGGGGCGCGGCATCCGCGCGCCGGAGGTGGTGAAGCGCTTCGCCGATGCGCTGCAGCTGACGCGCGAGGTGCTGCGTGTGCCGGCCGAGTTTCAGATGCTCTACACGCCAGGCTCGCAAACCGGGGCCATCGAGGCGGCCCTGTGGTGCCTGCTGGGGCAGCGTCCCGTGCAGGTCGTGGCCTTCGAGAACTTCGGCAAGCAGTGGCAGACGGATGTGCAGGACCGGCTGAAGCTGGACCCGGAGATTCTGTCGGCGCCGTTCGGCGACTTGCCGGACCTGTCGATGGTGGATCCCACGAAGGACGTGGTGTTCCCGTGGAACGGCACGACCTCGGGCGTACGCGTGCCGAACGCCGACTTCATCTCGGATGACCGCGAAGGCCTGGTGATCTGCGACGCGACGTCGGCGGCGTTCTCGATGCCGCTGGACTGGTCCAAGCTGGATGTCGTGGCCTTCTCCTTCCAGAAGGCGCTGGGCGGCGAGGCGGGGATCGGGGTGATGTGCCTGTCGCCGCGCGCGGTCGAACGGCTGGATACGTTCACGCCGGACCGGGCCATCCCCAAGGTGCTGAAGATCACCGACGACAGCAGGCCAGGAGGCGGGGGCTTCGACAGGGCCCTGGCCAAGGGAGTGGTGATCAACACCTTCTCGGTTCTGACCATCGAGGACTGGATCGACGCCCTGTGCTGGGCGCGGGATGCCGGCGGGCTGGACGAGATGATCCGGCGCACGGACGCCAACTTCGCGGTGCTGGAGCGGTGGGTCGAGCGGACGCCGTGGATCGACTTCCTGGCGACGGCGCCGGAGACGCGCTCGACGACGTCGGTCTGCCTGAAGTTCATCGACCCGCGCGTGTCGGGTCTGGACGAGGCGGGGCGGTACGCCTTCGTGCTGAGATTCAAGGCGCTGCTGGAAGGCGAGGGCGCGGCCTTTGACGTGGAATCGTACCGCAAGGCGCCGGCCGGCCTGCGGCTGTGGTGCGGCGCGACGGTCGAGACCGCGGACGTCGAAGCGGTGACGCCGTGGCTGGACTGGGCGTTCGCGACGGCTGTCGCCGAACTCTGAGGGACACGGACCGATTCCGCCGCTATAGACCCCGCGCAATCAGCGGAGCGGTCTTTTGGCGAACGTAGCGGTGGTCGGCGCTCAGTGGGGCGACGAGGGCAAGGGCAAGATCGTCGACTGGCTGTCGAACCGGGCCGATATGGTCGTGCGGTTCCAGGGCGGTCACAACGCGGGCCATACGCTGGTCGTCGACGGCAAGGTCTACAAGCTGGCGCTGCTGCCCAGCGGCGTGGTGCAGGGCAAGCCGTCGATCATCGGCAACGGCGTGGTGGTCGATCCCTGGCATCTGGTCGGCGAGATCCAGAAGATCGAGGCGCAAGGCGTGTCGATCAGCCCCGACATCCTGACGATCGCGGACAACGCCTGCCTGATCCTGCCCATCCATCCGGCGCTGGACGTGGCGCGCGAGGCGGCCGCGAGCGCGCCGGGCGCCAAGATCGGCACGACGGGGCGCGGCATCGGCCCGGCCTATGAGGACAAGGTGGGGCGCCGCGCCATCCGCGTCTGCGACCTGGCCGAGGCGGACGACCTGAGGGTCAAGATCGACCGGCTGCGTTCGCACCACGATCCGCTGCGCGCGGGTCTGGGGCTGGAGCCGATCGATCCGGAGGCGCTGCTGGCCCAGTTGCTGGAGATCGCGCCGAAGATCCTGCCGTATGTGAAGCCGGCGTGGCGGGTGCTGGATCAGGCGCAGAAGGCGGGCCAGCGGGTGCTGTTCGAGGGCGCGCAGGGCGCGTTTCTGGACGTCGACCACGGCACCTATCCCTATGTGACGTCGTCGAACACGGTGGCGGGGCAGGCGGCGGCGGGGTCCGGTCTGGGGCCGCGCGGCGTCGGCTATGTGCTGGGGATCGTGAAGGCCTACACCACGCGGGTGGGCGAGGGGCCGTTCGCGTGTGAGCTGTTCGACGACGTCGGCGAGCATCTGGCGACCGTCGGGCGCGAGGTCGGGGTGAACACCGGCCGGGCGCGGCGCTGCGGCTGGTTCGACGCGGTGCTGGTGCGCCAATCGGTGGCGATCAACGGCATCGACGGCATCGCCCTGACCAAGCTGGACGTGCTGGACGGGCTGAAGACGCTGAAGATTTGCGTCGGCTATCGGGTCGATGGCGAGGTTCTGGACTATCTGCCGAGCAGCCTGAAGGCGCAGGCGGCCGCCGAGCCGGTCTTCGAGGAGCTGGAAGGCTGGACGGAGAGCACCGCCGGCGTCCGCAGCTTCAAGGACATCAACGCCAACGCGATCAAATATGTTCGGCGGATCGAGGAGCTGATCGGCGCGCCGGTGGCGCTGCTGTCGACCAGCCCGGAGCGTGACGACACGATCCTGATGCGCGACCCGTTCCAGGGTTGAGTTCGGGGCCAAGCCCGCGACGGCGAAAGCCTTTCCGGCCCAAGGCGCAAACTGAGCCTTAACCTGCACGGATTAAGCCGGACGGTCTGACCGGAGACCGATTTGTTCGCGCCCGACCCGAAAGTGTTGAACCGGATCGCACCGGCGGTCCGCCGCGTGGTGATCGCCGATCCCAACCTGGCGTCGTCGCGTCTGATCATGGACGTCCTGAAGGGCATGGGCGCGCGCGAGATCTTCGTGGAGGCGACCGAGGAGCGGGCCTTACAGATGATCCGCGACGTGGACCCCGGCCTGGTGCTGACCGAACGGAGCGGGGCCGGACTTGACGGCGAGAGCCTGTCGCGGCGCATCCGTCGCTCCAGCCTGACGTGTCGGCGGGCGCCGATCATCATGGTCACGGCCGACGCGACGGCCTCGACCATTAAGGGCGCGCGCGACAGCGGCGTGCATGAGTTTCTTCGAAAGCCCTTCACCAGCACCGATCTGTTCAAGCGGATCGAGAACGTGGCCCTGCGGCCGCGCGACTGGGTCGAGGCGATCGGATACGTCGGGCCGGACAGGCGGCGGTTCAACTCGGGCGAGTACGCCGGGCCGGCCAAGCGCAAGAGTGACAAGCCGGCGACCGGCGCGGCGGCCAACGCCTCGGTCAAGGATCAGGCGCTGCGAATCCTGGCGGCGACCCTGGCGCAGTTCGACACCGATCCGGCCCAGGGCGTGCGCGCGGCGCGTCAGCAGGCCGAGACGCTGAAGGCGCTGGCCATCAAGACCAGCGACGCGCGGTTGGCGATCGCGGCGGCGGGGTTGGAAAGCCATCTGGTCGGCGGCGCGGTGACCAAGGCCAGCTTGGCCGGCCCGATCGGCGCGTTGCTGGCGCTGGCGGCGCCGGAGACGCTGCAGGCGAAGGCGAGCTGAGGCCTTTCCTCCCCATGAAATGGGGAGGGGGACCGCTTGCGGTGGAGGGGCGCCTCACACGCGGCGCTTGAACTGCCCCTCCGTCTCGGCCTGAAGAAGGCCAAGCCACCTCCCCATCGAGGATGGGGAGGAGAACCGTCTCGCGTCACGCGTCGACCAGGTTCCGCTCTTCGGCGGCGGCGCGCATGGCCTTTTGCAGCTTCTCGAAGGCGCGCACCTCGATCTGGCGCACGCGCTCGCGCGACACGCCGTACTGGCCGGCCAGCTCTTCCAGCGTCACCGGGTCGTCCTTGAGGCGGCGCTCGGTCAGGATGTGCTTCTCGCGGTCGGTCAGCTCTTCCATGGCTTCCTGGAGCAGGCCCATGCGCAGCGACTTCTCCTCGCTGTCGGCCAGGGCTGTCTCCTGAGACACGGCCGTGTCGTCGGCCAGCCAGTCCTGCCACTCGCTTTCGCCATCGGCGCGCAGGGGCGCGTTCAGCGAGGCGTCGCCGCCGAGGCGGCGGTTCATGTTGGTGACGTCCTCTTCCGACACGCCCAGCTTGGTGGCGATGGCCGAGAGGTGCTCGGGGTGCAGGTCGCCTTCCTCGAAGGCCGAGATCTGACTCTTGGCCTTGCGCAGGTTGAAGAACAGCTTCTTCTGCGCGGCGGTCGTGCCCATCTTCACGAGCGACCAGCTGCGCAGGATGTATTCCTGGATCGAGGCGCGGATCCACCACATGGCGTAGGTGGCCAGGCGGAAGCCCTTGTCGGCGTCGAACTTCTTGACGGCCTGCATCAGGCCGACGTTGCCTTCTGAAATCACTTCGCCGATCGGCAGGCCGTAGCCGCGATAGCCCATGGCGATCTTGGCCACGAGGCGCAGGTGCGAGGTGACGAGGCGATGCGCGGCCTCGGGATCCTCATGCTCGGACCAACGCTTGGCCAGCATGAATTCCTCGTCCTTGGTCAGCATCGGAAACTTGCGGATTTCCGTGAGATAGCGCGACAGTCCCTGTTCAGGCGACATAACCGCGAGCGTTTTAGTGGCAGCCATCTGGTCCCTCCGACCGTCGAAACGAGCGGGTCCTGCGGAGTCGACCACCCAATGTGCACCGACGCCTCACCCCTCAACCGGACAAGTGGCGATGAGTTTCCGCCGTTGTTAGGGGCGGATGGTCACACGTAAGCGTGACCGTGACCTCGGCGCCACTCGCGCCTGTGGAGCGCTATATAGAACAGAGTCAGTTGCTTTTCAAGACCGGCGCTCGGCGCCTCAGTCCAGGCTGTCGAGGATGCGTTGGTTGGCGCGGTCCCATTCGGCCGTCTGGCCGTCGTGCTTGTCTGGACTGAGCGGCTGGAGGGCGCGGATGGCGGCGGCGGTCGCGGCGGCGTCCGCAGGGGTGAGGGGCGACAGACCGTGGACGGCGGCGAAGGCGGTCAAAGCGGCCTGGTTCTGGACATCCGGGTTGGGCGTCATCGGGGCGTCGGTGCGGTGGGCGACCCAGCGGATGCCGGCGATCACCTGGTCGCGGAAGCGCGGGTCGTTCCAGGTCGAGGGGGTGTGGCCCAGGTTGGTGAAGAAGACGCGGCCGTTCGCGCCGATCGGCTTCACCCAGGCGACGGGAACCGTATAGGGCCGGCGGATGGGGCCGAAGCTCATGTCCAGGGTCTGGAGGACGCGAACGGTCTCGGGCCGGAAGCCAGCGTACTGATAGATCTCTTCGGCGTATTCCGTCCCGTCGGGCCAGGTCGCGGCCAGCGGGTGGGTCGGCTCCAGATTGGTCAGGCGGATGGGCGTGCCCTGGGTCCAGGGGTGGCCGTCGAAGACGCCGCCGATGAAGTCGCGGTAAGCCACGTCGCCGCCCGGGAAAGCCAGGGCGGTGTCGGCCGCGCTGTGCAGGCCGACGAACCCGCCACGCCCGGAGGCGATCCAGTCCTGGATGGCGGTCCAGGTCGCCTGGTCGATGGGCAGGGCGCCGGTGGTGTAAAAGACCAGCACGTCCAGATCGGCCAACTTGGCGGGGGTGATGTCGCGTGCGTCCTGCGTCACCTCGACGGTGAAGGCGTCGGTGTCGCGTGCCCAAGTCTGCATGGTCACCTCGGACGACGACAGGGCGCCGTCGACGCGCTTCACCGGCTCATGCAGCCACCCGACCGACTGGCTCAGATAAAGGACACGGACGGGACGCTCCTGCGCGCACGCCGGCGAGACCAAGACGGCGAAGGCGAGAAGGATCAACGACAACCAACGCATGGGCGGCTCCAGTCAGAGGGCGGCGAGCAGGGCTTCGAGAGACTGCATATCGGGGGGCGGCGCAGTTTCAAAGCGCAGGGCCTTCCCAGTGATCGGGTGGACAAAGCCGAGGACGGCGGCGTGCAGGGCCTGGCGGGTCAGGCCGGCTTCGGCGATGGCGGCCTTGACCGGCGTGGTCGGGCTGCCCGAGCCATAGACGGGATCGCCGAGGATGGGGGCGCCCCTGGACGCCAGATGGACGCGGATCTGGTGGGTGCGGCCGGTGTGCAGGGTGCAGGCGACGCGGCCGGCCATCGGCGCGCCGCCGGCCTTGGCGGGCTGGCCGAAGGTCGACTGGACAACGTAGTCGGTGACGGCGTCGCGGCCGCCGGCTTTCAGCACGGCCATCTTCTTGCGATCGGATGACGAGCGGCCGATGCGCGTTTCGATGCGGCCCTTGGCGGGGGACGGCGCGCCGCGGGTCAGGGCGATGTAGGTGCGTTCGATGTCGTGGGTCGCGAACAGGGCCGAGAGGCCCGCGTGGGCGCGGTCGGACTTGGCGGCGACCATGACGCCTGAGGTGTCCTTATCCAGGCGGTGGACAATGCCCGGCCGCAGTACCCCGCCCACGCCCGACAGGCTGTCGCCGCAGTGGGCCAGCAGGGCGTTGACCAGGGTGCCGTCCGGCGTCCCGGGCGCCGGGTGGGCGGCCATGCCGGCGGGCTTGTCGACCACGATCAGGTCGGCGTCCTCGAACAGGACGGTCAGCAGGATCGGCTCGGGCTGCGGATCGGCGGGGCGAGGGGCAGGCAGGTCGACGGCGTAGTCGCCCGCCGTCGTGCGGCCCGACCCGGACGTCAGCGGCGCGCCGTCGAGGGTGACGACACCCTCGGCCATCAAGGCCTGGATGCGGGCGCGGGATAACGCGGGCAGGGCGGCGGCCAGTGTTTTGTCCAACCGGTCGGAGGACGCCTCCAATCGCACCGTCAGGCGCGTGGCGGGCGCGGTGTCGGTCGGCTCGAAATCGTCGTCAATCGCATCCACGGCTCTGGATGCCGCCTCATGTCGCGAGGAGCAAGGGTTGGCGTCAACGGCTCCGCTTGGCATGATGGCGATCGACGTTTGGGGAGGCGACGATGAACATCTGGATCAAGGGCGCGGTGGCGGCTGGGGGTTTGACGGCGCTCAGCCTTCTGGGCTCGTGCGCGACCATGAGCGAGGACCAGTGTCTGGCCGGCGCATGGGGCCAGGTCGGCTATGCGGACGGCGCGGCAGGCTATGCGATGTCGCGCCTGAACGAGCATGTCGAGGCCTGCGCCAAATACGGCGTCGCGCCGGAGGAAGCGGTCTATATGTCGGCGCGCGCCGACGGCCTGCGGCAATACTGCACGCCGGCCAACGGCTTCCGCGCCGGGCGCACGGGCGGCAGCTATGCCGGCGTCTGTCCGGCCCATCTGGAGCGTGACTTCCTGCCGGCGTTCCGCGACGGCGAGACCGTCCATGTCGCCTATGCAGCCGTGGAAGCGGCGCAGAACGCCATCAACTCGGCCCGCGATCGCGTGCGCGACCGCCAGGAAAAGCTGGACGGCTTCCAGCGGGATCTGGGCCGGTCCGACGTGAGCGACGACGAGAAGGACCGCATCCGGAACCGCATGCGCGACATGCGCCGCGAGATCGATGATGCGCGGCGCGACGAGCGTCGGGCCGATGACGAGATGCGAGACGCCGAGCGGGATTACCGCGACGTGCGTCTGCACTTCACTCAGTACTACGGCAGCTGGTAGGCGGTGGAGGTCGGAAAGCGGCCGATCAGGCCGCCTTCTTCGTCTCCATCTTGACGTCCCACTGGCCCAGCGAGGCCAGGCTGTTCATGCGCGCGCGGTGGCCGAACTCGCGCTGGGCGGCGGCGATATTCTCCGGCTTGCCGCCCCAGGCGCGCTGGGGCGCCGCCTGCAGGGCGCGGCCGTAGGAGAATGTCATCGGCCAGGGGAAGCCGCCGATCTTGTTCATCGCGTCCAAGTGGGCGGTGGCCTGCTCGTCGCTCTGGCCGCCGGACAGATAGGCGATGCCGGGCACAGCCGATGGGACCGTGGCCTTGAGCGCCGCGATGGTGCGTTCGGCCACTTCCTGCACGCCGGCCTGACGCACGCTGCCCTTGCCGGCGATGACCATGCCGGGCTTCAGGATGATGCCTTCCAGCTGAACGCGCTGCTCGGCCAGTTCGTTGAAGACGGTCTGCAGCACCCATCGGGTGACCTCGTCGGCGCGCGTGATGTCGTGCGAGCCGTCCATGAGGATTTCCGGCTCGACGATCGGCACCACCTGCTCCTGCTGACAGATGGCGGCGTAGCGGGCCAGGGCGTGGGCGTTGGACTTGATGCAGCCCCAGCTGGGTATGCCGTCCGCGATGTCGATGACGCCGCGCCATTTGGCGAAGCGGGCGCCGCGTTCGTAGTGGGCGCGCACGCGCTTCGACAGGCCGTCCATGCCCTTGGTGATGGTCTCGCCGGGGAAGCCCGCCATCTTGGAGGCGCCCTTGTCCACCTTGATGCCCGGGATCGAGCCGGCGGCGGTGATCAGATCGACCAGCGGCGTGCCGTCGGCGGCGTCCTGGTACAGCGTCTCCTCGAACAGGATGACGCCCGAGATGGATGCCTTCATCGCCTCGGAGCGGAACATCAGCTCGCGATAGTCGCGGCGGTTGCTCTCGGTGTTCTCGACCCCGATGGCGTCGAAGCGCTTGCGGATGGTGCCGGTGGATTCATCGGCGGCCAGGATGCCCTTGCCCGGCGCGACCATGGCGCGGGCGACGGCGTTCAGCGCGGACAAATCCATGGCGGGGCTCCGATCGAAGGTGAGGCGGCCGTCCTAGTCCCGATCACGCATTGTTACAAGCGCGAGGCCGTGATTGTGATCAGCGCTTGAGAGCTTCCACGCCCGGCAGGGGCTTGCCCTCCATCCACTCCAGGAAGGCGCCGCCGGCGGTGGAGACGAAGGTCATGTCGTCCGAGACGCCCGCGTGGTTCAGGGCCGCGACCGTGTCACCGCCGCCGGCCACCGCGACCAGCTTGCCGGCCTTCGTCAGTTCGGCGGCGTGCCTGGCGGCCTCGACGGTGGCGGTGTCGAAGGGCGGCACTTCGAAGACGCCGAGCGGGCCGTTCCAGATCAGGGTCTTGGACAGGTCCATGGCGCGCTTCAGGCGGGCGGTAGTCTCGGGACCGGCGTCGAGGATCTTGTCCTCCGGGGCGATACGATCCAGGGCACGGACGCCGGCTTCGACGCCCGGCTTGATCTCCTGGGCGACCACGACATCGACAGGCAGCAGCAGCTCGCAGCCCTTGGCCCGGGCTTCTTCCATGATGGCGCGGGCGGTGTCGGCCAGGTCCTTCTCACACAGCGAGCCGCCGATATCGACGCCCTGTGCGTGCAGGAAGGTGTTGGCCATGCCGCCGCCGATGGCCAGGCGATCCAGCTTGTCGACCAGGTTCTGCAACAGGTCCAGCTTGGTCGAGACCTTGGAGCCGCCGACGATGCCCAGCACCGGCTTCTGCGGATTGCCCAGGGCGGCGTCGAGCGCGTCAAGCTCGCGGCGCATGCTCTCGCCGGCATAGGCAGGGATCAGGTGCGCGACGCCTTCGGTCGAGGCGTGGGCGCGGTGGGCGGCCGAGAAGGCGTCGTTGACGTAGAGATCGCCCAGGTCAGCCAGCTGCTGCGCGAAGGCAGGGTCGTTCTTTTCCTCGCCCTTGTGGAAGCGGACGTTCTCCAGAAGCACGACGCCGCCCGGATCGAGGTCGGCGAGCACGGCCTTGGCTTCATCACCCACGCAGTCCTCGGCGAAGCGGACGGGCGCGCCCAGCAGGGTCTCCAGCGGCTCGACCACGGGCTTGAGGCTCATGGACGGCACGCGCTCGCCCTTGGGTCGGTCGAAGTGGGCCAGCAGCGCGACCTTGGCGCCGGCGTCGCGCAGCTTGTTGATCGTCGGCAGGGCGACGCGCAGGCGGGTGTCGTCGGTAACCCGGCCGTCCTCCATCGGGACGTTGAAATCCACGCGCACCAGGGCGGTCTTGCCGGCGAGGTCGCCGAGGTCCTTGGGGGCGTCGTCGAGGGTGCGGAAGGTCATGTCAGGCTCCTGACTTATCTCCTCCCCATCCTCGATGGGGAGGTGGCTCGGCCTTCGGCCGAGACGAAGGGGTGATCACACACGCCGCGCTTGAACGGCCCCTCCACCGCAAGCGGTCCCCCTCCCCATCGAGGATGGGGAGGAAAATCGCGTCTTACAGATGCTTCGCCATCTCCGCGGCCACGTCGGCCATGCGGGTCGAGAAGCCCCATTCGTTGTCGTACCAGCTGAGCACGCGGGCCAGCTTGCCTTCGATGACCTGGGTCTGGGGCAGGGCGGCGGTCGACGAAGCGGCGATGTGATTCATGTCGTGCGAGACCAGCGGCTCGGTGATGACGCCTAGCACGCCCTTCATGGCGCCGTCCGACGCGGCCTTCAGGGCGGCGTTGATCTCCTCGACCGAGGTCTCGCGGCCGCAGACGACCTTCAGGTCGATGACCGAGACGTTCGGGGTCGGGACGCGGATCGACGAGCCGTCCAGCTTGCCCTTCAGCTCCGGCAGCACCAGGCCCAGGGCCTTGGCGGCGCCGGTCGAGGTCGGGATCATGCTGAGGGCCGCCGCGCGGCCGCGGTACAGGTCCTTGTGCATCGTATCCAGCGTCGGCTGGTCGCCGGTGTAGCTGTGGATGGTGGTCATGTAGCCACGCTCGATGCCGAACAGGTCGTGCAGCACCTTGGCGACGGGGGCCAGGGCGTTGGTGGTGCAGCTGCCGTTCGAGACGACGATGTCGTCGGCTGTCAGGACGTCCTGGTTGACCTTGTAGACGATGGTCTTGTCGGCGCCGTCGCAGGGCGCCGAGACCAGCACGCGCTTGGCGCCGGCCGTCAGGTGGGCCGAGGCCTTGTCCTTGGACGTGAAGATGCCGGTGCACTCGAATGCGATGTCGACGCCCAGGTCGGCGTGCGGCAGCTTGGCCGGGTCGCGCTCGGCCGTGACCTTGATCTTGCCCGTGCCGACGTCGATCCAGTCCTCGCCCGTCGTGACCGTGCCGCCGAACCGGCCGTGCACCGAGTCGTAGCGGAACAGGTGGGCGTTGGTCTCGACGGGGCCGAGGTCGTTGATCGCCACCACCTCGATGTCGGTGCGGCCATGCTCCACCAGCGAGCGGAGGATGTTGCGGCCGATGCGACCGAAACCGTTGATGGCGACGCGAGTGGGCATGGGAGGCGGCTCCTGCGGGAGGATCGGGAGAGGGCGCTTCAATGCGACCGGCGGCAGAGAGATTCAAGCCCGCGCGTGGCTACGGCTCAGGTTGCTAGCGGTAACGTAAGCCGGGCGACCACGCCGCCGCCCTCCGGCAGCGTCAGGACGACGTCGCCGCCGCCCGCCCGCGCCGCCTGGCGCGCCACCGCCAGCCCCAGGCCGACGCCGCCGGTGTTCCGATTGCGAGAGCGCTCGCCCCGGAAAAAGGGATCGAACACGCGCTCCAGATCCTCGGGCGGGAAGCCGGGGCCCGTGTCCTCCACGCAGATCAGCGCCTGGCCGGCCTCGGCGTGGGCGACGACGCGGGCAGCGCCGGCGTAGCGCAGGGCGTTCCCGATCAGATTGTCCAGCGCGCGCTGCAAGGCGTCGGGATCGGCCAGCACCGGCAATGGGTCATGGCCGGAGAACACGACGTCGGCGCCGGTCTCGGCGAAGCGGTCGATGCACTCGGCCGCCAGGACGGCCAGGTCGAGGGCCTCGCGCCGTTCGGGCGCCGCCTGCCCCTTCACATAGGCCATGGCCTGACCGATCAGGGTGTCCATCTCCTCGATATCGGCGGCCATGCGATCGCGTACGTGCTCGGGCGCCTGTTCGGCGCGGAAGCGAAGACGGGTCAGCGGGGTGCGCAGGTCGTGGGCGATGGCCGCGATGGTCTGTGACCTTTGGCGCATATGATCCTTCAGCGCCGTCTGCATGGTGTTGAAGGTGGTGATGGCGGTGCGGACCTCGGCCGGGCCCTTGGGCTCCAGCGGCGGCGCCTCGGGATCGGCGCCCAGGCGTTCGGCGGCGGCGGCGAAGGCGCGGATCGGCCGGGTCAGCCGTCGCGCGAACCACCACACCAGCGGCGCCAGCAACAGCAGGGTGATGAGCAGCGTCAGCAGCAGCCTCTGCTGCCACGGGGACAACAGGTCGCGCGGCGGCTCGATGGTGGCCCATCGCCCGTCCGGCAGCTGCAGAGACGCGACGAAGGGCGCGAAGCTGAGGCGGTCCGAGAAGGGGTCGAAGCCGCCGGGGCCGAAGCCGGGGCCGGGTGGGCCGCCACGTCCGCGTCCGTCCTGCGACGGCTGGACGTCCGCCTGCGCGCCGCCCTGTCGGCCGGGCGGCGGCCCACGGTGGCCCGGTCGCTCGTCGGGACGGCGGCGGGCCCAGTCGCCCGGACCGCGCCGATGCTCCACCGAGATGCGAACCCGCGCCGTCGGCACGCCCAGCCGATCGGCCAGGGCGGCGGTGATCATCTTCGCGAAGGGATCATCCGGTTCGCGCAGCGGCGGCGGCTGGTCGCTGATGCGGCGTTCCAGCGCCCGGCCGTCGGTGGTCTGTGCGGGCTTGCCCAGCAAGGCGTCGCGGGCGGCGGTCAGGCTGAACCCCTGGGGCTGCGGCGGCGGCGAGAAGATCAGCACGGCGACGGCCACCGCCTGGGAGGCGATGACGGCCAGAACGGCCAGGGCCGCCACCTGCAACAGGATGGGCAGGCCGCCGAAGCGCCGTGGGTTGCTCATCACCGGCGCTCGACCCGCGCGTCGAACAGATAGCCTTCGCCCCGGTGGGTGACGATCAGGTCGCGGCCCGCGCCATCGTCCAGCTTCTTGCGCAGACGGCTGATCTGCACGTCCATGGCGCGGTCGAAGACGTCGGCGTCCGGGCCGCGCGCGCGTTCCAGCAGCTGGTCGCGGGTCAGGATGCGGCCGGGATTCTCGACGAAGGTGCGCAGCAGGTTGAACTCGCCGGTGGACAAGGCGATGGCCTCGCCCCTGGGGTTGGTCAGCTCCCGGCGCACCAGATCCAGCCGCCATCCGGCGAACCGCACGGCGACCGGATCGGCCGTCTCGTCGCGCGGCCGGCGCAGCACGGCGCGGATACGCGCCAGCAATTCGCGCGGATTGCATGGCTTAGGCAGATAGTCGTCGGCCCCCAGCTCCAGCCCGATGATGCGGTCGGTCTCGTCGCCCGTGGCGCTGAGCATGACGATGGGCAGGCCCTTGCCGGACAGGCGTCGGCAGACCGACAGGCCGTCCTCGCCCGGCATCATCAGGTCCAGCACGATCAGGTCCGGTCGCGAGCGGGCAAGAATACGATCCATCTCTGTCGCGCTGCCCGCCTGCAGGGTCTCATAGCCGTGCTGGTCGAGGTAATCGCACAGGACGTCGCGCAGGGACGGCTCGTCGTCGACGACCAGGATGCGGGGTAGGGGCTCGGCTTGCATGACGGGGTTCCTGGCAGCCGGTTACGGCACGCGCGTTTCAACGCTGAAACATGCCGGCTCCCGTCGCAAATAACGCAGATGACCGGCGGCGTGGGCCCATACGGCCGCTTTCTTCCGGGGCGGAATGCGGAGAGATTGCAGACATGAGTCGCGCCCCCGCAGACGCTGCGCCGGTCGGCCCCTGGATTCTGGGGGCGGGCGGTCAGGCGCGCGTGGTCGCCGCCGCGCTGAGGGCGCTGGGGACGGCGTCGCCGGGCGTGTTCGACGACGGGCCGTTCGAACCGGGCGAGCATCTCGGCGGGACCGCGATCCTGGGGCGTGTGCCGGATTTGCGGCCCGGCCCGGTCCATGCGGCGCTGGGCGGCAACGCTGCGCGCCGGACGCTGGTCGAGGGGCTGGCGGGGCGCTCGTGGCGCGCCGTTGTCCATCCCGCCGCCGTCGTTGATCCCGGGGCTGATATCGCCGACGGCGCCTTCGTCGGCATGGGTGCGCTGGTGCAGGTCGGCGCCGTGATCGGACGACACGTCATCATCAACTCCGGCGCCGTGATCGAGCATGACTGCCGCGTCGAGGACTTCGCCCATGTGGCGCCGGGGGCGGCGCTGGCGGGCGGGGTAAGAGTGGGCGAGGGCGCTCTGGTCGGCCTGGGCGCGCGCGTGCTGCAGGGCGTGAGCATCGGCGCGGGGGCGGTGGTCGGCGCCGGCGCCGTGGTGACGCGTGACGTGCCGGACGGCGTCACAGTGCTGGGCGTCCCGGCGCGGGCGGTCGAACGATGAGCCGCGTGCCGCTCTCGACGCCGGATATCGGATCGCGTGAGCGCGAGTTGATCGTGCAGGCGTTCGACGACGGCTACGTCGGGCCGCTGGGACCGTACCTGGAGCGGTTCGAGGCCCAGTTCTGCGCTTACACCGGCATGCAGCACGCGGTGGCGGTGTCGTCCGGCACGGCGGCGCTGCATCTGGCGCTGCACATGCTGGGGCTGGAGCCGGGCGCGCGGGTAGCGGCGCCGACCCTGACCTTCATCGGCGGCGTGGCCCCGATCCGCTACGTCGGGGCCGAGCCGGTGTTCATCGACTGCGAACCGGATAGCTGGGGCATGGACCCGGCGCGGTTGGATGAGGCCTGCGTCATGGCGGCGCGCGAGGGGCGGCCGATCCGGGCGGTGGTGCCGGCCGACCTCTATGGCCAGGCGTGCGACCTGCATGCGATCCGGGCGGTGGCGGAGGCGCACGGCGCGGTCGTGGTGCTGGACGCCGCCGAGAGCGTGGGGTCGCATTACATGGGCCGCCACGTAGGGCCGGGTGCGTCGTGCGCCGCCTTCTCTTTCAACGGCAACAAGATCATCACCACGGGCGGCGGCGGCATGCTGGCGTCCGACGACGGCGACCTGATCGCACGGGCGCGCAAGCTGGCGACGGCGGCGCGGGAGCCGGCGGTCCACTACGAACACGCCGAGGTCGGCTTCAACTATCGCCTGTCCAGCCTGTCGGCGGCGCTGGGTATCGCCCAGCTGGAGGGGATCGAGGGCAAGGTCGCAAGGCGGCGCGCCATCTTCGAGCGCTATCGCACCCGGCTGGCTGACGTGCCGGGGCTGTCGTTCGCACCCGAGGCCGAGGGGCGGCGTCACACGCGCTGGCTTTCTGTGGTGCTGCTGGAGCCGGGCGGGCGGCTGGATCGCGAGGGTCTGCGGCTTGTCCTCGATGCGGCCGGGATCGAGGCGAGGCCGGTGTGGAAGCCGATGCATCTGCAACCGGTCTTTGCGAGGGCGATCGTCGCGGGCGGCACCACGGCCCAGGATCTGTTTGATCGAGGCCTGTGCCTCCCATCCGGCTCCGACCTGGATGATCTCACCATTGATCGGATATGTGACGCCATCAGAACGGCGTTAATATAGCCTCAGTAGGTGGTTTTTGCCGCCATTGTCAGCCGCGACCCATACGCCACGCAATTTTGTTGCGTTTGGGGTTGCTTCCCAGGCCGCTGCGTGGTTTTTTAACGACATCAGTTCGAGGCCACCCGTGAACCCGTCGTCGCGCCACATTCAGACCGCCCGCCGCGCCAAGGCCGTGGCGATCGCGCGCGTCCGGCCATCGGTCGATGCCGTCTCCATTACGGTCGTAACCGTCCTCAGCCTCCTCCTCAGCCTCCTCCTTAGCGTGGCGGCGTGGATGTACGCGACCTGAACTCAACCTCAGGCTCGACGGCACCCACCCCGCTTCCGGTCCCGGCAGCGGGGTTTTTCATAACTGACGACCTGAACACCTAAGATAATGACGCAAGAATCAACCCCTTCCGCCCCCAAGACGCCGAACGCGCGCAGCGCCTCGGTGACGCACGGCCCGAACCGGGCCGCGGCGCGCTCCTATCTGCGCGCGGCGGGGATGCAGGACGCCGATTTCGACAAGCCGATGATCGGCATCGTCAACACCTGGTCGACGGTCACCCCGTGCAACATGCACCTGGACCGCCTGGCCAAGGACGTCCGCGCCGGCATCATCGCGGCGGGCGGCTATCCGGTCGACTTCAACACCATCGTCGTCACCGATGGCATCTCGATGGGCACGCCGGGGATGAAGGCGTCGCTGATCAGCCGCGAAGTCGTCGCCGACTCGATCGAGCTGGCCATCGAGGGGCACCAGCTGGACGGCGTCGTCGCCATCGTCGGCTGCGACAAGACCATTCCGGCGGCGGCTATGGCCCTGGCGCGGATGGATATCCCGGGACTGGTCTATTACGGCGGCACCATCCTGCCGGGCATTGTGGGCACGAAGGAAATCTCGATCCAGGAGGTCTTCGAGGCCATCGGCGCGCACGGCGCCGGCACGCTGGGCGATGCGGGCCTGAAGGAAGTCGAAGCCGCGGCCTGCCCCGGCGCCGGCGCCTGCGGCGGTCAGTTCACGGCCAACACCATGGCCATGGCCCTGACGGTCATGGGCATCTCGCCGATGGGCGCCAATGACGTCCCGGCCGTCGATCCCGCCAAGGGCGCAGAGGGTGAACGCTGCGGCCGCATCATCGTCGAGCGCGTCTTCGCCGGCGACACGGCGCGCAAATACATCACCAAGGCCAGCCTGAAGAACGCGGCCATCGCCGTCTCGGCCTCGGGCGGATCGACCAATGCGGTCATGCACCTGACCGCCATCGCGGCGGAGGCCGGCGTCGATTTCGGTGTCGAGGATTGCCACCAGGCCTGCGTCGAGGCGCCGGTCATTTGCGACCTGAAGCCGGGCGGCCGCTTCCTGGCCTCGCACCTGTATGCCGCCGGCGGCACGCGTCTGGTCACTCAGCGCCTGGCCGAGGCCGGCAAGATCATCAACACCCCGACCGTCTCGGGCCGCAGCCTGTTCACCGAGGCCGCCGAGGCCGAGGAGGCGCCGGGCCAGCGGGTCGTCACCGACTTCACCCGTCCGGTCATGGAGCGCGGCAGCTATGCCGTCATCTACGGCGACGTCGCGCCCGACGGCGCGGTCATCAAGCTGACCGGCCATAAGGTCGACCGCTTCGAAGGCCCGGCCTGCGTCTTCGACAGCGAGGAAGACGCCTTCCACGCCGTCCAGGACGGCTCGGTGGGCGAAGGCGACGTCATCATCATCCGCTACGAAGGCCCCAAGGGGGGGCCGGGCATGCGCGAGATGCTGCAGGTCACCGCCGCCCTGAAGGGTCGCGGCGTGAACAACGTCGCCCTGATCACCGATGGCCGCTTCTCGGGCGCCAGCTACGGCTTCGTCGCCGGCCACGTCTCGCCCGAAGCGGCGGTCGGCGGCCCGGTCGCTCTGATCCGCGATGGTGACCGCATCACCATCGACGTCACCAACCGCCGGATCGACGTCGCCGCCGATCTGGAGGCTCGCCGGGCGGGCTTCGCTCCCGTGACCGCCCGCCCGGCGAGGGGTGTCTTCGCCAAATACCGCGCCTCGGTCGCCTCTGCGGCCCAGGGCGCCGTGACCATTCCCAACCCGCCGCCGGCTCAGATTCCGGCTGAATTCCAGACCGGCGCCGCCGGAACGACCATCCGAGAGGACGCCTGAACCATGGCCATCACCATCTATACGAACGACGACATCCGCCCCGGCGCCATCGCCGGCCAGCGCATCGCCGTCATCGGCTATGGCTCGCAGGGCCGCGCCCACGCCCAGAACCTGAAGGACTCGGGCCACGATGTGGTCGTCGGCGTCCGTGAAGGCGGCAAGGGCTGGAAGAACGCCCAGGCCGACGGCCTGACGACCGCCGAGCCGGCCGAGGCCGTCAAGGGCGCCGACATCATCGCCATCCTGACGCCCGACATGGCCCAGGCCGAGGTCTACAAGACCGTCATCGAGCCGAACGCCAAGGAGGGCTCGGCCCTGCTGTTCGCGCATGGCTTCTCGATCATCTACGGCCGCATCACCCCGCGCGAGGACATGGACGTGATCCTGGTCGCCCCGAAGGGTCCGGGTGACCTGGTCCGTCGCGAGTACCAGCGTGGCCGCGGCGTGCCGTCGCTGTTCGCCATCGAGAAGGACGTCACCGGCAAGGCGCGCGACCGCGCCATGGGCTACGCCAAGGGCAACGGCGGCGCGACCGGCGGCCTGCTGGAAACCACCTTCCGCGAAGAGACCGAGACGGATCTGTTCGGCGAACAGGCCGTCCTGTGCGGCGGCGCCAAGGAGCTGGTCATGAGCGGGTTCAACACCCTGGTCGACGCCGGCTATCAGCCCGAGATCGCCTATTTCGAGTGCATGCACGAGCTGAAGCTGATCGTGGACCTGTTCTACGAAGGCGGCATCACCAAGATGAATGAGTTCATCTCCGAGACCGCCAAGTGGGGCTCGGTTAAGTCCGGCCCGCGCGTCATCAACGACGAGACCCGCGCCCGCATGAAGACCATCCTGGAAGAGATCCAGACCGGTCAGTTCGCCAAGGAATGGATCGCCGAGAACGACGCCGGCAAGCCGCAGTACGACGCCTGGGTCAAGGACGACAGCGAACAGGCGATCGAGAAGACCGGCGCCAAGCTGCGCGAGCGCATGGCCTGGCTGCAGACGCCCAAATCCGAAGCCGCCTAAGCCTGAGACTGAAAGCCTAAGTGACCGTCATGAGCGCCACCGCGCCAGCCCGCCAGCAGAAGCCAGACGCCGCCCCTCAAAGCGGCGCGCGGCTGCTCATCTCGACCCTGGAAAACCTGGGGGTCGAGGTGCTGTTCGGCTATCCGGGCGGGGCGATCATGCCGGTCTATGACGCCCTGGCCGGATCCAAGCTGAAGCACATCCTGGTCCGCCACGAGCAGGGCGCGGCCTTCGCCGCCGACGCCTATGCCCGCAAGAGCGGCAAGGTCGGGGTGTGCATGGCGACCTCGGGTCCCGGCGCCACAAACCTGGTCACCGGCATCGCCAATGCGATGATGGATTCGGTGCCGCTGGTCTGCATCACCGGCAATGTGGCGCAGGGCCTGATGGGCACCGACGCCTTCCAGGAGATCGACATCCTGGGCGTCACCCTGCCGATCGTGAAGCACTCGGTCATCGTGCGCGACCCGGCCGACATCCCGGCCGCGGTCGAGGAAGCCTTCCATATCGCCGCCTCGGGCCGTCCGGGTCCGGTCCTGATCGACCTGCCCAAGGACGTGCAGTTCGCCCAGACGACCGAGGACTACGGCTTCCATCGCCCGAACCACGTCGAGCCGCTGGACCACGACGCCATCGATCAGGCGGCGGCGATGATCCGTTCAGCCGAGCGTCCGCTGATCTACATCGGCGGCGGCGTGAAGATCGCCCGCGCGGTGGATGAGCTGCGCGCCTTCGCAGCGGCCACCGGCATCCCGGCGGTCTCGACCCTGAACGCCCTGGGCTCCATCCCGACCGACGCACCGGGCATGCTGGGCATGCTGGGCATGCACGGCACGCGCGCCGCCAACGAGGCGGTCCAGAACGCCGACCTGCTGATCGTCTTCGGCGCCCGCTTCGACGACCGCGCCACGGGCAAGCTGGCCGAGTTCGCGCCGAACGCCCGCGTCGTCCACTTCGACCGCGACGCCTCGGAAATCAGCAAGCTGCGCACCGCCCACGTCTCGGTCGTCGGCGACCTGAAGGACGGCATGGCGGCGCTGAACCAGCAGCTGGCTGGCGAGACCTTCGCCATCGACGCCTGGCGCGCGCACACGGCCGAGCAGTCGGCCATCAACGCCGTCCGCTACGACGCGCCGGGCGACGGCGTCTATGCGCCGGCCCTGCTGAAGATGGTCTCCGAAAAGGCCGGTGACAGCTTCGTCGCCGCCTGCGACGTCGGCCAGCACCAGATGTGGGCCGCCCAGCACTGCCGCTTCTCCAAGCCGGAAGCCCACATCACCTCGGGCGGCCTGGGCGCCATGGGCTTCGGCCTGCCCGCCGGCATCGGCGCCAAGCTGGCCGATCCGTCCGCGACGGTGGTCACCATCGCCGGCGACGGCGGCTTCATGATGAACATCCAGGAGCTGGCGACCCTGAAGCGCTACGGCATCGCGCTGAAGATCGTGCTGATCGACAACTCGTCGCTGGGCCTGGTGCGCCAGTGGCAGGAGCTGTTCTTCGCCGAGAACTATTCCGAGATCGATCTGTCGGACAATCCGGATTTCGTGAAGGTGGCCGAAGCCTTCGGCGTCGAGGCCTTCCGCATCGACAGCCGCGATCAGGTCGAAGCCGGCCTGGATCGTCTGCTGGCCGCCGACGGCCCGTGCCTGGCGCACGTGGTCATCGATCCCAAGGAAAACGTCTGGCCGCTGGTGCCGCCAGGCAAGTCGAACGCTGAAATGATGGAGCGCGCATAATGAGCGACACGATCCACGTCCAGATCGATCGGGCCGACGGCTCGCTTCAGCGTCTCATCGGCCTGGTGGAGCGCCGCGGCTTCCACATCGACGGCCTGATCCTGGCCGACGAGGGCGCGCTGCGCCGTGTGCAGATGCGAGTTCGCGGCCGCGACGACGCGCGCTGCACGGAAAACCTGGGCCGCCAGATCGACCGCCTGTATGGATGCACCCGCATCGGTCAGGTGTCCGCTTTCCCGACCGAGGCGGCGGCGGCATGAGCGATCGAGTATCCAGAACCGCCGAGATCGCGGCGGCCGATCCGAACCGGGTCATCGTCTTCGACACCACGATGCGCGACGGCGAACAGGCGCCGGGCTTCTCCATGTCCGCCAACGCCAAGGTCAAGCTGGCCGGGGTGCTGCGCGACCTGGGCGTCGATGTCATCGAGGCCGGCTTCGCCGCCGCCTCGCCGGGCGACGAGGAGGCCATTCGCCGGGTGACCGGCGAGGTCGAGGGGCCGATCTTCTGCTCGCTGTCGCGCGCCAACGAGGCCGACATCGACGCCAGCTATCGCGCCCTGCAGCATGCGCCCAGGTCGCATCGCCGCTGCCACACCTTCATCGGCACCAGCCCGATCCACCGCACCGCCAAGCTGAAGATGTCGACCAATGAGGTGATGTCCAACGCGGTGCGTTCGGTGGAATATGCCCGGTCGATGTTCGATGACGTCGAGTTCTCGGCCGAGGACGCCTTCCGCACCGAGCCCGAGTTCCTGGCCGATATCATGGAGGCCGCCGCCGATGCGGGGGCCCAGACGCTGAACGTGCCCGACACCGTCGGCTATGCAGCGCCGGAAGAGGTGCGCGAGCGCTTCGCCGCCCTGGCGGACCGCATCAAGCGTCGCCACCCGGACGTGATCTTCTCGGCTCACTGCCACGACGATCTGGGGATGGCGGTCGCCAACTCCCTGGGCGCGGTGATGGGCGGCGCGCGTCAGGTCGAGGTCGCCATCAACGGCATCGGCGAGCGCGCCGGCAACTGCTCGCTGGAAGAGATCGTCATGGCGCTGAAGGTCCGTGAGGACCGCTATGGCGTCACGACGGGCTGCGACACCCGCCACCTGGTGCGCGCGTCCAAGATCCTGTGCGAACTGACCGAGACCGTCATCGCCCGCAACAAGGCGGTGGTCGGCATCAACGCCTTCGCCCACGAGGCGGGCATCCATCAGCACGGAATGCTGGCCGACAGCCGCACCTACGAGATCATGCGTCCGCAGGACGTGGGCTTCGAGGGCAGCTGGTTCGTGCTGGGCAAGCACTCGGGCCGTCACGCCGTGGCCAAGCGCGCCGAGGTTCTGGGCCACGTCCTGACCGGCGAGAAGTTGGCGGCGGTGCTGGCCGGCTTCAAGCGCCGGGCCGACGAGATCGGCGAGATCAACGACGCCGAGCTGTTGGGCGTGATCGCGGCGGTGGATGGAACGCCCGAACCGGTCTACGCGGCGGCGGGCTGATGCCAAGGACCCTGTTCGACAAGGTGTGGGACCGCCACGTCGTCACGCCGGAAACGGCGGAGACGCCGGGCGTGCTCTATATCGACCTGC
The DNA here is from genome assembly GCF_001424025.1 of Brevundimonas sp. Leaf363. Taxonomy (GTDB): domain Bacteria; phylum Pseudomonadota; class Alphaproteobacteria; order Caulobacterales; family Caulobacteraceae; genus Brevundimonas. The sequence goes on along the minus strand of NZ_LMPZ01000004.1, from coordinate 251,765 downwards.
ACCTGGTGCACGAGGTGACCAGCCCGCAGGCCTTCACCGAGATCGAGGCGCGCGGCCTGCCGGTGCGCCGTCCGGACCGCACCTACGCCACCCTGGACCACTCCACCCCGACCCTGCCGGCCGGTCCGGACGGCAAGCGGCCCTATGCGACGGCGCAGGCCGAAAATCAGGTGCATACGCTGGAAGAAAACTGCGCCCGTCACGGCATCCGCCTGGCGGGTTGGGGCAGTGAGGACCGCGGCGTCGTACACGTCATGGGGCCGGAGCTGGGCCTGACTCAGCCGGGCATGACGGTCGTCTGCGGCGACAGCCATACGGCGACGCATGGCGCCTTCGGGGCCTTGGCCTTCGGCATCGGCACCTCGGAAGTCGGCCATGTGCTGGCGACCCAGTGCCTGCTGCAGCGCAAGGCCAAGGCCATGCGCGTGACGGTGACCGGCCGGCTGAACCCCGGCGTGTCCGGCAAGGACGTCGCCCTGGCCGTCATCGCCGCAATCGGCTTCGGCGGCGGCACCGGCTATGTCATCGAATACGCCGGCGAGGCGGTGCGGTCGCTGGACATGGAGGGGCGCATGACCCTCTGCAACATGTCCATCGAGGCGGGCGCCCGGGCCGGCATGATCGCCCCGGACCAGACCACCATCGACTGGCTGCGCGGCCGCAAGAACGTGCCGGCGGACTATGAGGCGGCGGCCGCCGAATGGCTGACGCTGGTCACCGACGCGGGCGCCGAGTTCGACAAGGAAGTGGTGCTGGACGGCGCAGCCATCCGCCCGATGGCGACCTGGGGCACAACGCCCGATGCGGGCGCTCCGGTCGGCGCGCCGGTGCCGCAGCCGTCGTCCGACAGCGACCGCAAGGCCATCGCCTATATGGGCTTCACCGCCGGCGAGGCGACGACGAGCGAAGCCGTCGACGTGGTGTTCATCGGCAGCTGCACCAACGGCCGCCTTCCGGACCTGCGCGCCGCCGCCGACGTGCTGCGCGGTCGTCAGGTCAAGCCGGGCGTTCGGATGCTGGTGGTGCCGGGCTCCGAGGCCGTGCGCCGCGACGCCGAGGCCGAGGGCCTGGATCAGGTCTTCATCGCCGCCGGGGCCGAATGGCGTCTGCCTGGCTGTTCGATGTGCATCGCCATGAACGGCGACTTCGTCCAGCCGGGGCAACTGGCGGTCTCGACCTCCAACCGCAATTTCGAGGGCCGCCAGGGCAAGGGCGCTCGCACCATCCTGGCCAGCCCGGCCACGGCGGCGGCCAGCGCTATCGCCGGCGTGCTGACGGATCCGACCGCCTATCTGCGGGAGGCTGCCGATGCGTGATCCGCAACATCTCCGCTCATCCCGGCGGAAGCCGGGATCCAGTGCTTTGGTCGACGGAGCACTGCATCAATCCGAAGAGGCTCATGGGGGCCGCGCCGTTTCGCATCAGAACTGGGTCCCGGCTTCCGCCGGGATGAGCGGTGGTGAAGATGTCTGAACCGTTCAAGACCCTGACCTCGCGGACCCTGACGCTCAGCCAGGCCAATATCGACACCGACCAAATCATCCCGGCGCGCTTCCTGACCACCACCACGCGCGAGGGTCTGGGCAAGGCGGCTTTCTATGACTGGCGCTATGAGGCGGACGGGTCGCCCAAGCCGGAAGCGATCCTGAACCGCATCGATCCGACAGAGCAGCGCATCCTGCTGGCCGGCAAGAACTTCGCCTGCGGATCGTCGCGCGAGCATGCGCCCTGGGCGCTGCTGGACTACGGTTTCCGGGCCGTGATCTCGACCGAGATCGCCGACATCTTCACCTCCAACGCCCTGAAGAACGGCTTTCTGCCCATCGTGGTGGACCAGGCCGTCTGGGACGATCTGGCGGCCCACCCGGAGCAGCCGGTGACCATCGATCTGGAGGCCGGCGAGGTGCGGCGCGGCAACGCCCCGCCTGTGCCGTTCAAGGTCGAGAGCTTCGCCCGCCAATGCCTGCTGAACGGGGTAGACACCCTGGGTTGGCTGCAGACCCATATGCCCGCGATCGAGGCCTTCGAGCGCGCCCACGAACCGGAAACCGCCGCATGACCTCCCCCCAGACCTTCAACATCGCCCTGCTGCCCGGCGACGGCGTCGGCCCCGAGGTCACCGCCGCCGCGCGCGAGGTGCTGGAGGTCATCGCCGACTTCTTCGGCCACGACTTCCGCTTCCGCGAATACGCGATCGGCGGCGCCGGCATCGACGCGACCGGAGAGCCTCTGCCGCAGGAAACGGCCGACGCCTGCATGGCCGCCGATGCGGTCTTCCTGGGCGCCGTGGGCGGACCCAAGTGGGATGGTGGCAAACGCCGGCCCGAAGAAGGCCTGCTGGCCATCCGCAAGGCCATGGGACTGTTCGCCAACCTGCGGCCGCTGCAGGTTTCGCCCGTCCTGGCCCATCGTTCCCCGCTGAAGCGCGAGATCGTCGAGGGCGTCGATCTGATCGTCTTCCGCGAACTGACCGGCGGCGTCTATTTCGGCAAGAAGACGCGCGACGAAAAGGGCGCCTCGGACCTGTGTGAGTACACGGTGGTCGAGATCGAGCGCGTCACCCGCGCCGCCTTCCAGACCGCGCGCCAGCGTCGCGGCAAGGTGACCTCGGTCGATAAGGCCAACGTCATGGAGACCAGCCGCCTATGGCGCGAGGTCGTCACCCGTATCGGCGCCGAGGAATACCCGGAGATCGAGCTGGAGCACGCCCTCGTCGATTCCATGGCCATGCACCTGATCCGCAAGCCGCGCGAGTACGACGTCATCCTGACCGAGAACATGTTCGGCGACATCCTGTCCGACGAAATCTCGGTGCTGGGCGGCTCGATCGGCCTGTTGCCCTCCGCCTCGCTGGGGACCGAAGGCCCGGGCCTGTTCGAGCCGATCCACGGCTCGGCGCCGGACATTGCCGGTCAGGACAAGGCCAACCCGATCGGGGCCATCCTGTCGGCCGCCCTGTTGCTGCGTCACAGCCTGAAGCTGGAGGACGAGGCGGATTCGGTCGAGGCCGCCGTCGCCGCCGTCTTGGCCGCCGGCGCCGTCACGACCGACTTGGGCGGCGAACTCGGCACCCGAGCGGCGGCCGGCGCGGTGATCGACGCCATCCGGGCTATCCACTGGGCCGCGGCGCACCGCGTCCAGATGCATTGGGCGTAGCCTCGCGCGGCAAGCTCCGACGACGGACAGAAGCCTCGTCTGAGCAGGTACGAAATATCGCACCTGCTCAGTGCCGGTGTTACGCGAAATCGTGCGGCAATCTCGCTAATGGCAGCATTATCATTCCGAGGTGAAGCGTATCGGCCACGGAATGGCAATAAATTTGCAACGATTATGACCCGGCCCCTTGCGCCCCCTGGCTTTGCAGTAAACACTTCGCAACTGCGAAGGTCGCATTTGGGGAATACATCATGTCGCACGTCTGGAATCGGCTACCAGGGATAGCCGCTCTGCTCGTCCTTATCGCGGGGCTGTTTTACGCGGGGGGCGCCTTCGCCCAGGACGCGGCAGCCCCTGCTCCTGCACTGCTGGCCCACCAGGCCGCGCTTGAACTGAACGGCGCCGACACGGCGTGGCTGGCCACCTCTTCCGCCCTGGTTCTGCTGATGACCCTGCCGGGTCTGGCCCTCTTCTACGGCGGCATGGTGCGCCGCAAGAACGTCATCGCAACCATCACCCAGTCGGTCGGCGTCTTCGCCGTGGTGACGGTGCTGTGGTGCGCCATCGGCTATACGCTGGCCTTCGGGGTGAACCCGGATCCGGCGCTGCAGCCCTACATCGGCGGCTTCGAGGCGCTGTTCCTGAACGGGATCGGCCTGGAATCGGCCAATGCCCTGCTGCCGGGCATTCCTGAGTTCGTCTTCCTGACGTTCCAGATGACATTCGCCATCATCACGCCCGCCCTCGTCACCGGCGCCTTCGCCGAGCGGATGAAGTATTCGGCGCTGCTGCTGTTCACGGCCCTGTGGACCGTCCTGATCTACGCCCCCATCGCCCACTGGGTCTGGGGCGGCGGCTTCCTCGGTTCGGCCGGCGTGCTGGACTTCGCCGGCGGCGCGGTCGTTCACGTCAACTCGGGCGTCGCGGGCCTGGTCTGCGCCATCTTCCTGGGTCGTCGTAAGGGCTACGGCACCGAGCCGATCACCCCCCACAACCCCGTCCTGACCATGATCGGCGCCTCGTTGCTGCTGGTCGGCTGGATCGGCTTCAACGCCGGCTCGGCGGGCGCCGCCAACGGTCTGATGGGCGTCGCCCTGATCAACACCATCCTGGCCGCCGCCGCCGCCGCCCTGACCTGGAAGCTGGTCGAGGTGATCGAGAAGCGTAAGGCCTCGCTGATCGGCATGCTGTCGGGCATCGTCGCCGGTCTGGTCGCCATCACGCCGGCCGCCGGCTTCGTGGACCCGAAGGGCGCCTTCATCATCGGCGCCATCGCCGGCCCGGTCTGCTACATCTCGTCGGTCTGGATCAAGAAGCTGCTCCGCTACGACGACAGCCTGGACGCCTTCGGCATCCACGGCGCGGGCGGCCTGCTGGGCGCCCTGCTGACCGGCGTGTTCGCCTCCACCGCGATCAACAGCCTGTCGGAAGGCGCCAACATCCCGACCCAGGCCATCGGCCTGGCCTGGACCATCGCCTACTCGGCGGTCGGCACCCTGATCATCCTGATCATCTGCAAGTTCACCGTCGGCCTGCGGGTCTCGGCGGCGGCCGAAGAAGAAGGTCTGGACACGACGCTTCACGGCGAAAGCCTGGACCACTAAGACCACCGGCCCGGTCGGGGCGTCTCTCTCGCGCCCCGACCGGCCATCGCTTCAAAAAACAACAACTGTCTCATCAAGGGGATAAACTGATGATCACCAAGCACATGAAGGGCGTCGCCGCCGCCGCTGTCCTGGCCGCCGCCGGCCTGGCTTTCGCCGCTCCGGCCTCGGCCGAAGACGTGGACGTGTCGTTCAACGTCGGCGTCGTGTCGGACTACGTCTTCCGCGGCTTCAGCCAGACGGACGAAGAGCCGGCCATCCAGGGCGGCGTCGACATCACCACCGAAAGCGGCCTGTACGCTGGTCTGTGGGCCTCGAACGTCGACTTCTATGATTCGACCGACGCCGAAGTGGACGCCTACATCGGCTACCGCACCGAAGCCGCCGGCTTCGCCTGGGATGTCGGCCTGATCGGCTACGGCTACGTCAACGATCCGAACGGCTCGGGCTACAACTACGCCGAAGCCAAGCTGGCCGCCTCGCGCGCCGTCGGCCCGGCCACCATCGGCGCCGCCGTCTACTACTCGCCGAACTTCTTCGGCAAGGCGGACGAAGAGGCGGTCTATTACGAGCTGAACGGCGCCTTCACGCCCTTCGACAAGCTGACCATCTCGGGCGCCGTCGGCCAGCAGAAGCTGGACGTCAGCGACGACTACACCGCCTGGAACGTGGGCGCGTCTTACGCCCTGTTCGGCCCGGTTTCGCTGGACGTGCGCTACCACGGTTCGGACGTCGACGGCCCGCTGTCGGACGACCGCGTCGTCGGCGGCATCAAGGCGGTCTTCTAAGGCGCGCCGTCTCGGGCCGAAGCCCAGAGGCTTCGACCTGACGCCTGAACAAGGAAAGGGCCCGGCGGCGACGCCGGGCCCTTTCTGCGTCTCGAGTCGGGATCAGATCAGCGTCCGTAGCGCTCGGCGACCGGTGCGTAGCGGTCCCAGACCTGGCCGTCGGCCAGCGAGCGCAGCAGCTTCAGATACTCCGCGTGGGTCCAGGCCAGGGGCGTGGCCGAATCGGTGCCCTCACCGTCGCGATAGCCGTGGGCGTTGGCGCCCACCCCGTCCCAGACCTGTTCAGGCAGCAGCAGACCCTCATTGGCGAAGCTCTCCATGCCGTGGACGTAGGTGCGGCGGATCCGGTCGCGGGCCTCGGTGGACATCGGACCGTTGGCCGACGCGGCCGCGACCTCGTAATGCCCACGCTCGCCCGTGAAGAAGGGCCAGACCCGCCCGCGCTGGGCCGGCGCCATGACGCCGCCGACGCCATAGTCGCCGCCCGTATCGGTGCGCTCGCCATAGCCGTCGTTGCCGTAGCGGCGGTAACCCGGCGCCCCGTTCAGGTCGTAGCGAACGCGGAAGCGATCCGCGCGCGCCTGATCGTCATACTCCGGCAGGGTGTCCAGGATCGACGGCGCATCGGCCGCCCGCACGCCGTAACGAACCAGCTCCAGGAAGCCGCCGTCGATGATGCGGTCCTCGGGCTCGGCCGGCTGGCCGTTGTTCTCGCCCAGCAAGCCCTTGTCGTTGGGGTTCTCGTTGCGCGACAGGCGCAGGAAGTAGCGGCCGTCGCCGTACTCGCCCGCCGTCGTGAACATCCGCGCCTCGACCTTGGACGCGTAGTCGTCGGCGGCGGCCTGGTAGCGGGCGGCGGAGGGCGCGTCGCCCGAGGCGCGGGCGATGTCCGCGGCAGTGGTCAGGCCGGCGATGACGGCGGCGGTGGTCGAGGGTGAATAGCCCTCCTGCTCCTCCCACCGCTCCTGCTGGCTCCACGGCGGGGTGATGCGGCGGTCGTTCCACAGGATGCCGGCCGTGCCGCCCTGCACCAGGAAGTCCGCCGCCGGCTTGATCATGCGGCTGTAGAAGCCGGCCAGCTCGGCGTCGGACAGTTCGCCCGCCTTCCACAGTCGCCAGCCCAGCATGATCGGCATGGCGGTCTGGTCCAGCTGGACCCCCACCCACTCGATCTGGCCGTCCACATGGGTCTTCTGCAGGAACCAGCCGGTCGCGCCGGTATTGCCCGGCGTCTGGGCCGTCACCTGCACCTGCGGCAGATAGCGGAAGGCCGCCAGCGGCGTCTCGCGGTCGCCCAGCGCCATCAGCGCCATCGCCACCTGATAGAAGTCGCGCGGCCACACGGCCTTGTACCCGGTCGAGGGATTGGTCGCGTCCACCGTCTCGCCCCAGGGGTTGGACAGGCTGGCGATCAGGGCGCCGGCGTATGTGCGGTCCTCCTGCACCTTCAGCATCAGGGCCGAGGCATAGGCCAGCTTGCCGTCGTCGGTGGACTGGGCGGCCAGGCGCGGCAGTTCAGTCAGCGAACCGACCCAGTCCTCCCAGCCGACGCGGGCGCCCTCTCCGTTGAAGCGGGCCACGACTTCATCCAGCCCGGTCGCGAACGATGCGGCGGCGGCGGCGTCCGCCTCGGCGGCGCTCTGGCCGAAGCCGATGACATAGTCGCGCGTCAGGGTTTGGCCCTGCGCGATCGTCGGCAGGGCGCCGGTCAGGACGACGCTGCCGGCCGCGTCGCCGGTGGAGGCGTAGGCGCGGGTCAGGCGGCGGTTGGCGGTCAGGTCGGTCAGGCCGTCGGACGCGCCTAGGAAGCCGGCGCTGGCCGCCTCGAACGGCTGGCTCGGCGCCAGCGTCAGGTGGACGTCGCCCTCGCTGGCGCGCAGAGCCTCCGGCGCCGCCTCGCCCCGATCGCCGCCGCCGGTGTTGGCCATATGCGGCTCAAGCAGCAGGTAGGGCGTGACCGGGCCGGACTTGGCGGTGATGGAGACGCGCAGCACCAGGGCGTTGCGGTCGGGGTCCGTGAAGACGCGCTTGTCGATCTGATAGGCGCCGCCCTTGTCGGTCGTGACGACGCGATAGGCGGGCGACAGGGGGCGGCCGTCGCGGTCGGTGTGCAGATATTCGGTGCGGCTGGTGGTGTCGGTCCCTTCGACAGACAGGCCGCCTGGCGTGACGACGCCGAAGCGCAGCGACTTGATCTGGGCCTCGTGGATCAGGCCGTACATCGTCTCGGTCAGGACGCCGTCGGCCAGCGAGAACCAGACCTTGGACACGGCCCCGGTCGGGCCGCCGTCCTGATAGCGGCCGTCGACATAGGCCTCATAGCTGGCGCCCGCGCCTGTCTTGGCCGCGCTGGCCCAGGTGGCCACAGCGCCCGGCGCGCCGGGTGCGACCGGCGCGACGACCAGCGGCGACGAAGCGACCGGCGCGGTCACCGGGCTCATGGAGGCGCAGGCGCTGGTGGACAGCAGCGCACAGGCGGCGGCTGAGAGGGTCAGGCGGCGGGCGAAGGTCATCGGACTACTCACGGACTGCTGGCAACAGGAAGGTCAGGGGCGTGTCGAGGCGCTGGTTCCAGGACGCCTCGTTGTGCTGGGCGCCCGGGAAGACCAGGCTGCGGAAGCGGTCGGACGGCCAGCCGGCCAGGCGCACCGTGCGGTCCACGGCCGACTGGAACTCGGCGTAGAAGGCATCCAGCGTCTCGTCGCCCCGGTCGAAATAGAGCTTGTGGCTCATCGGGTCGGGCAGGCCGGCCCGGACCACGCCGGTCCAGGCGGTGACCAGCCGGTCGCGCCACGCGGCCAGCGCCGCTGGATCCTCGATGGCGTCGATGCGCAGCGGCCAGTGGGTCGACAGGCAGCCGGCGCGGCCGAACACGGCCGGATACTTCATCATCGCATAGAGCGAGATCAGCCCGCCCATGCTGGAGCCCATGATGGCGGTGCAGCCGCAGTCGGACCGCGTGCGGTAGTCACGGTCGATCGCCGGCTTCAGCTCCTCGACCAGGAAGCGCAGGTACTGGTCCGACAGGGGCGCGCCGCCGTAGATGGCCTGGACCTCGCCGCGCATGTCGGCGGGCAGGGCGGTCAGCAGGTCGGCGGGGATGTATTCGCGCAGGCGCAGCGGCGTGTTCCAGATCCCCACCACGATCGGCGTGTCGATCTGGCCGGTCGAGGCCAGCCGGCTGACGTGCTCGTCCACGCCCCACTCGCCGGCAAAGGCCTTGGACGCGTCGAACAGGTTCTGTCCGTCGTGCATGTAGAGCACCGGCCAGCGGCGATCCGGCTGGCTGTCATAGCCGGGCGGCAGCCAGACGGTGACGTTGCGCGGCTGAACGTGGGCCGAGCGGACGTTCGTCATCTCGATGACCCGGCCCTCGGTCGGGACGTCGGCGCGAACCGAGGTCGCGAAGGCCAAGTCTGTCAAAGGAAGGGCGGAGAGCCCCGCCAGAAGAGCGCGGCGATCCATCACACGGCCTCGTGCGGCGCTTTGGGAACGATCAGGCTCAGGCCGGCCGCGATCAGGAAGCTGACGCCGCCGATGACCAGGGCGAAGATCGCCTGGTCTCCGAACGCCGCCTTCAGGACGGCGCCCAGGATGGTCGCGGCGACCAGTTGGGGCACCACGATGAAGATGTTGAAGACGCCCATATAGACGCCCATCTTCCGCCCCGGCACGGCCCCGGCCAGGATGGCGTAGGGCATGGAGACGACGGAGGCCCAGGCGAAGCCGATACCGATCATCGGCACCCACAGCAGGTTCGGATCGCGGATCAGGAAGACACCGATCAGGCCCGCCGCGCCCAGCGCCAGATTGACCGCATGGGCGCCGCGCTTGCCGGTGCGCTTGGCCAGCACCGGGATCAAAAAGGCCGCCAGCGCCGCCACGCCGTTGTAGACGCCCATCAGGACGCCGGCCCAGTCGGCCCCGCGCGCATAGCCGGCGCTGGTCGGGTCGGGCGAGGCGAAGTGGACGGCGGTGACCGCCGGGGTGGCGTAGATCCACAGCGAGAACAGGGCGAACCAGCTGAAGAACTGAACCGCCGCCAGGCCGCGCATGGTGGCCGGCATGGCGAAGACGTCGCCCAGGATTTCGGTCAGGGCGTTGCTGCGCCGGGCGGCGATAAAGGCGCCCGTGACCATCTGCAGGACGCCGAAAGCGGCGACGAAGCCCGCCAGGATGTAGAGCTCCTTGGCCAGTCCCAGCAGGTTGACGATCGCGAAGCCGACCGATCCCGCCAGCGCCCAGAGCAGGCCGCCCAGGTACCAGGCGCCCTGCGGCCGGACCGGCGCCGCGTGGCTGTCATCCGAGCGCGGCTCGAACGACTCGATCTCGGCGGGGCTGTATTCCTTGGTCGTGAAGACGGTCCAGAGGACGGCGCTGAGCAGGCAGACGGCGCCGACGTAGAAGCTGATCCGCACGCTGTCGGGCACGACGCCCTGAGGCGCCGTCGAGGCCACGTTGAAGACGTTCGACAGCAGCCACGGCAGGCACGAGGCGAACACCGCGCCGGCCCCGATGAAGAAGCTCTGCATCGCATAGCCGGTGGTGCGCTGCTCCTCCGGCAGGTTGTCGCCGACGAAGGCGCGGAAGGGCTCCATGGTGATGTTGATCGAGGCGTCCATCAGCCACAGCATGGAGGCGGCGATCCACAGCGTCGGGCTGTTCGGCATGGCGACCAGCGCCAGCGTGGTCAGGATCGCCCCGACCAGAAAATAGGGCCGCCGCCGCCCCAGCGGCCCCCAGGTCTTGTCGCTGAAATGGCCGATGATCGGCTGGACCAGAAGGCCCGTCAGCGGCGCGGCGATCCACAGGATCGCCAGCGAATCCACCTCCGCCCCCAGGGTCTGGAAGATGCGGCTGGCGTTGGCGTTCTGCAGGCCGAAGCCGATCTGGATACCGAAGAAGCCGACGCACATGTTCCAGATGGCGAGCTTGCCCAGCCGCGGCCGACTGGCCACGGCTGTCCCAGGGGTGACGGCGGTCATCAGCGGCGCCCGCGACCGATCGGGACGAACTTGATGGCCTGGCCGCCGCCGGCGCCCAGACGCAGCAGCATCGTGTCAGCCGCCGTGACCTCCCTGGTCTCGATGACGATGTCCTCGCGCTTGCCCTTCCAGTCTGCCTCCGGCCCGTCGCGATAGATCTCGGCGCGGTACCGGCGGCCGGCGTCCAGGAAGCCCAGCGACACTTCCAGCTCGCGTCCGAACTCGTCGGTGATCGAGCCCAGGAACCAGTCGTCCGAGTTGCGGTCCTTGCGGGCGATGGTGACGTAGTCGCCCACCTCGCCGTTCAGCACGACGGTCTTGTCCCAGTCGGTGGCCACCGTCTCGATGAACTTGAACGGGCCGGGGTTGGCCTCGTAGTTTTCCAGCAGGTCCGCGGCCATCTGGATCGGGCTGTAGAGCACGATGTAGAGCGCCAGCTGTTTGGCCCAGGTGGTCGCCACGCCGTCCGGCGCGCGGGTGCGCATGCCGAAGACGCCCGGCGTGAAATCCATCGGTCCGGCCAGCAGGCGGGTGAAGACCAGGTTCACCTCGCGCTCGGGCGGGTTCCCCGGGTTGCCCCAGGCGTTGTACTCCATGCCCCGCGCGCCTTCGCGGCTGATGATGTTGGGATAGGTCCGGCGCAGGCCTGTGTCCTTGAACGGTTCGTGGGCGTTGATGGCCACCTTGTGCGGCGCGGCCGCCTCGACGACTCGCATGTGGTGCTGCGCCATGGCCTGGCTTTCGTGCCAGGCGAAGGTCCAGCCGCCCTTGCCGTCCGACACCCGCGCGCCGCCGGCGTCGGAGACATAGCCCGTCTTCACCGAATGGATGCCCAGCCGTTCATAGAGGGCGAAGCCGGCGTCCATCTGCTGCTCGTAGACATAGGCGTTCCCGCCCGTCTCGTGGTGGCCGATGATCTGCACGCCCTTCTGGCGGGCGTAGGCGGCCAGCCGCTCGATATCGAAGTCGGGGTAGGCCTCGGTGAAGCTGAAGTCGAAGCCGTTGCCGAACCACTCGCCGTCCCAGCCCTTGTTCCAGCCCTCGACCAGGACCCCGCCGATGTTGTGGGCGGCGGCGAAATCGATGTGGCGCATGACGTTGGCGGTCGTGGCGCCGTGCTTGGGACCAGAGCCCCAGGTGGCGGTCTCCATGTGCATTTCCCACCAGACGCCGACGTAGGTCATGGGCTTGAACCACGAGACATCGCCCAGCTTGTTGGGCTCGTTCAGGTTCAGGATCAGATGGCTTTCGATCAGGCCGCCAGCCTGGTCGGCGATCTGCATGGTCCGCCATGGCGTGTTGAACGGCGCCTCGCGCACGACCGGGGCGTTCGTCTGCCCCGGCGTCAGATCGGCGCGCAGGCCGTTGCCGGTGGTGTGACGCAGGTTCATCCCGGCGTAGTCGATCAGCGCCGCCTCGTGGAAGGCGACGTGCAGGCCTGAGTTCAGCTTCACCGTCATCGGCGTCTGGGCGACGCCCACCTCGGCGACCGGCGTCTTGTTGTAGAGGTACTCCTCGCGGTTCCACTCCAGCGCCGGCGACCACCAGGCCACGCCGCCCTCGGCCAGATTGAACTCGGTCAGCTCCGCACCGATGCGCACGGTCTTGAGGCTGGCCTGCTCGGGGAACTCGTAGCGGAAGCCGACCCCGTCATCGTACAGGCGGAAGACCACATCGACCCGGCGACCCAGCGCCGTGCGCTCGGTCAGGTGGACGCGCAGCTCGCTGTAGTGATTGCGGATGCGGCGCTCTTCGCCCCAAGGCTGCTCCCAGGTCTCGTCATGCGTCGTGACGGGATCTGCGGTGATGTTGAAGTTGCGCTCCAGCTTGACCGCATCGGTCAGCAGGAAACCGAGACGCGACGGCGCAATGACCGGCCGGCCGAACCGGCTGACCGCATAGCTGGGGCGGCCGTCGCCGTCGGTGGTCACGACGACCGACAGCACATTGCCCGGCGAGGCGGCGGTGACCACGGCCGGAGCAGGCGGCGCGGCTTGGGCGAAAGCCCCGCCGGCGGACGCGGAAAAGATCGTGGCCGTCGTGGCCAGCAGCGTGCGCCTCAGCATGGGCGTTCCTCCTCGATGATGTTTCTCGGCGCCTCTTGCAAAGGGCGCCGTGGAATGGGCAGAAATGGCGATGAAAGCTTTGCAGCAAACTTTTCAGCCGCTGCAGGCGCCAAGGCCGCACGCAGTTGAGCAAGAAGACGACCCGACTTGAAGACCTGGCGCGCATGGCCGGCGTTTCCATCGCCACCGCCTCGCGCGCGCTGAACGACAGCCCGGCCGTCAACGCACGCACCAAACAGGCGATCTGGAAGCTGGCGCGCGAGCACGACTATCCGTTCCGCCGCTACATGCCGGCCGGTCCGATCGGGGCGCAGGGCACCATCGCCCTGGTCGTGCCGCGGCCGCAGGGGCGGGAAGGGCGGCTGAGCGACCCCTTCTTCCTGGAGCTTCTGGCCGGCGTCGGCGAGGCGGCGCGAGAGCGCGGCTGCGACCTGCTGATGAGCCACGTCTCGCCCGCCAGCTATGACGATTTGTCGGTGGCGCTGACGACCAGCCGTGCGGACGGGGTGATCTTCATCGGCCAGTCCAGCCTGCACTCCGCGCTGAACCGGCTGGCCGCGACCGAGAGCCGGTTCGTGGTCTGGGGCGCCGAACTGGCGGACCAGGCCTACTGCTCGATCGGTTCCGACAACATCCAGGGCGGCCGCCGCGCGACGCTTCACCTGGCGCGGCTGGGCCGAAAGCGCATCGTCTTCCTGGGCGATACGGATCCGCCCGAGTCGATGCAGCGGCACCGCGGCTACCTCGAGGCGCTGGAACAGACCGGTCTCGGCGTCGATGTCGAGCTGATCGTGCCGGCCCATTTCGAGGTCGAATCGGCCGAAGCGGCGGTCGAGGCCCTGATCCGGCGAGGCACGCCCTTCGACGGCGTGGTGGCGGCGTCCGACCAGATCGCCCTGGGCGCCGTGCGGGCCCTGCTGCACGAAGGCATCGAGGTGCCCAGGGACGTGTCCGTCATCGGTTTCGACAACGTGCCGTTCAGCCGCTACTCGCGCCCGGCGCTGAGCACCATCGCGCAGGACACTATGAAGGCGGGCCGGCTGATGGTCTCCAAACTGCTGGACCACGGCGGCGCCAGCGCGGGCCGCTCCGAACGGGTGCCGACCGACCTCATCGTGCGCGAGACCTGCGGCGGCTGATTTCATGCGCCGTCACTGAACAACAGGCCCGCCAGCGGCGGCAGCACGCCGTCCTGGGCGCCGTCCATGTTGACCGCCTCGATCAGGCGCGCCCCGTCCGGCGCCGTCCAGGCCTCGGGCGAATGACCCAGGTTGAACACCACCAGCAGCCGCTCGCCCGGCGCCGTGCGCCGGAAGGCCAGCACTTCGCCCGGTCCCTCCAGGATCTCCATGTCGCCGCTGCGCAGGGCCGGGTGGGCGCGGCGCAGCTTCAGCAGCCGGCGCGCATGGGCCAGGGTCGAGGCGGGCTCGGCCTCCTGCGCCTCGACCGACATCGGCGGGTGGCGGGCGTCGACCGGCAGCCACGGCTCGACCGTCGAGAATCCGGCCTGAACGCCCGTCGTCCACGGCATGGGCGTGCGAGCCCCGTCGCGGCCCAGGGTCTCGGGCCAGTTGGCGATGGCTTCGGGGTCCTGCAACCGCTCGAACGGCACCTCGCCCTGCGGCAGGCCCAGCTCCTCGCCCTGGTAGACGATGGCGTTGCCGCGCAGCGATATCAGCAACAGCAGCAGCACGTCCGCCAGCTGTTTCGGATCGCGCCCAAAGGCCCAGCGCGACACCGCGCGCGGCGCGTCGTGGTTGGAGAAGGTCCAGCTGGGCCAGCCCTCGCCCTCGGCGCCCGGCCACATCAGGCCGCCCTGGCGCACGACGTCCCCGCTCAGCCGGTCGGCGTAGAGGTAGAGGAAGCCGTAGGCGCTGTTCAGCCGGTCGCCGTTGGCGGTGAACTCGGCCATCTCGCGATCGGCGTGCTCCCCGCCCACTTCGGCGACGGTGAAGCGATCGCCCGGATAGGCGTCCATCATCCGCCGGACGCGCTTCAGGAACGGGATGATGTCCGGGTGGGACTGGTTGTAGAGCTTGTCTTGGAAGTCGAACGGGCGCGTGCGCCGGCCCACGTTGTCCGGCAGCGGCGGATTATCGCGCAGGCTCGGCTCGTGCATCGAGAAGTTGATGGCGTCCAGGCGGAAGCCGTCCACGCCCCGGTCCAGCCAGAAGCGGCCGGCGGCCAGCAGCGCGTCCTGAACATCGGGGTTGTGGCCGTTCAGCTGCGGCTGCTCGGCCAGAAAATTGTGCATGTAGTATTGGCGACGCCGCGCGTCCCACGTCCAGGCCGGCCCGCCGAACACGGACTGCCAGTTCGAAGGGGGCGAGCCGTCGGGCTTGGCGTCATGCCAGACGAACCAGTCCGCCTTGGGGTTCGTCTTGGACGCGCGGCTCTCGACGAACCAGGGGTGCTCGTCCGAGGTATGCGACCAGACCTGGTCGATGATGACCTTCAGCCCCAGCGCGTGCGCCTTCTCGACCAGCCGATCGAAGTCGGCCAGGTCGCCGAAGATCGGATCGACGTCGCAATAGTCCGAGACGTCGTAGCCGAAGTCCTTCATCGGCGAGGTGAAGAAGGGCGACAGCCACACCGCATCGACGCCCAGCGAGGCGACGTGGTCCAGGTGGGCGGTGATCCCCGCCAGGTCGCCCACGCCGTCGTTGTTGGAATCGGCGAAGCTGCGCGGATAGATTTGATAGACGACCGCCCCCTTCCACCAGGGCGCGGCGTCGGTCGCCGTCTCCGGCGCGGATCGGGCGTCGAGGGTCAGGATGTTCAACGGACGGCTTCCGATCGGCAGATGATGTAGTCGAGGGCGGGCACGCTCACCGCCAGGCTGCCGGGCGCGGCGACCTGGTCAGCGCATTGACCGTGGAGCGAAGCCCAGCGGGAGGACCGGGCGTCCACGACGATATGGGCGCTGGCCGGCGCCGTCGAGGTGTTGAAGGCGATTAGCGTCTCGCCCGTGTCGCCGGGGACGCGGCGCGACACGACGAACAGGCCGGGCGCCTTGCCCGCCTGCCGGACGGTCTGCAGACCCGAGACCAGCGAGGGGGTGGCGATCCTCAGCCGGGCCATGTCGCCGAGACGGCGATAGAGGGTGGCGTTCGTGTCGAACGGTCCCGCGCGCTGGCCGATGATGCGGTCGGCCGCATAGCCGGGCGTTTGGGTCGCGAACATGTCCTGGCGCGATCGGCGGTCATCCCCATCGCCGGTGAAGCCCTGCTCGTCGCCATAATAGATGACCGGCGTGCCGCGCAGGAACATCATCATGGCGTGGCCCAGGGTCTGGCGGGCCAGCAGCTCCTCGTCCGAGATGTCGGGCCGGGCGCTGACGATCTGGTAGCCGAACCGGCCCTGGTCGTGGTTGCCCACGAAGGTCGGCAGCTGCATCGCCGTCGCCTCGCCGCCCTCATACAGGACGTCGGCGCGGAACAGCAGGGCCAGCTTCTCGGGCGGCTCAGTCCCGGCCACCACGTCGCGCACCGTCTTCTGGAAGGCGAAGTCCAGCACCGCCGGATAGCGGTCCGAGCGGGTGAAGCCGGCGAGCAGCGCCGGATCGGTCTCGGCCGCCTCGCCGAAGATGTGGAAGTTCGGTATGCCGCGCGCCGCCGCCCGTTCGCGCATCGCCGGGATGAAGGCGCGCCAGAAGGCAGGGTCCACATGGCGGGCGGTGTCGATACGGAAACCGTCGATGCCGAACCGGTCGATCCAGGCGCCGTAGATGTCGATGAAGCCCTGAACCACGCGCGGGTTCTCGGTGAACAGATCGTCCAGGCCGGAGAAATCGCCGTCCAGGTTGCTCTCGCCCCACCAGTCGCTGTCGCCCCGGTTATGATAGTAGATCGGGTCGTTCAGCCAGGCCGGGACCTTCACGTCCCGCTCGCCCTCGGGGACATAGGCGTCATAGGCGTAGTCCGGGCGCGTCAGGCGGCTGAAGTCCACGCCGTCGAAGCCGTCGTTGATCGGCGCGCCGTCCACGCCGCCCCGGCGGCTGTACGGATAGTCGCCCTGGCTGCGATAGCTGCAGCCGCGCCGCGCGCAGTCCCGGTACTGGATGACGTCGGCCGTATGGTTGGCGACGATGTCCATATAGACCTTGATGCCCCGCGCATGAGCGGCGTCGACGAAGCGGGCGAAGGCGGCGTTGTCGCCGAAATGGTCGTCCACCCGCGTGAAGTCGGTGATCCAGTAGCCGTGATAGGCGGCGCTCTCACGGCCGGGCGGACCCTGCACCGGCTTGTTCTGGAAGATGGGCGCGACCCACACCGCCGTGGCGCCGAGGCCCTGGATGTAATCGAGCCGCTGCGTCAGGCCGGCGAAGTCGCCGCCGTGGAAGAAGCCTGTGTCGGTCGGATCATACCCGGTCGACAGCCGGTCGCCGCTCAGGCCGCCGCGATCGTTCGACGCGTCGCCGTTCTCGAACCGGTCAGGCAGCAGGAAATAGATGACCTCCGCTTCGGGCGGGCGCTGGCGAAAGTCGGTCGCGGGGGCGGTGGCGGCGAACGTCGGCGCGGCCAGGGCCGCGCCCGCCAGCAGGCTCGCCAAAAGGGCGGCGGATCGCGTGCGGCGTCCCCTCATCGTTCGGCTCCGTCCCATGAACGCCTGCAACTCATGTTTGCAGGTCTGTTTGCAACATTTTGCAGTCGCTGGAAGCCCTGTCAACGGGGCTGTCTCGCACCGCAATCACGCCATGTTGCGGCGCAGGACGCGTGTGCACCGTGTCCTTCCTGCCTCTGTTACCGGTCACACGAGCGCCCTTTTCATTACGGACTTGCAAGGTGCGTCAGGATTTGCATTCTTTTGCGAAGGCACGATCCGCAGATAGATGGAGTCGGCCTCAAGGGAGGAAGAGATGAGAACCGTCTTCACCGGGCGTGCGCGCCTGCTGTCGGGCGCCGCCATCGGCGCCATCATGCTTTCGGCCATCGCCGGCGGGGCCATGGCCCAGGACGCCGCGACGACCGACGCCGCTCAGGTCGACGACATCATCGTCACCGGCATCCGCGCCGGTATCGAGAGCTCGATCCGCGAGAAGAAGAACAACACCTCGATCGTCGAGGTCATCACCGCTGAAGACATCGGCAAGCTGCCGGACGTCTCCATCGCCGAATCGCTGGCCCGCCTGCCGGGCCTGACCTCGCAGCGCCTCGACGGCCGCAGCCAGGTGATCTCGATCCGCGGCCTGGGTCCCGACTTCACCACCGCCCTGCTGAACGGGCGCGAACAGGTCACGACCGGCGACAACCGCGGCGTCGAGTTCGACCAGTATCCGTCCGAACTGCTGGGCGGCGTCCTGGTCTACAAGACCCCGAACTCGACCCTGGTCGGCCAGGGCCTGGCCGGCACCGTCGACCTGCAGGCCGTGCGCCCGCTGGAATACGGCCGTCAGGCGATCGCGCTGAGCGCCCGCTACGAGTGGAACGACATCGGCGCCCTGAACGCCGGCTCGACCGACCACGGCGAGCGTTACACCATCTCCTACATCGACCAGTTCGCGGACGACACGATCGGCGTCGCCCTGGGCTACGCCCACATGGGCTCGCCCTATCAGTCGGAGCGGTATGAAGGCTGGGGCTACCCGACCAACAACAACGGCGACCTGATCATCGGCGGCGAAAAGGTCTTCGTCATGTCGGGCGACCTGCAGCGCGACGGCTACTTCGGCGTCTTCGAATGGGCCCCGAACGAGCGCTTCCACACCACCCTGGACGCCTTCTATTCCGAGTTCGACAACACCCAGATGATCAGCGGGATCGAGTTCCCCCTGTACTGGTCGGGCGCGCAGCTGACCCAGGCCAACGCCGAGAACGGCCTGGTCACCTCGGGCACCTTCACGGGCGTCAACCCGGTGGTCCGCAGCGACCGCAACGACCGCACCAGCACCCTGACCTCCATCGGCTGGAACGGCCGCCTGGAGCTGGGTGACGACTGGTCGATCGAGGCCGACCTCAGCCACTCGGCGGTCGATCGCGACGAGACGGTCACCGAAGCATACGCCGGCACCGGCCGGAACAACTTGGGCCCGACCGACACGATCAACTTCCAGGTCGACGGCAACGGCGTGACCGTTCTGGACACCCAGCTGGACTACGCCGATCCGAACCTGATCCTTCTGACCAGCCCGCAAGGCTGGGGCGGCGACGTGATCCCGGGCGGTCAGGACGGCTACTACAAGACCTTTACGGTCGAGGACGAGCTGAACGCCGGGCGCTTCACCCTGCGCCGCGAACTGCACGACGGCACCTTCAGCCGCTTCACGGCCGGCGTCTCGGCCTCGACGCGTGAGAAGTCCTACACCGCCAACGAGTTCTTCCTGGGCATCCCCAACGGCGCCTCGGTGAAGATCCCCGACGCCTACTACCTGGGCACCACGGACCTGTCCTACGCCGGCGTTCCCGGCGTGGTCACCTGGGACGCGCTGGGCCTGATCAACGACGGCTTCTACAACCTGGTGCGCAACCCGAACGGCGACGTCCGGGCCAAGGACTGGGTCGTCAAGGAAGACCTGCTGATCAGCTATGTGATGCTGGACATCGACGCCATGGCCGGCAGCGTTCCGGTCACCGGCAACCTGGGCATGCAGGCCCAGTACGCCGATCAGGAATCGAGCGGCTATCAGGCCAGCGGCACCGGCGCCAACTACCAGTCGGTCTACATCACCCGCGGCGACAACTACCTGGAGATCCTGCCCAGCGCGAACCTGATCTTCGAGCTGAAGGACGACCTGTTCCTGCGCACCGCCCTGTCGCGGACCCTGTCGCGTCCCCGCATGGACGACATGCGGGCCAGCCGGACCTACAACTTCAACATCGCCAACAACGTCCCGGGGCGTCCCGTGGATCAGGGCCCGTGGTCGGCCTCGGGCGGCAACCCGGAACTGCGTCCCTGGATCGCCGACGTGGCAGACATCTCGGTCGAGAAGTATTTCGCGGGCAACCGCGGCTACGTCTCGGCGGCGGCCTTCTACCGCTACCTGGAAACCTTCATCTACAGCGCCAACATCCCGTTCGACTTCACGGGCTTCCCGACCGGCGGCGTGGATCCGGTGACCAATCAGGGCGTCAGCTACTCGCCCGAGAACGGCAACGGCGGCGTGATGTACGGGTTCGAGTTCGCCCTGTCGGTGCCGTTCGACCTGTTCTCGGAAGCCCTGGACGGCTTCGGCGGCTACTTCTCGGTTTCGCAGAACCAGAGCGAGATCAAGACCGATCCGGCCGCGCCGCCCACCGCCATCCCGGGCCTGTCGGAAACCGTCGGCAACGTCACCCTGTACTACGAGAAGAACGGCTTCCAGGCGCGCACCAGCGTCCGGTACCGCTCGGAGTTCCTGGGTGAAGTGTCCGGCTTCGCCTCCAGCCGCACCCTGCGTGCGGTCGGCGCCGAGACCATCGTCGACGCCCAGATCGGCTACGAGTTCCAGTCGGGACCGGTCGAGGGTCTGTCGATCCTGGCCCAGGTCAACAACCTCACCGACGAGCCGTTCTACACCTACAACAACGGTGATGAGCGCCAGATCGTGAACTACCAGAACTACGGCCGCACCTTCCTGGTGGGCGCCAGCTACCGCTTCTAAATCTCCTCCCCGGAGATGAACTCGAGGGCCGCGTCGAAAGGCGCGGCCCTTTTTTCATGCCTCGAACGATCCTCCACCGTGAAGCGTAGCGGAGCGGGGGAGGGGGACCGCGCCTGCGCGGTGGAGGGGGCGAAAGCTGGGTGGAGCGAACGAAGAAAGTGGCGTGGTTGCCCTCGCCCCCTCCACCGAAAGCGGTCCCCCTCCCCCGCGAAGAACGGGGGAGGATCTGGTGGAGTCGGCGCGTTCTCTGGAAAAGTTTTGTTACCGCCCGCCGATTTTCGCTGGACGGGCGGCGCCGGATGGCTGAACCGTGCGCGTCCAAGCCGCGCGCCAAGAAGCGGTCCGTCCGTTCCGTAGGGGGATTTCCATGAGTACGACCGACATCAAGTCGGTGAAAGGCACGGGCCCGGCCTTCGCCTATGTCACCACGCTATTCTTCGCCTGGGGCTTCGCCACCTCGCTGATCGACCCGCTGATCGCGGCGGTGAAGCGGGTGTTCGAGCTGAACAACGCCGAGGCCTTCCTGACCGCCTCGGCCTGGTTCATCGCCTACGGTGTCGCCTCGCTGCCGGCCGCGTCCATCCTGGGCAAGCTGGGCTACAGCCGCTCCATCATCGGCGCCCTAGTCGTCATGGTCATCGGCTGTCTGATCGTGCCGGTCGCCACCATGGCCGACTGGTATCCCGGCATCCTGGTCGCCCTGTTCGTCATCGCCTCGGGCGTGACCCTGCTGCAGGTCGCCGCCAACCCGCTGGTGGCCGAGCTGGGCTCCAAGAAGGGCTCGCACTTCCGACTGAACCTGTCGCAGGCGTTCAACTCGCTGGGCACCACGATCGGGCCGTACCTCGGTTCGCACGTCCTGCTGACCGGCGGCGTCTTCGCCGCCGGCGCCGTGGTGACCGCCGCGACGCGCACCCAGTCGCTGCGCAGCATCGACCTGGCCTTCATCGGCATGGGCGCCTTCTTCGCCGTGGTCGCCTTCTTCATCTTCACGGCGCGCAAGAAGATCAACGCCGCCGCCCCGGCCACGACCGGTTCGGTCTCGCCGCTGAAGGCCCTGGGTTCGCCGTGGGCGGTGCTGGGCGCCCTGGCCATCTTCTTCTACGTCGGCTCGGAAGTCGCCATCGGCGGCATCCTGACCAACCTGCTGCACAGCCCCGAGACGATCAACGCGCCCATCGAGACGGCGGGCAAGATGGTCGCCTTCTACTGGGGCGGCGCCATGGTCGGCCGCTTCCTCGGCTCGGTGATCCTGCGCTTCATCCCGGCGGGCGTGGTGCTGGCGGTCGCGACCGTTATCGCCGGCTTGCTCTGCTTGGTCGTGCTTCAGACCGGCGGCACGACGGCGGCCTATGCGGCTCTGTCGATCGGCCTGTTCAACTCGATCATGTTCCCGACCATCTTCACCCTGACGCTGGAGCGTTCGACCGCGCCGGTGTCGGCCACCTCGGGCCTCTTGGTCTTCGGCATCATCGGCGGCGCCCTGCTGCCGCTGCTGGCCGCGCACCTGGCCGACGGCGCCGGCAGCTTCGCCAGCGCCTTCTGGGTGCCGCTGGGCGGCTATGCGCTCTTGACCCTGTTCGCCATCGCGGCGGCCCGGTCCAAGCCGCGCAACACCGACGTGGCGGCGGTCAGCGGCCACTAAGGTCGCTCACCTTCGAAAAGACAGCGCCCCGCCGGTCTGCCGGCGGGGCGTTTTTCGTTTCAGGAGGCCGTCTTCCAGAGGTTCTCGGCCTTCAGGAAGGCCTCGTGCGTCGGCAGGGCCTCGGCCGCCTGGGCGAAGGTCGTCCGCACCCGCTCGAAGCCCTCGGTCGCCCGCTCCAGATTCTGGAAGCCGTACAGCGGATTGGCCATGCGCGGCTGAATGCCCTGGCCGACCATGACCGCCATCCAGGACGCCATGCTGAAGTATTCGTCCGCCGCCACCTGATAGATCATGCCCCGGTCGCGGAACGCCCCGACCCGCTCGGCCAAGGTGTCGGGTATCGGCATGTCGCGCACGCGTCGCCAGAACTCCGAATCGTCCCGCTCCGACGCGTGGTAGTGCAGGATCACGAAGTCCCGCACCTGCTGCACCTCGCGCTCCATGCGCCGGTTGTAGATGTCGATGTTGACCGGGCTGAAGTCCCGGTCGGGGAAGTGCTGCAGCATCTTGGCGATGCCGACGTGGATCAGGTGGATGCTGGTCGATTCCAGCGGCTCGATGAAGCCGGTCGCCAGACCCAGGGCGCAGACATTCTTGGCCCAGAACGCCTTGCGCTTGCCGGTCTGGAACTTGATCACGCGCGGGTCGGCCATGGCCTCGCCGTCCAGCCCCTCGACCAGCTGGTTCAGCGCCGTCTCGTCATCGGTGTGGTCCGAGCAATAGACGTGGCCGTTGCCGGTGCGGTGCTGCAGCGGGATGCGCCAGCGCCAGCCCGCGTCCATCGCCGTCGAGCGGGTGTAGGGCGTGATGCCGGAAACGGGCGCGCACGGCATGGCCACCGCCCGGTTCATCGGCAGCCAGTGGCTCCAGTCCTCGAACCCCGCCTTCATGGCCCCTTCGATCAACAGCCCCCGGAAGCCGGTGCAATCGATGAAGAGGTCCGCCTCCAGCACCCGCTCGTCGGCCAGTTTCACGCCGCTGACGAAGCCGTCCTCGGGCCGCTGGACCACCTCGACGATCTTGCCCTCGATCCGCTCCACGCCGCGGGCCTCGCACACCTTGCGAAGGTAGAGGGCGTAGAGCCCGGCGTCGAAGTGGAACGCCGTATAGAGGTTCAGATAAGGCGAGCGCGGATCGGCCTGACGGGCGCCGACGCGCCCGCGCTGCGCCGCCTGGGCGCAGATGGACCAGTCGGTGACGTCGCCGTTCAGCCCGCGCTGGTTCAGCGTCAGCCAGGTCTGGGCGAACTCGCCCAGCGTCGCGCCGCCGCCGAAGGTGCCGAAGGGATGGAAATAGGCCGTGCCCTTGCGACCCCAGTCGACGAACTCGATGCCCAGTTTCAGGGTCGCGCGGGTCTCGCGCATGAACTCCGGCTCGTTCAGGCGGATCAGGTTGTTGAAGTCGCGCACGGTCGGGACGGTGGCCTCGCCGACGCCCACGATGCCGATCTCGTCGCTCTCGACCAGCCGCACCTTGCAATGGGGGCCCAGGGCGCTGTTCAGCGCGGCCGCGGCCATCCAGCCGGCCGTGCCGCCGCCCACCACCAGCACCGATTTGATCGGTTCCGCCACGCGCCTCTCCCCAGCGTTTCTTATCGCGCGATGATGCCATGAGCGCGGCCTTCGGCGCCAGCAATGCGACGTGCTAAGCCATCGAAATCCGAGGGGGCCGACGCCTATGCAGATCAGTGAAACCGCAACGCCGGCCGCGCACGGCCCGTGGTGGCGCAGCCTGTATGCGCAGGTGCTGGCGGCCATCGTGCTGGGCGCCCTGATCGGCCACTTCTTCCCGACCCTGGGCGAGAGTCTCAAGCCGTTGGGCGACGGCTTCATCAAGCTGGTGAAGATGATCATCGGCCCGGTGATCTTCCTGACCATCACCACGGGCGTCGCCGGCATGGCGGACCTGAAGGGCGTCGGCCGGGTGGCGGCCAAGGCGTTCGGCTACTTCTTCGTAGTGTCGGGGTTCGCCCTGATCGTCGGACTGATCGTGGCCAACGTCTTCGGACCGGGCCGCGGGCTGCATATCGACCCCGCTAGCCTGGATGCGAGCGCGGTGGCCGGCTACGCCAGCGCGGCGCACGACACGACCATGCAGGGCTTCCTGCTGGCCATCATCCCCGACACCCTGGTCAGCGCCTTCACCTCCGGCGCCATCCTGCAGGTGCTGCTGGTCTCGGTGCTGTTCGGCGTCTCGCTGGTGCTGGCGGGCGAGCCGGCGCGGCCGGTGACGCGGTTTCTGGAACAGGTCAGCCAGGTGGTCTTCCGCCTGGTCGCCATCGTCATGAAGTTCGCGCCGATCGGGGCCTTCGGCGCCTTCGCCTTCACCATCGGCGCCTACGGCATCGGCGTACTGGTTAATCTGTTCGCGCTCGTGGCGGCCTTCTACGGCACGGCGCTGGTCTTCGTCATCGTGGTGCTGGGCCTGATCGCGCGGGCGACCGGCTTCTCGATCTTCAAGCTGCTGCGCTACCTCAAGGAAGAGCTGCTGCTGGTGCTCGGCACCTCATCCTCCGAGGCGGCCCTGCCCAGCCTGATGACCAAGCTGGAACGCGCCGGCGCCGCCAAGCCGGTGGTCGGTCTGGTCGTACCGACGGGCTATTCGTTCAATCTGGACGGCACCAACATCTATATGACGCTGGCGGCCCTGTTCATCGCACAGGCGATGGACGTGCACCTGTCGCTGGGCGAGCAGCTGGGCCTGCTGGCCGTGGCGATGCTGAGCTCCAAGGGCGCGGCGGGGGTGACGGGCTCGGGCTTCATCACCCTGGCGGCGACGCTGGCGGTGGTGCCCACCGTGCCGGTCGCGGGCATGGCGCTGATCCTCGGCGTCGACCGTTTCATGAGCGAGTGCCGCGCCCTGACCAACTTCGTCGGCAACGCCGTGGCGACGCTGGTGATCGCCAAGTGGGAGGGCAAGCTGGACCGCGAGGCGTTGGCCCTGGCGCTGGACGGCGGGGCGGCGCCGGTGGCCGAGACGCCGGATCCTGCGGCGGGTCCGGGCGACGACAAGGTGCTGGCGGACGACTAAGTTTTCCTCCCTATTCGCGGAGGCGAATGGGGAGGTGGCGCGTCGGTGAAGCCGGCGCGACGGAGGGGCTGTTCAAGCGTCGTGCGTGAGGCGCCCCTCCACCGCAAGCGGTCCCCCTCCCCATTTCATGGGGAGGAGAAAATCAGGTCCAGCCACCGTCCACGATGTAGTGCTGGTTGGTGATGGCCCCGGCGTCATCGGACGCCATGAAGACCACGACCTTGGCGATGTCGTCGGGCACCAGCGAGCGCTTCAGGCACTGACGCTCGTTGATCTCCTTGGAGCTTTCCGGCGTGACCCACAGGGCCAGCTGGCGCTCGGTCATGATCCAGCCCGGCGCAATGGCGTTGACCCGCACGCCGTGCTCGCCGAAGTCGCGCGCCAGCGACCGCGTCAGGCCGATCACCGCCGATTTGGACGCCGTATAGGCCGCCATGCCGCCCTGACCGATGACCCAGGACGTCGAGCCCAGGTTGACGATGGCGCCCTTCTTCTTGGCCATCATGTCCGGCAGCACGGCCTGGGCGGCGAAGAACTGGTGCTTCAGGTTCACCGCGATGCGGCCGTCCCAATAATCCTCGGTGACCTCCAGCGTCGCGTGCCGCTCGTCGTGCGCGGCGTTGTTCACCAGCACGTCGATGGGGCCTAGGGTGGTGCGCGCCGTCTCCACCGCCGCCTTCAGCGCCGGGATGTCGGTCAGGTCGCATTTGATGAACAGGCTGCCCGGCAGTTCGGACTGCAGCTTCTCCCCACGCCCTGCGTCCAGATCCAGGAAGGCGACCTTGGATCCCTGGGCCGCGAAGTTGCGGGTGATGGCCTCGCCGATGCCGCCGGCGCCGCCGGTGACGATGACGACGCGGTCCTTCAGGTCCGGATAGATGGCCATGCGCATTCCCTCTGTTCGTTGGCGGTTTGCTACGACGTTCCGCAGGCGGCGCAAAGCCGTCCCCGCATCTGAAACAGTCTTTGCTGGCGAAAGCGCTTGTCGCTTCAGGCTAAACCGCTTTACCTGACGCCAGAGCCCGTCGGGGCCGTCCAGAGCGAAATCGGTCATGACGCGGTCAGGGCACAGATCTTCGCTCCAGAAACATCTGCGTCCGGGGGAGGCCGCCACATGAATCTCGCCACCATCGATCTGGTGATCCTGGCGGTATACGCCGTCTTCATCTTCGGGCTCGCCCAGTTCGTGTCGCGCGACAAGGCGGGTACGACCAAGACGTCGACCGACTACTTCTTGGCCTCCAAGAATCTGCCCTGGTGGGCCATCGGCGCCTCCCTGATCGCGGCCAACATCTCGGCCGAACAGATCATCGGCATGAGCGGCTCGGGCTATGTGATCGGCCTGGGCATCGCGTCGTACGAATGGATGGCGGCGCTGACGCTGCTGATCGTCGGGAAGTTCTTCCTGCCGATCTTCCTGCGCAACGAGATCGTGACCATGCCGCAGTTCCTGCAGCAGCGGTACGGGCCGACGATCCGCAACGTGATGGCCGTCTTCTGGCTGCTGCTCTACGTATTCGTGAACGTGACCTCGATCCTGTGGCTGGGGTCCATCGCCGTCTCGACCGTCACCGGCATCGACCAGATGCTGGCCATCGTCTGCATCGCCGTCTTCGCGCTGGCCTATCAGCTGTGGGGCGGTCTGAAGGCCGTGGCCCTGACCGACATCGTACAGGTGGCCCTGCTGGTCGCGGGCGGTCTGATCATCGGCTACATCGCCCTGAACCACATCGCCGACAACACCGGCGGATCGGGCGTCGTCGACGGCTTCACGACGCTGCTGGCGCGCTTCCCCGAGAAGTTCGACATGATCCTGTCGCCCGACAATCCCAACTATCAGCAGCTGCCGGGCATCGCCGTGCTGCTGGGCGGGCTGTGGGTCATGAACATCAGCTACTGGGGCTTCAACCAGTACATCATCCAGCGCGCCCTAGCCGCCAAGTCGACGCAAGAAGCCCAGAAGGGCATCGCCTTCGCCGCCTATCTGAAGCTGCTGATGCCGGTGATCATCGTGCTGCCGGGTCTGGCGGCGCTGATCGTCGCGCCGGGTCTGGTCAAGCCGGACCAGGCCTATCCGACCATGATGAACCTGCTGCCGACCGGGCTTAAGGGCCTGGTCTTCGCGGCCCTGATCGCCGCCATCGTCGCCTCGCTGGCGTCCAAGGTGAACTCGATCTCGACCATCTTCACCCTGGACCTGTACGCCAAGGTCAAGAAGGACGTGTCGGAGCATCATCTGGTCACCGTCGGCCGCATCTCGGCCGTGGTCGCCATGGTCATCGGCGTTCTGGTCGCGCGCCCGCTGCTGGGCGGCTTCGATCAGGCCTTCCAGTTCATCCAGGAGTTCACCGGCTTCTTCACCCCCGGCATCGTGGTCATCTTCATGCTGGGTCTGTTCTGGCGCCGCGCGTCGGAGGCCGGCGCCCTGACGGCGGCGATCGGCTCGGTGGTGCTGTCGGCGGTGTTCTGGTGGCTGCAGGAAAGCGGCCAGTTCATCTTCCCGTTCATGAACCGCGTCGGCGTGGTCTTCCTCGCCTCCCTGGTCGCGGCGGTCGTCGTGTCGCTGCTGATGCCGCCCAAGCCCGGCACGATGCAGATCCGTCTGGACGGCGTTAGCTACAAGACCTCGCTCGGCTTCAACATCGCCGGCGTGGGCGTCATCGCCTTCCTGATCGCGGTCTACTGGATCTGGTGGTGATCGGCCTGGTCAGGGCTTCACCACCAGCCTGACCACCTCGCCCCGATCCAGCCGGTCGAAGCCCTCGTTGATGTCGTCCAGTGCGATGACGCCGCTCATCAGCCGGTCCACCGGCAGGCGGCCGTCGCGATACAGGGCGACGAAGCGAGGGATGTCGCGGCTGGGCACGCAGGTTCCGATATAGCTGCCCTTCAGGGTGCGCTCCTCGGCGACCAACGAGACGATGTTGACCGCCAGCGCCGCCTCGGGCGGGGGCAGGCCGGCGGTGACGGTCAGGCCGCCGCGCCGCGTCATCTTCCAGGCGTTCTCCAGCGCGCGGGCCGAACCGGCCATCTCGAAGGCCACGTCGGCGCCGCCCCGGGTCAGGGCGCGCACCTGATCGACCGCATCGGCGTCGCCGCCGTTGACGGTGACGGCGCCCAGCGACCGGGCCAGGGCCAGTTTCTCCTCCGACAGGTCCACGGCGATGACCGGAGCGGCGCCCGACGCCATCGCGCCCAGCACGCTGGCCAGGCCCACGCCGCCCAGGCCGATGATCACGACCGACTGGCCGGCCTGGACCTTCGCGGTGTTCACCACCGCCCCAACGCCCGTCAAAACCGCACAGCCGAACAGGGCGGCGATCTCGAACGGCAGGTCCGGATCGACCTTCACCAGTGACCGGCGCGACACCACGGCGCGGTCCGCGAAGGCCGAGCAGCCGAGATGGTGGTTCACCGCCTCGCCCTCGCGGAACAGCCGCCGCCCGCCGCCCAGCAGCTCCCCCCGCCCATTGGCCGCCGCGCCCGGCTCGCACAGTGCCGGCCGCCCGCCCGCGCACGGATCGCAGTGGCCGCACGACGGCATGAAGACCATGACTACGTGATCGCCGACGTCCAGATCCTCGACGCCCTCGCCCAGCGCCTCGACGACGCCGGCGGCCTCGTGGCCGATGGCCATGGGCAGAGGACGGGGCCGGTCGCCGTTGATGACGGACAGGTCGGAGTGACACAGGCCCGCCGCCCGGATCGCCACCCTCACCTCGCCGCGGCCAGGCGGGTCCAGGGTCACCGTCTGCAGAGACAGCGGCCGGCCATCGGCATAGGGGCGGGCGGCGCCCATTTCGCTCAGGATCGCGGCGCGCGTCGTGGTCATGGTCTGTCCCGGCCTTCGTTCACGACCCAGCGATAAGCGCTTGACGCAACGTCGTCCAAATCACAGCGTCACGCCTCGCACAGACGAGCGGCCGAGCGCCGACGAAGACCACCAGCGGAGGAACTATGCCGAAACCGGACGAAGGCGCGTTGGCGCTGCGGAGCACCTACCGGGCCTTTCACATGGTCTCGACGCGCTGGGCCGACAACGATCAGTACAGCCACATCAACAACGCCAAATTCTACGAGTTCGTCGATTCGGCGGTGAACGCGCATCTGCTGATC
Source organism: Brevundimonas sp. Leaf363 (assembly GCF_001424025.1). Classification (GTDB taxonomy): domain Bacteria; phylum Pseudomonadota; class Alphaproteobacteria; order Caulobacterales; family Caulobacteraceae; genus Brevundimonas. The sequence continues at coordinate 222,796 of NZ_LMPZ01000004.1, read as the reverse complement.
GCCGATGCCCTGGACGAGTCCATCGGCCTGGTGGTCGACAGCGGCTGTCGCTACACCTCGGCGTTGAAGTTCCCCGACGTGATCGAGGTCGGGATCCGCGTCACGCGCGTCGGGACGTCCAGCGTCGAGTACGGATTCGCGGTCTTCAAGCGCGGCGTAGAGACGGCGGCCGCCGTCGGACATTTCGTCCACGTCTACGTCGACGCCGCGACGCGCCGGCCCAAGCCGCTGCCGGCCAAGCTGCGCGCCGTGGTCGAGAACCTTCAGGGCTGAGGGCGACCTCAGTCGTCCAGACGCCCGATCAGGAACAGCGCGCCCACGGCGGTCAGGGCGCCCAGCGCGAAGGCGGTCACGATGCTGCCGGTCGCCACCACGGTCGAGACGGTGACGGGGCGCGCCTCGTACCATTCGACGATGTCGGCGCCTTCCAGGTCCTCGTCGCCCAGCAGGTCGTCATCAATCGGGGCATCGGTGGCGGACATGGCGGGTCTCCGTGGTTCGGGGGATCGGCGACGTAATCCCCGGCCAAGCGCTGCGGTTCCGCCTGTGGTGACAGTCGCGCCGCCATCGGCTAGGAGCGCCAACCTGATCCAAGCCGAGCGCGAGCTTCTTGCGCTCAAGCAGCGAGCGACCGCGTCGCGAGCGTAGCGCCCACTAAGAGACCTTCATGGCCGGCCATTCCAAGTTCAAGAACATCATGCACCGCAAGGGTCGCGCCGATGCGGTGCGCTCCAAGGCCTTCTCCAAGCTGTCGCGCGACATCACCGTGGCGGCCAAGTCGGGCGTGCCGGACCCGGCGCTGAACCCGCGCCTGCGCCTGGCCATCAACAACGCCAAGGCCGAAAGCCTGCCCAAGGACGTCATCACCCGCGCCATCAACAAGGCGGCCGGCGGCGACGTCGATACGATGGAAGAGATCCGCTACGAGGGTCGCGGCCCCGGCGGGGTCGGCATCATCGTCGAGGCCCTGACCGACAACCGCAATCGCGCCGCCTCGAACATCGGCGCCGCCTTCAAGAAGAACGGCGGCGCGCTGGGCGAGATGAACTCGGTCGCCTTCATGTGGGACCGCGTCGGCAAGATCGTCTACGCCGCCGAAGCGGGCACCGAGGACGCCGTCATGGAGGCCGCCATCGAGGCGGGCGCCCAGGACGTCGAGAGCGATCTGGTCAAGCCGGACATCTACGAGGATGCGCCGGGCCATGTCATCTGGACCGCCTTCGAGGACCTGAACGACGTCGCCGAGGCGATGTCCAAGATCCTGGGCGACCCCAAGTCCACCGCCATCGTCTGGAAGCCCCAGTCCGAAGTGGCGGTCACGGGCGATGCGGTCGGAGTGCTGTTCAAGCTGCTGGACGCCCTGGACGCCGAGGACGACGTCTCCTCGGTCTATTCCAACGAAGACATCTCGGACGAGGACGCCGCCAAGTTCGGCGGGTGATTTTCGGTCGGCGGCGGTCGTGATAGGCTGACCGTCATGACCGTGCACGTGACCATCGAGATCGACGAGGCCGTCAAGGCCAAGCTGGATGCGCTTTCGATCAGCCGGGGACGACCCTCCGGTGACTTGCTTGTCGAGGCGGCGGAGCGGATCGCCAGCGAGCAAGACGCCTTGGACGCCGCGATCGCGGAGGCCGAGGGGTCGCTCGCGGCCGGTGAGGGCATACCTCATGAAGAGGTGGTCGCCCGACTGCTTGCGCGCCGCGCGCGTTGGACGGCCGCCGCTTGAAGGCGATCTGGACGCCACAGGCGCAAGCCGAACTGGAAGACGGCGTCAACTTCATCGCCCGTGACAACATCTCGGCCGCCATCGCGACAGAAGATCGCGTGCTCGCCTCCGCGGCGGGGCTACGAGACTTTCCGAACAAGGGGCGGGCGCGGCCGGATGGCAGACGCGAACTGGTCGTCGCGGCCACGCCGTTCCTTCTGGTTTACCGGGTCGAACACGACAGCGTGCTGATCCTGCGCGTCTGGCACACAAGCCGCGAACCGCAGGCCTGACCGCCGCGAGTCGTTCGCACGGAACCGGCCATTGGCGCGGGCGTATTGCGGCTTCACCGTAAGCGCCGGAGCCTTTCCTTGGACATCACCCAACTGATCCTCGACGACCACGCCGAGCAGCGCCGGCTGTTCGCCATCATCGAGCAGATCGATCCGAAGGACACCGACGCTTTGGGCGCCGTGTGGTCGCGGCTGAAGGCGTTTCTGGACGTTCACGCCGAGGCGGAAGAGCGGTTCTTCTATCCGGAGCTGCTGAAGCGTGGCGAGGGCGCCAATGACGCCGAGGACGGTACGGTCGAGGGCGAGACCGAGGACGCCATCGAGGACCACAACAAGCTGCGCGACGCGGTGAAGGCCGTCGATCAATACCCCGTTGGAACGGGCGCGTGGATCGAGGCGGTAGGCAAGGCCAACATCGTCAACTCCAAACATATGGGCGAGGAGGAACGGCAGGGGCTGACCGACTTCCGCCGCAACGCGCCGGTGTCCCTGCGCCACGACCTGGCCGTCCAGTTCGCCGCCTTCGAGGCCGAGCACATCACCGGCGTGAAACCGGTGAACAAGGATCCCGAGGAATACATCGAAGCCCACGGCTGACCCCGACCGCCACGGCTTGACCGCGGCCATCTGGCGCCCCGGTATGACGCGGGGTGCAGCCGGGGAGGGTTCATGCAGCCGGGAGAGATGGACGTCGGCCTGTCCGACCAGGACCGGCGCCGGTTCTGGAGCCTTTTCTGGCTGCTGATCGGCCTGGGCGCGGCGGTCCTCTTCCTGCTGGTTGCCGTCGCGTTCGCCTCGGGCTTCTTCGAGCGGATCAGCCTTCCGGCGCCGTCTCGGCACAGCCGGATAGAACAGGCGTCGCCGCAGCCCGAATCGCCGCCGCCGGCTCCGACCCTGGATACGCAGGGACGCAGTGTCACCACTATCGATTGGCGCGAGAGGCCCGCCCCCTATTATCCGGACCGGGCACAGAAGGCCGGGATCGACGCCGGCTCGGCAACCCTTGGCTGCGCTGTCTCGACCGAAGGCCGACTGGGGCCGTGCGAGATCAAGAGCGAGGACCCGGCGGGCATGGGTTTCGGTGACGCGGCCGCGCGCTCGGCGCTGCAGGCGCGCGTGCATCCGTCGACCATCAACGGCGTCCCTCAGACCGGCCGCATGCAGTTCACGGTCCGTTTTCGCCTGCAGTGAGCGCCGCCTAGGCCCCCACTTGGCTGGCGATCACGCCCAGCGAGATGACCAGCACGAACAAGACGACGATGACGATCCATCCGGCCTTGCCCCCGCGCTTCACCGTCAGCTGCGAAAGCGTCTCCTCGTTCAGCCAGTAGCGCCCGTCGCCCGCCGCGCCGATGACGCCCGCCTTATGCAGTCGCTTCAGGGCCTGCACGCCGATCATCTTCGACGCATTGATCTCGACGGCCGTCTGTTCCGAAAACGCCCCGCCGCGGCGCAGGGCGTCGACGAGCTTGCGTTCCGCCTGTCTGGACAGGGCGACGACCGCGCCGAAGCCTGCACCCTGGCTCATGATGTTGTCCTCAGTCGTCCGCGATCACGCTAGCGCAGCGCCGGTCATTGTCCATAAACCCTCTTTCGGGCATGACGGGAACGAATGACGAACGCAGCGACTCAGACAGGAACGCGGATCCTGGGCCTCGACCCCGGCCTGCGCCGTACGGGCTGGGGCGTGATCGTGTCCGAAGGGGCTCGCCTGCGCTGGGTGGCGCACGGGGTGGTGACGCCGCCCGAGGGCGCGCCGTTCAGCGAGCGGTTGCTGCATCTGCTGGAGGCGGTGGGCGCGGTCTGCGCCGAACACGCCTGTGACGAGGCGGCGATCGAGGAGGTCTTCGTCAACATGAACCCGTCCTCGACGCTGAAGCTGGGCCATGCGCGGGCGGCGGTGATGCTGGCCCCGGCCCGCTGCGGCCTGTCGGTGGCGGAATATGCGCCGAACCTGATCAAGAAGGCGGTGGTCGGCGCCGGCCATGCGGACAAGTCCCAGATCGCCTTCATGATCCGGCGGCTGCTGCCGGCGGCGGGCGAGGTCTCGGCCGATGCGGCGGACGCCCTGGCCGTCGCGGTCACCCACGCCCAGCTGCGGCGGATGAAGAGGCTGGCGGCGTGATCGGGCGGCTTCGAGGCGTACTGGCCGAGGTCGGCGACGGCGACTGCCTGATCGACTGCGGCGGCGTGGGCTATGTAGTGGCCTGCGGGGCGCGGACGCTGGGGCGGCTGCCGGCGCCCGGCGACGAGACGCTGCTGCATGTCGAGAGCCAGTGGAGCCAGGACAACGGCCCGCGGCTCTACGGCTTTCTGACACGCGATGAACGTCGGGCCTTCACCACCCTGCTGGCCATCCAGGGCGTGGGGCCCAAGGCGGCGCTGTCGGTGTTGGACGTGCTGCCGCCAGGCGAGCTGGCCGGCGCTGTGGCGCGCGACGACAAGGCGGCGGTCGGCCGCGCCAATGGCGTGGGGCCGAAACTGGCCCTGCGCATCGTCACCGAACTGAAGGGCAAGAGCCTGGGCGAAGTCAGCTTCACGCCGGGCGCCGTCGCCGGAACCCATGCCTCGCCGGCCGCACCTCCGCCGCCCAGCATCGCGGGCGAGGCGGTCTCCGCCCTGCTCGGGCTCGGCGTGGCTGAGGTGAACGCCCGCCGCGCGGTGGACCAGGCGCTCATCCGGCTGGGGGACGAGGCGGAGCTGTCGGCCACCATCCGCGCGGCCCTGCAGGAGCTGGGGCGGTGAGCGACGATCGCATCATCTCCCCCGACGCCGCACCAGGCGAGACCTACGACCGCGCCCTGCGGCCCCAGACCCTGGCCGAGTTCGTCGGCCAGGCGCAGGCCAAGGCCAATTTGAAGATCTTCGCCGACGCCGCCCGCGCGCGCGGCGAGGCGCTGGACCACGTCCTGCTGTTCGGGCCGCCCGGTCTGGGCAAGACGACGCTGGCGCAGATCGTGGCGCGCGAGCTGGGCGTCGGTTTCCGCGCCACCAGCGGCCCGATCCTGGCCAAGGCCGGCGATCTCGCCGCCATCCTGACCAATCTGGAGCCGCGCGACGTCCTGTTCATCGACGAGATCCATCGCCTGGCCCCGACGGTGGAGGAGATCCTCTATCCGGCCATGGAGGATCACGTCCTCGACCTGATCATCGGCGAGGGGCCCTCGGCGCGGTCGGTGCGGATCGATCTGGCGCCCTTCACCCTGGTCGGGGCGACGACGCGGGCGGGCCTGCTGGCGACGCCGCTGCGGGACCGGTTCGGCATTCCGCTGCGGCTGGAGTTCTATTCGCCGGAAGAGCTGACGGCCGTCATCCGGGGCGCGGCGCGCAAGATGGGCGCGCCGATCGACGAGCAGGGCGCGCTGGAGATCGCGACGCGGGCGCGGGGCACGCCGCGTGTGGCCGGGCGGCTGCTGCGCCGGGTCCGCGACTTCGCGACGGCCGAGGGCGCGCCCCTGATCGACCGGCTGGTCGCCGCGCGGGCCCTGTCGCGGCTTGAGGTGGACGAGGCCGGCCTCGACAGCCTGGACCGCCGGTTCCTCAAGGCCCTGATCGAGAACTACGGCGGCGGCCCGGTCGGCATGGACACGCTCGCCGCCGCCATCGCCGAGGCGCGCGACGCGGTCGAGGACGTGATCGAGCCTTACCTGCTGCAACAGGGCTTCATCCAGCGCACGCCGCGCGGCCGCATGGCCTGCGCGCGGGCCTATAGCCACCTAGGCCTGACCGAGCCGCCGAAAGCGCCGTCAGCGGGCGATCTGTTCGGCGGATGACGTGGCGGATCTGGGAAGGTCTGGCGTGGCTGGCGGTGGTGGCCGGGATCGGTCTGTTCGCCCAGACGGTCGCCGGGGCGCTCAGGCCGGTCCTGGTCGTTCAGAGCCTGGGGACGGTCGTCGCGGCGCTGGTGCTGGTCGCAGCGGCGCGGTCACCCTCGATGCGGTCGGGCATGATCGTCACGGGTCTCGTGGCTTGCGGTCTGGCGCTGGCGGTGCTGGCGGTCGGGCCGGACATGGACGGCGTGCGGCGTTGGCTGCGTCTGGGTCCGGTGCTGGTGCAGCCCGCCGCCCTGATACTGCCGTTCGTGGCCTGGGCCTGGGCATCCGAACGCGCGACCTGGGTCGGCGCCGCCCTCGTGGCCGCTTTCGCGATCCTTCTGGCCTTTCAGCCTGACGCCGGGTCCGCGACAGGGTTGCTGGGCGCGCTCGTCGCCGTCGCGCTCGTGCGGCGGGGCGGAAGCCGTACCGAGATGGCCGCCCTGGCCGTCTGCCTCGTCGCGACGGCGGTCGCCTGGGCTCGACCGGATCCCTTGCCCGCCATCGACCATGTCGAGCGCGTCGGCGTCGTCGCTCTCGCGGCCCTTCCCGTGGCGGGCGTCCTGGCCGCGCTCGCCCTGGCCGCCGTGGTCGCGCCTTTCATCCGGCGCCTCTGGAGCGGGGCGCATGGCCGCGCGGGCCAGGCGGCGCTGGCGGGTCTGTTCGGCGGGCTGGTCGTGGCCGGCGTGCTGGGCAACTTCCCCGCGCCGGTGGTCGGCAGCGGCGCCTCCCTTCTGATCGGTTGGGGTCTGGCGCTGGGCCTTTCGGCGCGAGCGACCTGAATGCTGACGACGCGGTTCGCGCCGTCGCCGACCGGGCGACTGCATCGGGGGCATGCGTTTTCGGCGCTGACGGCGTGGCGGGCAGCGCGGGACGCCGGTGGGCGGTTCCTGCTGCGGATCGAGGACATCGACCCCACCCGATGCCGGCCCGAGTTCGAGGCGGGCATCCTCGAGGACCTGTCCTGGTTGGGCATCGACTGGGACGGCCCGGTGCGGCGCCAGTCCGATCATCTGGACGACTATGCGGCGGTGGTGACGCGCTTGCGCGAGCGCGGGCTGCTCTATCGCTGCTTCCGCACCCGCAAGGAGGTGATGGACGCCATCGGCGACGCGCCGCACGGGCCGGTCGAGGCGGCGCGGCCGGGCCCGCATCCGGCTGAGGAAGAGGCGCGGCTGCTGGACGAGGGGCGGCCCTATGCCTGGCGGCTGTCGCTGGACCAGGCGCGCGAGGCGCTGGGCGACGCGGCGTGGGACGCCCTGTCCTTTACGGAAGAGGGGCGGGGGTCGGATGGCGAGCATGGCCGCATCCGGGCCCGGCCCGAAACGGCGGGGGACGTGGTGCTGGCCCGCAAGGACGCCGGCGCCGCCTATCATCTGGCGGTGACGCACGATGACGCACTGCATGGCGTCACCCACGTGATCCGGGGTCAGGACCTGTTCGAGGCGACCCATGTCCAGCGGCTGATACAGGCGCTGATGGGATGGCCCGAGCCGGTCTATCGCCACCACGAATTGCTGACCGGCCCCGACGGGCGTCGATACGCCAAGCGGGACCGGTCGGTAACGCTCGCCGAGCTGAGGGCCGGCGGGATGACGGCGGCCGAGCTGCGTGAACAGCTCGGCCTGTAGCGCGTGGTCAGGCCCCGTGAACCTCGCCTGACCCCGAGATCTGCTGGGTCACGCGGGCCGGGCGCCGTGTCAGGCTGACATCGCCGGAGCCGGAGATGTCGACCGCCGCCTCGTCGCTGGCGTTGATCTCCGCCTCGCCCGAGCCGGCCACGTCGACCCGCGCGGTCCTGGCGACCAGATTGGCCAGCTCCGCCTCACCCGAACCGTTGACCTCGACCGTCAGGGCGTCGGTGCGGCCGGTGGCCTGGGCCGAGCCGGAGCCCGACACGTCCACGCGCATCGTCGGCTGGTCGTAGCCCCTGATGGTCAACTCGCCCGACCCGTTCGCTTCGAAGCGACTGACCGATGCTGCGGTGATGAGGATGCGCAACTCGTCCCGCTCTGCGTGGCCGGTCGGGCCGTTGCCGTTCCATCCGAAGACCACGCGTTCTTCGCCCGGCGCCAGGAAGAGGCGGCCGTCCTCAATCCGCACCCGGTCCGCAAGGCCCTTGGGCCCGCGGATCTCAACCGAGTTGGCCGGACCCTGGACGAAGTCGACGTCCAGGCTGTCGTCGATCGTCAGCGTGTCGCCGCCGGCCCATGCCAGCGTCCGGCTCGTCATCGGGCCCAGGTCGTTCGGCTGACCGCCCCGCACTCGATCGACGCGGATGTTGTCGCCCTCGTCGCTGAGGATGGTCCAGCTCCAGTTGTTCTGGGCGAGGTCGCGACCGCCCAGGGCGAAGGCGCCGCCGATGCTGGCCAAGGCCAGGACGAACGCCGCGCCGGCGATGATGAGAAGGGTGCGGATCATGCCGACGCTCCCGAGACAGAGGTTTGCGACTGAGAGGTTTGCGGCTGCGTCACTTGCGACTGGGGCTCCAGCGCCGGCTTGAGCAGGCGGTAGTGCAGACGGGCGTACCAGACGCAGGCGTTGACCAGCCCGATGGTGGCTATGGTCAGTAGGGCGCCGGCGGCGACCGAGGCGGCCATCATCCCCAGACCCAGTAGGATGGCGAACAGCGGGCCGCCCGGAGGAGCCGCGAAGGGTCCCGCCACCATCACCGCGCCGCCGGCGAAGAAGACGGCGATCAGGGCGATGAAGACCCCGAAGATGGCGCTGAACACGCCCATCAGCAGCGGCAGTAGGAACAGGATGTCGATGGCGCCCAGGCCGATCAAGGCGAAGATCGCGGCGCTGGCGGCCGAGGGCGACCGTTCCTGATGCCAGCGCTGCGCTCCGGCCTCGGCGCGCAGTTCGCGGACCAGGCGGTCGGGATCGCCCAGGGCGGCCGCGACCTCTTCCTCGGTCCGTCCGGCGGCGAAGCCGTCGGCGAAGTGGGTCTCGTAATCCGCCACGATGTCCGCCGCTGTCGCGGTCGGCAATCCGACCAGACCGATGCGAAGGCGGGCCAGGAAGTCGGCGCGCGTCATTGTTGTCCCTCCGTAGAAGCGGCGGTCGCGGCGTCCTGATTCAGGACGGCGTCGACGGCGCGCGTGAATTGGGTCCACTCGCCGGCTTGGGCCTTCAGGGCGGTGCGCCCCGCATCGGTCAGCCGGTAGTATTTGCGCGAAGGCCCGGCGGGCGATTCGACCAGATAGGTGTCGACCAGTCCCTCGGACTGCATGCGGCGCATGAGTGGATAGATGGTGCCTTCGCCCATTCCGATGGCGTCGGACAGGCGACTGGCGATCTCGTAGGCGTAGCTGTCCGCGCGATCGAGTAGCGCCAGGACGCAAAAGCCCAACACCCCCTTTCGCAACTGTATGTCGATGGTTTCGGGCACGAGCGCCTCCTTTCGATGAAGAGTGCGTACCGCCAGATACCTGTCACCGCAAGGTAGCTGTCAGAACATGACAGCGATTTAATCCGTCGCGCAGCGATCGGCCGCGACCCCAGTCGCTTGGCAAGCGGCGACCGATCCGATAGGGACCGGCCTCAACGACAGGCGGTCTCGCCGCCTGCTCCACCATCTTTGCGACTGGTTCGCAAATGCTTGCGGCATAACGGTTTTATGAGGACGTCTCGAATGGGGATGGGCAAGCGGGCCCGGGGCTGGATCGGCGGGGCGATCGCCTCGGCGGGCCTGGCCGTTTTCGCCGCCGCACCGGCCTTCGCGCAGGACCTTATGGGTCAGCCGACGCCGGGCGGGATCGATCTGCAGCCGGCGGCTTCGCCGCTGAAGCACGAGGCGATCGCGTTTCACAATTTCATCCTGCTGCCGATCATCACCTTCATCAGCTTGCTGGTGCTGGGCCTGCTGATCTGGATCGCGGTGCGCTACAACAAGCGCGCCAACCCGGTCCCGGCGCGGTGGAGCCACAACACGCTGGTCGAGATCATCTGGACGGTGGTGCCGGTCTTGGTGCTGGTCGTGATCGCGCTGTTCTCGTTCAAGCTGCTGTTCGCCTATCACGACATGCCGCGCCCCGATCTGACGGTTAAGGCGACGGGCAACCAGTGGAACTGGGCCTACGAATATCCCGATCAGGGCATCGCCGAATACGTCTCGAACATGCTGCCGGAAGACGAGGCGCGCGCCCGAAACCTGCCGTACCGCCTGGCCGCCGACGAACCGATCGTCGTGCCGGTTGGCAAGGTGGTCCGTGTTCTGGTCACCGCCGCCGACGTGATCCACGCCTTCGCCCTGCCGGCCTTCGGTCTGAAGACCGACGCGGTCCCGGGCCGGGTGAACGAGACCTGGTTCAAGGCCGAGCGCACCGGCGTCTTCTATGGCCAGTGCTCGGAGCTGTGCGGCGTCGATCACGCCTTCATGCCGATCGAAATCCACGTCGTCACCGAGGCGCAGTTCGCCGCCTGGGTCGCCGAAAAGGGCGGCTCCATGACGCCGAAGACCCCGGAACAGGCGCCGGGCGGCACCGCCGCCCAGATCGCCGCCGGCACGACCGGCGCGCCGGTCGCCGGCACCGCCACCACGGGACCCGAAGCCGGGGGCGGCGTCGCCGCGCCGATCGCCCAGGAAACCGCAACGCCGACGGTCGCTCCGGCCGCCGCTTCCGCCCCGGCCGCCGCGCCGGCGGCCCAGTAAAACGACGCGAGAGCCCTTAAAGACCATGGCCACCGCAACCACCGCCGAACCCGGTCACGACGCTCACGCCGAGCATGACCACAAGCCCGGCTTCTTCACCCGCTGGTTCCTGTCCACGAACCACAAGGACATCGGCACCCTGTACCTGATGTTCGCCATCATGGCGGGCATCGTGGGCGGCGCCCTGTCGGGCCTGATCCGCTGGGAACTGGCCGAGCCGGGCATCCAGATCTTCCGCGAAGGCTCGATCATCCAGTCGCTGGGCCTCGTCGAGGCGTCCAAGCACGGCTACAACGTGACGGTCACCGCCCACGCCCTGATCATGATCTTCTTCATGGTCATGCCGGCGATGATCGGCGGCTTCGGCAACTGGTTCGTGCCGATCATGATCGGCGCGCCGGACATGGCCTTCCCGCGCATGAACAACATCTCGTTCTGGCTGCTGGTGGCCGCCTGGATCCTGCTGTGCCTGTCGATGTTCGTCGACGGCGGCCCGGGCAAGGGCTTCGGCGGCGGCTGGACCATCTATCCGCCGCTGTCGACTAAGGGCCACACCGGCCCGGCGATGGACCTGGCGATCTTCTCGCTGCACGTCGCGGGCGCCTCGTCGATCTTGGGTGCGATCAACTTCATCACGACCATCTTCAACATGCGCGCGCCGGGAATGACCCTGCACCGGATGCCGCTGTTCGCCTGGTCGGTGCTGATCACCGCTTTCCTGCTGCTGCTGTCGCTGCCCGTCCTGGCCGGCGCCATCACCATGCTGCTGACGGACCGCAACTTCGGGACCTCGTTCTTCGACCCGGCCGGCGGCGGCGATCCCGTGATGTTCCAGCACCTGTTCTGGTTCTTCGGCCACCCCGAGGTCTACATCCTGATCCTGCCCGGGTTCGGCATCATCTCGCACATCGTCTCGACCTTCAGCCGCAAGCCGGTCTTCGGCTACCTGGCGATGGCCTACGCCATGGTCGCGATCGGCTTCATCGGCTTCGTCGTGTGGGCGCACCACATGTACACGGTCGGCATGAGCATCAATCTGCGCGCCTATTTCGTGGCCGCGACGATGATCATCGCGGTGCCGACGGGCGTGAAGATCTTCAGCTGGATCGCCACCATGTGGGGCGGCTCCATCAGCTTCAAGACGCCCATGCTGTGGGCGATCGGCTTCATCTTCCTGTTCACCGTGGGCGGCGTGACCGGCGTGGTCCTGTCCAACGCCGGGATCGATTACAGCCTGCACGACACCTACTACGTGGTGGCGCACTTCCACTACGTGCTGTCGCTGGGCGCCGTCTTCGCCATCTTCGCGGGCTTCTACTACTGGTTCGAGAAGATGTTCGGGGTGAAGTACAACGAAGCCCTGGGCGCCGCGCACTTCTGGATCATGTTCATCGGCGTGAACCTGGTCTTCTTCCCGCAGCACTTCCTGGGTCTGCAGGGCATGCCGCGCCGCTATGTGGACTATCCCGAGGCCTTCACCCTGTGGAACCACGTGTCGTCGGTCGGCTACGTCATCACCATCGTGGGGGTCGGCGTCTTCCTGATCATGCTGGTCGAAGCCGCCATCCGCCGCCGTCCGGGCGTCGCCAATCCTTGGGGCGAAGGCGCCACGACGCTGGAGTGGACCCTGTCCTCGCCCCCGCCGCACCACCAGTTCAACGAACTGCCGGTGATCAAGGCGGACGAGCACTAAGCCCACGCCCAAACCGAAGCTGGGGCCGCCTCTCCGACCGGAGGGGCGGCCTCTCGCCTTTCAGGGCGACGCGTACCGGAGTAGAGACCCGCGCATGAGCGCTGACGCCCCCGCCATCTCCACCGCCCAGCCGGAGGATTATTTCCAGCTGCTGAAGCCGCGCGTGATGTCGCTGGTCGTGTTCACGGCCGTCACCGGCCTGGTCGCGGCGCCGGGCGGGATGAACCCGCTGTCGGCCGCCCTGTCGATCCTGTGCATCGCGGTCGGCGCCGGCGCGGCGGGGGCGCTGAACATGGCGCTGGAGGGCGAGACAGACGCCCTGATGCGCCGCACGCGCGGGCGGCCGGTCGCGGCGGGCCGCGTGCCGCGCGGCGACGCCTTGGCCTACGGCGTCATCCTGTCAGTCTTCTCGGTGCTGCTCTTGGGCATGAGCGCCAACTGGCTGGCGGCCGGACTGCTGGGCCTGACCATCGTCTACTACGCCGGCCTCTACACCCTGGTGCTGAAGCGCCGGACGCCGCAGAACATCGTCATCGGCGGGGCGGCCGGCGCCTTTCCGCCCGTGATCGGCTGGGCCGCAGCCACCGGCGACGCGCCGTGGCAGGCCTGGCTTCTGTTCGCCATCATCTTCCTGTGGACCCCGCCGCACAGCTGGGCGCTGGCGCTCTATTCGGCCGGCGACTACGCCAAGGCGGGCATCCCGATGATGCCGGTGGCGCGCGGCGCCAAGTCGACGCGGCTGCAGATCCTGATCTACAGCCTGATCTTCGTTCCGGTGGCCGTTCTGCCGGGCCTGATCGGGCCGGGCGGCCTGATCTATCTGGTCACGGCGCTGCTGGGCGGGGCCGGCTTCCTGTTCCTGGCGGTGCGCCTGTGGCGCTCGCGCGCCGGGGATCAGCCCGACAAGGCCGAGGCGGTGGGGCGAGAGGCCGCATTGTATGACGTCCGCACCGAGGCCAGACCGGCGCGCAACCTGTTCGCCTTCTCGATCCTGTATCTGCTGGCCCTGTTCGCCGCCCTGCTGATCGAGCAACTGCCTGGCCTGGGAGGCCTGTGATGCGTCTGACCCCTGAACAGCTGAAGGCGCGCAGCCGCCGCAACCTGGCCATCGCCGGCGGCCTGGTCGCGTTCATCCTGCTGATCTTCATCTCCACCGTGCTGAACTTCCAGCGCAACATGGAAGCGCGCGCCGCGATGCAGGCGTCCGGCCAGATGGCCGCCCCGAGCGCCTCGGGCCCGGCCTCCGCGACCAGCCAGCCCTGAGGCCGGCCATGAACCGCAACCTGATCGCCATCGCCTGCGTCGTCACCGTCATGGCCATGACGGGCGCCGCCTTCGCCGCCGTGCCGCTGTACCGGATGTTCTGCCAGGTGACCGGCTTCGACGGCACCGTCCGCCGCGCCGAAAAGGCCCCGGACGTCCAGCTGGACCAGACGGTGCTGATCCGCTTCGACACCAACGTGCGCGACCTGCCCGCCACCTTCCGCGCCGAACAGGTGACGCAGCGGGTCCGCATCGGCGAGACCGGCCTGGCCTTCTTCGACGTGACCAACACCTCGGACAAGCCGGTGACGGCGCGCGCCAGCTATAACGTCGTGCCCGAATACGCCGGGCCGTATTTCCAGAAGCTGCAGTGCTTCTGCTTCACAGACCAGACGCTGCAACCGGGCCAGACCGTGAAATTCCCCGTGCAGTATTTCGTCGCCCCCGAGATCGCCACCGATCGTGAAAGCCGCGGCGTGCGCGAGATCACCCTCAGCTACACCTTCTATCCCTCCAAGGACGCGCCGCAGGGTCCCGGCGCGGGCTGAGCCGCGCGAATCGGCCGCCCTGGCGCACGCCGCAAGCGCCGGAAGGCTGGCCGCAAACCGCGTCCCGCCGCCAGAAACCGGGACAGCTCGGCGGCGGGCCGCGACGATCGCCAAATTCGACGCCCGGACCTGTCGCAAAGACGCCGCGGGCCACTGGCATCGCGTGCGCGGCGCCGCTATAGCGCAGGGACACGACGACCCTTCTGATTTCAGAGAAGACCCTCGATGGCCGACTCCCACGCCGCTCCGCATCACGACTACCACCTGGTCAACCCGAGCCCCTGGCCGCTGGTCTCGTCCATGGCCGCTGTCATCATGTTCGTCGGCGCCGTGGTGTGGATGAAGGGCCTGGTCTCCGCCGACGCCGGCACCGTCGCCGCGACCCTGCTGGCCAAGGGCGACAAGGTCCTGTTCTTCGCCGGTCTGGCGGGCGTTCTGGTCTCGGCCTTCTGCTGGTGGTCGGACGTCATCAAGGAAAGCCGCCAGGGCGATCACACCCCGGTCGTCTCGATCGGCCTGCGCTACGGCATGGTGCTGTTCATCGCGTCGGAAGTGATGTTCTTCGTCGCCTTCTTCTGGATGTTCTTCGAGATGTCGGTCTTCAACGAGGCCCGCGCTCACGTTCCGGAAATCGGCGCCTGGGCCGACACCGCCAAGGCCTGGGCCACCTGGCCGCCCAAGGGCGTCGAGGTCCTCAGCCCCTGGCAGCTGCCGCTGCTGAACACCGTGACCCTGCTGCTGTCGGGCTGCACCGTCACCTGGGCCCACCACGCGATTCAGGTCGGCGATCGCAAGGGCGCCAAGCTGGGCCTGCTGATCACCGTGATCCTGGGCGTCTTCTTCACGACCGTTCAGGTCTATGAATACAGCCACATCCTGCATGAGCACCTGTTCTTCAACGAAGAGGCGCTGAACAGCGGCCTTTACGGCTCGGTCTTCTTCATGGCGACCGGCTTCCACGGCTTCCACGTCCTGCTAGGCACCATCTTCCTGACGGTCTGCCTGCTGCGCCTGGTGGCCGGCCAGATGACGCCGGAGAAGCACTTCGGCTTCGAGGCGGCCGCCTGGTACTGGCACTTCGTCGACGTGGTCTGGCTGTTCCTGTTCGCCTTCGTCTACGTCGTCTTCGGGTGACGCAGACGCCCCAGTCTGGCGAAGATATGGGCGATGAGATCAAGCCGGCGCGGATCAACCCGATCCGCGCCGGTCTGCTGTGTCGGTGTCCGAACTGCGGGCGCGGCAAGCTGTTCAGCGGCTTTCTCAAGGTGGTCGACCGCTGCGCTGTCTGCGGCTTCGACTTCACCCGGCTGAACACCGGCGACGGCGCCGCCGTCTTCATCATGCAGATCGCCGGCGCGCCCGTGGTCTTCACGGCCCTCTATGTCGAGATCGCCTACAGCCCGCCGATCTGGCTGCACCTGCTCGTCTGGCCGCCGCTGGTTCTTGTGCTGGCGCTCGCGCTGATGCGGCCGGGCAAGGGGGTTATGGTGGCGCTGCAGATGCGAAGCGGGGCGGGGCAGGGCGCGTGAACCTCAAACGCATCCCCATCGGCCTGACGTTAGCCATGGTCCCGGCGCTGGTGCTGCTGATCGCCCTGGGCGTCTGGCAGGTGCAGCGGCTGGCGTGGAAGGAACGGCTGATCGCCGTCTCCGACGCGGCGGCGGCCCAGCCGCCCGCATCGCTGGCGACCGTCCTGGCTCTGCATGATCCTGAGTTCCGCAAGGTGATCGTCACCTGCCCGGGCCTGGAGACCGCGCCCTTCGTGGAGCTTCAGAGCATTCTGGACGGCGAGGCGGGCGTGCGTCTGGTCTCGCTCTGCGCGCCACGCGATTTTCCCGCGGTCTTCCTGATCGACCGGGGCTTCATACCCGACGGGGTTTCCGCCCGACCGCCTGTCGCGTCGTCGACCCTGCCGACAACCCTGCTGGCGGAAATCCGCGAGGTTCCGGCGCCGAACGGCATGGCCCCGCCGCCGTCGGACGGTCGCTTCTTCGCCCGCGACAGCGCCGCCATGGCGCGCGCCCTGAACGCCCCCGACGTCGATCCCAACACTCTTTACGCCCTGACCTCCAGCAATCCCGCCTTCGCCGCCTTGCGCCCGTCCGCGCCGCCGGCCGCCTTCACCAACAACCACCTCGGCTACGCCCTGACCTGGTTCGGCCTGGCCATCGCCTTGGTCGCTTTCTACGGCGCGATGGTATGGCGGCGGATGAAACAGGCGTGAGCGCGGTGCTGCACCGGATGCCGAACGGCCTGCGCGTCGTCTGTGACCCCATGCCGGGCCTTCAGACCTTCGCCCTGACCGTCATGGTGCGCGGCGGGGCGCGCTGGGAGACCGAGGCCCAGTCCGGGTGGTCGCATCTTCTGGAGCACTTGGTCTTCAAGGGCGCCGGCGCGATGGACGCGCGCGAGATCGTCGAACGGATCGAGCGGCGCGGCGGCTCCATCAACGCCGCCACCGGCCAAGAGCGCACCAGCTTCGAGGTGCGCGGCGTCGACGGCGCCTTGCCGGAGGCCATGCAGGTGATCTCCGACCTGCTGTTCCGCCCCACCTTCGCCCCCGCCGACATCGAGCGCGAGAAGGACGTGGTGGGGCAGGAGATCGCCGAGGCGTTCGACGTGCCCGACGACCATGTCTTCGAAATGGCCCAGTCGCGCGCTTTCGAGGGTCAGTCGCTGGGCCGGCCGATCCTGGGCTCGGTCGCCAGCCTTGCGCCGGTGGACCGCGCCGCCATCGACGCCTGGCGAGCCTCGCTCTACGCCCCCGACCGGATGGTCGTGGCGGTGTCGGGCAAGGTGGACGAGGCGGACCTGCTGGGCCTGTGCGAGCAGTGGTTCGGGCATGACCCGGCCCCCGGCGCGGCCGAGCCGGAGCCGGGCCGTTTCGTGGGCGGCCACGCCCGCCTGTCACGCCGTATCGAACAGGCCAACCTGGTCTTCCAGACGCCCGGCATGGGCATCCGAGATCCGCGCCTGCCGGCCCTGCGCCTGTTCGGCGAAATCCTGGGCGGCGGCATGGCCTCGCGTCTGTTCCAGTCCGCCCGCGAGGAGCGCGGCTTGGCCTACACGATCGACGCCTACGAGGAGGCGCTGGAGGACTCCGGCGTGGTCGGCATCTACGCCGGCGCCGCCGCCGACCGCGCGCAGGTGCTGGCCCAGGTCTGCGCGGAGGAGGTCCGCGACCTGGCCGACGCCGGTCCCAAGCCGCACGAACTGGACCGCGCCCGCGCCGTCCTGTCCGCCGGCCTTTTGATGGCCGACGAAAGCCCGACCAGCCGATCCGCGCGTCAGGCCGGCCACGTCCTGACCTTCGACAGCCTGTACGACAGCGACACGGCGCGCGGCCGCGTGATGTCTGTGACGGCCGAGGACATGCGGGCGGCGGGCCAGGCGCTGCTGGCGCCTGGACGGTGTGCGACGGCCGTGCTGGGTCCCGCCAAGGCGGGCCGTGCGGGCGAGGCGTTCGCCGCCGCTCTTTTCGGCTGACCGCGCCGGGGCTAGGGTTCGGCCATGGCCCTCTTGGACTGGATGACGGAGCCCGCCGGTCCGACCGTGCGGCACGGCTCGGTGATGCTGCGCCCGCCGCGCGCCGCCGATTACGGCGACTGGGCCGACCTGCGCGAGACATCGCGCGACTATCTGCAGCCGTGGGAGCCGACCTGGCCGGCCGATGATCTGAGCCGGGCCGCCTATCGCCGGCGACTGGCCGTCTATGCGCGCGAGATGGAGGTGGGCGGGGCCTGGCCCTTGTTCGTCTTCGACACGACCGGCGAGCGGCTGCTGGGCGCCATCACCCTGTCTAACATCCGCCGGGGCGTCGCCGAGACCGGAACCCTGGGCTATTGGATCGGCCGCCCCTACGCCGGCCAGGGCCATGCCACCGATGCGGTCAAGGCCATGCTGACCTTCGCCTTCGAGACCTTGAAGCTGCACAGGGTCGAGGCCGCCTGCGTCCCGACCAACGCCGCCTCGCGCCGCGTGCTGGAAAAGGCGGGCTTCCGATGCGAGGGCGAGGCCCGCGCTTATCTTAAAATTAACGGCGGATGGGCAGATCATGTTCTGTTCGGCGTCGTGGTTGACGAGGTCGGGCGTCCCTGAGGACGAGTACCGAGCTTTTGAGCACCCGCCCGAGATCGCTGGCCTGGGACGCCACCACCGCCATCGAGGCGTTGGCCGCCGCTGACACGGCGCTGTGGATCTGGACGCCTTCCGAGGATCAGATCCGTTTCACCGGCGCCACCCGCCCGCTGGGCCTGGGTCCGCTGGCCCCCGAATGTTCGTCCGCCGGCTTCGTCGCCCTGGCCCTGCCGCAGGACCGGGCCCTGGCCGAGCGTATCCTGAAGCCGCAGGAAGAGGGCGTGGAGATCGCCGTGCGCCTGCGAATGCGCGGCTCCGAGACCTGTCTGTGGCGCGGCGTCTGGCTCGAGGACGGGCTGCGGGCCGCCGGGGTCGTCGCGCTGGAGGCCAAGTTCGCGGCGTCCGAGATCGACGCCCTGACCGGCCTTCTGGACCGCCGCACCTTCATCAGCCGCGTGGCCGACATTCTCACCGCGCCGGGCGACTATGAGCTGGTGGTCGCCGACGTCGATCGCCTGCGCCGCCTGAACGAGGCGCTGGGCCACGAACGCACCGACCTGCTGCTGTCGGCGCTGGGGTCGCGCCTGTCCTCGGCCTTTGCCTCGACCGCCGCCCCGGCGCGCGTGGGCGAGGACGAGTTCGCCGTCTTCGTCGCCAAGGGCCACGGCGCCTCGGCCGCCCACCGCATGCGCGAGGCGCTGGAACAGCCGCTGCGCGTCGCCGGCTTCGACATCTATCCGACCGTCTCCATCGGCGCCGCCACCGCCGAGGGCGGGCCGGACGCGCCGGGCGCGGGCGAACTGCTGCGCCGGGTCGAGCTGGCGGTGGAATCGGCCAAAACGGCGGGGCGTGGTGGTTCGGCGGCGTACGGCCGCGCGCTGGAAAGCGACAGCCTCAGCCGCCTGGCGCTGGAGGCCGACCTGCGCAACGCCTTCGTGCGCGGCGAGATCGAGCCCTTCTACCAGCCCATCGTGAACCTCAACACCGGCGCGGTGGCCGGCTTCGAGGCCCTGGCGCGCTGGCGTCACCCCCGGCGCGGCCTGGTGCCGCCGGACGAGTTCCTGACCCTGACCGACGAGCTGGGGCTGATGAACGACCTGGGCCTGCTGATGATGCGGTCGTCCGCGCGTCAGCTGGCCGAATGGCTGGCCCGCTATCCGACCGCCGGCAAGCTGTTCTGCAGCGTCAACCTGTCGGTGGGCGAGATCGAACGGCCGAACCTGGTAGAGGACGTCGCCGAGATCATTGCCGAAAGCGGCCTGCCCAAGGGCGCGCTGAAGCTGGAGGTCACCGAAGGCGACATCATGCGCGACACGAATCGCGCGGCCGAGACCCTGAAGCAGCTGAAGAAGGCCGGCGCCTCGCTGGCCCTGGACGACTTCGGCACGGGCTTCTCATCGCTGTCGTATCTGGCGCGCCTGCCGTTCGATACGCTGAAGATCGATCGGTACTTCGTTCTGACGATGGACAAGGACGAGGGCTCGGCCAAGATCGTCAAGTCGGTCGTCAACCTGGGCCGCGACCTGGCCCTGGAAGTCGTCGCCGAGGGCGTCGAGAACGCCACCCTGGCGCGGCTGCTGCTGGAAGCCCAGTGCCACTACGGCCAGGGCTTCGGCTACGCCCCGGCGCTTCAGGCGCCGGACGCCGAGGTCTATCTGAACGAATCTCTCGCCGACGGCGTCGCCCCGCTGAAACAGCGCTCGGCGTAAGCTTTCCCTCTCCCAAAGGGAGAGGGCTTGAGCGCCTGAGAGCCGTCAGGCGATCAGTCTTGCGCGAAAGGGTGAGGGGTAGAAGCTGACGGGTGAGGGCGCCCCCCTCACCCCTTGACGCTTCGCGCCGCCCTTTGGGTCGGCTGAACCAATCGCTTCGCTCTTGGAGCCTCAAGCCCTCTCCCTCTGGGAGAGGGTAACTACGCCCGCCCCGCCTGGGTGGACAGGAAGCTTGCGTCGACGCCCAGCTTGGCCAGCACGCGGTTCCACTTGCCCTCGTGGTCCTCGTCGAAGATCAGGTCCATATCCCCATCGGCGATCAGCCAAGCGTTCTCGGACAGCTCTTCATCCAGCTGACCCTCGCCCCAGCCGGCGTAACCCAGCACCAGCACCGACCGGCCGGGCCCGGAGTTGCGGTCGGTCATGACGCTCAAGACCTCGCGCGTGCCGGTCATGGCCAGACCGTCGGCGATGGCGATGGTGGCGTCGTCGGACATCCAGTCGTCGGTGTGCAGCACCATGCCGCGCTCCCGCTCGACCGGGCCGCCGATCAGCACGGCGCGGTGACGGGTGTCCTCCGGCGCGGGGGCGTCCAGCTTGGCCAGCACGTCGCGCAGGTCCACGCCCGGCGCCGGGCGGTCCAGGCGCAGACCCATGGCGTGGTCCGGCGTATGGGCGCAGATCAGGATCACCGCGTGCTCGAAACGCGCGTCGCCGATGCCGGGCATGGCCACCAGTAGCCGGCCGGTCAGAGAGGGAAACTCGGGCATGACCAGACATTGGGCGCCGCGCCCGGCGGGTGCAAGACCGACGGCGCTTGGCGGGGCGATGCGCCGCGCCTATGTGCAGTCGATCCCATTCCGGAGAGACCCATGACCATCAAAGTCGGCGACCGTATCCCCAGCGTCACCATCGGCAAGGCCACACCCGAAGGCCCGCGCCCGGTCGAGACGGCCGAGTTCTTCGCCGGCAAGACCGTGGCCCTGTTCGCCGTCCCGGGCGCCTTCACCCCGACCTGCTCGGCCCGCCACCTGCCAGGCTTCAAGGACGCGCTGGAGGACTTCAAGGGCAAGGGCGTGGACGTCATCGCCTGCGTCTCGGTCAATGACGCCTTCGTCATGGGCGCCTGGGCGCAGAGCCAGGACATCGGCGCCGACGACATCGTCATGCTGGCCGACGGCAACGGCGACTTCACCCGCGCCCTGGGCCTGACGCTGGACGGCAAGGGCTTCGGCATGGGCGAGCGCTCGCAGCGCTACTCCCTGCTGGCCAAGGACGGCGTGGTCGCCGAGCTGAACATCGAGGCCGGCGGCGAGTTCAAGGTCTCCTCCGCCGAGCACCTGCTGGCGCAGCTCTGATCAAAGGTCCTCCACCGTGAAGAACGGGGGAGGATCATCCACCGACGTCTTCACCCCCGCGCAGCGCAGCGCCGTCATGCGGCGGGTGAAGGGCCGGGACACGGCGCCGGAACTGTTCGTACGTCGCGCCTTGCGTGAGACGGGTGTCGGCTATCGCCTCGGCGGCTGCGGTTTGCCGGGTCGGCCGGACCTGGTGATGAAGGGCCGGCGGGTCGCCCTGTTCGTGCACGGCTGCTTCTGGCACGGCCACGACTGCGCGCGGGGTGCGCGCCAGCCGAAGGCTAACGCGGACTACTGGATCGCCAAGATCAGCCGCAACCGCGCGCGGGACATCAGAACCGCCGAGGCGCTGGTCACCGCCGGATGGCGCGTCGTCGTCCTGTGGGAATGCGATCTGAAGGGGCCGGACGCGGCGGCGCGCGTGGTCGCGGCCGTGCTGGATCAGGCGGCGACGGTTTCCGCCGGGACGTCTTCCTCGATGCCCGCCAGCACCTGATTGAGCGCGCCCAGCAGGGCGGCCGGCGTCAGGGGCTTGGAGACGAAGAAGTTCATGCCGGCGGCCGAGCAGGCGGCGATGTCCTCGGGCGCAGTATCCGCCGTCACGGCGATCACGGGCGTGGAGGCGTTGACGCCGTCGCCGGCGCGCAGGCGGCGCGTGGTCTCCCGGCCATCCAGCTCGGGCATCCGCACATCCATGAAGATGACGTCGAACGGCGAGGCGGCGGCGACGTCCAGCGCCTGTAGGCCGTCGGCCGCCGTGGCGATGTCGCAGCCCATGGGCGCCAGGATCAGCTGGATCGCGCGGCGGTTGATCTCGTGATCATCGACGACCAGCACCCGCAGCGCGCGGCCTTCGTCCTCGTCCTCGACCGCGTCCGCGTCCGCAGTCTCGGCGACCGACGCGCTCTCGATGGGCGCCGCCACAGGCGCGGGCGTGGCAGTGGCGGCCATGGGGTCGCGCACGGGGGACAGCGACAGGGCGCGAGCCACCGCGGCGCGGCCCTGGTCCAGGTCGCTGGTCAGGGCTGGGATGGACGTCTCGGCGCGCCCCAGGTTCAGCGACAGGGTGAAACAGGCGCCCTGGCCGGGCGCGCTGCGCGCCGTCAGGCGTCCGCCCATCAGCTGGGCCAGATCGCGGCTGATGGCCAGTCCCAGGCCCGTGCCGCCGTGACGGGCGCTGACGCCCTCGGCGGTCTGGTCGAAGGGGGTGAACAGGCGGCCGATCTGGTCCACCGTCATGCCGGGGCCCGTGTCGATCACATCGACGACCAGCGAATAGTCGTTCAGCGGATCGGTCCAGGCCCGCACCCGCAGGGTGATCGAACCCTCGGACGTGAACTTCATGGCGTTGGAGATCAGGTTGTTCAGCACCTGACGCAGCCGCATCGGATCGCCGCGGACGCAGTCGGGCGTCTGGGCCGCGCCTTCGAACCGCAGGGTCAGGCCCTTGGCGCGGGCCGGGGCCTGCCACAGCTTGACGGTCTGGGCGAACATCTGGCGCAGGTCGAAGTCGACGCTGTCGACGGTCATCCGCCCGGCGTCCAGCTTGGAGTGATCCAGCAGGTCGTCCAGCATCGCCTTCATCATCATGCCCGCGTCGGTGATCAGCTGGGCGTTGGCGCGCGACGAGGGGTCGCCCAGCCGCTCCATCTCCGAGGCGCCGGTCAGGATGGCGCTGATGGGGGTGCGCAGGTCATGTCCGACGGCCGCCAGGAAGGCGGAGCGGCTGGCCATGGCGCGCTCTGCGTCCAGACGCTTGCGATCCGCGTCCAGACGGGCGCCGGCCTCGGCCAGTGACGCGTCGTTCATGCGCTTCCAGGTCTGCAGGCAGAATCCGATGAAGACGCCGACCGCCACGGTGACCGCCGTGATGTAGCTGGCGTCCGCGCCCGCGACGGCCATGAAGAAGGGGGTGGCGGCCAGATAGGCGAATTGCGGCGACGCCGAGCAGGCCAGCACCAGGCGCGATCCCGGCGCGTTGATGGTCGAATAGATGGCTCCGGCCGTCAGCATCAGGCCGGCGCAGACGCCGCCCACCGGTCCGCCGATCAGCCACAAGGGGATCGACAGGCTGCCGAAGAAGGCCGCGTTGGAGAACAGCATCACACAGCCGAAGGCGGTGCGGACGCGCGACATCTGGTTGGTCTTGCCCGCGTAGATCGGCGCGAAAATCCACAGGTCGATCACCTGCACGGCGACATAGGCCAGCAGCCAGCAGACGCCGAAGGCCCATCCCATGAGGGGCGCGTAGACCAGAGCCGCGGCCGCGCCCATGCCCAGACGCTGCACCAGCGCCTTGCGGCGTTGGCGTATGGCGGCCGCCCAGCGGGCGGAGGCGTCGGCGGCATAGGCCTCTGGCATAAGTGTCCCCGGCGGGCCCTTTGTCCCTTCCGAAGAGGATGGCCCGTCTGCCCTAACGCCCCGTCAACATCCGGCGGCGGAAAGCTCGGAAAGATGCTTAACGCCCTCGGCCCGCAGGCGCGCGGCGATGTCGCGTTTGATCCGCCCGACCAGGGCCGGGCCTTCATAGATCAGGGCCGAATAGATCTGGACGGCGCTGGCCCCGGCCTTCAGGCGGGCGAAGGCGTCGGCGCCAGAGGCGATCCCCCCCACCGCGATCAGCGGCAGCCGGCCTTCGGCGGCTTCGGCGGCGGCTTGAAGCGCCAGCATCGCCCGATCCTTCAGCGGCGCGCCCGACAGGCCGCCGGTCTCGCCGCGATCGGGCGCGCGCAGGCTGGCCGGCCGGTCCAGCGTGGTGTTCGAAACGATCAGAGCGTCGATCCGCCAGGCGATGGCCGCCTCCACGATCTGGCCGATTTCTTCGCCTGTCAGATCCGGCGCGATCTTCAGAAAGACGGGCGCGGCGTCATCACCCCGCGCCTCGGCGACACGGCCCAGCAGGTCGTCCATCGCCGCCCGCCCCTGCAGGGCCCGTAGCCCCGGCGTATTGGGCGACGAGACGTTGACGGTGAAATAGTCCGCCAGCCCCTTCAGGCGGCGCAGACCCAGGACATAGTCCGCCGCCTTGTCCTCGGTGTCCTTGTTGGCCCCCAGATTGGCGCCGACCACCCCGGTGCGCGGGCGCGCGGCCAGGCGGTCCGCGAAGGCCTCCAGGCCACGGTTGTTGAAACCCATCCGGTTGATGATCGCTCGGTCCTCGCTCAGGCGGAACAGGCGCGGCTTGGGGTTGCCGGGCTGCGGCTGCGGCGTCACCGATCCGCACTCGACCGCCCCGAAGCCCAGCCCCAGCAGGCCGGGAATGGCGCGCCCGTCCTTGTCCAGACCGGCGGCCAGCCCGACCGGGTTGGGCCAGGTCAGGGCGCCGATGCGCGTCTCCAGGATCGGGTCGTCGGCGGGCGGCGTACGAAAGGGCGATAGGCCCAGGCCGGCGATGGCCAGCTCGTGCGCCGTCTCCGGCTCGAACCGGCGCAGCGCGGCGGCCCCGGCGGTGAACAGCGCGTCCTTCATGACGCGGCCCGCAGGACCGAGACGCCGCCGGCGGCGTCCACGTCGAAGGCCATGACTACCCCGACGGCCGCCATCGGCAAGACGCCGTACAGGTGCGGAAACAGCTGGCCGCCGCGCGACGGCTCCCAGCGGACGTCGCCCAGATCGCCCAGCCGCACCTCGGCCAGGATCAGGTCGGACTGGCCGGCGAAATGCTTCTGGGCCGTCTCACGCCACTGGTCCTCGGTCGACAGATGGATATAGCCGTCGGTCAGGTCGATCGGCGCGCCTGCGAAGGTTCCGGCGCCCCGGAACGCGGCCCACTGATCCGCCGTCAGGATCTTGTAAGCGACCTGGCTCACCGGCTCAGTTCGTCCGGCAGCAGCAGTCCCTCGAACGTCCGGCGCCCGGCGACGTCGACGCCGAAGACGGCGGCCGCGCCCGGCGGAAATCCGGCGGTCAGCCGGTCGATCACGCCCGGCGAGGCGGCGCCCTCGATCAGATAGTCGACGGCCAGCTGATGGACGCCCGGATTGTGCGCCAGCACGATCAGACACCCGGCGGCGTCCTCCCGGTCCTCCACGAGGCTTCGCAGCCGCTCGGCCGGAGCGTCATACGCCGACGCCTCCAGGCTCAACTCGACGTCGCCAAAGGACTCGCTCAGCCCCTCCCACGTCTCGCGCGTACGCCGGGCGTCCGACACCAGGGCGTGATCGGGACGCAGATCGCGCGCGGCCAGGGCGCGGCCCACGGCGACGGCGTCCGCACGGCCCTCGTCGGACAGCGGGCGATCGCGGTCGCCGCGTCCGGCCGCCGCCGGCCCGGCCTTGGCGTGTCGCATGAGGATCAGACGATGCATGATCTGCGCTTAGGGCCGTTCGGCCGCCACGGCCAGTCCTGCGTCGCCTACCGGATGCGGGTGCGACCGGCCGGCTGGGGTTGCAGCGCCGGCGCGGCGGCGGCGGACAGCTCGGCCTGTCCCGAGGGCTGGATGCGGGCATAGGCGTGACGCCGCGCCTCCAGCAGGATGACGCCGGCCGCACCGGGAATGACGCGCCGCCCGACCTGTTCGAACCCTTCGGCCATGCCCAGCAGCGGCGGCCAGGGCGGAACATACAGCGTGTGGGCGAAGGCGGTCGGCTCCAGCCCCACTTCGCGCACCAGCCGCTCCAGCTGCCCGCGCGAGAACGGGCGGCCGTGGCCGAAAGGCGTCTTCTCCGACCGCGCCCACATCCCGCCGCGCGCCGCGACCGCCAAGATGATCCGCCCGGCCGGCGCCAGGGCCCGCACCGCCTCGGTCAGCAGCAGCCGCGCGTCGTCCGCCTCCTCCAGTGCATGGATCAGCAGCACCCGGTCGAAGGCGCCGGCGGGGAAGGGCAGGCGGCGCTCGTCGGCCAGGACGGCGCGATTGCGCCCGCCGGCGGTCCATAGTTCGGCGCCCTGGGCCCCCGGCATGGCCGCGATCAGGCGCCGTGCGCCGACGAAGGCGTCCAGCCACGGCGTCGCATAGCCGATCCCCAGGATGTCGCAGCCGTTGGCCTCGCCCCACGCTTCTTCCAGGCGCCGCGCCAGCAGACGCCGCGCCGCCTGACCGGTCGGCTCGCCGTAGAAGGTCCTCAGCTCGTCGATGCTGCGCCGCATGGACGCCAGTATAGGCCCGGCGCAGGCGCGGCTGCTAGGATGGCGCCATGACGCTGGACATCCGCCTGTTCCCTTGCCGCGCCGACAACTACGGCTTCCTGATCCGCGACCGGGCGACCGGGGCGGTGGCGACGGTGGATACGCCGGACGCCGAGGCCATTCTGAAGGACCTTCAGGCTTCGGGCTGGGGCCCGCTGGGCCTGATCCTGAACACCCACTGGCACCCCGATCACACAGAGGGCAATGCGCGGCTGCAGGCCGAGACGGGATGCGAGATCGTCGGCCCGGAAGAGGTCCGCCGCGTCGCGCCGCTGGATCGGGCGGTCGGCGACGGCGACCAGGTCACGCTGGGTGAAACGACCTTCGCCGTGACCGCCACGCCGGGCCATACCCTGGGTCACATCGTCTACCGTGCGGGCGTGGAGGCCTTCGTCGGCGACACCATCTTCGCGCTGGGCTGCGGCCGCCTGTTCGAGGGCGCCCCCGACCAGATGTGGGCCAGCCTGCAGCGGCTGATGGCCTGGCCGGACGAGACGCGCCTGTGGTGCGCCCATGAATACACGGCGTCCAACGCCCGCTTCGCCCTCAGCCTGGACGACGGGCCCGAGATGACGGCCCACGCGCAGGCCATCTTCGCGGCCCGCGAGAGAGGCGAGCCGACCGTGCCGACCACGATGGGGGTGGAGCGCCGGCTCAATCCGTTCCTGACGGCGGGGGACGCTTCGGTGTTCGGCCAGCGTCGGGCCGCCAAGGACGGCTTCGCGGGCTAGATCAGCTGGCGTCGCTGATCAGGCGGATCAGGCGCGCGGAGGACGGTCGACCGGCCGGACCCGCGTTCGCGTCGATGATGATGCGCAGGGTGCCCCGGTCGAAGGTGGCGCCCGCCCGGCCCTGATCGGTCACCAGGATGCGGCGCAGCTGGCCGACCTTGCGCTGGCTGTCCGGCGTGCGGACCATGCGGGCGATGGCGTCGGTCGCGGTCGACAGGCTGTCGGCCGCAACGGCCTCGGATCCGGGCCGAATGTCGACGTCCACGACGACCAGCCGCCCCAGCGTGCGACTGGCGCGGTCGCTCTGCCGGACGATGAAGTTCCACAACTGCACGGCGCTCAGCGTCGGCGGCGCCAGACCGTCCGCGGCGCCCGACAGCGCCGCCGGCGCGCCCTGCGGCGCGCTGGTGGTGTAAAGCGTCATGCCGCCGTCGGGCGTGACCCGCAGGATCTGATCGCCGTTGTCGTTGCGATAGATGATGTCGCCGCGCGGCGCCGCCGTGGGACGCAGCACCCAAATCTCGGTCGAGCGGTCGAATCGCAGCAGCGGCCGCGGGCCGGAACGATCGAAGGTGAAAGCCTGGCCTGTCTCTGAAACGAAGCGGCCGATCGGCGGCAGGTTGCGGCTGAACACCCGGTCGCGCATCGACTGGCCCGAGCCTTGGGCCACGGCGTCCGTCGCGCCGAACACGACGCCCCCGACCGCGACAGCGAACGCCATCGCGATCAGCAGCGGCGTCATCGCCGTCCTGACCGTCGTCCCGAAACTCATGAACCGTGGATTGACGGGTCGGCGCGGCGGATTTTGGGCGGAAGAGGGCCTCAGCCGACCAGGTATTGGCCGCCGTTCAGCGACAGGGTGCAGCCTGTGACATATCCGGCACGTTCGCCGCACAGCCAGGACACCATATCGGCGATTTCCTCGCCTTTCCCGAGTCTTCCGACCGGGATCTGGGAAATGATGGCGTCCAGCACCTTCTGGTCCATGGCGCCCACCATCTCGGTGTCGATATAGCCCGGCGCGATGCAGTTCACGGTCACGCCCTTGCGCGCGTTCTCCAGCGCCAGAGCCTTGGTGAAACCGATCATGCCCGCCTTTGCGGCGGAATAGTTGGTCTGGCCGATCTGACCTTTCTGGCCGTTGATCGACGAGATGTTGACGATCCGGCCGTGGCCGCGGTCGCGCATGCCGTTGATGACCTGGCGCGTCATGTTGAAGACGCTGTCCATGTTCACGCGGATGACGTCGGACCATTGATCCGAGCTCATCTTGTGGAAGAAGCCGTCGCGCGTGATGCCGGCGTTGTTCACCAGCACGTCGATGGGGCCCAGCTCGGCCTCGATCTCGGCCACGGCGCGGGCGCAGTCCTCGTAGGAGCCGACGTTGCCCTTCACCACCATGACGCCCAGTTCGCGCGCGGTCGCCTCGGCGGCTTCGACATTGCCGGAATAGCCGGCCGCCACCTGAAGCCCGTCGGCCTTCAGCCGCTCCACGATGGCGCGGCCGATGCCGCGGGTGCCGCCGGTGACGAGAGCTACGCGAGCCATGAGCGATCCTTTGTCCCTGTCGGCCCCGTCTGACGCGCGGCCTTGATGGTCTACGCTTTAGCGGCGTGGAGGTTCTTCGCAACCTCGGCTTCGTGACGGAGCGGCTATTTCAACCGCGCGATCAGGGCCTGCGCCGCCGCCGGGTTGCGCACCTTCGCGCCGGCGATGAAGTAGGCGAAGACGTCGCCCCGCTCGGCCCAGGCGCGGGTGCGCGCGGCGATGGCGTCCAGCTCGGCGCCGGTCATGCCGCTCGCCACGTCCTCCCGGCTCGACATCAGTCGGGCGTAGGTGAAGTCGGCCGTGGGCTGGTCGATGCGCGGCCAGGTCGGCGCCTCGTCATCCTCCGCATAGACAATGGCGACGCCGTATTGGGCGGCCAGGTCGTAGAACTGGGGCGTGTCGAACGTCGGGCTTCGCACCTCCAGCGCGTGACGCAGGCGCAGGCCGTCCTTCTCCCTGGGCAACAGTTTCAGGAAGCCCTCGAAGTCGACGGGATCGAACTTCTTGGTCGCCATGAACTGCCAATTGATGGGCCCCAGCTTGTCCCCCAGCGCCGTCAGCCCCTGGTCCAGGAAGCGCGCGACGCTGTCCGCGCCGTCTGCCAGCACCTTGCGGTTGGTGCAGAACCGGCTGGCCTTGACCGAGAAGACGAAGCCGTCCGGCGTCTCGTCCTTCCACTTCATCCAGGTGTCGATCTTGAAGCCCGAATAGTAGGTGCCGTTGATCTCGATGGAGGTCAGGGCGCGGCTGGCGAACTCCAGCTCCTTCTTCTGGCTCAGCTTGTCCGGGTAGAAGACGCCCCGCCACGGTTCATAGGTCCAGCCGCCGATGCCGACGCGGATGGGATGGGTCATGGCCTGCCTGCCTCTTGATCGGACCGCGCCGGCCCGTGGGCCGGCGGCGTGGGCGCATCGGAGGCCGCTGATCGACCGCCTCGGGCTCATCGCCATACAAGACAATAGGGCTGCTGAACACAAAGGCCCCGTCAGCGGTCAGCATCGCCTGTGGCCAATAGGCGGCGGTGGGTCGATGGGTCACAGCCAAGCTTCTGAAATCGCCTTGCTTCTGCGCGGGCATGTCCGCAATACAGCCCCAGGTAACGGGGGTTCCCATGTTCAAATCGTCCACCAGCGCGCTGGCGCTGACCTGCGCGCTCGCCGGCGCCGCGTTCGTCGCCGCTCCGGCCTCGGCCCAGAGCTTTCAGGAGGGGACCAGCCAGTGGAACCTGGCCCTGATTCACGCCGACGCCGCCAACAGTCGCGGCTATACGGGCGCCGGCGTCACGGTCGGTGTTCTCGATAGCGGCATCGACGTTTCCAACCCGGATCTGGCCGATCAGGTGTCGGACCTGTCGCACGACGTCTTCTCTGGCGGATCGGCGACCGACGACCCGAACGGTCACGGCACGCACGTGGCCGGCATTATCGGCGCGGCGCGCGACGGTTTTCGCGTGCAGGGCGTCGCCTATGGCGCTGAACTGGCCGCGTTCCGGCTGCCTGCCGAGGGTACAAGCTTCCTCGAGAATGACATCCGGCTGGGCCTGGCCATCCAGGACGCCGTCGATCGGGGCGTGCGCATCCTCAACAACTCCTGGGGCTGGGATTTCTACATCGGCGACGGCATCAGCCGGGCCGAGGTCCTCGAAGGACTGCCTGGCCAGATCGCGGCCTTCCGCAACATGGCTGCGGCGGACGGGATCATGATTTTCGCGACCGGCAACGAGGAACAGGATCAGCCCAGTCTGCAGGCGGGCATGCCGTTTTACCTGCCGGAGCTTCAGTCCCACTGGCTGGCGGTCACCGCCGTGGGGCCCACGGGCGAGATCGCCAGCTATGCCAACCACTGCGGCCTCGCTGCCGAGTGGTGTCTGGCTGCGCCGGGCGGAGAAGTGACGACGGGCGACTTCGGCGACCAGATCATCTCCGACGGCACGAACGGCGGCCTCGGCGGGAGTGGACTGGACATCAAGGCCGGCACCTCGATGGCGGCGCCGCATGTGACGGGCGCGGTCGCCATCGCCAGTCAGATGTTCCCGAACGCGCCGGCCGCCGGTCTGACCCGACTGGTGCTGGCGACCGCCACCGACATCGGCGAAACGGGCCTGGACGACGTCTACGGCTGGGGCCTGCTGAACCTAGCGAACATGGCCTCCGTGCTGGATGCCGAGGCCGGATCGGTCTTCGCCAACGGCGCCTGGGCCGCCGATGAGGGTCAGAGCGCCCTGATCGAAACGCTGACCGGCCGTGTGGTCGCGGGCGGACCGGCCGGCGCCTGGGCCTCCGTCCTCGGCGGGCGCGGCGAGCACGACGCCACGCCCGACGCTTACGGGGCCAGCGCCGACACCTTCGGCATGGTCGCCGGCTACGACATGGCCGCCACCCAGACGACGCGCATCGGCGCGGCCCTGTCGATGACCCGCACCGACTTCGACGAGGACGGACTGGACAACGGCGGCCGCGTCGACGCCCTGACGCTGTCCGGCTATGCGGCGGCCCGCAAGGGCGTGCTGTTCGCGGACGCCTCCGCCGGCTTCAGCTACCGCGACTACAGCTACACGCGCCACGACATCCTCGGCGCCGCCGGCACGGTTCTGGAGGCCCAGGGTCTCGAGGGCCGCGCGACCAGCGACGGCTTCGGCGTCTTCGCCGACGCACGCTTCGGCGCGGTGATCACGGCGGGCACGGCCCAACTGCGGCCCTTCGTGCACGGCCGCCTGATCCATCAGTCGATCGACGGCTTCGAAGAGGCGGGCGCCGACGTCTTCGCCCAGGCCGTGGCCGACACGGATCTGCAGCGCTACGAATACGGGCCGGGCGTCGAAGCCGTGCTGGACGCCGGCGGCGGCCTGCGCGCCGATCTGTCGGTGCGCTACGACTTCCGGTCGGGCGATGACGACTACGCCGTGCCGGTCAGCCTGATGGGTTCGGCCGTTCCGGCGCGGATCGGCGCCTTGGGCGACGGCGTGACTGTCAGCGGGGGCGTGCAGGCGCGTCTGGGCCAGGCCTGGCAGGCCAGCGCCCGGGGTTTCTGGTCCGGCGGCGACGACCGCGCGGCCGGCGGTGCCTCTGTGGGCCTCAGCTACACCTTCTGAGCGGCCTCGAAACCGCACAGGACAAAGGGCCCGCCGCGATCGCGACGGGCCCTTTTCGATTGATGAGCGCCTCAAATTCGAAGAGGCGCGACCTAGTAGGCGAAGTCCGCGTACACCCGCTTCACATCGCCCTGCCACGCGCCGTGATACAGCTCCAGCAGCCGATCCGCCGGCGTCACGCCGCTGTCGGCGATGTCTTCCAGCTCGGCCAGATAGCCCCGCTCGTCCACCATCCCGGCCGAGAAGCAGGCGCGGTTCTTCAGGCCCTGGCGCGCGATCGCCACCACATCCACCGCCACGTCGCGCACCGAGCGCCCGGCGACCTGGGCCTTCAGCCCCAGCCGCGTCACGTCGCGGCGCAGGCGTTCGTGATCCTCGACGTCCCAGTCCTTCACCATATCCCACGCCGCCGCCAGCGACGGCGCGTCGTACAGCACGCCGGCCCACAGGGCGGGCAGGGCGCAGATGCGGCTCCACGGCCCTGAGTCCGCGCCGCGCATCTCCAGATAGGCCTTCAGCCGCACCTCCGGGAAAAGCGTCGTCAGGTGGTCGTTCCAGTCCTTGATCGACGGATACTCGCCCGGCAGCGCCGGCAGCTTCCCGGCCTGGAAGTCGCGGAACGATTGGCCCGAGACGTCGATATATCTGCCGTCGCGCTTGGCGAAATACATCGGCGTGTCGAGGGCGTAATCGGCGTAGCGCTCGAACCCGAAGCCGTCCTCGAACACGAAGTTCAGCATCCCCGTGCGGTCCGCGTCCGTGTCGGTCCAGACGTTGGCGCGCGCGGTCAGGAACCCGTTCGGCTTGCCTTCCGTGAACGGGCTGGCGGCGAACAGGGCGGTGGCGATGGGCTGCAGCGCCAGCGAGGTGCGGAACTTCTGCACCATGTCGGCCTCTGAATCGAAGTCGAGATTGGCCTGCACCGTCGAGGTGCGCAGCATCATGTCCAGGCCCAGCGAGCCGACCTTGGGCATGTAGGCTCGCATGATCTCGTATCGGCCCTTGGGCATGACCGGCACGTCCGCGCGACTCCACAGCGGGTCGAAGCCCAGGCCCAGGAAGCCGAGGTTCAACTGGTCCGCTACCTGCTTTACCTCCAGCAGGTGCTGGCCGGTCTCCGAACAGATGTCGTGGATGGTCTTCAGCGGCGCGCCCGACAGCTCGAACTGGCCGCCCGGCTCCAGGCTGACGGAGGCGACGAAGCCCTCGTCGTTGTATCGCTCCAGCCCGATGACGTGGCCGCCTTCCTCGACGGGCGTCCAGCCGAACCGCTGCAGGCCGTCCAGCATGGCGCGGATGCCGTTCGGACCTTCGTATGTCGGGCGGCGCAGGGTCGCTCGGTCAAAGCCGAACTTCTCGTGCTCGGCGCCGATGCGCCACTGATCCTTGGGCTTGGCGCCCTTGGACATGGCGCCCAGCAGGGCGTCCCGGGTCAGAGGTTCGTGTTCAGCCATGCGGCGGGGCCCCCGACCGCTATCGGTCAGCAACAATGTGTCGCGGCTAGATGGGCGATGAAACCGCAACGCTCAAGGGGGCGGATCGCTTCGTCTTGCGTCTGCGTCCGCATCCGGCGCGGGCGGCGGTTAGAAAGCGGACGTCGTCGGGGCAGAAGCGAACAGAGTGGAGTCGAAAACGAACGCCCCGAAGCGCGGTTTAGCAGGGCCACAGCCGGGGAATGTGCACGATGTGCACTCGAAAAAATCCACGCCGCAAGCGCCCCGGTCGTCGCCGAAGCGAACAGAGTGGAGTCGATTTTCGCCTACCGCTCCCAGTCCCCCAACGCCGCCTGCCACAGCGTCAGCGCTACGGTCGCGGCGGTGTCGGCCCGCAGCACCCGAGGGCCCAGCGAGACGGCGGTCGCATAAGGCAGAGCCCGCAGCCGCTCGCCCTCCTCTGGCGTGAAACCACCCTCCGGCCCGATCAGGATGGCCCAGGGCGCCTCTCCCTCCCCGTCCCGGGGAGGGGCGTCGTCGCGCAGCGGCGACGGGGTGGGGGCGGCCACGCTCCCTGTCTGCGCGCCGTCACTCGACGCCTGCGGCGCCTGCCCTTCCCGTCCCGGGGAGGGAGAGGCGCGAAGCGCGACTAACGCCGGCGGCCCGCCGGTCTCGTCGCAGAACATCAGCCGCCGAGCCGGATCCCAGCCGTCCAGCAGAGCGTCCAGCTTCACCGGATCGTCCACGGGCGGCACGTCCATCCGCCCGGTCTGCTCGGCGCTCTCCTCGGCGATGGCGTCCAGCCGGTCCAGCCGCAGATGCTGCGGCTGCGTCCGCGCGGTCTGCACCAGCCGAATGCGCGCGGCGCCCAACTCGGTCGCCTTCTCCACCGCGAACTCCAGCGCCGACTTCTTCACCACGGCGAGCAACAGTTCGATGTCCGGCGGCGAGACCTGCCCGCGCAGCCGCTCCTCGGCCTTCAGCACCACGCCCTTCTTCAGCACCTCCGCCACCGAACAGCGCCACTCGCCGTCCACGCCGTTGAACACCGCCAGCGCGTCCCCGGCCTTCAGCCGCATCACCTGGGTTAGGTACCGCGACTGGTCCAGCGTGGGGGCGAGCGCCGCGCCGGCCGACAGCGGCTGGGCGATATGCAGCCGGATCATCCGACCGACACCAGCATGCCGGTCAGAAGCACGCAGCCGATCGCCACCACGACGCTGGTCGTCAGACCCGTGCCCCGCGACCGCAGCCACCCGCTCAGCCCCAGCGCCGCCAACAGCGCATAGAGCCCCAGCATGAAGGCCAGCGTCATCAGCGCCTGTGTCCCGCCGACCCTGGCGACCCCGAGCCCCGGCCCTTCCGGATGCAGCGCCGCCACCACGGCCGTCGATCCCACCACCGCCACGATGAAGGCCACCGAGGACGCCGCCGAAAACCCGATCGCCACGGTCGCCAGCCGCCCCCGCGCATTGATCGCCAGGAGCGTCCCCAGAAACGTCGCCGCGAAACCACCGAGGAAGGCGCTCAACCCCCCGATCTGGGCGGCGACGGCGGAGAGATAGGCAGGGGCGAATGACATGGGTGAGAGGCTAGTCGGGAATACGCGGGGGAGCGAGGGTCAGTCGTTACTCGCGAGCCTGTTCGCTGCTGCCCTGGCGGCTTTGCGCTCACCCTTCCAAAACGTGCGCTTGGCCCAGCGAAGATGTTTCCACCATTCGCTCGCCGGGGTCAGGATGCCGTTCTTCGCGGTGGCCATCACAGCAGTTTACGACTGACGGCGCTTCGACGCCACGCCCGCCGTGCTATCGTTTCTCATGGCTCATCCGGTCAGCGACGCAGAAGATACTCCGTGCGGGCCGGTTCGGCGGGTGTTCGGCTTCGAGCAATTTCCCGACGCCCTGTTCTACGAGGCTCCCAACGCCCTCCGCTTTGATCTGGGCGGAGACCTGTCGATGTCGCGCCAACTCGCGGCCAGGTTCCTGCAGGCGATGGACCGGTCCCGGCATGTCGCGGCCGCTCTGTTCGACGGCGCCGAGACGCTGGCTATCCTGATCCGCTACTCCGAGCATCCGGAATGGAGGCATGGCCGCCGCAAGACGCTTGTCGCTCTGGCGCGTGCTGGCTTTCGGGCGCCGCTTGGTCCCGTCGAGAAGATGGCTGACCCCGCTGCCGATCCGGAAGACCAGTTGCTGAGGTGCTGGCATCGGATCGAGATCCCCAACGACCCGACCCTCGTCGCCGCGCTGTTCTGGTGCGCGATCGCGGCGGAAACGCCGGTCACCCCCAAGGCGGGATGGGGCGTCTTCCACAGCTACATCGTCGACTTAACCGCAGGCGTCGCCCTGCATCTCTACGACGACCGCGGGATGGACGTGATCGCAACGACGACGGACGCCCTGCGCCCGATATACGAGCAGTTTGGCGACTGGCTGCTCGACTACGACCGACCGCACATGGACGCGACTTTCGCGACCTAAAGCGTCCGCGCGATCAGCACCTTCATGATCTCATTGGTGCCGCCGTAGATGCGCTGAACGCGGGCGTCCTTGTACAGCTGGGCGATTGGGTATTCGTTCATGTAGCCGTAGCCGCCGTGCAGCTGCAGCATCTCGTCCAGCACTTCGCCCTGGATGTCGGTGCACCAGTATTTGGCCATCGAGGCTGTCGCGGCGTCGAGCTGCCCCTTCAGGTGCAGGCCGATGCAGTGGTCGACGAAGACCTTGGCCACGGTCAGCTTGGTCTTCACCTCGGCCAGCTTGAACTGGGTGTTCTGGAAGTCGATGACCGCCTTGCCGAAGGCCTTACGCTGCTTGACGTAGACCAGGGTCTCCTGAAGCCCGCGCTCGGCGGCGGCGACGCCCTGGACGGCGATGTTCAGCCGCTCCTGCGGCAGCTGCTGCATCAGCTGGATGAAGCCCAGGCCTTCGGCGCCGCCGATGATATTGTCGCCGGGGACCTTCACCTCGTTGAAGAACAGCTCCGAGGTGTCGTTCCCCTCCATGCCGATCTTGTGCAGGTTGCGACCGCGTTCGAAGCCTTCCGCGCCGTCCGTCTCGACGACGATCAGCGACGTGCCTTTGGCGCCGGCGGTCGGGTCGGTCTTGGCCACCACAATGATGAAGTTGGCCAGCTGGCCGTTGGTGATGAAGGTCTTGGAGCCGTTGACCACATAGCCGTTGCCGCTCTTCACGGCGGTGGTCTTGACCCCCTGAAGGTCGCTGCCGGCGCCTGGCTCGGTCATGGCGATGGCGCCGACAAGTTCGCCCGAGGCCAGGCGCGGCAGCCAGCGCGCCTTCTGCTCGGTGGTGCCGTAGTGCCAGATGTAGGGGGCGACGATGGCGTTGTGCAGGCTGATGCCGAAATGGTCCGCGCCCTTCCAGCCTAGCTGACGCATCAGCACCACCTCGTGCCGATAGTCGCCGCCCATGCCGCCGTCCTCCTCGGGCATCGACAGACCCAGCAGGCCGTCCGCGCCCGCCTGGGTCCACAGGTCGCGCGGCACGGTCGAGTTGGCGATCCACGACTGCACGGCCTCGGGCGGCGCATGGTCGTCGATCCATTTGGCGACGCTGTCCGAGAAGAGGGTGATCTCCTCGTCCTGCATGAAGTCGGGTTCGGGGGTGTTGAGGACGTTCATGGGTGGCTCCGCTTTGCAGAACCCTCTCCCAAAGGGAGAGGGCTTGAGCGCACGGCGGCGTGAGCCGTCGTCCTTGCGCGAAAGGGTGAGGGGTGAGGCTAACAGGAGAGGGCTGAACCCTCACCCTTTCGGCTTGCGGATCGCTGCGCTCTCCGAGCCTCAAGCCCTCTCCCCTCGGGAGAGGGAGCGCTAAAACGCCTCGGCCGGCATGGCCATCAGCACGTCCGCGCCGGTCTTCAGCTTGGTCAGGTGCGCCCCGGCGTCGGGCAGGATGCGTTCGACGAAGTAACGGCCGGTCTGCATCTTGGTCGCGTAGAACGGATCGCTGTCGCCGGCGTCGATCTTGGCCTGGGCCGCCTTGGCCATCTGGGCCCAGAGGTAGGCCAGAGCCGTGAGGCCGAACAGGTTCAGATAGTCGGTCGAGGCGGCGCCGGCGTTGTCCGGGTTGGCCATGCCGTTCTGCATCAGCCACATCGTGCCTTCCTGCAGCTTGGCCTTCGTGTCGGCCAGGCCGTCGATGAAGGGCTTCACCGTCTCGCCCGCGCCGGCGTTCTCGGCTGTGAAGGCGTCGATGTCGCCGAACCAGGTCATGATGGCCCGGCCGCCCTGCGACGGCAGTTTGCGGCCGACCAGATCCAGGGCCTGGATGCCGTTGGTGCCCTCGTAGATCATGGTGATGCGCGCATCGCGCAGATACTGGCTGGCCTGGAAGTGCTCGGTGTAGCCCGAGCCGCCGTGCACCTGCATGCCCAGGGACGCGACGTGGAAGCCCTTATCGGTCAGATAGGCCTTCAGCACCGGTGTTAGCAGGCCCATGTAGTCGTGGGCCTTTTGCGCCGTGGCGGCGTCGGCGGACTTCTGCAGGTCGGCCTGCAGCGCGGTCCACAGGATGAAGGCCTGGCCGCCTTCGACGAAGGCCTTGGCCTCCAGCAGCATGCGGCGGACGTCGGGGTGGACCATGATGCTGTCGGCGGGCTGGTCCGGGCTCTTGGCGCCGGTCAGGCTGCGCCCCTGAATGCGGTCCTTGGCGAACTCCAGCGCGGCCTGATAGGCGGCGGCGCCGATGGCCAGGCCCTGCAGGCCGGTGCCCAGGCGCGCCTCGTTCATGACCACGAACATGTTGTTCATGCCCCGGCCTTCCTCGCCGATCAGCCAGCCGGTGGCCTCTTCGTATTGCATCACGGCCGTGGCGTTGCCGTGGATGCCCATCTTGTGCTCGAGGCCGGTGCACAGGAGCGAGTTGCGCTCGCCGAGCGAGCCGTCCTCATTGACCAGGAACTTGGGCACAAGGAACAGCGACAGGCCCTTGATGCCGGCCGGCGCGCCTTCGACGCGCGCCAGGACCGTGTGGATGATGTTGTCGGTGAAGTCGTGCTCGCCGGCCGAGATCCAGATCTTCTGACCGGAGATCTTGTAGGTCCCGTCGCGCTGCGGGACGGCCTTGGTGCGCACCATGCCCAGGTCGGTGCCGCACTGGGGCTCCGTCAGGTTCATCGTGCCGCCCCACTCCCCGGTGGCCATCTTGGGCAGGTATTTGGTCTTGAGCTCGTCCGAGGCGTTGGCGTGGATGCCCGCATAGGCGCCCGCGGTCAGGCCCGGATACATCGAGAAGGCGGCCGAGGCGCCGGCGGTGAATTGGCCGAACGCCATGCCGACGACGGCGGGCATGCCCTGGCCACCGTAGGCCGGATCGGCCGACAGGGCGGGCCAGCCGGCCTCGACCATCGCGTGATAGGCTTCCTTCCAGCCCTTGGGACCGGTGACGACGCCGCCCTCTGCCCAGTGACAGCCTTCCTTGTCGCCCGAGTGGTTGATCGGGGCGATGACCTCTTCGGCGAACTTGGCGCCCTCTTCCAGGATCTGGCCGATCAGCTCGGACGACACGTCCTCGAACCCGGCCTGGTTGGAATAGCGGTCGATCTCCAGCACCTCGTTCAGGATGAACGTCAGGTCGCGGACGGGCGCCTTGTAGGTCATGGGATCAGGCTCTTGCTTTGAAGGGGTGGTGTTCGTCGTGGTTGAGGCGCGAGCGCAGGATCTGCTCGTATTCCTCGGCGCCGGGCAGCAGGTCGGGGCGGGTGGCGCCCAGGCGTTCTTCCATGGCCTGACAGGCGGCCTCCGCCATCTCGATGGCGCCGTCCAGATCCTCGCGCTGCTGCTTCAGGGCCTCGATCTGGGCGCGGTGGCGGCGCAGGGCGACCGCCATCTGATGAACATTGCCGTCCTTGCTGTCGTACAGGTCCAGCATGTCCTGGATCTCCTGCAGGGTGAAGCCGATGCGGCGGCCCCTCAGGATCAGCTTCAGGCGGGCGCGGTCGCGGCTGTCGTAGACCCGCGTCTGGCCCTTGCGGGCGGGCGTCAGCAGCCCCTTGTCCTCATAGAAGCGCAGCGCGCGCGCGGTCGCGCCGAACTCTCGGCACAGGTGCCGGATCGAATAGGTGCGGTGATCGTCGGCGGTCGCCATGGGTCTAGGCATAGCCCAAACTTGACGCGGACGTAAAGGGAAGGTTTTTACGCCTCATGGGGCGCAAACACGTCAACGACGCCGGAACGGCCAAAGGCGACCTGCCGCAGAAGACGTGCGTCTGCTGCGGCCTGCCGTTCTCATGGCGCCGCAAGTGGGCGCGCGACTGGGATCAGGTGAAGTTCTGCTCGGACCGTTGCCGGGCGGCGGGCGAACCTAGCCGCGGCGGAACCACAGGACCGGGGCGGTCAGGGCCAGCAGGACGGCGTTGACGCCGGCCAGGCCCCAGTCGGCGCCCAGCAGGTGGACGCCCATCATCACGGCTTCCAGAGCCAGCAGTCCGGCGGCCGAGGCCAGCAGGACCGGACGACCCAGGCGCCACGACGCCAGCGGCGTCAGCACGCCCACAGCCAGGACGATCTCGAACAGCCCCAAGGCTCTGACGAAGGCGACATCGGCGGTGGCGGGCCAGCTCAGCAGAGTGACCAAGTTGACCATCGGCTCGGTGATCTTGGCGTAGCCGGCGGCGACGAAGAACATGGCCAGCCAGCCCTGGGCGGTCCACAGGGCCAGGTTCCGGTAGTTGGCGGTCAGGCGCGCTTGCGCCGGTGTCAGCGTGGTGGTGGTCACAGTCATCAGCCCCAATTCGTAACAGTGTCGATATCGGATCGGCGCTGTCGCTTCGCAAGGGGTGAATAGCAAAGGTTGGCCGTTTTGTCATCGAGCGATGACTAGATTCGGTCATCGCTCGATGACTAATTGTTTCAACGGCTGATGACTTAGCTCTCCTGCTCGCCGTCGTCGGGCTGGAGACCCGGCTTGCTGGCCAGTAGCCGACCGGGGTCGCAGTCCAGTTCCCGGCACAGGGCGTCCAGGGTGGAAAAGCGGATGGCGCGCGCCTTTCCGGTCTTCAGGATCGACAGATTGGCGATGGTGACCCCGACGCGATCCGACAGTTCCGTCAAGGAAATGCGGCGTTCCAGAAGCATCTGGTCCAGTTGAACGATGATGGCCATGGTCGCGTCCCCCTCAGACCGTCATCTGCTGTTCGTCGCGCATGGTCGAACCCTGGCGGAAGACCTCGGCGAGCATAAAGACGATCAGGATGCCCAGCCAGGCGCCGAGGTTGGCGTCGCGGCCGTGTGCGGCGCCTTCGACCGCCGGCCCGCTGAAGGCGATGATCGCCGAGGCGACCTGGACGCCCAGCAGACCCACGCCGACGCCCTGCAGCCGGCCGACGTTCGCGGGCTCGAAGGCGTCGCCCTGGTTCACCGCCAGGAAGATGCGGCGCAGCCGGTTGATGATCCACCAGGTGCTGACGGACGCCACGAAGGCGGCGGCGTAGGTCATCCGCTCGGAGATCATGATGGCGCGCGACGGGTCCCGCTCGGCCCCGGTCAGGCCGTCCATCAGGCCGGCTGCGAAGTCGGGCACGAACATCGCCGCCAGAAAGGCCAGCCCCAGCAACACGGCGCCGATGGCCACGAAGACATTCACGAAGCCCAGAACCCAGCGCATAACGCTGGCGACCGAGCGGCGACCGATCAACCTCATCTCGAAATCCTCCCGCCGCATCCGCGCGGCCATGTCGATATTCGATATGGGCTCATCGTTTATCGATCAAGACATATCTCGATAAACGATATGAAACTTTGGTAATGCGGCGATCAGCCAGTCGCCAGCCTCGCCCCTGCCAGTCGGGCGAGTTTGGCGTGGAAGGGCGCCCAGTCGTCGCACTGGTCGATGGCCGACCAGATCGCCTCCACCTCGTCGATCAGCATCTCCTCCGGTTCGGCTTGCGCGAATACCGGATGCTCCAGCCGCTCGGGTCGATCAGGTTCGTGCTCGAACAGGGCGAACCGGAAATCGGCGAAGGTCTTGGACTGGTAGAGAGCGGCGCGCGGCCCCGACAGAGCACGGGCGCTGGAGGCGAAACCGGCGAACCAGTCGAAGAACAGCGGCTCCCACCGCAGGGCCTCGCCGCCTTCGCGCAGCAGGGCCAGCGCCGCGTCCAGCAGGCGCTGGTCCGCGGCCTCGCCCAGGCTCTTCACCCCCAGCCGCCGCAGGAAGGCGGCGCGCAGGTGGCGGATATAGGCGGGGCCGAACCCGTTCAGGGCTTCGGTCAGCGGCTCCGCGTCGGCGACCAGCTTCAGGCAACCGGCCAGTTGGGTCAGGTTCCAGAACACCGCCTCTGGCTGGCGCGCGAAGGCGTAGAGACCGAACTGGTCGAAATAGGCGGCGGTGAAGCCGGGCTCGTAATACGGCAGGAACCGCCACGGGCCATAGTCGAAGCTCTCGCCCGTGACGTTCAGATTGTCTGTGTTCAGCACCCCGTGCACGAAGCCGGCGGCGATCCATGAAGCTGTCAGCCGCGCCGAGGCCTCGACGATGGCGGCCAGCAGCGCGGCCGCGTCGCCGGGCGCGACCTGCGGGTGGTAGATGGCGCGGACGTGCTCCACCAGCGCCTCGATCTGGTCCTTGCGGCCCAGGTAGGCGGCGCGCTGGAAGGTTCCGAAGCGGACGTGGCTATGTTGAAGCCGCACCAATACCGCCGAGCGGGTGGGGGAGGGCTCGTCGCCCCGGCTAAGCGCTTCGCCCGTCTCGATCAGGCTGAAAGTGCGGCTGGTCGGGACGCCCAGTGTCTCCAGCATCGTCGAGGCCAGCACCTCGCGCATCCCGCCCTTCAGCGTCAGCCGCCCGTCGCCGTCGCGCGACCAAGGGGTGCGGCCCGAGCCTTTTGTGCCGAGGTCGAGCAGGCGACCTGGGGGGCTACCGCTCGCGACGCGGTCGCTTGCTGCTTGAGCCGGAACGGCTTCCCGCATCTGCGCCGCCAGGAACCCCCGCCCGTCACCGATGTCGGGGTTGTAGGTGCGGAACTGGTGGCCGTGATAGCGCATGGCGATCGGCCCCGGCTGGCCGGGCAGGGGCTCGAACCGGCCGAAATGGGCGATCCACTCGGCGTCGGTCAGCCCATCCAGCCCAACGGAGGCGGCGGCCCGGTCATTGCGATAGCGGAGGATCGTCTGGGGGAAGTC
The DNA here is from genome assembly GCF_001424025.1 of Brevundimonas sp. Leaf363. GTDB lineage: Bacteria > Pseudomonadota > Alphaproteobacteria > Caulobacterales > Caulobacteraceae > Brevundimonas. Next base: position 180,609 of record NZ_LMPZ01000004.1, on the reverse strand, counting down.
CGCCGCCTTCACGGCGTCGCCAAACTCATCGCCCAGGTCGAAGAAACGTGGCTCGGGGCGATAGGCAGGGTTGGTCGGCATCAGCGGCAGATGCGGTCGCGGCGGGCGCGGCGCAAGCGTTGAACCGTCACGGCGGGCGGCTATAATCGTGCGCAGAGATCAGGTCCCGGGTTCGCGGGGCCAGGCCGGCGCCGGCAGGCGAATCCGGTCCGACGCCCGTCGATAACCTGGCGTCACGTAACGACCCCCTTGATCCGGAGGCCGCCGTGGCGCGCAGACTGACACTCGATATCCTCAAGACCGAAACCGCGTCCGGCGCGGCGCTGGGCCTGGCCGCCGTGGCCGCCCTGCTGGCCGCCAACTCGCCGTGGGCCGCCGACTACTTCGGCTGGCTGAAGAGCGAGCACACCCTCCAGCTGGGGCCGCTGGTCCTGCGCGAGACGATTTCCGACTGGATCAAGGAAGGCCTGATGGCGGTCTTCTTCCTGATCGTCGGGATGGAGATCAAATGGGAGATCTTCCGGGGCGAACTCAGCGATCCAAAGAAGCTGGCCCTGCCGGTGATCGCGGCGCTGGGCGGGATGGTGGCGCCGGCGGCGGTTTATCTGGCCGTGGCGGGCGGGCTGGGCGGTCCCCATCAGGGCTGGCCGATACCGCTGGCCACCGACATCGCCTTCGCCCTGGCCGTGTTCGCCGCCGTGGGGCGCGGCCTGCCCAGTTCGCTGCGGGTCTTCCTGCTGACCCTCGCCATCGTCGACGACCTGGGCGCCATCGCCCTGATCGCCGTGCTGTTCAGCGAGGGGTTGCAGTGGGCGCCGCTGCTCTGGGCGGCGGGCGCGCTGGTGCTGGGCGGCGTGGTCGCGCACCGCTTCCGCATCCCCTCGCCCTTCTGGGTGCTGGGCTTCGGCCTGGTCTGGTTCCTGGCGGTCGAGGCGGGCCTCAGCACCTCTCTCAGCTCCGTCGCCTTCGCCGCCATCGTCCCGCTCGCCCCGCGCCCGGGCAACAAGCAGACGCCGATCAAGGAGGCGATGCATGACCTGCATCCCTATGTCGCCTTCCTGATCCTGCCGCTGTTCGCCTTCGCCAAGGCGGGGGTGTCCTTCGCCGGCCTGTCGCTCGAACAGGCGGCCGCGCCCTTGGTGCTCGGCGTGGCCCTGGGCCTGTTCGTCGGCAAGCAGATCGGCGTCTTCGGCGCGGCCTGGCTGGCGGCGAAGGCGGGGCTCGGCGTCCGCCCGACGGGCTCCAGCTGGATGCAGCTCTATGGCGTGTCGCTGCTGTGCGGCGTCGGCTTCACCATGAGCCTGTTCATCGGTGTGCTGGCCTTCCCCGGCGCGGTGGATTCCATCGAGCAGGTCGAGATCAAGCTGGGCGTTCTGGGCGGTTCGCTGCTGTCGGCCGTCCTCGGCGGAATTGTGTTGGCGCTGGCGGGTCGGCGGGGGTCGGATCGCGCAGCAGAGCCGGAAGTTGACGCAAGGACCGCCCAAGATTGACCCAAGGGCATCCAAATCTGTTTCATTTGCGTCACAGATAGGCCCACCCTCCGGCCAAATGACGCCATGCGACGGTCACGCTTCTTGTCGGTCAAACCGGCTTGGCTTACGCCGGACAATCGAGAATCCCGTCCCACGCAGGACGGGATCGTAGGGATCAGGAAACGCCGCGACACGCCCACACCGGGTGCGTCGGGCCCTTGTGTCGGGAGGCAGGCCATGCGCCGCATTCATACTCTTCGCTCCACCGTGTCCGCCGGCGTGATCGCAGCGGTCGCCTTCGGCTTCGCCGGGGCCGCCGCCGCCCAGTCCGATGCGCCGACCACCGTCGACGACATCATCGTCACCGCCCAGAAGCGCGAGCAGTCGCTGCAGGAGGTGCCGATCGTGGTCACCACCCTGTCGCAGGAACTGCTGCAGAACGCCGGCGTCCGGGACATCAAGGACATGCAGATCCTGACCCCGGGTCTGACCGTCACCTCGACCCAGTCGGACGGCTCGACCACCATCCGCATCCGCGGCGCCGGCACGGTCGGCGACAACCCCGGCCTGGAAAGCTCGGTCGGCGTGGTGATCGACGGCGTCTATCGTTCGCGCAACTCGGTCGGCTTCGGCGACCTGGGCGAGTTGGAGCGCATCGAGGTCCTGAAGGGCCCGCAAGGCACCCTGTTCGGCAAGAACACCTCGGCCGGCGTCGTCAACATCCTGACCGCCCGCCCGTCCTTCACCCCCGGCTTCGAGGCCGAACTGACCGGCGGCAACTACGGCGCCATCGGCGGCTCCGCCTCGGTCACCGGCCCGATCACCGACCAGCTGGCCGGCCGCCTGTTCATCGCCATGCGCGAGCGTGACGGCTTCTACGACGTCGACCTGGGCGACGGTCCGCGCACCAACACCGAGGACCAGGACCAGAGCTACTGGACCGGCCGCGGCCAGCTGCTGCTGCTCCCGGACGACAACTCCTCGATCCGCCTGATCGCCGACTACTCGAAGCGCGAGGAGTTCTGCTGCGTGGGCGTCCAGACCCGCGTCGGCCCGACCCAGCCCTTCATCGACGCCCTGGCGACCGGCGACGGCCAGCGCCCGCCGGTCTCCGGCTTCGGCACCGTGCCCTTCAGCCGCACCGCCTATTCCAACCGCTCGACCCCGCAGGAAATCGAGGACGGCGGCGTTTCGCTGGAAGCCAACTTCGACATCCCGTCGATGAACGCAACCGTGACCTCGATCTCGTCGTGGCGCGACTGGTCCTTCCAGCAAGGGATGGACCTGGACTTCACCGGCGCGGACATCCTGTACCGCGAGAACGACGGCTCGAACGGCTATGGCGTCGAGGCCCTGACGCAGGAACTGCGCTTCGCCGGCACGACCGACCGCTTCGACTGGCTGGTCGGCGGCTTCGCCTCGCATGAGCGCCTGTATCGCAACGACAGCTATTCGTACGGCGCCGACTACAACGCCTTCGCCTCGCTGCTGCTGACCGCTTCGATCCCGGCTGCCCTGGGTGGCCCGAACCCCGGCCGCCTGCAGTGCTTCACCAACCCGCAGGGCTTCCTGATCAACACCGTGCCGTTCGGCCCGCTGCCGGCCGGCACGCCGCTGTGCGCCGCCGGCGTGATCCCGCCCAGCAGCGCCGCCCCGGTCTTCACGCCCGGCAAGGCCTATGAGGACACCTACACCCAGCGTTCGGACACCGTCGCCCTGTTCACCAACAACACGGTGCACCTGACGGACCAGTTCGATATCAACCTGGGCCTGCGTTACACCTTCGAACGCAAGAACCTGGTCGGTCGTCAGAACAACCTGAACAACAACGGCGCGGCCTGCGGCGGCGCCCTGGCCAACCAGAACCCGGCCAACCGCGGCGTCTCGCCGATCCCGGGCACGCTGAACATCGCCACGCCGACGGCGGCGCTCGGCCTGCTCTGCCTGCCCTGGTCCAACCCGCTGTACGACAACCGCTTCATCGGCGAGGACTTCGACGACACGGACCTGTCGGGCACCATCAAGGCGTCCTACCGCCCGAACGACATGTTCATGTTCTACGGGTCGTACGCGCGCGGCTATAAGGGCGCGGGCTACAACATGGACCGCGTGCAGACCGGCGTCGTGCCGGACGCCTCGCTGTTCTTCCCAGCCGAGACCGTCGACAGCTACGAGCTGGGCGTGAAGTCCACGCTGCTGGATCGCACCCTGCTGCTGAATGTCACCTACTTCGACCAGACGTTCGAGGACTTCCAGCTGAACACCTTCCTGGGCACCGCCTTCGTGGTGGAATCGATCCCGGAACTGACCACCCGCGGCGTCGACGCCGACATGGTCTGGTTCACGCCGGTCGAGGGCCTGGTCCTGCAAGGCGGCGTCACCTACACGGACGCCAAGTACGGCGACTTCACCGCGTCCGACCTGACCAACCCGGCCCGCTTCCCGCAGCTGTCGCTGCTGCCGGGCGGTCGCGCCTCGTTCGCGCCTGAATGGTCGGTGACCTCCTCGATCAGCTACGAGCGCTCGATCGCGGGCCTGCGCGCCGGCTTCAGCCTGTCGGGCAAGTATCAGACCGAATACAACACCGGCTCTGACCTGCTGCCTTACAAGAACCAGGACGCCTACACGGTCGTGAACGGCCGCATCTCCATCGGTTCGGAAAACGAAGCCTGGACCCTGGAGATCTGGGCCCAGAACCTGCTGGACGAAGAGTATACCCAGGTCGGGTTCGCCGCTCCGCTGCAGGGCACGGCCTTCACCAACACCGTCACGCCCCAGGCGAACGGCACCTTCTACAACCAGGCCACGGACACGGCGACCTACGACGCCTTCCTGGGCGCGCCGCGCACCTACGGTGCGACCCTGCGCCTGCGCTACTAAGAACGGTCACAAGACCGCGAGAGACTGGCCGGCCGGGGCGACCCGGCCGGCCTTTTCGTTGGCGGATCAGTCCTGCAGCCAGCCCGGCCGCACCACCCGCACCGGCCGCCCGTCGACCGTCATGTCGCCGTCCAGCCGGTCCAGCCGCATCAACGCCACCGCGCGTCCATCGCCCCCTGTCCTCAGCGTCCCGGCCCGCAGCTCGCCGTTCAGCACCTCGGTCTCCGCCGGCGGGATCGGCCCGTCCATCTCGACCGGCAGCATCCGGTTCTTGATCGTTCCGCGCCGCTTCATGCGCGAGGTCGTCTCCTGGCCGACGAAACACCCCTTGTGGAAGTCGATGCCGTTCAACAGGTCGAAGTTAGCCTCGATCGGATAGGCGCTGTCCTGGCCCCCGTCCGCGTCTGGATCGGGCAGGCCTTCCGCCAGCCGGTGCGCGTGATAGGCGGCCTCGTCCGTCGTCGGCTCGATATCGACGCCATAGCCGCGCCCGCCCATGCCGGCCCAGCGCGGATCGGCCGTGAAGCCCTTCGGTAATCCACCGCCCCATGCCGCCAGCACCGGCGCGTCGACCGCTGCGATCTCGACCGCCGCCCGCAGCCGATACATCGCCAGCCGCCGTAGCAGCGCCTCGCGCCGATCCGCGGCCACGTCCAGCCATACGCCGTCCGCCCGCCCGACCAGGAACAGGTCGAACAGCAGCCGTCCGGGCGGCGACAGCAGCGCCCCGAACCGCACCTCGCCCTCGGCCAGCGTCTCCACATCCTGCGTGAGCAGATTGTGCAGGAACGGCCGCGCCTCCGCGCCGCTGACGGCGATCAGGGCGCGGCTGTCGAGGCGGGCGACCTGAGGGATGGTCTGGGTGCTCATCGCGTCGATATAGGTCCGTTCGGCCCACAGGGTAGACGCGGCGGCGGCTCAACGATCGCGAGAATCCGTGTACGCACGGTCCTATGCCGGGAGCGTATCGCATCCTCTATGTCGCCGAGGCCGATCCCGAGGCCGCCGTGCTGTCGTCCGGGGCGCTGGCCTATCTGGTCGAGGCGATGCCGCGCGCGCGCTTCACCGTGGTCGGTTCGCCGGACAGCGCCCCTCTGTTCGCCGACCTTCCGCGCCTCGAGCGGCTGATCGTCATGGACGCCGAGGGCGCGGGCGACTGGTTCGCGCTGTGGCAACAGGTGCGGGCGGTCGACTGGGGCCTGGTCGTCGATCTGCGCGGCTCCACCCTGTGGAAGCGGTTGAAGCGCCAGAAGCGCGCGCTGAAGGTCACGCCCAATCCCGGCGAACACGCCGTCCAGGCCGCCGCTCGCGCGGTTCAGTTCGACGAAACCCCGCCGCCGCGCCTCTACACGTCGGACGAGACCGAGGCGCAGGTCGCCGAGTTGATCCCGCCAGGCGACGGTCCGATCCTGGCGGTCGGGCCGGGCGTGGACTGGATGGGCAAGCGCTGGCCGGCGGAGCGGTTCGCCAAGGTGGCGGGCGCGCTGCTGGCCGACGACGGCCCCCTGGCCGGCGGTCGGCTGATGATCGTCGGCGACGAGACCGACCGGGACGAGGCTCACACCATCCGGCTGGCCGCGCCGAGGAAGCGGGTGATCGAACTTCAGGGCAAGCTGACGCCGCTGCAGACCGTCGCCGCGGTGCGCCGCGCCCGGCTGTTCCTCGGCGCCGATTCGCTCTGGACCCAGCTGGCGGTCGCGTCCGGCGTCCCGGTGCTGGCGGTGTTCGGGCCGTCCGACGACGCCTGGAAAGGTCCCTGGGGCGGCGTCACCGTCCGCGGCGACCGAACCCTGGACGAATACCGCGCCCTGGACCCCAAGCTGAACCAGGCGCTCCAGCACATGAGCGACCTGCAGGCCGACCGCGTGCTCAAGGCGGCCAAGACCCTGCTGGCGAAGACCAACTGATCCCCCTCTCCCGGTGGGAGAGGGCTTGAGCACCAGAGAGCCGTCAGGCGATCAGCCTTGTGCGAAAGGGTGAGGGGTGGGCGGCCAACTGGACAAGGCGGTCCCCTCACCCTTTCGGCTTACCCAATCGCTTCGCTCTTGGAGCCTCAAGCCCTCTCCCACTGGGAGAGGGAAGATGACTTCCCCAACCGCCCCGCTCGCCTCATAAGCCCCGTCAGAAGGCGGTGACCGATGACCCAGACCTATGACCTGATCGTACGCGGCGGCGAGGTGGCGAACCATGCCGGCCAGGGAATGGCAGACGTCGGCGTCATCGACGGCAAGATCGCCTTCATCGGCGACCTGTCTCAGGCCTCGGCGGGCGAGACCTTCGACGCCTCGGGCCTGACCGTCCTGCCCGGCGTCATCGACACCCAGGTCCACTTCCGCGAGCCCGGCCTGGAGTGGAAGGAAGACCTGGAGACCGGATCCCGCGCGGCCGCCCTGGGCGGCGTCGTCGCCGTGTTCGAGATGCCGAACACCGAGCCGACCACCACCGATCCCGAAGCCCTGGCCGACAAGCTGGCGCGCGCCAACAACCGGATGTGGACCGACCACGCCTTCTACGTCGGCGGCACCCACGACAACGCCCGTTTCCTGGGCGAGCTGGAACGGCTGCCCGGCTGCTGCGGCATCAAGGTCTTCATGGGCGCCTCGACCGGCACCCTGCTGGTGGCCGACGACGACGGCGTGCGCGAGGTGCTGAAGCACACGAACCGCCGCGCGACCTTCCATTCCGAGGACGAATATCGCCTGGTCGAGCGCCGCCCGCTGGCCCGCGCTGGCGACTGGACCAGCCACCCCGAGGTGCGCGACGCCGAGAGCGCCATCATGTCCACTCGCCGCCTGGTCCGCCTGGCGCAGGAGACCGGCAAGCGCATTCACGTCCTGCACGTGACGACGGCGGAAGAGATCGAATTCCTGGCCGACCACAAGGACGTCGCCACCGTCGAGGTGACGCCCCAGCATCTGACCCTGACCGCGCCCGAGGCCTATGAGCGGCTGAAGGGTCTGGCCCAGATGAACCCGCCGATCCGGTCGGCCGAACACGTCGCCGGCCTGTGGCGCGCGATCGAGATGGGCGTCGCCGACGTGCTGGGCTCGGACCACGCGCCCCATACGCTGGAGGAGAAGGCGCGGCCCTATCCAGCCTCGCCGTCCGGGATGCCGGGGGTCCAGACCCTGGTGCCGGTGATGCTGACCCATGTCGCCGACGGCCGCCTCAGCCTGGAACGGTTCATCGACCTGACCTCGGCCGGCGCCAACCGTGTCTTCGGCACGGCCAACAAGGGCCGGATGGCCGAGGGCTATGACGCCGACCTGACCATCGTCGATCTGAAGGCGAAAAAGACCATCGTCCACGCCGAGATGGCCAGCCGCTGCGGCTGGACCCCCTTCGATGGCATGGAGGCGACCGGCTGGCCGATGGCCACCATCGTGCGCGGCCGCGTCGTCATGCGCGACGGCGAACTGATCGGAACGGCGCACGGCCAGGCGGTGAGGTTCCAGGAGACGCTGAAGGCATGAGCCGACCGCGGCCCGACCAACAGCGTTTGGGTCTGATCGGCTACGGCGCGTTCGGCCGGCTGGCGGCGCAGGGCCTGTCGCCGCATTTCGAGATCGTCGCCTCCGATCCGGCGGGCGGTGACGCGACCGCGACCCTAGCCGAGGCCGCCGCCTGTCCCATCGTCGTGCTGGCCGTGCCGGTGCATGTGGTGGCCCAGACCGTCGCCGCCATCGCGCCCCTGGTCCGGCCGGGCGCCCTAGTGCTGGACGTCGGCTCGGTGAAGGTGGCGCCGACGAAGGCGATGGACGCGGGCCTGCCGTCCGGCGTCGAAGTGGTGGGTCTGCATCCCCTGTTCGGCCCGCAGAGTGCGAAGAACGGCATCGCCGGCCTGCGATTGGCCGTCTGCCCGGTGCGCGGTCCCAGGGCCGCCTGCCGCGTCGCCGCCTGGTGCCGCTCGCGCCTTGGGCTGAAGGTCTTCCTGGTCTCCGCCGAGGACCACGACCGCGAGGCGGCGGTGACGCAGGGCCTGACCCATCTGATCGCGCGTCTTCTGCTGGCCATGGAGCCGATGCCGACCCGCCTGACCACCGCCAGCTTCGACCGGATCATGGAAGCGGTGGAGATGGTCCGCCACGACAGCCCGGCCGTCTACCACGCCATCGAACGCGCCAACCCTTTCGCCGCAGACGTCCGCGACCGCTTCTTCGCCCTGGCCGATCAGGCCCGGGCCGAGATCGATAAGGGCTGAACTTCAGCGCAACTCGGCGAAGCCGAATTGAATCCGATCCGCTCGGGTTGACGTGGAAGGTTCATCAAAACGAGCACAGAGACGATTCACAAAGAGCACGACGGGGTCAAGCCGGACGCAAACCTCGTCATGTCCTTTGTGGCCCTTTGTGTTCGTTGTGATGAACCCGCTAACTCGCACGGCGCTCAGCGCGTGACATTCGGCTTCGCAGGGACGCGCGGTTCAGGGCGCGGGATGCTCCAGGACAAAGCCCGCCACGTCATCCACCACGCCCGGCGCCAGAGGCAGGTCGGGGTTCATATAGGCGGCGATGTTGGCCGCGCGATCCTCGGGCGCGACCTTCAGGACATGGTTGACGCCCTCCCAGCGAACGATCCGCGCACTGGGCTGGGCGGCGGCGAGGGCGTCGAGGTCGGCGGCCGAGACCTGGATGTCGGTCGTGCCGCGCGCGATCAGGACCGGACCGTCGTAGGCGGCCAGCAGGGCGGCGGGATCGAGGGCGAACCAGCTGCGCAGATACGGATAGATCGAGGCGCGGAAGCCGGCGGCCAGGGCGGGGTCGACGGCCGGCGGCTCGGTCCCGGCTTCCAAGGCGTCGAGGACGGCGAACGCCTGGCCGCGATAGGGCTCCGGCGCCTGGCCGAACTGTTCGCGCAGGACTTCGGCGGCGGGCCGGCCGGCGGGCGCCAGGAGGATCAGGCCGCAGACCTGCGGATTGGCCTGTGCCGCCACCTCGGCGACCAGAGCGCCCTCGCTGTGGCCGATCAGCCAGGCGCAGGGGCGGCCGGTGCGCGTGATCGCCTCGGCGGCGAAGGCGCGCGCGTCGGCGACGAAGTCGTCGAACCGCAGTTTGTCCTCCGGGATCGAGGCCATGACGTTTGCCCCGGCGCCGCGCTTGTCATAGCGGACAGTGGCGACGCCGCGCTCGGCCAGCCCCTCGGCAAGCAGCCTATAGGGGGCGGCGACGATGCCCATGCCGGGACTGTCGCCGTCGCGGTCGGTCGGCCCGGATCCGGCGATGATCACGGCGACGGCGCGGGTGTCTCCGGCCGGCGTCAACAGCGTCCCATGCAACGGCGAGGGCGTGTCGGTGCGGTCGATCGGGGTCGCGACGGGCCCGTTCAGGACGGCGGCGATGGCGAGGGCGGTCAGCATGGCTCGGGCTCCGGTTCAGAAGGGCTGGCGGTCGGGGTCGGTGCGCCAGACGCGCCAGCTTTCGACGATCGACCACAAGGCGGCGATGAGGACGCCCACGACCACGACGATTATCCCGGCCGGTTGGGGCGCGAAGGGCGCGGCGACGACGGCGAGCACGCCCAGCCAGAAGAACAGTCGCCCGGCCAGACGGTTTGAGCGATCCCAGGCCAGCCGGCTCTTGAACGCCCACGGCGTGCGCACGCCCACCAGCGGATTGGGCGCCACGCGGCCCAGAAAGGCGCCGGTCACCGCGAAGATCAGCCCTGTCAGCGCCATGCCCAGGCCAGCGACGGGTGGCGCGGCTCCCTCGCTATGGCTCAGGGACGCCCACAGGATCAGGACGCTCGCTCCGCCGATGGCCAGCAACGACACGAGTTGCCCGACGCGCAGTCCGCGCCGCCGCGAGGGTTCGACGGCGCGTGCCGCGAACCGGCCCATGCCCCCGGCCGTGACGGCGGTCATCACGGCCATGAAGCCGATCAGCATCGCCAGTTCGCTCCGGTCGCCCCAGCGGTCGGGCTGCATGGCGGCGTCGAAATGCATGGGCACCGGGCCGGACGGCCCTGCGACGGCGATCCAGGCGGCGGCGGCGGCCAGCCCGGCGATCAGCACGGCGGTCAGCGCGTCCAGCAGGGTGAAGCGATGGTCGGTCATGGCTGCGACTCCTTCGGGGCGGTCCCGGCGATGTCCATCAGGAAGGCCAGCGCCTCCTCGACGGCGGAAATCTCGAGGCGATAGCGGATGGTCTGGCCCTCCCGCTCGGGGCTGACGAGGCCGGCGTCCTTCAGCGCGTTCAGATGACCCGTGATGGTGGGCCAGCTCATGTCGAAGGCGGCGGCGATGTCGCCGGACGCCATCGGGCCGGCGCGCAGCATCTCGATGATGCGCCGCCGCGCGGGATGGGACAGGGCCTTGAACAGGGTGTTCATAGGCAAACCCCTAATTAGGGAAGTACCTAAGTGTCAAGCTTTGCGGTCGCCCGGGAACCGGCGCTGTCGCATGGCGTTTGCGGACATTGGCCGCATGGGGCGCGGTCGGGGGCCTCATGACCGACAACGCGCTTGCCTTTCTGCATGTGGACAGCGAGGCCGCACGCCTGATCGCCGGCGCCGACTGGTCCGCCAGCCTAGGCCCCGTCGAGACCTGGCCCGTCAGCTTGAAGAGCGCGGTCGGTCTCCTGATCCGATCGCCGGTGCCTATCGTCCTGCTGTGGGGCGAAGACGGCGTCATGCTCTACAACGACGCCTATTCCGTCTTCGCGGGCGGCCGACACCCCGAGCTGCTGGGCTCCAAGGTTCGCGAAGGCTGGCCGGAGGTGGCCGACTTCAACGACAACGTCATGCGCGTCGGCCTGGCGGGCGGCACCCTGGCCTACGAAGATCAGGAGCTGGCGCTGAACCGGTCGGGACGGCTCGAGCCCGCCTGGATGAACCTCGACTACTCGCCGGTTCTGGGCGACGACGGAACGCCGCAAGGCGTCATCGCCATCGTGGTGGAGACCACGGCGCGTGTGCTGGCCGAACGCTCGATGGCGCAAGGCGAGGCGCGCCTGCGGTTTCTGGATGGCCTGAACCGCGCCACCCTGGCCAGCCGGGACGCTGACGACATCCTGGCCGCCACGACGGAGCTGACGGCCAAGCACATGGGCGCGTCGGTCTGCGCATACGCCGACATGGACCCGGACCAGAACGGCTTCACCATCCGTGGCGACTGGGCCGCACCGGGTTCGACCTCCATCGTGGGGCGCTACAGCCTGGCCGATTTCGGCGCGCTGGCGGTGACGGAGCTGGGCGCCGGGCGACCGCTGATCGTCAACGACGTCCTGGCCGATCTTCCGGCTGCCGAGGCCGCGACCTTCCAGGCCATCGGGGTGCGCGCCACCATCTGCATGCCGCTGATCAAGGACGGCCGCCTGACCGCCCTGATGGCTGTGCACCGCAACGACGTCCACGTTTGGACCGACGCGGAACTGGCGTTGATCCGCGAAGTCACCGAACGGTCGTGGTCCAATATTGAGCGTGTGCGAGCCGATTCGGCGCTGAATGACAGCGAGAGCCGGTATCGCGCCCTGTTCGAGGCGATCGACGAGGGCTTTTGCATCATCGAGTTCTTCGACGGTCCGCATGGACCGCTCAGCGATTACGTCCATGTCGAGGCGAACGCCGCCTACACAGAAGAGGCGGGCATCGCGAACGTGGTCGGCAAGACCCTGCGCAACATTGTCGGCGCAGAGGCCGATGCGTGGATCGCGCGCTATCGCCCTGTCCTGATGACAGGCCAGTCCATCCGATTCGAACAGGAGTTAGAGGCGACGGGGCGTTGGCTGGAGCTGGCGGCGTTCCGGATCGAGCCGGCCAGCCGCAAGCAGGTGGCGGTGATCTTCAAGGACCTGACGGAACGCCGGGTCGCCGAGAACGCACTGCGGGAAAGCGAGGCGCAGTTCCGCACCCTGGCGCGGGCGCTGCCGAACCAGGTCTGGACAGCCGGCGCCGATGGCCTGCTGGATTGGTTCAACGAGGAGACCTATGTCTACAGCGGGGCAGAGGCGGGCGCATTGGACGGCGAGGACTGGACGTCGATCGTTCACCCCGACGACCTGCCTATCGCCGCCGTGCGCTGGGCGCGCTCCATCGAAACGGCCGAGACCTACCAGACCGAGTTTCGGCTCCGACGCGCGGATGGCGTCTGGCGCTGGCACCTCACCCGCGCGGTTCCGTTGCAGGACGAGTTCGGGCAGGTCGTCCGCTGGGTCGGCACCAACACGGACATCGACGACCAGCGCGCGATCGCCGAAGCGCTGGGCGACGTCAACGCCGTGCTGGAGCAGCGGGTCTCCGAGCGCACGGAGGAGCTGGTCCGCACCCAGGACGCCCTGCGCCAGGCCCAGAAGATGGAGGCGGTCGGCCAACTGACCGGCGGCATCGCTCACGACTTCAACAATCTGCTGGCGGGCATCTCGGGTAGCCTTGAGCTGATCGAGAAGCGGCTCGGCGAGGGGCGCACCGCCGGGCTGGAGCGCTATATCGACGGCGCCCAGGGGGCGGCGCGGCGCGCGGCGGCCCTGACCCAGCGCCTGCTGGCCTTCTCGCGCCGCCAGACACTGGACCCGCGCCCCACCGACGTGAACCGCCTGATCGCCGGCATGGAGGACCTGATTCGCCGCAGCGTCGGGCCGGTGGTGGAGATGGAGGTCGTCGGCGCCGGCGGCCTGTGGGCCACGCGCGTCGACCCCTCACAGCTGGAAAACGCGCTGCTGAACCTGTGCATCAACGCGCGCGACGCCATGGCGCCGGAGGGTGGGCGTCTGACGATCGAGACCGCCAACAAATGGCTGGACGAACGCGAGGCGCGCAGCCGCGACCTGCCGCCGGGCCAATACGTCTCGCTGTGCGTCACCGACACCGGCTCCGGCATGCCGCCCGAGGTGATTGAGCGCGCCTTCGACCCCTTCTTCACCACCAAGCCCCTGGGACAGGGGACCGGTCTGGGCCTGTCGATGATCTACGGTTTCGTGCGCCAGTCCGGTGGACAGGTGCGGATTTATTCCGAGGTCGGCCTGGGCACGACCATGTGCCTCTATCTACCGCGGTTCCACGGCGAGGCCGAAGAGGCGACCGACGACGTCCTGCCGGTCGTTCCGCCCGGTCACGGCGAGACTGTGCTGGTCATCGACGATGAGGATATCGTGCGCGGCCTGATCGTTGAGCTGCTGACGGACCAGGGCTATCGCGTGGTCGAGGCGGCGGACGGCGTGTCGGGGCTGCGGATGCTTGAGAGCATCGGCCGGATCGACCTGCTGGTCACCGATGTCGGCCTGCCCGGCGGCATGAACGGGCGTCAGGTGGCCGATGCGGCGCGGACGATGCGGCCGGGACTGAAGGTGCTGTTCGTCACCGGCTACGCCGAGAACGCAGCGGTCGGCAACGGCCACCTGGAGCCGGGGATGCAGGTCATCACCAAGCCGTTCCAGACGGCCGCCATCGTCAACAAGGTGCGGGACATGATCGACGGCCGCTGAGGCCGCCGCCGATCATCTCGCGGGCCTAGACCAGGTGGTTGCGCTCGATCAGGCGCTTGTACCAGAGGGCGCTGAGTTTGGGCGTGCGCTGCTGGGTCGCGAAGTCGACGTAGTGGACGCCGAACCGCTTGCCGTAGCCGTCGGCCCATTCGAAGTTGTCCATCAGGCTCCACAGGAAGTAGCCCTTCAGCGGGTAGCCCTCGACCGTCGCGCGGTGGAACTCCGACAGGTAGTTGCGCAGATAGGTGACCCGGTCGGTATCGGCGACATAGCCGTCCACCGCCGCATCGTCCGCCGAACAACCGTTCTCGGAGATGTAGATTTCCTTGGGCGACCACAGGTCCGACGTCAGCCGAACGCCCCAGTAGCCGGCCTCCGGCGTCATATAGAGCCACGGCGAGGCCATGCGCGGCGCCGAGGTCGGGCGCGGCAGGACCTTGTATCCACGCGCGCTGTCGTCCGCTTCGACGTAGCCGCAGGTGTAGATATTCAGCGCCACGAAATCGAGCGGGCTGGCGATGGCCTCCATGTCGCCCGGCTCGACCTTTGGAGCCGCCGCGCCGGCGTCTTCCAGATAGGTGTCGACGTATTTGCCCTCCATGATGGCGGTCAGGAAGGGCGCGTTGTCGTGGCGATAGGCCTTCTTGGCCGCCTCGATGTTCTCGGGCGTCTCGATGGTCGGAGCGAAGATGTTGGGATTCTCGGCCACACCGACGATGGTGCCCGGACCGGTCGCGGCGCGGATCGCCTGGACGCCCAGGCCGTGGGCCAGCGTCCCGTGGTGGCGCACCTGGTTCACGCCGGCCGGATCCAGTTTCAGGCCCGGCGCATGGATGCCGACCTGGTGTCCCAGATCAGTGAAGCAGCGGATTTCGTTGGTGGTGATGAAGTGCTTGACCCGGTCGCCCAGCTTGCCGGCCGTGAAGCCCGCATAGTCGGCGAAAGCCCGGGCGGTGTCCCGGTTCTGCCAGCCGCCCGGCAGAGCCGTCGGCAGGTCCCAGTGGAACATGGTGATGTAGGGCGTGATGCCGGCTTCCAGCAGGCCGTCGACGACGCGGTTGTAGTAGTCGAGACCCTTCTGGTTCGGCTGTCCGCGACCGTCCGGGAAGATGCGGGCCCAGGCCAGCGACATCCGATAGGTCTTCACGCCCATGTTCTTCAGCAGGCCGATGTCGGTGGCGTAGCGGTGATAGCTGTCACAGGCCACGTCGCCGGTGTCGCCGCCGGCGACCTTGCCAGGCGTATGCGAGAAGACGTCCCAGTTGGTCTGACCGCGGCCGTCCTCGTTGACGCCGCCCTCGATCTGATAGGCGGCGGTGGCGCAGCCCCACTGGAAGTCCGCCGGGAAGCTGAGGTCCATCGGTGCGGCGAAGGCCGAAGACGCCGCTCCGCCCGCCGCAGCCGCGCCGCCGCCCAGCGCCAGCGCCTGCATGAAGTTCCGCCGATCCATACGCACATCTCCCCATAGGTCCGGTTTATCCGGTGTTGTCGCCACTCTAGGCCGATGCGACGAGCGAACCCAAGCGCCGCGGGGCCTTTAGCGCAACACGATCTGTGACAGACCGAGGGCCTCGGCGTGCCCGTCCTTCGCCGCCGCCTCGACCACGGCGCGGATGCTCTCGGCCGCCTCGGGCCGCAGCGATGCAAGCGCGTCCCAGGCCGATCCGACGTCAGCGACGTCGGGCGCAGCGACGACGAGGTCGCGTGCGCGACGCGCCGCCGCTGAAAGGCCGGCCTCGGCGCCGAGCAAATCCTGATCGACCCGGCTGTTGCTGTCGACGAAACGCGACCGGTAGGCCTCGACGACGGGCGTGGGCGCCCACGGCCTCTGACGCATCCGGGGGTCGCTCGCCGCAAGATCTAGCCAGGCGCGATAAATGCGCGGGACGGCCCTCAGCGAGGCAAAGCCTGGCACTGTGTTCAGGCGTCGCTTCAGCTCCAGAAGCGGCCCGCCGATGCTCGGGTTCTTGTCGCCTTGGGATGGCGCCATGCCCGTGCGATCCAGCCCGATCACGCCCAGGAAGTCGTCTATGACGTCGCCCCCGGCCAGACACGCTCGATCATACAGGCGGGCCGTCAACTGTGCGGGATTGAAACCCCGCCGCCATCGCTGGAGCATGACTTCATATCGAGGGTCTGCAGTCTGGAGATAGGTCTCGAAGTCTTCGTTGTATTCGGTGGCCTTCACCTTCTGGGCATAGGTCGACTGGGCCCAGACGTACTGCTCGCGCAGATAGACTAGCACCTGGGTCCGCTCGGGCGGGATCACCGGTGCAATCTTCTCGGGCCGCGCCGCGTTCTGGAACCCCTCGCCGCTGATGATGGTGTTCTGGTCCGTGCTCGCCAGTTCGGCTGCCAGAGCATCGACCTGCTGCTGCAGAACGGCCGGATCGAACGCGAGGCGCTTCTGGTTGGAAAAATAGACGGCGGCGTAGCGATGGCTGGAGCCGCGCCGGGCGGCGCTGGCATATCGCCAGCCGTGCGCCGCCAGCGCCGCCTCGCTGTTGGCCAGAACCTCCTGAATGGAAGAGGTGCCGGTTTTAGCTCGGCCGATGTGAAGCAGGATGTCGCGCGCCACGTCAGGCGTCCTTCGTGGACGCTTCCGCCCCATACAGCCCCTGGACATGGGCATGCAGCGCCAGATCGACGCGATTGGCCTCGAGCAGACGTTCGTGGAGCGCCGGCCCGAGTTCTTCCGCCACCTTGGCCAGCTTCTCGTCCAGTGGCGTCGGGGCGGCGTTGCTGGCGTTCTTGCGCAACGTTAGAGGCTTGAAGCCCGGATAGTGCGGCGTCACCAGCGCGCTCAGCCGTTGCAGGGAGGCGTCGTACGCCTCGACCAGCCCTACGAAGGGCAGGGCCTGCAGGCCCGCCATTGCGCGCTCCGCCAGATCGCCGGAAAGGTAAGGCGCATTGTCAGCGAGACGAAGCGCCTGGAAATTCCGCGCCTGCTCGCCGCTGCCGGGCGACAGCAACGCGGTGATGTAGCCCTTGAAGTCCGTCGACCGCGCCAACCGCGCGCCGAACGTCTCGACCTTTTGATGCTTCTCGAAGTCATAGGCCGAGCGCAAGCGATCGATCGGATGGCGCAGGAAGAGGATCGGAAGAACGTCCCGGTCCAACAACGCTGGAGCCGGCAACAGCGCCGTATGCGAGGAGAAGGCCTCTAGCTCCGGCCTCTCGAGCAGATGCCCCGTCACGGCGGCGAGGTTGGTGGTTTGACCCCGAGGCATGCGGAACTCGGCATGACCCCAATGGTCGCCGAAGTTGCGCTGAAGCATGGCGTCGATCGAGGTGCCGGCGTTCTTGAACAGGTGGTAGTGGAACAACAGGGGCGGCCGTCTGATCCCGGTGCGCGCCGGAACGGCCTTCAGCCCGCGCGCCGGCATCGCGACCTTGGGCCCGGAATACAGCGCGATATCCTCGAACCGCGCCTGCAGCCCGGCGATCGTTTCCTGCCGCACCGCGGGCGGTGTCTGATTCCAGCGCATCAGAAGGCGAGCCGTGTCCGCCACGATGGGCGGCAACTCACCGCCCAGCGCCGCCGCAGTCTGGTGACGATCCTCCGGGGCCAGAAGGGCGGCGGCCTGCTGTAGCGCCGTCGGCTCGACCGTCCGCCCGAGCCCGTACGTCAGCCCTTCCAGCGTCTGCGTCGGGTCCGCCAGAAGCTGGTCGAACGACAGGGTGTGGACGGGCGTCGTCTGCGCCGTCCGCAGGATGCTCATGACGTAGGTCTGCCAGGTCCGCAGACCCTGGCTGATGGTGAAGCCGTTGCGCGCCTGCAAGGATGCGGCGACCTCGATCGGCGGGCGGTGGATATGAACGAGGACCGGGTCGTAGCCGAGCGCCTGCAGCGCGCTGCGCCACAGCGGTGTCAGCAGGGCGATTCTTGGGTCCTTGATGACGATCGAACGGTCGCGCGGAAACGTTCGCGCGAGGACGGAGCATGTCTCGTGGAGGAAGGTCGCCTCGACGTGGTCGGCGATCCGCCGAGCGCTGTCTGCCAGCGTTTTTCTGCGGACGACGAAGGGACCGGTCTGGTCCCAGGACCCTCCCAGCGACTGAAGGATCCTTTCGTTCAGCCGGGCGACAGAGCGAGGTTCGAAAAAGCCGCGAGGATTGTCGGGCGCCCCCGCCATGACGTCCCTGGGCAAGGCATAGCCCAGTCCAGCCAAGGTGCTGGTCAGCGCCGAGGTGCCAGAGCGGTGCATCCCCAGGACGATCACTGCCTGATGCGCGGCCGGAGCGGGATTTTCACTCATGGTCGGCGGCTGTTCCAGTCGCGTGGATCACACGCCTGCGCGCTGATAACGCGGTTTGGAGCAACCTCCAATCGGTCGGCATTGCCTCGGGATTGGGGCGCGTGTACCCGCTGGCTTGGGGAGACGGTGGGGCGACGCGGGAACGCGGCCTATTCCGCTTGTCGTGCGTGGAGGGGAGGCCGGGTCGTGAGCAAAGGCTCTTTGGCGGCGGACAGTCAGAGCGTGTCCGAAGGCCCGATGGTCCTCACGGGCGTCGCCGATGGCGCGCTGGTCATCGCTCACCCACGTGGCCGCGCGCCCCGCGAACTGACCCTGCTGATAGACGGGGTCTACCAAGGATCCCTGACGTCCATCGTCGAGGCTGCGGCCGGCGGCGCCGGTCTGAAATCCCTGAACCAGATCGCGGACCCCGAGTTCGAAACGACCATGCCCTGGGCGCTCGAGACGCCCGGCGATGCAGTCGTAGCCGGGGTCGGCTTCAGCAAGAAGTGGAACCTCGAACAGGGCAACGCCGCCTATGTTCATCATCTGCGGACGCAGGGCGTCGGGCTTCAGCGCCTGGTCTACCGCGATCCCGTCGAGGGGGAACGGCTGACGGTGACGCCCGGCGTGGCCTATGCGTTCGGCGCCTTCTTCGGCCAGCATCGCGCCGATGTCCGCATCGTCGTGACCTTTTTGGACACCGAGGGGCGGGCGCTGGCGACGGCCGAGGCTGCGCCCGGCGAAGAGCGCCGGGGCGGCGCGCGCTACGCCAGCTATGCGCTGGCGCAGGGTGACATCACGGCGCCGGTCGAGGCGTGCTGGGCGACGATCGCCGTTCACGTCCAGGGGCGGGTCTCAGAGCGGCGGAGCGACAGCCTTCTGCTTCTGGCGCGCCCATGGTTCGGCCAGGCGGGGCGCAAGACGGGCGACCGCTGGCGCAAAGTCACCCTGTCGCCCGCCGCCGTTGCGGCGATGCGAGAACTGGACCGTTCCGCGGTCCGGTCGCGCTACGCGTTGCCGGCCGATCTCTACGACGGCCGGCCGCGCCGCATCGACGTGCAGGACGCCGAAGGCCGCAGCGTGCTGGGCGCCCCTCTGGTGCTAGAACTCGCGGACCCCGCCATCGGCGTGATCGAGGGTGTCTCGGGCGCAGCCGTCTTCGGCTGGGCCCGCCCCGCGCGCGGCAGCAGCGACGTTCTGAACGTCCGGCTTGTCGTCGACGGCCGGCCGGCCGGCGTCGCGCGCGCCGATCAGCGAAACCGTCGCGCCAAGGGTCACGGCTATCGGTTGCAGATCCCGAACCGGTTCATGGATGGACTGGTGCATCGGATCAGCGTGCTGTCGGCGCGCTCGGGCCGCGTACTGGCGGAGACCGTCGAGTTCCTGGCCGTGTCGAAGACCGCCTTCGACAAGCTGCAGCGCTATGGCGCCGTGCCGCGAGTGTGGCAGTCTCCGGCCGCGCGCCAACGCTATGAGGCCCTGCAGGCGGCGTTGCGCGCCATCGAAACGACGCCCGCCGATGACCGCGCCGCCGCGCTCGAGCGACTGGCCCAGATCAGCCGCGCGCACGACGTCCTGCTGACCGGCTTCGACATGGTGCGCGGCCCCTATGCCCCGCTCAGCTTCCCGGTCCATCCCAAGCCTCGCGTGTCGGTCGTCATTCCGGCCCACAACAAGTTCGGCGTCACATACTACTGCCTCAGCGCCCTGCTTTTCGCGGGCGCGCGTGCGACGTTCGAGGTGATCGTCGTGGATGATGGGTCGTCCGACGAGACGCTCCGGATCGAGGACATCGTGTCGGGCATCACGGTCGTCCGGCACGAGAGCGCGCTGGGCTTTGTGGATGCGTGCAACGACGGCGTGGCGCGCGCGTCGGGCGAGTTCGTCGTCCTGCTGAACAACGACACCGAACCGACCGTCGGCTGGCTGGACGAGATGCTGGCGACGTTCGACAATTTCGACGACGTCGGCATCGTCGGCGCCAAGCTGGTCTATCCGGATGGTCGGCTTCAGGAGGCCGGCGGCATCGTCTGGAACAGCGGCGACCCCGCCAACTATGGCCGGGGCGGCAATGCGGCCGATCCCAAGTTCAACTATGTGCGCCAGGCGGACTATCTGTCGGGTGCCTGCATCATGCTGCCGGCGGCCCTGTGGTCGAAGCTGGGCGGGCTGAGCGAGATCTATCGCCCGGCTTACTTCGAGGACACCGACCTTTGCTTCAAGGTCAAGGCCGAGGGGCTGAAGGTCGTCTACAATCCCTTCTGCCTCGTCTACCATTTCGAGGGCGTCTCCAGCGGCACCGACGTCACCTCGGGAATGAAGCGGTTCCAGGAGATCAACCGGCCCACATTCAAGGCGCGCTGGACCGAGCTCTACAAGGACAACGGCGAGGTCGGCGTCGATGTCGATCTGAACAAGGATCGGGGCGTCGCGCGCCGCGCCCTGATGGTGGATCTGCAGTTTCCGCGCGGCGACAATGACGCCGGCAGCTACGCGGCCATCCAGGAGGTCCGCCTGCTGCAATCGCTGGGTTTCAAGGTGACCTTCGCGCCGCGCAACGGCGCCTATCTGGGCCGACACACCGAGCGTATCCAGAAGATGGGCGTCGAAGCCGTCTACGCCCCGTACGTGCGGTCGGTCGAGGAGCTGCTGGAGGCGCGGGGCGGCGAGTTCGATCTGGTTTACGTCACCCGCTACACGGTGGCCCAGGACATCCTGCCGCTGATCCGGCGCCACGCGCCTCAGGCGCGGATCGCGTTCTGCAATGCGGACCTGCATTTCCTGCGAGAGATGCGCGAGGCGGTGCTGATGGAATCCGGCCCGCTGATGCAAAAGGCCGACGCGACGCGCGAGGCCGAGATGGCGGTTGTCGCCGCAGCCGACGTGACCCTGTCCTACAATGACGTCGAGCATGAGATCATGCAGGCCGCCGCCCCCGGCGTGCGCATCGCCCAGGCGCCCTGGGTCGTGGATGTATCGACCGACGTTCCCGGGTTCGAGGCGCGTCGGGACGTCACCTTCCTCGGCGGATTTGCGCACCCGCCGAACCGCCTGGCGGTCGAGTTCTTCGCGCGCGACGTGATCCCTGGCCTGCGCGACGCCATGCCTGACGTGACCTGCAACGTCTTCGGCAGCGGCATGAGCGACGAGGTCGAAGCTCTGGGCCGGGACGGGCTGGCGATCCGCGGCTTCGCGCCGGACCTGAAAGGCGTCTACGACGGCTGCCGTGTCTTCGTGGCGCCCTTGCTGACGGGCGCGGGGCTGAAGGGCAAGGTGGTCGACGCCCTGGCCTACGGCACGCCGTCGGTGCTCAGCCCCATCGCCGCCGAGGGCGCTAACCTGCGTGACGGCGTCGAGGTATTGATCGCCCGCACCCCCCACGAATGGGTCGAGGCGATCACCCGCCTCTATCAGGACCCCGACCTCTGGGCGGCCATGTCGAGGGCGGCTCAGGCTCACGCTCGCCGGTACTATTCCTTCGAAACCGCCCAAGCCCAGATGCAGCGGGCTCTGGCTCTCGGCGGCCTGTCGGTTGAGCCGGATCCACGAAATCTGGTGACGCGAAAGGCCCGATTGAGCCAAGGCTGAGGCCCATTCGGTTCGTCGCTGTCCGGGCCGCATCGAGGCAGTCAGTGACCCGGCGCGTAGGGGAACTGAAGCGCCTCGTACCAGCTCAGCGGATGCGCGGGCGCCGCCGCGCCCGCCGGCAAAGGCAGGCCGGATCGGCTCTGGAAATAGGCCACGCTGGCGTCGCGCCACCACACCGCCTCGTCGTGCTGGATGGCCAGCAGTTGGGTGGTGTCCGCGAACCGCTCCCGGTCCACGAAATCCTCCAGCGAGGCCCAGGTCGCCTGCATCGCCGTGACTTCATCGACGCCGTGGCCGTAGGTCAGGACCAGTTCGTCCCACAGCGTCCGACCCGACCGCATCCGGTAAGTCCACGGCAGGTGGTGGAACCACAGCAGGTCGGCTTCCGGCGTCGTGGCCGGATCGGCGAAGAGGCGGGCGATCTCAGGAGCATATTGGCTGACGGCGTCGCTGCCTGAGGCGGTGCGGTCGAAGCCGATGCCGGCCACGTCGGCCTGGTGATAGTAGGCCGGGTTCCACTCGGGGCGGGCCAAGTCGCTGACCCACGGGCCGGGGCCGTAGTGGTGGCCGGTGGCCATCAGGTGGTGCAGGCCCAGCGGCGTCATATAGTCGACCACCGCCTCGCGCGACCGCATCATCATGCCGACGGCCGGCTCGACGAAGCGCGGGTCCGGCGTAAAGGTCATGGCCGCCCATTCGCGGGCGATGGCGGCGGCGTCCGCATGTTCCGGGTCCCAGGCCATGCGGCCGAAGACGTACCAGTTGGCCTGGTTGAAGTCCGAGCCGGACCAGTTGCGGTCCGTGCCGATGTTGGCGACGCCGGCGATGCCGGTGAGGCGGTGGTTGAACAGGCGGCCGTCGATCACCTTGGCCACCGTCGAGCCCGGCCCACGCTGGTGGGTGTCGGCGCGCAGCACCTCCTCGAATAGCGGGCCGAGGTAGGCCAAGTGGGTCGCCTGACCGAGGTATTCCTTGGTGATCTGGAACTCCATCATCAGCGGCGTCTTCGGCATGGCGCCGAACAGCGGATGGAAGGGTTCGCGCGGCTGGAAGTCGATGGCGCCGTTCTTGACCTGGACGATGACGTTGTCGCGGAACTGGCCATCCAGCGGGACGAAGTCGTCGAACGCCTGTTTGGCGCGGTCCTCGGGGTTGTCGTGGGCGTAGACGAAAGCCCGCCACATGACGACGCCGCCGTGCGGCGCGACCGCATCAGCCAGCATGTTGGCGCCCTCGGCGTGGGTGCGGTGGTAGTCCTGTGGACCCGGCTGGCCTTCCGAGTTGGCCTTGACCAGGAAGCCGCCGAAGTCGGGGATCAGGCGATAGATTTCGTCCGCCTTGGCCTTCCACCAGGCCTGGACGGCGGGGTCCAGCGGGTCGGCCGTGGCCAGGCCGCCGATCTCGATGGGCGCGCTGAAGCGGGCGGACAGATAGACCTTGATGCCGTAGGGCCGGAAGATGTCGGCCAGGGCGGCGGCCTTGAGAAGGTACGGCTCGGTCAGGCTGAGGGCGTTGGCGTTGACGTTGTTCAGCACCGTGCCGTTGATGCCGATCGAGGCGTTGGCGCGGGCGTAGTCGGTGTAGAGGCCGGGGGTGAAGCCGGGCAGGGTGTGCCAGTCCCAGATCGACTGGCCCGCATAGCCACGCTCCACCGACCGATCCAGATTGTCCCAGTGGTTCAGCAGGCGCAGGTGCACCGCCGGCGTCTCGGCGATGTTCAGATCGTCGATGGACTGGCGCGTCTGCATCCGGCGCAGCAGGTCGAAGGCTCCGTAGAGCACGCCGGTGTCGGAGCCGCCCGCGATGACGGTGACGCGGCGACCGTTGTCGCGCACCGAGCGGAGGACATATCCCTCCGGCGCGATGGTCGTCTGGCCGATCAGCGCGGCGATCTCGGGAGCGCTAGCGAGACCATAGACCACGGCGCCGTCGGCGATTGGGCGGGTCGTCACCGCCCGGGCGGTCAGGCTTGACAGGCCCCGTTCCAGCTCGGCGGTCGCGGCGCGGATGGTGGCGCTGTCGCCCACCGGATGGAGGGATGAGACGGCCCGGCGATAGGCGGTCTCCACCGCCCCGCCTTCGGGCTGATAGCGCAGCCACAGATCATACCCGTCCTCTGCCTGCGCGGCCGGCGCCAGACCCAGGACCAGCGCCAGGGCAGCGACGAGGCCGACCATCGCCTGCGAAAGGCGTCCCATGCGTCTCTCCCTTGCCGACGTTCCGCCGGTCATTACCATCGCGGCGCGTTGACACGGCGCCGAGATCGCTCTTTGGTAGCGCTATCACGACAGGCCTTGCTCGCGAAGTAAAGCCAACAAGACGACGCACAAGCGTCGCGGAGGGAACGACGTTGACCGACCTGACCATCACCGGTGCGCGCGTCATCACGACCTGTCCGGGGCGCAACTTCGTCACCCTGAAGCTGGAGACCAAGGGCGGCCTGACCGGCGTGGGCGACGCCACGCTGAACGGCCGCGAGCTGTCGGTGGCAAGCTATCTCGCCGACCACATCATCCCCTGCCTGATCGGCCGCGACGCCCACCGCATCGAGGACATCTGGCAATACCTCTACAAGGGCGCCTACTGGCGGCGCGGGCCGGTGACCATGACGGCCATCGCCGCGGTCGACATGGCGCTGTGGGATCTGAAGGCCAAGGCGGCGGGGCTGCCGCTGTACCAGCTGCTGGGCGGGGCGTGCCGCGAAGGCGTCATGGTCTATGGCCACGCCAATGGCGAGACGGTCGAGGAGACTGTCGCCGAGGCCAAGCGCTATCTGGACGAGGGCTACAAGGCGATCCGCCTGCAGTCGGGCGTGCCGGGCCTGAAGTCGACCTATGGCGTGTCCAAGACGTTCGGCTTCTACGAACCGGCCGACGCCGATCTGCCAACCGAGAACCTTTGGTCCAGCGAGAAGTATCTGCGCTCGGTCCCGGCCCTGTTCGAGGCGGCGCGCGAGACGCTAGGCTGGGACGTCCATCTGCTGCACGACATCCACCACCGGCTGGCGCCGATCGAGGCGGGACGGCTGGGCAAGGATCTGGAGCCCTACCGTCCCTTCTGGCTGGAGGACGCGACGCCGGCCGAGAACCAGGCGGCCTTCCGCCTGATCCGCCAGCACACCACCAGCCCGCTGGCGGTCGGCGAAATCTTCAACTCCATCTGGGACTGCAAGCAGCTGATCGAGGAGCAGCTGATCGACTACATCCGCGCCACCGTCCTGCACGCAGGGGGCATCACCCACCTGCGCAAGATCGCGGCCTTCGCGGACCTGTACGGCGTGCGCACCGGGTGCCACGGAGCCACCGATCTGTCGCCCATCACCATGGCCGCGGCGCTGCATTTCGACCTGTCGGTGCCGAACTTCGGCGTGCAGGAATATATGCGCCATACGGCCGAGACGGACGCGGTCTTCCCCCACGCCTACAGCTTCGCGAACGGCATGCTGCACCCCGGCGAGGCGCCCGGTCTGGGCGTCGACATCGACGAAGGCCTGGCCGCCCAGTACCCCTACCAACGCGCCTACCTGCCGGTGAACCGGCTCGAAGACGGATCGATGCACAGCTGGTGACGCACGCCCGATCAACGGGCGGCGTCTTTTCCTGGGAGGGAACGGCATGACGGCAAGCGAAGAGGCGCCGACGCGGATCGGCCGGTACCGCTGGGTCATCTGCGCCCTGCTGTTCTTCGCCCTGACCATCAACTACGTCGATCGTCAGGTGCTTGGGGTGCTGAAGCCCTATCTGGAAACCGAGCTTGGCTGGTCCGAGACGGACTATGCCGACATCGTCTTCTGGTTTCAGGCCGCCTATGCGCTGAGCCTGCTGTGCTTCGGCCGGGTGATGGACTGGATCGGCACGCGCTGGGGTCTGGCGGTCGCCATCACGGTCTGGAGCCTGGCCGCAGTCTTCCACGCCGGCGCGCGCACCGCGATCCAGTTCTCCGTCGTTCGGTTCGTGCTGGGCCTGGGCGAAGCCGGGGTCTTCCCCGCCGCCGTGAAGACTGTGTCGGAGTGGTTCCCCAAGAAAGAGCGCGCGCTCGCCACCGGCATCTTCAACGCGGGGTCGAACGTCGGGGCGCTGGTCACGCCCATCCTCGTGCCCCTGATCGTCATCAGCCTGGGCTGGCAGTGGGCCTTCATCATCACCGGGGCGTCGGGGTTCGTGCTGCTGGCAGTGTGGCTGATCGTCTATCGGCGGCCGCACGAGCACCCGCGCCTGGGCGCGGCCGAGCGCGCGCACATCGAAAGCGACCCCGCCGATCCGCCGGGCAAGGTCGGCTGGGGCGTGGTGATCCGCAAGCGCGAGACCTGGGCCTTCCTGCTGGGCAAATTCATCACCGACCCGGTGTGGTGGCTGTTCCTGTTCTGGCTGCCAGACTTCTTCGCCAAGACCTACGACCTGAACATCCTGACGTTCGGGCCGCCGCTGGTGATCGTCTATCTGCTGGCCGACGTCGGCTCGGTGGGCGGCGGCTGGCTGTCGTCGCGGCTGATCAAGAACGGCTGGTCGATCAACCGGTCGCGCAAGACCACCATGCTGATCTGCGCGCTCGCCGTAACCCCCATCTCCATCGCCGTCTTCGCCCACAGCCTGCCGATCGCCGTGGCCCTGATCGGTCTGGCGGCGGCGGCCCACCAGGGCTGGTCGGCCAACATGTACACGCTCGTTTCCGACGTCTTCCCGCGCCGGGCCGTGGCGACCGTGGTCGGCTTCGGCGCGGCCGGGGGCGCGGTGGGCGGCATGTTCATCTCCAAGTTCGCCGGCTGGACGCTGGAGACGACCGGCAGCTATGTGCCGCTGCTCGCCTTCGCCGGCGGGGCCTATCTGCTGGCGCTTCTGGTCATCCACCTGCTGACGCCGCGGCTTGAGCCAGTGACCCTCCCGCCGGAACCCGCATGACGCGCCTTACCCTTCATCCCGACCGCCTGTTCCCGGCCGAGCCGGCGACGCGGCTGATCGCGCGGCGCCTGTACGACCAGGTGAAGGGTCTGCCGATCATCAGCCCGCACGGCCACACCGACCCGGCCTGGTTCGCCCAGAACCAGCCGTTCGAGAACCCGGCGGCCCTGCTGATCCAACCGGACCACTACGTCTTCCGAATGCTCTACAGCCAGGGCGTCCGGCTGGAGGACCTGGGGATCCCGCGCCGCGACGGCGGGGCGGTCGAGACGGACCCCCGCGCCATCTGGCGCCGCTTCGCCGAGCGTTATCACCTGTTCCGGGGCACGCCGTCGCGGATGTGGCACGACTGGGTCTACGCCAAGGTCTTCGGCCTGACCCACCGCCTCTCGGCCGAGACCGCCGACCACCATTACGACGTCATCGACGAGGCGCTGAAGACCGACGCCTTCCGCCCTCGCGCCCTGTTCGAGCGCTACAACATCGAGCTGCTGGCCACGACCGAGGGGCCGCTGGACGACCTGAAGCACCACGCGGCGATCCAGGCATCGGGCTGGTCCGGGCGGGTCATCACCACCTATCGCCCCGACCCGGTGATCGGCCCGGATCATCCGCGCTTCCTCGCCAATCTGCAGCGCTTCGGCGAGCTGACGGGCGAGGATACGGCGACGTGGCAGGGCTATCTCGCCGCCCACCGCAACCGCCGCGCCTTCTTCCGCGACCACGGCGCGACGGCGACCGACCACGGGCACCCTACGGCGGCGACCTTCGACCTGTCGACAGGGGAGGCAGAAGCCCTCTACGCCCGCGTCCGTTCCGGCGCGCACACGGCCGAGGAGGGCGAGCGCTTCCGGGGCGCCATGCTGGTCGAGATGGCGCGGATGAGCCTGGACGACGGCATGGTGCTGCAGATCCATCCGGGCGTGCACCGCAGCCACAACGCGCCCCTGCTGGCGGACTTCGGCACGGACAAGGGCGCCGACATTCCGGTGGCGACCGACTACGTCACGGCGCTGAAGCCGCTGCTCAATCGTTATGGCTCGGAGCCCGGCCTGAGCATCATCGTCTTCACCCTGGACGAGACCAGCTACAGCCGCGAACTGGCGCCGCTCGCCGGCCACTATCCGGCCCTGCGCCTCGGCCCGCCCTGGTGGTTCCACGACAGCCCCGAAGGCATGCGCCGCTTCCGCGAGCAGACGACCGAGACGGCGGGCTTCTACAACACCGTCGGCTTCAACGACGACACCCGCGCCTTCCTGTCGATCCCGGCGCGGCACGATGTGGCGCGGCGGATGGACTGCGCTTGGCTGGCCCAGCTGGTGGTCGAACACCGGCTGGACGAGGACGAGGCGCACGAGGTCGCGCGCGCCCTGACCTACGATCTGGTCAAGGCGGCGTACCGGCTGTGACGCGCCTGTCTGAAGCGACGCTGGAGGCTCTGGCCCCGTCCGTGCGGAGGCCCGCCTGTGACCGGCGAGCACTGGAGCGGGGCGTGGTGCATCTGGGGCTGGGGGCGTTCCACCGGGCGCATCAGGCCGTCGCGTATGACGATCTGGCGGCGCGGGGCGACCTACGCTGGGGCGTGACCGGCGTTTCGCTGCGTTCGCCCGAGGTGGCGGATCGGCTGAACCCGCAGGACGGCCTCTACGGCGTGGCCGTGCGCGACGGCGACCGGGTCGAGGACCGGATCATCGGCGTGCTGGGCCAGACGTTAGTGGCGCCGCGCGGCGTCGAGGCGGTAGTCGCGGCGCTGGCCGCGCCAGCGACGCGGCTTGTCACCCTGACCATCACCGAGAAGGGCTATCTGCTCGATCCGGCGGGCGGCGGCCTGATGCTGGACCACCCCGATATCGTCGCCGATTTGGCCTCGCCGCAAACGCCGAAGACGGCCATCGGCCTGATCGTCGCCGGGCTGGCGGCGCGGCGCGCGGCGGGCCTGCCGGCCTTCACCGCCATGTCGTGCGACAACCTGACGGACAACGGCGAGCGGCTGGCTCGCGCCGTGGTCGGCTACGCCCGGCGGCTGGATCCGGCGCTAGCCGAATGGATCGAGCGCCGCGTCGCCTTCCCCGCCACCATGGTCGACCGCATCGTGCCCTCGACCGAGCCCGACGACATCGCGGCGGCGCGCGCGCGGACTGGCCTGGAGGACCAGGGCCTGGTGAAGACCGAGCCCTTCAGCCAATGGGTGGTCGAGGACCGCTTCTCAAGCGAGGCACCCGATCTGGCCGCCGTGGGCGTGCAGCTGACCAGCGACGTGCGCCCGTGGGAGACCGCCAAGCTGCGCCTGCTGAACGGCGCCCATTCCACCATGGCCTACCTCGGCGCGCAGGCGGGCCTGACCTATGTGCACGAGGTTATCGCCACACCCGGCGGGCGCGCCGTCGTCGAGCGCCTGTGGGACGAGACCGCCCCCACCGTGCCGCCGCAGCCGGGCCTCGACCTCACCGCCTACCGCCGCCAGTTGCTGCAGCGGTTCGCCAATCCGGCCCTGCAGCATCGCCTGACCCAGATCGCCATGGACGGCTCGCAGAAGCTGCCCCAGCGCCTGTTCGCGCCCATGCTGACGCGGCTGAAAGGCGGCCAGTCGGTCGATGGCCTCGCGCTGGCGACCGCAGTCTGGGTCCGCTGGCTGGCGGGCCGCGACGACGCCGGCCGCCCGACCCCGCTGGACGATCCGATGGCCGAGCGGTTGCGCCGCGCCGTCTCCGGCGGCGGCGCCCGCGACCATGTCTTGGCCGTGGCCGCCATGGAGGACATCGTCCCCTCGGCCTTGGCCCAGCGCTCCGACTTCATCGACGCCGTGACCGGCGCGCTGCAGCGGCTGACCACCGGCGGTGCGGGCGCTATTCTCAACACCTCGGAGACAGACCGATGACCGCCCTGCATCGCCGCTCGCTCCTTGGCCTCGGCCTTGCCGCCGGGGCGCTTTCGATGACGGGCGCCGCGCTCGCGTCCGCGCCGCCCCACGCCCGCTGGATGCGATCCTGGTCCAGCGCCCAGATGGCCGTGGACGGCGCCAACGCCCTGCCGCCCGAGGCCATCGCCGACGCCACCCTGCGACAGTGCGTTCGCCTGACGCTGGGCGGCTCCGGCGTCCGGGTGCGCGTCTCCAATCTGTTCGGCGCAGACCCCCTGACCGTGCTGGCCGGTGGCGTCGCTCGCCCCGTCGCGCTGAACGGGTCCGCCGTCATGCCGGGCTCCCATCGTGCCCTGAGCTTCGACGGCCGACCGTCGGTGATCGTGCCGCCGGGCGCGGAATATCTCAGCGACCCCGTCGACCTGACCGTCGCCGCTTTCGACAGCCTGATGGTCAGCCTGCACCTAGCCGTCGCGCCGGGCGTCCAGACCGGCCATCCGGGATCACGCGCCACCTCCTACGTCCTGGCCCGCGACCAGACGGCGGCGGGGGACATGCCGGGCGCGACCCGCGCCGATCACTGGTGGTTCCTGTCCGGCGTGGACGTGAGGACGACCGCCGCGCCGGGCGTCATGGTCATCGGCGACTCCATCACCGACGGCTACGGCGTCCAGCCCAACACCAACGCCCGCTGGACCGACGCCCTGGCCGAGCGCCTCGCCGCCGAGCGGCCGGACACGCCACGGGCCGTGCTCAACGCCGGCTTCGGCGGCAATCGCCTGCTGGCCGACGGCGTGGGGCCGGGGGTGCTGAGCCGGTTCGAGCGCGATGTGCTCAGCGTTCCCGGCGTCGGCCACGCCATCGTCCTGATCGGCGTCAACGACCTAGGCGTCATGAGCCGGGACAACCTCGACACGCCCGACGCCATGACCGAGCTGGCGCACCGGATGATCTCGGCCTTGGCCCAGATCGCCTTGCGCGGTCGCGAGGCGGGCGTCCGCATGATTGGCGGGACGATTACGCCGTTCGTGGGCTCGGACTATTACCATCCCGGCCCAGTCAGCGAGGCTGCGCGGCAGGCGGTGAACAACTTCATCCGCTCGGCGGGCGCGTTCGATAGCGTCATCGATTTCGACGCTGCCTTGCGCGATCCGGCCGATCCGTCGCGCCTGCTGGCGGCCTACGACAACGACCACCTGCACCCCACCATCGCCGGCTATCGCGCGATGGCCGAGGCGGTGGACTTGTCTCTGTTCGACTGACTTTCTGGGCCGAAATCTGATCCCCACTGCGCGGGACCGATTTCGGTCTAGACCGCCGGCGCCGCGCAGGAGCCGCGTGGGATCAGGCTGTGTTCGAAGACGCGGCGCACCGGTTTGACCGGGCGGCCCTCGGACTTGGCGCGCATGGCGGCGACCAGGAGGTCGATGGCCTCGCGACCCATGTCGGCGACCGGCTGGCGGATGGTGGTCAGCATCGGCCAGATGTTGGTGGCGATCGGCATGTCGTCGAAACCGGCGACCGACAGCGCGTCGGGGATGTGCATCCCGACCCGGTGGGCATAGGCGACCACCGCCGCCGCCGTCGCATCGTTGGCGGCGAAGATGGCGGTGGGCCGGTCCTTCATGGTCAGCAGGCTCTCGGCCGCCACCAGCCCGGACTGGAAGTCGAACGCGCCGTGGGCCAGCCAGCGATCCGGCTCCCCGACCCCCGCCTCGCGCATCGCTTCCAGGAACCCTTGGTGTCTCAGCTCCGCCGAGGGGTGACGCGCGTCGCCGTGGATGAAGCCGATCCGCCGGTGCCCCAGCGACAGCAGGAACCGCGTCATCGCCCGCGCCGCCTCGCGGTTATCGACCACGACGCTGGAATAGTCGGCGACCGGACAGCCCGGTCCGATGGCCACCGCCGCCCCGCCCCAGCGCTGCAAATCCTCGATCAGGCCGGCATGCGCGCACAGGGGCGGCGGCAGGATCACGCCCTGCACCCCGGCCGCGATGAAGGTGGCGATCAGTTCGCGCGCGCCGTCCGGCGTCTCGCAGGTCTTCAGCATGAACTGGTGACCGCTGGCTCCGATTTGGTCCAGCCCGCCCATCAAAAGCTCGCTCAGATAGGCCTTCCCGCTCGACAGGGGGAAGGGCATGCCGATGCGGAAGGTCTCGGTCCCCGCCAGCGCCCGCGCCGCCAGGTTGGGCTGGTATCCCAGCTGGGCGATCGCCGCCTCGACGCTGGCCCGCCGGTCCGGCCGCACGCGAGTGTCGCCGTTGACCACGCGCGACACGGTCATGGGGGAGACGCCGGCCAGGACCGCGACGTCCCTGGCGGTTGCGCCCCCCTTGGCGCTGCGTTTGCGGCCGCTCTCCGTCGGCTGATGCATGGCGAATCCTCTCATCGACCGGTGGCCGATGAGCGCTTGGATGGCCCCGGTCGGCCGCCGGCGTCAACGTCGTCTTGTCGCCGTGCGCGCGCCGTGCTGTGCAGGCGGGCGAGATGAGGGAGGATGCGATGCGGATGATCGGTTGGATGCTGGCGGTGGCGCTGCTGGCGCCTGGGGCCGCGTTCGCGCAGATCTCGAATCCCGCTCCGGTGTACGTCGGCGGCCGCGCCATCGCGACCGGGGGCGGCTACGACTTCGGCTGGCCCGGCGTATATTTCGAGAGCCGCATCGAGGGGCCGGGCGTCCGCGTCCGCTTCGAAGCGCCCGCCGAATACATGCGACTGCTGATCGACGGCCAGGAGCGCGTCGTCTTTCGCCGCCCCGGCCAGGTCGACCTGACTTTGAACAACCTGGCGCCCGGCCAGCACGTCGTGCGCCTGGAGAAGCTGACCGAGAGCCAGTCCGGCGGGGGCGTCTTCCAAGGCTTCTATCCGGTGAACGGCGGCGCGGCGCTGGCTGTCACGCCCCGCGCCCGCCAGATCGAGTTCATCGGCGACAGCTATACCGTCGGCTACGGCAACACCTCGCCGGTGCGCGAATGCACCCAGGAGGTCATCCACGACACCACGGACACCCAGCAGGCGTTCGGCCCGCGCGTCGCCAACCACTACGGCGCCGACTATCGCATCAACGCCTATTCCGGCTTCGGCATCGTGCGGAATTACAACGGCGGGGTGACGGACCTCAGCCTGCCGATCATCTATCCCCGCCTGAAACCCGATACGGCCGCCGCGCCGACCCAGGACGACAGCGCCTGGAAGCCGCAGGTCATCGTCATCAACCTGGGCACCAACGACTTCTCGACGCCCCTGAACCCCGGCGAGCGCTGGGCCGACGAGGCCGCGCTGCGCGGTGCGTATCACACGCGCTACGTCGCCTTCGTGCGCGAGCTGGCGGCGGCCCAGCCGCAGGCGCGCTTCGTCCTGATGGGATCGGACGCCTTCTATGCCGACGTCGAGCGCATCGCCGCCACCGTCAATGAAGCCGCCCCCGGCAAGGTCACGACGTTGCAGTTCGGCGACCTGGACCGGATGGGCTGCGACTACCACCCTTCGCTTGCGGACGACGCCAAACTGGCGGCTTTGATCGAGGCGCACATGGACGGACTGGGCGTCTGGAGCGACGCGAACTAACAGCCCGCGCGCCGAAGTTTCGCGCGCCAGTCCGCGCGGCGGGTGCTAGCGGGGCTTCATGATCCGATCCCGCCTCGCCCGCTTCTTCACCTCGCTCAGCTTCTTCGTCATCGCCGCCCTGGTGCTGGGCGTGGCGGTGGGGGCGGGCGCGCAGGGTCTGCACAACGATACGATGATCGGCGGGCTGGGCGTGGTCGAGGCGCTGGGTCAGGTCTGGCTGAACGCGCTTCGGATGACGGTCATCCCGCTGGTCTTCAGCCTGCTGGTCACCGGCATTGTGGCCATCGCCGATGCGGCCGCGACCGGGCGGCTGGCGGGGCGGGCGCTGATGGTGTTCGGCGTGCTGCTGACGGGCGCGGTGGTCTGGGCCATCGTGGCGGGGCAGGGGCTGCTGAGCCTTTGGCCCATCGACCCCGAGGCGGGCCGCGCCCTCCTGGCCGGCATCCCCGCCGACGCCGCCGATGAGGTGGGCGCCGCCGCGCAGACCGATGGGCTGAAGGCCTTTCTAAGCAGCCTGGCTGCGTCCAACCTGATCCGCGCGGCGGCCGAGGACGGGGTCCTGGCCGTGGTCGTCTTCGCCATCGCCTTCGGTTTCGCGGCGACCCGTGTGCGCGAGGAATTGCGCCGGCCGATGGCGGCCTTCTTCGAGGCGGTGGCCGAGACCATGGTGGTGATCGTCCACTGGGTGCTGCTGGCCGCGCCGCTGGGCGTCTTCGCCCTGGCGCTGGGTGTCGGCCTGCGCGCGGGCCTGGGCGTGGCCGGGACGCTGGGCCATTACGTCGCCATCGTCTGCCTCAGCCAGATCGGCCTGATCGTCCTGATCTACGCCGTCGCCGTCGTCTGGGGCCGCATCGGCCTGGGCCGGTTCGCGCGCGCCGTCATCCCGGCTCAGGTCGTCGCCGTCTCGACCCAGTCCTCGCTGGCCAGCCTGCCGGTGATGGTCGAGCGCGCCCGCGACGGCCTGAACGTGCCTCAGCGGACGGCCGGCCTGGTCCTGCCGCTGGCGGTGGCGGTGTTCCGCATCACCAGCCCGGTCGCCAACCTGGCCGTCTGCCTCTACGTCGCCCAGCTGTATGGAGTGGAGCTTGGGATCGGGGCCCTGATCGCGGGCGGCCTGACCGCCTTCGCCGTGTCCATCGCCTCGGTCGGGCTGCCGGGCCAGGTCAGCTTCTTCGCCGCCATCGGCCCCATCTGCCTGGCCATGGGCCTGCCGCTGGGCGTGCTGCCCCTGCTGCTGGCGGTCGAAGTAATTCCGGACATCTTCCGCACCGTCGGCAACGTCACCGGGGACCTGGCCGCCACGCGGATCGTGCAGGGGCGCGGCGCCGAGGACGAGCCGAGCTAGTTGTTCGGCGGGGCGGCCGCCGCCACCGCCGTTGTCAGCCGGCAACCTCCGCTGATGCCCTGCGCCTCCGCACAGGGGAAGGCCTCCGTCCGACCCTCCTTGACGCGGAAGATGTAGCCCTCGGCGCCCGAACATTTGGCTTCGTAATAGACGCCGTTGGCGCTCGCGCCCATGTAGCGGCCGCCGTCCACCTGACAGTCCGCCGCCGGCGTTTCCGTCAGATAGGCGCGTAACGTCGCGAACTGCTCGTCCTGGGTGGTGAAGGCGCACGTCGAGCCGCTGTTGACCACGGCGAAGCACGAAATCTTGTCCCATCCCGTCTCGCTGGGGGTGATGCGGTATCCGTCGCGGCCGGCGCAGCCGATCTCATAGATGGCGCGGCTGCCGACCTGACCGATGGCGCGCACTTCGTCGACGGTGCAGTCGATGCCGGCGTCCCGCGCATATCCGGCGATGGCGGCGTCGACGTTCAGGTTGGCGGGAAGGGTGCAGCTGGCCGGCGGCTGGCCTTGCGGGTTGGCGGTCAGGAAGTGACGGGCGGCGGTATTGGCGACGACGCAGCCGGTCGCCGTGGGCGGTGTGGTCGTGGCGATCAGATAGCCCGGCCCCGAGGCGCAGGCGGTCTCGTAGAGCTTCAGGCCGTCCTGCGTCTGGCCGATCTGGACGGCTTCGGTCACCTGGCAGGCGACGCCCGCCGCGGTCGCGGCCGCCCGCGCAGCGACGGCCTCGGTGCGCAGCCGCTCGGCGCGATCGCGCTCGGACTCGCGCGAGAAATCGCGCAGGGCCGTATCCATGTTGCGGAAGTACTCGTCACGCCCGCCGATGGCGTAGGAGTCCGCTGCTCCCGTGTTCACACCGCCCACCCCTTGGGCCAGCGAAGGTGAAGCGAACATCAGGCCGAGCATCATGGCGGCCGCCGTCATCAGGCGTCTGTCGAACATATCTGAGGTCCTCTCACCCCGGTTTGGAAGCCAGGATCGGCCGCAATGACAACGCTGTCAATGACAGGGTCAGCGGGAGTTGCTTTGCCTCAGGCTGGCTGCTTCAACCGGACGAGCGCGCCGATCCTGTCTGCCGCCTGACCGGCTCCATCCTCGCAGCGGACCGACACTGCGACGACCTCGGCGCGGGTCGGCATCCTTGCGTCGCCCATAATGGCGCCGATCCGATCGGCCACAGTGTCGGCTCTATAGCGGTGGCGCGCCAGGGTCAGGCCACAGCCGAGGCGCACGACGCGGGCGGCGTTGTCGAACTGGTCGCCCAGATGCGGCGCCACCAGCTGCGGGCGTCCAGAGGCCAGCGCCTGATGCACGGTGCCGATTCCGCCTTGGTGTACGACCGCCGCCGCGCGAGGGAACAGCAAGGAATAGGGCGCATAAGGGGCCACGCAGACGTCAGGATCGTCACCGGCGACATGCTGGTCGCCGTCTGGCCCCACCAGCAGAACCGCGCGGCGCTTCAGCAGGCGGGCTGCCTTCAGGCTTTCGACATAGAAGTCGCCCGGGATGTTCACCGCCGCACTGCCCAGGGTAAAGACGAGGGGCGGCGGGCCGGCGCCGAGAAATGCTTCCAGCGCCTCTGGCAAGGCGGCGCCGGCGCCCGTCTCGCTGTCGTAGGGCGCGTAGCCCACCACGTCGAAGTTGGGCGCAGCGTCCGCCTGGCGTGGGCTGAGCAGAGGCGAGTAGAGGCCCAGCGACAGATCCGCGGACCGGCCCGCGTCGAAGATGATGTGGTCTCTCGTGGGCGCCAGGCGCAGCGAGGCCCGGATGGCGTTGACCGGCCGCGTCCAGCGGGACGTGCTGAAGCGGCCCGCCCAGCGCGTCAGGTCGTTCAGCCAGAGCTGGGGGCCTCCCGACGCCGGCTGTAGCCACGGCGCGATCGGCAGGCGCGGCGGATCGAACCGGGAAAACACCATGGTCGGCTGCAAGGACACCGCGACACTGGGCAGGCGGCGGACCTCGGCGGCCATCTGGGCGCCGATGGCCAGGGTCGATCCGACGATGGCGGCGGCGCCCTCCGTCACCTCGATCAGCTCGCGCGCAGCCTCGCCGGCGCGCGGCAACAGCAGTTCGCCGAACAGAAACCGGTCAGACCGGGCGATCGCCGCCGTCAGCGCCGGCAGGTCCATGCCCGTGTCCTGCATCAGGTCGGCGACGCTGGGGCCGACCCGATGAAACGCCAGTCCGGCCGTTTCGATCTTGGGCTGGTAGTCGGCCGCCGTGGCGATCCCGACCTCATGGCCGCGCGCCTGCAACGCGCGGCCCAGGGCGATGAAGGGGTGCAGATCTCCGAGAGAGCCGCCGGTCGCCAGAACGATGCGACCGGCGTTTCTCATCAGGCGTATTCCTGGATCGCTCTCACATCCAGGTCGCCGGCCTTGATGGCGCCGATGGCCTGGGCCGCCGCCAAGGCGCCGGCGGTCGTGGTGTAATAGGGGATCTTCATCATCAGGGCCGTGCGCCGCAGGCTGAAGCTGTCCTGCAGCGACTGCTTGCCCGAGGTGGTGTTGAACACCAGCTGGACCTCGCCGTTCTTCATGGCGTCGACGATGTGGGGACGGCCCTCCAGCACCTTCTTGATCGGCTTCACCTGCAGGCCCTGCTCGACCAGATAGGTGTGCGTCCCGCCGGTGGCCATCAGAGTGAAGCCCTCGGCGACCAGGGTCTTCGCGGCCTCCAGGATGAACGGCTTGTCGTCGTCCTTCACGCTGATGAAGGCGCAGCCGGTGGTGGGCAGGGTGGTGCCGCCGCCGATCTGAGACTTGGCGAAGGCGCGGGCGAAGGCGGGGGCCATGTCGGCCTCGCCCTCGCGCTTCCAGTCCAGGCCCATGACCTCGCCGGTCGAGCGCATCTCGGGGCCCAGCACGGTGTCCACCCCGGCGAAGCGGGCGAACGGGAAGACCGCCTCCTTCACCGCGATGTGGTCGTAGGGCGTGTCGGTCAGGCCAAAGCTGGCCAGCGGCACTCCGGCCATGACCTTGGCGGCGATGGCGGCGACGGGCTGGCCGATGGTCTTGGCCACGAAGGGCGCCGTGCGCGACGCGCGCGGGTTCACTTCCAGCACGAAGATGCGCGGGTTCTCGCTGTGCGGCTCCTCGATGGCGAACTGCACGTTCATCAGGCCGCGCACCTTCAGCGCCTTGGCCATCTCCGTGGTCTGGCGCTTCAGCTCGGTGACCGTTTCGGCCGACAGGGAGTAGGGCGGCATCGAACAGGCGCTGTCGCCCGAGTGCACGCCGGCTTCCTCGATGTGTTCCAGCACGCCGGCCACGAATACCGTCTCGTCGTCGCAGAGGGCGTCCACGTCCACCTCTGTGGCCCGGTTCAGATAGTGGTCGATCAGGACCGGGTCGCTGCCCGACACCCGCATCGCCTCGCCGACGTAGCGGTCCAGCTGTTCGCGGTCGTGGACGATCATCATGCCGCGTCCGCCCAGCACATAGGAGGGGCGCAGGACGACGGGATAGCCCACCTCCTCCGCCTTCTGCGCGGCTTCCTCGGCGCTGCGGGCCAGGCCGTTCGGCGGCTGCATCAGGCCGATGTCGTTCAGCATGACCTGGAAGCGCTCACGGTCCTCGGCCAGGTCGATGCTGTCCAGCGACGTGCCCAGGATCGGGATGCCGTCCTCGTGCAGCGCATGCGCCAGCTTCAGGGGCGTCTGGCCGCCGAACTGGACGACGCATCCGATCAGCTCGCCCTTTGACCGCTCGACTTCGATCAGCTCCAGCACGTCCTCGGCCGTCAACGGCTCGAAATACAGCCGGTCGGAGGTGTCGTAGTCGGTCGAAACCGTTTCGGGGTTGCAGTTGACCATGATCGATTCGACCCCGATCTCGGCGAAGGCGAAGGCCGCGTGGCAGCAGCAGTAGTCGAACTCGATCCCTTGCCCGATCCGGTTCGGACCGCCCCCCAGGATGATGGCCTTCTTCTTGTCGGACGGGTCGGCCTCGCACTCGGGAATCTGGCCCAGGGCGCCGGTCTCATAGGTGGAATACATATAGGCGGTGGCGGACGCGAACTCGGCCGCGCAGGTGTCGATGCGCTTGAAGACCGGGCGCACGTTCAGGCCGCGCCGGGCGTGGCGGACTGCCTTTTCGGTGGAGCCGGTCAGGGCGGCCAGGCGGGCGTCGGAGAAGCCCTTGGATTTCAGGCGTCGGAACTCCACAGCGTCGGTCGGCAGACCCTTCACGCGCAGATGGCCTTCTTCACGCACGATGTCGGCGATCTGGCGCAGGAACCAAGGCTCGTAGGAACAGGCGGCCGCGACCTCTTCAACCGTCAGGCCGTGGCGGAAGGCCTGGGCGATGACGCGGATGCGGTCCGGGGTAGGCACGCCCAGCGCGCGGATCACGGCGTTGCGCGCCGTCTGGCCCTCGGCGCCCTCCACCCCGTCGATCTCGATCTCGTCGAACCCGCTGAGGCCGGTCTCCAGACCGCGCAGCGCCTTCTGCATGGATTCCTGGAAAGTCCGGCCGATGGCCATGACCTCGCCGACCGACTTCATCGAGGTGCCCAACAGGGGCTCGGAGCCGGGATATTTCTCGAAGGCGAAGCGCGGGATCTTGGTCACGACATAGTCGATCGACGGCTCGAACGAGGCCGGCGTCACCATCGTGATGTCGTTGGTCAGCTCGTCCAGCGTATAGCCGACGGCCAGACGGGCAGCGACCTTGGCGATAGGGAAGCCGGTGGCCTTCGACGCCAGCGCGGAACTGCGCGACACGCGCGGGTTCATCTCGATCACGACCATGCGGCCGTCCGCCGGATTAATCGCCCACTGCACGTTCGATCCGCCGGTCTCGACGCCGATCTCGCGCAGGACGTTGATCGAGCCCGTGCGCATGCGCTGGTACTCTTTGTCGGTCAGGGTCAGGGCGGGGGCGACGGTGATGGAGTCGCCCGTGTGCACGCCCATCGGGTCCACGTTCTCGATGGAGCAGATGATGATGCAGTTGTCCGCCGTGTCGCGGACCACCTCCATCTCGTACTCTTTCCAGCCCAGCACCGACTCTTCGATCAGCACCTCGGTGGTGGGCGACAGGTCCAGCCCCCGCAGGACGATCTCCTCGAACTCCTCGCGGTTGAAGGCGATGCCGCCGCCGGTGCCGGCGAGGGTGAACGACGGCCGGATCACGGCGGGCAGACCCACGAACTCCAGTCCGTCCAGGGCCTCGGCCATCGAGTGAGCGGCCTTGGAGCGCGGGCTCTCCAGCCCCAGCTTGTCCATGGCGTCCCGGAATTTCTGGCGATCCTCGGCCTTGTCGATGACCTCGGCCTTGGCCCCGATCATCTCCACGCCGTACTTCGCCAACGCGCCCGAGGCATCCAGCGCCAGCGCGGTGTTCAGCGCCGTCTGGCCGCCCATGGTGGGCAACAGGGCGTCCGGCCGCTCCTTGGCGATGATCCGCTCCACGAAGTCCGGCGTGATCGGCTCGATATAGGTGGCGTCGGCCACCTCGGGGTCCGTCATGATCGTGGCGGGGTTCGAGTTGACCAGGATGACCCGGTACCCCTCGGCCTTCAGCGCCTTGCACGCCTGCACGCCCGAATAGTCGAACTCGCACGCCTGTCCGATGACGATGGGGCCGGCGCCGATGATCAGGATCGACTGAATGTCCGTACGTTTGGGCATCTCAGCCTCCTCTAGTTCGTCACGACCGCGCACTCCCAGCCGTCGTAGTCGAGCTGGAAGGCCGCGGCCCAGGATTGCATCATGGCGGAGACCGGGGCGAAGGACGCCTCGTCCACAGGTATGGTCGTTTCAAGGACAGTCACGTCGTCCTGGCCGCGCGTCACGAACCCGGCCCGCCGCGCCACCTCGTTCAGGTCGTCGTGGTCGCCCTCGCCGTAGAAGTAGAACAGCGTGTGGCGCGGCGTGACGCCCGAATCCCCCTGCACGGCGAGCGCGGCGCGGACGGCGGCGTCTTTCTCGTCATGCTCGGACAGGGCTTCAGCCTCGCGCGCGAAGGCCCACGGCGCGCCTTGCGGGCCGTCGGCGATCTGGTTGTCGGTTAAGCGGCCGGTCTAATGAGGGGGAGGGGGGCGCACAACCCCTCTCGAACCTTTCGTTAAACGCCCTGTCTTTTCCCTTCTCCGTCATCCTCGGACTTGATCCGAGGATCAGGTCGTCCGGTGCTCTATCGAGGCATGCTGAAGCGCTTCGTCAGAGCCATCCGGTAGCGGGCACGATCGGCGCCTGATCCTCGGATCAAGTCCGAGGATGACGGGGGCAAGGGCGAGAGGAGGCTAGCCGGCCGCGCTCTCGATCCACGCCGGCAGGTCTGAAATGCTGTCCAGCGCGGCGAAACGCGGATGGTCCACCGGCGCGTCCGCCATCTCGTGCGCCCAGGTGATCGGGTAGGGGATGTGAGCGGCGAAACAGCCGTCTTCCAGCGCCGGCAGAACGTCTGATTTCAGCGAGTTGCCGGCCATCACCGCCTCGGTCGGTCCAGTGCCGTGGCGGGTGAAGACCCGCGCGTAAGTTCCCGGCCGTTTCTCCGAAACGATCTCCACCGCCGCGAACAGATCACCCAGCCCCGACGCCGCCAGCTTGCGCTCCTGGTCGATCAGGTCGCCCTTGGTGATCAGCACCAGCCGATAGCGCTCCGAAAGCTTCGCCAACGCCTCGTCCACGCCCGCCAGCGGCTCGACCGGATGGGCCAGCATTTCGCGGCCGGCGGCCAGGATTTCGCGCACCACATGGGGCGGGGCCTCGCCGCCCGTCAGCTCCATCGCCGTCTCGATCATCGACAGGGTGAAGCCCTTCACCCCATAACCGTAGAGCCGCAGGTTGCGCCCTTCCACCTCGGCCAGGCGGGCCTCCAGCACGGCGCGATCCCCGTGGTCGGCCAGCAGGCCCACGAACCGGTCGTGGGTCAGACGGAAGATCGTCTCGTTGTGCCAGAGGGTGTCATCGGCATCGAGGCCGACGGTGGTAACGGGCATGGGGTATCCTTCGAGATGCCGCGTCGCATACCGGCCTTCGGCGCCGCTGCAAATCCTTCTGCTGCTAACGCGAACGTGGATTGCCGAGCGGAGTGGCAGGGCATATGGACTCCGCCATGGGGTCGTCGCCTTTCTCCAAACGGATCAAAGCGTTGCCGTTGGCGGCGTTGATGCTGCTTGGAACGCTGGCGCCGACGGCCCAGGCCGTGGCCGCCCCGCCGATGTCGGCCAGCCCACCGGCCGTCCCGGAACGCCGCCAGCGGATGAATCTGCGGGTCTTCGACCGGGTCTGGACCGAGGTTGCGCGCGACTATTACGACCCGCACCTGCACGGCGTGAACTGGCGTCAGGCGCGCGTGGACTACCGCGACCAAGCCGCCCTAGCGCCGGATGACCGCACCCTCTATCGCGTCGTCAACCGGATGCTCGACCTGCTGGACGACGCCCACGCCGGCGCCATCGCTCCGGCCGCCGCCCGGCGCCGCGACCATGCCAACGAGCGCCGCGCCGCCCTCGGCGTCACCCTCTATCGCCAGGACGACGAAAGCTGGCGGATCGAGGCCGTGCGGCCGGGGTCGCCCGCAGAGGCCGCCGGTGTGCGCGTCGGCTGGACGCTGCTGTCCCTGGACGGCCAGCCGTGGGGCCCGGATGTCGAGGTGATCGGCGGCGCCCCGGTGGTGCTCAGCCTGCGCGATGAGGCGGGCCAGCCCCGCGTGGTCACGGTCACTCCGCAGGCGATGGACCCTCTGCCCGTCTTCGTCGCCGCACGGCCCAATCCAGAGACCCTGGTCCTGTCGGTGCAGTCCTTTGATCCCGGCCTCGGCCGCTGGATGGGGCGGCAACTGCAGGACCTTTCGCCAGACGTCGATGTCGTGCTGGACCTGCGCGGCAATCCGGGCGGCCGGCTGCTGGAGGCGGACGCTGTTCTGGCCTGCTTCCTGCCACGCGATCGCGCCTGGGCCACGCGCACGGGCCGGACCGGCCGGGCGGTGACGCTCAAGGTGTCCCAGCGCTGCGGCGACCTGCATGGCCCCGCCACCAATGAACTGGCCGTCCTTGTCGACGGCGCTAGCCGCAGCGCCGCCGAACTGACCCCCGCCGCCCTTCAGGAAGCCGGCCGCGCCGTTGTGGTCGGCGAACGCACCGGCGGCGCCGTCCTGATCGCCCAGGACACCGACCTGCCCGACGGCGGCCGCCTGACCCTCAGCCGCGCCGATTTCGTCACACGCGGCGGCGTGCGTCTGGAAAAGACCGGTGTCACGCCCGACGTCGTCGTGACCCGCACCCTCGACGACCGCCGCGAAG
Organism: Brevundimonas sp. Leaf363; assembly: GCF_001424025.1. Classification (GTDB taxonomy): domain Bacteria; phylum Pseudomonadota; class Alphaproteobacteria; order Caulobacterales; family Caulobacteraceae; genus Brevundimonas. The sequence continues at coordinate 138,093 of NZ_LMPZ01000004.1, read as the reverse complement.
GCCGCGACCCGATGCTGGACGCGGCCGTCAGCGCCCTGGAAACGGCGTCGGCGGCCAGAGCCGCCGTGTCTTGAGGAGGCTCAGACCGCCCGCCATCTCCCGTCTTCGAGCCGATCGACGTGGCCGTAGCGGTGCAAAGTAGCCACGACCCGGTTGATCCGCTTCATCCGCTGACTGCCGCCATCGAACCGACGAGCCAGGTCCAGGGCCGCGATGGGCGAGCCGACCTCACGCAAGGCTGCTCGTAGGGCGAGGGGCTGTTCGTAGTTGTCAGTGGGAAACACCCGCAGCGATCGGTTCAGTCCCCCATCCGGCGCACCGAACGGCAGAGGCAGGGTTTCCCTTTCCAGCCGAGCGGCTGGCCGGGCCGCCTGATAATCGGGACGTAACCACTGAACTCTTCCATCGGCCTCCTCGTCCGCGCGCGTGCCGTTAAGCGCGGTCAGGCGCTCTACGATGCAGGTGTCCGAATCATCCGCAGACCAGCCATAGGCGTCGGCGGTCCGTCGATCGATCACCTCATGCAACTGTTGCAGGACGACTACCAGTCCCCGCTGTTTGATTGTCTCATCTTGATCGCTGAGCCGCGCGCCGGATCGGATTGCGGTCAGCACATTGTAGACCTCGGTCAGGGTCAGATCGGGATTGTCCCTGAGGACAGTCCGCCGATGGCGCTCCAGCGCCTCGCCGGCTTCGGCCAGTCGCATGCGTTGGTCGTCGCTCAGTTCAGGGAATGGGAAGGGATCGAAGCACCGGGACTTGGTGTAGCGCGGCCGATCTTCCAGTAATCCGCCGCTCGCCGTGCACCAGGCGCCGTGGATGCGGCTGGAAAGAATGGCCAGTGTCGCCGCGTCCTGATCGGCGATGCAGACCAGGGTGTTGTCCGGCGCGACCTCGGCGTTGAGGAACCGGAAGATCCTGTGCTTGGCGGTCTCGGTTGTGGCGATGTAGCGGCGTAGGCCCTTCAGCGCAGGACGGAAGCTTGCGCGCGGTTCGCCGAACAGCCACCACGCGTCACGATAGACCTCGCGCCGATTAGCATCCCGCCCGGTGACATGACCCGCGTCGTCGCGCACCTCTTTCACCTGTTCTAACAGGTGTTGGTAGGTCTCCGGGAAGCGCTCGCGCACCGCCTCTGCCCCCAGCCCATGAAAGTCCAGCACCCAGGCATCCCGGCAAGTCCCGACGAGATCGCGACCGGTTCGGTAGGGGCGGACGTGCGCGGCGAGCCCATGCCGGCGGCCCATGCCGAGCCTGGAGAAGTCCGCGCGCGACACCACGAACCCTGCCCCGTGCAGCTTGAAGCCCGGCGAGCAGATATCCGTGTTGGCGGCGAGGGGCTTGGCGCGGGTCACATCGACGCCGATGCTGAGATCGGCGTGGATATGACCGTGCGCTTCGCTCAGCGAAGGGGCCGCGCTGTAGGTCGACGATCCGGCCGCGTAGACGGCTCGCACGCCCTCATGCGAACCGGCGGCTGCGACTGTCATGGCGATGCGGACATACGCTCGCTTGCGGACGTCCGATATCCAAGGGTGGTCCCGAATGGCGTAGATGAGGCTCAGCGGTCGCGGACTGTCGAGCCATCGCTCGATCACCCGCCGCTGGAAAGCCTGGGTGATCGAGTTGGTGGTTACGAAGCCGAAGCGCTGGAGCGACGTGCCGGGCGTCGTCAGTTCCCGGGCGGCGTGGTCCCACCAGTACATGACGAGATCGGCGCTCTCGTTGATCTGCGGATAGCAATGCCGAAGCGCGTCAGCGTAACCGGCGTCCAGGCGGCTTCGCATGGCCGCGCCGCCGACGAAGGGCGGATTGCCGACGATAAAGTCGGCCCTCGGCCATTTGGCGGGCCGGGCATTGGGCCAGATCGACCGAAACACCCCATCGCGCCATTCGGATTGAAGGTCTGGCGCGCCATCCCACTCTATCAGGGCGTCGCGCCACTCGATGCCGTCGAACCTCGGCAGAATGGGCTCGGCTGGGTGGCCGCAGTGGTTGCGGTAGTGCTGCTGAAGGAAGCCGATCGACAGCACGATGCTGGCGATGCGTACGGCGCGCGGATTGACTTCGATGCCAAGGAACTGATGTGGCCGGACGCCGGAGACATCCAGTGCGTCTGTCTCGCCCAGTTCGACGAGCATGTCGAAGACCTCGCCCTGCAGGCGGATGATCATCTCCATCGCTACATAGAGGAAGTTGCCGGTACCGCAGGCCGGGTCGAGCACCCGGATGCTGCGAAGCTTCTTGAGGAAGCCATGGGCCTTGCGGACTGCTGTGGTGTGTTGGCGATCGTCTGTGGCGCCCTCGATGTTGGCTTGAACGCCTTTCCATTCCTCGCGCAGAGGGACGATGACGGTTTGCTCGACCAGGCGTTCAACATAGGCGCGTGGCGTGAAATGGGCGCCCAGCTTGCGCCGGTCGTCTCTGGTCATGGCACCTTCCAAAAGCGATCCGAAGATGGCGGGATCGACGGATCGCCAGCAACGTCGCGCCGCATCCTGCAGCGCTCGGATTTCGGAGGCTTCGAGCGAGAAGGCGTGCGAGCTTGCAAAGAGGTCGCCCCCAAAGTGTCGAAGATGTTCTCCAAAGCCGGAGAAAAACCGATCATCCCGATCCGGCGCGCCTAAGCGCGACCACAGGTCGCCCATCATCAGAACGAACGTATGTGGCGCCGCCGCGCAGTCTTCCAGCATAGTCAGAAGCCTGGCCTTCGGGAGCAAACCGACATCGGCGGCGAACAGGGTGAAGATGCAGCGGCTCAAGAAGTGCGCGACAGCTTCGGCGTCGTTTCCCTCCTTCTCCAGCCTCTGAGCGATCGCGGCCAGATCGTCAGCGACGGCCCGGGTGACCTCCTGTGAGATGCGTGCCGGATCGAGCGACCAGGGATCCAGGAACATGGCGCGCAGCCGGTTCTGGATTTCCGGCTTGATCAGATCGGCATGTCTGATGCGATAGTTGAGGCGATCGGGGTACGGGGCATAGCCCCGACCTGTGCCACTGAAGTCGGCCCAGACCTCGAGCACGCAGCCGATATCGCAGATGACCACGAAGACCGGGGCGGGATGGGTAGCGGGCAGGGCGGCGATGTAGCCCATGGCCTGCTGGCGCGCTTTGCGCATTAGGACGTCCCAGCTGCCGGCGGTCGGCTTTACAGGGGTCTCGACATCGGCGGGATCGGCGTTAGGGCGCCCCGGCAGACGCGACTGCTTGAGCTCCATCAGTACGCAGCCACGCTTGTAGAATTCGATCCACCGCAGCGTTTCGTCAGCCCAGCCTTTGACGCACCGTTCGAAGACATAGTCGTTCAGCGTGCGATCGTTCTGAGCGACTGTCGGCTCCGGCACGCCAAGCAGGCCCAGCAGCCTCAGCGTGAAATGCTGCGCATTGCTTTGCTCGTGCCCGCCTGCCTTCGCGTAATCGGCAATGAAGTCGGCCCAATCCATGGCTGCATCCTCCCAACAAGGAACAACCTAGACGAGTTATAATCAGCGTGGCAACTCAGGCGCGAGTTGCGCCGGTTCCCGACATTGGCTGATCTGTGCCTAGTGCTCGACCGTCGTCGGAGCTGCGGACGGGTCGCTGTGGTCGGCGTGGCCGTGCTGGTGGCCGAACATGCGGTCCATTCGGCGCTCCAGCCGGGTCTTCACGCCGTCGATCAGGCTGAACACCACCGGCACGAACAGCAGGCTCAGGAAGGTCGAGGTGATCAGGCCGCCGATCACGGCGATGGCCATGGGCGAGCGGAACGCCGTGCCTTCGCCCACCGCCGCGGCGATGGGCAGCATGCCCAGGCCCATGGCGAAGGTGGTCATGATGATCGGGCGCGCCCGCTTGTGCGCGGCGTCGATCAGGGCCTCCCGGCGGGGCATGCCGCCCTTCATGGCCATGATGGCGTAGTCGACCAGCAGGATCGAATTCTTGGCGGCGATGCCGGTCAGCATGATGATGCCGATCAGCGCCGGCATCGACATCGACTTGCCGGTGATCAGCAGGGCGAAGAAGGCGCCGCCGAACGACACGGGCAGCGCGGCCAGGATGGTGATCGGGTGGAAGAAGCTGCCGAACAGCAGCACCAGCACGACGTACATCAGAAGGATGCCGGTGAATATGGCGAAGGCGAAGCCGGCGCCCAGCTCGGCGTTGCTCTCGGCGTCGCCGGTCAGTTGCTGGCGCACGCCGGGGGGTAGCTGGGTCATGGCGGGCAGGGCGTTGATGGCGGTGGTCGCCTCGCCCAGCGTCGTGCCGCTCAGCTCGGCGGTGATGTTGGCCACGCGCAGGCGGTCCAGACGGTCGATCTGGTTGGGACCGGCGCCGAAGGAGATGTCCGCCACGGCCGACAGGGGCACCACGCCGCCGGATGCGGTCGGCACCTTCAGATTGGCCAACACGCCGGGATCGGCCCGCGATTCCTCGGTCAGCATGACGCGGATCGGGATCTGGCGGTCACCCAGGTTGAACTTGGGCAGCAGCTGGTCGGCGTCGCCCAGGGTGGCCACGCGCGCCACTTGGCTGATGGTCTGGGTCGAGACGCCCTGCAGCGCCGCGATGTCGGCCTTGGGCGTGATCAGCAGCTCGGGCCGCACCAGGGCGGACGAGGAAATGACGTTGGCGATGCCCGGGACGGTGCGCATCTCGCGCTCCAGACGGCTGGCGGCCGGCTCCAGGGTGGTGGGGTCGTCGCCGACCAGGGCGATGGCCATGATGCCGCCGCCGCCGCCGCCGGATGATCCGAACTGGACGCGGGCGCCCGGCGTCTGGCGCAGGGTCGGGCCGAAGTCGCGCTCGAACTCCTGCTGGGTCAGGGCGCGCTCGCCGCGCGGCTTCAGATTGACGGTCAGGTTGGCCTTGCGGACTTCGCCCGCGCCGCCCCCGCCGCCGGGGCCGAAGCTGACGACGGACGAACCGATGGAGGAATAGACGGAGCTGACCTCGGGCCGCTTCATCAGCTCGGTGTTGATGCGCTGAACCGCCGCGTCGGTCTCCTCCAGCGTGGTGCCGGGGGGCAGCTGGATGCTGAGGGTCGAACGGGAGATGTCCTCGACGGGGATGAACTCGCCGGGCAGTCGGGTGGCCAGGAAGATGGAGAAGACGAAGAACAGCGCCCCCATGCCCAGCACCCACATACGGTGATCGCAGAAGCGCTGGCGCACGCGGCGCAGGAAGGGCGGCTTGCGCTCGGACGGACCGCCGAGACCGACGTCCATGTTGGCCGACGAGGGGGCGACCGAGCCGGCGGGCGTGCCGACCACCTTGCCGCGATCGCCCAGGCACCATTCCAGGGCGTGCAGATAGGGCGCCATCCAGAACGGATCCTTGTGCTCCTTGCCCTGGTTCGCCTTGAGCAGATAGGCGCCCATCAGCGGGGTCAGGGTCCGCGCCACCAGCAGCGAGAACAGGACGCTGACGCAGGCGGCGATGGCGAAGCTGACGAAGAACTGGCCGACGATGCCAGGCATGAAGCCGGTCGGGGCGAAGACGGCGACCAGGGTCGCGGTGGTGGCCATGACGGCCAGGCCGATTTCGTCGGCGGCCTCGATGGCGGCGGGGTAGGGCGCCTTGCCGTCACGGATGTGCCGGACGATGTTCTCGATCTCGACGATGGCGTCATCGACCAGGATGCCGACCGTCAGCGACAGGGCCAGCAGCGACACGACGTTCAGCGACTGACCGGCCAGATCCATGATCCAGAAGGTCGGAATCAGCGACAGCGGCATGGCGATGGCGGCGATCAGGGTCGCGCGCCAGTCGCGCAGGAAGACCAGCACCACCAGCACGGCCAGCAGGGCGCCCAGCAGCAGCGCCTCGACCGAGGCGTGGAAGTTGTTGATGACGTCCTCGGTGGTGTTCGCCACCTCCTCGATCGTCACGTCCGCGCGTTGGGCGTCCAGCTCCTCGATGGACTTCTGGGTCGCGTGATAGACGTCCACCTCCGACGAGCCGATGGCGCGCGAGATGCCGAAGCCGACGACCTCCTGGCCGTTATAGCGGGCGCGGCCGCGCTGCTCGGACCATTCGTCGGTGATCGTGCCCAGGTCGGCCAAGCGCACCGAGCGCCCACTGACCGGAATGAGGGTCTCGCGCAGTTGTTCGACCGTCTTGGCCGAACCGACGGTGCGGATGGCTTGTTCGGTGCCGCCCAGCTCGCCGCGGCCGCCGGGCAGGTTGATGTTCTGGCTGCGCAGTTGCTGCGACACGGCAGCGGCGGTGACGCCGAAGGATTCCAGGCGCGCGGGGTCCAGCTTGATGCGGATTTCGCGGTTGACGCCGCCGTCGCGGCTGACCTGGCTGACGCCGCGCACCGACAGCAGGCGCTTGGCCATGGTGTTGTCGACGAACCAGCTCAGCTCCTCCGGGCTCATGCCCGGCGCGCGCACGACATAGTTGGCGAACGGGACGGATGTGAACTCGACACGCTGGATGATCGGCTCAAGCACATCGGCGGGCAGATCCTGGCGCACGCCGGCGACGGCGTTGCGCACGTCGTTGGTGGCCTTTTCCAGATCGACGCCCAACTGGAATTCGATCGCGGTGGTCGACGCGCCCTCGTTGACGGTCGAGGTGATGTGCTTGACCTGGCCCAGACCGGCGACCGAATCCTCGATCAGGCGGGAGACCTGGGTCTCCAGCTCGGTCGGCGCGGCCCCCGACTGGATCACCGTCACGACCACGACCGGCAGGTCGATGTCCGGGAAGTTGTTGGTCCGCAGCTTGAAATAGCTCGACAGGCCCGCGACCGTCAGAACGATGAACAGAAGGACGATCGGAATCGGGTTCTTGATCGACCAGGACGAGATGTTCTGAAAGTTCATGGCCGGTCCCTAGCGCGCGGCCGGGGCGGGCGCGGCGACGGCGGCGGGGGCGCGCGTGCTGACGGTGACGCGGTCGCCGTCGCCCAGGAAGCCGGCGCCCTGCACCACCACGCGCGAACCGGCGGGGATGCCTGCGGCGATCACCACATTGGGCCCGGCGCGGTCGCCGGTCGTGACCTGGTTGAAGTGCACGACGTTGTTGGCGCCGATGACATAGACGCCCGCCTTGCCGTCGCGGAACACGACCGACTGGGCCGGCACGGTCAGGGCGGGGGCGGCGCCGACGTCGATGGTGGCGCGGGCGAACATGCCGGGGCGCAGGCCGCTGCCGGGGTTCAGGGCGACGCGAGCGACGCCGAGGCGCGTCTGGGGATCGACTTCGGGCGTGACGATGCGGACGCGGCCGCTGACAGGGCCGGTCGCCTGGTCGGCGGTGATGCCCGCGGACTGGCCGGCGCGCACCAGCGGCAGCTCGGCCTCCGGCACCTGGGCGTCCAGCTCCAGCCGGCCGTCGCGGACCATGCGGAACAGTTCGGTTCCGGCGGCGACGATCTGGCCGCGCGTGACGCTGCGGCTGATGATCAGGCCGGCGACGGGCGCGCGGATGGTGGCCTGGGACAGGCGGGTCTGGGTTTCGGACAGCGAGGCCTGGGCCGACGCCAGGTTGGCGCGCGACGCGCGCTGATCGGCCAGGGCGTTGTCCAGCGACGCCTGGCTGAGGAAGCCGCGCTCCTTCAGCTCCTGCGCGCGGGCCAGGGCGGCGTCGTCGCGGGCGGCGTTGGCCTGGGCGGTCTGCACGCTCGCCTGCTGTTGCCGAAGCTGGGCGCGCAGCAGGGCGTCGTTCAGCTGGACCAGCGGCTGGCCTTGGCGGACGTAGGTTCCCTCGTCGACGTAGACTGCCGTGGCCACCAGGCCGCCGGTCTCGGCGCCGACCGGCACCTCTTCCCAGGCGGAGACGCTGCCCGAGGCGATGACCGAGCGGGGCAGGTCGGCCAGCGTGGCCGTGGCGGCCGTAACCGTCTGGCCGCCGCGTGCTGCCGCTTCCGCCTTGGCCTTCTCTTCGGCCTTTTTGTCGCCGCCGCCGCAGGCCGCCAGCGTCATCAGCGCCGCCACGACCAGGACCGCGCGCCCGCGCTCAAAGGTGTGCTTTCGCATCGCCACGCCGATCTCTTCTCTGTTCGTTGAGCCGCAGGAGGCGCGGCCAGCCGGGCATTCACGCGCCCGAAAATCCGGAGACGTTTAGCCTGTCCACGATCCGGCCTCAAATCCGGAAGCGGCGCCTTACCGCGATGTAATGCAGTCTCGTCCGCGAGGGGCGCGTTGGCGTGGGGCGGGCGTCATGCTACCGCCCCGGCCAATGACGACGCCCCCCATTTCCCGAATCCGCAACTTCTCCGTGGTCGCCCACATCGATCATGGGAAATCAACGTTATCTGACCGACTGATCCAATTCACCGGCGGGCTGACCGCGCGTGAGATGTCCGAGCAAGTGCTGGACAACATGGACATCGAGAAGGAGCGGGGCATCACGATCAAGGCCCAGACCGTCAGACTACACTATAAAGCGGCCGATGGACAGGAATATATTCTTAACCTGATGGACACGCCGGGGCACGTGGACTTCGCCTATGAGGTCTCGCGCAGTCTGGCCGCGTGCGAGGGCAGCCTGCTGGTGGTGGACGCGTCGCAGGGGGTGGAGGCCCAGACCCTGGCCAACGTCTACCAGGCGATCGACAACAACCACGAGATCGTGCCGGTCCTGAACAAGATCGATCTGCCCGCCGCCGAGCCCGAGCGCGTCCGCGCCCAGATCGAGGACGTCATCGGCATCGACGCCTCGGACGCCGTTCTCTGCTCGGCCAAGTCCGGCATCGGCATCGAGGAGGTGCTGGAGGCCATCGTGACCCGCCTGCCGGCGCCCAAGGGCGACGTCGACGCGCCGCTGAAGGCCATGCTGGTCGACGCCTGGTACGATCCCTACCTGGGCGTCGTGCTGCTGGTCCGCGTGTTCGACGGCGTGCTGAAGGCCGGTATGCGGATCAAGATGATGCAGTCTGGTTCGACCCATCTGGTCGACCGCGTCGGCGTTTTCCTGCCCAAGAACACGCCGGTCGAACAACTGGCCGCCGGCGAGGTCGGCTTCATCACCGCCCAGATCAAGGAAGTCGCCCACGCCGCCGTCGGCGACACCATCACCGACGAGAAGAAGCCGACCGCCGAGGCGTTGAAGGGCTTCAAGGAAGTCCAGTCGGTGGTCTTCTGCGGCCTGTTCCCGGTGGACGCCGCCGACTTCGAGGACCTGCGCGCCGCCATCGGCCGCCTGCGCCTGAACGACGCCAGCTTCACCTATGAGATGGAGTCTTCGGCCGCCCTCGGCTTCGGCTTCCGCTGCGGCTTCCTGGGCCTGCTGCACCTGGAGATCATTCAGGAGCGCCTGAGCCGCGAGTTCAACCTGGACCTGATCGCGACCGCCCCCTCGGTGGTCTACAAGATCGCCCAGCGCGACGGCACGACCATCGACCTGCACAACCCGGCCGACCTGCCCGACGTGATGCAGATCCTGGAAATCAGCGAGCCCTGGATCAAGGCGACGATCCTGACGCCCGACGAGTATCTGGGCGGCGTCATCAAGCTGTGTCAGGACCGGCGCGGCCAGCAGATCGAGCTGTCGTACGTCGGCTCGCGCGCCCTGGTGGTCTACGAACTGCCGCTGAACGAGGTGGTGTTCGACTTCTACGACCGGCTGAAGTCGATCTCGAAAGGCTATGCCTCGTTCGACTATGAACTGACCGACTACAAGGTCGGCGACCTGGTCAAGATGAGCATCCTGGTCAACGCCGAGCCGGTCGACGCCCTGTCGATGCTGGTCCACCGCGGCCGGGCCGAGACGCGCGGCCGGGGCATGGTCGAAAAGATGAAGGACCTGATCCCGCCGCACATGTTCGTCATCCCGATCCAGGCCGCCATCGGCGGCAAGATCATCGCGCGGGAAACGGTGCGGGCGTTGCGGAAGGACGTGACGTCGAAGTGCTACGGCGGCGACGCGACGCGGAAGAAGAAGCTGCTGGAGAAGCAGAAGGCCGGCAAGAAGCGGATGCGGCAGTTCGGGAAGGTGGAGATCCCGCAGGAGGCCTTCATCGCCGCGCTGAAGATGGATGAGGATTAACCGCCGTTCGGCTCGCAATTCTCGAAGGCACCTCCTAGGGTTGCCGAAAGAGGGGGCGCGAGTGGCTACGAATCCAGGCTTGCATGCCAACGTTCGCATGGACGTATTCTCGTACGAGGAACGTCGGATCGTTGAGGAACTAGCACGGTTCTTCTATATAACCACCGGCAACGAAGAGACGGTTTCGGGCTCTCGCTATACTTATGTGGCGGCGAGACCATCACATCTTGTCGAGCATGCTCTACCGAACGCACGCGAATTCCTTGTTCTGTTTGCTGACTATGAAAATTTCGAGGCAAGAACACTTCAAGCATTCGACCAGATCTCGAATTATTTTGCCGATCATCTACGTATAAATCGACATTTTCGAATTCTTGCTTCCACCGATCCGGGTATTACGGACAAGATGCGCAAAATCTGCGCGGACGAGCCAGACATACCGGTCACTCTACCATTCACCTACAACGTCATGTTGTCGAAGAATGTTGGCCCTCTCATAATCGACGCCACCAGAGAGAACTACTTCTTCCGAGATCTTTTTTCGCAGCGAGACCCTCTGCGCGAGAGTACGTATTTTTTCGGTCGCACGCAGCTTCTTGCCGCGATGCGGGACCGCATGGCGCGGACTGAAAATTCTGGGGTATTCGGGCTTAGGAAAAGCGGCAAGACATCGATTCTTCTTGCCTGTGAAAGATTGGCGAAAACAGACGGTCACAGGTTTATCCATGTCGACTGTCAGAGTGCTAGCACTACCGCAGCTCGTTGGAATGAACTGCTGAGAGCGCTTGCCATAGAAGTGCGAAAGGCTGCGGGACTCGCGGTCACTCCAGTTCAATTGGGTGAATTCTCGCCAACGGAGGCAAGCAAATCATTTGAAAAGGCAATAGCTGACGCTTACTCTCAAGGTAAAAAGAAAACCATCATTGCTTTTGATGAAGTCGAGCATATCTCCCCGCAAACCGGAGTTGGGCACTGGAGATCAGGAGAGGACACGCTCCTGTTTTGGCAGACCGTCCGTTCCATTCATCAGCGGATGGGATCAAGAATGTCCTTCATCGTTGCTGGGACAAATCCCATCATCACAGAATGTAGAGAAATCTACGGGTCTGATAATCCTCTATTGGCCTATATTGCTGTTGAGTATCTACCCGGTCTGACTGACGACGAAACTCAGCAGATGTGCCAGTCCCTTGGTGGACTGATGGGCATGAATTTCACCGTGGAGGCCGTGGCATTTCTGTACGCTTCAATGGGTGGTCATGCTTTTCTCACCAGGCAGATTGCTAGCCATATCCATCGAAATCTCCCGTTCGAAGGGCGGCCCGTCGAAATCACTCCCGATCATGTGGAGGCGGCTATACAATCATTTGACTTCAAACCACTATTCGACGATGTGCTTGCGGCGCTGAAAGCTAGATTCCCAGACGAGTTCCAGTTATTACAATGGTCGGCACTTGGCGATCACGACAAGGTCCAAGAGTTTATTGACCTCGACCCGGCATATGCGACTCATCTTATCGGTTATGGTCTCGTGCGTCAGGTGGCGGGCTCACTTGCGCCTCGAATGAGGCTTGTAACCGACTATCTTCGAAGTACCGCCAAAGTGAGCGGTGTGATCAAAAATGATGGAGATAGGTGGGCCGTCATCGCAAAACGTCGAGGCGAGCTCGAAATAGAACTGCGATCTGCCGTTAGAAGCAGAATCATTGACGGCGTCGGAAAATCTCAAGCGTCGGACGAAATCCGAAAGCGGATGAATCGTACTAGGGCCGATCAGATTGCTGATTGCTCTCTTGAAGACATATTTTCAGCATCTGACTGTCGCTTGTATTTCTCCGATCTTATTTCGATCATGGATCCCGAATGGTCCTACTGGGAAAGGCGTCTAGGAATAGATGCTTCTGAGCTCAAGCGTATGATGATCGCCATTAATCAGTTGCGCTACGATGCCCATGCTAAGGTTGTCTCCGACTCGGACTTTGATCTGTTGCTAGATTATTTGGATTCGCTTCAAGCAGCCCTGTGACGCGGCCTAACCTCCAAACCCCCGCCCGCCACGTCTCCGCTTCCAACGTAACCGACGCCTCCAGCGGCGGCGGCAACACGAACAGCCCCGGCGCGGCCGAGAGGTTGTGGAGGCGGTAGAGACGCCAACCATCTCGGGGCGTTCCTGGGAGACCTCGCGCTCGGTGCGGGTCAGGTAGAAGGGGGTGGTGGGGCCGCCTCGGGTGGCCTTGACCTCAATCAGGCGCTCGGCGCCGCTGGGGTCGAAGCTGCGGATGTCGTAGCCGGCGCCGTCGCCGCGTTCCTGGCTGGTCCATTCGATCTTGCGGGCCAAATCGGAGCGGTCGGCGGCGATCAGGCGGGCGCGTTCGTGGTGGAAGACGTGTTCCTCGCCCAGCAGGCCGAGGGCGCGGTTGCGGTGGTGCTTCGGTGAGGGTGAGGGTTCGAATCCTGCCCTCGCCGCCATCGAAGGGGATGGCGGACTCAGCGACTCCTCAGAGCGGTTGCGCCGAGATGAGCGGAGGGTGCGTGGGCGGTATCGCTTGACCCCGCCCCCAAACAGGCCCTTGTCGCCCGCATGGCGACCGAGACCATGTTTATCGTGCAGGCCTATGTGCAGGGGCGCGGGAAGGGGTTGAAGGCGGAGCCTCAGGTCGGGTGCAAGACGGCGGAGGAGGCTCGGCGCAAGGCGGAGCGGCTCGCCCCGCTTAGGCTCGGCGTCGTGGCGTTCTCGGTCTCGGCGGACACCGAGATGGGCGACTATGACGAGAGCCCGACGATCATTTTCAAGGCGGGGACGCTGCCTGAGATGTTCGACTAAAGGCGCGCGGGCGAGAGGTCCGACGCCGCCTCTACAGGCGAGTCGCGGCGGTGTTGCGCGCGTCGCCTTCGCAGCCGTCATCGCCCTTTGCTGCCAGCAACAGGCCATCTGCCTGCCTGGGTTGGCGCGCCTGCCATCCTCTCGCACATGACCTCTGCGCCCGATCCCACCCCCGACCCCCGCCCCGCGCACTATCGCCTGTCGACCGAGACCTGGGCGATGATCCTGGAGGAGTACAAGGGCGGGGCGACGGCGCGGGCTTTGTCGGCCAAGTGGCGGGTCAGCGAGCATGCGATCCGCAAGCGGGCGACCCAGCACGGGGCGACCAAGCGCGATCATGGCGATGCGCAGGCGCGGGCCGGGGCGGCGGCGCGGGCGGCGGCGATGGAGGCGGCGCTGGCGGATGCTCCGCAAGCGTGGGCGGCGCGGCTGTTCCTGCCGGAGGACTTGGACGCGCCGGACGAGGGGGATGCGGCGGCGCTGGCGCACACGGCGCTGATGGCGTCGGGGCGGGCGATGCGGGGGCGGCTGTGGACCGAGGCGCGGGCGCTGGCGGGACTGGCCGAAAGCTATGCGCGGCTGGGCGCGCGGGCGGAGGCGGCGACGGAGCTGACGCCGGAGACGGCGCCGCTGTCGCTGATCTATCGGATCCTGATGCGCGGGTGGGAAGGGTTCGGGGGCCGCTTTTCCATGACCCAGCGGTCGCGCAACCAGGACGAGGAAGACCTGAAGGCGGCCTTCTGGTCCGAACGCAAGTCGATGCGCGACGCCGAGGCCGTGCTGAAGCAATGGGCCGAGGAGAGGGCTCGGCGGTGAGACGGAGCCTTCGGCCGCGCAGGGGATCGGCGTGCGACAGGGCCGTCCTGGCGCATCGGCCGTACGGAATGTTTACGCAAAGGCCTGACAATGGCCCGAGTTCTTATCCGGAAGCGTTTCATGCCCTGTACTGCCTGCCGCGACGGCGCCGCCTTCGACATCGCGATCACCATGGCCTTCCAGCCGATCGTCGATGTCGCCCGGCGCACGGTGTTCGCGCAGGAGGCGCTGGTGCGCGGGCTGGATGGAAGCGGCGCGGGCGCGGTGCTGGCGCAGGTGTCGGACGCGAACCGCTATGGCTTCGACCAGCTGTGCCGGACCACCGCCATCGAACAGGCCGCGGCGCTGGACATGACCGCCTCGGGCGCCGCGCTGTCGATCAACTTCCTGCCCAACGCCGTGTATGAGCCGCGCGCCTGCATCCGCGCGACGCTGGAGGCGGCCTTGCGGACCGGTCTGCCGACCCACGCCATCATCTTCGAGTTCACGGAGAACGAGGCGCTGGACACGGGGCACCTGCTGAACATCCTGCGGTCGTATCGCGCCATGGGGTTTCGCACCGCCATTGACGACTTCGGGGCCGGCTATGCGGGGCTGGGGCTGCTGACCAAGTTCCAGCCGGATATCGTCAAGCTGGACATGGACCTGGTGCGCGGGATCGACGCCGACCCGATCAAGCGCAGCGTCGTGCGCCACACCCTGGCGTTGCTGGACGACCTGGGCATCCGGCCGGTGTGCGAAGGGATCGAGACGGCGGCCGAATACGCCGTGCTGCGCGATCTGGGGGTCACCCTGATGCAGGGCTATCTGTTCGCGCGGCCGGTGGTGAATGCGCTCGCCGACATCGTCTGGCCAGAGGATGCGGCCGGCGACGCGCGCGCCGCCGTCCGCGCGGCAGGCTGAGGCGACGCGATCCCGTGCCGCGGCGGAGGCGGAACCGGTCGGATCGCGCGTACGTTCGGCATCGGACTCTAGGAGGTTTCGATGAACCGAATGATTTCCGTCGCCGTGGCGACGCTGATCGCTTCCACCCTGCCGCAGATGGCGGCCGCGCAGCCCGGTAACGGCAACGGCAACGGCAATGGCCACGGCGCCGAGCGGGGCCATGGCGGCGGTCCGCGCGCCGAGCGCTCGCGTGACGACAACCGGGGCCATGGCCGGGACAACGACGGCAAGCGGGGGCAGGAGCGGGCGGAACGTCCGAACGGCGGCCCCATGCGCGCCGCGCGTCCGGACGATCGGCGCGATCCTCGTCCGCAACAGCGGGCCGAGCGGCGGGACGACCGCCGCGATCCCCGTCCCGAGGCGGTTCGCGTGATCGAGCGCCAGGTGGTTGCGCCCGACCGCACGCGCATCGTGTTCCGTGACCGGGTCGAGCGCCGCGTGATCGACGGCTGCCCGCCCGGTCTGGCCAAGCGGGACAACGGCTGCCTGCCGCCCGGCCTGGCGCGGCAGGTCGATCGGGCGCGCGACGACGACCGCTACGACCGCTACCGCTACGTCTGGAACGTGCGGGACGCCAACGACTACCGGTACCGCGACGGCTATCTGTACCGCACGAACGCGCAGGGCGGGCTGCTGGGCTATCTGCCGGTGCTGGGCGGCGCGCTGTGGACCGGCAACACGTGGCCGGCGCAGTACAACTATGAGCCCGCCCCCGCCTATTATAGCCAGTACTACGGGCTGCAGGACCGGAACGCCTATCGTTATGCGGACGGGGTCCTGTACGGCGTCAATCCGCAGAACCAGTCGATCACCCAGGTCGCCGCGCTGCTGACGGGGCAGAACTGGACGGTGGGTCAGCCGATGCCGGCCGGCTACGACGTCTACAACGTGCCCTACGCCTATCGGAACCAGTATGCGGACGGACCGCAGAGCATGTACCGCTACAGCGACGGCTATGTGTACCAGGTCGATCCGACGACGCAGCTGGTGCAGACCGTGATCCAGCTTCTCACCTGAACCCGACGGACATACGACCATGAACACGCTTCAACGTCGGGCGGCGATGTCGCTCGTGCTTCTGTCGCTGACGGCCGCGCCCCTGGCGGCGTGTGGTGAGAAGGCTGAGACGACGGGCCCGGCCGGTACGCCGGCGCCGTCCTCCAAGACCCTCGCCGAAGCCTTGAAGGGCGAGGGCGATCTCAACGCGCTGGAAGGCGTGGTGGGCGGCTCGGGTCTGGCGACGGTGCTGGACGGCAAGGGGCCCTATACGGTGTTCGCACCCGTCGACGCGGCCATGCAGGCGACCGGCGGGGCGAACGACCTGTCGGATGAGGCGCTGCGGGCGCAGAGCATCGCCCTGCTGCGCGCGCACACCGTGCCGGGCGCCCTGACCCGGGCGGACATCAACGGCGCGCTGGACCGGGCCTCAGGCGGGTCGGTCGAGATGCGGACGATGGCGGACGGACTGCTGAAGTTCACCCGCGACGGCCAGACGATCGTGGTCACCGCGCCCGATGGTGCGGTCGGCCGACTGACCGGCGCGGAGACCTTGGCCAGCAACGGCGTGCTGCAACCCGTCGACGGCGTGCTGGTGAAGCCAGCCGCGTAAGCCTTGGCGCCGGCGCGTCAGAGGGCGCCCGGCGTTTCCGGCGCTCGGAGGAAAGCCGGGTCCAGTGGCTGCCGGCGGGGCCAGACCTCGTCCAGGGTGCGGCTGTCGTAGAGACGGCCGCCCTTCATCACCCAGTGCAGCGACAGGGTGTTGGCGATGGTCTCGCGCGGGTCGGCGTCCATGATGAGAATGTCGGCGAACTTGCCCGGCTCCAGGCTGCCGACTTCGCCGATCCGGCCGATGGTCTCGGCCGAGCCCATGGTGGCGGCGTGCAGCACCTCCATCGGCGTGGCGCCGCCCGCTGCATAGGCCTGCATCTCCCAGTGCATGCCCAGGCCCTGAACCTCGCCATGGCTGCCCATGCCGACCAGGCCGCCGGCCCGCTGGACGCGCAGCGCGTCCGCGGCGAAGCGGGCGTAGGTCTGGGCCTCCTCGGGCGCCCAGTGTCGGTCGCGTAGCTTCTCCTCGATCACTTCGCGCGGCATGAAACGCTGGACGCGCGGATCGTCCTGCGGACGCTGGTGGATGATGTCCTCGAACAGCGCCGGCCAGCCGCCGTAGAGCACCGACAGGGTGGGCGTATAGCTGGTGCGCGTGAACGCCATCAGGGTCACGACGTCCTCGCGCAACGGCGTGACGGGCAGGGCGTGCTCATTGCCCGCGAAGCCGTCGATGAAGTGGGTGAGGCCCAGGTTCAGGTCGCTGGCGCCCTCGGTGGTCGCCATCATGCCCTCGGCCGCCAGCACCCCGGCCACGCGCCGCCGCGTCTCGCGATCGCCGGTCATATAGGCCTTGATGTTCCGCGTCCGGTAATGGTCGCGATAGCGGGTCAGGACGCCCGCGACATCGGCCTCGGTGGCATTGGGGCTGTTGCGGAACATGCCCGGCCCGGTCGACCAGGCGCGCGGGCCGGGCGCCATGCCGGCGTCGATCATGTCCTGATAGACGAAGACGTCGGGCGTGAAGGGCTGAACCTCCAGACCCGAGGTGACCCCGAAGCTGAGGTTGGCCAGGAAGTCCCAATGGCCGACCGACTGCAGGTCGCGGCGCACCTCGAACCAGTGGGCATGGGCGTCGATGAAGCCGGGGGTGATGAACTTGCCGTCCAGGCGACGGATCTCGGCGCCGTCCGGTATGGACACCTGGCCGCGCCGGCCGATGGCGGCGATGCGGTCGCCGATCACCAGCACATCGGCGTTCTCGATCACCTCGTCGCCGCGCATGGTCAGGGCCGTCGCGCCGCGCAGGACGACGGCGCCAGTGGGGACGTCGCGGGGGACGGTGACGTGGGCCTCGGTAGTCGAGGCGGTCGCCTCGGCGGCGGTGAAGGAGGCGCGGTCGACGGCGCTGAGCGACAGGACGCGCAGGGTCGATCCGACGGACCAGACCAGGCTGCGGCCATCCGCGCTCCAGCCGAGCGTATCGGCGCCGACGGCGGTGATGCGGTGCGTGCCTTCAGCGCCCAGCGTCACGGTCGGGGCGGCGTCGTCGGTACGGGCGGGCGTTTCGACCAGCCACATCTCAAAGGCCTGACGGACCAGGGCGTGGGCGCCGTCGGGGCTGAGGCGGACCTCATCCGCGGCGACGTTCACGCCGACATACTGCGACGGCGACTGGCCCAGCACGCCCAGCTCGGCGCGCGGTTCTCCGCCGCTCAGGGCGACAGACTGAACGCCGCCGGGGGTGTAGTAACGCACCCGCTGACCGCTCGCGTCGAAGCCCAGAAAGCGGGCGCCGAAAGTGCGGGCCAGCCGCGTCTCGGCGCCGCCCGAGGCGGGTAGGGTGACCACGTCGGTGTTCCGCAGTGGCGATATCTCATTGACCGTGCGGACCCGGTCGAACTGGCTGGCGCGCAGCACCGCCAGGGTCGCGCCGTCAGGCGAGAAGACCGGCTCGGTGTAATAGGCGTCGGTGGTCGTCAGGCGCGTCGGCGCCCCGCCCGCGACGGGCAGGGTCCAGACCGCGCCGCCGTCGTGGTCGGTCCAGGTGACATAGGCCAGGGTCGATCCATCGGGCGACCAGCCGGGCTGGAAGACCATGCCGCTCGCCTCGCTCAGGCGACGCGGCGGACCGCCCGCGCGGTCCTGCAGATAGAGGCCGCCCAGAGCCGTGAAGGCGAAGGTCTTTCCGTCCGGAGACAGGCGCGCGCCTTGCGCGATGCGGACGCGCACAGGCCCGGCCTCTTCCGGGATCGACAGACGCGTGTTTGGCCCGATCGCCAGATCGACGGGCGCCTGGAAGGGGATGGCGCTGAGCGACAGGTCCGCCAGCGTCAGTCGCTGAATGCGGCCATCCAGGCTCAGGACGATGGTCTGGTCGTCGGCCGCGAAGGTGAAGCGCGGCGTCAGGCCGTAGTAGAAGCCGCCCTCCTGTCCGTCGTGGTCGATCGGGATCAGCGGCCGGTCCTGACCGGTCTCCAGATCGCGCAGTCGCAGCCACGTCTGCTGGCCCTCGCGGGCGGCATAGGCGATGCGGCGGCCGTCGTGCGACAGGGCCGGGCTCATGGCGCCGCCCGCGCCGGAGATGACGGTGGTCTCCTCGCCCGAGGCGAGGTCGCGGCGCGCCACAGACCACTGCGGCGGGTCCTTCAGCGTCCAGAGATGGCCTGAGCGAACCGCGTAGTAGATCGCCTTGCCGTCCGGCGACGGCTGGACGCCGAGGGCGTTGCGGCGGTTGTCCCAGTCGTCGTTTCCATTGGGCTGGGCCTTGGTGATCTGCTTGCCTGCGCCGCCCTCGGCCGGGAAGGCCCAGATCTCGTAGGTCAGGACCGAATGGACCATGCGCGAGACGTAGACCGCCGCGCCATCTGGGCTCCACGCGGGCGCCGCCATGACGTTCAGGCTGGTCTCCGCCGAAAGCTGGCGCGGGTTGGATCCGTCGGCGTCGGCGGTCCACAGATTGGTCACGCCCGACCGGTCGCTGACGAAGGCGATGCGGCGGCCGTCGGGTGAGAAGACGGGCTGGCTCTCGAACGGGACGCCGGCCAGGATCGGCGTCGCCGCCCCGCCTGTCGCATCGACCGCATAGAGGTCGCCCAGGATGTCGAAGACGATGCGCCGGCCGTCCGGCGACAGGTCCGGGTGCATCCAGGTGCCGGTCTCGGCCGTGAACGTCAGCTGGCGCGGGGCCGGAGCTCCATCAGCAAAACTCGCGCCCGCCGGTGTGGCGAGCGCGAGCAGCAGAAGTGGAAGACGGGCGCGCTTCATCACGCCCCTCCCTAACTTAGTACGACCAGTCGAAGCGAATGCCGAAGGTGCGCGGGCGCACGATCGAACCGGCCGGGACCGCCTGCGACGTGAAGGGGGCGTTCAGCACGCCGTAGGCGTCCGTCACGTTGTTCACGAAGGCCAGCAGCTTGACGCTCGGCGTCAGTTCGACCGCCGCGCGGATGTCGAAGATGTCGAAGCCGCCGCGCTGGTTCGGATTGCCGAAGGCGACCGGTGCCTCGGACAGATAGCGGTGCGCCAGATCGAAGCTGGGCGCGCCCCACCAGCCGGACGGCGCGTAGGTCAGGTTGTTGGCGATCGACCACTCCGAGGAGCCCGGCAGGGTCGAACCGGCCGCATAGCCGCCGCCCACCGCGAAGGTGTCCGGCAGGAACTCGGTCAGCGACGCTTCCTGATAGGTGATGTTGGAGTGGAAGCTCAGGTCGTCCGTCAGCGCGACCTGCGTCGACAGCTCAAGGCCGTTGATCTCGGCCCCGCCGGCGTTGGTCACATACGAGTAGTAGTACGGCGCGTCGGTGAACAGGCGCGCCTGGATGTTCTCCCAGTCGATGTGGAAGACGGTCACGTCGAAGGTGTAGCGGCCGTCCGCGGTAGCCGAACGCACGCCCAGTTCGTAGTTCTTGGTGGTGTCGCTCTCGTAGCTTTCCGGGATGCCGTCCAGAATGGCGGCGTTCGGGTTCGGACCGCCGACGCGATAGCCTTCCGAATAGGTGCCGTAGACCATCAGGTTGTCATGCGGACGGTAGGTCAGCGTGACCTTGGGCGTGAAGCCGTTTTCCGACTGGGACTGGCCGAAGGTGGCTTCATTGGAGATGCCGCCGGGGAACAGCGAGCCGGCCGCGTTGGTGATCGTCGCCGAGTTCTGGGTGTCGTAGTAGCGGCCGCCCAGGATCAGCTCCAGTTGGGGCGTCAGCTCCCAGGACACTTCGCCGAAGATGCCGAAGTCTTCGTTCTCGCTGTCCGCGAAATAGCCGTAGATGGCGTCGTTCGGGGCCAGGACCGAGCCCGACACGCCGCCGTACAGGACAGGGTTGGCGTCGATGAAGGCGGCGGCGCCCTGCTGATAGATGCGGTCGCGGCTGGACTTTTCGGCCTTCAGGTAGCTGACGCCGACCAGCCAGTTAAAGGGACCGTCGCCCGGCGACGACAGGCGCGCCTCCAGGGTGTCGATCGTCGCTTCGGCCACGCCGACCGAATAGGCGGCGCCGTCGCCGCTCGTGACGCCGGTCACATAGGGATACGGGTAGGACAGGACAGTCGTGTTGTCCTTGTCGTTGTGCGAGGCGATGACGGTCAGGTTCGCGAAGCTGAGCGTCTGGTCCAGGCGCAGGGTGTTCAGCCAGAAGCTGGTTTCCTGCGTTTCAGCGCGCGGCGTGTTGCGGATGTAGGGGTTGTTCAGGTCCAGATAGGTCTGGTCGTCCAGCTCGGTCTCCTGATAGGCGCTCAGGAAGGTGACCTTGGTGTCCGGCGTCGGGGTGTAAACCGCCGAGCCGCGCAGGCCCGAGACGCGGAAGTCGTTGCTGCCCATCTCGCCCGTGCCCGGGTTGTCCAGATAGCCGGCGTCGACGCGCTGGTTCGCCGTCAGGCGCACCGCCAGGGTGTCGGCGACGATCGGCACATTGACCATGGCCTTCAGCGCATAGTTGGCGTCGCCGTCCGAGTTCTTGGTCGAGCCGACCTGGGCCTGGGCCGCCGCGTCGAAGCCGCCGGTGTCGGCCGTCTCGACGATGTAGTTGACCAGGCCGCCCAGGGTGGACGAACCGAACAGGGTGCCCTGCGGGCCGCGCAGCACTTCGACGCGCTGCAGGTCGAAGGTGTCGACGTCGGGAATGCCGATCGGGAAGCCGGGCTCAACCACCGGCACTTCGTTGATGTAGTAGCCGACCGTGGTCTGGCCCTGCTCGTGATAGGTGGTCGCCGCGACGCCGCGGATGATCACCTCCGAGATGCCCGGCTGGTAGTCGTTGAAGACCACGCCCGGCAGGCGGACGATGTAGTCGGCCAGGCTGGAGGCGCCGGCGGCCTGGAGCTGCTCGCCGGTGATGGCGCTGATGGCCAGCGGCGTGTCGCGCAGGCTTTCGTCGCGCTTGGTGGCCGTGACGATGATGTCCTCGACCGTGGCTTCCTGCGCCTGGGCCGCGCCCGAGATCGCCATGGCGGCGCCCAACGCCCCCAGCGACACGGCACTGAACAGTTTGACCGACTTCATTCTTGATCCCCTTTTTGGGCGGCCCGCCTCTTCCCTATCCCCAGGACGCTTTGGCCGCAGGTGCAGGGTTTCGGTCGAATGGTCCCACCAGACACATCCAATCTGGCAAAGGCGACGGGTCCAAGCCCTCCGTGGACCGATCAGTCTGGCCCCGTTGCAGAAATGGAACTGGACGGCTTCGGACGGGCGGGGGAATGAGACGGTCGCCGTCCGATCTCCAGCCCGCAGGTTCCGCCATGTTCACCCGCCGCAGCCTTCTGACCGCCAGTGTGGCGACCGGCGTCGCCGTCATGGACCTGCCGGCGTGGGCGATGCAGGCCGGGCTGGATCTGGCCCTGGTCAACGGACGGATCTGGACCGGCGGCGCGATCGGCGCGCCCTTCACCGACGCGATCGGGATCACAGGCGATCGCATCGCCGCCCTGGGGTCGCAGGCGGTGCGCGCCGCTTCCACGCCGATGACGCGCGTGGTGGATCTGGGCGGCGCCTTCGTCATGCCGGCCTTCATCGACAACCACACCCACTTCTTCACCGGCTCGGCGATGCTGCAGCAGGTCGATCTGCTGGCCGCGACGGACCGGGCCGATTTCGCGCGCCGGCTGGGCGAAGCGGCGCGCGCCGCGCCGGGCCGCTGGATCAAGGGCGGCAGCTGGGACGAACAGCGGCTGGGCGGGGCGCTGCCGAGCAAGGACTGGATCGACGCCGTCACCCCCGACACGCCGGTCGCGGTGCCGCGCACCGACCTTCACACCATGCTGCTGAACTCCGCCGCGCTGCGGCTGGCCGGGATCACCCGGGACACGCCCGATCCGGCCGGCGGCCTGATCCTGCGCGACGCGGCGGGCGAGCCGACCGGCATCCTGAAGGACAACGCCATCGAACTGGTCAACGCCGTCATCCCGGCCGAGACCCAGGCGGAGATGGAGGAGATCGTTCGCGGCGGCATCGCCCACGGCCTGAAGCACGGCGTCAGCCAGGTGCACATGCCGGAACTGGACTGGCGCAGCCACGACACCGTCCGGGCCCTGCGGGCCAGGGGCGAGACCGACATGCGCTTCTATTCGTTCGCGCCGATCCGCGACTGGCGGAAGATGGCCGACCTGGTCGCCGCCGAGGGCAGGGGCGACGACTGGGTGCGCTGGGGCGGGGTGAAGGGACTGGCCGACGGCTCTCTGGGCTCGCGCACGGCGGTCTTCCACGATCCCTACACCGACATGCCGAGCGAGACCGGCAAGCGCGTGATCCCCAAGGACGAACTGCATGAGCTGGTCACGGCCGCGGACGCCGCTGGCCTGCATGTCACGGTCCACGCCATCGGCGACCTGGCCAATGACGACGTGCTCGACATCTTCCAGCAGGTCGTACAGGCCCATGGCGAGCGCGATCGCCGCTTCCGCATCGAGCACGCCCAGCACATCCTGCCGTCGTCCGTGTCGCGCTTCGCCGCCGAGAAGGTGATCGCCTCGGTCCAGCCCTTCCACGCCATCGACGACGGCCGCTGGGCGGTCGAGCGGATCGGGCCGGAGCGGCTGCACGGCACCTACGCCTTCCATTCGCTGATGGCGTCGGGCGCCACGGTGACCTTCGGCTCGGACTGGCCGGTGGCGCCGCTGGACCCGCTGCTGGGCGTCTATGCGGCGGTGACGCGCGAGACCATCGACGGCGCCAATCCGCAGGGGTGGCTGCCCGAGGAGAAGGTGACCGTCGAACAGGCTCTGGTCGCCTACACGGCCGCCAACGCCTACGCCGGCTTCCAGGAGGATCGTCTGGGCAAGCTGGCGCCGGGGTTCCTGGCCGATCTTGTGGTGCTGGGGGCCGATCCGTTCACGGCCGACGTCGAGACGCTGAAGGAGATCCCCGTGTTGGCCACCTACGTCGGCGGCCGCGCCCGCTATCAGGCCTGATCGTCGCTTGGCCCCCGGCACGCGTCAAAGTTGGATGTGGGCGGTGGTCTGCTCGGACCCTAGCGCTGGACGCGTGGAATGGGGGATGCATCGATGGACGGAACCGGCCCGGCGCCGCGCCCCGGCGTCATGAACCGGTTCGAGCCGGGGTCGCCGGCGGACGTCGCCGCCCTGACGCGCGCGCAGATGCTGGGGCTGGTGATCTGCGGCCCCTTCGTGACGCCGCTGCCGCTGCTGACCGAGACGGATGCGTCCGGCGCCGTCACCGGCTTTTTCGGCCATTTCGCGCTGAGCAATCCGCAGGTCGAGGCGCTGAAGGCTGAGCCCCGCGCCCTGATCGTCTTTCAGGGACCGCACGCCTACGTCCCGCCCGCCTGGGTTTCGGACCCGACCTGGGCGCCGACCTGGAACTACGCCCTGGCCAGCTTCCAGGTCGATCTGACCTTCGACGCGTCGGAGAACGAACGGTCGATCGTCGAGCTGTCGCGCGCGCTTGAGGGCGACCGCTGGACCCCGGCGGAAATGGGCGCGCGCTTCGCCCCCATGCTGACCCGCATCCTGGCCTTCCGCGCCCGGGTCGTGGCGACCGAGGCCAAGTTCAAGCTGGGCCAGGACGAGAAGCCGGGGACGTTCGCCGAGGTGATCCAGGCGCTGGGCGACGATCCCATCGTGCCCCTGATGCGGACCCAGCGCGGCGAATGACGGCCGAACCGGACCAATTGCACCCGGAAATCCGCGCCTTCCGGGACTTCATCCTGGGCGGCTATGCGGGACAGGGCGAGGCGCGGGACCGCGATCACCGCCGCCAGATCGCCGAGGCCGTGCGCGCGCCGTTGCAACAGGGCGGCCCCGCGATGGCGCGGACCGATCACGTGATCGTTGCGGGACGGCGTCTGGTCATCCACCGGCCGGTCGAGCGCGAGGCGGCGCTGCCGGTGCTGGTCTATCTGCACGGCGGCGGCTGGGTGCTGTTCAGCATCGACACCCACGACCGGCTGATGCGCGAGTACGCGGCGCGCAGCGGTTTCGCCGTCCTGGGGGTCGATTACAGCCTGAGCCCGGACGCGGCCTATCCGCAGGCGCTGAACGACATCGACGCGGCCATCGACTGGCTGGAAGCCGAGGGTGAAGCGCACAGCCTGGACTCCTCGCGCTGGCTGATCGGTGGAGACTCGGCCGGGGCCAATCTGTCGATGGGCGTGACCCTGCGTCGCCGCGACCGGGGCCAGAGCCTGCCGCGCGGCATGGTGTTGAACTACGGCGCCTTCGACGATCTGCGCCGGGCCAGCCACGACCAGTATGGCGACGATCGGTACATGCTGACGCCGGAAGAGATGACCCAGTTCTGGGCCGACTACGCCCAGGGCCGGTTCGACGATCCCTACATCCGACCCTTGCTGGCCGACCTGATCGATTTGCCGCCGGCCCACCTGGCGATCGCCGCCTGCGATATCCTGGCCGACGAGAACCGCGAGATGGCGGTGCGGCTGGCGGCGGCCGGCGTGCCGACGGACGTCCGCGAATACGCCGGGGCCAGTCACAGTTTCCTGGAGGCCAGCGCGACGTCCAGCATCGCCCAAGAGGCGCTGGACGCTGCGGCCGCATGGATGAGGGCCCGCGTCGCCTGAGCGTTGCAGCCGCGCCGTGGCTGGCCCATAGTCATGCCTTGTCCGACCAGGCCCGAGGGGTCCAATGCTGCGGCCGTGGAAGATCGTCCTGTCCGAGCGCATCAGCGCCCAGAAGGACGTGCCGCTGTATCTCCAGATCGTCTACGCCCTGATCCACGAGATCCAGGACGGGCGGCTGCAGCCGGGCGTCTATCTGCCGTCCAGCCGGGAGTTGGCCAAGACGCTGGGGGTCAATCGCAAGACCATCGTGCTGGCGTATGACGACCTGGTCGCCCAGGGCTGGCTGGAGTCTCAGGGCACGCGCGGCACGATGGTGGCCGCCAACCTGCCGGGCCAGCCGACCAAGCCCGAGGTGCGATCCAGTCCGCCGCAGAAGGCCGAGTTCCGCTTCAACGCCGTCGCCGCCAAGCCCTTTGTCCTGTCGGGCACGGACAGCCTGACCTTCGACGAGGGCACGCCGGACTACCGCCTGTTTCCGACCGAGATCCTGGCCCGCGCCTATCGCGAAGCGATCACGCGCGCCCGGCGCCGTAACCGCATGCGGTACGGCGACCCGCGCGGCTCGCTGCTGCTGCGCGAGCGCATCGCCGAGATGCTGAGCGCCCAGCGCGGCGTGACGGCCCATCCGGACAATATCTGCATCACCCGCGGCAGCCAGATGGGCGTCAGCGTCGCCGCCCGCGTGCTGCTGAACCCCGGCGATACGGTGGTGATGGAGTCGCTGACCTACACGCCCGCCGCCGACGCCTTCCGCGCCGCCGGGGCGAAGGTGCTGGGCGTGCCGCTGGACGGAGACGGCATCGACGTCGAGGCGGTGGAGCAGGCCTGCCGGGCTCACAAGGTGAAGGCCGTCTTCCTGACGCCGCATCACCAGTTCCCGACGACGGTGGCGCTGCGGCCCAAGCGGCGGTTGCGGCTGCTGGAGCTGGCGCGCCAGTTCGGTTTCGCGGTGATCGAGGACGACTACGACCACGAGTACCATTTCGAATCCCAGCCGCTGCTGCCGATGGCCAGCTATGCGCCGGACCGGGTGATCTACATCGGGTCGTTGTCCAAGCTGACGTTGCCGAGCTTGCGGATCGGCTATCTGGTGGCGCCGGTGGACGTGATCGACGCGGCGGCGACCCAGATCATGACCATGGACCGGCAGGGCAACATCCTGACCGAAGAGGCGGTGGCCGAGCTGATCGACGCGGGCGAACTGCGACGCCATGCGAGGAAGACCGGCCTGATTTACGCGGAGCGGCGGTTGTCGTTCGCCCAGTCTCTGCGACGGCATCTGGGCGACGAAGCGGTGTTCGATACGCCGGACGGCGGGCTGGCCTTCTGGGTACGGTTCAGGGACGAAGCCATGCTGAGCCGCATCCAGCGCGGAGCGGTCCGTGCGGACATCCGATTCGCGCCACCCGACAGCTACGCCGTGCCGCCCGCGATCGAGATGGGGTTGCGCCTGGGCTTCGCCAGCCTGACCGAGGGAGAGGCCGACGAGGCGTTGTCGAGGTTGAGGGCGGCCAGCGAGGGCTGACGCCCTACGGCATGAACTGAATGGTCCGGGCGAACTGGACGTCGCGCGCGCTGGGCTCGAGCCGCTCGCCCTGCATCAGGGCGACGGCGGCCGTGCCGAAGCCGAGGCCGGGGTGGGTTTCGCCCAGCACCTGGCAGGCCCCGACGCGGCCATCCTTGTAGGCGGTGCACTCCAGGGTGACCGCGACGCTGGACAGCACCGGCTCGGGCGCGAGCGACACCTGCTGGGGCGTCGGGTGCGAGCGCTCTGCGACGGTGGCAGGAGCGGTGGTGAGCAGGGCGGTGGCGATGACGAAAGCGAACATGATGCGTACCCGAATGGTCGGGTGATCAATGTTCCGGCGCGCTTTGTGTTCCAGGGGTGCGTACGACGCGTGCGAATGTCAGGGCGCCGGCTGACAGAACGGCGAAGGCCCCGGCCATCAGGAAGACGGTGGCCAGGGGCAGGCCCAGGCCGAGCAGGACCAGCACGGCGGCGGGAGCCAGGCTCTGGGGCACGGCGATCGCGACATTCATGACGCCGAGGTCGCGACCGAAGCTCTCGCGGTCCGGCAGGATCTCGGCCGTCATCGCGGCGACGGTGGTGGCGTGCAGGCCATGGGCGGCCCCGAACAGCAACTGGATCATCAGCACGCCCGGCCAGGGCGGGGCGATGCAGAGCAGCACCAGCGACGCCGCCATCGCAACCATGGCGGCGATCACGAAGGGCAGCCGCCGACCCAGACGGTCCGAAGCCACGCCGCCTACGAAGCCGGCGATCACGGTCGAGACGGTCGCGGTCGCCAACAGCAGACCGAAGACCGCGGCGGGCGACTGGCCTGTCGGCATCACCCCGGGCGGCGCGCGGCTGACCCAGAGAAACAGGTAGAGGGTGTGGATGGCGATGGCCGCCTCGGCGAACAGCCGCGAGGTCCAGACGGCGGCGAAGGTGCGGTCCTTGAGGGCGCGGAAGGACAGGGTGAAGCCGACGGAGGCTTGCGCCGTCTCCTCCAGCCGCAGCAACAGCGGCAGAACCAGAAGCACCACGGCCGCGCCGACCAGGGCGAACTGCAGGCCGACGTCGGGGTGGAGGCGGCTGATCACCAGGGCGGTGAACAGGTTGGCGAACGGCGCCGCGATGCCGGCCCAAGCGGCCACCAGACCCTTTTGCCGATCCGGCACGAGGTCCGGCACGAGGGCGTTCAGCGGGGCGAAGAAGGCGTTGACCGCCAGCTGGAAGGCGATGACCCCGACCACCAGGCTGAAGGGCGTCGAGGCGCCGGTCAGCAGGGCGAAACTGACGAGCAGGCCCCCCACGCCGCCCATGATCCAGGGGCGGCGCCGTCCCAGCGGCGAACGCGTCCGGTCGCTGAGCGCGCCGAAGGCCAGGTTGGCGATCGCCGCCGTCGCCCCGCCCCAGAAGGCGGCCTGGCTCAGCACGACGGCCGCGCCCGCCGGGCCGCCGATCGCCTCGGCCTTGGCGGGGAGCAGGAGGGTCAGCAGCGGGATGAAGCTGATGAAGGCGCCCGTCTGGGCCAGGGCGTAGCGCAGGATGAAGGCGCGCGACCGACGCTGAGTATGGATGGGCGCGGACGCCGCAGGGTCGGTCATGCGCGCATATGACGCCGCACTGTGGCTGACGTCGACCTATTGTGTGCGCGGGCGCAGCACTGCATCGTCCGCCCCCTTCCGAGGCGAGTGCGTTGACGACCAAACGACCGACCATCGACGACGTCGCGCGCCTGTCCGGGGTGGCGCGGGCGACCGTGTCGCGCGTGCTGAACGGCGGGCCGAACGTCAGCGAGAAGGTGCGCACCGCGGTGCTGGCGGCCGTGAAGACCCTGAACTACCGGGTCAATCCGCAGGCGCGATCGCTGGCGGGCGGGGGCAGCGGGCTGCTGGCCCTGATCCTGGCGTCCGACCTGGAGGCCGAGCCCAACTCCTTCTACACCTCCGCGCTGGAGCTCGGCGCGCTGCGGGAGTGCCTGGCGGCGGGCTATCAGCTGCTGACCCGTCCGGTGCCGCAGCAGAGCGCCGATCGTCACCGTCAGGTGCTGGACCTGATCGAGACCCAGCGCTGCCAGGGCGTCATCCTGACCCCGCCCTTCGCCGACGACCACGAACTGATCGAACGGATCCGGGCTCTGGACTGTCACGTCGTCGCCATTTCGCCGGGGCCGGACACGCAGGCCCTGGTCGACAGCGTCGGGGTCGACGACGAGGCGGGGGGGCACGACATCGCCGCGCATCTGATCAGCCTGGGCCACCGGCGGTTCGGCTTCATCGCGGGCATTGCGGGACACCTGTCGGCCGAGCGACGTCTGCTGGGCGTTCGCCGGGCCATGACCGAGCATGACTTGGACCCCGATGCGGTGGTGGTCGAGCGGGGCGACTTCACCTTCCGATCCGGCGGCTTGATCGCCGCGACCCTGCTGGACGGCCCGCTGCCGCCCACGGCCCTGATCTGCGCCAATGACGACATGGCGGCGGGCGCCCTTTCGGTGGCGCACGCCCGTCGACTGGATGTTCCGGGCGACCTGTCGATCACCGGCTTCGACGACACGCCGGTGTCGGAAATCGTCTGGCCGCCGCTGGCCACCGTGCATCAGCCGCTGAAGGTCATGGGCGCGGACGCCGTGCGGATCCTGGCGCGGCGTCTGTCTGGCGGGGCCGGGCAGGGCGGCGACTGGCGGTTTCATGTGGCCGAGCATCGGGTGGTGCCGCGGGCCTCCGCCGATCGCCCCCGCGTCCATCTGGCCACCGCCACGGCTTGACGGCGCCGCCCTTGTCGGGCGACTGAGACCGCTTCCAATTTCGAGCCCGCGATCAACGCGAGCCGCTTCAGGAGGGAACTTCAGGATGCGCACCTCAACGATGCGGGCCCTTGCGCCCATGCTTCTGGCGCTGCTGGCGGGCGCCTGCGCCTCGGCGCCGCCCCGGCAGAGCACGATCCAGTCCTGGGTCACCACCGGCGACCGCAGCCAGCTGATGCAGGCGCAGCCGGCGCTGGCATGGTCGGAAACGCGCGCCGATGGCCCGGCGGTCGTGGTCGATCCGAACCAGACGTTCCAGACGATGGTCGGCTTCGGCGCCTCTGTGACGGACGCCTCGGCCTGGCTGATCCAGACGCGAATGACGGCGTCCCAACGCGACGCCCTGCTGCACGAGCTGTTCGGTCGGGACGGGGAGGGGCTGGGCTTCAGCTTCACGCGCGTGACGGTCGGAGCCTCGGACTTCTCGCGCTTCCACTACTCGCTGGCGGATCAGGCGGACCCGACGCTGGCCGGCTTCTCGACCGCGCCTATGGAGGCGGAGGTCTTCCCGACCATCCGCGCCGCCCTGGCCATCAATCCGGACCTGAAGGTCATGGCCTCGCCGTGGAGCGCGCCGGGGTGGATGAAGACGACGAACTCCATGATCAAGGGCCAGCTGAAGCCCGAGTTGTACGGCGTCTACGCCACCTATCTGACCCGCTACATCCAGGCGGCGCGGGCCCAGGGCGTGCCGACCGATTATCTGAGCATCCAGAACGAGCCGGACTTCGAGCCCGAGAACTATCCGGGCATGCGCTGGGGGCCGGAGGGCCGCGCGCGCTTCATCGGCCAGAACCTGGGCCCGGCCTTCCAGGCGGCGGGCATCCAGACGCATATCCTCGACTGGGACCACAACTGGGACAAGCCGGAGCAGCCGCTGGGCGTCCTGGCCGACCCGGTGGCGCGTCCCTTCGTCAGCGGCGTCGCCTGGCACTGCTACGGCGGCGATGTCTCGGCGCAGGGGCAGGTGCGCGACGCCCATCCCGACAAGGACGTCTTCTTCACCGAGTGTTCGGGCGGGGAGTGGGCGCCGGGCTTTTCCGACAGCCTGATGTGGACGGCCAAGACCCTGATCGTCGGCTCGACCACCCAGTGGGCGCGCGGCGTGCTGATGTGGAATCTGGCGCTGGACGAAAGCTACGGCCCGCATGCCGGCGGGTGCGGCGACTGCCGCGGCGTGGTGACGATCGACAGCCGGACCGGCGCGGTCACCCGCAATCAGGAATACTACGCCTTTGGTCACGCCAGCCGGTTCGTCCGTCAGGGCGCGCGCCGGGTCGCGGTCACGGCGCCGGAGGGACTGCAGGCGGTCGCCTTCATCAATCCCGATGGATCGCGGGCGGTGCTGGTGGTGAACGACGCCGCGACGGCGACCGCGTTCGACCTCGGCGAGGGCGACGCGGCCGCCCGTGTCAGCCTGCCGCCGCGCAGTCTGGCCACCTTCACTTGGGCCGCGCTGATTTCGAAATAAGGCTGGATTGCGGAAGCCATCCAAATCAGCTACGCAATTGGAAGCGCTTCAAACGCCTCGGCGAGGAAGCGCGAATCTGGACGCGGGACGAAGAGCTCGCGCCACTGGGAAACGCGGAAGGGGAAGACATGCGCAGCATGAGCACGGGTGCGACCAAGGCGCCGAACCACAGGAATCCGAAGCTCTGGCTGTCAGCCTCGGTGCTCGCGCTGGCTCTCGCCGCGCCGGGCCTGGCCGCCGCGCAGGAGCCCGTGGCCAGCGATCAGGACGAACAGGCCGACCAGCTGGACGAGGTCGTCGTGACCGGCCTGCGTCGCGGCCTGGCCAACTCCATCAACACCAAGCGCAACGAGACCTCGATCGTCGAAGCGGTTTCGGCCGAGGACATCGGCAAGCTGCCGGACGTGTCGATCGCCGAATCGATCGCCCGCCTGCCGGGTCTGGCGGCCCAGCGCGTCAATGGCCGCGCCCAGGTCATCTCGATCCGCGGCCTGGCCCCGGACTTCACCACCACCCTTCTGAACGGCCGCCAGCAGGCGTCGTCGGGCGACAACCGCGCGGTCGAGTTCGACCAGTATCCGTCGGAACTGCTGAGCGGCGTGGTCATCTACAAGACCCCGGACGCCGAGGTTTCGGGCATGGGCCTTTCGGGCACGGCCGATCTGCGCACCGTGCGCCCGCTGGAGTTCGGCGAGCGCGCCATGGCCGTGAACCTGCGCGGCGAGGTCGTCCAGGACGGCGATCTGAACGACGACATGCGCAGCTACGGCGGCCGCTTCTCGTTCAGCTACATCGACCAGTTCCTGGACGACACGGTCGGCCTGGCCATCGGTTACGCCCACCTGGATTCGCCGTCGGCCAACCGCCACTACAAGGCGTACGGCTATGAGAGCTTCGACTTCGCGGCCCCGGCCGACGCGGCAGGCGCCTTGTTCCTGAACGGTCAGGAAGTGTTCGCCACCTCGCGGCTGAACCAGCGCGACGCCATCATCGGCATTCTGGAGTGGCAGCCGAACGACCGCCTGCACTCGGTGCTGGATGTCTATTACTCCAAGTTCGATCAGGAAGAGACGACGCGCGGCGCGCAGTGGTTCTCGAACGGCTGGGCCGACGGCGCGACCTTCACCAACGTCGAGACCGAGGATCGCGGCGGCTCGCTGTTTGCGCGCAGCGGGACGATGAACAATGCGGTGCCGATCCTCCGCAACGATCACAACACCCGCGAAGACGAGATCTTTTCGGCCGGCCTGAACACGTCCTACGAGCTGAGCGAAAGCACCACGCTGACGGCGGACCTGTCCTATTCGACCAACCGTCGTCGCGAGACGATCCTGGAGACCTACGCCGGCTACGGTACGGGCGGCGCGGCGGCCAATGGCGGGCGCACCTTCGACACCATCAACTTCGAAGTGAACGACGACGGCTT
Source organism: Brevundimonas sp. Leaf363 (assembly GCF_001424025.1). GTDB lineage: Bacteria > Pseudomonadota > Alphaproteobacteria > Caulobacterales > Caulobacteraceae > Brevundimonas. The sequence continues at coordinate 105,743 of NZ_LMPZ01000004.1, read as the reverse complement.
CCCGACCTATGACGAGGGTCTGAACTACGCCGACGCCGACCAGGTGTCGCTGGGCGACCGGGCGCCCTGGGGTGGCTGGGGCCACGACGGCGCCATCCGCTTCCCCGACGTGCAGGAAGACATCTTCGCGGTCGATCTGAAGGGCGAGACGGCGATGGAAGGCTTCTTCCACACCATCACCTACGGCGTGAACCGCACCGAGCGGAACAAGACCAAGCGCGTCGACGACTTCGACCTGTTCCTGAAGAACGGCCGCGCCCAGGTGCTGGTCGATCCGCAGTACCTGGTGACGCCGACGTCGCTGGACTTCGCCGGCTTCGGCGACGTGCTGTCGGTCGATATCGCCAGCGCTCTGGACGTCTACTACGACCGCGCGCCCATCCTGGACGCCAACTATTACGACAAGAACTGGGACATCAACGAGGTGGTCACGACCGCCTTCGTGAAACTGGACTTCGAAGGTGGGAACTGGCGCGGCAACGTCGGCATGCAACTGGTCGACCAGCACCAGGAATCCAGCGGCGTCATCATCAACGGCACCAACGGCGGAGCGGTCGTCCCGACGGCCATCACCGACGGTGCGGATTATCTGGATGCCCTGCCCAGCCTAAACCTGATCTACGATCTGGGCAGCGGGCACCGGGTGCGCTTCGCCGCGTCCCGCACCATGGCGCGCCCCCGCATGGACGAGATGCGCGCCAACGTGACGCCGGGCTTCAACTCGCTGGTCTGTACCGGCCAGCCCTGCCAGCCGGGCCAGACCGTGAATCCGTGGTCGGCGTCCGGCGGCAACGCCAAGCTGGAGCCGTGGCGCGCCAACGCCTTCGACCTGGCGTACGAATGGTACTTCGACGCCACGAGCTATCTGTCGATCGCCGGCTTCTACAAGTCGCTGGACACCTACATCTACACCCAGACGCAGACGTTCGACTTCTCGGGTATCCCGCTGCCGGCGACGGCTTCGCAGATCCCGGACGGCGTGATCATCAGCCCGATCGGCTCCATCAGCCTGCCGGCCAACGGCAAGGGCGGCAGCGTCCAGGGCGTGGAAATCAGCGGCGCGATCGACTTCGGAAACCTGTGGGTGCCGCTGGAAGGCTTCGGCGCTCTGGGCAGCGTCTCCTTCACCGAGTCCGACCTGAACCCGGGCACCGATCCGAACGCGCCTGTCCGAATTCCGGGGCTGTCGGGCATGGTCTACAACGCGACCGTCTATTACGAGCGCGGCGGCTTCCAGGCCCGGGTCTCCAAGCGTTTCCGCGAGGCCTTCAAGGGTGAAGTGGTCCAGCTGTTCGCCACGCGCGGATCGACCGAAATCCTCGACGACGAGCAGATCGACGCCCAGATCGGCTACACCTTCGAGAGCGGTCCGATGGAAGGCCTGGGCGTGTTGTTCCAGGTGAACAACCTGACCAACTCGCCCTATCGCACCCGTCTGGGCATCGATGGCGGCGGCACCACGACCGCCGACGGCGGATACCTGCCGGAGACCTACGAGGAATACGGCCGGCAGTTCCTGTTCGGCATCAACTATCGCTTCTGATCGGCCCGCCCCTCGAGACGGTCAGTTCGAGAAGGCGGGAGGACCCCCGAGGCCTCCCGCCTTTTTCTTTTCGTTCGCCTGAAGTCCTGTTCGCCTGATTTTGGAGACCGCCATGTCCTGGAAGAAGTTCGCCTCCCTCGCCGCCCTGTCGCTGGTCGCGGCGTGTGCGGCCGGGCCGATGGCGCCGGTACAGCAGGCCGGCCTCGATCCCTCCGACTGGCCGGCGCACCGCTCGCCCACGCCGGTCGATCAGGCGATGGAGACGCGCATCGCCAACATCGTCGCCGGCATGACGCTGGAACAGAAGATCGGCCAGATCACCCAGCCGGACATCCGCTGGATCACGCTGGACGAAGTGGCCCAGTACTACATCGGCTCGGTCCTGAACGGCGGCGGCGCCTGGCCGAACAACAACAAGCGCTCGACCGTGCAGGACTGGGCGAACCAGTCGGCCGCCTATCACGCGGCGGCGATGCGCAGCGACATGGCGGTGAAGATCCCGCTGATCTGGGGCACGGACGCGGTGCACGGGCACAGCAACGTCTCGGGCGCGACCCTCTTCCCGCACAACATCGGCCTGGGCGCCGCCAACGACCCGGCGCTGGTCGAGCGGATCGGCCGCGCGACGGCGCAGCAGGTGCGCGCCACCGGCATCACCTGGGTCTTCGCCCCGACGGTGGCGGTCGGCGAGAACCGTCGCTGGGGCCGCAGCTATGAGAGCTATTCCAGCGATCCGGCCCTGGTCGGCCGCTATGGCGCCGCCCTGGTGCGGGGGCTGCAGGGGCGGCTGACCGGCGACGGCGACGTGGTCGCCACGGCCAAGCATTTCCTCGGCGACGGCGGCACCTTCAACGGCGTGGACCAGGGTGAGAACCGGGCCACGCGCGCCCACATGATCGCCGTCCACGGCGCCGGCTACTACGCCGCGCTGGACGCCGGCGTGCAGACGGTGATGGCCTCGTACAACAGCTGGAACGACGTCGCGGCGGGCCGCGACTACGGCAAGATGCACGGCAGCCGTGAGCTGCTGACCGACGTACTGAAGGGCCGTCTCGGCTTCGACGGGCTGGTGGTGTCGGACTGGAACGGCATCGAACAGGTGCCGGGCTGCACCAAGGATCACTGCCCGCAGGCGATCAACGCCGGCATCGACGTGGTCATGGTGCCCGAGGACTGGAAGGCCTTTATCGCCAACACCGTGGCCGACGTGCGCGCGGGCCGCATCGCCGAAAGCCGCATCGACGACGCCGTCACCCGCATCCTACGCGTGAAGATGCGCTCGGGCCTGTTCCAGCATCAGCCGGCCGAGAGCCGCATCAACGGCCAGGCCTCGGCGCTGGACGTGCGCGCCCTGGCTCGCGAAGCGGTGCGCAAGTCGGTGGTCCTGTTGAAGAATGACAACGCCGCCCTGCCGCTGCGCGCCGGTCAGCGCGTGCTGGTGGTGGGCTCGAGCGCCGACAGCCTGTCCAACCAGACCGGCGGCTGGTCGCTGACCTGGCAGGGGACCGAGAACGTCAACGCCGACTTCGCCACGGGCCAGACCCTGCTGGCGGCGCTGCGCGAGCAGTTGGGCGAGGCGAACGTCACCTATTCGGTCGACGGCCGCGGCGTGGATCCGTCCCAGTTCTCGGCCGTCGTGGCCGTGCTGGGCGAGACGCCCTACGCCGAATACAACGGCGACGTTCGCTTCCCCGCCCCGCTGCAGCACAGCACGCTGCACCCCGCCGATCTGGCCGCGCTGCAGGCCGTCGCGGGCAAGGGGGCGCCGGTGGTGACCGTCTTCTATTCGGGGCGCCCGGCCTACACCAACGACCTGATGAACCTGTCGGACGCCTTCGTGGCCGCCTTCCTGCCGGGCACGGAGGCCAGCGGACTGGCCGACGTCATGCTGGGCGGTCGCTACGACTTCACCGGCCGACTGTCCTTCGCCTGGCCGGGTTCGGCCTGCTCGACCGGCGAGGACGGCGTGGTCCAGTTCGCGCGCGGCTATGGTCTGGGCTACGCTCAGGCCCGCTCGGTCGGCGCCCTGCCGACGCCGGCGACGCCGATGACTTGCCCGGTGGGATAAGGGAGACTCCATGCGGCCGCTGAAGCGCATCCTGATCGTCGGCGGCGGTTCCGCCGGCTGGATGGCGGCCGCATTGCTGTCGAAGCTGTTCAGGGGCCTCTACGAGATCACCCTGATCGAGTCCGACGCCATCGGCATCATCGGCGTCGGCGAGGCCACGATCCCCGCGATCAAGAAGTACAACGAGCTGCTCGATCTCGACGAGAACGAATTCATGCAGCGCACCCAAGGCACGTTCAAACTGGGCATCCAGTTCAATGACTGGGACCGGCTGGGCGACAGCTATATCCACGGCTTCGGCGTCATCGGCCGCGACCTGGGCTGGCTGCGAGCGCACCACTACTGGCTTCAGGCCAACCAGCGGGGCGCGGCGCCGGACTTCGCCGACATGTCCATCAACACGGCGGCGGCGCTGGAGAACCGCTTCATGCGCGCCGAGCCGAAGATGGCGGAGTCGCCGCTGGGCCATATCGGCCACGCCTTCCACTTCGATGCGGCGCTCTACGTGCGCTATCTGCGCGGCCGCGCCGAGGCAGCGGGCGTCACGCGCCTGGAAGGCAAGGTCGAGGGTGTGGCGCTGGACCCCGAGGACGGCTTCGTGCGCTCGGTGACGTTGGAGAGCGGACAGGTCGTCGAGGCGGACCTGTTCATCGACTGCTCTGGCTTCCGCGGGCTGATCACCGAACAGGCGCTGAAGACCGGCTATGAGGACTGGAGCCGCTGGCTGCCGTGCGACCGGGCCATCGCGCTGCCGTGCCCGCGCGTGGAGCCGATGACGCCTTACACCCGCGCCACCGCCCGGCCCGCCGGCTGGCAATGGCGCATTCCGTTGCAGCACCGCACAGGCAACGGCCACGTCTATTCCAGCCAGTATATGGACGACGCCGAGGCCGAGCGGATTCTGGTCGAGAATCTGGACGGGCCGCCGCTGGCCGAGCCCAACCGCATCCGCTTCGTGACCGGCAAGCGCAAGAAGGTGTGGAACAGGAATTGCGTCGCCCTGGGTCTGGCCTCCGGCTTCCTGGAGCCGCTGGAATCGACCTCGATCCACCTGGTCCAATCGATCCTGATCCGCCTGATCCGCCTCTTGCCCGACGCCGGTTTCGATGAGGCGACGACCGCCGAGTTCAATCGGCAGACCGATTTCGAATACGAGCGGATCCGCGACTTCATCATCCTGCACTACAAGGCGACGCGGCGGGACGACACGGCGTTCTGGCGCTACTGCCGCGACATGGAGGTCCCCGAGACGCTGCAGCGCAAGATGGACCTGTGGATGGCCAACGGCCGCATCTTCCGCGAGGACGAGGAGCTGTTCGCCGAGGAAAGCTGGATCCAGGTCTTCCTGGGCCAGGGCATGGTCCCGCGTGGCTATGATCCGATGGTCGGCCTGCGCCCGGACGCGGAGGTCGACGCCTTCCTGGGCAATATCACCGGCGTGATCCGCAAATGCGTGGACCGGATGCCCGACCACGCCGCCTATGTTCAGAAGGTCTGTCCGGCCGGGCCGCCGAACTAGCCCTCGGACAGTTTTTTCAGAAGCGACCGGCGCATCTGGGCCGCCGTCTGGGGCGTGGGCCGGGCCAGGGCGCCGCGCCCGGTCTCGGGCAGGTGCTCGCCCGGATCGCCGTCGGTCTCGAAGACGTAGTGGTCGAACATGGCCCGCCAGGCGCGGCGCTGGTCGGCGGGCAGGGACCGCACGCTCATCATCGCGTGCATCATGGCGTCCCACGGCGAGCCGAAGCCCCCCGGCGCCGGGTCCCACCAGTAGTTCACCAGCACATTGACCGGATCCAGCGCCTCGACGTGGTGGTACCACTGATAGGGGATGTAGAGCGCGTCGCCGGGCTCAAGCTCCGCCGTCATCGCGGCCGCCAGCGCCATGGCGAAGCGCGGATAGCGATCCAGATCCGGGTCCGTCAGATGGGGCAGGGCGACCTGCACCCCCGCGGGCGTCTGATGAAACGGCCCCATGTAGAGGTTGCTCACCTGCTCGGGCGCGAACAGGGTGAAGCGGCGTCGGCCGGCCGCCACGCAGGCGATGTTCTCGGTCGGGTCGTGGTGGATCGCCACCTTGGCCGCGTTGCCGACCCACAGACGCGGCGGCACGGCCTCTGGCAGCAGCGGCATGGGATGAGACGCCGCGAACTCGGGCAGGCGCTGCGACGCCGGCATCCCCTGCAAGGCCAGGACGTCGGGTCGCGTCTTGGCCGCCTCGGCCTCCAGCAGCGACAGGAACTCGGCCACTGTTCCCTGTTGCCGCTCGAAGTTCCGGCCTTCGACACCGGCGGCGTAATGGAGCCGTCCCTCGACCTCCGCAGCCGCACGCATGAAGGGGACGGGCTCGCCGTTCGCCAGTCCGGCTAGATAGGCTGTGGCCTGCCCCTCGCGCGCCGCCTGGACCAGCGGCCAGTCGCTGACCAGACCGCGCATCACCACCGGTTCGGCGGCCCGGCGAACGTCCGCGAAGATATCGGGCGAGACGCGATCGATTTCCCGGATGGGCGTCATCCGGCTACAGTGGGCCAAGGCGGAGGCCGGGTCGAGGACGCGATGAACCAGCAGCGGATCCGCGTCGAAACGGTCGGGGCCGAGGCTGTGCCGGTGGTCGTGATCGACGATTTCTCGCCGGACCCGGACGCCCTGGTCGAAGAGGCCGTCCGCCTGACCTACCAGCCGCTGGGCGCCTTCTATCCCGGCCCGCGCGCGCCGGTCGGGGCGGCTTACTTCAAGGGGCTGAACGGCGTCATCGCCGCCGTCGCGAAACAGGTCTTCGGCGCCGCCGATCGCGTCGCCTGCGACCGCGCCCTGTATTCCATCAGCACCGCATCGCCGGGCGACCTGTCGCTGGCCCAGCGTATTCCGCATGTCGATGACACCGAGGCGGGAAAGCTGGCCATCGTCCACTATCTGTCACGCGCGGACCTGGGCGGGACCGCCTTCTATCGCCATCGGTCCACGGGGTTCGAGCGCATCACGCCGGATCGGCACCGGGCCTATCTCGACGCGCTCAAGGCCGACTTCGCGGCCCACTGCGAGCCGCCCGCAGATTACATCGACGGCGACACGGTTCTGTTCGAACAGACGGCCGCCTTCCGCCCCGCCTTCAATCGTGCGCTGATCTATCCGGGCAATCTGCTGCACTGCGCCTGTCTGGCCGGGCAGGCGCTGTCGCCCGACCCGCGCGTCGGCCGCCTGACCGTCGCCAGCTTCCTGACCGCGCGATGAGGGGCTGGCGCCGAAACTAAACGGTCGAGCAGAATTAATATCTACAAGATTGGTAGGAGATGGGTTAGCCTACCTTCGATCGCGGTTGCGCCGGTGTCGCCGGATCGGAGGGCGCGCCCCATGACGTTCCAGAACCCTGACCGCTACGAGCGGCAAAGCCGGTTCGATGACGAGGCCTCGGGCCCCGAGGTCGAGGTCGTGCACGCGCTGGCTCTGGAAGACACTGTCGCCCGATTGCAGCGACGGGGCGATCGGATCATCCGCGTGCGCGCCTTCTCGACGCCGTTTGGCGACATGGGCGAGGACGCCGATGGCGACGATCAGGCGCTCGACCTGACCTCGGCGCGCGATCCCCACGTCCGGCTGTCGCTCTTCATCGGCGAAGCGCCGCTGATGTTCGACTTCTTCGAGATCGAGTTCGAGCCGGTCGCCGTGGTCGGGCGGGCCTGATCGGGCGTCGACCGCGTGCGTCATGGGCGCTAAAGCATCGGGATACCCGCGATTGAAGGCGTCCCATGCAGTTCCTGATCATCGGCCGTGACGGCACGGACGCCGACGCTCCAGCGCGCCGCGCCGCGGCGCGTCCGGCGCACATCGAAGGCCTGAACGCCCGGCGCGCGGCCGGCGAGGTGGTCGAGGTCGGCGCCCTGTTGAACGATGAGGGCGTGCCCATCGGCTCTGCGATGATCGGCGAGTTCGCGGACCGCGCGGGCGCCGAAGCCTACGTCGCGGCCGAGCCGTACACCCAGGCCGGCGTCTGGGTCACGACCGAGATCACGCCGCTGCGGCTGCTGAAGTTCGACTGACGGCGCGCCGCGTGAGCCCGGCGCAGCCTGACCGGATTACTGCAACAGGACGTGCGCCGCCTCGGCGTGCCAACCGATCCAGACGGGTTCGTCCCAGGTGAAGTCTTCCTGGTCCCAGCGGGTCAGATTGGGGCGGATGACGCGGATGCGCTTGCCGTCTGCGGCGCCGTTGGGGCCCTCGAGCCGAATGTCGTAGACGGACTCCGAGCCCAGATAGGCGATGTCGACGATGACGCCGCGCGCGGTGTTGTAGCCTGCGGGGGTGCCTTCCATGACGGGAGGTTCGACGTCGGTCTCGCCGCGCTTCATCAGCTCGACCTTCTCCGGACGCAGCGCCAGCCAGATGCCGGCCGTTTCCGAGGCGCCGGCGCCGTGGTCCAGCCACGCGGTGCGACCCAGTTCGGGCAGGGCGATGACGGCGTGGTCCGACGCTTCGTTCGTGACGCGGCCCTCGAACAGGTTCACCCCGCCGATGAAGTCGGCGACCAGGCGCGAGGAGGGGAATTCATACAGGTCCGGCGGCGTCGCGACCTGCAACAGCGAGCCCTTGTTCATGACGGCGCAGCGGGTCGCCAGCGCCAGCGCTTCGTCCTGGTCGTGTGTGACCATGACGAATGTGATGCCCAGCTTGTCCTGCAGGGCGGACATCTCGAAGCGCAGCTCCTCGCGCAGCTTGGCGTCCAACGCCGAGAGAGGTTCGTCCAGCAGAAGCACGCGGGGCCGTTTGACGATGGCGCGGGCCAGGGCGACGCGCTGGCGTTGGCCGCCTGACAGCTGGTCCGGCATACGCTCGCCGTAGCCGGCCAGCTGGACCAGTTCGAGCGCCGCCGTGGCGCGTTCGCGGCGCTCCTCCGGTGCGACGCCGTCCATGCGCAGGCCGTATTCGATGTTCTTCTGGACCGAGAGGTGCGGGAAGACGGCGTAGGACTGGAAGACCATATTGACCGGCCGCTGGTTCGGCGCGGCGCGCGTCACATCCTGGCCGTCGATCAGGATCTGGCCCGAGGTCGGCAGCTCGAAGCCGGCCAGCATCCGCAAAAGGGTGGTCTTGCCGCAGCCTGACGGGCCCAGCAGGGCGAAGAACTCGCCCTCCTGGATGGACAGCGACACGTCGTCGACGGCGGTGACCGGACCGAACCGCTTGGTGACGTTGCGAAACTCGATGATGGCGGCCATCAGGCGTCCCGGCTGTGCCGCGCCTGAAGGCGCAGGGCGATGAAGGTGAGGACGACGGTCAGCACCAGCAGCACCGTCGAGATGGCGTTGACCTTGGGCGTCACCGAGAAGCGCATCATCGAATAGACCTTCACCGGGAAGGTCACCGTGTCCGGCCCGGCGGTGAAGAAGGTGATGACGAAGTCGTCCAGCGACAGGGTGAAGGCCAGCAGAGCCCCGGCGAGCAGGGCGGGGCGCAGGTGCGGGATGACCACATCGGCCAGCGCCCGCCACGGCCCGGCGCCCAGGTCGCGCGCGGCTTCTTCCATCTCGACGTTGAAGCTGGCCAGACGCGCGCGGACGATGACGGCCACGAAGGGGAAGCTGAAGGCGACGTGGGCGATGATGATGGGCCCCAGAGAGATCGGCCACGGCGTGCCCGACGGCCACGGCATGATGCGCGCGAAGAAGATCAGCATGGCGACGCCCATGCAGATCTCCGGCGCCACGATCGGCAGGGCGAAGCCGCCGTCCACGGCCGCTCGGCCCGGGAAGCGGAACCGCCACAGGGCGATGGCCGCCAGCGTCCCAAGCACCAGCGAGAAGACGGTCGAGACGCCGGCGATGGCCAGCGAGTTGCCCAGCGCCGCGATCAGCTCGCGGTCCGCGAAGGCCTTGTCGTACCAGTCCAGTGTGAAGCCGACCCATTTGGTGATGCGGCGGCTGTCGTTGAACGAGAAGACCACCAGCACGACCAGCGGGGCGTAGAGAAACACGAAGGTCGCCCACAGCGTCAGCCGCAGCGGCCAGCGGCGGCTGTAGTCCAGCAATGCGGGTTCGCTGCGCGCCATCAGTCGGCGTCCGCCGGACGGCGGCCCTTCCACAGCGCCTGCATCAGGATGCCGGCGAAGGTCATGTACATCAGCAGGAAGGCCAGAGCCGCGCCGAAGGGCCAGTCGTTGGCGCGCTTGAACTGGCGCTCGATGACGTTGGCGATCATCAGGCTGTCGGGGCCGCCCAGCAGGTCCGGCGCCAGATAGCTGCCCAGCACGGGAATGAAGGTCAGCAGCAGGCCGGATGCGATGCCCGCGCCCGCCAGCGGCACCACCACGGTCATCACGGCGCGCAGATGACTGGCGCCCAGGTCCAGCGCCGCCTCGATCAACGACCGGTCAAGCCGGTCCAGAGCGGCGTAGAGCGGCAGGACCATGAAGGGCAGGTGGACGTAGACCAGGCCGATGACGACGGCGGTGTTGGTGTTCATCAGCCGCAGCGGCTCGAACCCGGCCCAGCCCAGCAGGAAACTCAGCACCCCGTTGATCACCCCTTCGTCGCGCAGGATGGCGATCAGGGCGTAGGTGCGGATCAGAAGGTTGGTCCAGAACGGCAGCATCACCCCGATCAGCAGCCAGGTCTTCAGGTTCGGGGGCGCGAAGGCGATGGCCAGTGCGACCGGAAACCCGACCAGCAGGCAGATCAGGGTGGCCAGGGCCGAGAACAGCAGCGACTTGCCCAGGATGCCCAGATACAGCGGCTCCAGCGCGCGCGCGTAGTTGGCGAAGGTGCCCGAGATCTCGATCTCGGTCAGGCCGCTGTTGGTCCCGAAGCTGTAGCCCAGCACCACCGCCATGGGCACGGCGAAGAAGACCAGGAACCACACCAGCGGCGGGCCCAGCAGGGCGATGAAGCCGACCGGATTGCGGCGCCAGTCGATCGTGGATCGCATCAGGTCGGGCGGCTCAGGCGGCGCGGACGCGGGTGATGGCGTCCTCGAACAGGCGCGCCTGCTCAGGCCCCTCGAACTTGCCCCATTCGCTCTTGTCCATGCCCACGCCGGTGGGGAAGACCATCGGGTTGTCGCGATAGCTGGCGGGCATCAGCGCCTTAGCCGCCGCGTTGGGCGTCGGATAGAGGATGGTCTCGCTGATGTGCTTGCCGGCCTGCGGGTCCAGCAGGAAGTTGATGAACTTGTGCGCCAGCTCGGCGCGCGGCGCGCCCTTGGGAATGGCCAGGGTGTCGGCGTTCAGCAGCGAGCCTTCCTTGGGCACGACGAAGCCGATGTCGTCATCCTCCGCGGCGATCTGGGCGATGTCGCCGTTGAACTCCATCACCAGGTCGACGTCGCCGGACAACAGCATGTCCTGGCCGTTGTCTTCGTGGAACGCCTTGATGTTGGGCTTCTGGCGGATGAGCATCTGCTCGACGGCCGCGATGTCGGCGGCGGTCAGGCCATTCAGCGACTTGCCCATGTATTTGGCGCCCAGACGGATCAGGTCGGCCGCCTCGGACAACAGGGCGATGCGGCCCTTGTAGGCGTCGCTGTCGTACAGCCACTTCCAGCTATCGGGCACGCCGTTCACCTTGGACTTGCGATAGCCGATGCCGGTGACCAGCCAGGTATAGGGCACCGAGTGGCGCGGCGAGGGGTCCCAGTCGGACGTCTGGAACTCGGGCGCGATGTTGGTGAAGTTCGGGATCTTCGACAGGTCCAGCGCCGTCAGCATGTCGGCGGCGCGCATCCGCTCGACGAACTCGTTGGACGGCACGATGACGTCATAGCCGGGATTGCCGGCCTTCAGCTTGGCGAACAGCTCGTCGTTGGTGGCGAAGTAGGAGGCCGAGACGCGCACGCCGTTAGCCTGCTGGAAGTCCTGCAGCGTGTGCTCGCCGATGTAGGTGTCCCAGGTGTAGAAGTTCAGCGTTTCGGCGCTGTCGCCCTTGCCGCAGGCTTCAAGCGTCAGACCGATCCCGGCCACGCCCATGGCGGCCATCAGGCTGCGCCGCGACAGCCCCGACCGCGTCCCGCCAAAGCCCAGCCCACCCGAACCGATAGCCATCAGATCCCCTTCCGCCGCCATATGCCGTTCCCGGAATGGGTAGGGCAGGCCGTCCGCGAAATGAAGGAAATTATTGCGGTGGCGAACGTCGGGTTCGACCCCGGGCCTAGCGCACTCGCGTCAGCAGATCGGCCATGACCGTCTTGCCGAGACCCGGAATACGGGCAGAGGCGGTGGTGGCGGCCGCGCGGTTGCCGGCGGCACCGACCTGGATCAGGCCGACCATGCCCATGCCGGTGTGGGGCGTGCACTTGTAGCCGTAGAGGCCGGGGACGGTCAGCGTCACCTCGATCTCCTGGTTGATGCGGCCATTGAAGGGCGTGGCGCCGTCGGGCGTCATGCCGGTGATGGAGGCGGCGTTGTGGCCCCGGTCGGTGGCGATGAACTTGACCGTGTCGCCGGCGCGCATCCGCAGGAACGGCGGGTCGAACACCATGCTCGCGCCGTTCGCGCCGGTGTTCAGCATCCGCACCTGATGGCTGGCGGCCGAGGCCTGTCCGGCCACGAGGGCCGCGCCGCCGCCGGCCATCAGGGCGGCCACGGCGCGCCGGGTCATCGACATCATCAGATCACGCCTTCTTTCAGGAACTCGGCGGCGTAGTGGGCGCCGCGGGCCGACATGGCCATGTAGGTCAGGGAGGGGTTCTGGCAGCCCGACGAACTCATGCACGAGCCGTCGGTGACGAACAGGTTCGGCACGTCGTGCGCCTGGTTGTAGCCGTTCAGGACCGAGGTGTTCGGGTCGCGGCCCATGCGGACCGTGCCCATCTCGTGGATGCCGAGACCCAGGCCGCCGGAGTGTTCGCGCACGGTGACGTTAGTGCAGCCGGCCATCTCCAGCATCTCCTTCGCATCGGCGTTGGCCTGGGTGATCATCTTGCGATCGTTGTCGCCCAGCGAGCATTCGATGTGCGGGATCGGCACGCCCCAGCGGTCGGTCTCCTTGTTCAGGGTCACGCGATTGTCGGCGCGCGGCAGCATTTCGCCGAAGCCGCCGAGGCCCAGGCCCCAGCCGCCCGGCGCGCGCATGCTGGCCTTGTAGGCCTCGCCCGTGCCCGGCCGCCCGACGCCGCGCCGCCAGTTGCCGCGCATGGCGCCGCCCTGGAAGCCGAAGCCGCGCAGATAGCCGTCGCCCGGCTCGGTCACATTGCGATAGCGCGGAATGTAAAAGCCGTTGGGCCGGCGGCCGTGGTGGTAGAATTCCTCGAAGCCCGGATAGCCGCCCGAGGCGCCCATGCCGCTGATGTGGTCGACCAGATAGCGGCCCACGGCGTCCGACCGGTTGGCGATGCCGTTGGGGTTCGCCTCCGACGTCGAGTTCAGCATGATCGCCGCGCTGCCGATGGTGGAGGCGCACAGGAAGATCACCTTGGCCTCGTAGGTGCGGCCGACCTTGGTGTTGTAGTCGACGACGCGCACGCCGGTCGCCTTGCCGGTCGCCGGGTCGTGGACGATGCTGTCCACGATGGCGTCGGTGACGATGGTCAGGTTGCCGGTCCGCTCGGCCGCCGGCAGGGTGGCGCTGAGGCTGGAGAAATAGGCGCCGTAGGAACAGCCGCGTTCGCACAGGCTGCGGTACTGGCAGGCCATGCGGCCCAGTTCCTCATGCTCGGCCGTCGGCGCCGTCAGGTGGGCGCAGCGGCCGATGATCATGCGGCGCGTCGGATAGGCGGCGGCCAGCTTGCGCTGGAACTCCAGCTCGACCGGCGTCATGTCCATCGGCGGCAGGAATTTGCCGTCCGGCAGCTGATCGACGCCGTCGTTGTTGCCCGAGATGCCGGCGAAGGTTTCGACGTGGTCGTAGAACCTCGTCATGTCCTCATAGCGGATGGGCCAGTCGACGCCGTGGCCGTCCCTGGCGTTGGACTCGAAGTCCATCGCGCTCATCCGGTACGATTGGCGGCCCCACATCAGCGAGCGGCCGCCCAGGTGGTAGCCGCGGATCCACCAGAAAGGCTTGTCCTCCGGGAAGGTGTAAGGGTGCTCGCTGTCCTTGACCCACCAGCTCTTGTTGGCGGTCGAGAAGGCGTAGCAGGCGCTCTGGATCTTGTAGTCGGCCTCGACCTCGTCCTCCGGAACCATGCCGAAGTTCTCGACCTGCCACGGGGCCTTGTCGTCGGTGTAGTCGGTCTGGTGCTCTACGTTCTTGCCGCGCTCCAGGACCAGGACCTTCAGGCCCTTCTCGCACAGCTCCTTGGCTGCCCAGCCGCCGCTCATCCCCGAGCCCACCACGATTGCGTCAAACATGGCGTGCTCCTCAGACGGCCCAGCAGCGGGTGGAGGCGTCGGCCGGAATCGAAGCCTCCCAGACGCCGGGCGCCAGCTCGTACCGCAGCTCCTGCGTCGCCCCGGCTTCGGTGGTGTAATAGGTGGTGACGATCAGGTCCTTCAGGCGCCGATAGGGCCAGTCGCCCCGGCTGAAGGCCTCGGCGTCATAGGCGGCGACCACGGTGTCCAGGTCGGCGGGCGACAGGTCGGCCAGACCCTTGCCGGCCTTGGCGCGCGACCAGGCGTCGACGGCGTCCAGCGCCCCGTCGAACATGGCGCGGGTGTCGGCGGCGGCCCAGTTGGCGATCAGGGCGTCGATGTACTGTGGCACGCCGGCTTCCCGGGCGCCGGGCGTGTCCGTCTGCGGGATAATGGCGCCGCTGAGCTGTTCCAGCACCGCGCGGCGGGCGGGTGTGAAGTAGCCGTCGCCCGCCACGGCCTCGGCGAAGCTGAGGCTCGGCACGCCGAGCGCGCCCGCGCCGACCAGGGCCATCAGGCCCCGCATCAGGTCGCGGCGATCGAAAGCTCCAGTATCGTGCGCCATCGTCTCCCCCAGGTGAACGGGCGCTTAGGCGCCTCTATCTGGCCGAACTGTGCGCAATCGGCGGCGCCCTGTCCAGCGTTGCCGCCACGTCATGTGAACGTTGATGATGAAACCGGCCCAGGCCCGCCCGCGAAGACGGGCCCGGCTCGGCGTCAGGCGTTCGCCGCCGCCTTCTTGCGATCGCGGAACGACAGCAGGAAGACGACCGCCACGGTGGCGGACAGGGCGGCGGGGATCAGCCAGATGGTGCTCCAGTCATGCTGGGTCGGCGAGACGGTGTTGGCCACGTAGATCTGGTTGGCCAGCAGGCTGCCGATCACCGAACCGACGCCCCAGGTCACCAGGGCCAGGAACGACTGGGCGCGAGCGCGGGTCTCGGGCGGGAAGTGTTTGTCCACCCAGATGGTGCCCGCGACCAGGAAGAAGTCGAAGCAGATGCCGTGCAGCACCAGCCCACCCAGGAGCAACGGCATGATCGGACCGTTGGCGTCGAAGCCGTTGGCGAACAGGACGTAACGCACCGCCCAGGCGACCATGCCGATCAGCAGCACGCCCTTCATCCCGACCCAGCGGAAGAACAGCGGCAGCAGCAAGAGGAAGCCGACCTCCGACACCTGGCCGATGGCCTGAACCGTCGCGGCGGCGTCGACACCGACCTCGACCAGGAAGGTGTTGGCGTAGGCGTGGTAGAAGGCGACCGGGATCATCAGCAGCAGCGAGCAGATGATCAGGGTCCAGAACGACTTGTCGCCGGTCTTGATGGCGTCCAGCCCAAGCAGGGAGACGGCGCTGACCTTGCCTTCCTTGGCCTGCGGCGGGGTCTTGGGCAGGGTGAAGGCGTAGAGGCCGTACAGCAGCGAGGCGCCGCCCGCGATCTGGATCGGCAGGGCCGTCTGTTCGGCGTGCAGAACCTGGCCGACCAGGATGCCGCCGACGATCCAGCCCAGGGTGCCGAACACCCGCACGGCCGGGAACTGGCGCTCGCCATTGGTCATGGCGGCGAAGGCGACCGTGTTCGAAAGCGCGATGGTCGGCATGTAGCAGAGGAGGACGCCGAGGGTGGCGGCGAACATCACGCCCGCGTCGGCGCCCACCAGCGACAGGGCCAGCAGGAAGCCGCCGCCCATGAGGTGCAGCACGCCCATGACCTTCTGCGCCGAGAAGTAGCGGTCCGCGATGGCTCCGACGAACAGGGGCGCGGCGATGGCCGCCCAGCCCTGGGTCGAGAAGATCGTGCCGATCGAGGCGTCCAGTCCGTGCCTGGACAGATAGGCGCCGAACGGCACCCACCAGACGCCCCAGACGAAATACTGGGCGAACATCATCAGCGACAGCCGAAGCCGTGTCGAAAGGTTCATGGTTTCCTCCCCCTCTCGCCGGCCTGTCGCCGGCTTGTGTCGTGTCAGTCGGTCAGGCCCAGGATGCGGCGGTTGCGCGCCGCGTCAGGGGCCGATCCGGCGAAGTCGTCGAAGGCGCGTCCGGCCTTCTGGATCATGTGTCGGGCGATGAAGGGCGCACCCTCGGCGGCGCCCTGTTCCGGCGACTTCAGGCAGCATTCCCACTCCAGCACCGCCCACCCCGCGTAGTCATGCTGGGTGAAGGCCGAGAAGATCGCCGAGAAGTCCACCTGGCCGTCGCCCAGCGAGCGGAAGCGCCCCGGCCGGTCGACCCAGCCCTGGTAACCGCCATAGACGCCCGCCCGCCCGGTCGGCCGGAACTCGGCGTCCTTCACGTGGAAGGCTTTGATCCGCGAATGGTAGATGTGGATGAAGTCCACATAGTTCAGCTGCTGCAGCAGGAAGTGGCTGGGGTCGTACAGGATTTTGGCGCGCGGGTGGTCGTCCACCGCCGCCAGGAACCGCTCGAAGGTCACGCCGTCGTGCAGGTCCTCGCCGGGGTGCAGTTCGAAACAGGCGTCCACGCCGTTCTCGTCGAACACGTCCAGCAGCGGCTTCCAGCGGCGCGCCAGTTCGGAGAAGCCTTCCTCGACCAGACCCGCCGGGCGCTGCGGCCAGGGATAGACGGTGTGCCACAGCAGGGCGCCGGAGAAGGTGGCGTGGGCGCTCAGGCCCAGGCGACGGCTGGCCTTGGCCGCCATGGTCACCTGACCGCGCGCCCACTCAGTGCGCTCGGTCGGCTTGCCCTGAACCGCCTGGGGCGCGAAGCCGTCGAACAGGTCGCCGTAGGCCGGATGCACGGCGACCAGCTGGCTCTGCAGGTGGGTCGACAGTTCGGTGATCGCCACGCCCGCCTCGGCGCAGACGCCGGTCAGCTCGTCGCAATAGGTCTGGCTCTCGGCGGCCTTCTGCAGGTCGATCAGACGCGCGTCCCAGGTCGGGATTTGTACACCCTTGTAACCGAGGTCGGCCGCCCAGCGGGCCATGTTCGGCAGGGTGTTGAACGGCGCTTCGTCGCCCGCGAACTGCGCCAGAAAGACGCCGGGTCCCTTCATCGAACGCTCTCCATGTCGATCCACGCCCCGTTCGCCTGACTGCTGTCATAGGCGGCCTGGACAAAGCGGTTGCCCGCCACGCCCTGCGCCAGGCTGGCGTAAGCTGGCTGATCCGGCGCCTGGCCGCGCACCGCAAGGGCGAAGTCGCGATAGATGTTGCCGAAGGCTTCCAGATAGCCCTCCGGGTGGCCAGCCGGCAGGCGCACTGCCGCCGCCGCCGCCGCGCCGAGGTAGCCACGGTCCGAACCGGCGGACCAGGTCTCGACCGGGCCCTGCCGCCGCGCCAGCGCCAGTTGGTCAGGCTGTTCCTGACGCCAGTGGACGCCGCCTTCCTCGCACCAGACCGACAGGCTCAGGCCATTGGCGTCGCCGGCGCAGATCTGGCTGGCCACCAGCGTGCCGCGCGCGCCGCCGTCCAGATGGAACAGGGCCGCGCCGTCGTCGTCCAGCACCCGGCCGGGCACCACGGCGGCGATATCGGCGCTGATCTTCCGCATCGACTGGCCGCAGACGTATTCCACCAGATTGAAGGCATGCACGCCGATGTCACCGAAGGCGCCGCCGACGCCCGACCGCGCCGGATCGGTGCGCCATTCCGCCTGTTTGCCGCGCGCGTCCTCGGCCTTGGACAGCCAGCCCTGCGTGTAGCGAACCGCCACCCGCCGCACCGCGCCCAGCGACCCGCCCGCCACCAGATCGCGCGCCTGCCGCACCATCGGATAGCCCAGGTAGGTGTGGGTCACGCCGACCAGTCCGCCGGTCCGCTCGGCCGCCGCCTGGATGCGGATCGCCGCCTCAAGCGTGTCGCCCAGCGGCTTGTCGCACAGCACCGGGAAGCCGGCCTCCAGCGCCGCCTCGGCCACGGGCGCGTGCATGTGGTTGGGCGTGACGATGGCGATGAACTCGGCCCGCTCGCCCTCCGGCAAGGCCCGCTCGCCGTCCAGCATGGCCGGGTAGCTGGCGTAGGATCGATCGGCCGGCAGGCCAATGGCCGCCCCCGACCGCGCCGCCTTGTCGGCATCGGCGCTCAGCGCGCCGGCGACCAGCCGGCAGTTGCCGGCGATGGCCGCGGCGGTGCGGTGGACGGGGCCAATGAAGGCGCCTTCGCCCCCGCCGACCATGGCGTATCGAACAGGGGTCATCAGTCTCAGGCGATCGATTTCAGATAGGCGAGGCTGTCGCGCAGCCCCTCGAGCGGCGGGTGCGCGAAGGGCGGCTCCTGCTCGATGAAATAGCCCTGGACCTTGCCGCCCTGGGCGGCGCGGAAGACGGCGGGCCAGTCGATGGAGCCCTGACCGACCGGCACGCTCTGCTGATCCGTGGCGATGACCCCTGGAGTCCGCTCGCGCGTGCGCATGTCCTTGACGTGCAGCAGGCTGACGCGGTCCTTGTAGCGGGTCAGCATCTCGGCCGGATCGTAGCCGGCGATGGCCACCCAGCCGAGGTCCAGCTCCAGATCGACCAGCTCCGGATCGGTCATCCGCACCATCTCGGCATAGGCCTCGACGCCGTCGTACGCCACGAACTCGGCCGCGTGATTGTGATAGCCGAACTTGACGCCGACCGACTCGGCCACCGCCCCGATGCGGTTCATCGCCTCGGCGTTCATGCGCCAGTCGGCCAGGGTCATGGCGTCGGCCATGGCGTTGACCCACGGCTTGTCCGTCGCCATCGGGCGCGGAACATAGGGTGAGGACGCCATGCAGAACTTCACCCCGACCTCGCGCACGGCCGTCAGCTTGGCTTCCGTATCGGTCATCAGGTCGCCGAGCGAATAGTGGGAAGAGAAGGCGTCGAGGCCGGCCGCGTCCAGCGCCGCCTTGAACTGCGCCGGCGTCTTGCCGAGCAAGCCGGCGGTCTCGACGCGCTGGTAGCCGATGGCCTTCAGCGCCCGCAGGGTGCCCTCGAAATCCTTGGCCAGCTCTTCCTTGACGGTCCAGAGCTGGAGCCCGGCCGGAAGGCTCAGCGGCGTCGCCGCCCGCGCCCGTCCGCCCATGGCGCCGGCCAGGATCGTTCCACCGGCCATGGCCAGCATCTGTCGCCGCGATGTCATCATCACTGGCCGTCTCCCCTGAGTAACGGCGTCTCTATGACGGGCTCGCGGCCCTGGACGCCTGTGTCCACCGTCGCCCGAGGCGGCGCAGGATGCAACCACGCACTGGCCTCAGCTGCGGGCGACCCAGTCCTTCACGGCTCCGACCGCCTTTTCCAGCCAGCCGACCTGCTGCGCCGGCAACAGGCCGTAGTTGTAGAAGGATAGGTCGCGGACGCCCGCGGTCAGCATGGCGGTGACGGTCTGGTTGACCTGCTGTTCGCTGGTCATGTCCGGCAGGCCGGGGCGCAGGATGACGCTGAGCCTCCCGACGTCTCCGACCGTGCGGATGACATAGTGCAGGTCTTCGACCGCATCGCGGGCGGATGGCTGGTAGATCGGCAGCTCCAGCCCATCGGTCGCGCCGTTCATGCCGGGCAGGTCGCCGCCCTCCAGATAGGTGGTCGCATGCGGACGCTGGCAGGTGGAGATGACCTTCACCCCGACCTCGCGCCGTACGGCCTGGCGGATTTCGGCGCACAAGGCGGTCACGACCGATCCGCGCCAGCGGTCCAGCGGCTCCAACGCCGCCTCCAGCCCAGGCGTCTTCCCGCCGCCGGCCATCAGGGCGTCGCCTTCTCTGCGGACCGCGCGGCGGATGCCGTTGATGTCCACGCCCGCCGCGGAAGCGCGCGACACGCAGGCGTCGCAGAAACAGAGGCCCAGCAGCCGTTCCAGCCAGGGGTTCAGCGGCGCCTGGGAGAACTCGTGGTGATAGCCGTGGCCGTAGGTCAGCCACCCCGGCGCCTCCAGCAGCAAGGTCTCGACATTGTGGCCGCCCAGGTCCTTGCAGAGCGCCACGGCGTATTCGCGCACGTGACCGTTCGACGGACACAGGCTGTAGAAATACGGATCGCCCCAGGCGTTGTGGACCGCCAGATCGGGGTTCTCGAAGCCGATGCGCGAGTTGTGGTTGAGCACCGTCCACGCCCGGATCGGCATGACGCCGGCCTCGGTCAGCTGGCCCAGCACGTCGCGCTCCTGCGTCAGCCTCGACACCCTGGGCTTCACGCGGCCGTAGCCCGAGCCGGTGGTGCGGAAATAGACGGCGCCGTCCTCGGGGAAGTAGACGCGGGAAACCGGATCGCGCGGCTGCAGGAACTTGCCCGCATGATAGGCCGTGGCCGCGGTCAGGTGCGTCATTCCCACCTCGCGCATCTGCGCCAGATCGGCGCGCGGCTGATGCAGGTTCCAGGGATAGGCGTACCAACCGAGAGAGCGGGCCATTCAGGGTCTCTTGAGCGACGGCTTTGGGATCGATCTCAACCTTGGCCGTCCGCGCGCGTCCTGACCAGTCCGGATCGGCGCAAAAGAAAGGGCCGCAACTTGCGTTGCGGCCCTGGGAAGTTGGTCTCTCGGGGAAGAGGTCAGAAGCGGTAGCTGACGCCCAGCTTGTAGGACGCGCCGTAGCGGTAATAGCCCTGCGGCAGCAGCGAGTTGCCGTTGATGCTGTAGGTGTTGGCCTCATCCAGCAGGTTGTTGCCTTCCAGCGAGATCGTGATGGCGTCGGTGACGTCGTAGGAGACGTGGGCCGTCACCCAGGTGATCGGGTCGGCTTCTTCGTTGTAGCCCTCGCCCAGCACATTGATCGCCGTGACGAAGCCGTCGGTGTGTTCGCCCGACAGGCTGAGCGACAGCGGACCGTTCTCGTAGAACAGACCCAGCGAATAGACGGACGGGGCGATGCCTTCCAGCGGACGCTCCTGCTCGCCGACGTAGCTCTTGGACCAGTTGCGGGTGTACTGGGCGCGCACGCCGAAGCCGTTCTCCAGGAAGTGCTGCAGGCCGACTTCGACGCCGTGCACCTCCGCCGTGTCGCCGTTGATCGGGCGCATGACGTTGAAGAGATAGCCCGGGACGCCGATGTCCTGACCGGGCTCCCAGCTGGTGGTGATCTGGTCTTTGATGTCCTTCTTGAACACCGCGATGTTGAAGATCGAGTTCGGCCGGAAATAGTACTCCAGCGAGGCGTCGTACTGGGTGGCCGAATAGGGCTTCAGGTCCGCGTTGCCGCCGTAGATCTGGGTGAACTCGCCCCAGGACACGCTCTCGGTGGTGTTGGTCGGGGCCAGGGTCTCGACCGACGGGCGGGCCATGGTCTTGGCGGCGCCGAGGCGCAGGCGCAGCTCTTCGGTGATGCGGTAGTTCAGGTTAAGCGACGGCAGGACGTAGGTGTAGTCGCTTTCCTGCGTGACCGAGGTCGGATCGTCGTAGACGGCCGTGTAGTTGAAGGCGCCGTTCTCGATGATCTCCAGGATCTTGGCGTCCCAGGCCTGGGAGGTGGTGCCCGTCTGGACGACGCGGACGCCGACGTTGCCGGTCCAGCGGTCGGCGACGAAGTTGGCCTGGACGAAGCCGGCCCAGGTCTCTTCCGTCACGCGATAGCTCTGCAGCGGGTTCCACACCGGCGCGGCGTCGGCGTAGTTGTAGGTTCCGCCGCCGGGCCGCGGCGTGCCGTCGTAGGCCGCCAGCGCCGCCTGATAGGTGGCGATGTCGAAGGCGAGGAAGCTGCGCGGGAAGTCGCCGCTCACTTCGCTCATGAAGTTGGGCAGGGTGAAGCTGTTCGAGATGACGCCGCCGCCCAGGTCGCCGACGTTGATGGCGTAGTTGCCGGAGTAGTAGTCGGCGCCGCCCGTCAGAGCATTGTTGATCAGGTCGCGGGACTTCTTGCGATCGGTGTAGTTGACGCCGAACTGGACGTTGGCCAGCCAGCCCATGTCCGCTTCCCAGCGACCGTTGAAGGCGGCGCCGGTGATCTCGTCGTCGATGTTGTCGCCGGCCAGCGAGAAGTAGTGGGTGTTGAAGTCGCCGTCGCTGAACTCGCCGTTGGCCAGGCCCGTCGCCAGATCGCGGCCGTCATCGAAGTCGACGGTCACGCTCGGCACATAGGAGCCGTTCAGCTCGATGTGCGCGACGTTCGGCTGGTTCATCCGCAGGACGACGTAGCTGTCCTGGCCGCCCGAGTGGCGGCTGGAGGTCGAGCGGTACACGTCGGCGTTCAGGGTCAGGGTGTCGGAGACGTTCCACTCGGCGTTGACGCCGTACAGTTCGGTCTCGACCACGCGGTACTCGGTCTGGTTCAGCAGCTCGGGGTTGAGCCGCATCTCAGGATCCGTGTTGTCCATATCGAAGCTGGTGACGATGCCGTCGGTGATCTCGATGTTCGACCAGCGGCCCGGCGCGTACAGAGGATAGAAGGACTGCTGGTAGCCGACCTGCGGGCTGTCCAGCTTGGTCGACAGACCGTCCACGATCAGGCGGAAGTTGTCGGTCGGGCGCCATTCGAACTTGGCGGTGTAGGCGGTGCGCTTCTTCTCTTCGAGGATCGAGCCGACGCGGAACTGACCGGGGCCGATCAGGCCGTATTCCTCGGGATCCAGCACGCCGTTGTTGTTGGGGTCGATGCTGCCGCCCCAGGCGTTGCCCCACAGCCAGCTTTCGTCGGTCGGGTCGGCGTTGCGGGTCCAGCCGCCGTCGTTGCCGGCGATGTCGGTGCGGGCGTCACGCTCCTGGTAGACCAGACCCAGCATGACGCCGAAGGTGTCGTCCGCGAAGGTGTTGCTGTAGACGCCCGAGAACTTGTAGCCGTCCAGTTCCGACATCTGGTTACGATCGCCTTCGACGCGAACGATGCCGTGCTGGCCACGCTGATCGAACGGGCTGGCCGAGCGCAGGTTGACCAGGCCGCCGATGGCGCCTTCGGTGTTCGCCGCCTCGGCGCCCTTGATGACGTCGGCGCCGCTGATCACGTCGGACGGCAGCACGTCATAGGCGAAGTCGCGGCCGGCGCCGTCGGTGGCCAGGATGCGGCCGTTGAAGGTCGACAGGGTGTATTCCGGGCCCAGGCCGCGGACGCTGACGCTCTGGCCTTCACCGCCGGCGGTGCGCGAGATCGAGACGCCTGTGATGTGGGCGAGCGAGTCGGCGACGTTGTCGTCCGGGAAGACGCCCAGTTCCAGGGCGCTGATGGAATCCTGAACGGTGGATGCTTCGCGCTTCAGGCCGACGGCGCGCGCGATACTGCCTCGCACGCCGACGACGATGACCTCGTCCAGCATTTCGGCTTCATCATCGGTGGCGGCGTCGGTCGTGGTCTGGGCCTGAACGGCACCGGCCGACAAAAGGGCGGCGGCCCCGACGCCGGCCATGATGGTTCTACGAAGACATGGACGTGACATTGCGATTCCCCTTTTCCGCATGTGCGACGAACTCCCCAGCCCGAACCGACGCTTCGGTTCTCAGCCGGGAAACGTTGAAAAGAAGGGAACAGCGGTTTCGCGAAACTGTCAAATAGATACGTAACGAAACTTATCGATCTGTTGCGCTTCTGATGCGGAGTGATGCGCCGCGAACCGGTGTCAGCCGTGAAACATGAGCGCAATCAAACATGTCATGCACCTGCCCACGCTGCGGCGCGGAGGTGCGACAAAGAGGCCGTCAGGCGTCGATCTGTGGGTTCAGCGGCTGACCGACCATGCGCGCCGCATAGATCGCGGCGCCTATGGCCGGACTGAAGCGCGGCGAGACCATCCGATAATCCGCCGACCATGTCGAAAGCTGTTCGCGGAACGGCCGAAGCACCAGGTCGCCGCTGCGGAAAACACCCCCGGAATAGGACAGGTACACCGGCTCGCCGGGGGGATACTCAAGCTGTCGGCGGATGGCGTCGACCACGGCCGCCAGCTCCTGTCCGGCCCGCCTGAAGACGGCCTGCGCCGCCTCGTCGCCCTCGCCCGCGGCCTGCGCCACGCGTCGTGACAGGGCGGCGATGCGGTCGCGCGCCGGGTTGGCGTAGATGTGGCCGCACAGGTCGAGGTCGCTCTTCAACGCAAACTCGGCGACCAGCAGATCGTACAGCGGCCCGCGTGGCAGCCGCCCGTCCGCCATGCGCGAGAAGACGTTCAGGCCCTGAACCGCGATCCAGTGGGCGGAACCCTCGTCGGAAAACAGCTCGCCCCAGCCCCCGCCGCGCGCCGACAGACCCTGCCGCTCGCCGTAGCCGATGGAGCCTGTGCCGGCGACGATGTTGATGCCGTCCGCGCCGCCCAGCGAGCCCGCCCAGCCGCAGATCATGTCGTTGCCGCACGCGTAGCGATGATGGCCCAAGAGGGCTTCGGGAATGACGTCCAGCACGGGCTGGATCTGCGAATCCTCGCCGTGGGCGGGCAGGCCGAAGAAGGCGTGGATGATGTCGTCAGCGGCAGCGCCGGCCTGGTCGAGCACGCTCTGCACGCCGGCCTGCAACAGGGCGTGCAGGGCCTCGACGCCGATCTCGACGTGATAGCTGGAGCCGCCTTCGTGGCGCGCCGCCTCGCGGCCGGCGCGGTCGATCAGAACGAAGGCCGTCTTGGTGCCGCCCCCATCCACACCGAGAAAATATCCGTCCGTCCGGCCCCCCGCCATTCGATCAGCTCAGCTCGTGGATCCGCACGCCCTGCACGACGCGATTGACGGTGCCCGACGTGTTCGGTTTGTCCGGGGTCAGGCCGAGACGCAGCGACTCGAAGAAGGCCAGGATCTGCGGCGCGACGATGTAGGGAAACAGCAGTTCGGCATCGTCCGCGCCGGCCAGGGCGGACACCTCGATCTCATCCGATTTCGGCAGGCCGACGCCGTCCTGGGCGGTGATGGCGATCACCCGTGCGGCGGCGTCGTCCCGGCGCAGTTCGTCCAACAGGTCCATGTCGTAGCTGCGGGTGTAGGCGTCGTTGGAGAAGAAGACGACGATCAGCGTCTTGTCGTTCACGATGGTCTTGGGCCCATGCCGGAAGCCCAGCGGCGAATCGAACATCGTCACCAGGGCGCCGTTGGTCAGCTCCAGCAACTTGAGCCCAGACTCGCGCGCCAGGCCTTTGAAGATGTGGCTGCCCAGATAGACGACCCGCTGATAACCCTCGGCGGCGGCGGCCTTCATGACGGGGGTGTATTGCTCGATCACCGACTGTGTGGCGCGGGCGATCGCGTCCACGCGTCCGTCCATGCCCGCGATCCCGCTGAAGACCGCCAGCGCCGCATAGGTCATGCACGAGAAGCTGGATGTCATCGCAAAGCTGCGGTCGTGCGTGGCCTCCGGCAGCTGCACGGTGAAGCCACGCGGTCCTTGGCCGTACTTTGCCAGGGCGCCGTCGGCGTTGCAGGTGATGACCAGGTGGTTCAGATCCTTGACCAGACGATCCGCCAGTTCGATGGCGGCGACGCTCTCGGGGCTGTTGCCGGAGCGGCCGAAGGACACCAGCAGCGTCGGCGTCGCGGTCTCGAAATAGAGGTGCGGCGCGCAGACCAGATCCGTCGTGGCGATGGCCTCGACCCGGCGGCCCAGGCGCTGGGACAGGACCGGCGCCAGGCATTCGCCGGCGAAGGCCGAGGTGCCGGCGCCGGTCAGGATGATGCGCAGCGAAGGCTTGGCTAGCAGCGGCTTCAGGAAGGCCTCGATGTCCGCCCGGCCGGCCATCAGCAGGCCTTGCGTCTCGCGCAGCATGGCCGGCTGCTGGGAGATTTCCCGTGCGGTCCACAGACCGCCCCGCCGTTCGAGTTCGGCCTCGCTCAGGCCCAGTTGGATGAGGTCAGACATGGGTCGGCTCCGGCGCGGGTGTGCAGGCCGCGCGATAGAATTCCAGTGTGACGCCGACATGGGCGATCACAAGGCTGGCGGGCGTGATGGCGGCGCCGGCGTCGCGCAAAGCGGCGACCGCCTGCGGCAGATACTGGCTGATCAGGGCCATCGGCGGCGGATTGTCGGTGAGGTTGGCGAACATCCGGTCCTGGGCCGCAACGATCTCGGCGTCCGGCCAATAGTAGCGGATACGATCCGACAGGCTGTACTGGAGGTCGAAGTCCAGCGCGGCGCCGGTCGAGTGGTAGTATTTGGCCCAGTTGCGCGGTTCCGCCTTCATCCGGTCGATCGCGGTCTGGCGGAAGCTGGAGGCTTTGTCGGCGTCAATCCATTCGCGTTCGATGGCGTCGAGCGCCCACAGGGCTTCACGCAAGGCGAAGGTGACGCCCGGGCCCACCTTCAGGATAGCGAAGTGATCCTCGACCAGCGCCTTCAGCGCCGTGGGCGTCTGGTAGTCGGTGGAGTGAGCCTCGAACACGACGTGCGGCTGGTCGTCCAGGGCGGCGCTGAGCGCGACGGCCTTGGATCGGTCGTAGTCGATGACCTTGTGGTGGTCGAACTCCACGCCCGGCTGGACGACGATGCCGACGACACGCGGCCATGCGTCCGACAGGCCTTCTTCGGCGAAGATGACGCGGTGCGCCTCCAGCGTGGCGCGCGCGGCGTCAGGCGTGGTCAGCTCAAGCTCGGGCAGGTCTTCGGCGGCGCCGCCGGGGACGGGCACTTCGGTGCCGACGACATAGACGCAAGGCTCGCCGCCGACGCGGGCCTGCGTCGCCTCGGCGATCTTGATCAGCCGCGCGGCGCGGCGGGCGATGACCGCTTCCGGCAGGGGCGTCGGATCGTCGGCGCAGGACATGGAACAGTCGGCGTGGATCTTGCGGAAGCCGGCGGCGACATACTGTTCGATCAGAACGTCGGCCTTCGCCATCGCCTCATCGGCGGGCAGGGCGGTCCAGGGGTTGGGCCCCAGGTGGTCGCCGCCCAGCAGGATGCGTTCGATCGGGAAGCCGACCTTGCGGGCTATGCCGTGGACGAAGTCGCGGAACAGGTCCGGCGTCATGCCGGTATAGCCGCCGTCCTGGTTCACCTGATTGCAGGTCGCCTCGATCAGCAGGACGTCGAGGTCGGCCTTGAGGGCGTGGTCGCAGGAGGCCTCGATGACCAGCGGGTGCGCCGAGCAGACGGAATAAATCCCGCAGGCCTGACCCGACTTATGCCGGGCGACGAGATCGCGCATCGCCTTCATGAATGAACCCTTCGCTTCCCCAGCGATACCCTAACTGAAACCGCCTAAAACGCAACTTAAACAATGAAACCGAAACCTGATGTGTTGCGGCTTCAGGCGGCGGTCGCCAGAAGAGCGGCAGCGATGAAGGCCAGCGCCAGCCCGACCATCTTCAGCTCACCCGGCATGACGCCGGCGATGAGCAGCGCGATGACGGATGTGGCCAGCGGCGCGCCGGCGTTCGTCAGAGGCGCCACCACGATCGCCTTGCCGTGCCGGAAGGCATAGACGAGGAACAGGGCGCCGATGGCGTTCAGGCTCTGTATGACGGCCGCCAGCCACGGACCGTCCAGCCCCCAGTTGATGGGCTTGGCGAAGTCCGTCATGGCCAGCGCGACGGGGATCAGCATCAGGCCGCTGAGCGTCATGTAAAAGAAGATGCTCTCGGCGCTCATCCGGTTGTTGGCCAGCTTCATGAAGTAGGCCTGCACGCCCCAGCAGCCCATGATGATCAGGGCCAGCGGGAACCAGGATCCCCCCTGCATGAAGGAGAATCCCTGAGGCGAGAAGTCGAACAGGGGCAGGGCGACCAGCGCCAGCGCGACGCCGAGCGCGCCCAGCTTCGTCGTCCGCTCCTTCAGCAGCAGCAGCGACATCAGGATGGTCACCAGCGGCGACAGGGAGATGATCGGGAAGATCAGATAGGCCGGGCCGGTCGTGACCGCGTAGAACAGGATCATCTGCCCGCCCGCGCCGGTCAGGCCGATCAGCAGGCCATACAGGATCGACTTCGGGTCACGATCCAGCTTCCACTTCTCGCGCTGCATGACCACGACGGCCGGCACGATCATGGTCAGGGCCCAGACGCAGTAGACCAGCGTCTCGGGGAAGCCGCGCTGGGCCGAGATGCCGGCGAAGGCGCCCCAGACGCCCCACAGGCCGACGGTCAGCAGGGCGAACAGCAGCCAGCGGCGCGAGCTGACGGGCGCTGATGGCTGGGTGCTCGAGATGTCGGTCACGCTTGCACCGGTGTGGCTTCGATCAGCAGGAATTTCTCGAACCGGGCCGGGATGCGCGCAGCGCTCGCCGTCGCCGTGCCCAGGTCCACGCCGTTGAAGTAGTCGGTCAGACGGTAGGCGCCGTCGCCCAGGCCGCGCAGATCGACATGCCCGTCCCAGGTGGGGGCGTAGAAGGCGTAATAGAGCTTGCCGTCCTTGGAGACCGCGTGCGCCTCCGGCTTGTCGAAGCCGATGTCGTAGAGCTCGCCCAGGTACTGGCCCTTGGGCAGCATCTTGGCGCTGTAGATGTCGGCCCACTTGCGCCAGACAGCCTCGCGTTCCGGCGTCAGCAGGAAGTTGGCGTCCGGGCCGCGCCCCTCGTGCGGGTAGGTGAACTTGGTCGAGATGACCGCGCCGATACCGACCGTAGAGGCCCAGTCATTGCCGCCGTCGCTGAGTTCGACGTGGTCGCCGGCATAGGCCGCGTCGCGGCCCATCAGCGCCTTCAGCGACTTGCCTTTCAGGCGCACCTGCCAGGACGACAGCGGGTCGGAGGCCGGCACCTGGTTGGTGTAGGGCAGGTTGTGGAAGGCGTAGGACGTGCCGCAGGGGCAGAACTCGACAACCGCTTCCGGATTGGCCTTGCGCGCCGTGTCGTAGACCATCTTCCAGAAGTCCTGGAGCTTCTCGACCGACTCTTCGGGGCGGGCGTGATTGTGCGCGGGGTTATGACACGGGGCGACGCCGTTCATGTGCTGGCCGTCCAGCTTCAGCCCCTCGTATCCCCATTCGCCGATGATCTTGTGGATCAGGGCCTGGGTGTAATCGATGGTCGGCTGGTAGGCCGGGCACAGGTAGAAGGCGTTCCACCAGGTCACGTCCTGCACCGCGCCGTTCTCGTCCAGCAGCAGCATGTCTGTGTGGTCGTGCAGCAGGTCCGAGCCCGGATCGACGGCCAGGGGCGCCAGCCACAGCTTGGGCTTCAGGCCCGCCTTGCGGATGTTGGCGGCGAAGGCGACCATGTCGGCTTCGGTGCGGAACTTGCGCGGATCCAGCGCCCAGTCGCCTTCGTTCGTCTGCCAGCCGTCGTCCAGCACGGCCCACTTGAAGCCCATGTCCTTGACCTTGGCGTAGGTGCCTTCGATCTCGGCGACGGTGAAGTTGCGGTCGTAGCCCCAGGCGCACCAGATGGGCTCGTACGACCCTTCCGGCGCCTGCGGGGCGGCCAGGCCGCGATCGGCCATGACCCGGCGATAGGCGTCCAGCGTGGCATAGTAGTCGCGAGTGTGGACGGTGACGAAGGCGTCCAGCGACCTGAGAGTCTCGCCCGGGTTCAGCGTCACGGCGCGCGCCTCCTCCAGCGCCACCGAGGCGCCGGCGGGCGAGGCGACGATGGGCAGGGAGACCAGCTTGGGCGTCAGTTCGATATGACCGACGGCGATGCCGGCGTCCGGACGCCAGACGTCGGCCACTGGAGTGCCAGAGCCGTAGTCGGAATCGTTCATGCCCATGAAGTTGGGTTGGTCGAAGCCTTCCTTGACCGGCTGCACCCAGTCGCGGCGATCCGCATGGGTCGAACCCGACCAGGACCAGAAACCGGCGCCGCCCGACGCCTTGAGCGTGTGACCGCCCAGACGCCAGCTCTTGATCGCCAGCGGCTCGCCGCGCGTGTGGCGCCAGGCGACGTTGATCAGCGGGAAGCCGGGGTAGCGGTCGTAGAAGGTCAGGCTGACGGTCTTCTCCAGACCCTCGGCCGAGACGCCGCGCACCGTGTGACGCACGCCGGCCCCGTGGACGTCGCTGACCGCCTCGCGCGTCTGAGCGGCGTAGGGGAAGCTGTCGATGATCCGGTCGTCGGCCAGCGTCACCGTTTCGGAAGGGGCGAAGTCGGTCAGGGCGACGGCGCGGCCTGACAGGTTGGACACCAGACGGCTGTTCAGGGCGGTGTCGAACTCGAGCGTCAGCACTGCGTCGCCGGCTCGCGCCGCGACGGCGGCGGCGAAGGCGCGACCGGAGCCGAGCCCGCCCGTCGCCAAGACAGTCCCGCCCAGAAGTGCGAGCACGCCGCGACGGCGCAGGAGGGGTTGTGTGTTCATCGTCGCGCCCTCTGTTGACGACGGGTCTGGAAATGATCTTGCATAGGCCGATTTCCAAAGGCAAACAAAAAGACGCACAACGAAACATCGAGGTTTGTTTCCGTTGTCGCATCCATGGAAACAGGAGGGAGGCCGTCATGATCTTCAACACGCGCTGGTCGGTCGTGCGGGCGACCCCGTTCGCAGTCCTGGCCGGTCTGGCCCTGTCAGCCTGCGCCACCACGCCGCCGGCAGGATACACCGCCTCCGACTTCGCCAGTGTGCGCAAGATCGATTCACACGTGCATGTGAATCTTCAGGACGACGCGTTCGTCGATCAGGCGGCCGCGGACAACTTCGAGATCCTGTCGATCAACGTCGACTACCCGGCGTTTCCTTCTCTGGCCGACCAGCAGCAGGTGGCCCACCACTACGCCGCAGCCGACCCACAGCGGTTCCACTTCGCCACGACCTTCTCGATGCAGGGCTTTGGCCAGGCCGGCTGGGCGGAGCGCGCAAACGCCGCCATCGACGCCGAGGTCGCGCGGGGCGCCGTGGCGGTGAAGGTGTGGAAGAACGTCGGCATGGTCGAGCGCGACGCGAGCGGCCAGTTGATCTTCATCGACGACGCCGGGCTGAACCCGATCTTCAGCCATCTGGCCGCCACCGGGGTGCCGCTGATCGCGCACCAGGGCGAGCCCTACAACTGCTGGCTGCCGCTGGACCAGATGACAACGGACAACGACCGGGCCTATTTCAGCGCCCACCCTGAGTACCACATGTATCTGCACCCGGAGATGCCGCGGTACGAGTATCTGATGGCCCGTCGCGACACGATGGTGAGCCGCAATCCGACCCTGAAGTTCGTCGGCGCCCACATGGCCAGCCTGGAGTGGAGCGTCGACGAGATGTCGAAATTCCTGGACGCCCATCCCAATGCGGTCATCGAGACGGCCGCCCGGATGACGCAGATCCAGTACCAGTCGGTGCGCGATCGCCGGAAGGTCCGCGACTTCTTCATCAAGTACCAGGACCGCATTCTCTACGGCACCGATCTGACGCTGAACCCAGGCGAGGACGTGGCTGCCTTCCGCCAGTCGGCGCATGAGGTCTGGACCAACGACTGGGCCTATCTCGCGACGGACGCGATGCGCCATGTCGATGACATCGACGCCGACGTCACGGGTCTGGCCCTGCCCCGGTCGGTGATCGACAAGATCTACTACGCCAATGCCCAACGCGAGTTCTTCTCGCGTCGCTGATCCGACCCGTCACTGACCGAGGATGTTCCCATGAGAATCCGCGCCCTGCTGGCCTCGGCCGCGATCTGCAGCCTGCTTGTCTCCGCTCTGCCGGCGATGGCCCAGGCGTCCGACCCTCTGGCCGCCACCGGCCGCTGGTCGATCCCGGAGCGGTCCCAGGCGCGCACGCCGCCGATGGGCTGGAACTCGTGGAACGCCTTCCGCACCGAGGTTGACGAGGCAAAGGTGCTGGGCGCCGCGCGGGCCATGGTCGACAGCGGTCTGTCGGCGCTGGGCTACACCTATGTGAACATCGACGACGGCTGGTGGCTGCGTCGTCGGCAGTCGGACGGGCGGATGGAGATCCGCACCGGCATCTTCCCCTCGGCGCACGTCGAGGGTCGCGACAGCAGCTTCCGCCCCTTCACCGACACCCTGCACGGCATGGGGTTGAAGGCCGGCATCTACACGGACATCGGCCGCAACGCCTGTTCCCAGGCCTATGACCTGCACTCACCCAACCTGCCCGAAGGCACGACGGCCGAGCGCGAGGTCGGTCTGCACGGCCACGTCGATCAGGACATCGGCCTGTATTTCGGCGAGTGGGGCTTCGACTACGTCAAGGTCGATGCGTGCGGCATCAACGTCTACGGGCCCGCGAACCCGATCGTCGCGCAGTACGCCTATACGCCCGAGACGCCGCTGATCGATCAGGTCTCGATCAACCGCACCGACGTGCCGGCGGTTCAGGCTCTCTACGGCGAAGTGGCCGACGCGCTGGCGCGGCACAATCCGGACGGCGACTACATCCTGGCCATCTGCAACTGGGGTTCGGCGGACGTCCGCACCTGGGGCAAGAACGTCGGCCACATGTGGCGCACCAGCGGCGACATCACGCCGACGTGGACCCGCATGCTGCACAACTTCGACAGCGCCTCGACGCGCGCGCTCTACGCCAAGCCGGGCGCCTGGAACGACCCGGACATCCTGTTCGTCGGCCACGGCGACTTCGACCAGAACCATCTGACCGAGGCGCGTTCGCACTTCGCGCTGTGGGCCATGATCAATGCGCCGCTGCTGATCAGCTATGACCTGCGCCAGGCGCCGCAGAGCCTGATGGACATCTGGGGCAATGCCGACATCGTGCGGCTGAACCAGGATCCGGGCGGTCACCAGGCGGTCATCGCCTATGCCTCGGACGATGTGCAGATCCTGGTGAAGACGCTGTCGAACGGCAAGAAGGCGGTGGCCCTGTTCAACCGTGGCCTGGCCGAGACCGAGGTCACCCTGACGGCGGCGCAGCTGAAGTTGGCGGGCGGTGCGCCGATCGCGCTCAAGAACCTGTGGGACAAGACCACGGCGACCTTTACCGGCGAGACCAAGTTCACGCTGACGCCGCGCGAGACGCTGGTGTTCGAGGCGTCGGGCGAGCGCACGCTGAGCGACGGCGTCTATCTGTCCGAAATCCCCGGCGCGGTGAACGTGGCGGTGGACGGCGTCATCGCGCCCGAACCCGATCCGGTCGTCCACCGGATGCGCAATGCGTGGGGCGAGACGACGGGCTCGGGCGAGCGGCCGACCTATACCGGATGGGGCGGCGCCCAGGCCGATGCGACGCCCTACGACCAGGCGCTGCGAATCGGCGGACAGGGCTTCGAAAGCGGCCTCGGCGTTCTGACCAACTCGCGTCTGGAAGTCCGCAACGAAGGCTACACCCGCTTCGAGGCCCAGGTCGGAGTGGACGATTCGACCCGCAATACCAAGGATGCGGTCCGCTTCGCCGTCTACGGCGACGGCCGTCTGCTGAGCGAAAGCGCGCCCATGATCTTCGGCACGGCGCCCGCCGCGCTCAGCGCCGATGTCAGCGGCGTGCGGATCGTCGAGATCGTGGCGCGATCAGAAGGCCTCACCAGCGATCTGCCCCTGGTGGTGACATGGGGCGACGCGGCGCTGAAGCGGTAAGCCCGCTCAGGCCCGGTGCAGGCGGAAGCCGAGCCGGGTCGCCGCCTCGTCGATATAGTCCGGCGCGGCGGTGTCCGTGACCAGGGCGTCCAGGTCGCCGATTGCGATGATCCGGTGCAGGCAGATCTTGCCGAACTTGGAGGCGTCGGTGACGGCGATGACCTCGCGCGCCGTCTCGACCATGCGCCGGTTCAGCTGCGCCTCGGGCTCGTGGTGGGTTGTGACGCCGCGTTCGATGTCCAGGCCGTCGACGCCCAGGAACACCTTGTCCAGCAGCATGTCATCCAGCGCCGCCACCGTCTGGGCGCCATAGAAGGCCATGTTGCGCCTGCGCAGTTCGCCGCCCAGCATGACGATCTTGATCTTCCGCTTCTGGACCAGCACGCTCAGGACGTCGAAGTCGTTCGTGACGACGGTCAGATCCTCGTCGTCGGGCAGGAAGCGCGCGATCTGCAAGGTCGTCGTGCCGGAATCGAGCATGATCGACTCGCCCGGCTTGACCATGCCGGCGGCCATCCGTCCCACCCGTTCCTTGGCTTCGGTATGGGAGACGCGCTTGGTTTCGATGGCGGGCTCGACCGGCGCGTTGACGACTTCCGAGCTGATGGCGCCGCCGTAGGCGCGCGTCGCGACGCCGCGTTCCTCCAGATAGTGCAGGTCCTTGCGGATCGTCTGCATCGACACGCGGAATCGTTCCGACAGGGCGGCGACCTGCACGCTGCCGCGCGCGCGGATCATGGTCGTGATTTCGCGCCGCCGCTCTGATGTGTCGCGAGAGACCACACGCGAGCCGTCCGCCATGAATCGCACCCCGCCGCGCCCGTCGCGGTTGTGCCGAAGCATAGCCGTTTTCAGTTTCACTACAAAACGAAAGCTGTAGCGGCGGCAGTCGCGGCGCTGCCGGTACGGGTCAACGCCCTGAAACCCATGCGTTGAGGCTGCGGATCACGCCGGCCAGATCCGCTTCCTCCACCGCATCAGCGGCCTCGAAGGCCGACATCCAGCGACGATCGCGTTCAGCCCTTTCCTTCCAGTCGGCCAGTTCACGCTGCACCTCGAGCGGGTAGACCGACACGACGCACGGACGGGGCGCGCGGCGCTTGAGGCGTTTCAGATAATGATACTCGCCCAGCGGCGCCTCAGCGATGCAGCCCTCGACCCCGGCTTCTTCCAGCGCCTCCTGGGCGGCGGCCGCCGCGTCCGTCAGGCCTGCCATCCGCCCGCCCTTGGGCGTCACCCATCGACCCGTGTCCCGCGACGTGACCAGCAGAACTTCCAGCCCTTGGACGCCCATACGCCAGGGCAGGGCGGCGACCTGGCGGCGCGGTTTCGGGGGTGCGGGTTCGGGAACAGGATCCGTCAATCGAGGAAGAAGCCTCCGGCGTAATAGGCGGCGGCGGCCAGGGCGGCGGCGGCCGGCATGGTGATGAACCATGCGGTGACGATGCTGCGGGCCACGTTCCAGCGCACAGCCGAGGCGCGGCGCGCGGCGCCGACGCCCACGATGGCGCCGGTGATGGTGTGGGTGGTCGAGACCGGCACGCCCAGGCCGGTGGCCAGGAACAGGGTGATCGCCCCGCCCGTCTCGGCGCAGAAGCCCTGCTGGGGGCTGAGGCGCGTGATCCGAGATCCCATCGTATGGACGATACGCCAGCCGCCGAACAGGGTGCCCAGGGCGATGGCCGCCTGACAGCTGATGACCACCCAGAAGGGCACGTGGAAGTCCGGCCCGGTCATGCCGCGCGAATACAGCAGGACGGCGATGATCCCCATCGTCTTCTGGGCGTCATTGCCGCCGTGGCCCAGAGAATAGGCGGAGGCCGACAGGAACTGCAGTCGCCGGAAAGTGCGATCCGCAAACGACGGATTGGCCTTCACGAACACCCACGACACGATCAGCACCAGAAGCAGCGCCAGAGCGAAGCCGACGGCCGGCGACAGGAAGATGGCGGCGATGGTCTTGCTGACCCCCGCCACGACGATGGCGCCGGGCCCTGCCTTGGCCACGCCCGCGCCGATCAGGCCGCCGACCAGGGCGTGGGAGCTGGAGGACGGAATGCCGGCCAGCCAGGTGGCGATATTCCAGCCGATGGCGCCGACCAGGGCGCCGAAGATCACCTGGTCGCTGATGATGTCGGGCGAGATGATGCCCTTGCCGACCGTATTGGCGACATGCAGGCCGAAGAACAGGAAGGCGATGAAGTTGAAGAAGGCCGCCCAGCCTACGGCGAAGACCGGCGGCAGCACACGCGTCGCCACGATGGTGGCGATGGAGTTGGCCGCATCATGCAGCCCGTTCAGGAAGTCGAAAAGCAGCGCGACGCCGATCAGGAAGATCAGGATCAGGAGGGCGTGATCCATGGATCAGAGATGCTCGACCAGCACGCCGTTGATCCGGTTCGCCACGTCCTCGAACCGGTCGATCACCTTCTCCAGGCTGTCGTAGATTTCGGCGCCGACCACATAGGCCATGGCGTCGCCGCCGCGGGTCTGAAGATACAGCGCCCGCATGCCTTCGTCGTAGAGGGTGTCGCTGTCGCTCTCGAGGCAGGCGATCTGCTCGGTCAGCGCATTCAGCCGGTCGCGGTTCTTGCGCATGTCCGGCAGCAGCGAAATCGCTTCGGCCGTCAGCGTCCCGCATTGAACGGCCAGGTCGCCCAGCGACCGCATGGTGTCGGTGAAGTCGCGCAGTTCGAACAGGGTGACCAGCTTGGCGGTCTTCTGCATCTGGTCGACCGTGTCGTCGAGCGAGTTCGTCAGTCCACGGATGTCCGACCGGTCGAAGGGCGTCACGAAGCTGCGGCGCACCGCGAACAGCACCTCGCGCGCGACGGCGTCGGCGGCGTGTTCGTGATCGACGATCTCGGCGCACCGCGCCGGCACGGCTTCGCCGCCGTCCAGCAGGCTGCGCAGCGCGCCGGCCCCGGCCGTCAGGGTCGCGGCGTGCGCCTCGAACAGCCGGAAGAAGTTATCTTCCTTGGGCAGAAGGTTTTGGAACCAGTGCAGCATCATGCGGCACTAGGCCGCGCCGAGGCCGCTGTCGAGTGAGCGTGGTTCTTTCGCCGGTTCGAGGTCGGCGGCGGCAGGCTGGCGAGGCCGTCGAAAGGCGCAGGCTGTACGTCGCGTCGGCCTACCGCACCTCCAGGTTCAGCGCCTGTGCGATGCTGGTCCACGGGACGTACTTGTAGTTCTGCCGCTCGCCCGGCAGCACGTTGCGTCCATCCTGAGCGATCATGGCGCCGTGCTCGAAGCCGGGGCCGAGGTCGTCGCTGGTGATCTCCAGCCCGTCGGTCTCCGATATGCCGTCGATGCCGGCCGGGCCGTTGGCGACCACGGCGAAGGAGCCGATGTATTCGTTGGCGCCTTCGCGGCGATAGACGGCGTAGGTGTTGTTGCCCTGGCTCGAGACGACCAGATAGCCGCGTCCGCCGCCCAGGTCGTAAAGGCCGATGCCTTCCAGATCGTCCTTCAGCGCCGGGTTCTGGTCGACGCGCTGGACCGAAGTCATGCCCGTCCCGCCGTCCGGCTTGGCGCTCATGCGCCAGATCCCGACGTCCTCCTCATCGACATAGAGCACGCCCGCCGCATCGTCGGCCACGCAGCCCTCGACCTGGCTGGAGAAGGCGAAGTCGCGCACCCGCTGGGCTCGGACGCGGCCGTTGCCGGCGTCGATCAGTTCCCACTGGCGCTTCTCGCCGTTCGAGTCGTTGATGAAGACGTAGGTCTTGCCGGTCGTGGGGCTGATATACATGCATTGGCCGTAGGGATCGCCCTGTTCGGTCGGCTGGATCCCGTCGGCGATGTTCACCAGCCGCCGCGCCGCGGTGTCCAGGCGATAGATGGCGACGGCCTTGTTCGTGCGGTCGCTGGCGGTGACCAGGACGATCGGTTGGCCGCCCAGCAGGAAGCCGGAGCGCAGATCCACGTTGTTCATCTTGCCGTCCGGCAGGTGCTGCAGCACCCGGCCCTGCATGTCGTAAACGTACAGACCCGACTTCTTGTCGGTAGCGACGATCAGGCTGGCGGCTGGATCGGTCGGGTTGGCCCAGATGGCGGGGTCGTCGGCGGCGTCGCCGGCGCTGGCGACCGGCGCGGTCTCGACCGTGGCGAAGACGGTCGGGACGGTGGCGGCGGCCGTCGCCGCGCGCGGATCCTGCGGCCGGCCCGTGGTGAGCTTGAGCGGACCGGCCAGGTCGCTGATCGAGACCAGCTTGTAGTTGGCGCCGCCCTCGGCGTCCTCATCGGTGACCACTAGGCCGCCGTGGCTCAGGCCTGGCAGGCCCAGGCTGACGGCCGACAGGGCGCCCGGCTCGCCGATGGCGACGCCGTTCGCGCCGGTCAGGCTGACGGCGCCGAGCCAAGCGTCGTCGTTGGACCGATCATAGGCGAACAGCCTGCCTGACGAGGCGTCCGACGCGATCAGATACTTCGCACCCTCACCGCCGTCGTACAGGGCCACGCCGCCCAGCTCCTCGGTCACATGACCCAGACGCGGCGCGTCGATCAGGGTGGGGGTGGCGTCCGTCTCCGGATCGCTGTCGAAGCGCCACAGGCCGACCGTCTGTTCGGAGACGTATACCTGGCCGAAGGCGTCGTCGGCGACGCAGTGTTCGGCCGGGGAGGGCAGGCCGATGCGGCGCGACTGGCGCGCCGTCAGCTTGCCGGAGGCGTCGGCGTAGACCAGCGACTGATCCACCTCGCCGCCGTCGCCTACGGCCACGACATAGAGGCCGGCGTCCGACGCGTTACGCAGCAGGCAGACGCCTTCGATGGCGAAGTCCAGCGGGACCGGCGCGCCGATCTCGGTCAGGGTGGAGTCGTCGAGAGCGAAGAAGCGAAGGGCGTTGGTCGTGGTGTCGCTGGCGACGATCACCGGGCCGGTCTGACCCGCCACGTCATAGCGGACGTCCAGACTGCCCGCCTCGCCGGCCGGCGTCGACGACAGGCGCCGCCCCGCCGCGTCATAGACTTCGATCCCGCCCAGCCCCGCCGTCGCCACGATGCGCGGCCCCTGCGCGGTCAGCACCACCACGCCCTTGCCCGCCTCGCCGCGCGTGGTCGGCTGCGTGTCCACGGCGGCCCGCACAGCAGCAGGCGTCGTCGCCGCGACCTGTGCAAAGGCGCACCCGGCGGCGCCCGCCATCAGAACGGAAAGAAGGGCCCCGCGCGCCAGAACCTTGATCATGAGAAGCTCCCCGTGTGGCGTCTCGCCATACAGATTGCGCCATAGCTGACCTACGTGACGAAATGACTTTGGCGGACGCGCTTCCTGAAGGTGGGCGCTTACCGGGGTGCAGCGGGGCCTTGCAGGCACCTCTGGCACGGCATCCGCAGAGCGGCCGTCATCAGTTGGCCGTCGGCCACCTCGCCTCCGTTGCGCCTGCCGATATTGGCGACGCGGTAAGCCTGGAGCGCAGCGCGGCCCAGTTCGAAGCCGGTTGGAAACTCAGCCTCCACGACACAATCCCGCAGATGCCCGTTCCGCGTCGTGATGCAGCTGACGACGGCCAGCCCGTTCTGCGTGAGACGGTCCGGATAGGAGGGCTCGGGCTCCCGCGTCCATCGCATGGCGGCGTTGTCGAGGGGCGGCAGGTCGTCGCGTGGATCTTCCAGCGGCGCCCCACATCGCTCCATGACGTGCGTCACGGCCTCTGATCGAGCCGGCAGATCCAATGCGTATTCGATCGCGTCGGCATCACCCGGCGACTGTACGGTCAGGCGGCCGCCCCGGCGCAGCGCCCGCGCCAGCGGACGGGGGGCGCCGGCGAGCGCTTCATCCGACGCTCCGGCGATCCAGGGCATGGACAGCGTCCTTTCGGCCTGACGGATGACGATGCTGCGGGTCCGGGCCGCCTGGCCCGCCTTCGGCAGGCTGCTGACCAGCACCATCAGCTGGCCCGAGGAACAGGTCACCGAAAAGGTCGGTGCGTCCGCGAACCGGATCGTCGCCGTCACATCGTCCGCGACATCGCTACGCTCCCAGTCGCTCGTCGGGCTCTGCGCCCAGGCCGGCCCCGCCAGCGCGGCGAACAGGCTTAGCCCCATGGCCAAGGCTTTCATGCCGGCGCCTGCTCGGCCTCTCCGCATATGGCCCGCTTGCTCGTCGCCCTTGGTCATGCTCGCTCGCCTCCCCGGAGATGCGCTCATAGGCTATCAACCGGCTGGGCGGCGCAACTGTCGGGCGGGGACAACCGCCTAGCGGATGACGCGGGTGGCCAGAATGATCGAGCTCGTCGTTCGCGCGACGCCCTCCAGCATGCCGATCCTGTCGATCAGCCGGTCGAGCTCGGCCAGATCGACGGCGGCCAGCATGGCGATCATGTCGTGCTCGCCGCTGATGGAATAGAGCGCCGACAGCTCGGGCATGGCCGCGAGCGCCGCCTCGGTCTCGGACGTCAGCTTCGGCGACAGCTTCATCATCACATGGGCGCGGACCAGGCTACGGTCGTAGTCCGTCCCGACGCGGACCGTGTAGCCGTCGATGACGCCCAGCTGCTCCATGCGTGCGATGCGGGCGTAGACCGTCGCTCGCGAGACGCCGGTCGCGGCGGCCAGCACCGAAACCTGGCGCCGGGCGTCCTCGCGCAGCAGCGCCAACAGCTGCACGTCGGTCTCGTCCAGTTCGTTGCGGTCCTGGGACTTGGACATCGGCGGGGTCCTGACGGTCGCCTCAGGGGCGGGGCTGACCTTCGTCGTCGTAGATGGCGACCTGGGCCGGGGCGGACGAACTGACGGAGCCGCGATACATCCCCTCGCTGTTCATCGCGAAGGCGACCTTGCCGTCTCCGTCCATGGCGATCAGGCCGCCGTCGCCGCCGATCTCGCCGATGTCGGAGATGGTGTCGTCGGCCGCTTCCTGGATGGTCTGGTCGTTCCAGTCGACGCGGTCGCAGACCTGGCGCGCGGCCGAGGTGCGGATGAAGTATTCGCCCGTCCCTGTCGCCGAGACGGCGCAGACGCCGTCCGCCGCGTATGTGCCGGCGCCGATGATGGGCGAATCGCCGATGCGGCCCCACTGCTTGCCGGTCAGGCCGCCCGTGGAGGTCGCCGCCGCCAGGTGACCCTGCTTGTCCAAGGCTACCGCGCCGACGGTGCCATAGCGGTGGGTCGGGTCGATGGCCGCCTGCTGCTGGCCGGCCTTCCACGCCAGATACTGGTTCCACCGCTCTTGCGTGAAGAAGTAGGAAGGCTCGACCTGCTCGAGGCCTTGCAGGCGAGAGAACGCGTCCGCCCCCGGGCCGGACAGCAGCAGGCGGCCCGACCGCTCCATCGCGACACGGGCCAGGCTGACCGGGTTGCGGGTGCGCGTGACGCCCGTGACGGCGCCGGCGTTGCGCGAGGCGCCGTCCATGATGGATGCGTCCAGATTGTTCACGCCATCGGCGTTGAAGACGGCGCCCTTGCCGGCGTTGAACAGGGGATTGTCCTCCAGCACGCGGACGGTGGCCTCGACCGCGTCCAGGCTGGTTCCGCCGTTCGACAGGACGGCCGCGCCGGCGTCGAGGGCGGCCTGCAGGCCTTGGCGATAGCCGGCCTCGGCTTCGGGCGTCAGGGCGCCGCGCTCGATCACCCCGGCGCCGCCGTGGATGGCCAGCGACCATGGCGCATGGGGATCGACGGGCACGCCTTCCAGGCGGCCGGCGACGACCGAGGCCGTGCCGGAAAAGACGGGCTGGCTGATCCGCATGGTCTTCAGGTCGATGCGGCCTTCGGTCCCCAGGGTGGTGATGCGCACGACCGGATAGTCGAGCGGCTTGCCGGACGTCAGGGTGGGGACACCCTCCGGCTGGACCAGCCAGGCGTAGCCGCGGCTGGCGGTGTAAAAGCGCCCGACGCCGTCCTTGTCGACGCACAGGGCGCCGTCCTCATCCACGCCGATGCCGATGGCCTGAGGGTCGCCGCCCGCGCGGACCTGGGCCACGAAGGCGATCAGCCGGCCCAGACGACTGCGGGCGGTGAAGTGGGTGTCGGTGACGACATGGTCCAGATACGGCATGTCGAGGAAGTCGCCGACCAGGGTCACGGCCGGGCCGGTCGGATCGCGCAGGGCGGTGATGGCGTCCACGCTGCCGCCGTCCATCGCCCCGTAGCCGACGGCCCCGAGGATGGCGAGGCCGGCGCTGGTGCCGCCGATCGGGCGGCCGCGCGCGACGTGATCGTTGATGGCCTTCTGGACCGACGTGCCTTTCCAGAACCGGACGTAGTTCGCCTGATCGCCGCCGGCCAGGAAGATGCCGTCGGCATGGTCCAGCATGGCCAGGATGCGCGGGTCTTCGGCCGCCTTGCGGTCGTCGAAGATCACGGTCTGGACCGAGGCCGCACCGCCGATCTGGCGATAGATCTCCTCACCCGCCTCGGCGTCGCCGGATGCGCGCAGGATGACGATGTGACCGTTCCCGGCCTGGGACAGGAACCAGCGCCAGGCGTCGTACGACCATTCGCCGCCACCCATCAGCATCAGGCCAGGCTCGGTCGAACCCGGCGTCGGGGCTGAGACGTCGCCGATTTCGAAATAGGTGTAGCCGGTGTCGGACGCGCTGGCCGATGGGGCGGGAGACAGGCCGAGCATGAGCGCGACAACGCCGAGAACCGCGAACAACGCCGACCGCATGTTTTGACCCTCAACCTTGTTGTCTAAATGCCATAAACGCACATTCTGTCGCCGCGCGCGATACGATCGGACATTTTAATGCTTCAAAAAGTTGGAAGGCCCTGCATTGTGGCGTGATCGCGGCAGGGAGTTGGGCATGCGCTACATCAAGTCGGTCATCGGTGTGCTGAGCGCCAGCACCAGCTTTATCGCCCTGGCGGCGGCGGCCCAGACGCCGGCTGCGCCATCGCAGGGCGCATTGTCGGATGTCGACGAGGTCATCGTGCTGGGGTCGCGTATTCCGCGCCAGATCGACACCGAAGGACCCGCACCGGTCACCACGATCACGGCCGAGGACATCCTGCGCAACGGCTATCAGAGCGTGCCCGACCTGCTGCGCGCCGTGACGCAGAACGGGGGCGAGACCCAGAGCCAGCAGTCCTTCTCCGGCGCCTCCTTCACGCCCGGCGCGCAACAGGTCGATCTGCGGGGTCTGGGGCCCAACCATACCCTGGTGCTGGTCAACGGCCGCCGCATCGCCGACTTCCCGCTGCCCTTCCAGGGCCAGAGCAACTTCACCGACGTCTCGAACATCCCGGTCGGCCTGATCGAGCGGGTCGAGGTGCTGAGCGGCAGCGCCTCGGCGGTGTACGGCTCGGACGCCATCGCCGGGGTCGTCAACTTCATCCTGAAGACATCGGCCGACGGCACGCGCGTCGATTTCCGCTCGGGCTTCACGGAGGGCGGCGGCGGCGAATCGCAGCGCCTGACGATCACCTCGGGCTGGGAGCGAGGGGCTTTCCACGGCGTCGTCGGCGTCGAGGTGCTGAACCAGGAGCCGCTCTGGGCCTATGAGCGTGGCATCCAGGATTCGACCGCCGACGATCCCACGCGCGACACCCCCCTGGCGCGGCGCGCCTATCTGCGCTTCGACGAGGTGGACGACTATCTGGACCCGGGCCAGGCGACCTGCGACGCCCTGAGCGCGCAGAACGGCGGCACGACCTATTACGCCAACCGGCCGCGCTACGGCATGTTCTGCGGCAGCAATGAATCCATCGGCTACGGCACGATCCTGAGCGAACGCCAGAGCGTGAACACCTACGCCTCGATGGGTTACACGCTGGACGACCGCACCGAGCTATTCCTCGACGTGCAGTACAGCCACAGCGACCTGAAGCTGTTCCCCGACGTCCAGAGCTGGTCTTACCAGGACGCCGAGGGCAGCGAGGACGGCCTGTTCTTCAACGCCGACACCGGTCTGCTGGAGGGCTGGCAGCGGCAGTTCTCGCCCGAGGAAATGGGCGGTCTGTCCCGCGGCTTCACGCGCAACCGGTCGGACAGCTTCACCATCACGCCGGGGATCAAAGGCACGTTCGGCGACGCCGATCAGTGGGGCTATGAACTGGCCTACAACCATGCGGAATATCGCTCGAAGGTCCGCTTCCCCCAGATCATCGCCAGCGTCGCGAACGAATTCTTCCTCGGCCCGCAACTCGGCATAGACGCCGACACCGGCTATGCGATCTTCTCGGTCGGCGAGGACGCGGCGCGCCTGTACCAGCCGCTGACGACCGCTGAGTACGACATGATCTCGCAGGACGCCGTCTACAGTCCCCGGTCGCGCACCGACAGCGTATCGGCGACCATTACCAACGCGGCCCTGTTCGAACTGCCCGCCGGCCCCGTCGGGTTCGCCGCCGTGATCGAGGCCGGCAATCAGGGCTACGACCTCAATCCCGATCCTCTGGCGCTGACGCCCTACTACTACGGCCTGGTGGATTCGGACGGGGAGGGCGAGCGCGACCATTACGGCGCCGGCTATGAAGTGCGGGCGCCGCTGCTGAGCAATCTGGAGTTCAGCACCGCCGGCCGCTACGACCACTACAAGTTCGCCGGTCGCGGCGTGGGCGAGTTCACCTACAACTTCGGTCTGGAATACAGGCCGATCAACACTCTGATGTTCCGGGCCGCCTACGGAACCGGCTTCCGCGCGCCGGACCTGCACTACGTCTTTTCCGGCCCGGGCAACACGCACCCGTCCGGCACCGACTACTTCCGCTGCCGCAGCGAGGAGCCGGACGAGGAGATCGGCGACTGCAGCTATTCGGACGAAGGCATCGTCGCCTATCGCAACGGCAACCGCGACCTCGATCCCGAGACCAGCAAATCGTTCAACGGCGGCGTGGTCTGGCAGCCGACCCGCAATCTGTCGCTCTCCGTCGACTACTTCGAGGTGGAACTGACCAACCAGGTCCGCGACCGCAGCATCGACGCCATCCTGCGTGACGAGGCAGACTGCCGCCTGGGAGAAACCCAGGGCGGCACGGCGGTCGACATCAACTCGCCGACGTGCGTCGACGCCATCGCCCGCGT
The DNA here is from genome assembly GCF_001424025.1 of Brevundimonas sp. Leaf363. Classification (GTDB taxonomy): domain Bacteria; phylum Pseudomonadota; class Alphaproteobacteria; order Caulobacterales; family Caulobacteraceae; genus Brevundimonas. Next base: position 61,667 of record NZ_LMPZ01000004.1, on the reverse strand, counting down.
CCAGCGCCAGGCGACGGGCCCGCTGGCCGGCCAGCTGATCGGGGTATCGACCAACCCCATCAACATCGCCCAGGAAAAGACTTCGGGCGTGGACGTGGCGGCGCGCCTGCGCATCCCGACCGAGACCATCGGCGAGTTCAACGTCTCGCTGTCATACACTTTCGTCGACGATCACACCTTCCAGCAGTACCCGGACGATCCGGTGATCGACAAACTGGCCTTCGACAGCGGCTACTACATCCCGCGCGACAAGGGCACGGCCAGCGTCAGCTGGAACATGGACCGCCTCACGGCGACCATCCAGGGCCAGTATCTGGGCGAGCTGCCCAACTACGACGAGGACGCCTACATCTCCGACAGCTGGCTGTTCAACGCATCGGTCCAGTACGAGGTGACGGACCACGTGCGCCTCTCGGCGACCGTCAACAATCTGTTCGACGAAGACCCCGTGGAGGACCCGACCTACGGCGCCTATCCGTACTACGACATCTCGTGGTTCGACTCGGTCGGTCGCAGCTACTACGTCCAGCTGTCGTACAAGTTCGGCGGCTCGGGGCTTTAGGGGCGGCGAGCTTTGTTCAACACCGGGGTGCGTCGATGGGCGCCCCGGCCGCTCGTCCAGGGGGCGACCCGCATCCGTAGTCTCGCGGCGCTTGCCCACGTGGGCGGGTTGCTCTATCGACCTCGCTCCGCCGGGTCGACCCCCAGGCGGTTCACGCGCGTCGTGGAAAAACGGACAGGTGGCGGAGTGGTCGATCGCGCACGCTTGGAAAGCGTGTGTAGGTGAAAGCCTACCGAGGGTTCGAATCCCTCTCTGTCCGCCACATCGTCCAGACAAACCGTCTCTGGCTGACGCATCCGGACAATAGTCCGCTCAATACCGAAGCCTACCTCGCCAATTCCGTCAGCACCTCGATGCCAAGCCCAGGCTTTGCGGGCTGAAACCGCCTCATTCAACCCCGTGTCTCTCGGCCCCCCACTGCGGTGCGGTTTCCGCAGCTGAACACATGCACCCTGGTAACAGCCTAAATTCGACGCTGTTCGGGTGGCGCGCGCTCTACCGCGGCAAAAGCTCGGTATTCTTTCTCAGTCTTTACAGAACTTGCGGGCGGCGACGGGGCATTTCGCTGGGCCAATATCAGCGAACAGTGCGAATGTTGTGTCTTAGGCAGCATCGCGCGCGGCCCGCGCCACCCCTTGACGTTTGCTCCCGTTGGAGCATCCTCGCGTCAACCTTGCGGTGGACGATTCGTCGCCGGCAGGGGCGGGCATGGAGGGATACCCCAGCGACATTTTGAGCCCACGTGGTTCGCTTATCGTTGGCAGTGCCCTTAGCCTGGATTGATCGCCGACCGCTCCTCAAACCTGGAGCCGGCAGTGACTTCCCAGCCCACGACGTCGAACGTTTTGAAAGGCCAGCTCAAGGCCGGCAGCCGCGCGCGCCGTGAAGAGCTCGCCGCCATGGCGGCGCTCGAACGAGCAGCCGGGTCGAAGCGCAACGATCTGCTACCGCTCTCGACGCTCGAGTACGTCCCGCTCGACCAACTCAAGCTGCCGGTTCGGAACATCCGTGGGCGCTCGGCGCCGCACATCACCCGTGTCCGGCAGTCGATGCTCACCCTCGGCGCTGCTACCCCCGCCATCGTCACCCACGCGTATGAGGTCGTTGACGGGGCCACCCGTCTGGCCGCGGCCGGCGAGCTCGGCCTCGACGCCTATCCCTGCTTCGTTCTGCCGGCGAGCTACACGCCGGACGAGATCCGCCTGCTCCGGCTGACGCTGAACCGAACCCAGGAGCTGGGGCAGTTCGCCCTGCCCGAGCTGAAGCTGGAGCTCCAGGAGCTGCGGGCGATCGGGGCGCCGCTCGAGGTCACCAGCTTCACGATCCCGGAGATCGACCAGCTGTGCCTGGATGACGTGGAAATCGAGGTGGACGTCGGTCCTCTCGAGCCCGACCGTTCAAGGGTGAGCGTCGTGCGCCTCGGCGACATTTTCGAACTCGGCCCGCACCGCATCGTGTGCGGCGATGCGCGCGACCCCGACGTGCTGGCGCAGCTGTTCGAAGGCGACGACCAGGCCGCGCTGCTGCTGACCGACGTCCCCTACAACCTGCGGGTCGCGGGTCTTGTCACCTCGGGCGATCACGCCGAGTTCGCCATGGCATCCGGCGAGATGAGCCGGGACGAATTCGTCCAGTTCAACGCCGACTGGATGGTCGCCGCCGAGGCCCACGTCCGAAACGGAGGCTTGCTGGCCAGCTTCATCGACTTCCGAAGCGTCGAGATCTTGCTCGCGCAAGGCCGGACGATGGGGCTGGCGCTCCTCAACATGATCGTCTGGGCGAAGACGAACGGTGGTCAGGGCTCGTTGTGGCGATCCCAGCACGAGCTCCTGCCGGTATTCAAGAAGGGCGCGGCTCCCCACACCAACAACGTCGAACTCGGCCGCCACGGACGCTGGCGGTCGAACGTTTGGAACTACCCGGGCGCGTCCAGCCTGGGGTCCGATGCTCGTGAAGGGCTGAAGGCGCACCCGACCGTCAAGCCGACGACGCTTCTCGAGGACGCACTCCTCGACGTCACTCGACCGGACGAAATTGTGCTCGACGTCTTCCTCGGATCGGGCTCGCTGCTGATGGCGGCAGAGGCCACCCAACGTCGCTGCCGCGCCGTGGAAATCGAGCCGCACTACGTCGAGGTCGCCCTCCGGCGCTGGATGACCGCCACGGGTCGGATGCCGACCCTCGCTTCGTCGGGCGAGACCTTCGAAGCCCTCAGCCACAGACGAGCGCAGGCCGAAGACCAGCCGAGCACCACCACCCCCAAGGCCCGTATCCGCGTCAAGGCGGGCCAGCACAGAAAGGACGAGCAATGACCATCCGCTACAAGAACAGGCCGCCGTTGAGCCTCGCCACCCGCCCTGTCGGACCGATCGCGATCCACTTCCCTCCTAGGCCGCAGCTTACGCCTTCCCAGGCGGCGGCTGAAGTCGCCAACGGCATCATGCGCGACATGATGATCGCCCCGGACGCGCTCATCATCTTCCTCGCCAAGCTGGCGGAGCTCTACGAAGGAGAGCCCGAATGACCGACGGTAAGAGCTACGAGGTTGGCTACGGCAAGCCGCCGAAGCAATTTCAGTTTAAGCCGGGGACGTCGGGAAACCCCAACGGCCGCCCCAAGACGAAGCCGTCCCTCGAGACCATTCTCAGCAGCGAACTGGGCCGGACCATCACCGTGGCCGTCGAGGGCCAGCCCATGAAGCTGAGCCAAGGAGAGGTCATGGTGAAGACCTTCGTTCGGCTGGCCATGAACGGCAATGTCCAGGCGGCCAAGGTGCTGATCGACATCTGGCGCATGATCAAGGACGAACCGGTCAAGTCCGAGGCGGTCTCGGCCGACGAGATGAAGCTGCTGAGCGAGCTGCTGGGCGCGCAGCCGTCCCCGAAGCCGACGACTTAGCGGCGATGGGCATGCCGAACCTGGATCCGAAGACCGCGATGGTCGCCCGGCGGCTCCTCAACGAGAAGGCACGCACGGACTTCTACACCTTCCAACGCGTCATGCACCCGCATGCCAGCAGTCATGCCTACGTCGACGCAGTGCATCTCAGGGCCATCTGCTGGAAGCTACAACAGATGGTCGACACCGACCTGAACCGCCTCGCGGTCGCCATCCCGCCCCGGCACTTCAAGTCCTACCTGATCTCCATCGCCTTCCCGGCCTTCATCCTCGGGTTGGACCCCTCCTACGAAATCATCTGCGCCAGCTACGGCTTCGACCTGGCGGACCCCCTGGCTCGCGCCTGCCGTCAGATGATGATGTCCGACCGCTACGCCGAGATATTTCCAGCCACCAAGCTGTCGTCCAAGACGCCTCCCGCTCAGTTCTTGCGCACTACCGCCGGCGGGTATCGCTTCACCACCACGACCAGCGGCGCCATGACCGGCCTGGGCGCCGACATGCTGATCTACGACGACCCCCTGAAGGCGGGCGACGCCGGTTCCCAGGCCGCGCGGGACGCTGCTTGGGAGTGGGTGGAAAATGCCCCGTCCCGGATAACCCTGGGCAAGGGTCAGATCATCCTGCCGATGCAGCGACTGCATGCCGACGACCCCATCGGCCGCCTGAAGGACAAAGGGAGCTGGGACCTCCTAGAGCTGCCGGCCCAGTTCGCCCTGCCGGCCAGGGTGCAGATCGGTCCGGACCAATTCAAAGACTTCAAGCCTGGCGAATTGCTGTTTTCCGCGCGGTTCACCCAAGCCATCCTCAAAGAGCGGCGCGATGAGATAGGTGAGCGGGCCTTCAATGCGCAGTATCTCCAGGCGCCGGCGCCGCCTGGAGGACGCCTATTCCGGCTTGAGCAGTTCCAACGGTTCAATCTGTCGTCCAACAACAAGAAGTCTCAGTACGAGGCCATCCTCATGTCGATCGACCCGGGCGTGTCGTCCGCGCCGAGCGGCGATCCGACCGCCATGACGATCTGGGGCGTGCGCGGCCTAAACGTTTATCTACTCCACGCCGAGCGTGGGAACTGGACGCACGCCCAGCAGGTCAAGAAGGTTCAGGCCTACCGATCTCAGTGCCACTGCGTCCTCATCGAGAGATCCCATAGTGGCATCGTGCTGAGCGAAGGGCTGAACGAGGCGGCTCCCGAGCCAAATAACCTGATGGGCTTCACGCCGAAGTTGGACAAGTACGTGAGGGCGGAAGCCGCCGCATTCGCCATGGAAAAGGGTCGGATCCATCTTCCTCATGCGGCCCCGTGGTTGCCGGAGTTCGAGAAGGAGATCGTCGTCTTCCCGCACGGAGCCAATGATGACTACGTGGACAGCATGAGCCAGCTGTTCCGCCAGCTGGACATGGGCTTTCCGTACACGGTCCCGCTGAAAGCCTACAAGCCGAACACGCCGCAGGTGAAGGTCACGGTTTACTAGTCGGCATACGCCTGGCGCTGCTGGCTCCAAGACAGGGGCACGCCTTCCCGAACGACTCGTTCAATGGTGAGGCGACTGGATTGTCGGCCGTCCAAGATCGCCCGCTTCAGGTCTGGCGCCAGGAAAGCGAGCCGGACCAGTCGCCGGACGTAGCTGTCGGTCAGCCCCTCCGACGAGGACAACTCCTCGACCGTCGGGGCCCATTCGGAGGTCAGTCTCGTCCGATAGCCTTCAGCGCGCTTTAGGGCCTTCACGAGCACCGCGTCCTGCGTGGATTTAACGATAGCCGGCCGACCGTCCGGCCCTGATATCGACCGCGACCCACCGCGAAGCTTTATTGCGCCACGGATCGTCAAGATCGTCCTGTCGCCATCCGCTGCGATTTCGCGGTCGGGTGTAGAGGCCGCTAGGTCGCCGCTTTCAAGGCCTCGGCTCAGGCAGGTGATCCTGACCCAGCGCCGCGACACCTCCACGCCTAAAACGAGGTCCCGAACAGGCCCCCAGGCGTCGCCGCCGCCGGAGTCGCGCCCGCCGGTCAGCGCCTGAAGCACGACCTCCTCGATGGCCGAAGCCGGGATACGGGCGAGCGAACCGGCCTCATGGCGACGGCCCAATTGCAGCACCGACGACACGTAGTACCGGTAGAGCTGGCCCGACTTGCCCCGGGCGGCCAGCGGGGTCATCGGGTGGCCTCGATCATCCCGGATCAGGCCTGTCAGCGGCGCTGGTGGCAGGAGCGCTGGAAGGCCGGCCCTGGCTCGCCGCCTAGGGCCCGTCGCGGCTAGCTTAGCCTGCGCGGCGTCGAACACATCGAAATCGATGATCGCTTGATGAAGTCCGGGGTGGTGAGCGCCCTTGTGCGGGATCTGGCCCAAGTATGTGCGGTTAGACAGGATGTGCGCCAGCGCGCCGCGATTGAGCGGCCGGCCGCCCCAGACGCGTCCGGTCCCAGAGACGTGCCGCTTGGAGACCACCCCGGTCGCCTCGAGCTCGTCGCGGAGCCGATGGACCGACCCCAGCTCGAGGTAGCGGCGATAGATACCCCGTACCGTCTCGGCCTCCTCGGGCACGATCTTCAAGGTGCGCCCGTCCGCCGCGTAACCGAGAGGCAAGGGCCCGCCCATCCACATGCCCTTGGCCTTCGAGGCCGCGATCTTGTCGCGGATGCGCTCGCCGGTGACCTCCCGCTCGAACTGCGCGAACGACAGCAGCATGTTCAGGGTCAGACGGCCCATCGACGTGGTCGTGTTGAAGGCCTGGGTGACCGAGACGAAGCTGACGCCCTTGGCGTCGAACATCTCGACGATCTTTCCGAAGTCGCCGAGCGATCGCGTTAGTCGGTCCACTTTGTAGACCACCACGATATCCACGCGTCCGAGGGCAATCTGGGCCATCAGTGCCTTGAGGCCCGGGCGCTCCATGTTGCCCCCGGAGAAGCCGCCGTCGTCGTAGATAGCGGGGAGGGCGGCCCACCCCTCGCCGGCCTGAGACTGAATGTAGGCGGCGCAGGCCTCTCGCTGGGCGTCGAGGCTGTTGAACTCCTGGTTCAGACCCTCCTCCGACGACTTACGGGTGTAGATCGCGCAGCGCTTGGCCTCGGTCACGCCGCCTCCCGCAACCCGAAGAAGCGGGGACCGTTCCAGCGGACCCCGGTGATCTCGCGGGCGATCTGGGACAGGGTGCGCCATCGCTGGTCGTTCCATCGGAAGCCGTCGTCGAGAACCTCGACGCGGTGCATCTCCCCGGCGTGTTCGCGGACCAGCACCGAACCGGGCCTGAAGCGCGGCGCGGCGCGCGACACCGCGCCGCCGCGAGCGTAGGTCCTGGCTAGGCGCTCGAGATCCCGCTCCAGCTCGATGTCGCGTCCCCATAACTCCGTTTGAAGACGGTCGGCCAGCAGGCGACGGAGCACATCGGGCGATCGAACCGTCGGCCGGGTTCCATATCGCTCACGCCAAACCGCGCGAAGGGCGTCGATTCCCATCGTCTGCAACCGCGCGAGCTGTGCCTCGAGGTCCAGCGGCGTCATGCGGGCTGCTCGCCAGCGATGCTGTAGACGCGGCCGAGGTCGCTCGGGGCCGACACGACGACGAGGCCAAGCTTCTTCTTGACCGTCCCCGCTATGGCTCCCCGGACGGAGTGGGCCTGCCAGCCCGTGGCCGCCATTAGGTCAGCCGAGGTCGCGCCGCCCTCGCGCTTCAGCATCGCGACGACCTGGTCGATCTTGGTGGGCTGTCGTACTGCCTCGCCCTCAGCGAGACTTGGAGGATTCGGGCTCGGCCATTCCGTAGCCTGTCCCGCTGGTGATTGAGTCCGCTCCCGTTTCGTCGAGCGCTTGATGGCCGACGCCTTGGCGACGGGGGGCTTGGTGTTGGTCTTGGTCATGGTGGCCTTCCGATCCGGGACGTTAGCGTCTCACTGACCGAAGGCCCGTGCGGGCCGGCCCTGGCTCCGCGCCTTGGGCTCGATGACTACCGCTTCGGTGGGAGGCGAAGTCCAGTCGGTTCGGCTGCTTTCGCCGAGCGTCTGACGAGAACTTCGCAGGCCGCCGACAAGGTCGCGATGTCCTTGCCCAAGCCGGCCAACCTCGCCGTCTCGCGAGCGATGCCGGCTCCTTGCAGCGGCGTGACCACAACATCCTCCATTTCCTCCATGAGGTTGGCGACCTCGAGCTGGAGGGCGGCGATCACGGTCATGATTGAGGAGGTCGGCGTCACACCCGGACACCAGGCGTCGTTCTCGACCGAAGTCCACTCGGAACCACGACCGGCGCTAGCCCCTTGCCTCGACAGCGGATTGGAGCGCCTCGATGTAGGCGGTGATCGCCCCGATCCAGTCCTCTCGGTGGTCGAGCAGCACGGCGAGTTCGGGATTGCGGCCCGCGGCGTCGACCACACGCCAGCCCGTTGGGCTAGGGGTCTGCTTTACTTGAGCGCCGGGCAGCAGGGCCGCCAGGGCGGACTGATATGCGTGGGCAAGGTCAACCCGGCCGACGACATCGGCCGACCAGTTCGCGTAGTCGCTCGAGAATCGCCCGTCCTGGTCGATCGCCCCCAGCTTGAACTCAGCCCCGGTCGGCGCGAACCATCGCAGCATGAGCACCCGGCGAATATCCGCCTGCACCCCGAGGGACTCGAGCGCCTCCAGTAGCGCCTTGAGGCGTCCGGGGAGGCTCGGGTTGCTTGCAGCCAAGGCCTCGTAATAGGCCTCAGAGGTCAGGGAACTCGTCCGCGCCGCACCTGTCGTGGTGGCCAGCGGCTCGACCCAGGCGGGCGTTACCGACATGCCCTGTTCGATCCTGACCACAGCCCGCTCGATCTGGACAGTCTTGGTGAGGACGCGCGGCTGCACCAACACCCGGTCGCCGATCGGATCGCGCCACAGCGTCATCTCGACCATGGCGAGGGTGAAGTGCAGGCCAAGGTGACGCTGCAGGAAGTCGGTGAGCTGCTCGGCGCTTTCCTGGATGCCGTCGCCGGCGATGATCAGCAGCATTCGCCCTAGGCGGAGGTTGCGGGAAACGGCATCGATGAACGTCGCCTCCGCCTCAGGCGCGGCATCCCCGTGGACCAGGCTGAAGAGGCTCGCCTTGTCCTTGCGAGCGATCTGCGCCGCACGCTCCAGATCGTCATAGCTCAGCCGCGACAGGTCTTTTGCGTAGTCAAGGATCTGGCCGACGACTTCCCGCCGCGCCTGCGGGTTCCGCCACAGCTTCGTTTCCACGACCACTAGGCCGCCGGCCGGCGTGATCATTAGGTTGTCGACGAACCCGCTTGGCAGAGCCAATTCGAGGCAGATCGGGACGGGCCCGGTCAAAGCGGGCTCGATCTGGTCGATAGGCAGGAGGGAGGGATGGTCCTGTATCAGCCTCTGGAGCCACGCTTCATCGTAGAGAGATCCCGCTCCTCGCTTCAGCGCTAGCCCCTCTAGCGCCACACACGCCTGAGAGGCCGTTCCCATCCCGTCGACCATCATTGGCGCAGCGCCGGTCCGCATCCGCACTCCCCTCGACCACCTCGGCAGTGCGTTTATGACCAATAGTCTATGGGCCGAAGTCAAGTCCGGACGCGCCATGCACCATGGACGTGCGTCAACGAGTCGGACTGAACCTACAGGCCCTGCGACGAACGAAGAAGCTCTCGCAGGAGGAGCTCGCGCATCGGTCTAACGTCCATCAGACCTATCTCTCCGGCGTGGAGCGAGGGAGGCGAAACCCCTCGGTCATGGTGCTGGCGCGGATTGCCGCGGCGCTGGACGCAGACGTCGAGGACCTGACTCGGAAGCGGTAGGTCTGCTTCGCGCCAATAGGAGACATTGAGCTGGCGCCGGAGAGCAGACAACGCCCATATTGGCGCTAGCAGGGCTGATTGACAGACATCGACCTTCGGCCGCCAATGGCGGTCAGCGCCATGTTCCAGGTGGCTGTTGCATTGGCGAGGGCAGAGATGCTGATCGGCGTGGCACTTGCCGCTCTACTCTCTGCACAATCTCCTCCCGATAGCCCTGGCGCGAGGGGCGCTGCCCTCTCGAGCGAGAACAGGTCTGCGGACGAAGCGGTCATCCGTAACGGTGCGGCGGCTTGGGCCAATGCGTTCACTCGAGGCGACGTAGACTTGGTCGACAGGCTGCTCGCAGACGACTTCGTCGGGACGGCCAAGGACGGCGCCCTTTACGACAAGGCGACTATGCTCGAGTGGGTCCGCGCCGGTCCAAACGTGACTTCGACCGAGACGACGGTCACGCAGGTCCGCTTTTTCGGCGACATCGCCATCGCGACGGGTTCGGACGCCATGGTGGGCCCGCCGCCGGAGCTTCGGCGCATCAAGTCCATCTGGACCGACATCTGGATCCGCCGGAATGGTCAGTGGCGGGTCGTCGCTGCTCACGACACTGCCGGGACTCCGACTTAGTTAGTCTGACTGCGAATAGCGGCTAGGCGCCATTCAGAAATCGCCTGAGCTTAGGAGCGTCCACGGCCGAGAGCCCGAGGCGGGCCGCGGTCTCGTACTCGGCGCGGGCCTGATCATCGCGCCGCAAAGCAGCGAGTGTTCGACCCCGCGCCAGGCGAAGAGCGCCCCATCGCGGCGCCCTGTCGACCGCCGCACTGTAACGTCCGGCCGCGCCGCGCAGATCGCCTTTTTGGGCCAGCGCGTCGCCCCAGACCTTGAGCGGATCCGCCCAGCGCGGGCCGGCGCGATGCGCCTGCTCGAAGAGCGCAATGGCGCCGTTGTGATCGCCGCGCCGCAGCTTGGCCCGGCCCCACACGAAGTAGGCACGCGGTATGGAAGGCGCCTGAGCGATCGCTTTTCGGAACCATGCATCGGCCTGCGCGTGGTCTCCCGCGAGCGCTTCCACCTCGCCACTGGCGATCAGGCAGGGATAGCAATCCGCTGGGGAGGCCGCGAGCTGCGCTCTCGCACCCTCGATATCGCCTGTATGGGCCATCGCCACAGCCAGCCGGGGTCGAAGATGAATGTCGCGCACATCGTCCCAGAACCCGCCCGGCTCAGAAGCATCGATCGTCGCCTGGACAGACGCTCGCGCGCCCTCCCAGTCGTCCAGCGCCGCCGCGATCTCGTAATCGACCGCGTGCACATCCCCGTTCATCGCGTGACCCAGCCGCGCGGCGTCGTCGGCCTCACCGCTTCGGCCAGCCCACGCGCGGGCGGCTCCGATATCGTGCAATTCGGCGGCAGTAACCGCAGCGGATGACGCCCTGAACGCGCTGTCGCCGTCTTCCTTCAGGCCGGCCTCAATCCGAGCCAGGGCCGTCGAATAGTCACCGGTCAATTCAGCGACCGATTTTTCCGTACTGCGCCGTCTTTGCCGGAACGCCTCCGCAGTCATTCCCGCAGATCGACCTGCCTTTGCGGCGGCTCGATATGAACTCAGCTCGAGTTCGCTAAGCCCCATGTAGTAGGCCGTGTTGGCCGTAAATGCGTGACCGAGAACGAAGCCGGGGTCTTCGCGAAGCGCCGACTGCGCCGCCGCCAGGGATTTCCGCTGATCGCCTTGCAGGCTGTAAATCACCGCCAGGGCAGACCATGCCCAAGGCCTTTCCTCGGCCGGACCACGCCGGGCAAGCGGCTCAAGGACGACGGCCGCTTCATCGACGCGGCCCTGCTGATAAAGATAGCTGCCATATCGATAGGGCTCCGCCTGGCTGTACAGCGCCTCGGCGACAGACTTCAGCGACTGGTCCAGGTTCTGGGCAGGCCCTTCCACGGTGCGCGCGGCGGCGGCTTCGGTGCGGGCGGTGACGAGATACCCCTGATCGGTTCGGATCACCTCGCCGCCGAAATGGACTTCATGCCCTAGCCAGGATCGAAGAACGCTGCGGACGTCCCCAATCGATACCCCCGCGCCTGGGATCGCCACCGTTGGCTCGCTAGTCCAGTTGTTGCGAAATGTCTGGTCCGGCCTCTGCCCTTGGCTGGCCAGGTGGATGGCCTTGATGTGGTCCAGGAAACGGCTGGCGACGACCTCGCCGGTCACCCCGCGCTCGACCAACTCGGGCGGTACGGCGAAGGCGTCGAACACCACCGTCCGATCGTGCGCGGCGCTCCAGGCCATGGCCGCCAGGATCGCTGCGACCGTGACGCCGGCGACGCCCGTCAGAACGCGTAGGGCGCCGCCCGCCTGTTCATTGAAAATCTGGAAGCGCAGCAGCCGCAACTGCGCGTCCGCCAGATGTACCTGCTTCTTCAGCACCGCCTGGGCGGGCGAGTCGGGCGACGCATCGCCGGCCTCGGCCTCCATCGCCAACTCGACCGCATCATAGGTGGAGGGGCCCGATGAGGACCTACGCTGACGACGCGGCGCGTTTGGTTCAGATTTCATAGCGATAGCCCCCGTCGGAACGCTCGCCTATCTGGAGGAAGCGGTCAAATGGACAGCACCTCGCGCCCTCCAGGACGAGTGCGCCCGCTTCGCGCCATTAGCAGGCATTGGCCGAGCGCCGAAGACCGGATATTGAGCAGGTCCGCTCCTACGTCGCCGTCTCACATGCGCGGCTGAAATCAGGCGAACGAAAATCTCCGGTTATTTAGATGACGGATCGACCGAGATCGTTTTGAGTACCTGCTTGTCGATGCCTGAGCCAATGATGATCTGCCAGCGCGTGAAGCCCGCTGATTCTTCGCCAACCTGAGGCAAGGTGTCAGCAAGCGTCACCAGCGAGACGCCTCCGCGCCATCCTTCGGCCTTTGCAGCGATGCTTAGCCTGCTTCCGGATCGGATCATCGATCCCAGCCGAACATCATTGTAGCCGGTGTCCTATACGCTCGTTTCGTCAACCTCCACCAAGACGTCCTGAACAATCAGGCCTCGCCAGTGGTGCGCGTGTTCCGCGCTAAAGAAAGCAAAGGCATGAGCATCATCGATGGCGATTCAGACCGCAAATGATTGGCTTTCAATCGTGCCTATAATGAACGGCTTCTCATGAGGTCCGCGCGGCAGCAACAGTGATAGCGGCTTGGCGTGAGCGAGGGTGCCGACGGCGAACTGACTGGGCGTGAGCATCTAGTAGCGGGCTCGCTGTAATGGTTCGATCAACATAGACCAGTAAAGTTCGGCCGCGCCCTCCTGGCTGAGCTTCTGGTCGGTCTGTCGCCCTATCATCGCCATGCCCATACTCGTCAGATACAAGGCCTGATCGTCGGCATGAACGGTCAGGGACTCGTTCATCGAACTGCTCTGGGTGGTCTGGCCGGCAACATACGCGATGCCGCTGTGGCCGAAGCTACTGCCGCCGATGTAGACGGTGGCGCGGGCAACGTCTTTTCCGTCCTTGTACACCGTTGCGAAGAAGCGGTTCGCATCAACCCTGCGAAACGCCCCTTCCAATCCGGGATTGCGGGCAGCGAGCTCGGCCAGCGAGTTTTCAAAGAACTTCGCCAGATACTCGAACGTCTCGATCTGAAACTGGTCCTTGTCCCGCTGTGTGAACGTCTTGGCGACGCGCAGATTACTCGACCGTGGCCCGCTAGGGGCCGGGGTCGGAACGTAGGGGTGTGGGCTTGGTATCGCCGCCTGCGGAGGTGCCGCTTGGCTGCCACTAGCGCGCCCGGCGGCCTCGCGCACCGCCTGAGCCACCTGCAAGAACGCCTCATCGATGTCAGGCCATTGCGAGATCGGCTTGCCGTCGCGAGGCGTTGCCCTAAGCGCGCCGAACGGCGAGTGCTGCCAGTCACAGGCGCGGAGGATGACGGGAATGACGATCGCTTCGCCGGAAGCATGCCGGTCCAAGGCCCGCTTCATCTCGACATCGTAGCAGTAATCGGAGGCGAGAAAATCGGCGCTCACCAGCAGCAATATAATGTCCGCCGTATTGATATGATCGTCGATCACCTGATGGACGTTTTCGCCGGCACCAATGCGTCTGTCATGCCAAGTGTCGATGACGTTCTGACGTTTGAGCATGGCGAGCTGCTTTTCCAGCTGGTCCCGAAGCGCTTCGTCAGCGTGCGAGTATGAGAAAAAGACAGTCGGCACCCAAACACCTCTATGGTTATGCGCTTAATCTGATGCGCTTTTTTCCGCAGGCAAGGCCCGGTCATCCCGGCAATAGCCGCTATCCACAGGCGGGCGCTCGTTCTTCTTCCTGAATAACGCCTTGGTTGCCATGTAACTGACTAGCCCAACTGCAATGAGTGGGGAGTTTTGGATCAAGGCGAGGTCTCAGCCCGACAGCAGACATTCTCGAAGTCAGCTCAGAGCCCATTGCAGACGTTAGGCGCGCGCGTCGGTCGATGTCCGCTATGGGCTCAAAGCGGAGGCTCGAAAGGTCCGCTCATGGCCGATGATCTTTGTCATTTGAGCACGAAGACATGTGCACGAGTCATGGCCTAGCCGTCGATCGGCCTTCAAGGCGATCCACGCCGACAAGTGTTAGCGGCGCCCAATAAGTCGGGCTTTCAAAACCGGGCGTCTGGCTCAGTTCGATCATCGATGCGCGCAAAGCCTGAGCCCTAGACCCGTTGGGGTCCGTATTAGAAATTTGAACCGCACGAGTGGTTAGGCGCGCCGCGGCCTCGTCATCGACCCTCCAATGGGAGACAAGCAATGTATCGGCCCCGGCATAGAAGAAGGCCCGCGCCAAGCCCGTCAGCCCCTCTCCCACCTCGCCGCCGCCCGCAGCCGTGTTGCAGGCGGAGAGAATCACCCAATCGGCACGCAGGCTGAGACCAGAGGCTTCGGAGGCGGTGAGCAAGCCGTCATCGGCAAACGCTTCTGAGGACGTCTTCGCCACGGGCGGACTCAGGGCCAATGCCGGCTCCGCCAAGGTTCCGGCAAGGTCGCCTGTAAGGAGGCCATGAGTGGCGAAGGCGATAACGCGGGCCCGGCCGAGGTCGCCGGCCGCGTTGAGCCGCATGAGCTGGAACTCTGTGGCGTCAGCGCCGAGCCAGAGGGCACCACTGTCCACGTCGTCGACTCCGAAGGCTGCAGCCAGGCGGTGAAGCTCTTCGGCTGTTCCGGGCAGCGGGGCCAGCTTTCGCACCGCGTCAACGTCGGCCTGCGACCCCCGAAAATAGGCCGCCGCCTGCCCAGGTTGGGCTGAACCACCAAAGTCGGGGGCGCCAAACCCAATAAACGGCGTCGAAGTCTGGGCCGTCGGACGCTTCAAGGTGCGCAGAGTGCGAAGGGTCGCGACCTCAGGAACGATGGACAGGGCGCGTTGCAGCCCCAGCCACGCTTGAGGCCTGCCTGAGACCGCTGGTGACGATACCTTCGCGGTCGAGAGGGCGGCAAAAGGAAGAGAGACAAGCTCGCCTTGTGGAACCAGGATCCATTCGGGCTTGTCGGCGATCAAGGCGGCGACCGCCGGATCGCCGAACAGCGCAGCGTAGAGGGTGGACGAAGCTGCAAGGTCCACGCCTGAAGCTGGCGTCGCGCCTTCAGAATCAAGGCTCGACCGCAGGGCTTGAACGGCGGAGTGCAGGGCTGCACGCTCGAGAGAAATCTCCGCCCAAGCATACCCTTGCCGGGTGACTGCGAAAACCAACCCCTTCTGAGCCACCTGTGCCATTCGCTCGTCGAGCGGGGCGAGGAGGATGAGAGCCTCATCATCACCCAAAAGCGCGGGCTCATCCGATGAACCCGTGGCCACGGCCTGGAGCGGCACGGGCTGAGGCGCGATCAGCTCCATATACCTAGGTTGGGTCTGGATCAGTTCTCTCTGCGTGTCCTCGATCAGGCGGCTCAAGGCGGCGCGCCGATCGTCGCCATCGAAGACTGTGACTGGCGCTTGTATGCTGGCGAGGGCTTCGGATCGCCGGCGGTCAATCCCTGCGCGTTCCTCAATGGCCCCTTGCCAGGCGCGGGCAAGCGCCTGGCCTGCTGGGTCAAGACTTGCGCGCGCCGTGGAGTTCGCGAGCGCGCGCCCTGTGATCGACGTTGAGGCATCTTGAAGCGCTGAGAAAGCCTCACCGGCCAAGGCCTCGTCTGGGGCCGCTTGGTTGACCTTGAAAGCGGCTTTAGAGAAGAGCGAGGCCGAAAGTGCGGTCCATCGCCCGCGTTGAAGCTGCGCCCTTTGCCCCATCGACCGACTTTCTCGCCAGCCCAGTTCGCGGCTGCCGTCCAGAGCGATCCGCGCCGGCGCGAGCGCGAGGTTTGGAGAGCCATCGACAAGATACAGCATCGAAAGCATTTGAGCGCTTTCGGCTGTCTCGGGGTGGGCGTCGCCAAGGAACTGGCGGCGGATCTGCAAGGATCTGGTGAATAGGGGCTCTAGCCCAGACAGCCGGCCTTGCCTGACCCAGTTAACCCCCAATCGCGCCATGCTATCCGCGGTTAGAAGATTGTCGATGCCGAAGGTCGCTTCATTGATCGCCAAGGCGCGCGCATGAAGAGAGTTTGCCTCCGCCAAGCGGTCTTGTAGGTCCAGATTGTTAGCAAGAAAGCGCAACGCTATGGCGACCGAGGGATGGTCGGGGCCCCAGGTGCTTTCTGATATCTCTAGGGCCCGCCGGTGCAGCCCCTCTGCTTCGACGTAGAATCCTTGGATCTCCAGGGCTCCGCCGAGATTGGTCAAGGTCCGAAATCGGAGCTCTGGCGTCTCAAACGCACTACCCTCGATCGTGGCGAGCGCGCGGCGTTGCAAGTCCACCATCTCGCCCCCGAGCCCCAAGCAGTTGAGGTTCTGAGCGAAGTTGTTGAGGAGGATCGCATCCCACTGCGAGATGGGGCCGGCCGGCCGGGACTGCACGAGTTCGCGCAGAAGGCTGTCAGCCTCGGCACATTTCCCTTGGTCCGCCAGGATGTTGGCAAGGGCGATTTTCGAGACCCGAATATCCGCGTCATTGCGTGCCGGCGCTGCTTCCAGGTTCTCCAGCTGCAGTCGAGCGAGCGGCTCGGCTTCTGAGAAGCGGCCGAGGGACCGCAGAGTTGAAGCGAGTTGACCAGCGCTTAGGCCGGTCAAGGGATGTCTCGGTCCGGCCATCGCCTCCAGAGTTTCGTATGCGGCGCGTGCCAACGGCTCGGCCTCGCCCCATCGCCCGGCCGCATCGAGCGCGGCCAGCCGAGCCCTCACTTCGACGAGCTTCCCGGCAAAGTCGATCCCTAAGGTCTGGCCAGGCGCGGTGGCGCTACGAACGCGCTCTACGTAGATCTGAGCGTCACTCATGCGACCTTGCTGGGCCAGGGCATAGGCGACGACCGCCAGTAGGGGCGCAAAGTCGGTGTCATGGGGACCGAGAAGCGTCTCTAGATGGCCCAGCACCCTCCGACCATATTGCTCCAGGCCGGTCCAGTTTCCTGCGGCTGCGAATTCCGCGGCTCGCGAAATGAAATAGGCTCCGAATTCCTGCGATGTCGCGGCCGGGGCTGTTGTTCCGTTTGCTTGTCGTGCGACTGCGAGGCTGGCTTGCGCGCTGATGGTCAGCGACGCGACAACGCCAAGCCCGGCGCGCAACCACGAAGACCATCGACGATGAGACGTCCTTTGGCCTTTCACGACGCTAGGGGCCTCCTGCATCACTGTGCGGCGCTCTGATCCAGATAGGCCGCTACGGCTTCAGCCTGTTGTAAGCACCCTGCATTGATGAGGGCCGACAACATCGCGGGGCCCGTCGTTGTGGGGACTGTTACGAAGCGGAAGCTCGTGGTCCGAAATCCGGATCCCGCCTCGGCGACCACCACATCGGTCGTGGTGGGCTCTGGCAGCAGCCGGCCTGGCCATGGCACCTCTTGGGCGTCAACCGCAAAGGCGACCGTCGTGGCGGAACCTCCCAGAACGGCCAAGGTAAAGGTCTGTCGGCGGTGGGCGTTGGCGCGCCACAAGATCGCGGATCCGCTCGCCGCAACGCATTGCGGGCCGCGTGCCTCGACATCGATCGGCGGAAGGGCGTCAAGCGACCGCAGCACTGGGACCGGCGGTGGCGGCGGCGCGTCGTCGCCGCGCACCCCGCCGATGGCGTCGTACCGCATACGGCTACGATCGAACATCGCCGCAAGACGTCCTAGGAAGCTGGCCTCCAAAACCTGGCGACTGCGTGCAGCCGATAACGGCCCCGCGTAGGGTCCTTCGATGCGAACGCGGCGCCGATCGGGGTAGATCGCCAACAGAGTCTCGCCGCGGCGAACCTGAACCTGTCCGTCAGCCTGTGGGATCCGCCATACGATCGGGTTTGGGCCCTCCGGATTGAGGACCGCCTGGATGTAGGTGGGCTCGGCTGCTCCCGTTTGCGCTCGAGGAGCAGGGGCAGGGGATGCGGCCGTTGGAACCAGCGCGAGCGTCGTCGCAAAGGCGAGGACTGAGATCATGAGATGAGGCCTCCGACATGCCGCGCGGCGTGGACAAGTCCCCGGCGTTCCCAGGTCACACGTCCACTGTTCAAGACAAAGCCAACAAGAACCGCGAAGGCGACCGCGTCGCCGGGAACGATGAAGCGGGTGAGTTTGAAGGCCAGAATATCGATTCCGATCAGCGCCCACGTCAAAACGAACATCACCCGCCCGCTTCTGTCTCGGGTCGCCGGCGCGACCGCCAAGATCGATCCGGCCAAGGCGGCCAACGTCAATAGGATGGCCTCGCCGACCGGCCCCAGTTCGAAACGGCGACGCCCATCGAGAAGCTGCTCAACGGCCTGACCGTGAATAAACACCCCCGGCGTAGAGTCTCCGCCGCCCTCCAACTCTGACAAGGGCGTCTTATGGCGATCGACCTCGTCGAACACGCCTCCAATCAAGACGACGTGGCCTTGGAGGGAGGGCCCAAGGCGTCCGGTGACGTCGTTCATGAGCTCGCTGGCCTTGAGCGGCTGAAACGTTGGTTCGGCCTTGCTGACCGGTAAGAGCCAGTCGATCCGCAGCGGTCGGGTGCGTTGGCAATGCGGCGAATCGTGAAGCGTTGGAGTTTGGTCTGCGGCGGCCACCATCTCGGCGAAGCTGCATCGGCCCCCAAGGGAGGGAGGCAGGTGGCGGATGACGCCGTCCACTGGATCGCCGAGGTTCAAATAGCCGGACGGACGATGGGTTCGCTGCAGCGCCGTTGCGCCAAAGTCGGGCGATCGATCCTGGGAGGGCGCGCCGTGTTGGAAGCCGAGAACCACGGGTGAGGCGAGCTCTCGAACGGTAGTAAGAAAGCGCGCGTCCTTGGCCGGTTCGGTCGGACGATCAAACAGAACGTCGATGCCGATGACGGCCGGCCGGAAACTTGAGATCCGGCTCACGAGCTCGGCCATATAGGCCCGGTCGATGGGTGACAGGTAGGGAAGGCCGCTCAGAGAGGCCTCGTCGATTTCCACAACGACCACTCTCTCGTCGTCGATCGTTGCGCGCTCCGAGAACAGAGCTGTGCGCCAGTCCGAAATCCAAGGCTCAACATTGACGAACTGCGGCGTGAGGTAAAGGAGGCTCAGCGTCAGGACCCCGCCCACCAGACCGAGGCCGAGGGTCAGAAGGTGTGATTTTGAGACCTTCGCGAGCCGCCTCACTTAGGTGACGTCCGATCAGGAATAGCGACGGGCGTCGCGCGGCGAAAGGGCACCCCCTTCACAGTGATCTCCATTCCCGCTCTCGCTTCCAAACGCCTTTTAACCCCGCGCGAGATTGGACCGGCGTAACTGCGATCTCCAAAGGATTTCTTCGTTGTGTCGGGCTGTCTTCGACGCCAAGGGGCGGGCCTTGGCGGCGCTTTCAGAACCTTGGCAGGGAGACGCCGTTCAGCCAGAGCCTCGTGGGGCCACTGGAACCGGATGATCTATCGAACTGAGCGCGCTGCAGATCAGTTCGCGATCTGCGGAATCGCACAGAACGACCTTTTCAATCACTAGCTATCATGAGCTGGCCGACCGATTTAGTTGGGCCTAGATATTGACTCGCCCAGACGAGAATGACCGCTTTCAGGCAGTGATCCAATGTCCGCCTTTGGCGCGAAGCGGCCGCCGCGCTCACGCGCCAGTCGTATGCGGCGCCGCACGCACAGTCGCGGTTCGCGCCGCTCAGATAATCAGCGTGTCTCGGTCAAACGGCGTGCCTCGGTAGTCCCCGCCCGCGGATACGACTTCAGGCTCTGGCTCGTAATAGGCCACATCATCTTTGATCCGCACGGGCAGGCTCCCGTCGAGCTCTGACAGCCGGGCTTCAAAGTCGGCGCAGGTCATTCGAGCTGAGCCGAGACCGCGGATGAAGGCCGTCGACTGCTGGGGATCGTAGCTCATGTTGTCGACCGGTAGGTCGCACACCTCGACGTGCGGACACTGGCTGAACATGCCGTCGTCATAAGCGACGACAGGCATATCCCGGGGCAGGGCGCGCAATACCTGAATGAGTTCGGCAACGTTCATACTCGACACGCTAGCACACGCGCCGCGACGCGCAGCCAGTTGTAGGCAGATCAGCCACTGTGAAGAGCTGCCGCAGCCAACTCCCCGATCGAGCGAATGGCGAAATAGGCTGAGGCGCAGGTCGTCACCACCATGACGACGAGCAGCAACCAGTCGAACAATCCCGGGCGTCGCCGCTCTTGCATAGCCGCGCCTCAGACCCCGCCGGGGCCCGCAGCGGCCTGCGCCTTCTCAGCCACCGGGTAGGCCTTCGCAAGCCACGCGCTGACATCTGCCCCCGAGCAGAGACCCTCCTTCTCAATGAGCAGGGTCGCCACGTCTCCACCAGCGCAGACCACAATCGGGTGTTCGTCTTCCACAATCTCTTTGTAGGGCTGATCGCCGAGGTAGCTGGTCGTGACGAGGATGCCGAACTGGCGGTGGCGCAGGCGCGAGATCAGTCGCGACATCACCTCAACGCCCAGGCCTGATGTGGGCTTGTAGCACTTGGCCTCCACGGCGAAATCGACCAGCACGCGGTTGCTGGCTTGTCCGATCCGATATTGGCCGACGGCGTCACGGCCGCCATCGCGGCTCGGCCGGCTTACGTCAATCCTGACGACGTTCGGCTCCATCAGACGCACGACGTAAGCCGCGAAATGCTCGAACGCGTGGGGATCGACCTTGAAGTGGGCGTGCACCGCTTCAGCGATCTCGCGCTGGCGTGCATCACCCAGCTGCTGCGCCTTTGACCGTGTTCGGCTGACCTTCTCAGCCTGAAGTGGCTTGGGCTTGCCGGTCTTCACCCATTGACGCCACACCGCTGGGCAAGCCGGCCCGTCGGTGACGCCCTGCAGCAGTTCAGCCAGCCAGGCCCGCGGGACAAGGTTGAGCGCCAGGATGGTGAAGGTCGCCCGGTAGTTTTGGAAACGCTGGCCTTCAACAGACTTCCAGATCGCCACGAGGTCGCTTGACGCATCCAGGTGCGCGGCGCCGGGCACAGCCAATCCTTTGAAGACTGCGTCTCTCCCGTCCCCTTTGGCGAACACCAAGAATGGCGCGACCTGCCGGCGCTCAGCCTCTCCGCCATGAGCGAGCTCAAAGGCGCGGCGCAGGATCTGATTGCCGCCGCGGCCCGACTTGCGGTCGTGAAGCTCGTAGCCTGGTTTGCGGTTGTCCCCGTAGTAGGTGAACAGCCCAGTCTCTTCGTCCAGCGCGTCGGGCCAGTCGGCCTCGGTGAGCGTGCTGTAGAGCACCACCAGCTTCGGCGCGGCGTTCGGACCGCAGAAGCGGAAGCCGCCTTGGTTGCCCGTGCCGGTGAGCTTCGAAAGCGGTTCGCCAGCGACGTTCTTGAGGGCGCGATCCGCCTCATAGGTCGCGTCGATGACGAGGTCCGCTGTCGCCAGCTCAGAGAACGAATATCGCTTCATCGCGTCAGCCTAAGCGGTCGCCAAAGCACGCGCCACAGCGGCTCCTCGATTGCCCTGCGAAATCGACACGCGTATTTGCTGGGGAGCTCTTGAGGAAAATCCATGACCGACGAACTAAACGACGCCACTGCCGACGCCCGCGACGGGACGATTGAACTTGTCAGCGCCTATGTGTCGAACAGCAACACCCGTATCAGCGCCGAAGAACTTCAAAGCCTGATACGCGATACGTTCGCTACGCTATCGACCCTCGAGGTGGATACGCGCGAATCGGAGACCCCTGAGGCCTCAAGCGCCGAGCCGAAGTCAAAGGCCGAGATCCGCAAGTCGATCGGCGCCGATGCGCTCATCAGCTTTGAAGACAACCGGCCCTACAAGAGCCTGAAGCGGCATCTGGGAACGAGGGGGCTGACGCCTGAGGACTATCGCGCCAAGTGGGGTCTGCCAGCGGACTATCCGATGGTTCACCCGACCTACAGCGCCAAGCGCTCAGAGCTCGCTCGTTCGATCGGCTTGGGGTCGAAGGGGAGGGGAGGTCAGCCGGCCGCCGCCGCGCCGACGAAGAAGGCTCGGGCCAAAAAGGATGCTCCGGCGTCCTGAAGGCTCAACTGGGGCGGGGCTTTTTCACCGCTCCAACGCGGCCGGAGGAACCTAACGGAAACCGCGGTAATCGCGCGCCTCTGCTGGGCGCCATACGCTAGAGCCAGGGGAACCTCTCTCCAAAGATTGCGAAGATGAGTTCGAAACGCACCGCTATCCTTGTTCTTGGCATGCATAGGTCGGGCACTTCGCCTCTGACCTGGCTGCTTGGACAAGTCGGCGCTGCCTTACCAAATGACCCACTCCCGCCGCAGCGGGATAATCCCATGGGGTTCTGGGAGAGCACTGCACTCGTCGCAGAGCACAATCGCTTTCTTCGCAAAGCTCGCTCGTCGTGGTCCGACGCTCGGGTGCTGGATGTCTCCCGCCTGAGGCCAGGGGAGCTGGCGGAAACTAAAACGAAGACCGGCGAGATCATCCAAAGCGCTTGGGGCGAAGCGTCACTCTTGGTGATCAAGGATCCGCGCATTTGTCGCTTCGCACCCTTCTTCGTCGAGACGCTCAATGGGCTGGAGATCGAGACAAAAGTCGTTCTCGCCCTGCGTTCGCCTCAGAGCGTCATCGCATCGCTGCAAGCGAGAGAGGGGATGGGCGCCGACTACGGCAGATTACTTTGGCTGCGTCACATGATTGCAGCCGAACAAGCAAGCCGCGGTTTACCGCGTATTGCCGTCGACTATGACAACCTGATCGAAGATTGGCGGAGCGCTATCCCGGCGTTGTCGGACATCATCGGCGTAGCGTGGTCGCCAGACGACAGCCAGCAGAAGTCGATCGATGCTTTCCTGAAGCCGCAGCTACGTCATCACACGACGATAGCCGATGCCACTCGTGGGCCTCTGCACAACACGGTTGACCGTGTTTGGAGAGGGCTGAGCGCCTTGACGGCTGAGGATGATTTCGAAGCCAGGCGCGAGCTGTCGCGAGCGTACGATCGGTTCGAGGAAAAGCCGTGGCTGGACGGCGATACCGTACACTCGGAAATGCGCCGACTGCTTGCCAAGGCTCGAGCGGGCTGGAAGTCGGATGACAGGGCAGGCGATGGCTCGCTCGGCGTACACGCGATTGTCCCACTGAGCCCTGCAGGTCCCCAGTCTTCTGCTTATATCCGGCTGGTGCAACCTCTGACCGATCCGGAGGCGGAGAGCCGGGTACGATTGTCAGTCGACGGCTGGACCGGCAGCTTACCTGATTGCGACGTCTGCATCGTTCAGCGCGCGGCGCTACCGGATGAGAATGCGGCGGGGGCCCTCTTGGCAACGCTTGAGCGGCGAGACGTGCCTTTGGTGGTCGACCTCGACGATGACTTCAACGCAATGAGTTCTGGGCAGGTTGAGGCGGGCGGTTATTCCGATCGTCTGGCCGCTCTCGATTTGCTGCTCGCCGCATCTCGAGAAGTATGGTTCTCGAGCCATACCTTGGCCGCTACACGACCGTCGGTGGATGATCGCGCGTTGGTCCTGCCCAACACAATCGATCCCCGGCTATGGCGTGACTGGAGGCGCCACTCGACGCCAGACGCGCACACCCGGACCAGCTTCCTCTACATGGGCACCGGCACCCACGCAGAGGACTTCGCAGTGATCCGACCACACCTGGAGGGGCTGTGGCTGGAGCGCGAAGGGCAGTTCGACGTGACCGTGATCGGAGTTGCCACCGAGATTGAGCCTGCGCCCTGGCTAACCCACATCCAGCCACCGCCGGAAAGTCGAGCTTACCCAAAATTTGTGGCGTGGCTGCGTGAGCAAGGACCCTTCGACATAGGCCTCGCGCCGCTGGCCAACACCGCTTTCAACAACGCCAAATCGGACATCAAACTTTTAGATTATTCGGCCCTAGGACTGGGCTCTTTGGTGTCTGACTGCCCCGCCTACCAAGCCGATCCGGTATTCCGTTCGGCCCTTGTCGGAGATTGGCCGAAGTCACTTCGCGAGGCGTTGGACCAACCGCAGGTACGGCGGAACCAAGCTGCAGTCGCTGCCGCGCATACGTGGCTGAATCGCACGGTGTCATTCACTGCTGTCAAAATGCTTGAACGGTTGGAAGCGCTGACCTCGCGGACCCAGACGTCGAGCGCCAGGCTCTCGCTGTCCGGGGGGTGATCATAGGCCGTGAGCGTCCGCGGATCCGGCTCGCGCTAGACGAACAACATGACTCACCGGTCCGGTTCGTCTCCAAGCTGCGCAAAACATCTGCAGCGTCAGAAGCGGACAACTGGAATCGTCGAAGGGTTGGTCGGACTCCGCGACCACGACTCACTGCGCGGGGATAGCGCCAATTTTCGGGAATCCTTTTGCGGTCGACGCGAGACACGAATATCTCCGAGTGGGATTGCTTGATGCGGAGATAGAGCGTGGACCTAAAAGCTCTCTATGAGGACTGCCCGCGCCTCGAACCCGACTATGTTCGCGAGGTGCTAAACCTGACCGGCGATGTGGCGGACAAAGTCGATCGCATTACTGGCGGCATCCATGAAGACGAGGCGGCTCTGGTCGATCGCGTGACGCGGGCGGTCTCGCCGGTCGTTTCACTGGAAATTGGCCTCGGGTACGGCTTTTCGGCAATGGCTATCTGCGAAGCCTCCGCCAGCGGTAAAGATCGCAGACACGTGATCATCGACCCCCACCAGTCAACCTACTGGAAGGGCAAGGGCATCGAACACCTCCGACAGGCAGGCTTCGGCGACATCATCGAGCTCGTGGAAGATGTGTCCTACCGCGCGCTCCCCAGGTTGGAGCAGGCGGGCCTGGTCGTCGATCTCGCCTTTATCGACGGCTGGCACACGATGGACTTTGTGATGGTCGACTTCTTCTACGTCGACAAGCTTTTGCGCGGCGGCGGCGTAGTCATCTTCGATGATGCGGACTGGCCCTCGATCCGGCCGGTGATCCGCTACGCGATTACCAATCTCGGCTACACCATCGAGGCGACCCTCCCGGAGAAGAGGGCACGCGATCCTTTCGATATCGCCCTGGGTGTCGAGGGTTCCTGCATTGCGCTGCGCAAGCCGGCGGAGCCGCTTCAGCGGGAGATTTTCCACCACCGCGAGATTTGGGGATCGTCATGACGGTCCGGATTGCTGACGTCGTCGATACGCCGCTCAAGCTGGTGTCGAACGAACGCGGTCACCTCATGGAAGTGCAGCGCGCTGACGATCCAAACTTCCCTGGCTTCGGACAGGCTTATGTCACGCAGAGCTTAGCGGGGGTCGTAAAGGCTTGGTACCGGCACAGATCCCAAGTCGATCAGCTCTGCGTGGTCACAGGCCTTGTCAAACTGGTGCTGTTCGACGATCGCCGGGGCAGCCTCTCTGAGGGTCTTATCGATGAGATTTTAATGGGGGAGGCGTCTCCCCGGCTGGTCCAGATACCCCCAATGGTCTGGCATGGCTTCCAAGCCATAGGCGATCACTCTGCCTTCCTTCTCCACCTCAACGATCGTCCCTTTTCGGCCGCAGAACCCGACGAGGAGCGGCGGCCCGCCGACGATCCTTATGTTCCCTATCGTTGGTGATCGGTGTCTTTTACTCTGACACTCTGGACCAATGAGCCAGACAAGGCGGCCTGGGCCGACGCAGCAGGTATCGACCGCATTGGCCTGGACCTCGAGACGCTAGGCAAAGCCGACCGGCAGCGGGGCCTGCCGACTTGGCTATCGCCCCACGTAGTCCAAGACTTCGATAAGATCCGACCCCACGTAACGCGAGCCGAGCTGTTTGCACGCTGCAACCCGTTTCACCCGGTGCTGGCTAGTGAGATCGAGACCTTGTTGGCGCAGGGCGTGAAGGCATTGATGCTTCCAAATTTCACGACTGCCGCCGAAGTCGAGGCCTGCCTCGAAGCCATCGGCGGCCGAGCAGTGTTGACGCCGCTCATTGAACGCAGGGCGGCTGCGGCGGTGATCCCGGAACTTGCAAGCCTCGGCATACGCGACGTGCACGTCGGCCTGAACGACCTGTCGATCGATCTTGGATATCGAAACCGTCTGGCGGTGCTGCTCGACCCGCTCATGCACCGGGTGTGTGATGCCGCGATGACGGCCGGCCTTAAGATCGGCGTGGGAGGGCTGGGGCGCGTGGACGACGATGACCTGCCCACGCCCAGCGACCTCGTTTATGCTCAACACGCGCGTCTGGGATCGTCCGGCGCTCTTTTGGCGCGCTCCTTTTTCTCACGGGAAATGTCCGCCCAAAGTTTCAACGACGAAATTGCGCGCATGCGGCAACGGCTCGCGCACTGGGCTGGCGCCTCAGCCGCTGATATTCAGACTGCAACCGTGCAGTTGGCTCAGAGCGTAGGCTTCCCGACCACATGATCGTTCATCTCCACACCGTTTGCTGGAACGAGCGCGAGATGCTGGAGCATTTTTTCCGGCACTACGACTGGGTGGATCGGTTCTTCATCCTCGACGATAGCTCGACCGACGGCAGCCGGGAGTATCTAGAGAGCCGGGACGACGTCGAGGTGAAGACGCTGGTTAAGGCCAACCCCGACTCCTGGGTGGATTCAGCCCGCCAGATTTATAATAGTTGCTGGAAAGCCAGCCGAGGCTTGGCTGACTGGGTCGTGATCACCAACATCGACGAGCATCTCTATCACCCGGACATGCGTGCATACCTGGCGCGCGCCAGCCAAAACGGGGTCACGGCGATTCCCGCGCTCGGCTATCAGATGATCTGCGATAGCAAGCCAAATCTGCAGAGCCTTCTTAGCCGCGATCACCGGATGGGATGCCCTTGGCGCAACATGGGGCGCCTGGCGATTTTCAACCCAGCGGAAATCGAGGAGACAAATTTCAAGCAGGGTCGTCATCGCGCGGATTTCACCGGGCACGTCGTTCTTCCCGCGGCCGACGACGTGATCAACCTACACTACAAGTATATGGGCGAAGCCGAGACACATGCGCGCCACCGAGCGCAAGGCGAGCGCCTCGGTGACATCGATCGGGAGCGTGGTTGGGGGCACAAGTACGGATGGGACGCAGCCGCCCTCAGCGACGACTTCGCCAAGTTCCGACGCGGGGCCGTCGACGTCTTAACGGTCGAGCACGCGTCGGAGTATAATGAACCGCGCTGGTGGCGTGAGCGCACTTGGCCAACCAAGGGCACCGGATGAGGTTCAAAGCTGGGCCACGTTGACGAGGATGCCAGCTGGTCCACGGCCGGTCGGCGGAGATCGTCGAGCGAGTTCAGGCCGAACAGCGAGGCGTAGCTGTAGCTCTTGGCCTTCAGCGACTTTTGCGCCCGCCCTGCCCAGGTAGCGGCGCACGCATACGTCTTGCCGACGCCCCACTTCCCCTTGATGCACAGCACCTCCGCCGTCTCGCTGGAGGAAGCGGCGAATTTCCTTAATCGCGAGGTCGGTCGACATGGGCCTGTTCGGGGGTTTGCCCGCTATTCGCCCAAGTCACAATGAACGCCGGTCGCCGGCGTGGTTCTTTTGATATGAACCCATACGTCTGACCGGAATTTCCGGCTTTCGGCGGCGGTCTTATGTCTGCTCGTGGCGCGAAGCAGACGTCCCTGACCCCTTCGCGCCTAAGCGGCATTTCCGGAAGCGGGCCTGCTGAACGTCCGCAATGGGCTATACTGTTGAAAAAGTCCGCGAGCCTGCTGTGATCGGCCTTTCTGGCCCGATCTGGCACCGCTGCGAAAAAATAAGCTATTGATTTCGTTGGGGCGGGATTTCGCGACCAGCACGCGTTTTGCGCCGTTTTAGCGGTCACCGGACTTTTTCAACAGTATCGGCTCTCAGCAGACCTTCAGAGCGTCTGCTCTCAGGGGCTTAGCCAACTTGGCCGGCATGCGTCGTCAGACGCCGCGCTGCTGCCCGGCAACTCCCCCTGGAACTAGGTTTGATCGTTTGAACCGTAGAGCTTGATAAGAGTTTGATGGCAGCCCAGTCAGACGAAGTGCAGCCGAAAGCCATATGAGTTCCTCCTCCGCAGACGGATCACCCAAAGCAGAAAGAGATGCCGAACGCATCGCGGGCGAAGTCTTGGGATTGGAAAGCTCAAACGATCCTTTCGTCGCCGCCGTAAGGGCGACTCGAATGCCGATGATCATCACCGATCCGCGGCAAGACGATAACCCGGTCGTGTTCGCCAACGACTCCTTCTGTCGCCTCACAGGCTACGAGCGCTCCGAAATCCTTGGTCGGAACTGCCGCTTCCTACAGGGGCCTGAGACCGACCCGGAGACCATCCAGCGAATTCACGACGCGGTCGCGGCGGTTGAACCGATCGAGATCGATATTCGCAATCATCGCAAGGACGGCGAACCGTTCTGGAACCGCCTGCTTCTCGCGCCGGTGTTCGACGCCGACGGCAGGCTGGCATACTTTTTCGCAAGTCAGGTCGATGTCACCCTTGAACGCGAGCGACTCGAAGATCTGCAGTCCGACAACGTGGCTTTGGCCGCAGAGCTGACCGCACGGTCCCATGTCGATCGCGAACGTGAGCGGGAACTGGACCTCGCCATGCGGGCGGGCGGCTTGGGGGCCTGGAGCGTCGATGTCCGCAGCCGGACTTTAGTGGCGTCAGAAGCCTACAAAACCTTGATGGGCTGGCCGATCGATCAGGTCTTCACCTACGAGGACCGGCAGAAGCTCATTCATCCGGACGATCGCGAGGCTGTTCGGGCCCAGAGCGACGCGACGATCAGCCGGGGCGCAGACTACCATATCAACCACCGGGTCATCACCCCAACCGGATCGACCCGCTGGATGGAGGCCCGCGGGATTCTGATCCATGACGCGGAGGGAAAACCCCTTCGCATCGCGGGTGTGACGACGGATATCACCAACAGGGTTCGCGCCGAGCGTCTGCGATCAGCGCTGATGGAACTGGCCGACGCGCTTCGCGACATCGCTGATCCGGACGAGCTTACCCACGCCGCCTGCGAAATTGCGGGCAGGACTCTCGAGGTCGATCGTGTGGGTGTTGGCTCTGTCGATCGGTTGACCGAAACCATCACCATTCAAAGAGACTGGAATTCGCCTGGAACCAAGAGCCTAGCCGGTGTGCTAAATTTTCGTGATTACGGCAGCTACATCGAGGACCTGAAGCGCGGTGAAACCGTCGTGTTCGAGGATGCTCGTCTCGATCCGCGGACTCGCGAGACGGCAACGGCGCTGGAGGCAATTTCTGCTTTGGCGGTGGTCAATATGCCGCTGCGCGACCAAGGCGAGACCGTCGCGCTCTTCTATGCCAACAACGCTGCCCCGCGGGTCTGGCTCGATGACGAACTCCAGTTCATGCGTGACGTCGGTGAGCGCACCCTGGCCGCGCGTGAGCGTCGACGCGCCGAGCGGCATCTCGCAAAGCTCGCCGAGTCTCTGGAGCGCACCGTCGAGCAAAGGACGGCTGAGCTAATGGCGAGCGAGGCCGCGCTTCGCCAAGCCCAGAAGATGGAGGCGGTCGGGCAACTCACTGGAGGCCTTGCCCATGACTTCAACAATCTGCTGACCGCCATTTCCGGAAGCCTGGAGATGGTGGTGAAGCGGATTGCCGACGGCCGCGTCGAAGAAACCAAGAGATTCGTCGACGTCGCCCAGACGGCGACCGAGCGAGCCACGGCCCTGACCCATCGTCTCCTGGCCTTCTCACGGCGTCAGACCCTCGAGCCGAAGGCGACGGATGTCCGGGCGCTGTCGCAAGGGATGGAAGACCTGATCCAGAGAACGGTCGGACCCGCCATCAGGCTGGAAACGATCGCGGCCGATCGGCCTTGGCCCGTGCTCATTGATCCTAGTCAGCTTGAGAACGCCCTGCTGAATCTCTGCATCAACGCCAGAGACGCCATGCCCGACGGCGGAGACCTGACGCTCTCGATCAGCAACGTCGCCATCGCCGACGAAACGGTGCTGGGCCCGGAATGTGAGCTTGGCGATTACGTTCGGCTCTGCGTCAGCGACAAGGGCGTCGGGATGTCGGAGGAGACGATCGCCCGCGCATTCGATCCCTTCTTCACAACTAAGCCGCTCGGGCAGGGGACCGGGCTCGGGCTTTCGATGATCTACGGCTTCGTGAGGCAGTCGGGCGGGCAGGTCAGCATCACCTCCCGACTTGGCGAGGGCACGAGCGTCTGTATTCACCTTCCCCGGCACCGTGGCGTTGTCGCGACCGAGACCGAGTTGGAGGCCGATGAGCAACCTCAGCAGCAGGCCCGTCGGGCCATGGTGGTCATCGTCGACGACGAGGCTCCCATCCGAATGCTGGCAGCCGAAGCCTTGGCCGAGGCCGGCTACGACTTTGTCGCGGCGGAGGACGGACGCTCAGGGCTTGCGCTGCTCAAAGCCACGCCTTCAGCAGAGTTGCTGATCACGGACGTCGGACTGCCTGGCGGGATGAACGGCAGGCAGCTGGCCGACGCCGCCCGAGCCGCGAGACCGGACCTCAAGGTGCTGTTCATCACCGGCTACGCCGAAAGCGCGGTGTTGACCGGGGGCGATCTCGAAGAGGGCATGTACATCATGACCAAGCCGTTCGAGCTCAAGGCTCTGGCGAGGCGTGTCGCGTCCATTCTCGGCGGCGGCTCCTAGCCTGCTGTTGGCTTGGCGTCCGGGCATCCAGGACGTCGCGACGGGGCGGGCCGGTAGCTCAGGGGTGACCACGAGACCCAAGTCCGTGCGCGATATGGCTGCGACGTCGCCCGCAAATCTTTCCAGCCGATGGGAAATAGCCGTTGTTCGAGAGAAATGTCCGGAACCGGACGCGAGGTGATGCGATAACGACCCACATGGCCTCTCCAACGGGCCCGGATGCAGCGGATGGGTCCATACACGCTTTCGGTTTTTCGCAGGGGCGAGCCTGCGCCGACTGAAACGGCTCATGCCGCCCGCGCGGTGGATGTTCTAAGGCTGATCAAGGAACTGCGGGAGCGTCACTCGGACTGCCATCGTATCCGCGTCTCCATGGTGAACACTCCGCTGTTTGCCGTCGATTGCAACGGCGAGACGGTCGACGACTAACGGGCTCCAGTTGCGCTGAGCAGGCTTGGCCGGCTTGCGACCTCCACTGTCGGAGGCGGCATGATCATCTGGCGCTCCACGCTCAAACGACGGCTGTAGCAGTCGGGGGATGCAAACGGGCCAGTCGGCGCTTGCAGAGGTCCTAGCTTCGCGAATGGCATGGCGAGCAAATACTGCTCAGCTTGCAAACGCGGTTCACAGGGATTTGGATGTCGATATCAGGCAATCGTGACAGGCCATCGTCATGACCTTCTTCTGTTATATCGAGTCCGACATCTTGACGGTCCCCCATATGGAGCCTCTTGAAGCCGAGTCCGTGGATGAAGCGAAGAGTGAAGCCGAGCGGCTTCTTTACGCACACGCAAGCGGTTACGCGGCGCACGTCTTCAAAGAGGAGGAGCGACTTTTGACGATACGCCGTCCGACGGCTCGCCAGGACACTCGCCACTAGCCGCATGTTCCGCAGCATCGGTTTCTAACCATTTGCAGTCCCGACGAGCGTTCACGCCGCAGGGAACGTCGATCGCGATGCACCGCAGAGGGATCTTTTCCCTAGGTGACGACCGTTTGAGTGAGGGTCACCCGGTCACCGCCGGCCCGTCGCCGTTCGAGCCGCGATCTTCGCCGTATCGGACGCCATGCTCCAGCTGTCGATTTTGGGAGCACGGGGCCGAGCCGTGAGGAAACCAGCATGCCCCGGAAGAATGACAACACTGAACGATGGGGCTGCCCGGGAGCGAGCCGCGAAGACCGTTCGAAACCGAGGCCGGATCCCTTCGTCAAGGATGCGGACGTCCCCGATCATCTCTCGCCAAGGAGTGAGGTCTCCTCAGGCGGCGAGAGGGATATTCACCAAGGCCGATCCCCGCAGGCGAAAGGCGCCCGTCAGGCGACCAGCGAAGAAAAGCGCCACGAACGCGACAATCGGCAATAGGCGCGGTTCACAGAGTCGGCCGATGCCCCCAGCCGCAAACCTTGCGGCCGCAGAGGCTCGGCCCGCGATCAAATCTCCACGCCATAGACGCGGACCTCATCGCACAGCTGGGTCTCAGCCGGTCTGGACCGCTGCGGCTCCTGGCGTCACCGGAGCCAGTTCCGCCGCCTGAGACTTGGCGAGCGGTGCGTCGACCACAACAGACCCGTCATCCTCGATCTGCTTGATCGACAAAATGGACTCGCCGGCTGCCATCAAGGGCGCCGCGGCGTCCCCGGCCTGGACGTCGGTTTCCGACATCACGTGGACCTGGCGAGCCGAACCGCCGTCCTGCCCCAGCCCGACCCTGTAAAGCCGCAGGCTCATGTGCCGGTCCCGAAGCCATCGGCACCGCCCGCACCGGCTGCGCCTTCGCCGCCGGTGGCGGGGCGTTGGGGCGTCTGGCCGGGTTGATCCGCGCCGCCCTGATTAGGGCGACGAACGCCGGCCCCGGTGTCGTCGTCCGGTCCGTTCTCGTCGGGCCGGGGCGTATTGGTGTCGGTCATGGCGACTCTCCTCTGCTCCTGAAAGAAAGCCGGCGAACCGATGCGGGTTCCAGTGTTGGCGAGCAGACGAAGAAACCACGACGGACCTTGAGCATTGAGGGCAAGGACCACGGAGGGATCGATGAAACGCTATGCCTACGCCTGGATCACCTTAGGCTTCTTCGCCATCTCCATGATCGGACACTGGCTGTTCGGCTGGTTCACCTTCGTCGATGACGCTCGCGAGCACGGCCAGGCCGTCGAACTGACGCCCTATCTGATGATGATGGGCCGGGACACCTTCGAGAACTGGCAGTCCGAGTTCCTGCAGCTGCTGTGGCAGGTCGTCGGCCTGGCCTACTTCCTCTACGTCGGCTCGCCCGCGTCCAAGGAGAACGACGACCGCACCGAGGCCAAGCTGGACGCCCTTCTGCAACTGGTCGGCAAGGAGAGAGGGGAGGCCATCATCCGCGAGATCGACGAGACACACGAGCGGCGCGGCGGGCACGCCAAGATCCATGTGGACCCGCCGTTCAATGCTTAGGGTGTCGGCTTCCGAGGCGACGACGCCGATCAATCCGCCTCCCGCGCGGGGCCCTCGCAACGGCGATCTGCCCGCGTACGTCGGCAACGGACTGATCGGGCTGCGCGTGCGCGAACAGCCGCTGCAGGCCGGCATGATGATCGTCAGCGGCTTCGCAGGAGAGCATCCGGAACGCCGGATCGAAGCGGCCGCTCCGGCGCCGTATCCTCTGGCCGGTGATCTCGCCCTCAACAATGTCTGGCTCAGCGACCAGCCGTCGGTGGTGTCGAACCTGGTGCAAGCCTATGACTTCGCCACCGGGGAGTTGACCAGCGCTTTCCGGTACGAGGCGGGGGGCGTTATCGCCGAGGTCGAGGTCCTGACCTTCGCCAGTCGATCGGCCCCCTCAATCGTGTTGCAGGAGACCAGCGTACGCGTTGATCAACCCTGTGAGCTCGCCCTGCGCGCCGTGGTCGAGATGGGCGGTTTGCGAGGACGAGTGATCCGGCGCCGGACCGACACCCCCGGAGAGCCGGAGCCGGTCTGTGACGGCTCGATCCTCTGGGAGTCGGAGGGCGGGCTAAGCACCTGCGGCTCCGCCCTGGCGACGGAACTGACGGGCGAGGAGGCGGAACGCTCGGTGCAGACCTGGGACGTCTCAGGACCGCTGCGCACGGAGTACAGGCTCCGCGCTCGAGCCGACCGCACGGTGAAGCTCCGCCAGCTGGTCGCCATCCTGCCGTCGGTTCTGCACGACAGGCCCGACGAAGAAGCCGTCCGTCGCGTAGCCCGCGCCAAGGCAAGCGGGTTCGAAACGCTGCGCCGGCGTAATCGCGAGGCGTGGGCCGAAATCTGGAAGGGCCGGATCGTCGTGCATGGGGCGGAGCCCGAACACCAGGCGATGATCGACGCGGCGGTCTTCTACCTGAACTGCTCGACCCATAAGGCGTCGCCGTCGGCGACTTCGATCTTCGGTCTCGCGACCTGGCATGACTACAACTACTATTTTGGCCATGTGATGTGGGACGTGGACGCCTTCTGTGTCCCCCCGCTGCTCTTCTTCCAATCTGATGCGGCGCGCGCCATCCTCGACTTTCGCACCCGGGGGCTGCCCGCGGCCCGGTCGATCGCCCGGCTGTCCGGGCGCGACGGAGTTCAGTTTCCGTGGGAGGCTGCGCCTCTGTCGGGGCAGGAGGCCTCGCCCGGAGGCGGCGACGGCGCGGCCCACGAGGATCACGGCTCCCTTCACACGGCGCGCGCCTTCGGACTCTACGCCGACGTCACCGGCGACGAGGCTTTCCTGAGAGAAGACGCCTGGCCGGTGCTGTCGGGTGTCGCGGACTGGATCGTCAGTCGCACGACGCGGACGAAGCGCGGGCTGGAGATTCTGCGCGCCACAGGGCCGGCCGAGGTCCCTGAGCCGCCCGACAATGACGCCTTCACAATCATGGCGGCCATCCAGGTTCTTCGTCGCGCCATCCGGGCGGCCGAACAGACGGGGCGGGCGGTTCCGCCGGAATGGGCGATAGCCGCTGAAGACCTTTATCTGCCGGTTCGGGCCGACGGGGTGATCGCCGCCCATGACGGCTTCCGGGTGTCCGAGCCGAAGGGGGCGACGCCGTCCCCCTTGGCGGGACTGTTTCCCTACGATCACCCCGCGTCGGAGCGGGAGCGACGCAACACCCTCGATTTCTATCTCAAGCACTGGGCCGAGTACGTGGGCGCGCCGATGTTCCCGGCGCTGTACACGACTTGGGCGGCGATGGCCGGGGACCGCGATCTGGCCCTGAAGCTCTTCGAGGAGGGTTACGCCGCCTATGATCAGGCGCGCTTTCACCAGTGCCTGGAGTATCGCCCCGATCATCCCGACAGTCAGGTGAAGGCCGGCCCCTTCTTCGCCAATCTCGGCGGCATGCTGTTGGGTCTGATGCTCGGCCTGACGGGGGTCGTCGTCGATGATGGCGATCCCGGGACCTGGCCGCGCCGTCCCGTCGTCCTGCCCAGGGGCTGGACCGCGATCGAGATCGGCCGGGTCTGGGTGAGGGGGCGTCCGATGCGCCTCGTGGCTCGTCACGGCGCGGACAGGGCCGAACTGACGCCGGCGGCCTGATCCGGAACCCGCTCGGCGACGGTCTGTTTTCCCAATCAGGAGAGCCAGATGACCCAGACCAAAGCACCGGCGGAAACCCCGCCCGCAAAAGGCAAGGCGACCGAAACAGCGCCAATGCCCTTGTCGCCGGAGGAAGCGCACCGCCTGGATTTGAAGACCGAGCGCGACGCCCGCAGACAGGCTGAGGTCGGCCAGATCGTGCGCGGTGACGGGGGCTAACCGGGCTTGGATCGCGTCCGGCATCGGACATTGGAACGCGGTCGCGATGAACGTTTTTTACAGGCTCACCTTCAACGTGGAGAGCCCAGATGGCTGAGAAAACCCTCGACAACCTGTTCTACGACACGCTCAAGGACATCTATTACGCCGAGCGGAAGATCGTGAAGTCGCTGCCCAAGATGGCGCGCGGCGCGAACTCGTCTGAGCTCAAGGCCGCCTTCGAAAAACACCGCGAAGAAACCGAGGGCCAGATCGAGCGCCTGCAGCAGGTGTTCGAGATCATCGGCAAGCGCGCCATGGGCAAGACCTGTGACGCCATCGAAGGCATTCTCGCCGAAGGCGACGAAATCCTCGAGGAATATGCGGGAACCGATGCGCTGGACGCCGGCCTGATCGCGGCGGCCCAGGCGGTCGAACACTATGAAATCACCCGTTACGGCACGCTCAAGCGCTGGGCGACCCTGCTTGGCTTCGAGGACGCGGCCGCGCTGCTCGATGAGACTCTGCAGCAGGAATCCGCGACGGACGAGAGCCTGACGGCCTTGGCCGACGCCGCCGCCAACGCCAGGGCCCAGGGCGCCGCGGCGGCCTGATCCGTCATGGCCGACGGATTATTCCGCGGCGCGATCCCGGGGAACGCGGTCCATCTCTGCATCGATATGCAGCGGATGTTCGCCGAGGACACGCCCTGGCGGACACCGTGGATGGAGCGGGTGCTGCCGATCGTGGTCGGCCTGTGCGAACACAAGGTCGACCGGACCTGGTTCACCCGCTTCATTCCCGCCGCCACGGTCGGCGAAGGCTGGGGCACCTGGCGCGGCTACTGGGAACGCTGGCCGGACATGACGATCGAGCGGCTGGGTGCCGATAAGGTCGATCTGATTCCGGAGCTGGCGACCTTTACGCCGCCGGCCCGCGTGCTGGACAAGCGCATCTATTCGCCCTGGCCGGGCACGGGGCTCGACGAAGCGCTGCGCGCGGGCGGCGTCGATACGCTGGTCGTCACCGGGGCGGAGACCGACGTCTGCGTCCTGGCCGCCGTGCTTGGGGCGGTCGATCTCGGTTATCGGGTGATCGTCGTGACCGACGCGCTGTGCAGTTCCTCCGACGAGAGCCATGACGCTCTGCTGGACCTATACCGCAATCGCTATGGACAGCAGGTCGAGACGGCGGAGAGCGCGGAGGTGCTCGCCTCCTGGAGCTAGGCGGTGGACGCCGCCTGGCTCTCCAGCTGCTCCATGCGGCACTGGGCGGGCGCCTTGTCGGGACGGAAGCGCAACAGCTTCGTCCCGTGGCGGAAGCGGTCATCGGACACCTGGTCGAAGCCGACTTCGACCACCCGCTCGGGCCGCAAGGGCTCCCAGGCCGCAGACCGTTCGGTGGACCAGCGGC
Organism: Brevundimonas sp. Leaf363; assembly: GCF_001424025.1. Lineage (GTDB taxonomy): Bacteria > Pseudomonadota > Alphaproteobacteria > Caulobacterales > Caulobacteraceae > Brevundimonas. Next base: position 25,266 of record NZ_LMPZ01000004.1, on the reverse strand, counting down.
TCGGCCCGCCGGGCGCGCGGCCGCTGAAGCCTTTACCACCGCGCAGCGCTTCCAGGTCGCGGGTCAGCGCCACCTTGTCCACGCCCGCGAACCCCGACGTATGGCCGACGTGGTTGAGCTTCCCCTCGCCATCGTAGAGCCCGAGCAGAAGGGAACCGACGACGGGCGCGTCTGACGCATAGCGAAAGCCGCCGATGACGCAGTCCGCCGTGCGAGCGCGCTTAACCTTGATCATGGCTCGCTCCCCTTCGAGGTAGGGGCCGCCCTCGGTCTTGGCCACCACGCCTTCCAGCCTGCCCTCATCGAGCCAGGTCTGCGCGAGGGCCTGGTCGGTCGTACCGGGCGTGAGGGTGAGATCGGCCGACTGATGGGACTGGAGAATGGCCTCCAGTCGCCCATGTCGCTCGGACCAGGACCGGTCCCTGAGATCGGACCCGTCGACATCGACGAGCATGTCGAAGAGGGCGTAGCTCGCCGGGGTCTCACGCGAGAGACGCTGGATGCGGCTCTCCGCCGGATGCAGGCGGGCCTGCAGCACCTCGAAGGAGAAGGCGTCGCCGTCGCGCGCCAGCAGTTCGCCGTCGAGACCGAAGCGGGCTTCCGGAAGGGCGGCGAGACGATCGACCACCTCGGGAAAGAAGCGGTTCAGCGATTTTCCAGATTTGGCGATGAGCTGCACCTGACCGTTGCGCTTGAAGGCCAGACAGCGAAACCCGTCCCATTTGGGCTCGTAGACCCAGCCCGCGCCCTCGGGCAGGTCCGGCCGAGACCGGGCCTCCATGGGCCGGGCGTCGAGGTCGGTGCGCATCGGGCTCAGCCTCAACCCGGCTTCAGCACGACCTTGGTCCACTCGTTCTGGTTTTCCTTGAAGTTCTTGTAGCCCTCCGCGGCCTGCTCGAGCGGCAGGCGATGGGAGATCAGATCGGTCGTATCGATCTTGCCGTCGAGGATCAGCTGCAGCAGCTGCGGCAGGTAGTTCTGCACATGGGTCTGGCCCGTCTTCAGCGTCAGACCCTTCTCCATGAAGGCGCCGATCGGCCATTTGTCGGCGAAACCGCCGTAGACGCCGGGCACCGAGACCGTGCCGCCCTTGCGCACCGCCATGATGGTTTCCCGCAGCACGTGGGGCCGATCGGTGCCCAGGATTTTCGTCTCCTGCTTGATGGCGTCGACGATGTTGTCGGGCGAGAAGCCGTGGGCCTCCATGCCGACGGCGTCGATGCAGCTGTCGGGGCCGATGCCGGCGGTCATCTCCATCAGGGCCTCGCGCACCTTGACCTCGTGGTAGTTGAGGACCTCGGCGCCGTTCTGCTTCGCCAGTTCGAGCCGGCGCGGGTGATGATCGATGGCGATGACCCGGCCGGCGCCCTGCAGTAGGGCGCTCTTGATCGCGAAGAGGCCGACCGGACCGCAGCCCCAGATGGCGACCGTGTCGCCCGGCTGGATCTGGCAGTTCTCGGCCGCCATCCAGCCTGTCGGGAAGATGTCGGACAGGAACAGAACCCGCTCGTCCTCGATCCCGTCGGGGATCTTGATCGGACCGTAGTCGGAATAGGGCACCCGGGCGTATTCGGCCTGGCCGCCCGCGTAGCCGCCGGTCAGATGCGAATAGCCGAAGGCCCCGGGCATGGAATAGCCGTAGGCGATCTCCGACGCATCGGCCTTCTCGGCCGGATTCGAGTTATCGCAGGCGGCCGGCATCTTGTGATCGCAGAAGAAGCATTTGCCGCAGGCGATGACGAAGGGGACCACGACCCGGTCGCCGCGCTTCAGCGTCGTATTGGCGGGTCCGACTTCCTCGACGACGCCCATGAACTCATGACCCAGAATGTCGCCGTTGGACATGCCCGGGATCATGCTGTCGTAGAGGTGGAGGTCGGAGCCGCAGATGGCGGTGGCGGTGATCCTGATGATCGCATCGCGCGGATTGACGATCTGGGGGTCGGGCACGGTATCGACCTGGACGTTGTGTTTGCCGTGCCATGTGAGTGCGCGCATGGGACTCTCGCTGTTTGAATGGTGGTCGGCGTGGCCGGGATCAGAAGTGACGGCCGGCGCGGGGCGCGGCGTCGGGCGCTTTCGACGTCGAGACCTCGCCGGTCTCCATCAGCTGCTTGAACCGCCGCAGTTCTCGACGCGCCTGAACACGCGGCTCGCGTTGCATAACCTTGGCGACCACCTTGCCGACGGCGCCGGCAGGCGGGTCATAGCTGATGAAGATGCGGACCTCGGTGCCGCGACCGAAGGCGTTGTCCTTGAATTCGATCCAGCCCTCGTGGTCGACGTCGGATCCCTCGCTGGAGCGCCAGGCGATCCTCTCGCCGGGGATGTCTTCGGTGATCTCGGAGACCAGATCGATGTCGGCGCCCGCCGGCCCGGCGATAACCCACTGGGACCGGGCATCATCCAGGATCTCGACCTCCTTCACGTTCTCGGTGAAGGAAGGCAGGTTCGTGAAGTCGCGCCAGAACGCATAGAGCTCCTGGCGCGGTCGGTTGATCATGGCCGCGCGGATGCTCGAAGCGGCATGGTCGCCCTCGACATTGCCCTTGTCGATGAAGGCGGGAGAAGCGAGCTCGGCGTCGGTTGAGATCGGATCGGATGAGGACATGGGGATGCTCCGTCTGGTGGGCTATCCAATCCGTCCGACGCGGCTGCGTTCCAGCGTCGCAATACGGAACCACGGAAGAGCACACGGCTTTGTGCCGACGAAGACAACCCCGGAGACTCCCATGTCCGATGACCAACTTACGACCGCTCAAAGCGTCCGTCCGCTCGCCGTGGTGACCGGCGCCTCCAGCGGAATCGGCTACGAGCTCGCTAAGCTTCTGGCCAAGGACGGGTTCGACCTTATCGTCGCCGCCGACACGCCCTTGGCTGAGCCGAAGCAGGCGTTTGACGCCCTCGGCGCCCAAGTCGAAACTCTGCAGGCCGATCTCGCCACTGAGGACGGCGTGCAATCGCTCTACGACCTGGTCGGAGGCCGCCCGGTCGACGTCCTGGCCGCCAATGCCGGCCATGGACTTGGGCAGGGGTTTCTGGACCAGGCGTTCGACGATATCCTGCATGTCATCAACACCAACATCACCGGCACCACGCGGCTGTTGCATCTCATCGGTCGCGACATGCGCGCCCGGGGGCGGGGCCAGATCCTGCTGACCGGCTCCATTGCTGGGCTCATGCCGGGATCGTTCGCCGCCGTCTACAACGCCTCGAAAGCCTACGTGGACAGCTTCTCGTTCGCCCTGCGAAACGAACTGAAAGACAGCGGCGTAAGCGTCACCGTCCTGATGCCCGGACCGACGGATACGGAGTTCTTCCATCGCGCCGGTCTCGACGACACCGCAGTGGGTCAGTCGAAGTCGAAGATGGATCCCGCCAAGGTCGCCGAGATCGGCTATCACGCAATGAAGCGCGGTGACGGCGATGTCGTCGCCGGGCTCGGCAACAAGGTCCAAGCCGCGATCGCGGCGGTGACGCCGCAGTCGGCCCTGGCGGAAATGCATCGCAAACAGACTGAGCCCAAGGATCCGAACGGATAGATCGACCGTCGAGGATTGCGGCTCAGCAAAGGGACTCGCAGAGCCGACCCCCGCCAGCCTTGCCTGCCACTAGCGCTTTAGGATCTTGGTAACCTTGGTCACCAGTTCCGTCATGACGAACGGCTGGTTAGGACCTCCATGCCATAGCGCAGGTGACCGTTGCCGACGACCAGCGCTGACAGCTTAATCACTACCGGTCCAAGAGCGCCTACCCGGCTTTCCTTAGGCCGTGGCGGCCGCCCACGCGGCCTCAGCATCGGCGCGGAAGCGGCGAAGGGTGGGTCGGCTGATCAGATGTCGCTGGGTGTAGAAGGTGTTGTAGATCGCTGCGTGAGTGGTGAGGAAGCGCTGTGCGGAAGCCTGGCTCTTGAAGAGCTGCTGCTGTCGCTCTCGTCGTCGGATCGGCAGGTGAGAGTTCTCAGCCCGATTGTTCTCCCGTAATCGGCCAGGGCGATGGAGGCTGGCCAGCCCGAGCTCCTGCAGCGCCGCGCCGTAAGACCGCAGCCCGTCCGTGGTGATCAGCTGCGGCTCCACCGCCTGATTGCGCAGCAGGCGCCGTAGAAGCTTCAGCGCAGCGCCGGTGTCCCGCTCGCGCTGAACGACGAGGTCGAGCACTTCCCCTTCGTCGTCAACGGCGCGCCAGAGATACATTCGCTTGCCGCCGATCGAGCAGACGACCTCATCAAGGTGCCAACGAGGGGAGGGGGCTGGCCTCAGCCTTTTCAGTCGCCTCGCGATGTGGGGGCCGAACTTGATCGTCCAGCAGCGGATGGTCTCGTACGACACGTCGATCCCGCGCTGAGCGAGGAGCTCCTCTACGTCCCGGAAGCTCAGGCTGAAGCGGAAGTAGAGCCACACGGCATGCCGGATGATCTCAGCTGGGAAGCGGTGCCTCTTGAACGAGAGCGGCTTCATGAAACCCTTGCCCCATCAGGGCATTTCCGCGCCCTCAGTGGAGACAAGTTAGCGTTAGACTGACAGCACCCATTTTAAGCAGCGGTTCGATTAAGCCTGCGACGGTCGAATAGAGGTTTCAACGAGGCACTGGGTGCCGATTTCGGCCGTGGTCTTGACGCCGGTTAGGGTCATGGCCACCCGCATCTCCTTCGCGAGCAGGTCGAGCAGGTTGGCAACGCCCGATTGGCCATGTGCTGCGAGCGCATAGATGAAAGGCCGGCCCAACATCACGGCGTCGGCTCCAAGGGACAGCGCCCGAACCACGTCGAGACCATTGCGGATGCCGCTGTCGGCCAAGATCTTCAGCCGCCCCTGGACCGCCTCGGCCACCGCCGGCAAAGCGCGCGAGCTGGACAGAACGCCATCTAGCTGACGCCCGCCGTGGTTGGACACCACGATGCCGTCGGCACCAAAGGCCACTGCGTCACGGGCATCATCTGGGTCAAGGATACCTTTGATGATCATTGGGCCGTCCCAGAAATCGCGGATCCACCGGAGATCGTTCCACGAAATCGACGGATCGAAGTTCTGGCCCAGCCAGCCGATGTAGTCGGCCAGGCCGGTCGCCTTGCCGAGGAAGCGTGACACATTGCCGAGATCATGGGGCCGGCCGTGCAGACCCACATGCCACGCCCAGGTGGGGTGTGTCGCCGCCTGCCAAATCCGGCGCAGCCCCGCGTTAGGGCCGCTCATGCCCGAGTGGGCGTCACGATAGCGCGCGCCCGGGACCGGCATGTCCACGGTGAACACGAGCGTCTTCACGCCCGCGGCCTTGGCGCGCTCAAGGGAGTGCTTCATGAAGCCGCGATCACGGAGCACATAGAGCTGGAACCACATGGGCCGGTCGATGACGGGAGCCACCTCCTCAATCGCGCACACCGAGACGGTCGAGAGGGTGAAGGGGATGTTGCGCGAGGCCGCGGCCTTAGCGGCCTGAACCTCGCCGCGCCGGGCGTACATTCCCGTCAGGCCGACGGGGGCCAGCACCACCGGCATGGCCAGGGTTTCGTCGAACAGCTTGGTTTCGAGGCTGAGGCTGGAGGCGTCCTTCAGAACGCGCTGGCGCAGGGCGACGTCTCGGAAATCGGAGACATTCCGGCGCAGCGTCTCCTCCGCATAGGCTCCGCCGTCAATGTAGTGGAACAGGAACGGCGGCAGCTTGCGGCGCGCGGCTTCGCGGTAGTCGTCGGGCGAGGAAATGATCACGGCGGCGGCTACTGGAAGTTCGCGAACGCGCCGCCGTCTACCAATAGGGCGGCTCCGGACATGTAGCTGGCCATGTCGGACGCGAGGAACGCCACCACCGACGCGATGTCTTCGGGGCGGCCTAGGCGACCAAGCGGAATGCGCCCTTCCATGTATTCGCGCTTTTTGGGGTCGGCGAGATCGTCCTTATTGATGTCGGTTGCGATCGTGCCTGGAAGCACCGAGTTGCAGCGGATGCCGTGACGCCCGAGCGCCACAGCGCAGGACTGCATGAGGCTGTGAACGCCGGCTTTGGTTGGGGTGTAGTGGGTCTGCATTTCGCCGCCGACGAGGGCGGAAATCGAGCTGATGGCGACGATCGCGCCGCCTTGGCCCTGGTGAACCATCTGATTGGCCGCCGCCTGGGTCATGAAGTACGCACCGTGAAGGTTCACCTCCATGGTCCGGCGCAGCGTCTCGACCGGCATGTCAAGGAAGGCGTGGAAGGGGCAAATGCCGGCGTTGGACACGAACACGTCCAGCTTCCCAAAGCCAACGACGGCGGCCCTCACCAGCGCCACGGCGCTCGTCGGATCGGCGACATCGCCGTCCACCACCACCACTCGCCGGCCCAGCGACTCTACCTCAGCGGCGCAGCTCTCCGCCGCCTCGCTGTCGCGATAGCTGTTGATGACAACGTCAGCGCCTTGGCGGGCCGCTTCGATCGCGCAAGCCCGACCGATCCCTCGTGATGCACCCGTCACCGCGACGACCTTGTCCTTGAGCAGCATTATCCAGTCTTCTTCGCAGTCTTCTTGGGGTTCCAGCCGAGGTCTTCGCTGATCGCTTGCGCAGCCGACGTGACCACCTTGGTCAGCGACTGCATGCGCGTGTCCTTCATGTACTGGGCGGCGCTCGAGACGCTGAGCGCGGCTACGATCTGGCCATCCACGCCGCGGATCGGCGCGGCGACGCAGCGGATGCGGTCTTCATTCTCTTCAAGGTCGAAGGCGTAACCTTGAGCGGCGTACGAGCGCATGCGCTCCAGCCACACGGCGCGGCCGGGCCGAGTTTGGTCGGGATCGCCGACGTCAAAGAACGAAGCCCATTGTTCCTCGTCCATATCGAGGATCAGCGCTTTGCCGAGGCCCGTGGCGGCGATCGGATGGCGTTCGCCCACACGCGAGCCGATGGAGACGCGCCGGGTGCCCGGCACCTTGTCGAGATAGAAGGCGGTCGTACCGTCCAGCACGCCGAGATGGACGGTGTCCTCGGTTTCGGATGACAGGCGCTCTAGGTGCGGCCGGGCGATCCGCGGCAGATGCATCTGTTCGCGCGCGGCGTAACCAAGCTCGAGAAGCTTGGGGCCGAGCGAGTAGCCTTCGCGCGGGCGGAACGAGAGCAGCCGCCGCTCCACCAGCGCAGAGGCGAGGCGGTGTGTGGTGCTGCGCGTGAGATCCAGATGCTCAGAGAGTTCCGCCAGGGCTAGCGGGCCCTCGATCAGGGCGTCGATGACGTCCAGACCACGAAGCAGCGTCTGACTGCCCGTCGCGGCGCGGCCGGAGCCCTCATCGGCGTCGTCCACGTCTACATGAATGGAACGCGCTGCGGCCGCTCGCGCCATATCGACTCTCCTATGCTGAGCGAAGACCGTCATTGTAGGCTAGTCCCGCAATATGGGATAGCCATCTCAGACGTGTCCGCTGATGCGATGGAGGCCGGGCGGAAGAGGGACGGGCGCGCCTGATGGGATGCGCTCGCCGTTGATCGACGCGTCGGTCACGACGGCTGGCAGGCGCAGCTCTCCGGTGGTGTTGGGCGGCAAGGTGACCTGCATGGAGAAGGCGCTGCCGTCGGCCCGCCAGTCCGTCTTGATCCGGCCGACCACCGACTCATAGTCAGCACCCGCAAATCCCAGGCGACGATCGACAATCGGCTCGACCCGCACCGTGCGGAAGCCGGGTTCCACTGCGGCGACGCCGGCGATGCGGCGGAACAGGAAGTCGGCGATCGCACCAAAAGCGTAGTGGTTGAAGCTGTTCATCGACACGTCGCCCGCGTCGCCGTTCCAGCGCTCCCACATGGTGGTCGCGCCCTTCTCGACCATGTAACCCCAAGACGGGAACTGCCGCTGGAGGAGCAGGGTGACGGCGGTCTCCGCCTGCCCTGATTGGGCCAGCGCATCCAGAATATGCGGCGTGCCGAGGAAGCCGGTGGAGAGCTTGTCACCACGGCGGCGGATGTCCTCCACCAGGCGACGCCCGGCCTCTGCGGTCTGAGCGTCATCAAGCAAGCCGAAGCGAATCGGCAGGATGTAGCTGGTCTGGCTGGCGTTGCCGATCTCACCGTCGGCCTTCACGAAGCTCGACTGGAAGGCGGCCTTGATGGCGTCGAATAGCGCGCGGTAGCGCTGCTGGTCCTCCGACCGCCCGATCGCTTCGGCCATCTGCGCCATCATGTCGGCGCTGCGGGCCCAATAGGCCGTGCCGACCAAATCCTTCGGGGTCGTAGGGTCGCCTGGCTCGACAGCATCCACCGCCAGCCAGTCGCCATAGTCCGCGCCGCGCGCCTTGGCCCAGATGTGGGTGGGGTTCTGCGAGAGGATGAACGCCATATAGCGGTCCATGGCCTCCCAGTTCTCGCGGATGATCCCGGTGTCGCCATTCCGCGTCCAGGCGATGAAGGGCAGGACAAGGCCTGCGTCCGACCAGCCGGGCGACGTCAGTTCCAGTCCGGCGAAGAAGGGCGGAATGACATCCGGAAAACCGCCGCGCGCGGACTGCCCGTGCACGATGTCGCCCATGACCCGGGCGCTGTAAGCGCCGACGTCCATGTTGTAGGCCGCCGCGGGCCAGAAGACTTCGGCGTCGCCCATCCAGCCCAGCCGTTCGTCCCGCTGCGGACAGTCGGTGGGTAGGCCGAAGAAGTTGGAGCGCTGGCTCCAGACGGCGTTACGCCAGAACTTCTCGATCACCGGGTCGCCGACGCGGAAGACGCCGGTGATCGGCAGATCGTTGTGGCCGGCGAGGCCTTCCAGCGTGCGCTCACTTGGCCGTTGCCTCAGGCCGGTGACCTGAACATAGCGGAAGCCATGGTAGGTGAAGCGCGGGCTCCAGACCTCTTCGCCTTCGCCCTTCAGGATGTAGGTGTCGCGGGCGAAGGCGCTGCGCAGATTGGCCTGATCGACCTCGCCATCGGCGGCCAGGACTTCGGCGAAGCGCATAGTGACAACATCACCCGCTTGGCCGCGAACGCGCAGACGTGGCCAGCCGGCGAAGTTCTGACCGAAGTCAAAGACGTAGACGCCGGGCTTCGGCTCGGTGATGGCCATGGCGCGCAGCGTCTGAGTCACGCGGACGGGCTGCGCTTCCTGCGGCTCGATGGCGGCCTTTGGCGGCTCGATGGTCTCGCCGTCCAGCCACGCACTGTCGTCGAAGCCAGACGACGACCAGCCCTTGTGCTCCAGCCGAGCGTCGTAGACTTCGCCGTCGTAGATCTCAGAGGAGAGCACCGACGACGGCGCGCTCTTCCAATCGTCGCCGGTGCCGATGATGTCCTTGGAGCCGTCGTCATAGGTGACGACCAGCTGCGCCAAGGCGCGACACGGCGGCGGGCCGAAGATGAAGCGGCTGCTGGAGCTGAACTCGCTGGCGTACCACCCGTCGCCAACCCACAGGCCGAGGACGTTGTCGCCGCGCTTCACAAGCTCAGTCACGTCGTGCGCCTGGAAGAGCAGTCGCTGACTGGGATCGGTCATCTCCGGAGCGAGCATCTGGTCGCCGACGCGCTGACCGTTGATCCAGGCCTCGTAAGCGCCGAGCGCCGTTGCATAGAGGCGCGCACTGGCTATGCGCCGAGACGCTGTGAAAGCGCGGCGGTGGTGCATGGCCGGCGCGGGGGGCCAGGGGTTTCCGGCTGGCGGCCGGGCCGGAGCTGTAGCCGCGGGCCAGTCCGACGCGTCGAAAGTCTCGGCTTGCCAGCCTTCCGCAGGGGTGAGGGCCGTCTTCCAAGAGGGGCCGGCAGGCAGGCGCTCCACAGACCCGTCCGCTTTCGGCAGCCGGATCAAAGTCGTCAAAGCGGGCGCGCCGCCGAAGCCGGCTTCGCGCTTCATCGCCGCCGAGAGGACGTTGCGCCCCTGCCTGAGCGGCAGCTTGAACTCCGCCATGGTCGTTGAGCTGACCGGCTCCTCGCCCTCATGCGTCAGGGCCTGTCCGTTCAACCACACGCCTTCCAGCTTGCCGCCGGCGATGAGCAGCGTCGCCACCGTTGCCTGGTCCGCGTCCAGCTCCAGCCGATAGGCCCGAACCGCGCCGATGGGTTGGGCCTGCGCGCCGACCATCCAGTTGAGTCCCGCCAGGCGATCGGCCTTGGCCACCGGGTGTTCGCTCGCGAGCCACTGCGCCTGCCACGACGATGGCTCGGGCGCTTTCTCCCAGAAGGACGCGGCGCTGACGGCGTGCCCGCCGGCGTTGGTCCAGCATTCGACACGCCACCACACTCTTTGGCCGGCGGAAGCCTCCGGGCCTTCATACGGGACATCGAAGCTCGCATTTGAGGCAATACGCCCACTGTCCCACATCAGATCGCGTGATCGGCGCAGGTCCCGTTCTGACGCCGCGACGGTGATCCGGTAAGCCGCCTGCGCGTCCTGGCCAGGGCCCGCGTACTTCCATGAGAAGCGCGGTTGCCGCGCCAGGGAGAGCGGGCCGACCAGCCCGCACACTTTCAGATCGACGACGCTGGGCCGAGCGGCGGCAGTCGCTGGCGATCCTGACACGGCGGCTGCGCCGACGCCGAGGCCCGACAGCTTGATTAGGGTACGGCGATCCATGGCTTTTCCTGTCCCGTGAGCGGGTGTTGTGTCCCCACTTCCAATATGTGGCAATGTAGTCTAACAATCGGGACAACGCCAAGAGCGACGTTAAGCCGCCTTCGGAAACGCCAACCACAGCCCACCGCGTAGAAGCGGCCGCGGGCCTCAGGACAATGGCCCTTAAGGGTCGGAGGGGAAACTCTATGAACCGTTTCAAGAGCAGTGTGCTCGCGACCGTCAGCGCCGGCGCGATCCTGTGCGTGGCCTCGGCCAGCTGGGCGCAAACCGCTGATGATACGACGACGGTGGACGACATCATCGTCACCGCCACCAAGCAGGCCTCAAACGTCCAGGACGTGCCGGTCACCGTCAACGTCGTCCAAGGCGAGCAGCTTGAAGAGCAGGTCATCTTGAAATTCGAAGACGTCGCGACCCTGACGCCCGGTCTGTCGCTGACGAACCGCGACGGCCGGCAACAGCAGGCCTCGGTCCGCGGCGTGGCCGCAGACCTCGACGCTGGCTCGACGTCGACCGTCGACATCTACTTCAACGAGACCGTTCTGGACGCCGCCACGGCCTTCCAGTCGATCTACGACATTGGCCAGATCGAAGTGGTTCGGGGCCCGCAAGGCACGCTGCGCGGCCGGGCCTCGCCGTCGGGCGCGATCTTGATCACCACGCGCCGTCCCAGCTTCTCGGGCCTGGATGGCTTTGTCAGCGCCACGGCCACAGACAATGGCGTGCAGAACTATCAAGCCGCCATCGGTGCTCCCGTCAGCGACACCTTGGCCTTCCGTTTGGCCGCCCTTTACGATGAAGGCGACGACACTGGCGTGCGCGGCCTCACCAATGGCCGCGAGGCCGGCCATGAGACCTGGAGCGCGCGCGGCAGCGTCGCCTGGCGTCCGACCGACGCTCTGGATGTCGATCTCGTGTACCAAAAGATGGAAAGCGATACCGACGCCTACTTCGCTGTTTACGGCAATGGCGCTTACGGCGACTACGACATCTTCGATCGCGTGAACTTCCAGGACGGTCCGACGACCTTCTACAACGCCTCGGACATCGCCACCCTGACGTCGTCCTATGACCTGGGTTCGGACTTCAGCCTGAACTACATCGGCGGCTTCCAGGACACCCAGTTCGATACCCTGCGCGACCTGGACATCGGCAACGCCATCCCGTTCTTCCAGTACAATCAGGACATCCGGATCGGGAATCAGAACTGGTCGCACGAGCTGCGCTTCCAACGCAGCGGACCGCACTTCTGGACCTATATGGTCGGGGCCTACTATTCGACGAGCGACACGGACGTCTTGGTCGACATCCCGATCGCTGCGCTTGTCCAGACGAGTGACATTCAGGGGCGCAACTTCGGCATCTTCACAAACCACGCCTTCCAGCTGACCGAAAACGATCTGGTGCAGGTGGGCCTTCGGTATTCAGAGACGAAGAGCGAGAGCGAGACCAACAGCAGCCTGGCGGGCATCTCCAATGCCGAAAGCCAGTATGACGCGGTGACTGGCAGCGCGAGCTACCAGCACGACTTCAGCGAAGATCTGATGGGCTACGTGTCCTACGGCCGCGGCTACCGTCCCGGTGGTCGCGCAGAGGACGCCACCGCGCCCTATCTGCCCGAAGAGCTGAAGCTCTATGACGCGGAAGAGTCTGACTCGATTGAGGTCGGCTTGAAGAGCCAGCTGTTCGACCGCCGCCTGACGCTAAACGCGACGGTCTATAATCAGACCTTCAAGAACTTCATCGGCCGGCTGAACGGCATCGCATGCACCGGCGCGCCGGGCACGAGCGCCCCCGGGGGCCTCGGTTACGCCACGGCCGACGGCACCGCCAACGGCATCGATTGCAACGCCAACTTCACCTTCAACGGTGACGGCATCAGCCGCGGCGTGGAGCTCGAAGCGCGCGGCCGCATCACCGATTACTGGACCGCGACGTTCAACGCCGCTTACACGGACGCCCACTTCGACGACGCGGAAATCCCCTGCAACGACTTCAATGGGGACGGCACGCCGGACATCGACGGGCCGAAGCGTGTCCAGGGCGGCAAGTACGTCAGCACCTGCAGGTCCAGCGGCTCGCTGGGTGCTCTGCCGGAGTGGTCCTTCTCGATCGCCTCGGAATACACTCAGCCGATCGGCCGCTTCGAAGGCTTCGTGCGCGGCCTGGTCAACTACAGCGGCGACGTGACGACCCTCAACACCGGCTACACGGCGGACGCCTACACCCTGGCCAACCTCTTCATCGGCTTCCGCGACCCGGACGCCGGCTGGGAGGTCACGGCCTTCGCCAAGAACCTCTTCGACCACCAGCAGCAGCTGACCGAGGAGGGCTCGGCGTCTCTCTTCGGCGTGCCTTCGCCGTATCGCTTCGGCACCGTCAGCCAGCCACGCGAGATCGGCGTGACCTTGCGCTACGCCTTCGGTCGCTGACCGGTCTGGGCCCGGCCAAAAGGCCGGGCCCAGTGTCTTTGTGCAGAGTGGATGATCGCATGACCCGTATCGCTGGACTGCTGGCCGGTGTCGTCTTGTTCGCCTTGAGCGGTCAGGTTCAGGCGCAGGAGTGGATCACCCAATCGCAGGCTCCGACCGACGCGCAGGCGCGCCAATCGGTCACGCTCCAGTTCCGTCGCGAGATTGACCTGCCGCGCGTTCCTGCATCGCTGCAGGTCAACGTCACGGCGGACAACCGCTTCATTCTCTACGTCAATGGTCAGCGGCTCGGCGCAGGGCCCGCGCGCGGCGATCTGGGCCACTGGCGTTACGAGACCTTGGACCTCGCGCCCTATCTGCGGGTCGGCCGCAACGTCGTCGCCGCGGAAGTCTGGAACGACGGCCGGAACCGGCCGGCGGCCCAGGTCTCGGACCGGACTGGTTTCCGGCTCGAAACCGTCGATCGCGCGCTGGCGTCGCTGCTGGACACCGGACCGGCTTGGCGGGTGCGTGTCGATCCCAGCCGCTCGACCGCGCCTGGCATGAGCCAACTGCTTCGCGCCGTCGGGCCCACCTATTACGTGTCTGGGGCTCCCGAAACGCACGACGCCTCCAAGGTGCTGTCCGGCTGGAATCTGGGCGCGGAGAGCGGCGACTGGACGACGGCGACCCCAGCGGTCGCGGCGGACCAATCGGCTCCCTGGACCTTGATGGCCGACCCTCTGCCCCAAATGCGGTATGACCGGCTGCCGCCCGCACGCATCGTCCGCGCGACGGGCGTCACGGCTGAGGAAACCCTCGAAGGGCCGGTGGTGATACCGGCCAACACAGCGGCGTCCCTCCTGCTTGATCTCGGCCGCGTCGCCGCCGTCTACCCGCAACTCACGACATCGAATGGCGCAGGCGCGAAGATCGAAGCCACTTATACCGAGGCGCTCTATGACAGCGAGCGTAAGCGGCTTCACGACCGGGCTGCGGTGGGCGATGGACGGGCGCTTGGCCTCACAGACACCTTCCTGCCCGCCGGCGGTCAGCAGCAGATCTTCCGGTCGCTGTGGTGGCGCGCGGGGCGCTTTATTGAGCTGAAAATCCACACGGCCGATGAGCCTCTCACGCTGAATGGCTTCGACGCCTTCGAGACGGGCTTCCCGTTCGAGCAGAAGGCGCGCTTCGAAAGCGACGATCCCGAGCTGAACACGATTTGGCGCATCGGCTGGAACACCATCCAGTTCGATGCGCACGAAACCTACATGGACACCGCCTACTGGGAGCAGCTCCAGTATATCGGCGACACCCGCATCCAGGCGGTGGTCTCCTACGACGTGTCAGGCGACGCCCGGCTGGCCGACCAGGCTCTGCGTGCTTTTGATCAGTCCCGCGTGGTCGACGGCTTGCCGCAGGCCGCGTGGCCTTCCAGCACGACAAACTCCATCCCGCCGTTCGCCCTCCTCTGGGTCGGCATGCTGCACGATCACTGGATGATGCAGGCTGACACCCGCGTCGTGCGAGATTCGCTTCCGGGGGCACGCGCCGTCCTTGACTGGTACGCGCCTTACGTGGGTTCGACCGGCCTCGTGCGGCAGACGCCGGGCTGGCTCTTCATCGATTGGCGGCCGGGTCTCAGCGAGCAGCCTCGGCGCACCGATGCTCCCAAGCCAGACTCCTGCATCATAAGCCTGCTTTACCTCGGCGCTCTGAAGCAGAGCGCGGAACTGGAGCATGCGCTTGGCGATGCCGCGCGTGCGGAGGACGACGCCTCCAAGGCCGAGGCGACGCGCCAGGCTATTCAAACCCAATGTTGGGATCCGGCCCGAGGGCTGTACGCTGACACGCCTGACAAGACGGCCTTCAGCCAGCACGCCAATGTGCTCGCGGTGCTGTATGACGTCGCGCCGCAGGCCGAGCAGCAGGCTATCCTGGATCGCGTGATGACCGCGTCAGGCATCGACGCGCCGGACGGCATCACGGGGACCACCTACTATTTCTCGTTCTATCTGGTGCGCGCCCTTGAGCATGCGGGCCTCGCTGATCGCTACCTGCCGGTGCTCCAGACCTGGCGCGACCTGCTGCGTCAGAACTTCACCACGTGGCCGGAGAACCCCGATCCCAGCCGGTCCGACAGCCACGCCTGGAGCGCCCATCCGACGAGCGACCTTTTGGGCATCGTGGCGGGCGTCCGCCCGGACGCGCCCGGCTATGCGCGGGTCAGGGTCGCTCCGCACCTTGGCGAGCTGAAACACCTCGACGCCGCCACCGCACACCCGGCGGGGCTGATTGAGACGCGCTATGAGCGGGACGGCCGCCGCCTGCGCGCGGACATCACCTTGCCGCGCGGCGTGACGGGCGTGTTCGAGTGGAAGGGTCAGGAACGCCCGCTGCGCTCCGGACGCAACCGCATCCGCCTGAGGGAGTAGGAGGCGCGCGGCTGGGCCGCGCGCCTTGCCGCCTTATCGCGGCTGACCGGCCACGGTGAACTCGGCATGGCCTTGCGCGGCCGAGCTCGAGCCGACCCAGACATCGAAGACGCCCGGGTCGATCACCCAGGATCGGGTGCCCGCGTTCCAGTAACGGACGGCGGCCTCGTCCAGGGAGAACCGCACGGTACGGGTCTCGCCGGGGCGCAGCGACACGCGCTCAAAGCCCTTGAGTTCGCGCACCGGCCGGGAGGCGCGACCGGAGCGCTGGTGGACGTAGAGCTGCACCACCTCGTCGCCCGCGCGCTCGCCCGTATTGCGGACGGTCACGCTGACCGTCGCCGCCGAGGACGGACCGACCTCGCCGGCAACGGTCGGCTCCGAGATGTCGAATGAGGTGTAGCTCAGGCCGTAGCCGAACTCGTAGAGCGGCGTAGAGGGCTCATCCCAGTACCGCTCGTCCTGATCGTTCGGGGCCTGGGTAGTGTTGTGGCCGTAATAGATGGGCACTTGGCCGACCGAGCGCGGCCAGGTCACCGGCAGCTTGCCGCCGGGATTGGCGTCGCCAAACAATGCGGCCGCCACGGCCGCACCACCGCGCGTGCCCGGATACCAGGCCTCGAGAATGGCAGGGACGCGGTCGACGATGCCGGTCAGATCCAGGGGGCGGCCGTTCTGGAGGACGAGGACGACGGGCTTGCCCGTTTGCAAGATGGCGTCGAGTAGACGGCGCTGGTCGCCCGGCAGCGTCAGGTCCGACCGGGACGCCTTCTCGCCGCTCATTTCCTGGCTCTCGCCCAAGGCCATGATGACCACATCCGCCTGCCGGGCCATAGCGACAGCGCGATCGAACTCGGCTTCGGCGCGGCCGGCCTCCCAAGGCTTGGCGGAGGGGCGAATGGCGGCGAACGGCGACGCAAAGCGACGCTGGAGATCCACGCCTGGCGCTGTCTCGACCGTGGCGCGTGATCCGAGCCGATCCCGGACGCCTTCGAAGACGGATACCGTCTCTTCTAGGTCGAACTTGAAGGCCCAAGGGCCGAGCGTATCGTTGGGGGCGTCAGCCAAGGGGCCGATGACCGCTACCCGCTGCTGCGCTCCGGCGGTCAGCGGCAGGACGCCGCCTTCGTTGCGGAGCAGAACCAAGGACTGGGCGGCCGCATGCTCGGCCTCTTGCCGATGCTGCGGCGACGCCAACACCCGCGCTGCGTCCGCTTCATCGACGTAGGGCCGCTCGAACAGTCCCATGCGGATCTTGGCGATGAGGATGCGCCGAACAGATTGATTGAGCGTCGCTTCGGACAGGCGTCCATCCCGTACGGCGGCGGCCAATTCGGCGAAGGCTCCGCGCCCGATCGACATCTCCATGTCGTTGCCGGCGCTGACGGCGCGAACAGCCGTGTCAGACCGGCTCGCGGCGAAGTCCTGCACCTCCTGGCTCTTCACGGCGTTAGCGTCGGAGACGACCCATCCCTGGAAGCCCAGCTCGCCGCGCAGCAGGTCGTTGAGCAACCAGCTATTGCCGGAGGCCGGGATGTCGTTGAGGTCCATGTAGGCACTCATGACATTGCCTGCGCCTGCCTGGATGGCCGCGCGGAACGGCGGCAGGTAGGTGTTGTAGATCTCGGCGTCGGACAGGTAGACGCCGTCGTAGTCGCGGCCGCCGTCCGGTGCGCCATAGCCGAGGAAATGCTTCGGTCCCGCGATGATGTGGCCCTCAGCACCAAGGTGGCTCCCCTGGAAGCCGCGCACCTGGGCTGCGCCCATCGCCGCTCCGAGATAGGGGTCTTCGCCCGCCCCTTCGACGATCCGGCCCCAGCGTGGATCCCGGGCGATGTCGAGCATGGGCGCGAACGTCCAGTGGATGCCGACTGAACGGGCTTCAGCCGCGGCGACCGCTTGCGCGCGCTCGGCCGAGGCCGGGTCGAAGGACGCCGCCATCGCCAGCGGGACGGGGAAGATTGTGCGGAAGCCGTGGATGACGTCGTAGCCGAACAGCAGCGGGACCTTAAGCCGCGTCTCTTCGACCGCGATGCGCTGCATCCGGTTGATGACGGCCGGATCGGTTACGAAGAGCAGCGAGCCGATCTGGCCGCCGCGGATCTGGTTCTCGAAGTTCGCATTGGGCGCGAACATGAACTGCTGGCTCAGCTGGCCCGCCTTTTCCTCGATCGTCATCTGGGCGATCAGGGCGTCGGCGCGGCGACCGGCCTCCTGTTCCGAGATCGCTGTAGCGGAGGGGGGAGCCGCCACGGCCGAGGCGGCCGTCGACGCCGACGCCGACGCCGACGCCGCTCCCAACAAGATTGCGGCGCAGACGCCAGCCAAGAGATGCGTGCGCATAGAGATGCCTCCCACGTTTTGCCGGGACGCTAATGGTCCGTTATGTGGGATGCAATCTCACTTTTCTGCCAGATCGACGCATCTCGCCTTGAATTGACCGCAGGACCATGCGGAATGAGCGGCAGGGAACAACCCAGGAAACGCGTTCAGGAACCGACCATGAAATTCGCTCCCATCTTCGCCGCGCTCGCGCTGACCACGATCGGCGCATCCGCGGCCTTCGCCCAGACGCCGGCTCCGGCCCCGGCCGCGCAGGCTGCGGCGGTCTCGGTTGAGACCACGCCGATCGACGAACTGCTGCAAAACCCGGCGGCCATGGAGATTGTCTACCGCCACTTCCCTGACATGAAGGGTCAGGAAGACCAGTTGGCCATGGCTGGCTCCATGACGCTGCGCGATGTTCAAGCCTATGCGGCCGACACCTTCACCGACGACAAGCTGGCTGCGCTGGACGCCGACCTGAAGGCTATGGGCCACTAACCCAACCCAGCGACGACTGTTGAAAAGGGGCGCGAGAGCGCCCCTTTTTTGTTGCGCGCCGCGCTTTGCGGTTGACCACTTAAATCCCACAAATGTATCACGTGTCCTAGATTGTGGAATTTGAGCGCGAGCCAATCGCGCCACCGCAGGGGAAACGGCATGGGCTTTCAGAGGATCAAGGCGGTTCGCGCGTTCGTCGTTCGGGGCGGCGGCGCGGACTATCACGACCAATCGGATGGCCATTGGATCGACGACCACATCGCCACGCCGATGTCGAAGTATCCCGAGTACCGTCAAAGCCGCCGTAGCTTCGGCATCAATGTGCTGGGCACGCTTGTGGTGGAGATCGAGGCCGAGAACGGCGTCGTAGGCTTTGCGGTGACCACCGGCGGCGAGCCTGCCGCCTTCATCGTCGAGCATCATCTGTCCCGCTTCCTCGAAGGTCGGGACCCGTCCGAGGTCGAGAAGATCTGGGACCAGATGTACTTCTCCACCCAGTACTATGGCCGCAAGGGGCTGGTCGTGAACGCCATCTCCGGCGTGGATCTGGCGCTCTGGGATCTGCTGGGCCGCCTTCGGCAAGAGCCCGTCTTCGCCATGCTGGGCGGGGCGGTCCGCAACGAGCTTCAGTTTTACGCCACCGGTGCGCGGCCGGATAAGGCCAAGGAGCTCGGCTTCATCGGCGGCAAGATGCCTTTGCACCACGGCCCGGCTGAGGGCGAGGAAGGTCTGAAGAAAAACCTCGCCGAGCTGGAAGCCATGCGGAACGCCTGCGGTGACGACTTCTGGCTCATGTTCGACTGCTGGATGGCGTTGGACCTGAACTACGCCACGCGACTGGCGCACGCGGCGCATGAGCATGGTCTGAAGTGGATAGAAGAGGCGCTCAGCCCTGACGACTACTGGGGCTACCAGGCGCTCAAGAAGAATGCGCCGAAAGGCATGCTAGTCACCACCGGCGAGCACGAAGCGACCCGCTGGGGCTTCCGTATGCTGCTGGAGATGGAATGCTGCGACATCATCCAGCCCGACGTCGGCTGGTGCGGCGGCGTCACCGAGCTGATCAAGATCTCGGACCTGGCCGACGCCAAGGGCGTCCTGATGATCCCGCACGGATCATCGGTCTACAGCTACCACTTCGTCGTCACGCGCCATAACAGCCCGTTCGCTGAGTTCCTGATGATGGCTCCGGGCGCGGATGAAGTCGTGCCGATGTTCCATCCGCAGCTGATCGGCGAACCCGTGCCGGTGAACGGCAAGCTGAAGGTGCCAGACACGCCCGGCTTCGGCGTCGAGCTCAATCGCGACATCGCCCTTCTTCGACCATACGCGCGCTAGGTCCTTCTAATGAAACTGCTCCGCTTCGGCCCCAAAGGTCAGGAAAAGCCGGGACTGCTGGACGCCGAGGGCAAGGTCCGCGACCTGTCCGCCCATGTCCCCGACATCACGCCCAATCTCCTCCCCGGAGATAGCCTTGCGCGCCTCGCCGCCATCGACCCGGCCAGCCTTCCGCTGGTTGACGGCGATGTACGGCTTGGCGCGCCCCTTTCCGGGATCCGCAAATTCCTGGCGATCGGACTGAACTACGCCGATCACGCAGCGGAATCGAACCTGCCGATCCCGAGCGAGCCGATCCTCTTCACTAAGGCGACGTCCTGCCTGAACGGCCCGAACGATCCGGTGATGATCCCGCGCGGATCACAGAAGTCGGACTGGGAGGTCGAGCTCGGCGTCGTGATCGGCAAGACCGCCCGCTACGTCACCGAGGAGGCCGCGCTCGACCACGTGGCCGGCTATCTGCTCGTCAACGACGTCTCCGAGCGCGCCTTCCAGAAGGAAAAGGGCACCCAGTGGGACAAGGGCAAGGGCTGCGACACCTTCGGCCCGATTGGACCCTGGCTGGTGACCGCCGATGAGGTTGGCGACCCGCAGGACCTCGACATGTGGTTGGACCTGAATGGCCAGCGCATGCAGACCGGCAACACGCGCACCATGATCTTCAACGTGCGCCAGCTGATCAGCTACGTCAGCGAGTTCATCACCCTTGAGCCCGGCGACATCCTGACCACCGGCACGCCGCCGGGGGTCGGCGAAGGCAAGTCGCCGCAGGTGTTCCTCAAGCCCGGCGACGTCATGACGCTCGGCATCCAAAAACTCGGACAGCAACGCCAGGACGTCATCGCCTGGACTCAGGATGGCGTAGCGTGAGCGTATTCAGTCAGCGTTTCGAGGGCCGCACCGCAATCGTCACCGGTGGCGCGTCGGGCCTCGGTAGGGCGGCGGCCGCGCGGATCGTGGCCGAAGGCGGCCGGGTCGCCATCTGGGATCTGAATCCTGATGCGTTGGCGCAGGCTGCTGAAGCCGTCGGCGCGCATCATGCGGTGGCGCTGGACGTCTCGGATCAATCGGCGGTCGAAGAGGCGGCGCGCGAGTCCAACGCCGTCCTTGGCCGGACCGACATCCTGATCGCTTCGGCCGGCATCACCGGTGCGACATCGCCGGTTCACCAGTTTCCGGCCGACAGCTGGCGGCGAGTGATCGACATCAATCTGAACGGCGTCTTCTACTGCTGCCGGGCGGTGGTGCCCTTCATGCTGGCTAACGGCTACGGGCGGATCGTGAACGTCGCCTCGGTCGCCGGCAAAGAAGGTAATCCGAACGCAAGCGCCTATTCAGCATCCAAAGCGGGCGTGATCGGCCTGACCAAGTCGCTTGGCAAAGAGCTCGCCGGCCAGGGCGTCATCGCCAATGCTCTGACGCCCGCGACCTTCGAAAGCCCCATCCTCGAGCAGCTCCCGCAGAGCCAGGTTGATTACATGCGCTCGAAGATCCCCATGGGACGTCTCGGCGAAGTCTCGGAAAGCGCCGCCATGGTCTGTTTCATGGCGTCCGAAGAGTGCAGCTTCACCACCGCGTCCGTCTTCGACACCTCGGGCGGTCGCACGACCTACTGACCGATGGCGGAGAAGGGCCAGCTCATGCCGCTCACAAGACCGGGCTCATCCATGCTTTGCCGGACGCTGGCCGCGTCCGCGTGTCTTCTTCTGAGCGCACCGGGCGCAGGCCTGGCGCAAAGCCCGTCGCAGGGTCGGCCCGATCTGCCCCCGATTGCGCGCGACGACTTCCTTGAAACGCGCACCTACGATCTCTCGCCAGCGGGTCAAGCCGCTACGGCGACCCTCACCGTCTTCCCGCCTCAGAACGGTCACGCCAGCCGCGCCGCTGTCGTCGTCGCACCCGGCGGTGCGTACATCGGTTTGGCGGCCAATCTCGAAGGCCGGCAAGTCGCTGACTGGTTCGCCGCGCGGGGTGTCACGGCCTTCGTGCTCCGCTACCGCCACGGTGGTGCAGCCCCGCTGCCGGTTCCGATCGAGGATGGCGAGCGCGCCGTGCGCTTCGTCAGGGCCAATGCTGCGGCCCTTGGCGTCGATGCGGATCGGATCGGCATGATCGGCTTCTCCGCCGGCGGCCATCTCGCCGCCATGACGACCGCCCTGTCCGATAACGGCGCGCCGACCTCGAGCGATCCAGTCGAACGCGTCTCCAGCCGGCCAGACTTCCTGGTGCTCGGCTATCCGTGGCTTGAGGCCACGACAGTCGATGTAGCGGGCCATTCGGAATACTGCCGCTTCGCCGGGTTCGCCCGATGGTCCTGCCGGCCCGAGGACTACGCGGCCGTCACGCCCTTGCCGGCCCTGACGACCAAGGCTCCCGCGACTTTCATTTATCACACCACCGACGATGGTCTCGTGCCGGTGATGGGCTCCGTTCATCTCTACACCGCAATGCATGAGGCGGGCGTTGACGTCGAAATGCACCTTTTCGCTCACGGCGCTCACGGCACCGGACTGGGGGGCGGGGATCCTGCCCTTCAGCTCTGGCCACAGGCGCTGGACGCCTGGCTGCGCGCGCGAGGCTATCTCGACAAGCCGCCGGCGGGCCGCTGACGATGACCCTTCGCATCGTCGATCCGCACGTCCATTTCTGGGACCTCTCGCGCGCTCGCTACAGCTGGCTGCAGGACGAGCCCCTGCCGAACAACCCGGCCGGCGACATGAGCGGCATCGCGCATCGCAACTACCTGCCCGGCGACTACAGCGCCGACGCAGGAAGGTGGCGGATCGACAAGATCGTCCATATCGAATGCGGCTTGCCGATCGGCGAGCAACTGGCCGAGACCGACTGGCTTCAAGCGCTCGCCGACGACGGCGGCGCGCCGCAGGGCATCGTCGCGGGCGCGAACCTCCTCGATCCAGTCCTTGAGGCTCTGCTGGAAGCCCACGCCGGGCGGCCCAACGTTCGAGGCATACGCGAGATCGTCTGCTGGCACAGCAATGCCAAGAAGACGTACCGGCCGGAAGACCCTTTGCAGAACCCGGCGTGGACCGCCGGCCTGTCCCTCCTAGCGCGGCATGGTCTGTCGTTCGATCTGCAGCTTTACCCATCGCAGATGGCGAGCGCGGCGATCGTGGCCGCCCGCAATCCCAATGTGGCGATGATCGTCAACCACGCCGGTCTGCCAACAGATCGCAACCCGGCCGGCATGCAGACGTGGCGCAACGGACTGCGCCTTCTGGCGACCCAGCCTCAGGTATCGATCAAGATTTCTGGGCTCGGCATCACCGACCGGTCTTGGACCGCCGAATCCATTCGCCCGATCGTTCTTGAGTGCATCGACGTGTTCGGGACCGATCGCGCCATGTTCGCCTCGGACTTCCCTGTTGAGCGCGCGCACGGGTCTTTCGAAGCCTTCTACGCGGCCTTCGACGCCATCACCGCCGACTTCAGCGAGGGCGAACGACGCAAGCTGTTCGCCGAGAACGCCGAGGCGATCTACCGCATCTGACCAACCATCCGCCAAAGCCGTGCACAGACCGGCAAGGCCCAAGAGGAGCCCAGGGAATGAGTATCGAAACGGACGCCGCCCACACGCCGGGCGGCCTCGACAAGCCCGGCGGATCGCTGCGCGGTCCGCTCGCCTTCGCGATCGCCTGCTTTCTGATCTGGGGGCTGGCCTATGGCCTGCTCGACGTCCTGAACAAGCACTTCCAGGAGACGCTCTCGATCAGTCAGGCGGACAGCGCCTGGCTGCAGATCGCCTACTTCGGGGCCTATCTGCTGATCAGCATTCCGGCTGGCATGCTGCTGCACGCGCGGGGCTACAAGTTCGGCATCGTCTCGGGCCTGATCCTGACCGCAATCGGCGCGCTGCTCTTCATACCGGCCGCCGGCGTCGGTCAGTTCATGCCCTTTGTCGGCTCGATGTTCATCCTCGCTGCGGGCCTGTGCGTGCTTGAGACGTCGGCCGACACCTACGTCAATGTGCTGGGCGATCCGGCCAAGGCCTCTCAGCGGCTGAACCTGGCGCAGTCGTTTAACGCGCTCGGCGTCTTCTTCGGTCCGCTCATCGGCGGCGCGGTCTTCTTCAGCCCAACCACCACCGAAGCTCTGGGTGGAGCGACGCGATCGATCCAGGTGGTCTACGGCTTGATCGCGGTCGCCGTCATCCTGTTCGCTCTGGCGGTTTGGAAGGCCCGTCTGCCGGAGACCGGTCTTGCCGATCACGGCGAGAGCTCGGTCGACGGCCAGCCCGCACGCTCGCTCTCCAGGCAGCCGCATTTCATCGCGGGCGTGGTGACGCAGGCGCTCTACATCGGCGCTCAGGTCGGCATCGGCGCGTACTTCATCAATCTCGTCACGCACAACTGGACGGGTCTGACGAGCCAGCAGGGGGCGTTCATGCTGTCCCTGGCCGCCATCGGCTATCTGGTCGGCCGGTTCGCGGCGACTGCGCTGCTGCTGCGTGTTCGCCCGCGTGCGCTTTTGACGACCTATGGCCTCATCAATGTCGTCCTGACCCTCATCGTCGCGGCAGGCATCGAGAAGGTCTCGCCGGTCGCCCTGATCGCCGTCTTCTTCTTCATGTCGACCATGTTCGCGACCATCTTCGCCCTTGGCACCACCGGCCTGGGCGCGGGCACCAAGAAGGCGTCGTCACTGATGGTCATGGCGATCGGCGGCGGCGTGCTGCTGCCGTGGCCGATGGGCAAGATCGCGGATCTCTACGGCGCGAACATCGCCTTCCTGCTGCCGGCGGCCTGCTTCGTGGTCGTCGCCTGGTATGGCTGGAAAGGCGCGGGGCTCGGCCGCCGATGACCGATCCGGCGCGGTCTCCCCGCCGCGTGCTGTTAGTCGAGCGTAACCAGGACCTCGCGACGTTCGCTCGAACCAGTCTGGCGACGCCTGAGTGGGCAGTGGACGTCAAGGCCGGGGCCGCGACCGCAGTCGCTTCGGCGGGCCATGACTTGGTGATCGTGGGCCAGGTCGACGCATCGAGCGAGGACGACGACGTCATCACGGCGCTGCGCCGTCACGCACGTTGTCCGCTCATCCCGCTATTCCGGCCTTCGCTTTGGAAGAGCCGGGCGGCGGTCGGACTGCGCGCATCTGGCCCCTTTTTGCTCGCCATGGCGGACTGCCGCTCCCGCATCGACCAGCACCTCCGTCACGCCTTAATGCCGGCCGGGATGGGCCTGGATTGGGGCGGCTTTCAGATCACCCTGAAGGCCGACCTGTTCGAGTATGAGGGTTCGCCTCTGGACCTGACTGAGGTGCAGAGCGCCATCGCCTCCACCCTTATGCGGTCGGCCGGCGAGATCATCCCGAAGGCGGTGCTCCAGGCTCAAATCTTTGGCACGAAGCCCGCTGCCCCGACCAATGTGCTTGAGGTGCATATCAGCCGACTTCGCACGAAGCTCCGCGCGGCGAAGACCGACATCGCGATCGAGCATGTTCGCGGCCAAGGCTACGTCCTCTTCTGGCACCCGCCGCTCTCTAAGACACCGCTGCCTCAACCGGAGCCCTATCTGCTAGTCGAGGGCGCTCGGGTCCGCTTTCCCGAGCTGCCGGGCTGAAGGACGGCTGGAGCGCAACAAGGAGGCTCAAGCCAAGAGGCGGACGTCTTGAACGTCGGCAATGGGTGGTTAGCGGAAGTTAAGCGCGGTAGCGTGCCGCTTGACGCTAATACTGTCGACCAATGGAGGAGGGAGCTAGATGCGCGTATCCCGATGGCTAACGCGTGG
>NZ_LMPZ01000003.1:222500-379194 GCF_001424025.1 Brevundimonas sp. Leaf363 | reverse complement strand
ATGTCTACGGCGGGAGTTGAGGCGCTAGTCGGCGGCGGCGGCGCCGGGCGTGACGGGCGTTAGTTCCTCGGCCTGGGTTTTGGGTGGCGCGGCGTCCGCAACCTGACTGGCGTCGAGCTCTTCCTCGACGGAGACGATCGCGTCGCCTTCAACGAGCAGTGGAGCGGCTGCGTCCCCGGCCTGCACCTTGGTGGGCGACGGCACGCGGATCGTCCGGTCGCCGCCAGGGCCGCGCACGACCACGCGGAAAAGCTTCATCGTCATTGGCCGCCCAGCTCCTTGCGCACGTCTTCGGCGCGGTCGCCCACGCGCTCCACGGCCCGGCGAAGCGCATCTTCCGTTACGCCGAACTTCGCGGCCCAGTCGCGAACCTCATAATCTTCGCTGAGGCTGATACGATCGCGGTCCTGGCCGCCGGTTTTGCTCTTGTCGTCGGACATGATGGTCTCCTTCCGTCGTCAGAACGGTCAGGGCAAATCCATGTTCCTGTGTTGGACGCTGGGCAGCCCTTAGCGGACGCCGGGGGACGTCAGCTCAGGGTGGGAAGCGGCCCTTCAAGCTCTAGTATGAGCGAGGTGGACTCGGCGGAGCATGAGCCGGGTATTGGCTAGGGCGAACCAGCTTCCGGCTACAAAACTTAGTTTAAGCAGAAATGCCCACGGGTTTCCAAACGAGGCATCGCAGCCTTCTCCAAAGCTTATGCGGTAGCCGTCATGCCAGATATACAGGCCGCTTAAGAAAAGAAGACCGGCGGCACCGAGATATAGCTGACGCAGAAGCTCATATCGGGGAGGAATGACCCGCCATCCGCTATTGAGCTTTGCTCGGAAAACGACTGCGGAAATCGAAGTTGCGAGCGCGATAGCCGAACCCACGCAGGACGCGATGAATAGCCCGCTTTGGCGGCTCGGCAGAAAGTCACAATCGGTGAAGGCCGCAGCGATAGGTTGGACGAACCAAGGCCCTAACCAGCCCATGCACAGCGCGCCCAAGACAATCAAAACGACGATCAGCGTTGAGCGCAAATCTGGCTTAGGAGGCAGGCCAAGTAGTGGGTCTTGCATGCAGTGGGGTCCGAAGTCGCCACCACCCTCACAGCAGTAGGTAAAGGAAGACTGATTGCTCGCATGCGAGCGGAGGCAAACGTCCGCTATGGGTCGGAAGCGGCCCTTACCTTCCGGACCTCGGCAAGCGGTAACTATCCCAGTCCTGCCCGCCCGCCAATTCCTATCACCACCCGATTGCCCCCCCCCCGGCGGGCAGTCACTTATCGACCGACCTACGACTCGCGGTTAGCTAGGTTTCCGGTGCTTCGGCGGTCATTGTACGCCAATACTCGCGGAAAAAGTCAGCACAGGTAAGCTCCGCGAGCGTCACCCGCTGCATGTTTGCCGGCTCCCATTCAAGACCAAAAGCTTCTCGCAACTCGGTTTCGATCACGCCCTGGTCCGCCTTGGAGACATTTAAAGCCGTTCCGTAAATCTCGACGTTCTCTTGGACACTTGCAGCGATTAGTTGAACGTTCTGTCGGTGAAAACCAAAGCCAAGGAAGACGATTCGGTCTGCGATTTCGACTGACGCTCGCATCGCCGTCAGCGCATGTTCATCGTCAATCTGCTCAGTGAATGTGCGAATTTGTTCAACCGCCGCTGCCAGGTCCGCCGCGTGCCCCTCGCCGAAAGGGATACTCGGTCGGTCACCATCCTGCCAAGGAAGGCGCCCTGCGACACCATAAGGCCGGTGAACAACAAGGCGATTTATAGCGGCCTGGACTCTTTCAACGGGCACGTGAAAGTAAGAGGACAAAGAAAACTGCAAGTAGTGCTCAAGGCACCTATCGTAATTAAAGACTATAAATTCGACGTTTTCGAAGACATTATCAAAGTCACTAACGCGCCTGTTCTCCGTCAGTAGTTTTGTCAGGCTACTGTACCAAGTAGAATTAAAATTCTTGAGATTTATTTTGTTCGCATACCGCTCCGGCATACGAAACTTAGAGCTCGAGCCCTCGGCTTTCAATATCGCCCGCACGATGCCAAGTTTTCCGACAAGCTCGATCTGCTTATCCTCGAGTGCGTCAATCACGTTGTCGATCGATAGCCCTTGTTGCGCTGACTGTCCGAGGCGACGAGCGGCTGCGAGGTGCTCATTGATTTGAACGACTTCTCGTCCCTCGTTGAGGATGGTTTTAAGCGCATCGACGATAAGCGGGTCGCCATGGCTCTGGCGGTAATGCTCAAATCGCACGTCAGTGAGCGCTACGATCTGCTCAAGCAGTTTGTCGCCTACAGGCAGGTCAGCCTCGAAGCTAGCTCCTGCACCTAGGACGAAAAGTGTTTTGGCTCTGAACATGACGCCTAAGCTCCGGCGGAAATGAGTGGGCAGAGATAGGTCTCACCGCAGCGTTAGGCCAATATGCCTAGGGAGCGAATGTCCGCTATGGGTCGGAAACGGACGTGCGTTCGAGGGTGGAAACCGGAGCGAAGTTCGCTCACACCTAACGGATGCGCGACTACCTCGTTTGTTACGATTACGGGACGGGTGGCCTCTGGTGGTGGGTGGAAGCCCCGAACGCAGATGCGATAAATGCTGCGTTCAGAGACCTGATCGTTTTCGAGCAGCCTCCCGCATGGTGGAACGACGATGCGAATGGAACGGCCCGTCGTGTCGCATTGTCGGACATGGATGATGACGTGTTGAACCAGTTTCGACGCTGATGTCCGCAATGGGTCGGGAGCGGACATCCGCCACTCGGCTCAGAGCGGACACAGGCGGATCGAATCGCCAAGCTTGGTGTTCGACTCGCCGCCATGGCCCGCAGAAAGCAGGACATCGAGCGCACGCTGAAGATGCCGCAAGGCTTTCAGCCGCTCTCTCATCCGACCCTCGAGGCGAAGCCGCCGGCGGGGCGCGGGTGGATTCATGAGATCAAATACGACGGCTTCCGCTTCCAGCTGCGGGTCGAGAAGGGCGTGGCGACCTGGTTCACGCGCAACGGCCATGACTGGACCGACAAGCTGGCGGCGCACTCGGCCGACGCGGCTGCGTTCGAGGACTGCATCCTGGACGGCGAGCTGTGCGCCGTGGACGCCGAGGGCATGCCTGCGTTCAGCCAACTGCGCAGCGACCTGAACCGGCGGACGTCGGGGCGGCTGGTCTATTTCGTGTTCGACATCCTTTGGCGTGGCGACTCGGACCTGCGCCCCTATGCGCTGGCGACCCGCAAGAAAAGCTTGGAGAAGCTGCTGGCTGATGCGGGACCGGCCGTGGCCAAGCGCTTTCGCTTCGTCGACCACTTCCCGGATGCGGAGCCGAGCGCGCTCCTGAAGGCAGCCTGCGCCATGCGGCTGGAAGGTATCGTTTC
The DNA here is from genome assembly GCF_001424025.1 of Brevundimonas sp. Leaf363. GTDB lineage: Bacteria > Pseudomonadota > Alphaproteobacteria > Caulobacterales > Caulobacteraceae > Brevundimonas. The sequence continues at coordinate 375,830 of NZ_LMPZ01000003.1, read as the reverse complement.
GAAGCGGCTGGACGAGAACTATCGCGCCGGCCGCACGGCCGTCTGGATCAAGTCGAAGTGCCGGCCGGGCCAAGAGGTTGTCGTGGGCGGCTGGAAGGCCGGGCCCGACGGACGGTTCAAGGGCGTGCTGACCGGCGTGTATGAGCGGGGCGAGTTGCGCTACGCCGGCTCAATCAAGAACGGGTTTCGTGATGAGCACCTGAAGGAGCTGCGGCCTCGGCTGAGGGCGCTGGCGCGGACGCGCACGCCGTTCGCGGGTGAACAGCCGAGGGCGACCGGCGGCGACAGCCTGCACTTCATCGAGCCGGAGGTGGTGGTTCAGGCGGACATCGCCGAATGGACGGCCAGCGGGCGATTGCGGCAGGCGAACTTTAAGGGCTTGCGCGACGACAAGGAGCCCACTGAAGTACGGCGCGAGGGCTGAGACCTGAGGTATGGGAAGCCGGCGATGAACAAGAACCGTCTGGTGATGATCGGCGCGATCGTCGTCCTGATCGCCTGTGCGATCTACGCGTTCTCGATGGGCGCGCGTGTGCCTTGACGAGGCTGGCCTCGGCCCGCACGGCGCTCACCGGGCTGGTCCTTTCGCTTATCGTTACAGTCGCGTCCTCGGCCGTTCCTAGCTCTCACGTGCTCAACTGCGTCGAGACCGAGGATCCCGGGCCCTGTGTTCAGACCGCTGGCGGCTTCCCATTCGCGTATGTGGTCGATAGCCCCTACCTGTCTCCTCGCGGCAGCGCGGATGTCGTTAGCGCACTCCTAGGGTTGGATATCTTCCTTTGGCACGGCTTCTTCGCCGACGTCCTCGTGTGGTGGCTGGTGGCCTTAGCCTCGCTGGCGCTCTTCGTCCGATCACGCGCAAACCTTCGCGGCGGACCTGCAGATTAAGGCCGCGACAGCTGCATCTCGAAGTCCGCCGGCAGCACGCCCCAAGCCTCGCGCCACTCCGCTGCCGTCCAGGCGCGCGACAAGCCAGGCATCACGCCAACCATCACGCCCTGATCGGTCAGGCCGCCCTTGCCCCAGCCGGGCTCATTGTTCGGGGTGCGCTTCCGATGCGCCTCCAGAGCCCACCAGTCCTTTCCCGTGCAGTGCCGCATCTTCACTCGGGACATGAGGGAGCGTCCCGCTCAGCTGCCTGCTCGGCAGCCTGGTGCATCTGGCGAGCGGTGGCGAACCACCGAGCGTATCCAGCAAGGCCAGCTGCCACTTCGCCGATTGGGGGACGAAAGGATTTCGGCTGCTCGACGCGCGCTTGATCATTTCCCATGTGACTGAACTCGTTCGCGCCCGGCGACCCGAGCCGCACATGGATGCACCGGGGGGAGGGCGGCAAGCACAAATGTTCTTATAATGTTCTCATCTTGTGGATGGCGCTGCCGACCCCGGCACCGTCATGCCGCCGCCCAGTGTCGCCGGCTTACGTCGTTCAAAGCTTGTCCGCTGGCGTCGACCAGACCTTCGATTACGTCATGGAATCGGTCTGCCGCGTCATCGCCTGCCAAAAGCCGCAGGCTCTTGATGATCCGGGTGATGCGCAGGTGATTGTGGTCATGCGAGCGCAACCAGTGGTCTGACGACCCATAGAAGCCCGCCATCATCGTCGCTGCGGAGGAGAGGTTCGTCTGCGCCGTTTCGGACTGCCGGATCAGGTCCACGTCGGCTGGCGTAAGCACCGGCGAACCGGGAACGGCCTGACTCACCTCAAGCAGGGGAAACACCCACTGAACAAAGTTGTGCTGCCGCTCGATCGTCGCGGAGTCGAAGCCGAGCACGTGCTCGATCGATCTGCCCGATGAGTCCGGTCCTCGTCCTTCCAAGAAGTCCACTACTGGGCTCACGAGGGCTTAACTGCTGAACCGCGCCTGGGCTCCCGCGAGCCGTCTTCGTGGCCATCGCGCTTGCGGTCTAGAGGGGTTGAAACGTCGTCAAGGGCGTAATCGATGGACGCCGACGCGACGGTGCCGATGTGACATCGCTCAATCTTCGCGCGGCGATATGCTGAGTTAACGGCGATGGCAAAAAGCGTCAGCGACGAAGTCATGGTTCTGACCACCCCTTCACCGTCACGACGAGCGGCTGAGGATTGCGTTCGAACCGTAGGTATCCGCGCACGCTGCCCTGGCCCGGCACATAATCAATCGTAGCAGTCGCCGTGCCGGACCCGGAAACTCCCTCGATGTCGACGTTGGCGGCTGTCTCAAGGCCTTCGTTGCTGACCTCGACTTCGGCGATGTAGCCGCCACCTCGAGCCATGATGTGAGCAACATCGGCCCGAAGCGACGTAGGCCGTTCCGGGAGCAGGGCTTCCCACACAACGATGCTGACGACCGCTGAAGTTACGAGCCCCCCAAGAATCGCGACGCTCCACTGAAGCAACGGGCGGCCGATAGCGGCTGATTTGGGTTTGGTGGTCGGTTTAGAAGCCACGGCGCTAGACCAGAAGTCGTGCGGCGGCCGCACCGATTGAAGCGGGGAAGCCGAGCACGATCATCGTCTGCACGAAACCCTGCACCGCATGGCCGTCCGTACGCCCGAACACGAACAGGGCAAAAAGACTGACTGACAGCGCGATCGCATAACCGGGCACGGTAAAATGGAAGAAGGCTGTGACGGGCCTGTCTGCTTCCTCCTGGCCCGCGAAGCCGGCACGAAACACGATGAGGTGGAGCAGCGTGATCGATACGATCAGCAGGGCGAGGATGTGCAATGGCGACGCCTTATAGGCGATAAGGATCATCTCCTCTGTCGGCGCAACGTTCAGTGCGAAGAACAGGGCGCCAGCAGCCATCAGGAACAATTCGCCCATGTAGGAGGCGGTGTCCTCGTCGCCTTCATCCGCGCCGGTGCCCGCCAGTTGCCGCCGCGCGAGCAGCGCGCCCATCGCCCCCGGGATGGCCTGCAGCGTAACCATGCCGATCGCCTCACGCGGCGGCGCATTCCATTCCACGACGCCGAACAGCAGCAGCAGCGCCGAGCTGGTCGTGAAACCGACCGCCAGGGCGACGGCGGTGTCGAGTACGTCGTTGACGAAACCCCGCCGCTTGGAGAAGCCCGCGTAGTAGGAGATGCCGTAGAGCAGCGGCAGGCCAGCCAGCATGAACAGCAGCAGACGCCAGCGATCCATCGTCACGCCCTGCTCCCACATTTCCATGGTCATCAGCAGGGGGATGTTGAATAGGAGCGCGCCCGCAAAGGCCCGACTCAAATCGCGCAAGTATCCGCGCTCCATCGCCATGTCGGAATAAGGGACGCTCACCATGCGTGGGCAACGCTTGCCCTGGATGTTGGCTCCGCGGCCAGGATGCCTTCGCGTCTAAAGTCATTCCCATGGCGGGCTTGCAGATGATCTCGAACAGCGATGTCAGCTTAACTTTGTCCGGTCGAGAAGGGCCCTGCCCAGCTTTAATCAGGCGGTCGCCGCCACCCACGCCGCCGCAGTGTCGCCGCGAAAGCGGCGAAGGGTGGGTCGGCTGATCAGATGTCTCTGGGTGTAGAAGGTGTTGTAGATTGCTGCGTGAGTTGTGAGGAGTCCGAGGGGTTCACTCTAGCCGCCGTAACCCCGACTGCCGCCCCCGAACCCACCCCGCGAGACCGTGGCGGTTCGACTCTGGACCCGAGTTGGAGCTGTACTGGCAATGGCCGAGTCTCGGCCACGCACCACAGTACGACCGCTGCGATAGTCGCGCCCAACGTAGCCACCATAGCCGTTCGAGTACTGGTCGTAGCGATCGCGGTAGAGAGGGCCAGCGCCAGAGAACGATCGACCACCGTTCAGCATCTGGCCCAGGAAGAAGCCGGTCACGAGCGGGCCGAAGATTGATCCGCCAGAGCCGTTGGACAGTTCACGGCACTGACTCGGTCCCCACTGGCCTTCGCAATCCTGACGCGTCACGTATCGTGGGCCGGTCGCGCGAGCGTTCTGATCCGCGGTAGCGAATCCGGCGTCGCATTCCGTGTCCGCGACGTCGTTGGCGGCCTTGCAGTCAGCGAGCGACGTATAGGCCAGCTGCGGCGTGGCCTCCGGCGGCTGCACCGCGCCCTGCGGTTCGCAAGCGGCCATGGAGAATCCAACCGTCGCCATGAGCCCGGTCATGTGCAGCGCCCTGGAGCGCTTCATCCGGCGCATGGTGTCGCCGGCCGGCAGAGCATCGTCCCGCTTGCGGGCGTCTTGTGCGTCCGACATCGGGGTCAAGCCGTCATGCAGGCGGCGTTGATGGCGCCGATCGCAATGGAGATCGAGGCCAGATAGACCCCGGCGGCGACATCGCCGCTTTCGATCCGCGCAGCCAGCGGCCGATAAACCAGTCGGCTGATGACCACGAAGGAAACGATCTGAATGACCCCGGCGAGCAGCGCCCAGATCGCGAACTCCGGAAGACTGACGGTGTGCGAGAGCGCCGAAGCCAGAGGCAGGACGTAGCCGATGAGCGCGCCGCCGAGAGCGATGGAAGCCGCGACGTTGCCCTGCCGGATCAGCGTGCGCTCGTGATAGGGCGTGACAAGCTGATATAGAAATTTGAAGGCGGCGAAGAACGCCACCGCCGCGACGAACGCCATCAGAAAGGCGGACGCGCCCGTCTGGAAAGCCGGCCAATCAAGCATTCAAGTCACCTCGTTCATGCAGCTCTAGGCGCGAAACTCGCCGACCTCCAGAGGGATGCCGACCATCAGTTCGTGGGTGACCTCTCCGCCATCCGGCTCCATCTCCAGGGCCAGCAGCATCTCACGGCCACCAGACAGGTCACGCGCGTAGAGCATGCAGGTCTGGTAGATCTTGGCGTAGGGCTTCGTGGCGAAACGGTCGTCGAAAATCGATTCCCACAGCGTCACCGGCGGCTGTCTGATGTCGCTCTCTGGAAACCAGAATCGCGGATAGATGGGAAGGTCCTCAGCCGCACCATCGAAGCTCGGCTCAGACAGACGATCACGCCATATACGGCGATAGCGGTCGCTCGGCGGATAGGCTGATGACCAGGGTATGAAGAGGCTAAAGTCATAGCCGTCGGAGCCGTCGGCCTCGTCGCTCATCGCCTGCAGCATAATGTGGTCGTCGGTGTAGAAGCGATGGACGTACTTCCCGTCATCCAGCGCGATCACACCTTGGCCTGTGATTTCCAGCGCGTCTCGATCGAGCGTGAAGCGCGTTTCCTCGCCAAGCCTTTGCCAGGCAAGCGGATCCAGGGACACAGTCCGGCCGACCGTGACATTCCGCACCATGGCCAGGTTGGTGGCTGGCTCCACACCAGCTCGCCCTCCAAACAGTTTTCCGAACATTCCCGCCATTTGAGCCGAAGTTTCCAGAGTCGCTGGCGCCGCCACGCCATTGGCGCTATGCGTTACATGTAACCGGCGCCCATGTCACCGATGTCCATGTCCTCGGCTAACCAGCGCATTCAGGCGTGGCGTCAGGCTCGGCGCGAAGCCGGCATGGTTAAGTTGGAATTCTGGGTGCCGGTGGCTTCGAGAGACAATGTCCGATCAGCCGTTCGCGCCATCGTAACCGAGTCCGCCCGCGACCTTCATCTGAGCTCCATTCCCACCCCCCTATCGGCAGAGACGCATCCCATGGACCCCGTGATAGACACCGCCTGGACCGTGCCAGCTATTCAGGCGGCGCTGCAAAGCTCGGACCTCGTTCGTGCGGACGAACTGACAGCGCGCGTTTTAGAAAGCGCCGACCCGGTACTGCTCGTGACGATGCACGAGTATGGCGACCTGCCGATCTATGTTTCGGTGGGCGGATCGCAGATCGTCTGTTCGGTCCTGCTGTGGCCCGTCTCGGAACAGTCCGATGCGGCCCGCTTCAACGAGTTCCTGCTGAAGGCGCAACGCGTGGTGCCACTGTCCAACTTCGCCATCACGACGATCGACGGCCAGGACATCTATGAACTGATGGGCGAACTGTCCTGCAAGACTCCGTTGCAGACCGTCCTGATTGAACTTCGCACCCTGGCTGAAAACGCCATTGACGCGACCAACCTGCGCGACACCTTCGGCGCCGCGGCCTGATAGCTGAGAGAAACCTATGTCGATGCTGACCAAGCTTTTCACGCTGTTCCGAGGCTCCGCGCACGAGGCCGGACAGGGCGTCGTTGACGCAAACGCCATCAAGATCCTCGATCAGGAACTGCGCGATGCGGATACGGCCCAGGGCAAGGCGAGGGACGACCTCTCCGGACTCGTCGCGCGGCGCCGGCTGGCCGAGAGCGAACTGAAAAGTTTCGCGGATCAGATCGGCAAGTATGAGAGCTCGGCACGCGCAGCGCTCGCTCAGGGCAAGCAGGACTTGGCGCGCGAAGTGGCCCAGCGCATCGCCGAACTCGAGCAACAGATCAGCGAACGCACGCCCGTCATCGACGGCATGAAAGAGGCCGAGACCCGCCTGCGCGCGGCCATTGCACAGACCGACCAGAAGATCGAAACGCTCAAGCGCGAGGTCGACATCGTCAAGGTCAATGAGTCCGTCCAGAAGGCTCAGACTTCCGTGGCCCTGCAATCCGCCGGCGCCCACTCGCGCATTGGCTCGGCGGCCGATAGCCTGGCGCGCATCAAGCAGAAGCAGGCCGTCAACGAAGAAAAACTGCGCGCCGGACAGGAGCTGGAGGACAAGCGCACCGGAGCCGATCTGGACGCCAAGCTTAAGGAGGCCGGCATCCTGCCCGGCCACACCTCGGCCGACGATGTGCTAGCCCGCCTAACGGCCCGCCCGGTCGAGGTCGTCACGCCGCGCATCGGCCAGGTCATGCCGGCGCCGGACAAGGATCCGGTCGAGCGCTCGTGAAACGGGTCGCCTTCGACCCACGGCCAGACTGGCAAGGCCGGGCCGATGCGCTGGGCTTTACCTGGCACCACGAAAGCGGCGAGCGTTACTGGGACGAGAGCGCCGCCTATAGCTTCACCATGACCGAGATCGAGGACGGGCTGGAGGCGCCGACGGCCGAGCTACACGCCATGTGCCTGGACCTGGTCAACGAGGCGGTGACGTCCGAGCGGCTGATGGGCCTGCTCGATATCCCCGAGGCCTCCCGTGACTATGTGGCCGACAGCTGGAGACGCGGCGCGCCGTCGCTATATGGCCGCTTCGACTTCGCCTACGACGGGACGGGGCCGGCCAAGCTGTACGAATACAACGCCGACACCCCCACCAGCATCTTCGAGACGGCGGTGTTCCAGTGGCTGTGGCTCGAAGATCGGATCAAGGACGGCGCCCTGCCGCCGGGCGCCGACCAGTTCAACAGCCTGCACGAGAAGCTGGTCGAGCGGTTCCGCCAGATCTTCCCACAGGGGGGCTTCGTCCATTTCAGTTCGGACGCCGACTTCGTGGAAGACCGACAGACCGTTCTGTTCCTGGAGGACCTGGCGCGTCAGGCCGGGCTGGACCCGAAGTTCGTCGCCATCGATCAGATCGGTTTGAACGAGGATGGCCGCTTCGTCGACGAAGACAACTGGCTAATCCAGGCCATGTTCAAGCTCTACCCTTGGGAGCAGATGTTGCGGGACAACTACGCTGAGCCGCTGCCCAGCGCCGAGGTGCTGGTGCTGGAGCCGGCGTGGAAGTCGATCCTCTCCAACAAGGGGATCCTGCCGCTGCTGTGGGAACGCCATGCCGGCCACCCCAATTTGCTCGAAGCCTATTTCGAGGAAGACGCCGCCGCAGGCCGGCTTGGGGAAGCTTACGTCCGCAAGCCACTATTCTCGCGCGAAGGCGCAAACGTCTCGATTGTCGAAGGCCAATCCCGCGAGGACGGCGACGACCAGGGCTACGACGGGCGCGCCATTCGTCAGGCCATCCATGCGCCGCCGCGCTTTGATGGCCAGCATGTCATCGTCGGCTCCTGGGTGGTCGGCGATGAGCCTGCCGGCATCACGCTGCGAGAAGACGCGGGGCGCATTACGCGCAACACCTCGCGGTTCATACCGCACTACATTAAGACGCCCATCTAGCTTGGTTTCAGGCGAGTGTCGCAGCTAAGGGTCAGCCAGGCGCCCGCGCCTAAGCGGCCTTCTGGGACACGTCACCGCAAGTTCGAATGCCGCTCACCCCCTCGATCCAGGCTAAGGACGCGTCCGCATCGCGTCCGAGACGATCATGATGACCAACGCCACAATGACGCTCGGCATCGATTTCGGCACCACAAACACGGTCGTCGCTATGGCCGCCATCGATGGGTCGGTCGAGGTTCTGCGCTTCGCTGCGCCGGACGGCGACCTGACAGCATTTCGGTCCGCGCTCAGTTTTGAGATCCATGAGGAGGATGGGGGACCGGCACAGCGCGTCGTTGAGGCAGGCCCCTGGGCCATCGATGCCTATCTAGAGGATCCACTCGACACGCGGTTCATCCAGTCGTTCAAGACCTTCGCCGCCAGCCCGGCCTTCGTTGAAACCGTGATCGACAATCGTCGATACGGCTTCGAGGATCTCCTGGCGGCCTTCCTCTTCCGGCTAAGACATCATGGCGGGCCTGCGATGGCCCAGCTTCCAGCCCGAGTGATCGTGGGGCGGCCCGTAACCTTCGCCGGCGGCTCGGATGAACAGCTGGCGCTCCGGCGCTACGAAACCGCTTTTGCGCGCCTCGGCTTCACGGACATCCGATACGCCTATGAGCCGGTTGGCGCGGCCTTTTACTTCGCGCGTCAACTGACGACAGCCGCAACGGTTTTGGTCGCAGACTTCGGCGGCGGCACCAGCGACTTCACGATCGTCCGCTTCGAGCCGGAGCCCTGGGGCCTCCGATCGACTGGCCTTGCGCAGACGGGCGTGGGCGTCGCCGGCGACGCCTTTGATTATCGCATTATCGATCAGCTGGTTTCGCCCCAGCTCGGCAAGGGCGGCGAGTACCGGAGCTTCGACAAGGTCCTGCCTATTCCGCAGCGGTACTACGCCGCGTTCGCGAAGTGGGACCAGCTGGCTCTGCTTAGAGCGTCACGGGACATGAAGGACATCCGCGCCATTGCCCGCGACGCGCTCGAGCCGTCCAAGCTTGAACGGATGATCGAGGTCCTCGACGACAATCACGGCTACGCACTGTATCGGGCCGTCTCTCGCCTGAAGATGGACCTCTCGCTGCAAAGCAATGCGATGTTCTCCTTCACCGCAGGCTCCGTCCGCATCGAGCAGGCAGTCGCCCGCTCCGAGTTCGAAGCCTGGATCAGCCCGGAGCTCGCGGCGATTGAGCGCGCGGTTGACCAGGCGATCGATCAGTCCGGTCTCCAGCCGGGCCAGATTGACCGCGTCTTCCTGACAGGCGGCACATCGTTCGTGCCGGCCGTGCGCGACATCTTCCACCGCCGGTTCGATCCGGCGCGGATAGAGACCGGTGGCGAGTTCGAATCGATCGCTTCGGGGCTGGCCCTTATTGGTCGGGAAGCCGACATCGACGTATGGGCCGAGAGTTTCGAGGGCTAGCGCTGTCAAGTTAACTGCGGCAGCGCTGTCAAGTTAACTACGTTGGCTGCCGCAAGTAGATCTTCACCGCAGTCACGAAACAGCCCTCGCCCAAGCCGCATGAGCGGCTGCGCGGAAGGTCCGCAATGTCGCTCGGCTGACGAGATGCCGCTGGTTGTAGAAGGTGTTGTAGACGGCGGCATGCGTGGTCAGGAACCGCTGCGCCGAGGCCTGCGACTTGAACTGCTGCATGTGCCGTTCGCGCTTTCTGATCTGCAAATGGGAGTTCTCAGCGCGGTTGTTCTCCCGCAGCCGGCCTGGTCGATGTAGGTCCTTCAGGCCGAGCCGCTGCAGCGCAGCTGCATATGACCCTAAGCCGTCCGTGGTGATGACCTGTGGCTCAACCAGTTGATCACGCAGCAGCTTTTTCAGGAAAGACACTGCGGTCGAGGTGTCTCTCCGCTGGTGCACCAGGCTGCCGAGCACCTCGCCTTCGTCGTCGACCGCCCGCCAGACGTACATCCGCTTGCCGGCGATCGAGCTGACCATCTCGTCCAGATGCCAGCGAGGGGAGGGGGCCGGCCTCTGGCGTTTCAGGTTCCTGGCGATCTGCGCGCCGAACTTGCGAGTCCAGCATCGGACCGCTTCGTAGGAGACGTCTATGCCGCGCTCCGCGAGGATCTCCTCGACGTCTCGAAGGCCTAGGCTGAAGCGGTAATATAGCCAGACGGCCTGCCGGATGACGTCGGAATTGAACCGATGCCGCTTGAACGATAGCCTCGCCATAACCCACTGCTCCACATGGGCTTTTCCGCCCCAAGTAGAGACAAGTTAGCGTTAGACTGACAGCACCGCCACCGCCAAGCGTGTGGCTTCGGCTCTATCGTCCGTGCGCGCTGACCTTATCAAAAGCCAGGCAGGACGCCTCTGTCGCCGTTTCCATGCGTCCAGAGCACCCGACGGCGCAGTTGACCGCGCGCAGCTTCCGGTGGCTCGCGCGAGCGATTAATCCCGGTCCAGGTCGGGTTCGACCGGGCCGCCGAGAGGGACCTCGGGCGCAGGGATGTCCGCGCGGATCAGGCGATGCGCAGCGGCGGCAAGCTTGTGTCGCATCTGGGCCGGCCGGCGCCAGGGTCGCAGGCTGTCGGCGGCCGAGATAGGGTCGCCCAGGTGGTGTGTGGCGACGAACCGCGAGAAGGCGCCGTGACTGCGTGACCGCAGCGGGCGCAGCCGATCCAGCCCGCTGTCCCGCAGATGCTCGATGCCGGCCCCGATCGCGCCACGCGCCATGACCGCCTCATCGACCTGGTGCTCGTCGCACCCCAGCCAGTGCGCGATCAGCCGGTTGCGGAACACGCCCACACACGACCGGCCCGCTCCGCTGACGGACCCGCCATCCAGCGTCAGGTCGCATTCGCTGTCGAAACCCTGAGACCGGTTGTTGACGTTGCTGGACCCGATGCGCACGAACCGGTCGTCGACGACGGCGAGTTTCGCGTGGACGATGATGATGCGCCCGTTACGAGTGACGGGGCTGTACGCCTTGAACCGGCCGTGCCGGTCCGCGTCTTCCAGCCGTTTGAGAAACGCCGAGCGCGTCTTGTCCATGGTCATCTGGTCGAACCAGCTGGGCGAATGCCCGGTCGACACCAGGATCACCTCCGGGCCGTCGGCTTCGTCCAGCCGCTGGGCGATGGCCTCCGCGACGATGGGCGACGTGAAATACTGGTTCTCGATGTACAGGATGGTCCTGGCTGAAGCGATCGCGGCCAGGGTCGCAGCCTCGCCCTCTCTTACCTCCGGATAATCCTTCCAGGGGGCCTGGGTTCGGGACAGGCCGATCTCGACGTCTTCCAGATCCGGCTTGAGACCGGCCGGCCAGACATCCGGCGCCGTTCCGGCGGCGGGAGGCAGGACATCGCCGGTCGCTCTCGCCCACCGCTCGCGGAACAGGTCGCCCAGACTGGCCGCCGGCGGGCCGTCGACCATGGCCATTACCTCGTGGCGGCAATCGTAGCAGGGGGATCCCCTGGCGGTCTTGCCGCGACGCGGGTCAGGGTGGAGATGTTCGGGACTGTCCCACCGGTCGGGTCCGATGTCGCAACTGCCGCAAAAGGCCAGGGCGTCATCGACGACGATGACCTTCTGATGGTGCGACGCGCCCGGTGGCAACGTCCCGTCCAGGCGGAAATCGATGCGCGTGTCAGCGAAGAAGCGACGGCTGCGCCACGGAAAGAACCGCTGGCTGGCCGCCACGGCCACGGGCGACTTCCAGCACAGGATACGTATCTCGAGGTCGGGTCGGCTCTCTGACAGCTCTTTCAGGAAGCGTCCGATGGTCTGCGGCCCTGAACCGTCCGCTGGTTCGTGGTCCAGGATGGTGTCGGGATCGAAGGCCCAGTTCAGGAAGTGGATGGATCGGCTCGCCTGGCTCATCGCCGCTTTTGCAGCGGCCAGGTAGGGCTCCATGTCCACCAACAGCGCGGCGCGGGGCGCGGTCTCGGCGCGCCAGCACGTGGTCCCGACTTCCAGCATATCCGACATCTCCCGATAAGCCGCTCGGTGAGCCGGCCGCCCTGCACGCTTTGTCTTCAAGACGAAACGGCGCGCCCGATATCACATCGAGCGCGCCGAGGCGTTGTCTTACTGAGTCCGGGCTGCGGCGTCGGCCGCTGCATCGGTCTTGCGGGCTGCCGTATCGGCAGCGGCGTCCACGTTGGCAGCCGCGTTGCCCGCAGCATTCGCGGTCGCGTCGGCGGCGGCGTCTGCATTCGCGGCCGTGTCGCTGGCTGCCGAGGCGACCGTATCGCCGGCGTTGTCGGCCGTCGCGGCGGCGTTTCTCTCGGTCTTCTCGGAGCAGGCCGCCAGGGCCAGGGCGGCCGCAGCGGCGATGTACAGAATGCGCATATGTGTTTCCTCATGCTGACCCGGCGGCTGATCCGCCTTTGAACGCAGCGTCGTCAGGCTAAGGTGAAGGCCGGTCGATGGCGACAGGCTTTTTAGGTCGTCCTGCGGGTGGAACAGCCGCGGGCCGAGACAGCCGGCGCTCAGATCTGCGGGACAGCGAGCAGTAACGAGCGGGCGGTGCTGTCGATCGTGAAGCCCGTGCGCGAGTCTGTCCGCATCGACAGGCCTTCAGCGCTTCTCGAAGCCCATTCCTGTTGCGTCGGGATGTGGCCATCGCCCGTTGCCCAGCGGATGTCGGCTGGTCGTTGCGGGTCGGACAGCTCCGGGAGGGCGGCCCGGCGGTCCGCCAGGTCGAAGACGAACGCCTCCAGATTCATGTCGCGGGCGGTCCAGTCCAGCCAGCTGACCTCGTTGTCCTGCGCGTAGGCATTGTTGTTGCCCCGCTGGGATCGACCGAACTCGTCACCCGCGGTCAGCTGGATCGTGCCGCGCGATGCGAACAGCGTGGCGAGCATCGCTCTGATGTCCAGCCCGCGTCGTCGCAGGATCTCCGGGTCGTCGGTGGGCCCTTCGACGCCGTGATTCCACGACAGGTTTTCGCCGTGGCCGTCCCGATTGTCCTCGCCGTTCGCTTCATTGTGCCTGTGCTCGTAAGCGACCAGATCGGCCAGGGTGAAGCCGTCATGGGTGGCGAGGAAGTTGACGGTCCGGGTTCGCACTTCGTCGAAGACGTCGAACGATCCGCACATGCGCGTCGCCAGCGCGGATACCGAGCCGTCGCCGCGCCAGAAGCGGCGGACGTCGTCGCGATAGCGATCGTTCCACTCCAGCCAGCCCTCGGGAAAGGCGCCGAGCTGGTAGCCGCCCGGGCCGATGTCCCATGGCTCGGCGATCAGCACCCTGTCGGCCAGGATGGGGTCGGCCGCGATCTCGGCGAAGATCGGTGCGTGCGGATCGAACCCTGGCCCACGCGCCATCACGGTCGCCAGGTCGAAGCGGAAGCCGTCGACGCCGCACCGGGCGAAGTGGCGCAGGCTGTCCAGGATCATCGCCCTGACCGAAGGTTGGCTGGCGTCCAGCACATTGCCGGTTCCGGCGTCGTTGATCAGCGATCCATCGGGTGCGCGCGCATAGGCGGCGTCGTCCAGCCCGCGCAGGCTGAGCGTCGGCCCCTGTTCGTCGGATTCGCCCGTGTGGTTGAACACCAAATCCAGGATCACGCCGATGCCCGCCGTGCGCAGGGCCGCGACGGTGGCGCGCAGCTCTTCGACGCCGCCTGGGACGAGACGGGGATCAAGCGCCATCGGCGTGACGGGATTATAGCCCCACGCGTTCGACAGACCGCGCGGCGGCAGATGCCGTTCGTCGATCCATGCGGTGATGGGCATCAGCTCCACAGCGGAGACGCGAAGCTTCTTCAGGTGCTCGATGATCACAGGCTGCGCGAGGGCCGCCAGCGTACCGCGCAGGGCCTCTGGCACTTCCGGATGGCGCACGGTGAAGCCACGGACATTCAGTTCGTAGATCAGCCCGCCGGGCCGAAACAGGGGTGGGGAGGGTGCGCTGTCGAAAGGCGCAGTCACCCGTGCGCGGGGGACCAGGTCTGCGGTCTCCTCGCCGTGGATGGCAAGCCTGGGATCCTGACGATATGGCCGGTCCAGTTCGAGCGCATAGGGATCGACCAGAAGCTTGGCCGGGTCGAACCCTGGGCCCGCACCGGCCGCACGATAGCCGTAAGCCTGACCCACGCCGACCGCCGCGTCGACGATCCAGTCGTCGCCGATCTTCGCCATCGCGACCCGCTGTTCGTCGTCACCATCGAACAGGCACAACCAGACCTGATCCGCGTCTGGGGATCGGACGGCGAAGCGCGTTCCGTTTTCGACCCGATGGGCGCCTAGCTGAGGCGTCACGTCACAACGTCGGGCTTCTCACGCCCGGTATGGGCACGGATGCCGGCCAGGCTGTCGGCAGCGGCGATCAGGTCGACCAGCATGTCGGGCGTCTCCGCCAACAGGTCGCCACCAACCGCCTCGTACCGCTCCAGATAGACGCGCAAGGTCGCGCCCGAAGTGCCGGTGCCCGACAGGCGGAACACGATACGGGACCCGCCCTCGAACAGGATGCGCACGCCCTGTCTGGCGCTGGTGGAGCCATCGACGGGGTCGATGTAGGTGAAGTCGTCGGCGGCCTGCACTGTCAGCGGCCCGACCGCGCGACCGGGAAGGCCCGGCAAGGACGCGCGCAGCTGGGCCATCAAGCCGTCCGCCGCCTCTGTCGCCACGCCTTCGTAGTCGTGGCGGGCGTAATAGTTTCGGCCGAACCGCGCCCAATGCTCGCGCGCCAGCTCCATCACCGGCTGGCGCTTGACCGCCAGGATGTTCAGCCACAGCAGCACAGCCCACAGGCCGTCCTTTTCCCTCACGTGGTCGGATCCGGTGCCGGCGCTCTCCTCGCCACAAATCGTGACCCGACCGGCGTCCAGCAGGTTGCCGAAGAATTTCCACCCCGTCGGCGTCTCGAACATCGGGATGCCCAGCGCCTCGGCCACGCGATCTGCGGCGGCGCTGGTCGGCATCGAGCGGGCGATGCCTTTCAGGCCGTCGCGGTAGGCCGGGGCCAGGGCGGCGTTGGCCGCCAGCATGGCCAGACTGTCGGACGGCGTCACATAGACGCCCCGGCCGATAATCAGGTTGCGGTCGCCGTCGCCGTCGGACGCAGCGCCGAAGTCGGGCGCGTCCGGGCTCATCATCAGCTCATACAGCTCGTGAGCGTGCACCAGGTTCGGGTCGGGGTGGTGGCCGCCGAAATCCTCCAGGGGCTCGCCGTTGCGCACCGTCCCGGCGGCGAAGCCCAGCCGGTTCTCCAGGATCTCGCGGGCATAGGGGCCGGTGACGGCGCCCATGGAATCGAAGGCCATGGTGAAGCCGCCTGCGATCGCTGCGCGGATGGCGTCAAAGTCGAACAGCGTCTCCATCAGGGCGGCGTAGTCGGCGACGGGATCGATCACACGCACCGTCATGTCGCCGACGCGCCGCTCACCGATGACGTTCAGATCGATGTCTTCGGCCTCGACCGTCAGCCAGCGGTCGATGTCGAGGGTTCGGGCCTGGATGGCGTCCGTCACCGTCTCCGGCGCCGGGCCGCCGTTGGCGATGTTGTACTTGATGCCGAAGTCCTCGGTCGGACCGCCGGGGTTGTGGCTGGCCGAAAGGATCAAGCCGCCGATCGCGCCATATTGCCGGATGATGTTGGACGCGGCGGGGGTCGACAGGATGCCGCCCTGGCCGACGATGACCGTGCCGAAACCGTTTGCGGCGGCCATGCGAACGGCGACCTGGATGACCTCGCGATTGTGATAGCGGCCGTCCCCGCCGATGACCAAAGTCGCGCCGGCCTTGTCATCGACCACGTCGAAGACGGACTGGATGAAGTTCTCGGCGTAGTTTGGTTGCTGGAAGACCGTGACCTTCTTTCTCAGGCCAGAGGTGCCCGGCTTCTGGTCGGTGAAGGGCGTGGTGGGAACAGTTCGGATCATGCGGTCCTGCGGCGAGAACGGGTGGGCGCTGCCGCGGCCGGCGTCACGGCATCCGCCGTGCTGCTGACCAGGCTTGCGTAGAGATCGGCGTATCGGCGGCCGCTGACAGTCCAGGAATAGTCGCCTTTCATCCCCTGACGCTGGATCGCCGTCCAGCGATCGGGCGTGGCGAAGACTTCGAAGACGCGGGACAGCGCCGCGCGCAGGGCGTCCGGGGTGACCGCGTCGTGCTGGAACCCGGTCGCGACCTCGGCCGCCAGAGCCGCCGCGTTGGCGTCGATGACCGTGTCCGCCAGTCCGCCGGTCCGCGCGACCACGGGCACACAGCCGTAGCGAAGACCATAGAGCTGCGTCAGCCCGCAGGGCTCGAAGCGCGAGGGAATCAGGATGGCGTTCGATCCGCCCTGCAGCCGGTGCGACAGGCCCTCGTCATAGCCGATGCGGACGCCGACGCGACCGGGATGGCGGCTGGACGCCTGATGGAACGCCGCCTCCAGCGCCGCGTCGCCCGACCCCAGGACAGCCAGCCGGCCGCCCATGGCGACCAGGTCGTCGATGACGGCGGCCAGTGCGTCCATGCCCTTTTGCCAGGTCAGGCGGGTGACGACGCAGAACAGCGGGCCATCGTCACGATCCAGGCCGAACTCGGTCTCCAGCGCCCGCTTGTTGCGAGCACGACGCGACAGCTGACGGGGGCCATAGCTTGCGGCGAGAGCAGGGTCGGTCTCTGGGTTCCAGACGTCCGTGTCGATGCCGTTTACGACCCCGCTGACCACCGCGCCGCGCGCCGCGATCAGCCCTTCCAGACCCATGCCGAAGGCGGGGTCGCGGATTTCGCGGGCGTAGGTCGGGCTGACGGTTGTGATCGCCGAAGCGGCCTGCAGGCCGGCCTTCAGGAACCCGACCCCGCCGTAGTATTCGACGCCATCCACCGACAGGGCCTCTGCCGGCAGGTCCAGCGCGGAGAAGACATCGGCGCCGAAACGTCCCTGGAACGCGATGTTGTGGACCGTCACCACACTGGGCGTGGCGGCTCCTGCGAAGCGTATGTAGGCCGGGGCAAGGGCGGCCTGCCAGTCGTGGACATGCAGCAGGTCGAACGCCAGTCCCTTGACCGCGCCGGTCGCCAGCTCCGCCGCCGCCTTCGACAGGGCCGCAAAGCGTCGCCAGTTGTCCGGCCAATCCTGCCCGGTCGCATCGCCGTACAGTCCGCCCGGTCGGTCGAACAGGTCGGGCGCATCCAGGATCAGCAGGGGATGCCCCGCAATCTCGCCTTTCAGGAGTTGGGCGTCGGCGCCCAGCAGATTTCGCCAGCGATGCACGGGCTTGCCGGTCGCGACCGCCCGCACCGCAGGATAGCCCGGCAGCAGCGTCGTCATCCTGACGCCATGCGGCGCCACCGCGGCCGGCAGGGCGCCGACGACGTCGGCCAAGCCACCCGTCTTGACGAGCGGATAGGCCTCGGATGCGACCGATAGGACTTCCATCAGGCCAGCTTGTCGATCATCGCCTGGGTGATAAGGCACACGCCCTTGTCGGTCCGGCGGAAGCGCTGGGCGTCCAGCACCGGATCCTCGCCGACCACCAGTCCCTCGGGGATGCGCACGCCGCGGTCCAGGATGACCTTCTTCAGTTGCGCCTTCTGGCCGATGTCACAGCCGGGCAGGACCACGGCCTCGTCGATCCGGCTCCAGGAGTGGACCCGCGTGCCGGTCGAGATCAGGCTGCGCGTCACGCTGCCGCCCGAGATGATGCAGTCGCCGGCCACCAGCGACTGAACGGCCTGACCGCGCCGACCTTCGACATCATGCACGAACTTGGCCGGTGGATTGATCTCGGCATAGGTCCACAGCGGCCATGAGCGGTCGTAGAGATCCAGCTGCGGAACGACGTCGGTCAGGTCGATATTGGCTTCCCAGTAGGCGTCGACCGTGCCCACGTCCCGCCAGTAGGCTTGGGCCTCTTCGGCGCCGCGGACGCAGGACGCGCTGAATTCGTGCGCGATCGCCTTACCGTTCTCGACCAGCCAGGGGATGATGTCCTTGCCGAAGTCGCGGCTGGATCCCGGCGTCGCGGCGTCCCTGCGCAGGTGGTCGAACAGCGCCTTGGTGTGGAAGACGTAGATCCCCAGCGAGGCCAGCGACTTGTCCGGCTTGCCGGGCATGGCCGGCGGATCGGCGGGCTTCTCGACGAAATCGGTGATCCAACCGTTGGCGTCCACCGCCATCACGCCGAAGCCCGAAGCCTCGTCGCGCGTGACCTCCATGCAGCCGACGGTCACGTCCGCGCCGCTGTCCACGTGCTGACGCAGCATCAGCTCGTAGTCCATCTTGTAGATGTGGTCCCCGGCCAGGATGACCATGTACTCGGGGCTGTAGCTCTCGATGATGTCGATGTTTTGGTACACGGCGTCGGCCGTGCCGTCGTACCATTGGGTCTCGGAGATGCGCTGGGACGCCGGCAGGATGTCGAAGCTCTCGTTTCGCTCGGTTCGCAGGAAGTTCCAGCCGCGCTGGAGGTGCCGGATCAGCGAGTGAGCCTTGTATTGGGTCGCCACGCCGATGCGCCGGATGCCCGAGTTCAGAGCGTTCGACAGGGCGAAATCGATGATCCGCGCCTTGCCGCCGAAATAGACCGCCGGCTTGGCCCGCACGTCGGTCAGCTCCATCAGCCGACTGCCGCGCCCGCCTGCCAGCACATAGGCCATCGCATCACGCGCCAGCGGTTGATTGCGCCGTTCCATAGAATGTCCTCCCAGACACGACCGAGGGTTCAGCCCTCGTGTCGAAGCATTATCGTCGACAGCGGCGGCAGGGTCAGCGTGGCCCTCCCCTCCGCCGCCAGGACCGAACCCAGATTGCCCAGGCCGTCGCCCCCGTAATCCAAAGCGTCGCTATTGAAGATTTCTGTCCATCGTCCGTTCCCCGGCAACGGCACACGATAGTTTGAGCGCTCGACCGGCGTCATGTTCGAGATGACCGCGATCGGGGCGGCGCCGGGCGCCTTGCGCAGCCAGGCGAAGACCGAGTTGGCCCGGTCGTCGGCGATCAGCCATTCGAACCCCTCGCCCTCGCAATCGCGGGCGTGCAGCGCGGGCTCGGTCCGGTGCAGTCTGTTCAGTTCGCGAACGGCGTTGCGCACGCCCTCGTGCGCCGGCGCACCGCGCAGCCCCCAGTCCAGCGCGCGGTCCTCGCTCCACTCGCGCCGCTGGGCGAACTCCTGCCCCATGAACAGCAGCTTCTTGCCGGGATAGCCCCACATCAGGCCGTAGTAGGCGCGCAGGGACGCGAACTTCTGCGCGTCGTCGCCGGCCATCTTGGTCAGCAGCGAGCCTTTGCCATGCACCACTTCGTCATGGCTCAGCGGCAGGACGAAGTTTTCGCTGAAGGCGTAGACCAGACCGAAGGTGATCTCGTCGTGATGGTGCGGCCGGTGGATCGGATCGCGCTGCATGTACTGCAGCGTGTCGTGCATGAAGCCCATGTTCCACTTGAAGCCGAAGCCCAGGCCGTCCTCGTGCGCCGGCTTGGACACGCCCGGCCATGAGGTGGATTCCTCCGCCACGGTGAAGGCGCCGGGCCGCGCGCCATAGACCGCCCGGTTCATGTCACGGAGGAAGGCGACGGCCTCCCAGTTCTCGCGGCCGCCCTGCTCGTTGGGAATCCACTCGCCGGCCTTTCGCGAATAGTCGCGGTAAAGCATCGAGGCCACAGCATCGACCCTCAGGCCGTCGACGTGATAGCGCTCGGTCCAGAACAGGGCGTTGTTGACCAGGTACGACGCCACCTCGCGCCGCCCGAAGTTGTAGATCGCGGTGTTCCAGTCGGGGTGGAAGCCCAGCTTCGGGTCCGCATGCTCGTAAAGGGCCGTGCCGTCGAACAGAGACAGGCCGTGGTCGTCGGTCGGGAAGTGCGCGGGCACCCAATCCAGCAGGACGCCAATCCCGGCCTGGTGTGCGCCGTCCACGAAGCGCGCGAAGCCCTCCACGTCGCCGAACCGCGATGACGGGGCATAGAGGCCCGTGGTCTGGTAGCCCCAGCTGGGGTCGTAGGGATACTCGCTGACCGGCAGGAACTCGATATGCGTGAACCCCAGGTCGACCACATAGGGGATCAACCGGTCGGCCAAGGCGTCCCAGCTCAGGTACCAGCCGTTGTCGTCCCGATCCCATGATCCGGCGTGGACCTCGTAGATGCTCATCGGCTGCCGACGCGGATCGACGCTGGCCCAATGGTCACGGTGCCCCTGATCCTGCCAGGAGTGGGTCAGGGGACCGCGCGTCACTGATCCGGTCGCAGGCCTCAGCTCGGCGGCGAAGGCGAAGGGATCCGCCTTCAGCGGCCGCGCCTGGCCATCCGGCCCGACGATGGCGAACTTGTAGGTCCGTCCGGCGCCGATGTCGGGGACGAAGATCTCCCACACCCCGACGTCATTGCGGCGACGCATCACATGCCGGCGCGCGTCCCAGTCGTTGAAGTCTCCGACCACCGAAACCCGCTGGGCGTTCGGCGCCCAGACGGCGAAATGGACCCCGGCCGCGCCTTCATGCTCGATGAGGTGCGCGCCCAGCTTGTCGTAGAGCCGGTGGTGCGAACCTTCGTTCATCAGATAGTCGTCGGTCGGCCCCAGCACCGGGCCAAAGGTGTAGGGGTCGGCATAGGACCAATCAGCGCCGCCGCCGGATGCGGCATAGCGAATGGGCTGGGGCGCATCCTCGACGGCGCCCTCGAACAGGCCCCTGTCGTCGATCCGAACCAGCACCCCGAGGGACACGCCGTCCAGCGATCGCGCCTCCAGCGTTTCGGCGCCGGGAACCCAGGCGCGGGCGAAGACGCCGTCCGGCCCAGCGAACACGCCCAGCAGCGAGAACGGATCGTCGTGACGCCCTTCCAGAAGAGCTGCGATCGCCTCGCCGGGGGGCTTCACCGGACGGACCAGATGTCGTGGGCATACTCGCCGATGGTGCGGTCGGAAGAGAACCAGCCCATCCCCGCGACGTTGCGGATCGTCGCCGCCCGCCACCCCGCCGGATCGGTCCAGCGTCGGTCGATCTCTCGCTGACCCTCGGCATAGGAGGGAAAGTCCGCCGCCAGCATGAACCAGTCGTGTTCGCGCAGGCCCGCCATCAGGTCGCGATATCGATCCGGTTCGCCGGGCGAGAATACGCCGGTCTCGATCGCCGAAATGGCCTGGTTCAGATCGGGATGGGCCTCGATCACTTCGCTGGGCCGATACCCGTCCGCGCGCTTCGCGGCGACCTCGTCGGCGGTCAAGCCGAAGATGACGATGTCCTTGGCCCCCACGTGGTCGCGAATTTCGATGTTGGCGCCGTCCAGCGTTCCGATGGTGAGGGCGCCGTTCAGCGCCAGCTTCATGTTGCCGGTCCCCGACGCCTCCATCCCGGCCGTCGAAATCTGCTCGGACAGGTCGGCTGCGGGCATGATCTTCTCCGCCAGGCTGACGTTGTAATTCGGCGCGAAGGCGACGCTCAACAGGCCATGGACGGCCGGATCGGCGTTGATCTTTCGTGCGACGTCGTTTGTCAGTTTTATGATCAGCTTGGCGTTGTGATAGCTCGACGCCGCCTTGCCCGCGAACAGCTTCACGCGCGGGACCCAGTCCCGTTCCGGGTGATTGCGGATCTGGTCGTACAGGGCGACCGTCTCGATGATGTTGAGCAGCTGGCGCTTGTACTCGTGGATGCGCTTCACCTGCACGTCGAACAGGGCGTCGGGGTCCAGCCTGACCCCCATCACCTCGCGCAGATGCTGCGACAGCGCCGCCTTGTTGGCGCGCTTGATGGCGGCGAACCGCTCCTGGAACGCGGCGTCCTCCGTGAACGGACGCAGGTCGGCAAGCCTGGACGCGTCGTCCAGGAAGCCGTCGCCGATTGCCTCGCGGATTAGGTCTGTCAGGCCGGGGTTGCACTGCTGCAGCCAGCGGCGGGGCGTGATGCCGTTGGTCTTGTTGTTGATGCGGTCGGGATAGAGGCGGTGCAGATCGGCGAACACCGTCTGCTTCATCAGCTCGGTATGCAGAGCCGCCACGCCGTTGACGCTGTGCGAGCCCGCGAAGGCCAGGTTGGCCATGCGTATCCGCCGCTCGCCGCCCTCGTCGATGAGGCTGATCGCCGAGATGGCGCGGTCGTCCATGCCGGGCGCGCGTCGCGCCTCCTTCAGCAGGCGGGCGTTGATCGCATAGACGATCTGCATGTGCCGGGGCAGCAGCCGCTCGAACAGGGGCAGGGGCCAGCTTTCCAGCGCCTCGGGCAACAGGGTGTGGTTCGTGTAGCCGAACGTCTTGCGGGTGATGTCCCACGCCTCGTCGAAGCCGAGGCCGTGGTGATCCACCAGCAGCCGCATCAGCTCCGCCACCGACACCGCCGGGTGGGTGTCGTTCAGCTGGATCGCCGCCTTCTCGTGCAGGGTACGGATGTCGTTGCCGTACTGGACATGGCGGCGGACGATGTCCTGGATCGAAGCCGAGGAGAAGAAATACTCCTGGCGCAGACGCAGCTCATGGCCGGCCGGGCTGGAGTCGGCGGGATAGAGGACGCGCACCAGCGTCTCTGCCCGGACCTGGTTGGCCAGGGCCCCGGCGTGGTCGCCGGCGTTGAAGGCGTCCAGACGGATCGGATCGAACGCCCGGGCCGTCCAGAGCCGCAGGGTGTTGACCCTCTCGCCTCGCCAGCCGACCACCGGCGTATCGACCGCGACGGCCTCGATCTTCTCGTCCGGCGTCCATTCGACGGCGCCGGTCTCGGTGCCGACGACCTCGCCGCCGAAGCCGATGATGTAGGCGCTCTCGCGGCGCTCGAATTCCCACGGGTTGCCGTGCGCCAGCCAGGTTTCCGGCAGCTCGACCTGCCAACCGTCGTCGATCCGCTGGCGGAACATGCCGTTCACATAGCGGATGCCGTAGCCGTAGGCGGGCAGGTTCAGCGACGCCAGGCTCTCCATGAAGCAGGCCGCCAGACGACCCAGGCCGCCGTTGCCCAGCGCCGCATCCGGCTCGATCTCTTCGATCATCGCCAGATCGACGCCCAGCAGCTTCAGCGCCGCGTCGAACTCTTCTGCGCGACCCAGATTGGCGATCGCATCGCGCAACAGCCGCCCGATCAGGAACTCAAGGCTGAGGTAGTAGACGCGCTTGGCGCCTGACGCCTGGGTGGCGCGTGTGGACGTCATCCAGCGCTCGATCACGTCATCACGGACGGTCAGCACCGCCGCCGTCAGCCAGTCATGCGGCTTGGCGGCGCGCTGATCCTTGCCGATTCGATGAACGAGGCAGTCGATGATGCGGTCGGCGAGCGCCTGAGGATCGCGCGTTGTGTCCGCCGCATCCAAAGATCGCGTGTTTGCGAGGATCGCCTCAGCCGTCATTCCGCAATCTTCTTCCGTTCTTGCAGCTACGCCATACCAACCGGGCTTGAGGGCTGTCAGCTTAAATCGTGGGATTATCTTTCGCTTACGGAGGCGGCGAGCGGTTCATGTGAAGGCCTGCGACCCTCGTCGTGACGGAACGCTCGGCGCCGAGGAAGCGGGGCAGCCAGCTTCGCCGCCTTGCCGCAGCGGCGCCTCGACATCCTGGCATGACGGCCGCGCCGGATGTGGTCATGTGTCAAAGACGCCCCGTATGAGTTTGGCCCGCGGGATCACGAAACATCCACCAGGGCCGATGAGTGCGAGGGGCGTCAGCCCCTTCGCGCTCTCGAGCGGACCGAGGACAGACGGAAGCCGGCTTGATTTGACGAGCATAACACCGACAGTGGGGCCATTGAGACTCTGCGAAATTCGGCATGGCGCCTGACGAAATCATCCCCAAGCCCGGCGCCGGATCGGCGGACGTCCGCCTCGATCCGTTCCCCTACGGCTGGATCGATGGATATCTGCCTCGCGACCTTTACGACCGTCTGGATCGGCATTTCGTCATGCCGGGCGCACGGCCCGCCATGGACACGCTGAAGCGCGGCAAGAAGCGCGTCGCCTTCATCCTTCCAGATATGCCGGAGCACCTTCGTGACCTCGATTCCGGCTGGCTCGACTACCTGAGGGCTCTGGGGCGCCAGGATTTTCTCCAGCACTGCCTGGACTGGGCCAAGGCCCTCGTCCCGCTCGACAGCCTGGCGGCGGGTCCATATCGCGAGCTGTTTCGGCTGCGCCAGGCGCTGCGAGCGGAAGATGTCGAGCTGTACTGCGAGTTTTCGAGCATCGACGATGCCGCGTTCCTGCCGCCTCACTCCGACGCCTCGGACAAGATCCTCAGCTTCGTCCACTACTTCGCCCAGGCGGACTGGGATCAAGCGTGGGGCGGGGGCACCGAGATTTACCGGCCTCGCCGCGTTGAACAGGGCAGGAACTTCAGCAACTTCTTTCTGTCCAGAGACGAAGTCGATCTTGCGGCGTCGTGCGCCTTCATTCCCAATCGCCTGTTCTTCTTCGCCAAGACCGACCGGTCTTGGCACGGCGTATCCCCCCTTGCCGCCGAGACACGCCTGCCGCGGCGATCGTTCAACTTCAGTCTTCGCATTCGACCCGACGCGGACATCGATCCAGCCTTCGCCACGATCGCTGCACAGATACAGGCGGACGAGCGAGGCGCGTTCACGGCATGAACGAACCTCTGAGCTGGGCGACGCTGGATTACTGGCGCCGGCGCAAGCCGGCTGACGCCGCGATCCTGACGACCGCAGCGCGGCCGCCCCTGCTGTGGGCTGATCTGCCGGGTTTGATCGCGCGCATCGCAGAGCACCTGCGCATGCATGGGGTGGCGCAGAGCGCGCGGATCGCGATCGCCATGCCGCCAGGAGCCGAGACAGCGCTCGTGACGCTCGCCGCCATGCAGTGCGGCGTGGCGGCGCCGTTGAATCCCGAACTGACAGCCTCGGAGCTGGCCTCGTCCCTGCGCCGTCTGCGGCCGCACGTCCTGATCGTGCGCGAAGGTCTGCCGGGTCGCCCCGAGGCCGTTGCGCAATCGTTGGGAATACCCACGCTCGCGGCCGCATGGTCCATCGACGAGGGACCGGGCGGCGTCCGGCTGACGTCGGCACAGGCGCGCGCCGTGGTCGGAGATGACGCTCTTGCCGCGCCGGACGGCACGCGTTTGATCCTGCAGACCTCCGGCACAACGGCCGAGCCCAAGCTCGTCCCCCTGACCGAGGCCAACCTGTTCGCGTCGGCCGCCGCTCTGATGCGATCGCTGTCGCTGACCGAAAACGACCGTGCGCTGAACTTGCTGTCGCAGTTTCACATCGGCGGTCTGTGGGACCTGATCGCCGCTCCCCTGTTCTCGGGCGGCAGCGTTATCTGCGGCGGCGTCTTCTCGGTCGCGACCTATCGGGCGGGCTGTGGGCTTGCGCCGACGTGGGTGCAGCTGGCGCCCAGCATGATCCACGCCGTCGTCGCGGCCAAGGCGCCCGCGCCGCCGACGCTGCGGTTCATTCGCTCCGTGTCGGCGCCCTTGTCGATGGCGCTGAAGGCGGAGGCCCAGACGCACCTGGGTCGGCCCATCATCGAAATCTACGGCATGACGGAGACTGCCGGGGTCATCACCAGCAATCCTTTCAATCCGGCGCATCAGAAGCCGGGATCGGTGGGCGTTCCGGTCGGCCCGACGATCGCCGTACTTGACCCCTCGGGACGCCCAGTCCCGGTCGGATCCTCCGGTGAAGTGGTGCTGCGCGGCCCGCAGGTGTCGCCGGGTTATCTGGCCGCAGCCGCCGGTGACGCCGTCGTTTTTGCGGCCGACGGTTTCCACACCGGCGACCTCGGTCGGATGGACGAAGACGGTCATCTCTGGCTGGTCGGGCGATCCAAGGATCTTATCAATCGCGGCGGCGAAATGATCGGACCCGCAGAGATAGACGCCGCCGCCCTTTCGCTGGCGTGGGTCGCGGACGCGGCGGCCTTCGCGGCGCCACACCCGACTCTGGGCGAAGAGATCGAGATGGCCATTGTGCTGAAGGCGGGAGCACAGCCGCAGACGGACCTGGAGGAGACCCTGGCGGCGACCCGCGACGCCCTGCGCTCCCTGTTAGGCTATGGACGGATGCCCGCGCGCATTCACATCGTTCAGGCGGTCCCGCGCACGCCCGGCGGCAAGCTGCAGCGTCATCTGCTGGTCGAGCAGTTCTCCGGTCTGCCGCGCGTCCATGCGGCGCCCGCGGCGGATCGCG
Source organism: Brevundimonas sp. Leaf363 (assembly GCF_001424025.1). Lineage (GTDB taxonomy): Bacteria > Pseudomonadota > Alphaproteobacteria > Caulobacterales > Caulobacteraceae > Brevundimonas. The sequence continues at coordinate 349,823 of NZ_LMPZ01000003.1, read as the reverse complement.
CTGCACTCGCATGGCCCGAGCGTCCGGTGGCGCGCTGGGTCGCCGGCGTCTGGGCCTCGGTGCTCGACCTCGCGGTCATGGGGGCTGACGAGGACTTCTTCCAGTCCGGCGGCTCGTCCCTGCAGGCGGCCCAGGCGGCGGCGCTCGTGCAGAGCCGCTTTCCCGATCAGATGCTGTACGTCTCGTCGGTCTACGAAGCCCCCACTCCGGACCAGCAGGCCGACTTCCTGAGCGAGCACTATCCGGAAATTACGGCGCGGATTCTTGGGGAGACATTGCGGCCTGATGGCGGCCTGACGACGCTGGGCGAGGCCGACCAGATGCGGTTCGCTCGCCGGGTCAGAGACCCGCTGGATGCACACATTGCAGGCAAGCGCCTGAACCCTCCGGCTGTGTTCATTCTCAGCCCGCCCCGCTCAGGATCGACCCTGCTGCGCGCCATGATGGCGGGGCATGACGCGCTGTTCGCGCCGCCGGAACTCTACCTGCTCAGCCATGCGGACCTGACCGCCCGGCGCGCCTGGTATGGACGGGCCCATGCGTCGCAGCTCGAAGGCCTGCCTCGTGCGTTCATGGGAGCGACGGGCTGCTCCGCCGATGAGGCGCAAGCGATCGTCTCCGAAATGGAGCGGGACAACCTGCCGACCGCAGACGTGTATCTGCGGCTGCAGACCGCGATCGGCGGACGTCTGCTGGTGGACAAGACGCCCTATTATGGCGTCCATTCCTCCGTGCTGACCTCGGCCGAAGCGACATTCGAACGGCCGATCTACATTCACCTCAGCCGCCACCCCTATGGCATGATCCGCTCGTTCGATCAGGCGCGTTTGGGACAGCTCTGGTGGCCGCGCCTCGCAGGGCCCGATGGTGATCCAGTCTCTCCTTTCGCCTCGCGCCAGCTGGCGGAGCTGATCTGGACTCATATCCACGCCAACACGGTGGCGTTCCTTGAGGGCGTGCCGGCAGAACGGCAGATCCATCTTCGCTACGAAGATCTCGTCCGCGATCCGGAGGCGGCCGCGCGGCGTCTCTGCGCGACCTTGGGCCTTCCCTTCGACCCGGCCATGCTCGACCCGCTCGCGGACCCGTCTGGTCGCATGACCGATGGACTGCGGGCCGAATCGAGAATGATCGGGGACCCCAAGTTCCATTCGCACAGCGCCATCGACCCAAGCGCGGCCGACCAGTGGAAACAGACTTACGATCGAGACTTTCTGTCGTCGCGAGCCGGCGCCTTGGCGAACGCACTGGGCCATACAGAGCGCGTCGACGACGCAGACGAACGGGTTGAGTTCGACGTCTGACGTTGACCTTGCGACGGGGCGATGCAAACGACCGAGCGGGCCGTGGCGGGGCCGGCGCGGGGGATTTCGCACTTGAACAGCGTCGACCGCCAGACCGTAGGCGAGCCATCCGCCGATTTGACGCGTCGCCTGGAAGACCTCGCGCGGCGCGGAGTGCGGCTGTGGGTCGATGACGGACGGCTTCGCTGCAGCGCCCCACCTCAGTCGCTCGACGACGATCTGCGCGACTGGCTGAAGTCGGAGCGCGAGACCCTACTGACACTCCTAACGCCGAACGCGTCTGTCACCGTAGATCCGACCCTCCCTGCCGACGAGGCGTCGCCCCGCGCGACCTTGGCCCAAGAGGCGTTGCTGCCGCTTGCGCGTGCGCACCGAGCAGACGGGCGATACAATGTGCCGGTCGTCCTCGACCTGGAGCGGGCGCTCGATCCTCTGGTGCTCCACGCGGCGCTCAGCGCTCTTGGACAGCGCCACGATGCCCTTCGATTCTGCTTTCCGCCGTCGCAGGCGGACCCCGTCTTTCGCCCCCGTCTTGCCGGACTGTCTGTGGAGGAGGCGCTGGTGATGGGCCGCGCCGACGACGCCGAGATCGACGCAGCGATCCAGACCATGGTGTCCCGACCATTCGACATCGGTCACGGCCCGCTGTGGCGGTGCTGCACGATCAAGGCGGGTCGATCCCGAGACGTCCTCGTTCTCGTTTTCCACCACCTCATCTTCGACGGCTTCTCGCGGGATCTGTTCGTGAAGGAGCTATGTGTCGCGTACGCGGACCTGGCGGCCGGCCACGCCCCCAGGTTCGCCAGTGAGGCGATGCAGTCCCACGATTTCGCGGCGTGGGAGCGCGGCGTGGCCGACGGCCCGCGCGGCGAAGAGGCGCGGCGCTGGTGGGTGGAAGCGTTCCAGCAGCGACACCCGTCGACCGCATTGCCCGCCGCCGCCGGCTCGCAGGCTGACGGGTTTCTGCGGTTCTCCTTGCCGAACGAAACGCTGGCGGCGCTCCGCGCACGTGCGGTCAACTCCAGGCAACCATGCGGCGCCTACGCAATCGCCGCCGCCGCCGTGGCCCTGCACCGCGTGACAGGGCAGCGCAGGATCCTGGCCTGTACGCCGCTGACCAACAGGGACCAGGCGCAGGCCGCTGGGGTCATCGGCTATCTCAACAGGATGGCGCCGATCTCCGTGGCGGTGGAGCCCGGCGCCATCCTGTCCGAAATCGTCTCTGAAACCGGCCGCAGCCTGTTCTCGGCCGATGCCCACCGCTTCGTCGCCACGGGCGACATCGCGGCCGCGCCCGGTCTGCGCCGGACCCAGCTCAACCGCTTCATGACCGGCTGGCAGGAGCGACGCAGCGATGCGCAGCCTGTGCTGGGCGACGTCACGGCGCGGCGCATCACCGCGACGCGCGACAGCGTCGACTTCGATCTGGCGGTCCAGTTCGAAGCCGCCGCTGACGATCTGTCGTGCCAAATCAGCTATCGCGCCGGTGTGATGGACGAGGCAGGTGCATCTCGGTTCGCTGAAATCCTGAACAGTACGCTGGCCGCTATGGTCGGTCTTGGCGGCGAAAGCTTCGTCCCACCGGCGCTCACGCCAGCCGGGCGCGTCGCGGCCGCTCTGATCGACCACCCCGGCGTCGACGAGGCCGTCGTGGTGGCGAACCCGGAGATCGGCGAATACGGCGCCGTCCTGGTCCTGAACGAGCACGAGCGGGTCGACCTCGAGACGCTGAAGGCCTGGCTGGGCGAACACCTTGGCCCCCTGGCGCCGCCCGTCCAGTTTCGAACACTCGCAGCGCTGCCACGGATGTCGGACGGCGAAGTCGATCGCGTCGCCCTGTCCCGACTGTTTGAGGCCGAGCCGCGACAGCCGATCCCGCCTCAGACGGACCTCGAACGCCAGATCGCAGAGCTGTGGCGCGAAGTCCTGTGGCTGGACCGGCCTGTCGGACGCGACGAAGGCTTTCGTCTGCTCGGCGGCCACTCGCTGCTTGCCGTGCGCATGCTCGGCGATCTCGAACAGCGGTTGGGGCGATCTCTGCCCGCAGCCGCGCTGACCTGCCTGGGATCGGTCGCGGAACTCGCCGGCGCGATCCAGAGCGACGCCGCGGAGCCGACACAGCCGACGCCGGTGAGCGGGGTCGACGCCGATGCTCTTAAAAAGTTGCACGCCTACACATCCGTATGGGCGGGCGAACGACCTTTCCCAGGGGCGCTGCTCGTGGGGCGCAACCTGGACGGCGAGAGGACGCCGTTGTTCTGGTGCCTGCAAAATCAGAACGAGCTGAAGCAGCTGGCCCGCTATCTCGGCGATGACCAGCCGGTCTACGGTATGCGCTCGGCTCACCAGGTCATGGCCAAGACGCCGGAGAACATCGACGGTCTCGCCGCCTTTTATGCGTCGGAGATCGCCCGCACGGCGCCGACCGGCGCGCTTTTTCTCGGGGGCAACTGCCAGGCTGCGGTCATCGCCTTTCACATCGCCCGTCACCTGAGGGCAGGGGGACGAGAGGTCGCGCTGCTGATCCTGCACGAGAAGATCGTGCCTCACCCCTACGACGGTCGGATCGCCCTGACCTTCGGGCGCGACAGCGATCGCAACCCCTGGCTGACCTCCGACGATCCGCGCGCCGAGCTGGCGGCCTACTATGACGACTTCACCATCGACCTGGTGTCCGGCAGCCACGGCCAGTTCTTCGTGGAGCCAAATATTCTCGACCTGACCGCCACGATCCGGCAGAAGCGGGACGCGATGGCCGCACTCTTGTCAGGGGCGCGCGGCGCATGACTCTCATGGGGGATCACGCTGTCTAAGGTCTGGTACCAACGCCTGCAGCAGGCGGTGCGCAGCGGCGGCGGCATGCTGAACGCCCACCTGCATCTTGATCGCGTCGAGACCTTCGACGACCGCTACATGCCGGGCGTCGGCCACCGGATGGCCGAGGACTTCCACGTTTCGCTGAAGCGCAAGCACTCCATGATCGCCGACCTGCACGCCGGCCCCGCGTTCGAGCGCGAGGACTTCTTTCAGCGTGTCGAGACCGCTCTGGATGACATGGTGCGGGTCGATACTCGCCGTGCCGACACCATGGTGGACGTGACGCCTGATCGGGTGGGCCTGACCGGTCTGGACTGGATGCAGCAGATCAAGGCGAAGTGGGCGGACCGGATCGATCTGCGCCTGGGCGCCTATACGCCATTCGGCTTCGACGACGCAGAGCCCGAGCGCTGGGCGATCTTCGAGGAGGGCGCGAGGCGGGCGGACTTCATCGGCTGCCTGCCAGAGGCGGACGATATCGACGACTATCCGACCCACATCGGTTTTTCGGAGCATTGCCGGCGGGTGCTCGAGCTGGCTCAAGAGTTGGGCCAGATGGTCCACGTCCATACGGACCAGCGCTTCGAGCCGTCGGAAACCGGCACTGAGCGGCTGGTCCAGGCCGTGCGCCAATACGGCGCCCCGCGCTCCAGCGACGGCGAACCGATGGTCTGGGCCGTGCACATGGTATCGCCGTCCACCTATGACGACGACCGCTTCGCTCGATTGGCGGACGATATGGCCGAGCTGAACATCGGGCTGATCGCCTGTCCGTCGGCGGCGCTCGGCATGCGCATGCTTCGTCCGCTTCAGACGCCGACGGGCAACTCCATGCCGCGAATCCTGGAACTGTTGAGCCATGGCGTGTCGGTGCGCCTGGGATCCGACAATATCGCCGACATCTGCTCCCCCAGCACGACGGCCAATCTGATCGACGAGGCGTTCGTTCTTTCGGCGGCGCTGCGGTTCTATCAGCCCGAGGTGATCGCCCGTCTGCTATGCGGGCAGTCGCTTGAGCCAACCGAGCGCGACTTCGTCACCGAGCACCTGGCGAAGAACGAGGCTGAAATCCGCAAGACGATCGGGCGGCTGAACCGGACGGCCGCCGGCGCATGACGGCCGAGGCGGCCACGCATCCGATCCACATCAGCTGCTTCATGTGGGGCGACCTCTATACAGCCGACGACGTGAACAGGCTTCGCGCCATGTTCCTTCGCCACCTGACGGCGCCGCATGTCTTTCATTGCCTGACCGATCAGCCGGACGGACTGCGAGACGACATCGTCGTCCACCCATTGCCGAACTACGACTTCAGCGACTGGGATATCGGGAACGCGCGCAAGCTGGCCGTCTTCAGCGATGACTTCCTCGGGTTGAACGGGGCGCTGCTGATCCAGATCGATATCGACATGGTCCTGATCGACAACGTCGATTTCCTGACCGAAAGGCCAGAGGAGGATTTCCTGATCGTCCGAGGCCGGAACCAGAGCGGCAATACGCGGGGCCACAGCGCGCTGTTGCGGCACCGGGTTGGGACCATGACCCATGTCTGGGACGACTTCGTCGCCGACCCCGCCGCGGCGGTCGCGACCTGCCAGCACCATCGCGGCGCGCCAGGCCACGTTTCCGACCAGCGCTGGCTCGATCGCTCGATCCCCGAGATGGCCTTCTTCGAAGAGGGGCGGGTCGTCTACTTCCGCCAGGACTGCAACGCCTACGCCAAGCATGACAATCCCGAGGGCGTCGCCGCGCCGCCCGAAGGGGCGTGCGTGGTGTCCTTCGCCGGCAAGACCAAGCCGCAGCATGTCATCGACGGCAGCCACCTGAACTGTCGGCACGCTCCTTTCATCGCCGAGCACTGGCGCGAATAGGCGTGCCCAGCGCGCAGGCAGCGACGGCCGATCCGTTTCGCGACGACGCGGCGTTCGAGGTCGACGTCGCCGGCCGACCGTACCGCGTGGCCTTCGCGATCCTGATCGGAGGTCGTCTGGATGTCTCCGGCGGCGTGCTCAGCGAGGCGGAAACGGCGCTCCTGCCGGCGCTCCGATACGACCGGCGACGCAGAACGCTGATCGCGGGGCGCACGACCGCCAAGGCGGCCTTGGCGCGCCTCGCACCCGGAACCGACCCCCTGCACGTGTCGGTCATTCCGGGCGTGTTCGGGCAGCCAGTGGTTATCGGGCCGGGTCTGGAAGGTCTGCAGGTCTCGATCAGCCACGCCGGCGACACCACCATCGCGATGGCCTTTCCAGAGGCCTGCCCCTTCGGCGTCGACGTGGAACGCGTCGAAGCCGGTCATCGCGACGCCATGCTGCGCCACACCAGCGAGCGTGAACTCGAGAGGATCGGCGCCTTCCTCGACGAGGATGTCGGACTGACCGCAGCCTGGACCCTTCGTGAGGCGCTCTCGAAGGCGCTCAGGTGCGGATTGACGACGCCGCCCCTGCTGCTGGAGACGACGCGGCTGACGCTCGACCAGACCGGGTATCACTGCGCCTACGGCGCCTTCAGTCAGTATGACGGCGCAGGGGTGTTCACGGGGAGCGTTTGCGCGTCCGTGACCGCGCCGCGCAGCGTGACGTGGTCTGCAGGAGAGGCTTACCGGGAAACATTGGGCGCCTGGCTCCGTCGGAGCGGACCGGCCGCCCACGTGTCAGCGACCTAGCAAGATCATCGCATCTCGCGCCGGGGTGTCAGCGTACCCATATCCCCGCCAGACACCATCAACGGAGCCCCCGATGCTGTTCCGCAAATCCGCCGAAATGCCGACCGCCCAGACCGCCCTGCCGGGCCGGTCCACCCCGCTGCCGACCGACGAGGTCCACTACGTCAATGGCCGCCCGCTGAAGGGACCACATCCGGAGGGGTTCGAGACGGCCGTCTTCGGCATGGGCTGTTTCTGGGGCGTGGAACGGACGTTCTGGAAACTGCCGGGCGTGTGGGTGACCGCCGTCGGCTATTCGGGCGGGATCACGCCCAACCCGACCTATGAGGAGACCTGCACCGGCCTGACCGGCCAGACCGAGGTCGTGCAGGTTGTCTTCAATCCCGAAGAGATCAGCTACGCCGAGCTGTTGAAGACGTTCTGGGAGAACCACGACCCGACCCAGGGCATGCGCCAGGGCAACGACGTCGGCACCACCTACCGCTCGGCCATCTATTATCTGAACGACGAACAGAAGGCTGAGGCCGAGGCTTCGCGGGCCGCCTATCAGAACGCCCTGACCAAGGCCGGGCGCGGCCAGATCACCACCGAGATCGCGCCGCTGGGGCCCTTCTACTACGCCGAGGGCTATCACCAGGGCTATCTGGCCAAGAACCCGGCCGGATACTGCGGCATCGGCGGGACGGGCGTCGTCTGCCCGATCGGCGTCGGCGTCGAGGCCTGATCGTGGACGGGCAGGGCGTGGGCAAGGTCTGCCTGGCTCTGCGGGGCGTCACGGTCGAGCATCCGTTCGACCAAACCCACGACGCCTACAAGGTCGGGGGCAAGATGTTCGCCGAGGTCGGCGGCATGGGAGGCCTGTCTTTTAAGGTCTCGGACATCGCCTATGAGGTTCTGACCGAGACCGGCCGCGCCCGCCCGGCTCCCTATCTGGCACACCACAAATGGGTTCATCTGGCCGATCCGGCCGAGTGGCCCGACGAGGAGCTGACCGACCACCTGCGCATCGCGCACCTCATCGTCGCCGCCACGCTGTCCAAGAGACGCCGGGCGGAGCTAGGCCTGAGGTAGCGCTTGTCATGGGCGGTATGACACTGTTCTCTCACCAGATCCCGGAGAGAACATCATGACCGCCAGATCCATTATCGTCCTGAGCATGGCCGCGGCCGCCCTGACCGCGTGCCAGCGACCCGCTGCGCCAGTGTCCGCCGAAACGCCGCATGTGCTGGCCGCGACGGACGTCGCCGCGGGGCGATATCTGGTCATGACCGGCGGCTGCAACGACTGTCACACCCCCAACTACGCGCGCACCGGCGGCAAGGTCCCGGAGACGGAGTGGCTGAAGGGCCAGGCCGTCGGCTACCACGGGGCGTGGGGGACCAGCTATCCGAACAACCTGCGCCGCACCGTGGCCGGCATGACCGAGGACGCCTTTGTCGAGATGCTCTCGACGCGCGAGGGCCTGCCGCCCATGCCCTGGCCCAGCGTCCGCGCCATGGCCGAGGCCGACAAGCGGGCGCTGTATCGCTACATCAAGTCGCTGCCGCTCGAGGGCGACCCGGCGCCCATGGCCCTGCCGCCCGGCCAGACACCGGCCACGCCCTATGAAGACATGACCATGCGCGTGCCGGGCGCTCCGGCCCAGGGCTGAGGATCACTCCGCCGGCTTGGCGACCTGCTCCGCGATCCAGGCGTCCATCCGCTGGTCCAGCAGGTCCAGCGGCAGCGGGCCGTCCACCAGGATGGCGTCGTGGAAGGTGCGGACATTGAAGCGGTCGCCCAGCGCCGCCTCAGCCCGCGCGCGGATGGCGCGCAGGCGGATCTCGCCGATCTTGTAGCCCGTCGCCTGGCCCGGCCAGCCGATGTAGCGTTGCAGCTCCGTCTCGATGTTGTGCGGAGCCAGGGCCGAGTTGTCGCGGAAGCAGGCGCGCGCCTGCTCGGTCGACCAGCCGAGCCAGTGCAGGCCGGTGTCCGCCACCAGCCGGCAGGCGCGCCACATCTCATAGCTGAGGCGCCCGAAACGCTCGTACGGCGTGCGGTAAAAGCCCATTTCCTCGCCCAGATATTCGGCGTAGAGGCCCCAGCCCTCGGTATAGGCGGTGACGTTGGCGTTGCGCCGGAAATAGGGCTGATCCGCCGCCTCCTGCTGCAGGGCGATCTGGATGTGGTGGCCTGGCACGGCCTCGTGCAGCGTCAGCGCCGGCAGCTCGTACAGCGGCCGCTGGTCTAGGTGAGAGGTGTTGACCATATAGCCACCCGCGATGCCGTTCTGCATCGAGCCGCCGTTGTAGCGGCCGGTGGTGTAGGTCTCCTCGATGTCGCGCGGCACGGGCCGGACGCCATAGGGCAGGCGGGGCAGGGTGGCGAACAGGGCCGGCAAGCCGTCGTCGGCCCGCTTGGCCATCTCCGACGCCTTCTCCAGGAGGTCCTCGCGGGTCTGGCTGTAGAACTGCGGATCGGTGCGCAGGAAGTTCAGGAAACCGGCGAAGTCGCCGGTCCAGCCCGCGGCGTGCATCTCGCCGTCCATACGGGCGCGAATGCGTGCGACTTCCTCGACGCCGATCTGGTGCACCTGGTCCGGCGTCAGGTCGGTCGTGGTGTAGCCGGCCATCAGATAGGCGTACATTTCTCGCCCGCCCGGGCGGTGGGCCAGACCCGGCGCTTCGGGCGCCTTGGGCAGGTACTCGTCCTGCAGGAAGCTCAGCCATTGCCGGCGCATCGGCGTGATGCGCCGGGCCACCAGATCGGCCGCGCGGGTCCGCAGCACGGCCTGCTGATCCGCCGACATGGAGGCGGGCAAGGTCTTGAAGGGCGCCAGCATGGCGTCGTTCTCGGGCGTCACGGCCACGTCGTTGCGGGCCAGGACAAGCGCGCTTTCGACCACCGACTTGGGCTGCACCATGCCGGTCGCCAGACCGCGCCGGGCGTTGGCCATGGTCTGTTCGTAGATGGTGGCGAAGCCGGCGATGCGGCTCATCCAGGCTTCGGCGTCGGCCATCGAGGTGATGCGCGTGCCGGTGCCCAGATACTGCACCCAAGTGCCGGGCCCGCCCTCGGAATCGAAGGCCAGCCGCCCGGTGTCGAGGTCCAGGCCCTGGATAGAGCGGCGTAGGGTCCACAGCAGGAAGCTGTGGTTGATCTTGCCCTCGGCGCTCAGCTTGGCGGCGTCGATGGCCTCCAGACGGTCGATGAAGGCCTGCGTCGGCGCGCGCTGTGCCAGCTCGAACTCACGCGACGCGTCGGGCAGGCGGCTCAGCGCGGCCTTGTCGCCCTCGAAACCGGCCGAGATGGGGTCCAGTGCGCGCTGATAGGTCTCGACGTCGCGGATCACGGCGTCCAGGGCGGCGTCCTCTTCGCTCGGCGCCGTCGCCGTTGCGGGCGTGGTTTGCGCCCCTGCCAGACTTGGGATCGCGGCCGCAGCCATCAGGACGGCGCTCGCCGTCGCCAGGATCATTCGCCGCATCGGCCCCTCCACTGAACGCCGGGACAGGACACCGGGCGCGCCCCGTGCGTCAAGCGATCAGGAGGCGGCGCCTTCGCAAACGTCGAAGAACCGCTTCACCCCCGCCAGCGAACCCGCATGTCCGGCCAGCATCTCGCGTTGCTCACCGCGCCACAGCGCCACCCACCCCAGCCGGCGAAAGCGCAGGAAGACCGGATCGGTCGAGGCCGCCTCGGCTGTCAGCCACGCGCCGTCTGTAAAACCGGCATCCTCGGCATGGGCCGCGTAGCGCTCCGTGTCACCGCCGGACTCGAGATGAAACTCGGGCCGAACGCCGGTCGCGGCGGGCCCGCTCAATGTCAGACGCCGCGCGCCCGGCGCGCAGTCCAGCGCCAGCGCCAGGTCGTCGCTTTCCTCGCCACCATAGGCCAGTCGGGTGTCGCCTTGCGGATCCTCGATCAGGCGCCAGTCGCGGCCGGGCGTGGGCGCGGGCGATGCGATGGCTGCGGTCGGACTGGGCGCCGGCCGGGTCGCGCAGGCCGCGGCCAAGGCGCTGAGGGCGATGATGCAAAGCAAGCGGCGCATGGTTGTCAGCCTCCACAACGTCCGGCGAAGCGCCGAAGCATCGGCAGTCCCTGGCCGTTCAAATCCACGGTCCGCGTCTGTTCGCCGATCCGGACGTCCAGTTGTCCCTCGGCCGCGAGGGCCTGGAACACAGGATGATCGGTTCGCAGCGCCATCTCCAGCCGATCGCCCTGCGCCCGTTCGGCCTGGGTCGCCGCCGTCGCGCCGCCAGCCGTCAGCGTCGCCATGCCCGTTGCACCAGGCCCGTAGAGCGCCAGCGTCGCCAAACCCGTGCCCGGTGCGCACTCCAGTGTCGCCCTCAGTCGGGGGGTGTCCGGGATTTCGTTGGCCAGAACCACCAGCCCGTCCGCCTCATACAGCGACCAGGTCCAGGCCGGCTGCGCGCCCTGCAGGTTCGCGATCAAAAGCAGCGCCATCATGGTTCAACCCCTCCGCGACCGCGAAGGCGTGATCTGATCAAGTGCGGCTGGAAGAGCAATAGTCGATGAAGGCGCGCGCGGCGCGTTGCTCATCTCGGTCGGCGGTCAGGACGAAGCGACCGGCCTCGCCCTCCACCTGCATCCGGCCGGTGCGGCTCAGGCCGGCCAGGCTGGGATCGGTCAGGGGAAGGCGGGTTTCTTCCGCTTCTCCACCCGACAGCGGATCGACGGCGGCGCTGTAGGCGGCGCGGGTCAGACGCGGCGACACCGGCTGAACGTCACCATAGACGACAGCGGCGCGGTCGCCCGGCGCACAGGTGATCATCAGAGCCAACTGGTCGGAGTTCTCGACCCCATACGCCAGCTTGGCCATCGGGCCCTCATAGCTGACGTGCCACGCCATGCCGGGCTGGGCGTCGCTGCTGCTGGTCGCGTCAGTGGCCTGGGTGGTCGCGGCGAAGGCGATCAGGCCCAAGGCGGCGGCGGCGGGGATCAGGACTTTCAGCATAGGGGGCACTCGCGTTCGCCAGGGAAAACGCGAGTGGCCGTTTACGGTTCATCCATCTTGGTTAACCGAACCCCAATCCGGCGAAGTGTGGCGCCGGCGCCGCGCCTGTCAGAAGGGGCTGAAGCGTTCCGCCAGCGCCTGGGCGGCGGGCGCGGCCTGCACGCGCGTGATGTCGCCCCGGCCGCCATAGCTGATGCGCGCCTCGGCGATCTGGGTATGCGCGATGGTGTTGGCGCTGGAGATGTCCTCGGGCCGAACGATGCCGGCGATGGTCAGCTCGCGCACCTCGCGGTTGGTGCGCACTTCTTGCCGACCCTGGATCACCAGATTTCCGTTGGCCATGATGTCCGTGACGACAGCCGCGATGGTCAGGCTGACTTTCTCGGAGCGGTTGACCGAGCCGGAGCCGGACGAGTTGGCCCCGCCTTCCATGCCGACCATGTTCGACGGGTCGAAACCACCCGGGAAGGCGCGGCCCAGGCTGTTCTCGAGGCCGAAGAAGTTCGAGACCCCGGCGGAGATGTCGTTGGAGCGCGTCCGCTGGGTCGAGTTCTGGGTCTGGGCGCGGTCGTCGATGTCGATGTTGACGGTCAGGATGTCGCCGATGCGCCGCGCGCGCTGGTCGCCGAAGAAGGTGCGCGAGCCGGTCCGCCACAGGCTGTTGGCGCTGGCCGGGCTGGCCTCGGGGCGTTGGGTGGCGGGCGATGCGAGATACTGCTGCGACACCGGCACCAATGCGGCCGGATAGCCGATGGGGGCGAGCTCGGGGCCACGCACCGTCTCGGCGACGGTCGAGCAGCCGGCCAGCACGGCGGAGGCGGTGAAGGCGGCGAGGGCGATCAACTTGCGCATGGGACGGCTTCCTTAGCGGGACGCGAACTGGGAATTGGAACGGGCTTGCAGGGCGGCGGGACCGGCGATGGCGCGGCCCGGACCCGTGGCGACCGCATCGATCGTGCGGCCGGACGTGGTGTTCAGGACCGGCACGGCCTCGCCTCGCGCGGCGTCGCGCGTGGCCCGTCCCGTGACAGTCAGGGTGACGCCGCCGGCGACGAAGGCGACCTGCACCATGTCGTTGCGGGCGATAACTTGCGGCGCTGTCAGGTCGCGGGTGGCGACCACGGCGCCGGCGCGAAGGGCCCGGCGGGCGCTGAGGCCGATCACGACCTCCGCGTCCTGCGGACCGCCGGCGGGGGCCATGTGCGATTGCACCTGGGTCCAGGCCACGTCTTCGGGCTGGACCACGTCGCCCGCCGCCAGGCTGCGGACATAGGTCAGAACCTCGACGGTCGCGCCGGGCCGGCCCGCCGTGGCGACGGCGTTCTGGGCGGAGGCGGAGGCCTCCGATGCGCCCTGGCGGACGACGATCCGGCGCAGGCCCTGGGGGTTGCTCCAGCTCAATCCGGCGCGGGCGGCGGCGGCCTGGACCTGACCGGCCTCGAACACGGCGGAGGGGCCGGAGCGCACGCCCACCACCACGCTCGCCGCGCCGCCGGCGCCGTCGAACAGGTCGCCCAGGGTGACGCGGCCGTCGTCGTCGGCCGGCTCGGCCTTCAGCGTGACGGGTCCGGCCAGGGCCGAGGTGGCGCTCAGCGCCAGGACCGCGAGGGACAGGATCAGTCGCATCGCTCAGCTCTTGCTCTGGTTGGCGACCGACAGCATCTGGTCGGCGGTGGTGATGACCTTGGAGTTCATCTCGTAGGCGCGCTGGGCGATGATCAGGGCGCTGATTTCGCTGACCGCATCGACGTTGGAGCTTTCGGTGTAGCCCTGCAGCAGCTGGCCGTAGCCGGTCTCGCCAGGGGTGCCGATGGTCGCCGCGCCGGAAGCGGCCGTCTCCATCAGCAGGTTGTCGCCGACCGCCTCCAGACCCGCCTCGTTGAAGAAGGTCGCCAGTTCCAGCTGACCCACCACCTGCGGCGTGGTCTGGCCTTGCGTCGTCACCTGCACCTCGCCCGACTTGGACACCGTCACGTCGATCGCGTCCTGAGGGATGGTGATGGCCGGCTCGACCGCATAGCCGTCGTCCGTGACCAGCTGGCCCTCGCCGTTGACGGCGAAGTTGCCGGCGCGGGTATAGGCCGTTTCGCCGGACGGCATGGTGATCTGGAAATAGCCGCGCCCGTCGATGGCCAGGTCGTAACGGTTGCCGGTCTGGCTGGGCGTGCCCTGTTCGGTGATGCGGTAGACGCTGCCCGCCTTGACGCCGACGCCGATCTGGATGCCGGTCGGAACGACGGTTCCCTGGCTGGACGACTGCGCGCCCATCCGTTCGATGTTCTGGTACAGCAGGTCTTGGAACTCGGCCCGTTGGCGTTTGTAGCCCACGGTGTTCATGTTCGCGATGTTGTTGGAGATGACCTCCACGTTCAGCTGTTGGGCGGCCATGCCCGAGGCGGCGGTTCTCAACGCGCGCATGTCTTAGCTCCTACGACACCCGCCCGAGGCGCTCGACGGCGCGACGGGACAGGTCGGTGGTGTTGTCGATCATCCGGCTGACGCTTTCGTAGGCGCGCTGGATCTCGATCAGGTTTGTGATCTCGACGATCGGGTTGACGTTCGAGCCTTCCAGCATCCCCTGGCGGACGCGCGCGTCGGTCGCTTCTAGCGGCCGCGCGTTCGAGGCGTTGCGATAGAGGCCGTCTCCGCCCTTGCTGAGCGCCGCCAGGGTGTCGAAGCGCACGACGGTCAGGCGACCGACAGGCTGGCCGTTCTGAGAAATGGTCCCGTCGGCGCCGACGGATGGCGAGCCCAGCGCCGGGTCCAGGACGATGTCGCCGCCGTCGCCCTGGACGGCCGCGCCGCCTTCGGTGACCAGCTTGCCTTCGGGGTCCAGCAGGAAGGCGCCGTCGCGGGTGTAGGCGTCGCCCTGACCGTCCTTCAGGGCGAAGAAAGCGCCCTCGCCCTCGATGCCGAAGTCCAGCGGCCGTTCGGTCTGGCGCAGCGCGCCCTGGCCAAAATCGCGGCCGACGCCGTGGTCCATCACGAAGCTGGCGCCCGGCCGGATGTTGTCGTTGCGAGCCCGCGCGCCGACCTCTTCGCCGACCATCAGCTGCTCGACCTTGAAGCCGGTGGTGTCCGCATTGGCGATGTTGTTCGCCACGACGTCGAGTTCACGACGCAGTGTCATCTGGCGGGACAGTCCGATGTAGGCGGCGTTTTCCACGGCGGCAGGCTCCTTCGCCCAGCCCCCTCGCAACGACCGTGCCAACAGGGTTAATCCAGCCGGAACGGGCCTTTCAGCGGCCAAGCCCACCTGGGCGCCCGGCAGGATTTGCCGTTCCTCAACGTCCCGTTAACCAAAACCGGCGCTACTGGACCCTGCATCACTGGGGCCTCGGTTCATGTTGAAGATCGGCAAGAAGAAGGGCGCGGCCAAGGACGCCGACGCCAATCTGCCGGCGACGACCGAGGGCGGCGAAGGCGGGGAGGGCGATGGCCCGCCCGCCAAGAAGAAGCTGCCCCTGCTGTTCATCATCGCCCCGGTCGCGGCGCTGCTGGTGCTGGGCGGCGGCGGCGCGGCCGCCTTCGTGCTGATGAAGCCCAAGCCCGCCGCCGATGCGCATGGCGAGGAAGCCGCCGGCGGTCATGGCGAAGAGAAGAAGGGCGGCCACGGCAAGGAAGAGAAGAAGGGCGGCGGCGGTCACGGCGGCGGCGGCGAAGGCGGCGAGGCCGACCCGTCGCTGGGCAAGATCACCGAGGGCCCCGACGGCGTCACCTTCTACACCCTGCCGGACATGGTGGTGAACATTCAGTCGCCCGACAGCCGCCCGACCTTTCTCAAGTTGAAGCTGACGCTGGAGATGCACGACGCCGACCTGGCCTCGACCCTCCAGGGCGAGGCGCCCCGGATGCAGGACATGTTCCAGGGCTTCCTGCGCGAACTGCGTCCCGAGGATCTGGCCGGCTCGGCCGGCAGCTATCAGCTGCGCGCCGAGATACTGCGCCGCGTCAACCTGATCGCCGCCCCCGGCAAGGTCGACGCCGTGCTGATCGAAGAAATGCTGGTGCAATAGCCGTGAGCGACACCGCGACGGCCGAAATGGATCCCCTGGCCGTCGGCCCCGACGGCGGCGACCGCCCGCCGGTCCTGTCGGAACGCGTGCTCAATCAGGACGAGATCGACAGCCTGCTGGGCTTTGATCTGGGCGATGACGATGCGTCCGAGCGGACCGGCATCCGCGCCATCATCAACTCGGCGCTGGTCTCCTACGAACGCCTGCCGATGCTCGAAATCGTCTTCGACCGCCTGGTGCGGTTGATGACGACGAGCCTGCGCAATTTCACGTCAGACAACGTCGAAGTCAGCCTCGACAACATCTCGTCGATCCGCTTCGGCGACTATCTGAATTCCATCCCGCTGCCGGCCATTCTGGCCGTCTTCCGAGCGGAGGAGCTGGACAACTACGGCCTGCTGACGGTCGACAGCAATCTGATCTATTCGATCGTCGACGTGCTGCTGGGCGGACGCCGGGGCACGGCCGCGCTGCGCATCGAGGGCCGGCCCTACACCACGATCGAGCGCGTGCTGGTCCAGCGGATGGTCGAGGTCATCCTGGCCGACGCCCAGGCCGCGTTCGAGCCCCTGACGCCTGTTCATTTCACGCTCGACCGGCTGGAGACCAATCCGCGCTTCGCCGCCATCGCGCGCCCGGCCAACGCGGCGATCCTGGTCAAGCTGCGCATCGACATGGAAGATCGCGGCGGCCGGGTGGAGCTGCTGCTGCCCTATTCGACGCTGGAACCGATCCGCAAACTGCTGCTGCAGCAGTTCATGGGTGAGAAGTTCGGCCGCGACAACATCTGGGAAGGCCACCTGGCCACCGAACTCTGGACCACCGAGACCGAGGTCCGCGCCGTCCTCGACGAGCAGCAGGCTCCGTTGTCCAAAGTGCTGGATCTCAAGGTCGGCGACACCTTCATGCTGAACGCCACCCCGGACAGCGAGATCTCGATCCGCGCCGGCTCCATCCCGCTGACCACCGGACGCATGGGCCGCAAAGGCCAGCATATCGCCATACGCGTCGAAGGCCCGATCACTGTCGACGCCGCCAACGCCATCAAGAGTGGACGCAAATGACCGGCGTGATCCTCGACTGCGTCCTGATGCTGCTGCTGGTGGCCGCCCTCGGCTACGGCGTGCGGTTGGAGCGCAAGCTGACCGCCCTGCGCGAAGGCCAGGTCGCCTTCGCCGGCGCCGTTTCGGAACTGAACACCGCCGCCGCCCGCGCCGAGGCCGCGCTGGGTTCGCTGCGAGCGTCCGGTCAGGAGACGGACCTGCTGCACGACCGCATCGTCAAGGCGCGCGCGGTGAAGGCCGAGCTGGAGGCATTGATGCATCGGGCTGAGACGGCCCGCGGGCCTCTCCCTCCACTTCATGGGGAGGGCAGGTCGCGCAGCGACCGGGGGGGTGAAGTTCTGATCACCCCCGCTACCCATTCCGCTCTGGATGCCCTCTCGAGCCCCACCCGGGCTTCGGCTGCGCCTTCGCCGTCGCTCCCCACGCGGGGGAGGGAGAACAGCCTCCTCAATCCCGAGCAGGTCGAACGCTTCACGCCCGTCCTGCAAGCCCTGGCCGCTAACCAAGCTGCGAAGGAAAGCCTGAACCGGGCCCGTCGTAGTCTGGACGACGACCTCTTCGCCGCCTGAAGTTTGAGTAGAGCCCGATGGCCAAATATCCCCGCCTTCTGCCCCTGATCGCCGTCGCCATCGGCGGCGTCGTCGCCGTGCGCGCCATCGGCGTCGCGCCGGGCCTGTTCGACGGGGCCAAGGCCTGGGCCGAGGAAGCGGTCGCCGCCGCGCCCGCCGGTGATCCGGGCGCCGCAAAGCCCGCGCCCGCCGTATGCGCCCTGACGCCCGAGCAACTGGCGCAGCAGGCCGGCCTGTCGCCCGCCGAACTGCGCGTCCTGCAGTCGCTGAAGGACCGCCGGGCCCAGCTGGACATGCGCGACAACGACTTCGCCACCCAGCTGCCGCTGATGGCCGCCGCCGAGGAGAAGCTGGACGCCAAGACCCAGGCGCTGAACAGCCTCAAGGCCGAACTCCAGGCCCTGCTGGGTCAGGTCGGCGAGCGCGAGCAGGCCGAGGTCAATCGGCTGGTTCAGGTCTATTCGGCCATGCGCCCGCGTGAGGCGGCCGCCGTCTTCGCCACCCTGGACGACAAGGTCCGCCTGCCGGTCGCCGCCGCCATGCGCCCGCGCACCTTGGCCGCCATCATGGCCCAGATGCCCGCCCCGGCCGCCAAGGAACTGACCGAGAAGATGGCGCGCCGGTTCGAAGCCCAGCAGCAGGCCGCGCGTCTCGCTACGGCCGCCACGCCCGACCCGGCGCCGGCCGCCACGGACGCCGCCGCGCCCGCCGCTTCGACGCCGCCGGCCGCCCAGCCGGCTGCGGCGGCGGCTCGACCCGCCGCGCGTCAGGCGCCGCGCCGCCCGGCGCCGCGTCCGGCCGCCAATCGGCCCGCCGCGAACCGGCCCGCCGCATCTGCTCCATCACCGGCCGCCGCAGCGCCGGCCGCGCCGCAGTCCTACCAGGCTGACACCCCGGCGCAGCCCCGTCAGTCGGTGAACTAGCCAAGGACGGCGCGGAGGTTGTCCCGAGCGCCGGCCGCCGCTATCACCCGCGCCTTCCTTGCCTGAAGAGCCGAGCCAAAGGCCCGACCATGTCCGACACGCCTCCCGATCGCCTCTCGGTCGATCCCGACAGCCCCTTCCACGACGCCGATGCCCTGGCCCGCAATGTGGGCATCCGGTTCAAGGGCGAGGAAAAGACCAACGTCGAGGAATATTGCGTCTCGGAAGGCTGGGTCCGTCTGGCCGTCGGCAACCGCGTCGACCGTCGCGGCAAGGCTTTGACGGTCAAGCTGCAAGGGCCGGTCGAGCCCTACTTCAAGCACGAAGGCTGAGGCCGGAGGCTAACGCTTCCGTTCGTGTCTTTCGTCGTCGGCGCGGCGACGTTAGGGTCCGCGCCTCCCAGTTCTCAGGCGTCCCCATGATCTCCTACCGCGCATTGGCCGGCCTCGCCGGCGTCCTGACCGTCCTTTCGGCCGCTCCCGCCATGGCTCAGGACACCGCGGGGATCGCGCGCGCGGCCCAGATCCGCGACCGGGCGATGGCCGACAACATCGCGCTCGACTACGTCACCCAGCTGACCACCCGCTTCGGTCCACGCCCGGCCGGATCGCCGGCGGAACAGGCTGCGGCCGCTTGGGCCGCCGACTACATGCGCCGCCACGGGTTTCAGAACGTCCGTATCGAGACCTTCCCGCTGGTCGGCTGGGAGCGCGGTCAGGAGAGCGGCGCCATCGTCGGCGACCACGCCCAGCCGCTGGCCGTCGCCTCGCTGGGTCACGCCCCCGGCACGCCCGAGGGCGGCGTCGAGGCCGAGGTGGTTCGCTTCACCAGCCTGGCGGCGCTTGAGGCCTCCGGGCCTCTGAACGGCAAGATCGCCTTCGTCGATCTGGGTCAGATGCACCCGATGCAGGACGGCTCCGGCTATGGGCCCCAGACCCGCGTGCGCGGCCTCGGCCCCGGCGTGGCCCGGGCAAAGGGCGCGGCCGCCTTCCTGATCCGCTCGGTCGGGTCGGACGAGAACCGCCTGCCGCATACCGGCACCACGCGCTACGAGAACGGCCTTCAGACCATCCCGGCCTTCGCCGTCTCGGCGCCCGACGCCGACCAGATCAGCCGCCTGATTGAATGGGGCGAGACCGTCCATGTCCACCTCTCCTCGACCGCCCGCACCTACCAGACCACCTCCCAGAACGTGGTCGGCGAGATCACCGGGAAGACCCATCCGGAACAGGTCATCGTGCTGGGCTCGCACATGGACAGCTGGGATCTGGGCACCGGCGCCATCGATGACGGGGCCGGAGGCGCCATCACCTTGGCCGCCGCGCGCGCCATCGCCGACAACGGCCGCCCGGCCCGCACCGTCCGCGTCGTCCTCTACGGCTCCGAAGAGGTGAACCAGCCCACCGACACCGGCAACGGCGGCGGTGCCTATCTGCGGGGCATCGGCACGGCGGTCGAGCAGCACATCATCGCCGGCGAAAGCGACTTCGGCGCCGACCGCGTCTATGCTCTCGGCCTCCCGCCCGGCGCGCAAGGTAGCGACTTCGCCAAGGCCGCCAACCAGGTGCTCTATCCGATCGGCGTCCTGGCCTCGGCCCAGCCCGAGTTGCACGGCGGCGCGGACATAGGCCCGTTGGCCACGGCCGGCGTGCCGGTCTTTGGCCTGCGCCAGGATGGTCTGCGCTACTTCGACCTGCACCACACGGCCAACGACACCCTCGACAAGATCGACCCGGCGCAACTGACCCAGAACGTAGCCGCCTGGGCCGCCCTGGTCTCGCTGATCGCCGATTCCGACGTCGATTTCCGAGCCATGCGTCCGGCGGAGGCTGCGGCTCACTAGTCGTCAGGTCTCACGCCGTCGCCTTGGCGATCCAACCTTAACGTGGCTATACAGCGGCTCGGCTCGCGGGCGTGGCGAAATGGTAGACGCAACGGACTTAAGCTGAGGATTGAGTGCGCCGGGGGAAATCCCGGACGTAGAACCGCTCAAAGTCGGGGAACCCTGTCAAATGGCGATCCCGAGCCAAGCCCGTCCCCGGACGGGAAGGTGTAGAGACTAGACGGGCGGCGTCTAAGGCCATCAGGCTATGACGAAGGGATAGTCCAGACCACGAACGCGCCTCGGCGTGGCGGCGAAAGCCGAAGTGGTACGAAAATCCGTCGGGCTATGCCCATGCCGGTTCGACCCCGGCCGCCCGCACCACTCGCTGACCAGCCCGCCTGTCACAGCGCCGAACAACGGTTCTCGGAACCCTAGTGCGCGGCCCATTCCGCCGAGATGCGCGGCGACGCGACAAAACTGGGCGGTGAGTCAATCGAGGGCGGCGGGTCGAGGATGCCCTCTTCCAGAAAACGCATGGCCGACATCAGGCCTGCACGCGAGAACGGCTTGGGAATGACGCCATGCGCACCCAGGAAGTCATCCGGCAGCATGGCGGGGTTCGCTGTGACGAACACCACCGCCGTATTGGGCCATCGGTCCAGGATCAGGGCGCAGACATCCAGTCCGCTGCTGCCTCTGGCCAGTTGCATGTCCACGAACGCCAGGTCGGGCGCGGGGTCGAGCGCCATCTTCTCGACGTCCTGAAGCGACGCAGCCTCTGCGACGACCACATGGCCGAGATCCTCGACCATGGCCTCGATGTCCATCACGAGGATGGCTTCATCCTCGACGATGACGACGCGCAGGGCTTTGTGCGTCATGTCAGTCGTCCACCGGGAAACTGATGACGACCTTCGTTCCAGGTTCGGCGGACAGCCAGACCGTTTCTCCTTCGATCTGCCGCGATAGGCGGGTGATCAGGGTGCGGCCCAGGCCGGACCGGGCCTGGGTGGTCATGCCGGGCCCATCGTCGGCGACGACGATGCGGGCCGTCCCGTTCTCCGACGAGACCGCCACCTTGAGCGTGCCACTGCGGTTGTTTGCGAACCCATGCTTGATCGCGTTCGTGATCGCTTCGTTGACGATCAGGCCGATCGCCGAAGCATGGCGTGACGGCACGAGGACGGACGCCACGTCGATCTCGGCACGGATATCCTCGCGACCGGCCGAGCCCAGGATGTCGCGGGTCATGGTTTCGACCAGCGGCCCGATATCGAAGCGGGAAATGTCGTCGGACTGATAGAGGCGGCGATGAACCGTCGCCAGCGCGTCCACGCGCTCGAGCATCGAGTTCAGCGTGGCCGCGAGAACGGGGTCGCCCAGCGACTTGGACTGCAGCCGAAGCAGCGAGCCGATCATGGTCAGGTTGTTCTTGACCCGGTGATCGACCTCGTGGAGCAGCAACGTCTTGGCTTCCAGCGCGGCTTGCAGAGCGGCCGTCCGCAGCGACACTTCCCGCTCGACCAGCGCCTTCTGCTTCTCGACCGAAGCCTGTGCTTCGACGCGGTCCGTGACGTCGAGCTGCGATGCGAAGAAATACTCGATCTCGCCCGCAGCGTTACGCACCGGGCTCATGAACAG
Source organism: Brevundimonas sp. Leaf363 (assembly GCF_001424025.1). Classification (GTDB taxonomy): domain Bacteria; phylum Pseudomonadota; class Alphaproteobacteria; order Caulobacterales; family Caulobacteraceae; genus Brevundimonas. The sequence goes on along the minus strand of NZ_LMPZ01000003.1, from coordinate 328,045 downwards.
CGCGTTCCAGAATATCGAACCGTCCTTGCGATAGTTCAGGACATCGACCTGAACGTCCTCGCCGGCGGCAATGGCCTGGCGGATCTGTAGGACTGAATCAGGATCGGTTTCGGGCCCCTGCAGGAAGCGGCAGTTCCGACCGACGATTTCGTCCCGCTCATAACCCGTGAGATTCTGGAAGGCCTTGTTGGCGAAGACGATCGGATTGTCGGCCAGGCGGGGGTTGGTGATGACCATCGGCATGCGCGTGCCGCGGATCGCCGCCGCGAAAGGATCGCCGCGCCCCAGCTCGTGCTCGACCACCTCCGTGAGGTGCCAGTTGTCCTGTTGCTTCATCGTCTCTCAGGGGTGGCGGACCGGACACTGCACGCGCCTTGGCACATCTTGACCGATGTCGGGTATTTCGCCTGCTGCCAAGATACGCGTGCTTGCTGAAATGGTTTCAGCCAGCGCACCGCGAGGACAGCCCCTTGGCGCGCCCGGGACACCCTATCCCGTCGTGCCGGCGCTATCCAGACGCACCTTCGCTCAACCTCTCACGTCTTCACGGAGACGACGACCTTGCCCTTCGCCCGGCCGGTGTCGACATAGGCCAGCGCATCATTGACGGCTTCGAACGGGAAGACCCGGTCGGTGACCGTGCGGATGTCGCCGGCCTCGATCAATCCGGCGATGCGGGCAAGCTGCGCCCCGTCCGGCTTCATGAACAGGAAGCTGTAGTCGACGCCGCGCGCGGTGGCCTTCGCACGGATCTTGCGGCTGGTCAGGGCCAGCACCTGGCGCAGAACCCAATTCAGACCTTGCGCCTTGGCGAAGGCGGGATCCGGCGGGCCGGAGATCGAGATCAACTTGTCGCCGGGCTTCAGCACGTCCAGCGAACGCTCGAGCGTCGCGCCGTCCAGACTGTTCAGAACCAAGTCGTAGCCGCTCAGCACCTTCGTGAAGTCGTCGCTGCGATAGTCGACGACGACATCGGCGCCGAGGGCGCGGACGAGATCGGCGCTGGACGCGCTGACGGTCGTGGCGACCGTCGCGCCGAGGTGTTTGGCCAACTGGATGGCGAAAATTCCCACGCCGCCCGTACCGCCGTGGATCAGCACCTTCTGACCCGGCTTCACGTCGGCACGGTCGACCAGAATCTGCCAGGCTGTCAGGGCGGTCAGGGGAACACCGGCGGCGTCCTCCATCGACAGGTTGGCGGGCTTGAGCGCCACGTCGTCCTGATGCACCGCGATGAACTCGGCGAACGTCCCGATCCGGCCGTCGCGCGGACGGCTGAAGACCGCGTCCCCTGCCTTGAACCGCTGGACGGCCTTGCCGACGCGGGCGATCGACCCGGACACGTCGTGCCCCAGCACCAGCGGGGTCTTGTAGGGCAGGATGGGCTTGAAGGCGCCGTCGCGGATCTTGGCGTCCAGCGGGTTCAGGCCGGCGGCGTGAACCTCGATGAGCACGTCGTGATCGCCCACCACCGGCAGCGGCAGGTCGCGAAGCCGCAGGGTCTCGGTCTTGCCGTAGCGGTCCAGGACGAAGCCGCGCATCACGACGCCGCCTTGTAGCGCGGCGCAGCCGTGGTCTCGCCAAAGCCGGGGAGCATGGCCTGGCGCGCCGCCTGGAAGGCGTCCCACTGAGCGCCGTCGTGCAGAGGCGGGATGGTCACCGCTTCACGTCGATCAAAGCCGACAAGGGCCGCATCGACCATCTCGCCGACCGCCATCATCGGGGGCAGTTGGGAAGGGTCCGCGCCGGCCCGGTTCCAGATGTCCGTCGCGGTCGCGGCCGGCAGCACGGCCTGGACGTAGACGCCCTTGGGGCCCAGCTCGACCGCCATGCCCTGAGACAGAAACAGCACGAACGCCTTCGTCGCGCCGTACACCGTCTGGCCGAACTCGGGCGCCAGTCCGACGACCGAGCCGATGTTCACGATCGCGCCACGACCTTCCCGCACGAACCGCCCAGCCGCCGCGTGGGACAGGCGCAAGACGGCCGCGGCGTTCACATCGAATATCGTTTGCACATTCTCGGACGACTGCCGGTCAAATCGGCCCGAGGCGGACACCCCGGCATTGTTGACCAGGACGCCGATCCGGGCGTCATCGCGCAGTCGCGCCTCGACCGCCTCCACGTCGGCGCTCTGGCTGAGATCCGCCCTGACGACGTCGATGGAGACGCCCGTCTCGGAGGTCAGCTGCGCCGCCAGGGCGTCCATCCGGGCGGCGTCGCGCGCCACCATCACCAGGTCATGGCCACGGCGTGCGAAGCGGTCGGCGTAAACGGCTCCGATGCCGCTCGACGCGCCGGTGATCAAAACAGTGGGGGTATCAGACATATCGGGCTCCGTCGCGTATTCATGATGACTATCATCTGACTGGCAAATATGATGACCATCATCTATACGTCAATGGGTGAGGCGGAGGCGGGGATGAAAGTCAGTCGAGACCAGATGCAGGCCAATCGCCTGCGCATCCTGGAAGAGGCCAGCCGACTGTTCCGGGCCAGGGGTTTCGACGCCGTCGGCGTGGCGGAGGTCATGCAGGCCGCCGGCCTCACTCACGGCGGTTTTTATGGGCACTTCAAGTCCAAGGAGGACTTGTTCGCCAAGAGTGTGGCCTACGTCTTCTCGCCGGTGACCGCGGGCCCGGTGGAGCCGCTGGATATCCGCGCCTTTCTGACCGGTTATCTCTCGCCTGCGCATAGAACGGACGCTGCGGGGGGGTGCCCCACCGCCGCCCTGGGCGCGGATATTCAACGCCAGTCGACGCCGGCGCGCGCGGCGATGACCGAAGGCGTTCGCGCCCAGCTGAAGCGGGTCGCGTCCACCCTTTCGGATGACGCCTCGGCGCAGTCGCGACGTGATGCGACCGGCGTCTGGGCGACCATGGTCGGGGCGCTGCTGCTCTCGCGGGCGGTCGAAGACGAGGCGTTCGGGAACCAGATCCTGTCCGACGCTCATGCGTGGCTCGAAGCGCGGGTCGACACGCTGCCTCGATAGCGCTCGCTCCGAACGATCGCGGCTGCAGTCGTCCGGAGCGGACGGTCTTTGCGGAGTTAGAAGAGCCCGATCCGGAAGCCGATCAGCCCCGTCGACTGCAGACGCTCGATCCCTTCCATGACAGGGATTGCGACCAGGAAGGTCAGGCCGTCACGCAGCGTCCTGAGGAAGAAGGCGGGTCGGACCAGCAACTCCTCCGTGTCGCGCCACAGGGCCCAGTCCGGCCAGAAGCGGGGCGTTCGTGAGCGGTAGTCGGTGTAGGCCGATCCGAAATGCTCGGCCAGCCAGGCCTCCTCGCGGCCGACCGTCCTGAGAAACACAAGGAAGGTGGCCATCGCGAACACCGCCCCGACGACGACGCTGCCGGTCTGCGCACCGATCCCGAACGCTCCGAGGAAGCTGAAGACGTAGAGCGGATTGCGCGTGACGGAGTAGGGGCCGCGATCCACGATCTCGGCCTTCTTGCGCCCGCCGATGTAGAGCGAGCACCAGGCCCGGCCGACGATGGCCAGGACGATCAGCGCCAGGCCGAGCGCCTCGACACCCTCGTGCCAGCCGCCGCCGAGCATCACGACCGACCGGACGCTGGCGGCGAAGGCGAGGAGCAGCAGCAGCACCAGGCCGGCGAACCATTTGCGGCGGCGCTGCACGATATCCAGGGGCAGGGCGCCCGGTGTTTGCGCGTTCATGGGTGCGGCCTCAGTGATGCTGCTGGACGCGGACAAGCAGCGCCCGGGCTTCCGCCTTGCGGCCGCGATCCGCCACGGTGCGGCCGTTACGGGCCGGCGCGTCGATGGCGCGTTGCAGGTAGCGGGCGGCGCCGTCCCAATCATGCTCGCGGGACAGAAGATCGCCCATGAAGAAGTTGGCGTCGACGTCGTTGGGCGCCGTGGCCAGACCGCGTTGCAGATACTCGCGCGCCCGCTGACGGTTGCCAAAGCCGATCGGCGCGCCCGGCACTTGGGCGTACAGGGAACCGAGCGACACATAGACGGCGCCGTTCAGGGCGCGGGGATTGATCCGCTCCGCGTGTTCCAGTTCGGAGCGGGCGTCGCGAACCAGACCCAGGGCCCCGATGCCGCCGCGCAGACCGGCCTCGGAGGCGGTGATGATCGCGTCCCAGACCAGCGGCTCCGCACGATTGCCGCACTGGGCCACGACGGCGTCCGCCTGGGTGTTCAGGCGCGCCATCTCGGCGGTGCGGACGCCTCGGGCGACCTCGAAGTTCACGTGGTCCCAGGACTGCTGAAGACCGCGAACACGATCATCGCAGGCGTCTGCGTGTGCGACGGACGCCGCCGTCATGGGCGCGGCCATCAGGGCCAAGGCGAACAGGGGGCGTTTCATGGGAATTTTTCCTCTCTCGATTTCAGCCGGCGAACAGGGCGCGGGCCTTTAGGTCGTTGGATTTCAGGGCGCCGTCGATGACGCTCGGCGCCAGGCCGTTCAGCCGGACGAATAGGCTCTCGGGGAAGCCGATGTAGACGTCGCGGCGGTCCTTGCGGATCGCGCTGACGATACGGCGGGCGATGCGATCCGGGTCGTCGACGGCCATACCGGTGAGCCGGGCGAACTCGTTCACCCGGTCCGAGTTGAACGAGGTCGCGACCGCGCGCGGCGCGACATAGGTGACGCCTACGCCCGTGCCGGTCAGTTCTCGCCGCAACGACTGGCTCAGCGCCCGCATCCCCGCCTTGGCGCTGGAGTATGTGGCGAAGTGGGCGAAGTTGATGGAGCCGAAGATCGACCCGACGTTGGCGATCTGGCCTCGCCCGCGCGCCTTCATGCCGGGCAGGACGGCCTGTGTCAGGCGGGCCGGCGCGACCAGATTGACCATGTAGCTGGCCAGCAGGTGCTCCGCCGTCTGGTGCTCCAGCGGCCCGAAGTGCTGGATGCCGGCTATGTTGATCAGCACGTCCCATGGCCGGGCGGCGACCGTTGCCGCGACGGCCTCCAGACCCTGGGGCGTGGAAAGATCGCCTATCAGTGTTTCCTGACCGTCCATGAGCGCGCGGGCGATGACGACGACACGGCCGCCGTCGCGCCTGATCTGTTGCACCACCCGTCGGCCCAGGGCGCCCGACCCGCCCGTGATCAGGACGTCGCGATCCTTAAATCGCATCGGCGGTCTCCCGCGCGGCGACGTGAGGAATGGAGGCGAACACGCCGCCGAACAGGCCGAACATCACCTTGGCCATGTGGACGATGGCGGCGCGATCGTCGGCGTCCGACACGCCGTCCAGTAGCTGTTTCAGAAACAGGATGTGGTCCTGATCCAGGGCGCCGTGGGAGATCAGATAGGTGAAGGCCGCGGGCGGCAGCCCCAAGCTCTGTTGAACGGCTTCGGCGCCGACGCTGGCCAGCTGAATGCTGGTCCCCTCCAGCACATAGACCATGCCGAAGAAGGCCATCGGATTGATGCGCTGGATGGTGTCGTAGGCGTAGGACACCATGATCTCGGTCGCCACGTTCGGACCCTCGCGAACGGTCCGGTCCGGATCGCCGCCAGCCGCGCGGATGTCATTCAGGATCCACTGCTCGTGGCCGGTCTCCTCGGCGATGTAGTCGTCCAGGGCGGACTTGAAGACGGCGTGATCGTCGTCGAGCCGTGCGCGCGTCGCTTGCATCAGCGGCACTGTGTGGCGGACGTGGTGATAGGCCTGGGCCAGATAGGCCACGTAGGTCTCGCGGCTGATCCGCCCCGCAAGCCCATCGCGGATTTGCGGGACGGCGGCGAAGGCGGCCCGCTCTGCTGCGGTCGCGGCGACCAGATCGTCGAAGAAGGACATGCGGACTCTCAGGCGTTTTGGGAGGGAGGTATGGCGTGGGCGCGCCGCAGGGCGTCGCGGCGTGGGCGGCCGTTGGCGGTGACCTGGCCGGCTGCGGGATCGAAGGGCGGAACGGGTCGCCAGGCCTCGACGCGCGCGTAATCCGGCAGACGCCCGTTGGCCCGAGCGACCGCGGCGTCCACCTGCGCCGGATCGACGCCCGGCATGGGAACGATCAGGGCCGACAAGGCCGCCTCGGCCTCGCCCAGGACCATGGCCTGCAGAATATGCGGCTCGGCCAGAAGCTCGCTCTCGACCCACTCCGGCGCCACGTTGCGTCCGAAAGCGGTGATCAGGATGTTGCCCTTGCGGCCCTCGATCCTCAGCCGCCCTTCGCCATCGAACGCGCCGATGTCGCCCGTGCCGAGCGTATGGGATGCAGCCTCGCCGCCGACGTAGCCGAGGAAGGGATGCGGAGAGACCAGGATCTCCCCATCCGGGGCCAAAGCGACCTGCAGGTGAGGCAGCGGCCGCCCGACCGTTCCGGGGCGGGCGTCATCCGGCGTGTTCAGCGCCACGACCGAGGCGCATTCGCTGAGGCCGTATCCTTCGACCACAGGCAAGCCGGCGGCCGAAGCGGCGTTCAGAAGCGCGGGAGACACGCGGGCGCCCCCCACGGCGATCATCTCCAGCCCGTGATCCAGCCTTAGCGTCGCCTGAGCCGCGATCAGCCCCCGCAGAAGCTCAGGCACGAGAATGAGCGTGGTCGCGCCCGCCTGGGCCACAGTGGTCAGCAGTTTGGCGAAGTCGGGACGAAACGCGTCGCCCATGCCCGCCTCGCTCAGGCTGACAGCGTGGTATCGCCCCCCGGCCAGAAACGTGACGTAAAGCCCGGCGACGTTCTCCAGCAGCACGGCCAGCGGCAGGACCGGCATGTGCAGACCGGCGCGGTCCTGGCCCAGAACCGTCACCAGCGACGCAGCGACGGCTTCCATCTGCGCTTGAGACAGGCAGACGCCCTTGGGCGCTCCGGTCGAGCCGGAGGTGTAGGTGATCTTGGCCGTGCCGGGATGCAGAAGTCGCCCGGCCGCTCCGGTTTTCGCGAACCGCAGGCGCCCGCCGGGCAGGACGACGTCGTCGTCGGCGTCGCCGGCGGTGATCAGGAGCCTGGCTCCGGCGTCGGCGAGCGCATGGTCGCGCTGTGACGGAGTGAAGAAAGGCGGAATTGGAACGCTGGGGCGGCCAGACAAAATCAGCGCCAGATCGGCGATCACCCACGCCGGTCCGTTATCGAGGGCGACGCCGACGGGCGACAGGTCTCCAAACAGCCTGGCCGCCAGACAGCTGACCTCCGTCATCAGCTCAGCCGCCGTCAGGGCGCCGTCGTTCCAGGTCAGGACGACATCGCCGGGCGTGACGCGGGCGCGAAGCGTCAGGGCGTCGAGAACGGCGCTCATCCGCGATCCTCGAAGTGAAGGCGCGTGCGCACGGCGCGGCCGACAGGCGCCGCTTCTGAAAAGTGGTCCAGCGGCGCCGTCGCGGTCGAGATGCAGCCCGCCAGCACCACCGGGTCGGTCTGGTAGTATGCACCCCAGGCGCCCCCGCCATCGACGAGGCGCGCCGGATCCGCCTTGGCGACTTCCAGGGCGCCGAGGCCGGCGCGACTGAAGATGCGGCGCAGCTCTCCGGTCGCGGTCGCCACGGCGAACCTCAGACCTTCGCGCTTGAGATGGCGCGCCATGGCGGCGAACAGGAAGACCGTCGCGCCCTGTCCGCTAGACGCCAGCCCGCCAATTTCCGCGATGTGCGAGCGCTCGACCGGCACGCCGACGGCCTGTCCCAGAACCGCTTGGACGGGCGCGTCGAGATACTGTTCGAGGAACAGCGCATCCTCGGCCGCATGGCGGAAGCCGACGACGGCGTAGATCACGCCGGCCTCGTCCTGCACGCTCATCAGGGTCGGATAGTGCGCCCTGATCCGGCTTCCGTACGCCTCGGCGTATGCGTCCTCGATGAAACGCTCCACGCGGCGGCGCTCGCCGGTCCGGGGATCATCGAATCGAATGACGCTCGACGAAAGCGTCCGACGCGTCCGCGTGGGGGGCGTCTCGGCGTCAGAACTGGGAAGCCGAACTGCAAACATACGGGCCTCTGACCGGGGGTCTGTGGGCCTGAGACGACGCCGAAAGCCGCCTCCCTCAAAAAATCTTGCGAACCGAAAAGCTGGGTTGCCGCTGATGGCTGAGAGACCCACGATGGCGCGGTGAGTTCGCCCGAAGAGCCGTTACAGGACCGCGCTTCCGCCAATGCCCGACAGGCCTTGGCGGACGCCTGGCTGGACGCGCGTCCCGCCCTCGTTCGGTTCCTGACCGCGCGAACCGGATCGTCCGCCACAGCCGAGGATATGGCGCAGGATGTCTGGCTTCGCCTGCAGACACTGACGGACGAGGCGGCGGCAGAGGTGCGTCAGCCGCTGGCCTTCCTCTACCGCATAGCCGCCAACCTGGCGCTGGATGGCTCAAAGGCGCAGCGGCGCTCGGGCGCGCGGGATCTGGAATGGCGGCGCGCGCAGGTCAGCGATCCTGCAGGCGAGGCCGAAGACGCGCCGTCCGCCGAGGACGCTGTCTGGGCGCGATTGAAGCTTGAGAAGGTCACTGCCGCGATCGCCCAGATGCCCCCGAAAGCGGCCGAGGCCTTCCGCCTGCACAAGCTGGAGGGGATGAGCCAGAGCGAGGTGGCGGATCGCATGGGCGTCTCGCGCAGCGCGGTCGAAAAATACATCTCGGCCTCCCTGAAGACGCTCCTGCTCAAGGTGGGATGGCCGTGATGACGTGCTTTCGCCATTTTTCATTGAGGGTCCGCAGCGGTCGCGTCGTCTCCTCTTCAAGGCCCGCTCGGGCCCGGATCGGATCATGACCCACGACGACGTCATCAGGGACGAGGAGATCGCTGCTCAGGCCGCCGCCTGGGTCGTGCGTCTGCGCGCCGATGATGTCGGACTGGAGGACTGGGACACGGCGACGGCCTGGCTGAATGCGGACCCCGCGCACCAGCGAGCGTTCGACGAGGCCGAAGGCCTCTGGAGCGCGGCAGACGAGCTAGCGAGCGCGAGGCCGGCTACTGTGATCGACCTGGCGTCGCAGCGCGAGCGGCGTGCAAGTCCAGGTCGCCGCTGGCTGATCGCGGCGCCCGCCATGGCGGCGGCGGTCGCTGCGGCTGTGTTCCTCCTTCCCCTTTTCCGCCCCATTCCCACGGCGGTCTACGAAACAGCGCCGGGCGAAACCCGGACGGTGGCGCTGGAGGATGGATCGCGGCTCCAGATCAACGGCGGCTCTCGCGTCTCTGTGAAGATGGAGCGCGGACGACGCCTCGTTCACATGGATCAGGCCGAGGCCGTGTTCGATGTCGCCCACGACGCCGACCGGCCCTTCCTGGTCGATGTGGGTGAAAGCCAGGTGCGCGTCGTCGGCACGGCCTTCAACATCCGACGCTCTGCACAGGACACCGAAGTCTCGGTCATGCGTGGCGTGGTCGAGGTCTCTGACCTCGATCAGCCGTCACGCAAGGTCCGCCTCACGGTGGGTCAGGCGGTGCGCCGGGCCGACGTTGATGACCGCATGGCGGTCGCGCCGGCGGACGTGCGCACCGCGGCCGCCTGGACGGAGGGGCGGCGCGCCTACGTCGATCGGCCGCTGAGCGAGATCGCCGCCGACCTGAGCCGGGGCTTCGTAACGCCGGTGACGACGGCGCCGGACGCGGCGAACGTCCGCTTCACGGGCGTGCTGGTTCTGGACGACGAGGGGGCCGTCATCGATCGGCTCGAGCGTCTTCTGCCAATCACCGCCACTCGCGGGCCGCAGGGGGTTCGGCTAGAACGGCGCTGAACCTGCTTCGGACGCCGCTTTGGTACGAGCCTTCCTCAGCGCCCTGGCCGCCGCGCTTGCCGCCGCTGCGCCCATGTCAGCCTGGGCCCAGGGCGGGGCGCTGGTCGATGTCTCGGTAGCGCCGCAGCCTCTACGCAGCGCCCTCATCGATTTCGGGCTGCAGGCGGGCATCACGATCAACGCCGGCGGAAGCGACCGGTGCGGTTCCAGCCGCGGCGTCCGGGGACGGCTGGCGGCGGACAGGGCTCTGTCCCGGTTGACGGTGGGAACGCATTGCGCGGTCATTCGCGTGGGTCCCGGCGCCTGGCGGGTCGTACGCCTCGCTGCGCCTGCGCCTGCGGCGGCACGAACGGTCGCGGAAGTCGGAGCGGCGACGCCGAGACTGCTGGACGACGTGGTGGTGACGGCTGCGCGATCAGATCACCTGCTGCTCTCGCGTGCACCCTATGGCCTGTCCTCGCTGGACGGGCTTGCGCTCGAGCGGGCGGGCGTGACGGATCTGAACGGCGTGGCCGCGCGCGTCGCGGGCCTGACCGTGACAAATCTGGGGCCGGGCCGGGACAAGGTGTTCATCCGCGGCATGGCGGACGGTCCTGTCGCGGGGCAGACGCAAGCTCTGGTCGGCCTCTACCTGGACGATGTCCGACTGACATACGACGCGCCTGATCCGGCGCTGCGTCTGGCTGACGTGGAGCGCATCGAGGTGCTGCGGGGTCCCCAGGGCGCGCTCTATGGCGCCGGCTCCATGGGCGGCGTCGTGCAGGTCGTGTCCCGAGCGCCCGATCCTACGGGCTTCTACGGGCGGATTACGGGCGAGGCGGCGGCCACGGCGGGTGGCGCGCCGGGCGGGGCGGCCGAGATGGTCGTCAACCTGCCCCTGCTGAGCGACAGGCTTGCGGTGCGGCTGGTCGGGTATGACGAAATCGCCGGCGGATACATCGACGATGCGGCGCTGGATCTGCAGGACAGCGGCCGAATGCGGCGTCAGGGCATTCGGCTTTCCACCCTGTGGCGCATCAATCCGGCCTGGACCATGAAGGCTGGCTTTCTCGCCCAGACCATCGACCTGGACGACAGCCAGTACGCCACATCGGGTCCGGACGCGCCTTACACGCGACGCCGGGGGCTGAGGGAGCCTAGCCGGAATGATTTCGACGGCTTCTGGCTGTCGGTCGACGGCGATCTCGGCTGGGTTCAGTTGCGCGCGTCATCGAGCATTCAGTCCCACGGCCTCGACGCCCGATACGACGCCAGCCCCTCGGCGCTCGGGTTCGGCCTCGTGGATCTGGCCGCGCTCGATCAGTCCGACGATCTGTCCGCCGCGGTCCACGAAATCCGTCTGAGCGGAGACCTTGGCGCCCGGACCAGCTGGAGCGCCGGCCTGTTCTTCTCCGAGTACACGCATAACAGGACGCTCTCTGTCTCCGACGGCCGCGGCGGGGCTGTCGCCCTGCAGCAGCATCGTCGCGATCACGTGGACGAGGCCGCGCTGTTCGTCGATGCGGGCTACGCGGTGACGGACGATCTGAAGGTCACCGCAGGCGCACGGCTGTTTCGCACCGGCCTCGAACATCGCAGCGAGACCACTGGCGTCGAGCCTTTCGCGGGGGATGACGAGCTGGTCGGCGTCGCGCCCCGGTTGGTGGTCGAGTACGATCGTGGCCCCATCGTCTTTTACGCGCTGGCGACCGAGGGATACCGCGGACCGGGCTTCAACGCCGGATCGGTCGGTCCCGGCGGGCAGCAGCCCCTCCGCGCCGTTCGGTCCGACGAGATCGTCGCCAGCGAGCTCGGCGCGCGATTCAGCCTTCTGGATGATCGTCTGAGGGGCCGCGCCGCGGTGTTCGTCGCCGACTGGCGCGACATCCAGTCCGACCGGTTCGACGAGCAGGGCTTGCCCTTCACCGCCAATCTCGGCGACGGCCGGAATCGCGGACTGGAAGGCGAAGTGGAGTGGCGCGCAGGGTCCTGGACCCTGGATGGGCACGCGGTGATCAACGACCCTGAGCTTACGCGGCCGGACCCGGGCTTCGCCTTGGGATCCGACAGCCGTCTGCCTGCCGTCTCTGACTTCAGCGTTCAGGGGGGCCTGGCCTACGAAGCCCGGCTGGCGCAGGCGACTGTGCGCTCAGAGCTGCGCCTCGGCTACGTCGGACCGAGCGACATCGCACTGTCGCCGACGTCCATGAGCCGGTCGGCAGGCTATCTGACTAGCCAGATCGGCATCAGCGCCGAGATCGGGCGTTGGGGCGTGCGGGCGTCAGTCGACAACCTGCTGAACCGCGACGACGACACCTTCAGCTTCGGCAATCCATACTATCCCCCAGGCGACATCAGCACGCCGCAACGACCGATCACCGGCCGCGTGGCAGTGACCGCACGCTTCTGAATCAGGCGGCGACGCCGAACAGGCGGCCCACGCCGGCGGTGATCGCCATGGCCAGGGCGCCCCAGAAGACCACGCGCACCACCGAACGCCCGATCGGCGCGCCACCTGCCCGGGCGCCCAGCGCGCCCAGCACGGCCAGGCCGATCAGGGCGGAGCCGGCGACCCAGACCGCCAACCCTTGCAGGGGCGCGACCGCCGCCACGACCAAGGGCAGCGCCGCGCCGGCCGAGAAGGTCACGGCCGACGTCACGGCTGCCTGGATGGGGCGCGCCGTCGTGATCTCAGAAATGCCGAGCTCATCGCGCGCATGGGCGCCCAGTGCGTCGTGGGTCATCATCTGCCGCGCCACTTCGGTCGCCAGGTCCGGGGCCACGCCGCGGCCCACGTAGATCCCCGCCAGTTCGCGCACCTCTGCATCGTGATCTCCCGCCAGCTCCAGCGCTTCGCGAGCCAGGTCGGCCTTCTCGGTGTCGGACTGCGAACTGACCGAGACATACTCTCCGGCCGCCATCGACATGGCGCCGGCGGCGAGCCCGGCGACGCCGGCGACCAGGATGCTTCCGTGGCTCGCCGCCGCCGCGGCCACCCCGACCACCAGACTGGCCGTCGAGACCAGGCCGTCGTTGGCGCCGAGCACCGCCGCGCGTAGCCAGCCGATGCGGTCGACCCGGTGCGCTTCCCCATGTCCAGTCATTTGCTCTCCCCCGCGCATGGCCGATCGAGCAAGCCTCTCGCGCGACAGCGGCGAAACACTCTGCTCCCGCATCGAGTGTCGCAAGCCGAGTTGCATTATTCGAGCCTGAAAGCAGGCGCGAGTGCCGATCCGGGTCGCGGACGCCGGCGCAAATCGTCATGAAAGCGCGGTGGTTCGACGTTCAGGGACGGTCTATGGCCCGGCCATACTCGAGGATGCAACATGAGTTCAGAGTTCAGCCTGCACCGCCGCGAAGCCCTGTCACTGGGCGCAGCCGCCATGGCCTTCGCCGGCGCGGCGCGCGCACAGACGGCGCCTGCGGCGGGAGAGTCCTACGTCAATCAGGCGCCGGGTTACGGCCCGCTGGTGAGCGACCCCAACGGCCTGTTCGACCTGCCGGAGGGCTTTTCGTACCATGTGGTCTCCCAAGGCGGTCAGACGATGGACGACGGCCTGCTGGTTCCCGGTCAGTTCGACGGCATGGGCTGCTTCGCGCTGCAGGGCTCGCAAGTCGCCCTGATCCGCAACCACGAACTGAAAGCCTCCTCATCCACGCACGGTCAGTGGGGGCCCGGCGGTTTCAATCGCGAGCGACTGCACCTGCTGGATCCGGCCAAGGTCTATGACACCGACAAGCAGAGCCGGCCCCTGCCGGCGGGCACCACCACCGTCATCTACGACCTGCGGACCCGCGAGGTGGTGCGCCAGTTCATGAGCCTGGCCGGCACCTCGACCAACTGCGCCGGCGGTCAGACGCCCTGGGGCAGCTGGCTGACCTGCGAGGAGTGTCAGGACACGCCCGCCACGGTCAATGTGAAGCGCGAGCACGGATACGTCTTCGAAGTGCCGGCAGCCGCCACGGGTCTGGTCGATCCGGTGCCGCTGAAGGCTATGGGCCGTTTTGATCATGAGGCGGTCTGCATCGATCCCCGGTCCGGCGAGGTCTATCTGACGGAGGATCAGGAAGACGGCCTGTTCTACCGCTTCATCCCCACCACGCCCGGGCGGCTGGTCGATGGCGGCCGTCTGCAGGCCCTGGTGCTCAAGGATTCACCGGGCGCCGACACTTCAAACAACACCACGCGCCTATGGGCCCTCGGCGATTGGCGCGAGACCGAATGGGTGGATCTGGAAGACGTGGAGGCGCCGAACGGCGACCTGCGCCAGCGCGGCCGCGCGGCGGGCGCCGCCATCTTTCAGGGCGGCGAGGGGGTCTATTGGGGCGACGGCGAACTCTACTTCACCGCCAAGAAGGGCGGCCCGATCCAGCGGGGCCAAGTCCTGCGATACGTCCCGGCGGCGGACGGCCGGTCCGGCCGGATCCAGCTGTTCCTCGAGTCGGCCGACGAGAAGGTGTGGAACATGGGCGACAATCTGACGGTCGCGCCCTGGGGCGATCTGATCGTTTGCGAGGACAACTACTCCAAGGAAATCCGCAACCATCTCAAGGGCGTCACGCCGGACGGCCGCGTCTATACGATCGGCCGCAACGTGTTTCAGGGGAACTCCGAACTGGCGGGATGCTGCTTCTCGCCAGATGCCTCCGTGCTGTTCGTGAACGTGCAGTATCCCGGGATCACCCTGGCCATCACAGGCCCTTGGGACCGTGTTCGCACCGCGTAACTTCGTGTTTCCCGGGGCAAGACCGGCCTTACTCCGCGCGCGTTTCATTGGCACAAGGCCGCTCGCGGGTGATCAGCCCGCCTTCGACCCTGCTCGCCACAAAAACACGCCCGTGAGAAGCGAATGAACAGAGCCCGCCGCGCCCGCATCGTCGCCACCCTGGGGCCCGCCAGCCGCGCCCCCGGAATGGTCAAGGCCCTGGCCCAGGCGGGGGTGGACGTCTTCCGCCTGAACTTTAGCCACGGCTCGCACGAAGACCACGCCGCGAATCTCAAGGCCGTGCGCGGCGCCGAGATCGCGCTGAAGCGCCCGCTGGGCGTGCTGGCCGACCTGCAGGGGCCCAAGCTGCGCCTGGGCCGCTTCGCCAACGTCGAGATTGACGTGAAGCTAGGTCACAAGATGCGCTTCGACCTCGACCCCACGCCGGGCGACGAGACGCGCGTCCAGATGCCCCACCCCGAAATCTTCAAGGCGCTGCGCACCGGCATGCTGCTGCTGCTGGACGACGGTCGGGTGCGGCTGAAGGTCGGCGAGCGCACGGACGAATGGGCCGATGTGACCGTCCTAAGCGGTTCCAAGCTGTCGGATCGCAAGGGCGTGGCCGTGCCGGAAGCTGTCATCCCGGTCTCGGCCCTGACGCCGAAGGACCGCGAGGACCTGGCCTTCGCCCTGCGTCTGGGCGTCGACTGGGTGGCCCTCAGCTTCGTGCAGAAGGCCGAGGACATGGCCGAGCTGAAGCGACTGGTGAACGGCCAGGCCGCCTGTCTGGCCAAGATCGAGAAGCCCCAGGCCCTGACCGATCTGGAGAGCATCCTGGACTACTGCGACGGCGTGATGGTCGCGCGAGGGGACCTGGGCGTCGAGCTGGACCCCGAAGAAGTGCCGGTGGCCCAGAAGCAGATCCTGCGCGCCGCCCGCCGCCGGGGCATTCCCGCCATCGTGGCGACGCAGATGCTGGAGTCGATGACCGCATCTCCCGCGCCGACCCGCGCCGAGGCGTCCGACGTGGCGAATGCCGTTTACGAGGGCGCGGACGCCCTGATGCTGTCGGCGGAAACGGCTTCGGGCGACTATCCGATGGAAGCGGTCGGCATCATGAGCCGGATCATCGAGCGGGTGGAGCGTGATCCCCTGTGGCCGGGCCTGATGGACGCCGAACACGCCGGCATGGACGAGCATGACGTCGACGCCCTGGTCGCCGCCGCCCGCAAGGCGGCAGAGGCCCAGTCGACGGCCTGTATGGTGGTCTTCACCACCACCGGCGGCACCGCCCGTCGCATGGCCCGCGAACGGCCGCTGCAACCCATTCTCACCCTGACGCCCAAGCCCGAAACGGCGCGTCGCCTGGCGCTGGTCTGGGGCCTTGAGCCACGGCTGGGCCCGGAGCCCAAGTCTCTGGAAGAGGTCACCGACCTGGCCGTCAGCAGCGCCATGGACTACGGCCTGGCCGAACCCGGCCAGCGGATCCTGATCCTCGCGGGCACCCCCTTCGGCGCACCTGGGGCCGCCAACCTGCTCCGCCTTGCGCACGCTCCGGCCAAGGCCAAGGGCAAGAAGTAAAGGTCGTCCACTCTCCCCTGAACGGGAGGGGGGCTTCGCTAGAAGAGCTCCGGTCGCCTGGCGTGCAACAGCAGTGTCAGGGCCAGGGTCTTCATGTCTCGCAGGCGGCCGGCCAAGGCGTCAGCCAGAAGACTGTCCAGAGGCCGTTCCACCACCTCGATTCCCTCGTGCTCTTCGGCCAGTCCCCCGCCTGCCGCGACGCGGTCTTCGTCGCCGAAAGGAGCGAGGTACAGGTGGATGCTTTCTGTGGTGCAGCCGGGGCTCGAATAGGCTTCGCCCGCAGGGTCCAGCGTCCTCAGGCGCACACCAATCTCCTCAAGCACCTCACGGCGGGCCGCCGCCTCCGGCGCTTCGCCGGTGTGGTCCAGAAGACCCGCGGGAGCTTCCAGCAGGGCCGGCTCGGCGTCGCTTAAGAAAAGGGGCCCCGTGCGGGTCTGACGGACAAGCAAGGCAACGCGGCGGTCGGGGTCGAACGGCAGGACGGCGACGCCGGAGCCGTGATCTTCGATCTCGCGCGAAAAGGTCTCTCCACCCTGCCGAATCGTAAGCTTCAGGTACCGACCCCAACCGTTATGGAGGGTCTCGACGGCCTCGATGACCGGCGCTTCGCCCATGTGACCGCTCCCAATGTTGCGCCGCAGCACCCTTAGCCGATTAGGGTGATCGACTGCTCACGATTTGTTACAATCGGCATGGCCAAGCCCCTCGGCGCGCGCTAATCCACCGCCACTCAGGCAGCCTTCAGGGGACGATTGCATGACCAAGTGGGTGTACGGGTTCGGCGGCGGTTCGGCCGACGGCGATGCGTCGATGAAGAATCTGCTGGGGGGCAAGGGCGCCAATCTGGCGGAGATGTCGGCCTTGGGCCTGCCGGTCCCGCCCGGCTTCACCATCACCACCGAGGCCTGCGTCCACTATTATTCCAACGGCCAGACTTATCCCGATGCGCTGGCGGGTCAGGTCGAGACGGGGCTGAAGGCGGTCGAGGGCGTGGTCGGAAAGACCTTCGGCGACGCGCACAATCCGTTGCTGGTCTCGGTGCGGTCGGGCGCCCGCGCGTCGATGCCGGGCATGATGGACACCGTCCTGAACCTGGGCCTGAACGATGTGACGGTCGAGGGTCTGGCCCAGCTGTCGGGCGACCGCCGCTTCGCCTTCGACAGCTATCGTCGCTTCATCACCATGTATTCCAACGTGGTGCTGGGCCTGTCGCATGACGACTTTGAAGAGGTGCTGGACGACCACAAGGATCGTCTTGGGGTCACGATCGACACCGACCTCTCCGCCGAGAACTGGGAAGCCGTCGTCGCCGACTACAAGGCCGTGGTCGAGCGCGAGCTGGGCCACGCCTTCCCGCAGGATCCGGCCGACCAGCTGTGGGGCGCCATCAGCGCCGTCTTCGCCAGCTGGATGAACGACCGGGCGAAGTTCTATCGCCGCATGCACGACATTCCCGAAAGCTGGGGCACGGCGGTCAACGTCCAGTCGATGGTGTTCGGCAATATGGGCGACACCTCGGCCACCGGCGTGGCCTTCACCCGCAATCCGTCGACGGGCGAGGCGCGGCTGTACGGCGAGTTTCTGATCAACGCCCAGGGCGAGGATGTCGTCGCCGGCATCCGCACGCCGCAATCGCTGACCCTCGCCGGTCGCGAGGAGATGGGTGAGACGGCCCCTTCGATGGAAGAGGCGATGCCAGAGGTGTTCGGACAGTTCGTGGACGTCGTGAACCGGCTGGAGAGCCACTACCGCGACATGCAGGACATCGAGTTCACGGTCGAACAGGGCCGGCTGTGGATGCTGCAGACCCGCAACGGCAAGCGCACGGCCAAGTCGGCGCTGAAGATCGCGGTCGATCTGGCCGCCGAAGGCGTGATCAGTGAGGAGGAGGCGGTCAGCCGCGTCGAACCGGCGGCGCTGGACCAGCTGCTACACCCCACGCTGGATCCGAACGCCGCGCGCAGCGTCGTGGCCGCGGGCCTGCCGGCCTCGCCGGGCGCGGCCACCGGCAAGATCGTGTTCGACGCCGACGAGGCCGAGCGCCTGAGCGAACTGGGCGAGGCGGTCATCCTGGTGCGCGAGGAGACATCGCCCGAGGACATCCACGGCATGCACGCGGCGCGCGGCATCGTCACGGCCCGCGGCGGCATGACCAGCCACGCGGCGGTGGTGGCCCGCGGCATGGGGCGCCCCTGCGTTTCCGGCGCGGGCGAGATCCACATCGACGAGCGGGCCCGCGCCTTCACCGCGCGGGGCCGCACTTTCAAGGCCGGCGAGGTCATCACCATCGACGGGTCGAAGGGCGAGGTGCTGGATGGCGCTGTCGCCATGGTCGAGCCGGAGCTGACCGGCGACTTCCAGACGCTGATGGCCTGGGCCGACAAGGTGCGCCGGCTTGGCGTGCGCGCGAACGCCGAGACCCCGCTGGACGCCCGCACCGCACGCGGCTTCGGCGCCGAGGGCGTCGGCCTGTGCCGGACCGAGCACATGTTCTTCGACGAAGCCCGCATCGCCGCCGTGCGCGAGATGATCCTGGCCGACGACGAGGCCGGTCGCCGCGCCGCCCTGGCCAAGATCGCGCCATTCCAGAAGGCGGACTTCGTCGAGCTGTTCACCATCATGGCCGGCCTGCCGGTGACGATCCGCCTGCTGGACCCGCCGCTGCACGAGTTCATCCCGCACACGGACGCCGAGATCGACGCCCTGGCCGCCGGATCGGGCCTCGACGCCGCCAAGCTGAAACGGCGGGCCAAGGAGCTGCACGAGACCAACCCCATGCTGGGCCACCGGGGTTGCCGCCTGGGCGTCGCCTATCCCGAGATCTACGAAATGCAGGTCCGGGCCATTCTGGAAGCGGCGCTGGAGGTCAAGCAGACGGCCGCCGAGGCGCCCATCCCGGAGATCATGCACCCGCTGGTCGCCCTCGGCCTGGAGATGAAATATCTTCGCGAGCTGACCGACCGCACGGCCGAGGCGGTGTTCGCGGACGCCGGCGACCGGGTGGAATACCTGGTCGGCACCATGATCGAGCTGCCCCGCGCGGCGCTGCGGGCGGGAGATCTGGCCGAACATGCCCAGTTCTTCAGCTTCGGGACCAACGACCTGACGCAGACCACCTTCGGCATCTCACGCGACGACTCCGGCCGCTTCCTGCAGGCCTATCTGGACAAGGGAATCTTCGAGACCGACCCCTTCGTGCGTCTGGATCAGGCGGGCGTGGGCGATCTGATCCGGATCGCGGCCGAGCGCGGAAAGGCGGTGCGGCCTGATGTGAAGATGGGCATCTGCGGCGAGCACGGCGGCGACCCGTCATCCATCGCCTTCTGCGAAAGCGCGGGCCTGGATTACGTCAGCTGTTCGCCCTACCGCGTCCCGATCGCCCGGCTGGCGGCGGCGCAGGCCGCGCTTTCGGCCCGCAGCGGGACAGAGCGCGAGAAGGACCGCTAGGGCCGCTCGGCCGACTTCCCGGAAAAAGACCGTCTACGCCGAACGCGACAGCGCGCGCGACAGGGCGGTGCGGATGCTGCGCGCCTCGTCGGTCGTCACATCGCCGAGGACGCCGCGGCGTTCCGGCGCCAGATGTTCGGCGGCCGGCCCGTTGTCGAGGAAGACATAGTGGTCGAACAGCGTGCGCCATGCCGCGCGATGCGTCGGCGGCAGGTCTCGCAGCGCCAGGATCGCGTGCAGGAAGGCGTCGCGCGGTGCACTGCGAACGCCCTCTTCCCACCAGTAGTTCACCAGCATGTTGATCGCTTCAATCGATCGGACGTGGTGCCACCATTGATAGGGGATGTAGAGCGCGTCGCCCGGCTCCAGGTCCGCCACCACGGCCGCCTCCAACGCCTGGGCGAAGCGCGGGTAGCGCTCCAGATCCGGGTTGTCGAAATCGACCATGCTGATGGTCGCGCCCGCCGGCGTCAGCTCGAACGGACCGACATAGAGGTTCGGCAACTGTTCGGGCGGGAACAGCGTGAAGCGCCGGCGCCCGGCGATGCAGCAGGCGATGTTGTCGGAGGGGTCGTGGTGGGCCGCGACGATGACCCGGTTTCCGATCCAGATCCGCGCCTCGACGGCCGGGTCCAGCAGCGGCATCCGATTGTCTTCCTGAAATCCGGGCAGGTGGCCGCGCACCGGAACGGACTGCACCGCCAGAGCGGAAGCTTCGGGATCGTCCCGGTGAGAGGCCAGGTAGTCCAGGGCGGCGACGATCTTCGACGTGCCCGAGCGGAAGTTAAAGCCGCTGACGTCGTCGTTGTAAAAGAAGCGGCCCTTGGCGCTGGGCGGCGCGAACATGGTGCTGACCGATGCGCCGCGATCGAAGCGGCGCAGGTAGTCGAACAAATGGTCTGACGATTGAAGCGCCGCCTGCGTGACGGGCCAGTCGCGCACCAATCCCCGGAACACGACAGGCGTGCCTGCGGGCAGGATCTCGTTCCGAAATATGTCGGCCGTGACGCCAGTGAACTCGGGGATAGAGGCGGGAGTGGGCATGCCCGGGGTATAACGTGACCACAATCAGGCGCCAGTGCGGCGATGTGTTCGCCGTGCAACGGGCACGACGTTTTTATGGCAATGGCCAAAACGCTTTCGAATAGGGACTGGCGCGACTCCGAACCGTGGTCCAAGAAGGCGGTAACCCACGTATAAAAGATGGGGAGGAATATCCGGGGGCCTGTGTCCGACTTCGTGCAGAGCGAGGCGGGCGCTCTTCCAGTCGATATCGCCTGATGTTCGGATCGCAGACGCGGCGCCGCCGCTTTCCTGCATCCGCTGCATGCGTGTCGACATCCTAGATTTTCCGTCCGCCTCGGCGTGGCGGGCGAACAAAACAACGACGGGCGGTCTTGCCGCTCGCCATCATCGATAACGGGGCGGTCTTCGCCGCTCCGAAATGACCTCGAGGGGAGGCGTTATATGAAGAAGTCCATGACCGGTTACGGCTCGCGGGCGACGGCCCTGAAGGCCGGCGCTTCGATCGCCGTGCTGGGTGCCCTGATGCTGTCGGCGATGCCGGCTTACGCGCAGGACGCGGCGGGTGATGACGAAGCGGAAGTGTCCGACGTCATCGTCACCGGCACGCGCGCCGCGCTCCGCAGCGCCCAGAACATCAAGCGCGACGCCGATACGGTCGTCGATTCCATCACCGCCACCGACATCGGCGCCTTCCCGGACAAGTCGGTCGCCGAAGCCCTGCAACGCGTCGCCGGCATCACGGTGAACCGTTTCGCGGCCTCGAGTGATACCGCTCACTTCTCGGCCGAACCGTCGGGCGTCATCGTCCGCGGCCTGCAGCAGGTCCGCACCGAGTTCAACGGCCGCGACAGCTTCAGCGCCAACTCGGGCCGCGGCCTGAGCTTCGCCGACGTCTCGCCGGAACTGATGGCCGGCGTCGACACCTACAAGAACCAGACCGCCGACCTGATCGAAGGCGGCATCGCCGGCACGATCAACCTGCGCACCCGCGTGCCGTTCGACTCGACCGGCCAGCTGCTGGCCATCTCGGCGAACGTCAACTACGGCGACATCTCCGAGAAATACACGCCGGAAATCTCGGGCATCTGGTCGAACCGCTGGGAGACCTCGTTCGGCGAGTTCGGCGCGATGGTGAACATCGCCCACTCGGAAGTTCAGACCCGTTCGCAAGCCGTTCAGTTCGGCCGCATGGGCATCTACGAGAACGTCTACTCGCAGACGCCGGCGGGCGCCGAGCCCACCCCGGGCGCCGGCCTGAACTACCTGCCGTCGTTCGTCGGCTATTCGGACACCACCTATGACCGGACCCGCGACGGCGTCGCCCTGGCCGGCCAATGGCAGGACCTGGATCACCGCTTCCTGCTGACGGCGCAGTACCAGAACTCCAAGTACGTCAACGAGTGGCACGAGAACGGCGTCCAGACCTATCCGGGCGACCTGTTCTACGGCCAGAACTCGGCCTTCCACTACACCGCCGCCGGCACGGCTCCGCGTCCTGCGCCGGGCACGGAATTCACCTTCGACAACAACGGCTACTTCCAGTCCGGCGTCGTCGTTCAGGACATCGGCTGGTGGGGCGCCAGCGACGCTGAATCGGGCCTGGTCGCCCAGAACAGCTCGGGCCAGCAACTGGTCAATGCCTGCTACAGCTGGAACGGCTGTACCAACGCGCCGTCGCGCGGTTCGAACTTCTCGACCGTCTCGCGCTTCAACCACAACGAAAACGTCACCGAAGACCTGTCGCTGAACCTGAAGTGGGAAATCAGCGACCGTATGCGGGCGAACTTCGACGTGCAGACCGTGCACTCGGAAATCACCAACTACGACATGAACGCCACGCTGAACTCGTTCGCCAACTCCGGCATCGACATGACGCAAGGCGTGCCGCGGGTGACGTTGTCGGAACCGACCAACGTCAACCTCGACGAAGGCGGCACGGCGACGGCCAGCAACTACTGGATCAACTCCTTGATGGACCACATCGAGGACTCGGAAGGTGACGAGCTCGCCCTGCGCGCCGACCTGGCCTACGACTTCGGCACCGACTGGCTGGACTCGATCCGCTTCGGCGTCCGCTATGCGGACCGTGACCAGACCGTTCGCTGGTCGGCCTACAACTGGCAGAACGTCGCCAACCTGTGGACCCAGAACGCGGCCTACTTCAACGTCACGCGTGGCGCTGAAACTGCGGCTGACTGCGCCCAGCGCAAGACGGTCAACGCCAACTACGTCTGCACCGGCTTCAAGGGCTATCCGACCGGGATCACCGAAACCAAGGCCTTCGGCGACCAGATCTTCGACGGCGGCCTGCTGAGCCCGACCCAGTTCGTGTTCTTCAACATGGACCTGGTCGAAGACCGTGCGCGCATGGCTGAAACCATGAACGCCACCGCCCTGGGCCTGCCCAACGGCGCCGGCTGGGATCCGATCTGCTCGAACACGGGCGACCGTGCTCAGGAAATCCCCGGCACCTGCTACCGTCAGGTGGAACTGGCCGAGATTTCGGAAGAGACCGAAGCGGCTTACGTGATGCTGAAGTTCGGCGGCGACAACGCCCTGATCGGCGGCATTCCGGTCTCCGGCAACATCGGCGTCCGTTACGTCAAGACGAACATCGAATCGGCGGGCGCCATCCAGTACCCGAACCCGTTCGACGCCCTGACGCTGGCCTGTACGCCGACCCCGGCCCCGCAACCGGGCCAACCGGCTCCGGAAGTCGAAGGTTCGATCGGCTGCTACCTGTCGCCGGACGAAATCGCCTTCAACTCGGGCGGCGGCGTCCTGTCGACGGCCGAGGCCGAGCAAGAGCACTGGCTGCCCAGCTTCAACGTCAAGTTCGACCTGACCGATCAGTGGGTGCTTCGTTTCGCCGCCTCGCGCGCCATGGCTCGCCCGGAAATCGGCTATCTGAAGAACTTCGTGCAGATCGGCGCGGGCCTGCCCTCGACGCAGAACGCGGATGACGATCGCTGGATCAAGAACAGCGCCGGTGACGTCATCGGCGTCGCCCCGAACTACACCGCCAGCGCCTACAACCCGTACCTGGAGCCGACCACGGCCAACCAGTACGACCTGGCCCTGGAGTGGTACTTCGACGACGTCGGCTCGTTCACGATCACGGCCTTCAAGAAGGACTTCCAGAACTACATCCAGTACGGCCAGTTCAATCTCGACGTCACCAACAACGGTGTGACGCGCGAGGTCGAGGTTCGCGGTCCGATCAACGGCGACGGCGCCGGGCTGCAAGGCTTCGAAGTGGCCTATCAGCAGTACTTCGACTTCCTGCCCGCGCCGTTCGACGGCCTGGGCGTGCAGGCGAACTACACCTACGTCGAGAACCAGGGCATCACGAACTCCAACTCGCCGATCGTCTCGAGCGATGGTGGGTCGGGCACGACCAACGCCGGCAACAGCACCCTGCTGAACACCGGTTCGCTGGAAGGCCTGTCGGAGCACTCGTACAACGTCGTAGCGATGTACGAGAAAGGCCCCTGGGCCCTGCGCGCCGCCTACAACTGGCGCTCGGAGTACCTGGTCACCGCCTTCGACTGCTGCGTCTATCTGCCGGTTTGGCAGGACGCCGTGGGCTATCTCGACGCGTCGGTCCGTTACCGGATCAACGACCGCTTCGAGCTGAGCCTGCAAGGCTCCAACCTGCTCGACACCGAGGCTACGCTGAAGCAGCAGGTCACGGACGTGTCGGAAGGCCGCCAGCTGCTGCCGAACGCCTGGCTCCGCCAGGACCGTCGTCTGACGCTGGGCCTGCGCTTCCGCTACTAAGCGCAAGCACGACGCCTGAAACCTGGGAACGCGCCGCCGGAAACGGCGGCGCGTTTTCCATGTTCGGCGCCCTTAAGCATTTTGACTTCGAGTGTCCGTCAGCCGACTATGATCGGCGCGGAGCCCGCTCCCTAACCTGAGCAGTTTCAATGGCCCAACCCCTGGAAGTCGTCATCGTGGGCGGCGGCACCGCCGGCTGGATGACCGCGGCGGCGCTAACCAGCGTGGTGCGGCCCGAGTTCCGTAGCGTGCGTCTGATCGAATCCGACCAGATCGGGACGGTCGGCGTCGGCGAGGCGACCCTGCCGCAGATGAAGGATTTCAACGACTGGATCGGCGTGATCGAGTCAGAGATGATGCGGGAGACCAACGCCACCTTCAAACTGGCCATCGAGTTCCGCGACTGGGGCTTCAAGGGCTCCAGCTACCTGCATCCCTTCGGCGCCCACGGGCAGCCGATCAGCGGCGTGGCCTTCCACCAGCACTGGCTGCGCGCAGCCCAGGCCGGGCCGACGCCGGACATCGAGGACTATTCCTACGCCATCGTCGCGGCGCGCCGGAACAGGTTCGAGTTCCCCGTCGAGGACAAGGCGGCGATCAACTCGACCTACGCCTACGCCTATCATTTCGACGCCGGCCTCTACGCCGCCTATCTGCGCCGGTTCGCCGAGGCGCGCGGGCTGGAGCGGACCGAGGGCAAGATCGTCTCGGTCCAGCGCAAACCCGAGAACGGCCACATCGCCTCTGTGACGCTGGAGAGCGGCGAGGTCGTCACAGGCGACCTGTTCATCGACTGCTCCGGCTTCAAGGGCCTGCTCATCGGCGAGACGATGGAGAGCCCGTTCGAGGACTGGACCAAGTGGCTGCCGTGCGACCGCGCAATGGCCGTGCCCTGCGCCCGCTCGAACGACTTCACACCCTACACCCGCTCGACCGCGCGCGAGGCGGGCTGGCAGTGGCGCATCCCGCTGCAGCAGCGCACCGGCAACGGCTATGTCTATTCCAGCGCCTTCATCTCGGACGATGAGGCGGCCCGGACCCTGATGGACAATCTGGACGGCGAGGCCCTCGCCGAGCCCCGTCCCATCCGCTTCAAGGCCGGCCGCCGCACGGCGTCATGGACCGGCAACTGCGTCGCCATCGGCCTGGCGTCCGGCTTCCTGGAGCCCCTGGAATCGACCAGCATCTATCTGGTTCAGATCGCCATCAACAACCTGGTCCAGCTATGGCCGCGAAAGGCGATGGACCCGGTCCTGATCAAGGAATTCAACCGTCTGGTCGACAACGAGTATGACCGCGTGCGCGATTTCCTGATCCTTCACTACCACGCCAACACCCGCGAGGACGCCGAGCTGTGGCGCTACACCCGCGAGATGTCGGTGCCCGACAGCCTGCAGGACAAGATCGACCGCTTCCGCCACCGAGGCGACATTCCCTTCTATCGCTCCGGCCTGTTCGCCCCGCCCAGCTGGGTGTCGGTGATGTTCGGCCAGGGGCTGAAGCCCGAGGGCCACGACCGCCTGACCGAGCGGCTGAAGCTGGAGGACGTCCAGCAACGGCTGGAGACGTTGCGCCGCAAGATCTCGGACCGCGTCGATGCCATGCCCACCCACGAGCAGTTCGTCCGCGACTACTGCGGCGTCAAGGAAGCGGCATGAGCCGGCCCATCCAGCGTGTCCTGATCGTCGGCCGCGACGCCGCCGTGTGGCTGACGGCCCTGTGCCTGCGCCGAGCCCTCGGCGGGCTCGGCATCACGGTCGAGGTGGTCGAACTGCCCAGCGTCCTGCGCCCGGCCGACGCCTACGCTTCCACGCCCAGTCTGGTCTCGTTGCACCATATGCTGGGGCTGGACGAGGGCAGGGTGCTGGGCGCCACATCGGGATCGGAGGCCTATGCCCAGCGCTTCGCCGGCTGGTCCAAGGGCGATCACGCCTTCATGCACGCTTACGACACCGTCGGCGCCGGCATCGAGCAGATCGAGTTCGTCAACTACTGGACCAAGGCCCGCAGCGAGGGCCTGCGCGCCGCCTATGACGAGTTTTCGCTGGGCGCGGCGGCGGCCAAGGTCGGGCGGCACGTCATCTACAACGACGCGGTCGAAAGCTTCTCCCAGGCGTCGCCGGGCTACAATCTGGACGCCAGACGCTACGTCGCCCTGCTCAAGGAGGCGGCGATCAAGGCAGGCGCCAAGCTGGTCCCCGAACCGTTCCGCACGGTCGAACTGGGCGATCAGGGCATCGCGGCCGTCGTCCTGGGCAGCGGCCGCAAGCTCGAGGCCGATCTCTATATCGACGCGACCGGCCTGCAGGGCGGCTTGATCACGCGCATGCCGGGTGACGCCTTCGAGAGCTGGAGTCACTGGTTCCCGTGCGACCGGCTGGTGGCGGCGTCCGGCCCGCGCCTGCGCCCCCTGCCGGCCTTCAACCAGATCACCGCCTTCGAGGCCGGCTGGGTCGGCCAGTATCCGATGCAGGACCGGACCGCGGTGATCGGCGCCTACAACTCGGAACTGGTGGCCGAGAGCGAACTGATGACCATGCTGTCCCGCATCACCGGGATGCGGTTGGAGGCCGGCGTCGCCAGCCCCTATCAGCCGGGCGCCCGCAGCCGGCCGTGGATCGGGAACTGCGTCGCCATCGGCGAGGCGGCCGCCAGCCTGGAGCCGCTGGACGCCACCATCCTGCAGTTCATCCATGTCGGCCTGTCGCACCTGATCAGCCAGTTTCCGGTCGACGCCGACAACCAGATCGAACGCGACGCCTTCAACGCGGCCTTCGCCCAGCACACCGACAACATCCGCGACTTCGCCCTGATGCACTACACGCTGAACCGGCGCTTCGATCAGCCGATGTGGGACTGGGCGCGCGAGGTTCCGGCCTCGCCCGTGCTGGCTCAAAAGATCGAGTTGTTCGGTGCGCGCGGCGGCATCTCACTGCGCGACGGCGAAACCTTCGAGGAGGGCAGCTGGGCCAGCTGCTTCGTGGGACACGGCCTGATCCCGAAGAGCTGGAACCCGCTGGTCGACCAGCTGCCACGCGCCGAGCAGATCGAGCATTTCCAGAAGATTTTGAGCTTCATCGCCACGCATGCGCAAGACATGCCGTCGCTGGAGGCGCATCTGGAGTTCAACGCCGCGCCTCCGGGCCGCGGTCTATTCTGAAGACGGGGGAGGTCTTCACATGCCAGCGAACAAGATCCGGGACATCGTCGTCGTAGGCGGGGGGACCGCCGGATGGATGTGCGCCGCCGCCCTCAGCAAGGTGATGGGCACCGAGCAGTACAATCTGACGGTCGTGGAATCCGAACAGATCGGCACCGTCGGGGTGGGTGAGGCCACCATCCCGATGATCCTGCTGTTCAACCAGGTGCTGGGCATCGACGAGGACGAGTTCGTCCGCGAGACCAACGGCACCTTCAAGCTGGGCATCGAGTTCGTCGACTGGCGCCGGCTGGGCCACTCCTATTTCCATCCATTCGGCCTCTTCGGTCAGGACATGGACGGCGTGCCCTTCCACAACTTCTGGCTCCGCTGGGCCAAGTCGGGCGGCGCCAACGCCGACAGCGGCCGGTTCAACGCCGAGACCGAGGCCGCGCGCCTGAACCGCTTCATGCGCACGCCCGACACGCAGAACGGCGCCCTGCCGCGCATCAACTACGCCTATCAATTCGACGCCGCCCGCTATGCCGCCTACCTGCGCAGGTTCTCCGAGAAGCGCGGCGCCAACCGGATCGAAGGCAAGATCACCCAGGTCCACCAGAACCCGACCGACGGCTTCATCACCTCGGTGGAGCTGGAGGATGGCCAGCAGATCCGCGGCGACCTGTTCATCGACTGTACCGGCTTCCGCGGCCTGCTGATCGAGCAGACGCTGAAGGCCGGCTATGACGACTGGAGCCACTGGCTGCCGGCCAACCGCGCCGTCGCCGTGCCGTGCGCCAAGTCCGGCGACATGACCCCCTACACCCGCGCCACCGCCCGCGAGGCGGGCTGGCAGTGGCGCATCCCGCTTCAGCACCGCACCGGCAACGGCTATGTCTTCTCCAGCGAATACATCAGCGAGGACGAGGCGACCGCCAAGTTGATGAGCCGGCTGGATGGCGAGCCGCTGGCCGAGCCGCGTGTGCTGCGCTTCGTAACCGGCCGCCGCAAGAAGAGCTGGGACAAGAACGTCATCGCCATGGGTCTGGCGGGCGGTTTCCTGGAGCCGTTGGAATCGACCAGCATCCACCTGATCCAGGTCGCGATCTCGCGCATCCTGGCCTATTTCCCGCGCGACTTCATCGACCCCAAGCTGGCCGATCAGTTCAATCGCGACATGGCCTTCGACTACGACAACGTCAAAGACTTCCTGATCGCCCACTACAAGGTGACCGAGCGGGAGGACACGCCGTTCTGGGCCTACTGCAAGCACATGGACATCCCCGAGGCCCTGAAGACCCGGCTGCAGATTTTCCAGGAGCGGGGCGATGCCATGGTCCGCCAGTACGAACTGTTCAAGGAAGGCAGCTGGTGGGCGGTCCTGTCGGGGCAGGGCATGATCCCGGACAGCTATCACCCGGTGGCCGACGTCATCTCCGAGGAAGACCTGCGCCAGCGCCTGTCGCGGATCCGCACGGCGATCCAAGACCGGGTCAACGCCATGCCGGTGCAGGAGGCCTATCTACGCGACGCCAAGCTGTCCGCGACGGCGTGACGCGACCGCCGCCGGCTCGCGGGCGGTTGACCGCCGGGGTCGGCGCGCAGTATCGTCATGTTAGCGCTATCATCGCTGGATCAACCGGCGAGGCTCACATGGGAGGAGACTGACATGGCGGACGACGCCTGGAATTCGCTTGGGCGCCGCAGCGTCCTGACCGGCCTTCTCTCGATCAGCGCCGGCGCCGTGATCCGTTCGCCCGCGATGGCGCAGGCGGCCCCAGGCGCCGCCCTGGCCAAGCCGCCGGCCAACGCCCCCTATCGCAACGCCGCCCTTCCCGTTGCCGAACGGGTCGAGGATCTGCTCTCGCGCATGACGCTGGAAGAGAAGGTCGGCCAGATGGTCGGCATCTGGGAGAAGAAGGGCGCGATCCAGAACGCGCGTGGCGACTTCGTCGCGACCAAGGCGACCGACGTATTCCCGCACGGCCTGGGCCAGATCTCCCGCCCGTCCGACAAGCGCGGCGTCGATCCCGCCGCCAACGGCGCGGCCGGCGCGGCCAACGACAACCCCAACCGCACGGCGCGCGAAACGGCGGAATACGTCAACGCCGCCCAGCGATGGGCTGTCGAGAACACCCGCCTGGGCATTCCCATCATCATGCACGAGGAGGCGCTGCACGGTTACGTGGCGCGCGGGGCGACCAGCTTCCCGCAGGCCATCGGCCTGGCGTCGACCTTCGACCCTGCGCTGGTGACGCGCATCTTCTCCATGGCGGCGCGCGAGATGCGCGGCCGGGGCGCCAATCTGGCGCTCGCGCCCGTCGTGGACGTGGCCCGCGACCCGCGCTGGGGCCGCATCGAGGAGACCTTCGGCGAGGACCCGCACGTCTGCGCCGAGATGGGCCTGGCCGCCATTCGCGGCTTCCAGGGCGAGACCCTGCCGCTGGCGCCCGACAAGGTGTTCGTGACGCTGAAGCACATGACTGGCCACGGTCAGCCCGAGAACGGCACCAACGTCGCCCCGGCCAACATCTCCGAGCGGACGCTGCGCGAGAACTTCTTCCCGCCGTTCGAGCGCGCGGTGAAGGAGCTTCCGGTCCTGGCGGTGATGGCTTCGTACAACGAGATCGACGGCATCCCGTCGCATGCCAGCCGGTGGCTGCTGCACGACATCCTGCGCACCGAATGGGGCTACAAGGGCGCGGTCGTCTCCGACTACTTCGCGATCCGAGAGCTGAACGTGCGCCACCGCATGTACCGCACGCTGGACGAGGCGGGCGTGCGCGCCCTGCACGCGGGCGTCGACATCGAGCTGCCCGACGGCGAGGGCTATGTGAACCTGCCCGCCCTGGTGCGCGCCGGAACCGTGCCTCAGGCCGAGGTCGACGAGGCGGTGCGCCGCCTGCTGACCATGAAGTTCCTGTCCGGCGCCTTCGAGAGCCCTTATGTCGATGTGCGCCGCGCCGGCCGGTTCGAGAACGCCCCCGACGCCGTCGCCCTGGCCCGCGAGGCCGCGCGCAAGTCGATGGTTCTGCTCAAGAACGAAGGCGGCCTGCTGCCGCTGGACGCCTCGCGCATCCGCAAGCTGGCGGTCCTGGGCACCCACGCCCGCGACACACCGATCGGCGGCTACAGCGACGTGCCGGCCAAGGTCGTCAGCGTGCTGGAGGGCCTCCAGGAAGAGGGCCGCGGCAAGTTCGAGGTCGTCTACTCCGAGGCCGTCAAACTGACCCGCAGCCGCTCCTGGAGCGCGGACGCCGTCGATCTGGTCGATCCGGCCGAGAACGTCGCCTTGATTCAGCAGGCAGTCGCCGACAGCCGCGACGCCGACGTCATCGTCATGGTGCTGGGCGACAACGAGCAGCTGAGCCGCGAGGCCTGGGCTGACGGTCACCTGGGCGACCGCGACTCGCTTGAGCTGATCGGTCAGCAGAACGACCTGGCCAAGGCCATCCTCGCGCTGGGCAAGCCGACCGTCGTGGTCATGCTGAACGGCCGCCCGCTGGCCATCAACTTCCTGAACGAGAACGTCCCGGCCATCATCGAGGGCTGGTACCTGGGCCAGGAGACAGGTCACGCCGTCGCCGACGTCCTGTTCGGCCGCGCCAATCCGGGCGGCAAGCTGCCGGTGTCGGTGGCGCGTTCGGTCGGTCAGCTGCCGATCTTCTACAACCACAAGCCGACGTCGCGCCGGGGCTATCTGTTCGACACGACGGCGCCGCTGTATCCCTTCGGCTACGGCCTCAGCTACACCACCTTCGACATCTCGGCGCCGCGCCTGGCTCGGAGCTCGATCCGCAAGGGCGACACCGTCCGCGTCTCCATCGACGTGGCCAACACCGGTTCGCGCGCCGGTGACGAAGTGGTGCAGCTCTATGTTTCGGACCTGACCGCCACGGTGACGCGGCCGGTCAAGGAGCTGAAGCACTTCAAGCGCGTGACGCTGGAGCCCGGCGCTCGCACGACGGTCGAGTTTGACATCACCTCCGCCGATCTGTGGATGTGGAACGAGGCCATGGAGCGGGTCGTCGAGCCGGGTGATTTCACCCTTGCCGCCGGACCGAACTCGGTCGATCTGAAGCCTGTGACCCTGACCGTCACGGAGTGATCCTGATGCGCATCGCCGCCGCCCTGTCCGCCCTCGTCCTGATCGCGGAAGGGGCGCCGGCGATCGCGCAGACTGCGCCGCCCGCCTTGAGCCTGGGCCAGCCCTTCGGCGACCACGGGGTGCTGCAGCGGGACAAGCCCATCTCGGTCTGGGGTCAGGCGGCGCCGGGCGAGCGGGTCACCGTCAGCCTGGGCGAACGGTCGGTTCAGGCGCGTGCGGATCGTCAGGGCCAGTGGCGCGCCAGCCTGCCCGCGCTCCCGGCCGGCGGTCCCTATGTCCTGACCGCTTCCGCCGCCTCGGGCGGCTCGGCCAGCGCGGCCGACGTGATGGTCGGCGATGTCTTCCTGTGCTCGGGCCAGTCGAACATGGAGCAGCCGCTGCGCTATGCGGTCCATGCCTGGAACCCGGTCGTGACGCCCGACGACGCAGGCATTCGTCTGATGACGGTGACCAAGGACAGCGACGCGGTCAGCCAGCCGCTGTGGCGCCACCCAACCGCCTGGTCGGTCGCGACGGTCGAGAGCGCGGCGGAGTTTTCGGCCACCTGCTTCTACTTCGCCCAGGACCTGCGGCGCACCGAGCGGGTGCCAATGGGGCTGGTGCACGACAGCTGGGGCGGGTCGGCGATCCAGGCCTGGATCAGCGAGCCGACCCTGCGCCGCATCGGCGGCTTCGACGACAAGCTGGACGTCCTGGCCCGCTATCCCACCGATCCGATCGGCGCCCAGGCGCAGTGGGGCGAGGTGTGGCAGCGCTGGTGGGCGGCGCGGTCCAGCGAGCAGCCGTGGCTGACCGAGACCGGCCCGTGGACGCTCGTCCCGAAGATGACACCGTGGGAGCAATGGGGCGTTCCGGCGCTGGCGGCGTTCGACGGCATGGTCTGGTATCGCACGGACGTCACGCTGACGGCGGAACAGGCGGCGCAGGGGGCCTCGCTGTCGCTCGGGACTGTTGACCAGGTCGATCAGACCTGGGTCAACGGCCGGGCGGTCGGCGCGATGGGTGACGGCCAGCGGCTGTACGCGCTGCCCGCCGGCCTGCTGAAGGCGGGCGCCAACAGCATCGTCGTCAACGTCATGGACAGCTGGGGCGAGGGCGGGATCTATGGGGCGCCCGAGAGCCGCGCCGTCATTCTGGCCGACGGATCGCGCGTGCCGCTGGATGCGGGGGGCTGGCGCTATCAGAAGGTCGAGGGGGCCGGCCAAACCGACGGGCCGCGCGCCCCTTGGGAATCGCTGGCGGGCACGACGTCCATCGGCAACGCCATGATCACGCCGCTGCACGACTACGGCTTCCGGGCCGCCCTCTGGTATCAGGGCGAGAGCAATACGGGCGATCAGCCGCCGCGATACGAGGCGCTGATGGCCGGGCTGATGGCCGACTGGCGCCAGCGCCTGAACCAGCCTGACCTGCCGTTCCTGATCGTTCAGCTCGCCAATTTCGGCCCGCCGTCGTCCGAGGCGCGAGGCTCCGGCTGGGCCGAGGTGCGCGAGGGTCAGCGGCTGGCCGTGCAGAACGACCCGCACGCCGGGCTCGCCGTCGCCATCGACATCGGCGACCGCTACGACATCCACCCCGGTCAGAAGGGCGAGCTGGGCAAGCGGCTGGCCAGGGCGGGTCGGCATGTCATCTATGGCCAGGACATCGCCCCGTCGGGCGCCTGGGCCGACAGCGCGTCGCGGGACGGCGTCGAGGTGGTGGTCCGCTTCAGTGACGTCACGGGCGACTTAATCACGCTGAGCAGCGATCGCGTGACGGGGCTGGAGCTGTGCGACGCGGGGCAGACCACCTGCCGCTTCGTCTCTGGCGAGGTCTCCGGCCAGTCCATTCGCATCCCGGTCGGCGACGGCCCGGCCGCGTTGGTCCGTTTCTGCTGGGCCGACAACCCCATCTGCAATCTGACGGACGGGTCCCAGCTGCCCGCCGGACCCTTCCGTCTGACGGTGCACTAGGGCCTATCGGCCGCGGATCGCGAACGGCCCCATCGTCACGCCGACGAAGCCGCCGGCCGTCTTCGTGCTGAGCATCTTGCCGTCCAGGTCGCCGCCGATCGGCTGGAAGGCGCCGTCGCCTTCGGCCAGGGCGAAGCCGTAGGTCGGGCCCTTGGCCGTGACCTGCAGGCGGTAGGGGCCGGTGTCCGCGACCTTGCGTTCGGCCACGATGGCGCCCGCCGCCGCTTCGTCCGGACCGGCGCGGCGCCGCACCTCGGCCCAGACGCCGTCGGTGCGGCGGGTGATCGACAGCGTCAGCCAGTAGTCGTCATTCTGCAGCGCCGCGAGCCCGTAGCGGTCACCGACGACCTGCGGCGCGGCCTCCAGCTCGGTGACGGCCTGAGCGTCCATGTGCTGCTGGCGGCGGCCGAGGAAGCTGGGGTTGGCGTTGTCGCCCAGCTCCACCGGCCGGGCGTCGAGCAGCAGCGTGCCGGGCCGTGACGACAGGTCGTACCAGGCGCCGTCCGGATTGCGCATCATCATCCAGCGGGCGGGCAGGGCGGCCGTGTCGAAGTCGTCGCGGACGGTGAAGGCGCCGCTCATCGGGACCTCGGGCGCGGGCTGGGCCGGCAGGTTCGGGAGGGCGTGGACGTAGGGGATTGTCGCCCCGGTCTCCAGGATGCGCGGCCAGCCCTCGGTCCAGGTGACGGGCAGCAGGAAGGTCTCGCGGCCGGTGTTGTAGAAGTCGCCGTCGTAAGGGCGCACGGCCAGGAAGGTCGCCCACCAGTCGCCGTCCGGCGTCTGCACCAGCTGGGCGTGGCCCGCAGAGGTGATCGGCAGGGCGCGGTCGTGCGGCAGGCCGCGCTGGGTCAGGATGGGGTTGCCCTCATAGGCGACATAGGGACCGTCGGCCTTGCGCGAGCGCAGCACGACCTGGGAGTGACCCTCGGCGGTCCCGCCCTCGGCGCAGGTCAGATAGTACCAGTCGCCGACCTTCTGGATGTGTGGCCCCTCGATCCAGATGGGGTTGGTCGAAGGATCGACGCCGCCGTCCACCAGCAGCGTGCGCGGGCCTAAGGTCTTTTTCGCCGCGATGTCGTAGCGCTGCGTCCAGATGGCCCGGTGGCCGTCGTAGCGGGGCGTCCCGACCGGCGGGCCGTTGTTGGTGATCCAGGTCGTGCCGTCCGCGTCGAAGAAGATCGACGGATCGATCCCGCCCTCCAGATCCGGCAACCAGACCGGATCGCTCCACGGACCGGCCGGATCGGTGGCGGTGATCAGGAAGTTGCCGCCGCAGTCGACGCAGGTGTTTAGGATATAGAAGACGCCGTCGTGGTGATTGATGGTCGGGGCGAAGACGCCGCGCGACAGACCCAGACGGCCGAAGTCCAGCTGGTCCGGCCGGTCGATGGCGTTGCCGATCTGGGTCCAGCTGACCAGGTCGCGGCTGCGGAAGACCGGGATGCCCGGGAAGTAGCTGAAGGTCGATGTGACCAGATAATAGTCCTCGCCCACCCGGGTCACCGAGGGGTCGGGATAGAAGCCCTGCAGGATCGGATTGGCGTACTGGCCCGGCGTGGGGGCAGGGGCGTTGGCGGCGTCGGCGCCGCTGTATTGGAACCAGGCGAAGGCGGCCTGTTCGGCCATGGCCGCGCCGGGCAGGGCGAAGGCCAGAAGGGCGGCGGCGGCCGCCGAGGAGCCGAGTTTCCTGATCCGCACTGTCGCACCCTTCTTTTGCACTTGTCTGACTATTCGCAGGCGCGCCATCATGGCGCAACTCTGGAGACGCCCATGACCCTGTCCCGCCGCGCCCTGATGCAGGGCGGCGCCGCTCTCGGCCTCGCCGCCGCCGGTTCCGCCTGCGCCACCCTCCCGATGGCGGGGGAGCCGACGCTGAAGGCGCTGGCCGATGCCAAGGGCCTCTATTTCGGCAATGCGGTCGGCGCCGGCCGTCCCTTCGCCGATCCGGCGTACCGCGCCCTGACGGCGCGCGAATGCGACGTGCTGGTCTGCGAGAACGAGATGAAGTGGTACGTCCTGCGGGCGCAGTCCGAGGACTTCCTGTGGGAGCCGGCGGATCGGCTGGTCGCCTTCGCGGCCGAGAACGACATGCGGGTGCGCGGGCACACCCTCTTGTGGCATCACCCGCGCTGGTTCCCGCGCTGGACCGAGAGCCACGACTACGGCGCCCAGCCGGCGCGTGAGGTCGAGCGGCTGATCACCACCCACATCACCGAGACCTGCCGCCGTTATCCGCAGGTGTTCGAATGGGACGTGATCAACGAGGCGGTGGACGACCAGACCGGCGTGCTGCGCGACACGGTCTTCTCGCGCCACTTCGGCGGGCCGGAAGCGACCATGGACCTGGCCTTCCATGCGGCCAAGGCGGCCGCGCCGAACGCGCAGCTGATGTACAACGACTACATGAGTTGGGAGGCCGGGCACGAGAACCACCGGGCCGGCGTCCTGCGCCTGCTGGAAGGCTTCAAGCGGCGCGGCGTGCCCATCGACGGGCTGGGCGTGCAGAGCCACATCGGCTCGGGAAATACCGACAACTCGGTCGGCTTCGACACGGCGCAGGAGCGCGAGTGGCGCCGGTTCATCGACGAGGTGGTCGGCATGGGGCTGAAGATCTCGATCACGGAGTTCGACGTCCACGACAAGAACCTGCCGCTGGACATCCCGAGCCGGGACGCGGCCGTCGCCGAGCTGGGCGGACGGTACCTGGACATGATGCTGAGCTATCCGCAGCTGGACGGCATCGTCACCTGGGGCCTGTCGGACAAGTACTCCTGGCTTCAGGAGAACTGGGTCCGCGCCGACGGCCAGCCCAAGCGCCCGTGCCCCTACGACGAGGCCATGCAGGCCAAGCCCCTGCGCGCGGCGATCGCGGCGTCGCTGAAGGCGGCGCCCGCGCGCTAGCCCTTCAGCGTCACCATCACGACGCCGTGCGATGGGACCTGGGCGCTGAACGATCCGCGCGAGGCGGGCAGGTCGCGGTGGGCCCACAGATCACGGACGGCCATGCGCGTGGCCGCAGGCAGCCCCAGTGTCTCCCAGTCGACCGAGATCGTCTGGGCGGTCTCTCCGCGGTTCAGCAGGATCACCGCCCGACCGCCCCCGACCAGGGGCCGCGACCAGACCTCCTTGTCGCCGTCCTTCCAGGTGCGGCCGCCCGCATGGCCCAGGGCGTCCTGATCGACGGCGATGACTTCGCGGTTGGTCAGGATCTCGTGGATCTCCGGCGTCATGTTGGCCAGATCGTTTCCGGCCATCAGCGGCGCGGCCATCATGGCCCACAGGCTGAAGTGGGTGCGGTATTCCTCGGTGATCATGCCGCCGTTGCCGATCTGTAGCATGTCCGGATCGTTCCAGTGACCGGGGCCGGCGAAGGGGGCCAGCTCGGCGTTCAGATCGACGATGTCCATCAGGCCGATGCGATAGTCGAACTTGCCCGCCCAGGCGTCGTGAATGTCGCCGGTGGTGCGCCACAGATTGCCGATGTGTGTCGCCCACAACCACGGCTGGGAACTGCCCCATTCGCACAGGCTGAAGACGATGTCGCGGCCGGTCGCCTTCAGCGCCAGAGCCATGGTCAGATAGGAGGCGCGCTGGTCCTGGGTGCCGGTGCTGCACCAGTCGTATTTGAGATAGTCGACGCCCCAGCGGGCGTACTGGATGGCGTCTTGATACTCATGGCCCCGGCTGCCCGGACGGCCGGCGCAGGTCTTGGTTCCGGCGTCGGAATAGATGCCGAACTTCAGGCCCTTGGAATGGATGTAGTCGCCCAGCGCCTTCATGCCTGAGGGGAAGCGGACGGGGTCCGGCTGGATGAAGCCGTCGGCGTCGCGCTCGCCGTGCCAGCAGTCGTCGATGACGATGTATTCGTAGCCGGCGTCCTTCATGCCGGTGGCGACCATGGCGTCGGCCGCGCCCCGGATCAGCTGTTCGTTCACGTCGCAGGCGAACTTGTTCCAGGTGTTCCAGCCCATCGGCGGCGTCTGAGCCAGGCCGTTGCCTTCGGTCGGCCATTCAGCCGGGCGGTCGGTTCCGGTCGGAACGATGTCGGCGCGCGCCGTCAGCGGCGTCAGCAACAACAGGGCGCAGAGAAGGGCGGATAGCCGCATCGTCGTCTCCAGAATGGAAAGGGCGGCGCCGGTCCCGGCGCCGCCCTGGTCTCATCGGCCTAGTGGGCCGGGCAGATCGCGTCGCCTTCGTTGGAGGCCAGCTGGATGTCCTCGACCGTGATGGCGAAGGCGCCGGTGGTGGCCAGCCAGAAGGGCTGATCGACCGCCGCCAGATTGGCCCCGGCGTCACGCAGGCACGACAGGCGGACCTTGATCGTGCGCCATTGGCCCACGCCCTGGCCGAAGATGGAAGAGACGTCCACCAGCCCGCCGCCCACTCCGAACATCACCGGCGCCGAGGCGGCCTGCTCGACGCGGTAGCGCATCGACAGGACCATCTCGCCGTTGGCCTGACGGTTCAGGTCCACGGGGCCGGCGGTGATGAGCGCCTGACCGCCGCCCGGCCCGAAGGTCAGGGTGCGGGCCGATTCCTGGGCGCGGCCGTCGGCCGCGCGGCTGGTCACGCCGCCCCTGGGCGAGGCGCCCGCCTTCTCTTCGCCCATGCGGAACTCGCCGCCGGCGTCGCGCAGCATCAGCGACCACGGACCGACGAAGCGGCCATCGACGAAGTAGCGGTCGACGATCGAGCCGGTGACGTTGACGCCGCTGACTTCCGGCAGGGTCGGGGTGACGCGCGGCGTCGCGTAGGTCAGGCCGAAGCCGTAGGCGAACAGAGGATCATAGCCCGGCTGGCCGACGTTCAACGGCTCGCCCTTGGCGTCCTTGGGCCACGAGAACGACAGCTTGCCGGCGAAGTCGTTGCGCGCGCGGCCCTGGGCGTCGCCGATCAGGACGTCGGCCACGCCGCCGCCCTCCGACCCCGGCAGCCAGGCGGCGACGAAGGCGTCGGACGCGTTCATTTCGGGGTTGGTCCACAGGGGACGGCCCGACAGGAAGACCGAGACGGTCGGGATGCCGGCGGCCTTGAGGCGGCGCAGGATGGCCAAAGGCTCTTCCGGCGCGAAGTCCAGGTTGTCGACGTCGCCCTGGAACTCCGCGTAGGGCGTCTCGCCGAAGACGACGATGGCCACGTCCGGCTTGGTGGAGAAGGAGCCGTCGGCGCTCAGCGTCGCGGTGCCGCCGCCCTGACGCACCGCGTCTTGGATGCCGCCCCAGATCGATTGGCCGTTGGGGAAGTCGGCGTTGGAGTTGCCGGTGCCCTGCCACGTCAGGGTCCAGCCGCCCGAGGCCTGGCCGATGTCGTCGGCCGAACCGGCGACCAGCACGCGGGCGCCAGCGCGGATCGGCAGCACCGAGCCGTTGTTCTTCAGCAGGACGAGTGACTCCCGCACCGCCTCGCGGGCGATGGCGCGGTGGTCGGCCGAACCCAGTTCGTTGAAGCGACCTTCGACCGACGGGCGGGTGTGGTCGAACAGGCCGGACTTGACCTTGGCGCGCAGAATGCGGCGCACGGCCTCGTCCAGGCGGGCCATCGGGATCTCGCCCGACTGAACCTGCGCCAGCATGGAGTGGTACAGCGGCTTCCAGCTGTCCGGCGCCATCAGCATGTCGATACCGGCGTTGAAGGCCAGGGCGCAGCTTTCGTTCGAGCAGCCCGGCAGCTGGCCGTGGGCGTTCCAATCGGAGACAACGAAGCCGTCGAAGCCCAGTGGGCCGCGCAGCACTTCGGTCAAGATGGTCTCGTTGCCCGAGTGCTTGAGGCCGTTCCAGCTGGAGAAGCTGGCCATGACCGACAGCACGCCGGCGTCGATGGCCGCGCGATAGCCGCCCAGGTGGGTGTCGATCAGGCCCTGTTCGTCGCCGCGATAGTCGCCCTGGTCGGCGCCCTCATAGGTGCCGCCGTCGGCCAGGAAGTGCTTGGCCGAACCGGGGATGTGGCCGGGCGCGAGAGTGCCGTCGGCGGTCAGCTCGCCCTGCAGGCCCAGGGTCATCGGGCCGGCGAAGCTGGCCTGGACCTCGGGGTTCTCCGAATAGCCTTCGTAGGCGCGCCCCCAGCGGTCGTCCTGCGGCACGGCCAGGGTCGGACCGAAGGTCCAGTCCGCGCCGGTGACGGCCACTTCCATGGCGGTGGCCTGGCCGATGCGGCGGATCAGGTCGGGGTCGCGCGTCGCGCCCAGGCCGACGTTGTGCGGGAAGATGGTGGCGCCGACGACGTTGTTGTGACCGTGCACGGCGTCGATGCCGTAGATCAGCGGGATCTTGGCGCCGGGACGGGCGGCCGCGGCAGCGCGGAAGGCGCGGGCCTGGGCCAGCCAAGCCGACGGCGCGGCGCGCTCGTTGCCGCCCGGCGAGGAGTTGCCGCCGGCCAGGATCGAGCCCAGCGGATAGGTGGCCAGGTCGGCCGGCACGATGGAGGCGATGTCGGCCTGGATGGTCTGGCCGACCTTCTCCTCCAGCGTCATGCGGCTCATCAGCTCGGTGACGAAGGCCTCGGTCGCCGCGTCGCTCATCGCGTCGGGGCTGGAGGCGGTGGGCCAGCGGTTGGGATGGGCGCGATTGGCGTCGGTGACCAGCGAAGCGGCCGGGGTGACATAGACCGGCACGCCGCCGGCGTCCGGCGTCGCCACGCCGATCTGGGCGCACGCGCCCGCCGCAATGGCCAAAGCCAGGATGGAAACCGTTCTCAGCATTCGCCGCCCTTACGTTTCTGATTGGTCCGAAGGCGGCGCCCCCGGCTTGGATGGTGAGCCTGTCGCGACAGCGCCTCAGGCCTGCGCGGCGGACCTAAGCACGGCCGTTAACCGGACAAAAGGCCGGCGCGCCCGCTGGTAACCCGATTTGCAGCCGTTCTGACGCTTTGTCGCAGCCCGATCCTGACAGCGTAAGACAATTTCTGTCACATTATCGTCGATCAGAGGTCGGCGTGCCGAATTTCGCCAGCTTTTCTTAACCCTAGCGGGTGTTTCATGATCCAGAACTAGGGGAGGGGACGAATGGCGGACAACGCCGTCGTCGGGGAAATCGGCCCCCACATCTGCCGATTTGCACGCCTCGACAGGTTCGAAGGGCGTGATCCGCGCTTCTCGGCGTACGCCGAGATGCTGGTGGCTGACCATGTGTCGGCCGTGGACGCGCTCGCCGGCTATCTCAAGACCCTGCCGGAGCCCTGGCCGACGACACTCAGCCTGGCCGTGGCCGCGCCGGTCAATGGCGACCAGGTGACGATCACCCAGTCGGGCTGGAGCTTCTCGGGCGAGGAGCTGCGCCAGGCGTTCGGGTTCGAACGGCTGGCTTTGATCAACGACTCTGCCGCGGCCGGCGCGGCCCTGGACGGCCTGGGCGGCCGGGACGTCGCCGCGATCAACACGTTGGATCGTCCGCCGGCGCGCCTTGCCACCGGCCGCTACGCCATCGTCAGCGCCGATTTCGGCCTGGGGGTGTCGGCGCTGGAGATCGCCGACGGGGAGGCCCGCATCATCGACACCGAGGCGGGCCACCTTGCTTTCGCCCCTTCGAACGATCGCGAGGCGCAGGTTCTGTCGCTGCTGCGAAAGCGCTGGGATCGGGTGTCATACGAACGGCTGATTTCCTGGATCGGCCTGTCGCAACTTCACGAGGTTCTGGCCGAGCTGGACGGCGTGAAGACCGATGCGCTTACGCCGCTGGAGGTGCTGCTGTACGGCCGCACCGGGGCGGATCCGATCTGCAAGGCGGCCCTGGATCTGTACCTCGGCGTGCTGGGCGACTTCGCGGGGCAGGTGGCCCTGTCCCTGGGCGCGACCCACGGCGTTTATATGGTCGGCCGGTTCGTGCTGGAGGCCCACGACCTGTTGGAGGGCTCGACCTTCCGTACGCGGTTCGAGGACAAGGGCCGGCTCAGCACCGTGGTCCGCGCCCTGCCGACCTGGGCCGTCGTCAATCCGGCTGCGGTGCTGATCGGCGCCGCGCGTCATCTGCACGAACATGACGAGACGCCGCTTGCTGCGACCGTCCCCGAAACCTCTGCACCGGACGTCCGCATCGGGGCCATCGAGGGCGCCGACATCGGCCTGCTGGTGCTGGACCAGGACGGCCGCATCACGCAGGCCAACAGCCATTTCTGGTCGGGCCTGACCCTGACGCTGTCGCAGGACGCGCGCCTGCCGGGCGCCGCCTTCTCCGATATCTGCGAGACCATGGCGCGCGACGGCGCCTGGAGCGGAACGGACTGCCGCGCCTTCACGGGCGCGCTAGAGGCCGGGCTTCCGTCGGAGGGCGTCTGGCGCTGCGTCGGCGGCCGGGTGCTCCGTATGGTGGCGGAGCCGACGGGGTCGGGCTGGGTGGTCACCGCCCACGATGAGACGACCGCGGTGCGCCGGGCCGAGGAGCTGGAGCACACGGCCGCCAGCCTGCGCATCGCCAAGAAGGACGCCGACGCCGCCAATGAGGCCAAGTCCG
This sequence comes from Brevundimonas sp. Leaf363, assembly GCF_001424025.1. Taxonomy (GTDB): domain Bacteria; phylum Pseudomonadota; class Alphaproteobacteria; order Caulobacterales; family Caulobacteraceae; genus Brevundimonas. Next base: position 286,239 of record NZ_LMPZ01000003.1, on the reverse strand, counting down.
CCTTCCTTGCGACAATGAGCCACGAGATCCGCACGCCGCTGAACGGCGTGCTGGGCATGGCGCAGGCGATGGAGGCCGATCCGCTGACGGCGGTTCAGCGCGAGCGCCTGGGCGTCATCCGCGCCTCGGGCGAAACGCTGCTGGCCATCCTGAACGACGTGCTGGACCTGTCGAAGATCGAGGCGGGCAAGCTGATCCTGGAAGAACAGCCGTTCGACCTGGACGAACTGCTGCGCGGCGCCCACGCCGCATTCACGGCCCTGGCCAACAAGCGCGGCCTGTCCTTCGCTTTGACGACGGCTCCGGCGGCGAGGGGCCAGTGGGTCGGCGACGCCACCCGCGTCCGCCAGATCCTCTACAATCTGATTTCCAACGCGCTGAAATTCACTGAGGCCGGCGAAGTGCGCGTGCACTCCGATCTGGACGGCGAGGGCCGTCTACGCCTGCAGGTGACCGACACCGGCATCGGCGTCGAGGCCGACAAGCTGGGCCTGTTGTTCGCCAAGTTCACCCAGGCCGACGCCTCCACCACGCGCCGCTTCGGCGGCACGGGCCTGGGCCTGTCGATCTGCAGCGATCTGGCGGCGTTGATGGGCGGCGCGATTTCGGTCGAGAGCACCGCGGGCGTGGGCTCCAGCTTCACCGTCGTCTTGCCCATGCAGCGCGGTGAGGCGAATGCGCCGATTCCGATGCCGGATCCCATCGCGGCGGCCGAGCCGGACGTCGAGGGTGAAGGCCGCGCCATGAAGGTGTTGGCCGCCGAGGACAACTCGGTCAATCAACTGGTCCTCAAAACCTTGCTGCATCAGCTGGGCGTCGATCTGACGGTGGTCGACGATGGTGAACAGGCGGTCGAGGCGTGGTCGCGCGAGCCCTGGGACCTGATCCTGATGGATGTCCAGATGCCGCGCATGGACGGGCCGAGCGCCACGCGCGCCATCCGCGCCCAGGAACGCGCCGTCGGCCGCGCCCGCACGCCGATCATCGCCCTGACCGCCAATGTCATGAGCCACCAGATCAGCGAGTATCTGGCGGCCGGCATGGACAGCTGCGTCGCCAAGCCCCTGCAGATAGCCGCCTTGTTCCAGGCCATGCAGACAGCGACCATGGCCCAGGCCGCCTGACCCTGCACGGCTGATTGGCGCCGCCGCTTGCGAGCGCCTGCCCGACGCGCGATGACGGCGCATGATCTCGAACAAGTTCCGCTATGCGCTGAGGGCGCTGATCTTCCTGGCGGAACGCTGGCCTACGCCGGCGGCGATACCCGATATCGCCGTCGGGGCGCGGGCGCCGCGCAAGTTTCTCGAGACCATCCTGCTCGAGATGAAGCTGGACGGGCTGCTGGTCAGCCGGCGGGGGCGCACGGGCGGCTACAGCCTTGCGATGCCCGCCGAGCAGATTTCGATGGCCGCCGTCCTGCGGTGCATCGACGGGCCGCTGGCTCTGGCGCCGTGCGCTTCCCGCACCGCATTTCGAGCGTGCGATGACTGCGAGGACGTCGTCACCTGCCGCATCCGCCATGTGCTGCTGGAGGGGCGCGACGCCTTGGCCGCGGTGCTGGAGCAGCGCACGCTGGCGGACCTGATCGCCCGGCCGGCCGAGAGCGCCGAGGCGAAGATCGACGGCCTGATCTGACGTGCGACGGTTGCAGTGGTTTCGCAGCCTTGCCGTTCCTGGCTAAAGACGGCTTCGCAACTTCTACAGGCTGAACGATGACGCGATCCCGCAAGACGGCCGGGACCCAAGACGGCGCGCTGGCGACCCGGCGGATGGTGCTGGGCGCCGGGGCGGGACTGGGCTGGCTGGTGACCACGACCCAGGCGGCGGCGCAGCAGGCGCAGCGCCACAACGCCCGCATCGAAAATCTGATCGCCCGCATGACGCTGGAGGAGAAGGCCGGCCAGCTGGGCGTCTTCGGCGACCGCTTCCGCAATCTGCCGGGCGATGTGAACCCGACCGCCTTCAACCCCGATCAGACCTATATGGCCGACATGATCCGGTCCGGCCGGATGGGCGGCCTGTTCAACGGCTACGGCGCCGAGCAGGCCCGCTATGCCCAGCGGCTGGCGGTCGAGGAGAGCCGGCTGGGCATCCCTCTGATGTACGCGGCCGACATCATCCACGGCTTCAAGACCGTCTTCCCGATCCCGCTGGGCGAGACCGCCAGCTTCGAGCCGGATCTGGCGGAGCGAACCGCTCGCGTGGCCGCTATCGAGGGCGCCGCCTCGGGCATTCACCAGACCTACGCCCCCATGGTCGACGTCGGCCGCGACCAGCGCTGGGGCCGGGTGGCCGAGGGCGCCGGCGAGGACGTGCTGCTGAACGAGCGCTTTGCGCGCTCCCGCGTGAAGGGCTTTCAGGGCGCCTCGCTGGCCGCCCACGATTCCTTGCTGGCCACACCCAAGCATTTCGTCGCCTACGGCGCGGCGGAGGGGGGCATGGAATACAACACCACCGACATGTCCGAAGAGACGCTGCGGGGCGTCTATCTGCCGCCGTTCAAGGCGGCGCTGGATGCCGGCGCCCTGTCGGTCATGAGCGCCTTCAACGCCATCAACGGCGTCCCGGCCTCCGGCAGCCACGAACTGCTGACGGGGGTGCTGCACGACGAGTGGAGCTTCGCCGGCTTCGTTCTGTCGGACTACACGTCCGAGCGTGAACTGATTCCGCACGGTTTCGCGGTCGACGACCGTGACGCGACGCGCATCGCCTTTCTGGCGGGCGTCGATGTGTCGATGCAGAGCGGACTCTACAACGATCACCTGCCGGGGCTGGTGCGCGACGGCCTGGTGCCGTTGGCGCGGCTCGATCAGGCGGTGCGGCGCGTGCTTCGCGTCAAGGCGGCGCTGGGGCTGTTCGACGATCCCTACAAGGGCATGGACCCGGCGGTTGAGGCGGCGGTGGTCGGCTCGGCGGCGCACCACGCGGTGGCCCACGAGGCGGCCCGGCGTTCCATCGTCATGCTGAAGAACGACGGCGGCCTGCTGCCGCTGTCAAAGGGGCGGACCCTGGCCCTGATCGGCCCGTTCGGGGACGAGGTCGACGACGTCTTCGGCCCCTGGACGATCTGGGGCGACCACGCAAAAGCGGTGTCCGTGGCCGAGGGCCTGCGTCGGTCCATGGGTCGCGCCGGACGACTGCTGATCGAGCGTGGCAGCGGCGTCGAGACGGCCATCCCCGGCGGCATAGAACAAGCCGTCGCCGCCGCCCGCCAGGCCGACGTCGTCATCCTGTCCATCGGCGAGAGCGCCAAGATGTCGGGCGAGGCGCAGTCTCGAACGGAGATCGTGGTCCCGGCGCCGCAGCAGGCCCTGGCCGAAGCCATAGCCGCGACAGGCAAGCCGGTGGTGGTGCTGCTGCGTCACGGCCGGGCGCTGGCGTTGGAGGGCGCCGTGTGCGACGCGCCAGCCATCCTGGCGACCTGGTTCCTGGGCTCCCAGACCGGCACGGCCGTCGCGAACGTGCTGTTCGGCGACTACAGCCCGTCGGGCCGTCTGCCGGTCAGCTTCCCGCACCGGCCGGGCCAGCAGCCCTTCTATTACAACCACCTTGCCACCGGCCGCCCCGAACTGCCCGGCGAGAGTGAGTTCAAGGCGCGGTATCGCGAGACGTCCAACACGCCCCTGTTTTCGTTCGGCCACGGCCTGACCTATGGCGAGGCGCGCTATTCTGACCTGCGCCTGTCCAGCGACACCCTGGTCTGGTCCGGACAGATCGAGATCTCGGCCACCGTCACCAACGCCGGATCGCGGGCGATGGAGGAGGTAGTGCAGCTGTATATCCGCGACCGAGTCGCCAGCCGCGTTCGACCCGTGCGCGAGCTTAAGGATTTCCAGAAGATCGCACTGCAGCCCGGCCAGAGCCGCCAGGTGCGATTCGTCCTCCGTCGCGAACAGCTGGAATTTATCGGCGGCGACGATCGTCCGACGGTCGAGGCGGGCCAATTCGACGTTTGGGTCGCGCCGTCCTCGACCGAGGGACTGGCCGGAGCGTTCACTCTCCAGGGTTGATAGCGGTAACGGCGTTCACGGATTGCAACGCAGACACGAGCGTGTCGGTTTTGTATTGTGAACGCTCTCAAACAATGCTTATTCAGGGTGGCTAGGGGGCGCAAAGACCTCCAGCAAGGAAACCAGGGGAGGGCCTTTCCAGGGCGCGCTGACGCGCGTCAGGATCCCGCCAATCGATCGCTCATACGCCCACGACGGCGTGTGCCCGGCTGTCTGCGACAGTGGCGGATCGATGCGGCGCGGCTGTCCGCCTCCCCCTTGGAATGGAAGTTTTTGATGTCGTTCGTTCGCGTGTCGTCGGTTTCGATCGAGCTTCGGGCCTTGGTGCTATGCGGCGCGGCGGCGCTGGCGCTGACCAGTGTGTCGCCTGCTCTGGCGCAGGCCGCCGCACTCACCCCTGCTGCATCGGTCGCTGACGCGCGCGCGCGCGCCGATCGGCTGCTGGCGCAGATGACCCAGGACGAGAAGCTGGCCATGGTGCACGGCTACTTCCCGCCGCTGGCCGAACGCACGCCCGGCGCGCCGCTCGACCAGATGATTCCCTCGGCCGGCTATGTGCCCGGCGTGCCGCGCCTGGGCATTCCGGCGCTGCGCGAATCCGACGCCAGCCTGGGCGTCGCCAATCAGGTCGAGCAGCGCAAGGGCGATGTCGCCACCGCCCTGCCGTCCAGCTTGGCCACCGCCGCCACCTTCGACCCGTCGATCGCCTATGCCGGCGGCGCCATGATCGGCGCGGAGGCGCACGCCAAGACGTTCAACGTCCTGCTGGCCGGCGGCGTGAACCTGACGCGCGACCCGTGGAACGGGCGCAACTTCGAATATCTGGGCGAGGATCCGCTGCTGGCCGGCGTGCTGGCCGGCGAGCATATCCGCGGTGTCCAGTCGAACCGCATCGTCTCGACGGTGAAGCACTACGCCCTGAACAGCCAGGAGACCGGCCGGGGCATCCTGAACGCCGTCATCGACGAGGCGGGGTTGCGAGAAAGCGACCTGCTGGCCTTCCAGATCGCCATCGAACTGGGCCGCCCCGGCTCGGTCATGTGCGCCTACAACAAGGTCAACGGCGACTGGTCGTGCGAAAATGACTTCCTGCTGAATCACGTCCTGAAGGCCGACTGGAGCTATCCGGGCTTCGTCATGTCCGACTGGGGCGGCGTCCACTCGACCGCCTATGCCGCCAACAACGGCCTGGACCAGCAGTCGGGCCAGGAACTGGACAGCCAGATCTGGTTCGGCGCGCCCCTGGTCGCCGCCCTGGCCACGGGTGAAGTTCCGCAGGCGCGTCTGGACGACATGGTCCGCCGCATCCTGGTCGGGATGATCGAGAGCGGCGCCATCGACAATCCAGTCCCGGCCACGGCCCAGACCATCGACTACGCCACGAATGCTCAAGTCTCGCAGCACGCCATCGAACAGGGCGCGGTCCTGCTGAAGAACGAGGGCGACATCCTGCCCGCCGCCAGGACCGCGCGGCGCATCGTGCTGGTCGGCGGGCACGCCGATGTCGGCGTACTGTCGGGCGGCGGCTCGTCCCAGGTCCGGTCGGTCGGCGGCGCGCCGGTCGAGATCCCGCTGACCTCGGGCGCGGCGGCGTCGTTCGCCCGCACCACCTGGCACGCGTCCTCGCCGCTGCGCGCCATCCAGGCGATCGCGCCGGACGCCGAGGTCACCTACGTCTCGGGCGATGACGCCGCCGCGGCCGCCGAAGCCGTGCGCTCGGCCGATCTGGCCGTCGTCTTCGCCGTCCAATGGACCACCGAGGCGCAGGACGTCGAAAACATCTCGCTGCCGGATGGACAGGACGCCCTGATCTCGGCCGTCGCCGCCGCCAACGCCAAGACGGTGGTGGTGCTGGAGACCGGCGGCCCGGTGCTGATGCCCTGGCTCGACCGCGTGCCGGCCGTTCTGCAGGCCTGGTATCCGGGTCAGCGCGGCGGGGAGGCCATCGCCCGCATCCTGTTCGGCGAGGTGAACCCGTCCGGTCGTCTGCCCATCACCTTCCCGCGCAGCGGCGACCAGGCTCCGCGTGAGCATCCGGTCGGTATGGACGCCCTGCGGGCCAGCGAAGCGGCCGCCGCCTCCAACCCTGGCGCCGGATCGTCGGCCGCCTTCGCCTCGTTTGACGTGCAGTATCCGGAAGGCTCGGACGTCGGTTACCGCTGGTACGATCTGAAGGATGCGACGCCGCTGTTCCCGTTCGGTTACGGCCTCAGCTACACCGACTTCAACTACGGCGGCCTCACTGTCGAGGGCGGCCAGACCGTCACCGTCACCCTCGACGTCACCAATGCGGGCGACCGCGCCGGCATCGAGACGCCGCAGCTTTACGTCACCGCCGAGAACGGCGTGCGCCGTCTGGCCGGCTGGGCCCGCGTGGCCCTGCAGCCGGGCGAGACACGCCGCGTCACCATCACCGCCGAGCCCCGCATCCTGGCCGAATACGACACGGCCTTGCCGGGCTGGCGCATCGCGGCCGGGCCCCATGCGGTGGCCGTCGCGCGCAACGCCATCGACGCCGGGCTCACGGGCTCGGCCGACCTAACGCCGCGGACGATCAAGCCGTGACGACAGGCCGCTCAAAGAAGCGGCGCCACTCGGGAAGGATATAAGGATGATGAGATACAGGAAGACCACGCTGGCGGCTCTGCTCGCCAGTACGGCGTTGGCGACACCCGCCTTCGCCCAGACCGCTCCAGAGCCCGCGGACGATCTCGACGAGATCATCGTCACCGGCATCCGCGCCTCGCAACAGAACGCCATCAACATCAAGCGTAACGAGACGGCGATCGTCGACGCCATCTCGGCCGAAGACATCGGCAAGCTGCCTGACGTCACCGTAGCCGACGCCCTGCAGCGTATCGCGGGCATCCAGATCCAGCGGAACGCCGGTGAAGGCGCGACGGTGAACATCCGTTCGCTGCCGCAGGTCGTCACCCTGCTGAACGGCGAACAGTACCTCGCACCGGGCAACCTGGGCACCGCCCAGCCGAACCTGAACGACGTGCCGGCGCAGCTGATGAGCTCGCTGGTCGTCTTCAAGACGATGGACGTGCGCAACGCCCTGTCCGGCATTTCGGGCACCATCGACCTGCGGACCCGTCGCCCGTTCGACTTCGACTACGGCATGACCACCTCGGTTACGGCCGAGTATGCGACCGGCGAAGAGACCAGCCAGGACGACTATCTGTTCAACGCCCTGTTCAACTGGCGCGGTGATCGCCTGGGCGTCATGGTGTCGGGCGTGTCGAGCGTGTCCAATCTGGGCAACAACTACTCGGGCGTTTCGGGCGGCGTGTTCGGCAACAATGACTGGGGCGGCGCCGGCGACAACTGGATCGCGCCGCACGGCTACGACACCTTCCACCGCGAAGTCGAACGGGATCGGACCGGCCTGAACGCCGCGTTCCAGTTCGACATCGAGGACGGCGTCCGACTGACCGGTGAAGTCTTCTACACCAAGCAGACCGAGTACAACCGCGCCACCGGCCTGAATATCTCCAACCGCTGGAGCTCGCTTGGCTGGACCACGCCGACCGATTTCGAAACGACCGGCGTCAACGGCGGCAACGGTCAGCCGTGGCTGGACGTCGACCAGTACGATCTCGACGTCTGGTGGATGAACTCCTTCACGGTCAACCGCATGACCGAGACGGAATCGACCAACTACAACCTGGAACTCGAGTACGATAAGGGCGGCCCGTTCAAGTTCTCGGCGCGCGCGCTTCGGGGCTCGGCCGAGCTGCTCAGCATGAACGGCCAGGTCCAGGGCGATCTGTCGAACTGGCAGTATGGCCCGGACCGGACCTTCACCCTGTTCCGCGACGGCGGCGACCGCACCCGCGGGACCTTCTACCCGGCCAACATCGCGGCGCTGTTCCCGTCGTCGCAATACTCGAACGACGTGATCGGCTCGAATGGCGGTCGTTACATCAACCCGAACCCGCTGGGTTACGGCGAAGACCCGCAACTGCACATCGACCTGACCGGAGACGCCCTGACCTGGAGCGGCTTCGGCAACACCATCTCGGGCGGCCTCGGCAATGTGCCGCTGACCGACTACATGTCGAACCTCGACAGCTATGCGGTCGCGGCCTTCTCGTCGGAAGGCAACCAGAACAACACGTCGGACCTGACCGTCTTCCGGGCCGACGGCTCGTATGATTTCGTCGAGCCGTTCCTGGGCTTCGTCAACCGCGTCGACGTCGGCCTGCGCCATTCGTCGCGTGAGGTGGAGATCGAGAACTTCCACCTGTTCTCGGACTTCTACGCCGGCAACGGCGCCACCGTTCCGTCGGGCTGCTCGGCCCAGTGGAAGGCCATCGACGTCGTGATGAACCAGAACCAGTGCCAGGCTGGTGAAATGGTGTCGAACCCCAACTACGACCCCAGCAAGCCGACCAGCACCGCGAACCCGACCCAGGTGTTCCAGGGCTATACGGTCAACGCGCCGACCAAGCTGGACCAGTATAACAACGTCATGTTCATGACGGACTACGGTTCGATCACCAAGGGCATGCCGGGCGTGTGGGTCGTCGATCCGCGCGACTTCGACGACGTGGTCGGCTTCCAGCAACGCGTCTTCGGCAGCGCCTATCGCGTCATCATTCCGGGCACCAGCTACTCGGTGGACCTGTATGAAGACAGCGCCTACCTGAACACGGGCATCGGCTTCGGCAACCTGAACGGCGACGTCGGCCTGAAGGTGATCCGCACCGAACTGCGCGTGCGTCAGAACCAGACCGGTGAGACTCGCAACTACGGCGACACCAATCTGGACGTCGGCGATACGATCTCGAACCGCGACTACATGGACTATCTGCCGTCCGTGAACCTCGCTTACGACTTCTCCGACGCCCTGAAGCTGCGCTTCGGCTATGCCAAGACGATGATCCCGCTGGACCTGGGCAACTACGGGGGCGGCATCACCATCTCGACCGCCGACTCCCTCGGCCCGACGCCGCAAGACCCGGATGCGCCGCCCGTCGGCGTGCGCCGCGTCACCGGCGCCAGCGCGAGTGGCAACCCGGACCTGAACCCCTGGCGGTCGGACAACTTCGACCTCAGCCTGGAGTACTACGTCGGCGACGCCTCGATGTTCAACGTGGCCCTGTTCCGCCTGAACATCGACAGCTTCGTCACCACCGCCACGGTCCTCGACGGCCGCTTCCCCGACCAGGACGGCGTCATCCGCCGCACCGTGCCGGTGACCCGTCCTGTCCAGGGCGACGGCGGCGAGCTGCAGGGTGTCGAAGTGGGCGCCAAGCTGGCGGTCAGCGACTTCATGCCTGACATGGGCATCTGGTCGAACTTCGGCTTCGACGGCAGCTTCACCTACTCGGACAGCTCGCAGAATTCGAAGAACATCGCGGGTGAGGACCTGCCGTTCCGCGACAACTCCAAGTACTCGACCAACGCTGCGGTCTGGTATCAGGACGACCGTCTGCAAGTTCGCGTGGCGTACAATTACCGCACGCCGCGTCTCCAAGGCCAGTTCGGCGCCATTCCGATCTATCAGGATACGGCGCAGTACGTGGACGCCAACGTGACATATAACGTCTCGGATACGATGGCGATTTACGCGAACGGTTCGAACATCTTCGGGGAGATCGAGAACTACTACCTCGAGTTCGAACCGGGGGCGAAACAGTTCCACTCTCGGAACCAGTTCGAGCCTCGCTACTCCGTGGGCATTCGCGCCCGCTTCTAACTCCCTCAACCTCCTCAACGACCGGCGGCGCTCTGCAGTCGCCGGTCGTCTTTTTTTCGACTATCCGTCGAGAGGAGCGGGCCATCACCATGTCGGACGACCAGAGCATTCGCAGCGTCGTGATCGTCGGCGGCGGCACCGCCGGCTGGATGATGGCCGCCGCGCTCGTTCAGCATTTCCGCAACGCCCCGGTGCGCATCACCGTGGTCGAGTCCTCCGACATCGGCACGATCGGCGTGGGCGAGGCGACCATCCCCACCATCCGGCGCTTCTACGCCCAACTGGGTCTGGGCGACGCCGAACTGATGGCCGCCACCGAGGCGACCTGCAAGCTGGGCATCCGCTTTCAGGACTGGTCCGGGCCGGGCTCGGACTTCATCCATCCCTTCGGGCTGTACGGGCAGGATCTGAACGGGATCGGCTTCCATCACTATTGGCGAAAGGCGCATCAGGCGGGCGATCCGGCGCCGCTGGCCGACTATTCGCTGGGCGCGTCGCTGGCCCGGGCCGGGCGCTTCACCCTGCCGTCGCGCAATCCGCCATCGACCCTTTCGGTGTTCGACTGGGCCCTGCACCTGGACGCCGGCCTGTTCGCCCAGCGCCTGCGTCGATACGCGGAGGAGGGCGGCTGCACCCGCATCGACGCCCGCATCGGCCAAGTTCGCCTGCGCGAGGACGGCTTCGTCGCGGCGCTGGAGCTGGAGGGCGGCCGCACCGTCGAGGGCGACCTGTTCATCGACTGCTCCGGCTTCCGGGGTCTGGTCATCGCCGAGGCGCTGAAGACGCCTTACGAGGACTGGAGCCGCTGGCTGCCCTGCGACGCCGCCTATGCGGTCCAGAGCACCCTGCCGGACGGCGACCCTCAGCCCTTCACCCGCGTCACCGCGCGCTCGGCCGGCTGGCAGTGGGGCATTCCCCTGCGCCACCGCGCCGGCAACGGCCTGGTCTTCTCCAGCCGCTATCAGTCGGACGAGGGCGCCGTCGCCGAGCTGATGCCCCATCTGATGGGCGAGCCGCTGATGGAGCCGCGCAGGATCGGCTTCAAGCCGGGCCGCCGCGCTCAGGCCTGGTTCAAGAACTGCGTCTCGGTCGGCCTGTCGTCCGGCTTCCTGGAGCCGCTGGAATCCACCAGCATCGCCCTGATCGAGACGGCCATCGAGCGGCTGAAAGGGCTGTTCCCCGACAAACGCTTCGACCCCGCCGTCATCGACGAATTCAACGAACAGTCGGCCGAGGAGATGGAGCGCGTCCGCGACTTCGTCATCCTGCACTACAAGCTGAACCAGCGGACCGACACGGCCTTCTGGCGCGACTGCCGCGAGATGGAGATTCCCGAGACGCTCCAGCGCAAGATCGCCCTGTGGCGCGCGCGCGGCCAGTTCGTCCGATACCGCTGGGAGATGTTCCACCCGGCCAGCTGGCTAGCCATCTACGACGGCTTCGACGTCTGGCCGGACCGGGTCGACCCGGCCGTCGAGGCGCTGGATCCCGAGCAACTCAAACGTAGTCTGGAGGCCATGCGGCGCGCCGTCGCCGAGGCCGTCTCCCAGACCCCCACCCACGCCCAGTTCCTGTCGGCCGTCGGCCGTCAGGCCGCCGCCTAGGATCACTCCATGGAAGCCAAGGCTCCCAACGCCCTGAGAAAAGTCTGCGTCGTCGGCGGCGGCACCGCCGGGTGGGTGGCGGCCGCCCTCATGGCCGAGCATTTCAAGGGCAAGCTGTTCGAAATCGAACTGGTCGAGAGCGACGACATCGGCACCATCGGCGTGGGCGAAAGCACCGTCCCGCCCTTCCTCCAGCTGCTGGCCAAACTGGGCGTCAACGAGCAGGAGTTCATCCGCGAGACGCAAGCCAGCTTCAAGCTGGGCATCGAGTTCAAGGACTGGCTGGAGAAGGGTCAGTCCTACTTCCACCCCTTCGGCACCATCGGCCTGCCCATCGACCTGTCGGACTTCTACCAGGTCTGGCTGAAGGCGAAGCTGGCCGGATACGACCGGCCGCTGCAGGACTTCGCCCCCGCCAGCGTCATGGCGCGGGAAGGCAAGTTCACCCTGCCGTTCAAGGCCCAGCGCACGCCCCTGGCCGGCGCCTCCTACGCCCTGCACGTCGACGCCAAGCGCGTCGCCCAGTTCCTGCGCCGCTTCGCCGAGGCGCGGGGCGTAACGCGCACCGAGGGCATGGTGTCGGAGGTGCAGACGCGCGCGGACGGCTTCGTCGAGCAGCTTGTGCTAAAGGACGGCCGCACGGTCGAGGCGGACTTCTTCATCGACTGCTCGGGCTTCCGCGCGCTCTTGATCGGCAAGACGCTGGACGTCGGCTACGAAGACTGGTCGCACTGGCTGCTGTGCGACCGCGCCATCGCGGTGCAGACCGAGAATGTCGGTCCGCCGCCGCCCTATACGCTGGCCCACGCCCAAGATTACGGCTGGCGCTGGCGCATCCCGCTGCAGCACCGCGCCGGCAACGGCTACGTCTTCTCCAGCCAGTATCTGTCGGACGACGAAGCGACCGCGACCCTGATGGCCCAGGTCGAGGGCAAGCCCGTCGTCGATCCCATGGTGGTGCCGTTCAGGACCGGCGTGCGCGACCGCATCTGGGACAAGAACGTCCTGGCCCTGGGCCTGGCCGGCGGCTTTATCGAGCCGCTGGAATCGACCGCCATCCACCTGATCTATCGCGGCATGGACTTCTTCTTCCGCTTCCTGCCCGACCGCGACTGCGCGCCCGAACTGGCGACCGAGTACAATCGGCGCATGCGCGCGGACTACGAGGAGATCCGCGACTTCATCATCCTGCACTACTGCGTCACCCGCCGGACCGACACGCCCTTCTGGGACGCCTGCCGGACCATGACAGTGTCCGAGAGCTTGCAGCGCAAGATCGACCTGTTCCGCATCAACGGCACGGTGGCCGAAGGGCTGGACGAGCTGTTCCGCGACCCGAACTGGCAGTCGGTTCTGGACGGCATGGGCGTGGTCCCGCGCACCTATCACCCCTTGGTCGACCGCATCCCGTTCGGGCGGGCGACGGACGGTCTGGACGAGGCCGTCGCCAATCTGGAGCGGATGGTCGCGGGTCTGCCGGACCACCAGAGTTTCATCGCCCAGCACTGCGCGGCCGAACGGCCGACGGCGCCGGTCGTGGCCGCCTGAGGCGTATCCGCTTGCGGCGGCGCGGAATGGTCTGACAACATGGCCGATCATCCGTCGTCCAGGTCCGATCGCGTGCGCCGTCAATCCGTCACCATCAAGCACGTCGCGGCCGAAGCGGGCGTCTCGCTCCAGACCGTCTCGCGCGTCATCAACAACGAGCCGAACGTCCGGCCCCAGGTGCAGGAGCGCGTCCACGCCGCCGTGGCCAAGCTGGGCTACGTCCCCAGTCTGGCGGCCCGCCGGATGGGCGGATCGCGCTCCTACCTGCTGCTGGCCCTGAACGACCGGGATCGCACCATCGACGGCTGGAAGTCGGGCGAGGGCACCGACTGGGTCGACCAGATGCTGATGGGCGGCATGCTGAAGTGCGGCGAGCACGGCTACCGCATGATCTTCGAGCTGGTGGACACCCACTCGTCCCATGTGGAGCGCGAGGTGCAGGCGGCGATCTCGTCGTTGCGGCCGGATGGGGTAATCCTGACGCCGCCGCACTCGGACAACCCGTTGATCACCGAGTTGCTGATTCGACAGGGCATCCCGTTCGCGCGCATCGGCTCGCCCCAGCCGGGCGAGGGCTTCGCCATCTCCATGGACGACGGCAAGGCCGCCGAGGTGGCGACCGACCACCTGCTGGACCTGGGCCACACCCGCGTGGGCTTCATCACCGGCAGCGACGAGTATGCGCTGAGCGGCGAGCGGCTGGAGGGCTATCGCCGCGCGCTGCGCCGGCGCGGTCTGCCGGAGGACGAGAGCCTGGTCGGGCGCGGCGACTTCTCCTACGCCTCTGGCGCGGCGGCCGCCGAGGCCCTGACCAGCCTGCCGGATCCGGCGACGGCGGTGGTGGCCAGCAACGACCAGATGGCCATCGCGGCGCTACAGGTGGCGACCCGCAAGGGGCTGGGCCCGGACCGCTTCTCGATCGTCAGCTTCGACAACACCCCGATCGTCCGCTTCTGCCACCCGCCGCTGACGGCGATCAATCAGCCGATCGCCGCCATGGCCTCGGCGGCGGCGGAGCTGTTGATCCGCAAGACGGCTGGCGAGCAGGACTTGCCCGACGCTCGCGTGCTGCCGTTCGATCTGGTCGCCCGCGGCTCGTCCGCGTCCGCGGCCGGGGCGTGATCGCCGCGCCGGAGGCCGGGCGGTCGGCGGACCGTCGCGGCTGGAGCTACTTCGTCCTTTATGGCGTGGCTGTCGCGGCGGGCGTGGTCTCCTACGCGCCCTTCCTGACCTTGCTGCTGCCGATGAAGATCGAGGGGCTGGCTGAGGACAAGATCCACTGGCTCAGCATGGCCACCCTGCTGGGCGCCGGGGTCGCGAGCCTGACCAACATCGGCGCGGGCTGGCTCAGCGACGTCTCTCTGAAGCGAGGGATCGGGCGGCGGCGCTGGATGCTGGCGGGACTGGTCGCGACCCTGTTCAGCTATGGCGTTCTGTGGCTGTGCCAGACGCCGGCCGCTGTGGTGGCGGGCGTGGTCGCCTTCCAGATGGCGGTGAACCTGATGCTGGCGCCCCTGTCGGCCCTGATTGTGGACGAGACGCCGGACGGGCAGAAGGGACTGGCGGCCGGTGTGGCGGCGGCCGTCTATCCGGTCGGCATGCTGGCGGGGGTGGCGGTGACCGCCTCGCCGACGCTTGGCGAGGGCGTGCAGTTCATGATGATCGGCGGCGCGGTGGCTCTGGGCCTGATCCCCTTCATCCTGAAGCGCGCGCCCGCGCCGGTCCCCGCGTCGTCGCCCCAGCCGATGGCCGCCGCGACCTCGCGCCAGCTGGGCGGCGTCTGGCTGGCGCGCCTGCTGATCCAGGTCGCGGGCAATGTCCTGTTCGCCTACGTCTATTTCTACTTCGAGAGCGTGGCCGGTTCGGAAGACCCCAGCGAGGTCGCCGGCCGCGTGGCCCTGCTGTCGGCCGTGGTCGCCGCCGTCGGCGCGCCTGCCGCCCTGGTGGGCGGACGACTGTCGGACCTGGCGGGCGGGCGCCGCCCCTTCCTCGCAACCAGCGCGGCCTTGGCGACCGCGGCGCTGTTCTTGATGGCCCTGTCGTCGAGCTGGGCCATGGCGGCGCTCGGCTACGGTCTGTTCTCGGTTAGCGCCAACGTCTTCCTGGCGGTGTCGTCCGCCTATGTGATGCAGCGGCTGCCGTCGCCCGACCATCGTGGCCGGGACATGGGGCTGCTGAACCTGACCAACACCCTGCCGGCCCTGATCGCGCCGGCCATGGCCCTGGTCGTCGCCCGCGAGCACGACTTCGGGCCGCTGCTGCTGCTGCTGGCGCTGCTGGGGGTGATCGCCACCGCCATCGCGCTGTCCTTGAACGAGCCTGCCGCCCCTTAGAGCGGCTGGTCCTCATCGGCGTCCTGCGACAGGCCCGCGTCGCCTTCGTCGAACAGGTGGAACTCGTGCCACAGGCCGTTCAGCACGCCGAAGGCCACCGCCAGTCCGAGGCCCAGAATCCAGGAGAAATACCACATCGTCGTTCGCTCCTAGGCTCAGTACAGGTCGGGGTTGGTCTTGAGGGCGGCGGTCGAGGTCCGGCCCCACAGCACGCGGTACACCCAGGCGGTGTAGATCAGGATCAGAGGCAGGAACACGACGGTCACCACCAGCATGATGAACAGCGTCAGATGGCTGGACGAGGCGTTCCACACCGTCAGGCTGGAGTGCGGGTCGAGGGTGCTGGGCAGGATGAAGGGGAACATCGACAGGCCCACGGTCGAGATGATGCCCACTGTCGACAGCGACGATCCGCCGAAGGCCAGAGCCGCCGAGCGCCGCCACATCCCCGCCAACGCCGCCGCCGCGCCGACGAAACCGAGAGCCGGGGCCAGCAGCATCCAAGGATAGCGGCCGTAGTTATCCAGCCAGGCCCCCGGCGCCGCCACGACGGTGGAGCGCAGCGGGTTGGAGAATCCGCTCGGGTCGATCGGGCTGGTGATGCGAAAGCCAAGGCCGCCCAGGGCGACATAGAGCCCGCCCAGCGCGAACAGAACCACGGCCGCCGCCGCAGCGATCGAGCCGTAGGTGCGGGCGCGATCCAGCACCGGGCCTTCCTCGGCCTTGACGCTCAGCCAGGCCGCGCCGTGCACCACGACCATGGCGACCGACAACAAGCCGGCCAGCAGGCTGAAGGGCGTGAACAGGCCCAGCAAATTGCCCTCGTAGAAGGAGCGCAGGTCGCCATCCAGCCGGAAAGGCGCGCCGATCAGGACATTGCCGACCGCGACGCCGAACACCAGGGCCGGCACGAAGCCGCCGATGAACAGGCCCCAGTCCCACATCGATCGCCACCGCGGCGACGGCCGCTTGGACCGGTATTTGAACGACACAGGCCGCACGATCAGCGCCGCCAGCACCAGGAACATGGCCAGGTAGAAGCCCGAGAAGCTGACCGCATAGACGAAGGGCCAGGCGGCGAAGATCGCGCCGCCGCCCAGGATGAACCACACCTGGTTGCCTTCCCAGGTGGCGCCGACGGTGTTGATCACCATCCGGCGCTCTTCGTCGGTGCGAGCGACGAAAGGCAGCAGGGCGCCGACGCCCAGGTCGAAGCCGTCGGTCAGGGCGAAGCCGATCAGCAAGATGCCCAGAAGGGCCCACCAGATCAGGCGGAGCGTGGCGTAGTCTAGGGGAAGGTCCATGGTCAGATGTCCGATGGCGTCAGGCGACCGCGGGCGCGGGCTCGCCGCCGCCGTGGGTCGAGGATGAGGAAGCGTCGGGCGCGAACTGTTCCTGTTCGGCGAACGGGCCCTTCTTGATGGCGTGCAGCATCAGGCCGACCTCGATCACGGCCAGACCGCCATACAGGACGGTGAAGCCGATGATGGTCGCCCACAGCTGCGGCACGGTCAGGCTCGACGCGCCCAGGAATGTGGGCAGCACCCCCTCCACCGCCCACGGCTGGCGACCGAACTCGGCCAGGATCCAGCCGAACTCGATGGCGATCCACGGCAGGGGCAGGGCGATGACCGCCGCCCACAGGAACCAGCGCGTCTCATGCTTGCGCAGGGTGCACAGGACGAAGGCCGTCGCGAACAGGGCGATCATCAGCATGCCGATGCCGGCCATGATGCGGAAGCTGAAGAACAGCGCCGGCACATTGGGCACCGTGTCCCACGCCGCCTTCTGGATCAGCTCGGGCGAGGCCTGGCGCGGGTCGGCGACGTAGCGTTTCAGCAGCAGGCCATAGCCCAGGTCGCGGCGGTGCTGTTCGAACAGGGCGCGGGCCGTCATGTCCTGCGGATTGGCCTTCACCGCCTCCAGGGCGCCATAGGCGACCACGCCGGACTCGATCCGGTCCTGCGCCGTCGCCACCAGTTCGAAAATGCCCTCGACCGGCTTGTCGATGGTGCGCGTGGCGATCAGGCCCATGACCCACGGGATCTGCACGCCGTAGTGGGTCTCGCGATCCTTCATGCTGGGAATGCCAATCAGGGTCAGACCTGCGGGCGCAGGCTCGGTCCGCCACATGGCCTCCAACGCCGCCAGCTTCATTTTCTGGTTGTCGGTCAGGGCGTAGCCGGACTGGTCGCCCAGCACGACGACCGACAGCGACGAGGCCAGGCCAAAAGCCGCCGCGACTGTCATCGACCGCTTGGCGAAGCCGCGATGCTTGCCCTTCAAGAGATAGAAGGCCGAGACGCCCAGGACAAAGACCGAAGCGCAGACGTAGCCGGCCGAGACCGTGTGCACGAACTTGGCCTGGGCCACCGGGTTGAACAGCACGGCCATGAAGTCGGTCACCTCCATCCGCATGGTGTCGGGATTGAAGGCGGCGCCCACCGGGTTCTGCATCCAGCCGTTGGCGATCAGGATCCACAACGCCGACAGATTGGTGCCCAGTGCGACCATGAAGGTGACGAACAGGTGGGCGTGCGGCTTCAGCTTGTCCCAGCCGAAGAACATCAGCCCGACGAAGGTCGCCTCCAGGAAGAAGGCCATCAGGCCCTCGATCGCCAGCGGCGCTCCGAAGATGTCGCCGACGTAGTGGCTGTAGTAGCTCCAGTTCATGCCGAACTGGAATTCCATCGTGATGCCGGTGGCTACGCCCAGCACGAAGTTGATGCTGAAGCAGACCCCCCAGAACCGGGTGATGGTCCGCCAGATCGGGCGGCGCGTCATCACATAGATCGACTCCATGATGACCAGCATGAAGGCCAGTCCCAGGGTCAGCGGCACGAACAGGAAGTGGTAAAGGGCCGTCAGTGCGAACTGCAGACGGGACAGGTCGACGACCGCGAGGTCGATCATGGGAAGCGCTCCATTCACGGCGCACAAGGCCGACGGGACCTCGACTAGGGAGATCGCAGGGGGCGCGCCTTGATCTCGATCAATGCGCCCGCGTCGTTTTGGGGTAAATGCGCCGTATGGCCGCTGACATCGCATTTGAACCGCCCTCGCGAGGCGACCGCGATGCACGGCGCTGGCTGGCCGAAGCGGCGCGCACCGGCGCTCGTCCGGCCCGCATCGCGGCGGTCCTCATGGTGACGGAGGCCTTGCCTGCGGTCGGGTTTGCGGCGTCTCTGGCGCTGGCCCTGGCCGGCATGGACCGGCCGCAGGTGGCCGCCGGCTGGGCTGTTGCGGCAGCCGCCAGCCTGATCGTGCGCGGGCTGATCGGCCTAGCGGCGGCGCGCCAAGGCGCCGAGGCGGCGCGCGCGGTACGTCAGGACGTGCGGCGCCGCGCATTCGCCGGCCTGGTCGCGTCGGGTCGCGCAGAGGCGGCTGATGCCGCCGCGCCGGTCGAGGGCGTCGACGCCCTGACCGGGTACGTCGCGCGCTTCACGCCTCTGCGGATCGCGGCGACGGCGACGCCGTTGCTGCTGGTGGCGGTGATGGCCGTGGCCAGTCCGTTCGCCGCTGCTCTGGTGCTGCTGACGCTGATCCCCTTCATCGCCGGCATGGCCCTGGCCGGAATGGCGGCAGGCGAGGAAAGCCGGCGACAGTTCGACGCCCTGGCCCAGCTGTCCGGCCTGTTCCTGGACCGCATCCGCGCCCTGCCGGCGGTGATCGCCTTCCAGGGCCAGGACCGCATCGCCGCCGAGGTGGCGCGCGCCTCCGACGATCTGGCACGGCACACGGGTCGGGTGCTGCGGATCGCCTTCCTCTCGTCCGGCGTGCTGGAGTTCTTTGCAGCCTTGGCCGTGGCGCTGGTCGCCGTCTACTGCGGCTTCAACCTGCTGCGGCTGTTGCCCTTCCCGGCGCCGGAGCAACTGGACCTGGCCCGCGCCGTCTTCGTGCTGGCCCTGGCGCCGGAAGTCTACCTGCCCCTGCGCCGCCTCGCCGCCGCCTACCACGATCGCCAGGCCGCCGAAGCCGCCGCGCCGATGCTGGCGCGAGTGAGCGGCGCGCAGCTGGTCGCGTCGCGCGAGGAAGCGCGCTCCGCCGACGCCCCCGAGATCCGCTTCACCGATGTGGCCATCGCCTACGTCCATGCGCCGGCCGTGATCGAGGGCTTCAACCTGATCGTCCGGCCTGGCCAGATCGTCGCTCTGGTCGGACCCAGCGGGCGGGGCAAGACTAGCCTCCTGAACCTGCTGCTGGGCCTGTCGCCCCTGACGCGGGGGCAGGTGCAGGTCGACGGCCGCCGCCTGGCCGAAGCGCGGCATTTCGCGGGCAGCGTCGCCTGGGTGGGTCAGGATCCGGTGGTCCTGCCAGGATCGGTCCGCGCCAATCTGGCCCTCGCCCGCAAGGACGCCACCGCCGCCGAGATCGAGGCCGCGGCGAAGGCGGCGGGCCTGACCGTCGCTCTCGACCGCGCGCTGGACGAACGCGGTGGCGGCCTGTCGGGCGGCGAGCGACGGCGACTCGGCGTCGCCCGCGCCCTGGTCAAGGACGCGCCGATCCTGCTGCTGGACGAGCCGACCGCCAACCTCGACGCCGCCGCCGAGGCCGCCATGATCGCTGCCATCCAGACAGCCGCCGTCGGTCGCACCGTCCTGATCGCCACCCACTCGCCCGCCGTGATGGCGCTGGCCGATCGCGTGGTTCGCCTGTGACCGGCGCGCGGGACGATCTGCTGGACGTCGTGCGTCGCGAGAGCCGGCGGCAGGGCCTGCGCCTGGCGGTCGCGGCGGGGGCCGGCGCGGTGCTGGCCCTGGCGTCCGTAGCGCTGCTGGGCGTCTCCGGCTGGTTCATCGTCGGTGCGGCGCTCGCCGGGACGGGCGGTCTGGCCGCCGTCCAGCTGTTCAACTATCTGCTGCCCGCCGCGTGCATCCGCCTGCTGGCCATCCTGCGGACCGGCGCGCGATACGTCGAGCGAGTGGCGGGGCATGATGCCGCGCTGCTGGTGCTCGCGCGGCTGCGGCCCCGGCTTTACGCGACCCTCGCGTCCGGCGCGCCGCACCGGGCCATGGCGCTGGCGGCCGGCGACGCTGCCAATCGGCTGGTTCAGGATATCGACGCCCTGCAGACCCGGCTGGTCCGCGCCTCCGCGCCATGGAGCCTCGGCGCCGGGGCCGTCGTCGCGTTGACGCTGAGCGCACTCGCCACGCCGTGGGCTGCGCTGGTCATCCTGGCCGGCATGGGCGCCGCCATATCCGCAGCCTCGCTGCTGGGGCGGCGCGTCGCCGAGACAAGCCGACGTCTTCGCCACGAGAGCGGCCGCCTCAAGGCCGAGGTCGCTGCGCTGGAGGCAGCCGCGCCCGAGCTGAAGGCCTACGACCTGATCGGCTGGGCCCAGGATCGCGTGGCCCACGCCGCCGAGGGCGTGGACCAGGCTCGTGTAGCCCTCGCCGCCGCCGAGGGACGTGTCAGCGCTTGGCAATGGGCGGTTACCGGTCTGACCGCCGGCGGCGTGCTGATCGTAGCGCAAGGCGCGCCCTTGGCCCTTACAGCGTTGGCGACGCTGGCCGCCGTCGCCGGCGTGGAGGCGGCCGGCGGGCTGGCGGCCGCCCTGTTGCAGGCGGGTGAAGCTGACGCCGCGCTGGACCGTCTGGCCGAACTGACCGAACCCGCGCCCGCCGCGAGCGAACAGCCCGTCGGCGCCGCTATCCAGGCGCCCGGTCTGGACCTGCCCCTGGCGCCGCCGGCGCGGCTGGCGGTGCTGGGCGTGTCGGGGGTCGGCAAGACGCAACTGATCGAGCGGCTGATGGGGCTGCGGCCCGCAGACGACGGCGCCCTGAGGGTCGGCGGCGCGCCGGTCGGGCGACTGTCTTCCGAGGCGTCGCGCCCGATGTTCGCCTATTGCCCCCAGACCATCACCCTGCTGGACGCCGACGTCGGCGCCAATCTGCGGCTGGCCAAGCCGAGCGCCGAAACGGCCGAGCTGTGGGCCGTGCTGGAGGCCGTCGGGCTGGCCGAACGGTTCGGGCGCGAGGGGCTGGCGTCGCCTGTCGGCCCCAACGGGGCGCGGCTGTCGGGCGGCGAGCGGCGGCGGCTGACGCTGGCGCGGGCCTATCTGCGTGACGCGCCGTGGCTGGTGCTGGACGAACCGACCGAGGGGCTGGACGAGGCGACCGAGCAGCGCGTGCTGGCGGGGGTTCAGGCGCATCTGAAGCGGACAGGGCAGGGGCTGATCCTGGCCAGCCACCGTCCCGCGCCGCTGAGGCTGTGTGATCAGACGGTGTCGGTCCGCGCCGCGCCGAACGCGCGCCTGCAGTCGGCCTGATCGTTTGGCCGAAATCTGAGCCCGGCCGGAATGCGTCAGCCGAACCGATTTCGGCCTATAGGCCTTCCGCGATCTCGCGCAGCCGGACCGGATCGCGCAGTTCCAGACTCGACAGGGTGGTCATGCGGATGACGCCCGAGGTTTTCAGCAGTGTCAGCGTCCGGCTGACCGTCTCGATGGTCAGGCCCAGGCAATCGGCGATGTCTGTCCGCGTCATGGGCAGGTGCAGAGCATCCGGCGCTTGCGCACGCATAGGGTCGCGCTCGGCCAGGTCGAGCAGGAAGGACGCGATCCGCTCCTGCGCCGTCTTGCGGCCCAGCAGCAGCATCTGGTTCTGCGCCGCCGCCAGCTCGTGCCGCGCCCGCTCCAGCAATGCCGAGCCCAGCGCCGGGCTGTCGTCGATCAGGGCCCGATAGGCGGCGCGGTTGAAGCGGCAGGCGGTGGTCGGCTCGATCGCCTCGGCGGAGAAGGCGTACGTTTTCCCTGTCGCCAGACCGAGAAAGTCGCCGGCGAACAGGAAGCCGACGATCTGGCGGCGTCCATCGGGCATCAGCTTGAACACCCGCGCCGAGCCGCCCGTCAGGTTGAACAGCTTCGTCGCCGGGTCGCCCTCACGGACCAGCACTTCGCCCGGCGCGAACCGGACCGTCTCGGCCAGCGAATCCAGCCGTTCGAGATCGGCCTCGGCCAGATCGTCGCAGACGCTGAAGGCGCGCGCGCCGCATTCGGCGCAGGCGGTCTCGCGGCGGCTGACCCCGCAATCGATCGACTGGGGACGAAGCTGGACGACGACGGCGTTCATGATCGGCGCCAACCTAGGCCCGGCCGCATGGCCCGGCAAATCGCGATCCGCACCCGGCGAACGTCAGCCGTCGATGAAACCCTGAAGGGTCACGGCCAAGCGGCTGCACATCAGTTCGCACTGCTCGGTCGTCATGTTGAAACCGCCGCTGAGTTCGCGGCCGATGGCGATGCCCATGATCAGTCCGGCGGCCAGGCGTGCGCGCACCGCGCCGTCCGGCTCGCCGACCCATGCGGCGAACGGCCCGTGGAAGCGCTCATCCGCCGAACGCTGGACCAGTTCGCTCGCCTTTGCCGAACTGATCGAGCGCAGCATGATCAACATGCCCCGCAACTTCGACTCGGGCTTGCGCTCGTAGACCAGCTCGCGCGCGACGCGCTGGCCCCACGTGGCCCTATCGCCGCTCATAAGCGTCGAACCGTTGTCGCAACCGTCCAGGACGGCCACGAACAGATCCTCCTTTGAACCGAAGTAGCGGCTGACCAGCGCCGCATCGACGCCCACGTCACGCGCGATGTCGCGCATGCCGACGTCGTCGTAGCTTTCAGCGGCAAAACGGATCAGGGCGGCGTCGAGAATCGCGCCGCGTGTGGCGGCGGCGTCCCGGCGACGGGTAAAAGGCGGGCAACAATCCACGGCGTGTCCAGTCAATAGCCCCAAGGCCTATATGGCTTTGTCAACGCGTGTTGACAAGCGCTGCGGATCGGCCCATGTCACCGGATGATGACATGGCCTCCCCCGCCGTGTGTCGTCTGTTGCAGACTAATCGAACACGGAGAAGCGCGAATGCGCACGGTAGCCATGCTGGCGGCCTCGGCCCTGCTCATGAGCTTGAACTACGGCTGTGCGCCACGCAGCGAGGCTCAGACCCCGCCGCCGGCTTCGGTGACGGTGGCCCAGCCGCTGGTCCGTACGGTGCAGGACTGGGACGACTTCACCGGACGCTTCGAAGCGCCGCAGGAGGTAGAGGTTCGCGCCCGCGTCGGCGGCTATGTTCAGCAGGTCCACTTCCGCGACGGCCAGGTCGTTCAGCGCGGTCAACTGCTGTTCACGCTTGACCCGCGCCCGGCACAGGCCGCCCTGCAAGCCGCCCAGGCGCAACTGGCCCAGGCCAACGCCCAACTGGCCCTGGCCCGCAGCCAAGCCGCCCGCGCCGAAACGCTGCTGGCGTCGCAGGCGGTCTCGCAAGCCGAGGCCGATACGGCCCGCAGCGGCGTGCAGACGGCCCAGGCGGCGGTCGCGGCCGCCAACGCCGCCGTTCGCGCCCGCCGCCTGGATGTCGAGTTCACGCGCGTCACGGCTCCCATCACCGGCCGGGTTTCCGACCGCCGCGTCGACGCCGGCAACCTGGTGGCCGGCGGCTCTTCGGCCGGCGACCTGCTGACGACCATCGTCGCCGCCTCGCCCATCTACTTCACCTTCGACGGCTCCGAGGCGGTGCTGCTGAAGTATCAGCGTCAGGCCCGCCAGGGCGCGGCGCCCATCCAGATCCGCCTGCAGGACGAAGCCAACTTCAGCCGCGCGGGCACGCTGGACTTCACTGACAACGCCATCGACACGGCCTCGGGCGTGGTGCGCCTGCGCGCCGTTGTGGCGAACGCCGACAACTTCCTGAAGCCGGGGATGTTCGGCCAGGCGCGTCTCGCCGGTTCGGGCAGCTATCAGGCGATGCTGGTGCCCGACGCGGCCATCGCCACCGATCAGGCTCGCCGCGTCGTCTATGTCATGAACGCCGACGGCACGGCCGCGCCGCGCCCGGTCCAGCTGGGGCCGCTGGTCGACGGTCTGCGGGTGGTCCGTTCGGGCCTGCAGGCCAATGACCGCGTCATCATCGCCGGCCTGCAACGCGTTCAGCAGCCGGGAGCCAAGATCAAGCCGGTCAACGGCCGCATCGAGCCGGTCGCCCAGCAAGCCACCCAGACGGTGACGCAGGCGGCCCCGGCCTCCAGCGCCACCTTCGCCAACGTCGCCGGCGACTGATCCAGACATGAACATCTCACGCTTCTTCATCGATCGGCCGATCTTCGCGGCCGTGATCGCGGTGTTCATCACCCTGGTGGGCGTCTTCGCCTATCCGCTGCTGCCGCTGTCGCAGTATCCGGAGATCGCGCCGCCCACGATCACCATCAACACCGCCTATGCGGGCGCCTCGGCCGAGACTCTGGCCGAGACCGTCGCCGCGCCGATCGAGCAGGAGGTGAACGGCGTCGAGGGGATGCTCTACATCTCGTCCTCCTCGACCTCGGACGGGGCGGTGGCGATCACCGTCACCTTCAATCCGGGCACCGATCTGGATGCGGCCCAGGTGCTGGTCCAGAATCGCGTCGCCCTGGCCGAACCCCGCCTGCCCGAAGCCGTCCGTCAGGTCGGCGTCACGGTGAACAAGCAGGAGAGCGGCTTCCTGATGATCCTGGGCCTGACTTCGCCCGGTAAGACGCTGGATAACGATTACGTCGGCAACTACGCCCAATCGGTGCTGCGCGACCGCCTGCTGCGGATCGACGGCGTCGGCGCCGTCCAGGTGTTCGGCGGCGGCAACTATTCGATGCGCGTCTGGATCGACCCGGCCAAGGCGGCCGAGCGCAATCTGACCGGCTCCGACATCATCACCGCTCTGCGCGCCCAGAACGTCCAGGCCGCCGCCGGCGCCATCGGCCAGCCCCCCTTCGCCACCAACGCCGCCGCCTTCCAGCTGCCGGTGCAGGTGCAAGGCCGCCTGACCGACCCCCAGCAGTTCTCCGACATCGTCATCAAGACCGACGCCGAGGGCCGCGTCACCCGCGTCCGCGACGTCGCGCGTGTCGAACTGGGCGCCCAGGATTACGGCATCCGCGGCTTCTTTGACGGCCAGCAGGGCGTGGGCATCGCCATCGTCCAGCAGCCCGGCGCCAACGCCCTGGGCACCGCCGAGCGCGTGCAGGCCGAAGTCGAGGCGCTGCGCACGGAGCTGCCCGCCGGCATGGCCGTACAGGTCGCCTACAACCCCACGGAGTTCGTCGCCGCCTCGGTTGAGTCGGTTCAGCACACCCTGCTGGAAGCCGTCGTGCTGGTGGTTCTGGTCGTGCTGGTCTTCCTGCAGACCTGGCGCGCCGCCATCATTCCGATCGTGGCCATCCCGGTCGCCCTGGTCGCCACCTTCGCGGTCCAGTTGGCGCTCGGCTATTCGATCAACTCGCTCAGCCTGTTCGCCCTGGTTCTGGCCGTCGGCATCGTCGTCGACGACGCCATCGTCGTGGTCGAAAACGTGGAGCGATACATCCGCGAGGGGCTGACGCCCAAGGAGGCGGCCTATCGGTCGATGCAGGAGGTCTCGGGCGCCCTGATCTCGATCGGCCTGGTGCTGGTCTCGGTGTTCGTGCCGACCATGTTCGTGCCGGGGATCCCGGGCATCTTCTATCGCGAGTTCGCCATCGTCATCACGACGGCCTCGGTGGTCTCGCTGATCGTGTCGCTGACGCTGTCGCCGGCTATGGCCGCCCTGCTGCTGAAGCCGCACAAGGCGCATGACAATCACCGCAAGCCCGGCCTGCTGGGCACGGCCGCCTATTACGGCGGCTATGCCGGACGCAAGTTCAACCAGGGCTTCGACTGGCTGTCGGACCGCTACGGCCGCCTGACCGCGCGTCTGGTGCGTACGGTCGGCCTGATGCTGGTGGTCTATGCGGTGCTGCTCGGCCTGACCGCCTGGCGTCTGACCGACACCCCGTCCGGCTTCATCCCGGAGCAGGATCAGGGCTTCCTGATCGGCGTCGTGCAACTGCCGCCCGGCGCCTCGCTGGAACGCACCCAGGCCGTGATGCAGCGCGCCTCGGAGATCATCAAGACCACCGAGGGCGTAGAGGGCATGGTCGCTTTCGCCGGCCTGGACGGCACCAGCTTCTCGTTCGGCTCCAACGCCGCGACCATCTTCGTGCGCCTCGACGCCTTCGCCGACCGCAAGTCGGCCGAACAGAGCGCCGCGGCCCTGGCGGGCGCCATCACCGGCGCGACCTCGGGCATCGAGGACGCCAATATCTTCGTCATCGCGCCGCCCGCTGTTCAGGGTCTGGGCAACGGCAACGGCTTCGAGCTGATGGTCCAGGACACCGGCGGCGCGGGCTACCGCGCGCTGGAAGGCGCCACCTTCGCCATGATGGGCGCCGCCGCCCAGGCGCCCGATCAGGTGCAGCAGGTCTTCTCGACCTACAACACCGGCTCGCCGCGCATCGCCGCCGATGTCGACCGTGACAAGGCGCTGATGATGGGCGTCCAGCCGTCGGACGTCTTCAACACCCTGGGCGTCTATCTGGGCTCGTCCTACGTCAACGACTTCAACTTCCTGGGCCGCACCTTCCGGGTGACCGCTCAGGCGGAGCCGACGGCGCGCGACGACATGGCCGACATCGCAAATCTGAAGACCCGCTCGGCCACCGGCGCCATGGTTCCGATCGGCTCTGTCGCCAACCTGCGCGAGGACTCCGGTCCGGCGCGCGTCGTCCGCTACAACCTGTTCCCGGCGGCCACGCTGCAAGGACAAGCGGCGGAGGGCGTTTCCTCCGGCCAGGCCATCGCGTCGATGGAGCAACTGGCCGAGGCCACGCTGCCGGCCGGCTTCGCCTACGAGTGGACCGGCCTGGCCTTGCAGGAGAAGGCGTCCGCCGGCGGCGCGACCGTGGTCTTCGCCATGGCCGTGGTGCTGGTCTTCCTGGTGCTGGCCGCTCAGTACGAGGCCTTCACCCTGCCGCTGGCCGTCGTGCTGATCGTGCCGATGTGCATTCTGGCGGCCATGATCGGGGTCAACATCCGGGGCCTGGACAACAACATCCTGGTCCAGATCGGCCTGGTCGTCCTGATCGCGCTTGCGGCCAAGAACGCCATCCTGATCGTGGAGTTCGCCAAGCAGGCCGAGGACGAGGGGCTCAGCCGCTGGGACGCCGCCGTGCGCGCCGCCCAGACGCGCCTGCGTCCGATCCTGATGACCTCGTTCGCCTTTATCTTCGGCGTCGTGCCGCTGATGCTGGCGACGGGCCCCGGGGCCGAGATGCGTCAGTCGCTGGGCACCGCCGTCTTCTCCGGCATGCTGGGCGTGACCCTGTTCGGCCTGCTGTTCACGCCGGTCTTCTACGTCATCTCGCGCAAGCTGGCGGGCTACATGCCCAAGGCGCCCGAGAAGGAACGGACCTTGCCCACCACCTACGGAACGCCGGAGCACGATCGTGCCGATCCGCCGGCGACCGGCGCGGCCCCGGCCGCGGGAGACGCCGCCTGATGACCCGTATTGCACTCCTCTCCGCCGTTGCTCTGGTCAGCCTCTCCCAGGCGGCCTGCGCGGTGGGGCCGAAGGCGCCCGACGCCCGCCTCCCCCCTGAGGCGTCGGGCGCCTTCATCTCCCAGGACGCCGAGGCCACGACCAGCGCCACCGCGCGCGACGACTGGTGGCGGCTCTACTCGGACCCGGCGCTCGACGCCCTGGTCCAGCAGGCCCTGACCGAGAACAACGACATCGAGGCCGCGGTCCAGAACCTGCGCCAGGTTCGCGCCGTCCTGGGCGAGACGCGCACCGCGCGTCTTCCCGGCACCCAGACGTCCGCTTCGTATCAGCGGGGCAGGGCGTCGCGCTCGTCCACCCAGGTCGAGGGCTTGCCCGACGATCAGGCGCTGCCGGACTACGACAGCTATGACGTCGGCCTCGACGTCTCCTACGAGATCGACCTGTTCGGCCGCGTCTCCAGCAGCATCCGCGCGGCCCGCGCCGATGCGGACGCCGCCGCCGCCGCGCTGGAGATCGTGCGTGTCTCGGTCGCCGCCGAGACCGCCCGCGCCTATGCCGACACCTGCTCGGCCAACGCCCAGATCGAGGTCGCCCAGCGCACCATCGAGCTGCAGTCCAACACGGTCGATCTGACCCAGCGCCTGCTCGACGCCGGCTCGGGCAACGGTCTGGACGTGGCCCGCGCTCGCTCGGCGTTGGAGTCCAGCCGAGCCGCCCTGCCCAGCCTGCTGGCACAGCGCGAAAGCGCCGTCTTCCGCCTGGCGACCCTGACCGGCCAGACGCCGCAGAGCGTCGATGCCTCAGCCCGCGCCTGCACCACGCCGCCGCGCCTGATGCAGCCGATCCCGGTCGGCGACGGCGCCCAGCTGCTGGCCCGCCGCCCCGATGTGCGCCAGGCCGAGCGTCAGCTCGCCGCCGCCGCCGCGCGCGTTAATGTCGCCACGGCCAGCCTCTATCCCAGCATCAGCCTGGGCGGCTCGATCGGCTCGACCGCATCGGACGCCAGCGGCCTGGGCGAGAACCAGAACTTCCGCTTCGGCTTCGGCCCGCTGATCTCCTGGACCTTCCCCAACATCTTCGCCGCGCGCGCCCGCATCGAGCAGGCCAGCGCTGGGTCGGCCGCCGCCCTGGCGACGTTTGACCAGACGGTGCTGGAGGCCCTTCAGGAAACCGAGACGGCCCTGTCGGCCTACGCCAACGAGCTGGACCGCAACGCCGCCCTGCGCGCCGCGCGGGACCAAGCCGCCACCGCCGCCCGCCTGTCACGCCTGCGTTTCGACGCCGGCGCCGACAGCTTCCTGACGGTGCTGGACGCAGAACGGACCCTGGCCGCCGCCGACGCCACCCTGGCGGCGTCGGACGGTCTGGTGGTCAGCTATCAGGTCACGGTCTTCAAGGCTCTGGCCGGCGGCTGGACGGGCGACAACGCGCCCGTCGCCTGACCGGCGCGTTGAACCGGCCGACCTGATCGGCTGTCGAACGGAACGTCCCGATCACGGGGCCGTTACCTCCACAGAAGCCTCGTCGAGAGGCAAGGGGCGTCGTGTGACGCACCCTGTGGAGGAACACACCATGCGTACCAAGACCCTAGCCATGGCCGCCGCCGCCGTCGCCGCCCTGTCGCTCGCCGCCTGTGGCCAAGGCGAATCCGGCGGCGCGCCGGATCAGCAGAACCAGGCCGCCAACACCGTCCAGGACACGACCGCCGGCGCCGTCGGCGCGGTCGCTGCCCCCGTCGCCGCGGCCACCAACGAAAGCTTCGTCACCAATGCGGCCATCGGCGGCATGTACGAGGTCGAAGCCGGCAAGATCGCCGCCATGCGCTCCACCAACCCGGCGATCAAGGCGTTCGGCTCCAAGATGGTGGCCGACCACACCGCCGCCGGTGAAAAGCTGAAGCCGCTGGCCGCCGCCCTGAACCTGACCGTGCCGACCATGATGGATCAGCGCCACCAGGGCCTGATCGACAATCTGCGCGGCGCCACCGACCAGGATTTCGATCGCGTCTATCTGCAGCAGCAGGAAGCCGCACATAACGAGACCAAGGCGCTGCTGGAGGCTTTCGGCATGACCAGCAACGACGCGACTCTGAAGACCTGGGCGTCCGAGACCCTGCCGACCGTTACCGCTCACCAGGCGATGGTCGACCAGATGGACGAAGCTAACGCCGACGCGGCGAAGTAATCGTTTGACCTGATCCGCTCTGTGCCTCTGACTCCCTTGCGGGGATCAGAGGCACATGAGCGACGACAGGCTGGAGATCGCGGCGGGCTTCGCGACCATGCGCGGCCCGCGCGCGGATAATCAGGATTTCGGCGGCGTCCATCTGGGCAGCCCCTCGGAACAACGCACCCACGGCGTCGTCGCCATCGTCGCGGACGGCGTGTCCGGCTCAAAGGGCGGGCGTATCGCCGCCGAGCTGGCGGTTCGCAGCTTCATCGACGGATACATGGACCAGGATCCCATCGTCGGCATTCCGACGGCGGGCATCCGCGCCATGCAAGGTTACAATCGCTGGCTCAACTCCAAGGGCAAGACCGACCCCAACATGCAGGGCGCGGCCTGCACCTTCACAGCCATGGTCCTGCGGGGGCGCGAGGCGACGGTGCTGCACGTCGGTGACAGTCGCGCCTGGCATTTCCGCGATGGCGTCCTCACGCGCCTCACGCAGGACCACGTCCACGACCAGCCCGGCAAGGGCCACGTCCTGATCCGGGCGCTGGGCATCGAGCAGGACGTGAAGATGGACGTCCGCTCCACGCCCCTGATGCCGCATGACCGCCTGCTGCTGACCAGTGACGGCGTCCACGGCGTCCTGAGCGAGGATGACATCTGCCGCATCCTGGGGCGCCGCGGCTCGGCCGATGCCGATGCGCAAGGGTTGCTGGACGCTGTCACCGTCACGGGCCCGCGCGACAACGCGACCGCCCTGATCGTCGATGTGGTGACCACCGGCGCGCTGGACTGGGAAGCCCTGGGGGCCGAGGTCGCCGGCCTGCCCATCCTGCCGCCGCCCGGCGCCGGCCAGAAGATCGACGGCTACCACCTAGACCGGCTTCTATCGGACGGACGCTACACGCGCGTCTTCCTGGCCCGCGACGGCGCCAAGCCCGGTCCGCTGGTGCTGA
Source organism: Brevundimonas sp. Leaf363 (assembly GCF_001424025.1). Classification (GTDB taxonomy): domain Bacteria; phylum Pseudomonadota; class Alphaproteobacteria; order Caulobacterales; family Caulobacteraceae; genus Brevundimonas. The sequence continues at coordinate 255,588 of NZ_LMPZ01000003.1, read as the reverse complement.
AGTTCCCCAAGCCCGCCATCCTGTCGGAGAAGGGCGCCCGCTCCGCCTTCCTGCGCGAGAGCTTCATCGGCCGCCGTGTCGACAGCCCCTACGTCGGGCGAACCCTGACGCCCGAGGCGGGCCGCCAGACGCAGCTTTATCTGGTCCAGCCATACTACGAGGGACAAACCCTCCATGCCCGCCTGACGCACGAGCCGATGGAGATGGCCGAGGCGGTGACGACAGCGCTGAACCTGGCGCGCGCCGTTTCCGCTCTGCACCGGCTGGGCGTCGCCCACCGCGACATCAAGCCGGACAACGTCATTCTCGAGAAGGACGGCGGGCTGAAGCTGATCGACCTGGGCGTCGCGCGCATCCCCCGTCTGGAGGAGGAGTTCGATCAGGCCGAAGCGCCCGGCACCCCGGGCTACATGGCGCCCGAGCTGTTCGACGGCGCGCCCGGCGACGCCGCCAGCGACCAGTTCGCACTGGGCGTCACCCTGTTCCGGACGCTGACGGGGCCTCACTATCCGTGGGCGAGGGCCGAGGAGGCGGGTCGGCCCAAGTTCGAGCAGCAGCCGACGTCGCTAACGCGCCTGCGCCCGGACGTGCCGTCATGGCTGGAGGCCGCCATCCGCCGCACGCTGCAGGTCGATCCGGATGAGCGCTTCGCCGATGTCGACGAACTGGTGCACGTTCTGGAAAGCGGCGAACGCCTGGCCGCGCCGCAGCGCGAGCCGCTGGGGCTGATCGAGCGTCACCCCGTCCGCTTCTGGCAGGGGCTGTGCCTGTTCCTGCTCGTGTGTCTGCTGGTCAGCCTCTCGACGCGGTAGTCCGCGCCCTCCACCATCATCATCGGACGTGAGTGGGAGACAGGGGAGTGGACTAGGCGTCCAGCCGGCGAATCTGAAGGCCGGGCTTGCCCTCGGCGCGGTGAGCGACGACGCCCTCGGGTTCGGACAGGACATCGGCGATATCGACCAGGAAGCGCTTGTGCCGACCGGCGGCGGCGGCCGGGTCGGTGTCCTTGAGCATGGGGCGGCCGACGAAGCGGCCCGCCTCGTCGCGAACGCGCTCTATCAGGGCGGCGAGGTGGTCCGAGCCCTTGTGGCGATCCATCAGCACAGCGTGGGACCGGGCCTCGCGCACACGGCGCGTCAGGGCCTCGTCCACGTCCTGGCCGAGTTCGGAGCGGCCCGCGAACTGGACGAAGTCGTGGGCGTAAAGGCGCACGAAGCTTTCTTCAATCATGGGAGAACTCCTGGAAGGTGGAACGAAAAAGGGGCCGGCGAGGCCGACCCCTTTAGACGGCGTTTGAAGGCTTAGCCTTCGGACTTCAGCTGGACCGCCGATTCCTTGCCCGAGCGACGATCGCGCTCCAGCTCGTAGGAAACGGTCTGGCCGTCGCTCAGCGTGCCGATGCCGGCCGCTTCAACGGCCGAGACGTGCACGAACACGTCCTTGCCGCCGTCCGACGGTTGAATGAAGCCATAACCCTTGGTCGGGTTGTACCACTTGACAGTTCCGGTCGCCATTTTCTGGACCTCCGTTCGATTTTCCCAGCCAGCAACGCGCTGACGGGGGGTCGGTCCGATGTTGGGAGCAGCTAAGGATCTCTTGCAGAGACGCAGAAGAACGAGAGCGTTACGCAAAGTAGATCGACGGCCTGATAATGATCGACCTGCGTGACGAAAGCAAGGCGTCGAGAAAAGCCGGGTGATATCAAGGCTTTCAATACGATCCCTAGCGACGCGATAGCGACCTGCCGGAGGGGCTTGACGTTGTGTGATGTTATCTCATAACAACAGCCTGTGTCTTCTTCCCGGACGTTCGCCATGCATCACGTTTCCCGCTCCAGCCTTCTGGGCGCCGCCGCCGCCGTGGCCTTGGCCGGCGTAGCCCACGCGCAGGACGCGTCGTCCGACACCGCGCAGCTGGACGACATCGTCGTCACGGCCAGCCCCTTCGGCGTGAGCCAGCGGGCCACCACCATCGCCACCGACGTGATCGACGAGCAGGCGCTGGCCGTAGCCCCGGCCCAGTCGCTGGGCGACCTGCTGGCCAGCCAGCCGGGTCTGCGCTCGACCGACTTCGCGCCAGGCGCCAGCCGCCCGGTGATCCGGGGGCTGTCGGGCCCGCGCGTACAGGTGCTGACCAACGGCATCGGCATGATCGACGCCTCGTCGGTCTCGCCCGACCACGCCGTCGCCACCGACCCGGCGGAATCGAACCGCATCGAGGTGGTGCGCGGTCCCTCGACCCTGATGTACGGCGGTTCGGCCATCGGCGGCGTGGTCAACATCCTGGACGGCCGCATCCCGACAGAGATGCCCGACGGCGGCGTCGACGGCGTGATCTCGACCCAGGCGTCCAGCGTCGATGACGGCCGCTCGGTCTTCGCCCGCGTCACCGCCGGCGCTGGCCGGTTCGCCTTCAACATCGACGGGGTGAAGCGCTCGACCGACGACTACGATATCCCGTCGCCGGCCCGTTCGGCCCGGCTGGCGGCGCTGGACGGCGAACCGCGCGGCGACGGCGGAAGCCAGCCCAACTCCTATACCGAGCTGGAAGCCTGGGGCATCGGCGCGTCTTACATCGGCGACAAGGGCTTCATCGGCGCCAGCTACAAGGACACCGACAGCGAATACGGCACGGTGGCCGAACCGACCGTCTTCATCCAGCTGCACCAGACCCGCGAGGACGTGCGCGGCGAATACCGCTTCGACGGCGGCCCGTTCAGCGCCGTGCGCGGCAGCTTCGGACACGCCGAATACACACACACCGAGTTTGAAGGCCCGGGCGAGCCCGGCACCATCTTCGACTCCGACGGCCAGGAAGGCCGCGTCGATCTGGTCCAGCGTGAGCGCGACGGCTGGAACGCCGCCTATGGCGTTCAGGCCCTCAGCCGCGACTTCGCCGCCATCGGCGAGGAGGCGTTCGTCCCCACCGCGCATATCGAGGAGCAGGGCGTCTACACGATCCAGCGCTGGGATCGCGGCGCCGTCGGCTTCGAGGGCGGCCTGCGCTTCGACAAGCGTACGCTCAGCGCCATCCCGCTGGGCGAAACGGCCGAGGTCGAGCGTCAGTTCGACAATGTCTCCGCCTCGATCGCCGCCTTCCTGCGCCCGGCCCCTGGCCTCTTCCTGGGCCTCAGCCTGGCCCACAACGAGCGCGCCCCGTCCGAGGTCGAGCTGTTCGCCGACGGCGTGCACATCGCCACCGCCGCCTATGAGACGGGCGACGTCAATCTGGACGCCGAGACGGTGAACACCCTGGAGGGCACGGTCCACTACACGACCGGCCGCTTTACCGGCGACTTCCATCCCTATGTGTCCAAGTATGACGGCTTCATCGACGAGCGCGCCACCGGTGAGATCTTCGACGCCGAGGGCGAAGAGTTCCCGATCTATCGCTTCGTCCAGACCGACGCGACCTTCTACGGCTTCGAGGCCGAGGCGGACTATGCCCTGTGGGAGAGCGGCGACCGCAAGCTGTCACTGGAAGGCCAGGCCGACTACGTCCACGCCGAGACCGACCTCGGGCCCGCCGCGCGCATCCCGCCGTGGTCGGTGACCGGCCGCCTGGCCTGGTCCTCGACGCCCTTTGACGCCGCCCTCGAGGTGCGTCACGTCGCCGAACAGGACCGCGTCACCGAGATCGAGCTGCCGACCGATGCCTACACCATGGTCAATCTGACGGGCGCCTGGCGACCGCTGGCGGACAAGAACATCACCGTCTTCGCCGAGGTGCACAATCTGACCGACGTCGAGGCTCGCGAGCACGTGTCCTTCCTGAAGGACATCGCCCCGATGGCCGGCCGGAACCTGCGGGTGGGGGTGGCGTACCGGTTCTAGGGGCCACACAAAAACCGAGCATCCCGACGGACGTCGGGATCCAGTTCTTTGGCTGCAGTCGCGATGGCAGAGCGTTGCGCGTGTGGTTCTCACTGGATCCCGGCTTCCGCCGGGATGAGCGGAGTTTCATTTAGGCGGTCAGCGCACGCGGCAGCTTGAAGCTGACCGTCTCCCGCTCGCCGGGATCGTCCATCAGCGTCATGTCAAATCGGTCGCCGATGGCGGCGATCAGGGCCTGGATCAGGGGCTCGGGGGCAGAGGCGCCGGCGGTGATGCCGACCGTGTGCACGCTCTCGAACCAGCTCCAGTCCATCTGGCTGGCGTCATCCACCAGCTTGGCGGCCCCGGCGCCCGAGCGCATCGCCACCTCGACCAGCCGCACCGAGTTGGACGAGTTCGGTGAGCCCACCACCAGCACCAGGTCCGACCCGTCGGCCAGCCGCTTCACGGCCTCCTGGCGATTGGTCGTAGCGTAGCAGATGTCTTCCTTGTGCGGGTCCGGCAGCTCCGGAAAGCGCGCCTTCAGCACGCTCAGGATTTCGGCCGTGTCGTCCAGAGACAGGGTGGTCTGGGTGGCGTAGGCCAACGGCTGCTGCCCCGGCCGCATCACGCGATGCGCATCCTCGACCGACTCGACCAGGGTGATGGCGCCGTCCGGCAACTGGCCCATCGTGCCTTCCACTTCTGGGTGGCCGCCGTGACCGATCAGCAGGATGTGCCGGCCGGCCGCATGATGCCGCTCCGCCTCGACGTGCACCTTGGACACCAGCGGGCAGGTCGCATCCAGATAGAACATCTTCCGATCTCGGGCCGAGGCCGGCACCGACTTGGGCACGCCATGCGCCGAGAACACGACCGGCCTGTCGTCCGGGCACTCGTCCAGTTCCTGCACAAAGACCGCGCCCATGGCCTTCAGGCGCTCGACGACGTGACGATTGTGGACGATCTCGTGCCGCACATAGACGGGCGCGCCGTACTTCTCGATGGCGCGCTCGACTATCTGGATGGCCCTGTCGACGCCGGCGCAGAAGCCTCGCGGCGTGGCCAGGCGCACGCTGAGCGGCCGCCGCGACGCGGCTTCGGTCTCGGAACCGGGTCGGGGAGGGGCCACATGGGCGTTCATGACCGCCAAACTAGGGCCTCGTTCGCCTCCGCGCCAGCGACGCCTCGCCACAGGCGCGACGAAATGGCCATTTGCCATGCTAATACAGCGTCTTAGCGCTAGATCACGGCGACTTGACCAAAACAGGTCCCGTCTGTAGGTTCCGCGCCGAATTCAGACCCTGCCCGGGCGATCTCGCCGGGGCCTCTGATTGTACAGGTCATGTCTCAAAATCTGGAATCGCGCGACGAGGCGATCAAACGCCTCCACGAAAGCGCATCCGGTCTGGAGGCGCGGACCAAGGCTCAGGCCGCCATCGATCTGTCGGGCCAGAAGGCGGCCGGGCAGGCCTACAGGATCATCGCCGAGCTTATCGGCGGCGTTCTGGTGGGTTTGGCGCTTGGGTTCGGCATCGACCGGCTGGCCGGCACGACGCCCTGGGGTCTGATCGGCGGCGTCCTTCTGGGCTTCGCCGTTTCAGTATGGATGGCGCACCGCACGGCCCAACGGCTGATGGCGGAAGCCAAGGCGAGCGGGATCGAACCACGGTCGATCCCCTTCGACGACGAAGAAGAAGACGAGGACCGATAGGCTTATGGCCGATCCGATTCACCAGTTTCAGATTCAAAAGGTCGTCGACCTTCCCGACGTGACTCTGCCCGGAATCGGCTACGCCGATCTGGCGATCACCAACTCGCACATCGCCATGACGGCGGCGTTCGTGCTGATCGTCCTGTTCATGCAGTTCGTGACCTCGGGCGCCAAGGTCGTGCCCGGCCGGCTGCAGGCGGCGGGTGAAGGCCTGTTCGGAATGATCGACGGCGTGACCGATTCGATCATCGGCCACGACGGCCGCAAGTATTTCCCCTTCGTCTTCACCCTGTTCCTGCTGGTGCTGGGCATGAACATGCTGGGCATGCTGCTCAGCTTCACCGCTACGTCTCAGCTGGCCGTCACCGGCACGCTGGGCCTGCTGACCATCCTGACCGTCATCGCCGTGGGTTTCGCCAAGAACGGCCTGGGCTTCTTCAAGCTGTTCGTGCCGTCGGGCGTGCCGTGGCCGCTGCTGATCATTCTGGCGCCGATCGAGTTCATCTCGTTCCTGCTGCGCCCCATCACCCTGACGCTGCGTCTGTTCGGCAACATGCTGGGCGGCCACATCGCGCTGAAGATCTTCGCCGGCTTCGTCGTCTCCATGGGCGCGCTGGCCGTGACCGGCGGCCTGGGCCTGCTGGGCCTGCCCGTCGCCGCCCTGTCGATGGGCATGGTCGTCGGGCTGACTGCGCTGGAGTTCCTGGTGGCCTTCCTGCAGGCCTTCGTCTTCGCCGTGCTGACCAGCATCTATCTGAACGACGTCGTCAATCTGGGCCACGGCCACTAAGGTCGCGGGCCAGCCCGACATAATCCATCCCTTCCAACCCTGACTGAATAGGAACACTCACATGGAAGCCGACTCCTTCAAGTACTTCGGTATCGGCCTGGCCACGCTGGGCATGCTCGGCGCCGCCATCGGCGTGGGCAACATCTTCGGCAACTTCCTGGCGGGCGCGCTGCGCAACCCGTCGGCCGCCGCGTCGCAAGTCGGCAACCTGTTCGTCGGCGCCGCCCTGGTCGAAGCCCTGGGCATCCTGGCCTTCGTCCTGGGCATCCTGGCCTGGCTGGGCTGATCCACGACGCCTGAAGACATCGGCGGCGTGGCCTGATCGGGCCATGCCGCCGTTTCCTTGCCTCGCGACGGATAGATATGGCCCTCTCTTCCTCTGATCATCCTCCGGTTCACGCCGAAGACGCCGCCCACGGCGCCGCTGCGGGTAACGTTTCGGGCGGTCACGCCACGACCGAGGCCGAGGGCCACGGCGGGGGCGGCGGGCTGCCCCAGTTCGACACCACCCACTGGTTCGGACAGGCGGCCTATCTGCTGTTCCTGTTCGTCATCCTCTATGTCCTGATCGCCAGGGTCTTCGCGCCGCGCCTGCGCCGCGTCCTGGACGAGCGGACCGAAACCATTTCCAGCGCGGTGGCCGCCGCGCGTCAGGTCCAGACCGAGGCCGCCGACCAGGCCGCCGCCGCCAAGGCCGATCTGGCCAAGGCGCGCGCCGAGGCCCGCTCGCTGGCCACCGCCGCCAAGCAGCGCGTGGCCGATGAGGCCAACGCCCGTCTCGCCGCCGAGGAATCGGTAGTCAACGCCCGCATCGCCGAGGCTGAGGCCGCCATCGCCAAGTCGCGCGACGCCGCCATGACGCACGTCTCGGGCATCGCCGCCGACACCGCCTCGGCTCTGGTCGAACGTCTGACCGGCAAGGCGCCGGCCAAGGCCGACGTGGCCGCCGCCCTGAACGGAGCTACCTGATGAACCTGATCTTCGAGGAAGGCATCTGGAGCCTGTCCAATCCCGAGATCTGGGTCGGCATCGGCCTGCTGATCTTTGTCGGCATCCTGATCCTGGCCGGCGTGCCGAAACTGATCGCCGGGGCGCTGGACGCCAAGGCCGCCAAGATTCAGGCTGACTTGGACGAGGCCGCCCGTCTGCGCGCCGAAGCCGAAGCCCTGCTGGCCTCGATCCGTCAGGAAAAGGCCGAGGCTGACGCCCAGGCCGCTGAAACCCTGAAGGCCGCCGAGGCCGACGCCCGCCGGCTGGAAGTCGAATCTCGCGCCAAGCTGGAAGAGACCTTGGCCCGTCGTCAGGCCCTGGCCGAACGCCGCATCGCCCAGGCCGAAGTTCAGGCCGCCGCCGAGGTGAAGGCCGCCGCCGCCGAAATGGCCGTCGACGCCGCCGAACGCATCCTGGCCTCGCAGCTGGCGTCGCAGAAGACCGACCCATTGGCCGATGCCGCCATCGCCCAGATCGGTTCGCGCCTCAGCTAAGGCGCTTTCCTCCCCATGCAATGGGGAGGGGGACCGCTTGCGGTGGAGGGGCGATCCCACACGCCGCGCTTGAACAGCCCCTCCGTCTCGGCCTGAAGGCCGAGCCACCCCCCCATCCGCCTGCGCGAATGGGGAGAAGAACTTTCCGTCAGTGAGCCGGTTGCGCGCCGACCACGACGTGGGCTCGCTTCTCGCGTGCGATCAGCCGGGCATAGACATTGCCCAGCACGATCCCGAACACCGCATGGGTGACCAGCATCCAGCCGACGGTGGCGAAGTTGCTGCCGAAGACGAAGGCGTCGCCGGTCACCATCATGACCATCATCATCGCCACCCAGGCTCCAACCGCGAAGACGATGCCCTTGGTCTCGGGCGTGTCGGTCGGCAGGCGGGGACACAGGATGCCGAAAAGCGGCCCCAGGATCAGGGTCCCGGCGATGGCGTGAACCACCCAGCCGGCCGTCAAACTATGCAGGTCCAGGATGCGGGCGACGATGCCCGGGAACGGTGCGAACCATTTCACGGTCAGCAGATTGACGGCCTCCATCAGGGAAACCGCGACGGTCGCGACGAAACCAGCGACCACGCCCTTGTATACGCGTGACATCATGACCCTGAGCGCCTCCCAACGCTGTTTCGGTTCTCGATAACGCGAGGGTCAGGATACGCCTGTGTGACGCGGGCGGGAGGCTGTGGACTTCACTTTGGCGTGCTTCGCGGTTGCGGCGCGCGATTTACGCAATCAATGGAACATCTTGCGGAAACCGCGCCGCAGCTTTTTTCGCATCCGCGTCATGGATCCACGCCCGCGCCGCAACATCAGCCGCTCGATCCGAAGCAGCTGCTGCCAGAAGACCGGCGCGAACTCCGGCTTGCGCCGCAGCAGGCGGCGGAAGGGATAGACCCAGTTCGGCCGCGCCCGTTGCGCTCGGATGAAGGCGCGTTTGGCCCAGATCGACGCCTTCAAGATCAGCATCAGGCCCAGCACCATGACCGGCAGCCCCAGCGGGCCCGGCAACGGCGCGATCACCACGCCCAGCAGCACGACGCCGATGCCGGCCGCCGTCATGGCGATGCGGCGCAGCAGCTTCCACGGGCTGGCGCGGAATCGGACGGGCGAGTGAAGGGCGGCGGCGAATGTCACGCGAAGCGATCCGTTCTGGATGGGTCAGGCACAAACCGACAGGACGCCACTTGGCTCCGCGAAGACTTCGCCCCGCGTCACCGTGAACACCCTGCCACGAACGCCTTTACAATCCGCTTCCGTGGCTGAACGGCGGCTGACGAATGACATCGCCGTAAGTGTCAGCCCCAGCGCACGCCCGTCAGATGTTCGGACTCGGTCCAGAGCCGGCGCGCGACATCGGCGTCCAGGGCCGCCGGATCGATCCGGGCCACGCCCGGCCGACCGCGCATCTCGCCCAGACCCTGTGGCCCATAGTATCCGCCGGGCGTCACGCCTGGCCAAGTCGCGGCCATCAGCGTCGGCAGGGCGCCGCGCTCGGCCGACTGGGCGAATCGCCGAACCAGGAAGCCGCTGAGCGAGCCGCCCGTGCTGCCATGCTCCGGCCCATTGGCCATCAGGTCGGTGCGCGACACGCCGGGATGCGCCGCCACGCTGGTCAGGCCCCAGCCGTTCGCCGCGTTCCGTCGCTGTAGCTCGATGGCGAACATCAGCATGACGAGCTTGGACTGCTGATAGACCGGCCACGGCCGATAGCCCTTGCGGTAGTTCAGATCCTCCAGCCGGATGCGGCCGCCGCGATGCGCCACGCTGGACAGCTGCACCACCCGCGCCTTCGCCGCCGTCAGCAACGGCAGCAGCCGCCCGGTCAGGGCGAAGTGGGACAGGTAGTTGGTGCCGAACTGCATCTCGAAGCCGTCCGCCGTCTCCTGGCGTTTCGGCAGGGCCATGACGCCGGCGTTGTTGATCAGCATGTCGATCGGCCGGCCGGCGGCCACATGGCGGTCGGCGAAAGCGGCCACCGACGACAGGTCGCCCAGGTCCAGCAGGTCGAACCTGACCTTCACCGCCGGATATCGCGCGCGAATCAGGGCCACAGCGTCCGCGCCCTTCTGCGGATTGCGCGCCGCCAGCACGACCTCGGCGCCCTTGGCCGCCAGAACCAGCGCCGTTTGCAGCCCCAATCCGCCGGTCGCGCCGGTGATGATGGCCAGTCGGCCCCTCAGATCGGCGATATCGTTTGTGGTCCATCCGGCCATCGGCGCTATCCTGTTTGTCGACACCCCCTTTAAATAGGCTCCGGACTGCATATATGCACCCGGTGCAATTATGCAAGAAGTGCAAAACAAACATTTCGAATCGGACGGACTGCGCGCGCGCAAGCGATCCGAGACCCACGGACGGATCCAGGCCGAAGCCTTACGCCTGTTTCTGGTGTCGGGATTCGATTCGGTGACGCTGGACGACATCGCCGAGGCCGCCGAAGTCTCGCGCCGGACCCTGCTGAACTACTTCGGATCGAAGGAAGAGATCGCCTTATCGGCGAAGGCGGACTTCCCGCAGGTGATCGCCGACGCCGTCGCGGCGCGGCCGGCCGACGAATCGCTGCTGGATATGGTCGAGAACGCCATGATCGACCTGGCGCGCCGACCCCCGTCGCCCGAAGGCCTGGCCGTCGCGCGCCTGATTCACGCCACGCCGTCCCTCCGCGCGGGCGACCAGGCCAAGTACGAGGCGGTCGAGCGTCTTCTGGCCCAGACCCTGGCGAATCAGAAGGGCCTGCCGCCCGACGATGTCGCCTGCCGAGTGGTCGCCGGGACCGCCGTCAGTATCCTGAAACTGGCCACCGACCACTGGCTGACGCACCCCGGCGAATCGCCCGAAATCTTCGGTCGCCAGGCCTTCGCGGCGCTGAGGCGGGCTGCGGGTTAGGCCGCCCGATTCGATCCTTCCGGCGCCGTCCAGCGCAGCACCGGGGTGCGGGCGGCTCGGGTTTCGTCCAGACGGCGCAGCGGCGCGTGGAAGGGGGCGCCCTTGAATCGCTCGACGTCGCCAGCCTTCGCGGCCCCGGCCAGCGCCCGCATCGCCTCGATGAAGCGGTCCAGTTCGGCCTTCGATTCGGTCTCGGTCGGCTCGATCAGCATGGCGCCGTGGACGACCAGCGGGAAATACATGGTCATCGGGTGGAAGCCCTCGTCGATCATCGCCTTAGCGAAGTCGAGCGTGGTGATGTCCGTGCCCTTCAGCCACTCGTCGTCGAACAGGGCCTCGTGCATGCACGGACCGTCCGGGAAGGCGGGGCTCATCAGATCCGACAGGCGGGCCTTGATGTAGTTGGCGTTCAGCACCGCGTCCTCGGCGACCTGGCGCAGGCCGTCCGAGCCGTGGCTCATCATGTAGCTGAGCGCGCGGACGTACATCCCCATCTGACCCTGGAAAGCGCAGAGACGGCCGAAGGCCTGCTCGGCCTCGTCTTCCTCGCGCTCGATCAGACGGTATCCCTCCGCGTCCGACACCACCCACGGGGCGGGCGCGAAAGGCGCCAACGCCGCTGACAGCACCACCGGACCCGCGCCCGGACCGCCGCCGCCGTGGGGCGTGGAGAAGGTCTTGTGCAGGTTGATGTGCATGGCGTCGACGCCCAGGTCGCCCGGCCGCACCCGGCCGACAATGGCGTTGAAGTTGGCGCCGTCGCAGTAGAAGTAGGCCCCCGCCGCGTGGGTCAGGCGGCTGATCTCCAGGATGTCGCGCTCGAACAGGCCGCAGGTGTTGGGGTTGGTCACCATGATGGCGGCCACGTCCGGACCCAGCTTGGACGCGAGATCGGCCACGTCGACGCGGCCGTCCTCGGTCTGGGCGACCTCGACCACCGAATAGCCCACGAAGGCCGCAGTTGCCGGGTTGGTGCCGTGGGCGGAGGTGGGCACCAGGACCTTGCGGCGCTGGGCGTGTTCGCCCGACGCCTCGTGCGCGGCGCGAATCGCCATCAGGCCGCACAGTTCGCCGTGCGCGCCGGCCTTGGGCGACAGGGCGACCGCCGGCATGCCGGTCAGCGTCTTCAGCCAGTGGCTCAGCGTGTCCATCAGTTGCAACGCCCCCTGCACCGTCGAGATCGGCTGCAGCGGGTGAATGTCGGAGAAGCCCGGCAGGCGCGCCATCTTCTCGTTCAGGCGCGGGTTGTGCTTCATCGTGCACGAGCCCAGCGGGTATATGGCCAGGTCGATGGCGTGATTCTTCTGGGACAGGCGCACATAGTGGCGCATCGTCTCCGGCTCGCTCAGTCCCGGCAGGCCGATGGGATCGCGCCGCACCAGATCGCCCAGATCGCCCCCGTCCGTCGCCGGCTCCGGCAGATCGACGCCGGTCTTGCCCCAACCGTCGCCCTCGAAGATCAGGGCTTCGTTCTGCAGTAGGCCTCGCCCGCCGGTCAGCGTGGCGGGTTTGGCGGCGACGGCGTTGGGCGTGGTCGGGCGGCCGACGGTGTTCATGGTGCTCATCGTCAGTTCCCCAGGACCTTGGTCAGCGCGACGGCCAACAGCTTGATATCGGCGTCCAGCGTGGTCTCGGTCGCGGCGACCAGAAGCACGTCGTCCATGCCGGCGGCGGGCGCCAGGCGGCTGTAAGGTACGCCGGCCAGGATGCGGTGGTTGGCCAGGGCCTCGACCACCTCGGCCGCAGGTTTGGGCAGGCGCATCGCGAACTCGTTGAAGAAACGCGGCGTCAGGATCTCCACGCCAGGCACAGCGGCCAGGGCGTCGCGCGTGGCGACCGCCTTCTCGTGGTTCAGCAGGGCCAGCTTGCGCAGGCCCGTCTCGCCCAGCAGGCTCATGTGGATGGTGAAGGCCAGGGTGCAGAGGCCCGAGTTGGTGCAGATGTTCGACGTCGCCTTGTCGCGGCGGATGTGCTGCTCGCGCGTCGACAGGGTCAGGACGAAGCCGCGCTCGCCGTCCGCATCCACCGTCTCGCCCGTCAGGCGGCCCGGCATCTGGCGGATCAGCTTCTGGCGCGTGGCGAACAGTCCGACGTAGGGGCCGCCGAAATTCAGGGCGTTGCCGATCGACTGGCCCTCAGCCGCGACGATGTCGGCGCCCATCTCGCCGGGCGATTTCAGCAGGCCCATCGACATGGCCTCGGTGACCACGACGATCAGAAGGGCGCCGGCCGCATGGGCCGCCTCGGCGATCCTGGTCACATCCGTCGCGGTGCCGAAGACGTTGGGCGTCTGCACGACCACGCAGGCCGTGTCCGGCCCGATCTGGTCGATGACGGCGGCCTCGGCGTCGACGGCGGCGGCCAGCACCTGCGTCTCGACGCCCACGGCGTGCACGACCGTCTCGGTCGCCTGGACATAGTGCGGATGCACGCCGCCCGAGATCACCGCCTTGTTCCGGCGCGTCACGCGGGTCGCCATCAAGACGCCTTCGGCCATGGCGGTCGAGCCGTCATAGAGGCTGGCGTTGGCCACCGGCATGCCGGTCAGGTTCGCGACCTGGGTCTGGAACTCGTACAGATACTGCAACGTGCCCTGTGCGATTTCCGGCTGATAGGGCGTGTAGCTGGTCAGGAACTCGGACCGCTGGATGATGTGATCCACCGTGGCCGGGACGTGGTGCTTGTAGGCGCCGGCGCCGCAGAAGAAGGGCGTCGTGCCTGCCGTGGCGTTGCGAGAGGCCATCGCCGACAGCGCCCGCTCGACCTCCAGCTCCCCCGCCACGCGCGGCAGGTCCACCGGGCCATCCAGCCGCGCGCTTTCGGGCACATCCACGAACAGGTCGTCGATGGACGGGGCGCCGATGGCGGCCAGCATGGCCGTGCGGTCGTCGGGCGTCAGGGGAAGGTAGCGCATACGTATATTCCGCTCATCCCGGCGGAAGCCGGGATCCAGTGCTTTGGGTGACGAACGTCACCGGGGGAGGTGGTCCCGCTCATCCCAGGGCGCCGCGCTTGCGGCTCGAACTGGTTCCCGGCTTCCGCCGGGATGAGCGGGTCCGAAGGTCAGAGGCTCGTCAGGTATTCGTCGTAGGCGGCCTGATCCATCAGGGCGTCCAGCTGGCTGGCGTCCTTGATGCGGATCTTGGCGAACCAGCCTTCGCCTTCGGGGTCGGCGTTCACCGTTTCCGGCGCGCCGGCCAGGGCGGCGTTGCCCTCGATCACTTCACCCGAGACGGGGGCGTACACGTCCGACGCCGCCTTGACGCTCTCGACCACGGCGAAGCCGTCGCCCTTGCCGACCGTCTTGCCGGCTTCCGGCGTCTCGACGAAGACCACGTCGCCCAGCTGGTCGGCGGCGTGCTTGGAGATGCCGACGACGGCGACATCGCCCTCGACGCGCACCCACTCGTGATCCTTGGTGTATTTCATGGCGGTCCTCAGACGGTCTTGGGTTTGCGGTAATAACGTGAAGCCACGAAGGGCAGGGCGACGACCTCGGCGGCGGCCGGCTTGCCGCGCACGATGACCTTCAGCTCCGTGCCCAGGTCGGCAAAGGCCGGCGGCACGTAGCCCATGGCGATGTTGCGGCCCAGCGTCGGCGAAGGGCCGCCGGACGTGACCTTGCCGATCACCGCGCCGTCCGCGTCGGCGATCTCTGCGCCCTCGCGCGCCGGGGCGCCCTCCTTGACGATCAGGCCGACGCGGACGCGCTCGGTTCCGTTCGCCAGCTGACCCAGGACGGTCTCGGCGCCGTTGAAGTCGGCCGCCTCCTTGCGCGACTTGGAGAAGGCGAAGGTCAGGGCGCCCTCAACCGGCGTCGTCGCCGGATCGATGTCGTGGCCGTGCAGGGGCAGGCCGGCTTCCAGCCGCAGGCTGTCGCGCGCGCCCAGACCGATCGGCTTGACCCGCGCGTCTTCCAGCAGGGTGTTCCAGATGCGCTCGGCCTGGTCCGCCGGGACCGAAATCTCGTAGCCGTCCTCGCCCGTATACCCCGAGCGCGAGACGTAGCAGTCGCAGCCGAACAGCATCAGCCGCGCGCAATCCATGAAGCCGAAGTCGGCCAGCACCGGTTCGTGCGCCGCCATCACGGCGGCCGCTTCCGGCCCCTGGATGGCCAGCAGCGCGCGGTCCAGCACCGTCAGGGTCGCGTCGCCTTCCAGGTTCGCGGTCCAGAAGGCGAAGTCCTCGTCCTTGTTGCCGGCGTTGACGACGACGAACAGGCCGTCGTGATCGGGCTTGCCCGCCATCAGGTCGTCGATGATCCCGCCGCGCTCGTTCAGCAGCAGCGAGTACTTCTGCTTGCCGGCCTTCAGCGCCTGATAGTCGCCGGGCACGAAGCGTTCGAACTGGGCGATGGCGTCCGCGCCGGTGATCTTGGCCTGGCCCATGTGGCTGACGTCGAACAGGCCGGCGTGTCCCCGCGTCCAGCGATGTTCGGCCAGCACGCCTTCGTACTGCACCGGCATGTCATAGCCGCCGAAGCCCACCATGCGGGCGCCCAGCGCGCGGTGCGCGGCGTTCAGGGGCGTGGTCTTCAGGGTTTCGTCGGCCATTCAGAGTCTCGCGGTCGCGTGTTGGAGCGGTCTCCCGCCGTCTGCGCGCCCCCGCTGTCCTGAAGCCTGAGAGATTCCGGCGCCCCCCATCCGAACAACCGGATGTCGAGGCGGCCTTGCTCCGTCGGCGCGGTCATGAAGACCGACTTTCCAGCGTCCGTGTGCTTCGCGGTCCGTTTGCCTGAGCGTTTCCGGGGCGGTTGCGCCTTCGGCGTCGGGGCTGAATCACACCCCGATCTCTCCCGCGAGAGCGAGGCCCAAAGGCCCGGTTCGCCGGAACGAGTCAAGCTCCAGCATACGGAACGGCCTCATAGACCCGGGGGTTAGCTGACCGATACCGCCAACCTTCTGAATATAGGGACCCTTATGTCCATCCTCGATAAGATCCTCGGCAAGGACGAGCAGCCGCGCACCACCCCGGCCAAGCCCGACATGCCCATGCAGAACGTGCTGGACCATCTGGCCCAGCTGAACCCCAAGCCGATCGAGTCTCTGAGCCCGCAGGAGGCCCGCCTGCAGCCGACGCCGACGGACGCGGTCAAGGCCATCCTGCGCGAGACGGTGAAGGATGAAGACCCGACCCTGGGCATCCAGACCCGCGACATCACCATCGACGGCGCCGCCGGGCCGCTGAAGGCGCGCGTCTACAGCCCCGACCTGACCAGCGACGACCTGAAGCCGCTGGTCGTCTATTTCCACGGCGGCGGCTTCGTGATCGCGGACCTGGATGTCTATGACGGCGGCCCGCGCGGCGTGTCGCGTTTCGCCGACGTGGTGGTCCTCTCGGTCCACTACCGCCAGGCGCCCGAGAACAAGTTCCCCGCCGCCCATGACGACGCCCTGGCCGCCTGGAACTGGGCCGTCGCCAACGCCCAGTCGATCGGCGCCGACCCGACCAAGATCGCCATCATGGGCGAAAGCGCCGGCGGCAACCTGGCCGTCGCCACGGCTATGCAACTGCGGGATCAGGGCGGCCGCCTGCCGGACCACATCGTCTCGGTCTATCCGGTCGCCGGCAACGACATGACGCGCGAAAGCTATGTCGAGAACGCGACGGCCAAGCCGCTGAACAAGCCGATGATGGAATGGTTCGTCGGTCACTACTTCAACGACAAGTCCGAGACCGCCGACCCGCGCATCAACCTGGTTGACGCCGACCTGCGCGGCCTGCCGTCCACGACCATCATCAACGCCGAAATCGACCCGCTGCGCTCCGAGGGCGAACTGCTGGCCGAGCGCCTGGAAGCCCAGGGCGTCGATGTCCGTCACAAGACCTGGAACGGCTCGACGCACGAGTTCTTCGGCATGGGTCTGGTGGTGCCGGACGCTGCGGCGGCCCAGACCTTCGCCGCCCACGAGCTGAAGCGCGCCTTCGGCACGGCCATCCTGCCGATCTGATCGGGCGGCCGGGATGAACGAAAGGGCGCGTCCTGACGGGCGCGCCCTTTCTGCATTTCAGTGGCTGGCCTTCTTGCCGCCCTTCTTGCCCAGCTCGGCCTGCGCCGCGCTGGACTTGCGCGGGTTGGACTTGCTTTCCTTGGCCGCCTTGGCGTTCGCGCGCTTCGCGGTCTCGCTGCCGTGACCTTGCTTCTCAGCCATGATGTCTCTCCCTGTGGTCGGGGAGACAAAGCCGCCAGAGGTCAGGCCGTTCCGGCGTAGGCGTCCACCTCCTCGATGAAGGCCGACTTCTCCGCCGAGGTCAGGAACGACCCTTCGAAGCTGTTGCGCGCCAGCTGCGTCACCTGCTCGCGCGTCAGCCCGACCGCCGCCGCCAACTGGCGATAGTTCTCGTTCACATAGCCGCCGAAATAGGCCGGATCGTCCGAGTTGATCGTCACGTGCAGCCCCTGGCGCAGCATCTCCGGCACGGGGTGATCCTTCAGATCGTCCACCACGCACAGCTTGTGGTTCGACAGCGGGCAGACCGTCAGCGTCATCCCCGTGCGCGCCAGCCGCTCGACCAGCGCTGGATCCTCCATCGAGCGATTGCCGTGATCCATCCGGTCGATCTTCAGCAGGTCCAGCGCCTCCCAGACATATTCCGGCGGCCCCTCTTCACCCGCGTGCGCCACCCGCTTCAGCCCCATCGAGCCGGCGGCCGCGAAGACCGATTTGAACTTCGACGGCGGGTGCCCGACCTCCGACGAATCCAGCCCCACGCCCCGGATGCGGTCCAGCCAGGGCTCGGCCTTCCTCAGCGTCGCGAAGGCCGCGTCCTCGTCCAGATGGCGAAGGAAGCACAGGATCAGCTGGGACGAGACGCCCAGATCGCTCTCGGCCGCCTTCATTCCCGACAGCAGGCCGTCGGCCACCACCTGGAACGGGATGCCCCGGTCGGTGTGCGTCTGGGGGTCGAAGAAGATCTCGGCGTGCCGCACGCGGTCCGCCGCCGCCCGCTGGAAATAGGCGTAGGCCAGGTCGTGGAAGTCCTGCTCGGTCAGCAGCACGTTCGCCCCGGCGTAATAGATATCCAGGAAGTCCTGCAGGTTCGAGAAGTCATAGGCCGCCCGCACCGCCTCGACGCTGTCGAACGGGATCGACACCTTGTTGCGGCGGGCCAGTTCGAACATCAGCTCGGGCTCCAGCGAGCCTTCGATGTGCAGGTGCAGTTCGGCCTTGGGCAGGCCGGCGATATAGGCGTCTAGGGACATGCCCTTTAGTTCGACACCACCAGCCGCAGATGTCCACCCTTGCCGTCGGCGCGCGGCATGGCGCTCGGCGAAGGCGGCGTAGGATCGGGCGGTGGCGCCGGCTCCGGCCTGGCCCAGTTCAGCGGCCGCTCGATCCAGCCGGTTCGCGTCTTCACCCGGTCGGGCAGCATGGAGCGCTCGATCAGGTTCGGTCCAATGCCGACCGTGCCGTCGACCCAAGCGCTGATCTGGCGATTGTGCCCGCGCCCCGGCGGCGCGACGGTGATCAGCCCCTTGTCCGGATAGCTCTCGCGCAGGAAGCGCGCCGTGGCCGAATGGTCGCCGTCGGTAGTCAGCAGATAGGCGACATCGAACCGATCAGCGGCCGCGTCCGACGTCAGAGCCAGCGCCAGATTGACGTCGCTCTGCTTCTCCGTGGCCGACATCCAGCGGTGGCCGCAGTTCTGGCACCCGTCGCCATGCACCACGAAGTGCCCATCAGGCAGCGCACCTTCCTGGCCCGCAGCGCCTGCTCATAGGCGAACATGGCCTGCATCCGGCCGTTGCGGTCAGGCTTGTGCGCCGAGACCCAGGTCACCGAGGCCAGACGCTCGCCCGGCCGGATGATCCCCTTGCCCAGGGTCTTCAAGTCCAGCCACAACCACTCGCGCCGGCCCTGGTCCAGCAGGGCGTGGAACAGGTTGTAGCCATCGACGTACAGCGCCGCGCGCGGCTTCAGAAAGCCCGGCGTGACGTCCGCCAGGCCGAAGCCCCTCACGGCCGCATCGGCCATCCGCACGCTGTGATCGCGACGCCCCATGCCCGCCCCGGACTGCCCCAAGGCAAAGGTTAACCAGACCTTGCACCGGGAGTCTGCGCCTTTGGCGCTACATCCGCTCGGGCGATTCGATTCCCAGCAGGCGAAGGGCGATCGCCAGCTGGTCCAGCGCCGCCTTCGACAGGGCCAGGCGTGAGCCCTTGGTGGCCTCGTCCGGCGCGACCAGCACCGGGCATGCGGCGTAGAATTTCGAGAAGCTCTGCGCCAACCGGTAAGCGTGCTCGGCGATGGCGTGCGGCATCCGGCGCTCATAGGCGTCGGTCACGGCCTGGTCGAAGGCGTCCAGCGTCAGGGCCAGATCACGCTCGGCCAACTCGGCGATGATGATCGGCCCCACGGCCGCGCCCTGGTCCGCCGCCTTGCGCAGCAGGGATTTGATCCGCACCACCTGATACAACAGGTACGGCCCGGTCTTGCCCTCGAAGCTGGTGAACCGGTCCAGGTCGAAGACGTAGCTGGTGGTTCGCGCGTTCGACAGATCGGCGAACTTGAGCGCCGCGATGGCCACCTTGTGGGCGATGTCGGCGTGCTCGTCGGCCGGCATGTCGGCCCCCAGCTCGGCCTCGGCCAGCCGCTGATCGGCCTTCTCGGTCGCCATGGAGATCAGGTCGTGCAGCTTCAGCACCCCGCCCGCACGGGTCTTGAAGGGCTTGCCGTCCGCGCCGTTCATGGTGCCGAAGCCCAGATGCTCCAGCGCGCCCTCTTCGGCGTATCCGGCCAGAACCGCGGCGCGGAACACCTGCTGGAAATGCTCCGCCTGCCGCTCATCGACGACATACAGGATCAGGTCGGGATCGAGGCTCTTCCGACGATCCAGGATCGTGGCCAGGTCGGTCGTGCCGTACATGGCCGACCCCTCGGACGACACCACCAGCAGCGGCGGCGGGCTCGGCGCCTCGACGGTCGAGCCATCGGCCAGCTTCTTCTTTCGGGTCTCGCCGGGCCTGGCGACATGCACCACCTGGGCGCCGTCGTCCTCGACCAGCAGGCCGGTGTCAGACAGATGGGCCAGCATCTCGGCCATGACCGGATCGGCGTCGCTCTCGCCGTTCCACAGATCGAAGGTGACGCCCAACGCCCCGAACTCGCGCTCCAGCGCCGTGCGGCTGACCGCCACGAACTGCGCCCACAGCGCCCGGTATCCGGCCCGGCCGCTCTGCAGCTCGGCCGTCGCCTTGCGGGCGCGGTCGCGGTAGGCCGGGTCTTCCTTGGCCTTGCCGGCCGCCAGCGGATAGAGGCGCTCCAGATCGTC
Source organism: Brevundimonas sp. Leaf363 (assembly GCF_001424025.1). Classification (GTDB taxonomy): domain Bacteria; phylum Pseudomonadota; class Alphaproteobacteria; order Caulobacterales; family Caulobacteraceae; genus Brevundimonas. Next base: position 235,619 of record NZ_LMPZ01000003.1, on the reverse strand, counting down.
CAGCGACACGGGGCTGACATCCGGGAACGGCCCGTCGCCCTCGGCGAAGAACGCGTCCGCCTTGCCCTCATCACCGACCGCGACGATCAGCAGCCCCATCTGGAAGCCCCAGTCGCCGAAGTGGGCGTCGCCGGTGACCGTGTCGCCCCGGAAGCGGAAGATGCGCTTCAAGCTCTCGCCGATGATGGACGAGCGCAGATGGCCGACGTGCATCGGCTTGGCCACGTTCGGTCCGGCGAAGTCGATCAGAACCTTGCGGGGCCTGTCGACCGTCGAGGCGCCGGCGTGGTCGGCGTCCGCCGCCACCTCGGCCGCCCGAGCAGCCAGGGCGTCGTCCGCCACCTTCAGATTGATGAAGCCCGGTCCCGCCACCTCGACCGAGGCCAGGCGCGGATCGGCGGCCAGCCGGTCGCCGACGCGCGTCGCCAGCTCGCGCGGATTGGCCTTCAGCGCCTTGGCGGCGGCCAGGGCCCCGTTGGACTGGAAGTCGGCCAGGTCGGGCCGGTCCGAGGTCGTGACGCGCGCCAAGGCCGCGTCCACGCCTTCGGCGGCGAAGGCGGCCTGGACCGCTTCGCCGAGCGCAGCCTTCAGGTCGGTCATTGTGCGGTGGAGGCCGTCGCCGCCGGCGCGCCCGGCTGGATGCGGAAGCGGCTGCCCGAACGGTTGAACGCGGCCATCTCAGGCGTCACGTCGAAGCCGACGAGCACCTCGAAATTGCCGCCCGACACTTCCTCGCTGGCGCGCGGAATGGTGATCGAACGCTCTTCGCGCACCTGGGCCAGCCCCGAGGCGTCGAACGTCACCGGAACATCGAAATAGGTCTTGGCCAGGATGGCGCGGTTCCGTTCCGTTACTGCGATCCAGTAGCGATAGGTGTGCTGCTGGCCGGCCGCCGCCTGGCCACGGCCCAGGCTGAACAGCATCTGCATGTCCAGCTGAATGGGATCGCCCTCGCGGTATTCACAGTCGGCGCTGATGCCCTCGATCTCGCCGGTGAAGCCGACGTTGGCCAACCGGGGCTGGTTGTCGCGCATCTCCACATAGCGGGCGGCGTCGTACAGGATCTTCACATAGGGGCAGGGGCCGGCGTTGGCGCGGCGCGACAGGGGCGCGATGCGCGGAGCGCGGCGACGCTGCTCCTGGGCTTCCTCGGCGCTGTTGCCGCGGCTCTGTTGCTGCTGCGTCTGGGAGCCCTGACGACCCATGCTGCCGCCGAGCTGCGCATTGGCCGGCCCAGCCACGGCCGTGGCGGTTAGGAGGGCGGCGGACAGGGCGATAAGGGCACGACGCATGTAGCTGTATCCGTGGCCGATCGGCCGAGTTTACGCGAAGGCGGGTGACCTATCGGCCGCCCGTGACGTCCAGACCCTTAGAGGCCCGGCAGCTTGAAGCCGCTGCGGCGACGCTCGGTGATCGCCACCGCTTGGCCGCCGGTCAGGGCCTGCAGGCGCGCCTGCTCGCTGGCCGCGTCGATGGTCTGCGAGCCATCGGCCGACTGGGTCACCGTGGCGACCTGGGTCGAGGGATCGTTCTGACGCCAGAACAGCAGGCGGCTGGCCCAGTTCTCTTCCTTGTGGGCCAGGTCGCCGAACTCGTCGTCGACGACGTAGCGGGCAAGCGGGTCGGCGCGGTCGGCGCCGGCTTGCTGGGCCAGGGCCTGCTCGCCCGGCGTGCGCGTAATGGCCTGGCGCTGACCCAGCAGGATCTGGCGGGCGGCGCTCTCAGGGGCCAGCTCCTGGGGGCGCGGCTGGCCGGGCGACGGCGGACGCAGGCCGTACTCCGGCGGAACGCTCAGCGGGGCGGTCGAGACGGTGACGAACTCGTCCGGCACGACCTTGGTCAGGCCGATGCCTTGTTTGACGGCGCCGCAGGCGCCCAGGGAGGCGGCCGAGACGGCGATCAGGCTGACGGCGGCGACGCGGATAGGGGTCATGAAACGGGCTCCGGGCGCGCGGACGCGCTGGACACAAGGACGAGGTCCTTTGGAAAGCGCCTGATTACGACTTTTCAACGGCCGCGCCAACCTGAGCGGAGCGTTCGCTGCGCAGGCTGTCGATCAGCAGCAGGACCACCCCGACGGTGATCGCGCTGTCGGCCACGTTGAACACCCACGGGAAGACGCCGGTGCCCGAAAAGTCGATGAAGTCGATGACGAAGCCCAGACGCACCCGATCGATGACGTTGCCCAGGGCGCCGCCGATCACCAGGCCGATGGCCGTGATCAGCAGGCGGCGCTTTGCCGTCAGGGCCCACCAGGCCAGCAGACCGGCCACGGCGATCGAGAAGAAGCTGAGCGCCCAGCGCGCCGAGCCGCCGCTGAACATGCCGAAGCTGGAGCCGGTGTTCTCGACCCAGGTCAGGTTCAGCACCGGCGGCAGCAGAGGGATGCGCCCCACCTCCTGCAGGTCCAGACCGATCATCCAAAACTTGGTGATCTGATCGATCACCAGCACAGCGAACGCGAAGCCGTAGGCCGACCAGGTAATGCGGGGAATTCTCATGGCGCGGCGGTTAGCAGGCCGAATGGGCGCGGTCGAGGGAGGGTTCGCTGCGGGCCGGAAATGAGGGGGCGAATTTCCTTGGCGGTGGGTCGGAATTCTCCGCTTCGCCGTGAAACCTTCTCCCTTCACCCTTTCGGCTTGGCGCCTCGGTTCGCTCTGCGAGCCGCAAGCCCTTTCCTTCTCGGAGAGGAAAGGCAGGCGGTTCAGCCCCGCGCCGCGTCCCACGCCCGAACGGCGTCCGCATCCCGCGCTGACAGCTCCGGATAGGCCGGGTCCGACCCGACGTCCGGCACACGCCGCCACGAGCGGGCGCATTTTGGAAAGTCGGCCGTCTTGACCACGACCACCACGGCCTCGCCGCCGCTGACGATCTCGGCGCCCGAGGTGCGGAACACCTCGGCGGCGTCCAGACCCTCGAATGCAGCCAGCAAGACCGCTGGGGCCGTGACTGTCGGCCAGGCGTCCAGCGCCCCGCCGATGGCCTTGTCGCGCCGCGCCGCTTCGAGCGAATCGTTGACGACCTTCAGCACCGTCTCGACGCCAGACCATCGCTCGGCCTCGGCCTCGTTTCGCCAATGCTCCGGCGTCGCCGGGATCACCCGCGCGCAGTTCGAGCCGCCGTCCTGGAACCGCGTCGTCCACGCCTCTTCCATCGTGAACGGCGTCAGCGGGGCCAGCCAGGCGGTCAGCCGCGCGAACACCTCGTCCATCACCGTTCGCGCCGCGCGGCGACGCACGGAATCAGGCCGGTCGCAGTACAGGGCGTCCTTGCGGATATCGAAATACAGCGCCGACAGGTCGCCCGAGCAGAACTCCAGCACCGGCCGCACCACGTCCTGGAAGCGGTACTCCTCGTACGCCTTGCGCACCTGGCCATCGAGTTCCCAAAGCCGATGCAGGATGAACTTCTCGAGCGGGGGCATCTGGTCGTAGTCGGTCAGGCGCTCGGCCTCGTCGAAGCCGTCCAGGGCGCCCAGCAGATAGCGGACGGTGTTGCGCAGCTTGCGATAGGCGTCGACCGTGGTCTGCAGGATCTGCTTGCCGATCCGCTGGTCGTCCGAATAGTCCACCAGAGCGACCCACAGGCGCAGGATGTCGGCGCCCGATTCCTTGATGATGGTCAGGGGGTCGGTCGTATTGCCCCGCGACTTGGACATCTTCTCCCCGTTCTCATCCAGGGTGAAGCCGTGGGTCAGGACCGCCTTGAAGGGGGCGCGGCCCCGCGTGCCGCAGCCTTCCAGCAGCGAAGACTGGAACCAGCCACGGTGCTGGTCCGAGCCTTCCAGATACAGGTCGGCCGGCCAGTGCGCCGGGCGGTCGCCGGCATAGCCATGCTCGGCCGTGCGCGGGTCCAGGGTGAAGGCGTGGGTCGATCCCGAATCGAACCAGACGTCTAGAATGTCCTCGACCTTCTCGAACCGGGCCGGGTCATGGGCGCCCAGGAAGTCGCTGTCAGGGGCAGTAAACCAGACGTCCGCGCCGCCCTCGGCCACCGCCTTGACGATACGGGCGTCGACCTCGGGGTCATGCAGCGGCTGGCCGGTCTGCTTGTCGATGAACATGGCCAGGGGCGTGCCCCAGGCGCGCTGGCGGCTGACCAGCCAGTCGGGCCGACCCTCGACCATCGAGCGGATGCGGTTGCGGCCCTGACCCGGGTGGAAGGCAGTGGCGTCGATCGACTTCAGCGCCGTCTCACGCAGGGTATCGCCCGACTTCAGGGGCTGATCCATGCGGATGAACCACTGCGGCGTGTTGCGGAAGATGACGGGCGCCTTGGACCGCCAGCTGTGCGGATAGGTATGCTCGATGCGGCCGCGCGCCAGCAGATTGCCGGCCTCGATCAGCTTTTCCATCACCGCGCCGTTGGCCGGACCGAACTTGCCGGTCTTCTTGCCCTCGGTCTCCAGCACCTTCAGCCCCGCGAACAGGGGAACGCCGGGGTAATAGGCGCCGTCCGGATCGACCGTGTCCGGCACCTCGTGATGACCGTGGGCCTTCCAGACCTCGAAGTCGTCGGCGCCGTGGCCGGGGGCCGTGTGGACGAAGCCCGTGCCCGCGTCGTCGGTGACGTGGTCGCCGCTCAGCAGCGGCACGGAGAAGCTGTAGCCCGGGTCCAGCGCCGCCAGCGGGTGCACGCACTCCAGCCCCGACGGATTGATGTCGTAGATGCGGGTCCAGGCGGCGATCTTGGCGGCCTTGAAGACGTCCTCGGCCAGCTTGTCGGCCACAATCAGCCGGTCGCCCGGCGCGGCCCAGGGCTGGAACTCCAGCCCCTCTTCCATGGCCGTGACCTCGTACAGGCCATAGCTGATCTCGGGGCCATAGCTGATCGCCCGGTTGGCCGGAATGGTCCACGGCGTCGTGGTCCAGATGACGATGGCCGGCGTGGCGCTGCGGAAGGCCAGCAGGTCGTCGGGGTGGTCGTCGGACGCCGCGATGACCGGGAATTTGACCCAGATCGTGGGCGAGACGTGGTCGTGATATTCGATCTCGGCGTCGGCCAGCGCCGTGCGCTCGACCGGCGACCACATGACGGGCTTGGACCCGCGATACAGCTGGCCCGAGTTCTTGAACTTGTGGAACTCCGCGACGATCGCCGCCTCGGATGCATAGTCCATGGTCGCGTAACGGTTGGCGAAGTCGCCGACGACGCCCAGGCGTTTGAACTGGTCGCGCTGCAGGTCGATGTATTTGCCGGCGTAGGCGCGGCAGGCGGCGCGGAACTCGTCCTTGGAGACTTCGTCCTTGCGGCGGCCCTTGGAGCGGAACTCCTCCTCGATTTTCCACTCGATCGGCAGGCCGTGGCAGTCCCAGCCGGGGACGTAGTCGACGTCGTAGCCCAGCAGGAAGCGGCTGCGGACCACGAAGTCCTTCAGCGTCTTGTTCAGCGCATGGCCGATGTGGATGTCGCCGTTGGCGTAGGGCGGGCCGTCGTGCAGCACGTACAGCGGCGCGCCCTCCGCCTGACGCTGGGCGCGCAGGGCGCCGTAGAGGTCGCCCCATTGCTCCAGGATAACGGGCTCCTTCTGGGGCAGGCCGCCGCGCATGGGGAAGGGCGTCTCGGGCAGGAACACGGTCTCGCGATAGTCGCGAGCGTCAGATGAGGGGGTTTCGTTGGCGTCGGCCATGAGGGGTCGTCTCGTCGTTGGATCGTTCGCGGCTTCGATGGAAAGTCCCGACGTGCGCGGGGCCTAGGCCCTGCGGCGCTACGCCGGGCGGCTAATCGAAATCGGGCGAAGGACGCGGACGGTCATGGTGGCGGTCGTTTAGCAGGTCGTCGCGCCCGATGGCTAACGGAAACGCAAGCCTTTTCCGGTCAACTGCCGGATCAGGCAGGCTGCGTCATGCGGCCCGCCATGTGTTTTTCGCGGAGCGAACGCCCATGCGGGTGCGGATCAAGACCTGGCTTCTGGCCGTGGCGGGCTTCATCGCCGTGACGGCGGCCGCCGATGCGGCCTCGGCCAAATGCGACACGGGGTGCACGCCGCCTCCGCCGCCGTGCTGTCAACCGCCGCCCCCTCCGCCGCCGCCGCCCCCTCCGTGCTGCGTCACGCCGCCGCCTCCGCCCTGCTGCGGCGGTGGCAATGTGAATGTGAACGTCAACGTCAATGCGAACGCCAACGCCGGCGCCCGCGCCTATGTGAACGCCCGCGCCGGCGTCTATGGCTCGGTGCAAGGCAACGGCGGAGGCTCGGCTTACGTCAGCGTCGACCAGCCGTATCCGACCGTCATCAACGGCCTGAACGTCGAGGGCGCCCTCGTTCAGCAGGTGATCCGCACGCCCTATCAGGCCTCGCGTCGTTGGGAGAAGCGGGTCGTGATCCAGGCCGTCTGCATCGACGACCGCTCGGTGCCGCATCCGGCCTCGCAGGTCTTCGCCGACCGCGACGTGCGCGACGATTTTGAGGGTGAGCTTTACCGCTGCATCGCGGGCACCAGCCTGCAGATCACCATCGCCGAGTTCCTGGGCGACATCCGCTTCGACCACGGCGAGACCCTGAGCTGCCGCAAGGGCGAGGCGCTTTGGCGCGGCCGGGGCGGCGAGGTCGTGTGCAAGCCGCAACTGCCGGCGCGCGACTGCAACGAACGCTCGCTGCTGCGCCGCTTCGGCGCCGGCGTGAAGATCCTGACCATGATCCGCGAAGAGACCTACACGGAGTATCGCGAGGAAGTCGTCGAGACGCAGGGCTTTGCGGTGCAAGGCGCCAGCATCGCCCTGGACGGCGGCGTCGGAGGCCGCGTGTTCTAATCCGGCGCGAACATGAGCGGCAGGTGAACACCGCCGTTCAGGTCCGGCTCAGGCTCTATGAACGAATATGCGGATGTCGACCCTCCGTCGGCGATCCTGTGACTGGCCCCGGATGCGCAAGCGTCCGGGGCCTTTTCAGTTGGGATGCGTAGCGCCTACCGGGCGGCGACGCGCGGCGTGACCTGGATGCGGTAGGCCTTCGACGCCACGAAGTACTTCTGCGCCACCCGCTGGAGATCGGCCGGGGTGGCGCGCTCCAGATCGGCGACGGCGCTGCGCAGGGCCGGTAGGCGCGTCGGATCGGTCTGGGCGTCCTGAAGCTCGCTCATCCAGAACTCGTTGGTCTCTCGCATCCGGTTCAGCGCTTCGATGCGAGGACGGCGCGCCCGCTCCAGTTCGTCGGCGGTGACGCCATTCGCGGCGATCTCGGCCGCGATCCGGTCTACGTCCGTAAAGAAGCCAGGCAGGCGCTCGGGCGGGGCCTCGATGGCGGCCTGGACATAGCCGTAGCCGCGGAAGACCGAGGACGGGTCGTCCGAGACCTGGGGCGAATAGGTGACGCCCTGATTCTCGCGCAGCTCGTCGGTCAGGCGCAGGCGCAGCACGTCGGTCAGCAGGCGAACGTAGCGCATCTCGCGCGGGTCGCTGAACGAATCGACCGTCGGCCAGGCGACGAAACCCAGCGCCTGGTCGAGACGCCCGCCGTGCTTCAGATCGACCGGCGTGGCTGTGGGAGCAGGGAAGCGGACGCCGTCGCCGGTGCGGTCCGTCGAGCCGGTGCGGGCGGGCAGGGCGCCCAGGGTGGCAGCGACCTTCGCGACGACATCGTCCACATCGACGTCGCCCACGACGATGACCTCAAGCGGACCGCCGCCCAGATCGGCTTCGACCGTGCGGCGCAGGGTCGGCAGGTCGGCGCCGGTGATGTCCCCCTGGGTCGGAAAACGCCAGCGCGCATCGCCTGAGTGAAGCAGGGCCGAGGCGTCGCGGCCGAACACGCCGCCCGGGGTGGCGTCGATCTGGGGCAAGGCCTGGGCGTAGACGCCGCGAACGCGCTCGAACGGATCCGGCCGCCAGGCGGGATCGGTCAGATAGGCGGTCAAAACCTGCAGCTGCAGCGCCAGGTCCGCAGGCCGCGTCGAGCCGCTGAGCAAGTAGGAGTCCTCGCCCGGCTGGAAGCTCATGCCATAGGTGTTGGGGGCCAGCGCCTCCTCGAGCTGCTGCGCCGTCAGCCGGCCGAGGCCGCCTTCCGAGAAGGTGGCGGGTGCGGCCCACAGGGCGGTCGTGCGGTCCGTGGGCAATGACAGGAAGCCGCGACCGGCGCGCACCGACACCATGATCTGGTCGTCGCGGAAGCGCGTCGGCTTGACCGTCAGACGGACGCCGTTGGCGAAGGTGACGAAGGTGGTCTCGATGTCGGCCACTTCGCTGCGCGAGGCCACCGCGCCGGGGCGGCCGAAGTCGGTGTAGGGCCAGTCGATGGCTGCCTCGGCTTGCGGCGCGGCGACCTGGGCCGTCTGGGCCTCGGCCAGAGCGGTCAGCACCGCCTGATCGCCGCCCTCGATCGCGGTCGGGCTGGTGATGAAGACAAGCGGACCCGAGCCCTGGAATGCCGCCTTCAGCGCGGCATTGACCGTCTCTGCCGTCAGGCCGTCCACGACGGTGTCAAAGATGGCCAGGTCGGTCTGGGGCGCGGTGAAGACGGTGCGGCTGTTGACCGTGTCGGACAGGCCGTTGGCCAGACCCGGCGTGCGGCGGGTCGCGGCGCCGGCGACGGCGTTCTGCAGCGAGGTGCGGAACTCTGTGATCTCGCGGTTAAGCTCGGCCTGGCTGACGCCGTACTCGACGATGCGGCGCTGCTCCTGCTCCAGCGCGCTCAGGGCAGGCTTCCACTGGCCAGGCTGGACGTTGGCGTACAGCGAGACGTTGTCCTGCGAGCGCCAGTTGGTCGTCGCGTTGGCCGAGGCGCCGATGAACGGCGGGGTCGCTCCGCGCGACAGGGCCTGGAAGCGGCGGTTCAGCACCTGCAGCCCCAGGATGCGAATGATGTCGGCCTCCTGGTGCGCCAGCGTGTCCGGCGCCAGGTCCGGCGGCGAGACCCAGGCGATCTGCAGCGTCGACTGCACGCCGGGGTCGACGAACACCGACGCCTCGGGCCCGCGCGGTTGCACGGCGCCCAGGTTCGGGGCGGCCCCGTCCGGATGGCTGTTGGCCCAATCGCCGAACTCGGCGCGGATCTTGGCTTCCATCTGGTCGACGTCGAAGTCGCCCACGGCGATCAGGGTCGCGCGCTCGGGCCGGTAGTAGGCGTTGTAGAACTCGGTGAAGCGCTCACGCGGGGCCGCCTGCAGCACCGAGGTGTCGCCGATGGGGAAGCGTTCCGGCGCCAGCTGTCCCTTCATCAGGAACCCGAGGCGGGCGCGGATCGATCGCAGGGCGGGGCCGTCGCGGGTCCGCTCCTCTGACAGCACCACGCCGCGCTCCCGGTCGATGGCGTCGGCGGCCAGGGTCGCCTCGCCCGACATTTCGCGCAGGATGTTCAGCGAGGCGTCGACGGTCGCGTCGTCAGTACGCGGCAGGTCCAGCTTGTAGACCGTCTCGTCGAAGTCGGTGGAGGCGTTGGTGTCGGCGCCGAAGGACAGGCCCAGCCGCTCCAGCGTGTGAACCAGCTCGCCTTCGGGAATGTCGGTCGACCCGTTGAAGGCCATGTGCTCCATGAAATGGGCCAGGCCCAGCTGGTCTGCGCGCTCGTTCAACGACCCGGCGTCAATGCGCAGTCGCAGCGAGGCCTGGCCGGGCGGGGTGGCGTTGCGCAGCAGGGCATAGCGCATCCCGTTGGGCAGCACGCCGTAGCGGACCGCCGGGTCAGCGGGCACGTCGCTGGCGGTCTGGGCCCACGGCTGGGAGGGCGTGCCGGTGGTTGCGGGTGTCCCCGGGGCCGGGGCAGGCGTCGGTGCGGCGGCGGGCGTCGGGGCCGGCTGGTCGCCGCCGCCCATGAAGGGCAGGCGCGGCATCGACACGCTGGGCATCGATACGTCGGGCAGGGAGCCGCAGGCGCTGAGCAAGACGGCGCTGGAGGCGGCCGTCATCATAAGGCGGAAGGAAGGGCGCATGGAACGTCTCCGGCATCCACCGGAAACGGCGGCCTTTCGCGGCCTAGACCGGGCGCAAGGCGCGTTCAAGGCGCGGTTGCGGCCGGATCGGACCCGTGTCAGCCGCCGGGTCGGGAGACGTAGAAGGTCGCGCTGTTGCCCGTGGCGGTGGCGCTGCCGATCACCGCGCGGCCCTGACCGGCGACCGCGCCGCTGACCGTGGCGGTGACGTCGCCGTTGTTGGTCTGGCTATTGGTGGCGTCCATGTACGCCGTGCAGGTCGAGCAGGCGTATCCTGTGATCGTGTTCCCGACCGCATCGGCGCCCAGATAGACGTCGTACCCCTGGGTCCCGGCGAAGCGGGCCGAGGCCTCAACGCCGCCGGAGTTCAACTGGGTATTGTCGATCTCGACATAGCGATCGTTGTTGCCCGCCTGGACTTCGTTGGCGGCGGCGCGGGCGTAGCTGGTCGCCTTGCCGTAGTCGTAGGCGGTGACGACAGAGGCGGCGCGCACGTCACTGGTGTTCCCCTGATCGGTCTCCACAACGATGGAGCCGCCCTGATTGCCGACCACGATCTGATTGGCGCCGGCGTTGGCGCGGCCGGCCAGATCCCAGGCGTTGCCGGCGTTGGCGCTGGTAGCAGCTTCGACCAGGGCGCCCGTCGAGCGCTGGCGGACGCCCATCCGTTGAGTGGAGGCGACATTGCCGCTGGTCTGGACCGCATTGGCCAGAGCCTGGCTGGAGACCTCTGCTTCGGCTGGAATGTACTGGGTTGCGACGAAGGTGGAAGCGCGGACGGATCCCTCGGCGCGCTGATCCAGACCCATCAGGACGCCGACTTGATCCCCGCCGACCGCGACCGTATTGCCGATGGCGCCGGTGGCGATCGTGCCGCCCGCCAGCAGCCGGGCGTTGTCCTCGCCGATATTCGTCGTAGCGCGGACCTGGCCGGTGGTGGTCTGGGCCGCGTCGATGGCGATCTCTGCGCTGTCCACCGTCGCGCCGAGATAGGTCCCGCGTGCCTGGTTGGCGACGGTGACCCTACCGCCGGTGTCGCCGCTCAGCGTCAGATCGACCCGGGCGCGCGTGTCGCCGCGCATCTCCTGTGTCGATACGACCAGGGCGTCATGGCCGTCCGAGCCGCCGGCCAGGCTGACGCCTACGGCGCTGTTGCTGACCGTGACCTGATCCGAGGCGTCCACGACGTTCAGCGTCTGGCCCGCGACCACGTCGCCAAGCTGCAGCTGGTTGTTCAGAACCAGAGGCTGGCTTTGCGCGGCGGCTTCAGTAGCGGCTGCGGCGTACGTCGCCGTCGCGGCGATCATGCCAGCGAGACGGATCAGACCGGGTCTGGCCATTGTTGGTGTCCGTGTTCTGATAGGCCGGATAGTAGCCGCCCGTCGGACCAACCGTATTGCCGGCCAGCGGGTCGTTCGAGGCGTTCAGGCAGACTTCGGGGCCCGGCGCGCCGTACAGATTGGCCATGAACTCGACCGTGGCGCGCTCGATCAGCGCGCGGACGGCCAGTTGCACCGGCTCGAACCCGCCCGTGCCGGCCGAAACGTCGAAGACGTTGCCGTTCAGGAAGTCGAACACGCCGGCCGAGACTTCGCGGCCGATGATCTGCTTCTGGTACGAGACGACGTCGACCACTTCGAGGGTGGTGGTCTGAACCAGGCGCAGGTCGATCGCCACGTTCATGACGAAGACCTTGCCCTGAATGATGCCAGAGGCCGGGGTATCGCTGTCGGCCTCGCCGCCGCCGATATCGAAACCGGCCGAGCGGATGTTGTAGTTCACCTCGGTGATGCCGCCGACGACATAGAAGTCCGAGCCGGGCACCTGGCCGGCCAGGATGCGGCGGTACTGCGAGTCGGCCTGGCCCTGAGCCGGGGCCTGGGCCTCGTCGCCGATCAGTCGATTGTTGGCGTAGCGCAGCTCCAGCTCCGACACCGAGGTATCATAGCGCTCGACGATGCGGGCGCCGGCCTTGGCCAGGGCCGAGTTGGCCATCAGCGAGGCGCCGCCGGTGATCTGGCGTCCGCCGTCCGGAGAGACGGTGCCCGTGTAGTCGCTGATCCGACCCACGGCGATGCGCGGCGAGGGCAGGTTATAGCGGTGCGCATAGTCGGCCAGGCAGAACAGGGCGGTCGAGTACGGCGTGGGGTTCGACGTGACAGGCGCGTTGCCGATGGGTGTTGCGTACTGGCCGGACGGGCCCGCGACGGGGCTGACGCAGCCGGTCAGCGCCAGCGCGGCGGCCGAGAGGAGCCCGGCGGTCCGGTAAGCGGTCATGGACTTCTGGCTCATGGGAAACTCAGTGTACCGTTCAATGCGGTTCCGGCGGTGACATCGCCGTTGTTGACCTGGTCGGAGTTGACGATGACCGTGTTCCAGCTGCCCTGAACGACGACGTTCAGGCTGTTGCCGATGGCGGTCGCGCCGCCGATGGTCGCGCCGTTGGTCCCGGCGCCGTAATAGCCCGACGCCACGCCGCCCGAGGTGCTGGAGTAGCTGGACGCCCCTGCCTGGATCAGGCCGTTGACGATGATCCGGTTGCCGTTGGCGTCGCGGGTGGAGCCGCTCTGGGCCGACTGGGTCGCGCCGCGGGCGTTGCCGTAGCCCGCCTGCATGGAGGACGCGCCCGCGGAACCGCTGGTCTGGGCCAGGGCCGAGACGGGCAGGGCGGTCGCGATGGCCGCGATCAGGATCAGACGGGACGCCGGCATCCGGGCCTCTTGCGCGCAAAATGGTTGACCGGTCGGAAACCGACCGGCGTGCCAAAGTGGGCCACGGATATTAAGAAGCGCTTGAGATCGCGGGCAGACCGACGCATTGCGGGTCCATGCCCTGGTCCGCCGCGATCCCCGAACCCGACCGCCAGGAGCCCTGGACCCGCGCCCCGTTGCTGGCGGTGCTGCTGGCGGCGTCCATGCCGGCGCTGTTCTTCCTCCAGCTGAGATTGCCGGACCAAGGAATCCAGTGGGCCTTCTACCCGGTCGATCTGGAGGCAGGACGACCGGGCGGCCTGTTCACCGCCATGTTGCTGCATGGCGGGTGGGTGCACGCCGTCATGAATGCGGTCGCCGCGCTGGCTTTCGGCACGCCGCTGGTGCGGGCCTTGAGCGGGCGATGGGGTGCAGCGATGTTTCTCGCCCTATATATTGTATGCGGCGTGCTTTCGACGCTCGGGTACGGCCTGCTTCATCTGGCCAGCAACCAGCCGATGGTCGGGGCGTCCGGGGCGGTCTTCGGCCTGATCGGGGCGACCACG
>NZ_LMPZ01000003.1:0-217500 GCF_001424025.1 Brevundimonas sp. Leaf363 | reverse complement strand
TGGAAGTGACGGATGGCATAAGTTGTCAGGACTTATTGGATTGTTCTGGCAGTGGCGTTGTCCCTGGAAATAACTCCAGCAGAGACCGTACCCGAAACCGACACAGGTGGTCAGGTAGAGTATACCAAGGCGCTTGAGAGAACTGTGCTGAAGGAACTCGGCAAATTGCACGCGTAACTTCGGAATAAGCGTGACTCACCTAGGGCAACCTAGAATGAGTGGCACAAGCCAGGGGGTAGCGACTGTTTAGCAAAAACACAGGGCTCTGCGAAGCAGCAATGCGACGTATAGGGTCTGACGCCTGCCCGGTGCCTGAAGGTTAAAGGGAGATGTGAAAGCGTCGAACTGAAGCCCAGGTAAACGGCGGCCGTAACTATAACGGTCCTAAGGTAGCGAAATTCCTTGTCGGGTAAGTTCCGACCTGCACGAATGGCGTAACGACTTCCCCACTGTCTCCAGCACAGGCTCAGTGAAATTGAATTCCCCGTGAAGATGCGGGGTTCCCGCGGTCAGACGGAAAGACCCTATGAACCTTTACTATAGCTTCGCCTTGGCGTTAGCGACCGTATGTGTAGGATAGGTGGGAGGCTATGAAACCGGGGCGCCAGCTCTGGTGGAGCCATCCTTGAAATACCACCCTTACTGTCGTTGACGTCTAACCGAGGGCCGTTATCCGGTCCCGGGACATGGCGTGGTGGGTAGTTTGACTGGGGCGGTCGCCTCCCAAAGTGTAACGGAGGCGCGCGATGGTGAGCTCAGAGCGGTCGGAAATCGCTCGTCGAGTGCAATGGCATAAGCTCGCCTGACTGTGAGACTGACAAGTCGAGCAGAGACGAAAGTCGGCCATAGTGATCCGGTGGTCCCGCGTGGAAGGGCCATCGCTCAACGGATAAAAGGTACTCTAGGGATAACAGGCTGATTTTGCCCAAGAGTCCATATCGACGGCAAAGTTTGGCACCTCGATGTCGGCTCATCACATCCTGGGGCTGGAGCAGGTCCCAAGGGTATGGCTGTTCGCCATTTAAAGTGGTACGTGAGCTGGGTTCAGAACGTCGTGAGACAGTTTGGTCCCTATCTGCCGTGGGTGTTCGAAGCTTGAGAGGATCTGTCCCTAGTACGAGAGGACCGGGATGGACATACCTCTGGTGGACCTGTCGTGGCGCCAGCCGCGCAGCAGGGTAGCTAAGTATGGAATAGATAACCGCTGAAAGCATCTAAGCGGGAAACTAACCTCAAAACAAGGCTTCGCTGAGGATCGTGGAAGACTACCACGTTGATAGGCCAGGTGTGGAAGCGCGGCGACGCGTGAAGCTTACTGGTACTAATAATCCGATCGGCTTGATCGTTTCTCAGCAAAACTCATTCAAGGTTTTACCGCTAGACGGTGTCTTCTCATCATCATTTCCCATCCGCCCGGTTGACCTGGTGGCTATGTCGGAGGTTCCCCACCCGATCCCATCCCGAACTCGGTCGTTAAGCCCTCCAGAGCCAATGGTACTTCGTCTTAAGGCGCGGGAGAGTAGGTCGCCGCCGGGTCTACCGGTCGGATGGGTAATGATGTTTCGAACCATTCTTCCTTCACATATGAAAAGCCCCACGGTCACCGATCGTGGGGCTTTTTCGCGTCTGGATTTCCGAGCGCTTTCTCGGCCAATGCGGCAGGCGGGCGATGAGCTTGCCTGCAACCCCGGCACCAGAAACAGCCGATGATTGTATATCGAGCGGGTTCGCCTTTATGGTGGCGGCGTTAGCCAACGAGGGTGGGTCGGCGATGAGGGTGCGGTTTAAAGGGGAACTCAGATTTCGGTCCCTGAAGCGTGCGACCATCCTGCGCGTCACGGTGGCGGTCGGCGGCCTCATGAAGGTTGCCTGTGGATTGGCTGTCTTTCTGAGTCTGGTCCAACTGGTCCTCGGGTGGGGACGTTAGGTGGACGAGATTGTCGAACAGAAGTTGCGGCTAGGTCGTCGCATTCGTGATTTGAGAACCGAAGCGGGTTGGACGCCGACCCAACTGGCCCAGGCGCTCGGGATCAGCTTTCAGCAAGTCCAAAAGTACGAGCACGGCATCACACGGATCTCCGTCGTGACGATCTTACGCGTGCTGGCCGTGCTGGGCGTTCCCGCGGATGTCTTCTTCGCCGGCATGGCTGAACCGACCGGCCTGCCGTTCACACAGGCGGTTGCGGATCCAAGCTCAGAGCAGCTGCGGCGCGACTACCAGGCCATTAGGAACCCAGACGCACGGCGGGCCTTGAGGGATATGGCGCGCGTCTTGGCCGGAGGGTCTGTCGCAAAGCGGAGCCTTTAAGAATAACCGGCGTTATTCTTCTGAAGTCGAACGGGGTCTCGTCATGCGTGCCGCCATTGCCGCAATCTCAATCCTGGCGCTTGCCGCCGCCTGCACACAGCGGGCCGAGGAGGCTCAGCCGCAATCCCCACAGCCGCAGGCGCCGGCCCCCACGGCGCCGGTCGCGCCTCCCGTCGGCTACGCTTGCGAGAGCGGTCAAACGGTGACGGTCGCCTACCCGGATACCGCCACGGCGCAGATTACGTACAAGGGGCAGACCTTCGCTATGCGGTCTGTTCAGGCCGCTTCGGGCGCGCGTTACGCCGGATCGGGCCTTGAGTGGTGGACGGAGACGCGTGACGGACAGGAGGCGGCGACGCTGAGCCGGCTCGGTCCGAACGAAGACGTGGGCGTGGCGGTGCTGGAGCGCTGCAGCCGTCCCGCTGCGGGCGTGGCCAATCCGCCCGGACCGGCTCCGACCCCGACGCCCGCACCGGGCGGCGTGCTGCCAGCGGCGGCGCCGTGCCGGGGTCCGCAGCTGCGGCTGTCTGCCGACGGCGGAGACGCCGGCGCGGGCAACCGACAGCTGGTGGTTGGTGTGACGAACGTGGGCCTGCAGACGTGCAGCCTGACCGGCTATCCGACCGTGACCCTTCAGGACGCGCGTGGACGCAATCTGACGGCCATTCGAGCGGATCAGAATCCCAGCAACTATTTCACCAACAACAGCGCGCCGCAGCCGGTGACGTTGGCCCCGCAGGCCAAGGCCTTCGTGGACATAAACTGGAACGTGGTGCCGCACGAAGCGCAGGGCGAGCGCACCTGTCCGAGCGCCGCGCGGATCCGGTTTATGGCCCCTGGCGACACTTCGCCGATCAATCTGGACCAGACATTCACCCCTTGCGGCGGCCGGATCCAGGTCAGTCCCTTCCATGCACAGGGCGGTCCCTCGGTCGGCAACGGCGTCTCGGGCTGAGGCGTCCGGCGGGGTTTCGGCGCGGGGCGAAAGGTCGTAGGTCGTCGCCATGACGCAAGCCTTTCATCACCGCATCCGCGCCGAATTGGCCGACATCGACGCTCAAGGCCTGACGAAACCGGAGCGCATCATTCAAAGCCGCCAGGGGCCCCAGATCCGCGTTGGCGGGCAGGACGTGCTTAACTTCTGCGCCAACAACTATCTGGGCCTGGCGGGCGCCGAGCGTGTGGCGCAGGCGGGCATCGCAGCGCAGGCGCGTTGGGGCGCCGGTACGGCCTCGGTGCGGTTCATCTGCGGCACGCTGGAAATCCACAAGGAGCTGGAGCAGTCGATCGCCGGCTACCTAGGCTTTGAGGACGCCATCCTGTTCGCCGCCGCCTTCGACGCCAACGGCGGTCTGTTCGAGCCGCTGCTCGGCGCTGAAGACGCGATCGTCTCCGACAGTCTGAACCACGCATCGATCATCGACGGGGTGCGGCTGTGCAAGGCCAAGCGGTACCGGTTCGCCAACTCCGACATGGACGATCTGGAGACCCAGCTGAAGGCGGCGCGGGCTGACGGCGCGCGCGACATCATCATCGCCACCGACGGCGCCTTCTCGATGGACGGCTATATCGCCAGGCTGAACGATATCCGCGTCCTGGCGGACAAGTATGACGCCCTGATCATGGTCGACGACTGCCACGCGTCCGGCTTCCTGGGGCCGCAGGGCAGGGGATCGTTCGCGCACCACGGAGTGAAGATCGACTTTCTGACCGGCACATTCGGCAAGGCGCTGGGCGGAGCCATGGGCGGCTTCATCTGCGCGACGAGCGCGGTCGTGGAACTGCTGAAACAGCGGGCGCGGCCGTACCTGTTCTCCAACGCCCTGGCGCCGGCGGTGTGCGGGTCGTCGCTGGAAGCGATCCGCGTTTCGGCCAGCGCCGACGGCGACGCTTTGAGGACGCAGCTGTTCGCCAACGCCGGCCGCTTCCGTGGCGCGATGGCTCAGGCGGGCTTCGACCTGCTGCCGGGAGAGCACCCGATTATTCCGGTCATGCTGGGCGACGCAAAGCTGGCTCAGACGATGGCCGCGCGGATGCTGGAGCTTGGCGTCTATGTGATCGGCTTCAGCTTCCCGGTCGTTCCACGCGGCCAGGCGCGCATTCGCACGCAGATGTCGGCGGCGCATACCTTCGACCAGATCGACCATGCGGTCGCCGCCTTCACCATGGCGGGCCGCGAGTTAGGAGTGATCGCATGACCGAGATGATGAAAGCCCTGGCCAAGACCGGTCCCGTCGAGGGGCTGGAGCTGATCGACGCGCCGATTCCGTCGCCCGGCGACGAGGATGTTCTGATCAAGGTGCACCGCACGGCGGTATGCGGCACCGACATACACATCTGGAACTGGGACGAGTGGTCCCAGAAGAACGTCCCGACCCCGATGATCACGGGGCACGAGTTCGCCGGCGAGATCGTCGCCATCGGCAAGGACGTCGATCGCCGGCTGAAGGTCGGCCAGCGCGTTTCGGCCGAAGGGCACGTCATCGACCTGAATTCGGAAGCCGCCCGCGCCGGCCACTTCCACCTGGACCCGGCAACGCGCGGCATCGGCGTCAACCGCCAGGGCGCGTTCGCCGAATTCGTGGCGGCGCCGGCGTTCAACGTCATCGAGCTGCCGGACGACGTGCCGTACGAGATCGGGTCGATCCTCGATCCGTTCGGCAACGCGGTTCACACGGCCCAGCAGTTCGACCTTCTGGGCGAGGACGTGCTGGTGACGGGTGCGGGCCCCATCGGCGTTATGGCGGCGGCGGTGGCCCGTCAGGCGGGGGCACGGACGGTGGTATTGACCGACATCAACGACTTCCGGCTGGAGCTGGCGCAGAAGGTGGCGCCGGGCGTGCGGACGGTGAACACCACCCGCGAGGATTTGCACGACGTGATGAAAGAGCTGGGCCTCAAGGTCGGCTTCGACGTGGCGCTGGAGATGTCGGGCTCGCCCATCGCGTTCAAGCAGTGCGTCGACACCCTGATCATGGGCGGCGGCCTGGCGCTGCTGGGTATCCCGGCGCGGCCGACGGAGACCGACTGGGGCGCGATCATCCTGAAGGCCCTGACCATCAAGGGCGTCTACGGGCGCGAGATGTTCACGACCTGGCGCAAGATGCTGGGCCTGTTGAAGGCCGGTCTGGATCTGACGCCGCTGATCACCCATCGCCTGGCGTACGACCAGTACCGCGAAGGCTTCGAGGCCATGAAGTCCGGTCAGTCCGGCAAGGTCATTCTGAACTGGGAAAAGGCGGCGGCCTGAACTCAGGCCGCCGCTAGGGTCTTCCGGGGAGGGAAGTCTTGGAAAGCGGCCGGGACGCGAAGGCGTCCCGGCCGTTCTCGTATCTAGTAGCGGGCGCGCAGGGTGAGACCGACCGTGCGCGGATCGCCGGGGTTGCCGATGACCAGGCCCGAGTTGCCGGCCTGGACCGAGACGAACTGCAGATAGTCCTCGTCCAACGCGTTCTTGACCCAGACGAAGGCTTCCCAGCCGCTGTTGGCGCGGTAGCCGGCGCGCAGGCTGACCAGCGCGTAGCTGTCGATCTCGGTATACTGCGACACGGCGGCGTCGGAGTTATACTTCGAGCGATAGCTGGCGTCCGCGCCGACGAAGGCCTCGCCTGCGATGCCGAACCAGTTGGACGGGGCGTGGATTTCCGTCCCCACACCGGCGGCCCAGGGCGAGACGCCCGGCAGTTCCTTGCCCGACAGATCGCACGCCACGGTCGAGGTGCCGATCAGCTCCAGCGGGCAGGGACCGTTGGCGAAGCTGGCGTATTCGCCGTCGGTCCAGGCGACGTTGGCGTACAGGTCGATGAACTCGTTCGGACGCGCCGTGGTGTCCAGTTCGACGCCCTGGATCTCCACCTTCTCGGCATTGGCCAGATAGCCGCGCAGGGCGCCCGGACCGGTGTCGACGACGTTGGCCTGATAGTCGTCGATGTCGGTGCGATAGGCGGCCAGGTTGGTGGTCAGGCGACGGTCGAACCACTGAGACTTGATGCCCAGCTCGTAGGTGGTGACCACCTCTGGCTTGACCACGGCGTTGTTCAGCGCCGGCGTGCCGTCCGGCAGGTTCGGGATGCCGGCCATGTTGATGCCGCCAGACTTGTAGCCGCGGGCCCACGACCCGTAGACCAGGAAGGTGTCGGTGACGTCATAGGACAGGGCCACCTGACCCGACAGATCGTCGTCTTCCAGGCTGGCGGCGTAGGATTGCGGCCGCGCGATGCCGTTTCGGGCGGTCAACTGAGCGGGCGTCGGATTGGCCAGACCGCCGCTGACGGTCGTGGCGTATGCGCCTTCCTTCTCTTCGCGGGTGTAGCGAAGGCCCGGCGTCAGATGCAGGTCGTCCGTGATGTCCCAGGTGACCTGGGCAAAAGCGGCGTAGCTGTCCGTTTCGATCCGGCTGTCGTTGAAAACGGTGTAGCCGTCCAGCAGGGCGTCCAGGGTGGCGCGGCCGGTGGTCGCGAGGTTCGCCTGATAGAAGGCGGGCGACAGCCAGTAGGTGCCGTCGGCGCCGTACTCCGTGACGCCGTGCGTCTCAACCGCCTGGTGGAAGGCGTATAGGCCGCCGACCCAGGTGAAGTTGCCCGAACCACCGGCCAGCCGCAGTTCCTGGCTCCACTGGTCCTGATCGGACGGGTTGGCCGACTGGCGGGTGATGTCCAGCGCGGTGTAGTCGCGGTCGTTCTGCGGACGCCAGTCCCACGAGCGCCAGGCCGAGACCGACGTCAGCGTCGCCCAGCCGAAGTCGTAGTCGATGATGGCCGAAACGCCGCGGTGGATCTGGTCAGCCAGGATGCCGCTGTCGACGTCCGCGATGCGATCGTACGGATCGGTGTTGGGCACATAGCCACGACCTGCCGCCAGCGCCGCGAACTCCAGGTTTGCCGGCTTCAGCGTATCGCCGACGCGGACATAGACCTGGGTGCAGCATTCCGGCGTCTGGTCGCTGTAGTCCGCATAGAGGCGAACGCGCAGGTCTTCGGTCGGCTGATACAGCAACTGGCCACGCCAGCTGATGCTGTCCTGGCTGTTCTGCCGCTCGTCCTGAGTGACATTGTAGAGCATGCCGTCGCGCTGGGTGGACACGAACGAGACGCGGCCGGCCAGGGTGTCCCCGTACAGCGGGCCCGAGACCGAAGCCTTCACTTGGCGGAAGTCGTAGTCGCCGATGCTGACTTCACCCAGGGCTTCCGGCGTGAAGGACGGGGCCTGGGTCGTGATGTTCAGCGCGCCCGCGGTCGTGTTCTTGCCGAACAGGGTGCCTTGCGGACCGCGCAGGATCTCGATGCGCTCCAGATCGACGAAGTCCAGCGTCGCCGTGGCCGGCCGGCCGTAATAGACCTGGTCGATGTAGACGCCGACGCCTTGCTCAAGGCCGTCGTTGGCAAGGCCATAGCTGGCGCCGAGGCCGCGGATCGTGATGGCCGTGTTCCGCGGATTGGAGCTCAGAAGCTGTACAGTCGGCGCGACCTGGCTGATCTGGCTGACGTTGTATGCGCCCGTCCGCTCCAACAGTTCCTCGTTGATGACGGTCAGGGCGATCGGCACGTCCTGGACGCTCTCTTCGCGGCGGCGGGCGGTGACGATGATGTCACCGACACTGGCGACGCTGTTATCCAGCGGTGCGGTCTGGGCGACCTGCGCCTGGGCGAGTTCAGGCGCGGCCAAGCACAGGGCGAGAGCGCTCACGGAAGCGAGTTTCAGGGCGAGCGTCTTCGACGGGGCGATCATGTATCCCTCCATTGATCTGGCGGGCAAAAAGCGTTCAGAATTCCCAGCCGTCAACTAGGTATTTCTAACCATCATCAACAGCCACGCTGTCAGGGCCGGTCATGGCAGCCTGGTAAGGCGAGCCGAGCGCTCTGCGCCATTACGCAAGGCTTTGTAATACTTGCACTTCACGTCACCGCACGGTTCTCGAGCACCGCGCCGTAGACGATTCTCCGGCGGCGTGGACGGGCTCAGGATGGTGCTGTAGGGCCACGGACCCGGCATCAAAGGAGGCCGCTGCCCTTGAGTTTTCAGGGCAGAGCCCGGTGCGTCAGGCCTTGGCCAACACCTTGGCGACCGCCTTCTCGAAGCCTTGAGTCTCCGACCCGGGTAGAACGCCCCGGATCTCGCCGTCCTCGAACAGCTTGAAGATGGCGGGGTGGACGTAGGAAGCGCGGCAGACTGTGGGCGTGTTGCCCAACAACCCCGCCACGGCCTTCACGCACAGGTTCAGCTTGCGCTTGGCGTCTGTCGCAGAGGTCGGCTCGTCCATGTCTCGCAGCGCCCGCGCCGCCGACACCGTGCCGGCCCAGGTTCGAAAGTCCTTGGCGGAGAACTGGTCGCCCATCGCCTCGCGGATGTAGGCGTTCACGTCGTCTGAGGTGATCGGGCACAGGTCGCCGTCGGCGTTGCGGTACTTGAACAGATGCTGGCCGGGCAACTCACGCATCGACCGCATCATGCGCGCCAGGCGCTTGTCCTTCAGGCTGACCTTATGCTCCACGCCGCTCTTGCCGCGAAAGGCGAAGGTCAGCGAGGCGCCATCGACGTCCAGGTGACGCTTGTTGAGCGTCGTCAGGCCATAGCTGCGGTTCTGCTTGGCGTAGGTCGCGTTGCCGACGCGGATGAGGGTCAACTCCAGCAACTGGACCGCCGTGGCCAGCACCTTGTCCTTCACCGGCCCGTGCAGGGCCAGGTCATGCTCGACCCGCGCCCGCAGCTTGGGCAGGGCACGCGCGAAGGCCGGCATCTTGTGGAATTTGGTCTCCGACGCGTGCCGGCTCCAATCGTTGTGATAGCGGTACTGCTTGCGCCCTTTGACGTCGCGGCCCGTCGCCTGGATGTGGCCGTTGGCACGCGGGCAGATCCAGACGTCCGTCCAGGCCGGCGGGATCGCCAGCATGCGGATGCGATCGAGGACCTTGGCGTCGGTGACCTTGGCGCCCTTCGCGTCGGTGTAACCGAATCCCTTTCCTGCGCGGCGGCGGGTCAGGCCGGGGTTCTCGTCGCTGCAGTATGAGAGGCCCTGGGGAACCTCGGCGGCAGCGTCGAAGCTGTGCGATCCGTCGGCCATCACTCAGCTCCCTCGAGGCGGCCGTGCAGGCCTTCGACCCAGCGCTTGCCCGGGTCGCCGCCCCACAACAACCAGGCGATGTAGCCAGCGGACGGCTTGTCCTTGTCGCCCCAGTTCTTGCCGCGCTTATCGATCTGATGGCGGGCGAAATAGCTGTACATCGACTTGATGTCGCGCTCGCTGACCGTGTCGCGGCCGGCCAGTTGCTCGGCGCGCCTGCGGCCCACGTCCGTGCCCCCGCGGCCGTGCTCCTTGCGCAATTCCAGCCCCTTGGCGGCCTGCTCGGCGACCGCCTTCGGCGGTGTGCGCTGTGTGTCGCTGAGATCGGATCGGGCGGCCATGGGCATGTCTCTTCAAGGGCTTGCGACGAACGCGGGCCTAGGAGGGCGAGTTCCGCTTGACCCGAGGCCGCGCGCATCGGACTGGGCGGCATGAACTATCGCCACAGCTTCCACGCCGGAAACTTCGCCGATGTGGTCAAGCACGCCCTGCTGTTGTGGCTGCTGGACCAGCGTCAGCCCGCTGGACCGTTGACCGTGCTGGACACCCACGCGGGGGCCGGCCTTTACGATCTGACGGGCGACGCGGTGCGTTCACGAGAGGCGGAAGCCGGCGTCGAGCGCCTGATGGCTGCGAGCCGTCGGCCGCCGCTGATCGAGGCGCTGGCGGCCGAGGTCGCCGCGCTGAACGGCGGGGGCGAGACGCGGCTGTACCCGGGGTCGCCGTTGCTGGTCGCCCGGCGGCTGAGGCCCTCGGACCGCTATGTCGGTTTCGAACTGCGGGAAGAGGTCCAGACGCTGCTGGTCGACAGCCTCAGCGCGAATCCGAACGCCGAGGCCCGGCTGGCGGACGGTTACGAGGCTGTTGTGACGGAAGCGCGCGCGGCCCGTGGGCCGGTGGTGCTGATCGACCCTCCGTTCGAACGGCCCGACGACTACATCCGCGCGGCGGACACGGCCCGTGACCTGGCCCGTGATCCGACCGCCTGCATCGCGATCTGGACGCCGCTGAAGGACATGGAGACCTTCGACGGCTTCATTCGCCGCCTGTCGGGCCTGAACGTCGTCGCCGCCGAAGCGCGCCTGCGGCCGCTGACCAATCCGATGAAGATGAACGGTTGCGCGATGGTCTTCGTAAACCCGCCGGCCGGCGTCGAGGCGGCGTCGGAACAGGTTTGCGGCTGGGTCGCCGAGGCGCTGGGTGACGGATCTGGACGGGCCGAGGTCTGGCGGCCCTAGGCCAACAGCGCCTTGCGGACCAGGGGAGCGATATCGGTGTTGCCGGCCAGAACCTGCTTGGCGGCGTAGGGATCGCCGTCGCCGTCGATGACGCCGATGACGCCGCCGGCCTCGGTGACCATCAACAGGCCCGCCGCCACGTCCCAGGGCTTCAGGTCGCGTTCCCAGTAGGCGTCGTAGCGGCCGGCCGCGACCCAGGCCAGGTCCAGAGCGGCCGAGCCCAGGCGCCGGATGCCGGCCGTGCGCTGGCTGATGGCGTGGACGTCCTTGACCGCCTGGCCATAGCCGCCCTTGCCGATGAAGGGCAGCCCGGTGGCGATCAGGCTTTCGCTCATGTCGCGGCGGCCCGACACGCGGATACGGCTGTCGTTCAGATAGGCGCCCTTGCCCTTCTCGGTCCAGAACAGCTCGTTCTGCACCGGGTTGAAGGTGACGCCCGCGACGACCTCGGTCGCGCCGTCCGGCGCGCGCCGCTCCAGCGCCACGCTGATGGCGAAGTGGGGCAGGGCGTGCATGAAGTTGGTGGTGCCGTCGATCGGATCGACGATCCAGGTGTGCGACTTGTCGGTGCCTTCGACCATACCGCGCTCTTCACCCAGGAAGCCGTAGCCGGGGCGCGCCTTCAACAGCAGTTCGAACAGGCTCTCCTCGGCCTTGATGTCGGCGGCGGTGACGAAGTCGCCAGGGCCCTTGCGGGACACCTGCAGCTGCGAGACTTCCCCGAAATCACGCAGCATCGGTCGGGCGGTCTTTCGAACCGCGTCGATCATGACGGAAACGAGGGCGGAGGCGAGGGCCATGGCGGAATCTCCTGGTCCGCATGTCCTTCACAAGGCGGTCAGCCCGGACATGCGGAGAAGTTCGTGGATCGCCCCAAAGGGGCGGTGATGGTGGTTCGATCAGTCCGCGCGGCGGACGTACTCGCCGGTCGAGGTGTCGACGATGATGCGCTCGCCGGCCGACATGTACGGCGGGATCATGATGCGCACGCCGTTGTCGGCGATGGCCGGCTTGTAGGACGACGAGGCCGTCTGGCCCTTCACGGTCGGCTCGGTCTCCGCGACGGTGACGGTGACCTGATCGGGCAGCGACAGGCCGATCGGGCGGTCCTCGTGCATCTCGATGACGACCTTCATGCCGTCCTGCAGATAGGGGATCGAATCCTCGCCGACCCAGTCCTTCTGCAGTTCGATCTGCTCGTAGGTGGCGTCGTCCATGAAGACCAGGGCGTCGCCCTGCTCATACAGATACGAGAAGTCCTTCTGCTCCAGGGTGACGCGTTCGACCTTGTCTTCCGAGCGGAAGCGTTCGTTCAGCTTGTTGCCGGTTTCGAGGTTCTTGGCCTCGACGTTGGCGAAGGCGCCGCCCTTGCCGGGCTTGACGTGGCTGGCCTTCGTCACGACCCACAGGCCGTTGTTGTGCTGCAGGACCATGCCGGGCTTGATGGTGTTGCCGTTGATTTTGGCCATGTCGGGATCGCTGAAAAGGTGGAGGCGCAACGCCTGATCGCGCGCCGAGCATCAGCGCGCGAAATCGGCCGCGATCCCTAGAGGATAGGCCTCAAAAGGGCAAGGCTGGCGCCGCTCAGTGCAGGGTACGCTGACCGGACGTCGCCTGTTCTGTCTTGCGGTGGATGAAGTTGGCCACGCGTACGCCTGCGCCCGTTGGGGCGGCGATCTTGCCGGCCGCCTCGTCCAGCTTGCGGGCTTCGAAGGCGAAGGCGGCGGCCAGGCCGGCCGATGACATGGCGGCGGCGATCTGGCTGCGCAGCGACGACGGGCGCAGGCCCAGCCAGATGGCGTTGACGGTCTGGGCTGCGAACCACAGGCCCATGGCCAGGGACCGCTCGCGGCTGGTCGGGGCGTTCCAGACCCGGACGGCCGACAGGGTCGTGGCCGAAAACACCGCCGGCAGGATCAGGCTGAAGGCGCCGCGCGGCTTTTCGGTCACCGGCATGGCACGATCACGCACATTCTTCATCGTGCGCTTCGGCTGTATCTGGCCGGACGCCAGCGCGGTGGCCAGCAGCGCGAAGCCGACCGTCAGCGCGACGCCGGCCAAGACGTGCGTGGCGCTGCGCCCCTCGCTGTTGAGAAATTCCTGCGCGCGGTCGCCCACGTCGTCGAAGATGTCGTCGATGTCGGTCATGCCGCGCTCCCTCACCTGAGAGATCGGAATGGGCGGGCCGCGCAACGGTTCCGCTTAGTTGCCTGTCGCGCTCTTGTCCGGGGCGATCTCGGTCATGGCCGATTGCAGGTAGTTCTGCTCGCCCAGCTGTTCGATCAGCTTGAATTGCGCTTCCAGGAAATCGATGTGCTCTTCCGTATCGCCCAGGATGCGCATCAACAGGTCACGGGTGACGTAGTCGTGGGCGGCCTCGGCCTGGGTCACCGCGGCTTTGGTCGTGTCCCGGCTGCCCAGTTCCAGCTGCAGATCGGCGCCCAGGCATTCGATGGCGTTCTCGCCGATCTTCAGCTTGTGTAGGTCCTGCATGTTGGGCAGGCCGTCTAGGAAGAGGACGCGCTTGATCAGCATATCGGCGTGACGCATCTCGCCGATCGATTCCTCGTAGATGATGTTGCCGAGGTGCTTCAGGCCCCAGCTTTCGAACATCCGCGCGTGCAGGAAGTACTGATTGACCGCGGTCAGCTCGTTCGTCAGCACCGCGTTCAGGGTGCGGATGATGGCGGGATCGCCCTTCATGGTTCAGCTCCGTCGGTTCGTCGTGGTCGCGATTTGGTCTGCCGTATCACACCCTGGACGCGCTGTATGATTTGCGAGGGCTTATCACTCTACTTGAGAGTGACAGTGTGGACCGCTTCTCAAGGGCGAAATGGACTATTCGGCCGCGAGTGCGAAGCTTTCGCGCGTGTCCTGGATCATCTGGCGCATTTCACAGACGCATTTGGCGCACTGCGCCGAGCAGCCGTTGCTGGCGAAGACATCGCGCGGGCGCTGGGCGCCGGCCTGGATGGCCTGCGCCACATCGCGTTGGCGAAGGCCGTTGCAGTTGCAGACGTACACTGAGAAAAGCCCGACGACACCCGATTGATAATCATTCTCTATCGCGAGACAGCAGCGACTGCAAGTCGTTCTCAGGCGCGGCGTTGACGCGCCGGGCGGCGCCGGGCAGGGCAGGTCATGGCCCGCAATCCGACCCCGCCCGAACGCCCTGCCTGTCAGCTCTATCTGATCACGCCGCCGGTCATTCCCGATCTGGAGGTCTTCGTCGGACAGCTCGAGGCTGCGCTCGGCGCAGGCGATGTCGCCGCGCTTCAGATCCGCCTCAAGCCCGCCTCCGACGCTCAGATCCTGACGGCGGCGGCGCGCATCGTGCCCGTTGCGCAGGCCCACGGCGTGGCGGTGCTGATGAACGACCGGCCCGATCTGGCGCGCGCGGCGGGTTGCGACGGCGTGCATCTGGGGCAGGAGGACGCGTCGGTGGCTGAGGCGCGGCGGCTGCTGGGCCCGGCCGCCATGATCGGCGTCACCTGCCACGACAGCCGTCACCTGGGCATGGAGGCGGCCGAGGCGGGGGCCGACTACGTCGCCTTCGGCGCCTTCTTCCCAACCGACACAAAGGCGACCACGCACCGGCCGGAGCCGGATGTCCTGACCATCTGGCAGGAGACGATGGAGATCCCCTGCGTCGCGATTGGCGGGATCACCGCAGACACCGCCGCCGTGCTGGCGACTGCGGGCGCGGACTTCGTGGCAGTCAGCGGCGCGATCTGGAACAGCCCGAAAGGGCCGGCCGACGCCGTCAGGGAACTTCTGACGAACCTGAGCCCCTAAGGCTTCAGGAGATATTAGGACGCGTGTGGTTAAGCCGAGGACTGGACTGGGTTGGATCACATAGAGCATGAGCCGGGCGCTCGATCTCTCGAATGAGGCTGTCGGCGCCGCGCCGACCGTGAAGGTGCGGCCGGCGCAGGTCGGGCTGTTCGCCAATCCCCTCATCCCCATGCTGACGACGCTGGGCGTGACGATGCTGGTCGTCGTGGCGCTGCTCTTTGCGCGAACGACAGGCATGGTCGCGGCGCTGTGGGGCGCGAGCGGCCTCGCGGCCGTGGTGTGGCTGCGTTGCGGACAGCGCGGATTGGTCTACGAGGCACCGTTCGCGCTGCTGATCGCTACGGGCGTCATGGCGGGCGAGCTCATGGCGGGCAATCCGATCGGCCTGTCCGTCGCCTTCACGGCCGCCAACATGCTGGAAGTCATGCTGGTGGTGGCGGGGACGCGCAAGCTGGTTCCGCAACTGCGCCTGGACTCGGTCGACAACGCCGCGCGCTACCTGCTGATCGTTTCGGGCCTGGCGCCGATTCCGTCGGCTCTGCTGATGTCGGGAACCCTCGCGGGGTTGCATGGCCAGCCTTTCTTCGAGGCGTTTGCAACCTGGTGGTTCTCGCATGCCCTTGGCTTCGTGGTGCTCGGCGCCATGGGGCTGTCCGCCACGCCCCAGGCCATTCGCGCCTTTGCGCGACCGGCGCGCGCGATTGAGGCGGTCGGCATCCTCGGCGTCATCCTGGCCGTCAGCGTGACCATTTATTCCGGCGTCCGGATCCCTGTGGGGTTCGTCATGCTGCCTCTGTTGCTGCTGACCGCAGTTCGCCTGAAGGTGCTGGGCACGTCCCTGGCGCTTGGCGTCATCAGCTTGGCCGCGATCGGCTCGGCCATGCTGGGGCACGGACCCTACACGACGGGCTTCACGGGCCCGCAGCAGGCGATGATGGCGCAGTTGCTGGTCATCGTGGGCTATCTGCCGTTGCTGTTCGTGGCGGCCCTGCTGGAAGAGCGTGACGCCCTCGCCGACCGCGCGCGGGACGGCCAGTTGCGCGCCGAACAGGCGTCGGAGGCCAAGTCTCGCCTGCTGGCCAATGTCGCCCATGAGATCAAGAGCCCGGTCGGCGGCGTCATCGGCATCGGCGACCTGTGGAGGACCGGCCAGCTGGGGCCGGTCACCGCGACGCAGACCGAGATGGCTGAAATGCTGGTCAAGACGGCGCGCCAGATCGAGGCTCTGTCGTACGACTTGCTGGATGTGGCCCGGGCGGAGTCCGGGGCCATGAAGGTGGAGCTGCTGCCCACGGACATCCCCGGTCTGCTGGAAGACGTGCGCCGCGCCACCGCGCTGCGGCCCGAGGCCAAGTCGCTGTGGATGGAGGTCCAGGTCGAGGGCGAAGGTCTGGTCGCCATGGCTGACAGCCAGCGGCTGGTGCAGATCGTTTCCAACCTGGCGACCAACGCGGTCAAGTACGGCGCGTCCGGCGGCTCGGTGGTGTTCCGCGCCAAGCGTGTGCGCGACAAGGTTCGGCTGGAGGTCGTCGACCGCGGACCAGGACTGTCTCGCGAAAAGCAGGCCCAACTGTTCGAGCCGTTCAACAGGCTTGGGCTGGAGCGTTCGACGGTCGAGGGGCACGGTGTCGGCCTGGCCTTGGCCAAGCGTCTGACAGAGCTGCAGAACGGCGCCATCGGGGTGGACTCCATGCCCGGCGAGGGCGCGGTCTTCTGGGTCGAACTGCCCGCCGCCTGAGATCGCTTGCAGACGAGGCGCTCAGGCGCGAAGGTCCGTCGCATGAAAGCCCCGCTTCTTGCCGCCGCCGCCACCGCCGTACTGACCCTCAGCGGGGGATCGGCCTGGTCGCAGTCCACGGACCGATCGGCGTCCGATCTGACGCGCGATCTGAACGCCTTGCCGGCCGGCGCGGTCATCGCGCCCGTCAGCCCCCCGTCGCCGTCCCCGACCCCGACAGCGAGCACGCCGGCTCGCGCGCCCGTGTTGGGGCCGACCGCCGCGCCTCAGCCGGCCCGGCCCGCGACGACGACCCCGGCGCCCACGCCCGGCGCCGCGGCGCTGAACACCAGCTATGGGCCTCCCGCCACACCGATCGCGGCGCCGACGGCGACGGCCCCAGCGCCCGCGCCTCGGCCGACCACCCAGCCTCCGGCCTCCACGACCCCTTCGCGACCGGCGACTGCACCGGCGCCGACGCCGCGTCCCGTAACGCCGGCGGCGGCCTCGACCGCGCCGACCGCCGCTGCGCCGACGCCGGTCCCCACGCCCGCACCGGCTGTGGTCGCGATGGATGTTGCGGCGATCTCGGCGCTGCCGTTCAGCCTCACATTGCCGCCCGGTTTCATCTTGGTGGAGGGGCGCGCCGGGCCGAACGCCCACATCTATTCGGTGAAGCGCGGCGATGAGACCTTCGCCATGGTCTACACGGGCGCCACGTCTCAGTTCCCGATCTACGACGGCCAGATGGTCCAGGCCGCCGGCCGCACCAGCATCGTCGTCACCGAGGACGGCAGGCGCACCGCGGCCGAACACCTGTTCCAGCGCGCCACCGCCCCGGCCGAAGTCCATGTCTGGATCTCCAGCCTCGACGGCGCCGACCGGGCTCTTGCCGAGGGCATCGCCCAGTCTGTCGACGTGCGCTGATCGCGCGCCGTCAGTAGGCCAGCGCCAGCCCGTCCTTGCGCATTTCCGACGCCGCGCCGTAGGTCCAGGGGCCGCGCGCATTCTGTTGACGCACCACATTCTGATAGCCGCCGAACCCGCCGTCGGGCGGCCCCAGCACCCATCCCATGGCCTCAAGCCCACGCCGCGTCGCCTCGGGCACGCCGCTTTCCAGATTGAGGATGCCGACACCCTCGGCCGGCTGGCCGGTCGGTTCGGACGAGCCGTAGTGCTGCCAGCGCGGTGCGTCGCCGGCGGCCTGGGGGTCGAGGCCGTAATCGACCATGTTGATGATGATCTGCGCCTGACCCTGCGGCTGCATGGCGCCGCCCATGACGCCAAAGGCCATCCAGGGCTCACCGTCCTTGACCGCGAAGCCGGGAATGATGGTCTGGAAGGGCCGTTTGCCCGGCGCATAGACGTTGGGGTGGCCGTCGGTCAGAGCGAACAGTTCGCCCCGGTCCTGGAACATGAAGCCCAGCGGCTCATGGCCGTCATCCGGCGCGAGCCCTGAGCCCATGCCGCGATAGTTGGACTGTATCCAGCTGACCATCATGCCGTCGGCGTCCGCCACGCTGAAATAGGTGGTGTCGCCGTGGTGCGGGGCGTCGCCGGGGAAGACGCGGTCCATCACCCGGTCCGGGCGGATCAGTCGGGCCCGTTCGGCGGCATAGGCCTTGGAGTTCAGCCATTCGACCGGCGTCCGGCTGAAGCGGGCGTCGGCGAACCAGCGCGCGCGGTCCTCGAACGCCAGCCGCTTGGCCTCGGCCTGATGGTGCAGGGATGCGGCGGACTGGAAGCCCATCCCCTTCAGGTCGAACTGTTCGCAGATGTTGAGGACCTGGTTGGTCGAGAGCCCTTGGGTGTTCGGACCCAGGCCGAAGACGTCGACGCCGCGATAGTTGGTCTGGATCGGCTCGACCCATTCGGTGCGGTGCGCGGCCAGATCGGCGCGGGTCATCCAGCCGCCGATCCGCTTGAAATAGGCCTCGATGCTGTCGGCGATGGGGCCATCGTAGAAGGCGTCGCGTCCGCCCTCGGCCATCAGGCGAAGGGTCCTGGCCAGGAAGGGGTTGGCGAAGACCTCGCCCACGGCCGGGACCTGACCGCCGGGCGCCCAGATGCGCTTGCGGTTGTCGTTCTCCTCGATCGGATAGCGGCCCGCGTCGAAGGCGGCGAGGTTACGACTGAGGTAGTAGCCGATGACCTGCGGCACGGGCGCACCGGCCTCGCACAGGTCGGCGACGGGCAGCAGGACGTCCTTCCAGGCCAGCTTGCCATAGCGCTGGTGCGCGCTCCACCAGGCGTCGACGGCGCCGGGGACATTGACCGTCACGGCGCCGTAGCGGGGCAGGTAGCCGTCGATGGCCTTGGCCCGGGCGGTCTCCAGCGACAGGCCGCGCGGGCTGGGGCCCGAGCCGTTCAGACCGACGACCTTCCGCTGTTTCGGGTCCCACAGCATGCAATAGGCGTCGCCGCCGATGCCGTTGGCGACGGGCTCGAGGAAGCCCAGCGCCGCGTTTATGGCGATGGCCGCGTCGATGGCCGAGCCGCCGCGTCTCAGGGTGTCGATGCCGATCAGGGTGGCGGTCGGATGGGCGGTGGCGGCCGCGCCATGCGCCCCCCAGACTGTGGAGCGGCCGGTGAAGTTGACGCCCGTGATCCGGTCTCCGTGGCCGACGCCGGCAAAGGGATCGGTCGGCGGGGCGACCTGGGTCTGCGCGCGCGCGACGCTGCCCGTGCTCACGGCGCCGAGCGCCGCGCCGGCGGGCAGGGCGGCCAGGAAAGTGCGACGGCGCATGGGACGACTCCAAACTGAGAGGGGCCAGCGATCAGACGCGCGCGCCGGTCTCCGGTCAAAGAAAAAGGGCCGCGCCCGAAGGCAGCGGCCCCTGATCCGTCTGCGTCGGTGAGACGCCTACTCGATGTCTTCGTTCAGCAGGCCGACCTTCAGGAAGCCGTTGGTCTGCATGGTGTTCATGACTTCCATGAACTGGTCGTACTTCACTTCCGGCTGGGCGCGCACGAACAGGCGCTCGTCGCGGCAGTTCGGGGTCGGAGCGAGGGCGGCGCAAACCTCGGCCGGCAGGTTCTCGATCGTGACTTCCTTGGGACCGATGAAGAGCTTACCGCCCTCCTGGATCGAGATGTAGACCGGCTCCTTGGGGTTCGGGTCGTTATTCGGAACGGCCGGCGGCAGGTCCAGCTTGATGGACACGGTGGCCAGGGGCGCGACGACCATGAAGATGATCAGCAGCACCAGCATGATATCAACGAAAGGCGTAACGTTGATATCCGAGTTCTGACCGATGGTCTTGCCGCCTTGGGCGCCAGACAGTTTCGCCGCCATGCTGTGACTCCGGTAACGCGGCCGTATCGACGGCCGGCGAAGCTAATGGGTTCGGGGAGGTTCTTGGCGTCCCGGGCCGCGCTTGTAAAGCGGTCACGGCCCAAACTCGGTTCCTCGGCCGTCGAATACGCCTGTGGCGCGAAGCCTCACCCCTTGGAGGTCAGCCCTTGCCCGCCAGTTTCAGAAAGCGGTCCATCAGGGCCGGGTCGCTCTTGAAGGCGCCTGTGAAGCGGGTGGTGATGGTCGAGACGTGGCGGTGGTGCACGCCGCGAGTGGTCATGCACTGGTGTTCGGCGTCGATCATCACGGCGACACCCAACGGCGCCAGTTGTGATTCGATGGCGTCGGCGACGTCCTGGGTCAGGGTTTCCTGGTTCTGCAGGCGCCGCGCGAAGATTTCGACCACGCGGGCGATCTTGGAGATGCCGACGACCTTCTCGCCCGGGATGTAGGCGACGTAGGCCTTGCCCAGGAAGGGGGCCATGTGGTGCTCGCAGTGACTCTCGACCTCTATGTCGCGCAGCAACACCATGTCGTCATAGCCCTGAACGTCCTCGAACGTGCGGCTCAGCTCCTTGGCCGGATCGGCGTCATAGCCCTGGAACCAGTCGCCGTAGGCGTCGACCACGCGTTTGGGCGTATCGATCAGACCGGCGCGTGAGGGATCGTCGCCGGCCCAGGCGATCAGGGTGCGAACGGCCTCCATCGCGGCTTCGCGGCTGGGACGCTGCACCTGGTCGTTGCTGACCAGTACGGGCTTGGCGGGCGTGGCGGTCATGCAGGCTCTCGAACTGCGAACACAATGACCCCTATGGAAGTCATCAGTGACTGTTTATCAGCTTCGCGGCCTATATGGGACCGTCTGTCCGTCCTGCAAGAAAACCGACCGAATGCCGCTGACCCTCTATGACTCCCTGCACCGCGAGAAGCGGGTGTTCGAACCGCGCGATCCCAGCCGGGTGAGCCTCTATGTCTGCGGCCCGACGGTCTATGACTTCGCCCACATCGGCAATGCGCGGCCGCCGGTGGTGTTCGACGTGCTGGTGCGGCTGTTGCGGCGGCAATATCCGTCGGTGGTCTATGCGCGGAACGTCACCGACGTGGACGACAAGATCAACGCCAAGGCCGCGCGCGAGGGCGTGCCGATCGGCGAGGTCACGGCGCGGTACGAAGCCGCCTATCTGGCCGACATGCAGGCGCTGAACGTTTCGCCGCCCGACATCGCGCCGCATGTGACGGACCACATCGGGGCCATCGTCAGCCAGATCCAAGCCATCGTGGACGCCGGCTGCGCCTATGCGGCGGAAGGCCATGTGCTGTTCGACGTCTCCAGCTATCCGTCCTACGGCGCGCTGTCGGGCCGGAACCTGGACGACATGATCGCCGGCGCCCGCGTCGAGGTGGCTCCGTACAAGAAGAACGCCCACGACTTCGTGCTGTGGAAGCCGTCGAAAGAGGGCGAGCCGTCCTGGCCGTCGCCGTGGGGCGAGGGACGGCCCGGCTGGCACATCGAATGCTCGGCCATGATCGAGGAGACGCTGGGTCTGCCCATCGACATCCACGGCGGCGGCATCGATCTGGTCTTCCCGCACCATGAGAACGAGGTGGCGCAGGGCGTCTGCGCCCACGGCCACGCCCAGGCGGCGGGCGCGCCGGCGGAATACAGCCGCTACTGGATGCACAACGGCTTCCTGACCGTGGACGCCGAGAAGATGTCCAAGTCGATCGGCAATGTCCTGCTGCTGCACGATCTGGTGCAGCACATGCCGGGCGAGGTGGTGCGCTGGGCGCTGCTGAGCGCGCATTACCGTCAGCCGCTGGACTGGAACCAGGGGCTGCTGGACCAGAGCCGCAAGTCGCTGGACCGGTTGTACGGGGCGCTGGGTCGGGCTGCGGCGGTGGAGGCTTCGACCGACCAGCCGGGCACCGACTTCCTGGCGGCCATCGAGGACGACCTGAACACGCCGGGCGCGACGGCGACCCTGTTCGCCCTCTCCAGCGAGATCGAGCGCGGCATGACGGCGGGCGACACAGCGTCGGTGGCGCGGGCCAAGGGCGAGCTGCTGGCCGCGGCGAAGCTGCTGGGCGTGCTGCTGGCGGATCCGGCTGACTGGTTCGGCGGCGGCGACGACGATCTGAAGGCCGAGGTCGAGGCGCTGCTGGAACAGCGGGCGGCGGCGCGGGCGGCCAAGGACTGGCCAGAGGCGGATCGCATCCGTGACAGGCTGAATGCGCTGAACGTCGTGGTCATGGACGGACCGCAGGGCGCCACCTGGCGGCTGAAGGCGTGAGGTGACGGAGACGGCGGCACGCGCTAGAGCGCGCGGATGACCACCGACGTTTCCGGCCTCTCCCAGCTCGGCGCTCAGACGGCGCAGCCCACGTCGCCCGAGACGGCGGTGCTGGAGCGCGTGCCGAACCCGCACCCCGATACCCTGTACCTGGCCCGCTTCACGGCGCCCGAGTTCACCAGCCTGTGCCCCGTCACCGGCCAACCAGACTTCGCCCACATCGTCATCGACTATGCGCCGGGCGACTGGCTGGTCGAGTCGAAGTCGCTGAAGCTCTATCTGACCAGCTTCCGCAACCACGGCGCCTTCCACGAGGACTGCACCGTGGCCATCGGCAAGAAGATCGCCGATCTGCTGGCTCCGAAATGGCTGCGGATCGGCGGCTACTGGTATCCGCGCGGCGGCATTCCCATCGACGTCTTCTGGCAGACGGGCCCCGCCCCCGAAGGCCTGTGGCTGCCCGACCAGGGCGTGCCGACCTATCGCGGGCGGGGCTGATCGCTACCGCGTTCGCAGCCGGCGCCAGTCCAGCGCCGCCAGCACGGGCAGAACGATCAGGGTCAGCACCGTCGCGGTGGTCAGGCCGCCGATGACGACTGTCGCCAGCGGCTTCTGCACCTCCGCCCCCGCGCCCATCGCGAAGGCCATGGGGACGAAGCCCAGGACCGCGACCAGGGCGGTGGTCAGGACGGCGCGAAGACGGCTGACGGCTCCCTGAAGCGACGCCTCGAGCGGGGGCAGGCCCTCGTCCGTGCGCTGGCGGATGGCCTGCATCATGACCAGGCCGTTCAGGGTGGCGACGCCCGAGACCGCGATGAAGCCCACCGCCGCCGAGATCGACAGCGGCATCCCCCTCAGCGCCAGCGTCAGGGCGCCGCCGACCAGGGCCAGCGGGACGCCCGCGAAGACCAGCGCCGCGTCCTTCCATGAGCGAAGGGCCACGACCAGAAGCCCGCCGATGGTTAGGAACACGATCGGCACGATCAGGGCGAGGCGGTTCGAGGCGCGTTGCAGGTTCTCGAACTGGCCGCCCCAGTCGATCCAGCCGGACGGCGGGGGCTGGATCTGATCGGCGACCTTGGCCTGAGCCTCCGCGACGAAGCTTCCGAGGTCGCGGCCGCGGACGTTGGCCTGGACAATCATGCGGCGCTTGCCGTCCGAACGGCTGATCTGGCTGGGCCCTTCGGCGGTGTCGAAGCGGGCGACGGACGACAGGGGCACAGTCGGGGCCCCGGCCTCGGCGTTCTCGGGCATGACGGGCAGTTGCTCGAGGATGGCCGGGTCGTTGCGGAAGTCGTCGCCCAGACGGACCACGACGTCGAACCGGCGGTCGCCCTCGTTCACCTGGCCCGCCGAGCGACCGGCCAAGGCGATGGCGAGAGCGTCGGCGGCGTCGGACGCGTGGACGCCTTGGGCCGCCGCGACGGTGCGGTCGACGCTGGCGGTGATGGTCGGCTGGCCCGACACCTGTTCGACGCGGACGTCGGCGGCGCCGTCGATGCCGTTCAGCAGGGTCGCGACCTGCTGGGCCGTGCGGTCCATGGCGGCGAAGTCGTCGCCGTAGATCATCACCGCCACGTCGGAGCGAACCCCGGCGATCAGCTCGTTGAAGCGCATCTGCACGGGCTGGGTGAACTCGTAGTTGTTGCCCAGCAGGACCCCGAGCCGTTCCTCCATCCGCTCGACCACCGCAGCCTTCGCTTCGCCGGGGTTGGGCCAGTCGCGGCGGTCCTTCAGCATGACGAAGGTGTCCGAGATGGACGGCGGCATGGGGTCGGACGCCACCTCGGCCGTGCCGGTGCGGGTGAAGACGCGCTCGACCTCGGGCATGGCCTTCAGCGTGGTCTCCACCCGGAACTGCATGGCCTGGCTCTGTTCCAGTGAGGTCGAGGGGACGCGAAGCGCCTGGACCAGGACGTCGCCCTCATCCAGTTGCGGCACGAACTCTTGGCCCAGGGTCGCGAAGGCGACGCCGCCGGCCAGCAGCGTCAGGCCGGCGCCGATCAGCACCGCGCGGGGGCGGGCCAGGGCGGCAGCGAGTAGCGGGGCGTAGCGGGCCTTGGCGGCGCGCGTCAGCCGGGTCTCTTCGTGATCGGTCTTGGGTTCCTTCACCAGCAGGGCGGCCATGGCCGGGACGAAGGTGAAGCTGAGGACGAAGGCCGCCAGCAGCGCCAGCATGACGGTCGCGGCCATCGGCCCGAACATCTTGCCCTCCACGCCCTCGAACATCAGCAGGGGGGCGTAGACCAGCATGATGATGGCCTGGCCGAAGGCGGCGGGACGCGCCATCTCGCGCGCGGCGTCGGCGGCGACCGACAGGCGTTCGGCCGCGTTCAGGGCGCGGCCGGTCTCCTCCCGCTTCAGGCCGAGGCGGCGCAGGGTGTTCTCGATCACCACCACGGCGCCGTCGACGATCAGACCGAAGTCCAGGGCCCCGAGGCTGAGCAGATTGGCGCTGATGCCGAAGCGGTTCATCGCCGAGGCCGCAAACAGGAAGCTGAGCGGAATGATCAGGGCGGTGATGATCGCCGCGCGGACATTGCCGAGCGCGAAGAACAGCACGGCGATGACCAGCAGCGCACCGAGAGCCAGGTTGTGCTCCACCGTGCGGATCGTCGCCTCGACCAGATCGGTGCGATCCAGTTCGGGCCGCAGGCGAACGCCCGGCGGCATGCTGGACTGGATCTCCTTCAGCCGCTGGCCGACGCGGTGGGCCACCTCGCGCGAGTTCTCGCCCTGAAGCATCAGGGCGGTGCCGACGACGGTTTCTCGCCCGTCGGCGCTGGC
Source organism: Brevundimonas sp. Leaf363 (assembly GCF_001424025.1). Lineage (GTDB taxonomy): Bacteria > Pseudomonadota > Alphaproteobacteria > Caulobacterales > Caulobacteraceae > Brevundimonas. Next base: position 193,009 of record NZ_LMPZ01000003.1, on the reverse strand, counting down.
CGAGCCGAGACGGGGGGCGCGGCCGATCTCGACCGTGGCGACGTCGGAGACGCGGATCACCTGACCGCCGCGATTGAGGATGGGCGTCTGGGCAAGATCCTCCAGGCTCTTCAGGCGGGCGTCGGCGCGAACGATGTAGGCCTCGCCCGCGCGGTTGATGTAGCCGGCGCCGGCGATGCGGTTGGCGTGCTCCAGCGCCTCGACCAGTTGCACCAGACCCACGCCATAGGCGGCGAGCCGGCCCGGGTCGGGATGGACGGCGTACTCCTTCACATAGCCGCCCAGCAAATCGACGCCGGCGACGCCGGGCACGGTCTTCAGCTGGGGGGCGACCAGCCAATCCTGGACGGTGCGCAGATAGGTGGCCTTCTCGGCGTCCGTGACCAGCCGTTCGCCCTCGGGCGTGACATAGGGCGCGCCGGTGCGAGCGGCGGGGCCGGTCAGCTCCAGCGTCCAGATGTAGACTTCGCCCAGACCGGTCACGACCGGACCCATCGAGGGCGACAGACCCTGCGGCAGGTCCTCGCGCGCGGACTGGATGCGTTCGTTGATCAGGTTGCGCGCGAAATAGATGTCGGTGCTGTCGGTGAAGACGGCCGTGATCTGCGAGAAGCCGTGGCGCGACAGGGAGCGCGTCTCGGTCAGGCCGGGCAGGCCGGCCAGCGCCGTCTCCAGCGGGAAGGTGACCTGGCTCTCGACCTCCTCCGGCCCCATGGCGGGGGCGACGGTGGTGACCTGGACCTGGCGGTTGGTGATGTCCGGCACGGCGTCGATCGGCAGGCGCATCAGTTCGCGCGTACCCAGAACGGCCAGGATGAGGGCCAGTCCGACGACCAGCCAGCGGTGGCGCACGGCGGCGCCGATGATACGGTCCAGCATGATCAGTGCCCATGCTCCGCTTCGCCCTTGGCCAGTTCGGCCTTGAGCAGGAAGGCGCCGGCGCCGGCGATGCGTTCGGACCCGGTCAGGCCCGAGACGATCTCGATGCGGCCGGCCAGGGTGCGGCCGGTGACGACGGGACGGGCGCGGAAGCCGCCGGCCTCTGCGACAAAGACCGACGGCACGCCCTCCAGTGTCTGGACAGCGTCCAGCGGTACGACGATGGCCCCGCGACCGGCCGAGGCGGTGATCCGGGCCGAGACGACCGAGCCGGCAGGAGGCACGGCGCCGGTCGGGCGAGCGCGAACGATGACGACGCCGGCCTCGTTGGCCGGGGCGATGGCGACGACGACGCCCGAGACGGCGCCGGCGCCGGCGATCGAGCTTTCCAGCGTATCGCCGATGCTGAGCAGGGCGGCGGCCGCCGGCGGGGCTTCGAACACCAGTTCGACGCGGCGCGGGTCGGAGACGGCGGCGACCTGAAGAGCCTCCTCATGCAGCACCTGGCCCGGCGCAGCGCTGACGCGGGTGACGACGCCGGCGATCGGGCTACGCACGACGGTCAGGCCATTCGAGCCGGGCGAGCCATAGGCGCCGACGCGGGCGCGCGCGGCGCGCAGGTCGGCCTCGGCGCGCCTCGCCTCGGCCGCCGTCACGTCAAGACGCGCCTGCGAGACCCAGCCCTGGGCGAACAGGGTGCGGTCGCGGCGCTCGGCGGCGCGTGCGGCGTCGGCCTGAGCCGAAGCGGCGTCGGCCTCTGCCCGCGACGCGGCGCCGTCGGGACTGCGCAGAGTGGCGAGGGGCGACCCCGCGGCGACCCTGTCGCCCAGGCCGACGTGGACCCGCGCCACAGCCCCGGCCAAGGGGGCGTCGACCGAGGCCTCTGCGCCCGGAGCAAAGGCGACCCGGCCGGGCAGTTTCAGCTCCGCGCCGCCGCCGCGTTGCAGGGCGACGATGGAGACGCCGGCCGCTGCGGCCTGATCGGGCGTCAGGGCGACGACGCCGCCTTCGGGGTCGATGTCTTCATGGCCTGCTTCGACGTGACTGTCGGCGGCAGGCGGTCTCAAAAGGTGAGCGGTTCCGAAGCCGACGCCTAATGCGGCGACGACGGCGGCGCCGGTCGTCAGCCAGTATCTCTGCGATGTCATGGAGGATCCTCAAACCGGCGCGCGGCCGGTCCAGTCAGCAGGGCGCGCGCTCGTGAAAGGCGACGCGTTCGGCGAAAGTCCGGGCGTCTCACGCCCAGCGAGGATCAGATGCGGGGAGGGCGACGCGGGCCGGCGGCGTCGGCCAGCGGAGGAGCGATCGAGTGGCTCCACGACAGGGGCACCGTGAAGGTCGACACGGTCTGGATCATCGACACGTCCGGCGCGGTCGCTGGATGCGGCGCATGACAGCATCCATTGGCGCAGGCCTGGCCGCAGTCGGCGCACGGCTGCTTCGCTTCATCGACCGTAGCGCCCGACGCGAGGGCGACGGTGGCGCAACCGGCGTCCACGCAGGCGTGAGCCCCCAGCGCCGGCACCATCGCGGCCAGCGTCAGCAACAGCAGGCAGGCCAGCCGCAGACGACGGATCATGCTCAGGGGCAGAGACAGCATCACGCGGCGCATTAACACGGCTTGCGGCGTCACGCACCGGGCACGCCGCCGCAGCCCTAGTCGGCGCTACTGCAAGCGGACTAGCCTGTGCGCCATGACGCAGCGTCTTCCTCTCGAGGCCTGGGGCCGGCGGCTCCTGACGGACGCGCAGGCGTGGGCCGATCGGTCGCGCTGGCGCGGCTATCTCTATGAGTTTCTGTGGTTCGGGCTGAAGCAGGGATGGGCGTGCCTGTTCGGCGGGCTGATGCTGATTCTGATCGTCGGCACCTTTTTGCTGTGGCCCGACGGCGCGCCTGTGTCGCGCTACGACTTCCTGGTTGTGGGCGCACTGGCGGTCCAGGCCGGAATGCTGGCGTTTCGGCTGGAGAGCTGGTCCGAGGCGCGGGTCATCCTCGTGTTCCACATCGCCGGGACGATCATGGAGCTGTTCAAGACCGCGCACGGATCGTGGGCCTATCCCGAGGACAGCGTGCTCAGGATCGGCGCCGTGCCGCTGTTCTCGGGCTTCATGTATGCGGCGGTCGGCAGCTACATCGCGCGGGTTCAGCGCATCTTCCACATCAAGGTGCGGGGCTATCCGCCGCTATGGGCGACGTGGCTTCTGGCGGCGGCGATCTATGTGAACTTCTTCGCTCACCACTGGCTGCCCGACGCGCGCTCGGCGCTGTTCCTGGCGACGGGAGCGGTGTTCGGATCGGGCTGGTTCTACTTCACGGCGGACCGGACGCGGCGGTCGATGCCGCTGCTGGTCGGCTACGGGCTAGTGGCGCTGTTCATCTGGTTCGCCGAGAATCTGGGCACCTTCGCCCGCGCCTGGACCTATCCGGGGCAGGAGGGCGCGTGGGAGATGGTTTCGCTAAGCAAGCTGGGCGCCTGGTTCCTGCTGATGATCATTTCGGTGGTGCTGGTCTCGCTGGTGCACCGGCCGGAGGAGGAGCCGCGATGAGCGATGGGTGGGAAGAGTCGGCGCAGGCGTGGATTGCGTCGCAGGGCGACAGCGGCGACTTCGGGCGGCAGTGGGTGATGGATGCGCCGATGCTGGCGCGTGTGCGGCGTGGACGTTTCAGGCGTGCGCTGGATGTCGGCTGCGGCGAGGGGCGGTTCTGCCGGATGCTGAAGGCCGAGGGCGTCGAGGCCGTGGGCATCGATCCGGCCCCGGCTTTGATCGATCACGCGCGGGCGATGGACCCGGGCGGCGACTACCGCGTCGAGGCGGCGGAGGCGTTGGGATTCGCGGACGGGTCGTTCGATTTGGTGGTCAGCTATCTGTCGCTGATCGACATTCCCGATGCGGGTGCAGCCATCGCCGAGATGGCGCGGGTGCTGGCGCCCGGCGGGACGCTGCTGATCGCCAATCTGGCGGGTTACAACTCGGCCGCCGACGCCAACGAGCTGGGCTGGGCGACGCTGGTGGACGGCCGCCGGGCCCATGCGATGGACCATTATCTTGAAGAGAAGGTCGGCTGGATCGCCTGGAAGGGCATCCGCATCCAGAACTGGCACCGGCCGCTGAGCACCTACATGACGTTGCTGCTGGAGCAGGGCCTGCGGCTGACCCATTTCGACGAGCCGCGCGCGCATGGCGGCGACCCGATGCGGCAAACGCATTACAACCGCGCGCCCTGGTTCATGCTGATGGAGTGGACCAAGCCCTAAGGCAGGATGGTGGTCAGTTTCGCCAGATCCGGCCGGTCGCGTTCCAGCGCCGGTTCATTCAACGAGCCGATGTGGATGAAGCCGGCGATCGTTTCGCCAGCCGTCACGCCGAACAGGGCGGCGGCTTCGGCGTCGTAGCTGTACCAGTCGGTGATCCAGCTGGACCAGAAGCCGAAGGCCGAGGCGGCGTGCTCGAGGTTCATGCAGACGGCGCCGGCCGAGAGCTGTTGCTCCCAGACGGGCTTCAGGCCGGGCGCGGCGGTGGAGATCACCAGGATGCTGACCGGCGCGGCGGTCAGCTTGGCCAGGACGGCGGCAGCCTTAGGCGACAGATTCTTCGTCTTGACCAGGGCGGCCAGTTGTTCGGCGATGTTCGCGCGGCTTTGCGGGCCCAGCACGACGAACCGCCAGGGGGTCATCTTGGCGTGGTCGGGCGAGCGGGCGCCGAGCTTCAGGATGGCGGCGATCTGCGCCTCGTCGGGGCCGGGGGTTCTCAGGTCCTGGGCCGGCGCCGAGCGGCGGACGGCCAGGCGATGCTGCATCTCTTCCGAGACAAGCGGGGCGGGGAGGGGTGCGCCGAGAGGATAGTCGGTCATGCGCCCTAGCTAGGCGGCGCGGGCCGTCTGCGCCATACCCGGCGCATGTCCAAATCGCCCCCGAAATCGTCGGCTGACTCCCGCGACTGGTTCGATGCCGACCGGCCGCTTCCGGCCTGGGATGACGGGTCGGACCGCCCGCCCGCTTGGCGCACCGAGACTAGCGAGGTCACGTTCGAGAACCCGTGGCTCAGCCTGACGCGGCACAAGGCCATCGCGCCGACGGGGGCGAACGCGGACTACACCGTCATGCGGCCTAAGAATCTGGCGGCCGGGGTGCTGCCGCTGCACGCCGACGGGACCGTGATCCTGGTGGGCCAGCAGCGGTTCGCCCTGATGAACTATTCCTGGGAGATGCCCGAGGGCGGCGCGCCTTACGGCGAGGACCCGCTGGCGGGGGCGCAGAGGGAGCTGGCGGAAGAGGCGGGACTAGTTGCCGCGACGTGGGTCGAGGTGCTGCGGATGGAGCTGTCCAACTCGGTCACGGACGAGCGGGCGGTGGCATGGCTGGCGTGGGACCTGAGCCCGACCGAGACGGCGCCGGACCCGACGGAGGTCATCGCCTCGGTGCGCGTGCACTTCATGGCCCTGATCGACGAGATCGGTCGCGGGGCGATCCGCGACGCGTTTACGGTGGCGACAGGACTTCGCGCCTACCATATGGCCCGCGAGGGGCTGCTGCCCGCATCACTGGCGCAGGCTATGCTGACGCGGGTATGATGGGCCGATGGAGCCGGTGATGACCAAGCTTGAAGTCGTCGCGTCGCAGGACAGCGTGTGGTCGCAGCTGCGCGCCTCCGCCGAGGACGCGGCGCGCAGTGAGCCGCACCTGGCCTCGGTGATGAATGCGACCGTGCTGTCCCACATCGACCTGGCCAACTCGCTCAGCTTCCAGATCGCGCGCAAGATCGGCGACAGCGAACTGGCGCCCATGAGCGTGCGCGAGGTCTGCGCCTTCGCCTACTGGTCGGACAAGGGCATTGTGGCGGCGGCCGAGGCGGACCTGAGGGCCGTGGCCGAGCGCGATCCGGCGATCCGGTCGCTGCTGCAGCCGTTCCTCTACTTCAAAGGCTTCCAGGCGCTGCAGGCGTCGCGGGTGGCGCACTGGCTGTGGACGCAGGGGCGCGAGACGCTGGCCTTTCATTTCCAGAGCCGCATCTCCGAGCTGTTCCAGATCGACATCCATCCGGGGGCGACCCTGGGCAAGGGGCTGTTCTTCGACCACGGCACGGGCATCGTCATCGGCGAGACGGCGGTGGTGGGGGACGACGTCTCCATGCTGCACGGCGTGACCCTGGGCGGCACCGGGGCCGAGCGCGGCGACCGTCACCCCAAGATCGGCAAGGGCGTGCTGCTGGGCGCCGGCGCCAAGGTGCTGGGCAATATCGAGATCGGCGACTACGCCAAGGTGGCGTCCGGCTCGGTAGTGCTGAAGCCCGTGCCGTCGGGTTGCACCGTGGCCGGCGTGCCGGCGCGGCTGGTCAACTGCCCCACGGGCGCCGAGCCGGCGCGGACGATGGATCACACTCTGGCCGACGTGGTCTACGACTTCGTCATCTGAGGGTTTCTTTCGCGGGGCCGCTTCTCTAGGGTCCGCCGCCTCGCATTCACCTGCAATTCACACGGAGGCCCCGGCCGTGAAAGACACCGACATCAAGCGCGTCGAAAGCCACCTGAAGCGCACCTTCAACACCGGCGGCATCATCCTGAAGGCCCGCCCCAAGCAGAACGACTCGGCCGAGGTCTATGTCGGTGACGAGTTCATCGGCGTCGTCTTCGAAGACGAGGACGAGCCCGGCTCCTTCATGTTCGAGATGGCCATCCTGGCCGAGGACCTGCCGGAAGCCTGAGGCTTTCCCCGGCGGACAAAGAAAAAGGGCCGGACGGGGCGATCCCGTCCGGCCCTTTCTATTTCAGCGCGGAGTGATCAGCGCTTGCCGAAGATGGCGTCGCCGAGCGTGGCGAAGAAGCCCTTCTTGGCGGGAGCGGCGGCCGGCTTCGGAGGCGTAGCGGGGGGCGTGGCCGACGGGGTAGCGGCCGGGGCCGGCGTCGGAGCCGCTGTGGGAGCGGGTGTCGGAGCCGGCGAGGCGGCGGGCTTCGGAGCCGGGGCTGCAGCAGCGGCTGGCTTCGGCGCGGTCGCGGGCTTGGCGGCGGCGGGGCGGGTCTTGGGGGCCGTGGCTTTCGGCGCGGGCTTGGCGGTCGCCGTCTTCGGCTTGGCGACAGCCGCGGACTTCACGGACTTGGGCGCGGCGGCCTTCGGTGCGGCGGCCGGCTTTGCAGCCTTGGGAGCGACGGCGGACTTGGTCGCGACCTTGGGCGCAGCCTTGACAGCCGGCTTGGCGGCGGGCTTCGCAGCCGCCTTGGGCGCGGTCTTGGCGGCCGGAGCGGCCTTCGGCTTGGCGGCGGCGGCCGGCTTCGGCGCGGCGGCCGTCTTCGGAGCGCTCGACTTTGCCGCCGGTTTCGGCTTGGAAGCGGCGGCGGCCTTCGGGGCCGCTGATTTGGTGGAAGGTGTTTTGGCCATGGTTTGCCCGACCCCTATGTTGATGCAGATGCGCGCCGGCTCGGGCCGGGCCACGATTCGGCATGATAACGGCGTTTAGGAAATGTCCGAGTCCGCCCTTCAAATAATCGCACACGGAACGCGCGCGGCCGCCGAGGCCGGCGCCGCCCGTCTGGACGCCGACCCCCTGCTGGAAGGCGCCACCTATTCCATCCTCGAGGAAGACGAGGATCGCGGCATCTGGCGCATCGACGCCTTCCCGACCTCGGCTGAGGAAGCCGACGGCGTTCAGGCGCGCCTGAACGCGGGTGGCGACCTGAAGGTGGTCGTCGAGGATCTGGCCGATGCCGACTGGCTGGCCATGTCGCTGTCGGGCCTGCCGCCGGTGCGCGCCGGCCGCTTCTTCGTCTACGGCGCGCATGACGGCGGCCGGGCGCCGGTCAACGCCGTGAAGCTGAAGATCGATGCGGGCGCCGCCTTCGGCACGGGTCATCACGGCACGACCGTCGGCTGCCTGGAAGCCTACGACCGCCTGCTGAAGCGCGAGCAGTTCGAGCGCGTGCTGGACGTCGGCTGCGGCACGGGCGTCTTGGCCATCGCGGCGGCCAAGACCGGCAGCCGCGTCGCCATCGGCACCGACATCGACGCGCCCTCAGTCCGCATCGCCAACGAGAACGCCATGCTGAACCAGGCCCATGCCCGGTTCGTCTACGCCTCCGGCCTGAACGCTACCTCGGTGCGCTCGCAAGGGCCCTACGACCTGGTGTTCGCCAACATCCTGGCGCCGCCCCTGGTAGCCCTGGCGCAGGACATCAAGATGGCGCTCAAGCTGGACGGGGTGGCCATCCTGTCGGGCCTGCTGCGGACCCAGGAGCGGCGCGTCACCGCCGCCTATCTGGCGCGCGGCTTCAAGCTGGAGCACCGCATCCACCACGACGCCTGGAGCGCCCTGACGCTGCGCAGGGTGGGTTAACGGTGGAACCGTCACGCTGGCGCGCCGTTCCGACGCCGCAACAGGAGACGGACCATGAGCGACTTCGACCCCGCCGTTGAGCGCCGCACGGTGATCGAAACCCAGCCTGGCCAGGTGGACACGGTCGAGACCGTCGTCGTGCGTCATGATTCGTCAAACTTGGGTTGGTGGATCGCCGGCGGTCTGGCGGCGCTGATCCTCCTGGCGGTGATCTGGCTGTTGGCGACACGCCCGGCCGAGACGACGACCACGGATCTGCAGGCGCAGTCGGTCGCCGAAACGGAGGCCGCGCAGGCCCGGGCGGATGCCGATCGTCTGGCGCTTCAGGCCCAGATGACCAGCAATGCGCAGACCGTGGATATCGCGCGCTCCGACGCCGCTCGCGCCCAGGCCGAGGCCGCTCGCGCCGCCGCTGAAGCCCGCGCCGAGGAAGCCCGCGCCGTTACTGCACTCAGCACGCCCGCCCCTTCGCCGAGCGCGCCCGTCTCGACCCCGGCGCCGGCCGTCGTGACGCCGACCACGCCGCAGCCCTAGAGCCTCTAGCCGGAGGCGGTCGCGCGGCTTAGATCGGGGCCATGAGACAGTCCTTCGAAGAGACCACCGATCCGTCGTTCGGCGCCCATCATCTGCCGCTGGTGCGGGCGCGCATGGCCGAGCAGGGCCTGGACGGCTTCCTCGTGCCGCACGAGGACGAGCACCAGAACGAATACCTGCCCGAGGCGAACGAGCGCCTGGCCTGGCTGACCGGCTTCTCCGGCTCGGCGGGGGCGGCGGTGGTGCTGAAAGACCGGGCGGCGGTGTTCGCCGATGGCCGCTACACCGTGCAGGTACGGGCCCAGGTCGACCCCGGCCAGTTCGAGATCCTGGACCTCGTCGAGGGCGGGGTGCCGGCCTATCTGGAGCAGGCGCCCAGAGGTGCGGTCATCGGCTACGACGCGCGGCTGCACAGCCCCGACGCTTTGGCGGTCCTGTCCCGCGCGGCAGCCAAGGCGGGCGCCAGCCTGAAGGCGGTCGACGCCAATCCGCTGGATCAGGCCTGGGATGATCGCCCGAGCCAGCCGCAGGCGACGGTGGTCCCGCATGAGGATCGCTATGCCGGCGAAGCGGCTTCCGCCAAGCGGGCCCGTATCGGCGCGGCGATCGCCGGGGCGGGCGCCGATGCGGCGGTGATCACGGCGCCGGCGTCGCTGGCCTGGCTGCTGAACATCCGCGGCGGCGACGTGATCCGCACGCCGCTGCCACTGGGTCAGGCCATCGTCGCGGCCGACGGCGGGACGCGGCTGTTCATCGACCCGGCCAAGGTGTCGAACGAACTGCCCGCGTGGCTGGGCGACCAGGTCCTCATCGAGGGGCCGGAGCAGCTGGAGCCCGCGCTGGCGTCGCTGTCGGGGCGCAAGGTGCTGGTCGATCCCGGTCAGTCCTCGGCCTGGTATTTCGATCAGCTGGCCGCCGCCGGCGCGACCGTGGTGCGGGCGCAGGACCCCTGCACCGTGCCGCGCGCGACCAAGAACGCTGTGGAGATCGAGGGCTCGCGGCAGGCGCACATCCGCGACGGCGCGGCCCTGACGCGGTTCCTGCACTGGGTCGATACGGTGGCGCAGACCACCCTGCCGGACGAGCGGGCGGTGGCCGAGGCGCTGGAGCGGTTCCGCGAGGCGACGGGCGCCCTGAAGGACCTCAGCTTCGACACCATCGCCGGCGCCGGACCGAACGGCGCCCTGCCGCACTACAAGCCGGTGACGCGGACCCTGCGGCGGATCGAGAAGGGCTCACTGCTGCTCGTAGACGGCGGGGGCCAGTATCTGGACGGCACCACGGACGTGACCCGCACCATGGCCATCGGCGAGCCAACGGCGGACCAGAAGCGGATGTTCACCCTGGTCCTGAAGGGCCATATCGCTATGGCGACCGTGCGCTTTCCGGCGGGCACGACCGGGCCGCAGATCGACGCCCTGGCGCGCCTGCCGATGTGGATGGCGGGGCTGGATTACGACCACGGCACCGGGCACGGCGTCGGCAGCTATCTGGGCGTCCACGAGGGGCCGGCGCGCATCTCCAAGGCGCCGAACAGCCAAGCCCTGCTGCCCGGCATGATCCTGTCGAACGAGCCCGGCTACTACCGCGAGGGGCACTGGGGCATCCGCATCGAGAACCTGCAGGTGGTCACTCCGGCCGAGCCGATCCCCGGCGGCGAGCGGCCGATGCTGGGCTTCGAGACCCTGACCCTCGCGCCCATCGACCGCCGCCTGATCGACGTCGCCCTGCTGACCCCCGACGAGCGCGCCTACATGGACGCCTACCACGCCGAGGTCCTGGCCAAGGTCGGGCCGTTGCTGGATGCGACCGTGCGAGGCTGGCTGGAAGCCCAGTGCGCGCCCTTGACGTGAGCCTGTGAAGCGCCACCTGCGGAGGGTCACCCCCATCGCAGGAGATCGCCCCATGAAGACGCGCACGCTGGGCCGCGCCGGTCCGCAGGTTTCGGCTATCGGCCTGGGCTGTATGGGGATGAGCGCCTTCTACGGCGGGTCGGACGAGGCGACCTCGCTCGGGGTCATCCACCGGGCGCTGGACCTGGGCGTGACCTTCTTCGACACGGCCGAGGTCTATGGGCCGCACACCAACGAGCTGCTGGTCGGCAAGGCGCTGAAGGACCGGCGGGACCAGGCCTTCGTCGCCACCAAGTTCGGCATCAACCGGCTGGCCGACGGCTCCATGCTGACCGACGGCACACCCGCCAACATCCGCCGCGCCATCGAGGGCAGCTTGAGCCGGCTCGGGATGGATCACGTCGATCTCTACTACCTGCACCGCACCGACCCGGCGACGCCGATCGAGGAGACGGTGGGGGCGATGGCGGAGCTGGTGACCGAGGGCAAGGTCCGGTTCCTGGGCCTGTCGGAAGCCGCGCCCGAGACCCTGCGGCGAGCCCATGCGACCCATCCAATCACGGCGCTGCAGACCGAGTATTCGCTGTGGAGCCGCGAGCCGGAGGACGAGCTGTTCGGCCTGTGCGAAGATCTCGGCGTCGGCTTCGTGCCTTACAGCCCACTGGGGCGCGGCTTCCTGTCGGGCGACATCCGCTCGATCGACGACCTGGGGCCGGACGACAGCCGCCGGATGATCCCGCGCTTTCAGGGCGAGAACTTCCAGAAGAACCTGGACCTGGTCGAGGCGGTGAAGGCCATCGCCGCCGACAAGGGCGTGACGGCGGCGCAGCTTGCTTTGGCCTGGGTGCTGCGCCAGTCCGACAACCTGGTCCCCATCCCCGGCACCCGCCGCGTGCGGACGCTGGAGGAGAATGTCGCGGCGACCGAGATCGTGCTGACCGACGAGGATGTGGCGCGGATCGAGGCGATCTTCCCCAAGGGCGCCGCGACCGGGCACCGGTACGCCCCCGCAGCGCAGGCGGCGCTGAACCGATAGTCGCTTTCCTCCCCATTCTCGATGGGGAGGGGGACCACGAAGTGGTGGAGGGGCTGCGACAAGCGCTGTGCTTAAACAGCCCCTCCGTCGCGCTGCGCGCGCCACCTCCCCATCCGCATTCGCGAATGGGGAGGAAATTAGTTGCCGATCAGCGCCAGCCAGTCGTCTTCGCTGAGGACCGTCACGCCGTGCTTCTGGGCATCGGCCAGCTTCGAGCCCGCGCCGGGACCGGCGACGAGGTAGTCGGTCTTCTTCGACACCGAGCCGGAGACCTTGGCGCCCAGGCTTTCGGCGCGGGCCTTGGCTTCGTCGCGGGTGAAGCGTTCCAGGGCGCCGGTGAAGACGACGGTCTTGCCCGAGACAGGGCTGTTCGCCTGGGGGCGTTCGGCGTCCTCGATCGTGGTCAACTCGGCGACCAGGGCGTCGACGACGGCGCGGTTGTGGGGCTCGTGGAAGAACTCGGCGATGGCGCGGGCGGCGACAGGGCCGACGCCGGCGATGCCGCCGATTTCGCCGAGGGTGGCGGAAGGGCCTTCAACGCGGGCGATCTCGGACAGGCGGCGGATGGCGGCCCAGTCGGGGGCGATCTCGGCCAGGGCGCGGCGCGCGGGCGCGGCGACGCCCGGGAAGGCGAAGGCCAGCTTCTGGTCGAGGGGCGCGTCGGGCCAGGGATCGTCGGCAGTTGGCTCGGCCGCGGCCAGCACGGAGAGCGTGCGGGGCGAGACGCCGTGGCCCTCGGCCAGGCGGGTCCAGTCGGGGGAGGGGACGCCCCCGGCGGCCGCTTTGCCCGCTTCGTAGAAGGCGCTCCACGAGCCGAAGTGTCGCGACAGCAGCAACGACGTCTGCTCGCCGATCTCGCGGATGCCCAAGCCGAAGATCAGGCGGTCGAGCGCGATGGTGCGCCGGTTGTCGATGCCGGCGATCAGGTTCCGCACACTGGTCTCGCCATAGCCGTCCTCGGCCCGCAGCTGGTCCAGCTTCTCGGCATCGCGCGCCAGACGGAAGATGTCGGCGGGTTCGTTCAGCCAGCCGCGCTCGTGGAAGGCGACCAGCTGCTTCTCGCCCAGGCCCTCGATGTCAAAGGCGCGGCGTCCGACGAAATGCTTCAGCCGCTCGACCAGCTGGGCGTTGCAGATCAACCCCCCCGTGCAGCGGCGCCTGACCTCGTCGCCTTCGCGCACGGCCTCGGAGCCGCAGATGGGGCAGTGGGTCGGGAAGACGTAGGGCGCGGCGCTCGCCGGGCGTTTTTCCAGAACGACCCCGAGGATCTGGGGAATGACGTCGCCCGCGCGCTGCAGGATGACGGTGTCGCCGATGCGGACGTCCTTGCGAGCGATCTCGTCCTCGTTGTGCAGGGTGGCGTTGCGGACCACGACGCCGCCGACCGTCACCGGATGCAGGCGCGCGACGGGGGTCAGGGAGCCGGTGCGGCCGACCTGGATGTCGATGCCCTCGAGGACCGTCTGGGCCTGCTGGGCCGGGAATTTGTGGGCGATGGCCCAGCGCGGGGTGCGGGAGACGAAGCCGAGGCGGGCCTGCCAGTCCAGGCGGTCGACCTTGTAGACCACGCCGTCGATGTCATAGCCGAGGCCCGCGCGATCGGTTTGCAGGCCGTTGTAGATCGCCTCCAGCCCTTCGGCGTTCTCGACGCGGGTCGAGCGGGGATTGGTGGTGAAGCCCCAAGCCTTCAGCGCCTCCAGCGCGCCCCACTGCGTGTCTGCGAACGGCTCGGACACCTCGCCCCAGGCGTAGGCGAAGAAGCGCAGGGGCCGCTGGGCGGTGATGGTCGGGTCCTTCTGGCGCAGCGAGCCGGCCGAGAAGTTGCGGGGGTTGGCGTAGGTGCGCGTCCCGGCCGCCTCCGCCGCCGCGTTGAAGGCGTCGAAGGCGTCGTTGGGGGCGTAGACCTCGCCGCGCACCTCAATGACCTTGGGCCAGCCCGAGCCGGAGAGGCGGTGGGGGATGTCGACGATGGTCTTCAGATTGGCGGTGACGTCCTCGCCCGTCTTGCCGTCGCCGCGGGTGGCGCCCTGGATCAAGACGCCATCGACGTAGCGAAGTGAGGCGCTGAGGCCGTCGATCTTCGGCTCGGCGGTGAAGGCCAGGGGCTCGTCGGCGGGCAGCTTCAGGAAGCGGCGGATGCGGGCTTCGAAGTCCGCGACCTCCGCGTCCGAAAAGGCGTTGTCCAGCGATAGCATGGGCACGCCGTGGCGCACCTCGGCGAACTGGCTGGAGACGGGGCTGCCCACGACCTGGGACGGGGTGGCCGCGCTGGTCAGGTCGGGAAAGCGATCCTCGATGGCCAGGGCGCGGTGCTTCAGGGCGTCGTAGTCGGCGTCGGAAATCTCCGGTGCGTCGTCGCCGTGGTACAGGGCGTCGTGGCGCGCCAATTCGGCCGTCAGGCGGCTCAGCTCGGCCTCGGCGTCTGCGACGGACAGGGATTCGACGGGCGTCTCTGACATGGCCGCATCTAGCCCGCAGGTGACAGGATGCGGAAGCGCTCTATGGTCGCCGCACCTGTTCGGAGTTCGCATGACCCGCCTTTGCCGCCGCCTGATCCCGCTGAGCCTCGCCGGCGCCCTGTTGGCCGGCTGCATGCACACGTCGCCGCCGGCGGTGGTGACGCCGGCCATGCCCAGCGGCGACTACGCCCAGTTGCTGGAGGATGTGCGTGTCCTGTCGGCCGACGACATGCAGGGCCGGGACACCGGATCGGAGGGCGGGGCGCGGGCGCGGGCCTATATCATCGGCCGGCTGGAAGCCTTGGGCGTCGCGCCGTCGTCGATGGGTCGCGAACAGCCGTTCGAGGCGGCCGGCCATACGCGCGAGGGGCCCAAGACCTTCAACGGCGTCAACATCCTGGGTCAGATCCCGGGCACGCGCGTGGGCGGACGCTGGATCGTGGTGACGGCACATTACGACCACGTCGGGGTCAACGACGGCCAGATCTTCAACGGTGCGGACGACAACGCCTCGGGTGTGGCGACCATGCTGGAGTTGGCCCGGCGGCTGAAGGCCCAGGCGCCGGAGCACAGCGTGCTGTTCGTGGCCTTCGACGGGGAGGAGCGCGGGCTGATCGGAGCCAAGCGGTTCGTCGAGGCGCCGCCGTTCCCGCTGGACTCGATCACGCTGAACCTGAACTTCGACATGACGGCGCGGGCCGAGACCGACAACCATCTGTGGGTCACGGGGACGTATCAGCATCCCGAGCTGCGGCCGTTGCTGGCCAGCATCCCGGCGTCGGGGGCGATCTCGCTGGCCTTCGGCAAGGACACGCCACAGGACCTGGAGGAGAACAACTGGGTCGATGCGTCCGACCACGGCGCCTTCCACGCGGCAGGCGTGCGGTTCCTCTACATGGGCGTGGATTATCACCCCGACTATCACCGGCCGACGGACGACTTCGACAAGATCCAGCCGGCGGTGTTCGCGGGCTCGACCGAGCTGGCGATCGCGGCGTTTCGGGCGCTGGATCAGGCGCTGGATCGTTAGGTCTTCGCGCGGGCGGCCTTGATCTTGGCCAGAAGCGCCGCACGGGCCTTGGCCTGGGCGGCGTCCAGGACGGCGGCCTCTGTGTCGAGCGCCTTGCGGCGTTCGGTAAGATCCGCCTGCTCCTCGGCGTGGCGGGCGTCGAGGGCTTCGAGGTCGGCCTTCAGCGCCGCCAGTTTCACCTCGGCCTTGCGGGCGGCGGCGTCGGGCCTGCGCCTGAGGGGCGCCGCCTCGCCGATGTCGACGGCCTCGCCGCGCTTGATGACCTCGCCGGGTGATTTCAGGGCCGCGTCGACGTCGGGGCCTTCGGTGATCTCGTGGGCCAGGCCGGTCTGGAACAGGTCCTGTTCCGAGCCCCAGGCCGCGAGCGCCTTGGGACGCGAGGACGCAGCGACCGTGTAGGCGTGGAAGCCGTCGGACCAGCTGAAGACCTTCAGCCGCGCCGCCATCCGATCAGACGCCCGCCGCCCAGTCCGTGGCGCGGATCAGGCTGTCGACGATGCCGGGCTCGGACGAAGCGTGGCCCGCGTCGGGGATGACCTCCAGCCTCGCTTCGGGCCACGCGCGGTGCAGCGCCCAGGCCCCGGACATGGGCGTGACCATGTCAAAGCGGCCCTGGGCGATCCAGCCGGGGATGTGGCGGATGCGGCCGATGTTCTTGATGATCCAGTCTTCCTCGGGGAAGAAGCCGCCGTTCACGAAGTACCAGCATTCGATGCGGGCGAAGGCGACGGCGAATCCGGGCTCGGCGAACTTGTCGGGACGGGCGGTCGGGCCCTCTACGCTGACTGTCTCGCCTTCCCAGCTGGACCAGGCGATGGCGCACTCGATCTTGGCCTTTTCGTCATCGCCGGTCAGCCGCTTGTAGTAGGCGCCCATCAGGTCGCCGCGCTCGGCCTCGGGGATGGGGGCGACGAACCGTTCCCAGGCGTCCGGCGCCAGCATCGAGGCGCCGTCCTGGTAGAACCAGAGCAGCTCCTTCTTCGTCAGCAGGAAGATGCCGCGCAGGACCAGGGCCGAGACCCGCTCCGGGTGGGTGATGGCGTAGGCCAGCGACAGGGTCGAACCCCAGGAACCGCCGAACACCACCCATCGATCGACGCCGCAGCGTTCGCGCAGACGCTCAATGTCCTCGATCAGGGTCCAGGTGGTGTTGTCCTCCAGCGAGGCGTGAGGGCGGGATTTGCCGCAGCCGCGCTGGTCGAACAGGATGATGCGGTATTTCGCCGGATCGAAGTAGCGGCGCATGCCCGGATTGACCGCGCCGCCCGGACCGCCGTGCAGGACCACGACGGGGATGCCCGACGGGCTGCCGCATTCCTCGTAATAGATTTCGTGCTCGCCCTCGGTGCTCATCCACCCGGACGCGAAGGGCTCGATCTCGGGATAGAGGTCGCGGCGCGGTGCGGTCGGGGCGGGGAAGGACATACGAGGCGACTCTCTCAGGACGCGAGCGCGCCCGGGCCTTGCCGGAATGCCGCGAAGGCCAGCAAAAGCCAAGCCGCGATCATCAGCAGGCCCCCGATCGGCGCGACCGCTCCGAACGCCGGCGTGCTGGTCCAGATGATCAGGCAGAGCGCCAGGCAGAAGATCAGGCCGCCTGTCGCCGCCAGCCAGCCGGCGATCTGAACCAGACGCCCGCCGTGGAAGGCGCAGACGATGGCCAGGATGGCGTGGGCCAGCAGGTAGTGGCCGCCGGTGGTCAGCAGCGTCTTGACCGGCGGGGCGGCGCCATGAGCGGCAAAGGCCCCGACGGCGACGGAGAGCGCCCCGTTCAGGGCGGCGAAGACGGCGAGCGAGCGATTCATCATGGGCGAAACGTACCGCAATCCCATCGGCTCCGAACCTGCTATGGCGCGCGCCATGTCGCCCACGCGCCGCCTGTCCCTTCAATACGTGCTGCTGTTCGGATCGACGGGCGTCAGCCTGCCGTTCGCCGGCTTGTGGCTGAGCAGCCGGGGATTCAGCGGGGCGGAGATCGGCGTGCTGCTGGCGGCGCCGATGCTGGGGCGGCTGGTGACCGGGCCGTTGATCGCGGTGTGGGCGGACGGGTTCCGGCTGAGACGGACCGCGCTGGCCCTGCTGGGTCTGGCGGCGGCCGCAGGCTACGGGGCCGCGACGCTGGCGTCAGGCCTGCTGCCGGTGGGAGCGGCCTGGTTCGTGGGGGCGACGGCGATGGCGTCGGCCATACCGCTGCTGGACGTGCTGACGCTGAAGCTGGCGGCCAAGAGTGTGCTGCGGTTCTCGCCGCCGCGCGGGTTCGGGTCGGCCGCCTTCGTCGTGGCCAATGTGGCGATGGGGACCCTGCTGACACGTGGCGATCCGGACCTGGTCGTCGGCTGGATCGTGGCGGCGGGCGTGGCCTTTGCGGTTTCGGCGTGGCGGCTGCTGCCGCCAGAACCGGTCGCCGAGGGCGGGCCGCTGGATCGGATGGCGCGCTTCCGAGGGATGCACGACCTGCTGCGCGACCGGGCCTTCACCCTGGCCATCGTCGCGGTCGGACTGACCCAGGCGACGCACGCCTTCTACTACGGGTTCTCGGCGCTGATCTGGAAGGCGCAGGGTTTGAGCGAGGGCGTGACGGGCCTGCTGTGGGCCTTCGCCGTCGGTGTCGAGATCGCCTTCATCTGGTGGCTGGAGCCGTGGCGTCGCCGAGCGGGGGTAGGGGCGCGCGCCCTGCTGCTGATCGGGGCGGCGGCGGCGGTGCTGCGTTGGTCACTGCTGGCGCTGTCTCCGCCGCTGTGGGCGCTATGGCCGTTGCAGGCGCTGCATGCCCTGACCTTTGCGGCGACCTATCTGGCCGGCGTGGATCTGGTCGAGCGCCTCAGTCCGCCACAGGCGCACTCGGCGGCGCAGACGCTGAACTCGGCCCTGTCGTCAGGCGTGCTGATCGGACTGGCGACCATCGCCTCGGGCCCTCTGTTCGATGCAGTCGGCCCGGCGGGCTATCTGGCGATGGCGGGACTGGCGGCGCTGGGCGGCCTGATCAGCCTGTTGTTGCCGGCTCAGCCCAGATCGCCGACCGCCGCGTCCAGCAGCAGGTAGGCCCGGCCGCCGTCGGACGACAGGCTGTCCAACACCGCGCCCGTATCGCCGATCAGGCTACGCAGGTGAACGGCCGTGCTGCGCACATAAGCCTCGACATCCGCCTTCAGTTCGACGTCGCTGAGCACGCGGCGCGAGACGCTGCGGACAGCGGCGGGGGCGACGCGGCGTACGATCTGACGGGCGGTGTCCAGATCACCGGCGGCGATGGCCTGAGCGGCCTCCTGCACGCGGGCGCGGGGCAGAAGGGCGTTCGGATCGACGCCCATCCGGCGGATGGCGGCGGCCACGCGGTCGGCGTTCGAGGACGCGTCCTGCGCCGAGGGCCGGGGTGGGGGGCTGAGGTCGGGGATGATGGTCGGCTCGGACGGGGCGCCGGCCAGATCGTTCCAGTCCATCGGCTCGGACGGCGCAGCCTGGCGAGGGGCGTCCACCGGCGACAGTCGCAGGCGGCCGCGAAGACCGGCGCCGCGATCGCCTTCCGGCATGGGCGCGGCGGGCTCACGGCGGCGAACCGGGGCATTGTCGCCCGAGACGACGCCCATCAGGCGCACGGCCTCGGTCAGCATGTCGTAGTTGCGGCGCACCCGTTCCTGGAAGCCGGCGTCCAGCGCTTCGGTGTCCTCGGCCGCCTTGCGCGAGGCGGCGGACAGGGCTTCCAGACCGGCCTCGACCGTATCGCGAACGGCCTGGACGCGCGCCTCGGCCTCGCGCGGCAGCAGGGCGGCGCGCTGATCGACGTCGGCGATGGCCGACTCGATGCGGGCCAGGGCGCCCGCCAGCTGGTCGGCCAGGTTCTCCAGCCGCTGTTCGGCGCGGCTTCCGGCCTCGTCCACCAGTCCCGTGGTCTCGTGGACCAGACGGCGCGCGCCGGCGATGCGGGCCTCGGCGGCGGCGTCGGCCTTCTGGGCGGCGTCGAACAGCGCTTCGCCCAGACGATCGGTGCGCAACTGGGCGTGTTCGGTCGCTTCCTCCGCCTGGGTGCGGGCCTGGATGGCGGTCGCCTCCAGCGTGGCCAGCGCGCGGCGCGTCTCTTCCACCAGGCCGTCGCGCGCGTCGGCTGCGAGGGCCTCGAAACGATCGAGCGCCTCCTTGGTGGCGTTATCGAAGGAGTCGGCCTCTCGCTGGGACATGTCGACCAAGGCGCGGAACTGGTCGGAAGCGGCCTCGACCAGCTCCTTCAAGCTCTCGGCGCTGCGCTGGGACGTCTGGCCCAGTTCGGAGGCCCCCGCACGCGAGGCGGACAGCTGTTCGATCAGCTGGGCGCGCTGGCTCTCGACCTGTGCGGAGAAGTCTTCCTGATCGGTGCGCAGGGCATAGGCGGCTGTGACCAGGGCGGCGCGCTGCTGGCCCAGTCCTTCTTCGACCGACTGAATCTGATCGGCGACGCCGGTGCCGGCGTTTTCCAGTCGCAGGGTCTGGCGCGACAGATCGTCGGCGGCGATGCGGGCGGCGTCCTGGGCCTCGACGGCAGCGGCGGCCATGTCGGCGGCGCGGGCGGCCAGGGCAGCCTCGGCCTCCCGCAGCTGTGTCTGGGCCAGGTCGGACGCGTCGACGACCATGCGCGACTGGCGCTCGACGGCGTCCAGCACGCCGGCGGCCTGGCGCTCCATGTCGCCGCTGAGGCCGGTCATCAGCTCACGCTCCTGGCCCAGCTGCTCGGTCAGGCGACGGGCGGTGCGGGTGGCGGTGTCGGCCGCCTCGTTCAGGCGGTTGGTTTCCTGCGCCAACGCTTCGCGCAGCAGCGCCATGTCGTTGCGCGCCCGCTCGGCCGTCAGCAGGGCCTGGTCGATGTCGCCGCGCAGGGTGTTCAGGATCGCGCCGCTCTGCTGGGCGGCCAAGGCGGTGGGGGCGACCAGGGCTTCAGCCAGCGAGCGCGCGTGGCGGGTCTCGGCGGCCAGCCCGGCGCCTTGGCGCACTGCGTGGGCCAGCACCAGCGCCAGACCGGCGGGGGCCAGCGCGATAAGCGCATAGACGGCCAGACGCAGGGGCTCCAGCGCGGCCTGACCGGAGCCGGCCTCGAACGCGGCCCAGGAGGCGACGCCGCCCACCCACAGGGCCACGGCGACGCCGGCGACGGCGTAGGCGTAACGGGCTTGCGGCGCCGGGGGCAGGGCGAGGGGCGTCGGGGCCGGGGCGGGTTCCGGTTCGACATGCGCGAGGCTCTGCGCGTCCAGATCCGGCTCGGGATCCACATCGACGGCGACGGGCGGTCGGGCGATCGC
The DNA here is from genome assembly GCF_001424025.1 of Brevundimonas sp. Leaf363. GTDB lineage: Bacteria > Pseudomonadota > Alphaproteobacteria > Caulobacterales > Caulobacteraceae > Brevundimonas. Next base: position 172,626 of record NZ_LMPZ01000003.1, on the reverse strand, counting down.
CATGGCCATCTCGGCCTCGGCCTGCATCCTGCGGCGGCGACGCTCTGACATGAAGGGGCGATCGTCGCGCGGACCGGTCGCGTCCTCGGCGGCGAGGTCGGGCGACGGATCCGCAATCGGCTCGATCGACGTGTCGGGCGATGCCGCGTCCTGCGTCGTCTCGAAGACCGGCTCGACCACCGGGCCGTCGGTCGTCGATCGGGTCGAGCGCGAGGACGTGCGGACGCGGGATTTCATGACGGCGCCAAATCTCCAGGGTTCCCGCGACGGGCGAACGCGCAGGTGAAAAACCCTAGCGGCTGGAACGACAAGATCAAAGCCGAATGGACCCGTTTCCGGGTCTGGGGGATCAGCAGTCGGTGTTCGACTTGACGGCGAAGCCCGCCGAGCTGCTCGCATCGCCGCATTCGTGGACGCGGTGGACCTCGCGGTCCTGATCGGCGGAATGCAGGTTGAGGCCAAGCGGAGACAGGACCGCAGCCGCAAGCAGCGCGATCAGTGCGACCAGCATGTCAATCAGCGCCTGCACCGCTGAGAGCTCCTCATGAACCAGCGCTATCATGCGCGTTCTCGTGCGGAACGACAATGACCACGCCGATTTATACAGCTCCGTTTACGCCGCCGCCGCGCCGTGCGAGGCATTGGCGGCTGGCGCGGACCAGCCTTCCCACACGATTTCGTTGTCCGAGCCCGAGGCCATGACCGTACCGACCGCGGCGAGCCAGTACCCGGACACCCTGCTGGCCGGTCCTGCCGTGTGGCGCGCGGAGACGGCGCATCGCTTCACGCCGCTGATGGAGAACGCGGCCTATTTCGACGCCCTGGCGTCGGCCCTGCACAAGGCGCAGCGATCTATCGTCATCCTGGGCTGGCAGTTCGATCCGCGCACCCACCTGGACGTCCAGGCGCGCGCCGGCGACCGCCATGCCGAAATCGGGCATCAGCTGCGGATGCTGGTCAAACAGCGGCCCGACCTTGATGTGCGCCTGCTGATCTGGAGGTCGCCGCTGCTCATCGCGGCGTCGCAGGGCTTCTATCCGCAGAAGGCGCTGCGGTGGTTCAAGAAGCGGATGGTGGAGTTCCGGCTGGATTCACCCGGCCCCATCGGCGCCTGCCATCACCAGAAGGTCGTGGTCATCGACGACGCCGTCGCCTTCTGCGGCGGGGGCGACATCTCTGTGGACCGATGGGACTGCGCCGAGCATCTGGACGATGATCCGCGCCGCTGCCAGCCGTCGGGACTGTTCAGCGCGCCCCGTCACGAGGCGATGGCGGTGATGGACGGCCCGGCGGCGCGGGCCTTGGGCGATCTGGCGCGAGAGCGCTGGTTCCGGGCGACCTGGGAGCGGACCGTGCCGCAGCACGTCGCGCATGACCCCTGGCCGACCGGCATCGAACCGCTGCTGCGCGACGTGCCGGTCGGCATCGCCCGGACGGAGCCGAAATGGGGTGGCCGGCACGAGGTGCGCGAGAACGAGGCCCTGCACCTGAGCGCCATCAAGGCTGCGAAGTCGCTGATCTATTTCGAGAACCAGTACTTTACCTCACCGGTGATCGCCCAGGCGCTGGCAGAGCGTCTGCGCGAGCCGGACGGGCCCGAGGTCGTGCTGATCTCGACGGGCAGCAGCCCGAGCTGGTTCGACAAGATGACGATGGATACGGCGCGGACCGAGGTGCTGTACCGGCTGGAGCAGGCGGACCTGCATGACCGCTTCTTCGCCTTCAGTCCGCGCACGCCGGCGGGCGAGCGGATCATCGTCCACGCCAAGCTGACCATCATCGACGACAGGCTTCTGCGGATCGGATCGACCAATCTGAACAACCGTTCGCTGGGCCTGGACACCGAGTGCGACATCGCCACCGAGGTAACGCAAGAGGCCGACGTCGCGGCCGTGCGCGATTATCGCCGCAACTCCATCGCGCACTTCCTGGGCGTCTCCGGGCGAGACTATTCGGCGGCCGAGGCGGTCATGGGGTCGCCCGGCCGGGCGATGCGGGGGTTCGATTCGCCGCGCATGGCGTCGCTGGGTTCGGCGGCGCCGACCCGGCTCGAGCATTTCGTCGCCGCCTGGCAGCTGGGCGACCCGACCTCGTCATCGGACGCCTGGCGGCCGTGGAGGCGCAGAAATCCGTCGCAGCGTCGGCTTGAGGGCTAGACCAGCTCAAAGTCCAGGATCAGCGGCAGGTGGTCGGACGCCATGCGATCCAGCGGCGAAAAGGGCGCATGCACCCGCGTCGGCCGCACCTGCGGACTGATGAAGAAATGGTCGATCCGGATGGCCGGAAAGCCGGACGGGAAGGTCTTCACCGTCGGCTTAACGCCAAGAACGCGCTGGGCGTCCGCCAGCTTGCGGGTGAGCGCCTGATAGGGGCGGGTGATCGAGGTGGCGTTGAAGTCGCCGGTCAGGATGGTCGGCCCCTCGCAGGCCCCCAGCCATTCGCGGGAGGTCAGGGCCGCCGCCTGAAGGCGCTGTTCACGCGGCACCAGGCCCAGATGGGTGTTCAGGACGTTCAGCTTGACGCCGCCGAAGTCGATCTCGGACCACAGCGCGCCGCGCGGCTCCAGCCCCGGCACACCCTTGATGCTGGGCAGCGCGCCCGCCTTGACCAGCCGCTCCGGCCAAGGGGTCAGGATGGCGTCGCCGTAAAGCTCCGCCTCCACGCGCATGGCGGGATGGAAGCGCGAGCTCATGGACAGGCGGTCGGCGATGGCCCGGGCCTGATCGACGTGACCGGTGCGGGCGCGCCCGACGTCCAGCTCTTGCAAGCAGACGATGTCGGGCTCGTGCTCGGCGATCACGGCGGCGATCCGCTCGACATCGAGCTTTCGATCGACGCCGACGCAGCGGTGAACGTTATAGGTCAGCAGGCGAGGCATGCGTGCGCAGGGCTAGGCCGATCTTGTGAAGATTGCGACCCCCAACCCGGTCTGGGCGATCAAATCTCGACAAGCCGGTCGGGCAGTTCGTTGATGTCGTTCGGGCGCGGCGGGAAGTGGGCCGCCAGGACGTCGCCGCACAAGGCGATGGCCTTTTCGAAACCGTCGACGGGACGTTTGGCGGCGAGGCCGGCGGTCAGCGCCTTGACCGCCTCGCCCCAGACTTCGGGATCGACCTTGTCGTGGATCCCCTGGTCGGCCAGCACCTCGACCTGATGGTCGGCGGCGCATGCGAACAGCAGGACGCCGGTACGCTGCTCGGTCAGGTGCAGGCCGTGCGCCATGAACTGACGCAGCGCGGCCTGGCGCGTGCGGTGACGGCGCACGGAGCGCGGCGTCATCCAGCGCTTCACCGTCGGAATGCGGCCCAGCAGGTAGAACGCCAGGAAGACGGCGGCCTGAATGACGGCATAGGCGCCGATCGATCGTGCGATCGCGAAGTCGCGCGCCGCGAGATGGGCGGGCTCCCAGGTATCCGCCAGGCCCGGAAGCCACGCCGGATCGAAGCCCAGCGGCACCAGCGCCAGCGGAAGAATGAAGGCCGCCGCAGCCGCCCAGGCCAGGCCCACGTCCTGATAGGACGAAACGCTGCGGGCGATGACGCAGAAGACCTCGCCCGAGGTGTTGGCCTCGGCCTGCTGGATGGCCGTTGCGATGCGGCCGTGATCGTCGGTCGTGAGGCGCATCACCATCCTCCCGAGGCGCCGCCGCCGCCGAAGCCGCCGCCGCCTCCGCCAAAGCCGCCGCCCCCGCCGCCGAAGCCTCCACCGCCGCCGAAGCCGCCGCCCCCGCCGCGATTGCGCAGGGCCTCGGACGCCGCCCAGATGACGATCGGCGCCAGGCCGTCCGCGCCGCGCCGGCGCCGGCCGCCGCGACCGGCGCGACTGACCAGACTGAGGGCGATGAACAGCAGCACGACGGCGATCAGCAGGCCCGGCGCGATCGGAATCTCGCGAGTCTCGGACTGCCGCTCGGCGGCCGCGCGGGCGCGGGTCTGCGCTTCGGCCGGATCCAGACGCATCTGGGCGGCCAGGGCGTCGACGCCCTGTTCAACGCCGCGCTCGAACGCTCCGTCCCGGAATGCGGGCAGGATGTCGTTGGCGATCAGTTGCGACGAGAAGGCGTCGGTCAGGATGGGTTCGAGGCCGTAGCCGACCTCGACCCGCACGCGGCGCTCATTGGGCGCGACGATCAGGATGGCGCCGTTGTTCGTCTGCGACTGGCCGATGCCCCAGTGGCGGCCGAGGCGATAGCCGTAGTCCTCGATCTCCTGTCCGTTCAGGCTGTCGAGGGTGACGACAACCAGCTGGTCGCTGGTCTCGGCCTCCAGCGCGGCCAGCTTCTGCGTGATGCGGGCCTCGGCCTCGGGCTGGATCAGGTCGGCCTGATCGACCACGCGGCCGGTGAGCGCGGGAAAGCTGTCGGCCGCCAGAGCGGGCAGGGCGACCAGCAACAGGCACAGGACCATGAGCGCCTGCGCCAGCCGAACCGGTGTCCGGCGCAGGTCCCGGGCGATGTTCACCATCCCCGCTTACTGGGCCGCTGGAGCTGCGGCCGGGGCTGGCGCCCCCGCTTGGGCAGGCGCGCCGTTCAGGTTGAAGTTCACCGTAGGCGCGCTTTGAGCCTCGGCCGTGGCTGTGAACAGCTGCATCTCTTTCGAACCGGAGTGTGCGGTCTTGGCCCAGATCACGCTCGGGAAGGTCCGCAGCGAGGTGTTGTAGCCGCGAACGGCCTCGTTGTAGTCGCGCCGGGCGATGCCGATGCGGTTTTCGGTGCCCTCGAGCTGGGCCTGAAGCGTCAGGAAGTTCTGATTGGCCTGCAGCTGCGGATAGGCTTCCACCGTCACCAGCAGGCGCGACAGGGCGCCGGTCAGCTGGCCTTGCGCCTGCTGATAGGCCTGGAAGGCCTGCGGATTGTCGAGGTCGTCGGCGTTGACCTGGACCGAGGTGGCGCGGGCGCGGGCGTTGATGACGTCCGTCAGCGTCGTCCGCTCCTGGATGGCCGAGGCCTGGACGGTGGCGACCAGGTTGGGGATCAGGTCGGCGCGGCGCTGGTACTGGCTCTGGACGTCGGCCCAGGTCGCCTCGGCCTTCTCCTGCTTGGTCGGGATGGTGTTGTAACCGCAACCGGCCAGGGGCGTGGCCATCAGGGCGGCGGCGGTGAGGAGGGCTGCGCGGTTCATCGACGTCTCCGTGGCCGGGGCGTCTGCGCGCCCCGCGGCATCCATATTCGCATCCTGCGGACCAGCTTCAAGCCGTCGCAGACATCAGAGCGTCAAAGCGTCCGGTTCGATCCCCATCGACCGGCAGCACGCCGTATAAGTGTTGGCCAGCAAGCAGGCGATCGTCATGGGGCCGACGCCCCCCGGGACGGGCGTGATGGCGCCGGCGACGGCGGCGGCCTCTTCGAAAGCCACGTCGCCGACCACGCGGGTCTTGCCCTCGGCCGCTTTGACGGGGTCGCGCGAGGGCACGCGGTTGATGCCCACGTCGATGACCGTGGCCCCGGGCTTGATCCAGTCGCTGCGCACCATCTCCGGGCGGCCGACGGCGGCCACGACGATATCGGCGGCGCGGCACAGGGCCGGCAGGTCCCTGGTGCGCGAGTGGGCGATGGTGACGGTGCAGCTCTCGGCAAGCAGCAGCTGGGCCATCGGCTTGCCGACGATGTTGGAGCGGCCGACGACCACGGCGTTCAGCCCGGTCAGGTCGCCCAGCTCGGCCTTCAGCAGCATGATGCAGCCCAGTGGCGTGCAGGGCACAAGCCCCGGCAGGCCGACGGCCAGTCGGCCGGCGTTGACGACGTGAAAGCCGTCGACGTCCTTGTCCGGGTCGATGGCGGACAGGACCGCGTTGGCGTCGATCTGATCGGGCAGAGGCAGCTGCACCAGAATGCCGTGGATGCCGGGGTCGTTGTTCAGCTGATCCACCAGCGCCAGAAGGTCGGCCTGGCTGGTCGCGGCGTCCAGCCGGTGGGTGTCCGAGCGCATGCCCGCCTCGCGCGTCCGCTCGCCCTTGGAGCGCACGTAGATCTGGCTGGCGGGGTCCTCGCCCACGATCACCACGGCCAGGCCGGGGACGCGGTCATGCGCGGCCTTCATGCGGCCGACGGCCTCGGTGACACGCGCCACCAGGGTCTGGGAGGCGGCCTTGCCGTCGATGAGGCGGGCGGTGCTCATACCGTGTCGTTTTTCCTGCGGGAGGGATGCGCGGCGATTTACAGACGACAGGGTTCGGCGTCTATCATCGCGGCAATTCACCGGGGGACCGCCATGCGCGCCAAGACGATTCTGCTCGCCGCCAGCTCGCTGGCCATCCTCGCATCGGCGACCGGCGCAGCCGCCCAAACCGCCCTGCGGATCGGCGCGACCGTCCAGGGCCAACTCAGCGCCAACGATCCGATGGTGGAAGGCGACGCGGACGGCGCCGGGGCCTATCGCTACGAAGACTATTCGGTGCGTCTGCGCGCCGGCCAGAGGTTCGAGGCGGTGATGCGCTCCGAGGCGTTCGACACCTATCTGGAGCTGTTCGTGGCGGGGGACACGACCGAATCGCTGGCCAGCGACGACGACGGTCTGGGCGAGGGGACGAACTCGCGCCTGCGCTTCACGCCGACAGCGGCCGGCGATTACACCCTGAGGGCCCGGACCTTTTCGGGCACGGACGGCGGCGACTTCAGCCTGACGGCGCGCGAGCGGCCGCGGTCGCCACGCGCCCCGCGTCCCCGGCCCATCACGGTCGGGGCCGAGGTTTCCGGCGTGCTGGATGATCGCGATCCTGAACTGGATTCGGGCGCCCACTACGACGCCTATGCTTTCCGCGCGGCGGAGGGTCAGCGTTTCGCCATCAGCCTGAACTCCGACGCCTTCGACCCCGTGCTGCAGGTCGGGCGTATGGCGGGCGGCGAGTTCACCGAGACGGCGTCGAACGATGACGGTCCAAGCCGGGGGCTGAACTCCTATCTGGTCTTCACCGCGCCCAGCGCCGGCGAGTACGTTGTACGCGCCACGCCGCTGGTGGACACCGGGGCCGGCGCCTACACGCTGGCGCTGGCGGACGGGCCGGCCCCGCGCGCGGCCCAGGCTGTCGCTGTCGGCGATACGGTCGACGGCTCGCTGACGGCCGAGGACGGATCGAACGACCAGGGTCTGCGCTCCGACGCCTATCGCTTCACCGGCCGGGCCGGCCAGATCGTGACAGCGACCCTGAGCTCGGACGCCTTCGACACCTATCTGGCGCTGTATGGCCCGGACGACGGCTCGACGCCGCTGGCCGAGGACGACGACGGGGCCGGCGAGGGCACCAACTCGCGCCTGTCCTTCACCCTGCCCAGCGACGGCGACTATCTGATCGAGGCGCGCGGATTCAGCGACGACGCCACCGGCGACTACAAGCTCGAGCTCGTCGAGACGCCGCCGCCGCCGCCGCCCGCGGCTGTGGTGTTCGGCGAGACGGTGCAGGGCGCCCTGACCGACGAGGACGGCGTCGATGCGGAAGGCCGCAAGTTCGACGCCTATTCTGTCACCCTGCAGGCCGGCCAGCGGATCCAGGCCATCATGCGGTCGGGCGACTTCGACACCTATCTGGAGGTGGCCAGCACGGCCGAACCGTACACCGCCCTGGCCAGCGACGACGACGGTCTGCAGCAGGGCACGGACTCGCGCCTGAACTTCACGGCCACCGAGGCCGGCGACTATGTCGTGCGGGCGCTGCCGCTGTCGGCCGAGAACGACGGCCTCTATTCGCTGCAGATCATCGACCGGGGCCCCGAGCCGACGCCCGGCAGCATCATCGTCGGCGCCACGGCGCGCGGCAGCCTGACCGACGCCGACGCCATCGCACCGGAGGGCGGCTATTACGACGCCTACACGATCCAGGCCAAGAAGGACGAGAAGCTGGTCATCACCCTGGTGTCCAACGACTTCGACGCGCTGATCGAGGTTGGGCGGACCAATGAGGCGGGCGAATGGGAAAGCCTGGCGTCCGATGACGACAGCCTCTCGGACACCCACGCCCGTCTGGAATGGACGCCGGATGCGGACGGCGCCTACGAGCTGCGCGCCCGCAGCTTCGCACCGGCCTCGATGGGAGACTATGCCCTGATGGTGGAGCGCAAGCCGGCGGTTTGATCGCTTCTCTCTCCCAGAGGGAGCGGAGGAGTCACTTCTCCGACGGCAGCAGTTCGCCGGCGAACACGCGATAGCGCCCCGCGCGCACCGTATCCGCAGCACGCTTGATGTCCGGCGCGAAGTAGTGGTCGCTGGTGTAGGGCGCGGCGGCCTCGCGGACGATCGCGACCACGGCCTCCAGCTCGGGCGAGCTGGTCAACGGGCGGTGGAACTCCATCCCCTGGGCGGCGGCCAGCAGTTCGATGCCGACCACAGCCGCGGCGTTCTCGGCCATGTCCAGCAGACGCCGCGCGCCGTGGGTGGCCATGGAGACGTGGTCTTCCTGATTGGCGCTGGTCGGCACGGTGTCGACGCTGCACGGATGGGCGACCATGCGGTTCTCGGCGACCAGGGCGGCGGCCGTCACCTGTGCGATCATGAAGCCTGAGTTCAGGCCGCTCTCGCGCACCAGGAAGGCGGGCAGTTCGCTCATCTTGGGATCGACCAGGATGGCGGTGCGGCGCTCGGAAATGTTGCCGATCTCGCACAGGGCCATGGCGATCTGATCGGCCGCAAAGGCGACGGGTTCGGCGTGGAAATTGCCGCCGGAAATCACCTCGCCATCCTCGAAGAAGACCAGCGGATTGTCGGTCACGGCGTTCGCTTCGCGCGCCAGGGTGGCGGCGGCCATGCCCAGCTGGTCGATGATGGCGCCCATGACCTGGGGCTGGCAGCGCAGGGAGTAGGGGTCCTGCACCTTCGAGTCGTGCTCGAGGTGCGAGGCGCGGATGGCGGAGCCGGCCATCAGGTCACGCAGGCGGGCGGCGACGGCGATCTGGCCGGGCTGGCCGCGCAGGGCGTGGATGCGGGCGTCGAACGGGGTGTCCGACCCCTTCAGCGCATCGACCGACAGGCCGCCCGCCGCGACGGCGGCGGCGAAGACGTCCTCGGCCGCGAACAGGCCGGCCAGCGCTAGCGCCGTCGAGCACTGGGTGCCGTTCAGCAGAGCCAGACCCTCCTTGGGGCCGAGCGTGAGGGGCTTGAGACCGACGCGGGCCAGGGCCGCCTCGGCGGGCAAAGTCTGGCCGTCGCGAACGGCTTCGCCCACGCCGATGAGGACGCAGGACATGTGAGCCAGCGGGGCCAGGTCGCCCGAGGCGCCGACCGAGCCCTTGGACGGGATGACGGGCAGGACGTCGGCGTTGATGAGCTTGAGCAGAGCCTCCAGTGTCTCGCGACGGATGCCGGACGCACCCTTGGACAGGCTGGCGATTTTCAGGAGCATCAGCAGGCGGGTGACGCCCGCATCCAGCGGCGCGCCGACGCCGCAGGCGTGGCTGAGCACCAGGTTCTTCTGCAGCGTCTCCAGATGGCCGGACGCGATCGAGGTGTTGGCCAGCAGGCCGAAGCCGGTGTTGACGCCGTAGACGGTGCGCCCCTCGGCGACGATGGCCTCGATGGCGGCGGACCCGCGCTCGACATCGGCCCAGGCGGCGTCGGTCAGGGTGACGGCGACGGGACCGAGGCGGGCGAGGCGAAGTTGGGCGAGCGTCAGCGGCGCGGCGCCGATCCGGATGGCGGTCATGTCAGGCTCGGCAGGTTAAGGCCGTGCTCGCGGGCCGCGGCCTTGGCGATGTCGTAGCCGGCGTCGGCGTGGCGCATGACGCCGGTGGCGGGGTCGTTCCAGAGGACGCGGTCGAGGCGCTTCGCGGCCTCGGGCGTGCCGTCGGCGACGATGACGACGCCGGAGTGCTGGGAGTAGCCCATGCCCACCCCGCCGCCGTGGTGCAGCGACACCCAGGAGCCGCCGGACGCTGTGTTCAGCAGGGCGTTCAGTAGTGGCCAGTCGCTGACGGCGTCCGAGCCGTCCTGCATGGCCTCGGTCTCGCGGTTGGGGCTGGCGACGGAACCGCTGTCGAGATGGTCGCGGCCGATGACGATGGGGCCGCTGAGTTCGCCGGACGCCACCATCTCGTTGAACATCAGGCCGGCGCGGTGGCGGTCGCCCAGGCCGATCCAGCAGATGCGCGCGGGCAGGCCCTGGAAGGCGATCCGTTCGCCCGCCATGTCCAGCCAGCGGTGGAGGCCGGCGTTGTCGGGGAACAGCCGCTTCATGGCCGCGTCGGTCTTGCGGATGTCCTCCGGATCGCCGGTCAGGGCAGCCCAGCGGAAGGGACCGATGCCCCTGCAGAACAGGGGGCGGATGTAGGCGGGGACGAAGCCGGGGAAGTCGAAGGCCTTCGTCACACCCACGTCAAAGGCGACCTGCCGGATGTTGTTGCCGTAATCGACGACGGGGATGCCGGCCGCCTGGAAATCGAGCATGGCCTGAACGTGGTCAATGATTGATTGACGCGCCGCCGTCGCCACAGCCTGCGGGTCGGAGACGCGCTTGTCTTCCCATTCCGCGACCGTCCAGCCCTTGGGAAGATAGCCGTTGATCAGGTCGTGGGCGCTGGTCTGGTCAGTGACCAGATCGGGCCGAACGCCGCGCTTCACCAATTCAGGCAGAACATCCGCTGCATTGCCCAACAGACCGACGGATATGGGTTTTCCACCAGCGTTGGCGTCGTCGATCAGCGCCAGAGCCTCATCGATCGTTTGAGCCATCACGTCGAGGTAGCCGGTTTTCAGCCGCATCTCGATCCGGCTGCGCTGGCATTCGACGGCTAGGCAGGAGGCGCCCGCCATGGTCGCGGCCAGGGTCTGGGCGCCGCCCATGCCGCCGAGGCCCGCGGTCAAGATCCACCTGCCCGACCAGTCGCCGCCGTAATGCTGGCGGCCGGCCTCCATGAAAGTCTCGTAGGTGCCCTGAACGATGCCTTGGGTGCCGATGTAGATCCACGAGCCGGCGGTCATCTGGCCGTACATGGCCAGGCCCTTCTTATCGAGCTCGTTGAAGTGGTCCCAGGTCGCCCATTTAGGCACCAGGTTGGAGTTGGCGATCAGCACCCGCGGGGCGTCGGCATGGGTGCGGAAGACGCCGACAGGCTTGCCCGACTGGACCAACAGGGTCTCTTCCTCGCCCAGGCTCTGCAACGTCTCGACGATGCGGTCGAAGCTGGCCCAGTCGCGCGCCGCCTTGCCGATGCCGCCGTAGACCACGAGGTCCTGCGGCCGCTCGGCCACCTCGGGGTCGAGGTTGTTCATCAGCATGCGCATCGCCGCCTCTGCGGCCCAGGTCTTCGCGGTCTTCTCCGGGCCGCGCGGCGCGCGGACGATACGGGCGTTCTGGGTCATCGTTGGCTCTCGGCGAAGGCGATGCAGGCGCCGAGGACGCGGCGCAGGTGGCCGCGCATGGGCTCGGCGCGTTCGGGATCGTAGGGGCTGGGCCAGTTGGCCTCGGACACCGGGCCGGCTGGATCGAGCATGTAGCCGCGGTCGGCCAGCTCCATCTGGATCGCGTGGACGGCATGTTTCGTTTGCCTATCGCCACCCGCGCGGCGGTCGGCTGCTTGAGGCGGGTGCGGCTGCCCGTAATGGCGCGTGGTCCAGCCGCCCTTGAAGCGACCGTTCAGGACCAGGGTCTGGCCGCTGACGGCGCAGGCGGCCTCGACGGCGCGGGACAGGTCGGGCGAGCAGGTCGTTCCGCCGTTGTCGCCGATGTTGAACTGCGGCAGCTCTCCCGCGAACAGGCGCGGCACGATCGAGCGGATCGAGTGGGCGTCATACAGGACGACGGGGCCGGTCGCGCGCAGGCGGTCGATCTGGGTCTGCAGGGCGGCGTGGTAGGGGTCGAACCAGGTGGCGCGGCGCTCGGCGATCTCGGCCTCGTCCGGCGTCTGGCCCGGCAGATAGAGCGGTTCGCCGTCGAACGTCTCGGTGGGGCAAAGGCCCGTGGTCGTCATGCCGGGATAGAGCGAGGCGCCCGACGGGTCGCGGTTCACGTCGATGACGCTGCGACTGATGGCGGTGCGGACCAAGGTCGCGCCCATGTCGGCGGCGAAGTCGTAGAGACGGTCCACCCACCAGTCGGCGTCCTTGCGGGCCAGCCAGGGCGAAGTCATCCGCGCCTCGATGGCCGCCGGGATGTCCGTGCCGGTGTGCGGCAGGCCGATGACCAAGGGTGCAGCTCCCTCGTGGATAGTCAGCCAGTCATGCGCCACGTCCAGCCTCCCTCGCCAAATCGATCCGTCGTGGTATGTCTAGACATAATGATCGCAACGGCCGGAACCTGTCCAGTGCAGACCACCCAACAGAGCCTGTGGTTCGAGACCGCCCTGTTGCCCGAGGGCTGGGCGCAGGATGTACGGATCGACGTGGCCGGCGGGCGGATTGTCGGGGTCGAGGCGGGCGCGGCGAAGATGGGAGAAGCGGCCGGATCGGTCGCCCTGCCGGGCGTCGCCAATGTGCACAGCCACGCGTTTCAGCGGGCGATGGCGGGCCTGACCGAGGCGCGCGGGCCGACCGACGACGACTTCTGGACGTGGCGGGAGCTGATGTACCGGTTCCTGGACCGGGGCGGGCCGGATGAGATCGAGGCGATCACGGCGCTGGCGTTCGCCGAGATGCTGGAGGGCGGGTTCACCCGGGTGGCGGAGTTCCACTATCTGCACAACGACACGGCGGGCGCGGCCTACGGCGACCGTGGCGAGATCGCCGGGCGGATCGCAGCGGCGGCCGAGCAGACCGGGATCGCCCTGACGCTGCTGCCGGTCTTCTACGCCCAGTCGGGGTTCGGCGGTGCGGCGCCCAGCCATGGCCAGCGGCGCTTCATCAACGATCTGGACGGGTTCGCCGAGCTGGTCGGGCGGTGCCGGGACGTGACCGCGCCGCTGGCTGACGCCGTGGTGGGCGTGGCGCCGCACAGCCTGCGCGCCGTAACGCCCGAGGCGCTGGCCGCCATGCCGGGGCTGACGGACGGGCCGATCCACATCCACGTCGCCGAACAGACCAAGGAGGTCGACGACTGCCTGGCCTGGTCGGGCGCGCGGCCGGTCGAGTGGCTGCTGGCGAATGCATCGGTCGATGCGCGCTGGACGCTGATCCACTCGACCCATGCGACCGAGGCGGAATGGCGCGGCGTTGTGGAGCGGCAGGCGGTGGTGGGCCTGTGTCCCATCACCGAGGCCAATCTGGGCGACGGCGTCTTCCCGGCGGCTGCCTACGCCAAGGCCGGCGGTCGGATCGGGATCGGCACCGATTCCAACGTCCAGATCGGTCTGGCCGAGGAGCTGCGGATGCTGGAGTACAGCCAACGGCTGGCGCTGCGCGGGCGGGCGGTGATCGCGGACGGCGGGCGTTCGACGGGCCGGGCGCTGTTCGACCGAGCGCTGGCCGGCGGGGCGCAGGCGGGCGGTGTCGAGGCGGCCATCGCGGTCGGGGCGCCGGCGGACATCGTGGCGCTGGATACGCGCGGGTCTGTGTTCGCCGGGCGGTCGGGCGATGCGGTCCTAGACAGCTGGATCTTCGGAGCCCCGACAGGGTCGGTGGCGTCGGTGTGGCGGGCGGGGAAGCAGGTGGTTCGGGATGGGCGGCACATCGACCGGCCGGCGATCGAGGCGCGCTATCGCCGGGCGTTGGCCACGGTGCTTGGATGACCCTGCACAGCCGCATCTACGGCGATCTGGAGGACGCCATCCTGTCGGGCGAACTGGCGCCCGGCGAGCGGATTCCGTTCGAACATGAGCTGACCGAACGCTACGGCTGTTCGCGGATGACGGTGTCCAAGGCGATCTCGGAACTGGCGGGGCGCGGGCTGGTGGTGCGGCGCCGGCGGGCCGGCACCTTCGTCGCCCAGCCCAAGGCCCATGCGGCGGTGCTGGCCATTCCGGATCTGCAGGCCGAAGTCGAGCGCCGGGGGCAGGTCTATGGCTATCGCCTGCTGGATCGCGTCGAGCGAGAGGCGCGAACGCCGGACGAGGCGGCGCTGGCGGGCCGCGGCCGGTTGATCGACCTGGCCTGCCTGCATCTTGGGGACGGAGAGCCGCTGGCGCTGGAGCATCGACTGATCTCGCTGGACGCGGCGCCGAATGCGGCGGCGGTCGATTTTTCAAAGACCTCGCCGGGGCGCTGGCTGCTGGACGCAGAGCCTTGGACCGAGGCGGAGAACCGCATCTCGGCCGTCGGCGCCGATGCGTCTACCGCGCGGGGCCTGTCGATCAAGCCGGGCACGGCCTGCCTTGTCGTCGAGCGGCGGACCTGGCGGGACGGGCAGGGCGTGACGCGCGTGCGCCAGACCTTCCCCGGCGACCGCTATGACATGGTGGCGCGGTTCACGGCCGGACGCGGAGAGCGGGCATGAAGGCGGACCGGATTCTGGTCGACTGCCACGTGGCGACGATGGCAGAGGGCGGCGCGGCCTATGGCGCCGTCGAGGACGCCGCTGTCGTGATCGCTGATGGCCGGATCGTATGGGTCGGTCCGCGCGCGGAGGCGCCGGCCGTCGAAGGGGCGGCGGTGGACCGGCTGGACGGGCGCTGGATCACGCCGGGGCTGATCGACTGCCACACCCATCTGGTCTTCGGCGGCGACCGATCGGGGGAGTTCGAACAGCGTCTGGGCGGCGCGACCTATGAGGAGATCGCGCGGGCGGGCGGCGGCATCGTCTCCTCGGTCGCGGCGACGCGGGCGGCGTCGGAGGAGGCGCTCTACGCCTCGGCGACACGGCGGCTGGCGGGGCTGACGGCGACGGGCGTCACGACGGTGGAGATCAAGTCCGGCTATGGCCTGGATCGCGACAGCGAGTTGAAGATGCTGCGCGTCGCTCGCCGCATCGGCCGTGAGGCGGGCGTCGAGGTGCGGACCAGTTATTTGGGTCTGCACGCCGTACCGCCGGAGCATAAGGCCGATCGCGCCGCCTATGTCGATCTGGCCATCGACGACATCCTGCCGGTTGCGCATGCCGAAGGGCTGGTCGATGCGGTCGACGCCTATTGCGAGCCCATCGCCTTCTCGGGCGAGGAGGTTGTGCGGCTGTTTGAGAAGGCCGGGGCGTTGGGGCTGCCGGTCAAGCTGCACGCCGACCAACTGTCGGACGGCGGCGGAGCAGAGCTGGCGGCGCATTATGGAGCGCTGTCGGCCGACCATGTCGAGCATGCGTCCGAGGTCGGCATCGCGGCGATGGCGAAGGCCGGCGTCGTCGCTGTGCTGCTGCCCGGCGCTTATCTGATGCTGCACGAGACCACGCCGCCCCCCGTCGACCTGCTGCGCAAGCATGGCGTGGCGATGGCGGTCGCGACGGACTGCAATCCGGGCACGTCGCCGGTCGCGTCGATGACGGCTGCGCTGAATCTGGCCTGCGTGCAGTTTCGGCTGACGCCGGAGGAGGCGCTGGCGGGGGCGACGCGGATCGCCGCCAAGGCTCTGGGGCTGACCGACCGGGGCGTGGTGGCCGCCGGGATGCGCGCGGACCTGGCGGTATGGGACATCGGGCGGCCGGCAGAGCTTTGCTATTGGCTCGGCGCGCCGCTCCTGAGCCGCCGCTACCTCGCCGGCAATACAACCTGACGTAGCAATTCTGGTCGGTTGGCGTAGGCTTCGGCCATGCCTCGATTCAAGCGACAACGCCGAGTGACGTCCTACGCCTTGATTTGCCTGATGGCGCTTGCGCTCGTGGCGCAAGCGGGACTGCTGATCTGGACGCTGGCGGGTTAGGCCGAGAGGATTTTCGCCAGCGCGTCCTGGATCGTCGCCTCGGTGAAGGGCTTCTGGATCGTCGTCTGGCCACGCCACTCGTCGGGCAGCCCGCCTTCTCCGTAGCCGGTGGAGAAGACGAACGGCACGCCCCGCGCCTTCAACGCGGCGGCCACCGGAAACACCTGCTGGCCGGCGACGTTGACGTCCAGCAGGGCGGCGTCGATCTCGACCCCGCCCGCCAGGGTGCTCAGGGCCTCATCGATGTTTGAGATGGGGCCGACGGGCGTGCACCCCATGTCTTCCAGGATGGTCTCCAGGAGCATGGCGACGAGGCTCTCGTCCTCGACGACCAGAATGCGGCGCCCTTCAAGCGATGTGCTGCTCATGAACTCGCCCTTTCGGCTTCCCGATCCAGTGAAACGATGATTTCCGCCGTCAGCCCATCACGCTCGTAGTCCAGAGTGATCGTTCCCGCCAGATCGTGGCGCACATTCCTTTCAATCAGCCGACTGCCGAATCCGCGACGCGACGGCGGGGTCTCGATCGGCGGTCCGCCGGTCTCGCGCCAGCTGATGTGCAGCTTGCGATCTCTCTGGTCCGATACGGACCAGTCCACGAAGACGCGGCCGTCGCCCGACGACAGCGCGCCGTACTTCGCCGCATTCGTCGCCAGTTCGTGGAAAATCATCCCGAGGGACAAGGCGACAGCCGGCGACAGGCCGACGACCGGGCCGTTCAACGAGATGCGGCCACCGCCATGCGCGGCGGTTTCGTGGTCCAGCACCTCATGCAGATCGGCGCCTTCCCAGTGACTGTTGGTCAGTAGGTTGTGGGTATGGGACAGCGACATCAGCCGCGCCTGGAAGCTGCGGGCGAAGGTCTGAGGATCGTCGTGCGAGCGCGCGGTCTGCATGGCGATCGACTGGACGGTGGCCAGGGTGTTCTTCACCCGATGGTTCAGCTCGTCGATCATCAGCTTCTGGCGCTCGGCGGCCATGACCGCGTCGGTGACGTTGTTGCCCTGGACGAAAATGCCCGCGACCTGGCCGGCGTCGTTGCGGATCGGCTGGTAGATGAAGTTCAGGTAGGTGGTTTCCATTGGCCCGTCGGCCGTGCGCTGCAGTTCCAGCCGCTGGCTGCGGCCCTCGTAGGGCTCCCCCGTCTCGAGCACCGAATCGAGCAGTTCGTAGAAGCCTTGCCCTGCGATGTCCGGCATGGCGTCGCGAATGGTCTTGCCGATGATGTCCGAGCGGCCGATCAGGCGCAGATAGGACTGGTTGGCCATCTGGAAGACGTGATCGGGCCCGCTGAGCACCGCTGCGAAGCCGGGGGTCTGCATGAACAGGTCGACCAGGCGATTACGCTCGCCCTCCAGCCGCCGGTTGTCGGCCTGGACCTGATCGGCGCGCTGGATGATGGCCCCGGAGAGGATGGCGTCCAGTTCACTGACGTCCGACGTCTCGCGCGCCGCATTGCGTCGCAGGTGCTCCAGCTCCGTAATGTCCGTCGTGTGCTGCAGGACGAAGATGACCTCGCCGTTGGCGTCGATAATCGGGGTGTGCGTAGCGCTCCAGTATCGCTCTTCGAACACCGGCCCGTCGGGCGTTTCGACCTCGATGGCGAAGCGAACCAGCGCCAGGTGGTCGCGCTGTCGCGTATCGCGGGCCCGTTCGAGCGAATCGCGGACCTGGCGGACATTCTCGGGCGCGGTGTCACTGGGTCCGGCGGTGAAGGCGCCGAACAGGGGCTGGCCCATGATGGCGTCGCGACGCGTGTGGGTGATGTCCAGGTAAGCCTGGTTCATTCCCGCAATGCGCAAGTCGGGCGTCACAAGGACGTAGGGGTTCGGAGACGCATCGAACGCGGTCGCCAGCTCGGCCGCGAAGCCCCCTGATTTCAACAGTTCTCGCAAGCACTATCCCCGCCCAACGGCATGCGAACGCTCAACACGGCGTTTGGTTCGCCAGCGGACACGACTGGCGCCACGCCGCAGGTTGGCTAAGGTGTCCAGATGAGCATTCTCGCCGTCGTGACCGCCTTGGCCCTTTCCATCATTCCCGCCGACGACCGGCCGACAGTGCCGACCCAGCAGGGCGCGGTGCAGGGCGTGCAGGACGGGGGCGTCGCCGCCTTCAAGGGCATCCCTTACGCGGCCCCGCCGGTCGGGCCGCTGCGCTGGCGCCCGCCCCAGCCGGTCCAGCCGTGGACCGAGACGCGCGCGGCCGACCATGTCGGGGCCATCTGCATCCAGCCGCCGGCGAACGGCGACAACGCCGTCGGGCCTGGACCGATGAGCGAGGACTGTCTGACGCTGAACGTCTGGGCGCCGTCGGGAGCCCGCGAACCCCTGCCGGTGATGTTCTGGGTGCACGGCGGCGGCTATGTGAACGGATCAGGGACAGCGGACCTGTACGACGGGTCAAGCCTGGCCCGTCGCGGCGTGGTGGTGGTGACGATCAACTATCGCCTCGGCCGCCTCGGCTTCTTCGACCATCCGGCTCTGGCGGCCGATCGTCCGGCGGATGAGCCAGCCGGAAACTACGGCGTCATGGACATGATCGCCGCCATGAAATGGGTGCACGCCAACATCGACCGGTTCGGCGGCGACGCGGGCGACGTGACGATCTTCGGCGAGTCCGCCGGCGGGGTGGCGATCAGCCAGTTGATGCTGGCGCCGGATGCTCGCGGACTGTTCACCAAGGCGATCATCCAGTCCGGCGTGCCGCAGGGCCCGACCAGCCGTCTGGACGTCGCGACGCCGTCAGGCCCGCCGCTGGCCGAAAGGGGCGCCGCCTTCGCCGCGCTGAAGGGCGTACCGGCCGACGGCTCGGCCGAAGCCCTGCGCGCCATTCCCGGTGAGGCGTTGCTGGAGCCCGCGCCCAATTTCGGCGGCGGGGATCTGGTGATCGCGGACGGCCGGGTCGTGCCGACCTCGATCGAGGATGGCTTCGCGCGGGGCCTGCAGGCGCCCGTGCCGCTGATTGTCGGGACCAACAGCAACGAGTTTCCCTGGGCGCGCGCCGACACCAATCCGATGGCGCAGGCCCTGGCGCCGGCTGAACGCGCGGCGCTGGTCGCGGCCTATGACGACGAGGACGATTTCCAAGGCCGGTTCATCAGCGACGTCATGTTCAACGGCCCGGCCCGCTGGCTGGCGCGGGCCCACGCGGCGGCGGGCAATCCGACCTGGCTCTACAGCTTCGACGCCTGGCCCGACGCCATGCCTCAGCCGCACCGCGGCGCCTGGCATGCGCAGGAGCGGCAGTACGTCTTCGACACCCTGAAGACCTCGCCCTGGCCGACCACCGCGCGGGACGAGGCGGTCGCCCAAGTGACCAGCGACTATTGGGCGACCTTCGCGAGGACAGGCGTTCCCGCCGTTGATCAGCAGCCGACCTGGCCGGCTTTCGGCGCGGGCGAGGAACAGGCGCTGGTGTTCCATAACGACGG
The DNA here is from genome assembly GCF_001424025.1 of Brevundimonas sp. Leaf363. GTDB lineage: Bacteria > Pseudomonadota > Alphaproteobacteria > Caulobacterales > Caulobacteraceae > Brevundimonas. Next base: position 153,553 of record NZ_LMPZ01000003.1, on the reverse strand, counting down.
CGTGGCGGTGGAGCCGGTTCCCGGCGTGGCGCGTCTGGACCTCATTGATGCACTGCTCGATCGCTTGAAGACGGCGGGACTGCGGTAGCAACCTTGACCATAAGCGACGGCGGGGTGATGGACATCGCGAACGGGTTCTAGGATCACCGCATGACCGTGCCGCGCGCCGACGCTGCCGCCGGCCCAGCAACCGGCGCGAGGCGGCCCTATCTGGTCGCCTATCGGACCGACGGACTGGGTTCGCGAATCCTGAATCTGGCGTGGACGTGGCGCGTGGCCCGGCGTCTCGGGGCTCAGACCATCGTCTACTGGTCCGGCACGCCCGGAGGCGACGTCGAGCATTTCGGGCGTGGGTATCAGGCGGGGCGGCTGTTCGACCTTTTCGACATCTACCGTCGGGATGCGGGCGTCGTCTTCGTCGACGGCGACCCCAAGCCCGTCCGGGGCCTGACGCGGATCGACAAGCGGCCGGACTGGAAGCGCAACGGCCTGCGGGGTTGGCCGGCGCAGGATGTCTTCGGCGCCGAAGATCACGCCTATTACACCGTCTGTGATCCGCTGCTCCTGGAGGGCGAGCGGCCGGATGACGCCGGGCGCGAGGCCTGTGCGCTGCTCGCCGAGTTGACGCCCAATCGGGTGGTGCGCCGCCGCGTGAAGCAGATCGCGGCAGAGGTGGATCTGTCCAGCATGGTCGGCGTGCATTTCCGACGCGGCGACATCGTGGGCCGGCTGGCCGGGCTCGGCGCCGAGCTGCAACAGACAGGCAGCGCGCCGCCCGAGCTGGCCGAGTGGATCGAACACTTCTTCGCCCGCTGCGCACCGGCCGACGCCTATGCAGCGGAGGCGACGCGACAGGCCGGGACCGGGGCAGAGTTGCTGGTGTGCAGCGAAGACCCCGATGCGGCAGCGCTGTTCAGCGACCGCGCCCGATCACTGGCCCCCTTTCTGACGGACCTCCCGTCCGTCCAGGCCGCGATGGTCGAGATGTTGGCTCTGGCGCGCTGCGGCCAGATCATCAGCACCGGAAGTCGGTTCGGTCAGGCGGCAGGCCTGATCGGTGGGCTGGCCCCGGCGGATGCGCGGCTATCTGCCTCGCCCGAGGGCTATCTGGGCGAGTTGTCGCGCGTGATGGGGCTGACTGCACTGGATCGCGATCATCCGGCTGTTCGAACGGCGGCCGACGCCGTCATCGGCTCAAGTAGCGTCTTCCGCCTGTCGCGCGACCTCGGCTGGGGCCTGGATGCGACGCGCGCCGCGGCTCTGATCGCAGCGGGCTGACGGAAGGGTGGAAGGAAGGCGATGGTGGATGCTGCAGGGATTGAACCTGCGACCCCCTCGGTGTGAACGAGGTGCTCTCCCGCTGAGCTAAGCATCCGCCGGCCGTGGCCGCGAGGCCCGCCCCGGTTCGGGGAGGCGCGGACATAGCTTGGCTCGCTCGTCGGCGCAAGCCGCAGCGGCGCCTCAGATGCCCGCCGGGCCGACCTCGGTGTTCGCGGCGTCGGGGTCGCCGGGCAGCCAGGCGACACGGCCGTCATAGATGTCCTCGTCCAGAATGCCTTCTTCGCGGGCCACCAGCACCGGGACCAGCATCTGGCCGGTGACGTTGGTGGCGGTGCGCATCATGTCGATGATCCGGTCGATGGCGACGATGTAGCCGATGCCTTCCAGCGGCAGGCCGGCCGTCGACAGGGTCAGGGTCAGCATGACGACGCTGGTCCCCGGCACCCCCGCCGTGCCCAGCGAGCCCAGCACGGCGGTCAGGCCGATCAGGATGTATTGGGTCAGGGTCAGGTCGATGCTGAAATACTGGGCGATGAAGATCGAGGCGATGGCCGGATAGATGGCGCCGCAGCCGTCCATCTTGACGTTGGCGCCCAGGGGCACGGCGAAGGCGGCGTAGGCCTGGGGCACGCCCAGCCGTTCGACCGTCTGGCGCAGGGTGATGGGCAGGGTGCCCAGCGAGGAGGAGGTGGCGAAGGCCGTTTGCTGGGCCGCGAAGGCGCCGCGGAAGAAGCTGGTCACCTTCAGGCCGTGCAGCTTCAGCAGGCCGGAATAGACGATCAGGATGTGGAACAGGCAGGCGGCGTAGATGGCGAAGATGAACTTGCCCAGCGGCAAGAGCGCCTCCCAGCCGTAGCCGCCGACCACCGAGCCGATCAGGCCGAAGACGCCGAAGGGGGTCAGCTGGATAACCCAGCGGGTGATGCGGAAGATGATGGCGGCGCCTTCGTCCACCAGCCGCCGCACGCCCTGCGCCCGCTCGCCCAGCGCCACCAGCGCCATGCCGACCAGGGCCGAAAAGAAGATGATCTGCAGCACCTTGCCCTCGCTCAGCGCCGCGAACGGGTTGGTCGGGACCACGCCGATCAGCACGTCCAGCGGCGTGGGGATGACGCGTTCCTTGACCTCGCCCAGCGGCAGGTTGGCGAGGCCAAGTCCGGGATTGATCAGGTGGCCGAAGGCGATGCCGACCAGCACCGCCAGCGCCGAGGTGACGGCGAACCAGACGATGGTGCGCACGCCCAGGCGCACGGCGCCGACTCCTTCGCCCAGTTTGGCGATGGAGCTGGCGATGGTGAACAGCACCAGGGGCGCCACCACCATGCGGATCAGGTTCAGATAGACGTCCCCAATGGGTTGAAGCCAGGTCTCGGCAGCCGGGCCCAGCAGCAGGCCGGCCAGGATGCCTAGCGCGAAGCCGGCGGCGGTGCGTTGCCACAGGGGGATGGCGAAGAAGGCGCGAAACATCGGTCGGTCCCGGAACGTCGAGCCGCCTAACTGGTCTCTTCGGCGGGAAACGGCAACCGAAGCGGGCGCGGATGACGGTCAGATTTTCTGTTAGCCGACCAGTTTGTCGATTGCGTCTTCCAGCTGCTCATAGCTGTCGATCAGGGCGTCGCCGCCCAAGTCCTTGGCCGGGATATCGGTGTAGCCGAAGGTGGCGACGACGCAGGGCATACCGGCGTTGCGGGCGGCGCCGACGTCGTACTTGCTGTCGCCGACCATGATCGCGCGCCCCGGATCGCCGCCGGCCATGCGGGTCGTCTCGATCAGATGGGCGGCGTCCGGCTTCTTGGCCGACACCAGGTCGGGGCCGACGATGGCCGCGAAATGCCGCCTGAGATCCAGAGCCGACATCATCGCCAGAGTCAGGTCGGTGCGCTTGTTGGTGGCCACGGCCAGCAGGGCGCCACGCGCCGTCAACCGGTCCAGCGTCTCGACCACATGCGGATAGGGCAGGGTCTCATCGGCGATGTGCGGCAGATAGTCGGCGATGAACTCGTCGAACAGGGCGTCGAAGGCGTCATCGTCCCAGGCCGCGCCGGCCTGGGCGAAGCCCTGCTGCAACAGCGGCCGCACCCCGCCGCCGATCAGCTTGCGCGCCTCCGCATAGGGCAGGGGCGCCATGCCCCGCGCGGCAAGCATCCGGTTCAGGGTGGCGACGATATCAGGCGCGGATTCGACCAGGGTGCCATCCAGATCGAACAGGACGGTCCAGCCGGAGAGGGAGGGGCGATGCATGGGCTGGACGTAGCGCGTGAGGCGCCCCTCCGTCACGCTTCGCGCGCCACCTCCCCATCAAGGATGGGGAGGAGATGCCGTTTTCCTCCCCATGAAGTGGGGAGGGGGACCGCTTGCGGTGGAGGGGCGCCTCAAGCGCGACGCTGAAGAGCTTCGTCCCTGATCACCGCGATCACGCCTTCCAGATCATCTCGAATCCGAAGCGCGGGGAAGCGCAGCACATAAATGCCCTGTGCCGTCAGCCATGCGTCTCGGTAATCATCATGGTGGCCTGATCGGGATGCTGGTGACCTGACCCGTCTATCTCAACGGCCAGCTTCACCTCGGCGCAGTAGAAGTCGAGGATATAGCTACCGACAGGATGCTGGCGGCGGAACTTCAGACCGCCAACCGCCCGGCCCTTAAGGCACGTCCACAGCCTTGCCTCAGGCGGCGTCATCCGCTTGCGCAGGCTGCTTGCCCGACTTTGAGTGACGGCGTCTGGCACGGCCCCTCCACCACTTCGTGGTCCCCCTCCCCATCTGCGATGGGGAGGAAAGAGCGTTCAAGCGATTTTACCGAGTCACAAGCCGCGCTAAGGCGTTCCCATGACCGCACGCGCCGCCATCATTCTCGCCGCCGGGCAGGGCACCCGGATGAAGTCCTCCCTGCCCAAGGTGCTGCACCCCGTGGGTGGGCGGGCGATGCTGGATCACGCCATCGACGCCGCCGAGGCCCTGGGCTGCGAGCGGATCGTGGTGGTGGTGGGCGATCATTCGCCGTCGGTGCGGGCGCACGTCGTGGCGCGGCTGGGCGAAGGCGCCGTGGCCGTGCAGGACCCGCCGCTGGGGACGGCCCATGCGGTGCGGGCGGCCGAGGCGGCGCTGGCGGGCTTCGAGGGCGAGGTGATCGTCACCTACGGCGACACGCCGTTGCTCAAGGCGTCCGACATCGCCGTGGCCTTCGGCGGCGAGGGCGTGACGGTGGTCGGGTTCGAGGCGCGCGATCCGACAGGATATGGCCGCCTGCTGCTGGACGCCGACGGCGGGCTGGAGGCGATCGTCGAGCACAAGGAAGCCACGCCGGACCAGCTGACGGTCACCACCTGCAACTCCGGCGTCATGGCGGCCTCGGCGTCGCTGATGTTCTCGCTGCTCGCCGAGGTCAGGAACGAGAACTCCAAGGGCGAATACTATCTGACCGACGTGGTCGAGCTGGCGCGTGCGCGCGGAGCGGCGACGCGGGCGGTGATGGCCAACGAGGACGCGGTGATGGGCGTGAACGCCCAGGGCGAACTGGCGCAGGCCGAGGCCCTGTTCCAGTCGATCCAGCGCGACGCGGCGATGGCGCGGGGGGTCCACATGCCGGCGCCCGACACCGTCCACTTCAGCTGGGACACCGAGATTGAAGGCGGCGTGACGGTCGAGCCCTATGTGGTCTTCGGCCCCGGCGTCACGCTGGCGTCCGGCGCGCGCATCCGCGCCTTCAGCCATATCGAAGGCGCGACAGTCGGTGCGGACGCCCAGGTCGGACCCTATGCCCGGCTGCGTCCCGGTGCGGTGCTGGGCGCGCACGTGCACGTCGGCAACTTCGTCGAGGTGAAGAACGTCGAGATGGGGCCGGGGTCCAAGGCCAACCACCTGACCTATCTGGGCGACGGCTCGGTCGGCCCGCGCGCGAACATCGGCGCGGGCACGATCTTCTGCAACTACGACGGCTTCTTCAAATACCGCACCGAGGTGGGGGAGGGGGCGCTGATCGGCTCCAACACCGCCCTGGTCGCGCCCGTCAGGGTGGGCGCGAACGCCATGACCGGATCGGGCGCCGTGATCACCGAGGACGTGCCGGACGGCGCGCTGGCCATCGCGCGGGCCAAACAGGTCACCAAGCCCGGCTGGGCGCAGGAGTTCATCGAGATGATGCGGGCCAGGAAGATGGCGGCAGGCAAGTGAGCGCGGACGATCAGAAGCGCCTCGCCGGCGAGGCGGCGGCCCAGCGGGTCGAGGCCGGGATGGTCGTGGGCCTGGGCACGGGTTCGACGGCGGCCTGGTTCGTCAAAGCGCTGGCGGCTCGGGGCTTGAGCGGCCTGCGCTGTGTGCCGACGTCGGATAAGACGGCTGACCTGGCGCGCGAGCTGGGGCTGACGCTGTCGACGCTGGAGGACACGCCGCGCATCGACCTGACCGTCGACGGCGCCGACGAGGTCGGGCCGGGGCTGGCCCTGATCAAGGGCGGCGGCGCGGCCCTGCTGCGCGAGAAGCTGGTGTGGGAGGCCTCGGCGCGCTGCATCGTCATCGCCGACGCGGCCAAGGTGGTGCCGGTGCTGGGCGCCTTCCCCCTGCCGATCGAGGTGGTGGCCTTCGGCTACAAGACGACCGGCAACCGCATCGCCGACGTCCTTCTGGACCACGACATCCAGATGCCGGCGCGGGTGCGTCAGGCGGACCGCGGCCTGGTCCGCACCGACGGCGGCAACCTGATCTACGACACCAAGTGCGGCGCCATCCACGATCCGGTCCGCCTGGCCGACGATCTGAAGCTGATCACCGGCGTGGTCGAGCACGGCTTGTTCCTGGACTTGGCCGATGAGGCGATCATCGGCTTGGATTCCGGCGTCGACGTTCTACATCCCTAGAACGAAGACCCATTCTTTCGTCATCCTCCGGCGGAGCGAAGCGGAGACCGGGGGACAAGGCGGCGCCGAAGGCGATCTTTCGGCCGCAGCATCCTCGACAGGTTCCTGCTCTCGCAGGCCGCTTTGTCCCCCGATCAAGTCGGGGGATGACGAAAGCAGACAATGAGCGGACTAAGCATGGCCTACGACTACGACCTCTTCGTCATTGGCGCGGGTTCCGGCGGGGTGCGGGCGGCACGGTTGACGGCGCTGGACGGCAAGAAGGTAGCCATCGCCGAAGAGTTCCGCGTCGGCGGGACCTGCGTGATCCGGGGCTGCGTGCCCAAGAAGTTCATGGTCATGGCCAGCGACTTCGCCCACCAGTTCGAGACGGCCGAAGGCTATGGCTGGACGGTCGAGGCCAGCTTTGACTGGCCGAAATTCATCCAGGCCAAGGACGTCGAGATTGCCCGGCTGTCGGGCATCTACGCCGCCAATCTGGGCAAGGCAGGGGTCGATCTGGTGCACGGCCGCGCGGTGCTGAAGGATGCGCACACGGTCGAGATCGTCGGCAAGGATCGGACCATCACCGCCGAGAAAATCCTGATCGCCACCGGCGGCCGGCCCTGGATGCCGGAGACCCTGCCGGGCATCGAGCACGCCATTTCGTCGGAAGAGGCCTTCCATCTGCCGGAACTGCCCAAGCGCATCCTGATCGCGGGCGGCGGCTATATCGCGGTGGAGTTCGCCGGCATCTTCGCCGGCCTGGGCGTCGAGACGACCCTGATCTATCGCGGGCCCAACATCCTGCGCGGCTTCGACGACGACGTGCGCGCGCACCTGGCCGGCGAGATCGAGAAGCGCGGGATCAAGGTGATCCTGGGCTGCCAGCACGCCTCCATCGAGAAGACCGAGACAGGTCTGGTCAACCATCTGGAAAACGGCATGACGATCGAGACCGACGTGGTCATGTTCGCCACCGGCCGCATCCCGCACGTCAAGGATCTGGGGCTGGAGACGGCAGGGGTCGAGCTGAACGACGAGGGCGCGATCCAGGTCGATCCGCATTCGAAGACGACGGCGGCCAATATCTGGGCCATCGGCGACGTGACCGACCGGATGAACCTGACGCCCGTCGCCATCCGCGAGGCGGTGGCGTTCCACCAGACCGTCTATCGCGACAATCCGCAGAGCTTCGACTACGAATCGGTGGCGACCGCCGTCTTCAGCCAGCCGCCGGTCGGCGTGGTCGGGCTGAGCGAATCCGAGGCGCGGCGGACCTGCAACAAGGGCGTCGACGTCTATGTGACGCGCTTCCGTCCGATGAAATACGCCTTCACCGGCTCGGATGAGCGCGTGCTGATGAAGTTGGTGGTGGATGCGGAAACGCAGCGGGTCGTCGGCGTGCACATCGTTGGGCCGGAAGGTCCGGAGATGATCCAGCTGGCCGCCATCGCGGTGAAGGCGGGCCTGACCAAGGCGCAGTGGGACGCGACCTGCGCCGTCCATCCGACCATGGCGGAGGAACTGGTCACACTGCGCGAGAAGCAGTCGGCGGCGAACGTCTCGGCGGGCTGAAAGTCGTTCTACCTGTGAATGGGCCCGCGGCGTCACCTGCTTGACAGAGGGCGGGCGCGCGGTGAATGATACCGCTAACAGACAACGACCGCGTCGCATGAAGGCGCTGGCGGAGGACCATGGCTCGCATCATCGACGATCTTCCCGCCGACTGGCGTGAAGCGCTTCTTGTCGGCCGCCTGCAACTGGCCGAGGGACCGACCCCCGTGCTGGTGCGCGGCGGCCGTGTCATCGACATCTCCCGTTTCGCGCCGACCACGGCCGAGGCCCTGGCGCGGGCCGATCTGGCGACGGCCGAGGGGCCGGACCTGGGCGATCTGGCCGACTTCGACTTCGCGGTCGACTGGGACGACAACGCCGCCGATGCGATGAAGCTGCTCTCGCCGCTGGACCTGCAGGTGGTGAAGGCCTCGGGCGTCACCTTCGCGGTCTCGGCCGTCGAGCGGGTAATCGAGGAGCGCGCGCGCGGCAGTGCGGAGAAGGCCCGCGAGATTCGCGAGACCCTGGCTGAACGCGTGGGCGCCGACCTGTCCGCCGTCAAGCCGGGCTCGGAGCAGGCTTACGCTCTGAAGGACGCGCTGATCGCCGACGGCCTGTGGTCGCAGTACCTCGAGGTCGCCATCGGCAAGGACGCCGAGATCTTCACCAAGGCGCCCGTCCTGTCCTCGGTGGGCTGGGGCGATTACGTCGGCGTGCGTGGCGACAGCACCTGGAACAACCCGGAGCCGGAGGTCGTGCTGGTGTGCGACGCATCGGGTCGGGCGGCCGGCGCGACCCTGGGCAACGACGTCAACCTGCGCTGCATCGAGGGTCGTTCGGCCCTGTTGCTGGGCAAGGCCAAGGACAACAACGCCTCGGCCTCGGTGGGTCCGTTCATCCGCCTCTTCGACGAGCGCTTCACCATGGATGATGTGCGCGGCGCCACCGTCAGCCTGGAAGTGGCCGGCGACGACCAGTTCGTGATGCGCGGCTCGTCGTCGATGCGGCTGATCAGCCGCGACCCCGTGGATCTGATCGGCCAGACGGTCGGCGCGACGCACCAGTATCCCGACGGCTTCGCGCTTTATCTCGGCACGATGTTCGCGCCGATCGACGACCGCGACGCACCGGGCAAGGGTTTCACCCACAAGACCGGCGACGTGGTGACCGTCGCCTCGGAACGCCTCGGCGTTCTGCGCAACAAGGTCACCACCTGTGAAGAGGCCCCGCCCTGGACGCTCGGCGTCGGTGGGCTGATGCGTAACCTGGCCGCGCGCGGTCTTCTCGGAGCCGCTGCGTGAGTTCGAATAGCTATCCGTCCCTGAAGGCGCGCGTCGTGGTCGTCACCGGGGGCGGCTCCGGCATCGGCGCGGCCCTGACCGAAGGCTTTGCGCGCCAGGGCGCCCAGGTGGTGTTCCTGGACGTCGCCGATGAAGATTCGAAGGCGCTGGAGGCCTCGCTGGCCGGCCTGTCGCCGGCGCCGAAGTATCGCCACTGCGACCTGACCGATCTGGCGGCCCTCGAGACCTGTTTCGCCGACATCGCCCGCATTCACGGGCCGGTCGAGGTGCTGGTCAACAACGCCGCCAACGACGACCGTCACAGCCTGGGCGATGTGACGCCCGAGTACTGGGACAACCGCATCGCGGTGAACCTGCGGCACCTGTTCTTCTGCGCCAAGGCGGTGGCCCCGGCGATGAAGGACAAGGGCGAGGGCGTGATCCTGAACTTGGGCTCCATCTCCTGGCACTTGGGCCTGCCGGACCTGGCGCTGTACGAAACCGCCAAGGCGGGCATCGAGGGCATGACCCGGGCGCTGGCCCGCGAGCTGGGCGTCGACGGCATCCGCGTCGCCTGCATCGTCCCGGGCAATGTGAAGACGCCGCGCCAGATGAAGTGGTACACGCCCGAGGGGGAGGCCGAGATCGTCGCGGCCCAGTGCCTGAAGGGGCGCATCGAGCCCAAGGACGTGGCGGCTCTGGCGATGTTCCTGGCGTCCGACGACGCGCGGTTCATCACCGGACATGAGTATTTCGTGGACGCCGGCTGGCGCTAAGGCCGACATCTGTTTCAGGCCGCCCGCAAAGAGGCGGCCATTCGAGGGAGGATATCAGTGGCGGGACCAACGGGGGGCTCAGGCCCAGACATCGCCGGGGATGACAAGGTCAACCTCGGCTTCATCATCGCCATTGTCGCCGTCGCGACGATCGGCGGTCTGCTCTTCGGCTACGACTCGGGGGCTGTGAACGGCACCCAGGCGGGCCTGCAGGCGGCGTTCAACCTGGACGCCAACGGCCTGGGCTTCACGGTCGGCTCGCTGCTGATCGGCTGCGCGTTCGGCGCCTTCTTCGCCGGCCGTCTGGCCGACGTGATGGGTCGCCGCTCGGTCATGATCCTGGCAGCCGTGCTGTTCCTGATCGGCGCCCTGGTCCAGGGCCTGACCGACACCCACATCCTGTTCGTGTCCGCGCGCTTCGCCGCCGGCATGGCCGTGGGCGCCGCCAGCGTGCTGTCGCCGCTCTACATTTCGGAAGTCGCGCCGGCCAAGATCCGCGGGCGCATGAGCACCGTGCAGCAGGTCATGATCATCAGCGGCCTGACCGCCGCCTTCCTGGTCAACTACTTCCTGGCCCAGAAGGCCGGCAGTAGCCTGGGCGAGATCGGCGGCACGACCGCCTGGCGCTGGATGTACCTGGCGCAGGCCGCGCCCGCCGCCATCTTCCTGGTGGCCCTGTTCCTGATCCCGGAAAGCCCGCGCTATCTGGTGATGAAGGGCAAGGATGACGCGGCCCGCGTCGTGCTGACCAAACTGTTCGGCGCCGAGGCGGCCGAGCGCAAGATCGGCGAAATCCGCGCCAGCTTCACCGCCGGCCACCGCCCGAGCTTCAAGGACATCACCGGCAAGTTCATCTTCCGCCCCATCGTCTGGGCCGGTCTGATCCTCGCCACCTTCCAGCAGTTCGTGGGCATCAACATCATCTTCTATTACGGCGAGACCCTGTGGCGTCTGGCCGGCGTGTCCGAAGAGGTGGCCCTGGAGCGCAACATCATTTCCGGCGCGGTCTCCATCGCGGCGGTGCTGCTGGCCCTGGCCGTGATCGACAAGGTCGGCCGCAAGCCGCTGCTGATCATCGGCTCGGTCGGCATGGCCATCACCCTGGGCGCCATGACCTGGGCGTTCAGCGGCGCGACGTCCGACGCGGCGGGCAATCTGGCCCTGGGCGCCACGGCGGGCATGACGGCTCTGGTGGCCGCCAACCTGTACGTCATCTTCTTCAACTTCAGCTGGGGCCCGGTGATGTGGGTCATGCTGGGCGAGATGTTCCCCAACCAGATGCGCGGTTCGGCCCTGGCCATCTGCGGCCTGGCGCAATGGGGCGCCAACTATGTCGTCGTCCAGAGCTTCCCCGGCATGGCCGAGAGCATCGGCCTGGTCGGCACCTACGCCCTCTACACGGCCGCGGCCGTGATCAGCATCTTCCTGGTCCAGTCCTTCATCAAGGAAACCAAGGGCAAGGAACTGGAAGACATGACGGGCTGATCTGGCCCGTCCGACTTCCTATCTAACCCGGACGGCGGCGCTCCCTCGCCGCCGTCCCTTACATTCCAAAGGATATCGCCATGACCGACACGCTCGAACTCACGCACTGGATCAACGGTGAGAAGGTCAAGGCGGACCTGAAGGGCGAAAGCCACAATCCGTCCGATACGCGCGAACTGGTCGCGCGCACGCCCGACGGCGGCGACGCCGAGGTCGATGCGGCGGTGCAGGCCGCCAAGGCCGCCTTCCCCGGCTGGTCCGACGCCTCGCCGGAAGTCCGCTCGGACATCCTGGACAAGGCCGGCACCCTGGTCATGGAACGCCGCGAACAGCTGGGTCGCCTGCTATCGCGCGAAGAGGGCAAGACCCTGCCCGAAGGCATCGGCGAGACCGTCCGCGCCGGCCGCATCCTGAAGTATTTCGCCGGCGAGGCGCTGCGCGTCCACGGCCAGAACCTGGCCTCGACCCGTCCCGGCGTCGAGATCCAGACCTATCGTCAGGCGGTCGGCGTCTACGGCCTGATCACGCCCTGGAACTTCCCCATCGCCATCCCGGCCTGGAAGATGGCCCCGGCGCTGGCGTTCGGGAACACCGTCGTCATCAAGCCGGCCGGCCCGACCCCGGCGACGGCCGAAGCACTGATCGCCATCCTGCATGAAGCGGGTCTGCCCAAGGGCGTGGTCAACATGATCATCGGCCGCGGCCAGGTCGGCCAGGCCATCGTGGACCACAAGGACGTGGACGCCATCTCCTTCACCGGCTCGCAGGGCGTGGGCGCCGGCGTGGCCGCGGGCGCGATCAAGCGGCAGGCGCGCGTGCAGCTGGAGATGGGCGGCAAGAACCCGCTGATCATCATGGACGACGCCGATCTGGAGCGGGCCGTCGCTATCGCCCTGGACGGCAGCTTCTTCGCCACCGGCCAGCGTTGCACCGCCTCCAGCCGCCTGATCGTGCAGGAGAACATCCACGACAAGTTCGTCCAGCTGCTGGGCGAGAAAGTCGCGGCGCTGCGTGTCGGCGACGCGCTGGACCCCAACAGCCAGATGGGTCCGGCCGTGTCGGAAGCGCAGATGGAGACGTCCTACAAGTACATCGACGTGGCCAAGTCCGAGGGTGGCCGCATCGTCACCGGTGGCGACCGTCTGAAGCTGGACAAGCCCGGCTGGTACGTCCAGCCGACGCTGATCGCCGATACCGACGCCGGTTCGCGCATCAACAACGAGGAAGTCTTCGGCCCCGTCGCCTCGACCATCCGCGTGAAGGACTATGAGGAGGCCCTGGCCATCTCGAACGGCGTCGAGTTCGGCCTGTCGGCCGGCATCGTCACCACCAGCCTGAAGCACGCGCGCAACTTCCAGCGCCAGGCCAAGGCGGGCATGACCATGGTCAACCTGGCCACCGCCGGGGTCGACTATCACGTGCCGTTCGGCGGCTCGAAGAAGTCCAGCTACGGCGCCCGCGAGCAGGGCTTCGCGGCGGTCGAGTTCTTCACCCAGACCAAGACGTCCTACAGCGCGAGCTGATCTCCATGAGCCGATCCGAAGCGACCCCCGAACTTGTCTGGGATGTGCAGGCCGAACTGGGCGAAGGCCCGGTCTGGGTCGCTTCGGATCGCGCCGTCTGGTTTGTCGACATCAAGGGGCGAAAGCTCCATCGCTACGGCGTTGATGACGACAGCCGGACGTCCTGGGACACACCGGACCAAACGGGGTTCGCCCTGCCGGCCGAGGACGGCAGCCTGATATGCGGGGTGCGGGGCGGCCTGCACCGCTTTGACCCCGCGACCGGCCAATTCACCCTGATCGTCGCGGTGGAAGAGGACCGTCCGCAGAACCGCCTCAACGACGGCTTCGTCGCGCCGGACGGTTCGCTATGGTTCGGGTCGATGGACGATTCGGAAGAGCAGAAAACCGGCGCCCTGTACCGATGGGCCGACGGCGAGCTGACCCGGCATGACGACGGCTATGGCGTCACCAACGGCCCGGCGCTCAGCCCGGATGGGCGCACGCTGTATCACCACGATACGCTGGACAAGACGGTCTACGCCTTCGACCACGAAGACGGCGCGGTCTCGAACAAGCGGGTCTTCGCGGTGGTCGAGGACGGCTACACCGACGGTCCGTCGGTCGACAGCGAGGGCGTGCTGCACGTCGGCCTGTTCAACGGCTGGGGCGTGGCGAAGTTTTCGCCGGACGGCGAACGCATCGGCCATATCCGTCTGCCGGTTCAGACCTGCACCAAGGCGGCGTTCGCGGGCGACGATCTGCGCGACCTCTACATGACCACGGCCTGGCTGGGGAACGGCGACAAGCGCGCCGAACAGCCGACGCTGGGCGGCCTCTATCGCGTCCGGGTCGAGACGGCTGGCCAGCCGCAGAACCTGATCCGCCTATGATCGTGAGGGAACTGTGATCCGGCTGAGCCACGGCGACTGGGCGATGACGGTGCTGCCGGACTTGGGCGGCGCCATCGGTTCGCTGACGCTTAGGGGCCGCGACGTGCTGCGCCCGACGCCGGACGGTTGCGACGAGATACTGCTGACCGCGTCGTTCCCGCTGGCGCCCTACGCCAACCGGATCGACCACGCCCGCTTCGTGTTCGAGGACCGCAAGGTCGAGCTGCCGGCCACGCCCGGCTTCGAGCCCCACGCCCTGCACGGCGACGCCTGGCTCGCGCCCTGGGCGGTGGAGGCGCAAGACGCCGTCTCCGTGACGCTGAGCCAGAGCCATGAGGCCGGCGCCTGGCCCTGGGCCTGGACGGTGCGTCAGACCTTGGCGCTGGATGAGCAGGGTCTCAGCGCCGAGATCGCCCTGACCAACCGCTCCGATGCGCCCATGCCGGGCGGCGTCGGCTTCCATCCCTATTTCCTGCGCGGACCCGAGACCTGCCTGACGCTGGCCGCCGAAAAGGTCTGGCTCGGCGCCGACCTGATCCCAGACCGCCAGGAGGCGGCCGACGTTCTGGTCGACTGGAGCCGGGGGCAGGTCGTGGAGGCCATGCCCTTCGTCGATAACGCCTACGCCCTGTGGGACGGCCGCGCCGAGGTCAGCGACGCTGATCGCACCGTCCGCCTGACGGCCTCGGCCAATGCGCGCTGGGTGCACGTCTATCGGCCGCAGGGCGAGGCGTTCGTCTGCGTCGAGCCGGTGACCCATCGTCCCGACGCCCTGAATGCGCCGCCTGGAGAGAATTCCGGCGTCCAGACTTTGCCGCCCGGCGAAACTCTGACCTTGGCCATGCGGATCGGCGCCGAATGAGCCGGCGGCCGACACGGCGGGGGCAGGGCGGGGCCACCGTGCACGACGTCGCGCGCCATGCGGGCGTCTCCGCCATGACCGTCTCTCGCGTCATCAACGGCGAGCCCAATGTGCGCGAACAGACCCGCGCCAAGGTGATGGAGGCGGTCGAGGCGCTCGGCTACGCACCCAACCTGGCGGCGCGCAGTCTGGCCGGCGCCGGCGCGGCGCGGATCGGCCTGCTCTACAGCAACCCGTCCTCCGGCTACCTGAGCGAGTTCCTGCTGGGGTCTTTGGACCAATGCAGCCGACTGGCGCTGCAGCTCAGCGTCGAGAAGTGCGATCCGGACGTGGACGTGACCGGGCCGGTCGATCGCCTGATCAACCAGGGCGTCGACGGGGTCATACTGCCGCCGCCGCTGTCGGATTCCGAACCCGTGCTGGCGCGCCTGCTGGAAGCGGGCCTGCCTGTGGCGGCGGTCGCAACGGGCGCGGACCATCCGGGCTGCGCCCTGGTCAGCATCGACGATTTCGGCGCGTCCAAGGCGATGACCGCGCGCCTGCTCGAGTTGGGTCACTGCCGCATCGCCTTTATCAGCGGCGATCCCAACCAGACCGCCAGCGCCCAGCGCCGTGAAGGCTATCGCGCCGCCCTGGCCGAGGCGGGACTGAGCGATACGGCTCGCGTCGAGGTGGACGGCGACTTCTCGTTCCAGTCGGGGCTGACAGCGGCAGAGGCCTTGCTGGATCGGCCTGAGCGCCCCACCGCCATCTTCGCCAGCAACGACGACATGGCGGCGGCTGCGATGTCGGCTGCGCACCGGCGCGGCCTGGACGTCCCGGGCGATATCAGCGTCGTCGGCTTCGATGACACGCCCCTCGCTATGGCCGTCTGGCCCGCCATGACCACCATCCGTCAGCCCGTCGCCGATATGGCCCGCGCCGCCATCACGATACTGGCCGGCGACATTCGGGCGGGGGCCGACCGGAAGCCCGTACGCCAGCAGATCGAGCATCAGCTGGTGGCGCGCCAGTCCGACGGTCCCGCGCCTCGGATCTAGCCCCGACAGCGATCCGGCTGAATCCTTTCGCCGCTCGCCGCGTTGTGGCTGCAAGGAGATCGCCATGACCGCTGCCCGCGCCTTCGTCGTCCACGCCGCCCACGAAGGGCGCGGCGCCGGCCACCGTGTCGAAGGCCACAGCTTCGAGGATGCCGCGGTCGCCTTCGTCGAGGCCTGGAGCCCGACCGTCTCGGCCGAGGGCGAGGTTCAGGTCATTGTCCGCGACATCGACGACGGCCGTGAGCACTGCTTCGTCGTCGATGTGGACGAAGGCGAAGCATCGCCCTGCAACTGATCCCGCTGTCCGTGCGGCGATAGAGCGGCCGCCCCAATAACGACCCAATTCGCTACTCATGTAGCGCTACAAGCGTAGCGACATGAGAGGTTGTCATGATCGAGGCCCTGCCGCGCCGAGAGCGCGAGGTGTTCGAATCCCTGTGCCGGTTGAAGTCGGCCACCGCCGCGGCTGTGCGCGTCGCCTTGTCCGACCCGCTGAGCGACTCGGCCATCCGCACCATGCTGACCCGGTTGGAGGCCAAGGGTCTGGTGACGCGACAGCCCGGCGTGGACGGTTTCGTCTATGCGCCGGTCGAGGCCGCCGAGGCCGTGGCGGCGACCGCGCTGCGCCGCATGATCGACACCTTCTTCGCCGGATCGGCCGCCAGCGCCGCGACCGCCTTGATCGGCCTTAGTGACCGGCTGACGACGGAAGAGGCCGCCGCCCTGGAGGCCGCGATCGATAGAGCCCAGGAGCGCAAGTCGTGAGCCTGTTGGTCATAGCGGGGCTGGCCGCGAAATCCGGCCTGGTGTCGCTGGGGGGTCTGGCCTGCGCGCGCCTGATCGGCGGCGGCGCTTTGGATCGTGCCAATGTGCTGCGGGCCACCGTCTGTCTGTTGCTCGCTCTTCCGGTAGTCGGCGCCGCACTGCCGACCCTGACCGTCCTTCTGCCCACGACGGCTCAGGCTGCGCCGCCGGTTGCCTTGTGGGAGGGCGAAGTGGGCCGGATCGGCTCCGTCGCCGTATCGGGCTCGGTTCCGTGGCCGTCGCTCGGCGCTGTTGCGCTGGCGATCTGGCTGCTCGGCATGACGGCCATCGTGGGCCGCCTGGCCCTTGGCCTGCGGACGCTGGACGCCTGGACCCGGTCCGCACGCCCCATTCGTTCGGCGGAATGGCTGACCGTAGTGGACCGTGAGGCTGCGCATCGTCGTCCGCGGTTGCTGCGCAGCGGCCAGGTCGCCGGGCCGCTCAGCTGGGGACTGAACCCCGGCGTCATTCTGGTCGACCCGGCCAGCCTGGAGCGGCCGGGCGCAGCCGGACCCATCCTGGCGCATGAGCTGGCGCACCTTCGTCGCCGCGACTGGCTGTTTCTGATCCTGTCGCGGCTGGCCGTGGCTGTGTTCTGGTTCAATCCGCTGGTGTGGCGTCTGCACGCCGAACTGGTCGCGCGGTCCGAAGAGGCCGCCGACGCCGCCGCGATCGAGCGCATCGATCGACACGACTACGCCCGCGCGCTGGTTCGCCTCGCGTCCCACCCCGCCGGCGCAGCGACGGCCATGGCCGCCGACGCCCGTTCCCTCAAAACAAGGATCGCATGCATCATGTCTGAAGCCCGCCCCAACCGCCGCCCGGTCGCCGTCGCCCTGACGGTCATCGCGCTCGCCGCCGTCGCCACGCCGCTCGCGGCGCTGGAGATCACCGACAGCGCGCAGGCCGTCGCCCCGACGCCCCCCGCGCCGCCGCCGCCCCTGGTTCGCCCGCCGGCTCCCCTCGCGCACGCTGCACCGCCCGCGCCGCCCGCGCCGCCTGTTCCGCCCAGTGCTCACGCCCGGATCGCGCCGCCGGCCCCGAACGCGCCTCCGCCGCCTGCGCCTCCGGCCTTCGCCGCTCCGGCCGCGCCGCCGCCTCCGGCCTTTGCTGCGCCCGCCCCGCCTGCGCCGCCGCCGCCGCCGCCTGCAGGCTTCGCCCCTCCGCCGCCGCCCCCGGCGCCGCCGACGCCGCCCGAAGGCCGGGGTCACGTCCACAGGCTCGGCGCCGCCGCACCCGGGCCGCGCCGGGCCGCCGAGGAGGCGCGTCGCCACGCCACCGCCCGTGCTCAGGTTGATGTCGAGCGGCATCAGGCGGTCGAGGCGCGCGCTCACGCCCAGGTCCAGGTCGACGCCCGGCCCGACGTTCGTGTGCATGTCGACGCGGACCACACCGCCGCCGACTAGGCCGACGCGCCGGATCGGCAGACTGCCGATCTCGTCCGGCCTTGAGAGACCCACGGCCGCCCGCACCGGGCGGCCGTGACCGCGTGATCCCCACGACCCAAGGGAGAAGGAGCCCAGGAATTTCTGGACGTCTCGGCGCCCGTGACGCAACGCTTCCCAAGCTGGAGCGCTATTGCGGTGACGCTTCCATGAGGGTGACAGAGATGACCGACCTGGACCGACTGGCCGACCTGATCATCGTGACCGGCTTCAGCGTCGGCCTGTGGGCGCTCAGCCTGATTTCCCCTGCGCAACCTTCACGCGCCACTGTGCGGAACTAGGGCGCGCCCACCTCTGCAATGCAGCTGCTGAAGGTCCAGACGCCGGCCATCCGCCGGCGCCGCGCACGTGGCGGGCCGGAACGCCGCTTCGGCGCCCATACCTTCATCGCAATCGCCGATGCCGCCGGCGCCGTGATCGGCGAACTGCACGGCATCGCGCGCGGCCCGAACGGCGCCCCGCTCAAGATTTACGGCGGCGTCCTGCCTTTCCGCCGCGAGTTCATCTGGGGCGAGCGGCTCGACCATCGCACGGGCTTCTACGACGAGAGCTTTCCACAAGGCGTGCTGATCGAAGGGGAAACCGAGGTCGCCGCCTGCCTTGAACGCGAGCAAAGGGTGCGAGCCGCCGTCAACGCCCGCCACATCCCCTATCCCTGGCCCGCCCTGTTTGGAGCCAACAGCAACGCCTACTACGCCACACTCATCGCCGGGATGGGGCTGGAGGATATTCCGCTGGATGGGGAGCTCTGGGCGCCGTCCGTGAAGCGCTTGCTGCTGGATGCTCCGACGTTGCGGTCGTTCGCGGCCGATAGCGTCAAGACCTGAACGCGACCGGGATATCGTCCCATGCCGTCGTCCGCGACCACGTCACGTTCTCTCGCAGCTTCCGCGCCGGGATGCCGGCGTAGACGCAGCGTGGATCCAGCTTTCCCGTTGCGACCGAGGCCTGGCCGACGATCGTCGATGCGCCGACCTCGGCCCCCTTGGACACGCGAACGCCGCTGCCCAGCCACACGTGGGCGTGCACGACGACATCCTCCGGCGGGTTGATATGGTCCTGCGTCGCTAGGTCGAAGATTCCATGGGCGTCGTTGGTTCGCAGCGTCACCGAGTGGGAGAACATGCAGTCCTGGCCGATCGCCAGCAGTCGGGACTGCTTGCTGGAGAAGCCCCGACCCGACTCCCAGCTGGTTCGAGCGCCGACCACGACGGCGCTGTCGCGCCCCGAAACCATAAGCACCACGTTCTTGAGACGGGCCTCGGGTCCGATGATGATCAGCCCGCCTTTCCCAGACACGTGCAGTGTGCATCGCGTCAGTGTGGCGCCGGCGCAGATGAAGACGTGGTTGCCGTTTTGGACTTCGAACGTGCAGAGCGGCGCCTTTGCGCCCTCCGCGATGTGCGCGCCCGACGCCATCTCAAAGGCTCCGAAAGCCTCCGGCAGCGCGCAGTCCACCTCGCGCGCCATCAGGCCGGGCGTCACCTTGGCAAGGGCCTCCGCATAGGCCTCAGGCGCTGATACTTCCGATGTCATTTTCGTCCGTTCAGGAAGAACAGGTTCTGATTGGTGACCGTGACCGCCTCATAGCCCTTGTCGCGCATGAACCGGACGGTGTCCGACGCCATCGATTGGGTCACTGCCTTGGACTTAAGCTCGATGATGAACAGCAGCGGGCGAGTGACCTCCCAGTCCAGCGAGGACAGCACGCTCTGCTCGAAGCCCTCGACGTCCAGGCTGACGAGATCAATCCGTCGGTCGACGCCGATTGTCTCGGCGATCACGGCTTGCAGCGGACGAACAGGAACGCGCGTCTCGGACAGCAAGGTGCGTCCGCCTTTTCCGATGGCGTTCAACTTCGTCGCCCGGACGCGATCGAAGGTGTTGAAGACGGGGTTCTCGAACGCGAAATAGTCCATCTCGCCGGGCGCGTCGGCGATGCCGACGTTGACGCAGATGTCCTCTGGTCGCTTGTCCAGAAACTCGACTTCGAAGCCGGGCTGGGGATCGATGCAGAGCCCCCGCCAGCCGCGCTCGTAGTAGAAAAAGGTGTTGGAGTATTTGACGGGCCAGCACGCGCCGACGTCCAGATAGGTCCCGCCCGGCTCCATCGTCACACCCTGGCGCAGCAGGATGGTCTCGGCGATCAGGTCCTCGGCGAACTGGCTGTAGCTGGTCTTTCCGCCGGGCGCGCTTCGTCGCGAGGGAACCACGACGGCGGCGGCAGACGTCGCGGCGGGCAAGGGGGCGGGAGCGGCCGCGAGGGGCAGGGGCGCCGGCGTGACGGCGGCCGGCAAAACGAGCTCGGCCAGGCGCGCCTTGATCGCCGGCGCGTACTGAACCAGCGACACGTCCACCTCGTCATTGCGATTGTGCATTCGGAAATGCTCCTCGCGGCGCAGCTTCTCCGGGTGGTTGTCCGGCTTGGTCGCCCGGCCCCGCGCGACCTTCAGATCCCATTCCTCGCGCGACTTGGTGAAGTAGTGATGCAGGCAGATGATGTCGTGGGAAACGGTCTCGCTCTTGCCCGTCGCCGGCGGGATGACCTCGCCCGTCACCGTCGCGTAAACAACACCCTGCGCGAAGTCGTGATTGTGAAGGTTCGGCGTGATGAGTGCGTCCGTGCGCGCCAGCGTCTTCACGGCGCGGTTGCCGGAATGCTGGGTGTCGGCGCGCTGCGTGAAGCGCTCCGTCACCAGACCGTCGGTGCGCGTCTGACGGCCGCTGGTCCCGAACAGCTTCCAGTTCACGGCGATGGCGTCGCGATCGTCGTGCGCGGCCAGAAACGACTGGATGTCGTTTCCAAAGCCGGGGACGTAAAGAAACTCATCAAGGTCGATGAAGGCGACCCACTGAAACTCGGGGCGCAGGCGGCTCAGGCCATCGGCATAGGCCCGTTTCTGCGTGCGGCCGTCGGGTGTCGAGGCCCAGTCCAGCGTCCTGACGACGTTCTGGTCCTGCAGCGCCTTCAGCACATCAGCCGTCTCGTCGGTGCTCTCGTTATTGTAGACCAGGATGTCGTCGAACCCGATCATGCGGTGGTAGACCGCCCATTCGGCGAGGTACGGACCCTCGTTCCTGGCGATGGCGCAGATCGCCGCCAGCTGACGTGAATCAGACGACATCCAGTGGGTCCATTTCATGGGCTTGAGACGGCGACGGCGCTCGCAGGTATTGTCGCGAGGCGGCCACGTCGCGATAGAGCGCGGTGTATCGGGCGGCCATCGCCGCGACGCCGTACTCCGCGCCGGCGTTGTGTTGCCAGCGTCCGATCTCGGCGACCTTGTCCGCCGCTCCCTGCTGATCATCGGCAATGGCCAACAGCGCGCGGTAGACCGCTTCGGGCGCGGTGTCTGTCAGCAGCCAGCCACCGCCATGATCCCGGATACGCTCGCCCAGCGCGCCCACGTCGAACGCGACGGTCGGCACTCCCGCCGCCCACAGCTCGGTCAGCGTGTGGCAGTAGGTTTCCGGCCAGATGGAGAAGATGCCGCCGACATTCGGTTGCAGCGCCGCGATCCGCTCGACGATCTCTTCCCGATCAAACGCTCCGTGCAGCACGACGTCCGCGCCCACCAGCATCTCGTGGCAGAGACCGAGAATGTGGAACTCCAGCCGGCCGTGCACATCGAGACGCTTCACGTCGCGGATCAGCCGGGCCCCTTTGGGAATGCCGATGTTGCCTGGAACGACGATGCGCAGGGGCGAAAGCGGCTTGAGCGGCTGTGCGGCTTGCAGGAACTGCGTGAAGTCACGCCCATGCTCGATGACGGGAAACCGCTTCTCGGCCAGCGAGGGCAGCCTCGCGATCAGCAGCTGTTTGGCGAAAGGCGAGGTCGTGACGAAGGCCTCGCACCCCTTCAACGCTTCAGCCATCTGCGCGCGCCAGGTGTAGACCCAGTCGTCGCGAAGGGGCGGAAGGTCGAACTCGTCCCACAGCTCGGGAACGCAGGATCCTTCCGCCAGCGTGCAGACGCCCCCGCAGAAGTTGAGGCTGTGATCCAGCAGCTTCAGAGACGGGCATACCGCGTAGAAATCGTGGAACGAGAAGACGACCGGGATCGAAAGGTCGTCCGCAACCCGGAACAGCCCGAAGCTGTGCCAGCCGATGTGGCGCACGTGGACCAGTTCGATCGCGTACTGCGTCAGCCAGCTCGCGACCACCCGATCATACTCGCCTGACCGGTGGCTGAGCGGGTCGATCGGCGTTGCAAGGCTGTGCTGGGTCAGAACCTCATTTTCCAGGCCGGCCGGCCTCTCGAGGAAGAGGGTCCGGCGATCGAACCGCAGGATGAAGGGATCATACTCATCGTCGATCGCCGACATCAGGTCGCGGTTGGTCTGGGGGGTGCCGCCGGTCTCCTTGTTGATGACGAACAGGATGCGCGGCCTCGCCGGGGCCCGATCCGTTGAGGCGAACCCGTCCTCTGCCGCTGCCTTGACCGCTCGCATCCCGGGGCCGCCGATGAAGGCGCGCACTTTTGAGGTATAGTCCGGGTAGCGATGGTCGATCACCTTGCGCCCGGCGGTCATCAGTTCGGTCTTCTCGTCGCCGAAGCTCGCGGATCGCTCATGGAACACGAGCGTGCGGTCATCGACGACATGGGTCCAGCCACGTCGAACCGCGCGCATGCACAGGTCATTCTCCTCGCCGTAGCCGCGCGGGAAGGCCGCGTCGTCGAGCAGGCCGACGTCATCCAGACAGTCGCGACGAATATACATGCAGAAGCCGTGGCCGGTCGGCGCCTCGGGCCAGAGAGCGCGAGCGGATTGCGCCACCTGTCTCGCGACAACCGGGTCGTCGGCCGGGTCGTGGGCGCTCTGCCGCTCTGGCAACGGGATAGAGAAGGCGCCGGCATTGTCCGAGACGGCCGTAGCGCTGGCGGTCCGCGCGGTTCGATGAGCGGCGAGACGCAGGCTCTCTAGCCAGCGGGGGCCGACGCGAGTGTCTGAATTCAGCAGCACGACGTCCGCCCGCCCCGCCGCTGCGATCCCGCGGTTGACGGTACGGGTGAAGCCGAGGTTCTCGACGTTGCGCAGGACGCGCACGTTCGCCAATCCCTCGAACTGAGCCAATAGCGACGCTATGCGTGGATCGCTGCTGGCATCGTCTATCAGAATGAGCTCGGCCGGCGTGCTCGTGTGGTCCAGCAAGGCCGCGATGCAGCGCGCCGTAGCCTCGACGGCGTTGAAAATCGGAACCACGATCGCGACCGGGGCGCGCCTCAAGACCTGCACGTCGAGGGCACGGGCGAATGCGCCGTCCGCAGGTCCACTCGGCGCCGCCCCTGACGCACCGGCCGCGTAGGACGCCGGTTTGGGAAGCGGCCTGTACCCGTTCGACGGCAAGGCCGAAAAATCTTCGAACGCGCGACCGATCAGGTCATCGGGCAGCGGCCAGTGGAAAGCATGCGCACCGTCTCCGATCCCCCGATTGCGCAAGTCGCCGCGGGGTTGATCGGCGATCGTCGAGGCTCTCCACAGACCGTCCACGAAGATGTCGACAACAACGCGGGCGCCGGGATCGTCGTGATCGAAAGCCCATCCGATCAGGGCGTCGCCTCTCAGGGCCTCCATCCTGCCGACCAGCCCTGTCGTCGCGGCCGCCTTGGCCAGGCGGCGCGCACGCGTCTCGCTCATGGGAGGGGTCAGCGTCACGCTGTCGTGCAGAGTGTCGAAGTCGACCCAGGCGAGACCGTCGCGCGCCGTGCGCAGCGGCGTGCTCCGACCGGGCGACCAGAGCTCGAAGGCTGGATTTGCGCTGGTCGACGGACAGCGCATCGCCAGGAGGACGGTGTTCTCGGACCGTCCGAGCGGGGAGACCACGGCGGCGATCCCAGCGACCACCGCCCGCGCGACGAACAGACGCTGCAGTTCGTCCGGCACTTGGAGCTTGACCAACAGCCGGTCGCCGCGTCGGGCCGCGGAATGGATGAAGACCTGATCCCGGACCAGGTTTTCGTTGCGGTTCAACGTCTGACCGCCCGCCCGGATCTCCAACGGGGCCGCCAGCCACGCGCCCGGCTGGCGGGACGGCTTGATGTTGAAACCGCACAGGGCCGGCGCGCCGTCCGGTGCGCCATCAGGACGGGGCGACGAAAAAGGTACGCTGAAGGCCAGGACGCCGCCGAACCAGAACTCACCGACCAGAGGCGTATCCGGCCTCGCGTCGTCGTAGGCGTAGCCCACGATGCGTCCCGATTCCCGCACCTTGACGCGATATCTGATCAAGTTCGCAGACGTCCAGAAGCCCAGGCCAGCACTACGAACAGTGCGGACAGGCCGTCTCAGTCCGGCTTTGCCACCTGTGATTTGCAGTCGTTCGTAGATCGCATTTCACGGTCCTAGACAAGCGATGTCGCTGGGTCAGTCGGCCTCGAATGCTTGTTTCGCCGACCCGATGGGCTGGCCAATGGCCGCAAAGATCTCGGCGAGCATATTGCGCCCAAACCTATGGTTGGCGTGATGATAATCACCGGTTGTAAAGCTTGAATATTCTTCTTTTAGAAAACCGGTCTTTGCTCGCGCATCATCCAAGGCGGGAACGACTTTCACGCCCATATCGCGCAGTTCACCCAACACAGCACTGCGCGCGAGCCGGTCCAACTCCAGCACGATGCGGCGTTGCATGACGGTGGCGAAGGCGGGATCATCTCCCCTGACCTGAGGGGCTTCAACCGCCAGAACATTCAGATCCAAGGCCATCATGGCCCTGTAGAAATCGAGTGTCTGCGCGAAGTGCGACCGCGCAATCTCTGCCACCAGTCCGTCCGATAGCGGAGTGCGCCCCGACTGTTTCGCCAGCCGCCAAGGCGCGTAGTTGTCCCAATCCTTCATCCGAACGAACAGGGTGGTGGTGAAGCCCATAACAAGGGCGAACGTCAGGTCCCGGTGTTCCGGCCCGATCGTTTCCGACCCCGTCAGCTGTTTCATCACGGCCGAATAGTCGGGTCGGTCGAACGCGATCCGCGTGCCGTCGAACCTGAAGAACGGCCGCAGGCTCTGCGGGAAGGAATAGAGTTTCGCGGCGGCGACGCGCGGCAGGCCAACAAGACCTTCCCGCTTCAACTGGACCAAGCCGCGTCCCAGGGCGACGACATGGGAATCGCCGGTCAGCACCAGTCGTCTCATGGCTTCGCCCGGGACAGAGGCGCACCGATCACTCGGAAGCGCCAGGCGGACAAAGGCAGGTGAGTGATCACGGGCGACAGGCGATTGACCAGGTTGATTGCGCGCGCACTCTATCATCGCTGAGAGGGCGCAACATCCCATGTGACCACGCGATCACGGCCGACGCGGCGCCGGAGTGGGCTGAAATGCGAGAGGGACGATGGTGGGTGATGTAGGGTTCGAACCTACGACCCGCTGATTAAGAGTCAGCTGCTCTACCAACTGAGCTAATCACCCGAACCGATCGTCTCGGCCTCCGGCCTTGACCGGAGGGCGCTGCAAATAGGCTGGATCGGGACGGGGTGCAAGGCGCATTTCATAGGCGCAATGTCGCGGCTAAGGTCGCATCTGGATTCGCGGAGGGGCGACATGGCTTTCTGGAACCGGCGACGTTCGATCGACGCCATGATCGCGGGTCACGAGGGCGAGCGCCTGAAGGCGACGCTGAGCTGGCCGCATCTGCTGGCGCTGGGCGTCGGGGCCATCGTGGGCACGGGCATCCTGACGCTGATCGGCGTGGGGGCGGGTCTGGCGGGACCGGCCGTGCTGGTCAGCTTTGGCCTGGCCGGGCTCGTCTGCCTGTGTGCGGCCCTGGCCTACGCCGAGTTGTCGACCATGATGCCGGCGGCGGGCAGCGCCTATGCCTATTCCTATGCGGTGCTGGGCGAGCTGGCGGCGTGGGTCATCGGCTGGAGCCTGATCCTCGAATATTCCCTGGTGGTCTCGGCCGTGGCCGTGGGCTGGTCCGGCTATGCCGTCGGCTTCCTGTCGGGGCTTGGGATCGACGTGCCGCTGGCGCTGGCGGCCGGGCCGCACGCGGGCGGGATCGTCAACCTGCCGGCGGTGGCCATTATCGGCGTGGTGACCGGCCTTCTGCTGCTCGGCACGCGTGAGAGCGCGACGCTGAACGCCGTGCTGGTGGTGATCAAGATCGCCGCTCTGGTCGCCTTCGTGGCGCTGGCCCTGCCGCACTTCGAGCAGGCGCATTTCACGCCCTTCATGCCCAACGGTTTCGGCGCGCCCTTCGTCCAGACCGGCGTGATGGCGGCGGCGGCCATCATCTTCTTCGCCTTCTACGGCTTCGACGCCATTTCGACGGCGGCCGAGGAGACCAAGAAGCCCGAGCGCGACCTGGCCATCGGCATCGTCGGCTCCATGCTGATCTGCACGGTGCTTTATATGGTGGTGGCGGCCGTCGCGATCGGCGCGCGCCCCGTGGCGGACTTCGCCGACAGCCCCGAGCCGCTGGCGCTGATCCTGCGCCAGATCGGGCAGGGCGGCTGGGCTCAGGTCATCGCGGCGGCGGCGGTGATCGCCCTTCCGACGGTCCTGCTGGCCTTCCTGTTCGGTCAGAGCCGGATTTTCCTGGGCATGGCGCGCGACGGCCTGCTGCCGCGCCGTCTGGCCAAGGTGTCGAGCCGGGGCGTGCCGGCGGTGGTGACGGTGTTCACCGCCGTCATCGTGGCCATCCTGGCCGGCCTGCTGCCGCTGGATGAGCTGGCGTCGCTGGCCAATGCGGGCACGCTGGCGGCCTTCTGCGCCGTGGGCGTCTGCTTGGCCGTGCTGCGGCTGCGCGAGCCGGGCCGGAAGCGGATGTTCAAGGCGCCGCTGTGGCCGCTGGTCTCGGTCGTCGCCGTCGTGGGCTGCATCGTCTTCTTCCTCAGCCTGAAGACGGTGACGCAGGTCGGCTTCCTGGTCTGGAACGCGCTGGGACTGGTGGTCTATTTCGGCTGGTCGATGTGGCATTCGCGGCTGGGTCAGGATCTCGAAGCCTGATGGCGCGGCGCGACCTGACCGGCGCGGTCGACTTCACGACGCTGGAGCGAATGACCGGCGACGACGCGGCGGTGTCGGAAGAAGTGCTGGCGCTGTTCGTTCAGCAGGCCGAGATGTGGTCCGCCCTGATGGAGCCAAAGGGCGACGGCTGGCGTGACGCGGTTCACACCATCCGGGGCGCGGCGTCGGGCATCGGCGCGAACGCCCTCGCGGCCGCCTGCGCCGAGGCCGAGGTCGCCGAGCCGTCGCTTCGACCGGCCCATCGCGACCACGTTCAGGACGCCCTGAACCTCGCCCTGGCCGATGTCGCGGCCTACCGCCACGAGCTGATGTTGCGAAGCCTGAGGGGTTAGCGACGCGTCCGGTCGTAAACGCCGAATTCATAGGCGATGCAGCGGTCAACCAGGGTGCGCCAGACCGGCTCGGCGATGTCGGGCGACAGATGGTGCGCCTCGGCCGACTTCAGAACCTTGGCCACGACGTCTTCGATGCGGGCGTCGTCATGCACGGCGTCGCGGTCCGGCTTGATGCGCGCAGCGGCGTCCATGTAGCGCTGGCGCTCGGCGAGCAGGGCGACGAGGGCGCGGTCGAGCGCGTCCACGCCCTGGCGGACCTCGGTCATGGAGGTGCAGTCGGCGGGATCGACGCGGGCGTCGACGGCGACGAGGGCGGGCTTGTGCATGGCCGCTGGACTAGCGGTCCCGGCCTGCAATCTCAACCGACGAAGGCGCGTTCCAGGACGTAGTCGCCCGGTTCGGCGTTGGAGCCTTCCTTCAGGCCGAAGGTTTCGAGCAGTTCGCCCGTCTCCTTGATCATGCCCATGGAGCCGCACAGCATGACGCGGTCCTTGGCCGGATCGAACGAGCCCTCGATGCCTAGGTCGGCGAAGGCGGCGCCGGACTTGATGCGGTCGGTGATGCGGCCCGGCGTCTCGAAGTCTTCGCGCGTCACGGTCGGATAGTAGGTCAGCTGGGCCTTCGCCTCGTCGCCGACCAGCGGGTCGTCATGGATGCCCGAGGTGAAGAAGTCGCGGTAGGCCAGGTCGGCCACGCCGCGCACCGTGTGGCAGACGATGACACGGCCGAAGCGGCTGTATGTATCGGGATCGCGCGCCACCGACAGCCAGGGCGCCAGGCCCGTGCCCGTGCCGATCAGCCACAGACGCTCGCCGCCGGTCAGTGCGTCCAGCACCAGAGTCCCGGTCGGCTTCTTGCCCATCAGAACCGTGTCGCCGGCCTGGAT
This sequence comes from Brevundimonas sp. Leaf363, assembly GCF_001424025.1. Classification (GTDB taxonomy): domain Bacteria; phylum Pseudomonadota; class Alphaproteobacteria; order Caulobacterales; family Caulobacteraceae; genus Brevundimonas. The sequence goes on along the minus strand of NZ_LMPZ01000003.1, from coordinate 125,606 downwards.
CTTCTGCAGGCGGGTCGTAAGCGGGCCGTTTGGCGCCTTGATGGAGAAGAACTCCAGCTGCTCGTCCCAGCAGGGGCTGGCGATGGAGTAGGCGCGCAGCACTGGCTTGGCGCCGTCTTCGCCCGGCAGGCCGATCATCACGAACTCGCCCGAGCGGAAGCGGAAATCCTCGGGCCGCGCGACGCCGAAACTGAACAGCTGGTCGGTCCAGTGGCGCACCCACAGAACCTCCAGTTCGTGGAACGGGCTGGCCTTGACGGGCGCGGGGGAGGCGAGGGTGTCGGTCATCGCCGCTTCTAATAAGGTCTGGTCCCGTCGTGCGAAAGTCCGGCGCCCGCTCGCGTTTGGCGATCTTTGCTGGCGCTTGGCCCCAGCAGGGCTCAACGTCGGCCGCCAAACACAGCAACCATGATGAAGCGGAGCGGTTAGGCGGCCATGGACAAGCTCTTCACCCATCTGGCGTCGGTCACCTCCAAGATCGCGGGCCGGCCGTGGACGTTCATGGCGTGCCTGGGGATCGTGATCCTGTGGGCGGTGTCGGGCCCGGTCTTCAAGTTCAATGAGACGTGGCAGCTGGTCATCAACACCGGGACTACCATCATCACCTTCCTGATGGTCTTCCTGATCCAGAACACCCAAAACCGCGACAGCGCCGCCATTCACGCCAAGATCGACGAGTTGCTCCATGCCGTGCGGTCGGCGGATGAGCGGTTTATCGGCATTGAACGGCTCACAGACAAGGAGCTCGACGTCATCCTGCAGGAAGTCGAGGGACGGGCGCAGCGGCTGCACAAACAAGGCCTGCCGCGCGTCGCCACGCGGGCGGAAGACGCCAAGGCCGACGCCAAGGCGGCGGAAAAGGGCAAGACGTCCCAGGCGGCTCGCAAGCCACGCGTGAAGGCATGAGCGACTGGCTCGCCAACGCCGTGGGGACTGGCGCGGCGATCTGTTCGATCACCAGCTTCGCGCCTCAGGCTATCAAGATCTGGAAGGAAAAGGACGCCTCCTCCGTCAGCCTGAAGACCTATTCGCTGACAGTGACCTGTTTCGTCCTGTGGGTCGCGTACGGCGCGATGATCCAGGCGTGGCCGATCGTGGCGTCCAACGCCTGCGCCCTGGTGATGGCGGCCATTGTGCTGGCGATGAAGTGGCGCTTCAGCGCCTGACGTCCAGGCCGCCGCCTTCCATCGCCGCCTCGACGTCCGCCAGGGTGAAGGGGCTGAAGTCGCCGGTGATGGAGTGTTTCAGGCCGGACAGGGCCAGCCCGAGCGCCAGCGAACGCGCATCGTCCTGGCCCGCGGCCACACCGAACAGAACACCCGCCGCGAAAGCGTCCCCGCCGCCGATCCGGTCGACGACACCCGCCAGATCAATGGCGGGCGCATGGTGCTCGCCGCTCCGAGTAAACATCACGGCGGACAGGGTCTGATCCGCCACGCTGGTCTGGGTGCGGACGGTGCAGGCGACCCGCTCGAGACGCGGGAAGGTGTCGAATGCGACCTCGGCGGCGGCGCGGCGGCGGTCCATGGCGTCGGCCGGCTCGAACGGGCGGCCCAGCATCAGGGCGATGTCGCGATCGTCGACGAAGGCGATGGAGGCGGTCGCCATCAGGGCGCTGAGCACCCTGGGCGGATCGGATTCCCACAGGGCCCACAGCTTGCCGCGGAAGTTTCCGTCGAAGGAGACCTTCACCCCGGCGGCGACGGCCGCCTCGGTGATCGCCAGGGCGGCGGCCGCGCCCTTGGGGCCGACTGCCGGGGTGACGCCGGAGATGTGCAGCCATTCGGCGCCTTCCAGCACCTCGGCCCAGTCCAGCGTATCGGCCTGTTCGGCGAAGGCCGATCCGGCGCGGTCGTAGAGCACTTCGGACGGACGCCGCACGGCTCCGGGCGAAACGAAATACAGGCCCATCCGACCGTCGCTCATCCGCACGCCAGACGTGTCGGTGCCCGCGCGGCGAACCTCGTCACGCGCCGCGCGGCCCAGGGGGTTGTCGGGCAGGACGCTGGCCCACGCCGCCTCGGCGCCCAGGCGCGCCAGGGCCACGGCGACGTTCGCCTCGGCCCCGCCCGGATGGACCGCCATGGCGGCCGACTGCAACAGGATCTCCGGCCCCGGCGGGGTGAAGCGCAGCATCAGCTCGCCGAAACAGACGATCCGGCCGGTGGCGTAGGTCTTGGGCATCAGTGATTGTCGCGCGGCATGCCCCGGGTGTCGACAATCCGATGATATTTCACGGCCGGTTCCAGCACGGCGCCGGTCTCCAGCTGACCGACCATGCTGCGCTGGAACTCCTGCCAGGGCGTCTGGGATTCCGGGAAGGCGTAGCCGCCGGCTCGCTCGAACGTCTCACGGCGCTCGGCCAGTTCCTCGTCGGAGATCAGGACGTCGACCTTGCGGGTGTTCAGGTCCACGCGCATCCGGTCGCCCGTGCGCAGCAGGGCGATGTTGCCGCCCGCCGCCGCTTCCGGGGAGGCGTTCAGGATCGACGGCGAGCCCGAGGTGCCCGACTGGCGCCCATCGCCGATGCAGGGCAGGGCGGTGACGCCCTGTTTGATCAGATAGGCGGGCGGCCGCATGTTCACGACCTCGGCCGCGCCCGGATAGCCGATGGGGCCGGCGCCGCGCATGATCAGGATGTGCTCCGGCGTGATGCCTTCGCCCTCGTCGTCGATGCGGTGGTGATAATCCTCCGGCCCGTCGAAGACGACGATCGGGCCCTCAAACGCCTCCGGGTCCTGCGGGTTGGACAGGTAGCGGTCGCGGAACTCCGGCGAGATCACGCTGGTCTTCATGATGGCGCTGTTGAAGACGTTGCCGCTGATGACTAGGAAGCCGGCATCCTTGACCAGGGCGGTCTCGAACGTGCGGATCACGTCGGGCAGCACGATCTCTGCGTCGCGGCAGTTTTCGCCCATCGTCTTGCCGTTCACGGTCAGGGCGTTCTCGTGGATCTTGCCGTGCTTGATCAGCTCGGCGACCACGGCGGGGACGCCCCCGGCCTGGTGATAGTCCTCGCCCAGATAGGCGCCGGCCGGCTGCAGGTTCACCAGCAGCGGCGTGTCGTGGCCGTGGTCTTCCCAAACCTGCAGCGGCACGTCGACATGGGCGTGGCGCGCCAGGGCGGTCAGGTGGATCGGGGCGTTGGTCGAGCCGCCGATGGCCGAATTGATGACGATGGCGTTCTCGAACGCCTCCTTGGTCAGGATGTCCGACGGCTTCAGGTCCTCATGGACCATGGCGACGATCCGCCGGCCGGTCTCATACGCCATCTGGCCGCGCTCGCGGTACGGCGCCGGAATGGCGGCCGAGCCGGGCAGGGACATGCCCAGCGCCTCGGCCAGCGAGTTCATGGTCGTGGCCGTGCCCATGGTGTTGCAGTAGCCGACCGACGGCGCGGAGGTGGCGACCAGCTTGATGAAGCCGTCGTAGTCCAACTCTCCGGCGGCCATCATCTGACGGGCCTGCCAGATGATGGTGCCCGAGCCGGTACGCTGACCCTTGTGCCAGCCGTTCAGCATCGGGCCGACCGACAGAGCGATAGCGGGGATGTCGACGGTGGCCGCCGCCATCAGGCAGGCGGGCGTGGTCTTGTCGCAGCCGATGGTCAGCACCACGCCGTCCAGCGGATAGCCGTACAGCAGGTCGACCAGACCCATGTAGGCCAGGTTGCGGTCCAGACCGGCGGTCGGGCGCTTGCCGGTTTCCTGGATCGGGTGCACCGGAAATTCCATCACGATGCCGCCGGCCTCGCGGATGCCCTCGCGGACGCGCTTGGCCAGTTCGATGTGGTGCCGGTTGCAGGGGCTCAGATCCGAACCGGTCTGGGCGATGCCGATGATCGGCTTGCCCGACTGCAGCTCTTCCAGCGTCAGGCCATAGTTCAGATAGCGCTCCAGATAGAGCGCCGTCATGTCGGGGTTGTCGGGGTTGTTGAACCAGGCGCGCGAACGCAGCGGGCGGGACATTCAGGCGCTCCAATCGGGAATAGTCTGACAATATAGGGTCAGGCGGCCCGTGACAATCAGGCCGTATAAATCAGGACGGGCGGTTCGGACGCGCGCGGACGATCTCCGCCGTCTGAGCGCGGGCGTCGGCGACCAGCACGGCCATGGCGCGGCGCGCGCGCTCCGGGTCGCCGGCCTCGACCGCATGATAGACTTCCCAGTGCTGCGGCATTGGATCCGCGGGCAGGCGCTGCTTGCGGGACTTGTAGAAGGTGGTCCAGCGCACTCCGGCGCCGATGGTTGATGCCAGGCTGATCAGGGCCGGATTCGCGGTGGCCTCCAGCAGGGTCTGGTGGAAGTCGCGGTCGGCCGACTGGCCTTCGACCGTGCGAAGCGTGCGGCGCTGCATCTCGCGCAGGCGCGATTCCATCCGCATCAACTGCGCCTCGGTGCGGCGCTCGGCGGCCAGGGCGGCGGCGGCCGGTTCGATGATGGCGCGCAGTTCGAAGATCCCCTCCACGACCACCTCGCTGGGCTCGCCCTCGAAGAACCAGGCCAGGACGTCCGGATCCATCAGGTTCCAGCGGTCGGTCGGCAGGACGCGCGTGCCGGTGCGAGGGCGGCTTTCCACCAGGCCCTTGGCGGCCAGGGTTCGGATCGCCTCGCGATAGGCGGAGCGGGACACGTCCAGCATTTCGCTGAACTGGATCTCGTTGGTCAGCGCCTCGCCCGGCTTGTGCTTGCCCGAGACGATGGCGATGCCCAGGTCGCGCGCGATGGCGCCGTGCAGGCGCTCGCCCGAGCGGCGGGAAACGCCGCTGGCCGTCCGGTTTGCGCGCGTCGGGGTCACGTCGCCATCCGCCGCAGCTGGTCGCGCACCATCTTGCCCGAGCGGGTGATGTGGGCGTCGGTCCAGCCGCCGATCGCCGGTGCGCCGCGCACCAGCGCCGCTGCGCTCTCGCGCTTGTCGTTCAGCGACCAGTTGGCGTAGCTGATGTGGTTGGCCTCCATGAAGTCCCACCAGGCTTGCGTTTCCTCTGCGTCGATGACGCCGTCGCCGGTCGCTTCCGTCGTGCCGTATTCGGTCACGAAGACGGCCGCGCCGCGCTCCATCGCGCGGGTCACCTTGTCCCGATACGCCTGCCCGTGGCTGGTAGCGTAGAAGTGCATCACATAGGCGACGTTGTCGAAGGGCAGGGGATCGGCCGCCGCCACATCCACGTCCGACGACCAGCGCGGGGTGCCCGCGACGATCAGGTTGTCCGGATCGATGGCGCGGATCCTGGGGATCAGGGCCATGTGATACGGCTTCACGTCCACGGGCCAGGTGTGGTGCTCCAGCGGCTCGTTCCACGGCTCGTAGATGATGTTGGGCAGGTGGCCGTACTTGGTGGCGATGTGGGTGAAGAATGTCGCCGCCGCCTCGGGCTCAGGATCGTGGGCATGCCAGTCGACGATGACGTACAGGCCGTTGGCGATGGCCGCGTCGATGGCGCGCTCGGCCTTGGCGGTCTCACGCGCGGGATGCTGCAGATAGCCGCCCGACGGGACGGCGACGGCGACGCGCAACAGGCTCGCCTTCCAGTCCCGCGCCAGCCAGCCGATGGCGTCGGCGTTGTAGAAGCGGGGCCCCCACTGGCTCCAGAACAGGCTCATGCCGCGCAGGGTGACGGGCTGGCCATGCGCGTCGATCACCTGATTGCCGCGCACGGACAGCTTGCCATGCCGTTCGACCGGCGTCGGGCCCGCCGCGTCGGCGGCCAGGACCGGCCCCGCGACGACGGAGGCGCCGGCGGCGATCATTAGGGCGCGTCTGGAAATCAGCATCGTCTTCCTCCGTTTTGCCGCGAGACTAGCCGCGTTCGGCGGGCGACGACAGTCAGGCGCGGGTCTCGGCGACGACACGCTGCGCCTGCTGGCCCAGGTTCTGGATGCCCAGCTCCATGCGGTCGCCGGGCTTCAGGTAGAGCGGCGGTTTCTGGCCCATGCCGACGCCGGGCGGCGTGCCGGTGGTGATGATGTCGCCGGGCTGCAGGCTCATGAAGCGGCTGACGTAGCTGACGATGAAGGCCGGCTTGAAGACCATCGTCTTCGTAGAACCGTCCTGGAAGCGCTGGCCGTTGACGTCCAGCCACATGGACAGGCTCTCGACGTCGCCCGCCTCTTCTGGGGTGACCAGCCAGGGGCCGATGGGCCCGAAGGTGTCGCAGCCCTTGCCCTTGTCCCAGGTGCCGCCGCTTTCCAGCTGGAAGGCGCGCTCTGAGACATCGTTTACGACGCAGTAGCCGGCGACGTGGTCCAGCGCGTTGGCCTCTTCGACGTAGCGGCACTCGCGGCCGATCACGATGCCCAGCTCGACCTCCCAGTCCAGCTTGGTCGAACCCTTCGGCTGAATGACGTCGTCGTTCGGGCCGACGATGGCGCTGGTGGCTTTCATGAAGATGACGGGCTGGCTGGGCACTTCCGCGCCGGTCTCGGCGGCGTGGTCGGCGTAGTTCAGGCCGATGCAGATGAACTTGCCGACGTTCCCCACGCAGGGGCCGATGCGACCCGGCGAGGCGACGACCGGCAGTCCTGACGGGTCGAGGTCCTTCAGCGCGGTCAGAGCCTTCGGATCGAGGGCCGCGCCCGACAGGTCGCGGACATGGCCGGACAGGTCGCGGACCTGGCCGTCATGATCCAGCAGGGCGGGCTTTTCGGCGCCCGGGGCGCCATAGCGCAGCAGTTTCATGGCCTATCCGATCCAGCCGCCGTCGATGATGTGCGTCGTCCCGGTGGTGAACGACGATTCGTCCGAGGCGAGATAGAGGGCAAGCGCGGCGATTTCCTCCGCCCGGCCCAGGCGACCCATCGGCTGGCGGTCCGAGAAGGCGCGATAGGCGGCCTCGAAGTCGCCCGTCGCGGCCAGACGTTCCTTCAGAGATGGCGTTTCCACCGTGCCGGGGCAGATGGCGTTGCAGCGAACGCCCTGACCCACATAATCGGCGGCGATGGACTTGGTTAGGCCGATGACCGCCGCCTTGGAGGCGCCATAGGCGAATCGGTTCGGGACGCCTTTGATCGATCCGGCGACCGAGGCCATGTTGACGATGGAGCCGCCGCCCCTCGCGATCATGCCGGGCAGATACGCCCGGATGGTGCGGAACATGGCGGTGACGTTCAGGTTGAACGACCGCTCCCAGGCCGCGTCGTCGCAATCCAGCAGTGCGCCCGCGTGCACATAGCCGGCGCAGTTGAACAGCATATCCAGCTCGCCCGTCGTCGAATGGGCCACCGCGATGGCCTCGGCGCTGGTGACGTCCAGCGCCAAGGGGCGCGCGCCCGCAATGTCGGCCACGCTCTCCAGCTTCAGGTCGCTGGCCCAGACCGTCGCACCTTCGGCGACGAACAGAGCCGCCGCCGCCCTGCCGATGCCAGCCCCGGCGCCGGTCACCAGCGCCGTCTTGCCCGCCAGACGACCCGCCATCAGACCGCCGCCAGAGTGCGGCGGACGGGCAGGCAGGCCGGACCGATGGGTTCGAAACTCTTGTAGGTCAGGATGAACTCCTGGTGGCCCATGGCTTCCGACACGGTGCGCTCGCCCTCGGCCACGCGGCGGATCAGATCGACGATCTCCTCGCCCACCTGATCCAGCGTCGCCTCGCCGTTCAGGACGCGGCCGGCGTCGATGTCCATGTCGGCGCTCATCCGGCGATAGGTGTCCGGGTTGGCGCAGACCTTGATGACTGGCGAGATGGCCGAGCCGACGACCGATCCGCGGCCCGTGGTGAACAGGGTCAGATGCGCCCCGCAGGCCATCATCTCCACGATCTCGGCGTTGTCGCTGATGTTGGGGAAGCCGAAGCGCGGCTCGCCGTCCGGCACCACGTCCAGCAGGTAGAGCCCGCCCGTCGGTGGGACGTCGCCGGGCTTCAGCAGGCCCGAGATCGGCGAGGCGCCCGACTTGGAATAGGCCCCCATCGACTTCTCTTCCTGGGTCGTCAGGCCGCCGTCGGCATTGCCCGGCGCGAAGCTGCCGAAGCCCATGATCGTATAGTAGCGCTCGGCCTTCTCGACCGCCGCCTCCAGCTCGCGCGCCAGCTCCGGGGTGACGGCGCGTTCGGCCATGACGGCTTCGCAGCCGACCAGTTCGCCGGTCTCCTCGAAGATGCAGGCGGCGCCCTGATCGACCAGCGCATCGAAGGCGCGGCCCACGGCCGGGTTTGCGGTCAGGCCGCTGGTCCCGTCCGAACCGCCGCAGATGGTGCCGATGATCAGCTCGTCCATCCGCACATCGACCCGCGGAGCCTCGGCCGCCTGAGCGCGGACGCGTTCGACCGCCTCGGCGCCGGCGCGGATGGTGGCGGCGGTGCCGCCGGTCTCCTGGATGATGAACAGCTCGGCCGGGCGGCCGCTCGCGCTGGCGGCTTCCAGCAGGCCGCGCCGGTTGAAGCTCTCGCAGCCCAGCGAGATCAGCACCACGCCGCCCACGTTCGGGTGGCTGACCAGGGCCCGCATCATCCGGTCGGCGTATTTGTTTGGATAGCAGCCGGGGAAGCCGATCAGGTGGACATCCAGATCGTCGGCGGCGCTGACGATGCGGCGTGCGACGTGGTGCGCGCACTCCACCAGATAGGCGACGATGACGACGTTGCGGATGCCCTTGCGTCCGTCCGCGCGCAGCCAGCCGTTCACGACGCGCGCCTTTCGCTGGCGGTTTCGCGCGAGTGGGTGGCGATGTAGTCGCTCTTCATATTGTGCAGATGGACGTGCTCGCCCGGTGCGACGGGGGCGGTGATCGAGCCGATCGAAGCGCCGTGCTTGATGACCTTGTCGCCGATACTCAAGGGCTGGCGCGCGACCTTGTGGCCGGCGGGCACGGCGGCGGGGGCGACGATGTGGTCGCCCTCGACGTCGAAGGCGACCCCAGGCTCCAGCGAGACGCGGCAGACCAGCACATTGTCGCGCGGGCTGAGCAGGAGGACAGGCGACAGGGTCATGCCGCCTGCCTGACCAGGGGGACGGGCGCCTCCGAGTCGATCAGACCCTCGGCGTGCAGCGCTTGCCAGAAGCCGGCGGGGATCGGCGCGGCGATACGGGCAGCGGCCAGACGGGCTTCTTCCGCATCGGCCGCGCCGGGAATGACGCTGACGACGGCGGAATGGGCGAGGGGGAACTGCAGCGCGGCGGCGGGCAGCTCGACACCGAAGCGGGCGCAGACGCCGCGTAGAGCCGCGACCTTGTTTGTCACCCAGGCGGGCGGCGCGCCGTAGTCATAGTGGGCGTTGCCGGCCGGCGCGGCGCAGGCCAGCACGCCGGAGTTGAACGGTCCGCCCACGATCAGCGACACGCCGGCCTGGGTGCAGGCGGGCAGGAGGTCGTCCAGCGGCGCTTGCTCCAGCAGGGTGTAGCGGCCGGCCAGCAGGAAGACGTCGAAGTCGCCCTGATCCAGCGCACGGCGGCAGACGGCGGCCTCGTTGGCGCCCAGGCCGATGGCCCGCACCACGCCCTGATCGCGCAGAGACAACATGGCCTTGTATCCGCCGTCCATGAAGGCGGCCCAGTGCGCCGCGTCGTCCGCGCCGTGGGTCGCGGCGCCCAGGTCGTGGGCCAGCAGGATGTCGATGTGATCGCGGCCGAGGCGCTTCAGGCTGGCCTCGAGGCTGCGCATGACGCCGTCGTGGCTGTAGTCGAAGCGGGGCTCGAAGGCGGCGGCGTCGACGAAGCCGTGCCGTTCGCCCTGGGCTTGATCGGCGGCGATGGGCTCCAGCACGCGGCCGACCTTGGTGGAGATCAGCGCCTCGCCCGCGGGGTCGAGATCGGACAGCGCGGCGCTCAGCCGGCTTTCGGCCAGGCCAAAGCCGTAGTGGGGCGCGACATCGAAGTAGCGGACGCCGGACGCCCAGGCGGCGGCCACCGAGGCGTGGGCGTCGGCCTCGCTGACGCGGCGGTACAGATTGCCGATCGCCGCACCGCCGAAGCCCAGCGGCGTCAACCGGCGGCCCGACGATCCCAGGCGATCAAAGAGCCTCGTCACGGGCCGAACTTTCATATTTGAACGCGTATTCAAAATCGGAATGCGGGTTGGGCAAGCGGCTGTCAACGGCATTCGCAGTGTAGACCCGCGCGGCCGTTTGGCCGAACACGACTCCATGATCGCGCTCGGGTATCAAGTCGCGGCACAGGGTCAGCCAGTCAGCGTAGTCGCCGGCCAGCGTCAGCACGGGCCAGTCGCCGCCCCACATCAAGCGGTCGGGACCGAAAGCGTCCAGCAGGGTATCGACGACGGCGGCGAGGTCTTCGGGCGTCGCGTCGTCCGAAGCTTCCGTCAGCAGGCCCGACAATTTGCATGTCAGGTTGGGCCGTTCGGCGAGGCGGCGGACGTCCTCACGCCACAGGCCGATATCGCGGCCGATGGTCGGCTTGCCGCCGTGGTCCAGCACGATCCGAAGCTCTGGCCACTGACGCGCGAATTGGTCCAGCGGGCCCAGGTGCTGGGGCTTCACCAGGGCGTCGAAGGCCAGGTCGTGGTCGATCAGGGCGCTGACGGCGGCGTCGCAGTCGGCCTGGAGAATCCACTCCGGCGGCCGGTCCTGCAGCATGGGACGAAGGCCCATCAGCGGACGGCGGGCGAGCGCCGCGATGCGGTCGGTCGCGTCTTCACGCGTGACGTCCACCCAGCCGACGACGCCGCGCACCCAGTCGTGCGCCTCGGCGATGTCGAGCAGGTGCTCGGTGTCGGCGTCATCTTCCTGGCTCTGCACCAGGACCGCGCCGGTCACGCCGTGACGACGCGCGATGGGGAGGTAGTCTTCCGGCGTGAAGTCGCGGTAAATCGTCAGCAGGTCCGGCCCCGGCCAGACGCAGCCGTGCTGGCCGATGCGCCAGAGGTGAGCATGAGCGTCGATGACCTCAGGCGGCACGTCGCGCGGCCTTCCAGCCGAAGGCCAGCACGACCAGGAAGCACAGGCCCGGCACCAGCATCGCGCGGGCGATGCCGCCGGCGTCGGACACAAATCCCATCAATGCCGTCAGGACCGCCCCGCCGATGATCGACATGACCAGCAGGGAAGACGCCGCCTTGGTCCGCTCGCCCAGACCCTTGATGGTCGAGGCGAAGATGGTCGGGAACATGATCGACATGAAGAAGCTGGTCGACGCCAAGGCCATCAGGCCGACATGTCCCGGCATGACGACGGCGACTGCGCATAGCGCGACGTTGATGGCGGCGAAGACCGACAGCAGCCGCGTGGGGCTGAAGCGCGTCATCAGGGCGGCGCCGACGAAACGGCCGATCATGAAGGCGACGACGGAGCCGGTCAGATAGTCGGCGGCGACGCGCTCGCCGAGGCCCGCTGTCTGCTGGGCGTAGCGGATCATGAAGCTCCACACCCCGACCTGGGCGCCGACATAGAAGAACTGGGCCAGGACGCCCCAGCGGACGCGGCTCATTCCCAGGATAGCGGCGAAGTCGCGCGCCGCGCCCGGCCCCTCTTCCTTCGCGGCGGCGGAGCCGGTGATGGCCGGGAATCGAACCACCGCGAAGACCACCGCCCACAGGAGGACGAACAGGCCAATCAGCAGATAGGGCCCCTGAACCGCGGTCGCCTCGCGCGCGTAGAAGGCTTCCACAGCGCCCGGCGACATGGCGGCCATTTCGGCGGGTGTCGGCTCGACACCCGAAAGGATGAAGTGGCGCCCGACCATCAGACCGAGGATCGATCCCAGCGGATTGAACGCCTGGGCCAGGTTCAGACGGCGCTCGGCCGTCTCAGGTGGTCCCAGCACGGTGACCAGCGGATTGGCCGAGGTCTCCAGAAAGGCCAGGCCGCTGGCGATGACGAACAGGGCGGCCAGGAAGAAATTATAGCTGCGGACTTCGGCCGCCGGATAGAACAGCAGGGCGCCGCAACCGAACAACACGAGCCCCAGCACGACGGCGGCCTTGTAGCCAAACCGCTTCATGAACACGGCGGCCGGGATCGCGAGGCAGAAGTAACCGAGATAGAAGGCCGACTGGACCAGGCCGGACTGCAGGTCGCTCAGGGCGAAAGCCTTGCGGAACTGTGCGATCAGGATGTCATTGAGATTGTTGGCCATCCCCCACAGAAAGAAGAGGCTGACGACCAGCAGGATCGGCAGGACGGCCGACCGAAGTCGGGGCGCGGGCGGTGTCATGATGGGTGTCCTCCGGCGCCGTTCTCCGGCGTCTCGTCTGGCGTTAGACAATCATATGTGAACTTGGTCGTCAAATATGAGAATGAAGGTGTGACATGCGCCATGTCATGATGCTCGACCTGATCAATGACGCCGACAAAATCGCGCGCTATGAGGCCTGGCATGCGGCGGGGGCCGTGCCGGCGGCGGTGGTGCGCTCGATCCGGGCCGTGGATATCAGGAGCCTGGAGATCCATCGGCTAGGCGACCGTCTGGTCATGGTGATGGAGACTGGGCCGCGTTTCTCGGCCGCGGCCAAGGCGGCGGCCGACGCCGCCGATCCGGATGTGCAGGCCTGGGAAACGCTGATGGACGACTTCCAGACCCCGACACCCTTTGCGCGGCCCGGCGAGAAATGGACCCCGGCGACGCGGATCTTCAGCCTGGACGAGCAGCCTTAGAGAGCCTGCGTCACGGGTCCGAGTTCGGCCGAGATCGCCGCCGCGGTCCGTCGCAGCAAAGCCGCCGCCGTGGGCATGTCGCAAGTAGGCGGCGTCTGCTGGATGTAGGGGGAGATCAGTGTCGCGATCGCGCCGTCCGTGCCAAGGATCGGCGCGACCAGGTCGGTCACTCCTTGGACGAAGTCGCTGGCCCGTTCGACGTGGCCTTCCTTAGCCGCCTTGGCCGCCGCTTGGATGAAGGCCTCGATGCGGGCCTCGTCGAACCGCTTGGCCAGTCGCTCGCGGAACTCGGTCTGCAGCGACGGCGAGCCCATTCCGTACAGCAACAGGCCCGAGGTGGCGTCGATGGCTTCGCGCCGATAACCCAGCCGCACGGAGAAGCCCAAGTCGCCCGGCCCCTCGATGCGCGCGATGACGACGATCTGATCCTCGGACAGGACGACCAGGTGGCATGACTGGCGAGTCTGGGCCGCCAGGTCCCGCATGAAGGGCAGGGCGGCTTCGGTAAGCGACTTCACCGGCGCCTGCGCCAGGCCCAAGGTGAACAGCCGATTGGTCAGGGCGTAGCCGGCCGGCGACTGCTCGATGTAGCCGCGGTACTCCAGCACCTGGATCATGCGGAACAGCTCGCTGACAGAGCGGCCCAGAACCGACGACATCTGCGACGGCGTCATGGCGACGCCGTTGGCGGCCAGCAGCTCCAGCACGTCGAGACCCTTCTCGAGCGCTGGGGCCCGGTACTTCCGCTCGTCCGCCTCGTCCGTATCCGACATTGATTCCCCGGCTTCCGTTCTAGGGAACGTTAGCAGCTTCGCGCTCAGGCCGCGAAGGCGACGTGCGGTGCGCGGCAATGGCGCGCGATGTAGTCGGCATGGCTGGGCATGTCGGCTACGGCGCGGCCGATGACGTCTCTCATCCGGGCCATCTTGGCGGCCATCATCTGCGGGTCGTGCGTCGCGGCCATCGGGTCGAAGCGCTCAGGGATGACGTTCTGGCCCGTCAGGACGGCGGCCCAGCTGGTTTCGGAGAACAGCTCGTCGCCATCGCGGAAAAAGCGGCCCGAACTGCGGAACAGATCGATCTTCTGGCGCAGGCTTTCCGGCGGCTCCATCGTGCGGACGTGATCCCACAGCGGCGAATCCACACGGGCGGTCGCATGGTAGTGCAGGATGATGAAGTCGCGGATTTGCTCGGCCTCGATCCGCGTCTGACGATTGTACTCCGCCGTCACCGCCGGATCGAAGCGGCGGTCCGGGAACAGGGTCATCAGCCGGGCGATGGCCGACTGGATCATGTGGATGCTGGTCGATTCCAGCGGCTCCAGGAAGCCGGACGCCAGGCCGATGGCCACCACGTTCTTAACCCACGACGCCCTGCGCCGGCCGGTGGTGAACCGCAACGTGCGCGGGTCGGCCAGCGGGCGGCCGTCCAGATTGGACATCAGCGTCGCCGTCGCGTCTTCCTCGCTGATGAAACGGCTGCAATGCACGTAGCCGTTGCCGATGCGGTGCTGCAGCGGGATGCGCCACTGCCACCCCGCCTCGCGCGCGGTGGAGCGCGTGAAGGGCGTGGGCGGCCCTGAACTCTCGCAAGGCACAGCAACCGCGCGGTCGCACGGCAGCCAGTGCGACCAGTCCTCGTAGCCGGCCTTCAGCGCCTGTTCGATCAGCAAGCCCCGGAAGCCGGAGCAATCAATGAAGAAGTCGGCGTCCAGCGTTCGGCCGTCGGCCAGGGCGACACCCGTGACGGCGCCGTCATCCGCTACCCGCACATCGGCGATACGGCCCTCGACGCGTGTCACGCCCAGTCCCTCGGCGAAACGGCGCAGGAAGGCGGCGTAGAGGCCGGCGTCGAAATGGAAGGCATAGGCGATGCGCGACAGGACGTTCTTGGGATCGTCCACCGGCCGGACGAACTTGCCGGCCGCCGCCGCCTGGGTCGACAGCGAATAGTCGGCCAGCGGGTGCGTTTCGCCCAGCGCGCGCTGGCGCAGCCAGTGCTGATGGAACGACATCTTTTCCAGATCCGAGCCGTAGCGGCCGAACGGGTGGAAGTATCGGTCCCCCAGCGCACCCCAGTCGCGAAACTCGATGCCCAGCTTGAAGGTGGCCTGTGTCTCACGGACGAAGGCGTCTTCGTCGAGGCCCAGCATGCAATTGAACAGCAGGATGGCGGGGATGGTCGCCTCGCCGACGCCGACCGTGCCGATGTCCTCTGACTCGACCAGCGTGATCCGGGCCGACCCCTTCAGTCCCTTGGCCAGTGCGGCGGCGGTCATCCAGCCGGCCGTGCCGCCTCCGACGATCAGGATGTCTTCGATCGCTTCGGTCTGCATCGCGGCCCTCCCCAGAACGCTGAATGGGCCGCCTGATGCGGGCCTAAGGAAAGGGTATCACGCGTTCATATTTGGCAACAGGTTCACCCCCGAACAGATTCTGCGGCGAAGCTCTTTTCTTTATGTGAAAGCTGTTGCATCCTTGAAATGCAGATCGAGCGTGTCTCGGATGCATTCGGGAGCTCAGTCGCTGTCTGGACCGTCAAAAGGCGGCCGCACGACGTAACGGGAGGGATGAGACGCATGTCTCGCAACCACATCAGGTCCAGGCTCGCGCTGCTGTGCGGCGCATCGCTCATTTCGATTGCAGCGATGGCGGCGCCGTCGCTCGCGTCCGCGCAGACGACTGACGATCAGTCCGAAGACGTCGATGACGTCATCGTCACCGGCATTCGCGCCAGCCTGGCGTCGGCCCAGTCGATCAAGCAGAACTCCGAGCAGTTCGTGGACTCGATCGTCGCGGTCGATATCGGCAAGCTGCCAGACGTCAACGTCGCCGAGGCGCTGCAGCGCATTTCGGGCATCCAGATCACGCGCAACCGCGGCGAAGGCTCCTCCATCGCCATTCGCGGCCTGACGCAGGTCCGCACCGAGCTGAACGGCCGCGACATCTTCTCGACCACCGACGGCCGCGCGCTGAGCTTCGAGGACGTGCCGTCCGAGCTGCTGGCCGGCGTCGACGTCTACAAGAACCCTTCGGCCGCGATGATCGAAGGCGGCATCGGCGGCGTGGTCAACCTTCGCACCCGCATGCCCTTCGACGCCCCGGGCCGCGTGATCAGCGGCACCGTCGGCGGCACCTGGTACGACCTGCGCGAAAAGTGGGGCGGCAACGTCTCCGGCTTGATCAGCGACCGTTGGGACACCGGCGCCGGCGAGATGGGCGCACTGCTGAACCTGTCCTACTCGCAGGCCTACTTCCGTGAAGACGCGATCACGGTCGAGCCCTTCTTCGAGCGGACGGACATCCCCGGCTACATCGGCACCCCGGTGCAGGTGGCGGCCGGCGGCGGCGTGTCCAGCTGGAACGGCGACCGTGACCGCACCGGCGCGGCGGCGGCGTTCCAATGGCGCCCGAATGCGGACGTCGAGCTGTACGCCCAGGCCCTGTACAGCCAGTACCACTTCTATGATCCGCAGACCGGCCAGTTCGGTTACGGTCCGTCGGGCTCGGGCGGCGGCCTGACCCCCACGCCGGGCGTCGCCTTCCAGTTCGACGACGACGGCAACATGACCTACGGCTCGTTCTCGGGCGGTCAGTTCTATCAGTCGTTCACGCGCGATGCGGTGCGCGACTCCGACACACTGGACGTCTCGGTCGGCGCCAAGTGGAATGCCAACGACCATGTGTCGTTCAGCACCGACCTCCAGTACGTCGACAGCTCGACCTTCTATGACGACGTCACCGGCTTCGGCGGCCTGAACGGCAATCCCCGCCTTGACGTGGATCTGACCGGCGAACTGCCGCTGTTCACCATCCAGCCCGACAGCGCGCTGGCTGATCCGGCCGGCTACAACTATCAGGCCCTGATGGTCCGCACCGCCGACAACGACGGCTCGGAGCTGGCCTGGCGCGGCGACATGGAGTGGGCGTTCGACGACGACAGCTTCGCCCAGTCGTTCTCGGCCGGTGTCCGCTACACCAACAAGGACGTCACGACGCGCGAATCCGGTTTCGACTGGTCGGCCATCAGCGGCCCGCCCTGGGATGGTTCGCCCGGAGCCACGGCGAACTTCGACGAGTTCCCGGACTATTATTCGCCCGATCCCAACATCGGCAACCTGTTCCGCGGCGACGGCGCCAGCATCTGGAACGGCGCCTATTTCATCGTCTCGCCCGAGCTGCTGAAGGACCACACCCGCGCGCTGCAGGTGCTGGGAGGCGAGCTGAACCCGCTGTCCGGCGCTCCCACGGCCCCGACGGCCCGCGACCAGATCAACGTCCAGAACGAAGAGACCTTCACGGCCTACGGTCTGATGCGCTTCGCCTCCGAGACGTCGCCGATCCGCTTCGACGGCAACCTCGGCCTGCGTGTCGTGTCGACCAAAGTGACGGCCGACGGGACCCAGGCGCTGACGTACCGGACAGCCGGCGCGACCAATACGCCGATCACCGAACTGACGCCCTATACCGGCGAGCAGGAATACACCGAGTGGCTGCCCAGCTTGAACCTGCGCTTCTTCCTGCAGGACAATCTGTACCTGCGCGCAGCGGTGTCGCGGGGCCTGTCGCGGCCGTCGTTCGGCGACCTGGCGGCCAACTTCTCTCTGTCGGAAAACTACATCGACGCCGACAACAACCCGACCACGCCGCCGGTCCTGGATGACCGCACCGGCTCGGGCGGCAACCCGCTGCTGAACCCGCTGACGACCGAACAGGCCGATCTGGCGCTGGAGTGGTACCCGTCGTCCTCGACGTCGCTGTACGCCACCGCCTTCTACAAGAAGGTCCACGACTTCATTCAGCGCGGCGTCTACAACGCCCAGTACGAAGTGCCGGGCAAGGGCCTGCAGACGTTCGAGATTTCCGGGCCGGTCAACGGCGAGGAAGGCACGATCAAGGGCTTCGAGATCGGTGGAAACACCTTCTTCGACTTCCTGCCGGGCATCCTCAGCAACTTCGGCGTCCAAGCCAACTACACCTACGTGGACTCCGAGGCGCCCAGCCCTACCGCCGTGGACAGCGCCGGCCGGGCCCTGATCGTGCCGCTCGAGTTCCTGTCCAAGAATTCCTACAATCTGGTGGGTTTCTACGAGGACGGGCCGCTGAACGTTCGGGTAGCCTACAACTGGCGCGACGACTTCGTCGTGACCACGGCCGGCAACGGCACGGGCAACCTGCCGATCTACAACGCCGACTTCGGTCAGCTGGACGCGTCGGTCAGCTATGACTTCAACGAGCATGTCTCGCTAAGCGTCGACGCCTCGAACCTGCTGGACGAGGAACGCCACACCTACCAGGCCTTCCCGGGTCGCCCGCGCGACTATGTTCTGAACGACCGTCGCATCGGCTTCCGTCTGCGACTGCGTAACTAGACGTCGTCTTCTCCCCCGATGTCTGCCGCCGGGCGCTGCCAACGCAGCGCCCGGCTTTTCTTTGCACCACTCGGAAAAAAGCGGGTGCAAGAGTCCAATCCCGACCCGTGGCCTGCGAGCGATCGCGATGTCAAATAGCCGGAGCCAGGAGTGTACTGCTGCCCACGGGCCAGCCAGCGAGATGGTCGCAAATCGAGCTCAAGTCCTTGATCCTGCACAGGACCAAGCGCTGTCTGGCTTTCGTCTGCGCGCACTTGGCGGGCAGCTTTCGCCCGATCTGAAGCTGGCCTTCATGCGCCGGCCTCCAGAACGCAGAACTCAGTCGGAACAATGCGTGTCCGTCTGGCCTTCATGCGTGATGTGAGGATTGCACCATCGAGCGCACGGTGCATGCGCGACGTCAGGCAAACCAGGCGTGCGCAGCCGTTCGTGGGGCGCATGCCGTCGCCGGGACGGAGAGCGACCGGGAGGACCTGCAAAGGAAAACGGCGGCGGCGCTTTCGCACCGCCGCCGCCATTCTTGTCGCTGAAGGCCCGGGATCAGGCCGAGCGCATGGCCATGACCATCGGACGGGTCATCTCGATGGGACGCGAAGCGGGCAGGGAGGCCGGGTTGGCGGTGGTGTCCATCGCCGGGGTAACCAGATAGCCGCGGCGGGCGAAGGCCTCGCCCGAGGCCCGACGCGACGTCCACACCGCCAGCGGCGCGGCCAGCAGCAGCGGACCGACGATCGGCACGAAGTAGCTGATCAGGTCCGGGCGGAAGCACAGGGCGACGGCGAAGACGACGCCGGTCACCATCTGCCACTTCATGGCGCGGAAGGCGTCCGACCAGGCCAGGCCGTCGGTGTCACGCTGTTGAGCATGCCAGCCGGCGTCGCGACCCATCAGGATCTGGGCCACCGCCCGCGTGTTGGCGACCATCAGGATCGGCGCCAGGACGGCCGAGAGGCCGATCTCGGCGGCCATGCCGCGGATCACGCCGCCGGTCCCACCGAAGGCCCGGCGTTCGCGCGGACGCGACAGCACCAGCACGGCGCCCAGAATCTTGGGACCGATCAGCAGCACGCCTGACAGCAGCGACGCCAGCACGAAGGCCGAGAGTTGCGGGTGCAGGAAGTAGAAGAACGATCCCCAATCCACGGGATAGCGCAGCTGGATCACCATGCCGACGGCCAGCGAGGCGAACCACAGCGGCGAGGCCAGATAGGCCATGCAGCCCATCAGCAGCTGCAGGCGGCTCATGCTGCTGAGGCCCTTGGCGCGCAGCAGGCCGATGTGTTGCAGGTTGCCCTGGCACCAGCGGTGCTCGCGGCGGATGAAGTCGGTCAGCGTCGGCGGCGTCTCTTCGCACGATCCGTCCAGGGCGGCGGTGACGTGGACGGCCCAGCCGGCGCGGCGCAGCAGGGCGGCCTCGATGACGTCGTGGCTCATGACGTGGCCGCCGAACGGCTTCTTGCCCGGCAGGATCGGCAGGCCGGCGCAGTCGGCGAAGGCCTTCACGCGCACGATGGCGTTGTGACCCCAGTAGCTGCCTTCCGAGCCCGTCCACCAAGCCAGACCCGCGGCGGCGACGCGGCCGTACAGGGCGACGCTGAACTGCGAGACGCGGGCGAACAGGGTCTGCGACTTGATGATGGTGGGGGCGGTCTGGATCAGGCCGATGCCAGGGTTGCGCTCCATGGCGTCGACCAGGCGCAGGACGGTCTCGCCGGCCATGGTCGAGTCGGCGTCCAGCACGATCATGAAGTCATAGGCGCCGCCGAACCGACGGGTCCATTCGGCCAGGTTGCCGGACTTCTGCTCTTCGTTGTTCTCGCGGCGGCGGTAGTAGGCCTCGGAGTGGGCGCGCAGCTTGAAGCCGGAGAAGGCGATTTGTTCCTGGCAGATGCAGTCGATCTTGTTGGTGTCCGACAGGACGAACAGGTCGAAGGCATCGGACACGCCCAGGCGCGCCAGCGACTGGTCGATGGCGGCCAGACGCGCCAGGGTCGATTGCGGATCCTCGTTGTACAGCGGCATCAGCAGCGCCGTGCGCGTGGACGGCGCGCTGGGGTGCGGGGCGAACTGCAGGTCCGACTGCTCGCGGTTGGTCAGCATGACGACCAGACCGGCGACGGCGTTGCAGAACCAGCAGGCGATGGCGGTGATCAGGACCATGAACAGCCCGAACGCCAGCATCTCAAGCGGGTCGAAGCCCTTGCGCGCGTAGAGGACGAAGGGCGCGATCGCGGTCAGGCCGGCCAGCAGGAAGGTGCCCGAGAAGATCGCCATGCGGCGCCAGAAGACGCTGTGCGGCGAGGTCGAGGGGCGGGCCGCGGCGGCCGGCGCTTCGTCCAGCGACTGGCGCGGCATGGCCAGAGGGGCCTCTTCCGGCAGCCACGAAAGGCGATCGGAGCCGAGCTCGATCGCGCCTTCGATCAGGTCATCGCCACGAAAAGCCAAGCTGTTCATGCAGGTCGTATCCCACGGCCGGAGAGACGAATTCGTCCCAACGTGCCGCGATGCAGCATGAACGCATTTGCGTGATAATCAATCACGGAGTTGTGAAGCGGGGAACTTTTTTACATCGCGGGGCTGTCGAGGCCCCTCGCGTGATGTCGCAGTCGTCGTTCCAGCAGCAGGGAGGCCACGCCGACCCAGCCGACCAGCACGATAGCATAGGCGCGCTCCCACCAGCCGACATTCGCATCGTTGACCGTGCCGGGGAAAACCAGGTGCTTGGTGATGACGGTCAAGATGGCCATCAGGACAAAGACGGCGACCAGAAAAATCTTCAGCCGGCGCAGATCCTTGCGCCCGTGTAGACCCCAAAGCAGCAGCAAGGGCGCCAGCTGGATGCCCAGCGCCAGGTTGATGACCATGTGACGCGGGTCAGGCCAGGGAAACAGGGTCGAGGCCGCCAGTCCAAAGCCGGCCAGCACGAAGACCACGGCCGTCAGGGCGCCGGCGATGCGGGCGCCGCACAGGCCCATCATGGCCAGGCCGATGCCGACGCCGGCCACGGCCGCAAGGACGCCGCACACGAAGACGCCGCCGTTGAAGATGAGCGGCGCGCTGGCCGAGGCGCCGCCCAGTTCGCTGAGATACTGGCGGGCGTTGTCGAAGTCCGGATAGGTCAGGATGGCGGCGCAGACCGACGCCAGCGCCAGCAGCGGCGCCGCCACGCCCACGGCCAGCAGCAGCCGGCGGCGGCGGAACGGCTGGCCCGGCTGACCCAGCCATTGTTTCAGCTGCACGGCCACAGGCTGGGACAGGGCCCGGGCCTTCAGGCCCCAGATCGGACCGACCAGGGGCAGGCGCCGAACGACTTCGTAGATGGCGAGGCTGCCGCCCAGGGTGACGATGACCAGGGTTAGGGCCTCGACGCCGGCGGGAAGGGCCCACGGCCGCACGAACCACAGGGCGACCACCAAGATGGTCTGGTGCGCCAGGTAGCAGGTGAAGACCGCGCCGGTCAGATAGGTGATCACCGCGCCGCCCTTGTCTCGCAGGTGCCGGTTGGCGAAGCCCAGGATGGCCGCGATGACCGCCCATTGGTCGATGGCGAAGACCAGGTTGCGCGGCACGCCCAGGAAGGCGCCGCCGCCGGGATGGGCGACCTGCAGCATCATGACGGGCAGGCAGGCGGCGGCGACGGCCAGGGCGTGCCATCGGTATCTCTCCAGCTCGCTCCACAGCAGGCTGCGCCGCGCGGCCAGATAGCCGAACAGGAAGGCGCCCAGCGACAGGGCGTGGTTGTACCAGTCCCAGGCCAGGAAGTTGGTCACCCCGAACGCGGGGAACAGCAGGATGCGGATGACGGCCAAATAGGCCATGGGCAGGATCAGCACCCACGGGCCGGTCAGGCGGCGGTCGATGAAGCCCTCCGCCTTCTCGATCCAGTCCGGGCGTCGCATCAGGGCCACCGCGACCAGGCTGTAGACCGCGATGTAAAGGACGAACCACAGGTGGTTCACCGGCACGCCATTGATCAGACCGCCGGGGCTGAACTCGTGCCACAGCCAGCGCCAGTAGCCCTCCGACCAGCCCGACTTCTCGACCGCCTCGATCCACGACTGGATGGTGACCAGCACGACGATGCCGAACAGCAGGGGCGGACCCAGACGTTCCAGCCGCGATACCAGCACCTCCCTGGGCGTCCGCCGCGCGCTCATGAACCGCAGCGCCGCGCCCGAGACGAAGAACAGCAGCGTCAGTCGCCACGGGTTGGTGATCAGCACCGCCTCGCGCATCCACTCGAAGGTGTGGGCGCTGTGCAGGTGCCAGTCGTAGGGCGCGTAGGCCAGGCCGACGTGGTAGAGGATCAGCAGCCCGAAGGCGCCGACCCGGATCCAGTCCAGGTCGTATCGACGCGATGAAGGGGCGGGGTTCACCGGGCGTCTATGAGCCGCCGGCCTCGAGCTGTCCACGTCCGCGAACAGCCCATTCGTCGCGCCCGCAAAGGGCAGACGGAGCGACGCCGACATGCCACAGTCCGCCACGCAAACAGGGGGTG
The DNA here is from genome assembly GCF_001424025.1 of Brevundimonas sp. Leaf363. Taxonomy (GTDB): domain Bacteria; phylum Pseudomonadota; class Alphaproteobacteria; order Caulobacterales; family Caulobacteraceae; genus Brevundimonas. The sequence goes on along the minus strand of NZ_LMPZ01000003.1, from coordinate 103,193 downwards.
ACGGGATGACGGTTCGCGGGACGCGCAGGTCGGTGATGGTCGGCGCCGGGGCGACGGCGACCGCCCTGATGACGGGCGGCCTTCGCCGGGCGGACGAGCGGCCGCTGGGTTATGCCGTCGTCGGCCTGGGCGGTTATGGCGAGCGGATCATGTCGCATTTCGCGTCGTGCCGGTCGTCGCGGCTGACGGCGCTGGTCAGCGGTACGCCGGAGAAGCTGGAACGGTTCGGGGCGATGTACGGCGTGCCGGAGCGCAGCCGCTACAGCTACGAGACCTTCGACACGATCCGGGACAATCCGGACGTGGACATCGTCTACGTCATCCTGCCCAACAACATGCATGCGGAATACACGATCCGCGCGGCGCAGGCGGGCAAGCACGTCATGTGCGAGAAGCCGATGGCGACGAACGTGGCCGACGCCGAGGCGATGATCGCCGCCTGCCGCGCCGCCGACCGCAAGCTGATGATCGGCTATCGCAGCCGCTTCGAGGCCGGCAACATCGAGGCCGTCCGGATGATCCGCGACGGCGCGCTGGGCAAGCTGAGCGTCGTCACGGCCGAGCATGGCTTCAACGCCGGGCCGAACCAGTGGCGGCTGAACAAGGCCATGGCGGGCGGCGGCTCGCTGGCGGACATGGGCATCTACAGCCTGCAGGCCGCGCGGTATCTGACGGGGGAGGAGCCGATCGCGGTCTCGGCGATGGAATCGACCGACAAGAGCGATCCGCGCTTCGCCGAGGTCGAGGACCGGATCAACTTCCAGCTCAAATTCCCGTCGGGCGTCATCGCCGACTGCGTCTCGGCCTACACCGCCAACTACAACCGCTATCGGGCGGTGGGGTCGGAGAACGGCCTCGATCTGGAGCCGGCCACCGCCTACGCCGGTCAGACGATGCGGGTCGGCAATCCGTGGGCGCCGCTGGAGCCGCACGCGATCCCGCCGCAGCCGCTGAACCAGTTCGCGGGGATGCTGGACCATCTGTCGGACTGCGTTCGCTCCGGCGCCGAGCCGCTGGTTTCGGGCGAGGAGGGCCTGCGCGACATGAAGCTGATCGAGGCGATCTACCGCGCCGCACGCGAGCAGCGAACCATCCAGCTGTAATCGGGCGCCGCGCGGACGGCCCTAGCCGAAGGTGAAGGCGAAGGCCTGGACGCCGGGGTCCAGGAACTCGATCTCGAAGGTGCGCTCACCCATCGACCGGGCCTGGCGGACCAGCTGGTAGAGGCGCTGGCTGTCGACCACCCCCTCGCCGGCGGCGTTGACGTCCACGCCCGCGTCCGGGCCCGGCGCGCGACCGTCGATGCGGATGCGGAAGCGCACAGGCTTGGCCGGATCCGCCAGACCCATGACCAGATGCAGGTCGCGGCCCCGGAATCGGTAGGTCACCGTGCCGCCCGCGCGGGCCAGATCGGCGTGCTCGCCGCGCACGGTCCAGTCGCCCGACAGGCTCCACTGGTTCAGCGTCAGACGGCCGCCCTCATAGGTCTGGACCGCATCGCGCAGGACGGGGCGCGGCGAGACCATGTTCGCGGCCCGCGCATAGCCGAGATAGGTCTCGGGAGAGCGCACGCCGGCCGCGGTGGCCCCCGGCGGCGCCTCGGCGCCCTGACCCATGATGTCGACGAGATCGGTCGGCACGTCGGTATGGCCCGCCTCGCGCAGCAGCTGCTGAATTACTCGCTCGGAGTGGTCGTAGTCGCCCTCGCCGAAGTGGTGGTAGCGGACGTTGCCGGCCGCATCGATGAAGTAGTGGGCCGGCCAGTACTGGTTCTGGAAGGCGCGCCAGACGCCGAATTCGTTGTCCAGGGCGACGGGATAGGTGACGCCGAAGCGGCGGATGGCGTCGCGCACATTGGCCTGCGACTTCTCGAAGGCGAACTCGGGCGTGTGGACGCCAATCACCACCAGACCCTGGTCGCGGTACTTGTCGGCCCAGGCTCGGACGTAGGGCAGGGTGCGCACGCAGTTGATGCAGGAGTAGGTCCAGAAGTCGAACAGCACGACCTTGCCCTTCAGGCTCTCGGTCGTGATCGGCGGGCTGTTCAGCCAGCCGGTCGCGCCGGTCAGGGGCGGCATGGCCATCTCGATCGGCAGGGCCTCCACCGGCGCGCGCGGCTGGGCCCTGGGCTGGCCGACGCCGGCCTGGCTCAGCAGGCCTTGCTCGAACCGGTTGACCCCGCCCGCCGAGAGCCGCGTCAGCAGGCCGGTGTCGAGGCCCAGGGCGATGGCGACGACGCCGATCAGGACCAGGACGCCCAGCCCCTTTCGCACCCATTCGCCGACGCCCAGCGACCGCTTCATCGTCTGGAACACCCTGCCGCCGACCAGCAGCGCGAGGGCCAGCGAGGTGGCCGCGCCGGCGGCATAGGCGGCCAGCAGGACCGTCGTGCCCACGCTGGCGCCCTGAAGCGCGGCGCCCGTCAGGATCAGCCCCAGGATCGGCCCGGCGCACGGCGCCCACAACAGGCCCGTCGCGACGCCGAGCAGGAAGGACGGCCAGATCGAGGACCTGCCCTCGGCCTGCTCGCGACTGGCCCGTTCGGTCAGGCGCGAGCCCAGCGCCACCAGAGGCCGGGTCAGCCGGTCGGCCAGCGCCGGGAAGATGAGCGTCAGCCCCAGCACCGCCATGACCAGAAGCGCGATCCACCGCCCCGCCTGGTTCGCCTGCACCGCCCACCCCCCGCCGACCGCCGCCAGCGTCGCCACGCCGGCAAAGGTCAGCGCCATGCCCGCCAGCAACGGCAGGCCGCTGCGCACGAAGGGCTGCTCCGCTCGCGCGAACACGAACGGCAGCACCGGCAGGATGCACGGGCTGAGGATGGTCAGCGCGCCGGCGAGGTAGGCGATCAGGAAAAGGATCATGGCGTCAGCTACGTCTGCGGATGGACTTGGACGCAGCCAAGGGCGGCTCGATCCGCATATGGCCGGGCCGACCCGTCTGCGGGGTCACGGCGTCAGCCACTGCGGCAGAACCACCCGTGCGCGGGCTTCGGCCGGTTCGACTGAAAGGGCCGTCAGTTTGCCGCCGCGCAGCGACGCCGCGATGACCGTCTGACCCGGCGCGTGAAGCTTGAAATCGACGTCCCAGTCGCGTGGCCACGCGGGGAAGATGTGGATGGCGGCCCCGGGCGTCTGCATCAGCATCTCCTGCAGGCCGATCATGCCCGAGCCGCCCCAGTTTTGGTCAGGCGTCCAGTCGTGGCCGGGCCCCCAGAAGGTCGGATATCGGCGGCTGGAATCGTCCATCTTGGCGATCGTCAGCGCGGTCGCTTCCTCGGTGAGGCCCATGCGCGCGCAGAAGATGGCGTCCTGGTGCCAGCTCTTGATGTCCTTCTGCTCCGGCGTGTCGACGCCCACCCGCCAGGTGTCGATGGCCAGTTGCAGGTCCGGCCGGCCCACGCCGTACTGGTCGTAGGGGAAGACGGGGTAGAGCTGAGGGATCTCCACGTTCTGGATGCGGTCCCACAGTTGCGCGGGGGCGATCACGCGCTTGCCCTGCATGGTGCGCATCGGGAAGGCGGGCAGGGTTGCGCGCAGGGCGGTGTAGCGGGTGCGCAGCGCTGGGCTCAGCAGAGATCCCGGCAAGGTCAGCAGTTCGCGCAGCAGTGCGTCCATGCCGGCGATGGTCACGGTGGAGTTCAGCGCGCTCTTGTAGGTCTCGCAGGCCGTGCCGGGATACAGAACCAGCTTTCCGTCCGGGCCGAGTTCTTCGCCCGAGATGATCTTGTGCTCGCGGCGATAGTGCTGGTCGAAGAAGGTCAGGCAGCTGTCGATGAAGTTCAGGTCGCCGGGTCGGTACCGTCTGGTGAACCGGCCGACCTCCAGCATCATCAGGCAGAACTCGAAGACCGTGTCCCAGTGATAGCTGACGAAGGCGCTGTCCTCGACGCCGGGCAGGCGCGCCGCCGGCTTGTCCCAGCTACGGTTCCAGCCCCATTCCTGACCGCAGCACAGGCCGAAGTTCTCGATCTGCTCGACGAAACAGGCGCCCTCGTGCCCCCAGTAGGTCTGGGTCCGCAGCTCGCCCGTGCGCTGAATGCGGCGATAGAAGTCCAGCTGCGGCGTCATCATGTCGACGTCGCCGCTCTTCAGCATCGGCCAATGGACCAGCCGCTGGTTCTGGGCCGTGAACTCGCCGCCGCCCCACATGCGGTAGTCGGGCGACAGCCGCTTGTCCGGGTCCACATATTCGGGGTCGTATGTGAAGTTGCCGCCGTTGAATTTGGTCGGCCAGGTCGCCTTGGCATTGGTCCCCAGTTGGTGCCGGAACAGTTGGTAGTTGCGGCCGATGCGCCAGGGCTGGCTGTCGGGCCGGGCCGCGCCGGGCTGGATCAGGATGTGGCTGCGCGACCAGAAGTCCCGCCACCAGCGGCGGCTGCGGCGGCGCGACACGGCCGGGCTTGCGGCGCCCGAGGACAGGCGGCGCAAGCCGATCATCCAGGCGGCCTTCGTCGGCGTCTGTTCGATCGGGCAGACCAGCCGCAGGGCATGGCTGCGACGCGGGCGCACGCTGGCCAGCCGCCAGCCGGTGAAGTCGGTGCTAGCATAGCGACCCTGGACCGTCCCGGCCGGGGCCATGCCTTCGCCGGTCAGCAGGGCGCCGAAGGTCAGTCCATTTAGCGGATTCCACAGGTCGGACTTCACCGCCTGCATGCCCTGCTGCTCGACCAGTAGGTCGAACACGGTGTCGTCGCTGTTCCTGTGCATGACCAGCACGCCGCCCTCGATGAAACCGACCTCGTCCGCCAACTGGCGCGGCGTCACCGGCGCACCGTCATAGGCGCGGTGCATCGACATCTCGGCGGGGGTGTAGTCGCGGTCCTGCGTGCGCCAGTTCTCGAGGGCGGCCGTCACCGACACCGGCGATGCGCTCTCCACCGCCACATGCACGACGGGGGTGTCGATATCGGCCCAGATCGTCGTCGTGACGCCGCTGCACGACACCACGACCTCGCCGTCGATCAGCCGCAGCGTCTGGCGGAAGTCGCGCATGTCCGTGAACGGCGACGGGTCCATCGTGATCCGCACACGGCCGAGCTTGAGATAGCTGTTGGTCTCGTCAAAGGCGCCGCTTCGCGCGACATAGAACAGGAGATCGCGGCCCTCGACCCAGACGTTCAGGCCGATGTCGCCGGCCCCGCACGGCATCGACTCGCCCGAGTTCGCACTGGGCCGCGACCAGACGGGGTCGTATGGCGCAAGGCGCGCCGCCAACGCGTCCACGGGCGGGGTTCCCGCGCCGGCCCGGGCGGGGGTCACCGCGCCGGCCGCCGCGCCGGCAGCCAACTGTTTGACGGTCGTTCGCTTGGCGGGGTCCATCGCACTTGTGTCGCAAGCCTTTCGAACCGTGGCAATCGCGGGGGAGGGCGCGGATGCGGGCGACGAGCGTTACGCCTGCAGTCACGATCGCATGCTGTACTGGACGCCATGGAAACCCCGCCGCCGCTGATCGTCACGGCCGCCCTCGATGAGGGGGCGTTCGCGTGGTTCGAGGATCTGCGCCAGACGCACTTCCCGCCCGCTCGAAACAAGGTGCCGGCGCACCTTACGCTGTTTCACGCTCTGCCGGGCGAGCACGAGCAAACCGTCGTGGAGACATTGAGAGCGGCGAGCGGACGCCGCGCTCCGCTGAGGCTGGACGTGCGTAGCCCATGGTCGCTGGGGCGGGGGGTCGCTTACAGGCTGGCGTCCCCCGAGCTGGAGCAGCTTCGGCGCGAGCTGTCGGACGCTTTCGCGCCGTGGCTGACGCGGCAGGATCAGGCGCCGTTCCGGCCGCACATCACCGTCCAGAACAAGGTGGAGCCGAGCGAGGCCAAGGCCCTGCTGGAGCAGTTGCAGCAAGAGTTCGAGCCGTTCCCGATCTTCGCCGAGGGCCTGTTGCTGTGGCGGTATCTGGGTGGACCCTGGGCCGCGGTCGAGCGCTTTGGGTTCGATGCGGGCCGCGCCCCGCCTTAACCTGTGTTGATGCGGACGCGCGCCCATCTCGCGTAACCCGGTCCTCTGTAGCGATTGGGGATGCGGTGCCGGACTACATTTTCGAGATTTGGAGGCGCGGCGTCCCGACGCCGGATCTGGAGCCGGCAGCCGCAGCCGATGATGTCCAGGCGCGCAGCCTGGCGGAGCTGAGACTGCTCATGGGTCCGGCTTTCGTCGCCGTCACGGTCAGGCGTATGGGCATGGAGGCGTTCACGCTGGGTCGTGAGGGCGCGGTGGCGTCGCCGCCGGTCGTGGCGATCGGCCGCCAGGGGGTGTCGTCGACGGACGCGGCCGCCTCGCTTTGACGCCAGAGCACCAGCCGGCGCCTGGGGCGGCGCAGACCGAATCCGAACTGGCCTGGTCCAATGGGCTGAGCCTCGCCGCCCTCGTCGAGCAGGGCGTCAGGCGTTCCGCCAAGCGCGGCCAGCGTATCGAAGCGGACCGATCGACCCAGCCGGGCGTTACGGTGGTGGTCGAAGGCGTGGCCTGTCTGACGCATCCGTCGTCTGGCCTGTGTACGGGCCTGTTCTCTGCCGGGGACCCGATGGATGCAGGCGCGGCGCGACGGCCCGCGATCCATGGCCGGTGGCTGACGGACGGCGCGGTCTGCGACATCCCGTTCGACGCTTTGGTCGAAAACCTCGGGCTCGCGGCGGCGTTGGCCGTCGTGGACGCGGCGGCGGCATACCGGCGCGAAAGCGTCGAGTGGGAAATGGCGTGCAGCATCCAGCACCAGGCGCCGCAGCGGATCGCGCGCTGGGTTGCGCGGATGGTCGATGCGTCCGGCGTCGTGGCCATCAACCAGGCGGAGCTGGCGGCTCTGGCGGGCATCCAGCGAACCAGCGTCAGCGCCGCCATGATGCGTTTCCGCGCGGCGGGCGTGAAGGTCTTGCGCGGGCGCATCATCGCCTCGGACATCGCGGCCTTGCAGCAGACCGCCTGCGCCTGCGGGCCGCACGCCGCCTGACCATGCCCGGGAGACGGAGCCGCAGCGCCGCGCATGCGATCGGCGATGGCGTCTCGCGTTCGGTGGGCCGAAAGGGCTAAGCTTGGCGCGCGCTGGACGCCGGAGCCTGAACGCCTTGATGAACCCGCTGGTCGAAAAGCTGTCGCGTCGTGACGTCGTCACCGATGTCGAGCAGGCGGTGTTGGCCGAGTTGCTGGATCCGCCGCGCGCCGTGGCGGCCGGCGAGGACATCGTCAAGAATCACTCGCGTCCCGACCACAGTACGCTGCTGCTGAGCGGGCTGGCGGCGCGCTATGTCTATCTGGCGGACGGCGGGCGACAGATCACCGAGATCGGCGTGCCGGGCGACTTCATGGATCTGCACAGTCTGCTGATGAAGCAGATGGACCATGGCGTGTTGGCCCTGACCGAGGTCACGGTCGCCGGCGCGCCGCACGGCAAGCTGCGCGCCATCACCGAGGATCATCCGCACCTGACGCGCCTGCTCTGGCTCGACACCATCATCGACGCGGCGATTCACCGGCAATGGCTGGCCGCCATGGGTCGCCGAAACGGCCTGGGGCGGTTCGCGCATCTGATCGCCGAACTGTACCTTCGTCTGGAGACGGTGGGGCTGGCGCGGGACCACGTGCTGGAGTTGCCGCTGTCGCAGCCGGTGTTGGGCGACGCGCTGGGGCTGTCGGCCGTGCACGTCAATCGCCTGGTGGCCGAAATGCGCGCGTCCGGCATGCTGAAGTGGACACATCCGCGCGTCGAGATTCTGGATTGGGACCGGCTGGTGGAGGTGGCGGAGTTCGATCCCACCTATCTGCGCCTGCGAAAAGAGGCGGTCTGACGCGGTCCCTGGCGGACGGGCTTCCAATCTCGCCACGTTCAACGTCGAACCGTCTTGCATGGCGTGCGCCGCGCTGGTCTACGCAGCGATATGACAGACCAAGATCGCATCGAGGCGCTTCTCGACATCGCCGACCCTGAGCGCACGGACGACGCCGCCAAGAGCGCACAGCTGGCCGTGCTGGGCCTGGCGACGAAGGGCGTGAAGGGCCGGTTCCAACCGACCATCGCCGGCTGGTCGCTGCTGGCCGAGCGCGGACGCGGCTTCCGCAAGGAAGACTGAGCGGTCAGGCCCGCGCGCAAGCACGCCTGATGTGCGCCAAGCACTGTCGGGTTCTCGACACAAGCGGCTGTTTTACTTGGTGGTTTCGGTGAACTCATGAGGCCTGAGGGCTTTATGGAGAGCGAGGCGTAGAGCCTTCTCCCAATCGCTGCATGCGCTGAGCCCAGGATCGCCCAATGACCGACGCCGCCGACACGAAAACCGATCCCGCCGCCATGGGGGAGCTGGCGCTGGCCATCGTCTATGAAGACCTCAAGGCGCGCGTGTCCCGCGACGAACTCAGCGAAGACGATGCGCGCGGCCTGATCGCGGCGGCGCTGCATCACTTCCCGGCGGACATGCACCCGCAGTTGCACGCACTGGTCGACGGCTAGGCGATTTCGTCCGTCGGCGGCATGACGACGGCGCCGAGGTACAGGCGGGCGGCCTCCGCCTCGGCCAGCAGTTCTGCGCGCTTCGCGTCTCCAAACCCGTCCAGCGTCTTGTAAGGCATGGCCAGGCGGATGTTGCCGCGCAGGCGCGCCCGGTGGCGCTCCAGGAAGCCCCAGTAGAGGCGGTTGAAGGGGCAGGCGCCGTCGCCGGACTTGCCCTTCACGTCGTACCGGCACCCTGCGCAGTAGTTGCTCATCCGGTTGATGTAGGCGCCGGACGCGGCATAGGGCTTAGACCCCACGATGCCGCCGTCGGCGAAGGTCGCCATGCCTCGCGTGTTGGGCATCTCCACCCACTCATAGGCGTCGGCGTAGACGGTCATGTACCAGTCATCGACGGCGTCGGGATGGACGCCCAGCATCATGGCCAGGTTGCCCGTGACCATCAGGCGCTGGATGTGGTGGGCATAGGCGTTGGTGCGGCTGGTCGCGACCACGTCGGCGACGCAGGCCATGTCCGTCTCGCCGGACCAGTAGAACCACGGGAGCGTCCGGTCGGCGTCCAGGGCGTTGCGATGCCGATATTCCGGCGCCTTCAGCCAGTAGACGCCGCGCATGTATTCGCGCCAGCCGATGATCTGGCGGATGAACCCCTCGACGGCGTTCAGCGGCGCGGCGCCGGCCCGGTAGACCGCCTCGGCCCGCCTGCAGGCTTCCAGCGGGTCGAGAAGGCCCAGGTTGATCGAGGTCGAGATCAGGCCGTGCCACATCCATGGCTCGCCCTCGACCATCGCATCCTGCCACTCTCCGAACGCCGGCAGGATGCGGGTCAGGAAGTCGTCCAGGATCGCATCGGCCTCCGACGCCGTGGTCGGCCAGCCGAAGGCGTCGAGGTCGCCGAAGTGCTCAGGGAACAGGCGGGCGACGTCGGCGATGGCCTCCTGCGCGATGGGGGAGGGCGGCGTCCTGAGCCGCTCGGGCGTGTGGACGCCCTTGGCCAGCTTGCGGCGGTTCTCGGCGTCATAGTTCCAGCGCCCGCCTTCGGGGTGCGTCCCGTCCATCAGCAGGCCGGTCTCGCGCCGCATCTCGCGGTAGAAGAACTCCATCCGCAGCTCCCGCTTGTCGGCGGCCCAGCGCTGGAACCGCTCGTGCGAGCAGATGAAGCGGCGATCGGCGCGGATCTCGACCGGAACGCCAGCCACGCCGGCGAACGCCGCCAACGCCTGCGCCAGCCGCCACTCGCCGCACTCGGTCATGACCACGGAAGCGTACGCGCCGTCGTCCAGGGCGCGGTGCAGTTCGCCGACGATGGAGTGCGTGTTCTCCGGCGCGTCGATGCGCACGTAGCGAACGGTCACGCCGCGCGCCTGCAGCTCGGCGGCGAAAGACCGCATGGCCGCGAAGATCAGGGCGATCTTCTGCTTGTGATGCCGGACATAGGTCGCCTCGTCCCGCACCTCCGCCAGCAGGACCACGTCATGCGCGGCGTCCAGCCCGTCCAGGGCCGACAGTGAGGCTGACAGCTGGTCGCCCAGGACCAGTCGCAGGGTGGGCTGGCTCATACGATCAGGCGCAGATCTAGCATCGTCACCTGGTTGTGTCGGACTTGTGCAACCTTGGCAAACGCAGACGGTCACAGAGGATCTGTCGGCTTCGTAGCTACTCGGGAGGCCTAAGCTCCCGCACGGCCCTTCCATCGCGGTAGGGCGCAAGCATTTGTCAGACTATTGCGCCGGGTTTGAGCTCTGGCTAGCGTAGGGGTCACAACTGGATGCGGTGGGAGAGCGCCGATGCGTGCTGTAAGGGGAGTGATGGCGGCCCTGGCCTTGGTCGCAGGGATTGCGGCGGGCGCGGCTCAGGCTCAGCAGGCGCCGATGACGCCCATGGCGTCGCCGGCTGAGCCAGACGCCATCGCGCTGAACACCGGGGGCTTCGCCGGCTCGACTGGGCCAGAGACGTGGTTCGAGCAGTGGGGCGATCCCTTTGTTCGCAACGTCACCATCGCCACGCTGACGCCGGTGTTGCCCGATCCCGACAAGGCGACGGGCGCCGCCGTCATCGTGGCGCCGGGCGGCGGCTTCATGTTCCTGTCGATGGGCAACGAGGGGTGGGAGGTCGCCCATGCCCTGGCGGATCGCGGCGTCGCCGCCTTCGTGCTGAAATACCGCACCCGTCCGACGCCGCAGGACGCCGCGGCGTTCGAAGCGGGCGTCAACGCCATGTTCTCCGGCGCGGCGCGGCCCCCGGCGCCGAGCGCGCAGGCCGCGGAAAGTCCCTTCGCCGATCAGGTCGCCGACGCCACGGCCGCCTTCGCCCTGGTCCGTGCGCGTGCGTCAGAATGGCGTGTCGATCCCGAGCGGATCGGCATGGTCGGCTTCTCGGCCGGCGCGATGACGACGCTGGCGACCACGCTGTCGTCGCCCAGCGCCCGTCCGGCGTTCATCGGCTCGATCTATGGTCCGCTGACCACGGTCGAGGTCCCGGCCGACGCCCCGCCCATGTTCGTGGCCCTGGCCGCCGACGACCCCCTGTTCGCCCACAGCGGCTTCGGTCTGATCGAGGCCTGGCGCGTCGCGGGGCGGCCGGTCGAGTTCCACCTCTATCAGAACGGCGGCCACGGCTTCGGACTCGGCAATCCGGGCAAGACCAGCAACGGCTGGTTCGACGTCTTCATGCGATGGCTGGCGGCGAACGACTTTTCCACCCCGACCCATGCCGACTGAATCAGTCATGCGGACCGTCACCGAGCGAGCGGGCCGTCACGCGGCGGCCAGTTCGCCCAGCAGGCTTTCAAGATACGCCCGGTCGTGCGGCGCGTCGTTTGCGGCGTCCACGATGAGTCGGTCCGCCGACCAGCGGCGACCGGGCGCGGCGGGAAGGTCGGCGGCGATCGAAGCCCGTCGCGCGGCGTGAAACGAGACCGCCGTCGCCTTGGGCCCCGAGACAAGCTCGGACACGCCCGCCGCGACCGCCAGCGCTGACAGGCGGCGTGTCGCCAGCAGGTCCTGGGTCGGTTCGGGCATCGGGCCGAAGCGATCCTCGATCTCGTCGTAGAGCGCGTCGATGTCCGCAACGGCGGTCAACTGAGCGAGCCGGGCGTACAGATTGACGCGGACCGTGGCGTCCGGAACGTAGTCCGTCGGCACATAGCCGGCGGCGCCGAGGCTCAGTTTCGGCGGCGCGGCGTCGATGGCGGGTTCGCCGCGCGCCAGGCGAAGCGCACGGGCCAGAACACGCTGATAGAGGGCCGATCCGATCAGCCGGATGTGGCCCGCCTGTTCGTCGCCGACCAGGTCGCCGCCGCCCCGCAGGTCCAGGTCGCGCGCGCTGATGGCGAAGCCCGACCCCAGGCGGTCCAGCGCCTCGAGCGTGTGCAGCCGCGCCTGTGTGTTCTCCGCCAGCGGTGCCTCTGGATCGGACAGCAGATAGGTGAAGCCCTGGCGACGTCCCCGGCCGACCCGGCCGCGCAACTGGTGCAGCTGCGCCAATCCGAAGCGGTCGGGCCGCCAGATCAGCATGGTGTTGGCCATGGGCACGTCCAGCCCGTTCTCGATGATGTTGGTCGCCAGCAGGACATCCCCGTCCCCGCCGGCGAACCCCGTCATTACCCGATCCATCTCGTCGGCCGGCAGCTTGCCGTGGGCGATCACCACCTTCAGCTCGGGCGTCAGGCTGGCGAGCTGCTGCGCCAGCGGCTGCAGATCCTCGATCCGGGGCGCGACCACGAAGCTTTGGCCGTCCCGCGCCTTCTCCCGCATTAGCGCCAAGCGCATCGAGCCGGGATCGAACGGCGCCAAGAAGGTACGGATCGGGCGCCGCCGGGCGGGCGGGCTGGCGATGATGCTGACGTCCTGGATCCCCACCATGGCGCCCTGCAGCGTCCGGGGGATCGGCGTGGCCGACAGCAGCAGCAGATGCGGCGCCCGCGCCGCGATCTGCGTCTTCATGGCGGCGCCGAAACGATGCTCCTCGTCGATGATCGCCAAGGCCAGATCGGCAAAGTCCAGATCATCGGACGCCAGAGCCTGGGTGCCGACGACGATCCGGATCGAGCCGTCGGCCAGCCCGGCCTTCACCGCCGCGGTTTCCGCGCGATCCACGGCGCGCGACAGATGGCCGACCCCGACGCCGGTCCCCTCGAAGCGACGGCGGAACACCTCGAAGTGCTGTCGCGCCAGGACGGTGGTCGGCGCGGAGATCAGCACCTGGCGACCCGACAGCGCCACGGCGGCCGCGGCGCGCAGGGCGACCTCCGTCTTGCCGAAGCCGACGTCGCCGCACACCAGCCGGTTCATCGGCTTGCCGGCCGCCAGGTCGTTGAGGACGTCGTTGATGGCGGCGGACTGGTCGACCGATTCCGGGAAGGGAAAGCCGGCGGAGAAGCGCGCATAGGCGGCGGCGGGAGGTATGATGGCGCTCGCGACCTTGGCGTCTCGCTCCTTCGCCGCCGCGACCAAGGCCGCCGCCGCGGCGTCGATCTGGGCGCTCACTTCCGCCCGGCGCTTCTGCCAGCCCTGGGTGTTCAGGCGGTCCAGGGTCACGGCCGAGGGTTCCGAGCCGTATCGCCAGATGCGGCCGAACTCCTCGATGGGCGCCAGGATGGTGGCGCCGCCGTGATACTCCAGCCGCAGAACGTCGCGCTCCACGCCATCGGCCTCGATCCGCTCGAGCGCCTGCAGGACGCCCAGCCCGTGGTCCTCATGGATGACCACGTCGCCGACGCGAATCTCGGTCTCGCCGAAGGCGTCCGTCGTCGTCTCGCGCCGGCGGGCGATGCGCCCTCCGGTAATGTCGGACGGCGCAATGACCGTCACCTTCGCCTGGCGATCATCGAAGCCAGCGTCCAGATCGGCCTCCAGGCTGACGAGGGAAGAGGGCGTGGCGCCGACCTCGGCCCACCGATCGACATGCACCGGCGCCTCGACGCCGCTGCGCTTCAGCATCCGCGAGACGATCCGCTGCTCGTGCGCCAGGCCGGTGATGACCACCGCATGGCCCGCGTCGCGGCGGTCCTGAATGAAGGCCTTCACCGCCTTGGCCGGCGACCGTTCAGCCGCGAAGGACGGCGCCGGTCGCACGCCCGCGACATCCAGCGGGATGGCCTGCGCCAGACGTTCGCCCATCTCCTGGGCGGTCAGATAAAGCCGACCGGGCTCCAGCGGCCGCTCGCCACCGTCGAAGCTGACGCGGGTGCGGTAGGCCTCATTCACCTGATCGGCGAAACGCGCGATCCGCTCGCTCAGGCCGTCGTCGGTCAGTATGCGGGCCTTGCCCTCGAAGTCGAAGGCCGATGACAGGGAGCGGTAGTGTTGCGCCAGACGATGCTCGGCGGCGTCGGGCAGGGCGTCGACGTCCTCCGCCTGCTTGAGCACAAGCTCAGAGGCCGGGGTCAGCCGGATGGCCGCTACGTCCGCTTCGGTCCTTTGGCTGACGGGATCGAAGCGCTTGATGTCGGTGACCGTGTCGTCGTCCGACATGCCGATGCGGAACGGCGTCGCTTCTGCGGGCGGGAAGACGTCGATGACGGCGCCCAGGACAGCGATCTCGCCCGGTTCGTCGATCCGTTCGTCCACCACATAGCCGGTGCGCAGGGCGAACGCCTCCAGCGCGCCGCGATCGATCCGGGCGCCGACCTCCAGGTCGAACCGGGCGGCTACGGCCCTGGCCGGCGGCGTCCGCTGCATCAGGGCTTCGGGGCACGCAACCAGCAGGCGCCGGCGCGGCGACGGTTCGCCCAGGGCCGCCAGGACCGCCATGCGTCGTCCCATGCTTTCGCGCGACGGCCGCGCCCGGTCGTAGGGCAGGCAATCCCAAGGCGGCAGCACCAGCACCTCGTCCTGATCCGGATCGCTCAATGCGCCCAGGGCGCTGGCGATCTCATCGGCACGACGTTCGCTGGAGGCCACGAACAGGATCGGGGCGTCATCCGTGCGATCCAGGGCTGCCAGTCGCGCCGCCACGGCGCTGGACGGCGCGTGCCCCCGGCGCGCCGGTTCTTCGATCGGTGCGGGTCCGTCGACAAGAGCCTGCTGGCCCGTGACGGTCGAAGTCGATTGGGTTGCCATGAATGTCCCTTCGGCATCTCCAATCCGCGAGCCGACATCGGGTTCAACGACATGACCACCCGCGCCATGGGTCGGGCGTCCGACATAATCACCTGATTTATAGTGGGATTTGTGTGACGTTGGGGCGGTCTATGGGCCGCGGCCGCCGAACGCTGGACATTGATGGGGCGGCCACGGATAAAGACGGCAACAGCCACGCCGCGCTGTGGGCTGTCATGCATCGAGACACCTTCCGTCAATCCGCCGTGCGGGGCTTTGCCTTGGCCATCGTCGCCTGGGGCGTAGCCTTCGCGGTGCGATATGGCCTGGCGCACGTGTTTCCGCCCGGCTTTCCGTATCTGACGTTCTTCCCGGCCGTGGTGTTGGTCGCCTTCTACGCCGGCCTGCGTCCGGCGCTGCTGACCGCCACGCTGTCGGGATTGTCGGCCTGGTGGTTCTGGATTGGGCCGACCGGTTTCGACTTCGGCGTGGCGACCCTTGTCGCGATCGCCTTCTATGTCTTCGTCGTGGCCATCGACATCTTCTTCATCGTGGGGATGGACGACGCGTCACGCCGATTGGCGCAAGAAGTCGAGCGCAACGCCGCCCTGGCCACCAGCCGCGACATCCTGATGAAGGAGGTGCAGCACCGCGTCTCCAACAACATTCAGGTCGTCAGCGCCCTGCTGAGCATCGAGGCGCGCGGCGCCACCGACGCCGGGGCGCGCAAGGCGCTGGCCGACGCCTCGGCTCGCACGGCCCTGATCGCCCGCATCCAGCGAAGCCTCGCCGAGGCCGAGACCAATCTGACGGCCTTCGAGTCCCTGGCCCGGGCCGTCGCAGAAGATGCGCTGAAGGCCGCGGCGCGCGATGACGTCGGGCTGACGGTCTCGGGCGACGGCGCACCCCTGTCCGCAGAGGAGGCGACGCCTGTCATTCTGATCATGCTCGAATGCGTGAACAACGCGCTGGAACACGCCTTCCCGGACCGTCCGGGGCACATCGTCATCCGTCTTGAAAACGATGGTCCGTCCCGCGTTCTGGTCGTCAGCGACGATGGAATCGGCGTGTCTCGGGATCACGATGCGCCGCAGAGCCTGGGGCTGAAGATCATCCTGGCGCTGAGCCGCCAGCTGGGCGGCGAATGGTCGATCACGCCCAGCACGCCCGGCTCGGCGGCCCGGCTGAGTTGGCCACGGTCGGTGGCGTTGCCTGGCGGGTGAGACTTCGAAAGGCCTCGTCGGCCGAGCAGACCGCCGTCGTCAGCGATAGGCCCGGCGGCTGGAACGAACCATTTCCTCAACCCAGTTGATCAGGATCGTTGAGTAGATCCTCTGATCCGCGGGATCGCGCATCGCGTGCGATGCGTCCGGGATGATGCGGTGCGTGAACGAACGCGCTCGCTTGAACGCCGCCTGATACGACTGGATCGTCTCTGGCGGGATGCGGTCATCCTGCCCTGACTCGACGATCAGAACGTCGCCGTCGAACGCAGCGCAGGCGGCGAGCGTCCTGTCGTCTTCGGGCGAGCGGATCTGTTTGCGGTAGGCGGCGACCTCTTCCTTGTTCAGCTTGGCCTTCGGCACGTTCCAGTCAGCGTCCGGGTAGAGCGCGGGGACGCGCAGGGCCAGCCAGCGCACGCGCCTTTCCTTGGTCAGGAGGGCCGAGAGATAGCCGCCGTAGCTCGTGCCGATGACGCCGATCGCGGACGGGTCGATCAAGGGCTGGGACGCCAGGTAGTCATAGGCGGTCTTGACGTCGTTCAGTCCATCCTCGCGGGTCACCTCGTCCTGACGGGCCTCGCTTCCGGCATGGCCTCTCAGGTCGAAGGTGAAGCAGACGCAGCCCAGCCGGGCGAGCTCTTCCGCATGGCCGAGATCTTCCTCCTGGTCCCCACCCCAACCATGCACAAACAACAGACCCGGCACCGGCGCTTCGGGCTGGAGCAGGGTGCCGGTCAGTCTTTGTCCGTCGACGGCCAGATCGACCCGGCCTTCGTCGACGTCGAGCGCATCGTTCACGCCGTCCTCGTCGCGTATTTCGTCATCGGGCCGACCACCGGGTCGGTCCCCTTGAAGTAGATCACGGCGTCCTGCGGCGTCTCTGCGATGCCGTACACCTCGACCGTCGCCGTATTGACCGAGGTCAGTTCCGGAGACCGGGCGAACGCCTCCAGGGCGGCGATCTCCGCGCCGGTGGCCCCGCCCACGCGCCACGACTGTTCCAGCACGCCGACGCGTCGCTGACCCCGCGCATCCCGTCCCGCGATGACGTCATAGTTCCGGCGGGTCAGCACCATGGACGGATAGGCGCGCCTGGCGGCGTCGTCGAAGACGGCGGCGCACCGGATGGCCTCCACCGCTTCGGTGTCCAGCCCCAGGTGCGTCAGCCGATCGAGCCCGCCGCGCACTGAGCGCAGGCGTGAGCCGCCGTAAACGGCCCGGTTCTTGTGGTCGGTCGTTTCGCGCTGGTCGCCGACGTAGCTGATCTCCAGTCCGGCGACGGAGAGCGATCCGACGCTGTAGGTTTCCGGGTCGATCAGGTTCTCCTCGATGACGATCCCGAAATCGGCCAGGACACGCGGGTCCTGCTGTTCGATCACGGCAACCAGCTGGGCGTCGTTCTCGACCACGGTCTGGCCCAGGCTGGCCCGTGCGCACACTTCCTTCACGCGGGCAGGGCCGCTGCGCAGAAGCCGGCGGCCCGCTTCGATCGCATCCTCGGCGGTGAAGGCCGTGTAGCCCTCCAGGGCGGCATCCCCCAGTCGTTCGGCCATCGATGAAGACCATCCGGCCGGACGCACCGCGTCCGCGTCGATCAGACCGTGCGTGATCGCCTTGGTCGCGGCGAAGCGATAGGGGACCTGGCCTCCCAGCAAGGTGCCGATCGTCAACTTCGTCTTCGACGTCATCGTTTCGTCGATCAGGGTGTCGCGCGGGACGAGCAGGACGTCCGGGCCCACGTCGTCCGCATCCATCACGGACCCCAGCAGCGGCACCCGCAGCAGCGTCGACAGGCGCATGACCAGCATCTCGCGAGAGTGCTGGTCATGAAGATTGCCGGGGCTGTGACCGTCAGGATCGAACAGCGCGATGCCGGCGAGGGGAAAGCCGTTGGTGAAAGACGGCACGGGCGCGATGCCGACGTGGTCCAGAGAGATCATGTCGGCCCCCGAGTTACCTGACGATGGCCTAACCCCGGGGAGGGCGGCGGGTTCAAGTCTCAGGGCGTTTCTTCCACCTAACGGCCGGGCGAGCTCAGCGCGGCGATCGAATGCGGTACGGCCCGCTCCGAACCGCCAGGTCTCGGCCTTTCCAGCTCAGGCCCACCTCGCCGTCCGCCGCCATCTGGTCGATCGCCTGATGCACAGGGGTCATCTGAGCGCGCCATTCGGACGGAGCGCCAGACTGATCCGCCAGCACGCGAGCGACCTCGCTGGGGCAAAGCGTACCGCCGGCAGGACGCCGTGCGAGGAGGTCGAGGATCACTCGTCTGACATTCATGGGACCAGTCGGCTCGTCAGACGAACGCGTTCCGGCAGAGGGGCATGGCTTAGGCTGGGCGGCTTGTGAATGGCCTTCGCCGCGATGGATGGGGCGCCCGGTATCCCTGAAAGAGCCGCCAATGTGGTGGGGGTGAAGGCGGGGGGACAGTTCGAGAGCACGCCATTGCGGACGGGATGCGTACCTTCGGCATATGCAAGGCTAGGGCGCAGGCGACTGGCCGGCGGTCGTCTTGGCCTGAGACGATCCTCGAACGAGATCGTCGAGCAGGGGGTCGAAGCGATCCGTCAGAACGGCCGTCAGCAGAGCGTTATGGCCTCCGGGCAAAGCCTCGCAGGTGACATTCGTCATCTCTTCAAGCCGCAGAGCCTCGTCCCGGTTTATGCTGTCGGCGGCGCCGTAAACGAGCGTCATTCGAGGCGCTTGGGCGGCTTCGGCCAATCGCGGCTTCAGGTCGATACCGGCCAGTTCTTCGGGATCCACCGCCATCTCGTGCTCGGCGGCGTAGTTCTGGGCCAGGATCCGCGTCCGGTCCGAAAGGTGGGTCATGGCGCCGAACACCAGGCTTGCCTCTGCACCGAGATCGAGCGCGAACCGCAGCGCGGGATAGCCAGAGCGCGATGCCCCGAGCGTCAGAATCCGGGAAGCGCCCAGCTCGGAGGCGAGATCTTTCAAGCCCTGGAGCACGGTCGGGTAGTCCGGGCCCAGTCCCGGCACCCCTCGCATGAAGAACGCCGGCTTCGGCTCGGCCAGATAAACGATGTGGACAGGCAAGCGCGACAGCAGCCGGTTCAGGATCTGCCGCGGCACCCCACACCGCATGGCCGGTGTGACGGTGAAGACGAACAGCACCGTGTCCGCTTCGCCCGCACGGCCGACTTTGACGAAATCCGATCGTATTTCGAGTTCGCGCCGGTCGACGGCGGCGATGCGCTGAAGCAACGCATCCAGGCTGCTGAAATAGGCGACGGTCGGGAAGGCGGAGCGCAAGACAGCGACATTGTCCGCCAGCACGCTCAGGCGCGCCTTGCCGAGCTGGCGCTCCATCGCCGCGGCCCAGACGGCGGGCCTTATGCCGTCAACGCGCAGCGGCTGCTCCGTCGCCTCGGACTCGCGCATGCGCGCTGCAGCTTCTTCCAGAATGATCGGCCCGACGTCGTGCTCAGGATCCTGTCGCAGGCGGATGTCCAGGTTTCTGAAGTATCGGGACTGGAAATGCTGCCTCAGCGCCGGCAGCACATGCCTTACGGCGTCCTGCTGCCCGGCCTGCATCAAGCCTTCGAGGGCGGAGGCCCACGTCATGGCGGGCGCGGCGCCGGGGTCGATCGATCCTCCGCTGGCGGAGGCCTCCAGGACGTGTCTCGCGATACCGATCGCGTCCAGCCGCGCGCTCATGCGTCGATCGCCTGGTAAACCAGCGTCTCGAAGTCGGCGCGGATGTTGGGGATCACCGCCGCGAAGGCCACTTGGGTCATCAGCACCGCTGTCAGGTTCTCGGCCGGGTCGTTGAACCAGGTGGTCGCGAAAGCGCCGCCCCAACCGTACTGCCCTTCGCGGCCCAGCCCTCGATGCCTGGACAGATCGTCGAGCACGTATAGGCCCAGACCGAGGCCCCGATCCGCCCAGTATGGGTAGCCGAAGAATGGAAGCGCGCGCTGTTCGGGCGTCAGGAAGTTGGTCGTCATCAAACGGACAGATGCGCGCGACAGGACCCGCCGGCCGTCGAGCTCACCGCCGTTCAGCATCATCCGGCCGAACGCCGTGTAGTCGTCCAGGGACGAGACCAGCCCGCCGGAGCCCGAGGGAAAGGCCGGTTGTCGGGTGAAGGCGCTGTTCGCGGGGTCGTCCACGACCTTGCGTTTGCCAGACAGCCACTGGACGACATAGGCCGGGCACAGGCGCCCCGCCTTTTCCGGCGGCGCCCAGAAGTCGGTGTCCGCCATGCCGAGCGGATCGAGGATGCGCGATTTCAGAAGGTCGGGCAGAGACTTTCCGGTCAGCCGCGACAGCAGGACCCCGAGGACATCGGTGGCGAAGCCGTTGATGACCTCTTCGCCCGGCGCCCTTGCCAGCGGCAGTTCGCCCAGCGCCTTCATCCATGCGTCAGGCTCCATGTCCGCGCGCTGAGCGAGACCTGCGGTCAAGACCTGGACCGCCTGGCCGAGATCGCCTTGGGCGACCAGGGCGGTGGCGAAGCCCGGGAGGTGCAGCAACAGGTCCTCGACCGTGATGGGGCGCGGCGCGCGGACAGCCTCGGAAAGCTTGGCGCCCGGCGACGGCAGGACCTTGGGCGCGGCCAGTTCGGGCAGCCACTGGGAGACCCGGTCCGACAACCGCAGTCTTCCCTCTTCCACCAGGGTCATGGCCGCGGCGGTGACGATCGGCTTGGTCATGGAGCCGATGCGGAACAGGGTATCGCGCGCGATCGGATGATCGTGTTCATCGGCGGCCTTGCCGATCTGTGCGAACAGCACCTCTTCATCGCGATGGCGCACCAGGGCCAGCGCGCCGGGTATCTCGCCCCGCTCGACATAGCGCGTCAGGCCGTCGATCAGCCGTCGTCCGCGTGCGCCACCGAAACCACCGTCAGCCAAAGGCGCGACCCACGACGGCCTGCAGTCCCATGGCGACGCCGATGTCGCCATCGACGCGCAGCTTGCCGCTCATGAAGGCGAAGGTGGGATCAAGGTCGCCCTGCACGATCTTCTCGAAATCGTCCTTGCTGACCCTGACGGTGCAATCGCTCGGGATGTCCTGGTTGTCGACCACCGCGCCGGCGATGCGGATGACGCCCGCGTCGCCCATGTCGAGCTTGAGGGACTTGGCATTGCCGGGCTCAGCGGCGGCGGCGGCGGCCAGCTTCTGGGTCATCTCGTCGAACGTCATATTTCAAGGTCCTGGAAGGCTACCCGGTCGTCGGGCGAAAGGGGTTTTGCGCCGGCGGTGATGGCGTCGCCGACGGCTCGCGCCAGGTCGATGACTGTGAAATCGCCCTCGATCGGCACGTTGAGCTCATAGCCGAGCGCCACCTCGATCCGGTGGATCAGCTGCAGTTCCTCAAGCGAGTCGCCGCCGGAGGATTCCCACGACAGACCGGGTTCCGCGCGGTCCCTCAGCGTCGCGGCCCAGGCCTGCTCCACGGCGCTGACGACTTCCGGCTCCAGGTCTTGGGACGCCGGACGCGTCGGGATGACGCCGCGGTCGAGATCGCGCTGCGCCTGTTGCGACAGGCGCACCAGATCGGGCTTGTAGTTCGGAAGCCGTGGAATGGCGTCGAGGGCGAAGATGCGCGACGGGGCCATGTGCTCGGCCGTCTCGGCCACGACGGTGGCTCTCAGGTCGGAGGCCGATGGCGGCGTGTCGGGCCGATGGACGGTGATGTAGGCGACGATCTCGGTATCGTCCGGGTGGGCGACGGCGACCACCGCGACATCGGCGACGTCGGGATGCTGTCGCAGCGCGGCCTCGATCTCGCCAAGGTCCGCGCGCATGCCGCGAACCTTCACCTGGCGATCGACCCGACCGATGAATTCGGCCAGGCCGTCGTGTCGGATTCTGACCTGGTCACCCGGTGTGTAGACACGGCTTTCGGGATCGTCCGGCGCCGTCAGGAACGGGCCCGGCGTCAATCGTCCGTCTTGCCAGGCGCCCAGGGCCATCTGACGGCTACGGATGACCACATTGCCGATCTCCCCCACGGGCGTCGGGCGGCCCTCGTCATCGAGAACGGCCACCGACCGGCCGGGCGTGACGTACCCGCATGGCAGCGTCATGGCCGCCTCGTTCCAGTCCTTCGGCACGAACCAGCTGAAGATCTCGCCAGACTCCATCGTTCCGAGCACCAGCCGGATGTGACAGTCGGCCGGCAACTTGGTTCGGAAGAAGGCCACGTCGTTGGCCAGGGTCGCGTCGCCGTAGAGTTCGAGGATCCGTAAGTGTCGGAACGCCGCCGGCGCCTCGTCCATCTGCAGGATGGACCTCAGGATCGTCGGGACGAAGCTGAGGATCGTGACCTTCTCCTCGCCCATGATCCTCAGAAGTTCGCCGACGCCGGCTTGCATGATTTCGACAATCCGCAGTGTCGCGCCGTTCATCAAGGCGAACACCGCGTCCCCGAGCCCCGCGGACGAGAGGGAGCCCAAGGCGATGATCCGGTCGTCGGGATTCAGGTGAAGCGTATTGGTGCGCGTGCCGATGTAGGGCGTGAATCCCGCCAATCCCCAGGCCAGGCCCTTCGGATTTCCGGTGCTGCCGGACGTGTAGATGATGCCTGCCACACCCTGCATGTTAAGCGTGCCGACGGGCCATTCGCCGTCGTCCAGCGCGTTCAGGTCGATATCCAGGCGCGGCAGGTCGGGCAGCACCGTATCGATCTCCACGCCCGTTTGCAGAAGCAGGGCGGCGGCGCCGGCGTTGCGCAGAATGGCCTGCTGGCGGTCCTGGGGATGCAGGGCGTCCACCGGGATCAGCGTGCGTCCGGTCGCCAGCGCCGCCATCATGACGATCGGCACTAGGGCGGTGTACCGGAACACGCCGACCAGCGGTCCAGGCGGCGCCTCGGCATCGATCCTTTGAGCCAGCGCCCGGGCCTTCCTGGCCACCTGGGCGTAGGTCAGGCGCGTGACGCCGTCATCGACCGCGATCCGGTCTGCGTAACGCTCGGCCATGTAGTCGAACCGCTCGATCGGCGTCGCCTGCATCCAGCGGGCGTCGAACGGCTCGAAGGGGACGTCCTCCGGCCCGTTGGCGTCGGGTTGAACGGGCGGCTCCGTAAGCCAGCCGTCGAGGGGCAGGGTGCTCATCGGGCGGCGTCCGCGCCGAACCGCGCCGTCAGCCGCGCGCCGATCATTCTGGGTTCGCCATAGACCGAGGTATCCAGGCCAAGGGTGTTGTAGAGGCCGATGACACCGGTCCGGTAGACTTCGTCCGTCACATTGGTGGCGAAGAATGCGAGGTCCACGGGGCGGCCGGCCAGATTGCGCAACTCCACAAGCACGTCCAGCAACCCGTACCCCGGCTCATGCGTCTCCGGATCGATTTCATAGCCAAAGGTCGAGCCGCTCTGGAACGCGTAGCTCAGCGAGGCCACCGGCTGCGCGACGGATCGCCACTCCGGCAGGCGCCAATCGACACCCACGACCCCCTTGTTTCGCGACGTGTAGGGCCAGGGAGAATCCGAGAGATCCCCGTAGATCGCCGACGAATAGGTGTCGTAGGCGGCGTCTGTGTAGGCATAGGCTAGCCTCAGAGCGACGGGGCCCATCGCGAGCACGCCGTCGACATCGATGCCCTGAATCGTGGCCTCGGCCCCGTTCTCGACGATGTTGTAGATGGCGGCCCCGTCGGCGACCAAGGCGTTGATCTGGACGTCGCGATAGTCCCCGCGATAGGCGTCGATCGCATAGGTCAGGGTGATGTCGCTCGCCAGTTGCGCGCGACCTTTCAGCCCGATCTCCACGTCCGTCAGATACTCCGGTTCGTAGCGCCGCCGGTCGGCGAACGGCTGGCCCAGGTTGAGGCCGCCGCTCTTGTAGCCACGTCGGGCCGTGGCGTAGGCCGTGACATCGGGCGTCAGCTCCCACGTCCCGGCCAGGCTCCAGTTGCCGGCGTCGAACTCGGCTTCGTCCTGCAACGTACACCCGGGCGGCGTCGCACCGGCGCCCGAGCATGCGCCCGTCACCAGATTGACGGTGGCCGCGGTCTGGCGGCGCCGATCCCAGGTGTGCCGATAACCGGCGCTGAGCTGAAGCCCTGGCACAAGCGCGTCGGCGTCCCATCGCACCTCGCCATAAAGCGCCTGGCTGCGATCCTGGGCCTGATCGATCCTCAGGATCGGCTGGAAGAAGATGACCCCGACCTGGCGTTGGCCGTCGTCGGCGCTGTCATCCTGATAGAAGGCCCCCACGGTGTAGGCGACGTCGCCGGCCTCGGCGCGAAGCTGGGCTTCCTCCGTGACGCTGGTCTGGTCGGCATCCCATCCATCCGGCGTGATGGCGAAATCCAGAAGCGGCAGGGGCGTCCCGTCGTAATCGCTGCGCTGTAGTCTCTGATATCGCCGAAAGGAGGCGATGTTGGTGAACACCATGCGGTCGGACAGTCGCGCCTCGAACCGATCCATGACGCCCCAATGCTCGACGCGCATCAGGGGATCGACCGACAGGCCGGCCTGGGTGCGAGGGCCCAGCGCCTTTTGCTGCGCCAGCAGGCCAAAGGCGGCCTGGGCCACACCCGTCTCGGGCGGGAGCAGGGCCAAGGGACCGATCGGGTTCAGCGCCGTCAGAATTCCAGACGTGCCGCTGGTCTCCACGCGCGACCCGTCCACGACCAGATCGTTGCGTAGGCTGGAGCTCGGGGTCCACCGTATGCTGAGGCGCGCGGCGGCCACGTCACGGTCGTCCAACCGCAAATCGCTGCCTGCGACACGCGTAAAGCCCTCGCGGCGTTCGGACATAGCCGCCAGCCGGAGCGCCAGCACCCCGTCGACCAGAGGCGCGTTGACCGCTGCTTGATAGCCTCTCGACCCGTAATCCCCCGCCTCGGCGCGCAGATAGGCCGAAACCTCGTCTTCGGCCGGCCGGGACGTCAGAAGGATGGCGCCCCCGTTGGAGTTGCGTCCGAAAAGCGTGCCCTGCGGTCCCTTCAGGACCTGCACTGACGCCAGATCGAACATCTGGCCCTGGC
This sequence comes from Brevundimonas sp. Leaf363, assembly GCF_001424025.1. GTDB lineage: Bacteria > Pseudomonadota > Alphaproteobacteria > Caulobacterales > Caulobacteraceae > Brevundimonas. The sequence continues at coordinate 78,532 of NZ_LMPZ01000003.1, read as the reverse complement.
CCAGCCCACGGAAAGGCGCCTCGTTGAGGTAGGTCACCACGCCGGGGAAGGCGCCGACGCCGGGCCCTTGCCCCCGAATATTGACGATGACTTCGTCGCGGCTGACCTGGCTGGTCTGCAGTGACGCCACGCGTGAGCTCACGTCCTGCAGATCGCCGACGCCCCCGTCGGCGATCTCGGCCCCGGAGACGACTTCAAGCGCGATCGGGGTGGAACGCGCCGCCTCCTGGGTCCGCCGCGCCGTGACGATGACCTCATCCAGCGTATCGGTCGTGTCCGCAGCGATCGCCGGATTGGCGGACGCCACGGAGGCGGCCGCGAGCCCGACCGCACAGCTTGACCGCCAGGCGTCGAAGCGCGACGCGCGCGCCTTCGATCGTCGAGTGTGTCTCACGGTCAGTCCCTCCAATCTGACGTCGTGCACGAGGCCGCCTACAGCCGCAAGGGGCTTTGCGCTGGCTCCGACCCCGCTGCGCTGCTATGCCCAAGCCCGCGCGTTGGCGGACCTTATTTCGCGCGATCTTAACACCTTAGGTCATTTGCCATCTGCTGACGCGAGGGCGCCGCGATCCGAAACATTCTCCTCTTCGGAACCTTCGATGTTCTGAACTACGGCGATCTTCTGTTTCCTCTTCTGGCCCGTCACGCCTTGGGTGGCGATTTCACGATCACCGCCGTCAGCCCGACCTCGCTGCGTCCGCAGTGGCCTGAATGCATGAGCGTCATCAGCATCGACGACTACGGCGACATCGACGCCGACGGCGTGCTGATCGGCGGCGGCAACATCATCCACTGCAAGAAGGACAGGCTTCCGGCCTACCAGCAGAGCGGTCTGCCTGAGCGAGCCTATCGATCGCTTTGGTCGGACGCCGCCGCTTTCGCCAACGCCCGGCGCATTCCCGTGGCTTGGAACGCGCCCGGCGTCCCCGTGCCGTTTGCGGCGGACGAGCTAGAAGCACTCATCGCGCCGGTCGTCAGTGACGCCAACTATCTATCCGTCCGAGAACAAGCGTCTCGCGATCACCTTGGATCGTACGGTCATCGGTTCGATATCGTTCCCGACACAGCGCTGGCCGTCTCGGAGATGTGGCCGCGCGACACGTTGGTGGAGACGCTCGCGGACACGCTGACCGCAGCCGGCCTCGACCCCAAGACCCGATACGCCGTCATTCACGCCAAGCGTCGGTCGATGGAGGGAGACGCGTCCATGATGGCGGCCCAGATCGATGACTTCGCGCGAACCTCGGGCCTGCTGCCTGTTCTGCTCCCGCTGGGGCTCTGCCATGCCGACGATCAGATCGCGCGAGACATTTCAGGGGCCATGCAGGAGCGGCATCTCTGCCTCGACGCACCGATCGGGCTGCGTCAGATTACAGCGCTCATCGCATTCTCCGAAGTATTCGTCGGCGCGTCCCTGCACGGCTTCATCGCCAGCGCCAGTTACGGTCGGCGGGGCGTGCTCGTCGCCAAACCGCGCCTTCCGAAGTTCATGGGGATGGCCGACCATCTGGCGCGCCCCTGCGATGTCGTGGAAACCTGGCGTGCTGGATTCAACAGGGCGTTGAGCGCGTTGCGGGAAGACGCGCCTCAGGCGCCGGGGGAGGCGATGCAGGCGGTTCACGCCCACTGGACGCGCGTCAGGCGTCTGTTCGACGGAGGTTCGCCCGTCTGATTTCGCGCCGCCCGGCCTATTCGGCTGCGACAGCGGGCGGCGGATAGTCGTGGAAGCTGGGCGTCTCGCCGTCCGGCCACATGGAGCTGGGTTGGTCGCCGTTGTAGAAAATGACATTCATGCTGCGCCGCGACTCCGTGGCGCCGCTCTCGACCTTGGACACCGAGTGCCAGGACGTGTCGGAGCGCATGATGATCGAAGAATTGCCGACGAGCGGCAGCACCGTATCCACCTTGTCGTCTTCATTCTTCGTCCGCAGCACATGCAGGCAGCCGCCGTCCTCAGCCCTCCATTCGGAGTTGAAGTAGAAGACGTGCGTCAGGATTTTCGTCTTCAGGTCTGCGTGCGGGCCCAGCCAGGCGCCGGGGCCGAAGTGACAGACGTAAGCCTCCATCGGCGCGGTGGACAAATCCAAACCGGTCAACCGGCTCATGGCGGTCCGGTAGGCGGGCGAGGCCAGATCGCGCGCCAACTGTCGCCACGTGTCACTGAGGTGATCCTCGAATGCGACATCGGTCGAATCGATGTGGATCAGCGGGCGCGCTTCATAGGTGTAGGATTTCTCCCCGCCTGAAAGACGAGCGACCGACTTGTAGTGATCGACCGGATAGGTCCGCGCCAGAACCTCGGCGTCCTCGGCTGTGTAGAGGCGATTTGCGAACGCCCAATCGAACGGCTCATGCTGAAGCTCGGTCGCGGCAAGGCTGTCGAAATTGAGGACCGACTTCGTCATATCACCAAACTTGATGGATTTTAGCCGCGCCTTATCGCGCAGAAACGGCTGCCTTCGCCGCTTCTACCTGTTCGCCCGGCCATGCGCCAACGTCTCCGGAGGACAAACCGGCGATCGAACTCGCGGTCGCGTTTGGCGGATGGCGCTTCGGCGCGAAAAGGGCGGTCACGCAGGCGTCGGATGGCGCCGCGAGCAGACTTTGGCTCCCTCCGGGCGGCTTGAAGAAGCTGAGGCCGGCGGACAGGGCGTTTTTCGAACTGACGAAGTTTCTTTGACAGCGCTGGTTGGGATCGACGTCTGCGAAGTCGGCGGCGTGTTCTGGGAAGTCACCAGTTTACGCGGATTCCAGCCGATATCCGACGCCAGGTTCGGTGAGAAGGCGGGTCGGTGATGCAGGGTCGTCCTCCAGCTTCTGTCTCAACTGCCCGACCACCACGCGCAGATACTGCGTGTCCCGCACGTGCGCCGCGCCCCAGACGGCGGTCAGGAGGTCGGCGTGGGTGACGACCTTGCCGGGGTGGCGGGTCAGGTGCGCCAGGACGTCATACTCCTTGGGGGTCAGGCGAACCTCGGCGCCGTTCTTTCGGATGCGGCGGTGGTCCAGGTCGATCTCGACGTCGCCGACGATAAGCGGGCAGGTGTCGGCCGGGGGCGTCGTGGCGCGCAGGGCGACGCGGAGGCGGGCCAGCAGCTCGCCCACGCCGAAGGGCTTTTCGACATAGTCGTTGGCGCCGAGGTCTAGGGCGTCGATCTTCTCGGCCTCGCGGTCGCGCGCGGACAAGATCAGGATGGGGCCTATGTAGAATTCGCGGGCGCGTTTCAGCACGTCCTTGCCGTCCATGTCGGGCAGGCCGAGGTCCAGCACCACGGCGTCGGGGCTCCACAGCGCGATGGCGCGCAGCCCCTCCTGACCGCTGTCGGCGCGCTTGGCCTCATAGCCGGCGGCGTCCAGCGCGGGGGTCAGGAAGCGGTGGATCTGGGGTTCGTCATCAATGACCAGGATGCGTTGGCGGGTCGCGGACATGATGCGATTATAGCAGGTCGCGGTGGGTCGCGATGGCCTTGGGCAGACTGATCAGCACCCGCGTGCCATGACCGTCCGCGATCGGGCTGGCGGCGGCGATGCGGCCGCCCATCGCCTCGACGAAGCCCTTGGCGATGGCGAGGCCCAGGCCTGCCCCCTGGGTGCGGTCGGACGGCTGCTCCATGCGGCGGAACTTGTCGAAGACGCGCTCCAGCTCGTCGGTGGGGATGCCCTTGCCCTCGTCCTCGATGGAGATGACGACCGAGGTCCGGTCTTCATAGGCGGCCAGTTCGATGGTCGAGCGGTCGGGGCTGTAGGCGATGGCGTTCTCCAGGATGTTGACCACGGCCTGTTCCAGGAGGGCCTGATCCAGCATCACCAGCGACAGCTGACCGGGGAAGTCGCGGGTCATCTGGCGCGGGCCCAGACGGCGCGCGACGCGCTCGGCGGCGGCGTTCAGGACGTCGCGGACATCGATCCAATCGGCCCGGACATTCAGGCCGCCGCCTTCCAGCCGTGTCATGTCCAGCAGGTCGCCGACGTAGCGGTTCAGCCGCTCGGCCTCCTCGCGAATACTGAGCAGCAGGTCGGCGCGCACGTCCGGCTTCAGCCCGTCCCCGAAGTCGATCAGGGTCGTGGCGGCGCCCAGCACGGTGGACAGCGGCGTTCGTAGGTCGTGGCTGACCGAGTTCATCAGCGCGCCCCGGAAACGGTCGGCGCGGCGCAGGCTTTCGGTCTCGACCGCCTCGCCCGCCAGGCGGGTGCGCTCCAGCGCGACGGCGCCCTGATCCAGCAGGGCGAGGGTCAGGCGCTCCTCGTCGGAACCGGGCATGACCGCTTCGGCCTCCACCCCCGCGACGCCCACGCGTCCGCGCACCCCCTGCAGAGGGCGGAAGGTCCAGCTGGTCTGGGGCAGGGTGCCGGTGCCGAAGCCGGCGGCCTCGCCGTGCTCCCAGGCCCAGCGAGCGGCGGCCATGGCGGCGGAGCCGAGCGTTTCCGGCTCCGAATTCTCAGGACTGGGCGCGCTGGCGGCCACGGCGATGTCGTCCTCGGCGGGCAAGAGGACCACGGCCTTGGCGCCGGCCGCGGCGGCGGCCTGTTCGGCCAGGACGCGAGCGGTGGCCTCGACACCCTCGGCGGCCGCCAGCGTCTCGCTGCCCGCCAGAAGGGCCGAGACGGCGGAAGCGCGCGTCTGGGCTCGTTTCGCCTGATCGCGCACCCGCCCGGCCAGATAGCCGGTCACCAGGGCCACGGCCCAGAAGCCGACCAGCGTCAGCAGGTCCGTAGGCGAGCCGATGAGAAGGCTGTAGCGCGGCTCCAGGAACAGAAAGTTGTAGGCGATGAAGGCCGCCGTCGCCGCCGCCAGCGCCGGCCGCATCCCGTACAGCACCCCCGCCGCCAGCACGGCCGACAGATAGACGACGCCCAGGTCGACCCGTTCGAACCTCTGGTCCAGCGCATAGGCCAGGCCGGTGGCGGCGGCGACAAAGCCCGCGCCGATGACATAGCCGATCCAGCCGCCCGGTTTGCGCGGCTCCTTGGTCGGGGGCGTCGGTACGGTCGCTTCGCGGTCCGTGACGATGTGGATGGCCGCCCCGGTCGAGGCGCGCAGGAGTTCGGTGGGCAGCGACCGTCCCAGCCATTCGGTGATGCGGCTCTCGCGTCCCTTGGCCAGGACGATCTGGGTGACGTTGTTGCGCTGGGCGTAGTCCAGCACCGTGCGGATCACGTCGTCGCCCGTCAGCACGACCGTGCGGCCGCCCAGCTGCTCAGCGAGCTTCAGCGCCTCCGACAGACGTGCGGCGCGCTGCGGATCGGTCGCCGTGGCGCTGGGGCGGTCGACGTGGGCGACGGTCCAGGGCGCGTCCATCATCACGTCGGACATCCGCCGTCCGGTGCGCACCAGGGTCGCGGCCATGGCGTCGGCGCCGATCAGCACCAGCACCCGCTCGCCCGCCGCCCACGGCCCCTCGACGCCCTTTTCGCGCAGGGCGGCGATCAGGTGGTCATCCACCGTCTGGGCCGCGCGGCGCAGCGCCATCTCGCGCAGGGCCGTCAGGTTCTCGATCTTGAAGAAGTTCTCGGACGCCACCCGCGCGGTCTCGGGCACATAGACCTTGCCCTCGGTCAGCCGCTTGCGCAGCTCCTCCGGCGTGATGTCGACGACCTCGATATCGTCGGCGCGTGACAGGGCGATGTCCGGGACCGTCTCGCGCTGGCGTACACCGGTGATGCGCAGCACCACGTCCGACAGGCTCTCCAGATGCTGGACGTTCAGCGTGGTCCAGACGTCGATGCCGGCGGTCAGGATCTCCTCGACGTCCTGCCAGCGTTTGGGGTGGCGTGAGCCGGGGGCGTTGGAGTGGGCGTATTCGTCGACCAGCAGCAGGTCCGGCCGCCGGGCGATGGCGCCGTCCAGGTCGAACTCCATCAGGACGCGCGCCTTGTAGTCGATCGGCTGGCGCGCCATCACCTCCAGCCCGCGCAGCAGGCTTTCGGTCTCGCGCCGGCCGTGGGTCTCGACCACCCCGACCACGACGTCGTCGCCCTCGGCCTTCCGGCGGCGCGCCGCACGCAGCATCTCATAGGTCTTGCCCACCCCCGGCGACATGCCGAGGAAGACCTTCAGCCGGCCGCGCTTTCGCCCGGCCGGCTTGGGAAGATCTGCTGTGTCGGCAACCGTCGCCATCAGCCGCCGGCGACGGCCGGGAAGCGGGCGTCGAGAGCGCGGTTGGTCATCAGCACATTGACGTGCGGCTGGCCGATGAAGCCCAGCAGGGGCCGCTCGACATGCTGATCGATCACGCTGAGCACCTCCGCCGTCTGCGCGCCGCGCGCTCGGGCGATGCGGGCGGCCTGCAGGCGAGCGTAGGCCGGTGAAATGTCGGGGTCGAGGCCGGACCCGGAGGCGGTGACGGCGTCGGCGGGCACGGCGCCCGCCTCATTCTCGGCGCGGATGGCGGCTGTGGTCTCGGCGACCCGCGCCTTCAGATCGGCGTTCAGCGGGCCGAGGTTGGAGCCCGACGAAGCGGCGCTGTCATAGCCGTCGCCGGCGGCCGAGGGGCGCGGGTGCAGGTACTGAGCCAGCGCGAACGGCTGGCCGATCAGGCTGGAGCCGACGACCCGACCCGCGCCGTCGCGGACCAGGCTGCCGTTGGCTTGGGCCGGGAAGGCGGCCTGGGCGACGCCGGTGACGGCGAGGGGATAGGCCAGCCCCAGCAGGACGGTGAACAGGGCGACCATAACGATGGCGGGACGAAGCTGATTGAGCATCGATCTAGTCCTTGAGATGCGACGCCGGGACCGGCGCGGGCCGGTCGGGGGCGTCGGTGTCGCGGGCGTCGGCCAGCAGGCCCACGACCACGACGGCGGCGATGAAGAAGAGGGCGAACCAGGCGTCGTTCTTGCCGGATCCGCCGAAGCGGCTGCGGGACATGGCGGGCCTCACGCCAGACCCAGGCCGGAGACGACCAGGTCGATCAGCTTGATGCCGACGAAGGGCGCGATCAGGCCGCCGAGGCCGTAGATCAGCAGGTTGCGACCCAACAGCTTGCCGGCCCCGACCGCCCGGTACTTCACCCCGCGCAGGGCCAGCGGGATCAGGGCCACGATCACCAGGGCGTTGAAGATCACCGCCGACAGAATCGCGCTCTCCGGCGAGCCCAACCGCATGATGTTCAGCGCGCCCAACGCCGGCAGGCCGACCACGAACATCGCCGGGATGATGGCGAAATACTTGGCCACGTCGTTGGCGATGGAGAAGGTGGTCAGGGCGCCGCGGGTGATCAGCAGCTGCTTGCCGACCTCGACGATCTCGATGACCTTGGTGGGGTCGCTGTCGAGATCGACCATGTTGCCGGCCTCGCGCGCGGCCTGGGCGCCGGTCTGCATGGCCACGCCGACGTCGGCCTGGGCCAGGGCTGGGGCGTCGTTGGCGCCGTCGCCGCACATGGCGACCAGCCGGCCCTTGGCCTGCTCCTCTCGGATCAGCCGCAGCTTGTCCTCGGGCGTCGCCTCGGCGAGGTAGTCGTCGACCCCCGCCTCCGAGGCAATGGCGGCGGCGGTAACCGGGTTGTCACCGGTGATCATGACGGTGCGCAGGCCCATGAGACGCAGCTCGGCGAAGCGGGCCTTCACGCCCGGCTTGACCACGTCCTTCAGGTGGATGACCCCGACCAGGGCGCCGTTCTCGGTCACCGCCAGCGGCGTGCCGCCCGAGCGGGCGATGCGGTCCACGGCGGCGCGAAACTCGCCCGGCGCCTGGTCGATAGTCACGCCCAACGAGGTCAGCACCGCATCCACCGCGCCCTTGCGCCATGATTGCTGGCCCGCCTCAATGCCCGACTGGCGGGTGACGGCGCTGAACGGGATGACCGTCGCGCCCTCGGGCTTGTCGACCGTGACGCCCGCGTTGCGGCCCAGTTCGATGATGGAGCGGCCCTCCGGCGTCTCGTCGCCCAGCGAGGCGGCGACGGCAGCGCGCAGGGCGGCTTCGGGCCGAACACCGGGGACGGCGATGATTTCCGTCGCCATGCGGTTGCCGAAGGTGATGGTGCCGGTCTTGTCCAGCAATAGGGTATCCACATCGCCCGCCGCCTCGACCGCTCGGCCCGAGGTGGCCAAGACATTGACCTTCAGCAGCCGGTCCATCCCGGCGATGCCGACGGCCGACAGCAGCCCGCCGATGGTCGTGGGGATCAGGGTGATGAACAGGGCGCCCAGCACGATGGGGTCCAGCTTCACGCCAGAATAGGCGCCCAGCCCGACCAGGGTCACCACGGCGATCAGGAAGACCAGCGTCAGGCCGGCCAGCAGCACGGACAGCGCCAGCTCGTTCGGCGTCTTCCTGCGGTTCGCGCCCTCGACCATGGCGATCATCCGGTCGAGGAAGGTCGAGCCCGGCGCCGAGGTGATGCGCACCTTGATCCAGTCGGACACGACCGTGGTGCCGCCGGTCACGGCCGAGCGGTCGCCGCCCGCCTCGCGGATCACCGGCGCGCTCTCTCCGGTGATCGCGGCCTCGTTGACCGAGGCGACGCCCTCGATGATCTCGCCGTCGGAGGCGATGACGTCGCCGGCCTCGACCAGGATGATCGAGCCGACCGTCAGGTCGTTGGCCGCGATCGGCGTGGTCACTCCGGTCGCCGGATCGATGGCCTTGGCCAGGGTGGTGACGCGGGTGGCGCGCAGGCTGTCGGCCGCCGCCTTGCCGCGCCCCTCGGCGACGCTCTCGGCGACATTGGCGAACAGCACTGTCGCCCACAGCCACACCGCCAGCTGGATGGCGAAGCCGGCGGCCTGGCCGGACGCCATGGCGGCGACGGCCGAGATGGTGGCCAGAAGGGCGACGATCCAGGTGGCGAAGATCACCGGATTGCCGAGCAGCTTGCGCGGATCCAGCTTGAGGACGGCGTCGCAGAGCGCGCGGCCCAGCATGGCGCCGTTCAGGCCGCCGGCCAGAGGCGCCGCGCGCGGGGCGTCGGCTTCAGGGTTTGCAAAGGTCATGGGCGGAGGTCCGTTCGATCAGGACCGGGGCCGCATCGGCCAGCATCTGGAAATGCTCGACGATGGGTCCCAGCGCGAGGGCGGGGAAGAACTGCAGCCCGCCCAGGATGAGGATGACGCCGATCAGAAGGCCGATGAACAACGGCCCGTGGGTCGGCAGTGTGCCGGTCGACGGCGCCAGCTTGGGCTTGACGACCAGCGATCCGGCGATGGCCAGGACGGCGATGGCCGGCACGAACCGCCCCATCAGCATGCCGACGCCCAGCGTCGTGTTCCACCAGGGCGCATTGGCGGTCAGGCCGGCGAAGGCCGAGCCGTTGTTCGCCGCCGCCGAGGTGTAGGCGTAAAGCATCTCCGACAGCCCATGCGGTCCGTCGTTCAGCAGCCCCGCCAGCGCCGTCGGGAAGACGACGGCCACGGCGGTGAAGCCCAGGATGGCCAGCGGCAGCACCAGCACGGCGATCATGGCGTACTGGATTTCGCGCGCCTCGATCTTCTTGCCGAGATACTCCGGCGTGCGGCCGACCATCAGGCCCGCCACGAAGACCGCCAGCATGGCCATGACGACCATGATGGCGATGCCCGACCCGATGCCGCCCGGCAGGATCTCGCCCAGCTGCATCAGGAACATCTGGATGCCGCCCGACAGCGGCATATAGCTGCCATGCATCGAGTTGACCGAGCCGTTGGAGGCGCCCGTCGTGGGGCCGGCCCAGGCGACGGAGGACGGGACGCCGAGGCGTGTCTCCTTGCCTTCCATATTCACCGGCTGCTCGATCCGGGCGGCGACCAGGGCCGGCGCCGGCTGGCTTTCGGCCACGTACATTCCCGCCGTGCAGGTGAACAAAAGCACGAAGGCCGCGACCACCAGGGCCCGCACATCGCGCTTGGCCAAGACGCTGCGGCCGAAGGCGAAGAAGGCCGCCCAGCCCAGCACATTGATCGCTACGGATGTGATCAGGTTGGTCAGGATCGACGGATTCTCGAACGGGTGCGCCGAGTTGGCGTTGAAGACGCCGCCGCCGTTGATGCCCAGCTGCTTGATGGCTTCCTGGCTGGCGGCCGGGAACAGCGGCAGGGTCTGCGATCCGCCCTCCAGCCCCGTCGCTGTCGCCGAGGCGGCCAGGCTCTGCACCACGCCCAGACCCGCCAGCACGACGGCCAGCACGATGGCGGCGGGCAGCAGCAGATAGAGGGTGGTGCGCGTCATGTCGGCCCAGAAGTTGCCGACCCCCTCGCCGCGATTGGCAACGAAGGCCCGCGCCAAGGCCGCCGCGATGGCCGCGCCGGTGGCGGCGGAGAGGAAGTTCTGCGTGGTCAGGCCGACCATCTGGGTCAGCGTCGACATGGTCGTCTCGCCGCCATAGCTCTGCCAGTTGGTGTTGGTGACGAAGCTGACGGCGGTGTTGAAGGCCAGGTGCGGCGATACGCCGGCGAACCCCTGCGGGTTCAGCGGCAGCACGCCCTGCAGACGCAGCATGGCGTACAGCACGACGAAGCCGACCAGGTTGAAGGCCAGCAGGGCGCCCGCATACCCGACCCAGCCCTGGCTGCGCGCCGGGTTGATCCCCGACGCCTTGTAGAAGACGCCCTCGACCGGCTTCAGCACCGGGTCCAGCCAGGTCCGCTCGCCGTTCCAGACGCGCGACAGGTAGATCCCCAGCGGCCAGGCGATCAGCACCGACAGCGTCAGGGTCAGGGCGATTTCCGCCCATCCTTGGATGTTCATGACGGCGGCCCCGCTCAGAACCGCTCGGGGCGCAACAGCGCCACGACCATGTAGCCGGCGACGACGACCGCGCCGACCGCCCAGAGAACAGCGAGCGCCATCGTCACACCCGCTTCAGGAAAACGGCGAGCGCGGCGAAGGCCAGAAAGGCCACGCCGCCCGTCGCCAGAAAGATCAGATCAGCCATGCCGACGCCTCCAGCTCAGTTTCGAGCCGGAAGGACCACGTCAGGGCGTAAGCGCGCGATATGGAAGCGGGGCGGTCGGCGTAAGGGGAGCGTAAGGATGGGCTTGGGAAGCCCTCGCGCTTCATTCCCACCCAGCCCCGCTCGCTACGGCTTTCTGGTGCGCGCTCTACAAATCGGGGTCTTGCTTAGCTGCCCGCGCGGCTCTGGAAGTCCTGTTGTGAGCCAGCGGCCGTGGGGCGCGCCCGCATTTGATCGAACCTGCCGGTCTCTGCCGCGTTTCGGCGCTCTGCAGTTGGAGAATGAAACATGGCCCTGTCTCGCATCGCCACCGCCCTGGGGGGCCTGCTCATGTCCAGAGGCGGCCGCCGCCTCGCCGGCCGGCACGCCGGAAAGCTGGCGCTCGCGACGCTGGCCTGGCAGCTTTACCAGCAACATCGGTCGGGTGGGCGAACGGCTCCCGCCGGGGCCAAGCCTCGTCCATCAGCGACGGGGCGCCGATGGAGCGGCCGCACGCCGACGGCCTGAGCCTTGCGCCCGCGTGTCGGCCCCTCTCGGGTCATACTGCTGACGGCGAACCGTCGTCCAGGCTGATTTCTGGAGAGCCCTCGGGGCGATGCGGCCGATCGCGCCTCTCCGTGGCCGCTGACAGCTCGGTCAGCCGCGAGGTGTCCCAGAAGCGGAAATACAGGCCGTAGTTGCCGTTGAAGCGCTTGTGGTGGAGGTCGTGGTGGGTCGCGGTGATGAGCCACTTGAGCGGCGCGCGTCGCAGCCATCCCTGCGGCCACACCTCGCGCCCGGCGTGGTTGAGCACCGCCGTGGCCGTCATGAGCGTCAGCAGCGCCAGCGCGACGCCCCAATGGATCGGGACGACCATGGCCAACGCCGGCAGGAACCAGGCTGTGGCAGCGGCCTCGGCCGGGTCGAAGGCGAAGGAGGCGAACGCGCTGGGGTCGTGGGATCGGTGGTGTTCCGCGTGCGCCCAGCGGAAGACGCGCGGGTGGTGTAAGCCTCTGTGAACCCAATAGTAAAAGGCGTCGTGGGCCAGCAGATAGACCACGAAACTGGCCGGCAGCCACCAGAGCGGCCAGGCGCCGACGTCGCTGTAGACGGCCGTGCCGCCGCGCTTCCAGAGTTCCAGCACCAGTGCGGCGGGGAGGGCGTAGATCGGGCAGGCGATCAGCGAGGCGACGATTTCACGCCGCATACGTCGGCGGTCCGGCGCCTGCCGATTGAGCCGACGACCCCGACCGGCCCCGCTCCACAGCAAACCGTGGGTGACCACCCCGACCACGAGGTAGCGGACGCCGATGATCAGGCTAAGCGCCGCCGTCGTCACGATCACATCCATCAGCATGAGGACACAGGCGATCAATCGTCCCGGCCGGTCAAGTGGCGGTCCCTGCTTGCCGCGCCTATACTGGCGGCATGTCCGTGATCTCCATGATCCTGCTGTTTGTCGCGACGTTTGTCGGCATGGAGGCGTTCGCGTGGGCCATGCACCGCTATGTGATGCACGGCCCGATGTGGGACTGGCATCGCAGTCACCATGAGCCGCGCGGCGGGGTGCTGGAGAAGAACGATCTGTTCGCCGTCGTGTTCGCCGCTCCGGCGATCGTGCTGATCGCGCTTGGCCTGCACGTCTGGCCATGGGCGCTGCCGGCGGGATTGGGCGTGACGGCTTACGGGCTGGTTTACTTCATCTTCCACGACGGCCTGGTTCACCGACGTTTTCCCACCGGCATCGACGGCCGCTCGCCCTTCTGGCGCCGGCGGATCCAGGCCCACCGGCTGCACCACGCGATCCGGACGCGCGAGAACTGCGTCTCGTTTGGATTTCTGTGGGTTCGGTCGGCGCGGGCGCTGAAGGCCGAGCTCGCTCACAAGCTCGGCTCTTCCAGAAGCGGCGCCTGAGCCAGAGCCTCCAGATCGGCTGACCCCGTGCAGAAGCATGCCAGCCGAAGCTGAGCGGCCTTGAGTTGCAGGTGATCGACGACGGCGTCGGTTGATGAAAGGGCGGCGTCCAGAATGCCGGCCGCCTGGCCGACCAGTCGGGCGCCCAGGCGAATGGCGCGGGCGGCGTCCAGCCCGTCGCGAACCCCCCCTGAACCGATCAGCTCCAGCTCAGGCGCGGCGCGGGCGCAGTCGATCAGGCTGCGGGCGGTGGGGACGCCCCATCCGGCGAACGGTGCCGCCAGCGCCTCGGCGTGGCCGCCGCTTGCGCGCGCGCCCTCGATCAAGCCCCAGTTGGTGCCGCCGGCGCCCGCGACGTCCAGCGCGGCAACACCCATATCCGCCAGCCGCCGCGCGGTGGCGCCGGACAGGCCCGCGCCGGTTTCCTTGACGATCAGCTTGCCCGGGAAGGCGAGCGCTACCTGCTCGATGCCGCGCGCCACGCCGCGCCAGTCACGGTCGCCCTCGGGCTGCACAGCCTCCTGCAGAGGGTTCAGGTGCAGGATCAGCGCATCCGCGCCGATCATCTCGACCGCACGGCGCGCCTCGTCCGGCCCGTAGCCCAAGGCGAATTGAACGGCGCCCAGATTGGCGAGGATCAATGCGTCGGGCGCCCGGCGTCGCAGATCGCGGCCCAGTCCCCGATGGCCATCCGACTCCAGGGCGACTCGCTGGGATCCGACGGCCAGGACGACGCCCAGCGCCTGGGCCGCCTCGGCGAGCCGCGCATTCACCGCCTCTGCTCGCGATGGCCCGCCGGTCATCGAACTGATCAGGAACGGCAGCCGGCTCGAGCGCCCCAGGAACCGCGTCGACAGATCGATGGCGTCGTGGTCCAGGTCCGGCAGCGCGTCGTGCACGAAGCGAACGGCCTCCAGCCCGGACGCCACGCGGCTGACCCCCCGTCCCGCGAGGACGTGATCGATGTGCTCGTCCTTGCGACGGATGATCGCGTCGGCGTCTGAGGGCATCGGAAACAGCTCCGGCGGGTTGCATCCTGGGCGGCCGTGATGCCGTATGCGACCATAAAGGTTTGGATCGCCGCCGCAACGCAACGGCCAGGGATATCAGGGAGACTGAATGGCGATCCTCGGCGCCAAGCCTCAACCTCGTCAGACGTTGGATGAGAGCCTGCCGGAGGCGCTGCGTCTGCGAGTCCAGTCCCGTCTGGCTGAACTTGCGCCGTCTCAGGACGGCATTCTGGCTGCGGCGGCTCGGGATGCGTTGCTGGGGCACGGCAAGCGGGTCCGGCCCGTTCTGGCGATGCTGGCCGCGTCGTATGTCGGTGGTCGCCCGGACGACGCCCTGGACTTCGGCTGTGCGGTGGAGATGGTCCACGCCGCGTCGCTTGTGCTCGACGACCTGCCCTGCATGGATGACGCGGCGCTTCGGCGCGGCGAGCCGACCGTGCATCGTCGGCACGGGGAAGACGTCGCCGTCCTGGCGGCCGTGTCCCTGCTGAACGAGTCGACCCGCCTGATCCTCGGGGGTCCTCAGGCGGCTGAAACGCGCATCGCGCTGCTGGACGTGCTGACCCAGGCCGTAGGCTTCGACGGGCTGGCGTTGGGGCAGGTCCGTGATCTGCGCGATGCGCCGCGCGATCGGGACGCCTTGGCGCTGCGCCAGATCAATGAGCTGAAGACCGGTGGGCTGTTCATCGCCGCCGTTCGCGGCGGCGCCTTGCTGGGCGGGGGCGACGGCGACGCGCTGACGCGGGCGTCGGCCTTCGGTGAGGCTGTCGGTTTCGCCTTCCAGCTTTGCGACGATCTTCTCGATATCTGTTCGACCGCTGAGACCTTGGGCAAGGACGTCGGCCAGGACAGCGAAACGACCACCTTCGTCGATCTGTGGGGCGAGGGACGGGTCCGCGCCGCGGTGCGGCAATGCCTGTGGAAGGCGGCGGATGCGGTCGGGCACGAGAGTCCCATGTCCCGCTACGTCTTCGACCTGTTCCAGAAGGCCGACCTTGGAATCTGAGGCGACGCCGGCTCTCGTCTTGCGCGGGGTCGAGGCGGGCTATGAGCGTCGGGCGGTGCTGCAGGGCTTCAACCTCACCGTCCAGGCCCGTGAAGTTTACGCCCTGCTGGGGGCCAACGGCGCCGGCAAATCGACGGTCGTTCGCGTGGCCTGCGGTCTGCTTCCTGCGCGACGAGGGTCCGTGCAGATCGGGGGCGGGACGCATGAGATCGCGCGGATCGGCTTGGCCCCCCAAGAGATCGCGCTCTTTCCCGCCCTATCCCC
Organism: Brevundimonas sp. Leaf363; assembly: GCF_001424025.1. Taxonomy (GTDB): domain Bacteria; phylum Pseudomonadota; class Alphaproteobacteria; order Caulobacterales; family Caulobacteraceae; genus Brevundimonas. Next base: position 63,491 of record NZ_LMPZ01000003.1, on the reverse strand, counting down.
CCGAGAAAACGTCGAGGTCACGGCGCAGCTTTGCAGGGTTCCGGCCCGCCAGCGCGGGGCGGCGGTCGATCGTGCGCTGCATCTCACGGGCTGCGACCCCCGCGCCGATCAGCCCGTGCGCACACTCTCCGGCGGTTGGCGTCGGCGCGCCAATCTGGCGGCCGCTCTGGTAGGACAACCTGCGCTGCTGATCGCCGACGAACCGACCGAGGGGGTGGACGCCGCCACGCGAAATGTTCTGGCTCAGGCGCTACGCACCATGGCGGACGACGGCGCGGGATGTCTCCTCATCAGCCACGACGCCCTCTTCGTGGCGGACGTCGCTGACCGCATCGGCGTCATGGCGCAGGGCCGTTTGATCGCAGAGGGTGCGCCGCAGGATCTGGTGGAGACTGCGTTCGGCGCCGATCGTCTTCTGGACATCCGCTTCGCTCGACCGGCGTCGTCCCGATGCGCCGGTCTGCTGACAGAAGCTGGTCTTGTGCAAGGCAAGGATGGTCTGACCTGGAGCCGGTCGACCAGCGACGCCCTGACGCTGGCCCAGGCCCTGGCGCCCGACGTCGACGCCGAGGATGGAGAGATCATCGTGCGGCGTCCCGGTCTGGACGACCTGGTGACGCATCTGTCAGGCCGTCAGCCATGATCGCCGTGGCGCGCGCATGGGCAAGGAGTTTCTGGCGTGACCGTCCAGGCGTCGTGCTGACGCTGCTGCTGCCGCCGCTCGTTTATCTGCTGTTCGCCGCCATCTTTGGCGCCGGCGCGCGGGGCGAGATCGACACGACGGCGGTTATCCATGATGCAGCGCGAACGCCGGCGACCGCCGCGATGCGCAGGGCGCTGGAAGGCGACATGGGTCGCCGCCTGCGTATGGCCGACAGCGAAGGGGAGCTCGAGCGCGCGGTGCTCGACGGCCGGGCGGACGCCGGGATTCTGATCCGCCCTTCGCCCGGGGGCCCGCCTCGCCTGATCATCGTACTGGCGGCGGGACGGGATGTCGCCGCGGCCGGGCTTCAGGCGAGGCTTGAGCCCATGGCGGCCACGCTGGCGGGGCAGTCCGCCCCTCGTTCGGCGCGCGTGTCGGTCCAGCAGATCGGCCCGGCCGGCGACGCCCAGTCTGCATACTACGCGGGCGCCGTCAGCGTGATGTTCGTCTTCTTCGCCGCCATGCACGGCGCCATGGGCGGGCTCGACGAGCGGCGGTCCGGTCTGCAAGCGCGGCTGGCCCTGGCGCGCGGAGGGCTCGCCCCGATCCTCGCAGGCCGCGCGGCGTGGTTGACCATGGTGGGCGTGATGCAGACCGGCGCGGTCTTCGCCGCTGCCTGGACGCGATTGCCCGACCTCGCCGTCTGGCAGGCGACAGCTGCGGCGGTCACGGCCGTCATGGTCGGGATCGCGGCGGCGGGACTGGCCCTGGTCCTCACGGCGGCCTGCCGCTCGCGCGATCAGGCGCAGCCGCTGACCACCTTCGTCGTCCTGCTGCTGGCCGCGCTCGGCGGCTCTATGGCGCCGCGCTTCCTGATGCCCGAAGCCTTCCGGGCCATCGGATGGGCCACGCCCCATGCGTGGGCGATCGAGGCGTATCAGTCCGTGGTCTGGCGCGGCGAGTTCGCCTCTGTCGTGCCGGTCGCCTGGGTGGTCCTCGGCGCTATGGGCGGCGCCGGATGGCTCGGCGCGCTGCTACTGGAGCGTCGTCGCCTCTGACGGTCAGACGTGCGTCCACAGGGCAGGACGCGGCGGGGGTTCGCGCCAGGCGTCCAGCGTCTTGCACCACAGGGCGATCAGACCGCCGCGGCCCAGCAGAACCAGCTTGCCCGCCTTGTCGACCGACGTCCGGCCGTCCCATGCGGTCGGCCCGGCGCGCGAGACATGCCGTCCGATGGCGCGATAGACGCCCCGCGCCGTCGCGATGGCCCAGGCCGAGCGCGGGTTCAGATCGCGCAGACCCCATCGTGCGGAGGCGTAGAAGGGCTCGGCGGCGGCGACCAGCCTCTGGGCGGTTCGCGCCACGGCCGCACGGTGTTCGGGCGCGGCGACCTGATCGCGCGGCACGCCCGCCTCGTCCAGCCACGCGCCCGGCAGATAGACGCGCCCCCCGCCCGCGTCCTCGACAACGTCGCGGGCGATGTTCGTCAGCTGGAACGCCAGGCCAAGATCCTGGGCCCGTTGCAGGGTCGGCGCATCCGAGACGCCCATGATCCTGGCCATCATCACGCCGACGACGCCGGCGACGTGGTAGGCGTAGTCCAGAGTGTCCTCCAGCGTGTCGTAACGCCGACCGGTCACATCCATCTCGAAGCCCCGGAGCAGATCCATGGCCTCGTCCACGGGAATGCCGTGGCGGATGGCGACGCGCTGGAAGGCGGTGAAGACGGGATCCGTCTGGACCTCGCCCGCGAGGGCCGAAGTCGTTCGGGCCCGCAGTTCGTCAAGCTTCTGGCCCGCCAGCACCGGATCGATGCCGACCGAGCCGTGGCCCAGCACCTGGCCGTCGATCTCGTCGTCGCAATGTCGGCACCAGGAATAGAGCATCCACGCATCGTCCCGGATCGCCGATGGGAACAGGCGTGCCGCGGCCGCGAAGCTCTTGGAGCCTTGCTCCATGGACTGACGACTGTGATCCAGGACGGCGTCGGTCATGCGGTCTGTCTCGCGTCCTCGATCATCAGGCCGGCGGTGGCCTTGGCCGAGCCGACGACGCCGGGCACGCCCGCCCCCGGATGGGTGCCGGCGCCGACGAAGTACAGGTTCGGGATCTGATCGTCGCGGTTGTGCACCCGGAACCAGGCGCTCTGCGTCAGGATGGGCTCCAGCGAGAAGGCCGAACCCTGGTGTGCGTTCAGCTGGTCGCGGAAGTCGATCGGCGTGAAGATGCGGCAGGTGTCGAGGTCGGCGGTCAGGCCCGGAATGTGGCGCTCTTCCAGATAGGCCAGGATACGGTCGCGATAGCGCGGCCCCTCGACCGCCCAGTCGATGTCGGACGAAGCCAGATGCGGCACCGGCGCCAGCACATAGAAGGCGTCGCACCCTTCGGGCGCCAGGGACGGGTCGGTCCGGGTCGGCGCGTGCAGGTACAGCGAGAAGTCGTCCGGCAGGTCCGGTCCCTTGAAGATTTCGGCGATCAGTTCGCGATAGCGCGGTCCGAACAGGACTGTGTGGTGGCGCACCTCCGGGTGCACGCGCTTCAGGCCGAAATAGATGACGAACAGCGACATGGAATGGCGCTTGGCCGCCAGACGCGCGCCTTCCTTTTCGCCGCGCGGCTCCTGGCCCAGCAGGCGCTGGTAGGTGTGAACCACGTCGGCGTTGGAGGCGACCATGTCGAAGGCCAAGTCCTCTCCGCCCACGACGACCCCGGTCGCCCGGCCGTTCGCCATGGTGATCCGTTCGACCGGGGCGTTCAGGCGCACCTCGCCGCCGAGGTCCTGCAGCAGCCGCACCATGCCCTGGATCAGGGCGCCGGTTCCGCCGCGCGGGAACCACACGCCCCACCGCCGCTCCAGCGCATGGATCAGGGCGTAGATCGATGAGGTCGCGAACGGATTGCCGCCCACCAGCAGGGAGTGGAAGCTGAACGCCTGACGCAGGTGCTCGTCCTGGATGAAGCTGGCCACCTTGTCGTAGACCGACCGCCAGGCCTGAAGCCTCATCAGTTCGGGCGCGGCCTTGACCATGCTGGCGAAGTCCAAGAACGGCACGGCTCCCAGCTTCAAATAGCCCTCCTTCAACAGGTCCTGCGAATAGGCCAGGAACTTGCGATAGCCCTCCTTGTCGGCCGGGTTGCGGGCGACGATCTGGCGGTCCAGCTCGTCCTGGTCGTTGACATAGTCGAACACGTCCCCGTCTTCCCAGCACAGCCGATAGAAGGGCGCGACAGGCAGCAGCTCCACATAGTCCGACAGCTTGCGGCCGCCGATGTCGAACAGTTCCTCCAGCGCCGACGGGTCGGTGATGACCGTCGGACCCGCGTCGAAGGTATAGCCCTTGTCCTCATAGACGTAGGCGCGGCCGCCCGCCTTGTCGCGCGCCTCGAAGACGGTGGTCTGAATGCCCGCCGACTGCAGCCGGATGGCCAGCGACAGCCCTCCGAACCCCGACCCGATCACCGCAGCCCGCATCACGCACGTCCTTTTTCGATCAGGCAGGTCAGCGCGGCGCCCACCGGCACCGGCGGCTTGCCGCTAAGAATCCGAGCCTTGTCGGCCAGCGTCGAGCCGGCCGCGTAGAAGCGCTCGATGAGGGGCTCGGGCAGCCGATAGAACCGCTCCAGCACCTTGTATCGCTCCTGCGGCTTCGCGGCGCGGAACAACATGCGGTTCAGAAGCCGATAGAAGCCGCGTTCCTTCCATACGTCGCGCGCGTATCGCCGGATGTCATCTGCGACATCGTCGACCCGCAGGCTCTGCGCCAGATGCTCGGCCAGGCGCACCGCGTCGGGCAGCGAGTATCCGGTTGTCGGGTGGAACAGCCCGGCGCGTAGCCCGCTCAGCGACCCTGGACCATGGCGGGTCAGGTGCGCCTCGATGTCGCCGTCCAGCGCCACGGGCAGCACGCCGTCCTCCTCGCGCAAGATCGCCTCGATCCCCCAACCCTGGCTCGCCGCATAGTCCAGGACGCCCTGACGAAAGACGTCCCGATCCAGGGCGTCGCCGTCGGTGTAGCGCGTGTCCTCGATCAGCACGGTGCGATCGTCGAAGGGCAGGGTGTAGAGAAAGCGATAGCCGCCCGCCTGATCGACGCAGGCGTCCATGATGATCGGCTCCGTCAGCCCATGCGGCTGGGTCAGGCGGACTTCCAGACCGACGAACTTCTGAAAGCCCAGGGCCAGGTCGGGCGTCGCGGTCGGTCCACGCCCGTCGATCACCGCGCGCGCGTTCAGCCCACGCCCGTCGGCCAGGACGGCTTCGTGCGGGCTCAGCGCGGTCACCGGCGAACTCAGCATGATCCGGCCGGGGAGTGCGGCTGCGATCACCGCTGCGAAGCGCTCAGCCGTCACGGTGCTGTAGCCGGTGGCAAGGCGGCGCTGGAATTGAGGAAACCGGACACCGTAACCGGGCCAGCGATGCTCGATCAGCGGCGCGATCCAGGACCGCTGCGCCGCCGTCAGATCAGAGTCGAAAAAGGACCAGGTGTGCTGGCCGCCCAGTCGGTCGGCGGCTTCCACGATCCGCACATCGAGGTCCGGCCGGACCTGAGCCAGCCTCAGCGCCAGAAGACCGTTCGCGAGGCCGCCGCCGATGAGCAGCAGGTCTGGGCCGGGATCGCCGATGGCGTACTGCTGCATGCAGGACAGGTCGCATGCGGGCGCACACGCGGCAAGAACCGGACGACCGCGACGTACAGACGCGCTAGTCTTGTTCCATGGTCGCTTCGTCAGAACCCCATGTCGCGCCGCGCCAGGCCCTGAAGGGCTTGGTGCTCGCCGCCGCCCTGATCGGCGCCTGGCTGGGGCTGCACATCTATGGCGTCTACCTGCACCGATGGAGCGCGTGGAGCATCCTCGTCGCGCCATTGTGTGTGGCTGCGCAGACCTGGCTATCGGTCGGACTGTTCATCGTGGCCCACGACGCCATGCACGGGTCGCTCGCGCCAGGACGTCCGGCTCTCAATGCCGTGATCGGGCGGTTCTGCCTGGCGATCTACGCCGGCTTCCGCTTCGACCGCCTGAAAGCCGCGCACTTCGAGCACCACCGTGCGCCCGGGACAGCGGACGACCCCGACTTTCATCCCGACAATCCCCGCGCCTTCGGCGCCTGGTTTCTCCGCTTCTTTCGCACCTATTTCGGTTGGGGGCAGATGGCGATCGTGACCGCCTACCTCGTCGCCGCCCTGGTGGTGGGCGCCCGCCTGCCCAACCTTCTCGCCTTCTGGGCCGCTCCAGCCCTGCTCTCGGCGCTGCAGCTGTTCACCTTCGGAACGTGGTTGCCGCATCGATCCGGCGATCAGCCGTTCGCGGATCATCACAATGCCCGCAGCAGTCAGTTCGGCGACGTTTTGTCGTTGCTGACCTGCTTCCATTTCGGCCGACACCATCAGCATCACGAAGAGCCCTGGCGACCCTGGTGGCGCTTGAAGGGCCAATGAAGACCTGGCCCTCCGCGTCCGCTGCGCACGACAAATCGGCGATGTCTGCGCGGATGTTCAACCTATCACGTTGACCCGCCTCGATTCTTCTCCATACAGGCCAACGCGGCGTAACGAGGGTAAAGCCATGAACCAGCCACTTCGAACCGGCGCGGCACGTGGTGTCCGCCTGTCCAGGGCGCAGTCCCTCCTGCTGACCACCGCCTTGGCGAGCGTCGCCGCCGGGCTGTTCGTGCCGGGCGTGGTTCTGGCCGCCGATGAGTGCGGTGCGGCTCAGCAAGGGGTCGTGACCTGCAGCGAGACGGGAAATCCCTATTCGGACGGTATCGAGTACGTCACGCCGGCCGTCGATCCGACGCAGGACCCGGGCCTCGATCCGGCCGCGCCGGTCTATGATCTGACCGTCAACCTGGACCCGGGCGTCGCGGTCGAGCGTGCGGACGGTACGGGGGTGGCGCTGATCGGCTTCAACAACGGCGCCGTGACGCTCGACGCCGGGTCCGGCGCCAGCATCGCCGTCACCGGGACCGGCTCGATCGGCGTGCTCGCCAGCACCAGCGCCGGCGACATCACGATCAACACCTCCAGCCTGACCGCCACCGGACGCGCCAGCAGCGGCATCAACGCGAATTCCTACTCCGGCGACATCACGATCGACGCCGGGACAGTTCAGGTCACCGGCGACGGCGGCCTGGGCATCAGTGCGGGTTCGTATGCGGGGGATGTGGTCATTCGGGCGGGTTCGGTTGAGGCGACCGGCTACTATGCCGGCGGTGTGAACGCCTATGTCGGCAACGGCGACCTAGTCCTCGTCGCCGACTCCGTCACCACGGGCGGCGGCAGCGTCTACGGCATCGGCTCCGACGCCGTGGTTCTGACGGCGATGGGAGGCGACATCACGGTCGCGCTCGGGACGGCCTCGACCGAGGCCGCCTACTCGACAGGCGTTCGCGCCGTCTCCTACGGGGCCGAAGGTGAGGTGTCGGTCACCGTCGGGGCCGTCGAAACGCAAGGCTTCGGCTCGACCGCCGTCCTGATGCAGGGTGGCGGCGTGACGCTGGACGCAGGCGTCATCGCGACCAGCGGCGACTACGGCTACGGCGCCGTGATGTTCGGCGTGGGCGACGGCGGCGCGACCCTCAACGCGGGCGCCATCTCGACGGAGGGCGCGAACGCCACTGCAGCTCTCGTCAAGACCTACTATGGCGGCGCGGCCACCGTGAGCGTCGGCACGGTCGAGACCCAGGGCGCCGGCTCGCGCGGCGTTTACGCCTACTCTGACGCCGGCGCGCTCGATGTGACCTTCGGCCAGGTCTCGACCGCGGGCGACCAGGCCGCCGGTATCGTGGCGATCGGCGGGGGCGCCGTTTCTATCTCCGGCGATCAGGTGACCACTTTGGGCGAAGCCGCCACCGGTATCTACGCCCTCGGACAGGGCGATGTGACGATCGACGCGGGCGAGGTCCGTGTATCGGGGATCAGAGCAAACGCCGTGGCCGGCGTCAGCGACAGCGGCGATGTCGCCATCAACGTCGACAATGCATCCGCCACCGGCGGCTATGCGGCCGCCGTGGCCGGCGTGACGCTTGGGGCCGGCGATGTTGTCATCGTTTCGGATGGCGCGATCCAGACGCAGGGCGACTACGCCATCGGCGCATTCGCCGTCGCCAGGGGCGGGGGCGCCGCCAGCGTCACGGTCAACGACGTCTCGACCGCAGGCTTTGGTTCGCACGCCATCTATGCGCTCGGCGACGATGCGACCGTCACGATCAACGGCGATGTCGCCACGGCCGGCTACTTCTCGGCCGGCGTCGTGGCCCAGGCGGTCAACGGCCTCGCGACGGTGGTGAACAACGGTTCGATCTCCACCCAGGCGGGAGGCGGGACCGGAATCTTCGCCTACGGCTCCGATGGCGTCTCGATCAGCGGCCCGGGTACGATCGTCACTCGCGGCGGCGGCGCAAGCGGCATCGTCGCGAACGGCTATAGCGGCGACACGACCGTCGTCGCCTCGAGCGTCACGACGTCCGGACCTTACTCGCGCGGCATTCAGGCCCAGGGCTCGGGGGACGTCACGGTCGACGTCGGGGATGTGAGCACCAGTGGCCGGATCGGCACCGCCATCGAGGCGGCGACCTTCCAGAACGGGACCGGTCCCCTAAACGCCGACCTCGTCGTGAAGGCCGACGGCATCACGGTCAGCGGGGACTATTCGCACGGCGTCAACGTGTTCTCGAGCAACAACGGTGTGGTCAGCATTGACGTCGGCACGGTGGCCATCAGCGGCATCGACGGCATCGGCATCCTGTCCGCCAGCTTTACCGCGGACACCGTGATCAACGCCGACACCATCATCACGACGGGCGCGGGCGACGCCTACAACGGGCCGTTTGGCATTTACGCGACCAGCGACACCGGCGACATCACCGTCACCTCGACGGACCTGATCTCGACCCAGGGGCTTAACGGCTCCGGCGTCTTCGCCGTCACCACGGGCGCGGTGACCGTTCGCGTCAATGACGTGAAGACGCAGGGCGATAACGCCGCCGCCCTCGCTCTGAGCGGCGGCGATGTGGACGTGACCATCACGGGCGAGGTGTCCGCCATCGGCGCCGATGCCGTCGTTATCAGCTCCACCAATGGCGCGACCGTGGACAACGCCGGCGTGATCCGCAGCGGCTCGGGCTATGCGCTGAACATCCAGGGCGGGGCGGCGTCGATCGCCAACTACGGCGACATCATCGGCAGGTTCCAGTTGACCGACGCGGACGACACGCTCGTCAACAGTGGTCGCCTGACTCTCGCCGGCGCCAGCGACTTCGGGGCCGGTGACGACACGCTGCTTAACAGCGGAGTCATCCGGCTGACAGCGGCGACGTCGCCGCAGACCGCCACGGTCACGGGTCTGGAGGCTTTGACGAACACCGGGTCCATCGACCTGCGCAACGGCGTCGCGGGCGACCGCCTGGCGTTCGGCGGCGCCGCCTATCAGGGTAGCGGCGACGCGACCCTGGGTCTGGACGTGCAGATCGCCAACGGCGCGGCGACCGCCGACACCGTCGTCTTCGGGTCCGCCGCCGGCACGTCTCGTATCAGCCTGAACACAACCGGGGCCGGCACGCTGTTCGCGCCGGTCACCCTCGTCGATGTCGATGCAGCGTCGGCCGCCTCGGCCTTCGTTCTGGAGGACGATTCGAGCGAGCGCGGTCTGATCGCGCTCCGCCTCCGTTACTCGGGTCAGAACGGCGCCTATCAGCTCATCAGCGCGCCGGGTGCGGCCGTCTACCGCCAGGCCCAGCTCGGTGAGGCCGTCACCACACTGTGGAACCGCTCCGCCGACGCGGTGACCGCCCGCTTCGCAGCCGATCGGGACGCATCCTGGGCCATGGGCTCCGGCGCCGATCTGGGCCCCGTCTGGTTCCAGGCCTTGGCCGAAACCAATAGCCGCAAGGGCAGGGCGGATCAGGGCGCCGGCGACCAGGACGGCGCGGGCATCGACATCGCCTACAAGCAGGACGCAGCCGGATTGCAGGTCGGCTTCGACCTGGTCGGCCGTCCCGGCGACGACGGCCTGCTCGCCGGTCTGACCGCAGGCTACATCACCTCCACGACGCGCTTCGACGCGGTCTTGGGCGATCGCTTTGACGTGCAGGCGTTCAACGTCGGGGGCTTCGCGGGCTATCGCCGCGGAGCCGTCTTCATCGACGCCTTGGCGAAGTACGACCGCTACACGGTCGACCGGCAGAGCGACGTTGGCGGCTTCGACCGTGAGGACGACGCCGAGGCCGTTGGGGCCAAGGTGGAGGCCGGCATCCGCCTGGGATCGCCCGCCTTCTTCGCCGAGCCCCTGGTCAGCCTCGCCTACAGCCGCAGCTCGCTCGATGATTTCGAGGTGGGGCCGAACCGCCTGGACTACGATCAGTTCGACGGCCTGCGCGGCAAGGCAGGCGTGCGCATCGGCGGACGCACCGACATCGCGGGTTCGAACGTGGCCTACTACGCCGGCGCCGCGGTCGTCAGGGAGTTCGAGGGCGACGGCGGTCTCGTCTTCCTTAGCGGCGGCCAGTCGGTTGCTGTGCAGGCGGATCGTCTGGGGACGTTCGGCCAGGCGACGGTGGGGGTGAATGCGACGATGTCCAATGGCGTGACCGGCTTCGTCGAGGGGCAGGGCGACTTCGGTCATTCCTATCGCGGCGCCGGCATCCGCGCCGGTCTTCGTCTGCGCTTCTGACGTACAGGCGCGGCGCTTCATGGAAGGCATGAGCTGATGGCCGAAGCGCCCGCCGATCCGACGCCTTTGACGCCGAGCGAAACGACAGGCTCGGCGTCGCAGGGTGGCACGCAATTGACCGTGTCGCGCGGGCTGGCGGACTGGTTGCGCCGCCACAGGACAAGCTTCGCCTTCTCCTCCTACCAGACCGGACAACTCTTCCTGGTCGGTTTGCTGGCGAACGGCACGGTGTCATTCAACCAGCAGAACTTCGTCCGTGCGATGGGTCTCTGCTACCAGCCCGGCCGGCTTTACCTCGGCGCGTTGTCGCAGGTCTGGCGGCTCGAGAACATGCTGCGGCCGGGCGAGCGCGCCAACACCCAGTTCGACATGGCGTTCGTGCCCCGCAACGCCCAGACGGTCGGCGACGTCGACATTCACGAGGTCGGCACGGACGCCGAGGGCCGGGTCATCTTCGTCAACACCAAGTACAGCTGCCTGGCGACGCTGGATCTGGTGCACAGCTTCCGCCCGATCTGGAAGCCACCCTTCATTTCGCGGCTGGCGCCCGAGGATCGCTGCCATCTCAATGGCGTCGCCTTCGCCGAGGGCCGGCCGCGTTATGTCACCGCTGTGAGCCGCAGCGACATCGTCACCGGCTGGCGCGAGCGCCGGCATGAGGGCGGCGTCCTTATCGAAGTGGACACCGGACGGATCGTCACCGATCGCCTGTCCATGCCGCATAGTCCGCGCGTCCACGCGGGGTCGGTCTATGTGCTCGATTCCGGTCGCGGCGAGATCGCCCAAGTGGACCTCGATACCGGTGAGCGGCGGACTGTCGCCTTCTGCCCGGGCTTCCTGCGCGGCCTGTCCATCCACGACGGGTTCGCACTGGTGACAGTGTCGAAACCCCGCAACGGCGCCTTCACCGGCCTGGCCCTCGACGACGCCCTGCGTGCCCGTGACGCGGAGCCATGGTGCGGCGTGCTGGTGGTCGATCTCGCCAGCGGCGACATCGTGGAGTGGCTGAAGCTCGAGGGCGCCATATCCGAACTTTTCGACGTGGTCGCCATGCCGGAGGTTGTCTGTCCGATGGCGATCGGCCCGCAATCGGCAGAGATGCGCTCCACCATCACATTTGACGCCATGAGCGCTTAAGCGCTGACAGCCGCCAACGCCGTTTGACTTCGCAAGACGCTTGTCAGGCGCGCGGCTTAGGTTCTGCAGATGTAGGTTGGGACGGGCGGTTGGGGCCGGGGATGCGGACTACGAACCCTGTCGCGAGGGACGAGCCGCCAAGAGAGCGGCGGTGGCGGAGAGGGTGGGATTCGAACCCACGGTACCCGTAAAGGCACGCCGCATTTCGAGTGCGGTACATTCGACCACTCTGCCACCTCTCCGCGGCGCCGTCGTACGCTTGGTCGAGCGAGCGGCCTCTCTAATGAAGCGGGGCGCTCGCTGCAAGGGTTTATGAGGGGTCGCGCATTTCCGGGATCAGGGCCTCGTGGATCGGCTGGACCCAGCGGTCGGCCGGGATATCGTAGACGATGAAGTCGCTGTCGAACTGCCAGTAGGCCCAGGCCCAGCCGCGCGTTTCGGCCGCTCGCGCGACGGCGTCGGTCCAAGCGGCGCGTGAGGCCATCGGAGCCTTGTCGTAGGCGCCGAACTCGCCCAGCAGCAGAGGCCGGCCATTGGCCTCGCTCCACGCTTCGGCCTTGTCCAGATCGGCGGCGACGGCGGCGCGGTCCTCGGGGCTGCCCCAAGCAATGCCGGTCTCGGTGAACATCGGGGTCCAGGACGCGCCCTGGTGGGTGAAGCGCATCGGGCCGTAATAGTGGACGGTCGCGATGATGTGGCGGTCCTCGGCCGGCAGGCGCAGGTTTTCCAGTTGGTCTATGCTGTTCCAGGACCCTGGGCCGATGATGACGTTGCGAGTGGGATTGGTGCGCCGGACGATGGCCAGCGCCTCGGCGGCGTAGTCGTTCCAGACGGCGTCGGTCGCGCCATTCGGCTCGTTCATCAACTCGAAGACCACGGTGTTCGGCTTGTTGGCGTAGCGGGTCGAGATCTGCTCCCAGAAGGCCATCAGCTTGGGGCGGCAAGCGACCACGTCCTCGGCGCAGATGTTGAAATCGTGCTCGTCCAGAATGACGGTCAGGCCCTGGGCCAGGGCGGCGTCGACGTGGCCGTCCAGTGTGGCCAGCCAGCGCGGGTTCAGCTGGTTGCCGGCGTCCATGTGCCGGAAGGCCTGGAGCACCATGCGCACGGTCTGGAAGCCGCCGTCCCTGATCAGCTTGAAGTGGCGATGCTGGAAGCGCGCCTCGCCGCCGTTCCAGACCGGGTCGTAGCCTATGATGTTCACGCCACGCTGCATCTGCAGGACCTGGGCCTCGGCCGATATGGGCAGATAGGGGTCGCTCTGCGCCAAAGCGGGCGCGGCGCAGCCGCCGGCGAGCAGGAGGGCGGCGAGGCCGATCAGGCGGCGTGTGAACATGGGTCCCTCCGGGCTTTTGGCGACAGTCCCGGCCCGGCCGACCAGAGTCAACGCTGGGCGGGCAGGGTCAGGCCCAGGGTCGCGCCCGCCAGGGGATCGGCCCCGACCGATCGATAAAGCTCCGCCGGACGTCCGCCGGTCGCGGAGGCCAGGGCGCCGGTCGCCTTGACCAGGCCGGTGCGCTCGACGCCCCGGCGGAAGTTCTGCTTGTGCAGCGTCAGGCCCGTCACCGCCTCGGCCGCCGCCTGCAGCTGCGACAGGGTGAAGGTCTCGGGCGTCAGGTCGAACAGGACGGGCCGGTACTTCAGCTTGCTGCGCAGGCGCCCCAGTCCGGTCGCCAGGATGCGGCGGTGATCAGACGCCATCGGCCGACCGGTCGGCAGATCTTGGGCAGGGCGGTCCTGATCGCGCGCCGCCTCGGCCACGAGCCCGGCCTCGTAGAGAAGCTCATAGCGTTCCAGCGCCCGCTCCTCGTTCCACCGGCGGCCGCCCAGCGCGAACAGGGCCTCGATGCGGGCGCGCCGGCGCGGGTCACGCCCGGCCCAGGCGTCCAGCGCTTCCAGCAGTGCCGGGTCCAGCCCCGCGCCGCGCCTGTCCTCCCAAGGGAAGTGATCGAAAATGGGGCTCCAGCGATCGGCGCTCGCGGCGCCCGGCTCGGCCGTCAAAGCCAGATAGCCGACGGAGACTTCGCGCCGGCGCTCGGGGCCCTGCGTGGCCTTGGGCGAAGACCGGCCCGCGTCGCCGAAGGTGTAGAGCTGTTCCACGAAGCCCAGGCCGAAGCCGGTCTGGGTGGTCACGAAGGCGCGCAGGGCCAATTCGAAGGTGCGGTCGCTCAAGGGATCGAACGGGCCGGAGGGCAGGGCGGCCTCGCCTTCGCCGCGCGAGGTCAGGACCGCCGCCTCGCCGTCGCGCAGGGCCACGACCACGGCCGAAAGGCTGATGCGGACGCCGCCGCTCGCGGTGTCCGGCGGGGCGATCACTCGGTGTGCCAGGCGTCGGGCGCCGGGATGATGCCGATGGCGCCGGCCAGCACCTTGTAGCGCTCCAGATACCGCGCCTGGGCTTGGGCGACCGGCAGGGGGTCGATGACCAGATCATAGCCCGGTGGCGGCGATCCGAAGAAGTTCAGCGCCTCGGCGCGGGTGAAGCCGGCCAGCTGGGTCGCCTCGAAATAGGCGCAGGCCTTGTCGGCCGACTTGATCAGTTTCTTGATCGCGGGCGGGGTCTTGGGCGGCAGGCCGAAGCGGACGTGAATGGCGTCCTCCAGCCGCGCCTCGAAGGTCTTGTAGCTAACGCCCAGCGCCGCCTTGAACGGCGAGATCATGTCGCCGATGACGTATTCGGACGCGTCGTGAAGCAACGCCGCCAGACGCCATTTGGGCTCGAGCCCCGGCCTGATGTGGGCCGCGATTTCTTCGACCACGACGCTGTGCTGGGCGACCGAGAAGCCGTGCTCGCCGATCGTCTGGCCGTTCCAGCGCGCGACGCGGGCCAGGCCGTGGGCGATGTCCTCGACCTCGATGTCGAACGGCGAAGGGTCCAGCAGGTCGAGCCGACGCCCCGACAGCATTCTCTGCCAGGCGCGCGGGGCGGATTTTGCGGACGGACGGGACACGGCCGTCAGGTGACCCATAGTCGCTTCAGGATCAAGGCATAGCCCGATCCGGGCCCCGATCAGTCCCCAACGTTCAGGCTGACCAGACGCTTGGCGTCGCGGAAGACGGGATCGACCCGCTCACTCTTGGCCCGCACCGTGGCGACGACCAGCGGACCGCCAGCCGGGCCGCGCGCTTCATAGCCGACCATGCGCCAGCCGGCGGCCGAGGCCTGGTTGTTGGTCAGGACATAGGTCATGCGCACCGCCTCGCCGCCCGCGCGTGTCCGCACCTCGGTAGCGTCGTCACGGGCGTTGATGGTGACGCCGCCCTGATTGGTCGGGGGTGGGGTCGGCGTGGCCGGGGCGGACGAACCGGTGCTCGACTGGGCCGCGGCCCCGTGGTCGTCGGCTCGGATCTGGAAGCCGGCGATGCGGACACTGGCGCGATCGCCGTCCGCCTCGACCCGAAGACCGGGCAGGCGCACCGAGGCCTGATCGTCCTTCGCATCGATGTGCATGCCGGGCGCGCTGATGTGGGCGGCGTCGCTGCCCGTGGCCATTTCCGAGCTGCTGCCGGACATCGCCTCCTGGGTCGATGTCTCCTGGGCGCGCACCTTGTCGGCCGCCTCCGGCAAATCGCGGCCGAGACGCTCCTCGAACGCCTTCAGGGCCTGTTCGGCCGTCATGCCGTCCAGCTTGACCAGGTGCAGCGTGATCTCCGCCCCCTTGGGCCCGCCATAGGTGCAGATGGTCCCATCCGGCGACACCGCGCCCTTGCGGGTCAGGCCGCCCTGGGTGTCCGGACACTGCAGCGTGTCGACGACCTTGAGAACGCCGCTGCCCGTGTCTTCGGAGTTGCTGGTGGAGATGCGGACCACACGCTCGCCGTCGCAGCCGCCGAGGGCGCCGGCGCCGAGAAGCGTTGCAAGGATCAGGCTCGTCTTCATGCCGGTATTGTCCCCCATGACGCCCGCCATGCCAGTGAAATCGCGGTAACCCGCCTTCAGGCGCCCGGACGCGCGCCGTCCCGGCGGTTCAGGAAGGCCAGTTTCTCGAACAGGTGGACGTCCTGCTCGTTCTTCAGCAGGGCGCCGTACATCTGCGGGATGGCCTTGCCGCCCTGTCCGCGCAGGCTCTCCGGGTCGATGTCCTCGATCATCAGCAGCTTCAGCCAGTCCAGCAGTTCGGACGTCGATGGCTTCTTCTTCAGGCCCGGCGTCTCGCGCAAGTCGTAGAAGGATCGCAGGGCCTCGGACACTAGGCGCGGCTTCAGCCCCGGATAGTGCGCCTCGACGATCCGGCCCATGGTCTCGGCGTCGGGGAAGCGGATGTAGTGGAAGAAGCAGCGGCGCAGGAAGGCGTCGGGCAGCTCCTTCTCGTTGTTCGAGGTGATGACCACGATGGGCCGGATCTCGGCGCGGATCGTCTCGCCCGTCTCGTGGACGTAGAACTCCATCCGGTCGAGTTCCTGCAGCAGGTCGTTGGGGAACTCGATGTCGGCCTTGTCGATCTCGTCGATCAGCAGAACGGGCCGCTGGGCCGAGGTGAAGGCCTCCCACAGCTTGCCGGGCTTCAGATAGTTGCGCACCTCCTGCACGCGCGGATCGCCCAACTGGCTGTCGCGCAGGCGGCTGACAGCGTCGTATTCGTACAGGCCGTTGTGCGCCTTGGTCGTGGATTTGATGTGCCAGGTGATCAGCGGCGCGTCGAAGGCGCGCGCAAGTTCATAGGCCAGCACCGTCTTGCCGGTGCCCGGCTCGCCTTTGATCAGCAGCGGCCGCTCCAGCGCCACGGCCGCATCGACGGCGGCTTTCAGTTCGTCGGTGGCGATGTAGCCGGCGGTGCCTTCAAAGCGGGCCATACGAAAACTGCTCCGTCACGAAATGACGGAGCAGCTATCGCATCGTGGGTCGGCGAAGAATAGCGATCAGGTGATGCGCTTGGCCGAAACCGGGTCACTCGCCGGGAAGGATTCTTCGATGCCTTCATCCAGCAGGGCTTCCTGGCGGTCTTCGGCGTGCTTCGTCTTGTCCTTCAGCTGATCGGGCTTGCCGACCTCGGGCTCCGCACGGCGGGCGTGCGGCGTCTCAGGGTTGTGGTCTTCTTTATGGGCGCTCATCGCAGTTCCTCCTGCTTGTCGTCAGGGCCGTAGCCCAGGTCTTCGATGTCGTCGTCCGACAGCGTCTTGGATTCCCAATGGGCCGCGCTGGCCTGTGCGCCGCGCTCGTTTTCCATCAGTCCGGAATAGACCAGCTCGACTTCGTCCGGACCGCGCTGGCCTGTGCTTTCTGTGTCGATTTCGCTGATCCGACCCGCGTCCACGCCCAGCAGGGCGTCGGCCTCGGCCTCGATCCCGTCCAGCGCCAACTGGTCATCGATGTTCAGATCGTCCTCGTCGAACGCCTCTTCATCAGCGTCGCCGTCGGCCTGTGTGACGTCCAGAACGTCGTCCGCCTCGTCCAGCAGGAACTCGGCGTCCCCCTCGTCGTCGAGATGGGTTTCGTCGAACATCTCCGACTGATCCTGCTCGTCGGCTGTGTTTTCGATTTCGGCCATGGCGCTACTCCTCTGTACGGGACGCAACGCCCAGCTATCAGGCCGTGTTCCAGTGTCCGGAGACAGCCTTATCTAGCGCCGCCCGCACCCGGTCGATCGCTCCTGGCCAACCGTTGAAGCCTCCGGTCGCGAAGGTGCGCATGCGCGGATAGAAGGGATAGCGGTCGGTCCCCAGCAGGTGCCAGTCGTCCGGCGCATGGATCATCCAGGTGCGCGCCCCGACCGCGGCGGCGATGTTGGTCCCCGCGATGCCCGGTCCGATCACGAGGTCCAGCGTGACAGACAGGGCGGCCACGTCCTCCAGATCGTCCTTCAGATTGATCGGGGGCGTATGGATGACGACGCCCGCCGCTGCTGCCTCGGCCAGATCCGCTTCGGTGTCGCCGCACTGCAGGTTGATCATCACGCAGCCGGGCGTGGTCAGGACGGGGCTCCACCGCTCGAAGCTGGAGAAGTAGCGGGCGCGCACGCCGGTCAGCACCAGGCTCTTCCAATGCAGGCCGACTTTCAGGCCCGGCCCCAGGTCGTCCAGCCAGGTCCGCCAGCGCTCCACTCGCACTGGGTCGGCGACCAGGTAGCCGTCGCGGTCGGGGAAACTGTCGATGTCCGGCCGGAACGCAGCCATCAGGCTGCCCATCGGAATGTAGGCGTCCAGCCTGCCGTCGGCTTTGGCGGCGTCCTCTGCGAAGGGGACGAAGCGGGTCAGTCGGCCCTCCAGCCGCACCGCCCGGTGCGCGCCGACAATGGCGTCTTGGAAGCTGCGTTGAAACATCTCCACCAGTCGCTTCTCGACCGACACATAAACCTGGCCGGTCGGTCCGACAGCGTCGATCAGGTCCGGCAGGCAACTGCCGAACACCATCTCGTCGGCCAGGCCCTGTTCGCCCAGCACCAGAATGCGCCGGCCTTCCAGCGGCGTCGCCCCGTCCCAGCGAGGCGCGTCGATGACCGGGCGCACGGCGTCGGGCAGGGCAGGGTCCAGGCGCACGTCATAGGCCGCGAAGCCCTCGCCGATCCGGCCCATGGCCATCAACTGCATGGCGTGCGCCATCTTCATCATGGCGGTCTCGTAGCCGCCCTCCGCGCCCGACGCCGCCGCCTCCAGATCCTCCAGCGCGCCCTGCGCGTCGCCCAGAGGGAAGCGGACGTTGGCGCGGTTGTAGCGGGCCTTGGCGAAGGCAGGGTCCAGACGCAGCGCCTCCTCGAAGAAAGGCAGGGCCTTGGCGCTCTCGCCCTGATCGCTCATCACCGTGCCGACGGTGTTCCAGAGGATGGGGCTGGTCGGCTCCAGGGCGATCATCTGCTGC
This sequence comes from Brevundimonas sp. Leaf363, assembly GCF_001424025.1. Classification (GTDB taxonomy): domain Bacteria; phylum Pseudomonadota; class Alphaproteobacteria; order Caulobacterales; family Caulobacteraceae; genus Brevundimonas. The sequence goes on along the minus strand of NZ_LMPZ01000003.1, from coordinate 45,246 downwards.
AGCAGGCCGATCGCTTCGCCATAGCGCTTCTGGTCGCGCAGGCTGCAGGCCAGGTTGTTCGACGCCTCGACGTGCCCGGGGTGGTTGGCCAGGAATTTTCGCAGCAGCTTCTCGGCGATTTCCAGATAGCCCAGTCGCTGCGCCAGGCGCGCCAGATCCTGAGCCACGTCGGTCTCGTCCGGCAGCAGCCTCACCGCCGCCTGGTAGGCGCTCAAGGCCTGGGCGACGCGGCCTTCCTTCTCCTGGGCGATGGCCAGGATGTGCCAGGCCAGGCCGCTTCGGTCATCGATCTTCAGCGCCTCCAGCGCCGCCGCACTCGCTGCACCGTACTGGTGGGTCTTGATGCCCGCGACACTGGCCCGCAGCCGCTCGATCAGCTTCTTCTGCTGCTTGACGGTGGTCTTGGTCGGCTTGGCCAGCGCGCGTGTCAGCCGGCCCAGCGCCTCGGGCGAGGCGGCGTCGCCGGTGGCGTCCTGAACCGTCGGCTGAAAGCCGACCTCGGCCGCGTCGGCGTCGGGCGGCAGGGTGTCCAGAGACATGAGGCGGTCCGTGTCAGCGTGGTTCGTCATCATCCGGGGCGTTCCACAAGACATGGTTAACCACGCTCGTTTAGCTTTGCCTGCGTCGCGCGATCGAAGGTCGCGGCCGGAGACCCGTCATGCCCCTGAAATTGTCGCTGCGCCCGGGCGAGAAGTTCGTCCTGAACGGCGCCGTCGTCCAGAACGGCGACCGCCGCGGTGTGCTGATCCTTCAGAACAAGGCCAGCGTCCTGCGCGAGAAGGACATCATGCAGGCGTCCGACGTCGTGTCGCCGGCCACCCGGATCTATTTCCCCGTCATGATGATGTACCTGGACGAGAACGCCGCGCCGAAATTTTACGACGAGTTTACCCGTCGGGTGTCAGAGTTCATGAGCGCGACGCGCAACCCGCAGGCAATGGCGGATTGTGTGGCCGCGTCGCGGCACGTGCTGGCCCGCGAATACTACAAGGCGCTGATGGCGGCCCGGAAACTGGTCGATTACGAAGAGGGACTGGGCCATGTCGCTTCAGGCTTACAAGGCGGCGGCGAGCAGGACTGAAACGCCGCGGGAGCTGGAGTATCGCCTGTTCGGACAGGTGACCCGCGCCCTGATGAGCGCCGCCGAGGCGCACCCGACGGACGTCAAGACCCGCATCGACGCCCTGGATTGGAACCGTCGTCTCTGGACGACCCTCGCCACCGATTGCAGCGACCCCGACAACGCGCTGGCCAAGCCGATGCGCGCCCAGATCATCTCCATCAGCCTGTTCGTCAGCCGGCACTCGTCGGCCGTGATGCGCGGCGACGAGGACTTCGGTCCCCTGATCGACATCAACCGCTCGATCATGCAGGGCCTGGCGCCGACGCCCGCCGCCCAGCAGGCGGCCTGAGCCCCAACCCCTGAGCCGCCACCCCTGATCCGCTGCTAGGCAAAAGCCTCGACCCGCCCTTGGCAATTCCTGCCGGGCGACATCTGCACGATCATCGATAACTCAACAGATGCAAAGGGTTGTGCGCACTCCGCGCGGCCCGCTCCTTGCTGTGTCCTTCAGCGAACCAGAACCGGTTCTGCGGCCAGAAGGCCGTTTGACCTATTCCAGAATGGAAGGACTACGCCATGCTCTCGAGCTCGGTGAACACCAACGTGGGCGCGATGATCGCGCTCCAGAACCTGAACGCGACCAACACCGAACTGCAGATCACCCAAAACCGGATCAACACCGGCAAGAAGGTGGCTTCAGCCAAGGACAACGGGGCCATCTGGGCGATTGCCCAGGGCCAACGCTCCGACATCGGTGCCTTGAGCGCGGTGAAACAGTCGCTCGATCGTGGTGTCGCCGCGGTCGATGTGGCGCTGGCGGCGGGCGAGACGGTCTCCGACCTCTTGCTGCAGATGAAGGAGAAGGCCCTTGCAGCGACCGACGAGTCGCTCAGCTCCGCGGCGCGCACGGCGCTGAACGAGGACTTCCAGGCGCTGCGCGACCAGATCGCCAGCGTCACCGCCAACGCCGAGTTCAACGGGGTCAACCTGCTCGAACAAAGCGCGACCGGCTTCCAGGCTCTGGCCAACGCCGACGGGACTTCGTCCCTGACGGTTTCGGCCGAAGACATGTCGCTGGGGTCCACAACCGTCACCGTGACCGCCTCGCAGGGTATCGACACGCTTTCAGCGGCCCAGGCCGCCCTGACGGATGTGGATGAGTCCATCGACAATGTCTCCGGCGCCCTGGCGCGTCTGGGCACCAAGTCGAAGGCTCTGGAAACCCACACCACCTTCGTGGGCAAGCTGTCGGACGCGCTGGAATCCGGCGTCGGCAACCTGGTGGACGCCGATCTGGCGAAGGAAAGCGCGAAGCTCCAGGCCCTGCAGACAAAGCAGCAGCTGGGGGTCCAGGCGCTCAGCATCGCCAATCAGACGCCGCAGCTCGTTCTGTCGCTGTTCCAGTAAATCACTTCGGGTTCGAAGAAACGCCGGGAGGGACGCCCCTCCCGGCGTTTTCGCGTTCCGGCGTTATTGATATGGGCGCTTGCCAAGCGGCCCGATCGGCCTAACTCTCCGTGCGTGCGGCAGACTTTGCGCCGCGTATCTGAAAGGAGGTGATCCAGTGTCTCATTGTCATCAATCGCGAGCGGCCGCGACCTGGACCTCGTTGGAGGCCCGGGCCTGATCCTTTCAGGCAAGGTTTCGATCGCAGCGCGATCAGACAATGAAGGGCCGTCGCAGCGACGCGGCGGCCCTTTTGCTTTACCGGCCGATCAGATTGCCGGCCCAGGTAAGCCCGGCGAACAGAAATTCGGACACGATGTTCCAGGCCAGCCACACCGCGATCCCGGCGGCGGCGAACATCAGCCAACCGACAATGACCAGAGCGCCATCCCTCTGCATCAGGCCGAAGCCGAACGTGGCGACGATCAGCGCCGGCGCCAGATTGCCGCCCCAGATCGGCAGGATCAGGATGACGCACAGCACGCTGCTGACCACGCCGATCAGGATTTCCGATGCATCGCTGGTCATGATCGACAGGCGTGGCCGTGTCAGGCGCTCTATCTTTCTGAGGGCGGGTAGGGCGCGTCCCACCGCTCGGCGGTAGGTCGAGCGGTCGATGCTGCGCCTCAACGCCCAGCGCGGGAGCCACAGCTGGTCGCCGCGGAACACCAACTGGATCGAAACCACCAGCAGCGGGATGCCCAGAATGGTCGTCGATCCCGGCACTGCCCCGGCGATCAGGTTCAGCAGGCCGAAGAACAGCATCATCGCACCCATGCCGCGCTCGCCGAACGCGTTCACCAATTCGCCCAGGTAGAGCTTGGGATCGTCCTGACCGCCGATGTCCGCGACCACCTTCGAGAAGGGTCGCGCGTCAGCCTGATAGTCGTAGTCGGGCATGGCCGGAGGCGCTCGCGATTGGGTGACGTGCATCTAGGCGTTGCCGGGACGCAGCGCCACTGAACGATCGGTAAGTCTCAAACCAGATTTTGGACCCAATCCCAGCCCTCGACGAAGACGCCGACGATCAGGCGCCAGGCCAGGACGATGATCGCAGCGGAGATCCCCGTGACGATCCAGCCCAGGATGATCGCAAGCCCGTCTCGCTGCATGATCCCCAGTGAAAACAGGCCGATGGCGATCGCGGGGACCAGGTTGCCACCCCACACCGGCAGCACCAGGACGATGGACAGAAACAGGCACGCCAGCCCGACCAGGCCCTGCCCGAACGGCCCGCTCAGAAAAGCCAGCCGGGGTTTAGACAGCCTCTCGCTCAAGCGGATCGCCTTCATGAAGTGGGCTGACAGGTCGCGAAAGGTCTTGCGGTTGATGGACGCCCGCTCGATCCACCCTGGCAGCCACAGGCTGTCGCGCCCCCAAGCCAGCTCCATCGACAGAAACAGCAAGGGGGCGCCGGTGATCGTCGTGCCGCCGGGCGGCCAGGGCAGCATGTTGATGATGGCGAACAGCAGCATCACGGCGCCGAACGCGCGCTCCCCGAACGCCTCGACCACCTCGCCCAGAAACAGTTTCTGGCCCGGGCGAGCGCCGATGCGCTCCAGCACAGCGGAGAACTCGCGCGGACGCCCGGTCGAGGTTTCGCACTGGCGCATGGGATCGAGTTACGCGCGAAACGCGACGTTTGTCATCCGATCAGCGGTCGCCGACATGCTCGGGCTTTCCCTTGCGCTGGGTGTGCGCAAAGTCCTCGAGCTGCTTTTCGGTCATCGTATCGACCATCTGCCTGGACGCGCCCTTGAGTTCGGACTTGGGCGTCTCGCCGCGCTTGGCGCTGAGTGCTGCGCCGGCGGCCTTCTGCTGGGCGGCGGATTTGGCGGGCATGGGCGTCTCCTTGTCGGAGGCTAACCGACCAGGCCCGGCGCCGTTCCGATCAGCCCCAATCGCGCGCCATATAGATCGCCGCCGGCCCGTACTTTGCGACCTTGGCCACGACGGGTCCGATCATCGCCGGCCGCCACCCCAGCCGGCGCCAGAAAGGCTCGGCCCCGTCCACCGCCACCAGCTCCGAGCGCCGGATCTGCGGATGCGCCGCCTCGCACGCCGCCAGCAGCGCACGCCCGACGCCGCGCCCGCGCGCCGCCCGCGCCGTCGATAGATCATGGATGTACCAGATGTCGCCCTCGGCCCGCTCGAGCGTCGTGTCCGGCACGGGCGGGCTCATCGACGTCCAGGGATGGCTCAGCAGATACCCCTCCAGCCGCCCCTCCCGCTCCAGCGCCCAGCACCAGTCCGGGGCGACGGCTATCCGGCTGACGAAGGCCTCTTCGCCGTCCCACAACGCCTCCGGATAGCCGTCCGCCTGCAACGCCAGAGCGGCAGGCAGGTCGGCCGGGGTCAGGGGGCGGATCAGACTGTCAGCCACGGATACGCAGCTTGCGACGCAGGTTGGCGCGCGCTGCTTCTTCAAAGGTCGCCCGGCCCCAGTCGCTGAAATAGAGCGTCGGCCGCGCCAGGAAGCTCTTCAGGATGCGTCGACGCGCCATTCCATAGAAGGGCCAGGACACATGGCGGTACTCTCGCCGGATGGCTCGGTCGTAGGCTTTGAACACACGCGACGGCACGGCCAGGATCGACAGGTCCATGTCGAGGAACTCGGCCATGTCGTCTGTCTCATCAACAGCGAGGCCATTGGGGATGCGATGCGCTGCCGTCGCCTCGGTGAGCCGAACGGCCTTGGCCGCCGATGCGGCGTCGAAACCGGGCAGGGCGCTCTGCGCCAACAGCGCCGCGCTTCTCGCCTCATTGTCCTTGGCGCGCGGATCGTAGACCGCGTCGTGGAACAGGATGGCCAGGAAGACGGCATCGGCGTCCCGCAAGCCGTCCGCCCGCTGGTCGAACCAGCCCAGCAGCGCCGCAATGTGGGCCCAGGTGTGATAGGCGCGCTGCGGCTCGGCGTAGCGGCGACGCAGGTCGGCCAGAACCGGCTCCGGAACCCGCGCCAGCCTGTCCGCCGAGGTGGTCACCCGCCCACCAGCTCCCGCCCGATCAGGAACCGCCGGATCTCGTTCGTGCCCGCGCCGATGTCGTAGAGCTTGGCGTCCCGGACCAACCGTTCGACCGGCCATTCCTTGGTATAGCCGGCGCCGCCCAGAGCCTGAACGGCCTCCAGCGTCACCTTCACCGCATTCTCGGACGCCAGCAGGATGGCGCCCGCCGCATCGTATCGCGTCGTCCGACCCGCGTCGCAGGCGCGCGCGACGGCGTAGACATAGGTCCGGGCGCTGTTCAGGGCGACGTACATGTCCGCCACCTTGGCCTGCATCAGTTGGAAGCTGCCGATGGCCTTGCCGAACTGCTTGCGGTCGCGGACGTAGGGCAGCACGACATCCAGCGCCGCCTGCATGATGCCTAGCGGCCCGCCGGACAGGACCGTGCGTTCATAATCCAGGCCGCTCATCAGCACGCCGGCGCCGCCGCCCAGCGGGCCCATGACGTTGTCTTCCGGCACTTCGCAGTCCTCGAACACCAGCTCGGCGGTGTCCGACCCCCGCATGCCCATCTTGTCCAGCTTCTTGGAGACGCTGAACCCCTTCATCCCCTTCTCGATCAGGAAGGTGGTGACCCCGCCGTTGCCCTCGCCGGTGCGGGCGTAGACCACCAGGGTGTCGGCGGTGGGCGAGTTGGTGATCCAGAATTTCGTGCCGTTCAGGACGTAGCGGTCGCCCTTCTTCTCGGCGCGGGTGCGCATCGACATGACGTCGGAGCCGGAGCCGGCCTCCGACATGGCCAGCGACCCCAGATGCTCCCCCGAGATCAGCTTGGGCAGATATTTCGCCTTCTGCTCGGGCGTGCCCCAGCGCCGGATCTGGTTGACGCACAGGTTGGAGTGGGCGCCGTAGCTCAGGCCGATCGAGGCCGAGGCGCGCGACACCTCCTCCATCGCCACGACGTGTTCGAGATAACCGAGGCCGAGGCCGCCGTATTCTTCCTCGACGGTGATGCCGTGCAGGCCCAGTTCGCCCATCTCGGGCCACAGGTCGCGGGCGAACGTGTTGGTTTCGTCGATTTCCGCGGCGCGCGGCGCCAGACGGTCGGCAGCCCAGCGGGCGGTGGTCTCGCGGATGGCGTCGGCGTTCTCGCCGAGGCCGAATTCCATGCTTTGGGGTGCGTTGGGAATGCTCATGCCCGTGGGGTTAGCACCCTGCGAGGGCCGGTCAAAGCAGGCTAGTTGGCCTTGCGGTCGGCTGTCCATGCCCGGAACAGGTTGTAGCCCGACACGCCCACGCAGACCAGGGCGATCAGCAGCAGAACCCATCCGACCATGGCCAGCTGGGCCCCGTCAGGACCTTCCTCGGCCGCCTTGCGGAAGCCGGCGACAGCGGCGCCGAAGGACACCAGGCCGATCCCGCCCATGGCTGCAAACGCGCCGAACTCGGGCCAATCCGACCGGCGCGGCGCGATCTCCGCCTCATGGCGCAGGACAGAGGCGGAGGCCGGATGCAGCACCTCTTCGAAAAGCGGCGATTCATCAGCGGTGGTGATGCCGCGGTCAACCTCGGACCACAGGGGGCGCAGGATCGGGGAGTCATCCTCGTCGGGCGGGGTCAGAACCAGGCGAGGCGCATCCAAGACGGGCGCGTCCGGCGCGCTTTCGAAGGTGTTGGTCTCGACCTCGATCACGTCTTCGACCGCAACCGGTTCCGACGTCTCGGGCGGAGCCTCGGCTTCCTGCAGACCGGCGGCCGGGGCCGGCGAGATCGCGCTCATGGCGCCATCCAGTCCTGGGATCGGCCCGATCAGGACGCCGGCGTAGGGCGACATCCGCAGACTGGCCGAAGCCGAGGCGGCGAGAGGCGCCGACGAGGCTTCGGTCTCGACGAGCGTGTCCATCTCGGGCGCTGCGTACGATATGGCGTCGACCATCGGCTCAGCCTCGAGCGCGGCTTCCACGGGCGCTCCAGCGGGCGTCGCGTCTGCAACGGCCGGCTCAGCGTCCGCTTCGACCTCGCCGCCGGTATCCGGGATCACAGCTTCTGCGGTCGGTTCCGGCGTCGTCTCGGCGGGCGCATCTTCTTCGATCGCTGCCGGCTCGTCGGCCGGAGGTTCCGCCGGCTGAACCGTGGGCGTGACCTCGGCTTCGGCGATTTCCAGAGCGTCGTCGGTCGAAGAGGTGGCGACTTCAGCTTCCGCCTCGACCGGAAGGGTCACGACCGGTTCGACGTCCGGGGCGGCCGGTGCGTCTTCGGTCGACGTCTGGGCCGCGTCCTCTGCGACCGCAGCTTCCGAAACCGGCGTCTCCTCATGCGCGGGCTCGATCACCGCGAGAGACGGAGGGGCAGGCAGAGGCAGCGGCGCCGCCATCAACTGGGCCAGGGTGACTGGGCTGGCGGCGTCGGCGACGAACAGGGCGCGCTCGGCGGCCCGGCGGCGCAACACGGCGTCGGGCGGAGCGATCTCGGGCGAGCCGACCATGGCGTCGGCGGCTTCGTCGGCCGACCCGGCGCGCAGCCGCTCAAGCACCGGGGAGGTCTCAAAGCGGTCCAGCCCCACGGAAAAGGCATAGCTGGCGAGCGCGTCGAACTGGTGCTGGTTGATCCAGACGGGCGCCCGGTCGTTCAGCGTTCCCACCACCGGAATCAGGTCGTATTGCAGCAGCAACTCGGCGTCGGCCTCGCTGACCGTCAGTCCCTCGCGCGCGGATCGGGTGTGACCGTAGCCGATGACCCAGCCGCCGTCGGGGCGCGGCTGGGCGCTGGCGCGGAAGCCCTCGAAGCTCTTGATGAGCACGACGCCTTCTCGCGAGACCTTCAGACGCTTTTCAGTCGTGTCCGACACGGCAGACCTTGTTCCAAATCGAGACGGGCCGAGAGCCCGCGTCATACGGCCAGCAAAGGCCGGGCCGGTTGGAAACTAGAGCAACACAATCGTCGCCAGGCCAAGGAAGATCAGGAAGCCGAAGAAATCGGTCGTCGCGGTGACGAAGACGGCCGACGAGACGGCCGGGTCGAATTTCAGTTTCGACAAGGTCACGGGCGTCAGAACGCCTACGGTCGCCGCCACCACCAGGTTCAGCACCATGGCGGCGCCGATGACCAGTCCGATGCGCCAATTCTCGTCACGGAACCACAGGGCGGTGGCCAGACCGATCAGGGGCGCCAGGATCAGGCCGTTGGCCACCCCGACCACAAGCTCGCGCAGGAAGGTCCGCATGGCGTTCGAGCTGTTCAGCTCGCGCGTCGCCAGCGCCCGCACCGTGACGGTCAGCGCCTGCGTCCCCGCATTGCCGCCGATGGCGGAGACGATGGGCATCAGGATCGCCAGGGCGACGATCTGCTGGATCGTGCCTTCGAACCATCCGATCACACTGGCGCCGATGACGGCGGTGAAAAGGTTGATGGCCAGCCAGGGCACGCGGCCCTGGACGATCTCCACCACCGAAGAGCCCCGATCCTCGTCGCGCACACCGGCCAGGCGCAGGATGTCCTCGCGGTTCTCTTCCTGGATGATGTTGACGATGTCGTCGACCGTCACCTGGCCGACCAGACGGCCCGCCGCATCGATGACGGGCGCCGAGATCAGGTGGTATTTTTCGAAAATGTAGGCGACCTCTTCCTGGTCCTGATCGACGGCGATCTCGTTGATCGGCTCCATGATGTCGGTCAGGCGCGCCTCGCGGGCGGCGCGCAGCAGGCCGCTGACGGGGATGCCACCGACGGGACGGTTCAGCGGATCGACGACGTAGACGTCAAAAAATAGCTCGGGCAGGTCGTCGCCCTGAAGCCGGACGTGGTCGATGGTGTCGCCGACGGTCCAGAATTGGGGCGCGGCCATCACCTCGCGCTGCATCAGGCGGCCGGCGGAGTCTTCCGCATAGCCCAGCGAGCTTTCGATCGCGGCGCGGTCGGTCTCGGGCATGGCGGCCAGAACGCGCTCGCGCTGGTCGTCTTCCAGATCCTCGACCACGGCGGCGGCGTCGTCGGAGTCCAGCTCCTGCAGCGCCTCGGCCAGGGTGCCGTGGGGGACGCGCTCCAGCACCTCTTCGCGGATGCCGTCGTCCAGCTCGGGCAGGGTCTCGGCCAGCAGTTCCGGCGGCAGCCACAGGACGACGACGCCCCGGTGCTCGGCCGTCAGGAAGCCCATCAGGTCCGCGACGTCGGCGGGGTGCAGGTCTTCGAGCAGACCGCGCAGGCCCATGCCGTCGGCGGCGTCGGCGGCGTCGACCACCTTCTCGACGAAGGCGGCGGTGAGGACGTAGTCCTCATCGAGGGCGACGTGGTCCTCGGCGTCGGGCCGGGCAACGGTGCTGGTCACGCGGTCGCCCCCCTTGTTGTAGTCTTCTCGTTGGAGTCTGACGCAGATTCGCCTTTGAAAACAGTTCCGGATGGTGCGGTCGAGAAGACTCGAACTTCCACGGGTTGCCCCACAGCGACCTCAACGCTGCGCGTCTACCAATTCCGCCACGACCGCTCGCATCCGGAGGGGGGCGCAGATAGCGTGGCGCGGGGCGAAAGGGAAGGGGCTTAGGCGGCGCCAGCCATGAAGTCGTAGGCGTCGGCCGGGCGCGTGACCGTGATGGCGATGCGGTCTTCGCGGATTTCGATCTCGCCGCGGGCGACCGGATGGTTGTTGGCCAGGATCCAGACCTCGTCCGATTCCGAGGCGTCCAGCGGGATCACGGCGCCCCGGCCCATGCGCAGCAGCTGGCTCATCGGCAGGACCGAACGGCCCAGGACGACGGAAATCTCTATGTCGACGGCGTCGATCTGGCTCAAGGCGGACTCTAAACTTGCGCGGGGGCGGCCCCACGCCACATTGGGGTCGCCATGCCTACCGAGCCGTTAAGTTCCGCCCTGATTCGCCCCGACGGCGCCGCTGTCGAATGGGTCGTCGCGCAGGGGCTGACCGGCTACGAGGCGGCCGTCGCCGAGATGGAGGCGCGCGTCGCCCGGATCGCGGCCGGCGAGGCGCCCGAGCGGGTCTGGCTGGTCGAACACCCGCCGCTCTACACCGCCGGCGTCTCGGCCAAGGAGGGCGACCTGCTGGATGCGGGCCGGTTCCCGGTGCACCAGACGGGCCGGGGGGGACAGTTCACCTATCACGGGCCGGGCCAGCGGGTGGCCTATGTGATGCTGGACCTGACGCAGCGCGGCCGCGACGTGCGCGGCTTCGTGCGCGGGCTGGAGCAGTGGCTGATCGGCGCGCTGGCGGAGTTCGGCGTGCCGGCCGATGTGCGCGAGGGGCGGGTAGGCGTCTGGGTCGAGCGGAAGGGCCCAGGCTGGTCGCGCGAGGACAAGATCGCGGCGATCGGGGTGAAGGTGAGGAAGTGGGTCAGCTTCCACGGGGTCAGCCTGAATGTGGAGCCGGACCTGGGGCATTTCGGCGGCATCGTGCCCTGCGGCATCGCCGAGCACGGGGTGACAAGCCTGATGGACCTGGGGGTGCCGGCCTCGATGGACGATGCGGACGCGGCGCTGAAGGCCAGCTTCCGGCGCGTGTTCGGGGCGGTGGACTGACCTCAAATCGTCATTCCGGGCTGCGAAGCAGAACCCGGAACCCAGGAGACCACACTGGACGGTGGCAACGTGCCGCCCTCGCATCCGGTCCCCTAGGTCCCGGGTCCGCTCTGCGAGCGCCCCAGGATGACGACAAGGGTTGAGCGCCGGTCGAAAACGATCCACGGTTGTGGCCAAGCTTGGAGGCCTCATGCGCGATCCGGACCACCTCATCGGCGTCTACATCATGGCCAGTCGGCGCAACGGTACGATCTACACAGGCGTCAGCGGACAGCTGGTGGCGCGGGTTGCGCAGCATCGGGCTGGAGCAATCCAGGGCTTCACCAAGGATTACGGCTGTAAACACTCGTCTGGTTCGAGCTGCACGAGCGGATCGACGCGGCGATCGGCCGCGAGAAGCAGATTAAGAAGTGGCGGCGGGCGTGGAAGCTGGCGCTGATCGAGGAAAAGAATCCTCAATGGCTAAATCTGGCGGAAGACTGGTTCAAGGAACCTGACGCCGGCAGTCCGGGGCAGAGCGAAGCGGAGGACCCGGAACCCAGGTGATTGGGCTGCGCCGTCTGCCGTCGTCGATGTCGAGCGCGGTCCCCTGGGTTGACGCTGCGCGCCGCCCTCCGGGTCCGGGTTCTGCTGCGCAGCCCCGGAATGACGGGACGATTGACATTGATAGGATGCGAGATGGTCGTAACCCTCTGATCTAACGCCGTCCGTCCCGGTCTCGCGCCGATCTGCCTGCCTGGGTTCGTGTGCGCTTCATCCTGCCGCCCATGCATGGGATGAGCGATGAAGAGCTGGATCGGCCGCTGCGGCAGAGCGCGGCGGGGATGACGTGGCGGCGGTGGTTTGGGCTGCTGGATCGCTATGCGGCGGGCGAGGCCGTGGGGGTGCTGGCGGCCGAGTTCGGGGTGTCGGTCGGCGCCATCCACCACAATGCGAAGAAGTGGGACCGGCGCAAGGCGGACCGGCCGGATGCGGTGCGGCGGGGCAAGGGGCCCATGCCGGCGACGGCGACGCCGCTGGCGGACGGGCGGGTGCGGGTGGCGTGCGGCGATCAGAGCATCGCCTTCGACCGCGACGACCCCGAGGCGACGGACCATTCGGCGCTGGATGTGGTGGAGCGCAATGCGGCGGCCGGGATGCTGCTGGAGACCCAGCGCGCCATCGTCGTGACCAAGGGGATGCGCGACCTGCTGACGCCGCGTTGGCGGCGGGGGCGGATCCGCTGGCTGAATGGCGACGAAGAGGCGGTGGAGGCGGTGGAGGCGGCGCCGGCCGAGGCGCCGCTGGTGCTGCGCGCGGCGCAGAGGCCGCCGGAAGGGCCGTGGGCGACGTGGCTGTTCCTGGGCGGGCGCGGGGCGGGCAAGACGCTGGCGGGGGCGTCGTGGATCGCGGATCAGGCGGTGGACGGGGCGCGGCTGGCGCTGGTGGGGCCGACGCTGCACGACGTGCGCGAGGTGATGATCGAGGGGGCGTCGGGGGTGCGGGCCCTGCCGCGCTGGGGCGCCGGGGATCGGCCTCGGTACGAGCCGTCGCGGCGGCGGCTGGTGTTCGAGAGCGGCGCGGTGGCGTGGGCGTTCTCGGCCGAGGACCCGGAGAGCCTGCGCGGGCCGCAGTTTCATGCGGCGTGGGTGGATGAGTTCTGCGCCTGGCCGGCGGGGACGGCGGGGGAGACGCTGGCGTTGTTGCGGATGGGGTTGCGGTTGGGAGGGTTGCGCGTGAGGGACCCCTCCACCGCTTCGCGGTCCCCCTCCCCACGATGTGGGGAGGAGATTGCGCTTCCCTCCCCATCCTCTTCGGATGGGGAGGGGAACCACGCAGTGGTGGAGGGGCCGTGCGAAGCGCCGCGCCTCGTTGTCACCACGACGCCCAAGCCGACGAAGGCGCTGCTGGCGTTGAAGGCGGAGGCGTCGTGCGTGGTGACGCAGGCGGCGACGAAGGAGAATGCGGCGCATCTGGCGGCGGGGTTTCTGGAGGGGCTCGAGGCGCTGTACGGCGGCACGCGGCGGGCGGCGCAGGAGCTGGAGGGCCAGGTGGTGGACCTGGACGGGGCGCTGTTCACCGCCGAGATGATGGCGGCGTGCCGATGGCCTTCTCCCCTTGGGGGAGAAGGTGGCTCGCGGAGCGAGACGGATGAGGGGACGGCCCGACACGACGCGGCGGCCGGCGAGTGCGCGGATAGCGCCCCCTCATCCGAGCGGCTCCGCCGCCCACCTTCTCCCCCGAGGGGAGCAGGGTCCTTCGACCGTATCGTCGTGGCCATCGACCCGTGCGTCACCGCGCACGGCGACCTGTGCGGCATCGTGGCGGCGGGGGCGCGGCGGCGGGCGGACGGGGTGCGCGAGGCGGTGGTGCTGGCCGACCGCTCGGCCGGAGGCTTAAGCCCCGACGCCTGGGCGCGGCGGGCCGTGGTCCTGGCCGAAGAGGTCGGCGCCGGGGCCGTGGTGGCCGAGGTCAACCAGGGCGGCGCCATGGTGCGCCAGGTGCTGAAGACCGCCGGCTGCACCCTGCCGGTACGCGAGGTGCGGGCCGTGCAAGGCAAGCGCGTCCGGGCCGAGCCGGTGGCGGCCCTCTATGAGCAGGGGCGGCTGAAGCACGCCGGGCTGTTCCGGGCGCTGGAGGAGGAGCTGATGGCGTTCGGCGCAGAGCGGGAGGGGGCGGAGTCGCTGGACCGCGCGGATGCGCTGGTGTGGGCGGTGACGGACCTGCTGATCGATGCGCCGGAGGGGGAGCGGGGGCCGCGGTTGCGGCTGGTGTGAGCGCTTTGCTCGCGGCAGTCACCAAGGTCCGCAAAGGGTGGGAAGCGGTCTTTCGAGGCAGCATCAAAGTTCGCATCAGCCCAGTGCGTCGAGCTCCCTTAAATCCCGTCCGCGCGTCTCGCGACCCATGATCGCGAGCATTCCCAGCGCCACCAGCATGATCAGCCCGACACCAGCCGCAGCGATGGCCAGGGGTGGAGCCGCGCCTGCGACGCTCAGGCCCTGGGCGATCAATCCGCCAAGCTTGCTGCACCCCGCTATCCAGCCTGTTGCCCGTCCCCGGATGCGCAACGGAAAATTCTCTGCGGTATAGGGCAGGAGGATCGAGATCACGCCGCTGGACCCGACGACCAGCAGCGAGAGCGGCGCGATCGGGTCATGCAGCCACGGTACGCCAAGACCGCGCAGCGTGAGACCTGCCAGCCCGAGGGCGGTCACCCCCAGCATCAGCGCGAGCGAGCCTCGCGTGCTCCACGCACTGTAGAGCCAGACCGAGATCGCCACAGTTGGGGCAGCGATCAGCGCGGAGCGCGCGATGATGCCCGAGGCCGTCTGGACGCTAACGCCCTCTGACACAAGGCTGGCGGGCAACCACAGGAGGACGCCAAAGTTGACCAGCCCCCAAGCCAGCGCCGCAAGCGTTAGCGCGAGTGTGACGCCGAGGAATTTCTTCTCGACGGGCGGCAGGTGCGAATGGTCGGTCTTCGCCGCGACGGGCGTTGTGGACAGGTGGGCCCCAAACCGCGCCAGCGTCGCCTTGGCCTCGGCCGATCGCCCCACATGCATGAGGAATCGCGCCGACTCCGGCAGCAGCGGGCTCAACGCGATCAGGATTAAACCCGTCGGCAGGTTCAGGAACCACATGATCCGCCAGCCCCAGTCAGGCTGTAGCCAGGCCGAAAGCGCGCTGGCGGCGAAATAGCCGCCGACCGCGCCGATGCCTCCGACCAACACGAGGCTCCAGCCACGATGCCTGGTCGGCATGATCTCGGCGAGCAGGGCATAGGCGACAGGCAACATCCCGCCCGCCGCTGCTCCCATCAGGAAGCACATGCCGACGTTCCACCAGAAGTCCGGCATGGCGCCGCAGATCGAGGTTCCAACGAACAGCACCGAGGACAGCAGGATCGACGCCCTGCGCCCGTAGATGTCGGCAAGCCAACCCCAGACGAAGGACCCGACCACAGTGCCCGACAGCGCCGCGAACGGTAAGACAGCCACCAAAGCGTTGGATACTCCGTACTCGGCCCGCATTCCCGGGACGACGAAACCCAAACTGGCCGGCTTCATGATGTCGATGATCAGCGCTAGGGCGAGAAGGCCGCACATCATCCAGTGCGCCCTGGTCAGCGGGGCGTCCTCCGGCGGATGAATTACAACCTCCTGCGCATCGTCGGCGGCCGCGCGCGGCAACAGCCCGAAACCCGCAAGCGCCGCACCGGCGACTATCAAGGCCATGCCGCCCAGCATGCCGGCGTCCATGGGCATGCCGACGAGCCTGAACCCCATGTCCCGGCCCATCCAGTACATCGGCAAATGAAGGACGACGCCGATTGTCACGGCCAAGCAGCCGAGCCAGAAAGCCCAGGTGTGCTTGCGATCGCTGAACAGCGAGTTGCTCATGGAGGGTCCCCAAAACAGCCATAGGCTTCGCGTACCCTCTACTCGGCGGTAGGCGGTGTGGTCTACGTTGCCAAGCTGGAAGGGTCCGCTGTGGGTCGGAAGCAGTCATCCGCCCGCTTCGGTGAAGCCCCTCACCCGAACTCCACCAGCACATCGTCCGCCGCGACCGGGTCGCCGGCCTTGACGCCCACCGCCTTCACGACGCCGTCGCGCTCGGCCTTGAGGATGTTCTGCATCTTCATGGCTTCGATGACGGCGACGGTCTCGCCGGCCTTGACCTCCTGGCCCGGCGTGACGGCGACGGAGACGACCAGGCCGGGCATGGGGGACTGGATCAGTCTGGAGGTGTCGGCGGGCTGGCGTTCGGGCAGGCGGGCGTAAAGCTCGGCCACCTGCGGGCGCAGGACGCGGACGCGGGCCTGGGCGGCGCGGTGGCGGATGATGAAGCCGTCGGCGACCCGGCGGACCTGGGCGGTGAAGGGTTCGCCGTCTAGCTCGGCGCGGAACTGGGGCAGGCCGGGGCGCCAGTCGATCTCGGTCAGGCGCGCCTCGCCGCCGCCGGTGAAGCTGAGCAGCAGGGCTTCGTCGGCGTCGTAGGACAGGCTGACGCCGTGGGGCGTGCGGTCGATCAGGGCGATCCAGTCGGTGCGGTCGCTAGGGTCTCCGTCCTGTTCGGCCTGGATCTCGTTCATGGCGATGGCGGCGGCGATGAGGATGTGCTGCTGGTGCGGGCTGGGGGGCAGGCCGTGGAAGCCGTCCGGGAACTCGTCGGGGATGTAGCGGGTCGACAGCTGGCCCGAGCGGAAGCGCGGCTGGTGCATGACGGCGGCCAGGAAGGGGACGTTGTGGCCGACACCCTCCAGATGAGTGTCCTCCAGCGCGCGGGCCATGCCGTCGATGGCGGCGTCGCGCGTGGGGGCCCAGGCGCACAGCTTGGCGATCATGGGGTCGTAGAACATGCTGATCTCGTCGCCCTCGCGGACGCCGGAATCGTTGCGGACAACGTATCCGTCCTGCTCGCCTTCCTCGGGCTGGCCGTAGCGGACCAGGCGGCCGATGCTGGGCAGGAAGCCGCGGTAGGGGTCTTCGGCGTAGATGCGGCTTTCGATCGCCCAGCCGTCGATGGCCAGATCGTCCTGGGCGAAGGCCAGGGGCTCGCCCGCGGCGCTGCGGATCATCTGTTCGACCAGATCGACGCCGGTGATCAGCTCGGTGACCGGATGCTCGACCTGAAGACGGGTGTTCATCTCCAGGAAGTAGAAGGACTT
Organism: Brevundimonas sp. Leaf363; assembly: GCF_001424025.1. Taxonomy (GTDB): domain Bacteria; phylum Pseudomonadota; class Alphaproteobacteria; order Caulobacterales; family Caulobacteraceae; genus Brevundimonas. Next base: position 28,616 of record NZ_LMPZ01000003.1, on the reverse strand, counting down.
GTCCTGGCCGGCGACGAACTCGACCGTGCCGGCGCTGTCGTAGTTGACGGCCTGGGCCAGGGCGATGGCCTGGGCGCCCATTGCCGCGCGGGTGGCGGCGTCCAGCAGGGGCGAGGGGGCCTCCTCGATGACCTTCTGGTTGCGGCGCTGGATCGAGCATTCGCGCTCGAACAGGTGGACGACGTGGCCGTGCTTGTCGCCCAGCACCTGGATCTCGATGTGGCGCGGGTTCTCGATGAACTTTTCCAGGAAGACGCGGTCGTCGCCGAAGGCGTTCAGCGCCTCGGCCTTCACGGCGGCGAAGCCCTCGGCCATGTCGGCGTCGGAGTGGGCGACGCGGATGCCCTTGCCGCCGCCGCCGGCGCTGGCCTTGATCATGACGGGGTAGCCGATCTCGCGCGCGATCTGGACGGCGTGCTCGGGCGTGTCGATCAGGCCCATGTGGCCGGGGACGGTGGAGACGCCGGCGGCGGCGGCGAACGTCTTGGAGGTGATCTTGTCGCCCATGGCGTCGATCGCCTCGGGGTTCGGGCCGATGAAGGCGATGCCCTCGGCCTGAAGACGGCGCGCGAAGGCGGCGTTTTCAGACAGGAAGCCGAAGCCGGGGTGGACGGCCTGCGCGCCCGTCTGGCGGACCGCGTCGACGATCCTGTCGGCCAGCAGATAGGACTGGGCGGCGGGGGCGGGGCCGATCAGGACGGCTTCGTCGGCCATCTCGACGGCCAGGGAATCGGCGTCCGCCTCGGAATAGACCTGGACGGTGGCGATCCCCATCCGGCGGCACGTCTTGATGATGCGGACGGCGATCTCGCCGCGGTTGGCGATCAGGATCTTTGAGAACATGCCTTCGGTTAGGCCGCGGCGGGCCGGCAGGCAAGCGACGGGCGGGCGGACACGCGACCGGGCGCGTCACAGGGACGCCTTATGGACGTGACACTTTGCATGGCCGGGCGGGATAAGGTTTAACACTCGCCTCCCATCGTGACGCTGCTGGAGTGCATTTATGTCGAAACGCCTGATCGCCGCCGCCTCGGCCCTCGCCCTCAGCCTGGTCGCCGGTGCGGCTTCGGCGCAGGACTTCCAGGCGCTGGCCCGCCAGGACCTGCAGGCCGCGCACGACGCGCTGGCCGCCAACCACCCCGCCGTGGCCGTGCCGGGCGAGGCCTCCAACACCTTCCGCAGCTGGGTCGATGCGGGTCTGCAGGAGGCGCTGGGCCAGGTCGGCCGCGTCAACTCGGGCGACGCCCACGCCTATCTGATGCGCTTCTATGCGACCGGCTTCCGCGACTCGAACATCCGCATGGAGCCGACATTCGAGGGCATGGGGCCCTTCTTCGCCACCAGCTGGCCGGGCTTCACCACCGGCTGGCGGGACGGCAAATACGTCGTGACCTACGTCAAGCCGGGCGTGCGCGGGACGCCGCCGGTCGGATCGATCGTGACCGAGTGCAACCTGCGCCCGATCGAGGAATACGCCCGCGACCGCCTGGACGGCTGGGAAGGCGACCTGAACACCGAGGCCGGCCGGATCACCACGGCGCCGTATCTGCTGTGGAACCGCAACAACCCGTTCAGCGGCAGCGTGCCGTCGGTTTGCAGCTTCCAGCAGGGCAACCGCCGCGCGCGTGAGTTCGAGATCAAGGTGCAGCCGATCGTCGCCGGCGACATCGAGGCCGCCTACCGCGCCACCGTCTACACCCCGCCGGCGCAGCCGCTGGCCATCGAGACGGTCAACGGCCGCCCGTGGCTGCACGTGCACTCGTTCGCCGACACGGCCGACTGGCGCGCGTTCAACGGCGCGGTCGAAAGCCAGGTCGCGGCCGTCCGCGCCTCCGCCGGCTTCGTGCTGGATCTGCGCGGCGCCGCCGGCAGCGGCGTCAACTCGTCGACCGCGCGCGGCTATGGCCTGGCCAACCGTATCTGGACGCCCGAGTTCACCGTCAGCCGCCAGCCGGCCGCCGGCGAGATCACCTACCGCGCCACCCAGGGCAACCGCGACTGGTACGCCGCCGCCCTGGGCCGGATGGAAGCCGACCCGCAGTTCGTGGCCGAGTCCATGCCGGTGATCGAGGACACCCGCGCCATCGTGGCCGCCTACGACGCCGCCATCGCCGCGGGCCAGCCGACCTTCACCCTGGCGGGCCGCGCCGCGACGCCGGACACCGGCGCCGCCAACCCGGTTCAGGGCCCTGTCGTGGTCCTGGTGGACGCGGGCTGCTCGGGCGGTTGCTTGGATACGCTGGACCTGCTGTCCAAGCTGCCGAACGTGCGCATCGCCGGCTCGACCACGGCGCCGGACTCGATCTTCATCGAGCCGACCGTTCAGCGCCTGCCGTCGAACTATTCGGACCTGAGCTACGGCCACAAGGCCTGGACCTCGCGCGTGCGCGCCAACAACCAGCCGTACAAGCCGGCGGCAGGCCTGGCCTATGCCGGCAACCCGACCGACGAGACGGCCGTGCGCACCTGGGTGGGCACGCTGTTCCAGTAAGCAAGGGGCGCTTTCTCCCTCCCCTTCATGGGGAGGGACGGCGAACGAAGTGAGCCCGGGTGGGGTCCGAGAGGACATCCACCCGGGCTTTTCTTATGGGGGTCGGCCCCTGTGGCGTGGTGGATGTCCTTTCGGACCCCACCCTCGACCGCTTCGCGGTCTGCCCTCCCCATGAAGGGGAGGGAGAGGTGCGGCGCCCTTGACCCCGTTAGCCCCTTCACCGCATGGCAGGGCCTAACCCAAGGAACCTCCATGCCGTCTGGTCTGATCGCGCTTCTGGATGACGTGGCGGGAATCGCCAAGCTGGCGGCGGCGTCGATCGACGACGTGGGGGCGGCGTCCGGGAAGGCGGCGACCAAGGCGGCGGGGGTGGTGATCGACGATGCGGCGGTGACGCCGAAGTACGTCACCGGCCTGTCGCCCAGCCGCGAACTGCCGATCATCGGACGGATCGCCGCCGGATCGGTGCGAAACAAGCTGATCTTCATCCTGCCCGCGGCCCTGTTGCTGACGGCGTTCGCGCCCTGGGCCATCACGCCGATCCTGATGTGCGGCGGCGCCTATCTGTGTTTCGAAGGCGCCGAGAAGCTGATGGAGGCGTTCGGCGACCACCACGAGGAAGCGGTCGTGACGACCGACGACCCGGCCGCCATCGAGGCCGCGACCATCTCGGGCGCCGTGCGGACCGACCTGATCCTGTCGGCCGAGATCATGACCATCGCGCTGAACGACGTTGCGCGCGAACCCTTGCTGACGCAGGCGGGCGTTCTGATCGTGGTCGGCCTGATCATGACGGTGGTCGTCTATGGAGCGGTCGGTCTGATCGTGAAGATGGACGACATCGGCCTGCATATGGCGAAGCGGTCGTCCAAGGTCAGCAAGACCGTGGGCCGGTTGCTGGTGAAGGGGATGCCGATCGTGCTGTCGTCGCTGAGCGTCATCGGGACCGGCGCCATGCTGTGGGTCGGCGGGGGAATCCTGCTGCACGGAACGCATACGCTGGGGCTGGCGTGGCCGGCCGAGCCGGTGGAGCATATGGCCCACGCTGTCGCGGGGGCGACGGGGTGGTTCGGGCCAGTGACAGGGTGGCTGACCACGGCGCTGGCGTCGGCGCTGCTGGGGGTCGCGGTCGGGGCGGTGCTGGCGGCGGAGGTACACGCGCTCGGCAAGGTGGTGCGGAAGAAGGGGTAGGGCCGACCCTGACCGTCATTCCGGGGCGCTCGAAGAGCGAACCCGGGACCCAGGTGACGGGGCGCTAGGGATGACGTCGCCAAGTTCAGCGTGATCCCCTGGGTTCCGGGTTCTGCTGCGCAGCCCCGGAATGACGAGAGTGGTGGGGATGCCCTCTCGAGCCCCACCCTGCGGCTTCGCCGCTGTCCCTCCCCATGAAGGGGAGGGAGACGGTGGCGCTGGAACCTGGGCCCTCCGCTTCCTATTTCCCTCTCATGACCGACACCCAAACCGATCCGACCCTGCGTTCCCCGTCCGGCTATGACCTGACGCCGCCGTCCGAGAGCCAGCGTGTGGCGCTGGAGGCGGACCTGAACGCCGAGGAGAAGCGCGTCCTGCTGAGCCACGGCACCGAGGCGCCGTTCTGCGGCGTGCTGCTGGGCGAGAAGCGCGCGGGGGTGTTCTGCTGCCGCGAGTGCGGCCTGCCGTTGTTCAAGCAGGGGACCAAGTTCGAGAGCGGCACCGGATGGCCCAGCTTCACCCAGCCGGTGGACGAGGCGCACGTCACGGCCATCGTCGACCGTTCCTACGGCATGGTGCGGACCGAGACGGTGTGCGCGCGGTGCGGCGGGCACCAGGGACACGTGTTCCCGGACGGGCCGCCGCCGACGGGCCTGCGCTACTGCATCAACTCGGTGGCGTTGAGCTTCGTGCCGGAAGGATCGCCGCTGCCTGACCCGCTGGGGCGCGGGGACGGGGTGGCGTGATCCTGAAGGGTGAGGGTGATGAAATCATACCGCCTGACGCTCGCCGCAATCGGGCGTAGACTGCACCTTCGGAGGATTTCGGCATGATGCTCGCTTTCGCCATGACCCTGGCCCTGACGGACGAGGTCGTTTCGACCGCGCCGCGTGATTCGGCGGTGGCCGAAGCCATGGTCGCGCCGGCCGAGGCCGTGGGCGCCACGCCTACGGCCAGCGACGCCCAGCCGCACAACCTGACGACGGCCGAGCAGATCGACCGCTGGATCGCCGCCCGCAACAGCGACCGCCCGACCTTCATCGAGACGGCGGAGCGCCCGGTCGATGATCGAAAGATGCACGGCTGGGTCGAGGCGGGCATCGGCACCGGCGGCTATCGCACCTATGGCGCGGCCGTCTCCCTGCCGATCGGCGAGAACGCCCGGCTGGGCCTGAGCTACAGCGAGAGCAAGAACGACTACGGCTACGGCTACTACGACGGCTATGGCCGGGGCGGACCGGGATATGGCTACGGCTACGCCAGTCCGTTCGGGATCGGCGAGAGCCGCCGCTCGGCCAGCGCCAGCTTCCGCTGGAACGCCGACGACGAGGACTGAAGCCGACGAAGCAAAAAGGCCCGACGCGATGCGCCGGGCCTTTTCGTTTCAGATGGTGCCGCCGGGGGGAATCGAACCCACGACCTCAGCCTTACCAAGGATGCGCTCTACCACTGAGCTACGGCGGCGGAATCTGAGGAAGCGGCCGTATAGCCAAAGGTCCGGGTCGGGGGAAGCCCCGTTTCGCACGCTTGAATAAATCCTTTGGGCGGGGTCATGTGACGGCGATGTCCGAAGAACCCTCCGATCCTTCCGAGCCGGCCGCCCCGCCGTCATCGCGGCCCCAGCCGGTGCGGGACGCCGAACGCAAGGCGAGGGCTGAACGGCTGGCCGCGGCGCTGCGGGAGAATCTGCGGCGCCGGAAGGTCGGGCGGGTCGGGCCGGAGAAGAACTGATCCTCTCCTAAGCATTGACCGCCCCGTCATCCCGGGGCGCTCGCAGAGCGAACCCGGGACCCAGGGGATGGGGTGCAGGGGTGGATGCAGCCAAGGTCGAGCGCGATCACCTGGGTTCCGGGTTCTGCTGCGCATCCCCGGAATGACGAGGCGGGGGATCAACCCCCATTACAGCGACCGCATGCACCCTTTCGTCCGTGGGGGCAGGCTTGCTAGATAACCGGCCCGGCGACGCGACGCCGGACCCTCAAGGACGTCATGGACAGCATCGCCATCGAAGGCGGCGCCCGGCTGAACGGAAGCATTCCGGTCAGCGGCGCCAAGAATTCCGCCATCAAGCTGATGGCGGCGTCGATCCTGACGGATCAGCCCTTGCGGCTGACGAACATGCCGCGCCTGGCGGACACCCGGTTCCTGGGCGAACTGCTGCGGCACTTTGGAGTGTCGGTGACGGAAGGGCACGGCGAGGACGGGCAGGAGACGCTGTTCGACGCCGGCGACATCACCTCGACCTTCGCCCCCTATGACCTGGTGCGGCAGATGCGGGCCAGCTTCAACGTGCTGGGGCCGCTGCTGGCGCGCACGGGGCACGCCAAGGTGTCGCTGCCGGGCGGATGCACCATCGGGGCGCGGCCGGTCGACCTGCACATCGACGCCCTGACGCGCCTGGGCGCGATGATCGAGCTGGACGAGGGCTATGTTTCGGCCACGGCGCCGGGCGGGCTGCGCGGGGCGGTGATCGAGTTTCCGTTCGTCTCGGTCGGGGCGACCGAGCACACCCTGATGGCCGCGACCCTGGCCAAGGGGACGACGGTGCTGAAGCGCGCCGCGCGCGAGCCGGAGATCGGCGATCTGGTGCAGTGCCTGACGATGATGGGCGCGCGGATCGAGGGGCTGGATACCGACGAGCTGACGATCCATGGGGTCGAGCGGCTGAACGGCGGAACGTGGTCGGTGATCCCGGACCGGATCGAGATGGGCAGCTACGCCGTCGCCGCCGCCATGGCGGGGGGCGAGGTGCGGCTGACCAAGGGACGGCCCGAGCTGATCGCCGCCCTGACCGACAAGATGATCGAGGCCGGCGTCGAGATCGAGATCGACGGCCAGGACGTCATCGTGCGGCGCGATCCCGTCAGGCGGCTGAAGGCCGTGGACATCACCACCGAGGTCTATCCCGGCTTCGCCACCGACCTGCAGGCGCAGTTCATGGCGCTGATGACGGTGGCCGAGGGCGAATCGGTGGTGCGGGAGACGATCTTCGAGAACCGGTTCATGCACGTGCCGGAGCTGGCGCGCCTGGGGGCGCACATCGAGGTGCACGGCAACGAGGCGCGGGTGCACGGGGTCGAGACGCTGAAGGCCGCGCCGGTGATGGCGACGGACCTGCGCGCGTCGATGAGCCTGATCATGGCCGGTCTGGTCGCCGAGGGCGAGACGACGGTGGGCCGGGTCTATCACCTGGATCGTGGGTTCGAGCGGCTGGAAGAGAAGCTGGGCGCCTGCGGGGCCCGGATACGGCGCATCAGGGGCGCGGCTGATGAGCACTGAGGCCCGATCCGAAGAGGTGCTGCCGGACGAGATGCTGGAGATCACGGGGCACGTGGTTCCGTCCGACCCGCTGCGCCTGCTGGCCGAGGATGGCGAGGACCTGCAGATCATCTCGGCGGCGCTGCAGGACGCGATCCTGCGGCCGGTGGACATCCGCTGGGAGAAGGCGTCGCGGCGGGTGACGGTGACGCTGAGCCGGTTCTGCTGGGAATGCGGGGGCGAGCGGGTGCGCTCGGCGTTGCAGTTCGGCGACGTCGAGGCGGTGCAGAGCCGCGATCTGCCGCGCGCGCCGGACGCGCCGCTGCTGCTGCTGGCGGTGGGGTTCCAGCCGGGCGAGGCGCCGGGCGGGGACGTGATCCTGATGTTCGCCGGCGGGGGCGACATGCGCATCCGGGTGGAGTGCCTGGACGCCGTGCTGGTGGACCTGTCGGAGCGGTGGCCGGCGTCGGGCGAGCCGGCGCATGATGACGAACCGAGAGGCGAGCAGCCGTGAGCACCCACCGCCTGGCCTCGGTCGAGATCGATTCGGCGACCCTGCCGGCCGGGACGGCGGAGGCCGAGCACGAGCGGCGGGTGGCGATCTTCGACCTGGTCGAAAAGAACGTGTTCGAGCCGATCGAGGCGGCGGGCGGCCCCTATGCGCTGAAGCTGTCGCAGTCGGACAGCCGGCTGGTGTTCGAGGTGAGCGGGCCGCAGCTGGCGCGGACGCACGTGCTGTCACTGACGCCGCTGAAGGGCGTGCTGCGCGACTATCTGATGATCTGCGACAGCTATAACGAGGTGCTGCGCGGCGTGGACGCCTCCAAGATCGAGGCGGTCGACATGGGCCGGCGCGGCCTGCACAACGAAGGCGCCGACCTGCTGAAGGCGCGCCTGGACGGCAAGATCGCCATCGACCACGAGACGGCGCGGCGGCTGTTTACGCTGATCTGCGCGCTGTACCGGCGGGGATAGAACCACCTCCGCCGCCATCCGGGGCGCTCGCAGAGCGAACCCGGAACCCAGGTGACCAGGTGCGAGCGCCGAGATAGCCTGGGTCCGGCGTGATCCCCTGGGTTCCGGGTTCTGCTGCGCAGCCCCGGAATGACGAAGCAGGGGGAGAACGCCGCTTCTCTCGACTATCCGCGCGTTTTCGGGCATTAGGCCCGCCACTCACGGCCCTCGCCCACGCCCGGCGCGGGCCGTATGCTGTTTTCAAGGGCGCGAGAGGCCGCATGGCTAAGGAAGAACTGCTCGAGTTTCCCGGTACGGTCAGCGAACTGCTGCCGAACGCCACCTTCCGGGTGACGCTCGAGAACGACCACGAGATCATCGCCCACACGGCGGGCAAGATGCGCAAGAACCGCATCCGCGTGCTGGCCGGCGACAAGGTCCTGGTCGAGATGACGCCGTACGATCTGACCAAGGGTCGCATCACCTATCGCTTCAAGTAAGGGCGGGCTCGCGATGAGCCGTCCTGAACTGGTGCTGGCTTCGGCCAGCCCGCGCCGCATCGAACTGCTGGCGCAGGTCGGGATCACGCCCGACCGCATCGATCCCGCCGATATCGACGAGACGCCCCTGAAGGGCGAGACGCCGCCGCGCCTGGCCGAACGGCTGGCGCGGACGAAGGCGCTGACCGTCGCCGCGCGCGCGCCGGACGCTGTCGTGCTGGCCGCCGATACGGTGGTGTCGGTCGGGCGGCGGTTCCTGGAAAAGGCGGCGGACGAGACGGAGGCCGAGCGCTTCCTGCGGCTGCTGTCGGGTCGGGGACACCGGGTCTACACCGGCGTGGCCGTGGCGCGGGGCGACCGGATCGCCACGCGGGTCAACGAGACGCGCGTGTCGTTCAAGGTGCTGTCCGACGCCGAGATCGCCGCCTATGTCGCCTCCGGCGACTGGCGCGGCAAGGCGGGGGGTTACGGCATCCAGGGGCCGGCGGGCGCCTTTGTCACGCGCATCGTCGGCAGCCATCCATCGGTGATGGGCCTGCCGCTGTTCGAGGCCGTCAATCTGCTGACCGGCGCGGGCTGGACGCGGTGAACGGGTTGGTCGAGGTCTTCCTCGACGACACGCCGGGCGAGACGCGCGGGATCGTGGCGCGCGGCGGGCGGTATGAGCGCCTGATCATTCATCGTGAGGACGCGACGCCCCAGCACCGGCTGGGCGCGCGCTGCGCCGGGCGCGTGGCGGCGGTGGAGCCGGCGTTCGGCGCGGCCTTCGTCGATCTGGGCGCGGGTGAGCCGTTCGGCTTCCTGCCCGGCAAGGCGGTGAAACAGGGCGACCGGATCGAGGTCGAGATCACGGCCGAGCCGCGCGCCGGCAAGGGGCCGACGCTGAAACGGCTGGAGGCCGGGGAGGGGACGCCGCGCCTGCTGGCGGCCGGGCCCGATGTGGCGACGCGGCTGGCGACGATCGCGCCGGGCGCCGAGATCCAGACCGGACGCGACGCCATCGCCGCCAGCCTGGAGGCCGAGGAAGAGGCGCGGGCGACGACGACCGTTTTTGCGTCATGGGCGCTGGATCTGGCGGTCGAGCGGACCCGGGCGATGGTGGCAGTGGACATCGACTTCGCCGCCATGGCCGGACGGGACGCCGGCAAGGGTCGTGCGGCCGCGAATCGCGAGGGGATGGCGCAGGCCGCTCGCCTGATCCGGCTGAAGGGCTGGGGCGGGCTGGTGGCGATCGATCTGGTCGGGGCCGGGCTGAACGGCGAGGTGATTCTGAGGGAGGCGCGCGCGGCCTTCACCGAACCGGGGGCCGCGTTCGGGCCGCTGAGCCGGTTCGGCGTGCTGCAGCTGAGCCTGCCGTGGACGCAGACGCCGGTGGAAGAGGTGCTGGGCGCCGATCCGGCGATGACGCGGGCGATCGAGGCGGTGCGGCGGCTGAGGCAGGCGATTCTGTCCGACACGGCCACGCCGCGCGTGACCCTGGCGTGTGCGTCCGCCGATCTGGAGCGCATCGCGCCGCTGGCCGCCCGTCTGGGACCGCGCGCGGCCGTCACGGCGGACCCGGCCCTTGCGGTCGGGCGCTTCCGCATCGACATGGGCTGACATGGCCACCTGTCCCATCTGCAAGAAGAACGAGACCACGCCGGAACACCGGCCCTTCTGTTCGCGCCGCTGCGCCGATGTGGATCTGCAGCGCTGGCTGAGCGGGGGCTATGTGCTGCCGGGCGAGCCGGCGGACGAGCAGGCGCCGGAAGAGCGGGAGTAGGGCGGGCCTCCCCCTTCATGGGAGGGACGGCGAACGACGTCAGCCCGGGCGGGGTCCGAAAGGATGTCCCCGGGCTTTTGCTTTTGGGGCGGTGAATGCCCGCTCAAGCCCCACCCCGCCGCCTTCGGGGCCTGCCCTACCCATGAAGGGAAGGCGGAAGGGTCATCACCCGCTGGACACCCCGGATGACCTCGGCTATGGACCCCGCTCCCGAACGGGCGGCGGCTTGCCTGGGTAGCTCAGTTGGTAGAGCAGCGGATTGAAAATCCGCGTGTCGGTGGTTCGAACCCGCCCCCAGGCACCATCCCGCCGCCGGCTCCGTCCGGTTCCCGACAGTGACAGGCCTCTGCCGCGGTTCCCGCGCAAGATTGTCGCATTTCCTGCGGTCAAGCTTCACGAAAACGCCGTTTTCTCTCGCCGTTCGGCCGGAGTGGGGCATGGCTTTCCCCGTTCGGGCGAAAAGGCCGTGTTCTTGCTTGACGCTCCCAAGTCCAGCCGCCAAGAGAGCTTGACCGCCTTCTTCCGCGTGGACCGGACTGCGACGAGACGTGTTCTCGAAGCATCTTCGATTTCACGTCTTGTTTCCGTTCTGGCAACGGGTCAGGTAGGACGGCGTTTCGTCGAGACGGGCCCCTCTGGCCCCCGATCGACGTCAGACTTTCACGGGGGCTCCGCCGGGGCCTCGCTTCTCATGGTCAGACCAAGCAGGAACTGGCGAACAATGCTCGACAGCAAGAAGAACATCCTCCTCGCCATGGCCGGCGCCGCCGTCCTGATGGCGAGCTCGCCGGCCCTGGCCCAGGATCCGGCTGCGCCGGCTCCGGCCACGGCCACCACCGCCGCCCCGGTTGACACCGCGGCTCCGACCCCGGCTCCGGCCGCTGAAGCCGCTCCGGCGGAAGAAGCCCCGGCCGCCTCGCACGGCTCCATCACCCCGATCTCCATGTTCATGGAAGCGACCCTGGTCGTTAAGGTCGTGATGATCGGCCTGCTGCTGGCTTCGGTCTTCTCCTGGACCCTGCTGCTCATCAAGCTGTTCGAGTTCGGCGGCCTGAACCGCAAGACCGACCAGTTCCTGGAAGCCTTCCGCGGCACCCGCACCATCGCGGACATGCGCCGCGTGGCGACCTCGGACGAATTCGACGGCAACCCGCTGGCCGACATGGCCGCCGCGGCGACCGAAGAAATCGAACTGTCCCGCCAGGCCGGTCTGTCGGTCACCGGCGATCACCGCGACTCGGCGCTGAACCGCGCCCAGGCCGCCGTCGCCGCCGTTCAATCGGGTCTGGCCAAGCGCCTCTCGGGCGGCCAGCAGTTCCTGGCCTCGGTCGGCTCGACCGGTCCGTTCGTCGGTCTGTTCGGCACCGTGTACGGCATCATGAACTCGTTCATCGGGATCGTGGAATCGAACACGACCAACCTGGCCGCCGTGGCCCCCGGCATCGCCGAGGCCCTGCTGGCGACCGGTATCGGCCTGTTCGCCGCTATCCCGTCGGTGGTGTTCTACAACTACTTCAACACCCGCATCGCCGCTTACGGCACCCGTTCGGACGGTTTCGCCGCTGAACTGCTGAACGCCATCTCGCGTCAGCTCGACAAGGGGGCGTAAGACCCATGGCCGCCAAACTCGACTCTGGCGGCGGCGGGAAGTATCACGTCGAGGCGAACGCAGAGATCAACGTAACGCCTTTCGTTGATATCATGCTGGTTCTGCTCATCATCTTCATGGTCGCCTCTGCGGTGGCGACTGTGTCGGTGGAAGTGACGCTTCCAGTTGCGGCCACCAAGCCGACCGAAAACCCGCCCAAGCCCGTGTTCATCTCGATCAACACGGAAGGCCGGGTCTATATCGGGGACTATGAGACCAGCTTCGGTAGCCTGGGCAGCGAGCTCAATGCGGCGATCGGCGCACGGGATCCCTCGAAGGAACGGATCTTCATCCGAGCCGACCAGAACACGCGCTACGGCGACTTCATGCAGACGATGAACGCTCTGCAGGACGCCGGCTTCTACAGCGTGGCCCTGGTTGGTGAAGACAAGGCTCCGCAGTGAGTAGGAAACGGGACATCACATGACAGATACACCCGTCGAATATCACCGCAGTCGGTATGACGCCCCGCGTAAAAAGGGCTTCATGGGCGTGTCGATCGGCGTCTGGCTCCTCAGCCTGCTCGTCGTCTCGATCCTCTTCGCCATCCTGCTGTTCTATCTCCAGAGCGCCAAGTTCAAGCTCCGGGTGATGGACTACACGGATGACGCCGTGGACGTGGAGCTGGTGGAACCCATTCCGCCGCCTCCGCCCCCGCCGCCGCCGCCTCCGCCGCCGCCGGACACGCCTCCGCCGCCGAAGCTTCAGGTCCGCGAGCCCATGGTCTCGCCGGTCCAGCCGCCTCCGGTGACGGTGAACATCGAGCCGACGAAGAAGGAAGACCGTCAGGAATACGTCGGTCCCCCGGTCATCGTCCCCGGGCCTCCGCCGCCGCCGGCTCCGCCGGCTCCGCCGCGGCCCTCGGTGATCACCAACGTGGACTGGGCTCGCCGGCCGACGGCCGACTTCCCGGAACGCGCGCAGAGCCGCGGTATCGAAGCCGGCTCGGCCACCCTGGTCTGCACGGTCGCCCCGAACGGCGCGGCGCAGAACTGTGAGGTCGTGTCCGAGGATCCTGCGGGCGCCGGCTTCGGCCAGGCCGCTCTGCGGGGCGCTCGCCAGGCCCGGTTCGCGCCGAGCACGGTCGATGGTGTGGCCCAAGGTGGTCGCGCCCGCTTCACGGTCCGGTTCCGCCTCCAGTAGGTCGAACACACCGTCGCAAAGACAGAACCGCCCGGGAGCGATCCCGGGCGGTTTTTTCTTGTCTGCGGGCCAGGCGTCCGGGCTTTTTGCTTGTCCCGTCGCGGCGACGCCGTTAGAGGACGCGTCTCGCGAGAGCGGGCCGCCTTAGCTCAGTTGGTTAGAGCGCCGGTTTGTGGAACCGGAGGTCCTCAGTTCAAGCCTGAGAGGCGGTACCATTCGCTCGCGGCCCTTCGAGTGGCCGGAGCGGGTTCATCTGAAAATCGCACATCGCCCATCGCCGGGGTCGTCGTCCTCGATCCGAGGATCAGCTGTGGGCGTGCTGGGCGCGGATGGCTGAAAGCGCGGCGGCTCGGCCTTCGTCGATCGCGCATCGGACGGCCGGGTCCTCGGATCAAGTCCGAGGACGACGAGAAACGGGTGTGCGGTTTTTCTCCTCCCGTCTTTCCGGGGTTGCGGCGCAGAACCCGGAACCGAGGTGGTCATTTCAAACGGTGGATGTGGCGACGCGGGCAGCCCGTCGCCTGGGTCCCGGGTTCGCTCTGCGAGCGCCCCGGGATGACGAGGGCGGGCACCAGGCCGATTCCGCCGTTCTTGGACGCGCGCCCTTCCGTCATTCGGGAGCCGAGGCGCAGAACCCGGAACCGAGGTGGTCATTTCGAGCGGTGGAGGTCGCGGCGCGTGCGGCCGGTCGCCTGGGTCCCGTGTTCACTGCAAGCGCCCCGGGATAACGAAGGGCGACGTCAGGCCGCTTCCGTCTTTTCCGCCGCTTCCTTGGGCGCGCGCCGGAGGGCCTCGACGGGGCGGTCCAGCGCGCCCAGGGCCTCGTTGGCCGCCGCGTAGCCCGCCGCGACGGGGATGTCGTAGGATTTCCAGTCGCGGATATCCATGCCCTCGGGCTGGGGCAGGATGAGCAGGTCGGTGTCCGCGCGCGAACGGTCCAGCTCTGCGTCCGTCGTGATGGTGGCGGCGCGCATCAGGATGCTGACGATCGGCGGACCCTTCTTCCAGGCGCCCGAGATGATCCATTTCAGCCATGACGGCGGGTTTTCCAGCGTCTTGGGATCGACGCCGCGCGCCTGGCTCATGTCGCTGCCGACGATGGGGCCGCGGTTGAGGCGGCGCATGACGTCGGTGGGGAAGTTCTTCAGCACCGCACCGTCGACCAGCACCTGGCCGTCCATGACGACCGGCGGCATGACGCCGGGAATGGAGATGGTGGCGCGCATGGCCCGGCGCAGCAGACCGCGCCGGTGGACCTCGATCCCGCCCGTGGTCAGGTTGGACGAGACGGCGAAAAAGGGAATGGCCAGGTCGGCCATGTCGATGTCGCCGTAAGCGGCCTCCAGCAGGCGCGCGACCTTGCCGGCGCGGGTCATGGCGATCATCGGAAAGGCCAGGTCGGACAGGGGGTCGGACTGGACGAAGGCGCGCTTCATCTGGCGCTCCAGCTCGTCGTCGCCCCAGCCCAGGGCCGGGCCCACGCCGATGACGGCGCCCATCGAGGAGCCGCCGATGAAGTCGAGCGGCACGTTCGCCTGGTGCAGGGCGCGCAGAACGCCGATGTGGGCGTAGGCGCGGGCGCCGCCGCCGGACAGCACCACGCCGACCGACGAGCCGGTGATGATCCGCGCCATCCGCTGGGCGTCGCCGGCCGCGCCCTCGACCGCGTGGAACCAGCGGCCCGGATTGACGGCGTCCAGCCAGACGCGGGTGTTGGCCGGCGACCGCATGCGCGGGTCGCGCAGCAGGATCAGGTCGACGGGATCGACCTCGTCCGAGCGGCCGCGGCGATAGTCGAGGTTGGACGGGGGCGTCAGCAGGGCGTTGCCGACCAGGAACAGCCGGTCGACCTGGCGCGCGCACAGACTGGCCCAGGCGGGTTCGTCCTGCTCGGCGACATAGAGGACGTAGTCGTGGCTGTCCTCGACGCGCGAGAACCATTCGGCGGCCGACGACAGGGCGGAATGGTCGATCACCTGGCAGGTGAAGCCCGAGGCGATGACGGCGGCGGCGATTCGCTCGACGAAGGCGCGGATGGGGCGGGGGCGTACGGCGACGAAGCCGAAGACGCTGGGCTCGGCCGAACCGGCGCGATCGTCGCGGGCGCGCAGGATCATGAGGCGCGACAGCTCGACCATCAGGTCCGGCTCGTGCCGGGCGGCCTCGAAGAAGGCGTCGCGGGGGAGGGCCAGGATCTCGCTGTCGCGCAGGGCGACGACGGTGGCGGTGTGGGCGGTGCCGGCCAGCAGAGCCATTTCCCCCACCGGCTCGCCCGGTCGGACGACGCCGAGCAGGTGCGGGCGGTCCGCCTCATCCGGGCGATAGACGCCCAGGCGGCCGGAGCGCAGCAGGTACAGGGTGTCGGCCGGGTCGCCGCGCGCGAACAGGGGCTCGCCGCCCGTCAGCGCGAACCAGCTGGCCCGGTCCACGAGCGGGCCTTCGAAGACCCGCGCCAGGGCGGCTTCCAATGTGTCGGATCGGGTGACAGTCACTGACGCCTGTTTTCGCCTGACGGCGACGCTTGGCAAGGGGGGATGCAAAGCACGTCAGCCGACTGCGGGGTTCCCGGCGTGCGCGAAGCCTCCTAAACGGACGGGATGCCCAAGCTGACCTCGGCGGTGGACGCCCAAAGCCCGACCTTCAAACGCCTGGCGGAACACAACCGGGCCCTGGCCGAGGATCTGCGCGCGCGGGTGGCGCAGGCGGCGCTGGGCGGGTCGGAGGCGTCGCGGGAGCGGCACGTCGGGCGCGGCAAGCTGTTGCCGCGCGACCGGGTCGAGCGCTTGGTGGACCCCGGCTCGCCCTTTCTGGAGATCGGCCAGCTGGCGGCGAACGGAATGTATGGCGATGCGCGCGATCCAGAGGGCGCGCCGGGCGCCGGGCTGATCTGCGGCATCGGCCGGGTATCGGGCCGCGAGGTCATGATCGTCTGCAACGACCCGACGGTGAAGGGCGGGGCATACTTTCCGCTGACGGTGAAGAAGCATCTGCGGGCGCAGGAGATCGCCCAGCAGAACCGCTTGCCGTGCGTCTATCTGGTCGATTCCGGCGGGGCGAACCTGCCGCACCAGGCCGAGGTGTTTCCTGACCGCGAGCATTTCGGGCGCATCTTCTTCAACCAGGCGCGGATGAGCGCGGCGGGCATCCCCCAGATCGCCTGCGTCATGGGCCTGTCGACGGCGGGCGGGGCCTATGTGCCGGCCATGTCGGACGAGACGGTGATCGTGCGCAATCAGGGGGCCATCTTCCTGGCCGGACCGCCGCTGGTGCAGGCGGCGACGGGCGAGGTGATCTCGGCCGAGGATCTGGGCGGCTCGGACACCCACGGGCGACGCAGCGGCGTGGTCGACCATGTGGCCGAGAATGACGAACACGCGCTGGAGATCGTGCGGTCCATCGTGGCCAATCTGAATACGGTCAAGCGCGTCGATATGGACGTGCGCGAGCCGCGTCCGCCGGCCTTTGCCACCGAGGAGCTGTACGGCGTCGTGCCCGAGGACGTGCGCGCGCCCTATGACGTGCACGAGGTGATCGCGCGGCTGGTGGACGGGTCGGAGTTCGACGCCTTCAAGCGGGATTACGGGTCCAGCCTGGTGTGCGGGTTCGCCCGCATCTGGGGCTATCCGGTGGCGATCCTGGCCAACAACGGCGTGCTGTTCTCGGAGAGCGCGCAGAAGGGGGCGCACTTCATCGAGCTGGCCTGCAAGCGGAAGATTCCGCTGCTGTTCCTGCAGAACATTTCGGGCTTCATGGTCGGCGGCAAGTACGAGGCCGAGGGCATCGCCAAGCATGGCGCCAAGCTAGTGACGGCGGTGGCGTCGGCGGAGGTGCCGAAGTTCACGGTGCTGATCGGCGGCAGCTTCGGCGCCGGCAACTACGGCATGTGCGGGCGGGCCTATTCGCCGCGCTTCCTGTTCACCTGGCCGAACAGCCGCATCGGCGTGATGGGCGGGGAGCAGGCGGCGTCCGTGCTAGCCACGGTCCACCGCGACGCCGGCAAGTGGTCGCCCGAGGAAGCCGAGGCCTTCAAGGCGCCGATCCGCCAGAAGTACGAGGACGAGGGCAATCCATTCTACGCCACGGCGCGGCTGTGGGACGACGGGGTGATCGACCCGGCGCAGACGCGGGATGTCCTGGGGCTGGCCATCAGCGCGTCGCTGAACGCGCCGATCCCGGAGACCACCTTCGGCGTGTTCCGGATGTGAGGGCCGACGTTTCGTTTCGTCATTCCAGGGCGCTCGCAGAGCGAGCCCGGAACCCAGGAGATTGGATGCGACGGGGCGGCGTTGACGGTGGTGCGTGACCTCCTGGGTCGACGCTTCGCGCCGCCCTTCGGGTCCGGGTTCTGCTGCGCAGCCCCGGAATGACGAATGACGGAGGCGTCCGCAGCGGCGCCATGTCCCTTCAGCGCCATGTCCGTTCGGCGCCTGGCGCGTTATAGGGGCCCACGCGAAGGAGACCTCCATGGCCGATCCCACCCAATCCGACCTCAACGCCCTGGACGTCACCGACGCCGAGGCGGTGGAGATCAACAGCATCGCGCAGCCGCTGGTGCCCGACGCGGCGCCGGATGCGAACGACGACCTGGTGCAGATCCGGTCCACGCCCGACGGCGTGGTGTTCGTGACGATCAACCGGCCGGCCAAGAAGAACGCCTTTGACGGGCCGACGATCGCGGCGCTGCGCGAGGCGTTCGAGACGCTGCACGGCGCCGATCATGTGCGGCTGGTGTTCCTGCGCGGGGCGGGCGGCACGTTCAGCGCCGGCGCCGACCTGGGGTGGATGCGCGACGCGGCCGACTGGTCAGAGGGCGACAATCGCGACGACGCGATGCAACTGGCGTACATGCTGAAGGCGCTGCGGGACATTCCGGCGCTGACGGTGGCGTTGGTCGAGGGATCGGCCATGGGCGGCGGCGCGGGCATGGTCGCCGCGTGCGACATGGCGGTGGCGGTCGAGGGCGCGCGCTTCGCCTTTTCCGAGGTCAAGCTGGGCCTGATCCCGGCGACCATCGCCCCCTATGTGATCGAGGCCGTCGGCGCCCGACGCGCGCGCCAGCTGTTCCTGACCGCGAACATCTTCGACGCCGATTATGCGGCGCACGCCGGCCTGATCGACATGATCCTGCCCGAGGGGTCGGTGGACGAGTTCATCTCGATGCTGAGCGACAGCGTCAGCGTGAATGCGCCCGGCGCGATGGGCGACGCCAAGCGGCTGGTCAACGAGGTGGCGGGGCGACACATCGACCACGGCCTGATGGAGGACACCGCCAAGCGTATCGCGCGGGCGCGTGTGTCGGTCGAAGGGCAGGAGGGCGTGCGGGCGTTTCTGGACAAGCGCAAGCCGGTCTGGTCGGAGTAGCCGCAGCGACCCGCGGGGATTCGGGTCTTGAGGGGATGAGATGTCGGGGGAACTGGAAACCGCGGGGCTGGCGTCTGTCGGCGGCTGGCTGAGCTGGAAGCGCAAGCACGCGGAGATCCCGCCGGGCACGCCGTGCGCCAACTGCGCGACCGAGCTTCAGGGGACCTACTGCCACGTCTGCGGGCAGGAGGCGGAGGACTTCCACAAGTCCAGCTGGAAGCTGCTGGTCGAGGCGGTCGAGAGCCTGCTGCACCTGGACGGGCGGCTGTTCAGCACCATTCCGCCGCTGGTGAAGCGGCCCGGCCAGCTGACGCGCGACTATCTGGACGGCAAGCGGGCCAGCCAGGTCGCGCCGTTCCGGATGTTCCTGGTGATCCTGCTGGTCGCCTTCTTCACCGGCCACTTGGCGTCCAAGGCGGGCAAGCATCATGAGCCCGAGGGGGGGCATGAGGCGGCGGCGGGCGCGCACGGGGTCGAGACGCGCGCCAACGGCATGACGGTCACGGGTCGTGACGAGGCGATCGCGGAAATCCAGGCCGATCCCACCATGAGCGCCCAGGAAAAGGCCTCGGCCATCGCCCTGGCCAACGGCGACTTCGCCGGGTTTGGCCGGTCGCTGAGTGATCAGATCGCGGCGGAAAAGGCCGCTCAAGCCGCGCGGGGCGAGGTCAATCTGTCGGAGCCCGGCGATTCGGCGCGGGTGGCCGCGTTCAAGCACTGGGCCGAGGCGCGCATCCAGGCGGTGCGCGACGACCCCGAGCGCTTCGCCTTGATCCTGGAGATCTGGGGCCACCGGATTGCGATCCTGGCGTTGCCGGTCTCGGCGCTGATGCTGACGCTGCTGTTTGCGTTCAACCGGCGCTTCTTCGTGTTCGACCACCTGATCTTCTCGATGCACAGCCTGTCGTTCCAGCTGCTGCTGCTGACGGTGATCTTCCTGGCGTCGCTGCTGGTCGGGGGGTGGGCGTGGGGGCTGGTGCTGCTGATGCCGGTGCACCTGTTCATGCACATGAAGGGGACGTATCAGCGCAGCACGATCGGGACGCTGGCGCGGATGAGCGCGCTGTTCGTGCTGACGACCGTGACGTTCAGCCTGCTGGCGGCGGTGTGGCTGTATCTCGGGTTCAACGAGATGGCGGGGCACTAGCTCTTCACCGTCATTCCGGGGCGCTCAGAGAGCGAACCCGGAACCCAGGGGACTGGGTACCCACTTGGCCGTCGCCACCGTGAGCCCAGTCGCCTGGGTCCCGGGTTCCGCTGCGCGGCCCCGGGATGACGAACCGGGTCATGCCGTCCCGCACCCGCGATTGACCGGCGCCACTCGCCACTCGGCGCCCGCCACTTTAGAACACCCCCATGTTCACCTCTGTCCTAGTCGCCAATCGCGGCGAGATCGCCTGCCGCGTCTTCCGCACAGCCAAGCGGATGGGGCTGCGCACCGTCGCCGTCTATTCCGAGGCGGACGCGCAGGCGCTGCATGTGCGTGAAGCCGACGAGGCGGTGCTGATCGGGCCGGCGCCGGCGCGCGAGAGCTATCTGGACGGGGCCAAGGTGCTGGCCGCCGCCAAGGCGACGGGCGCCGAGGCGATCCATCCCGGATACGGCTTCCTCAGCGAGAACGCGGACTTCGCCGAGGCGGTGATCGCGGCGGGCCTGGTGTGGATCGGGCCGCCGGCGTCCGCGATCCGGGCCATGGGGCTGAAGGACGCGGCCAAGGCGCGGATGATCGCGGCGGGCGTGCCGGTGACGCCGGGTTACCAAGGCGAGGACCAGTCGGGCGAGACGCTGGCGGCCGAGGCGGCGAAGACCGGCTATCCGGTGCTGATCAAGGCGGTGGCGGGCGGCGGCGGCAAGGGAATGCGGCGCGTCGACGATCCGGCCGAATTCGCCGACGCCCTGGCCAGCGCCCAGCGCGAGGGGCAGGCGTCGTTCGGCGATCCGCGCGTGCTGATCGAGCGCTACATCACCCGCCCGCGCCACATCGAGGTGCAGGTCTTCGGCGACAGCCACGGTCAGGTCGTCCACCTGTTCGAGCGCGACTGTTCGCTGCAGCGCCGGCACCAGAAGGTGATCGAGGAGGCGCCGGCGCCGGGCATGGACGCCGCGACGCGCGAGGCCGTGACGGGCGCGGCGGTGCGGGCGGCGCAGGCCGTCGGCTATGTCGGGGCGGGGACGATCGAGTTCATCGCGGATGCGTCGGAGGGCCTGAAGGCCGACCGCATCTGGTTCATGGAGATGAACACCCGGCTGCAGGTCGAGCACCCGGTGACCGAGGCCATCACGGGCGTCGATCTGGTGGAATGGCAGCTGCGCGTCGCGGCGGGCGAGCCCGTGCCGCTGACGCAGGATCAGCTGTCGATCGACGGCTGGGCCATGGAGGCGCGCCTCTACGCTGAGGACCCGGCCAACGGCTTCCTGCCCAGCGTCGGCCGGCTGGATCATTTCCACCTGCCGGACGACATCCGCGTCGATACCGGCGTGGAGCAGGGCGGCGAGGTCAGCGCCTTCTACGACCCGATGATCGCCAAGCTGATCGTGCATGCGGAGACGCGGGAAGCGGCGGCGGAGCGGCTGGCCGAGGCGTGCGGGTCGGTCCAGGTGTGGCCGGTGAAGACGAACGCCGGGTTCCTGAAGCGGTGTCTGGAGCATTCGCGCTTCGTGGCGGGGGATGTGGATACGGCGCTGATCGGGGCGGAGGGGGAGGCGCTGTTCCGCGTCGACGCGTCCGAGGACGTCGCCCTGGCGGGTGCCGGCGTCCTTCTTGATCGCGCCGTGTGGGACGACAGCTACTACGAGAAGCAGCCTTCGCCCTGGGACCCTTCGTCCTACGCTTTGGGTGGATTCCGCCTAAACGGTCAGAAGAACACCGCCCTGGTGCTTTCGGTCGATGGGCAGAAGCGCAGCCTGACGATTGGCGACCGCGAATCGCGACGCCTTACGACTTCGGCGGGGCGTAAGGTCAGCATCGACTACGGGCGTCGGTCCGCGCCGTCACGGCGCGCGGTCGCGACCGTCGAGGGGCAGGCTTTCGGCTTTACGGAGGTCGATGACGACGTCGTGGTCGTGTTTGACCAAGGGTCCGCCACGCGCGTTGAGCCCTGGAAAGCGGCTGCCCTTGTGGGCGGCTCCACTGCGTCGGACGGCGCCCTGCGCGCGCCGATGCCCGGCCGCATCGTGGCGGCGCCGGTGAAGGCGGGCGATGCGGTGAGCAAGGGGCAGCCGGTCGTGGTGCTGGAGGCCATGAAGATGGAGCACGCCCTGGTCGCGCCGTTCGACGGGGTGGTGACCGAGGTCAACGTCGCGGCGGGGGACCAGACGACGGACGGGGCGGTGCTGGCGGTGGTGGAGGCTTCCTGACATCCGCTCATCCCGGCGGAAGCCGGGATCCAGTCCGAGCGGCGCGGTATCGCCGGCCATCACCTGAGCGACGCGCTCGTGGCTCTCACTGGGTCCCGGCTTCCGCCGGGATGCACGGCAAGGGGGTCGCCTAAAGCCCGATGCCACCGATGGGGCGGGTATAGGTGGTCTCGCCGAACACGGCGATCAGGTCCAGCGCCGGGCGAAGGCGCTCGCGGGCGTCGGGCGTCAGGGCGGCGGTGTGGGCGTCTTGGCTGACCCAGGCCTCGGTGACCCAGACGGCGTGCTCTTCGGCGGGGTCGAGGGCGACGACGTAGCTGCAGCAGCCGGGCCGTTTCACCTCGGGGTCGAGCAGGCTGAGCGCCAGCGCGTCCCGGCGACCGGGCACGGCGGTCAGCTTCGTGATCAAACCAAACATGCGAGCCCTTCCGACGCCGGCGGACAGGCGCGGTTCGATGGTTAAGGCCGAGCCGTTAACATTGTTGAAGCGGGGCGCCGCGCGGCCTATCTGCGGCCCATGCCCCTTCACATGATCAAGCTGTGCGTCGGCGTCTCGGACATCGAATGGCTGGAGACGCGCGCCGCCGGGGGACAGCCGCTGATCGTCCACACCCGCATGACGCCCAAGCGGGCGGCCGAGGTCGAGGACGGTGGGTCGCTGTTCTGGGTGATCAAGGGCACGGTCGCCTGCCGGCAGCCGGTGCTGGACATCCGCACGCTCGGCGAGGGCAAAGCCAGCCGCTGCGAGATCACCCTGGCCCCGCAGGTGGTGCGCACGGCGCCGCTGGCGCGGCGGCCGTTCCAGGGGTGGCGGTATTTCGAGACCGACGTGCCGGCGGACCTGAGCACGGTGGGGGAGACGGACCTGCCGGAGGATATGGTGAGGGAGCTGCGCGAGATGGGGGCGTGGTGATCTGGTCTTTCGTCATCCTCCGGCGGAGCGGAGACCGGGGGACAAGGCGGCGCCGCAGCGTAGCGGAGGCGATCTTTCAGCGGTCGCGCGCTCGACAGGTTCGCGCTCGCGCGCGCCGCCTGGTCCCCCGATCAAGTCGGGGGATGACGAAAGAAAAGTAGCCCGGCAACGGTGTTGACCTTCCGCCTCCCGCATGGCCCAAGGCGCGCCCCATGTTCGCCTTCAGCCCCCACACCCACCGCACCCTGCGCGAGCTGCTGACGCTGGCGTGGCCGGTGGTGCTGGCGCGGATCGGCATTCTGACCATGGGGCTGACCGACGCCATCGTGGTGGGGCATTATTCCGGCGAGGAGCTGGCGTTTCATGCGCTGGCCTGGGCGCCGACGGCCATCGTGGTGACGACGGCGGTCGGGCTGATGCAGGGGGTGCAGGTGCTGACCGCCCAGCGGCTGGGCGAAGGACGACGCCATGAGGTGGGGGCGGTGCTGCGGCGCGGCCTGACCTATGCGGCGCAGATCGGCTTCGTCTCCATGGTCGGGCTGATGATCCTGGGGCCGTGGGCGCTGCGGCACGCCAATCTGGCCGAGGGGCTGGGCGAGGGGGCGGGGCCGGCGCTGCGGGTCTTCGCCCTGTCCATGCCGGCCTATCTGATCTCGGTGGCGTGCCAGCTGTTCCTGGAGGCCATCGGCCGGCCGCGCGCCGGCATGTGGGCCATGTGGATCGCCAACGGAATCAACCTGCTGTTGAACCTGGTGCTGGTGCCCGACCTGCTGGGTCTGGGGCAGAGCGGCGCCGTCGCGTCCGCCTGGGCGACCTTCGCGGCGCGCGGGTCGCTGGCGGTGTTCCTGCTGATCTACATCTGGCGCCTGCCCGAGGCGCGGGCGTTGGGCGTGTTCGACAAGCCGGCGCGCGATCCCGAGGCGGCGGGCCAGCAGCGCAAGGTGGGGCTGGGCGCCGGCTCAAGCTATTTCATCGAGGTCGGCGCCTTCGGGGCCATGACCTTCTTCGCCGGCCAGCTCGGCGCGGTGGAGACGTCGGCCTGGACCATCGTGCTGAATATCTCGGCCATCGTCTTCATGATCCCGATGGGGCTGTCGGCGGCGACGTCGGTGCTGGTCGGGCGGGCGTATGGGGCCGGGGACGGCGCCGGCGTGCTGAGGGCCGGGCTGGTCGGGCTGGGGGTCGCGGCGGTGCTGACGACCGTGGTGGCCCTGATCGTCTGGCCGGGCGCGCACGGGATGGCGAGCGCCTACACGCGGGACGCGGCCCTGATCGCGGTGGCGGCGCCCGCCCTGGCCCTGGCCAGCCTGTTCTTCGTCGCCGACGCCATCCAGGTGATCGCGGCCCAGTGCAATCGCGCGGCGGGCGATGTGTGGTGGCCGACGATCATGCACGTGGTGGCGTACGGCGCGGTGATGACGCCGCTGGGCTGGGTGCTGGCGCACCGGGTGGGGGTGGATGGACTGGTGTGGGCGGTGATCCTGGCCAGCCTGATCAGCGCGACGCTGCTGACGGGGCGGTTTTTGCGAGTGGCGGGGCGGTTGGCGCGCTGATCGTCATTCCGGGGCCGCGTAGCGGAACCCGGAACCCAGGGGATCAAGCTGAACCTCGGCGACGGCTATCCTTGCACCCAGTCCCCTGGGTTCCGGGTTCGCTCTGCGAGCGTCCCGGAATGACGGTGTGTGTGCGGCCTTTGCCGTCTCCGGCGGCGCTCTCTATATGGGCGGCTCCCTGACGACCCGGATTCTCATGGCCCGCATCCTCATCACCTCGGCGCTGCCGTACATCAACGGCATCAAGCATCTGGGGAACCTGGCCGGGTCGATGCTGCCCGCCGATGTCTGGGCGCGGTTCAAGCGGGGGCAGGGGCATGATGTGCTGTATATCTGCGCCACCGACGAGCACGGCACCCCGGCCGAGCTGGCCGCCGCCGCCGCCGGTCAGGATGTGCGCGCCTATTGCGACGAGCAGCACGCGGTGCAGAAGGCGGCGGGCGAGGCGTTCGGGCTGAGCTACGACTGGTTCGGGCGGTCGTCGAACCCGCCGAATCATCGCCTGACCCAGCATTTCGCCGAGGCTCTGGAGGCCAACGGCCTGATCGAGGAACGGGTGGATCGAATGATCTATTCGATCGATGACCGGCGCTTCCTGCCCGACCGCTATGTCGAGGGAACGTGCCCGCACTGCGCCTATCCCAAGGCGCGCGGGGACCAGTGCGACAACTGCGGGCGACTGCTGGACCCGGTCGACCTGATCGATCCTTATTCGTCGGTGTCGGGGTCGCGGAACCTGGAGGTTCGGGATACGCGGCACCTCTATCTGCTGCAGACCAAA
Source organism: Brevundimonas sp. Leaf363 (assembly GCF_001424025.1). GTDB lineage: Bacteria > Pseudomonadota > Alphaproteobacteria > Caulobacterales > Caulobacteraceae > Brevundimonas. The sequence goes on along the minus strand of NZ_LMPZ01000003.1, from coordinate 3,704 downwards.
ATCGCGGACGAGATCCGCGCCTGGGTCGACTCGAAGACCGACTGGCAGCCGCTGGCCAAGTCCATCGCCTACAAGCATCTGGACGAGGGCTTGATCGACCGGGGCATCACGCGCGACCTGGCCTGGGGCATCCCGGTCACCAAGGACGGCTTTCCGCGCCCGGGCATGGAGGACAAGGTCTTCTACGTCTGGTTCGACGCGCCCATCGAATACATCGGCGCGACCGAGGAATGGGCCGGGCGCACGGGCGCGACGTGGCGCGACTGGTGGCGGCTGGACGAGGGGGCGGATGACGTCCGCTACGTCCAGTTCATGGGCAAGGACAATGTGGCGTTCCACACCGTCAGCTTCCCCGCGACGATCATCGGCTCGGGCGAGCCGTGGAAGACGGTGGACCAGCTGAAGGCCTTCAACTGGCTGAACTGGTACGGCGGGAAGTTCTCGACGTCACAGAAGCGCGGCGTCTTCATGGACCAGGCGCTGGAGCTTCTGCCGGCCGATTACTGGCGCTGGCACCTGACGGCTTACGGGCCCGAGCATTCGGACGCAGCCTTCACCTGGGAGCAGTTCCAGTCGACGACGAACAAGGACCTGGCCGACGTGCTGGGCAATTTCGTCAACCGCATCGTCAAGTTCGCCGAGTCGAAGTTCGACGGCGTCGTTCCCGAGGGCGGCGAGCCGGGCGAACTGGAAGCCAAGCTGGAGGCCGACATCCGCGCCGGGATCGCCGAGGCCACGGCGCAGTTCGAGGCCATGGAGTTCCGCAAGGCGGCGCAGGCGCTGCGGGCCGTCTGGGTGCTGGGCAATGAATATCTGCAGGTCGCGGCGCCCTGGACCGCGCTGAAGACCGATCGCGACCGCGCGGCGGTGGGCGTGCGGACCGGCCTGAACCTGGTGGCGCTGTTCGCGCGGCTGGCGGCGCCGGTGATGCCGTTCACGGCGCAGAGGATCGCCGAGACGGTCGGGTCTCGGGACCTGACGTGGCCGGGGGCGGACGCGTCGCTGTTCGACCGCGTGCCGGCCGGGCAGGCGGTGCATGCGCCCGAAGTGCTGTTCAGGAAGATCGAGGACGCCCAGGTGGCGGAATGGTCGGAACGCTTCGGCGGGGCGGAATGATCTCCCTCCCCTTCATGGGGAGGGACGGCGCAGCGTAGCGAAGCCCGGGTGGGGCCGTTCGGAAGCGCGGTCGTGGATGCCCTTTCGAACCCCACCCTCGACCGCTTCGCGGCCTGCCCTCCCCATGAAGGAGAGGGAGAATTACGGCGCCGCCGGCTCGGCCGTCGCCGGCGTGTGGCCGTCGGGGCTGCGCTGGTCGCCCCAGTGGTGGGCGGCTTCCTTGGGACTGATCTCGATCCAGGCGGGGGCGGCGGCGTTGAATTCTTCCAGGTTGCCGGTCCGCACCACCACCTGACGCGCGCCGTCCCAGATCATGTGGACCGCGACGTACAGGACGATGACCAGGCCGATGTAGCCGATCCAGCGGTACTTGCTGAGCAGGCGGGCGATGAAGGTCGCCGCGATGCCCATCAGGGCGATTGACAGGATCAGGCCGAAGACCATGATCCACGGATGCTCGTGCGCGGCGCCGGCGACGGCCAGGACGTTGTCCAGGCTCATAGTGATGTCGGCGACCATGATCTGCAGCAGGGCGGCGCCGAAGGTCTTCTGCTTCAGGCCCAGCTCCTGCGGGCTGGGGCCATGGCCGTGCTCGATGGCGAGCGCCAGCTCCAGTTCCTTCTGCGCCTCGGCCTGATCGTGGGTCGCCGCCTCGCGCAGCTCGCGCCACATCTTCCAGCACACCCAGAGCAGCAGGACGCCGCCCGCCAGCAGCAGGCCGACCAGGGCCAGCAGCTGCACCGTGATCAGGGCGAAGCCGATGCGCATGACCACGGCGGCGGCCAGACCGATCAGGATGGCCTTGCGCCGTTGTTCAACCGGCAAGGCGGCGGCGGCCAGGCCCACGGCCACGGCGTTATCGCCGGCGAGCACCAGATCCATCATCAGGACCTGGCCGAGCGCGGTGAGCTGGCTGACGAAGACGGGGGAGGTCAGGAATTCCATGGGCGCTTCCTAGCGGGGGGAGGGGCGGCGGTGAAGGCCCGCACTCCCTCTTTCGTCATCCTCCGGCGGAGCGAAGCGGAGACCGGGGGACCAGGCGGCGCGCGATAGCGCGAACCTGTTCAGCCACCGCCGTCGCGAAGATCGCCTTCGGCGCCGCCTTGTCCCCCGATCAAGTCGGGGGGATGACGAAAGTGAGGAGGGCTTACCGCCCCTGAGCCCGCGCCGCTTCGTACAGGGCGATGGCCGTCGCGTTCGACACGTTCAGGCTCTCGAAGCCGCCCGGCATGGGGATCTTCGCCAGGACGTCGCAGTGCTCGGCGACCAGGCGGCGGATGCCTTCGCCTTCCGAGCCCATGACGATGACGGTGGGGCGGTTGTCGAGCGCGCCTTCCAGCGTCTCGGTCGCCGATCCGTCCAAACCGACGGCGCGCCAGCCCAGGTCGGCGAGGCGCTCCAGCGCGCGGCTGAGGTTCGTCACCCGCGCGCAGGGCAGGCGTTCGGTGGCGCCAGCCGAGGCCTTGGCCAGGGCGCCGGCCAGCTCGGGCGAGTGCCGGTGCTGCACCACGATGCCGCGCGCGCCGAAGGCCAGGGCCGAGCGGAAGACCGCGCCGACGTTCTGGGGGTCGGTCACCTGGTCCAGCATGACGATGATGCCTTGCGCCGGGTCGGCCAGGTCTTCGAGCGACACGCCCTCCAGCGGCGCGACCTTGAAGGCCATGCCCTGGTGCACGGCGCCGGCCGGCAGCATGCGGGTCAGGGCCACGCCGTCGATTCGCTCCGGCCGGTGGCCGTGCGGGGTCAGGGCGGGATCGTCGAACTCGGCGGCGCGATCTTCGGTGACCAGCAGGCGGCCCATGCCCTTGCGCGCCGGATTGGCCAGAGCGGCGATCACCGGGTGACGCCCCCACAGCCAGTTCGACGGATCGGTTTTGCCGCCCCGATCCCCACGCGGCGGGCCTTTGTCGGCGCCGCGCGGCCCTTGGGCGCCCTGCGGGGTCGGGGTCCAGCCGCGCTCGCGCGCGCCGCCTTTGGGCCCGGAAGCAGGGCCGCGAGGCGGGCCTTTCGGACCGCGTTTCCGGTCGTTGCCTTCTCGATTCGACGACACTATAAGACGCGCTCCGATTTGGGGCCCCAGGGCTTTCCGGGTCTGGCGCCCCCTCTAAACCAGGCGTTGCCGGATCAAGAAGGCCTTTGTTCGAGACGACGTTCCGACGCCGTCCCGGATGTTCCGATCGGTCACGACATCGCGCTGGGGGAATGTCCCGAGCGGCAAAGGGGGGGGACTGTAAATCCCCTGCGTAAGCTTCGCAGGTTCGAGTCCTGCTTCCCCCACCACGCGATGATCGGACCGAGCGAAACGGACCTTCAAGCCGGTTCGGGTGCGACGGGTCCGCCCGCCGCATTCTCTGCGCGGGTATAGCACAATGGTAGTGCAGCAGCCTTCCAAGCTGAGGATGTCGGTTCGATCCCGTCTACCCGCTCCAACTTTTTGAAGCACAGCGCCCCTCATCCCGTTCCGGGCCAGGGCCATCAGGAGTTTGGCCATGGCCAAGGAAAAGTTCGAACGTAACAAGCCGCACTGCAACATCGGCACGATCGGTCACGTTGACCACGGCAAGACGACGCTGACGGCGGCGATCACG
>NZ_LMPZ01000002.1 GCF_001424025.1 Brevundimonas sp. Leaf363 | reverse complement strand
AACGTCGAGCTGATCACGCCCATCGCCATGGAAGAGAAGCTGCGCTTCGCCATCCGTGAAGGCGGCCGCACCGTCGGCGCCGGCGTCGTGGCCAAGATCATCGCCTAACGGCGACGGTCCGACCTGAACAGCAGAGCCCCCGCCGGAGCGATCCGGCGGGGGCTTTTGTTTGGGTTATTCCTCGCCCAATCCCACGTGACACGGTTCTTCCAACGCCATACGTTCGGCCAACCGCCGGGGAGCGGCGAGGGAGGATTCTCATGAAGGTGCATATGCTTGGGCTAGCCGGGATGCTGGCGCTGACGCTGGCTGGCTGCGGTAACGGCGGCGACGCCGCCACCGATCCCGCCGCGGCAGAGGCGCCCGTCGCCGCAACCGGCCCGGTGCTAAGCGGCGAGGGACTTGTGATCGGGTCGGACACGATCGCCTTCGGCTCGCCGGCCGCCGCTGCCGTCCAGGCGGTCACCGCCGCCATGGGGTCAGAGCCTGTCCAGACGGCCAATGCCGACTGCCCGACCGGCGCGACTGAGGACTTTGCGTGGGGGGACAAGCTGGCGATCCTGACCCGCGACGGCGCCTTCATCGGCTGGCACAGCAGCCAGGCCGGTCCGGCCACCGCATCGGGCGTTCGCACCGGCGATACCCGCACCAAGGCGGAAACTGCGCCCGGCTTCGAGATGATGGAGTCGCAGTTTGAACAGCCGATGTTCGGCGTCGATGGCGTTTATGGTTTCCTGAACGCGGACAGCCAGTCGATCGGCGTCCTGTATGCCGGCGACACCTGTATCGCGAGCTGATCGAGGCGGGCAGGGCGGTCGCGGCCCACGTCGCGACCGCCCTGTTCACCACGTTCCACGCCTGACGCGCGACGCCGCTTGCGCGGAACCGAATGGTCGGGCCTAGGTTCTGAAGTCCGTCGTTAGGATTTTGGTAACCTTCATGTTCCGCGCGCTTCGCATCGGCCTTTTCATCGGCACCGTCATCGGCATGAGCGCCTGCGCGCCGGCTTACGACGCCGCGGGTCGTCAGACGTCAGGTGCCTACGGATCGATCGAGGCCGGCCAGCATTAATGCAGCAACGAAGCCGTGGCGCTTAGGCGCATCGTGCCCTAATATCGCCTTGCGGACGCCGCCTGTCGCGCCGCGCTGCGGGTTCTCCCCCCCTCGATGTTGCTCATCGCTATCGTCGTCGTAGTGCTTCTCGTACTGCTGAACGGCATGTTCGCCATGACCGAGCTTGCGGTCGTGTCTTCCCGGAAATCAAAACTGCAAAGCCGCGCCGAGCGCGGTGATCGGGGCGCGCGTACGGCGCTGCGCCTGGCGGAAGACCCCAATCAGTTCCTGTCGGCCGTCCAGGTCGGCATCACCCTGATCGGCATTCTGGCCGGCGCCTACGGTCAGGCCGCCATCGCCGGCGAACTGACCCGCATGATCGAGACAGCCTTCCCGGCGACCGCCGCCTATGCGGAGGTTGCGGCGACGGGCGTGGTCGTCGTCCTGATCACCTATGTGTCGCTGATCGTCGGCGAGCTGGTGCCCAAGCGTCTAGCCTTGATATTCCCCGAGACCATCGCCTCCAAGATGGCCGCGCCGATCTCGACCATGGCGCTGGTCATGAAGCCGTTCGTCCTGCTGCTGACCGCCTCCACCTCCGGCATCCTCAAGGTGATGGGCGTGAAGGACCGCGACGGTTCGGACGTCACGCAGGAAGAGGTGCAAACCATCCTCGCCGAAGGCACTTCCGCCGGGCTGATCGAGCCGGAAGAGCAGGTGATGATCGAGGAAATCCTGCGCCTGGGCGACCGCCCGATCCGCGTCGCCATGACGCCGCGCCACGAGGTCTTCTGGATCGCCCTGGATGATCCGGAGAAGCAGCTGCGCGAGGAAATCCGCACCTGCCCCTATTCCCGCATAGTCGTGGCCCGCGAGAACGATGTCGATAATCCGCTGGGCGTCGTCCACAAGAAGGACCTGCTGGACAGCTTGCTGACCACCGGCAAGCTGGAGGTCGAGACCCTGGTCCAGACCCCGGCCTTCATTCCTCAGTCGACGTCCGTGCTGAAAGCGCTGGAGATCCTGAAGTCGTCGAAGGTCCACATGGCCTTCCTGGTCGACGAGTTCGGCGCCTTCGAAGGCGTCTTCACCGCCACCGACCTGCTGGAGATGATCGCCGGCGACTTCGACGAGGGACACGACGAGGGCGTGGCCATGATCCGCAAGCGCGACGACGGCACCTGGGCCGTCGATGGGCAGACCGATCTGGACGAACTGGCCGACACCCTGGGTGAGGATTTCGGCGATCAGGAGGGCTTCCACACGGTGGCGGGCCTGGTGCTGCACCATCTGTCACGCGTGCCGAACGAGGGCGAGGTGCTGCAGCTGGGTCGTTTTGAAGTCGAAGTCATCGACATGGACGACCGCCGCATCGACAAGCTGCTGTTCCGGACCATCGTCAAGGCCGGCTCCGAGGCCGAGGACGGAGCCGACGCGGCGACCGACTGAGGTTTCCGGGCTTGAAATGGCTGGCCCCGTGGGGCATAGCCCCCCGTCTGGCGATCGAGACGCGCTGCTGGTCCGCCCGCAGCGCGCTTCTGTATTGTCTAGGAGTTTAGCTCAGCTGGTAGAGCACCGGTCTCCAAAACCGGGGGTCGTGGGTTCGAATCCCCCAACTCCTGCCATTTTCCCCCTGTCGCCGCGGGTTGGGCCTCCCCATCTGGGGCGACAGGGATTGAACGATTGAAGAGACGCTGAGCATGGCCAAGGCCAAGACCCCCGGCGGTCGCCGCACCTCCGGACCCCAAAGCGCCCCTGTCGGCGCCGCGACGGTCACGGTCGACCAGCCTTCGCCGAAGAAGCGCACTTCGCCCGCCCAATTCTTCAGCCAGGTTCAGGCTGAGTTCCGGAAGATCAACTGGCCCAGCCGCAAGGAGACCTGGATCACTTCGGTGATGGTCTTCATCATGGTGATTGTGGCCGCGACCTTCTTCTGGATCGTGGACGCGGCGCTGGGCGTGGCCTTCCGCTACATCGTCGCTTTCGGCAGCTAAGGAGCCGATCCATGACCGACACCGCCGCACCCGTCGCCGCCAATCCCCGTCACAAGTGGTACATCGTCCACGCCTACTCGAACTTCGAGAAGAAGGTGGCCCAGCAGCTGCGCGATCAAGCCAAGCAGCAGGGTCTGGACGAGAACTTCTCCGAAATCCTGGTCCCGACCGAGGACGTCGTCGAGATCCGCCGCGGTCGCAAGGTGAACTCCGAGCGCAAATTCTTCCCCGGCTATGTGCTGGTGAAGATGGAGATGACCGACGAGGCGTATCACCTGGTCAAGAACACGCCGAAGGTCACCGGCTTCCTGGGCGCCGCGGGCGGCACCAAGCCGCTGCCGGTCTCGGAGCGTGAAGTTCAGCAGATCATCGGCGCCGTGGAAGAGGGCGTCGAGCGTCCGAAGCCCCGCATCCGCTTCGACATCGGCGAGAAGGTCAAGGTCATCGACGGCCCGTTCGCCAGCTTCGACGGGTCGGTCGAGAGCGTCGACGAGGACAACGCCCGCCTGCGCGTCGCCGTCTCCATCTTCGGCCGCGCCACGCCGGTCGAGCTTGAGTACGCCCAGGTCGAGAAGGTCGCCGCTTAAGGCGCGCTCTCTGGCCTAAATGACGGCGGCCTTCGGGCCGCCGTTGTCTTTTTGGCGCGCCTCCGCTATACGCGCGCCTCCCTCGCAAGGGGGTAAATCCGTGGGAGGCAGCCATGCCGCACCACGGCTCATCCGTTCCGACTGATTTCGGAGCTTCATAGGAGAGACCAATGGCCAAGAAGATTCTCGGCTACATCAAGCTGCAGGTGCCCGCGGGCTCCGCGACGCCTTCGCCCCCGATCGGCCCGGCCCTGGGTCAGCGCGGCGTGAACATCATGGGCTTCGTCAAGGAGTTCAACGCGCGCACCGAGAAGGAAGTCAAAGGCACGCCCCTGCCGACCGTGATCACGGTCTATCAGGACAAGAGCTTCACCTTCGTCACCAAGACCCCGCCTGCCACGCACTATCTGAAGCAGGCCGCCGGCATCACCTCGGGCTCCAAGCTGGTCGGACGCGAAACCGCCGGCAAGGTCACCCGCACCCAGGTGCGGGAGATCGCCGAGAAGAAGATGAAGGATCTGAACGCCAACGACCTGGACGCCGCGTCCAAGATCATCGAAGGCTCCGCCCGCGCGATGGGCCTAGACGTGGTGGAGGGCTAAGCACATGGCCAAGCAAACCAAGGCTCAAAAGGCCCGCACCGGCGACACCCTGACCCTGATGGGCGTTTCGGACGCCATCGCCGCCGTCAAGGCGAACGCCACCGCCAAGTTCGACGAGTCCATCGAGATCGCCGTCAACCTGGGCGTCGACCCGCGTCACGCCGACCAGCAGGTCCGTGGCGTGGTCAACCTGCCGTCCGGCACCGGCCGTGACGTGCGCGTCGCCGTCTTCGCCAAGGACGCCAAGGCCGCCGAGGCCCTCGCGGCCGGCGCCGACGTCGTGGGCGCCGAGGACCTGTACGAGAAGATCAACGGCGGCTTCATGGACTTCGACCGCGTCATCGCGTCGCCGGACATGATGGCCCTGGTGGGTCGTCTGGGTAAGGTGCTGGGTCCGCGCGGCCTGATGCCGAACCCGAAGGTCGGCACGGTCACGCCGAACGTCGGCCAGGCGGTCAAGGACGCCAAGGGCGGCGCCGTCGAGTTCCGCGTCGAGAAGGCCGGCATCGCGCACGGCGGCATCGGCAAGGCCTCGTTCACGCAGGAAGCCCTGGAGGCCAACGTGAAGGCCTATCTGGACGCTCTGAACCGCTCCAAGCCGTCGGGCGCCAAGGGAACCTATGTGAAGCGCATCACCCTGTCCTCGACGATGGGCCCGGGCTTCAAGATCGACCCGGCCACCGTCGGCTGATCGCCCAAACGCCTGAAACGACGACGGCCCCGGAGAGCGATCTCCGGGGCCGTTTTCGTTTGTTCAGTAGGCGGCGGTGAAGCGCGCGCGGCTGTGCTTCGGCCGTTCCAGCTCGTCGACCATCGCGATAGCGTAGTCGGAGAAGCCGATGCGGCTTTCGCCCTTGTCGTCCACCACCAACTGATCGCCGCCGGTACGGAAGCGGCCGAGGCGCGGCGTCTCCTCGATCACGGCGGCGGGGGAGAAGAAGGTCCAGTCGATCTGGTGTTCCGAGCGCAGGTCTTCGAGGAAGGCTATCCCGTCCTGGGCGAGCGCTTTCCATTCCTCGGGAAACTCGGGCGTGTCGATCAGGCGAACGCCGGGCGCGACCTCAAGGCTGGCCGCTCCGCCGGTCACCAGCAGGCGCGGAACCCCTGCCACCTTCAGCGCCGACAGAAGGGTGACGGCGGGCACGTCGAAATGAAGGGCGCTGATGACCGCGTCCGATCCGCGAATCTGTTCGGCCAAGGCTGCGGCGTCGGATGCGTCGCCTTGGGTCGGCGTTATCCCGTCACCGGTCGGAATCGCCTCGGGCTTGCGAGCGATGGCGGTGACGACGTGACCGCGGGCGGCGAGCTCCCGCGTGATTTCTGAACCGGCGCGGCCGCTGGCGCCCAAGACGGTGACATGCATGAAGAGCTCCTTTGGTATCTGATCGATACCAAGTGTGCTATCCATACCGAATGCACAAGAAGCCACCAGAACCTCAGCAGGTCACCGTGACGATACCGCCCGGCCCGTCACGTGCGCCCGACGTCTTCGCCGCCCAGTGCCCCACGCGGCAGATGCTGGACCGCATTGGCGACAAGTGGACGGTGCTGGTTGTGCAGACCCTGGATGGCGGGCCGGTGCGGTTCAGCGCCCTCAAGCGGCGGATCGACGGGATTTCTCAGAAGATGTTGGCCCAGACACTGCGGCTCCTGGAGCGCGACGGCCTGGTTGCTCGGCGCGTGGCGCCCACCACGCCGGTGACGGTCGATTACGCGCTGACGCCGCTGGGGCGCACGCTTGTCGGGGCGCTGACGCCGCTGATCACATGGTCGGAGAGTCAGATGGACGCGGTCATCGCGGCCCGTCAGGCATTCGATGCTCGCCCGCCGGCCGGTTGGGTCTGAAAGCTCACAGGTGGCGGCGGGCGCAATGAAGAGCGGCTTATTGCAGGATGGAGCGCACCCGTAGATTGTGAGGCTGCGGGCTCGCGGGGCGGGAGGGAATGATGCGGTTTATCGGCATACTGCTGGCGGTTGCGCTGGCGTTCGGGGCGGCGACGGCGGCGCGCGCCGACGATGACGCGGCGCGGCGTCTCGCCCTGGCGCGAGAGTTCGTGGAACTGTCGCAGGGCGAGAACCTGGAGAAGCAGATCCGCGAATCGGCAGAGGCGCAACTTGGCCGCGCGCCGGGTCTGACGGAGGAACAGAACGCCTGGATGCGGGAGACCGGGACGGACATTCTGACGCGACTGGTGGTCGGCATGATCGATGACGTGATCCAGATCGTGGCCGAAACCTACACGCTGGAGGAACTGCAGGCGCAGGTGGACTTCTACAGGTCGCCCATCGGGCGATCGATCGCCAGCAAGTCGTTCGACATGGGGGTCCGGCAAGGGCAGGTTCTGGCGCGAATGCAGATGGCGTTCGTCCAGGAGCTGATCGGCAAATACTGCGCCGAGTTTACGTGTCCGGGGGCGGCGACCCCAGGCCCGGCCTTGACCCCGCGCAAGCCCTCCTGACGCGACGAAGGCCTGCGAAATCGAATGACGCCCCGGTCCGGGCGGCCTAGTCGTGGGGTGGAGATCGCATCATGACCCCTTCCCGCCATCTGACCGTCCCGGCCGCTGCCATCGCACTCGTCGCCGCCGTGGTGACGGGGTGCGATAGGCCTGCATCTGTTGAAGGAAAGGCGCCTGTCGTGGCGCCGGCGAGCGGTCCAGCGGCGTTCACCTATGAGGAGCCGGACGATATCTCAGGCTACTACCTGCCGGCGTCGGACGCTGAAGCGGGCGGCTACGTGCTAGACCACGTCTTTCTGGGTCAGCCGGCCGAGTTTGAGGCGTGGCAGGCCGGTACGCGCAGCGCCACCTTCGCGCCGGTGATGCTGGAATTCCAGAACGCGGCGACAACTCAGCGCATAGGCATGGAGGCCGATGGGCCCGGCCGCGGGATACGGGTCCTGCCGACGCGGTATTCGCTTGATGGCGGCCGCGTTCACTTCGAGGGGACTGCCCGGCCGATCGGGCGGGTCGTGTTCGACGGCCGCCTGGATAAGGACGCTCTTGCTTCCGCGAAGCGCAATCTGGGGGGTGCGGAGACGCCGGTTGTGGTCGGTCGATTGAAGGTCGGCGGCGAGGTGGTGGAGAACGTGCGCCTGGCGTGGTTCGGTGGGGATTGAGGTAGATCGCAATCGCCGGGCCGGAAGGCTGGGGGCGAGCACTGACCAGGAAAGCTCAAGCTCGGCCACCCGCACGGCTGCACAGATGCATCGCCTGAGGTTGGCATCCTTCTGAGCCGGCCCGGAAAGACGGGCCAGGAGAAGAAAGGGCGGCGCCATCGACGCCGCCCCCCTGCTGCTTAGTTGACCGTCGCCTTGACGATCTTGCCCGGGGCGCGGGGCGGCTCGCCCTTGGGAAGGGCGTCGACGTTGTCCATGCCTTCGATCACCTCGCCCCAGACCGTGTATTGGCGATCCAGGAAGGTGGCGTCGTCCAGGCAAATGAAGAACTGGCTGTTGGCGCTGTTCGGGTCCGAGGTGCGGGCCATGGAGCAGACGCCGCGCACGTGGCGCTCGGACGAGAATTCCTGCTTCAGGTTCGGCTTCTTGGAGCCCGAGGTGCCGGTTCCGGTCGGGTCGCCGCCCTGGGCCATGAAGCCCGGGATGACGCGGTGGAAGACGACGCCGTTGTAGAAGCCCTCGCTCGCCAGCTCGGTGATACGGGCGACGTGGCCGGGCGCCAGGTCGGGACGCAGCTTGATGACGACGTCTTTGTCGACACCATCGCCGGTGTCGAGGGTGAAGGTCAGGGTTTGATCGGCCATCGGGCGCTCCTCTTCGAATTGGCGCGGGTCATAGCCCGCAAACTCCGTGACGGCTATGTGGGATGCATGAGTAGCGAAGACAAACCCGAAGGGGCCGGTCCCCAGGCGCCCGAGCGCCGTCGCATGGTCCGCCCGCCGTCGGGCGGCGCCGCGGCCGGTCGCGGCATGGGCCAGAAGATGAAGACGGCCGACGACAAGTCGATGTCGAGCCAGCAGTGGATCAAGCGGCAACTCTCGGACAAGTGGTCGGAGCGGGCGCGAGCCGAGGGTTGGCGCAGCCGCGCGGCCTTCAAGCTGATGGAGATCGACGATCGATTCCATCTGATCAAGCCGGGGTGCCGGGTCATCGACTTGGGCGCCGCACCGGGGGGGTGGCTTCAACTCGCGGTCCAGCGGGGCGCGAAGTCCGTGGTCGGCGTCGATTTGCTGATGATCGAGCCGATCGCGGGCGCCGAGATCCTGCAGGCGGACTTCACCCATCCGGGCGTCGACCAACAGATGATGGATTTGCTGGGCGGACCGCCGGATCTGGTGCTGTCGGACATGGCGCACAACACCGTCGGCCATCGGCAGACGGATCACCTGAAGATCATCGCCCTGATCGAGATCGCGGCGGATTTCGCGATCCGAACGTTGCGGCCCGGCGGGAACTTCGTGTCGAAGAACTTTCAGGGGGGAGATGCCGGCGGCGTGTTGGCGCGGTTGAGAGCCGAGTTCGAGACGGTGAAATATGTGAAGCCGGCGTCCAGCCGAAAGGACAGCGCGGAAGTCTTTCTGGTGGCGCTTAACAAGCGGGCGCCGTCGCGGCCGCTGGGCGTCGCGGGCGCCTAACGTACGACCGGCGTCAGGGCCAGGTCGTGGCGGTCCAGCTCTTCCTCGATCTGGAAGTACGCCATGTCGCTGATCTCGCCGTTGGTGCGCAGACGACTGAGAGCGTCGCGCTTGGCTACCAGCACCTCGGCTGTCAGGCGGTCGATTTCCAGTTCGGCGCGTCCGTCGCCCTGGGTTTCTGCCGTCACATGCGCCAGGCGTTCGGTGTAGTCGGCCCGCAGGCGCTTGGCGGCGGCGCTGCGGCGGGGGGCGAGATCGGCCAGGGCTGCTTCGGCGATGGCGCGGCGGGCGGTGCGGATCTCGCTGGGAAGGATGTCATCGTCCCTGGTCTTCACCAGGCGGACGAGCGGACCGAGTGTCAGGCCCTGGACGACCAGCGTTCCCATGACCACGACGAACGCCGACAACTGGACCAGGTCGCGGTTTGGAAAGGCGGCCGGCAAGGCGTAGGCGGCCGCCAGGCTGACCAGACCTCGCATGCCAGCCCAGGCGACGATGAGGCCGTGCTGCGCCTCGGGTGATTGTTCACCGGTCGGCAGGACGGCGCCAAACCAGCGGTTCTTCGCCTGCACGACAAAATGGTACGTCATGACCCACACCAGCCGCGCAATGACGACAACGGCCAGGATGGCGAGGGCGAAGACCGCATACCGCTCTTGTTCGCCAGCCGACAGCTCACGCCACAGAGGCCCGACCTGCAGACCCACCAGCGCGAAGGCGACGGCGTTCAGGCCGAAGACGACCGTCTCCCACACCGCATAGGATGGCGCGCGAACGGTCGCCTCAACCCGACGAGCGCTGACGCGAGCGGCCACCATCCCGAAGACGACGATGGCGATGATGGGGGAAACGCCGATTTTCTCCGCTGCGATCCAGACTCCGAAGGCTCCGATGAACTGCAGCAGAATCGCGGTCGGGGCCTCGCGGACGCGTGACGTCACGCGGCCGAGCAGGGCGGCGGCGACCACGCCGAAGGCCAGACTGCCCAGCAGCGTCCAGGCCATCGTCGCCACGAGCGGCCAACCCCACGCCAGCCCGCCGCCGACGGCTGCGACGGCGAACCGATAGATCAACAGGGAGCTGGCGTCGTTGAACAGGCTTTCGCCTTCCAGAATGGTGCGCAGGCGCTGAGGCACCGGCGTGGCCTTGAGGACGGAGGTGGCTGCGGCCGCGTCGGGCGGCGCAACGATGGCCCCCAAGGCGATTGCGGCGGCCCACGGCAGATCAGGCCTCAGCCAGCGTGCGGCGAAGGCCACGGCGACCACCGTCACGCCGACCGCCGCCAAGGTCAGAAAGGCGATCGGCAGGGCGTTGCGCTTCAGGTCTCGTGGCGAACTGTCGTACGCGGCATCGAGCAGAACAGGCGCGATGAACAGGGCCAGCGCCAGATCCGGGTCAAGCCGCAATTCCGGCGCCCAGGGAAAGAACGCCAGCGCAGCCCCGCCCACCGCCAGCAATGGCGGGTAGGGCAGGCGCAGGCGTTGCGCGCCCGCCGAAATGATAACGGCGATGGCCAGAACGGCCAGGATTGCCTCGAAAGCATGCATGCCGAGCAGTCACGTCCGGTTTCCAACTGAACACAAGCGCGCGTCGCCCCTTGCCGTTGCGCACTGCAGCACGATATACGCGGCCCGCAAAACGGAGGCTCCTCATGGAGATTCGCGAAGGGCTCACCTTCGACGATGTTTTGCTAGAACCCGGCCCGTCCGAGATCATGCCCGCTGACGCGGACGTCTCGACGCAGCTGACGCGAGACATCCGACTGAACATCCCGCTGCTGTCGTCCGCGATGGACACGGTGACGGAAAGCCGTCTGGCCATCGCAATGGCCCAGGCCGGCGGCCTGGGCGTGCTTCACCGCAACATGACCATCGAGGAGCAGGCCGATCAGGTCCGCGCCGTGAAGCGTTATGAGAGCGGCATGGTCATCAACCCGGTGACCATCCACCCGGACACGACCCTGGGCCAGGTTCGCGAGATCGTGGCGCGCAAGAAGATTTCGGGCTTCCCCGTCATCGACCCGGCGACCGGACGTCTGGTCGGCATGCTGACCAATCGCGACATGCGTTTCGACACGGACCCGAGCCGCAAGGCGTCCGAGCTGATGACCACCGGCGTCCTTTATACCGTGCGCGAAGGCGCCGGGCGCGAGGAGGCGAGGGCCATCCTGCGCGACAAGAAGGTCGAGCGGGTCATCGTGGTGGACGAGAACTATCGGGCCGTTGGCCTGATCACCATGAAGGACATCGAGAAGGCCCAGGCTTTCCCGCACGCGGCCAAGGACGACCAGGGCCGCCTGCTGGTCGGAGCGGCCTCGACCGTTGGCGACAGCGGCTTTGAGCGCGGCATGGCCCTGGCCGAGGCCGGCGCCGATGTGGTGGTGATCGACACCGCCCACGGCCATTCGCGGTCGGTGGCCCAGGTGGTCGAGCGCATCAAGCGCGAGTCGAACCGCATCCAGATCATCGCCGGCAACGTCGCCACCTATGACGCGGCGCGGGCCCTGATCGACGCAGGCGCGGACGCTGTGAAGGTCGGCATCGGCCCGGGCAGCATTTGCACCACCCGCATTGTCGCGGGCGTCGGCGTGCCGCAACTGACCGCGGTCGTCGACGCGGCGCGGGCGGGAAAGGAAAGCGGTGTGCCGGTCATCGCCGACGGCGGCATCAAATACTCGGGCGACCTCGCCAAGGCCATCGCGGCAGGCGCCAGCGTGGCCATGATGGGTTCGATGTTCGCCGGCACGGACGAGAGCCCGGGCGAGGTCTTCCTGTACCAAGGCCGGTCCTACAAGTCGTACCGCGGCATGGGCTCGGTTGGTGCGATGGGGGCGGGCTCCGCCGATCGCTACTTCCAGAAGGAGGTCGAGACCCAGAAGCTGGTGCCCGAGGGCATCGAGGGTCAGACGCCGTACAAGGGGCCGATCGCGCCGGTGCTGCATCAGCTGGTCGGCGGGCTGCGTGCGTCGATGGGTTACGTCGGCGCCGGCACGATCGAACAGTTCCAGGACCGGGCCCGGTTCGTGCGCATCACCGGCGCCGGTCTGCGTGAGAGCCATGTTCACGACGTGATGATCACGCGTGAAGCGCCGAACTACAGGCAGGGTTGATGACGACCGAACTGACTTATCTGGCTGCGACGCTGATCCTCGCCATCGTGCAGATCTTCCTGCCGGCGACCGGGCGCACCCTGTCATTCGGATCGAAGTGGAACGCCGGACCTCGCGACGGCGCGATGCCGCCGGTCGGGCCGATCACGGGGCGGCTGGAGCGGGCGCAGGCCAATCTGTACGAAACCCTGCCGCTGTTCATTGGCGCGGTGCTGATCGCCCATGTGACGGGCGAGGATGGCGCGCTGACCCTGTGGGGTTCGGCGCTCTATTTCTGGGCCCGCCTGGCCTATGTGCCGCTCTATGCCTTCGGCGTGACGGGCGTGCGCTCCGTCGCCTTCCTGGCCAGCCTGATCGGCCTTCTGCTGATCATCGCCGCCCTGTTCGTTTGATCGAGGTTCAGTGACCCCATCCGCCCGCCTCGCCGCCGCCGCCTCGGTCCTGGACTCCATCGCCCAAGGCCGCCAACCGGCCGAGGCCGTGCTCAAGACCTGGGGCAGCGAGAACCGCTACGCCGGGTCCAAGGATCGCCGGGCGGTGGCCGACCGCGTCTACCGCGTCCTGCGCGCGCGCGGCCGGCTGGTCTGGGCCATGGGCGGACGCGAGGACGGGCGAGCGCTGGTGATTGGTAGCCTGAGCCTGATCGACGGACTGTCGCTGGAAGAGATCGAGGCGCTGCACTCTGGCGATGGGTATGGGCCCAAGCCCCTGTCGAAGCAGGAGCGTGCGCGCATCACGACCACGACCGGCGAGTTGCCGGGCTGGGTCGCCGCAGGCTTGCCCGAGTTCGTGATGGAGGACTTCAAGGCGACGTTCGGCGACCGTTGGGCCGCCGAGGCGCAAGCCCTGATGGTCCCGCGCGCGCCCATCGATCTGCGCGTCAACACGGCCAAGGCGACCGTGGCCGAGGTCGAGGCGGAACTGCGTGAGGCGGGTCTGTCGCCCGAACGGACGCCGTGGTCCTCGGTCGGGCTGCGCCTGGCCAGCGAGCCCCCGCCCAACGTCCAGGCGCTGGAGGCCTTCAAGGCGGGGAGCATCGAGATCCAGGACGAGGGCAGCCAGATCGTCTGCTGGCTGGCGGGCGTGACGCCCGGCATGACGGTGGTGGACTATTGCGCCGGCGGCGGCGGCAAGACGCTCGGTCTCGCCGCGCAGATGACGCCTGAAAAAACTGCAGGCGCGGAGGTCGCTGAGGCGCCCGCCAAGGTCTGGACGCCGACCGGCGAGGCCGAACCCGCCCCGGTGCGCAAGGCGGCCCCGACCGCGAACGAAGGCCGGCTCGTCGCTTACGACGTGGTGCAAAAGCGTCTGGACAACATCAAGCCTCGCTTGCAACGCGCCGGCGTGGCCGCGGAACTGCATCAGCTTGGCCCCAACGGCGGCGGCGTCGAGGAGATGGTCGGTCAGGCCGACGTGGTCCTGGTCGATGCGCCCTGCACCGGCTCCGGCACCTGGCGGCGGCGGCCCGAGGACGCCTGGCGGCTGAAGCCCGAGGACGTCGACCGGATGCACACACTGCAGAAGGCCATCGTCACGCGAGCGGCCAAGCTGGTGAAGCCGGGCGGACGGCTGGTCTATGTCACCTGCTCGATGCTGACGGCCGAGAACGAGGCGACGGTGGACGCCTTCGAGGAGGATCACCCCCACTTCGTCCCCGTGCCGATCGCTGAGGCGGCGCAGGTCGCCGGACTGACCGAGACTGGACGCGAAAAGCTGACAGAGCTGGCGCATGGCCACCGCATCCGCCTGTCGCCCGCGGCGGCCGGCACCGACGGCTTCTTCGCCGCCGTCTATGAGCGGCTGGCGTGAGCGGCGACTGGAGACTGGATCGCTACGGCGACGTCACGGTTCTCCACGTCATGGCCGCGCCGGCGGAGTACGGCGAACATCTGCGGGCCCGCATCCGGCCGCTGATGACCGGCATCGGCCCGGTCGAGGCGGCGATCAGTCTGGCGGCCGTGCTGGCCCGGCTGGAGACAGCCGACAGTCTGCCCGACGTCGTCGTGTCACTGGGCTCGTGCGGCTCGCGAGTGTTGGAGCATGCGACCGTCTATCAGGCATCGTCGGTCGGTTATCGCGACATGGACGCCAGCCCGCTGGGCTTCCCGAGAGGCATCACGCCGCTGCTGGACCTGCCCGCCATCCTGCCCCTACCGTGCCCCATTCCCGGCGTGCCGACCGCCACCCTGTCGACGGGCGGAAGCGTGGTCTCTGGCGCCGCCTATGACGCCATCGACGCCGATATGGTGGACATGGAGACCTTTGCCCTGCTGCGTGCGGCCCAGACCTTCGGCCTGCCCATGATCGCCCTGCGCGGCGTGTCGGACGGCCGGGCCGAGCTGAAGGCGCTGGAGGACTGGACCTCGACGCTGCATCATGTGGACCGGAACCTTGCAGACGCGCTGGATGCGCTGATCACGGTTCTGGCCAAGCGGGGTCTATCCGCGCTTGAAGATGCGGAGAGCCTCCGCCAAGTCCCCGCCCAATCGCTCGCCCCGGATACGCCATGACCGCACCAACCGATCACCAGAAGGTCCTGATCGTCGACTTCGGCAGCCAGGTGACCCAGCTGATCGCGCGCCGCCTGCGCGAGGCCAGCGTCTATTGCGAGATTCACCCCTACGCCAAGGCCGAGGCGGCCATGGCGGCGATGACGCCGGCGGCCATCATCCTGTCCGGCGGGCCGGAGAGTGTGCACGAAGAAGGCAGCCCCCGTGCGCCGCAAGGCGTGTTCGAGGCGGGCGTGCCGGTGCTAGGCATCTGCTACGGCGAGATGACCATGTGCGAGCAACTGGGCGGCAAGGTCGAGGGCGGCCACACCCGCGAGTTTGGGCGCGCCGAGATCACCGTCGAAAAGGCCTCGCCCCTGTTGGCGGGCCTGGCGCCGGTCGGTGAAGACGAGACGGTCTGGATGAGTCACGGCGACAAGATCGTGGCCATTCCGGAAGGCTTCGACGTCGTAGCCTCCTCGTCCGGCTCCCCCTATGCGGTGATCGCCGATGAGAAGAGGCGCTTCTACGGCGTTCAATTTCATCCGGAAGTTATGCACACGCCGCGCGGCCACCAGATGCTGAAGAACTTCACCCATGGCATCGCCGGGTTGAAGGGCGACTGGACCATGGCCGCCTATCGCGAAGAGAAGATCGCCCAGATCCGCGAGCAGGTCGGGTCGGCCAAGGTGATCTGCGGCCTGTCGGGCGGGGTGGACTCGTCGGTCGCGGCGGTGCTGATCCACGAGGCCATCGGCGACCAGCTGACCTGCGTGTTCGTGGACACCGGACTGTTGCGCAAGGATGAGGCGACGCAGGTCACCCAGCTCTTCCGAGAGCACTACAACATCCCCTTGATTCATGTTGATGCGTCGAAGGAATTCCTCGGCGAGCTGGCCGGTCAGGCGGACCCTGAGACCAAGCGCAAGACCATCGGACGCGTCTTCATCGAGGTATTCGACCGCGAGGCGAACAAGATCGAAGGCGCCGAATTCCTCGCCCAGGGCACCCTCTACCCGGACGTGATCGAGAGCGTGTCGTCGTCCAGCGGCAAGGCCCACGTCATCAAGAGCCACCACAACGTCGGCGGCCTGCCCGACTACATGAAGCTGAAGCTGGTCGAGCCGCTGCGTGAGCTGTTCAAGGACGAGGTTCGCGCCCTGGGTCGCGAGCTGGGGCTGACCGACGCCTTCGTCGGCCGCCACCCCTTCCCGGGACCGGGCCTGGCCATCCGCATCCCCGGCGAGATCACGCCCGAAGCCGTCGAGACCCTGCAACAAGCCGACGCCATCTACCTTGAGGAAATCCGCAACGCCGGCCTCTACGACGACATCTGGCAGGCCTTTGCCGTGCTGCTGCCGGTCAAGACCGTCGGCGTCATGGGCGACGCCCGCACCTACGAGAAGGTGCTGGCCCTGCGCGCCGTGTCGTCCACCGACGGCATGACGGCCGACTTCTATCAATTTCCTTGGGATATGCTGGGCCGCACCGCGACCCGCATCATTAACGAGGTGCGGGGCGTGAACCGCGTCGTCTATGACGTGACGTCCAAGCCGCCCGGCACCATCGAGTGGGAGTGAAGGGACCGGTCCACGTCGATCCGGCGAAGGTGCGGCCGTTCGAGACGGCGCAGGCCTTCTACGACTGGCTGGGCGCGCATCACGACCGCGAGGACGAGGTCTGGATCAAGATCCACAAACTGTCTTCAGGCCTGCCGTCGATCACGCCGAAGGAAGCCATCGACGTGGTCCTGTGCTGGGGCTGGATCGACGGGATCAAGAAGAGCTTCGACGAGCGGAGCTATCTGCAGCGCTACACGCCGCGCCGGCCGCGCAGCATCTGGAGCCAGATCAATGTCGGTAACGTCGCCCGGCTGATTGCTGAAGGGCGAATGACCGAACACGGCCTGCGCGAGGTCGAGGCGGCGAAAGCCGACGGGCGCTGGGCCAAGGCCTATGGCAGCGGCAAGGGGATGGCGATCCCAGCCGACCTGCAGGCCGCCATCGATGCGGAGCCGGCGGCCAAGGCCATGCTGGCGACCCTGAGCGAGCAGAACCGCTTCGCCCTGGCGTTTCGCACCCACAACATGAAGACCGAGGCGGGGCGGGCGAAGAAGATCGCGACCTTCGTCGAAATGCTGAAGCGCGGGGAAACGATCTATCCTCAGAAGACGAAGTGAGCGCGTCCCATCGCTATTCGCGCAGCCTAATGACATGGCCGACGGCCGGATCGCTGCGACCATCGGCAAGGCCCCGAATCACGCCGGAGGCGGCGTCAAATCCGCAGCTCTCGCTGATGTGGATCCAAGGGCGCTCCGCATCCACCACGCGCTCGTAGAAGGCGCGCTGTTCGGCGAAGAAGCGTTCGTAGAAACCGCGCAGCGTGCCGTGCTCGCGGTGCTGGTCCAGCACGGTGGCGGCGAAGAAGAAGACCGGCGGCGGGCCGGGCAGGGCCTTGTCGATGGTAAAGCCGTCGATCTGGGTCGCCCCGACCAGGCAATCATAGGTGAGATCCGCGCCTAGGTGCTCGTGTATTCGGGCGCGCAATCCGGGGTCGCCTGACAGGTCCAGATAGACGGTCGGGACGCCGGTCGGCAGTTGCTCGATCTGTTCATAGTCGAAGACGGCGGCGTAGGCGCCCAGGCTCTCGACGAAGGATCGGTTGCGTTTGCCGGTGACGCCGAGGACCTCGACGTCGTCGCCCAGCATCGCCCAGGCCGAGCCGTAGGCGGTCTTGCTCGACGCGCTGGAGACGACGACGCGTCCGGCGCCGAAGAAGCCGTTGTCGCGCAGGAACTCGACCGCCGTGTAGGAGGTGACGAACAGCGGCCGGAAGATCGCTTCGGCCGGCTCCAGCGCCGCCGAATAGTTGGCGTCGGCGGCGCACAGGACATACCGATTGTAGATGTCGGGCACGGCCGTGCGCCACGGCGACAGATCGGCGAAGCCGCCACGCGAGACCTTGCCGGCCTGGATGCGCAGCGTATCGGCGATAGGGAAGTATCCGAAGATCCGCGCCCCGACCTCGATCCCCTCGGCCCGGCTCTCGCGCACATCGGCGAAGCCCCAGACGGGCATCAGGCCGTGGTCGTCGCGCCCGGTCGGGAAGACCTTCCAGTAGCCGATGGCGTCGCCGAAGGCTGCATATGTGATGTTGTTGGTGGTCAGCGAGAACAGGTCCAGCGCCAGGATGACCTCGCCGTCCTGCAGCGGCCCGGCGTCGGGGACGGCGTCGATGACGGTCGCCCCCAGATCGGACTTCAGCGTCATCAGGCGGCGGACGTCACTCATGGCGACAGCGTAGCCTAAAACGACGGGCGGCCGTCAACCTCGACAGGTATCGCTGCGCGCGGCTAGAGGCGGCGCATGATCACCCTGTACGGCATCCCCAACTGCGACACGGTAAAGAAGGCGCGCGTCTGGCTGGATCAGCACGGCGTGGCCCACGCCTTCCATGACTACAAGAAGGGCGGCGTCGAGCGGGCGTGGCTGGAGCGCTGGGTGGCCGAGCACGGCTGGGAGACCGTGCTGAACCGCGCCGGCACAACCTTCCGAGCGCTGCCGGATGCCGACAAGGCGGATCTGAGTGCGGACAAGGCCATCACATTGATGCTGGCCCAGCCGTCGATGATCAAACGTCCGGTGCTGGACCTGGGCGACCGGACATTGGTGGGCTTCAAGCCGCCGATCTACGAGGCGGCGTTCGCTTGAGGCGGTCCCGAAAGAGTTGCGGCAGGACGACCTGCCCGCCTCTGCTCGCTGACGCTCGCTGTCTCCGCCCAAGGGGGAGAGCGTCCCGCGCCTATCCTTCGACGTTTACGTCCGGCCGATCATGCCCGTCGGCGCGTTCGGTGATCCATTCGCCGCCGGCGGTCTCGTAGGAGATCCACGACGTCTGATCCGGCACGCGCTGTTCGTGCGCGGCGGCCACAGCGGCGGCGCGGGCGGCGTCGTGGGTGGGGAAGGTTTCGGAGAAGGTGCCGCTGGACTGATAGGCCCAGCCGCCATCGTGCTCGACGATCTTGTAAGTCAGGTCGGCCATCGCTTTGCTCCTCGGCGTGTGCAGCCAAGCTAGGGTGCGCGCCGGGCGATGCAAGGTGGTGCACGAGGGCGCCAGGCCAAGATTTGGTAAGCGATCGCATCCGATACCGGCTGCGGCGACGACTACGGGATGAAGATGGGCGTCTGGCCCGTCATGGAGACGACGATGGAAGACCTGTTCCGATCCTACTGGTGGCTGATCTTTCCGCTCTTCGGACTGGCGATGGGCGGCTGGCACAGCTTCGCCCAGTTCCGAAACCAGCAGAAGAAGCTGGATATCATCAAGGCATACGCCATGCGCGGGGAGCAGCCGCCTACGGCCTTGCTGGAGAGCCTGGGTCGCAGCGATGCCGCTGAGTACGGCAGCGGAAAGCCCACGAACTACTGGTCGCTGGTAGGTCTGTTCGGGGTGTTGACGGCGGGCTTCGCCTACATGGCCTATTCCACGGTGGTCGCGGGCGGCGACTTCGCCTTCGGCGTGGTCGCGATGGTCATGGGGGCCGTGACTGTGTGGGCTGCGATCTGCGCCCTGATGCAACGCCGCGAGCGTCAGTGAGTCTGAAGTCGGCCGGGGGGCGGTCCGCTGCGCGATCTTTCGACAGACGCCGAGCTGGTGCGCCGCGCGTGCCGTGGCTCGGACGCGGCCTTCGCCGCGCTGGTCCAGCGGCATCAAGGCACCGTTCGAACCTTCCTGCGGCGTGCAACGGGATCAGGCTGGGCCGAGGCGGACGATCTGGCGCAGGAGACGTTTCTCGTCGCCTGGCGCGCGTTGCGGTCGCTCAGGGATCCGGCAGGATTCCGCACGTGGCTGATGGGCGTCGCGTGGAAGCGATCGCAGGACCGCACGCGCTCGGCGCTGAGGGGCGCGGCGCGGGATATGGCGTGGATGGAAGGGCAGGAAAGCGCCAGGGGCGTGTCGGCCGAGGACCGGATTTCGCTGGACGCCGCCATGGCCGACCTTCCACCCGATGTGCGGGCCTGTGTGGCGCTGTGTCTGGCGCAGGACTGGTCGAACGCCGAGGCGGCGCAGGCGCTGGGCTTGCCTCTGGGCACGGTGAAGTCGCATGTTGCGCGTGGACGGGCGCGGTTGCTGAAGGCGCTCGGAGGGTCCGATGACGCCTGACGACATTCTCAGCACCTATCTGAAGGCCGACACGGCGCCGGCTCGCGATCTCGTCTTCGAGGCGACGGTGGCCGAGCGGATCGCGCGGCGGCGGGCCGTCGCATCGGTGGCAGCGCTGGCGCCGTGGTGCGCGGCCGCTGCGGTCGGCCTGTGGGGGCTGCGACCCGTTCTTCCGATGCTGGATGCCATCGACGGCAATCTGAGTGTGGTGGCCAGCGTTCTGGCGGCCGCCGGGCTTTCGGCTCTCGGACTGGTCACGGTCATCCGGCAGGCCACGCGCGGCTGATCCGCAGCCTTACGAAAGTTTCATGCTGCCTGGCGCATCCGCCAGCGTGTTCGCGCGCCTCTTGTCTGCATGAGGCCGGGACATCACGCTCCGGCACACGGAAAACGAAGGGGAGCTTTCCCAATGGACATCACGCCTATCCTGGTCGTCGGCATCATCTTTGGATCGATCGTCGCCATCATCCTCGGCCCCGGCTACCTGAAGTCGCGCGAGCGCCGCGAGACTCAGGCCACGGTTCGCGCGGCCATCGACAAGGGCCAACCCCTGCCGCCCGAAGTCATCGACGCCCTAACCCGCGACGTGAAGAAGAACCTGCCGTCCCGCACCCGTGACATCCGCCAGGGCATTATCTGGCTGGCCGTCGCGATCGGCATGGCGGCGTTCAGCCTGGTGACCGGCGAAGGCTTCCAAGGCGACGACTGGCACATGGCCGCCGGCAGCGGCCTGCTGGGCCTGGCCTGCATTCCGGCTACCGTCGGCCTGGCCTTCATCGTCCTGAGCTTCTTCAACAAGAACAAGGACTGAGCCCGGGCTGACCGGGGGAACAGCCGATGGCTCAACCACTACACGCCATGCATGACGTCGAGCTCGCCGCCCTCGCGGCGGCGGGTGGACGACGCGAGTTCGGCGAACTGGTCCGGCGTCACGGCTCCGCCGTGCGGGGGCTGCTTCGCCGGATGGGCGCCGAGCCGGCCCTGGCCGACGACGTCGCGCAGGACGCCTTCCTTCAGGCCTTTGAAAAGTGCTCGGAGTTTCGCGGAGACGGTCCTTTCGCGGGCTGGCTGAAGCGGATCGCGGCGCGCCTCTATCTGAAACGTCGCGCCAAGGAGGCTCGCTATGTTGCCGAGCTCGAAAGCGAAGAAGTCGCTGCGCCCGTCGACAGCCAGACCCGCATGGATCTGGACGAGGCGCTGAAGGCGCTCAGCGAGATCGAGCGCCTGTGCGTATCGCTCTGTCACGGCGCGGGCCTGTCACACCCGGAAATCGCGGCGGCCACAAACCTGCCGCTCGGAACGGTCAAGTCTCATGTCAAACGTGGTCTGGATAAACTCCGTGCCCGGCTTCAGCCTGGCTCGGTCGAGCAGGGGAGGGCGACCTATGTCGGCTGATGAATTCGATCCCTTCGTCGAACGACTGTACAGCCACGCGCCGAGCCTGCCGGACGCGGAGCTGTTCGCAGCTCAGGTGCAGACCAAGCTGGCCGCCAGCTCGCGCGTGCGGACGATCGCTCTCAGCCTGGCCGGCGTTGTCGGCGGCGTCATCGCCGTGCGCGAGAGTTTGGGAATGAACTTTCACTTTGCCCAGGACGCCGAGGCGCATCGCGTCAGCCAGGGCGTCGAATCGGCGTCGGCCGCCATTCAAGGCACGGTGCAGTCCGGTCTGGATCAGTGGGGCCTGTCGTCCATCTCGCTTGGATCGATGGGCGGCGTTCAGCTATTCTGGGTCACCGCCGCCGCCGTGGTGGCCATCCTGGCCGCAGGCGTCGTGAGGCTGTCGCAGGAGGGCTGATGTCCAGCCAGAAGCAGGAAACCGTCCGCCGCATCGCCGCGCCGGGCATCCGGGCCCGCAAGGGCGGCGATCCCATCGTTTGCCTGACGGCCTACGACGCGCCGACGGCGGCGATCCTGGACGATCACTGCGACCTGCTGCTGGTCGGAGACAGCGTCGGCATGGTCGTCCACGGCTTGCCCAACACCGTGGGTGTGACGCTTGAGATGATGATCCTGCACGGACAGGCCGTGATGCGTGGCTCCAGGCGCGCCATGGTCGTCGTGGACATGCCCTTCGGAAGCTACGAGGGCGGTAAGGAGCAGGCCTATCAGAACTGCGCCCGCGTCATGAAGGAGACGGGCGCCCAGGGCGTGAAGCTGGAGAGCGGTCCGACGGTCGCCGAGACCATCGCCTATCTGGTCCAGCGCGGCATTCCGGTCATGGGCCATGTCGGCCTGCGTCCGCAGGCCGTGCTGACGGACGGGGCGTTCAAGGCCAAGGGGCGGACGGACGAGGAGCGACTGCGCGTTCTGGCCGAGGCCGAGGCGACCTCAGACGCCGGCGCCTTCGCCGTGGTCGTCGAGGGCGTGGCCGAATCGCTGGCGCGCGAGATCACCGAGGTCATCGACAAGCCGACCATCGGTATAGGGGCCTCTTCGTCCTGCGACGGACAGATCCTGGTGACGCCCGACATGCTGGGCCTGTTCGACTGGACGCCCAAGTTCGTGCGCCGGTATGCCGATCTGCGGGGCGAGACGACGCGCGCCGTCGCGGACTATGCCGCCGACGTAAAGAGCCGCCGTTTTCCTGCCGAAGTCGAAACCTACTTCTCCAAAAAGCCGGCGTGACGCCCGTGCCGCGCGTTGCGGGGCGGACGGCGACCCTCTAGGGTCCGCCGGCTCGATACTGGGCTGGTCCGATACCGGGCAATTTGGGGCGACGTTTCCGTGGTTGATGTCTTCGAGCAGGTCGAGGAGGAGCTTCGCTCCGAGCGCTACAAGCGCCTTGCCCGCACCGCGCTGCCTGTTGTCGGCGGCATTCTGCTGATCGCTCTGATCGCCGCCCTGGCCTGGTGGGGCTGGGACTCGATGCAGAACGGCAAGGCCGACAAGGCGTCCGAAGCCTATGATCGCGGCATGGAGGCCTTGCAGTCCAACAATGTCGCCGGCGCCAAGGCGGCGTTTGAGGAGTCCGCCAAAGTGGGCAACGGCGCCTATCGCTCGCTGGCTCTGCAGCAACAGGCCGGACTGGCCGTGACCGCGAACAACATTCCCGAGGCCATCCGTCTGTTCGACGAAGCCGCCAAGGCCGCGCCCAGCCCGATCATCGGCGATGTGGCCAGCCTGAAGGCCGCCTGGCTGGCGATGGACACCGCGCCGCTGGCCGATGTCGAGAAGCGCCTGGAGCCCCTGGTCAAGGAAGGCCGCCCGATCCGGGCCTTTGCCCAGCACGCGCTGGCCATGGCCCGTCTGCAGCACGGCAAAACCACCGAAGCGCGCGAGATCTTCGTCCAGCTGCAACTGGGTCAGGACGTGCCCGACAACATTCGTCAGCAGGCCCAGGCCGCGATCGAAATGATCGACAACAAGACGACGGGCGCCTTGCCGCCGATCGTCGCCGCCGCAGCCGCCCTGCCGCCGCCGGCCGCCGCGCCGGCCCAGACCCCCGGTTCGGCCGCAGCGCCCGCGCCGGCCGCCCAACCCGCCCAGTGATCGCCTTCAAGGACGTTCCGATGAACCGAGTGCTGAAACTGGCCCTGGTGTGCGGCTTGGCCGTCACTGCCGCGTCGTGCCAGTCCGTGCGGCAGCGACTGCCCTTCGGCATGGGCGGCGCCCCGGCCCCCGAGGCCGTCGCCACCGATGGCCAGCGTGTTTCGGTGCTGGAGTTCGAACAGGCCCTGGCGCCGTCGGCGGCCTTGTCGGGCCGTGACTTCTTCCTGCCCGGCCCAACGGCTGTCACCAGCTGGGCTCAGCCGGGCGGCAACGCCGAGAACGCCATCGAGCACGTCATCGCGGCGCCGAACTTCTCTGTCGCCTGGAAGCGCAGCATCGGCGAAGGCTCCTCGCGGACCCAACAGGTGATGTCGCCCGTCGTCGCTGCCGACGGCCGCGTCTACGTGATGGACGGCGAAGCGGGCGTTACCGCTGTGTCGTCCTCGACCGGGGACGTGATCTGGAAGGCCAATGTGCGCGGCGAAGGTCGTGATCGCGGCGGCTTTGGCGGCGGTCTCGCCCTCGGCGGCGGCAAGCTGTTCGTATCGTCGGGCTATCGCTCGATGACGGCGCTGGACCCCGCCACGGGCGCCGTTCTGTGGCGTACCCAGACCGACGCGCCGGTTCACACCGCGCCGACGTTCGCCGCCGGGCGGGTCTTCGCCGTGGACGTTGACGACCAGATCATCGCCTTCGACGCCAACACCGGCCAGTCCGACTGGTCCTATCGCGGCATCATCGAGCCGGCGCGTGTCATGCGCGCCGCCAGCGTCGCGGTGACCGGCGACGCCGTGATCACGCCGTTCGCTTCGGGCGAGCTCATCGCGCTGCGAGCCACCAACGGTCAGCCGCTGTGGTCGGCCACCCTGTCGCGCGCCAGCCGCACCAGCGCCCTGTCGGAGATCCGCGACATCGCCGGCCGCCCGGTGATCAGCCGCGGCTTTGCTTATGCGATCAGCCACTCGGGCGTCATGTCGGCCATCGACGTGCGTTCGGGACAAGCCAAATGGCAGCTGCCGGTGGGCGGGGTGAACGCGCCGCTTCCGGTGGGCGACGTGATCTATGTGGTGACTAAGTCGGCCCAGTTGGTCCTGGTCAATCGCGACACTGGCCAGGTCTACTGGACCCGCGACCTGAACGAGGGCCGCGTTCGTCAGGAGGGCGGCTATTTCGGCCTGTTCGACCGCACGGTGCGTCCGGTGTGGTCTGGTCCCATACTGGCGTCGAACCGCCTTGTGCTGGTCAACTCGGATGGCCAGGCCGTGGCCTACGACCCCAAAACCGGCGCGATCCAGTCCACCATCGACCTGGGTGGCGCGGCCTATATCGCGCCCTCGGCCTACGACGGCGCCCTTTATGTCGTCACTGACCGCGGCGAGCTGGTCTGCATCCGGTAAGATCCTCTCGACATTCTGAAACGCTTTCGGGTCCGGGTGCAGTCGCATCCGGGCCCGTTTCCATCTAAGGCTGCCTTATGGCCCTGAAAGTCGCCATCGTCGGCCGCCCGAACGTCGGCAAGTCGACCCTGTTCAATCGTCTCGTCGGCAAGCGCCTGGCGCTGGTCGACGATCGCCCGGGCGTGACCCGCGACCGTCGCTATGCGGACGGCAACATCGGCGACATGGATCTGACGCTGATCGACACCGCCGGGTACGAGGACGTCACCGACGAAAGCCTCGAGGCGCGGATGCGCGAGCAGACCGAGCTGGCGATGGAAGACGCCGACGTCATCATGTTC
Organism: Brevundimonas sp. Leaf363; assembly: GCF_001424025.1. GTDB lineage: Bacteria > Pseudomonadota > Alphaproteobacteria > Caulobacterales > Caulobacteraceae > Brevundimonas. The sequence continues at coordinate 1,539,655 of NZ_LMPZ01000002.1, read as the reverse complement.
ATGATGGACGCGCGCGAGGGCGTCACCTCGCTGGATCGTATCTTCGCCGAGCAACTGCGTCGCCAGCACAAGCCGATCATCCTTCTAGCCAACAAGGCCGAGAGCCATGCTTCGGGCGGCGGCGTGGGCGAGGCGCATTCGCTGGGCTTCGGCGAGCCGGTCGCCATTTCGGCAGAGCATGGCGAGGGCATGGCGGATCTGTACGCCGCCTTGCGGGCCGCGTCCGAAGACATCTTCATCGAAGAGATCGATGAGCCCGACAAGCCGATCCGCATCGCCGTCATCGGCCGTCCCAACGCCGGCAAGTCGACCCTGATCAACCGTCTGATCGGTGACGACCGCCTGCTGACCGGACCGGAAGCCGGCATCACGCGAGACAGCATCTCCGTGGATTGGGAGTACGAGGGCCGCAACATCCGCCTGGTCGACACAGCCGGAATGCGGCGCAAGGCGCGGGTGCAGGAGAAGCTGGAGAAGCTGTCGGTCGCCGACACCATCCGCGCCATCACCTTCGCCGAGGTGGTGCTGCTGGTCATGGACAAGGACGACGCCTTCGACACCCAGGACCTGCAACTGGGCGATCTGGTCGAGAGGGAAGGCCGCTGCCTCGTCTATGTCGCGTCCAAGTGGGACCTCGAAGACGAGCCGCAGTCGCGCATGGCGGCGCTGAAGCGGATGGCCGAGGACAAGCTGCCGCAACTGAAGGGCTCGCCCTTCGTGGTGCTGTCGTCCCATTCAGGGCAGGGCGTCGATCGCCTGATGCCGGCCGTCCTCAAGGCCTACGACACCTGGTCCGTGAAGGTGAAGACGAAGGACTTGAACACCTGGCTGTCCATGGCGACCCAGCGGCACCCGCCGCCCGCCGTCGACGGCAAGCGGATCAAGCCGAAATACATCGCCCAGACCAAGGCGCGGCCGCCGACCTTCGTGCTGATGGCCAGCCGGGCCGAGGCCATGCCCGAGCATTACAAGCGCTATCTGATCAACTCGATCCGCGAGAGCTTCGACCTGCCCGGCACGCCGATCCGCCTTACGGTGAAGTCGGGCAGCGCCAACCCCTATGTCGAGGGCGGCGCCAAGTCGGGACCCGAGCGTTTCAAGGGCGCCGCCAAGACGGCCCCGCGCAAGGTCCGCAAGGCTGAGGCGGCCGAGACCCTGTCACACCTGCCCGGCAAGGCGCTGGAACAGAAGAAGGCGCGCGTCGCCAAACCTCGGGTCATCAGCGGCGTGAAGGCGTCGTCGAGCAAGAAGGCCGGCTCCAGCGTGGCCATCCAGAAGGGTGCGCGCGGCGGGGCCCGTCAGGTCTCACGCTCTGGCCGCATCCGGACAGGCCAAAAGCACGCGCCGAAGAAGTCCTAGCCGCCGAACCAGAACCGCCTGCGCGCTCAGACCTTCAGGTCTTTGGGTGGGCGGATCCGACGAAAGCGCGCCTCGATCACGGCGAAGGCCCCGAAAGCCATCAGGCCAAGCGCGGTCAGGCCCAGCAGGGCAGGACCGGCCGGCAGATCTCGGACGCGGTCGATCGCCGAGCCAAAGCTCGGTGTTTGGCTGGCGTGTCCCGTCACGCCGGTCAGAATGAGCAGCAGGGCCAGTGGCGCGTAAGACAGGCCGCGCGCGACGTGGCCGATCCGCGCCAACGGCGTGACGCGGCGGCAAAGGTCAGGCGAACACGACAGGGCGTCCCCGAAGTCCTCGGTCACGGCCTTGAATACATTCAGCCCGCCAACGATCATGACCGCCACGCCCAGGCCGATCATGACCACACCGCCCAGAGGCAGCGTCAGCAGCATCGCCGCCTTTTCCCGGTTCTCTGCTACGTCATCCACCGGCATGCGGGCGTGAACTTCATCCAGCAACTCGAACGCGCCTGAGGCGATGACGGCGTAGGCAAGGCCGCTGAACCCTTGGCCGATGCGCAGTCGTATGGCGTCCCAATCGCGGCCGACGCGATCGGCGTCAAAAATCGCCTGCAGCGCCCGCCAGATCACGAAGCTCCAGAGACCCAGCCCCAGCGTCACGACCCAGATCCTTCCTAGCGGTTGCTGGAACAAGGTCGGCATGACGCCAGTCGTGCTGATCGGTCTGGCTAGGTCCAAGGCGCTGAACAACATGATCAGGCCGACGCTGAGATAGACGAACCCGCGCGCGCCGTAGCCGAAGCGCGCGCTCCACACCGATAGCTGGCCGAAGTCGGGCCGGCGCCGCAGCAGTCGTTTGATCTCGGAACGGCCGCCCAACCAGCGGGGGGTCAAGATGCAGCGGTCCATTCGCGAAAGGCGACGGCGAGCGGCGGGGTGCGGTCCCCGCGCGCCAGGTCGACCATCAGCGGTCCGATCTCCGATGGATGGGGCAGGGTCTCGGGATCTTCGCCGGGATAAGCCTGAGCGCGGATGGCCGTGCGCATCCGGCCGGGATCGATGATGCTGCAGCGGATCGGCGTCGATTCGATCTCGTCGGCCCAGGCCTTGAACAGCGCCTCGGCGCCCGCCTTCGTCGCGGCATACATGCCCCAGAAGGCGCGCGGGGAGGCGGCCAGGCTGCTGGTGAGATAGAGTGCGCGCCCCGCGTCCGATGCCCGCAAAAGGGGCTCGAGAGAGCGGATCAGGCGGTATACGGCGGTGAAGTTGGTCTTCTCGACCTTGGCGAACTCGCGCGGGTCGGCGTGGCTGACGGGCGTCAGACCGGAGGCGCCCAAGGTCGCGGCTGACTGCACCCAGATGTCCAGTCGGCCGAATCGCTCGTACAGGGCGCCGCCCAGACGGTCGATGCCGCCGCCATCGACCAGATCGAACGGCACCAGTGTGGCGTGACGGCCGGTGGCGGCGAAGATGGCGTCATCCAACGCTTCCAGACCGCCCTGCGTACGCGCGGTGGCCACCACCTGCGCGCCCGCCTTGGCCAGCGCCAGGGCGGTCTCATACCCGATACCGCGCGAGGCGCCGACGACCAGGGCGATACGATTGGACAGGGACAAATCCGACATCGGCGCCTGATATCGCGGCGCCGCCACGGCGGGAAGCCGCTTATTCGTTCGCCGGCAGCTTGGAAACGTCGTAGCCCTGGCCCAGATTGAAGACGAACGCCGGTCCCAGGTCGATGGTCTGGTTGGCGTTGGCCAGGTGGATGGTGACGCCGGCGTTGCCGTTCGGCCGATCCACCGGCGACGTGCCGGTCACGAAGTGCAGCTTCCACTCCGAAGTCAGGTTGACGCCGCCGGAGATGACGGGGCTGTACGGCGCGGCGTTCTGCTGGATCATGACTGCGGGAAGGCGGGCGGTCGTCTGACCCTCCGGCGGGGTCTCGACGCGGGCCCAGACGGCCAGCATGAGGACGTCGCCGGCGTGAATGTCGCCGGTCACCGGCATGCCGGCCGAGATGTCCCATTGGTTGGCGCTCTGCTTGGCTTCGATGCGAACGGCCTGACCGCCGGGCACCTCAGCCGCCGGACGCGCACGGGCCGGCCGGCGGAGGCCGATCACATTCCACGCCAGCGAAGGCTGGCCCATGATGTGGCTCATGATGTCGTCTTGCCGAGCCGACGACGGCGCCGCGCTCACGGCTAACGTCGCGAACGCCATGAGTGCGGCCGCCAGGAACTTGGATTTGTGGTTCACGGATGTCTCTCCCCGGCTCCGGCTCATTCGATCGGCCGCAGCTCAGGTCCGAGCGAACACCCGGACGCGGGGAATTTCAAGACTGAAGCGTATTTCAGTCGCCGTCAGTCGGCTGCCACAGGCTGAACGTCAGACCCTGGTCGTCACAGACCCTGCATGACAGGCCGGTCGAGCCCTGTGCGGGCAGGGCGGCCTTGCCACCGAGCTCGGTCACCCTGGCGCAGGCGGCCGTGATGTCATGGACGCGGAAATAGAGGTTGGGAAAACCCCCAACGCGCTCGACCTTGGTGAAGCCAAAGGGCGGCTCGCTGTCCCTCACATGGGCGTAGGTCGCGTGGGATGCGCTGTCGTCGAATGTCCAGCCGAACAGGCCGGCGTAGAAGGCCTTGGCCTTTCCGATGTCGGCGGTCTCGAGGGTGAAGTAGCCGAGCTGAACCATAGGCCGTTAAGCGCTCACCAGCAGGGAAAGTTGCCGCCCGGCCAGATCACGCCCGCCATCCTCGATCTCGCGATCCAGCAGGCGGGTCGGATAGTCGCCGGTGAAGTAGTGATCGGTGAACTGCGGGTGGGCATTGTCGCGACCCGGCTCGCCCATGGCGCGGTAGAGGCCATCGACCGACAGGAAGCCGAGGGTGTCGACTTCCAGCTTCTCGCGCATCTCCTCCAGCGTCAGATTGGCGGCCATCAGCTGGTCCCGCTCGGGCATGTCGATGCCGTAGAAGTCGGGATAGACAATGGGCGGGCTGGCCGAGCGCAGGTGGACCTCCTTGGCCCCGGCGGCGCGCACGGCGCGGACCAGCTTCACCGAGGTCGTTCCGCGCACGATCGAATCGTCGATCAGGACGACGCGCTTGCCCTCCAGCGCAGCCTTGTTGGGGCTGTGCTTCATGCGCACGCCCTTCTGACGGGCGCCTTGGCTGGGCTGGATGAAGGTGCGGCCCAGATAGTGGCTGCGGATGATGCCCATCTCGAACGGGATGCCGCTCTGCTGGGCGTAACCCAGCGCCGCCGGCACGCCGGAATCGGGAACCGGCACGACGATGTCGGCCTCGACCTCATGCTCGGTCGCCAGACCCCGGCCCATGGCCTTGCGAACCTCGTAGACGGAGCGACCGTTCACGACCGAGTCCGGGCGCGAGAAATAGACGTATTCGAACAGGCACGGCCGGGCGGCGCGGGCCGGGAAGGGCTTGATCGACTGCAGGCCGTCCTTATCGATGACGACCACTTCGCCATGCTCGACATCGCGGATGAAGGTGGCGCCGATCATGTCCAGCGCCGCCGTCTCGGACGCCAGCACCCAGGCCTCGCCGACGCGGCCCAGCACCAGCGGGCGGATGCCCAGCGGATCGCGGGCGCCGATCATGCGGCTGCGGGTCTGAGCGACCAGGGCATAGCCGCCCTCTATGCGCGCCAGGGCGTCGATGAAGCGGTCGACGATCTTGGCCTTCCGGCTGCGGGCGATCAGGTGGAGGATGACCTCCGAATCCGAAGTCGACTGAAAGATGGCGCCTTCGCCGACCAGCTGGTTCCGCAGGAACAGGAAGTTGGTCAGGTTGCCGTTGTGGGCGATGGCGATGCCGCCGGTGTCCAGGTCGGCGAACATCGGCTGGATGTTGCGCAGGAAGCTGCCGCCGGCGGTGGAGTAGCGGGTGTGGCCAACGGCCGCGCGGCCCGGCATCCGCTCCGACAGGTTGGAGCCGCCGAACGCCTCGCCCACCAGGCCCATATGGCGCTCGGTGTGGAACCGGGTATCCTTGACGCTGGCGATGCCGCAGGCTTCCTGGCCGCGATGCTGCAGGGCGTGAAGGCCCAGGGCGACGATGGTCGAGCCTTCGTCCTCGTCGGCGCCCCAGACGCCGCAGACGCCGCACTCCAGACGAAGCTGATCGTCGTCCGGATCGCGAAAATGGTCCCTGTGCACGACAGGATCAGCGATCTGATGGGTCATCGAGACGGCTCCGATGACCATGCGGTCATCACTGGCTACGGGACGCGGGCGAAGTATTGCGCGATTGGGGCGTGGGCAAGGCTTGGTCGTCGGAAAAACCGTCGCGAACGGACGATTGCACGACGGGCGTGACCGCATCGACGCCCTTGCCGATGCCCGGCAGGATGAACTGGATCACCCGGGCCGAGACAGCGCTGATCTTGTAGAGCGCCGCATCGGTCAGCCACCGCGGGGTTTTCTCGCCGGGCATGGCGGCCACGACGACCAGATGAATGGCCCCGATCAGAACCAGCGATCGCACGGCGCCGACGATGACGCCGAGGGCGTGATCCACACCGCCCAGATGCGGATGGGCCTGCGCCCGCTTGGACAGGATCGAGCCGAAGATACGGATGCCGAAATAGACGAGACAGAATCCGACCACCGCAGCCGCGATCGATCCGGCCCAGTCGGGTTCGACCAACAGTCGACCCAGCGGCGCCGTCAGCGGCAAGGCGATCAGGGCCAGGAAGGCCGCGAGAACGAAGCTGAACAGCGTGATCAGCTCGCGCACCCCGCCGCGCACCCAACCGGCGGCGGCCGAGGCGAGGATCACCAGAATGGCGAAGACGTCGTAGGCGGTCACCAGCGTCCCTTGGCCTGAAAATGGCTGCGATCCGCCTAATAGCGGTTCTGGGAGATTCTATCGACCGCTTCCGTGAGGCGCGAGACGGTCGTGATTGCGACCCCGTTCGCCTTGGCGGTGACCGGCGGCGACAGAGCCTGGTCGAAGCCCAGCTTCTGCGCCTCCCGCAGGCGAGCCTCGGCCCGGCCCACGGCGCGCACCTCGCCCGACAGGCCGATCTCGCCGAACACGACGCAGCCTTGCGGCAACGGCTTGTCGAGCGCCGAACTGATCAGGGCGGCGGCGGCGGCCAGATCGGCGGCCGGCTCGTTGATGCGCAGGCCGCCCGCGACATTCAGATAGACGTCCTTGTCCCCGAACCCGAGACCGCAGCGGGCCTCCAGTACCGCCAGCAGCATGGCGAGGCGTCCGCCGTCCCATCCGACGACGGCGCGGCGCGGCGTGCCATAGGCCGAGGGCGCCACCAAGGCTTGGATCTCGACCAGCACCGGGCGCGAGCCCTCGATGCCGGCGAAGACGGCGGCGCCGGGCGCGCGGTCCTTGCCTTCGCCGAGGAACAGGGCCGACGGGTTGGCGACTTCGCGCAGGCCCGAATCGCCCATCTCGAACACGCCGATCTCGTCGGTGGCGCCGAAGCGGTTCTTGCCGGCGCGCAGGATGCGGAACGGATAGCCGCGCTCGCCCTCGAAGCTCATTACCGCATCGACCATGTGCTCAACGACGCGAGGACCGGCGACCTGGCCGTCCTTTGTGACGTGCCCCACCAGGATGACGGCGACGCCCTGAGCCTTTGCCAGCCTGACCATTTCTCCGGCGCATGCGCGGACCTGGGTGATCGAGCCGGGGCCGCTTTCGTGGACGTCGGACCACAGGGTCTGGATCGAATCGACGATGACAATGTCGAACCGCTCGCGCTTCAGCGTCGAGAGGATGTCGCGCAGCGCCGTGGCGGCGGCCAGTTCGACGGGGGCGTCGGCCAAGCCCATCCGCTTGGCGCGGGCGCGGATCTGTTCGACGGCCTCCTCGCCCGAGATGTAGGCGACCCGAGCGCCCCTCAAACCTGCCTTGGCGCAGACTTCCAGCAACAGGGTGGACTTGCCGACGCCGGGGTCGCCCGACAGCAGAATCGCCGAGCCGGGCACGACGCCGCCGCCGCAGACGCGGTCGAACTCGGCCACGCCGGTCAGGATGCGGGGCGGTTCAGGAGTGTCGGACTGGAGCGTTTCGAAGTTTAGCCCGCCGCGCCGGGACGCTGCGGCGGTGGGCTTGATGGCGCCAGGCGGGGCGGCGCGGCTCTCCTCAACCAGGACATTCCACTGATTGCAGCCGCTGCACTGGCCGGCCCACTTGCCGTGGACCGTCCCGCAGGACTGACAGACATAGATCGCGCCGTCTTTCGCCATTGGGATGGCTTAGCGGAAGAGGTGCGTCGGTGGCAGGGGGCGCCGAAGCGGCTGCGACCGACTTTGGCGTGGGTCAGCCGACGTAGCGGCGGGGCACGCGAGGGGTGATGGAGGTGATCAGCTCATAGCTGATCGTGCCCGCATCGGCGGCCGCGTCGTCGATCAGGCGGTTGGGGCCGAACAGTTCGATGCTGTCGCCGACCGTGACGTCGAGGCCGGTGACATCGACGGCGCAGACGTCCATCGAGACGCGGCCGAGGATGGGGCGGAGTTCGCCGGCGACGAAGACTTGACCGGCGGGCTTGCCGTGCCGGGCGCCGTAGGAACGCAGCACCCCGTCGGCATAGCCCGTGGCGCAGGTGGCGATGCGGAGGGGGGCTTCCGCCGTGTAGCCACGCGAGTAGCCGATGGTCTCGCCGGCCGGAACGTCGCGGACCTGGACGATTTGGGCCAAGAGGGTCGCGACAGGCGCGATGCGGTCGTCGGGCCGCCCCTCGGGGCCGCCGCCGTAGAGGCAGATGCCTGGCCGCACGGCGTCGAAGGCGTAGTCCGGACCTAGGAAACTGCCGCCCGAGTTGGCGAACGATTTCAGGGCATTCGGATAGCGGGCTGAGACGGCGGCGAAGGCGTCGCGCTGGCGCCGGTTCATCGGCTCGGCGTGATCGTCGCCGCAGGCCAGGTGGCTCATCACCAGGGCCAGGCCCGCGAACGGCTCTGGCGCATCCTCGACGCGGAAGCCCAGCCGGTTCATGCCGGTGTCGATCTGCAGCCCGCAGGCGCCGCCGCCGGAGCCCAGCCAGGCCTGCAGCTGGGCCGGCTGATTGATGACGGGGCGCAGGTCGGCGGCACGAAACGCATCGGGGGTGGCGCCGTGCAAGCCGTCCAGCACATAGATGTCCGGCTCCGCGCCGAGCACCGGCCGCAGGGCCAGACCCTCGGCCGCGCGGGCGACGAAGAAGGTGCGCGCCCCCTCGGCCAGCAACCGCCCGGCGCAGGCTTCGGCTCCCAGGCCGTAGCTGTTCGCCTTAACGACCGGATGCACCGGCCGGCCGGAGACGCGTTCCAGCGTCCGATAATTGCGCACGAGGGCGCTCAGGTCGACAGACAGCGTGGCGGGGGAGGGCATCGCGGTGCTTTAGCGCCTCTCTCCTCCCCATGAAATGGGGAGGTGGCGCGAAGCGACGGAGGGGCGCCACACACGTCGCGCTTGACCAGCCCCTCCACCACTTCGTGGTCCCCCTCCCCATTTCATGGGGAGGAAAAGCCTTACTCGTAGCTGGCGTACCGATCGCCGTGGGCCAGGTTGCCGAAGCGGGTGGTGTCTTCATCGAAGCTGAGTTTGACGATGCCGATGGGGCCGTGGCGCTGTTTTCCGATGACGACCTCGGCCTGGTGACGCAGGCGGTCCATGTCTTCCTGCCATTGCAGGTGCTCGGGCGAGCCTTCGCGCGGCTCGGTGCGGCCCAGGTAGTAGCTCTCGCGGTAGACGAACATGACGCAGTCCGCGTCCTGCTCGATCGAGCCGGATTCGCGCAGGTCCGACAGCTGCGGCCGCTTGTCCTCGCGCTGCTCGACCTGACGCGACAGCTGCGACAGGGCGATGATCGGGACGTTCAGCTCCTTGGCCAGGGCTTTCAGGCCGCCGGTGATCTCGGAGACCTCCTGCACGCGGTTTTTCTGGCCGCCGTTGTCGCCCGTGGTGATCAGCTGGAGGTAGTCGACGATGATCAGATCCAGACCCTGTTCGTTGCGCTTCAGGCGCCGCGCCCGGGCCGCCAGTTTGGACATGGCCAGGCCGCCGGTGGCGTCGATGTAGAGCGGCGCCTCACCAATCTCGATGGCGGCGTCGCGGACACGGCCGTAGTCGGCGGCGTCGATCTCGCCCTTGCGCAGCTTGTCGGACGAGACGCCCGAGGCGTCGGCCAGGATCCGCATAGCCAGCTGTTCGGCGCTCATTTCCAGCGAGAAGAAGGCGACCACGCCCCCATTGACCGTCTTGCGACCCTCGGGCGTCGGCTCCCACTGATAGCTACGGGCCACGTTGAAGGCGATGTTGGTCGCCAGCGCGGTCTTGCCCATCGACGGGCGGCCGGCGAGGATCAGCAGGTCGGAGGGGTGCATTCCGCCCAGCTTCTGGTCCAGATCCGTCAGCTGGGTGGCCAGGCCGGCCAGCTTTCCGTCGCGCTGGTAGGCTTCGCCCGCCATCTGAACCGCGCCGGACAAAGCGTGGGAAAAACTGACGAAACCGCTGGACGGCTTGCCGGTTTCGGCCAAGGTGTATAGCGACGCTTCGGCCTGTTCGATCTGGTCCATGGCCGCGGTCGCAGGGTCGGGCGCCTCGCGCATGATGTCGCCGCCGATGCGGATCAGATCGCGGCGTAGGGCCAGGTCGTAGACCAGGCGGGCGTAGTCGGCGGCGTTGGCGGCGGGCGGCGCGCGGTCCACGAGATCGGCCAGATAGCGCAGGCCGCCAAAGGTCTGGAACGCCTGATCCTGCTTGAACCGCTCCATAAGTACGGTCGGGTCCGCCAACAGGCCCTGACGGATGTGATCCTCGATGGCGTCGAACAGCCGCTGGTGGAACGGCTCGTAGAAGTGACTGCCGCGCAGACGGTCGCTCAACCGCTCGAAGGCCGAGTTGTCGAACAGCAGGGCGCCCAGCAGCGCCTGCTCCGCCTCCAGATTGTGAGGCGGGGCGGCGACGCTGATCGCGTCGTCATTGGGCGGACCGAAAGGCAGGGGGGCGAAGGCGTTCATTCGTTAACGCATTGGCCCATGCGCCCGCCCGGCGACAGATGCGGTCGTCGGGTTCCATGGGGACAGTTGGGCCGGGGGTGTGGATCGGGCCGGTTTCGTTGTCCCGCCCGGACAGGGTGATCTCGTTCGTTGCCCGACTCCGCCCGGGGCGGTAAGGCGTTCGGCCTTCCCGAGACTTGAAGCCCCCAGAATACAAAAGACCGCCATGCACGACATCCGCGCCATCCGTGACGAGCCCCAGCGTTTTATCGACGGCTGGACCTCGCGTGGCGTCGACGGGGCGGAGGGCCTGGTGGCCGAGATCCTGGCGCTGGATGCGAAGCTGCGCGCCGCCCAGACGGCGGGGCAGGAGGCGCTGGCCAAACGCAACGCGGCGTCCAAGGCCATCGGCGCGGCCATGGGCCGAAAGGACATGGCCGAGGCGGACCGGCTGAAGGCCGAGGTCGAGGGGCTGAAGGGCGAGATCGGCGCGCAGGAGGGCGTGGAGGCGCAGGCGGGCAAGGCGCTGCGTGACCTGCTGGCGGCGCAGAAGAACCTGGCTGACGCCTCTGTGCCGGACGGCGAGGACGAGACGGGCAATGTCGAGACCGGCGTCTGGGGCGAACCGCGTCGGACCGGGCCGGCCAAGGACCACGCCGATCTGGGCGAGGCGCTGGGCCTGCTGGACTTCGGGGCGGCGGCGAAGATGTCGGGCGCGCGGTTCGCGGTGCTGAAGGGCGGGCTGGCGCGGCTGGAACGCGCCATCGGCCAGTTCATGCTGGATTTGCAGACGGGCGAGCACGGCTATCAGGAGGTGGCGCCGCCGTATCTGGTGCGCGACGAGGCGATGTTCGGCACGGGGCAACTTCCGAAATTTAAAGACGATCTATTCTGCATTGGCACAGACTGGGATGAGGTTGCTGAGCTGTTGTCGAGGCATCCACATGCACTTCAGGCGACGGCTTTTCCCGATGCGCCCAGCGATCTCGAATTCGAGATGGCTACTGGGCGCTTCGCGTCTGAGCGCCGGTGGCTCATTCCCACCGCCGAAGTCTCCCTGACTAACCTCGTGCGAGAGCAAATCCTGCCCGAGGACGACATCGCCACCCCCATGCGCCTGACCGCCCTGACGCCGTGCTTCCGCGCCGAGGCGGGGTCGGCGGGGCGGGATACGCGGGGGCTGATCCGGCAGCACCAGTTCTCGAAGGTCGAGATGGTGTCGATCACCCGGCCGGAGGATTCAGACGCCGAGCATGAGCGGATGACAGGGTGCGCGGAGGCGGTGCTGAAGGCGCTGGAGCTGCCCTATCGCCGGATGCTGCTGTGCAAGGGCGACATGGGGTTCTCGGCGCGCAAGACCTTCGATCTGGAGGTCTGGCTGCCCAGCCAGGACACCTATCGCGAGATCAGTTCCTGCTCGAACTGCGGGGATTTCCAGGCGCGGCGCATGGACGCTCGGTTCAAGCGGGCGGGCGAGAAGAAGACGGAGTTCGTGCACACGCTGAACGGCTCGGGCCTGGCGGTCGGGCGGACGCTAGTGGCGGTGATGGAGAATTATCAGGACGAGGGCGGGCGGATCGCCGTGCCGGAGGTTCTGAAGCCTTACATGGGCGGGGTCACACATGTGGGGGGCGCGGCGTGAGTCCCTCTCCCAGAGGGAGAGGGCTTGAGGCCCGCAGAGCGCGGCGATGCGTCTTGGCCGAAAGGGTGAGGGGACTGCCCTCACCGGTTGGCCGCCCACCCCTCACCCTTTCGCGCAAGGACGACGGCTTTGCCGCCGTGCGCTCAAGCCCTCTCCCTCAGGAAGAGGGTAGGGTTGGCGCGCGATGAGAATCCTCCTGACCAACGATGATGGGATCGAGGCCGAGGGCCTGGCTTGCCTCGAACGCATCGCCCGCGTCTTGTCCGACGACGTCTGGGTGTGCGCGCCGGCGGTGGAGCAGTCGGGCAAGGGGCGGGGGATCACCCTGACCGAGCCGCTGCGGGTCAACCGGCTGGGTGACCAGCGGTTCGCGGTGACGGGGACGCCGACGGACTGTGTCGTGCTGGCGGTCAACGATCTGATGCCCGAGCGGCCGGACCTGGTGCTGTCGGGGGTCAACCGGGGGCACAACATCGGCGAGGACGTCAGCTATTCCGGGACGGTCGCGGGGGCCCTGCAGGGGATGGCGTTCGGCATCCGCTCCATCGCATTGAGCCAGAGCCTGGAGCGATTCCACGACGAGGTGATCGCGCACTGGGAGACGGCCGAGGCGTTGGCGCCCGCGATCATAAGCCGCCTCCTGGAGCAACGCTGGGCGCCCGGCGTGGTGATGAACCTGAACTTCCCGACGCGGGCGCCCGAGGACGTCACCGAGGTCGAGGTGACGCGGCAGGGCTTCCGCGACGTGGGCGAGATGCATGCGGTGAAGCGCACCGACCTGCGGGGGCGCGACTACTACTGGATGAGCTTCCGCGGAAAGCGGCAGGAGTTCGCGCCGGGCACCGACCTGCGCGCCGTGGCGGACGGCAAGATCTCGGTCACGCCCCTGCACATCGACCTGACGCACATGACCAGCGTCAACGACCTGAAGAAGGTGCTGGGCGGAGCGCCGCCCAAGGCGGTCGCCGCCGGATGAACCTGCACGACGATCGCGCCGGGCGCCTGATCCTGGGGCTGCGACGCCAGGGGGTGACGGACCCGCGCGTGCTGGCGGCGATGGAGTCGATCGATCGCGCCGTCTTCGTTCACGAGCGTTTCCTGGACCAGGCGTGGGAGGATCAGGCCCTGCCGATCGACTGCGCCCAGACGATCAGCCAGCCCTATATCGTCGGCCTGATGACCCAGGCGCTGGACGTCCAGCCGCGCCATCGGGTGCTCGAGATCGGAACCGGCAGCGGCTATCAGTGCGCGGTGCTGAGCCGGCTGGCGCGCTACGTCTATTCGGTGGAGCGATACCGAAGCCTGCTGGTCGACGCGGAGGCCAAGCTGCGGACGCTGGAGATCGACAATGTGATCACCCAGCACGGCGACGGCGGCCTTGGCTGGCCGCAACAGGCGCCGTTCGACCGGATCATGGTCACAGCCGCCTCGCCGGGCGAACCGACCGAGCTGCTGAAACAGCTGAAGCCCGGCGGGGTCCTTGTGGCGCCCGTGGGGCGGACCTCGGTGCAGATGCTGCATCGCTACGTCGGCCAGCCGGACGGGTCGTTCCGCCGCGAGAGCCTGACCGAAGTGCGGTTCGTTCCCCTGGTCGAGGGCACTGCGAAGGAGGGCGGGTGATGCGCTGGATGGCCGGCTTGGCAGCGGGGTGCACGATGTTCGCGGCGTCGCCGGCGTTCGCGACGCAATGGATCGGCTATTTCGAATACGGCTCGGCCGATATGTCGCCGGCCGGCTACAGCGCCGCCCGCAGCGCGGCCGCCTATGTCCGCATGGCGGGCGAGAAGCCGGTCCGCGTTCTGATCACCGCCCATATGGATGCGGCCGAGGCCGACGAGTTCAGCGACGAGTTGGGCCTGCGTCGTGCTCAGTCCATGGCGACCGAGCTGGTCTCGTTGGGGGTCGATCCGGCCTTGATTGAATTGCACTCGCGCGGCGCGACGCAGCGGGCGCGGCCGACAGCGGATCATGTGCGGGAGCCGCTGAACAGGCGCGCGCTGATCGAAGTGATTTTCTGACGGCCCCTTTCAGGCGGCCAAACTTTCGCGCCATTGGCGAGCTTGGCTACGGCGGGCGAATGGAGGACGGGCATGATCGATACACGGCAAGTCGCGCGGGCGGCGATCCTGATCTGCGGCATGATGATGCTGGCGGCGTGTGGGACGTACCCCAGCGAGCCGCGCTATCCGACGCATCCGATCAGCCTGCCGGCCCCGCAGCCGGTGCAACCCGAACCCTATGAACCGCCGGCGCCTGATCGTGCGCCGATCGCGCCGATCGAGGGCGGCTCCCTGCCGCCGCCGGCCGCGCGTCCGTCGACCGCACCGCAACCGACATATCAGCCGCCCGCCAGCACGCCGGCGCCCTCGCGCCCGCCGGTTTCGGCCATCCCGTCGATGCCTGGCGCGCCCGTCGCCTATGTGATTCAGCCCGGGGACACGATCTCGGGCGTCGGGCGGCGCTTCCAGACGCCGGTCCAGACGCTGATCGATTTGAACAACCTGGGTCCGCGCGCCGCCATTTCGTCGGGGCAGGCGCTCCGCCTGCCTGACACGGCCGTGGACGTCGGCTCTGATCCGTACGCGACCGGCCCCTCACCCGTTGGCGTGATGGTGCTGGAAAGCGGCGCGACGCCCCCGCCGCCGCCGCCGCCGCCGTCCGGCAATCCGCCCGCGCCGCGCTCGCTGCCGACCCAGTCGGTCGTTGCGCCGCCCGTCTCGAACGCAGCCATGCCATCGCCGGTGTCGACCGGTTCGACCCAGTTCCAGTGGCCGGTGCGTGGCGAAATCGTGCGGCGCTTTGGACCCGCGGGCATGGGCGAGCGCAACAACGGGATCAACATCGCCGCCGCCGAAGGCGCAGAGGTGCGGGCCGCCGCCGCCGGTCGCGTGGCCTACGTCGGCGATCAACTGGTCGGGCAGGGGCTCACGGTTCTGATCGTTCACCGCGACGGTTGGCGCACGGTCTATGGCCACCTGGGCTCGTCCAGCGTGGACGACGGCGCCGACGTGCGGGCGGGCCAGGTCATCGGCACGGTCGGCGCGACGGCCGGAGACGGCCGCCCCTCAATGCACTTCGAAGCGCGCCGGATGCAGGGCGACGAACCGGTCGCGGTCGACCCCCAGAGCGTCCTCCCGCGATAGGCCGATCCGCCGCGTTGCAATCGGGGGCGACCGCCACTAGGTTCCGCGCCTCATTTTCAGGGGCGCCGGCAAGGGCCGCCCACGCGGGGAGATTATCGTATGGGCGCTCCGGCTGACGGCGGCATGATGGGCATGGTTGTGCAGTTCCTGCCGATCATCGCCATCTTCGTCCTGTTCTACTTCCTGATGATCCGGCCGCAGCAGAAGCGCGCCAAGGAGCATCAGGTGCAGATCTCGGCGATCAAGCGCGGCGACACGGTCACCCTGTCGAACGGCATGATCGGCAAGATCACCCGCGTCGAGAACGACGAAGCCATGGTCGAGATCGCCCAGGGCGTGAACGTCCGTGTCGTGAAAGGCATGATCTCCGAAGTGCGCAACCGCACGGCGATCGCCGCCGCCAACGACACCAAGGCCTGAAGCCGGCCTCGCCGGTAACCCGCCATGGTTCAGCTGTCGCGCTGGAAAGTCATCGTCCTCGTCATCGCGACGATCCTGGGCATCCTGTTGGCGATGCCCAACCTGCTGTCGCCTGCCCAGCGCGCGGCCCTGCCGGGCTTCCTGCCCAAGAACGGGCTGAACCTGGGTCTCGACCTTCAGGGCGGATCGTATCTGCTGCTGGAAGTCGATGTGCCGGCGATGCGCGAAAAGCGCGTCTCCAATCTGGTCGAGGACGTCCGCACGACGCTTCAGGAAGCCGGAATCTCGACGAACGGCCTGCAGCGCGAGACCGGCGGCGTTGTCGTGTCGATCGCGGACGCCGCCCGGTATGATGCTGCGTACGAAGCTGTCCGCGGCCTGATCGGCGCGCCGGGCCCGAATGGCCAGGTCGAGCGTGCTGCGACCCGCCTGTCCAACAACCGCATTCGCCTGGCCTTTACCGACCAGGCGCTCAACAGCATGGGCGCCAGCGCCGTCGACCAGTCCATCGAGGTGATCCGTCGCCGTCTGGACTCGTCGGGCACCAAGGAAATCAACCCGGTCCGCCAGGGAGCCGACCGCATCGTCATCCAGGCTCCGGGCCAGAGCGATCCGGCCGAACTGGAACGCCTGATCGGCCAGACGGCCCAGCTGACGTTCCAGATGGTCGATACGGAGAACTCGGTCCAGGAAGCCGCCGCCGGCGCCGTGCCGCCAGACGCCGAGCTGCTGGCTGACGCCAACGGCCAACCCTATCTGGTCAAGCGCCGCGTCCTGGTGTCGGGCGAGAACCTGACCCGCGCCACGGTCGGCGCCGACCAAAGCGGTCGTCCTGCGATCGACTTCCGCTTCGACGGCGCGGGCGCGCGTCGCTTCGGCGCCGCCACCGCCGCCAACATCGGCAAGCCCTTCGCCATCATCCTGGACGGCAAGGTCGTTTCGGCCCCGACCATCCAGGGCGCCATCACCGGCGGCTCGGGCCAGATCACCGGCAGCTTCACGATCGCCGAGGCTTCGGAGATGGTGAACCTGCTTAACGGGGGCGCGCTTCCGGCGCCGCTGAAAGTCGAGGAACGCCGGACGGTCACGGCCGAACTGGGCGCCGACGCCGTGTCTGCGGGCGCGTTGTCGACCGCCATCGGCTTCATCATCATCGTCACCTTCATGATCCTGGCCTACGGACTGCTGTTCGGCGGCGTGTCGGTGATCGGCCTGGTGCTCAACGGCATCCTGATCGTGGCCGCCATGTCGTTGACCCAGGCGACGCTGACGCTGCCGGGCATCGCCGGTCTGATCCTGACCTTCGCCGTGGCCGTCGATGCCAACGTGCTGATTTACGAGCGGATGCGTGACGAGGCTCGGGCGGGTCGCAGCGTGATCGCCAGCATGGACGCCGGCTTCAACAAGGCCATGGGCACCATCATCGACGCCAACCTGACCACCCTGGTCGCGGCCGGCATCATGTTCGTGTTCGGCCAGGGCCCGGTGCGCGGCTTCGCCTGGACCCTGACCATCGGCGTATTCACTTCGATGTTCTCGTCGGTGCTCGTCGCCCAGGTGCTGCTGGCCTATTGGCTGAAAGTGGCCAAGCCCAAAAAACTGCCGATCGCGGAGTAACGAAGATGCGTGGTTGGCCTCTCATCAAACTGCTGCCGCAGAAGACGAACCTGCACTTCGTGAAGCACGCCCGGCTGGCCGGCGTCTTCTCGGTCGTGCTGTGCATCGCGGCGATCGTGTCGTGCTTCTATCCCGGCCTGAACATGGGCATCGACTTCCGTGGCGGCGCCGTCATGGACGTCACCCGCTCGGACGGCCAGGCGCTGGACCTTGGCGCGGTGCGTGGCGCGGTCAGCGAGCTGGGCATCGGAGACGTGGGCGTGCAGGGTGTTGATTCGCCCGCCAGCGCCCTGATCCGTTTTCAGGTGCCGGAGAACCAGGAACAGACCGTCATCGTCCAGCGCGTGCAGGGCGCGGTCAACGAGGCGGTCGGGTCGCCGGTCACCTACTCGGGTGTCAGCGTCGTCGGCTCCAAGGTGTCAGGCGAACTGTTTACCTCGGGCCTGCTGGCGTTGGGCGTCGCGATCGGCCTGATGTTCCTCTACATCTGGTTCCGGTTCGAGCCGCAGTTCGGCTTCGGTGCCGTGGTGGGCCTGCTGCACGACGTGATCCTGACGTTCGGCCTGATCGTGTTGTTCCGCATGGAGTTCAGCCTGAACATGGTCGCCGCCGTGCTGACGGTGATCGGCTATTCGATGAATGACACGGTCGTGGTGTTTGACCGCCTTCGCGAGAACCTGCGCAAGTACAAGACCATGCCGCTGCGCGACGTGATCGACCTGTCGCTGAATGAGACGCTGAGCCGCACCATCATCACCGGCGTGACCGCCGTCATGGTGCTGGCGGCGCTGGCAGTGTTCGGCGGCGAGGCCCTGTTCGGCTTCTCCATCGCCCTCATGTTCGGCATCATCATCGGGACCTATTCGTCGATCTATGTCGGCGCGCCGATCATCCTGTTGTGGGGCGTTAAGCGCGGCGAACTGACCGAAGACGCCAAGGCCATCAAGCTGGGCGCCGCCAGCCGGCCGTGAGTTTCTCCCTCCCCCTTGTGGGGAGGGAAGACCGCGAAGCGGGCGGGGTGGGGAAGTTCGGAAACGGATGTCCTTTCGAACCCCACCCGTCTGATGCATCACGTCAGCCACCCTCCCCATGAAGGGGAGGGAGATATATGGTGCCGCTTCGACTCAAAGGGGGAGCCGCCATGTCCAAGATACTGACCAACTTCCGCACCACCATCTTGCTCAGCCTGGCGCTCGCCATCGGCATGATCCTGGCCTGGGGGCGGACCGCGCCCGGCGGGTTCGACCTGATCTTCTGGCAAGCGGTCGCGCGCTGGACCCACGTGGTCGCGGGCATCCTGTGGATCGGCCTGCTGTACTACTTCAACTTCGTCCAGATCCGGGTCATGCCGTCGATCCCGGCCGAGCTGAAGCCAGCGGTCAGCAAACACATCGCGCCCGAGGCGCTGTTCTGGTTCCGCTGGGCGGCGCTGGCGACCGTGGTGGCCGGTCTGGCGATCCTGGGCCTGCGCGGTCACGCCTATGCGTCCGAGGTACTGAGCTTCGGCATGGCCGGCGGGCTCGTGTCGGGCGACCAGGCCTATATGCTGCTGGGCACCGGCATCTGGCTGGCCATCATCATGTTCCTGAACGTTTGGGGGATCATCTGGCCGAACCAGAAGCGCGCCCTGGGCATCGTCGTCGTGGACGACGAGAAAAAGGCCAAGGCGGCCAAGATCGCCATGCTGGGCAGCCGCACCAACCTGCTGCTCAGCCTGCCGATGCTGACGGCCATGGCCATGTACCAGACGCTTTTCGGCTGATCCGATGACACCGGGTCGTCTCGCCTTCGTGCTGATTCTGCTGGGCGAGATCGTTCAGTGGGGCGGCATCGTGATCGGCGGGGCGGCCTATCCCGGCTACGATCCTTTACGCCAGTACATCAGCGAGCTGGGCGCGACCGGCGCCGTCACCGGATCGATGGTCAGCTGGTGGTTCTTCGTACCCAGCGGCGTCTTCATCACCGCCGGCTGCCTGATCGCCGCCTGGATCATGCGACGCAGCGTGCCGGGCGTGATCGGCTGGGTGCTGCTGGCCTGGTACGGGGCCAGTCTCACCGGGGCGGGCGTCTATCCGTGCGAGTTCGAATGCGCGCGCAGCGAGGCGACCTTCAGCGCCCTGATGCATGATCTGGTGGGCGGGACCGGCTATCTGGCCGTGCCGATCGGTATCTGGCTGGCGACGGCCGCCGCGAAGATGGGCCGACGGTTCGTGGCCTTCGGTGTGATCTGCGGCCTGCTGACGGTCGTGGGCTTTGCGGGCGTCGTGGCCGATCCGGAGTTCGGTGGGCTGTTGCAGCGCGTGCTGGAGGTGGCGGTGACGGTCTTCCTGCTGGTCTCCGCCTGGCTGCTGGCCAAGGGGCGGCGGGTCACCGCACCGGCATGAGCGCCGATTTCGACGCCCAGGTTCGCGCCGCCGATCCGGACCGCTGGCTGTCCAGCCGCTTCGTGAACGATCCGACCAAGCGCGCCGATCTGATGGTGCTGTACGCGCTGGAGGCCGAGCTGCTGACCATCCCCACGCGCGTGACCCAGCCGCTGCTGGCCGAGATGCGCTACGCCTGGTGGAGCGAGCAGCTGGAGGGCGTCTTCTCCGGCGATCCCCGGCGCGGCCATCCGATCCTGGAGGCGCTGGCGGATGTCGCGGCCCGGCGGGGCCTGACGCGGGCGCCGTTCGACGCTTTGATCGAGGCGCATATCCAGCGCGTCCACGGCGCCAAGCACGATCTGAACGCCTTCTACGTCGGGCCCATGCAGGCGGCGGCCAAACTGCTGGGCGGGGCCGGGCTGGACCTAGTGGTCAGCGAGGCCGCTCACGTCTGGGGCCTCGGTCAGGTCGGGCGCCGGGATGAGGCCCGGGCCGTGCGGCCGACCGCCAATGCGGCGCTGAAGCTGTTGCCGCCCGACGCGTTTCCAGCGGTGGCCCATGCGGCCCTGACCAAGCGGGACGAGCCCGAGGCATTCAAGCGGCTGCGGCTGATCTGGGCGGCTCTGACCGGGCGGATCTAGCGCGGCGCGCCGTCCGGCCACTCCAGCACCTCGGTCGGCCAGACCCGGCGGTTGGGCGAGCCGGTGTAGACCCAGTCGAGCAGGCGCTGGACGCCGCGCACGGCGGTGCGCTTCGTGGTCGGGGCGGTCGGCAGTTGGTGCATCCGGCGCGCCCAGTCGGGGAGCAGATCGGCGCCCGCCGCCATGATCAGCCCGCCTGCGAAATCCTCCGCCGCGCCGCCGACGCGCTGGCGCAGCACCAGTTGCGCGACCTCGAACGTGCGCGCGTCGGCCTTCAGCTGAGGACGCATCGACTGGATCAGAGCCTCGGCTTCAGCGCGATTGGTCGGCACGGGATCGGCGCCCAGGGCGTGGGCGATGGGAGCCATCTCGGCGATGTAAGCGTCCTGATCCGCCGCGCTCATGGTCGGCTCGGCGTAGCGGACCCAGGCAGCCAGGAAGCTGGTGATCTCGGTGACGTGGACCCAGGCCAACAGGGCCGGGTCACTGACGCGGTAGAGCGTCCCGTCGGGCAGACGGCCGCCGAGCTTGTCGTGGATCGAGCGGACACGGTCGATGGCGGCCTGTCCCCGCTCGGCGTGGTCATAGGTCGTGACGGCAATGAACTTCGCCGTGCGGCGCAGGCGGCCGTGCATGTCGGCGCGGAAGTCCGAATGGTCCCAGACGCCCGCCAGCACCGCCGGGTGCAGCATCTGCAGCAGCAGGCCCGAGACGCCGCCGATCATCATGGTGACGATGTCGCCGTTGACCCGCCAGGCGACGCTGTCCGTCGGAAACATCGCATCGGCCCGGCGCAGGGCCGGCCGCTCGCCGCGCTCATAGTCGTTGAACAGCTGGTTGATCCGCTGGCGGATGGCGCGCTTGGCCAACTCCACGGCTCAGGCCTGACCGGCGGCGGGGCCCCAGAGGGCGATCTTGCGGTCCAGCCGCTTCACCTCGTCCTCAAGCCGCGCCTTCTCGGACTTCATGTCGACAGGCGTGCCGTCATCGTAGCTGAGGGTCGCGCCCTTCGAGATCAGGTCGAGGCGGTAGATCAGGGTGACGCGCCGCGCCGTCAGCCGTTCCAGTTCCTCCGACATCAGGCCACGTCCCGCCAGGCCTTCAGCGCCTCGATGGCGCGCTCGCTCATCAGCCGCTTCTTCGCGCGGCCGCGATCTTTGGGATGGATGCGCTTGCCCTCGGCGTCCTGACGTGGGGCCTCCAGCGGGGGTAGCAAACCATAATTGATGTTCATCGGCTGGAACTTTGAGCCCGCCAGATGGCCGCCGGTGATGTGTTCGACCAGCGCCCCCATCGCGGTCTCGGGAGGCGGTGGGGCCAGGTCGCGCCCCAACGCCTGCGCGGCGGCGAGGCGGCCGGCCAGCAGGCCCATGGCGGCGCTCTCGACATAGCCCTCCACCCCCGTCACCTGACCGGCGAAGCGCAGGCGCGGTTCGGACTTCAGGCGAAGTTGCCGGTCCAACAGCTTGGGCGAATTGAGGAAGGTATTCCGATGTAGCCCGCCCAGGCGCGCGAACTGGGCGTCCTGCAGGCCCGGGATCATGCGGAAGGTCTCGGCTTGGGCGCCGTGCTTCAGCTTGGTCTGGAAGCCCACGATGTTGAACAGGGTGCCGAGCGCATTGTCCTGACGCAGTTGGACAATGGCGTGGGCCTTCACCGTCGGGTCGCGCGGATTGGTCAGACCGACGGGCTTCATCGGGCCGTGGCGCAGGGTCTCGCGGCCGCGCTCGGCCATCACTTCGATGGGCAGGCAGCCGTCGAAGTAGGGGACGTTCTCCCACTCCTTGAACTCGGCCTTGGGGCCGGCGAGCAGGGCGTCGATGAAGGCGTCGTACTGTTCCTTGTTCATGGGACAGTTGACGTAGGCGGCCGCGTCGCCGCCGGGGCCTTCCTTGTCGTAGCGCGACTGGCGCCAAGCGATGTCGAAGTCGATGCTGTCGGCGTGGACGATCGGCGCGATGGCGTCGAAGAACGACAGGCTCTCCTCGCCCGTCGCCGTCAGGATAGCGTCGGCCAGGGCGGGGGAGGTCAGGGGCCCGGTGGCGACGATGACGTTGTCCCACTCGGCGGGCGGCAGACCGGCGATCTCCTCGCGCACGATGGTGACCAACGGATGCGCTTCAAGCTTCGCAGTCACCGCCTGACTAAAGCCGTCGCGGTCCACCGCCAGCGCCCCTCCGGCCGGCACCTGATTCATGTCGCCGGACGCCATGATCAGGCTGTCCAGCGCCCGCATCTCGGCGTGCAGCAAGCCGACGGCGTTGTACTCCCAGTCGTCCGACCGGAAGGAGTTGGAGCAGACCAGTTCGGCCAGACCGTCTGTGTGGTGAGCGTCGGTCCTGACGCCGGGCACGCCGCGCATCTCGTGCAGGATGACGGGCACGCCGGCCTGGGCGATCTGCCAGGCGGCCTCGGAACCGGCGAGACCGCCGCCGATGATGTGGATGGGCTTGGGGGAGGTGGACATCGCGGCTTTCTAGACACGCAATGCGCCTACGTCAGCCCGTGACAGGCGAGCATGCTGGCGTCTGTCACACCTGACCGCCTATGGTGCCGGTGGAGTTGGGGGTCTGATGGTCCGTGGGACGGAACATCGTCGGCGGCTGAAAGTCGGGGCGGCGCTGAGCGACGGCCTGGGGGCCGTGCCGCGCCTGTGGGCGGGGGCGTGGGGCGTTCTGCTGTTCGCCGTGATGCTGGCTCTTATCGCGCCGTGGGTTCCACACGGCTTCGGCAGTGTCGTCTACGGCTTGGGGTCAGGCCTCGCCATGTTGGCCGCCTGGGGCGCGCTGTGCCGCCTCGCGGCGACGCCGGACCGGGCCGCGGCCGAGCGGGCAGGGCTGCGCGCCGGCGGCTTTCAGCTGGGCAAGCTGGAGGCGAGGATCGTCTTCGCCGCCTTCCTGAACCTGTTGTTTCTATCGATGATCCTTGTCGTGCTGGCGCTGGTCGTGCTGGCGATCTTCGGCATGGCGACGGCGCTTGATCTGGAGGCGCTGCGGGCGCGGAACTGGGCTGCGGCGGGACCCGCGTGGCAGCTCGCGATGATCGCCGCGGTCGCCGCCATCGCCGTCACGGTGCCGATCCTGCTGGCCGTACGCTTGGCGTTATTTTCTCAAGCCACAGCAGGGCGGGGGTATACGGTGTCGCTGAACACCATGGGGATCGCGACGGGCTCGTTCTGGCCTCTGCTGGCGGTGATCACCGTGGCCATACTTCCGATGGCGCTGCTTATGGCGGCCGTGGTGAGCGGCGTCCCATACGCCGGTCATCCAGCGGTCGTGGCCGCAGTGCTGGCCTGGGTGCAGGCGCCCGTGGCGGCCGGCGTTCTAGGCGCAGCCTACAGACAGCTGGAATACTGGGCGCCGGCATAGACCGGACTAACGGGGGCGGGGACGTGGCGAGGAGATTCGAGATCGAGACGGCGCTGAGCGCACCGTTCTCACTGGCGAATCAACGACCGTTGACGGTGTTCGTCTGGGGCTTGCTGAGCCTGCTGCCCGTGTTGCCGATCTTCTTAATGGTCATCCCCATATGGGCCGCCGCGGCGCAATCCGGCCATGCCCCGGACGAGGCGACGTTCAGCCGGATCATGGCGGCCAATGTCTTCGCGCAGCTAGGTCAGCTGCTGCACTGGGTCGCGTCGGTTGTGGTGATGACAGCGGCGATCCGCGCCGTGCTGGCTGACCGCACGAAGGCGGAGAAGGCTCCCTTTTCCCTCGGCTTCGGCATGGCCGAGCTTATGGTCGCCGTGGCGTTCATCGCTCTGCTGCTGATGGTCTATGGCGTGCTGATCTTGGTGGCCATGCTGGGTGTGGCCTTCGGCGTCGCCGTCTGGGGTCTCGGGGCGCCGTGGAACGGTCTGCTGATCGCGCTCTACGGTCTGGCTGCGTTCTTGAGCGTCATTTGGCTCGCGCTGCGGCTGAGCCTGCTGTGCGTCGTCTCGGCCGACCGCCGAACACTGGATCTGCCCGCAGCCTGGCAGGCCACCAAAGGTCATGTCGGACGACTTCTGCTACTGTGCCTGCTGCTCTGGCTGGCGAGCATTGCTGTCGGGTTGATATTCCTTGCTCTGATGGCGCCGCTTGGCCTCGGAGCATTCTTCCTCAGCGGTCTTCGCTTCGAGATGTTCGGGCACGGTTCACCATTGCCCGTGCTCAATCCTACGTCCATCGCTGTTGTCGCGGTCGCCGGTGTTCTGTTCAGCATGGCGCTCTGCTGGTTTACAGGCCTGTCGCAGGCCATGTGGGCCGCGCCCTTCGCCTCGGTCTGGAAACAGATGAGGGCAAGCGCCGCCGTGAAAGCGGCTGACGCGGCCGCTCGCGATGCGTTAGGCTCGCACGAACTCTGAGGGGATGCGCCATGTCACTATCCGCGACCGAAGCCGCCTTTGAGGGCTTTCGCGTAGCGCGCCGGAGCCCATTGGCCATCGTTTGGTGGTCGGGCGCCTATCTACTGATGTTCGCCGCCGTCTTCCTGATCGGTGGACCGGCGCTGGTGCAGGTGATGGCGCAGGCCCAGGCGCTGGAGAGCGGCGGCGACCCGTCGATGGACGACATCCGTGCGCTGGGCGAAAGCTACGCGGCCTTCATGGGCTGGATCGTCCCGCCGGCCATCATCATAGGAGCCATGCTGAACGCCGCGGTCGCCCGTGCCGTCATCCGCCCCGCCGAGAGCGCGTTCGGCTACCTCCGCCTTGGCATGGACGAGGTGCGCGTGTTCGTCGTCAGCCTGGCGCTGGGCGTCCTGGTCGCAGTGGCGGCCATGGTGATCTTTGGGGTTATCGGGGTGTTGGCCGGATTCGCGAGCGCCTCGGGTCAGTCCTGGATGTGGCTTATTATCGTGCTGGCGTCTTTGGCAGGGATCGCCGCGATCGTCTGGCTGATGGTTCGTCTCAGCCTCGCCATTCCCATCACTTTGGCCGAGCGGCGGATGGCCGTCCTTTCGTCCTGGGGGCTGACCAAAGGCCATTTCTGGCCGCTGTTCGGAATCGCTGTGATCGCCGCGATCATGAGCATCATTGTGTCGCTGCTCGGCGGCATCGTCGCGGCGCCGCTGACGCTGCTGACGGGCGGGCTGAACACCCTGAGCAGTCAGGAAGGCGCTACCCTTGTCGAGTTGATCCAGGTCGGCTGGCCGGCGCTGCTGGCCTGGGGCGTCATCAACTCGGTGCTCTCCGCTTTGCAGATCGCTGTGCTCTACGCCCCGTTCTCGGCCGCCTATCTGCAGCTGCGGGGTGCGGCCCCGACCGAGTGATCGGGGCCAGCTGATGCGCGCCTAGGCTCTTTTGCGGACCTTCGCGGGCTTGGCGTCCGCAAGGCTCGCCACGCGCGCCTTGCGGCGGGTCTCGTGGCGGTCCAGCACCTCCTTGAGGTATTTGCCGGTCCAGCTGGCGGGATTGGCCGCGACCTGTTCGGGCGTGCCGACCGCGACGATCTCGCCGCCGCCGTCGCCGCCCTCCGGCCCGAAGTCCAGGATCCAGTCGGCCACCTTGATGACGTCGAGGTTGTGCTCGATGACCACGATGGTGTTGCCCGTTTCGACCAGTTCCTGCAGCACTTCCAGCAGCTTGCGCGTATCTTCGAAGTGCAGGCCTGTGGTCGGCTCGTCGAGGATGTAGAGGGTCTTGCCGGTGGCGCGCTTGGCCAGCTCCTTCGACAGCTTGACCCGCTGGGCCTCGCCGCCGGACAGGGTGGTGGCCGGCTGGCCGACCTTGACGTAGCCCAGACCCACCCGCTCCAACGTCAGCATCTTGTCGCGGATGGGCGGCACGACCTTGAAGAAGTTCGCCGCCTCTTCAACCGTCATGTCCAAAACATCGGATATGCTCTTGCCCTTGAAGACGATTTCCAGCGTCTCGCGGTTGTAGCGCTTGCCCTTGCAGACGTCGCAGGTGACGTAGACGTCGGGCAAGAAGTGCATCTCGATCTTGATGACGCCGTCGCCCTGGCAGGCCTCGCAGCGGCCGCCCTTGACGTTGAAGCTGAAGCGGCCGGGGCCGTAGCCGCGCGCCTTGGCCTCCGGCAGGCCGGCGTACCAGTCGCGGATCGGGCCGAAGGCGCCGGTGTAGGTGGCCGGATTCGAGCGAGGGGTGCGGCCGATCGGCGACTGGTCGATGTCGATGACCTTGTCGAAATGCTCCAGACCTTCGATCCGGTCGAAGGGGGCGGGCGCGTCCGACGCATTGTTCAGGCGGCGCGCGGCGGCCTTGTAGAGGGTCTCGATCGTGAAGGTGGATTTGCCGCCGCCCGACACGCCGCTGACGCAGGTGAAGACGCCTACCGGAATCTCGCCTGTGACGCTCTTCAGATTGTTGCCCGAGGCGCCGGAGATGCGCAGCAGCTTCTTGCGGTTGATCGGTCGGCGGCCGTCCGAGGGGATCTCGATCTCGCGCGCGCCGGTCAGATACTGGCCGGTCAGCGACTTCGGATTGTCCATCACCTGCTGGGGCGTGCCCTGGGCGCAGACCTCGCCGCCGTGGACGCCGGCCGCCGGGCCCATGTCGATGACGTAGTCGGCGGTCATGATCGCCTCCTCGTCGTGTTCGACCACCAGGACCGAATTGCCGAGGTCACGCAGGCCCTTGAGGCTTTCCAGCAGCCGGGTGTTGTCGCGCTGGTGCAGCCCGATGGACGGTTCGTCCAGGACGTAGAGCACGCCGGTGAGGCCCGAGCCGATCTGGCTGGCCAGCCTGATCCGCTGGCTCTCGCCGCCGGACAAGGTGCCGGAACTGCGCGACAGGTTCAGATAGTCCAGGCCGACGTTGTTCAGGAACCGGAGGCGATCGTTGATCTCCTTCAGGATCCGCCGGGCGATCTCTAGTTGCTTCTCGGTCAGCTGCCCGTCCAGCGCCTCGAACCAGGCGTGGGCCTTCTTGATCGACAGCATGGAGATATCGGCGATGTCCTCGCCGCCGACCTTCACGGCCAGGGCCTCGGGCTTCAGGCGCTTGCCGCCGCAGGCCTCGCACGGGGTTTCGGACTGGAAGCGGCCCAGCTCCTCGCGCACCCAGGCGCTGTCTGTTTCGCGCCAGCGACGCTCCAGATTCGGCAGCACGCCCTCGAAGGTCTTGGACGTCTCATAGGTGCGGGCGTTGTCGTCGTAGCGGAACTTGATCTTGTCCGACCCCGATCCATGCAGGATCACGCTCTGAGCCTTGGGCGGCAGCTCGCGCCAGGGCTTGTCCATCGAGAAGCCATAGTGCTGCGCCAGCGCCTGCAGGGTCTGGGTGTAGAGCGGCGAGGGCCCGCGCGACCACGGCGCGACGGCGCCCTTGTGAAGGCTTTTGTCGCGGTCCGGCACGACCATGTCGGCGTCGAACGCCAGCTTGACGCCCAGGCCGTCGCAAGTCGGGCAAGCGCCGAACGGGTTGTTGAACGAGAACAGCCGCGGCTCGATCTCGCTGATGGTGAAACCGGAGACCGGGCAGGCGAACTTCTCGGAGAAGGTGATGCGGCGCGGCGCGGTCTCGCCTTCGTTGGTGTTCGCCCATTCCGCCACCGCGATGCCGTCCGCGAGACCCAGGGCGGTCTGCAGGCTGTCGGCATAGCGCGGCTCCAGCCCCGCCTTGGTGACGATGCGGTCCACGACGATGTCGATGTCGTGCTTGAACTTCTTGTCGAGCGCCGGGGCGTCCTCGATGGCGTAGAACTCGCCGTCAATCTTGACCCGCTGGAAGCCGGAGCGCTGCCACTCCGCCATCTCCTTCTTGTACTCGCCCTTGCGGCCACGCACGACGGGGGCCAGCAGCAGGATGCGTTCGCCGTCGGCCAAGGCCGTCAGCTTGTCGACCATCATGGAAATGGTCTGGCTCTCGATCGGCAGGCCGGTCGCCGGCGAGTAAGGCACGCCCACGCGCGCCCACAGCAGGCGCATGTAGTCGTGAATCTCGGTGACGGTGCCCACGGTCGAGCGCGGATTCTTGGACGTCGTCTTCTGTTCGATGGAGATGGCCGGCGACAGGCCCTCGATCAGGTCCACGTCCGGCTTGCCCATCAGCTCCAGGAACTGCCGGGCGTAGGCGCTGAGGCTCTCGACATAGCGACGCTGGCCCTCGGCGTAGATGGTGTCGAACGCCAGGGACGATTTCCCGGAGCCCGACAGGCCGGTCATGACGACCAGCTGCTCGCGCGGGATGTCGAGATCGACGCCCTTGAGATTGTGTTCCCGCGCGCCGCGCACGCGGATGAAGTTGTGCTTTTCGATCATGCTGCCAGGAATCGGGGGCCGGAAACGCGAAGAGCCGGACGGGGGTCCGGGGGCGAACGACCCCATATGGGGATCAATCGCGTCGATTCAGCAAGAACAATATAAGAACGTACGTCTCAGCGGTTGCCGGTCGGATACCGCCATGCGTCGGCGGCGGCCTTCATCGGGGCGCGGGCCTTGGCCTGGGTCTCCGCATACTCGGCCTTCGGGTCGCTGTCGGCCACGACGCCGGCGCCGGCCTGGACGAAGACCTGTCCGTCCGCGAACATCAGGGTGCGCAGGACGATGCAGATATCCGCCTCGCCCGACGCGGAGATGTAACCGACGCCCCCGCCATAGCCGACGCCGCGCTTCTCGGTTTCCAGCTCGTCGATGACTTCCATGGCCCGCACCTTGGGCGCCCCTGACAGGGTGCCGGCAGGCAGGGCGGCCAAAAGGGTGTCGACGGCGTCCAGTCGAGGGTCAGCCTGGCCCTGCACGTCCGAGACGATGTGCATGACCTGGCTGTAGCGTTCGACCTTGAAGCTCTCGGTGACCTCGACCGTGCCGGGTGCGGAGACGCGGCCGACGTCGTTGCGACCCAGATCCAGCAGCATGAGGTGCTCGGCCAGCTCTTTCGGATCGGCCAGCAGTTCGGCCTCCAGCGCCAGATCATGCTCGGGCGTCTCGCCGCGAGGCCGAGTGCCGGCCAGCGGGCGGATGGTGACGCGGCCGTCTTTCAGCCGGACCAGGATTTCCGGGCTCGAGCCCGCCAGCTGGAAGCCGTCAAAGTTAAGGAAGAAGAGGTAGGGGGAGGGGTTCTGACGACGCAGGGCGCGATAAACAGCGAAGGGATCGCCGTCGTAGGGCGCGGCGAAGCGATGGCTCAGCACGACCTGGAAAATGTCGCCGGCACCGATGTAGTCCTTGGCCGCCGCGACCATGTCTGCGAAGCCGGCCTGGGAGACGGCAGTGACGAAGTCGGGCGCATCCTGAGGGACAGCCTCGGCCAAGGCGGGCAGGGGGCGTCGCAGGGCGGTCTCGAAGCGGTCAAGCCGGCCGACGCAGGCCTGGAAGGCGGCCTCGGCGTCCATGCCGCCGTCCGGATAGGCGGCCGAGACCAGCACGATCTCTCGCTTCACCGAATCGAAGATGGCGACCAGGCCAGGCCGCGTCAGGACGGCGTCGGGCAGGTCCAAGGGGTCCGGATTGGCTTCGCCCAGCGGCTCCAGCAGCCGGACCATGTCATATCCAAACACGCCGAAGAGGCCCGCAGCCATGGGCGGCAGATCGGCCGCCAGCTCTAGCCTCGACGCGGCGATCAGAGCGCGCAGGGAGTCTAGCGTGGGGTCGCTCTCAGGCGTGAAGCGGCCTTGGCCTATCGCGTCGCCGCGCGCGACCTCGGCCGACAGGCCCCGGCAGCGCCAGACCACGTCCGGCTCCAATGTCAGGATGGAGTAGCGCGCGTTGACCGCGCCGCCTTCGACCGACTCCAGCAGGCAGGCGTACAGCTGATCCCGGCCCACCTTCAGGAAGGCCGAGACGGGCGTCTCCAGATCGTCGATCAGCCGCCGGACCAGCGTCTGCGGGCGTCCGGCGCGATAGCCGGCCGCGAACGCGGCGAAGTCCGGGGCGGCGGCCTCCTCCGTCCCCACGACCGTCAGCGCGCGGGCGCGGCAGGCGCCGGGGCGCCGGGGGCGGCCGGGGTGTCGGATAGACCCAGCGCCTGACGAGCCAGGACCGGATCGTTCTTGGCTTTGACATCGCGCGCACCGGCCGCGATCGAGCTCTGGATCATGGCCTGGACGATGTCCTGGGTGATCCGCGGACGGGCCTGTTCGACCAGCGGCGCGGCCAGCGCCGGCACGGCGGCGTGTATCCGATCGACGCGGCCGACGACATAGCTGGACTGGGCGTTCGGCAAGCTGAAGACCTGGCCCGCACCTTGGCCGAACAGTCCTTGCAGCACGCCTTGGCCGAGGGCCGTCTGGCTGTCGCGCGACTGCTGAATGCCGGCGCGGGTGACCAGCGTCGCATTGGCCGAGGCGGCGACGGCGGCGATGTCCTGGCCCGAGCGGACGCGGGCTGCCAGTTCCTCGGCCTTCGCAGCCAGCAGGCGGGCTTCCTCACGCAGTTTCCACTGCTCCGTCAGCGGGGCGCGGACCTCCGCGATGGCCGGTAGGGCGGACGGGCGGATGTCGTCCACACGGACGGCGAAATACTGGCCCTGGCCGGCGTCGACGATGTCGCTCTCGCCACCCTTGGAAAGACCCCAAGCCGTCGAGAAGATCTGCTCAGGCGCCTGCAACGGCTGGCCGTTGGGCAGCTTTCCGTCCTGGGTGAAGGGCGGCAGGGTGATGACACGGGCGCCGACCTCCTGGGCCGCATCCGCCATCGACTTGCCGGCCTGGCGCGCACGCTCATAGGCCTCGACGCGGGCGTAGGTCTTCTGGCGCGCCTCCTCCTGCCGCAGCTCCTCGACGATGGCGGCGCGCGAGCCTTCCAGCGTGGCGGGCTTGGCCGGGGTGATGGCGGTGACCTTGGCGACGGTGAAGCCGACGCCGGCCTGGATCGGATCGGAAACCTGGCCCGACTGCAGCGCGAAAACGCCGGCGCCGACCGCTTGGTCGCCCAGAACGGTGCGCGGCGAGTCGGTGTACTCGGCCGGCTCGATGCTGTTGGCGCGGCCCACGTCGGCCGGCGACTGGCCGGCCCGCAAGGCGGCGGCGATGCGGTCGGCCACCGCGCGGCTGGGCGCGGTCAGCGTCACGAAGGTGCGCTTCTCCGGGTCGGACAGGGCGTCCCGGCGGAAGTTGAAGCGTTCCGTGATCTTCGCGTCAGGGATCGTCGCGGCGCTATCGGCGGCCGTCGGGGTGAACAGGGCGACCGAGGCGACGCGGAACTCGGGGCGACGCAGGCGCTCGGCGTTTTCCTGGATGAAGCTGTTCAGTTGGGCGTCGGTCGGGTTGGCGACGGCCCCGGCCATGGCGGGCGTGACCAGGAACCAGCGTCCATCGCGCGTCTCCAGCGCCTGACCGGCCAGCAGGGCGGCGTAGATACGCGGCGCGCGCGCGCCGGCGAAGACGCCGGCGGCGAAATGCTCGGTGGCGTACTGGTCGCGGAACTCCTGTTCGAGCTGCGCGGGGGTGGCGTTCTGCTGGGCCAGGGCCTGCTCGTACTGCGCCTGATCGAACTGACCGGTGACCTGATTGAAGAAGGCCGGGATCTTGCGGATCTGCTTGATGATCAGGGCCTGACCGGGACGGATGCCGGCCTTCCAGGCCCAGGCCAGAAAGCCCTTCTGCTGGGTCTGGCTCTCAAGGAAGCGGGCGTCGATGTTCTCGTCGACCATGTCCTGGATCGACACCGGACGACCGGCCTGTTCCTGCAGATTGGTCCGCACCCGCTCGAAGTCCGCGCGGTATTCCGCGCCATCCACGCTGCGGTCGCCGGCTGTGATGACATGCTTGGTTCCGAAGGCGCCGAAGACGTCCATCTGCGAGCCGACGACGGCGAAGCTGATCATCAGAAGGACGAACAGCACGATCGCGACGGGCGATTTGGCGAAGTTGCGGAAGTGGGAAATCATCAAGGAAACTCGACGGGCCGATGGCCGGTGACGCCTGGAAGGGCTGCAGCCGTATAGTGGCACGGCGGCCCCTCCCGCAAGCGGATGGCCTTGGCGAGCGGCGCGATACCGCCTAGACACCGCCGCCATGAAACAATCCGT
Source organism: Brevundimonas sp. Leaf363 (assembly GCF_001424025.1). GTDB lineage: Bacteria > Pseudomonadota > Alphaproteobacteria > Caulobacterales > Caulobacteraceae > Brevundimonas. The sequence continues at coordinate 1,507,586 of NZ_LMPZ01000002.1, read as the reverse complement.
GAAGCTGATCGTCGGAAACTGGAAGATGAACGGCGCCGCCGGCGGCCTGGAGCAGGCTCGCCTGCTGGCCGAGGCCCTGAAAGACCAGCCGACCGCCAATCAGGTCGTCCTGTGCCCTCCCGCGACCCTGCTGGAGCGGATCGGGTCGGCCGTAGCCGGATCGCCCATCCAGATCGGCGCCCAGGATTGCCGGGCCGAACCGTCCGGCGCCTTTACAGGCTGCGTTTCCGCCGAGCTGGCGAGTGAAGCGGGCGCGGCGTTTGTCATTCTAGGCCATTCGGAGCGGCGCGCCGGCTTCAGCGAGTCCGACGAATTGGTTGCGGCAAAGGCGCGCGCCGCACTGGCCGCCGGACTGACCCCGATCATCTGCGTCGGGGAGACGCTGGAGCAGCGCGACGCTGGCCAGGCGGCTGATATCGTCGAACGCCAGGTCCGCGCCTCCGTGCCGGACCAGGCACGCACTGCGGCCTTCGCCGTTTCGTACGAGCCTGTCTGGGCCATCGGCACCGGCCGTACGCCGACGCTGGACCAGATCGCCGAAATCCATGCTGTGGTGCGCCGCGTACTGGCCGAGCGCTTCGGATCAGCCGGCGAGACGGCGCCCATCCTGTACGGCGGCTCGGTCAATCCGAAGAATGCGGCGGATATCCTGCATGTCGAGGGTGTCGGCGGCGCTTTGGTCGGCGGAGCCTCTTTGAAAGCTGACGACTTCCTGGCCATCATCCGCGCGGCTTAGCTTACCGCTATTCCCTATCGCCCCGGCGGATGTTAGACGCCGCCGCTTGATCGGCGCGGCCGCGCGCCCCACCTTGCGACCGTCATGCTCCAGACCATCCTCCTCGTCGCCCAGATCCTGATTTCGATCGCGCTTGCCGGCGTGATCCTGCTGCAGCGCTCCGAAGGCGGCGCGCTGGGCATGGGCGGAGGGCCGTCGGGATTCATGACCGCGCGCGGCGCGGGCAACCTGTTGACGGTCACGACCTGGTGGCTGGCGGCCGCCTTCTTCATCTGCGCCATTGCTCTGACCGTTGTCGGCAACATGGACCGAGCCTCGCAGTCGGTAATCGACGCAGACGCCGTCGGCGCGCTGGCCGCGCCGTCGGCCGGTCAGCAGCAAGCGCCGGCCGAGACCGCCCCGGCTCCGGCTACGCCGTCCGGCCCTTCGCTGGATGACCTGGAGGCCAGCCTGCCGGCGGCGTCGACCCAGGCTCCTGCTCCGGCCCCCGCACCCGCCCAGTAAGATGCGGGCGGGGCGCTTATCCCCGCCTTCTTCTCCCGCCCTCAAAGTCTCCGGAAGTCGCCGGCCGAATCGGCGGTAGAGTGATCTCCCATGGCCCGTTACGTGTTCATCACCGGCGGCGTGGTTTCCTCATTGGGAAAAGGCCTCGCCTCCGCCGCTCTCGGCGCGCTTCTGCAGGCGCGCGGCTACAAGGTCCGGCTGCGTAAGCTGGACCCGTATCTCAACGTCGATCCGGGCACGATGAGCCCGTATCAGCACGGCGAGGTCTTCGTCACCGACGACGGCGCCGAGACTGATCTGGACCTGGGCCACTACGAGCGTTTCACCGGCGTCTCGGCCGCCAAGTCGGACAACATCACGACCGGTCGAATCTATTCGACCATCCTGGAGAAGGAACGCCGCGGGGATTACCTGGGCGCCACCGTGCAGGTGATCCCGCACGTCACCGACCAGATCAAGGCGTTCTGCCTCACGCCCGCCCTGACCGACGACGGCGACGACGTCGACTTCGTGCTGGTCGAGATCGGCGGCACCGTCGGCGATATCGAGGGCCTGCCCTTCTTCGAGGCGATCCGCCAGCTGGGCCAGGACCTGCCGCGCGGTCAGTCGTGCTTCGTGCACCTGACGCTGCTGCCCTTCATCAAGACCGCCGGCGAGATGAAGACCAAGCCGACGCAGCATTCGGTGAAGGAGCTGCGGTCCATCGGCATCCAGCCGGACATCCTGCTGTGCCGCTGCGAATTCCCGATTCCCGAGGATGAGAAGCGCAAGATCGGCCTGTTCTGCAACGTCCGCGCTTCGGGCGTGATTCAGGCGATGGACTCGGCCGACATCTACGCCGTGCCATTGGACTATCACCGCGAGGGCCTGGACTCCGAAGTCCTGGCCCACTTCGGCATCACGGACGCGCCGGCGCCTGACCTGACCGGTTGGAACGAGATCGTCCGCCGCCGTCTGCAGCCGGACGGCGAGGTCACCATCGCGGTCGTCGGCAAGTACACGGTGCTGAAGGACGCCTACAAATCCCTGATCGAGGCCCTTCATCACGGCGGCGTCGCCAATCAGGTGAAGGTCAATATCGACTGGGTCGAGGCCGACACCTTCGAGGGCGACCGCCAGGCCTGCGAGGACCGTCTGCAGGGCGCGCACGCGGTGCTGGTCCCCGGCGGCTTCGGCGAGCGTGGGGCCGAGGGCAAGATCGAGGCGGCCCGCTTCGCCCGTGAGCGCAACATTCCCTACTTCGGCATCTGCTTCGGCATGCAGATGGCGGTGATCGAGGCGGCGCGGAACCAGGCCGGGTTCCCCAAGGCGTCCTCGACCGAGTTCGGCCCGACCTCCGAGCCGGTCGTCGGGCTGATGACCGAGTGGACCCAAGGCAACCAGCGGGTGCTACGTCAGCAAGGCGGCGATCTGGGCGGCACCATGCGGCTGGGCGCGTATGAATCAACACTCACGCCCGGCTCGAAGATCGCTGACATTTACGGCTCGACGACGATCAGCGAGCGGCACCGCCATCGCTACGAAGTGAACATCAACTACCGCGATGCCATCGAAACTTCGGGGCTGAGGTTTGCGGGCCTGTCGCCGGACGGCGTCCTGCCTGAAACGGTCGAGCGTGATGACCATCCGTGGTTCATCGGCGTGCAGTATCACCCCGAACTGAAGAGCCGCCCTTTCGCGCCGCACCCTCTGTTCGCCAGCTTCATCGGCGCCGCGCTCGTGCAGAGCCGACTGGTTTAAGGCGCGTCGCCAAGGCGCCTGTTCGTCACGATGCGACAGCGCCGGACCGTCATCGCGGCTTCCTGCGCGATGAACGTCGCGCGCGGCCCAGCCGACGATTACTTACGCTGCAGTGCCGTTTCGCGCATGCAGCATTCCTGTCGCGACCGATAACGCATTTGGGAACGCTGGATTAAGCCGAATCGGGCATCCTTTGCTGAACGGCGGCGTTGAACTGCTATCCGAAAACAATACTTAGCGTCTGGGAGGACGCCGATGGCCGGAGATCTGCTTTACTTCATTCACCGCCACTTTCGCGCGTTCGCCGTGGGATCGCTGGCGTGCATGGTCAGCGCACTGGGTCTTACCGTTAAGTCGCTCGTCGGCGCCTAGGGCCCGACGCGGATCCGGCGGTTTCCGTCAGCGTGCCGTGAGGTCCGCCAGACGACGCGCCTGCTCAGACCCCCTCGAGCTCGCCTCCGCGAAGATCTCGCGGTCCGACTGCAGGGTGAAGCCTTTGCCAGACGTTTCCTTAAGAGCGGCGAGAGCGATCTGCCGGGCTTTCCTGATCGACCTGTTCTGGCTTTCAAGCGCGGCGGCCATGACGGCGTCGGCCTCAGCGTCCCGTTCAAGGCGGTAAAGCGAGCTAGCGAGCTTCACGCGGTAGAAGCCGTTAACAGGATCGTCCGCTACGGCTCGCTCCAGCAGCGGCAAGGCATCGGACCAGCGTTGTTGCTCGAGCAAGACATCGGCAGCGGCCCAGGCGGCGAAAGCCGTCTGAAGCCTGGGGTCGCGCTGGCGTACCGTTGGGTCGGCCAAAGCTGTCCTGATGACATCCACCTGCTGCTCCAAGGGCAGGCTGTCACGCGGCGCCTTGGCTTTGAAATCACCGATCCGGGCCGCGACGTGGGCGAAGGCGCTGAACCCCGCATGGATTTCAGCGCAACGTGACATCAGGGTGATCTCGAAAAGGGCCCGCTGTATCGGCGTTGCGAAGCGCTCGCTGAGGTCGGCCGCCACGATCACGTCGGCCTGATCTCTGTACTGGGCCGCCACCTCGGGGTCCTGTGCAAAAAGCACAACCGTTCGACCCGCCGCCCTCCAATGTTCGATCAGCCAGCGGGCGACGGGCAATGCGACCACCTTGCGCGTGAACTGATCGCGAAACCGATATGAGCCATAGATGATGTCGCCTGCGCGCAAGTGAATCGCGACTGGGCGCTCTGCCAGCTTGACTTGCCGGGCGGCCAAGATGGCTTTGCGGATGTACCGACGAAACCCGATGCCGTCGAACAGGGCTGCATAGGTTCCGGGCGGGCTGCGTCTGAGTTCGGTCGGCAGGCGGCGGTAGGCCGTGCTGGATTTCAGCGACCAGCCCTTCAGGCCCTCCGCCGCCTTGTCCATGTGGGCGCGGTCGGCGATGGGCTGGCTCAATTCAAAGAAGTCGGTCGGATTCTCGACGATATGGGCGGCCAGATAGTCGGCTGTGAAGACGTCTGCCGCAGCCGGCAGGGCGTGATGCTCAAGGTCTTTGTGATCCCAGGTGAAGGCGTAGTTCACGCCCATGATCTGGGCCAGGTTCATGGCCTTCAGAATCGACAGGATGCGCTGGCCCAGGCCGTCGCTGCGGTCGGCCAGTACGATCTTTGTCGACGGTTCCGAGACGTCATTCATCCCTTCGCTATCACCCGGTTCGATCCAGTTGTCACCGGCCCGGCAGGGCGAAAGCGACATAGGCCGAGCCCTGCGGACCCGCCTGATCGCGCGCCCCGCTCGCGGCGATCACCACATACTGTCGTCCGTCGACCATGTAGGTGGCCGGCGTCGCCACCCCGGCGTAGGGCAGGGGCGCCTGCCACAGCAGCCGACCGTTCCTGCGGTCGAAGGCTCGGAAGAGGCGATCGTGGATGGTGGCCCCAATAAACAGCACCCCGCCCGCCGTCACCACCGGCCCGCCGTAATTCTCCGTCCCCGTCGTCGGCACGCCTTGGGCCGCCAGCGCGGGATACTCGCCGAGCGGCACGCGCCAAAGGTAGCGCCCGCTGTTCATGTCGATGGCGTTCAACGTCCCCCAAGGCGGTGCGACGGCGGGGTAGCCGTCAGGGTCCGTGAACTTGCGATAGCCCGTGAAGCCGTAGGTCGACGCCTGGCGCAGGCCTGCGGAAGCGACCTCCCGGTTCTGGCCTGTGGCGCCCGTCAGCCAGGCGATCAGCTCGCGTCGTTCGTCGCCCTTGATAGCGGGAAAGGCGGGCATCCGTCCGCCGCCATGATCCAAAATCGCGCCGATCCGGGAGGCGCTGAGACGATCACCCACACCGAGCAGACTGGGAAACTCCGGCGGCGCGCCGCGCCGGTCGGAGCCATGGCAGACGGCGCATTGGCTTCGATAGATCGACTCACCCCACGAAATCTCGCCCGAGTTCGACGACAATCCGCCCAGCCAGGCGATGTCGTTGCTGTTGACGTAGATGACGCCGCGACGGTCGCTGGCCGCGCCGCCCCATTCGGCGCCGCCGTCAAAGCCGGGGAATAGAACGGTCTGTCGATCCACGCTGAAGGGCGTGAACTGCGGCCCGTTCATCAGGGCGGCGAAGGCCCGGCGCGCCCAGGCGTTGATCGCCGGCGAGCGGTCACTCAGCCCTTCCGCTGTCAACCGTTGCCGCGCGAATGGCTCGGGTGCTGTGGGGAAGGGCTGGGTCCGCGCGGCGACCTCGCCGGGCACGGTGGACGCGGCGACGACGCGTTCCTCGATCGGGAATAGCGGCCGGCCGGTCTCGCGCTCGAACAGATAGACGAAGCCCTGCTTGGACGTCTGCGCCACCGCATCGATACGGCGCCCTTGGTGCGTGACGGTCAGCAGTTGGGGCGGCGAGGGGAAGTCGCGGTCCCAGATGTCATGGTGCACGCCCTGGAAATGCCAGAGGCGGCGACCCGAGGCGGCATCGATGGCCACCAATGAGTTGGCGAACAGGTTGTCGCCCGGTCGGTCGGCTCCGTAGAAGTCGTCGACCGCCGATCCGGTAGGGGCGAAGACGATGCCGCGCTCGGCGTCCAGCGCCATTCCGGCCCAGTTGTTGGCTCCGCCCGCCGTCTTCCACGCGTCGGCCGGCCAGGTGTCGTGGCCGTACTGGCCGGGGCGCGGGATGAAGTGGAACGTCCAGGCGATCTTGCCGGTGCGGACGTTGTAGGCGCGCAGCGCGCCGGGCGCCGCCGGGCGGCTTTCCGATGTACGAAAGCCGACGATGACAAGGTTGCGATAGACGACCCCGGGCGTGGTCAGGAAAGTTGCGTTCAGCTCCGGATCGTTGCCCAGCCCTTGGCGCAGATCAACTGCTCCATCTTCGCCGAACTCCTTGATCGGCCGCCCCGTCTTCAGGTCCAGCGCCCACATACGGTCGCCCACGCCGGCGAACAGCCTCGTCTCCACCCCGGATCGCCACAGGCTCATTCCCCGCGCGGGCTGCGCCCCTGCGACGCCCGAGTCGAACGTCCAAAGCCGCCGGCCTGTCGAGGCATCCAGCGCGATCACCTTCTGATCTGCGGTGTAGGCGTACAGCGTTCGTCCGACGATCAGGGGGTTGGTCTGCAATCCGCCGTCGCCGGTCTCGACCCGCCAGACCTCCTGAAGGCGGGCGACGTTGGCGGGGGTGATCTGCTCCAGCGGGGAATAGCGATCCCCGGTCGGTCCGCCATACCGCGGCCAGTCGGCAACCGCCGACACCGCACGAGACGCCTGGCCCGGTCCCGAAAATTGGATCGCCAGCGGGATGATCAAGGTCGTCAGCACGCCAGCCGCCACGACGCCCAGACGCTGAAGATCCTGCCTGCCCATCCCTCGACCCTATCGCGTTTCGGAAAAAGCGCGAGCGCCGGCCAGCCTATCCCTGCTGATCTTCGAAAAGCCGGCGGCTCGCGTCTGTGCGGCGCGCGTCCTATGGTTCGCGCTATGACACGGGCCGCCCATCGTCGCATTCCGCCGGATGTCCGCAGGCGCGAGCTGATGGCGGCGTGTGCCCGGTGTCTGGCCGACCAGGGCGCGGCGGGGGTGTCGGTGCGAGGCATCTGCACCGAAGCGGGCGTGTCGCCGGGGCTGCTGACCCACTATTTCGACGGCGTGTCGCACCTGATCGCCGAAACCTATCGGGATGTCGGCGCGCAGGTCGCGGCGACGCTGGACGAGGCGGTGGAGGCGGCGGGGGACGATCCCCGGGCGCGCCTGCGGGCCTATGTGATCGCCAGTTTCCGGCCCCCGGTGATGGATGCGGCGCTGCTGGCGACCTGGGTGGCGTTCTGGAGCCTGGTGAAGACCGACGACCGGCTGCAGATCGCACACCGTGAGACCTACGCGCTCTATCGCGACGATCTCGAGCGGCTGATCCGGGCATGCCCCGTGGGGGGAACGGCGGACATCCGCCTGATGGCGGTTGGCCTGACGGCGCTGGTCGACGGTCTGTGGCTGGAACTGTGCCTTGACGGCGCCGCCTTCAGCGCAATGGAGGCCAGCGATGTCGCGGAGCGCTGGCTGGATGATCTGTTGGCGCGGCCCCTGTGTCGGCTGGCCTAGCGTACCGTTACGGCCACGTCGGAACGGCCCACGCTGCCGAAACCCTCTGTGGCAAGCACCTGATAGTTCAGGGCGCCCAGTTCAAGGCCAACGCGGCGCCACGCGTCGACGTGGTTCTGGAAGGTTATGGTGGCGCGCGCGCCCGTCGTCAGCTTGGACGTGCGAACGCTCCAGTACTGATAGAAGGTCGCCGTTCCCTGGATCGACGGCTGGTTGATCCGCTGGGTGCGATAGACGCGATACGAGCCGCCATCGCTCTCAAACGCGCCGAGGAACTCGCCGGCATTGCCGGGCGGTTCGAAATCCCCCCAGCTGTCGACCACGTAGTATTCGACCAGCGGATCGGTGGACCAGCCGTACAGGCCAAGATAGCCGTTGGCCCCCGGTTCGAACGTCCGCGCCGCGTAATGGATCGTCCGGTCTTCGGCGCCCGTTTCCCAGCCGCGGCCGGCGACCAGGTTGCCCTGCGCGCCCAGATCCCACGTCACCGAATAGGCGCCGCCGGACCCCAGCGTCATGCAGCCCGTGCCGGTGTCGTGCCAGAAGGTATAGAAGCCCTGATCGTCCGTGCCGGTCGCATTGGCGCAGATCGGGGCCGCTTCGCTGACCTCATCTGCGACGCTGGCCGCCGGCGCTGCCGTCATCGCCAGGACGAACAGGGGGTAGATAAACGACATTTCATCCTCAGCACATCTTGGATCCGGCCGCGCGCCAGGGCCTCAGCCTACCAGCCGCCCCAGCCACGAGCCATCGGCCAGGATCTCCTTCGCCGCATTGTGGCCCGGTGCGCCGGTGACGCCGCCGCCGGGGTGGGTGCCGGCGCCGCACAGGTAGAGGCCCTTCAGCTCGCCGCGATAGTCGGCCTGCCCCAGGAAGGGACGCGCGGCCCAGAGCTGATCCAGCGACATATTCCCGTGCATGATGTCGCCGCCCATCAGGCCGAAGGTGCGCTCCAGATCCATCGGCGACAGGATCTGGCGACCCAGCACGGAGGCGCGGAAGTTCGGCGCATAGGCGGTGACGGTGTCGATGATCTTGTCGGCCGCCGCCTCACGCTCGTCGTCCCAGTTGCGGCCGTCCGGCAGGACCGGAGCGAACTGCTGGCAGAACAGGCTGGCGACGTGCTGGCCCTTCGGCGCCAGGCTGTCGTCGACGGTCGAGGGGATCAGCATCTCGACGATCGGCCGCTCGGACATGCCGTCGCGTTTGGCGTCGATATAGGCGCGGTCCATATAGTCGAGCGTGGGGGCGATGATGACGCCGCTCTGGTGGTGCTCGGCAACGTCCTTGCCCGGCAGGCAGGTGAAGTCCGGCAGTTCGGACAGCGCCACATTCATGCGGAAGGTGCCGGAGCCGACCTTGAAGGCCTTGGCTCTGCGGTTGAACTCGGGCGACAGGTCGGCGGGATCGATCAGTCGGTCGTAGAGCAGCTTGGGCCCGACGTTGGCGACGACGCGCGGGGCACGGATCTCCTCGCCGCTCTCCAGACGCACGCCGACGGCGCGGCCGTTCTCGACGATGACGCGGGCGACGGGCGCGTCGACGTCGATCTGGACGCCGAGGTCTTCACACGCGCCGCGCATGGCGGTGGTGATCGCGCCCATGCCGCCGATGGCGTGGCCCCAGGCGCCCTTCTTGCCGTTCACCTCGCCGAAGACGTGGTGCAGCAGGACGTAGGCCGAGCCGGGGGTGTCGGGGCTAGCGTAGTTGCCGACCACGGCGTCGAAACCGAAGGCCGCCTTGACCGGCTCGCTCTCGAACCAGCCGTCCAGGAAGCTGCGGGCGCTCTTGACGAACAGGTCCATAACGTCGCGCTGCTTGTCGAGCGACAGACGGGCCAAGGGGCCGCCCTGGACGGCGGCGGCCAGCAGGGCCTTGAGGCCTCCGCCAGCGTTCGGCGGCGTCTTCATGGCCAGAGAGCGCAGCACGTCGGCGACGCCTTCGAGCGCGTCGTAATAGGCGGGCAGGACCTCGGCGTCTCGCGCGGAGAACTTGCGGAATTCGGCCTGCGTCCGCTCCAGCCCGCCGCCCAGCTTCAGATAGCCGCCGTCCTCCTGGGGCAGGAAGTTGGAGATGGGGCGTTCGACGATGCGCAGGCCGCGTTCGGCCAAGCCCATATCGGCGATGACCTTGGGGTTCAGCAGGCTGACTGTGTAACTGGCCACCGAGTTGCGAAAGCCGGGGTGGAACTCCTCGGTCACGGCCGCGCCGCCGACCACGCCGCGTCGTTCGACGATCCGCACCTTCAGGCCGGCGCGCGCCAGATAGAAGGCGCAGACCAGGCCGTTGTGGCCGGCGCCGATGATGACGGCGTCAAGAGCGTTGCTCATGTCGGGCTCGCGTTCAGAAGGATCAGGAAACGGGTCGGGGCCGGCGGCTCCAGCCGGGGGCGGGCGGCTGGTGCAGGCGCGCTTCGGGGATCAGGTCGCGGACCTTGCCAGCGAAGTTGCGCAGGCAGACTTCGTGCTCGCTCAAGGGGCCGACGGTGAAGCTGGGCGAGGCCATGCCGTCCTGGACCCGCTGGATCAGGTCGGTATCTTCCAGATTGACTTGGCGGTTGACGCGCCAGTTCAGATACCGCGCCGCCTTCATCTCGCGCCGCTCGTCGGGCAGGGCGTACGAGATTTCGCGGATCATCGTCAGCGTCGGCGAGATCGGGATGAACTGCATGAAGTCGATCTGGTCGGGATAGATGTCGAAGGCGACGTTCGGCCAGAGCTTGAAATAGAGCCACAGGCGCTGGTTCTCCTCCGGCAGGTGATCCACGCGCGGCAGGAAGTGCTGATACAGGCGCTCGGACGGATTGTCGGAGGCGCGCGTGCCGACCTGACCCCACATCTTGTCCACCCAGGGCTGGGCCTCGACGCCGTAGCTGGCGCCCAGCAGGCGGGTCAGGCCCGGGTGGGCGACGCGGATGTGCAGGCCGTCGGAATAGTTGTCGGCGACATTCTTCCAGTTGACCGTGCGGGGTCTTAGGGTGACGCGGCCGATGGCCTGAAGTTCCTTGAACCGATAGGGCGCGACCTCGTCGTCATGGGGCGACATCATCTCGGCCACCGACGGGCCGCCGCCTTCCAGACGCACGAAGACGAAGCCGCGCCAGACTTCCAACTCGACGGGCATCAGGCCCATCGTCGCCTTGTCGAGCGTCGGATAGGTCGCGCCCAGCGGCACACCCTTCAGCGCGCCGTCCAGGCCATAGGACCAGGCGTGATAGGGGCAGGTGAGGGCGCGGACGCAGCCGCCGGGGCCATCCACCACCCGCGCGCCGCGATGGCGGCAGACGTTGGCGAAGGCGCGGACCCGATCATCCTCGCCGCGCACCACGACGACGCTCTCGCCCAGGAAGTCGAGGGTGCGGTAGTGGCCGGCTTCAGGCAGGTCGTTCAGGTGGCAGACCACCTGCCACGACGGGCGCAGGACGCGCGCCATCTCGACCTCGAAATACTCCGGGTCGTGATAGAGCCAGGCGGGCAGGGTCCAGTCGGCGTCGGGGTCCGAAGCGTCCTGTACAGTCGGTTGGGACAGCGGCATGGATGGCCCTCGACGACGAGATTCCGTATTTTACGATCGTATAATAACTGTTCGACGTCGGCAAGCGGGGCGCGATTGCAAGGCTTCGGCAATCGTGCTTACTGTATGACAGTACAATAAAAAGCGTACCGCCTGGGGAGGCGCGTTTTCAGGGCCAAACAGGGCGTTCGGGGTCGAACCTTTGCGGGTTCGTGGGGAGCGTGATGGCCGGTCGGGGATTGAGCCCTGCTGTGGTGAACAGGCGCGCGGCGCCGCTCGAAGACACGTATCCGGCTGATCGGATTTCAGACCTCAGAGCCGCCGTCCAGCGCACGCCCGAGCGTGCCGTCGTGTGGCGGGCGTTGGCGACCCAGTTGACGATGGCGGGAGACGCCGCCGGCGCCGACGCTGCCTTCGCTCGCTACATCGCAGCGCCCCAGAAAGATCCTGCCCTGATCGAGGCCGGCAAGGCGCTGGTTGAGAACCGCATCGCCGTCGCCGAGCCCATGCTACGCGAGCATCTGCGCCGGCATCCGTGCGACATCGCCGCCATCCGCATGCTGGCCGAGGTGGCGGCGCGCTTGGGTAGGTATGGCGACGCCGAGAGCCTGCTGCAGCGCGCCGTCGAACTGGCGCCGAGCTTCGAGGCGGCGGCGCATCAGCTGGCGCTGGCGCAGTACCGGCAGAGCAAGTCGGTCGAAGCTCTGGCCGGGCTGAACGCCCTGCTTGAACGGCGGCCGGACAACGCCACCTATCTGAACCTCAAGGCCGCCGCCCTGGTGCGGATCGGCGAATACGCCGCAGCCATCGACATCTACGACCGCGTGCTGGCGGGCCATCCCGGCCATTCGCGCGCCTGGCTCAGCTATGGGCACGCGCTGAAGACGGTAGGGCGGCAGGACGACTGCATTGCCGCCTACCGCAAGGCCATCGCGCTGGAGCCCGGTCTGGGCGAGGCTTACTGGAGCCTGGCCAATCTGAAGACCGTCAGCCTGACAGCCGACGATATCGCGGCCATGCAGGGCCAGGCGCAGCGGGCGGACATCGGCGACGAGGACCGCTTCCACCTCGACTTCGCGCTCGGCAAGGCGTTCGAGGACGCGGGCGACCATGAGGCCTCGTTCCGCCACTACGCCTCGGGCGCGGCGGCGCGGCGGCGAGGCTTGAGCTATGACGCCGCCGAGACGACCGACCATGTGACGCGCAGCCGGGCGGTGTTCAGCCGCGACCTGCTGGAGGGCGCGCGCGATCAGGGTTGCGCCGCGCCGGACCCCATTTTCATCGTTGGGCTGCCGCGCTCAGGCTCGACCTTGCTTGAGCAGATACTGTCCAGCCATTCGCAGGTCGAGGGCACGATGGAGCTGCCCGACATCACCGCCATCGCGCGGGATCTGGGCGGTCGGAAGAAGCGCAGTGAGGCCTCGGCCTATCCGGAGATCATGAGCGGCCTGGACGGCGACGCCATCCGGGCGCTAGGCGAGGGCTATCTCGAAACGACGCGGGTGCACCGCAAGTCGGACCGGCCCTTTTTCGTCGACAAGATGCCGAACAACTTCGCGCACGTCGGCCTGATCCTGATGGCCCTGCCGAATGCGAAGATCATCGATGCGCGGCGCCATCCGATGGCCTGCTGCTTCTCGGCCTTCAAACAGCATTTCGCGCGAGGTCAGGGGTTCAGCTATGACCTGACCGACCTGGGGTTCTACTATCGCGACTATGTGAACCTGATGGCCCATTTCGACGCCGTCGCGCCGGGGCGCATCCACCGCGTCCACTATGAACAGATGGTCGAGGCGCCGGAGGCCGAAACGCGACGCCTGCTCGACTACTGCGGCCTGCCGTTCGAAGAGGCCTGCCTGCGTTTCCACGAGACCGAGCGGGCCGTGCGCACCGCCAGTTCCGAACAGGTCCGCAAGCCCATCTTCCGCGACGGGCTGGATCAGTGGCGACATTACGAGCCGTGGCTGGGGCCGCTGAAGGCGGCGCTGGGCCCGGTTCTCGACACCTATCCAAACGCGCCGCCGTAGGCGGCCACAGAATGCCCGAGCAGCCGAAACCGGCGCGGGGATGACACGACAACTGAAAAACACTGAGGGGATCACGAGAATGAAGACCACGCCCAAGACACTGAAGCGGATGCTCTGTCCGGCCGCGCTTCTGGCCACGACCATGCTCTATCCTGCGGGCGCCGCGATGGCGCAGGAGGCGTCGCTGGACGACGTCATCGTCACCGCCCAGAAGCGCTCCGAGAACCTGCAGGACGTGCCGATCAGCATCGCGGTCCTGGGTGAGGAGACGCTGGAGCAGCTGCACCTTTCTGACTTCGACGACTATGCGAAGTACCTGCCGGCGGTGTCGTTCCAGACCTACGGCCCCGGCGTCGGCAGCGTCTATATGCGCGGCGTGGCATCGGGGGGCGACGGCAACCACTCCGGTTCCCTGCCTAGCGTCGGCATGTATCTGGACGAACAGCCCATCACGACCATCCAGGGTGCGCTGGACATCCACCTCTACGATGTCGCCCGGGTCGAATCCCTCGCCGGCCCGCAGGGCACGCTGTACGGCGCCAGCTCCCAGGCCGGTACGGTGCGGATCATCACCAACAAGCCCAGCGCGGCTGGCTTCGAGGCCGGCTTCGACGTCGAGGTGAACACGGTCGCCCACGGCGGCGAAGGCTATGTGCTTGAGGGCTTCATCAACCAGCCGATCAGCGACAATGTCGCACTGCGCGCCGTCGGCTGGACCAGCCACACCGCCGGCTACATCGACAACGTCCAGGGCACGCGCCTCTATCCGTCGTCGGGCATCATCGACGACAACGCCGCCTTGGCCGAAGACGACTACAACGACATCGACACCTACGGCGCCCGCGCCGCGCTGAAGATCGACCTGAACGACAGCTGGACCGTCACGCCGTCGATCATGGGCCAGGTCGAGGAGAGCAACGGCTTCTTTGGCTCGGACGCCCTGGTCGGACCGCTGTCGGTCACCCACTACAATCCCGAGTTCGCCAAGGATCAGTGGTATCAGGCGGCCCTGCTGGTCGAGGGACGTATCGGCAGCTTCGACGTCACCTACGCCGGCGCGCACATGGAGCGGACGTTCGAGTCGTCGCTGGACTACTCCGACTACGCCTTCTTCTACGACACCCTGTTCGGCTACGGCGCCTACTTCACCGATGACGCCGGCGAGATGGTCAATCCGTCCCAGTACATCCTGGGCCGGGACGATTTCACCAAGGATAGCCACGAACTGCGCCTGTCCAGCCCGCAGGATGCACGCTTCCGCGTCGTCGGCGGCCTGTTCTACCAGAACCAGCAGCACGACATCTTCCAGGACTACAAGATCGACGGCATCGGCGCCGGCATCTCGGTCAACGGCCGGCCGGGCACGATCTGGCTGACGTCCCAGGTGCGCGAGGACACCGACTACGCCGTCTTCGGTGAAGCCAGCTTCGACGTCACGGAACGACTGACGATCACCGGCGGTCTGCGCGCCTTCAAGTCCGAGAACAGCCTGCGCGGCTTCTTCGGCTACGGCGACGGCTTCAGCAGCGGCACCGGCGTGGCGGCCTGTTTCGCCGACGCCACCACCCGCGACGCGCCGTGCATGAATCTCGACAAGTCGGTCGAGGAAGAGGACGTCGTTCCCAAGTTCAACGTCACCTACAACATCGACGACGACAAGCTGGTCTACGCCACCTATTCCGAGGGGTATCGCCCGGGCGGCATCAATCGGCGCGGTTCGCTGCCGCCCTACCAGTCGGACTATCTGAAGAACTACGAGGTCGGCTGGAAGCTGACGCTAATGGACAACGCCGTCCGCTGGAACGGCGCGGCCTACATCCAGGAATGGACGAACTTCCAGTTCTCCATCCTGGGCCAAAGCGGCCTGACGGAGATCAAGAACGCGGGCCAGGCCGAGGTGAAGGGCGTCGAATCCGACATCACCTGGGCGGTCAGCAATGGCCTGACACTGACGGCCTCCGCCGCCTACATCGACAGCGAGCTGACCGAGAACTTCTGCGGCTTCGTCGATGCGAACGGCAATCCGGAAACCGATTGTCCCTCTCCGGAGGCCCCGTCAGGCACGCGCCTGCCGATCACGCCCCGCTTCAAGGGGAATTTGATCGCGCGGTACGAGTTCCAGTTCGCGGGCTTCGACGCCCACGTCCAGGGCTCGCTGGTGCATCAGACCAGCGCGCCGTCCGACCTGCGCCTGGCGGCGGCCGCCATCACCGGCGACCTGCCGGCCTACACCCTGGTCGACGCCTCGGCAGGCATCGAGGCGATGTCGGGCTGGACGCTGGAAGCCTATGTGAAGAACGTCTTTGACGAGGAGGCGCAACTGAGCCGCTTCGCCCAATGCGCCGAGGCCGTCTGCGGCGCCGAGACCTACTTCATCCCGACGCAACCACGCACCATCGGCCTGAAGTTCGGCCGGCGGTTCTGACGATCCCGCGCGGGCGGGTGGCCTCGGTCGCTAGCCCGCCGGTTTCGGCTTGTGTTGATGACGGAAGCGTCGCGTAAATCGGACCGCCGGATTTCGAGCCTAGGGGAGGGCGGTCATGTCGCGTGAGAAGACTGCCCAGCTGGGTCTGGCCATGTGCACGGCGCTGGTCGTCGGCAACATGATCGGCTCCGGCGTGTTCCTGCTGCCCGCGTCGCTGGCGCCCTACGGATGGAACGCCATCATCGGGTGGTTGGTGACGATCGCCGGCGGCCTGTGTCTGGCCGGGGTGTTCGCCGCCCTGTCGCGCCGGTTGCCGCTGGAGGGCGGGGCTTATGCCTACGCCCGCGCCGCCTTCGGCCCGGCCACCGCCTTCATGGTGGCGTGGAGCTACTGGATCGCCACCTGGGTCGGCAACGCAGGTCTGGCGGTGGCGACGGTCAGCTATCTGGGCGTTCTGGCGCCGGGGCTGCAGCATCCCGTGGCCGGGGCGCTGACGGCATGCGGCCTGGTCTGGCTGCTGACCTTCGTCAACTGCATGGGCGTGCGCTCGGCGGGCGGGGTGCAACTGGTCACCGCCATCCTGAAGGTGCTGCCGCTGGCGGCGGTGATCGTGCTGGCGGCGCTGGTCCTGGGCGGTGGGAACGCGCCGCCGCCGCCGCCGCTGAATCTGTCGGACCTGACCCTGCCGGCCATCGGCGCCTCAGCGGCCCTGACGTTGTGGGCCCTGCTGGGTCTGGAATCGGCGACCATCCCCGCCGCACGGGTCAAGGACCCGTCCAGGACCATTCCGCGCGCGACCCTGCTGGGCACCGCCATCGCCAGCGTCATCTATCTGGCCGTCTGCGGCGCGGTGATCCTGCTGATGCCGGCCGCCGAAACAGCCGGATCGCCCGCGCCCCTAGCCGACTTCGTGGCCCGCTACTGGCCCGGCGCCGGGGCCGACATGGCGCGCAAGGTCGTGGCCGCCTTCGCGGTGATCAGCGCCCTGGGCGCCATGAACGGCTGGGTGATGATGCAGGGCGAGATGCCGTACGCCATGGCCCGCGAGGGGCAGTTCCCCGGCTTCCTGGCCAAGCTGTCGTCGCGCGGCGTGCCGGTGCGGGCGCACATCCTGTCCAGCAGCCTGCTGACCGCCCTGATCCTGACCAACCTCAGCCGCTCGACCGGCGAGCTGTTCACCTTCTTCATCCTGTTGGCCACCAACGCCAATCTGGTCGCCTATCTGGCCAGCTCGGCCGCCCTGCTGTGGCTGATGGCGAAGCGGAAGATGACGGGCTCGGTATTGCTGGGGATCATAGGCCTGCTGGGTGGTCTCTATTCCATCGGCGCCCTGGTCGGGGCCGGGCCGGAGGCGGGGCTGTGGGGCCTGGCGCTGCTGGCCGTCGGAGGCGTCTGGTACGCCGTCAACCGCGCCCTGGCCGCGCGCCGTGTGTCGGAGCCTTCCGTATGATCCGCGTCCTCATCCTGGCCCTGACCTTCGCCTTCGTCGCGGCGCCCGCCTTCGCCCAGACCGGCTTCGTGCGCGCCGGGCGGCTGGTCGATGTGGTGGCGGGGCGCGTCCTGACAGACCAGCTGATCGGCTATGTGGATGGCCGCATCACCTCGGTCGCGCCCTATAATCCGGCCGCCGCGACCGGCCCGGTCACCGACTGGTCCGCCTTTACGGTCTTGCCCGGCCTGATCGACATGCACACCCATCTGGTCGGCGGCGATCAGGGCGCGCACGTCGCCGATCCCCTGCTGACCAGCGCGGCCGAGGACGTCCTGTATGGCGTGCGCAACGCCCGTCTGACACTGAATGCGGGCTTCACCACGGTGCGAGATGTCGGCACCTGGCGGGCACTGGGCGATGTGGCCCTGCGCGACGCCATCAACGACGGCCGGGTCGAGGGACCGCGCATGGCGGTGGCCGGCGCCTACATCACCACGCCCGGCGGCGGCGGCGAGATCACCGGCCTGGCCCCCGACGTCGTCATCCCCGAGGAGATGCGGCGCGGTGTGGTCACCAGCCCGGCCGACGTCCGCCTGCGCGCCGCCTGGCTGTTCCAGCACCACGTCGACTTCCTGAAGCTGATCGTCACCGGCGCGGTCCTGACCGTCGGCACCGAGCCCGGCCAGATGGAGCTGACCGAAGAAGAGGTGCATGCCGCCGTCCAGGAGGCCGCCGTCCGTCACGCCTTCGTCGCCGCCCACGCCCACGGGGCCGAGGGCATCAAGGCCGCCGTCCGCGCCGGCGTCCGCACCATCGAGCACGGCTCGCTGATCGACGACGAAGCCATCGCCATGATGCGGAACCGGCCGGTCTGGCTGGTCGCGGACATCTACAACGGCGACTACATCGACGAGGTCGGCACGCGTGACGGCTGGCCCGCCGAAACCCTGCGCAAGAACCGCGAGACCACGGACGCCCAGCGCGAAGGCTTCCGCCGCGCCGTCGCCGCCGGGGTGAAGATCGCCTACGGCACCGACAGCGGCGTCTATCCGCAGGGCCAGAACGCGCGGCAGTTTCCCTATATGGTCCGCTACGGCATGACGCCGATGCAGGCGATCCAGTCCGCCACCTCCGTCGCGGCCGAGGCCATGGGGTGGAGCGACCGTGTCGGCGCCGTCGCACCCGGCCGGTTCGCCGACATGATCGCGGTCGAGGGCGATCCGCTTCAGAACATCGCCCTGCTGATGGACGTGAAGGCCGTCATCAAGTCCGGCGAGTTGGTGAACCGCTGATGCGCCAGGGCGGGGCGGCCCTGTTGACCCTGGTCACCGCCCTGCTGGCATCTGGGCCCGCCGCCGGACAGACGTCGACGGGGGCTTCTCTGGAGCCCTTCTCCGTCGAGGACATGGGGCGGTTGCGGGACCTGAGCGAGCCGGTCTTCACGGCCGACGGGCAGGCCCTGTTCTATGTCGTCACCGGCAAGGGGGACGGCGACGCCCAGCAAAGCGACCTGTGGCGCGTTCCGTGGGACGGGGGCGAACCGCGCGCTCTGACCCACACCGGCGTCGCCAGTGAGTGGTCGCCGCAGCCCTCGGACGACGGCCGCTTCATCGCCTATCTCACCGACGCCAGCGACGAGAGCCAGCTGTGGCTCATGCCCACGGGCGGCGGCGCGGGGCGGCGCGTCACCAACCTGCCGGGCGGGATCAGCGACTACACCCTGTCGCCGGACGGTCTGAGCGCCTTGGTCGTGGCCGAGGTCGGCGCGCGCGTCGGTCAGGCGGAAGATGCGCAGAGCCCCATCGTCATCGAGCGCTTCCAGACGCGCGAGGACGGCCGCGACTGGCTGGACGACCGACGACAGCATCTATTCCGCGTCACCTTGGCCACCGGCGCGATGGTGCAGATCACACACGGCGACTATGACCACTGGGCGCCGCGCTGGTCGCCCGATGGGACGCGCATCGCCTTCATCTCGAAGCGCTGCGCCGAGGCCGACCGTCACATCTGTTCGGACGTCTATGTTATGCCGGCCGAGGGCGGCGAGCCCACGCGGATAAGCGTCCACGAGGGCGGCGACGCCGATCCGGAATACGACGCCGGCGGGCCGGAGTGGTCGCCCGACAGCCGTCGTCTGGTCTGGGTGCAGGGCGGGGACGAGCGCCTGACCTGGTACGCGCCGTTCCAACTGGCGGTCGCCGATCTGGAGACCGGCCGGATCGACCATCCCGGCTGGATCGACCGCTGGTTCTATAATCCACACTGGACGTCGGACGGCCGGTCGATCCTGGCGATGGTCGAGCAGGATCGCGACACCTGGCTGGCCCGCATCGATCCAGCGACGGGCGCGATCGAGTATCTGACCCAAGGACCGCGCTTCGCTTCGGCCTTCGCGGCCCACGGCGAACGCATCGCCGTGCTGGACAGCGATCCGCGCACGCCCGCGCGCTTGGACGCCCTGACGCCCTATCGTCGAGTCCTGGCCGACGCCAACCCCTGGCTGGCCCAGCGCCGTCTGGCCGAGATGCAGGACTTAGCCGTCGAACATGACGGCGTGGTGATCCAGTCCCTGTTGACCCTGCCGCACGACGCCCAACCCGGCGCCAGACCGCCTCTGATTGTCCGGCTGCACGGAGGCCCGGTCTATCAGTACAGCCACGAGTTCATGCCCGACTGGCAGGTCTACGCCGCCCAGGGCTATGCGGTGCTCGGCGTCAATCCGCGCGGCTCGTCCGGGCGGGGGCAAGCCTTCGCCCAGGCCCAGATGGCCAACTGGGGCGGGCCGGATGTGGCGGACGTCAGCGCCTCGATCACCCACGTCATCGACGCCGGCCTGGTCGATCCCAACCGCATCGGCATCGGCGGGTGGAGCTATGGCGGCATCCTGACCGACTACATGATCGTCAGCGACCCCCGCATCCGCGCCGCCGTCAGCGGCGCCGGCATGGGCCATTTTCTCGGCGGCTACGGTGTCGACCAGTACGCGCGCGACTATGAGCTGGAGCTGGGAACACCGTGGGACCAGCCCGACCTGTGGCGCCGCCTCAGCCGGCCCTTCTACGAGGTGCGTAAGGTCACGGCCCCGACCCTGTTCCTGTGCGCCGAGGCGGACAGCAACGTCCCCTGCACCGGCGCCCAGCAGATGTATCAGGCCCTGCGCTCGGTCGGCACGCCCACCCGCCTGGTGGTCTATCCAGGCGAGAACCACGGCCTGGTCACCCCCAGCCACATCCAGGACCGCATGCAGCGCCAGCTGGACTGGTATGGTCGCTGGCTGGCGCCCACGACCCCCGCAGGAGATGGATCATGAGCCGTTCGTTGCGCACCGCCCTGACCGCCGCCGGCCTCCTGCTCGGCCTTGCGCTGCCCGCCTCGGCGCAGGTCGTCAGCGCGCCGACGATTACGACCCAGGGCGTGCCGCCCTTCGACGCCGCCCGCCTCCGGCCCGACCAGACGGCTTTCCGCGAGACCTTCCGCGAACTGGTCGAGACCGACACCACCCTGTCGAACGGCAGTTGCACCCTGGCAGCCGAGCGGATGGCGGCGCGGCTGCGCGCAGCGGGCTTCACCGATGACCAGCTGACACTGTTCTCGACGCCCGAGTTTCCGAAGAACGGCGGCCTGGTCGCCGTGCTGCCCGGCGACGGATCCGCCGGCGGGCCCATCCTGCTGCTGGCCCATCTGGACGTGGTCGAGGCGCGGCGCGCCGACTGGACCCGCGACCCGTTCACCCTAGTGGAGGAGGGCGGCTATTTCTACGCGCGCGGGGTGGCGGACACCAAGGCGCTGGGCGCCGTCTGGGTCGACATACTGGCCCGCCTGCGTTCCGAAGGCCGCACGCCCCGCCGCACGCTGAAGCTGGCCCTGACCTGCGGCGAGGAGAGCGGCGCGTTCAACGGCGCCCAGTGGCTGGTCGCCAACCGCCCCGACCTGATCCAGGCCGACTTCGTGCTGAATGAAGGCGGCGGCGGCGAGACGGACGGGCAGGGCCGCCTGATCGTCCAGAGCCTGCAGGTGGGCGAGAAGACCTATCAGGACTATGGCCTGACGACCGCGAACGCAGGGGGGCACAGCTCCATCCCCATCCGCGACAACGCCATCTATCAGCTGGCCGAGGCCCTGCTGAAGGTGCGCGACCACGACTTCCCGATCGAGATGACCGACACCACCCGCACCTATCTGGCGCGATCCGGCGCCGTGATGGGCGGCGAGCTGGGCGCCGCGATGCAGGCCTTGTCGGCGAACCCGGCCGACGCCGCCGCCGAGGCGCGCGTGACCCAGGATCGCGGCCTGAACAGCCTGCTGCGCACCACCTGCGTCGGCACCATGATCGAGGGCGGCCACGCCAACAACGCCCTGCCGCAGCGCGCCGCCGCCGTCGTCAACTGCCGCATATTCCCCGGCCATGACGTGCAGGAGATCCGCGACGCACTCGCCCAGGTCGTCGCCGATCCGGGCGTCCAGATCACCCTGATCGACCCCGTCGCCCTGACCGCCGCGCCGCCGCCGCTGGATCCCGCGCTGATCGGCCCGATCGAGGCCGTAACCGCCCGCTACTTCCCCGGCGTGCCCGTCATCCCCGCCATGTCCACCGGCGCCACCGACGCCGTCCACTTCGCCCCCGCCGGCATCCCCGTCTACGGCGTCACCGGCCTATGGTTCGACCCCGACGGCAACGGCCAGCACGGCCTCAACGAACGGGTCGAGGTGGCGAGCGTCTATGTGGGGCGGGACTATCTGACGGATTTGGTGCGGGCGTTGGCGTTTTAGCTTGCGCAATCAGCGACACGGCTCCGATGGTTCGTGTCGATAGCCGCTCAGGGCGATTTGCCTTTGCACCCGCGGGCATTGTTTCGCTAAGTCATTCTTGCCTTGACCGTGTCCTGGGGAGGCGGCTTCGAGACAAAGGATCCTGCGCATGAGCGACGTGCTCCGAGTTCGTCCGATTTCCGATTTAGCGACGCGCTTTGAGCATCTCCGGTTAACCGCTGCTGATCCTTTCAAGGACACCCGAACCCAAGGGGTCTATGATTATGCCGGTTTGGGCGGCCCGGGGCTTCAGGAAACTTGGAAAGGGTTCGATCAGGCTTACAGGGCGGTGCCACGCTACTCGGCGCGATGGATCGCGGAGCTCGAAGACGCTGTCGTCCATCCACCATATCAGATCGTGACAGTCGGTAACGATGTAGTTGCTGAGACTGTCCGCACGTCTGGCATGCTGGCATCGACCTTCCCGTTCCTTGATGGCCCGACCGCGCGCAAGATCATCAAGGGAATGGCGTACCCGCTGGATCAGCCCCTTCCGGAGGCAGAATACCAACGGCACGACGGCATCCTGCTGGGTTGGGGGCTGGCCGCCAACTACTTCAACTGGACCCTGCGCTATGTCTCCAATATCGCTTCGATACAGGAGTTGGGCGAAAGCACCATCTTTGCACCGCCGCCGCTGGCCAACTTCCAATGGCGAAGCCTCGAATTCTTTGGCGTGTCGCCAAGTCAGATCGCGCCATTGGTGGGGCCTACAAGGATCGCGAGAATGCGGCTTTTGGCACCCATGGCGCTAGGTCGCTACGATCTGTCGCCGCGCCTCGTCGAAGCGCTAGGTAACCATCCCTCTGTCCAAGGAGTGTGGCCGCGCGCGCCTCGTGCATTGTACGTCGAACGGGGTGACGTCAAGATGCGTCGCGTGGTCAACGAAGACGCCGTGCTGTCGATTGCGGCGGCTATGGGCCTAGAAGTTTTCGATCCAGGCGCCCACTCGATGATCGAGCAGGTGAGGGCGTTCCGGGACGCCGATCTCATTGTGGCGGTCCACGGCGCCGCCCTGACCAATCTAGTTTACAGCCGACCGGGTACTCGAGTGATCGAGATCGTGCCCGAAGGATATGACCAAGGCGTGACCTCCTATCGCAGTCTCTCCGACATGTTCGACCTCGCCTATTCGCAGATGATGGCTCGCGAATCCGTTCCCGATCGCAAGGGCAACCGATGCAACAGCGACATCGAGATCTCCACCGAAACGCTGAGGCGGATCGCAGGTCAGCAGGGTTGAGCTGTTGACTGGGATCATTATTACCGGCGTTGCACGTGGCGGCACATCATTGATCGCTGGTGTGTGCGATAGCATTGGCGTGCCCATGGGCAAGGGCGGGCCTCGTTTCGAAAACCCCTATCTTCAATGGGCTGTCCTGGCCGAACGTTGGGATGTTGTCGCTCTGCTCATCAAATCCATTGAGGAAGAGCAGCCGATTTGGGGATGGAAGCTTCCGGTTCTCCACCGCTCGCTGCCGCGTGTCGCGGAAATGGTCGCCGATCCTCGCTTCATCTTCGTCCTAAAGGACTCAGTAAGTGTCGCCCGACGCCGGTGTGATCCAGCCAATGCTCGACAGTTCGCCAAATGGATTGAGCGCGGTGCGCGCGCTCAACGGATGATGGCGGCGTTCGCCGCTGCGACGGACCTTCCGACCCTCTTTGTGTCTTACGACGAACTCGTCAGAGACATGGAGCGAGGGATCGATAGCATCGCTCGATTCTGCGGTGTCGCGGCACCGGACATGGGTGCAGTGATCGACCAGTTGAATGAGAACCACCTCGCCTACCTCGGCGCTACCTACCAACCTCGCGTTCGAACAGCGCTCGACGGCCGGCTCTCGCGTATATGTGTCGAAGCCGGTGTGTCGGCACCCGGTAACGCCACACCGTAAGTCCCCCAAATTCGGCTCGTTGAGGGCTGACAGTTGATCGCCTCCTTGGTGCAGACATGACCGACGTCGCCGAAATGACCGCCGCCCCTGAATACTTCTTCGCTGGCCGAGGGGACGGCTTGGGCGGTAGGTTCTTCAATCTGCTCTGGTCTTGGCGGTTCGCCAGGTTGTTCGGCGCCAAAACGGTGATCTTCTGGCCCGGTACTCCCGGTAACATGACAGATTACTTCGGTCACGATTTCAGGGCATGCCAAATCTTTGACCTCTATCTTCTTGAGCGCGCTTTCCCGGAACTGCAAATCAGGATTGTCGATGGGAAACCGCCGACAGAGCATGATTTGGACCGCCTAGATCAGCGGCCGAAATGGAAGAAGAAGGCGCTAAAAGGTTGGCTGCGAGACGATGTCTTTGGTGGCCGCGACGCGATTCTCTACACCAGCTACAAGCCGCTCATATTCGCCGGTGAGAAGATGGATGTGTGCGAATCCGAACTTCACGAACTGTTCAAGCAGCTGCCGCTCTCCAAGACTGTCACGGAGCGCGTCGAGGCAGCCAAAGCGCAGCTGGATCTCCAGAATATCGTTGGTATGCATTACCGCCGTGGTGACATCGTGGGTCGCCTGGGAGAGTTCGGCCGCGCGTCGATTGAGCGGAATGAAATTTCCCCGCATCTGCTGTCTTGGGTCACCTTCTACATCCGCAAATGCGCCCCTGCCGTCACATACGTCGATCAGCTCAATCGCGCGCATGGCCCAGACAGCCGCGTGCTCCTATTCAGCGACGACAGCGACGCGATCAGTGATTTTAAAAGATACCTGAGCGCGGATCGCATCATCACGCTCGCGTCGTATCTGAAGGGCCTTACCCCCATTCAGGTGGCGATGGTTGAGATGCTATGCATGGCTTCAACCAAGACGATCCTAAGTACCAACAGCGGCTTCAGCATGATTGCGAGCTTAGTCGGCAAAAAGCCCATCGAGTTGGTGAAATTCCAAGCCACGCCGGAGGCTTATTTCGAGGACTTCGGACGAGTGAGTGGCTTCAACACTCTCCCGGTCGACAATGAGCTGCTAGCCGACGTCGTAGACATGATCATCACCTCGCCAATGTATTTGGGGGTCGCCGAGGAGCTAGGCTGGGACCTGAGCAGCGAGCAACTCGCGCGCTTCATTACTATGGGAAGCCATAAGCCGGCTGCCCTATCCGCTCTCCCTTAGGGGGCTTACTACTTAGGACTCTATCTTTGGGCGTCGATGAAGAAGCTGTCGTGCCCCGTCATCCCGACGAGCTTGTACCCCAATGCTTCGATCTGGCCAACAACAGGAAGCGCCAACGCCTCGCGCACGTTCTTCACGATCGTTTCGCAAGCGATGAGTCGTGGACGAAACCTCTCGAAATCGAGAGAGGAAATGACCTCTGATTCCAGGCCCTCCACATCAATGTTCAGAAAGTCGAACCGCTCCGGACAGGATGCGTCGATTAGGATTTCCGTCAGCGGGCGAATGATCACATCCACTGGGTCGAGCACCGGAACATGCGGCTTACGACGCTTCAGGCGAGCAGCGCGATCAGGATCGAATGTGTTGTAAACGGGATTGCCAAATCGGTGGAACGTTAACGTTCCAGCCGCTCCGCCAACGCCCGTGCAGATTACGGTATCCCGAGGCCGTGCCTGACGAAAGGGTTCAATGACATCCGGGTTGGCATCCAGGCAGATGCCCCGCCAACCGGCTTCGTAAAATCCGTACGTGTTCGACGCGACGACTGGAAAACAACACCCAACATCAACATAAAACTGCTGTTCACCATCACGAAGGTATTTCGAGGCGATTATGTCCTCAGCGAACATTGAATAGCTGATTGTGCGTGACATGCGTCATCCTAGTTCGCGACCAGTAGACACTTGCATGCGCGGCCGTTCCGAAGCAAGCAATCGCGTTGATGGTTGCAGTTGAACAGGGGAAGGTACAGCCTCCGCGGACAGGGTGGGATTCGAACCCACGGTAGGCTCACACCTACGGCGGTTTTCAAGACCGCTGCCTTAAACCGCTCGGCCACCTGTCCCTGCGCGGAGACGGCGTCTTAGCGCAGGGCGTGCGGTTAACCAAAGCGGAAACCTCTGGGTCGATAAACAGCGCATGGTGCAGACCGCCGTGGCCCCCCGCCTGATCCGTGCGCTGTGCGTCGCCCTGCTGATGGCGGCGTTAAGCGCGTGCGCCAGCGTGGGCGGCGGCAAGGATCGGGCAGGGGGCGCGCCGCGCGTCACCGACCCGGCGCCCATCGTTTCCGGCACGATGCGGCCCTATCAGGTGCGCGGTCGCTGGTACCGGCCGGCGGAACAGCCGAACTATGACGAGACGGGCCTGGCCAGCTGGTACGGCGACGCCTTCAACGGGCGGCCGACGGCGACGGGCGAGCGGTTCGACATGAACGCCCTGACCGCCGCGCACAAGACGCTGCCGCTGCCCGCGCTGGTCGAGGTGACCAATGTCGAGAACGGGCGGCGAGTCGTGCTGCGCGTCAACGACCGGGGACCGTTCGTCGACGACCGGATCATCGACCTGTCGCGCGGCGCGGCGACCGAGCTGGGGCTGATCAGCCGGGGCGTGGGGCGGGTGCGGGTCCGCTACGTCGGGCCGGCGCCGCGGATCGGCGGCGGGGTGCGGCTGGAGCAAGCCTCGGCCGAGCCGCCGACGCCGCGTCCCCGCCAGGATCAGCGCTTCTGGGTCCAGGCGGCTGCCTTCGCCTCGCGCGAGGCGGCCGCCATCACCGCCTCCGACCTGGGCCAGGCCTCGGTCCAGAGCGCGGACGTCGGCGGGCGCCCGATGTTCCGCGTTGTCATGGGTCCGTGGAGCGACGCCAACACCGCCGAACAGGCGCGCCAGGGCGTGGTGGCGCGCGGCTTTCGCGACGCCCTGTTGATTTCCGGGCGCTGAGGCCACGGACGCCCTTGGCCCGGCGCGGCGCGGGCTTCATCATGGGCCGGTGCAGCGCGGAAAGTTCATCACTCTGGAAGGCGGCGAGGGGACGGGCAAGTCGTCCCAGGCGGCGCGCCTGGCCGAGCGGCTGACGGCCGAGGGGCGCGGCGTCGTGCGAACGCGCGAGCCCGGCGGTTCCCCCGGTGCCGAGGCCATCCGGGGGCTGGTCGTCTCCGGCGACCGCGACGCCTGGTCGGCCCGGACCGAGTTGCTGCTGATGTATGCGGCGCGCAGCGACCACCTGGAACGGGTGATCCGGCCTGCGCTGGAACGCGGCGACTGGGTCATCTGCGACCGCTTCGCCGATTCCAGCCGCGCCTATCAGGGCGTGGGCGGCGGCGTCGCGCCGGCCTTTATCGAGATGCTGGACGCCGCGATTGTGGGCGATGACCAGCCGGACCTGACTTTGGTGTTCGACCTGCCGGTCGAGACGGGGCTGGCGCGGGCCATGGGACGCGGCGCGGCCGAGACGCGGTTCGAATCCAAGGGCATGGCCTTTCACCAGCGCCTGCGCGACGGCTTCCTGGCCATCGCCGCCATGCACCCGGAGCGCTGCGCGGTCATCGACGCCACCGGGTCGGTAGATAAGGTCTCTGATCGCATCTGGGCAACAGTCAGGGCGCGGCTGACGTGAGCGACGTTCACCCCCGCGACCGTTTCGACCTTGTTCCGGCGGCGCCGCTGGAGGCCAGCCTGCTGGATGCGCTGGAACGGGGCCGGATGCACCACGCCTGGCTGCTGTGCGGGGTCGAAGGGCTGGGCAAGGCGACCTTCGCCTACCGCGCCGCGCGGCGGCTGCTGGGGGCCGCGCCGGATCCGAGCCGGGGCCCGCTGGGCGCACGGCCGGACGATCCGGTCAGCCGGATGATCTCGGCCCAGTCGCACCCCGATCTGCTGGTGCTGGAAAAGCTGGTCGAAGGCGGAAAGGTCAAGAAGTCGATCTCGGTCGATCAGGCGCGGCAACTGCCGGACTTCTTCGCTCATAGCTCCAGCCTGGGCGGACGGCGCATCGCCATCGTCGACGCGACCGACGATCTGAATGTCAACGCCGCCAACGCCTTGCTGAAGGTTCTTGAGGAGCCGCCGCAGGGCGGCGTGCTGTTCCTAATCGCCCATTCGCCGGGACGACTTCTGGCGACGATCCGTTCGCGGTGCCGCCGCCTGACCTTTCCGACCTGGAGCGAGGCGGACATCGAGGCTCTTTTGACGCGGCGCGGCGTGCCCCATGACGAGGCGCCGGCCATTGCGCATGCCGCCGGCGGCAGCCCCGGCGCGGCCATCCACCTGGCCACCGGCGCGTCGCTGGAAGAGGACCAGATGGTCGACGCCTGGACGCGCGAGGGCGTGGGCCGAGCCGAGGCTCTCGCCGTCGCCGACAGCTTCCGGGGCGGGGAGGGGGCCGAGAAGTTCGATCGCGTCATGGAGCGGCTGGGCGCCGCCGTCGGCCGCCGGGCGCGCGAGGGGCAGGGGGGCGCCGAGTGGGCCGAGTTGTGGCGGCGGCTGATCGACCTGCGCGAGCGCGCGGCGGGCCTGAACATGGACAAGGGCGACGCCCTGGCCGGGGCGCTCGTCGATCTGGAACGGACACGGCGGCGCGCATGCTGATCGACAGCCACGTCAATCTCCACGCACCCCAGTTCGATGAGGATCGCGACGCGGTCATCTCGCGGGCGCGCGCGGCTGGCGTCGGGCTGATGGTCGAGATCTCTGACCGGCTGGAGACGTTCGAGGCCACATACGGCTTGGCCATGGCGCACGACGACATCTGGTGCACAGTGGGCGTGCATCCGCATGAGGCGCGGCATTCGCCAGACCTGACGCCCGAGACGTTGGAGACGCTGGCCGCGCGGCCACGTGTGGTCGGCATCGGCGAATGCGGCCTGGACTTCCACTACGACCTCAGCCCGCGTGAGACCCAGGCTGACGTATTCCGCGCTCACGTCGAGGCGGCCCGGCGCACGGGTCTGCCGCTGGTCATCCACACGCGCGAGGCCGATGACATCATGGCCGGCATCCTGAAGGAAATGCACACCGACGGGCCGTTCCGGATGCTCATGCATTGCTACACTAGCGGTATGGAACTGGCGGAAATTGCGAGCGATCTGGGCGCATGGTTCTCGGTCTCCGGCATCGCCACCTTCAAGGCGGCGGAGGATGTGCGAGAGGTGATCCGGCGGATGCCCGAAGACCGCATCATCGTCGAGACCGACTGCCCCTATCTGGCGCCCATCCCGCATCGCGGCCGCCGCAACGAGCCGGCCTACGTCGGCCACGTCCTGGCCAAGCTGGGCGAGATCCGTGGATGGTCGCCCGAGGAGGCGGACCGCCGCACGACCGACGCCTTCTTCAATCTGTTCGACCGAATTCCGAGGCCGGCATGAGCGAACTGGAGTTCGTCATCCTGGGCTGCGGATCATCGGGCGGCGTGCCGCGCGGCGACGGCAACTGGGGCGACTGCGATCCTGCCGAACCGAAGAACCGGCGCACGCGCTGTGCGGCGCTGGCGCGGCGCCGTGGCCCCGACGGCGTGACGGAGGTGCTGATCGACACCTCGCCGGACCTGCGTGAACAGGCGCTGGCGGAGGGCGTCAGCCGCGTCGACGCGGTGCTCTACACCCACGACCACGCCGACCAGACCCACGGCATCGATGACCTGCGCGTCTTCGCCATGCACGAGCGGCGGCGCATCCCGGCCTTCATGGACGAGGCTACGCACGGGGCGCTGACGCGGCGGTTCGACTACATCTTCGAGAGCAAGCACGGCTATCCGGCGCTGCTGGAGACGCAAGGTCTGCCGGGCCACGGCGCGCCCTGGACGATCAGCGGCCCGGGCGGCGACATCCCGGTCGTGACCTTCGACCACGCCCACGGGCCGATCCGGTCGGTGGGCTACAAGGTTGGCGGCGTGGCGTATTCGAGCGATGTGTCCGACGTGCCGGACGAAGCCTTCGAGATCATTTCGACCGCCGATGTCTGGATCGTTGACGCGCTGCGCTGGACGCCGCACCCGACGCACGCCCATGTGGCACGCAGCCTGGAATGGATCGCGCGGTCCGGCGTGAAGCGCGCCGTGCTGACAAATTTGCATATCGACATCGATTACAATGCGATACGTGCCGATCTTCCGTCAAATGTCGAAGCGGCCTTCGACGGAATGCGCCTGACCACCCGTCTCTGATTTCGCATAATATATCTTAGGCGCGAACTAGATCGGCGTGCGGGAGCCGCCTATTGTGGCGCGTTCGGCGTGAAGCCGTACTCCCAGTCGTACGGCGCGCCCGTGTCCCCCAAGATCGCCTGGACCAGCCCCGCGAACGCCGGCTCGGCTCGAACGTCGTTGGACAGGATCACCACGCAGTCGCGCGTCGCCTCGACGCACAGCCAGGTGTTGGCCGTGGTGTTGTTGTGACCGCCCTTGAAGAAGCCGTGGCCCTGCGGCCCGCCGAACACCACGACGCCCAGACCGGCCGCCAGATCCGCGCGGCGCTGCTCGACCGGCAACTCCGACTGGAACGTCAGGAACTGGCTGTGCGTGGTGATCGGCAGCAGCGGCCGGGTCAGTCCGGCGCGGCTCGCGGCGCTCAGCCCGTCGCCGCGCACATAGGCCGCCGCGAAGCTGGCGAAGTCGCTGATGGTCGTGTCCATCGATCCGGCGGCGCGCACCCTGCTGCGCTCGTCGTGTGGCTCGACAGCGCCCTCGGCGTCCCAGCCGTCGGCAAGGTTAACGCCGAAGTCGGGCCGCCAGATCAGACTGGTGTTCGTCATTCCGAACCGGTCGAAGATTCGCCGCTGCGCCTCCGCCCCGACATCCAGTCCCAGCCCCTCCTCCAGCGCGAACTGGAGGGTGATCAGGCCGTCGCCCGAATAGGCGAAGCGAGCGCCGGGATCGAAGTGGAAATGCAGCTTCTCGTCCGGCTCGGTAAAGCCGAAGTTGGCGAAGCCGGTGCTGTGCGTAAGGGCGATGCGTGGCGTGATCTGCCGCCACCGCTCATCCAGCGCGCTCCAGTCGGCATAGCGGTTGACGATATCGGGCGTGTGGTAGTCGGTCAGCGGCCGGGGCAGCATGTCGGCGATGGACTGATCCAGCCCCAGAGCCCCCTCCTCCTCCAGCTGCGCCACCAGGTAGCCGAACACGGCCTTGGTCAGCGACGCGCCGTACATGACGGTGTCGGTCGTCAGCGGATCACCCGCCTCATTCCGCTCGCCCCACGCCCCGACCGACGCGACCTGTCCGTCGTCGATCACCGCGATGGCCAGGCCCCGCGCGCCGGTCGAGGCCATGGCCTGACGGGCCATCGCCTCGACCGCAGCGGCGTTCGGAACCTCATGCGCCATAGCTGGGGTCGTCAAACCCGCCATGCACATGGAAATGACGGCAGCAAACCGGTGGCGCATGTCTGTCAGTCCCTCACATACCAGTCGTCAAAGCGGCTGAACTGACGGAACTTCCGGCGATAGCCCGCGGCCGTCAGCAGCTCGAACAACTGCTCGCGCAGCAGCGTGAAATTGTGCTCGACGCTGATCGCCCGTACGTCCCATCGCTCGAAATCGAACGTGGAGAGGATCGCGAATTCCGAGCCTTCCGTATCGACGGACATGTAGTCGATCCGCTGCGGCGCTTGGGCCTCGATCAGCAGGTCGTTCAGCGAGATGGTTTCGACCTGAATTTCCTTCGAGGCCTCACCCAGTCGCCGTCCGCTGCGTTCGTGCGTATCGTCCGGCACGATGTCGCGGATACGCGACAACTCGCCCATAACGGCGGGCAGGAAGGCGATGTGCTCGCCCGAGCGATTGAAGACGCATTTGTCCGAGATAAAGCAGTTGCGGGCCGCGCGCACCAGCGGCGCCGACGCAGGGTTTGGCTCGGCCAAAACGCCTTTCCAACCGTACGTCGTCTCAAGAAGGTAGCTGTTGCTAAGATAGACGCCGTCGGCGGCGCCAAACTCGACGAAGTAGCCGGGCGCATTCATGCCCGTCTCCCACAGCGCCCAGAGATCCTGGAAGAGCTGTCCCTTGGATTGTTTGGCCAACCCCGCCGCGAAGGCGAAAAACTGACCCAGATCCTCGCGGTCGTAAGGGGCCGACCGCACCTGTTCGAGAAACTCTCGCGCCGACTTGCCGAACGTCGGCGTCTTGCGGTCCGCGCCAAGCAGCGGCTTTGCGCCTGCCACCATGAGATCCTCCTGCAGCGTTCCTCACGCCACGCTGTCAGGCGTCGCGGACAGGATCAAATGTGCAGAACGCGGCCGTAGGCGTCCAGCGCTGCCTCGTGCATGGCCTCGCTCATGGTCGGGTGCGGATAGACGATGCCGTGGATGTCTTCCTCGGTCGCTTCCATGGTGATGGCGGTGACGTAGCCTTGGATCATCTCGGTCACTTCGTGGCCGATCATGTGGGCGCCGATCAGGGCGCCGGTCTTGGCGTCGAAGATCACCTTGACGAAGCCCTCGACCTCGCCGGCCGCCACGGCCTTGCCGTTTACCCGGAACGGGAAGCGGCCGATCTTGACCTCGCGATTGGCGGCCTTGGCCCCCTGCTCCGTCACGCCGACCGAGGCGACCTGCGGCTGGGTGTAGGTGCAGCCGGCGATCGGCGAATGGACGTTCGGCGTCTTGTAGGCGGCGATGTGCTCGGCCGCGTGGATGCCTTCATGCGAAGCCTTGTGGGCGAGCCAGGGCGCGCCGGCGCAGTCGCCGATGGCGTAGACGCCCTTCACATTGGTCTGGCAGTGGCTGTCGGTCTTGATGTGGCCGCGGTCCAGCTCGACGCCCAGCGTCTCCAGGCCGACGCCGTCGGTGTTGGCGGTGATGCCGACGGCCGAGATGCAGACCTCGGCCTCCAGCGTCTCGCCCTTGCCGCCCACCTCGACGGAGACCTGAACCCCCTGCCCCGCCTTGGCGACCTTGGTCACCTTGGCGCCGACGCGGAACTTGATGCCGCGCTTCTCGAAGGCCTTCTGGGCCGCCTTGGCGACCTCCTCGTCCTCGACCGGCATGATGCGCTCGACGGCCTCGACGACGGTCACGTCCGAGCCCAGGGCGCGGTAGAAGCTGGCGAACTCCAGACCGATGGCGCCCGAGCCGATGACGACGAACGATTTCGGCAGTGTCTTCGGCGCCAAGGCCTCGCGGTAAGCCCAGATCTTGTCGCCGTCGGCCTCCAGGCCGATCTGCGGGAGGGCGCGGGCGCGGGCGCCCAGGGCCAGGATGATCGACTTGGCCTCGACGGTGCGCGAACCGCCGGCGTTCAGCGCGACGACGACCTTGGCCGGTGAACCCTTCTCCAGCTTGGCCGTGCCCTCGATCACCTCGATCTTGTGCTTCTTCATCAGGTAAGCGATGCCCTTGTTCATCGTCGCCGCGACGCCGCGCGAGCGCTTGATGATGGCGTCGAAGTCAAAGGTCGCGCCCGAGGCCGACAGGCCGTACTCGCTCAGATGCGACAGGCTCTCGAACTTCTCACCGGACTTCAGCAGCGCCTTGGTGGGGATGCACCCCCAATTCAGGCAGATGCCGCCCAGGTTCTCGCGCTCGACGATAGCCGTCTTCAGACCCAGCTGGCTTGCGCGAATGGCGGCCACATAGCCGCCAGGGCCCGAACCGATGACGACCAGATCAAACTCGGCCATGGGCTTTTCTCCTCTGCGCAGGCTGGCGCTGTCTAACGCACCGCGGGTCGCGCACGCCACGCCTCCCGCCCGATCCGTAACCAAAAGTCACGCGATCAGGAGCGCACATAGGCCATGAAGGCGTCGATATCCAACGCCGATAGCGAGACCAGCACGGCCGCGGGGATCAGCACCATGAGGACATAGAGACCGGTGTGCACCACCGCCTTCCAGCCCACCTGAACCCAGCGCTCGCCGTAGTACCGGCGCGCGGCGATGGCGAAATAGCCGAGGTAGGGAATGACCAGTGGCCAAGCCGGCATGCCGACGTTGAACTTGTTGATCAGGGCCAGCATGATCAGCAGGCCGAACGCCAGGGCGTGCGCCCACATGGCGAAGACGGCGTGTTCCAGGAACAGGCGGTTTCGTCCGAACAGCGGCGTCAGCAGCAGCGCGTAGAGCGGCATCAGCAGCCACAGGGCGTTGGGCAACCAGTCGGCCAGCCGTTGCGTGATGACGTCCTGCTCGCGGTCAGTCTGCAGTTCGTACAGCAGATTGCCCTTGTCGCGACTGCTGGTCGCCCGATCAGCCGCGGCCTGGATGGCGGCGGGGATGCGGGGATCGATGGAGGGTTCGATGCGCCGCTGCATCCAGCGGTCGCTCTCGGTCGCTCCGATCAGGTGCACCGTATAGCCATCCGGGTCGGCGCGGGCCGTAACGGTCGCCCCCGGCTCCACCTGGCGCACATACTGGTAGATGACGACGTCGCTGAAGTTCAGCACCAACAGGAACAGCGCCGTCATGACGACGAAGATCTTGATCGGCGTCGCATAGCGGCTGCCGGCTCCGGACCGGTAGGCTTCCAGCAATTCACCGGGTCTGAGCGCCAACGCCGCCATCGTCCGGGCCGTGCGGGTATCGACCAGATTTGTTTCGGAGAAAGCCTCCATCGCCAGTTCGCGCAGCGGGCGCGGCCTTGCCAGGGTGTCTTGCCCACATCGGTAGCAGTACCGACCCATCAGCATGGCGCCGCAGGCGGCGCAGCTCGCCGGTTCGTCGGTCATAGTCGCCCTCGAGTCACGGGACGCACGATAGAAAACTCACCACCTGGGTCCAAGCGAAAGGCGCATCAGGCGGTCAGGAAGGCCCAGTAGGCGCCGACATCCATGGCGAAGAAAGTGGCGACCAGGCCCGCGGGCACGATGGCCAGCAGAAAATACAGCGCCATGTGCACCGCGCATCGCCACGCCGCGCCCCATCGGCTGACCCCGTAATACTGCGACGCCGCCAGCGCGAAATACACGCCATAGGGCGCCAGCAGCGGCCAGATATCGAGCCGCGCGCCAAGACGATTCGCCAGCGCGAGCAACAACAGCAGGGCGAATGCCATTGCATGGGCCCACATGGCGAAGGCCAGATGCTCCATGAACAGGCGCCGTCGCCCGAACAACGGCATCAGCAGAGCTGCGTAAACGGGCATCATCAGCCAGGTCGCGTTGGACAGCCACGCCACCAGCCGATCCGTAATCACGGGCTGGTCGCGCACGACCTCGGCCTCATAGGCCAGGTTCTGACGGTCGCGCTCGTTGGTCGCCTTGGCCGCGGCATCCAGAAGAGCGGGAATGATCCGGGGATCGGCGGCAGGCTCGACCCGCTGGCGCATCCACAGTTCCTGCTCAACGGCGCCGGTGATGTGTACATTGACGCCGTCGGGATCCGCCGTCGCCACAGGCGTGACGCCCGGCGTCGTGGTCCAGACAGTCTGGTAGATCTGCACGTCGGTGAAATTGAGCACTGCCAGAAAGATGGCGGTCATCATCACGAACATCTTCAGCGGCGTCGCATACCGCCCGCTGGCCCCGGCGCGATAGGCCTCCAACAGCCGGCCTGGTCGCGCGGCCAGCACGGCCATGGTGCGGATCGCCCTGGCGTCCAGCTTGGTGACCTCGATCAGAGCCTCGCCGGCCACCTCGCGAAGAGGTCGAGGCCGAATGTGCGTGTCCTGCCCGCAGGCGAAGCAGAATCGCCCGCGCAGCGGCGTCTCACATGTCGGGCATGGGGTAGCCGCAGCGCGTCTGGTGCGGGCCGCTCTCTCAGTCGCCATGATCGCCCTACCCCATGGGAGGGTGCGACACATGATCGAACAACGCAATGCGACGTCGACGTCTGTCGGTCAGAGCAGCGCGGCGACGGCCGGTTCCAGCTCATCCGGCTGAACCTGGGGCGCATAGCGCGCGACGACGCGGCCCTCGCGATCGACGAGGAATTTGGTGAAGTTCCAGCGGATCGACCGCGTGCCCAACAGGCCCCGCTTCTTGCGCGTCAGCCAGTCGTACAGAGGGTGGCGGTGCGGGCCGTTGACCTCGATCTTGTCGAACATCGGAAAGCTGACGTTGAACGCGGTCGCGCAGAATGCCGCGATCTCGGCCGCCATGCCGGGCTCCTGTCCGCCGAACTGATTGCAGGGAAAGCCCAGCACCTGGAACGGCTGGTCGGCAAAGCGTCGATGCAGGCTTTCCAAACCCTTGTACTGCGGCGTGAAACCGCACTTCGAGGCGGTGTTGACGATCAGCAGCGCCTGCCCGCGCCAGACGTCCAGTGAAACGTCTCGGCCATCGATAGCCCGGGCGGTGAAGTCATAGGCCGTCGTCACTCCCCTGCCCGATCAATCCGGCATGCAGGCTTGGAGGGCCGTTCGCGCGCCTTGCAAAGGGAAGGTCTCGCGCACGCGCTCGGAGGCCAGCACGATGCTGGCGGTGCGGCCCCCGTGGGTCATGTTGAACAGAAGCTCGTCGAACACGTGCCGCTGACGGCCCGTCGCGTCCCAGCTGTAGACGACCTGATTCTGGTCCCGCACGCGGCGCTGGAAATCGATCGCCGCCGCACGGCCGCCGATGGTGACCTGAGCCGTCACGGTCTTGCTGTCGCCGCCTTGAAGATTCGGCACATCGATGGACACGCTGGGGGCGCGGTTCAGCGCCGCGTCGGTACAGGCCACACGCAGGGTGACGCCGCGCGCGTTGGCGACGTTCGCCTCCGTGATCCCCTGACCATATCCGCTGGTCCAGACGCCATCCCCGGCCAGCGCGGCGACGGGAGCGAGCAACAAAGCGACGGACAATGCGATGCGTCTCATGGCGTCCTCGATAGAAGCTGGCCCTACGCCAGCATTGTCACCGGATCTTCGATCAGCGGCTTGAAGGCCTGAAGGAACCGCGCCCCGACGGCGCCGTCAACCACCCGGTGATCGCAGGTCACCGTGACCGTCATGACGGTGGCGACGGCCAGCTGGCCGTTCCTGACGACGGGACGCTGCTCGCCCGCACCGACGCTCATGATTGCGCCCTGCGGCTCGTTGATGATCGACGAGAAGGTCTTGATGCCGAACATGCCCAGGTTGGACACCGAGAAGGTGCCGCCCTGGAATTCCTCGGGCTTCAGCTTCCGGTCGCGCGCCCGCTTGGCGAGATCCTTCGACTCCACAGCGATCTGCGACAGGGTCTTCAGTTCGGCCTTGCGGATGATCGGGGTGATCAGGCCGCCGTCGATGGCCACGGCCATGGCGATGTCCGCGTTGTGGTGCAGGGCGATGCCCTCGGGCGTGTAGCTGGCGTTGGCTTCCGGCACGGCCTTCAGGGCCATGGCCGCGGCCTTGATGACGAAGTCGTTGACCGAGACCTTCACGCCCGACTTCTCCAGCAGGGCGTTGACCTTGGCGCGCGCCGCCATCAGGGCGTCCAGTTCGACGTCGATGGTCAGCGGGAAGTGAGGAATGTCGCGCGCGGCATCGGTCAGGCGGCGGGCGATCGCCTTGCGCATGCCGTCCAGCGGAACGAGGTCGTAGCTGCCGTCCGGAATGCCCATCTGGGCCAGAGACTGGACCTTGCGCGGCTCTGCGGCCGGCGCGGACGCAGAGCCGCTGGACGCGGCCATCTTGGCGCCGCCCTTGCCGGCGCCCTCGACGTCGGACTTGACGATACGGCCGTGCGGACCGGTGCCCTTGATCGAGGCCAGGTCCAGACCGGCTTCAGCGGCCAGGCGACGCGCCAACGGCGAGGCGAACAGGCGTTGGCCGTCGGCCTTGGCCGGGGCCGGAGCCGCCGCCTTGGGCGCTTCGGCCTTCGGCTCCGGGGCGGCTTCAGCCTTCGGGGCCTCCTTGGACGCATCAGCCTTGGGCGTCTCGGCGGCTTTCGGCGCGGGAGCGGACGCGCCGCCCTCGTCCTTCAGGCGAGCGATCGGCGTATTGACCTTCACGCCCTCGGTGCCTTCCGCCACCAGAATGTCGGTGATCTCGCCCTCGTCGACGGCCTCGACTTCCATCGTGGCCTTGTCCGTCTCGATCTCGGCGATGACGTCGCCGGCCTTGACCACGTCGCCGGCCTTGACGTGCCACTTGGCCAGCACGCCCTCTTCCATCGTGGGCGACAGGGCGGGCATCAGGATGTCGGTCATGAGCGGGGCGCTCCTTGGACGTCAGCTGTGGGGACCAAGACCTTTTCGTCGAACACGGCTTCCTGCTGGAGCAGCCGGTCGCGGATGTCCTTGCGGACCGCCTCGCGGTCGAGCCCCAGCCGGTTCGCGTAGCCGTTGGCGAAATGCCAAGCCAGCTCGGACAGCAGAATGCCGACGTGGGCGGGGTCGTCGAAGGTGGTGCGGATCATCATCCGCGTCTGCTGCCCGTCCCACCAGGCCCGGATCAGCTCATGCGCCTCGGGGGGCAGTTCAGCTGCGTCGGCGATGGCGGGCGGGATCGGCAGAGCGCGCTGGACAGCGTCGTTCATGCCATCACCTTCTTCACCGCCGCGACCACCTTGTCGACGCCCGGCAGCGACAGGGCCTCCAGATTGGCGGCATACGGCAGCGGCACGTCTTCCTGGTGCACGCGCAGCGGCGGCGCATCCAGATAGTCGAAGGCGTGCTCGATCACTCGCGCCACGACCTCGGCGCCGACGCCCATCGGACCCCAGCCTTCTTCGGCCGAGACCAGTCGATTGGTTTTCTTGACGCTGGCGATGATGGTGTCGGTGTCCAGCGGACGCAGGGTGCGCAGGTCGATGACCTCGGCCGAGATGCCCTCTTCCGCCAGCTTCTCGGCGGCCTGCAGGGCGAAGCCGACCATGCGCGCGTGGGCGGTGATGGTCACGTCCGTGCCCTCGCGGCGGACCTTGGCCTTGCCGATCGGCACGACGTAGTCCTCGACCTCGGGCACGTCGAACTCGATCCCGTACATCATCTCGTGCTCGAGGAAGACGATAGGGTTGGGGTCGCGGATGGCGGCCTTCAGCAGGCCTTTCGCATCGGCGGCGTCGTACGGCGCGATGACCTTCAACCCGGGCACCTGGGCGTACCAAGCGGAGTAGTCCTGGCTGTGCTGGGCCCCGACGCGGCTGGCGGCGCCGTTCGGCCCCCGGAACACGATGGGCGCGCGGATCTGGCCGCCCGACATGTACAGTGTCTTGGCCGCCGAGTTGATGATGTGATCGATCGCCTGCATGGCGAAGTTGAAGGTCATGAACTCGACGATCGGCTTCAGGCCGCTCATGGCGGCGCCGACGCCGAGGCCGGCGAAGCCATGCTCGGTGATCGGGGTATCGACCACGCGGCGGTCGCCGAATTCCTGCAGCAGTTCCCGGCTGACCTTGTAGGCGCCTTGGTACTGGGCGACTTCCTCGCCGATCAGGAAGACGTTTTCGTCGCGGCGCATCTCTTCGGCCATGGCGTCGCGCAAGGCGTCGCGCACGGTCGTCTTGACCAGCTTGGCGCCCTCCGGAAGTTCCGGATCGCGCAGTTCGACCTTCGGGCTGGGCGTCTGTGCCGGCGCCTTTTCGGGGTCGCCGGTCTTGGCCTCGGCCGCGTCTTCCTTGGCGACGGGCGCGGCGACGTCGGCGGCCTGCTCGGCCGGCTTGGACGCCGCCGGGGCCGCGTCGTCGCCGGACAGGCGGGCGATCAGTGCGTTGACCTTCACGCCCTCCGTACCTTCCGGCACCAGGATTTCCAGCACTTCACCCTCGTCGACGGCCTCGACTTCCATCGTGGCCTTGTCGGTCTCGATCTCGGCGATGACGTCACCGGCCTTCACCGTGTCGCCGGCCTTGATGTGCCACTTGGTCAGCGTGCCCTCTTCCATCGTGGGGGACAGCGCCGGCATCAGAATGTCGGTCACGGATCAGGCCTCCACGTAGACGTCGGTATAGAGCTCGGACGGATCCGGCTCCGGGCTTTCCTGGGCGAACTGCACGGCCTCGGCGACGATCGCCTTGATCTCCGCGTCGATGGCCTTCAGCTCGTCTTCGGTGGCCTTGGCCTGCTCCAGCAGCAGCTTGATGTGGTCGATGGGGTCGCGGGTCTTCTTGACCTCGTCGACCTCGTCCTTGGACCGATACTTGGCCGGGTCGGACATCGAGTGGCCGCGATAGCGATAGGTCTTCACCTCCAGGATGAAGGGGCCGCCGCCTTCACGCGCCCGTTCCACCGCACGGGCGACCGCATCCTTGACCGCCAGCACGTCCATGCCGTCGACCTGCTCGCCCGGAATGCCGAACGAGGCGCCCCGCATGTAGAGTTCGGTCGTCGAGGACGAGCGTTCGATGCTCGTGCCCATGGCGTACTGGTTGTTCTCGATGATGTAGATGGCCGGCAGCTTCCACAGCTGCGCCATGTTGAAGCTCTCGTAGACCTGACCCTGGTTCGACGCCCCGTCGCCGAAATAGACGAAGCTGACCGAATCGTCCCCGCGGTACTTGCCGGCGAACGCCAGGCCGGTGCCCAGCGCCACCTGGGCGCCGACGATGCCGTGACCGCCGTAGAAGCCGGTCGGCACGTCGAACATGTGCATCGAACCGCCCTTGCCCTTGGACGATCCGCCGATGCGGCCGGTCAGCTCGGCCATCACTTCTTTCGGGTCCATGCCGGCGGCCAGCATGTGGCCGTGGTCACGATAGCCTGTGATGATCTTGTCGTGGCCCGGCTTGACGCTGGCCTGGACGCCGACCGCAACGGCTTCCTGGCCGATGTACAGGTGGCAGAAGCCGCCGATCAGTCCCATGCCGTACAGTTGGCCGGCCCGCTCTTCGAACCGGCGGATCAGGACCATCTGCCGGTAGAACTCCAGCAACTCGTCTTTGGACGCCTGCGGGGCGTTGGGAAGCTTGGTGTCAGTCTTGCGCGCGGCGGCTTTCGCCATCCGGAATCTCCCGGCTGAGCCCCGCGCCACATGGCTGATGGGGGCCTCTTGTCGTTAGGGAAGTGGGCTTTAGCAGCCTTCCGTTCCCAAACGCAAAGTCAGCATTATGGGATGAAACGAAAGTTCACGACCGGCCCGTTTTCATGTCGTGTTCGACGGGCGTCACGACGCGAATGACGTAGTCGTGCGGGTTGGCGAACCCCAGCACGGCGCGCGCGCGCTCCTCCAGCAGATCGCGCGAGAGATTGTCGGCCTGCAAATATTCGACACGTGTTTCCAGATCGGCCCGCTGGGCTTCCAGATCTGCCAGCTGGCTTTCGCGCGCGACCAGGCGCGCATCGCGCGCCGCGCCGGTCAGCAGCCCCCTGTCGCCGGTCAGCGCCTGAACGCCGAGGTAGGCGATCAGCAACATCAGGGCCATGGCGATACGGTACGGCTTCATCCGTTCAGGCATCAAGAACGCTCCTTCTGAGCGTGAACACAGTTGATGGAACGTCGCCGAAGACCCCTAACAAACCGTAGCTTGGCCATATCTTCGTAACGACTATTTCAGTCGAGCAACGATTTTTGGCCCGGCTCG
This sequence comes from Brevundimonas sp. Leaf363, assembly GCF_001424025.1. Lineage (GTDB taxonomy): Bacteria > Pseudomonadota > Alphaproteobacteria > Caulobacterales > Caulobacteraceae > Brevundimonas. Next base: position 1,466,614 of record NZ_LMPZ01000002.1, on the reverse strand, counting down.
AAAGAAACGAATACGCCGCCCGGTGCAGGACCGGGCGGCGTAAAGGCGTCGTAGCATTGGACCCGGGGGCGCGGCCCCCGTGGACGCCCTACTTCAGCAGCATGCCGTCGCCGAAATAGACGCCTTGGTCGCCCAGCATCTCCTCAATGCGCAGCAGCTGATTGTATTTGGCCGTACGATCCGAGCGGGCCAGCGAGCCGGTCTTGATCTGTCCGCAGTTGGTGGCGACGGCCAGGTCAGCGATGGTCGAATCCTCCGTCTCGCCCGAGCGGTGGCTCATGACCGAGGTGTAGCCGGCACGGTGCGCCATATCGACGGCGTCCAGGGTCTCCGACAGGGTGCCGATCTGGTTGACCTTGATCAGGATGGAGTTGGCCAGGCCTTCGCCGATGCCGGCGGCCAGACGCGCGGGGTTGGTCACGAACAGATCGTCGCCGACCAGCTGGACCCGGTCGCCCAGACGCTCGGTCAGGATGCGCCAGCCGTCGAAGTCATCTTCGCCCATCCCGTCCTCGATCGACACGATCGGGAAGCGCTCGACCAGATCGGCCAGGTAGTTCGCCATGGCTTCGGAATCGAGCGTCTTGCCCTCCCCCGTCATCGCGTACTTTCCGTCCTTGAAGAACTCGGTCGAGGCGACGTCCAGACCCAGGTGGAAGTCTTCACCCGCCAGATATCCGGCCGCCTGACCCGCCTTGGTGATGAAGGCCAGGGCCTCCTCGGCCGACGCCAGATTCGGTGCGAAACCGCCCTCGTCGCCGACGTTGGTGTTGTGGCCCGCGTCCTTCAACTGCTTCTTCAGGGCGTGGAAGATTTCCGAGCCCATGCGTAGGGCTTCCGAGAAGCTCTCGGCGCCGGTCGGCAGGATCATGAACTCCTGGATGTCGATCGGATTGTCGGCGTGGGCGCCGCCGTTGATGATGTTCATCATCGGGGTGGGCAGCACGCGGGCCGAAACACCGCCGATGTAGCGGTGGAACGGCAGGTTCGAGGAGATGGCGCTGGCCTTGGCCGCGGCCAGGGAGACGCCCAGAATGGCGTTGGCGCCCAGGCGACTCTTGTTCTCGGTGCCGTCCAGCGCGATCAGCGCCTCGTCCAGCCGGCGCTGGTCCTCGGCGTCCATGCCCGACAGGGCATCGAAGATTTCGCCGTTGACGGCGTCAACCGCTTTCTGGACGCCCTTGCCGCCCCAGACAGACTTGTCGCCGTCGCGCAGCTCGACCGCCTCGTGGGCGCCGGTCGAGGCGCCCGAGGGCACGGCGGCGCGTCCGAAGGAGCCGTCATCCAAGGTCACGTCGACTTCCACGGTCGGGTTGCCCCGGCTGTCGAGGATCTGGCGGGCGACGATGTCGGCGATGTCGGTCATGAAGGGGCTCGCTTGGCGGGAAAGACGTCGGATGCGGGCTTTAGCCGCAAGCGGGCCAAAGGCCAATCACGGCTTGCAACCGCCGGTCAGAGATCGAGGTGCAGAAACTGATTGAAGTCGCTCTTCTCGTATCCCCCGAAAGGTCCGCCCGAGGTGAAGCCCGCGCGGCGGTACAGCGCCAGGGCCGGCTCGAAAGACGGGCCGCTGCCGGTCTCCAGGCTGACGCGGCTCAGCTCATTGTCGCGGGCGTGATCGAGAATGGTCGTCAGGATCGCCGCCGCCGCGCCGCGCCGCAACTGATCCGCATGGGTCCGCATCGACTTGATCTCGCCCGACCCGTCGTCCAGCCGCCGCAGCGCGCCGATGGCGCATAGGTCGTCCCGGTCCCATGCCGACCATACCGTGATATCTGGGGACTTCAGTCCATCCAGGTTCAGGGCGAAGGCATGCCCAGGCGGGGAGTCCGCGTGCATGACCGCGTGGTGATGCGCCAGCAGCGCCTGCACCGCCGGGTGCGTCAGATCATCCTTGCGAACCGAGAACACGCGCCATCCCCCTGCACCTGTCAGCGCAGGGGGACAGACGAACAGGTCAGGCGCAACCCTCGACAAGCTGGATCGACGGACCGCCGGCGCGAATGGCCTTCACGTTGCCGTCGCCACCGACCTCATAGACCAGCCCCCGAGCATTCGGATCCTGGACATAGCTGGTCGAACCGCCACGGCTCCAGGCGGTGATGTACTCGGCCGGAGCGGCCTCGTACTTGTGCGGTTCGGCGGTCGCCGCCGCGCCATAGGCCGTCTTCACGGAGGCGGCCGTATCGCCCACGCCGAAGCCGCGGTCGGTCTTGATGTCGGACGGGCGGATCAGACTGATCCGGGTCAGGACGCCGTTCTCGATCATGACCAGCACCGATTCGGGTGCGCGGGCCGGCCGGAACTCGTCACAGCTTTGCGGATCGGGGCCGCCGACGGCGTTCGGATTGGCGTCTTCGCCCAGGGCGGTGACCACATCGGCGCGGCTCATGCCGATTCGCAGCGGCCCCCAGCCTTCCGACGTGATGACCGTGGCCGAGGGCTGGATGACCGGCGGCGCGGGCGCCGGAGCGGGCGCGGGGGCCGGTTCGGTCGGGGCGGGCGCCTCGGTCTGGGGCTGCTGGCAGGCGGCCAGGAGGGCGACGGCCGCGATGGGGGCTATGGAGCGGATCATGAGGGCATCTCCAGTTGGGATGCCGACACAACGCACGAAAACGGCGCACGAGGCTATCGTGCGCCGCAACATCGTTCAGACCCCGCCGAAGCGGACGACCCTTGAAAAGACTAGTCTTCCTTGGGCGTCAGGACCTGGCGGCCACGGTAGGTGCCGGTCTTCAGGTCGATATGGTGCGAACGACGCAGCTCGCCCGTATCCTTGTCTTCGGTGTAGGGGTTCGTGCCCAGGGCGTCGTGGGCGCGGCGCATGTTGCGACGCGAGGGCGATACTTTGCGCTTCGGAACAGCCATGTCCGTCTCAATCTTCTTGGCGAGCGCCCCGGAAGGCGCAAAAACAGTAGCGGCGGCCCAAGAGAGCCGCCTGCGAGCGCGGGCTTATGCATGAACCGACAGGCGATTTCAAGGCGGGACCGATGAGCGCCGCACCACGCAGCCGCCAGGTCATGTTGGGCCTGGTCGCCGGGACCGTCATCTCCCTGCTTCTGCTGCCATTGGCCCTGATGTGGGCGGCCTTTTCAGTGATGGCGTCGGACGCGGGCATGACCCCGGCGATCGAGACCTTCATCACCCTCAGCTTCTGCATCCCACTCGCCTTCGTGGTGGGGCCGATCCTGGCGTGGGCGGCGTGGTTTCTCCGCCGCTACACGCTGGCGGTGGCCGCTCTCTTCCTGCCGCTGATCCCCTTCGTCGCCGCCATCGTGGTGATGGCGAACGCCTAGGCCAGTCGTTTGACCACCCGCGCCGGATTGCCGACCACGACCACGTCGGACGGCACATCTCGCGTCACCACCGCCCCGGCCCCGATGACGCTGCGGTCCCCGACTGTGACGCCCGCCAAGACGATGGCGCCGCCGCCGATCCAGACATCATCGCCGACGACGATAGGCCGCGCCGTCTCCAGGCTGCGCCGCTGAATGGCGTCCAGCGGATGCTCGGGCGTCAACAACTGCACGCCCGGCCCGCACTGGAAGTTGTCGCCGATGCGGATTTCGGCGCAGTCCAGAAAGACGCAGTTGGCGTTGACGAACGCTCGCTCGCCCAGGTGAATGTTGACGCCGTAGTCGCAGAAGAACCCCGGCATGATGACCGCCGCGCCGTCCCTGGCCTGCACCAGTTCATTGACGATGGCGGCGCGCCGGCTGCGATCCGGTTCGGTGTTGAGGGCCACGGTCAGGCCGACGGCGCGCGCCCGGCCGTCGCGCAGCTCGGGATCGCCCGGATCATAGGCCAGGCCCGCCAGCATCTTCTCGCGTTCGGTCATGACAGCGCCTCGGCCACCGCCTCGCCGATGGCCATGGAGCTTGTCAGACCCGGGCTCTCGATGCCGAACAGGGCCATCAGCCCCTCAATGCGGTGGTGCTCGACGCCATGTAGCTGGAAATCCGGCTGGGTCTCGCCCGGCCCGTGCAGCTTGGGCCGGATGCCGGCATAGTCGGGCGTCAAAGCGCCGTCCGGCAGGCCGGGCCAGAAGCGGCGTATGTAGCGCTCGAACTCGGCCGCCTTGGCCGGATCGACCGAATAGTTTTCGGTCTCGACATAGACGAGGTCGGGCCCGAACACGGCCTGGCCGCCCAGATCCTTGCGGTAGTGGGTGCCCAGCGCGCCGGGGATCGGCGGCGGGTAGATCAGGCGGTTGAACGGCGCCTTGCCGGTCAGTCGGAAATAGACGCCCTTGCCCAGATGCCGCGTCGGGATCTCGGTCGCCGGATAACCCTCGATCGTCGCCGCCACGGCCTGCGACGACAGGCCCGGCGCGGTGATCAGCAGGCGGCTGGTGACCGTCATCGCCCCCTCCCCGCCCACGCGTACCTCGAACCCGCCGCCAGGCAACGGCGCCGCGCCCTCGAACGGCGCGGAAATGACGACCGAGCCGCCCGCATCCTCGATTTCGCCCTGCAGCGCCAGCATGTAGCCGTGGCTGTCGAACACGCCGCTCTCGGGCGACAGGATGGCGGAATGGGCGTTCAGCTCAGGCTCCAGCGCCCGCGCCTGTTCGCCCGTCAGATGATCCAGCCCCTCGACCTCATTGGTCACGCCCTGCTGGAAGATGGCCTCGATCCGCTCGACCTCGACCTCTTCGGTCGCGACGACCAGCTTGCCGCACTTCCAGTGCTCGACCTTGTGGCTCTCGAGAAAGGCGTAGAGCCGTCGCCGTCCCTCGACGCAGAACCGCGCCTTTAGCGAACCGGTGGGATAGTAGAGGCCGCCGTGGATCACCTCGCTGTTGCGCGAGGAGACGCCCTGGCCGATGTGCGGCTCCTTCTCGAGCACCAGCACGACTTGACCCCGCGCCGCCAGCGCCCGCCCGCAGGCCAGGCCCACGGCGCCGGCGCCCACCACGACCGCGTCGAAATCGAAGCTCATCGCCCGTACCGCCGCTGCGCCTCGGCCTCGAAACAGCCGATCAGCTTCTCGACCGCCCGGTCGAAGTTGGCGTGCAGCATGGCGTCCAGCAGCCGGCTCTTGAACGCGAAGTCGATCATGAACTCCAGCCGCGTCCCCTCGGTATGCGGGAAGAACTCCCAGCGGTTCTTCAGGTGCCGGAACGGGCCCCGGATCAGCCCCACCTCGACCTTCGGCGAATTGCGGTCATGCCGGACCCAGGTCGAGAAGCGCTCCTTCAGGAAGGAAAAGCCGACGGCGGCTTCGGCATCCTTCAGCGTCACGCCCTCGGCCTCGTCGCGCTCGTTCCAGACCCGCATCGAGGTCACCCACGGCACGAACTCCGGATAGGCGCGCACATCCGCCACCAACTCGGCGAGCTGGGCGGGCTGATATGGCAGGATGCGGGTAACGCGGTGGACGGCCAAGCGGGCGTCAGCGCCCGGTCTGCGCCAGGCGCGCGGCGCGCAGCCGCGCGAAGTCGTCCCCGGCATGGTGCGACGAGCGGGTCAGCGGGCTGGACGACACCATCAGGAAGCCCTTGGCCCGGGCGATCGCCTCATAGGCCATGAACTCTTCCGGCGTCACGAACCGGTCGATGGCCGCGTGCTTGCGGGTCGGCTGAAGGTACTGGCCGATGGTGATGAAGTCGACGCCGGCGGAACGCATGTCGTCCATCACCTGCATGACCTCCTCCTTGGTCTCGCCCAGACCGACCATGATGCCGGACTTGGTGAATTGGTTGGGGTCGCGCTCCTTGACCATCTGCAGCAGGCGCAGCGAGTGGAAGTAGCGGGCGCCGGGCCGGATCTTCAGATAGAGCCGCGGCACCGTTTCCAGGTTGTGGTTGAAGACGTCCGGGGTGGCGTCGATCATCACCTCGGCTGCGCCGTCCTTGCGCAGGAAATCGGGCGTCAGGATCTCGATGGTCGTGCCGGGCGCCTGAAGACGGATCTGGCGCACCACCTCGGCGAAGTGGGCCGCGCCGCCGTCCGCGACGTCGTCCCGGTCCACGCTGGTGATCACCACGTGGTTCAGGCCCATCTGCATGACGGCCAGCCCGACCTTGGCGGGCTCTTCCGGGTCCAGCGGCTGCGGGAGACCGGTCTTCACGTTGCAGAAGGCGCAGGCCCGCGTGCAGGTGTCGCCCATGATCATCAGGGTGGCGTGCTTCTGGCTCCAGCACTCGCCGATGTTCGGGCAGGCCGCCTCTTCACAGACGGTGACCAGGCCCTTGTCCCTCACGATGGCGCGCGTGGCGTTGTACTGGCCCGATCCGGGCGCCTTGACGCGCAGCCAGTCCGGCTTCTTCAGCACCGCCGATTCCGGCCGGTTCTGCTTTTCCGGGTGGCGAAGCTCCGAGGGCTTCTTCGTCAGGGTGTCAATCAGGGTGACCAAGGGGTGCTCCGCGAAGGCCTATTTCGGCGTTCCGGCCCCTTAAGGCAAGGTGAGGGAACCTCACGCGGGGTAACAAGCCTTTTCAAGGCACGGGCCGATCTTTACCTTGCGGCGCTTCGCGCGGTCCCGCCGCGACCCATGGAGTTCCCCCGTTGCGCGTAGCCTTGGAAGCCCCGGTCGGCGAAGAAGCCCTATTCGACGCGCTGATCGCCGCCCGTGAGCGCTACGGCGACAAAGAGATCCTGGAGGACCAGGACCGCAAGCCCCTCACCTACACCGGCCTGATCCGCGCTGCCCTGGTTCTGGGCCGCAAGATCGCCGCCATGACGGCTGTGGGCGAGCGGGTCGGCATCCTGCTGCCGTCCAGCATGGGCGTGGTGGTGACCTACTACGGTCTGCTGGCCCACGGCCGCGTGCCGGTGATGATCAATTTCACCTCGGGCGAACGGAACGTGAAGGCCGCCATCCAGGCCGCCGGCGTCAAGAAGGTGCTGTCGGCCAAGCGGTTCGTCGATCAGGCCAAGATCCACGAGTTAATCGAACAGATCGAGACAGTCGCCGAAGTCGTCTGGCTGGACGACGTGCGCAAGACCATCGGCCTGGCCGACAAGGTCTACGGCCTCATGGCCGGCTTCGCGCCCAAGCGCTTCCGCGTGAAGACCGACCCGCAGTCCCCGGGCGTCATCCTGTTCACCTCCGGCAGCTTCGGTGCGCCCAAGGGGGTGGTGCTGAGCCAGGCCAATCTGGTCGCCAACTCGCGCCAGGTCGCCCAGCATATCGCGCTGGACTCCGATTGGGTCGCTTTCAATCCCCTGCCCACCTTCCACTGTTTCGGCCTGACTGGCGGCGTGATCCTTCCGCTCCTGCAAGGGTTGAAGTCTTTCCAGTACCCCTCCCCTCTACATGCCAAGCAGATCACCGACCTGTTGCCGCAGGTGAAAGCGTCGCTGCTGTTCACAACCGACACCTTCCTGAACCAGTGGGCCCGGGTGGCCGAGCCGGATGATTTCCGAACCCTCCAATTCGTCGTCGCCGGCGCTGAGCGGGTCCGCGACGAAACCCGTCATCTCTTCAACACAGAGTTTCATGGTGTGAAGCTGCTGGAGGGCTACGGCGCGACCGAGGCCTCTCCGGTGATTGCGGTGAACCACCCCGACCGCAACATGCCCGGTACCGTAGGGCAGATCCTGCCGGGCATGGACTGGCGTGTCGAAGAGGTTCCGGGCATTCCCGAGGGCGGTCGCTTCTACGTCCGCGGTCCCAACGTCATGTCGGGCTATCTGTCGCCCGAAGACCCCAGCACGATCGAGCCGCTGGCCGAGGGCTGGCACGATACGGGCGACATCGTCGAGGTCGATGACGAGGGCTATGTCAGCATCCTCGGCCGCGTGAAGCGCTTCGCCAAGATCGGCGGCGAGATGGTCTCTTTGACCGCCGTCGAGGGTCTGGCCAGCGCCGTCTGGCCCGACAGCCGCCACGCCGTCGTCTCCATCCCGGACACCCGAAAGGGCGAGAAGCTTGTGCTGGTCACGGACCGGATGGACGCCGATGTCGCGCGGCTGGCCGAATGGGCCCGCGCGCACGGCGCCCCGGAACTGGCGGTGCCCAAGAAGATTCTGCGCGTGGGCGAAGTCCCCACGCTGGGAACGGGCAAGACCGATTACGTCGCGGTCCAGATCCTGATCGACAGCGAAAAGGCCGCAGCCTGACAGCGAAACGGCCCCGGATCGCTCCGGGGCCGCTGCAGGCGTCCGTCTTTCGACAGCTTACTTCGGCGTCGTCGCCGCACCGGCCACCGCGCCGACAGCCGCGCCCGCGACGGTCGAACCGGTGTTGCCGCCGATTACCTGACCGGCCACGGCGCCGCCGAGAGCACCCGTCGCAGCACGTTGCTCCATGGTCGAGCCACAGGCGGCCAGGAGGGTCAGAGCGCCGACGACGGGGGTCAGCTTCAGAATCGTCTTCATATCGAAATCTCCCAGGGAGGACTGAACTCGGGAGACAAAACGAAACGGCCCGCGTCCGGTTCCGGACGCAGGCCGTTCGCTTAGGCTAGGCTTGCCTCGCGGAGGCTCGCGACTTGAGCCGTTCGCCGGGCGAAGCTCAGGGCCGCGTCGGATCGAACCGAAGGTCGGCGCGTAGCAGCCAGAAGGCGGAGCCTTCTGACCGCGGCCCAGCACAATCAACCGACGATGTCGGCGTCGGTGAAGAACTGCGCGATTTCGATGCCGGCGTTCTCAAGCGAGTCCGAACCGTGGACCGAGTTCTCGCCGATCGACAGGGCGAACAGCTTGCGGATGGTGCCGTCGGCGGCGTCCTTGGGGTTCGTGGCGCCCATGACTTCGCGGTACTTGGCCACGGCGTTGTCGCCTTCCAGCACCTGCACGACGACCGGCTCGGCGGTCATCTGGCCGACAAGCTCGCCGTAGAACGGACGCTCGGCGTGGACTTCGTAGAACTTCTTGGCCTGGGCCTCGGTCAGCTTGACGCGGCGTTGGGCGACGATGCGCAGGCCGGCGTCCTCGATCACGGCGTTGACCTTGCCGGTCAGGTTGCGGCGGGTCGCGTCGGGCTTGATGATCGAGAAGGTGCGTTCGGTCATTGGACTTCTTGTATTGGGAGTTTGAAGGTCGCGGGCTTATAGCGGCGACCTCCCCGGTTTCCAACCAACTCCTTTTCTAGTGTCCTACCGCTCGGCGCGCGGCGCCGCGCTGCTTGAGGACACGTTGTAAGATGCGACGATGCTCCAGATCACAGACCTGACGTTCAACGCCTGGGGCCGCAAATTCCTCGTGGATGCGTCTGTCAGCCTGCCGCCCGGCGCCAAGGTCGGGCTGGTGGGCCGCAACGGCATCGGCAAGTCGACGCTGTTCAAGCTGATCCTGGGCGAACTGCAGGCCGGCGGCGACGAGATCAGTCTGCCCAAGACCGCCCGCATCGGCTCGGTCGATCAGGAGCACCCGGCCACGCCCGTCAGCGTGCTGGACACCATCCTTGAAGCCGACGTGGAGCGTCACACCCTCCTGGGCCGTCTGGAGACTGCCGAGCCCGAGGAGATGGGCGAGATCTGGTCGCGCCTGATCGAGATCGACGCCGACGCCGCCCCGGCGCGGGCGTCTGAAATCCTGGTCGGTCTCGGCTTCGACCAGGAGAACCAGCAGCGGCCGATGTCGCATTTCTCGGGCGGCTGGCGGATGCGCGTGGCGCTGGCGGCGGCCCTGTTCGCCGAGCCTGATATGCTTCTGCTCGACGAACCGACCAACTACCTCGACCTCGAAGGCGCCCTGTGGCTAGAGGCGCGGCTGAAGAAGTATCCACACACCGCCCTGATCATCTCCCACGACCGCGAGATGCTGAACGAGGTCTGCACCCACATCCTGCACCTCGCGAACCACACCCTGACGCTCTACACCGGCAACTACGACCAGTTCGAACAGGCGCGCGCCGAAAAGGCCCGTCTGCAGCTGTCGGCCAAGGCCAAGCAGGACGCCGAGCGCGCCCACCTCCAGGCCTTCGTCGATCGCTTCAAGGCCAAGGCGTCCAAGGCCGCGCAGGCCCAGTCGCGGATGAAGCGGCTGTCCAAGATGCAGCCCGTCGCCACGACCATCGAAGAACGCGTCGCCCCCTTCACCCTGCCCTCGCCACCCCGTCCGCTGGCGCCGCCGCTGATCCGGCTGGAGCGCGCCAATGTGGGCTACGACACCGGCAAGCCGATCCTGCGTAATCTGAATTTGCGCATGGACCTGGACGACCGCATCGGCCTGCTCGGCGTTAACGGCGCCGGCAAATCGACCTTCGCCAAGATGATCGCCGGCGCCCTCAATGTCTCCGAGGGCGAACTGCACCGTGACAAGAAGATGCGCGTGGGCTGGTTCCACCAGCATCAGATCGAGGCGATGGACCCCACCGACACGCCGCTGGAAATCATTCGCCGCGCCATGCCTGAAGCCGCCGAAAGCGCACGGCGGTCCAAGTTGGCGCAGTTCGGCCTGGGGTATGAGAAGCAGGAGACCACGGTCGACAGCCTGTCGGGCGGCGAACGGGCGCGGCTGCTGTTGAACATGGTGGCGATGGATGCGCCCCACGTCCTGATCCTGGACGAACCGACCAACCACCTGGACATCGACAGCCGCCGCGCCCTGCTGGACGCGCTGAACGACTATACCGGCGCCGTCATCCTGATCACCCACGATCGCTCGCTGATGGAAATGGTCGCCGACCGCCTGTGGCTCGCCGCCGACGGCACGGTGAAGCCGTATGACGGCGACATGGACGACTATGCCAAGTTTGTGCTGGACCGCGCCAAGGCCGCCTCGGCCAAGCCGAGCCAGATCAAGGCGGATGCCGCCGACGCCGCGCCGCCCCAGAACAACAAGGGCAAGAAGAACGACAAGAAGTCCGGCCCCTCCCCTTCGACCCTCCGCCACGCCGTCAAGAAGGCCGAGGAGCGGATGGCGCAGCTGACAGCGGAGATCGCCCGCATCGACGACGACATGGCCAACGCCTCGGTCAGCAATCCCAAGGCGCTGGAGGGCCTGACCCGCGCTCGCGCCAAGACGCAGGCCGATCTCGACGCCGCCGAACAGGCCTGGATGGCGGCCGAGGAAGCTCTGGCGGCGGTCGCGTGAGGGCGATCTCTCTCAGCCGGGAAGAGCGTGCCGATATGGTCGGCCATTGCGGGACTGGTCACGCGACGCGCTGGACGAGCCGATGACGCATCTGCAGGCGGAGATGCTGCTGGACCTGATCGGCGAGCGTCTGGGCGCGGCCTTTTACAACCGCGCCCTCTACGATGCACAGGCACTGCTCACGGCCCGCCTGGAGGCTCTGAGCGAGACGGTTCTGGAGTTGGAGCGGCCGGTCCGTTAGCCGCAGGTGACGCGCTCGATGATGCCGGTCTCCTCGACGAAGAAGACGTTCAGGCGGTCGGGATTGTAGTCCATCGTCACCGCGCAGGTGGTGCAGGCGATGCGGACATTGGCGCCCGCCGCGAAGTCGACCGCGCCCACGTGGCTACCGACCAGCGACTGGCTGGCTTCCGCGTTGCACCGCTGGGCTCCGGGTGTACCGGGCGTCGCCGGCGAGGGTGTCGGCGCACAGCCGGCGGCGAAGGCCGCGACGGCGAGAAGGGGCAGGATCATCCGCATCGGATCTGTTCCACTTTTCCGGTCTGGTCGTTGAAGAAGATGTTCAGGCGATAGGCCGAATAGTCTTCGGTGATCGCGCAGGTGGTGCAGGTAACGCGGCGGTTCACCACTTCAACCGGCACCGGAATCTCGGTCTTCGGGCGCCCGACAAGCCATTGCAGGTCGTTCGCCTTGCACAAATCCGCGTCCGACGACGGCATGCGGTCGCCCACCGGCCGCGACTGTTCGGCCTGTTCGACCGCGCGAGGGGCCGGTTGTTCGGCGACGCGGGGCTGTGTCGAACCGCACGCGGCGGCGCTGAGCAGCAGTCCCGCCATCAGGCCGCGCGCGACCAGCGTCCGTCCTCGTCCTGCTTCCAGTAGGCCAGCGATAGCCCCTGTCCCTTCAGCGTGCGCCAGCGCTCGCGTTCGGCCTGAACTCGCTGGTCGTCTCGTCCGTCGAACAGGATGAAACATCGTTCAAAAGTCTCCGCTGCGGACAGGTCTGCGCCCTCGACGATGAACAGCGCCTGAGCGCCGTTCCGGTTCTCGCCGTCCTCACCGATCAGGATGGGTTGGCGCTCGGGGAACGGATCACCGCTCCGGCCGTGCGGCAGAAAGCTGTCCTCACGATAGCTCCACAGATGCTCGTCCAGAGCCGCCGTTCGCGCCGGATCGGGGGTGCGGATCAACGCCCGCCACCCCTTCTCCCGCGTCTTCTCAAGCAGTCCCGGAAGCACCGCCTCCAGGCTCGACCGCTCCAGATGATAGAACCAGACCTCGGCCATCAGGCCTCGTAGCTGTCCGCCACCATGCGATCCAGCGTCCGGACCGCGAAGCCGACGCCGCCTTCGGGGACGGTGGGGCTGGGGCTCTTGTTGGCCCAAGCGGTCGGGGCGATGTCCAGGTGCGCCCAGGGCGTGCCGTTGACGAAGCGCTGCAGGAACAGGGCGGCGGTGATCGAGCCGCCGGCCCGGCCGTTGCCAACGTTCTTCACGTCCGCGATCTTCGAATCGATGTGCTGCTCGTACTGGGGCGGCAACGGCATGCGCCAGAAGTTCTCGCCAACCTTCTTGGACGCGGCCAGGATCGGCTCGGCGACCGCTTCGGAGTTGGCGTACAGCGGCGCGATGTCCAGGCCGACGGCAACGATGGCGGCGCCCGTCAGGGTGGCCAGGTCGATCATGAACTTCGGCTTGAAACGCTCCTGCGTGTACCAGAGGGCGTCTGCCAGAACGAGGCGACCCTCGGCGTCGGTGTTGATCACCTCGACCGACTGACCCGACATGGAAATGACCACGTCGCCCGGGCGCTGGGCGTCGCCGTCGGGCATGTTCTCGACCAGGCCCAGCACGCCCACGGCGTTCACCTTGGCCTTGCGGCCGGCCAGGGCCATCATCAGGCCCGAGACGGCGGCCGCGCCGCCCATGTCCCACTTCATGTCCTCCATGCCGTCGGCCGGCTTGATGGAGATGCCGCCGGTATCGAAACAGACGCCCTTGCCGACGAAGGCCAGCGGCTGGCCGCCTGCCTCGCCGCCCTTCCACTGGATCACGGCCAACTGGCTCTCGCGGCGGCTGCCCTGGCCGACGGCCAGCAGGGTCCGCATGCCCAGCTTTTCCATCTCGGCCTCGCCGAGGATCTCGACCTCCAGGCCCAGGCTCTCCATCGCCTTCACGCGGCGCGCGAACTCCGCCGGGTAGAGAATGTTGGCGGGTTCCGAAACCAGATCGCGCGCGAAGATCACGCCGTCAGCCACCGCAGACAGCGCCTCGAACGCCGCCTCTGCGCCGCGCAGATCCTCGGTCACGATCTGAACCGCTTCGATCGACGGGATCGCATCTGGCTTCTGCGTCGTGCGGTATTTGTCGAAGCGATAAGCCGCCAGACGAACGGCGAAAGCCACCCGCGCGGCTTGTTCGGCGCCCAGATGCCCGACGTCGATCGTCAGGCTTCTTGCGCCCGTCGTCTTCACCGCGTGATAGGCCGCGCCTGCGGCCGCCTCCAGCGCCAGATCGTCGAAGGCGTCCTCGGCGCCGGCGCCGGTCAACACCAGTACGCCGGCCTTCACGCCCGAGGGCGCGGCGATAACGAGGGTGGAGTTGGTCTTGCCGTTGAAGCGACTGGTCGTCAGGGCGCGGGCGACGGCGCCGCCCGACGCCTGATCGACAGCGACCGCGGCGCGGCTGAGAGAGCGGCCGTCATGGACCAGCACCGCGAGGACCTCGGAATCCTGGACGGCGGCGACGAACTCGACTTTCATGAATCACTCCACCGGCGGGCTGGGCGCACCGGATATCTCTATGGATTGGCGCGCAGCGTCTGCGCGGTTGCGGACAGGTCGCCCGGTTCGCTACTAGATGCCCCCCAAAGCCGCCGCCTGCAACCGCGCGCGAACCGTCCGTTTCATGACCCTGATCCAGCGATATCTTTTGCGCCAGATTGCGCTGCCGGTCGTGGCGGCCTGCGCCGCCCTGGCCGGAATCGGGCTGCTGAGCCAGAGCCTGGACCAGTTGCAGCTGATCGTCGAACGCGGCCAGAGCCTGGGCGTCATGGCCAAGTTGACCCTGCTGGCCCTGCCCCAGCTGCTCAGCGTCATCCTGCCCATCGGTCTCTTCGTGGGGGCGTTGATCTCGCTGACGCGTCTGCAGCGCGAGCAGGAGCTGACCGCCATTTTCGCCAGCGGCGTCGGGCGCTGGTCCGCCATCCTGCCCGCCGGGGTGCTGGCCGGGGCCGCGACGGCGCTGGGACTGCTGACCACCCTGGTCCTTCAGCCTTGGGCGCAGCACGAGGCGCGCCAGCAGGCGTTCGAAATCCGAACCGACCTTGCGGCCCTGCTCGTCGAGGAAGGCAGCTTCGTCCAAGGGCCGGAAGGGCTGACCGTCTACGTCCAGAAGGTCGAGCAGAACGGGCTGCTGAAGAACCTCTTCGTCTATCTGGACAACGGCAAGACCGTCACGACCTGGGACGCGGACGAAGCGCGCTTCGGTCATGCCGACGGCGTGCCCGTCCTGCGGATGGGCCACGGTTCGATGCAGCGCTATTCCAAGAACGGCGTGCTCGAGTATTTCTCGTTCGACAGCAACACCTTCTCGCTCGCGCCTTTCACCCAGTCGGACCAGCGCATCCGCTACAAGCCGTCCGACCTTTTCCCCAGTGAGCTGTTCAATCCCTCGCCCGGTCTGATCAAGGACGTGGCGCCGCAGAATGAATTGCGCGCGGAAGGCCACTCCCGCATCACATCCCCTCTCTACGCGCTCGCCGCCATGGCGCTGGCCCTGACCGCCATCCTCGGCGGCGGCTACAGCCGGACGGGCTATTCGGCGCGGATCGCCAAGGCGGCGGGTGTCTTCCTGGTGTTGCGGGTCGTCGGCTACGGCGTAACCGCCGCCAGCGCCTGGAACGGGTGGATGAACATCCTTCAGTATCTGCTGCCGCTGGCCGCCACCGCCCTGGCGCTCTGGGCGCTGTTCCGTCAGCTGAAGCCGCGACACAGCCGGCTCAGGCCACTCATCCGAACCGTTCGGAGCAAGTTCGCATGAGGCGCTTGACCCTCCCCGCTCCGCGTCTGCGGCTGGGCCGCATCGAGCGCTATGTTCTGATCCAGCAGGGCCGCAGCCTGGCTGTCGCTCTGGCGGTCATCGCTTCGCTGGTCATGCTGATCGACTTCGTGGAGATCTCGCGCGGTCTGGGTTCCGACACGGACCTGTCGGGTGTCCGCATCCTTGGACTTATGTTCCTGAAGTCGCCGACGGTGATCCTTCAGCTGCTGCCGTTCGTCTTCCTGTTCGGCACCCTGGCCGCGTTCGTGGGGCTGAACCGGCGCAGCGAGTTGGTCGCCATGCGCGCGGCCGGCGTTTCGGCCTGGCGCTTCGTCCTGCCGGCCGCCGGCGCGGCGTTGGCCGGCGGCGTGCTGGTCATAACCGCCCTGGGGCCTGCGGCGGCGTGGGGTGACGGCCTGTTCCAGCGCGAGCGTGCCCGCATCTCCGGCGCCGTTCCGGGCACCGGCCGCCAGGAGGCGGTCTGGCTTCGTGAAGGTGACGACCAGCGCCAGATGATCATTCGCGCCGTACGTCAGGACCGCGCCTCGGGCCGACTGCTGGACGCCACCTTCTTCATCTACACGACGTCGCCGGGCGGAGAGCGCGACTTCAGCGAACGCATCGACGCCAAGAGCGCCACGCTTTCAGCCGGACGCTGGCGGCTGGTGGACGCGGTCGGCGCCCAGACCGGTCAGCGCGCGGTGCGCTACTCGACCCTCGACCTGCCCTCCAGCCTGGCCGATCGCGAGGCGTTCCAGCGTTTCGCCCGGCCGCAATCGACGTCCTTCTGGTCCCTGCCCGGCCAGATCACGCGGGTGGAGAACGCCGGCTTCTCGTCCACGGCCTACAGGTTGCGATTGCAGCAGCTGCTGGCCACGCCGCTGATGTTCGCGGCCATGTCGATCCTGGCGGCGGCCTTCTCGCTGCGCTTGATGCGGCTGGGCGACCTGGTGAAGATGAGCGTGGCGGCGGTCGTGCTCGGCTTCGCCTTCTTCTTCGTGAACCAGTTTTCGGCGGCGATGGGCTCGGCCGAGGTCGTGCCGCCATTCCTTTCGGCCTGGCTCCCGCCCGTTCTGACCGCGCTCGCCGCCTTCACCTTGCTGTTCTATACCGAAGACGGCTAAGCGCTGGCCGAAGGCTTGAGCAGCGACGGACAGAGTATGCGTCAGGAACGTCAGCGTCGATCGATGCGGTCGCAGCTGCGCACGGGCGCGGCGCTGAGCACGCTCGCGGCGATGTTCGTCTCCGGGGCAGCCTTCGCGCAGACTACGGCGGCGACGGACGCCGCCGCCGGCGACGGTCTGGGCGATGGCGGCGTCTATGTCGACGCCCAGTCCGCCACGCGACAGGGCGATCTGATCACCGCTCAGGGGGCCGAGCGCGGCGAACGCGCCTTGGTGCGGTCCCGGGGCTACACGCTTCGCGCCAATCAGGTCGCCTACGATCTGGGAACCGGGGTCGCCTCGGCGGCCGGGCAGGCCGAGATCGTCTCTCCGAATGGCGATGTCGCTTACGCCAGCCAACTGCGGACCGATGCTGAGTTGCAGGTCGGCGTCGCCGTCGATTTCGCCACCCGGCTGAGCAACGGCTCCAGCCTGATGGCCGCGACGGCCGTGCGGCGCGGCGAGAGCGCGAACGAGTTGAACTACGCGATCTTCACGCCCTGCCCGATCTGCGACGAGAAGGGAAATCCCAAGACACCCAGCATATCGATCCAGGCCGAGAAGGTGGTGCAGGACGAAGAACTGCGCGCCATCCTCTACCGCAACGCCGTGTTCAAGGTCGGCGGGGTGCCGGTCCTGTACCTGCCCTTCTTCTCGCACCCCGATCCGACGGTGGAGCGGGCTTCCGGCCTGCTGGTGCCCATCATCAACTACGACGACGGTCGGGGCCTGTCGGTAGAGACGCCGTATCTGCACGTCGTCTCGCCGTCCGAGGACTGGCTGATCAGCCCCCAGTTCAACGGCCGGGTCGCGCCGTTCCTGAACCTGCAATGGCGACGCCGCTTCGATGACGGCACGATCGTGCTGCGTGGGGGCTACACCTACGAACGACCATTTGGCGACTATGACGCGGACGGGGACGGCGAGGCGGACATTCCGCTGGAGACCGAAAGCCGTAGCTACGTCCTCGGCTGGGGCCGGTTCGACCCTGACGGCCCGTGGCGGTGGGGCTTCACCGCCGAGCGGACCTCGGACAAGACGTTGTTTGACCGCTACGACATCTCCAGCCCCTATCAGGACAACGGTCTGTATTTCGGCGACCAGCGTCGGCTGATCTCGCAGCTTTACGCGGAGCGTCAGAGCGAGCGGTCCTATGTGTCCGTCGCCGCCTTCTCGATCCAGAGCCTGCGCGTCGCCCAGACCAACGAGGACGCCCTGGGCCTCAATGTCTTCGAGGACGATGACAGCCTGCCGGTCGTGGCGCCGTTGGTGGACGCGCGGTGGGAGCCTGAGGCGCCGATGTTCGGCGGCCGCCTGCGGCTTCGCGGGTCGGCCGTCGCCCTGTTCCGTGACGCCTACGTCGGCTCGCCCGTGCTGCGCCCGGAGATGATCCCGGCGACGACCCTGGGCGCCGGCGGCGTCGACAGCCGCCGCCTCTCGGGTCAGGCGGAATGGCGCCGCATCGTCACGACGCGCCAGGGCTTGCGCTTCGAGCCCTTCGTCGATCTTCGCGTTGACGCCTATTCGATCGGCGACCTTCCGCCGGCGCTGGGCCTCGACGACGCCACCATCACTCGCACCCGCGCTGCGGCCGGTGTCGATCTCAGCTACCCGCTGTTCAAGCCGCTGAGGGGCGGGGCCTCGTTGATCCTCGAGCCGGTCGGGCAACTGCTGATCGCCAACGATCCGGACCTCGATCCGCGCATTCCCAATGAAGACAGTCAGACCTCTGCGCTGGACGAGACCAGCCTGTTCGCCGTCGACCGCTTCCCCGGCTACGACCTGCTTGAGGGCGGAGCCCGCGTCACGGCCGGGGCCCGCGCCACGCTGCGCTGGGCGGGGGGTCGCACCGCCAGTCTGTTCGTCGGCCGCAGCCTGCGCGCGGACCGCGAAGACGGGTTCCGCGTCCCGATCCCGGACAATCTCACTGACCTGTATGACCCCACCGGTCTGGCCGATCGCACCTCTGATTGGGTGGTTCAGGCGGACTTTGAGCCGTCGGACCGCATTCGCGGGCGCGCACACGCCCTGATCGATTCGTCCGGCGACATCCGCCGCGCCGAAGCCGCGCTCGACGGTCGCTGGGGCCGCCGCAACCTAGCGACCGTCAACTACATCGTCGATCGCTCCAATCCCGTCGAAGGCCCGCTGAACCGCAATTACGAGTTCGTGCAACTGACGGCGCAACAGTTCGTCTACGGCAACTGGGGCGTCGCGACCGCCGGCATCGCCGATCTGGACCGAGATCAGATCACGCGCTCCGAGGTCGGACTACTGTTCGATGACGATTGTGTGCGTTTCGAACTGGGCTACCGCCGCGACAACACGCGCGTGCGGCCCACTGGCCCGTCGGAAGGCGTCTATGTGCGCCTAAACCTCGCCACTTTCGGCGGTTCAGGATATGGACGCAGCGAACAACGCTGAGCAGCCCGCTCAGACACGCTGACACGGGGCGCGACCTCCCCTTTTTCGGAGGGTCGAGGCGCAATGAGGAACCGAGACGAACATGGGTCTTAAGCGTTTCACGACGGGGGTCGCGCTGGCGGCGCTCCTGGCAGGCTCGGCTTACGGCCAGTCGGCGCCTACCGGCCCGGCCGCTGGATCGCTGAACCCTGCGGCCGAGCAGGCGCCGGCGGCCGCCGGCGCTGCCGCAGCGCCTGAGTTCGACTTGGCCGACGGCATCATCGCCACGGTCAACGACAAGATCATCACGGGCTTCGACCTGCGCCAGCGCATGCTGCTGCTGATCGCCACCACCCAGGTCCGGCCGACCGAGGAGAACCTGCCCGCCATTCAGCAGCAGGCTCTGAACGCTTTGATCGAACAGCGCCTGCAGGACGAGGAATTGGCCAAGTTCGAAAGCCTGAAGGTCACCGACGCGGAAATCGATCAGGAGATCGCCGATATGGCGACCCAGGCCGAGACGACGCCGGCGAACTACGTCGCATTCATGGAGCGCGGCGGCATCCGCGCCGACACCCTGCGCGAGCAGCTGCGCACCGAGATCGGCTGGCGCCAGCTGGTCGGCGGCCGCTTCAACAGCCGCGCCCGCGTCAGCCGCGCCCAGGTCGAGCAGTCGATGCGCCAGCTGACCGCCGCCGCCACCAAGCCCCAATATCTGGTCGGTGAAATCTACCTGGAGGCCACCCGAGTGGGCGGCCAGCAGGCGGCCCTCAGCGGCGCTCAGCAACTCGTGCGCCAGATGGTCGAGGGCGCGCCCTTCCAGGCCGTCGCTCGCCAGTTCTCGGCCGCCCCGACCGCCGCGCGCGGCGGCGACGCCGGCTGGGTCGTTCAAGGCACCGTCCAGCCCGCGCTGCAGACCGCCTTCGATCAGCTTCAGCCGGGCCAGCTGTCGAACCCCATTCCGGTCGAGGGCGGGGTCTACATCATCTACATGCGCGACAAGCGTGACGGCACGGCCACCAGCCTGGTCTCGATGAAGCAGATCATGGTCCAGGCCCCGGAATCGGCGTCGCCCGCCGATGTCGCCGCCGCGACGCAGAAGCTTGAGGCGATGCGCGCCGGCCTGACCTGCGACAACATTCTGCAACGCGCCACGTCGGAACGCGGCGTGCTGGGGTCTGACCTCGGCGAGGCCGACGTCGCCAACCTGGCGCCGCAGTTCCAGCAGGTCGCCCGCTCGGCCGAGGTTGGCACGGTTTCCACGCCCGTTCGCACGCCGCTGGGCGTCCATCTGCTGGCCGTCTGCGGCCGCCGCCTGGGTGGCCCGGAAGCCCCGACCTATCAGGACATCGAAGGCCGCCTGCGCAGCCAGACCCTGGCCATGCTGGGTCGTCGCTACATGCGCGACCTGCGCGCCGATGCCCTGATCGAGTACAAGTGACCCCCGCGCCCGCGCCCCTCGTCCTCTCCCTGGGAGAGCCGGCGGGCGTCGGGCCCGAGATCGTCATCGACGCGTGGCGGGCGCTGAAGGATGGGGACATCCCCTTCGCTGTGGTCGGTGACGCCGGCCTGCTGAGAGCCGGCGGCGCCCCGGTGGTCGAGGTCGGCTCGCCCATCGACGCCCGCGGCGTCTTTCAGCGTGCCTTGCCGGTTATCCAGCATCCCATCGCCGCCATCGTCACGCCGGGCCGGCCGGACCCTCGCAATGCGCCGGCCGTCGCCGACTGGATCGAGACCGCCGTCAGCCTGGCTCTGGGCGGCGAGGCCTCGGGTGTCGTCACGGCGCCCATCGCCAAGGCGCCGATGTACGCCTCCGGCTTCCGTTTCCCCGGCCACACCGAGTTCATCGCCGAACTGACCGCCGATGCGCCGTTCAGCGGCGTGCGCGGCCCGGTCATGATGCTGACGGCCCGCGACCTGCGCGCTTGCCTCGTCACCATCCACGTCGCCCTGGATCAGGTGCCGGAGCTGCTGACGGCCGAGCGGATCACCCGCACCGCCCGCGTCACCCACGACGCCCTTCGCCGCGACTTCGGCCTGGCAAATCCGCGCCTGGCCCTGGCCGCTCTGAACCCCCATGCGGGCGAAGGCGGCGCGCTGGGCATGCAGGAGATCGAGACTCTGGCGCCGGCGGCCCAGGCCCTGCGCGCCGAGGGCATCGACATCACCGACCCGCGCCCGGCCGACACCCTGTTCCACGACGAGGCGCGGCGCACCTATGACGCGGCCATCTGCCTGTACCACGACCAGGCCCTGATTCCGGTGAAGACGCTCGACTTCTGGGGCGGCGTCAACGCCACCCTGGGCCTACCCGTCGTGCGCACTTCGCCCGACCACGGTGTCGGCTTCGATATCGCCGGCAAGGGCGTGGCACGCCCGGACAGCCTGATCGCCGCCATCCGCCTGGCCGCCGAAATGGCCGCCGCCCGGCGCCGCGCCGCATGAACCTGCCCAGCCTGCGAGAAACGCTGGACGCCCACGGACTGGCGGCAAAGAAAAGCTTCGGCCAGCACTTCCTGCTAGACCTGAACGTCACGCGAAAGATCGTCCGTCTGGCCGGTCCTTTCGAGGGCCGCGCCGTCATCGAGGTCGGACCCGGTCCCGGCGGCCTGACCCGTGCCCTGCTGGAAAGCGACGCAGGCCGCGTGGTGCTGGTCGAGAAGGATGCGCGCTTCATCCCTCTGCTGTCCGAGCTGGACGACGCCTCCGGCCGGCTTGCGATCGTCGAGGGCGATGCGCTGAGGGTAAGGGAGGCGGACCTGATCGACGGCCCCGCCCACGTCGTCTCCAACCTGCCCTACAATGTCGGCACGGCCCTGCTGCTGAAGTGGCTGACCGGCCCCTGGACGCCCGTCGCCATGACGCTGATGTTCCAGAAGGAGGTCGCCGAGCGGATCACGGCCGGCCCCGGCGACGACGCCTACGGCCGTCTGGCAGTCATCAGCCAGGCCCTGTGCGAGGCGCGCATCGTCATGCACCTGCCCGCCGCCGCCTTCACCCCGCCGCCCAAGGTCGCGTCCGCCGTAGTTCATCTGACGCCGCTGGCGGGCCGCCCGGCGCCGGACCGCATCGCTCGGCTTGAGCGCGTGACCGCCGCCGCCTTTGGTCAGCGCCGCAAGATGCTGCGTTCAAGCCTGAAATCGCTGGGCGGCGGCGCCCTGTGCGAGGCCGCCGGCATCGAAGCGGATGCTCGCGCCGAAACCATCGACATCGCCGGCTTCCTGCGCCTCGCGGACGCTCTAAAATGACCGGCGCCGTCGAACCCTTCCGCGCCATCGGCGTCAGCCGTCTGGCCCACAGGCTGAAAAGCGAAGGCCGATCGGTCATCCACATGGAGTTCGGCCAGCCCTCGACCGGCGCCCCCGCCGCCGCCATCGCCCGCGCCCACACGGTGCTGGACAGCGACGCCATGGGCTATTGGGAAAGCCCCGAACTGCGCGGGCGCATCGCCAGGCTCTACGCCGACCGGCACGGGCTGGATGTCGACTCCGACCGCATCCTGCTGACGTGCGGCGCATCGCCCGCCCTGGTGCTGGCGCTCAGCAGCCGCTTCCAGGCCGGCGACCGCATCGCCCTGGCCCGCCCCGGCTACGTCGCTTACCGCAACACGATCCGCGCCCTTCACATGACGCCGGTGGAGATCGCCTGCGGTCCCGGCACCGGCTTCCAGCTGGCCGCCGCCCATCTGGAGGCGCTGCACCTCGCCCCACACGGCGTCATCATCGCCAGCCCCGCAAATCCCACCGGTTCGGTCATCAGCGACCCCGAGCTGAAAGCGATCGCCGACGTCTGTCGCCGGCGCGGCATCGCGATCATTTCGGACGAAATCTACCACGGTCTCAGTTACGTCGGTCCCACGCAGAGCCTGCTGGCCTTCGATCCCGAAGCCCAGGTCATCAACAGTTTCTCCAAATACTGGAGCATGGCGGGTTGGCGGCTGGGCTGGCTGGTCGTGCCGCCGTCCCAGCTGGACGCAGCCCGCGCCTACATCGGCAATCTGTTCCTGACCCCGCCGTCGCTCAGCCAGCACGCCGGCCTCGCCGCCATGGACGCGCATGGCGAGCTGGAGGGGCATATCGACACCTACCGCGCCAATCGCGCCCTAATGCTGCAGGCCCTGCCCGCCCTGGGCCTGCAGCGCATCGCCCCGCCGGACGGCGCCTTCTACATCTGGGCCGACATCGGCCACCTGACCAACGACAGTCCCGCCTTCTGCGAACAGCTGCTGCGCGAGACCGGCGTCGCGACCGCGCCAGGGGTCGATTTCGACCCTGTCGAAGGCCATCGCTTCATCCGATTCAGCTTCGCGGTCTCGACGTCGGAGATCCAGGAGGCGCTCAGCCGCCTGATCCCTTGGTTCCAGGATAGACACGCCAACTCAAGGCGTTAAGGTCGCCGCGTTCGGGACCGTACATTTGCATCACGATCATCTTTCCATTTTTACAGCGCTGTCTGTCGTCGTCGCCGTCTTCTGTGGTTGGACGGCGCTGAATCTGTTCGACCGGGTGCGCGCGCACAGCCGGACGACGGGTCGCGTCTGGCTCGCCGCCGCGGCGCTGACGATGGGCGGCGGCGTCTGGTCGATGCATTTCATCGCCATGCTGGGCTTCGATCCAGGATCCCCCATAAGCTACGAGATCGGGCTCACGCTTCTCTCGTTCCTGCTGGCCGTCGCAGGGACAGGCGCCGCCTTCTTCTTCGCCTCGCGTCCGGGCGTCGGCCGGACCGGCGTCATGCTGGCCGGCGTGATGATGGGACTGTCGGTGTGCGCCATGCACTATGTCGGGATGGCGGCTCTCAGGACGACCGGGTCGCTCGGCTACAACCCCTCGCTGGTTCTGTTCTCGGCCATCATCGCCATCGTCGCCTCCACGATCGCCCTGTTCGCTGCCCGATTGGAGCGTTCAGCCCTTTGGCGCGCAGGCGCGGCGACCGTCCTGGGGCTGGCCGTCGTCGGGATGCACTATACCGGCATGGCCGCGCTCGAGATGACGATGGTCGCCGGCGACCCTGTCACACCCGGCGCACCGCCGGTCGTTCTCGCGATCACCGTCGCGGCCTTCAGCCTGTTCATCCTCTTTGTGGCCCTGGGCGCCGCCCTGATCGATCAGCGCAACAGCCTGATGGCGACCATCGACGCAGGCGGCGTGGGCTACTGGGAGCTGGCCCTGCCTTCTCGTGACCTGTGGGTGTCAGAGCGCGCGCGCCGCATCATCGACATCGATGCAGGCCCTTTCACGCAGGCCGACTTCGCACGTCGCCTGCTGCCGCACGACCAGGCCCTGCGCGAGGCGGCGCTGGAGCGCGCGCTTGCGGGCGACGAGCCGTATGACGTCGAGGTGCAGCTTCTGGACACGGGACGCTGGATCCAGCTGCGGGGGCGCCTGTTGCGATCGAGCGCCGGCCGTCCTTACAAGCTGGCAGGCGTGGTCACCGACATCACTGACCGTCGTCAGGCCTTCATCGACCTTGAAACCGCCGAGCGTCGTCAACGGCTTCTGATCAACGAGCTGAACCATCGGGTGAAGAACACCCTCGCCACCATCCAGTCGATCGCCACCCTGACCGCCCGCCGAACACCCGACGTCCCCAGTTTCCAGCGTGTTTTCGAGGCCCGGCTGATCGCCTTGTCCAACACCCATAACCTGCTGACCGCCAATGGCTGGGAGCGCGCCGACCTGCGGTCGATGTTGGAGCAGGAGTTTCGTCCCTTCGCGCCCGAGCAGGTGCGGTTGAACGGCCCCGAAATTCTGCTGCAGTCGTCAGAAACGCTGGCTCTGGGCCTCGTGGTGCACGAGCTTGCCACCAACGCCGCAAAATACGGCGCGCTCTCCACCGCGTCAGGCTGCGTCGACGTTCGCTGGCGCCAGGGCGACAATGACCTGCTGACGATCGAGTGGGAGGAGACCGGCGGGCCCGAAGCGCGCGAGCCGGTTCAAACCGGCTTCGGCAGTCGCCTGATCCGCAAGAGCCTGGAGGGAATGCTGAACGGCTCTGCCCAGATCGACTATCGGCGAAGGGGTCTGCACGCGACCTTGCGTTTCACGCGCAAGCCTGCGGACGATCAGACGCTTTCGCTCAACAACGACGCCTTGTAGCCCGCCACCCACAGGTTGCGCCGTCGGCTGCTGCGTTCGGCGTGATAGATGTGGGCCAGCTCGGCGTACGACCTGTCGAAATCGTCGTTGACGAAGACGTAGTCGAACGCATCGCAGTGCTCGATCTCGCCCTTGGCGTTCCTGATCCGCCGCTCGATCACCTCTTCCGCGTCCTGTGATCGGGTCACCAGGCGGCGGCGCAGCTCCTCCAGGCTGGGCGGCAGGATGAAGACCCGCACGGCGTCCTCAGGGCATTTCGCGGCCACCTGCGCGGCGCCCTGCCAGTCGATGTCGAACAGCACATCGCGGCCCTCCGACAGCGCCCGGTCGATCGGCCCACGCGGCGAACCATAGCGCTGGCCGTGGACGTCGGCCCATTCCAGAAAGGCGTCAGCGTCGATCAGGCGCTGGAACTCGGCATGATCGACGAAATGATAGTCGCGGTCCGGCACTTCGCCTGGCCGGGGTGCGCGCGTCGTCATGCTGATCGACAGCTCAAGCCCGCGGTGGTCGGCCATCAGACGGCGGCACAGCGAGGTCTTGCCGGCCCCGGACGGGCTGGCGACGATCAGGAGGACGCCCCGGCGGGGCGTGCGGTCATTCGACATGGGAACTTAAGGCTGGGTCGGACGCGCGGCGCCCGGCGGGTTCATGGTGATGACGGCTTGGCCGCCAGCGGCAGGCGCCTCCCCCGGCGCGGTCATGGGCACGGTCGGCGCGGTCTCGGGTGTCGTCGGCGCCGGCGCATCAGGCGGCAAGCCCGCGCGCTGCCGCTCGATGGCTCGCCAGCGCGCCACATTGGCCAGATGCTCGTCATAGGTCCGGGCGAAGGCGTGGCCGCCCGTCCCGTCCGCGACGAAGAACAGCTCGCCGGTGCTGGGCGGGCTCAGCACCGCCTTGATCGCCTCCTTGCCCGGGTTGGCGATGGGCGTCGGGGGCAGGCCGTCGATCTGATAGGTGTTCCAGGGCGTCTGGCGGTCCAATTCAGAGCGACGGATGCCACGACCCAGCGGCCGGCCCTGGGTGATGCCGTAGACGATGGTCGGATCGCTCTCGAGCCGCATGCCACTACGCAGCCGGTTGGAGAAGATGGCGGCCACGCGCGGCCGTTCCGCCGCTAGCCCCGTCTCCTTCTCGACGATGGAGGCCAGGATCACCGCCTCTTCGGGCGAGCGCACGACCGTCGCCTGGCTGCGTCCGGCCCAAAACGTGGCGAGGTTTTCGTCCATGGCGTGCTGCATCCGCGCGATGACCTCGCTGCGTGTCTCGCCGCGTGTGATCTCATAGGTGTCGGGCCACAGGCTGCCTTCCTCGGGAACCTCTGGCGCCGCCCCGGTCAGGATGGCTTCCTTCATCAGGATGTCGATGGCCTGGGCCGACGACCAGCCTTCCGGCAATGTCACGAAGTGGCGCACCACCTGCCCGCTGGTCAGAAGGCCGATGACATTGCTCAACGAGGCCTTGGTCGGCACCTCGTACTCGCCCGCCCTGAGACGCCGATCCGCACCGGTCAGGGTCGCCGCCGCCTTGAACATGTCGGTCGAGCGGATCACTCCGGCGGCGCGCAGTTGAGCCGCGATGGCCGAGACGCCCGATCCCGAGGACAGGGTCACCACGGTGCTGTCGCCCTGCCGCGCCGAGGGTCCGGGCCCGTAGAATACGCTCCACGCCACGGCGAGCCCTGCGATCAGGAACAGGCTGAAGGTCGCCGAAGCGGTCAGCAGCGCAACGACCCAGCCTGGCCGTTTCTCAACCGTCCCCCGGCGGCCGAAGACCATCTCAATCGACCTTCTTGAAGATCACCGAGGCGTTGGTGCCTCCGAAACCGAAGCTGTTGGACATCGCCACATCGATCTTCATCGGCTTGCCCTTGTGCGGGACCAGGTCGATGGCCGTTTCATGCTCGGGGTCGTCCAGGTTGATGGTCGGCGGCGCGATCTGGTCGCGGATGGCCAGCACGCAGAAGGCTGCCTCGATGGCCCCGGCGGCGCCCAGCAGGTGGCCCGTCATCGACTTGGTGGACGACACAGCCAGGTTCTTGGCGTGATCGCCGACCAGCCGCTCGACGGCCCTCAGCTCGATCCAGTCGGCCATGGTCGAGGTGCCGTGGGCGTTGACGTAGTCCAGGTCCGACGGCTCCAGCCCGGCACGCTTCAGCGCCATCTTCATGGCCCGCAGACCGCCGTCGCCGTCCTCGGCTGGGGCGGTGATGTGATAGGCGTCGCCGCTCATGCCGTATCCGACGACCTCGGCGTAGATGGTCGCGCCGCGCGACTTGGCGTGCTCGTACTCCTCCAGCACCAGGATGCCGGCGCCCTCGCCCATGACGAAGCCGGCGTGGCCCCGGTCCCACGGACGCGACGACGTCTCGGGCGTGTCGTTATAGGCGGTGCACAGCGCCTTGCAGGCCAGGAAGCCGGCGATGCCGATCGGCACGATGGAGCTTTCGGCTCCGCCCGCGATCATCACGTCGGCGTCGTCCAGCGCGATCATCCGCGCCGCGTCGCCGATGGCATGTGCGCCGGTGGCGCAGGCCGTCACGACCGAATGGTTCGGCCCCTTCAGCCCGTGGCGGATCGAGATCTGCCCCGAGGCCAGGTTGATCAGGGACATGGGGATGAAGAAGGGACTGACGCGGCGCGGCCCCTGCTCCTTCAGAATGATGGCCGTGTCCGCGATAGGCCCTAGGCCGCCGATGCCCGCGCCGACCATCACGCCCGTACGCTCGCGGTCCTCTTCGCTCTCGGGCTTCCACCCGGCGTCGTGCAGCGCTTCATCGGCCGCCGCGATGGCGTATAGGATGAAGTCGTCGACGCGCTTGCGGTCCTTGGCCGACATGATCTTGTCGGGATCGAAGTCGCCCTCGCCGCCCCCGCCGCGCCCGTCCACCGACGGAACCTCGCCGGCGATGGTGCAGCCGTAGCCCTCGGTATCGAACGCCGTGATCGGGCCGATGCCCGACTGGCCTTCGACAATGCCCCTCCAGCTCTTCTCCACGCCCCAGCCCAAGGGGGTCAGAAGGCCGATGCCGGTTACGACGACGCGACGCATACAGGCTCCAACAGCTACGGATTCTCGTCAGCCGTTATCTAGAGAGGCCTGGCCCGTGAGGCTAGGCCTGAACGAAAACGGCCGCCGGGTCGCCCCGACGGCCGCGATATCGATGGCGCTGAAGGCCGGGCGATTACGCCGCGGTCTTCTCGTCGATGAACTTCACCGCGTCGCCGACGGTCTGGATGTGCTCCGCCGCGTCGTCGGGGATTTCGATGTCGAATTCTTCTTCAAAAGCCATGACCAGTTCGACGTTGTCGAGCGAGTCAGCGCCCAGGTCGTCAATGAAGCTGGCCTTTTCCGTGACCTTGTCCGGATCAGCGTCCAGGTGGTCGATCACGATCTTGCGGACCCGTTCGAGCGTATCGGACATGCGTCTCTCTGCCTTGTCTGCCGCCGTTGGTCGGCGAGGTTGGTAAGCTTTGCCGTCTCACGAGAGCGCCGGCGGTGCAAGTCCCCAACGCGAGCGTGGCGACGGGGGTTGCGTTGGGGCCCTTTAGCACGGGCTTGGCGAAGTGAAATAGCCCGTAACCGGGCGTGATCGCCAAAGATCAGATCATCGCCATCCCGCCGTTCACGTGCATCGTCTGCCCCGTGACATAGGCCGCCTCGTCGGACGCTAGGTAGACGGCCGCCGCCGCGATCTCCTCGCCCGTCCCGAGCCTGCCGGCCGGGATACGCCCCAGGATCGTGTCCCGCTGACCCTCGTTCAGCACGTCGGTCATGGGAGATGCGATGAAGCCCGGGGCGATGCAGTTCACCGTGATGCCGCGCGAACCCACCTCCTGCGCCAGCGACTTGGAGAAGCCGATCATGCCGGCCTTCGACGCCGAATAATTGGTCTGGCCGGGGTTGCCGGTGACGCCCACGACCGAAGTGACGCCGATGATTCGCCCCGTCCGACGCTTCATCATTCCTTTCACGACCGCGCGGGTCAGGCGGAAATAGCTCTCCAGATTGACGGTCAGCACCGACTGGAAATCCTCGTCCTTCATGCGCATCAGCAGCTGATCCTTGGTGATGCCGGCGTTGGCGACCAGGATGTCCAGCGGCGCGTTCGCGACCGCTTCGGCCGCCCCGACCAGGCCGTCGACCGAGGCCGGATCGGACAGATTGGCGGTGGCGAAATGCGCGCGCTCGCCCAGCGACGCCGCCAGATCGGCCAGAACCGCTTCGCGCGTGCCCGACAGGACCACGGTCGCGCCTTGCGCATGCAGCGCCCGCGCCACTGCGCCGCCGATGCCGCCGGTCGCGCCGGTGACCAGTGCCGTCTTGCCAGTCAGGTCGAACATGTCACGTTCCTCTTGAAACCAGAGGGCGGTCCTAACCGAGGCCGCGCCGCACCGCCAGAGGAACGCCCCATGTCCGCCGCACGTCTGATCACCAGCCGCCGTTCGCTGTTTCTGGGCGCCGGCGCCCTATCGCTTGCCAGCCTCAGCGGGTCCGCCTGGGCCCGCTCGGCGGCCTTCCCACAGACCCAGGCCGTCCTCGACCGCCTGATCGCGGAACAGAAGCTGCCGGGCGCGGCCGTGGGCGTGCGCACGCCGTCCGGGCAGGATGTCTTCCTGCAGGCAGGCCGCCTGGACTTCGGCGATGCGCCGGGAGTGGATCGCGACAGCCTCTTCCGCATCTATTCGATGACCAAGCCGGTCACCGGCACGGCGGCTGCCCTTTTGATCGAAGATGGTCGGCTGACGCTCGATACGCCGGTCGCCGATATCATTCCCGAGTTCGCCCATCTGACCGTGGCGATCGATCCAGAGACGAGTCTGGAAGCCCGCCCTGCGCAGCAGGTCATGACGATTCGCCACCTGCTGACCCACACCAGCGGCCTGACCTACACCATCGCCGGTCACAACTTCGTCCAGAACGAATATCGCCGCCTCGGCGTCCTGCCCTTCACCGGAGCGCTGGAGGCCGGCGACGGGGCCCGTGTCCGCGATCTGGACGCCATGGTCGCGGCCCTGGGCCGGATCCCGCTGCTGCATGAGCCAGGGACCGCCTACAACTACAGTGTCGGCTTGGACGTGCTGGGGCTGGTGATTCAGCGCGTGTCGGGCATGTCCTTCCCCGAGTTCGTCCAGCGGCGCCTGTTCGATCCGATCGGCATGACGAGCACGGTCTGGCAGCTGCCTGCCGGCCGCGCGATGGCCCAGGTCTACGACTATTCCAACGGCGGCCGCACGCCGGCGGTCGGCGCCTCTGCGGAAATCTATTCGCAGCCTGTGACGCTCTTTGCGGGTGGCGCGGGTCTGATCTCCTCGGCGAAAGACTATCTCGCCTTCCTGACCACCCTGCTGAACGACGGCCGCGCCGGGACCGTAACGGTCATGAAGCCTGAGACGGCGCGCCTGGTCCGCTCCGACATCCTGCCGCCCCCGCTCGATTTCTACGGCAACGGCTACGGCTTCGGCGGTTTCGTCGGTCGGCCGGGCGGGCGGGAGCCCGGCGCCTATGGCTGGGACGGCGCCGCCGGCACCAAGGCCTGGCTGGACCCCGAACGCCGGTTCGCCGCCGTAGCCATGGTCCAGTTCTTCCCCTGGGGCGCAGTCGATATGGAGACGATCAAAACCGCCATCCTGGCCGACGTGGCGGCGCTTTAGCGAAAGTCCGGCCTATCGATAGCCTATCAGACGCGCGCTTTCGGAGGGGAACTGCAGGGAGGGAATGCCGTCAGATCGACACCACATTCCATGCAGGTTTGAACCGGGAGAAAGTGTGTGCGCCACTCTGTTTGACCGGCTCTCTCCTCCCTGCGACTGAAGGAGCTTCTCCAACACCGAGGGCAATTCGTAACCAATCCGGCCAGAAGCAACAATCCGACGCCGAGGAGGCAGAAGATAAATACGGCGCCGTATGCGACCGGCACCCAATGGCTCACAAGCCTCGCCAAGTAGGTCGCAAGATAGGCCTGCGAGAGCCAAATGACCAAACGTCGCCAACCTAGCACTAGACTCCAGTTGTAGACGCTCGGCCAGCGCATCGCGGCGCTACCTCAGCGACGCCGCGAAGGCTTCCAGATCGGCCGGCGTGTTCAGTGACAGACTCTCGGCTTCCGGCGCGATCCGTTTGGCCATGCCGGACAGCACCTTGCCAGAGCCGACCTCGACGAAGCGCGTCACGCCGCCCTCGGTCGCCATCCACTCCATCGATTCGCGCCAGCGGACGCGGCCGGTCACCTGTTCGACCAGCAGGCGACGGAATGCCTCGGGAGCCGTTTCAGGCCGCGCGGTCACATTGACGACCACGGGCACGGCGGGGGGCATGAAGACTGCGGAGGTCAGAGCCCGGTCCATCTCGTCCGCCGCCGGCTGCATCAGCGGGCAGTGGAAGGGCGCCGAGACGTTCAGGGGAATGGCGCGCGCGCCCAGTTCCTTGGCCTTGGCGATGGCTGCTTCGATAGCCGCCTTGTCGCCCGAGATGACGACATTGCCCCGATTGTTGTCGTTGGCGACGACGCACACGCCGGCCTGCGAGCCCACCGCAGCGGCGGCCTCGGCCAGGGCGAGGTCCGTCTTCGGTCCGATCAGCGAGGCCATCGCGCCCTGCCCCACGCCCACGGCGCGCTGCATGGCCTGACCACGGAGTTTCAGCAGTCGCGCTGTGTCCGGCACGGTTAGAGCGTCCGCTGCGGCAAGCGCCGAATATTCGCCCAGCGAGTGGCCCGCGACGAAGGCGGCGACGGTCACGTCGATGCCGAACTCAACCTTCAACACGCGCATGGCGGCCAACGAGACGGCCATCAGCGCCGGCTGGGCGTTCTCGGTCAGGGTCAGCTGATCGTCCGGCCCTTCGCGCATCAACACCGACAGCTTCTGACCCAGCGCCTCGTCCACCTCGGCGAAGACGTCGCGCGCACTGGCGTAGGCGTCCGCGAGTTCGGCGCCCATGCCGACCGACTGACTGCCCTGACCAGGGAAGAGAAGCGCGAGGGTCATCAGAAACTCCGTGGACTGCGAGAACGGGCCGCGATTTAGGCGCGCAGCGATAGGCGCGACCTTCCGGTGGGGCAAGCGGGCCTCGACCGACACTCGCGGATTGCATATGCAAGGCCGTGCACGTAGGTGGCCGCATGACCGATGACGTCTGCTTCTGCGAGCGTCTACGCCGCGCCTCTCGCGTCCTTAGCCGCGCCTATGACCAGGCCCTGTCGCCGCACGGGCTGACGGAGACGCAGTTCTCGATCCTGCGCAGCCTCGGCGCCGGCGACCACACCCTCGCCCGACTTGCCGAGGCGGGCGGCTATGAAAAGAGCGGCCTCTGGCGGACCCTGCAACCGCTCATACGCGACGGTCTGGTCGAGACCGCCACCGGGCCGATCCGCAGCCAGACGATCCGCCTGTCGTTTGCCGGGCGAGAACGCCTGGCCGCCGCCCTGCCCGACTGGAGCGCTGTCCAAGCCCGCCTCGACGATGGCCGCACGCACCGCAACGACCGCCTCCTGTCGCTGCTGTCTGAGCTTGAAGCCATCGTCTGAGGCGCGGCATGCGCCCAATCGCTTGCCGGCCTGGGCCTTTTCCCCTATACGCGCCCGCTTTCCAGGGCCTCGGTCCCGGAGCGGAGAACCAAAGGGTTCGGGAAGTCATCCCGGCCGCCGCCTCGGGATCCATCGTGGAACGGACTTTAACCCGGTCCCTCCGCGCCGAAGCCCCACAAGGGAGACTGCCAATGGCTCTTTACGAGCACACGGTCATGTCGCGCCAGGACATCAGCGCGCAACAGGCCGAAGCGCTGAACGACACCATCAAGGCTCTGATCGAAGAAGGCGGCGGCACCGTCGCCAAGATCGAGTACTGGGGTCTGCGCAACCTGACCTATCGGGTGAAGAAGAACCGCAAGGCGCACTATTCGCTGCTCGCCGTCGACACGCCCCCGGCCGCCATGGCCGAGGTCGAGCGTCAGCTGTCGATCAACGAAGACGTGCTGCGCTGGCTGACCGTCCGCGTCGAGGAACTCGACCTGGAACTGTCGCCGCTGCTGGCGCGTCGTGAGCGCGAGCGCGAGCGTGAACGTGAGCGTGGTCCCCGTGACGACGCTCCCGCCGCCGAAGCCGTCTAAGGAACCCGGAACATGACCGACACCACTGGCCCGACCCCGGGCGCACCGGCCGGCTCCGGCCCCGCCCGTCGCCCCTTCTATCGTCGCCGCAAGGTTTGCCCCTTCTCGGGTCCGAACGCGCCGAAGATCGACTACAAGGACGTGAAGCTCCTGCAGCGTTACGTGTCCGAACGCGGCAAGATCGTGCCCTCGCGCATCACCGCCGTCTCCCAGAAGAAGCAGCGTCTGCTGGCCCAGGCCATCAAGCGCGCTCGCTATCTGGCCCTCCTGCCCTACGTGGTGAAATAAGATGAAGGTCGTTCTGCTGGAACGCGTCGATAACCTCGGCGCCATCGGCGACGTCGTCACTGTCAAGGACGGCTTCGCCCGCAACTTCCTTCTGCCGCGCGACAAGGCCCGCCGGGCCACGTCCGCCAACCTGAAGGCGTTCGAACTCGACCGCGTCGCCATCGAGCAACGCAACGACAAGAACAAGGCCGACGCTCAGAAGATCGCCGACAAGATCGACGGTCAGACCTACGTCATGATCCGTCAGGCGGGTGAAACCGGCCAACTGTACGGTTCGGTCGCCGGTCGCGACGTCGCCGAAGCCGTCCAGGCTGAAGGCGCCAAGGTCGAGAAGTCGCAGGTCGTTCTGCACGTCCCGATCAAGACGCTGGGCGTTCACGAGGTGGCGGTTCGTCTGCACGCCGAGGTTCGCGCCACGGTGAAGATCAACATCGCTCGCTCGGCCGACGAAGCCGAGCGCCAGGCCAAGGGCGAAGACGTCATCGCCTCGCAGTTTTCGAACGAGCGTGAAGCCGCCGAACAGGCGGCCCAGGAGCTCATCGAAGGCGGCGCCGGCCAACAGGAAGGCCTGGGCTTCGAAGCCTAGGCTCGACCAGTTGCACAATGATCAGGGCGCGTCCTTCGGGGCGCGCCCTTTTTCATTTTGATCAGGAGCCACCGAGGAACGTCGGCCGCCCTCGGCAGAGCGCACCGGTCCTGATTTTGCCGCGATCCACAGCGCAGCTTACGCCTTCAACACCCGGGGGCCGGATGCGCTTGAAATTCTTCGCCGCTACGCTGGCGCTCGTCCTGTTGGCCGGCTCTGCCGAGGCCATGTCGGTCGATGCTTTTCTGACAACAGCGCGCGCCGTCCCCCAGAACCCCACAGCCCTGCTTCGCCCCGATGCGCGCCGTCTGATCGGCGAGTTTCGCGGCGCCATGCGGACAGTTCGCCAGGAACAGGCGGCGGCCAAGGCCGCCGGCCGATCGACCACCTGCATCCCCGATGAAGTCAGGCTCAGCCCTAACGACATCCTGGCCCGCTTTGGCGCCATCCCGGCGGGCCGGCGCTCGATCAGCGTCACCCAGGCCGTGCGCGAGTGGATGACCGAACGCTACCCCTGCGCTTGATCCACTGAGCCTGTCCGTAAATCCGTCCTCGCGACGCCTCATATGTTCTTGCTTTGTTCCAGCGTTGCGCGCATCTTCAGGTCATGGCCGAGGCGGCGAAAGGACGAGGCGCGCGCTCCAATGCGACCGGGCGATACGAACGTCATGTTCAGGACGTCTTCGACGACGGTTGGACGTCCGAAGACGTCGAGCCGGCCCAGCTGCGGACCCAGCTCACGCCCGAATACGCCCGCACCATCATCGCCCGGAACACCAGTCCGGACATCGGCTTCGACCGCTCCATCAACCCCTACAAGGGCTGCGAACATGGCTGCATCTACTGTTACGCCCGTCCGTCCCATGCCTGGATGGGCCTATCCCCGGGCCTGGATTTCGAGAGCCGCATCTTCTTCAAACCCGAAGGCGCGCGTCTGCTGGAACAGGAGCTCGCCAACCCACGATACAGGTGCAAGCGCATCCACATAGGTGGCAACACCGACCCTTATCAGCCCGTCGAGCGAGACTTGAACGCCACCCGCGCGATTCTCGAGGTGCTCGAGCGGTTCAGTCATCCGTTCTCGATCATCACCAAGTCGGTGCTGATCGCGCGTGACGCCGATATTCTCGGTCCTATGGGAAGGCGGGGCTTGGCCTCGGCCTTTGTCTCCATCACGACGCTCGACCGGGGCTTGGCCCGCGCCATGGAGCCCCGAGCGTCCACGCCTGCCAAGCGACTGGAAGCGATCCGTCGGCTGACCGACGCCGGCGTGCCCGTAGGCGTCGGCTTCGCTCCTGTCATCCCGGGCCTCAATGACCACGAGATGGAGGCGGTGCTGGAAGCCGCTTCGAAGGCGGGCGCCACCAGCGCCATGTACGTCACGCTGCGGCTGCCGCTGGAGATCAAGGATCTGTTCCGCGAATGGCTGTCCGACGCTCGTCCCGATCGCGCCGCCCGCGTCATGTCCCTGATCCGCCAGACCCGGGGCGGCCGCGACTACGACCCCGACTGGTCTCAGCGCATGAAGGGAACCGGACCGATCGCGGATCTTTTGGCGATGCGGTTCAAGGCGGCGATCAAACGCTACGGTCTCGACGCGCCGAGGTACCAACTGGACGAAACCCAGTTCAAGGTCCCGCCGGAGTTCCGCCCGCAGCTCGAGCTGTTCTGAAAGGCGCCTTGCTTTGCCTTCCTGGAGGGAAAGGCAGCACCAACCTCCCCTCAGTCCCTGCGCAGTCCCCGCAACACCCCTGGCAGCAATCCGGGCAGATCCTCCGCGATCAGCCCCGGCCCAAACTCCTCTGCGGCCTGCGCGTGCATCCAGCAGGCCGCAGAAGCCGCATCGAAACTGTCCATCCTCTGCGCCACCAGCCCGCCGATCATGCCCGCCAGGACGTCCCCGGACCCCGCGGTCGCCAGCCACGGCGAGCCGTTCGGATTGGAGCGCAGTCGCCCGTCCGGCGACGCCACCAGGGTCTGCGGTCCCTTCAGCAGCACCACGCAGCCCGCCCGCCGCGCCGCCTCGACCGCCGCCGCCTCGCGCCCCGACTTCAAAAAGCCGGGGAAGAGTCGCTCGAACTCCCCCTCATGCGGTGTCAGCACATCGTCGCGATCCAGCGACTGGAACAGCATGTCCGCCCGCCCCTCGAAGACGCTCAGCGCGTCCGCGTCGACCACCAGGGCCGCCCCCGTCCGCTCCAGCGCCGCCAGGTTGAACACCGTCGCCTCGTCCACGCCGGCCGCCGGGCCGATCACGACGGCGTCCATCGGCTCGGCTTCGCGCCGCAGGTCTTCCGGTCCGTGGAAAGGCTGGACCATGACGGCCTCCAGCGCCCCCGCCAACACGGCCGTGGCGTCCGGCGGGCAAAGCACCTTGACCAGCCCGGCGCCCATCCGCAGTCCCGCACGCGCCGCCAATCGCGCTGCGCCTGTCTGGTGCAGCCTGCCGGAAACCACGCCCAGGCGCCCTCGCGCGTGTTTGTGCGCCGCAGGGCCCGGCCAAGGCATCGCCTCTCGCCACAGTTTGGGGTCGTTTGTTTCCGTCAAAACGCCTGGTCCGACATTATCTGTGCAAGCACGAAAAGAGACTTGCCAGATGGTGCATTGCAATGTCCCTTACCACACCATGTGCGGGCGGACCTGAGGCCGCCCCGGGGACGCCATGAAGAAGATCGAAGCCGTCATCAAGCCGTTCAAGCTCGATGAAGTGAAGGAGGCCCTGCAAGACGTGGGCGTCCAGGGCATGACGGTGCTCGAGGCCAAGGGATATGGCCGACAGAAAGGGCATTCGGAGCTGTACCGCGGCGCCGAATACGTCATCGACTTCCTTCCCAAGATCAAGATCGAGGTGGTGGTCGCCGACGACCTCGCCCCGGCCGTGGTCGAGGCGATCCAGACCAGTGCGCGTACGGGCAAGATCGGAGACGGCAAGATCTTCGTTTCGGACGTCGCCGACGTCATTCGCATTCGAACCGGGGAGACCGGGTCGCAGGCTGTCTGACGCACGATCGGCGTCCGGGCCTCGATGCTCGTCCGCCCAAAAAACTTCCTCCCAGAAGAACAGGATCCTTCGAGAATGAGCACCGCCGACAAGATCTTGAAAGAGATCAAGGACAAGGACGTCAAATACGTCGACGTCCGATTCACCGACACCAAGGGCAAGCTGCAGCACGTCACCTTCGACATCGACCTGGTGGATGAGGATTTCCTCAACGAAGGCACGATGTTCGACGGCTCGTCGATCGCCGGTTGGAAGGCCATCAACGAGTCGGACATGCTGCTGAAGCCCGACCTCACGACGGCCTACATCGACCCGTTCTACCAGGCGACGACGATGTTCCTGTTCTGCGACGTCATGAACCCGGACACGGGTGAGCCCTACAACCGCGACAGCCGCTCGATGGCCAAGAAGGCCCTGACCTACATCCAGGCGGCGGGCGTGGGCGATGTGGTCTACTTCGGCCCGGAAGCCGAGTTCTTCATCTTCGACGACGTGCGCTGGACGACCGAGCCGGGTCACACCAGCTATTCGTATGACTCGATCGAACTGCCGTCGAATACCGGTTCGGAATATACCGAGGGCAACCTCGGCCACCGTCCGGGACCCAAGGGCGGCTACTTCCCGGTCAACCCGGTCGACTCGGGTCAGGACCTGCGCGCCGAGATGCTGGGCGTCATGCGCGACATGGGCATGCAGCCCGAGAAGCACCACCACGAGGTGGCCCCGGCACAGCACGAGCTGGGCCTGAAGTTCTCGGACATGCTGACCATGGCCGACCGGCTGCAGCTGTACAAATACATCATCCACAACGTCGCCGCCGCCTACGGCAAGTCGGCGACCTTCATGGCCAAGCCGATGTTCAAGGACAACGGCTCGGGCATGCACGTGCACATGTCGATCTGGAAGGACGGCAAGCCGACCTTCGCCGGCGACAAGTACGCGGGCCTGTCGCAGGAATGTCTGTGGTACATCGGCGGGATCATCAAGCACGCCAAGGCCATCAACGCCTTCTCCAACTCGACGACCAACAGCTACAAGCGTCTGGTCCCGGGCTATGAAGCGCCGGTGAAGCTGGCCTATTCGGCCCGCAACCGTTCGGCTTCGATCCGGATTCCGTGGGTGTCGTCACCCAAGGGCAAGCGTCTGGAAGCCCGCTTCCCCGATCCGATGGGCAACCCCTATCTGACCTTCACCGCCCTGCTGATGGCCGGTCTGGACGGGATCGAGAACCAGATCGATCCGGGCGGCCCCGCCGACAAGAACCTCTACGACCTCCCGCCGGAAGAGCGCGGCTCGATCCCCGAGGTCTGCGGCTCGCTGAAGGAAGCGCTGGAGAGCCTCGACAAGGACCGCGCCTTCCTCAAGAAGGGCGGCGTCATGGATGACGACTTCATCGACAGCTACATCGAGCTGAAGATGGAAGAGGTGATGCGCCTGCAACTGCACCCGCACCCGGTCGAGTTCGACATGTACTACAGCTGCTGATCCCTGCGGATCGGCTGAACGTGAAGGCGCCGGCGGCTCACCGCCGGCGCCTTTTTCGTGCCTGTGTCGGATTGTCGAATGATGTCAAAAATTTAATCGTCCGCGTCAGTGCGTCGCGGTCGCAAGTGATCAGTGATAGGTCTACACTGCTCCGATATGGTCGCGGTGTCAGAGTCAGAGTTGTTCGCGATGAACCCGGCCGCCCGGCCGCAGATGGCCCCGATCGCGCCGGGCGTTCCGGCCATCATCATCGACAATTTTTACCAGAACCCCGAGGCGATCCGCGAGGCGGCGCTGGACCAGTCGTTCTCGCCCGCTACGGCCATGTACCCCGGTCGTCTGGCCACCTTCACCGGTCAACCGTCGCTGCTCCGTGCGGTCGACTGGGTGAAGAACTTCGTCAATCAACAGCTGTTGCCGCGCATTCCGCTGACGCGTGACGGCCAGCGCGTGACGCGGTTCGAGACCCTGCAGACGGACTTCGGCATCGTCGACACCCTGCCCCAGGACCTGGCCCCCGCCCAACGTGCGCCGCACGTCGATCCCGCGCCGATCTTCGGGATCGTCTACCTGAACGAAGAAGACCGCGGCGGCACGGCCTTCTTCCGCAAGACCGACGCGGAACGGCAGCCTCAACGCGAGGGCTATTTCGCCGATACGGACGCCGGGTTCGAAAAGGTCGGCCGCATCGACGGCGTTTTCAACCGCCTGGCCATCTACCCCGGCTTCATCTGGCACACGGCCGAGGTCGGCGACTGGATCACGTCCGACGCCCGCATTCGTTCACCGCGGTTGACCCAGCGACTGGTGTTCGTCGACTAGGCTGAAATCGGCAGGGCCGGAGCAGGGCCGACCGGATCAGGTTCAGCCCCGCATTCAGACAGCCGCTTCGGCGTCGTCCGACGTCTTGCGGCGCATCTCGATGACGCGAACACACCAGATCGAGATTTCGTAGAGCAGCACCAGCGGCACGGCGAGCATCAGCTGGCTGATGGGATCCGGCGGCGTCACCACGGCGGCCACGACCACCACGCCGACAATGGCGTAGCGGCGGCCCGCCGACATGACCTTGGAGCTGATCAGCCCGGCCAGGCCCAGCAGGGTCATGACGACCGGCAGCTGGAAGCACAGGCCGAACGCCAGCAGCAGCGCCGTCACCAGGTTCAGATAGTCGGACACCTTGGGCAGCAGGTTCGCCGCCACCCCGTCGCCCACGATCTGTTGGCTCAGCGAGAACCACATCACGAACGGCAGCATGACGAAATAGACCAGCGCCGCGCCCAGCAGGAACAGCAGCGGCGCCGCAATGAGGAACGGCAGGAACGCCCCGCGCTCGTTGCGGTACAGGCCCGGCGCCACGAACCGGTACAGCTGATAGGCCAGCACCGGGAAGGTCAGGACGATCGCGCCAAACCCGGCCAGCTTCATCTTGGTGAAGAGTATCTCCAGCGGCGCCGTGTAGATCAGCTGGACCGTCTGGCCGTCCACGTGCGGCACCGGCGCAAGGCCAGCGGTGCCCAGGATCAGATCCCACGGCGAAGCGTGGCCATGCGGTCCGACGGCCTGGTGGAAGGCGGCCGCCACGGCGAACGGCTTGACCAGGAACAGATACAGCGGCCCGGCGAAGTAGAAGCAGGCGATGAAGCCGACGGCGAAGGCGATCACGCAGACCAGCAACCGCCCGCGCAGCTCGATCAGGTGGTCCATCAGGGGCGCGCGCGACGCCTCGATGTCGGCCTCGTCGCGGTCGGTCGCGCTCATGACTTGGGCGTCCGCTTACGCGGCGTGGCAGCCGCCTTGGGCTCTGCGGCCTTGGCGGTGGCGGCCTTGGCGCGTGGCTTGGCGACCTTGGCCGGCTTCGCGGGTTCAGACGCCGGAGCAGGCGTGGCCACGGCCTTCCGCGCGGCGACCTTGGCGGTCGTTTTCCGCACGGGCGCGACATCGGCGGCCGGCGCGGCCTTGGCGGCCGGTTTACGTTTCGGCGCGGTCTTCGCCGGTCTGCTCGCCGCCACCGTCTCGGCGGCTGTATCCGGCCACTCGCTGGCGGTCGTGGTCGCGGGTTCGCTCGGCGACGCTCCATTCGGCGCCGGCAGGGCGGGCGTCGTCATCGGCGCGTTCAGCGACTGGTTGATGTCCTTGAAGGCGGCGGCCGCTTCGTCGCCGAGCGGGTGCATACCCTGCCCTTTGCGCAACGCATCGACCTCCTTGCGCAGGTCGTCCAGCTCGGATTGGCGCGCCATTTCGTCAAAACTGGCGCGGAACTCGTTCGCCATGCCACGCGCCTTGGCCACGGCCTGGCCGACACGGCGCATCAGCAGCGGCAGGTCCTTGGGACCGACCACCAGAAGGGCCACCAGGCCGATGACAATAAGTTCGGAGCCCCCGATCCCGGGGCCGAGGCCGCCCATGCTCTAAGGCTCTCTTCCCGCCCGCGAGCGACTAGCGCTTCAGTTCTTCTTTTTCGGCGTCTGTCCGCGGCAGCGAGCTAACGCCGTCGTTCGACTTGACGTCGTCGTCACCCTTCAGGCCCTCGCGGAACGCCTTGATGCCCTTGGCGGCGTCGCCCATCAGGCCCGACAGCTTGCCCCGGCCGCCGAACAGCAGCGCGACGACGACGATGACGATGGCCCAGTGCCAGATGCTGAGGCTGCCCAAGACGCGATCTCCTGTTCGGACGGCGGCGACTGTCGCGCCATCCCTCAATCTTCGCGGCCATATAGGCTGACTGAAGGCGCCACGCCAAGGGAATGCGGCGTCGCATCGAGGATTGAAGCGCCGAACGCGGCGGAATCGTCTAGGACGCGCGGCCATGAGCCATGTGATCATCCACACCGACGGCGCCTGTCGCGGCAATCCCGGGCCGGGCGGCTGGGGCGCCGTGCTGCAGACGGGCGGCGGTCACGAGAAGGAGTTGTGGGGCGGCGAGCCGTTGACCACCAACAACCGCATGGAGCTGATGGCGGCGATTCAGGCGCTTGAGGTGCTGAAACGCCCCTGCCGTGTCGATCTGCATACCGACAGCAAGTACGTGATGCAGGGCATCACCGAATGGATCCGCGGCTGGAAGGCGCGCGGCTGGCTGACCGCCGACAAGAAGCCGGTCAAGAACGACGACCTGTGGCGACGCCTCGACGAAGCTCGCTTACGCCACGACGTGAAATGGCACTGGGTGAAGGGTCACGCAGGCCACACTCTGAACGAAAGGGCCGATGGCCTGGCCAATCGTGGTGTGGACGAACTGCCGCGCCGCTAGAACGCGCGCCGCCTGATCCCCTAGGCTGGCCGTACCCGTAGGCGGGCGCCCTCGACAGACGAAACGACGACGCTCGCACCGTCCGGCGCCGACGCGCCTTCCAGATCTGCGGCCCACTCGGCGCCCGAGACGAAGACCCGGCCACGCCCGTCCACGAACGGTTGGATGACCACGGCCTTCAATCCGACCAGACGGGCGTCGCGGCTGTTGATGTCGGGCTCATCGTCCGGACTGACCCGCTTGATCAGCCGCCGGGACGCCAGGGTCGCCAGCACCGTCAGCACGCCGAACAGCACCAGCTCGCCGCCCAGGCCGATTCGCAGGCCGAACAGGGTCAGCACCGCGACCACCCCCGCCGCCACCGCCGGCCATAGCAGCCACTCGGTCGAGAAGGCGGCTTCGGTCGCCAGCAAGGCGACGCCCAGCGCCATCCACAGCCAGAAGGGCTGTGAGGCATAGAGGTTTGTCACCAGATCCATCGTCATCACTCCGCCGTGGGAACGCTGCCGGTGGGGCGGCGCGGCGGACGCGGCGGCTGCGGCGCTTGCGGCGCGGCGACCGGTTCGGCCGGTCGTGCGGGCGGGCGCGTCGCCTGCTGCTCGCGCGCCAGGCCAACCAGTTCGCCCAGACCGGCGATGGTCCCGACCAGACCGCTCATCTCGGCGGGCACGATCACCGTCTTGGCCGTCGGGTTGCGCGCCAGTTCGGCGAAGGCCTCGACGTACTTCTGGGCGACGAAGTAGTTGATGGCGTTGACGTCGCCCCGCGCGATCGCCTCGGACACCATCGCCGTCGCCTTCGCCTCGGCCTCGGCTTCCCGCTCGCGGGCCTCGGCGTCGCGGAAGGCGGCTTCCTTGCGGCCTTCGGACTGCAGGATGGCCGACTGCTTCGCGCCCTCCGCGCGGGCGATGGCGGCCTGCTTTTCGCCCTCGGCTTCGGTGATGACGGCGCGGCGTTCGCGCTCGGCCTTCATCTGGCGCGCCATGGCGTTGGTGATGTCGACCGGCGGCGTCAGGTCCTTGATCTCGATCCGGTTGACCTTGACGCCCCACGGCTCGGTCGCCGCATCGATCACGGTCAGCAGCCGAGAGTTGATGTTGTCGCGCTGGAACAGCACCTCATCCAGGTCCATCGATCCGACGACGGTACGCAGATTGGTCGAGCACAGCTGAGTGATCGCATAGGGCAGGTTTTCGACCCGGTAGGCCGCGGCCGAGGCGTCCATCACCTGAATAAAGACGATGGCGTCGACCTTCACCATGGCGTTGTCCTTGGTGATGACTTCCTGCTGGGGCACGTCCAGGACCTGCTCCATCATGTTCATCCGCCGGCCGATCCGCTCGACGAACGGCGTCAGGATGCTGATGCCGGGCTTCAGCGTCTTGGTGTATTTGCCGAAGCGCTCGACCGTGAACTCGCGGCCCTGCGGCACGATCTTGACCACGCTGAACAGGAAGATCAGCGCGAAGACGACCAGAATGACGGCGAAGTAGAGCGTGAAGTCCATGCGTTTTCTCCCTGACCGCCATGCTACCGCGAGGCGAACGGCGCCGCTACGAAAACCGGACAAAGAAAGAGGGCGGCCCTGCGACAGAACCGCCCTCCTCGACCCATAGATGGGTGGATCGACTATTCGGTGACGTCGATCGAGCCGCCGTCCAGCGAGCAGAAGTCAACCGAACCCAGCGCCAGACTGGTGTCGTCGCTGAACTCGGCCTTCAGGTCATATTCGCAGTCGGGCAGGTTGTCGTTGATGGTGACCTCGACGCTCTCGCCGGCGCCCAGCACACCGTCGCCGAAGATGTCCTCTTCCCAGTCGTTCGTGGAGACGACCGAGATGTAGAGCGACACCAGCACGTGGTCGGTGTTGTTATTCAGCGTGAAGCTGACCGGCTCGGTCACCTGCGCCGAAGCCACGGCCGGAGCGGTGGCGGCAAGAAGCGCCGCGGCAAGCGCGACGACGGTGCGTTTGATCATGATAGCCCCCCGGAAACCGGCGCGCGGCCGGCGATGGATAAGCCCCCTGTGCCGGT
The DNA here is from genome assembly GCF_001424025.1 of Brevundimonas sp. Leaf363. Classification (GTDB taxonomy): domain Bacteria; phylum Pseudomonadota; class Alphaproteobacteria; order Caulobacterales; family Caulobacteraceae; genus Brevundimonas. The sequence goes on along the minus strand of NZ_LMPZ01000002.1, from coordinate 1,423,171 downwards.
GGGAAACCACCTCGGCGCGCGATCTATGGCGCCGTTTCATACCCGTGTCATGCGGGCGCGCTTTCAAACCCTCAGCTTGCCGATGTTCAGGAACTGACGGAGCGATTCAGCGCCGCCCCGGTGCGGATGATGCGTTCGGTCTCCGACCACTCCACCAGCATGGCCGCGGCATCGATCGGGAAGAAACGCGCCTCCGACGCATCATCGCCCGCCACCGGCTCACCCGCCGTCCAGCGCATGGCGTAGTCGATCAGGACATAGTGCCGCTCGTGCTCCGGAAAGACGCCGTCCACCACATCGATCAGGCCGATCAGCGCGGCCTCGACACCCGTCTCCTCGCGCAGTTCGCGGTGGGCGGCGTCCAGCACCGGCTCGCCCGGCTCGATGCGGCCGCCGGGCAGGCTCCACTCGCCCTGGCGCGGCGGATTGGCCCGCCGGATCAGCAGCACCTCGCCGTCGCGAAAGCAGACGACACCGACCACGGGCGTGGGAGTCATGGGAAAATCCTGCTTGGCGGGCCACAAGGCTTAGCTTTCAGCTTTCGCCCGCGCCACGATTTTGAGACATAGCGCGCATGGCCGCACCCTCCCCCGCCGTGATCGAAACGCTGAAGTCCGCCGTGGGCGACGGCGGCTGGACCCAGGATCCGTCCGAGCTCGCCCCCTGGCTGACCGAATGGCGCAACCGCTGGACCGGTGAGACGTCGCTGCTGCTGACGCCGCGCTCGACCGAAGCGGTCGCCGCCGTCGTGGCGATCTGCGCCGAGCACGGCGTTGCTATAACGCCCCAGGGCGGCAACACGGGCCTGGTCGGCGGCCAAATCCCTTACGGCGAAATCCTGCTGTCCACCCGCAAGCTGCGGACCGTGCGCGACGTCACCCCGCTGGACGACGCCATGACGGTCGAGGCCGGCCTGACCCTGCTGGAGGCTCAGCAGGCGGCGACTGCCGCGGGCCGATTCTTCCCGCTCAGCCTCGCGGCCGAGGGCTCGGCCACCATCGGCGGCGTCATCTCCACCAACGCCGGCGGCACACAGGTGCTGCGCTACGGCATGATGCGCGACCTCGTGCTGGGCGTCGAAGCGGTGATGCCCAACGGCGAAATCTTCCACGGCCTGAAGCGCCTGCGGAAGGACAACACCGGCTATGACCTCAAGCAGCTGCTGATCGGCGCAGAGGGCACCCTGGGCGTCGTCACCGCAGCGACGCTGAAACTGTTCCCCATCATGCGCTCGCGCGCCGTGGCCCTGGTCGGGCTGGAAAGCGCCGCCGCCTCGGTCGAGCTGCTGGCCCGCGCCAAGTCCGAGACCGGCGGCGGGGTGGAGGCCTTCGAGCTGATGAAGCGTCTGGGCGCCGAACTGGTCATCAAGAACATCCCCGACAGCCGCTGGCCGCTGGACCCCATCCCCGAATGGTCGGTGCTGATCGAGATCATCTCCGGCACGCCCGGCGGCGCCGAGGCCCAGATGGATTCCCTGCTGGAGGTCGCCTTCGAGGAAGGTTTGATCATCGACGCCGCCATCGCCCAGAACGAGGCCCAGCGCGCCGCCTTCTGGCGTCTGCGTGAGGAACATTCGGCGGCGCTGAAGCCCGAGGGCGGCGGCTGGAAGCACGACGTCTCGGTGCCGATCTCGCGCATCGCCGACTTCATCGACGAGGCGACGGCGGCGGTGGAGCGGTTCCACCCCGGCGCCCGCGTCTCGGTCTTCGGCCACGTAGGCGACGGCAATCTGCACTACGACATCCTGCCGGCTGTGGGAGAGGACATCCCCGCCTTCATCGGCCGCTGGAAGGAAGGCTCGCAGGTCGTCCACGACGTCGTCGCCGGCTACGACGGCTCCATCAGCGCGGAGCACGGGCTGGGCCGGCTGAAGACCGAAGAGGTCAAGCGCTACAAGACCCCGCTGGAAGTCCAGACCATGGCCGCCATCCGCGCCGCCATCGACCCCAGGCGCATCATGAATCCGGCGGTGCTGTTTTAAGATGCTGATCGTCCTGTCACCGGCCAAACGCCTCGACTTCGCCGAAGCGCCAGTCGCGGTCCAACCCACCCAGCCGCGCTTTGCGGCCGACACCGCCTCCCTGTCGCGCACCACCCGCAACCTGACCCAGACGGACCTGCGGCGGTTGATGGGCATCTCCGCCGATCTGGCCAAGCTGAACCAGCAACGGTTCAAGGCCTTCGACCCGGACGCCGAGGGCGCCCTGCCCGCCGCTTTCGCCTTCGCCGGCGACGTCTATCAGGGGCTGGCGGCGCGCGAGCTGGACGCGGCGGGCCTCGCCTGGGCGCAGGACCATATCCGCATCTTGTCCGGCCTGTACGGCCTGCTTCGGCCGCTGGACGCCATCCAGCCCTACCGCCTGGAGATGGGCACGCGGCTGAAGACCCGTCGCGGCGAGAGCCTGTACGACTTCTGGGGCGACCGCATCGTCAGACAGCTGAACGCCGACGGCGACGGTCAGCCCGATCCGACGCTGGTGAACCTGGCCAGCCAGGAATATTTTCACGCCGCCGACCGCAAGACGCTGAAGCTACCGGTCGTCACGCCGCATTTCTACGAATCGAAGAACGGCGAGCGAAAGATCATTTCCTTCTTCGCAAAGCGGGCGCGCGGGACCATGGCCCGCTACGCCATCGACGAACGGATCGACCGCGCCGAGGGGCTGAAGGGCTTCGACCGTGACGGCTATCGCTTCGACAAGGCGGCGTCGAACGACACCGACTGGATATTCACCAGGCCGTGAAATAATAACCTTGCTCTGTCGCCCCGGCGTTCCTCCCGCTAGGTTCGGCATCCGAGACGAGACTGAAGGCGAGACCATGTTCCAGTGGACCAAGAAGCCCGGCGTGGCGGAGGGCGCGGCCCCTGCGGTACGCGACATCAACGACCTGAAGGGCCAGGTCGCCGTCATCTCCGGCTCGACCTCCGGCATCGGCCTGGCGCTGGCCCGCGCGGTCGCCATTCGCGGCGGCGCTGTGGTGCTGAACGGCTTGGGCGATCCGTCCGAGATCGAACGCACCCGCTCGGAGCTTGAGTCGAGTTGTGGCGTGCCTGTCCGCTATCACGGCGCCGACATGCGCAAGGGCGAGGAAGTGGCCGATATGGTCGCCTTCGCCAAGCACGACCTCGGTCGCCTCGACATCCTGGTCAACAACGCCGGCATCCAGCACGTCGAAGCGGTCGAGAAGTTCCCGTCCGACAAGTGGGAGCAGATCATCGCCATCAACCTGTCGTCGGCCTTCTACGCCACGCGGGCGGCGATCCCGATCATGAAGGCTCAGGGCCGCGGCAGGATCGTGAACATCGCCAGCGCCCACGGCCTTGTCGCCAGCCCGTTCAAGTCCGCCTACGTCGCCGCCAAGCACGGCGTTCTCGGCTTCACCAAGACGGTGGCGCTGGAGCTGGCGCAGGACAACATCACCTGCAACGCCATCTGTCCCGGCTTCGTCGAGACGCCGATCGTCGAAAAGCAGATCGCCGACCAGGCCCGCACGCGCGGCATTTCAAAGGAAGCCGTGCTGAAGGACGTGATCCTGGCGGCCCAGCCGACAAAGCGGTTCGTCACCACGGACGAACTGGCGGGCATCTTCCTCTACCTCGTCAGCGACCTGGGGGCCTCGGCCAACGGGGCCAGCTTCTCCATCGACGGCGGCTGGACCGCTCAATAGGCCCGGGGGGCGGTATGGCGTTGTTCAAGGCCAAGCCTGCCCCAAAGCCGGCTTCGCAGTCTGGAGCCGATACGAACGGTCCGCCAACACGTCCCTCCATCTGCCTGGCGCTTCAGGGCGGCGGCGCGCACGGCGCCTTCCAATGGGGCGTGCTGGACCGGCTGCTGGAGGATGACCGCCTCGACATTCGCGCGGTGACGGCCGCATCGGCCGGCGCCATGAACGCGGCGGCCCTTGTGTCGGGGCTGGAAAAGGCCGGCGCGGCGGGCGGACGCGAGGCGCTGGACAAGCTGTGGCGCGAAGTGAACCGCTCGGGCGGTCGCAACGTCTTCGGCGACAGCGCCATCTGGAGCGCGGCGTCAGGCCCGGACTGGCTGAAGGAAACCCCGTTGTGGCGCGCCGGTGAGACGCTGGCGATGTCCATGAGCCCCTATGACTTCAACCCCTTCAACCTCAATCCTCTCAACCGCGTCCTGACGGCGGCGGTCGATTTCGAGGCGGTTCGCGCCTCGCCGATCAAGCTGTTCGTAGCCGCCACGGCGGTTCGTGAGGGCAAGTGCCGCGTCTTCACCTCGACCGAGATCACGGACCGGGTGCTGATGGCGTCGGCCTGTCTGCCCCATCTGTTTCAGGCCGTGGAAATCGACGGCGAGCCCTATTGGGACGGCGGCTATCTCGCCAATCCGCCGCTCTGGCCGCTGTTCTACGACGATACGCCGGACGACGTGCTGCTGGTCACGCTGAACCCCATGATCCGCGAGGAGCCGCCGCGCACAGGCGGCGAGATCGTCGACCGGCTGAACGAGATCGTCTTCAACGCCCCCTTGCTGGCCGAGCTGCGCGCCGTCGCCTTCGTGCAGGAGCTGATCGAGGAAGGCCGGCTGACGGAAAGCTCGCGCGGCCGGTATCGCCACATCCTGATGCACGCCATCGAGGCGGACCGTTATCTGGCCGACCAGTCTCTGGGGTCGAAGTTCAACACGGAATGGACCTATCTGAACCGGCTGAAGGCGCGCGGACAGAAGGCGGCTGAGGACTGGCTGGCCGACAGTTTCGCCTCGGTCGGCAAAGCGTCGAGTGTCGATCTGCAGGCGCGCTTTGGCTAGCCAACGAACCCCGCCGCACGCCGCAACCGATCGTTGATGGCTTCTCCCAGCCCGTCGTTCGGCATCGGCGAGACCGCGATCCCCGACGGCCGCTCGCGATCCGCTTCTCGCAGCAACCGAAACAGCCGCGCCGCTGCTTCAGCCGTGTCGCCACGCTCGCTCAAGCTCCAGCGCGGCTCGCCCACGCCGGGGCCGAAACCGAGCAGGATTTCGCCTGCCCTTGCGCCTCTCGCCTCGATCCTCACAGGCGCATCGGGCGCGTAGTGCAACGCCAGTCGACCGGGCGAACGATGGCCGTCCCCCTCGTCGGCCGCCAGCGGCCCGACAATGGATTCGATCTCGGAGCGCGTCACAGCGCCGGGCCGCAACAGACGGACCACGCCGCCCAGAACAGACACCACCGTGCTTTCCAGCCCGACCGCGCATGGACCGCCGTCCAGCGCGGCGGCGACGGACGGTCCCGTCTCTTCCACGGCGTCGTCAAAGGTTGTCGGGCTGGGGCGCCCCGAGCGATTGGCCGAGGGCGCCACGACGGCGGCGCCGAACGCATCGATCACCGCCCGCGCCAAGGGTAGAAGCGGCGCCCGCACAGCCACGCTGTTCAAGCCAGCGCGCGCCAAATCGCAGACGCCTTCACCACGGTAGGCCGCGACGATCGTCATCGGCCCGGGCCAGAACGCGTCCGCCAGTCGCTCTGCGAGCGCATCCATGACTGCGACGCGCCGCGCCTGGGCGACATCGGAAACGTGCGCAATCAAAGGATTGAAGCGCGATCTGCCCTTGGCCGCGAAGATCTTCGCCACCGCCGCCGGATTGGCTGCATCGGCGCCCAGCCCATAGACCGTTTCGGTCGGCAACAGGATGAGGTCGCCGAGCCGCAGCGCATCGACCGCTGCGGCGACATCGTCGCTCACGGCCGGCGCGGGATGATCGGCATCATGCGGTGCAGGACGTTGTCGCGGTTCACAAACTGATGTTTCAGCGCACCCGCCACGTGCAGGAATATGAGCACGTAAAGCAGCTTAACGACCATGCCGTGGATGTTCATGTAGTTCCGGGCCGCCTCACGGCCGCCGCCCACCGGCAGAAGTGGCCAGTGAAACAGGCCGAACCACTCAATGACACGTCCCCCCGCTGACGAGGCCAGCCAACCCGTGATCGGCATGACCAGCAACACGACGTAGAACAGGACATGCGTCGCCCGCGCTAACACCTTTTCCCACCTCGGCATCTCGGCGGGCAACGGCAACGCGGGATGAGCCACGCGCCAACCGATCCTTGCCAGGGTTAGCACCAGTATCGTCAGACCCACTGACTTGTGCAGATCGACAAACGATCGTGACGCGGGGCCCTCTGTCGCATCGTGCGCCATGATGAGCAGCACCTGACCGATGACCATCGCCGCAATCAGCCAGTGCAGGACCAGGGAAACGGCGGAATAGCGGTTTCGGGGTTCTGACATCGGGCTTCCCTTCCGCAACGACACCCCGTCACATAGCCTCGACAGCAAGCGCGCGGCAACCAGAGATACGTCATGGCCTACAAAGCACCGATCCGGGACATCGTCTTTGCTCTCGAGACCGTCGGGATAGACCAGGTCGCCGCCACCGGCGCCTTTCCCGAGTTCGACGCCGATATCCAGGACGCAGTGCTGGAGGCGGCGGCGACTTTTTCCGAAGAGGTGCTGGCTCCATTGAACCGCATCGGCGATCAGAACGGCTCGCTCTACGCCAACGGCGCCGTGACGGCGGCGCCAGGGCTGGTCGACGCCTATCGCCAGTTCGCCGATGGCGGTTGGACGGGCCTGAGCGCCGCGACGGAGGCCGGCGGCCAGGGTCTGACCAAGGCGCTTGAGTTGGCCGCGTTCGAAACGGTGCACTCCGCCAACATGGCCTTTGGCCTTTGCCCGATGCTGTCCTTGGCCGCGATCGAGGCGCTGCAAGAGGTCGGCACGCCTGAGCAGAAGGCGACCTATCTGACCAAGCTGGTGTCGGGCGAATGGACCGGGGCCATGGTCCTGACCGAGCCGCACGCCGGTTCGGACCTGGGCGCACTCACCGCCACGGCGACGCCTGACGGGAACGGCGGCTATCACCTGAACGGCCAGAAGATCTTCATTACCTGGGGCGACCACGACCTGACGGACAATATCGTCCATCTGGTGCTGGCCCGTCTGCCCGACGCGCCTCCGGGGCCCAAGGGCATCAGCTTGTTCCTCGCCTCCAAGTTCGCGGTGGGCGCCGACGGCTCGCTGGGCGACCGCAATAGCTTCCGACCCGTGGGCGTGGAGCACAAGCTGGGCATCCACGCCTCGCCCACCTGCGTCATGGTCTATGAGGACGCCGCCGCCGAACTGGTCGGACGCCCCAATGAGGGCCTGGCCCATATGTTCGTCATGATGAACGCCGCGCGCCTGGCCGTCGGTGTGGAAGGCGTGGGCATCGCCGAGCGCGCCTATCAGCACGCGCTGGAATACGCTCTGGAACGCAAACAAGGTCGCTCAGTCTGGACCGGCCACAACGCCCCGATCTTCGACCACCCCGACGTGCGCCGCACCCTGGCCGTGATGAAGGCCAAGATCGCCGCCGCCCGCGCCATCTGTCTGTCGACCGGCGTCGCCGCCGATCTGGCCGAACACGCTGGCGACGAGACGACGCGCAAGCGCTGGAAAGGCCGCGAGGACATCCTGACGCCGATCGCCAAGGCCTGGTCCACCGATGTCGGCTGTGATGTCGCGTCCATGGGCGTCCAGATCCATGGCGGCATGGGGTTCATCGAGGAGACCGGGGCCGCCCAATACTATCGCGACGCCCGCATCGCCCCGATCTACGAGGGCACGAACGGAATCCAGGCGATGGATCTGGTCGGCCGCAAGCTGTCGATGGACGCTGGACAGGCGGCGCGCGACCTGCTGGAGGATATGCGCGAAGTGCTGACGCCGCTCTCGCGCACTCTCGACGGCAAGCCGACCGAGCGCCTGCGCGCCGCCATCGAGGCCGCGGAGGACGCGACGCTGTGGCTGCTCGACCGTAAGGCCGAGGCGACCGCCGCGGCCGACGTCCTGGCCGGCGCCGACGCCTATCTCAAGCTGATGGGCGATGTGGTCGGCGGCTGGATGCTGGCGAAACAGGCGCTACAGGCGAAGCGGCTCATCGATGCGGGCGAAGGCGACGCGGCCTGGTTGCAGGGCAGGCTGGACCTTTACGAAGTCTATGCCGCCAACGTGCTGGGCCACTGCTCCAGCCGCCTGGCCGCCGTTGGCCAGGGCGCGGGCGTTCTGCTCCGGCTTAGCGCCGACGTGCTATCCGCCTGATCGCCTACGGGCCGACCGCCTACGGACCGACCGCCTCGGCCGCGTCCATCTCCGCGATGGCTTCGCGAATGTATTCGGCATGGGCCACGACACCGAGTTCAAGCCGCTCGTCACGGACCATCACCTCCTGCGTCAGCACGCCCGCGACGAAAGGATGATCCGGCTCGTTCGGAGAGCCCGGGCGGCGTCGCGCCCGATCGGTCCAGAAGACGGGTCCGCCCGAGTTTCCTGGGAAGACGGTGAAATCCAGCAGGAAAGTCGGAAAGGCCGTAATGGGCGACAATGGCCACGACGCCACCCGCCCGACACGCAGAATCGGAAAGCCCGCCCGGTTGGCCGACAGACCGCGCGGGAAGCCTAACGAGAGCATCTCATCCCCTGGCCCGACCTCGTAGTCCGCCAGCGTCTTCGAATCGGCCAACCAGCCCATGGGTATGGCGGCCCGCGCAAACGCCTCAGGGGCGTCCACCTTCATGACGGCGATGTCTCGCTGGGGATGGCGCGTCCACAGCGGCTGGTCGTCATCGCCCCGGATGTCGAGGGGTTGAGGGTCGAAACGCCAGGAGCCGTCCGGCAGTGCGACGCGCCATCCCACCCGCGCCTGCTTGCCCGGCATCCGCTCCAGAACGTGGCCGGCGGTGACCAGGACAGTGCGCGGCGAGCCGTCGGGCGCCGGCGCGTCGATCAGAAAGCCGGTGCCGACCGTGCGCGTGCCGTCGCCGGTCGGCTGGTCCAACTGAACCGTCGCATTGATCAGCCCGACAGACAGGTCCCACGCAGGCGGGTCGCTGGCGATAGGCGGCAGGGTCTCCGGCGTCTGAACATCAAAGGCCATGGCTCGAACCTGAAAGCGTCCTGTGTTCATTTGACGGCCCCGGCGGCGGTCAGACAAGGTCCGCGTCGCGCGGACGGACGATTCCCCATGAGCCTCACATCGAGCATCGAACGCATTGGCCGGCGGCTGGCCTTCCGGCCGATCCTGGCCGGGGCGTCGTTGCGCGACCGCATGATCGCATGCCTGGGCGGCTTTACCGGCATCGGCCTGACCGCGCTGGTAGGGCGACTGACCATGCATGGGCTGGATCCGCACACGAGCCTGATGATCGCCGCGCCATTGGGCGCTTCTGCGGTGATGGTCTTCGTGGTCCCCGCCAGCCCGATGACCCAGCCGTGGTCGATCATCGGCGGCCATGTCGTTTCGGCGCTGACTGGCCTCGTGGCCGCCCATTTGGTCTCCGAGCCGACGCTGGCGGCCGGCGTCGCTGTCGGCGCTGCGATCGCGACGATGTCGCTGTGCCGCTGCCTGCACCCTTCCGGCGGCGGCACGGCGCTGTTGCCGGTTCTCGGCGGGGGCGCCGTACAAACTTTGGGCTGGAGCTTCGCCCTGCTCCCGATCGGACTGAACGCTGTAACACTGACCGTCGCGGCATGGGTCTTCCACCGCCTGATCTCGGGCCACAGCTATCCGCACAAGGCCGCATCGGCAGCGCCCGACGCGACGATCGAAGATACCGACATCGACGCCGCTCTGGCGGGGATGGGCGGACCGATGGACGCCTCGCGCGCCGATTTGAAGACCTTAGCGCAACGGGCGCTCGACCATGCCCGCACGCGGCGACGCTGAGCGTTTGACGCGGCCGTCGGGCGCTTTCAAAAGGTTCGGCAGTCGCGCCGTCCGGCGCCGGGGAAGCCGCCCATGAACCGCCGCGAAGTCATCGCATCCACCGCCGCCCTGGCCGCCGCCGCGGCCGCCTCCCCCGTCCTCGCCAGTATCCGAGCCCCGATGCCCCAATCCTCCGCTCCTCTGGCGCCCGTCGCCAAGAAGATTCCCGTCCGCATCGAGCAGCTCGGCCGCGTCCGCGTCGACGACTATCAATGGATGAAGGACGACAACTGGCAGGCGGTGCTGCGCGACCCGACCCTGATCAAAGCGGACGTCAAGGAACACCTGACCGAAGAGAACGCCTATCGCGAGGCGATGATGGCCTCGACCCTGCCGCTGCAGGCGACGCTATTCCAGGAGATGAAGGGGCGCATCAAGGAGGACGACAGCTCCGTCCCCGCTACCGACGGCCCGTGGGAGTACTACATCCGCTTCAACGTCGGCGGTCAGCACCCGCTGTACTGCCGCCGCCCGACCGGCCGCGCCGACGGCGAGGTCGTCATTCTGGATGCGGACGAGCTGGCTGAGGGCAAGGCCTATTCGGAAGTCGGCGCCGCCGAGCACAGCCCTGACCACAGCCTGTTCGCCTATGCCGAGGACGCGCAGGGCTCGGAGGTCCACCAGATCTTCGTCAAAGACCTGGCGACGGGCGAGGTGCTGCCCGACCCGATCCAGTCGGCCAACGCCGACTTCACCTTCTCGCCAGACAGCCAGTGGATCTTCTGGACCAACCGCGACGACAACGGCCGCCCGGACAAGATCTTCCGCCGCCCGGCGCGCGGCGGCGAGACCAACCTGGTCTATGAGGAGACCGACGACGGCATGTTCATGGGCGTCGGCCGCACCTCGGACGACAAGTTCGTGGTCATCGGCATCCAGAACCAGGAAACGTCCGAAGCCCGCTACATCCCCGCCGCGACGCCGACCGCCACGCCGGTCGTGTTCGAGCCGCGTCGCACCGCCATCCGCTACGACGTCGACCACTGGGGCGACCGCTGGGTGATCCACACCAATGACGAAGCGGTGGACTTCAAGATCGCCCAGGCTCCGACCGCCACGCCCGGCAAGGACCACTGGACCGACCTCGTGCCGCATACGCCCGGCCGTTACATTGAGGGCATCGACCTGACCGCCGGCCATCTGGCGCGGCAGGAACGGGCTGACGCCAACACCAGGATCGTCATCCGCGATCGCGCCGGCGCCGAGCACGAGATCGCCGTCAACGAACCGGCCTACGCCCTGTCGCTGGCGGGCGCGTCGCAGTTCGACACAACGGTGACGCGCTACGCCTACAACTCGCCGTCCACACCGACCCAGACCTTCGACTACGACATGGCCAGCCGCACGCGGACCCTGCGAAAGACGCAGGAGATCCCATCGGGCCACAACCCCGCCGACTATGTTGTCGAGCGGCTGAACGCCTCGGCCTCCGACGGACAACTGGTGCCCGTCACCATCCTGCGCCGCGCCTCCACGCCGGTCGATGGCTCGGCGCCGCTGCTGCTCTACGGCTACGGCTCCTACGGCATCCCGATGGGCGCCAGCTTCTCGACCAACCGGCTGTCGCTGGTGGATCGCGGCTGGATCTACGCCATCGCCCACATCCGCGGCGGGTCGGACAAGGGCTGGAACTGGTTCCTGACGGCCCGGCGCATGACCAAGAAGAACACTTTCACCGACTTCATCGCAGCCGCCGAGCACCTGATCTCGACCGGGCACGGCAAGGCCGGGAACATCGTCGCGCAGGGTGGCTCGGCGGGCGGTCTGCTGATGGGCGCCGTCAACAACATGCGCCCCGACCTGTGGGCCGGGGTGATCGGCCAGGTGCCGTTCGTGGACGTCATCAACACCATGAGCGACCTGTCCCTGCCGCTGACGCCGCCGGAATGGCCCGAGTGGGGCAATCCGATCGAGGACGCCGCCGCCTACGACTACATCGCCAGCTACAGCCCCTACGACAACGTCGAGGCCAAGGCCTATCCGGCCATCCTGGCCACCGGCGGCCTGTCGGACCCCCGCGTCACCTATTGGGAGCCGGAGAAGTGGGTCGCCAAGCTGCGGCCGGCCACCACCTCGGGCAAGCCGGTGCTGCTGAAGATCAACATGGAGGCCGGCCACGGCGGGGCCGCCGGGCGCTTCGACTATCTGAAGGAAGTCGCCCACGACTACGCCTTCGCTGTCTGGGCCATCGACAAGGGTTGGGAGCAGGCTTGAGCCAGGTCGTCATCCGCGACGTCGAACCGGGCGACATGGCCCGGATCGCCGCCATCTATGCGGAGAGCGTCGAGAACGGGCTGGGCACCTTCGAGCTGGACCCGCCCGATGAGGCGGAGATGGTCACGCGCTTCGCCGCCGTGGCCGCCAGCGGCCTGCCCCGGCTGGTCGCCGAGATCGACGGCCAGATCGCCGGCTACGCCTACGCCGGCGTCTTCCGGCCGCGCCGCGGCTATCGCTACACAGTCGAGGATAGCGTCTATATCGACCCGGCCTTCCGCGGGCGCGGCGTCGGGCGAGCGCTGCTGAGCGCCCTGATCGAGCGCTGCGAAGCGCTGGGCCTGCGCCAGATGCTGGCGGTGATCGGCGACAGCGCCAACGCCGGGTCGGTCGCCCTGCACGCCGCCTGCGGTTTCGAGCCCTGCGGCGTCCTCAATAGCGTCGGCTGGAAGCATAACGACTGGCGCGACGTGGTGCTGATGCAGCGCGCCTTGGGCCCCGGCGGCGATGCGGAGCCCACCAGCGACGGTTTGCCCGGCGGCCGCTGACTTGCCGGGCCGGGCCGCGCGCCATACCCTGACGCCGTGCGCACCCTCTTCCTCCTGCTGACCATTCTGGCCGGTCTGTCGCTGCTGGCCTTCGCGCCGGCGGAGGCCGCGCCGCGCGCCGAGCCGCCGTGTCACATGAGCATGGAAGCCGAGGCGCCGGCCAAGACGCCTTCGCCGAAGGCCCCCGCCAAGGCCATGGCCTGCTGCGCCACCGCCGCCCTGCCTGCGCCGCCACTGCTGCAACCGCGCCTGCAGCCCGTCGCCCACACGGCGCCGCGCATCGTTCTGCCCGGCGAGCAAAGCGCCGCCGGTCGCCATCCCGCGCCCGAGCTTCGTCCTCCCAGAGCCTGAACCGCGCCTGCGCCGCCCTACCTGGCGGCGACTTCACGCCCGTTTCATCTCAAGGACAGACCGATGTTCCTCACGACCTTGGGCGGCGCCCTCGCCGCCCTGCCCCTGCTGGCCGAACCGGCCGCGCAGGACCACGCCCACCACCCGGCCGCGCCCGCAGCCACCGCGCCGATGGACCACAGCCAGCACGCTAAGCCTGCCCAAGCCATGCCTTCACAAGCCATGCCCGCCGACCACGCGACCATGGACCATTCGAGCATGGACCATGCGGCCCCGGATCATGCCGCCCCCGATCATGCGGCAATGAACCACGACATGGCCGGCATGGACCACGCCGCAATGCCGATGCAGAGCAGCCTCGGTTTCGGCCCCATGACCCGCGACGGCTCTGGCACCAGCTGGCAGCCTGACGCCTCGCACCACGCCGGCGTCCACAGCCAGATCGGCGACTGGATGGTCATGAGCCACGCCCTGCTGAACGTGGTCTACGACGACCAGTTCGGGCCGCGCGGCGACAGCATGACCTTCCTCGCCGGCATGCTGATGACCTCGGCGCGGCGCGATTTCTCGGACGGCTCCAGTCTGACGCTGCGCGGCATGACCAGCCCCGATCCCTTGATGGGCAAGGAAGGCTACCCCCTGCTGCTGGCTGCCGGAGAGACGGCGGATGGTGTCGTCGGCCTGGTCGATCGCCAGCACCCGCATGACCTGTTCATGGAGCTGTCGGCCACCTACGCCCGCCCCATCGGCCCGAAGGACGCGGTCTTCGCCTACATCGGCCTGCCGGGCGAACCGGCCTTCGGTCCGCCCGCCTTCATGCACCGCATGAGCGCGATGGACAGCCCCGAGGCGCCGATCACCCACCACTGGCTGGACTCGACCCACATCACCTTCGGCGTCGTCACCGCCGGCTGGATTCACGACAGCCTGAAGCTGGAAACCTCGGCCTTCCGGGGCCGCGAGCCGGATCAGGATCGCTACGACATCGAGAGCCCGGACCTCGACAGCTACGCCGTGCGCGCCAGCTGGAATCCGTCGCCGGAATGGTCGGTCCAGGCCTCCTGGGCGGACGTCACCTCGCCCGAGCAGCTCGAACCCGACGAAGATGAAACCCGGCTCTCGGCCAGCGCCATCCACACCCGCCGCTTCGGCGACGCGGGCTGGTGGTCCTCCACCATCGCCTTCGGCCGCAAGACCAACGACCACGATGAGAGCAAAGACGGCTGGCTGTTCGAGACGGCCCTGCACCCCACCGGCCCCTGGACGATCTTCGCCCGGGCCGAGCGGATCGAGACGGACGAGCTGGTCCCCGAGGACCACGGCGGGCACGGAGATCTCTACGTCGTATCCAAGGCTTCGATCGGCGTCGTTCACGACTGGCGGCTGGCCGAGCACATGACGTTCGGCTTGGGCGGTCTGGTCACGTTAAACCGCGTCCCTGACATGCTGGAGCCGCTCTACGGCAATGATCCAACAGCCGGGATGCTCTTCGTCCGCTTCAAGGTGGAATGAGTTGCGACCAGGCCAGCCCCTCCCGTTTTTAGTGTGGGGCTATGTCCTCGGGGGGGGTGGCCAGCCACGGCGCCAGGCGGAAACGCTTCGGCGCTGTGGTCACCGTGCGGTGGAAGATAAACTGTCGGGCGAAGGCGACGACGCCTCTGATGGTCTGCTCGTCGAACGGCTTGGTCACGGCACCCAGCGCTCCCGCGAACCCCTCGGGAATCTGCTCGGGATTGGCGGTCAGAAAGACGACGGCCGCGCCGTAATCACTGACCAGCCGATGCGCGATCTGAGGTCCGGTCAGACCGTCCAACAGGTTGACGTCAACCAGGGCGAAGTCCGGTCGTTCCCGATCCGCAATGGCGAATGCGCCAGGCCGGTCCATCGCGCATCCCACGACGTCGCAGCCCGCGTCAGCGAGCACGAGCTCCAGTTCCATCGCCAGAATGGGCTGGTCTTCCACGATCATGACCCGAAGGTCGGGTGGTCCCGTCAACGCACCGCACCCAAAGCAATGTTTCTCCGGCTCGCCAACGACTTAACCACTCTGTGTCAGCGACCGGACACTGCAACGCACACTTGGCGGCTTGGTTCGACCTAGGCTATGGAAAAATCCAACTTTCTGCTCACGGGGGGACAGAGTGGCGACTGAAGCGGACATCCGCGTAGCCGATCTCGAACGGCGCCTGCTCGGGGGCTATCAGCTGTTGCAAGCTCTGATCGGGATTCGTCTGCGCGCCGTCAGAGATCCGGAGAGCCGCCGTCACCTGGCATGGCTCAGCGACGTCACTGCGGCGATGAGCCTGTTCAACAGGCGCGCGGTGCAGGAAGGGCCCGTCGATTTCGCCAGCTACCTAGACGACGCCATCGCGTTCTGGCGTCGATCGTGCGAGGGCAGGCCGATCCGCTTCGAGGTGAGGGCCGCTTCGGCCGTCCTGCCGGACTCACAGGCCCTGACCTTGGCCATCATCGCCCACGAGCTGATCTCGAATGCCGTTCGCCACGGTTTTCCGGGCGAGGGCCGCGGCGCGATCGCCGTCGCGTTCTCTCGTTCCGCCGAGGGCATCAGCCTGGTGATTCGCGATTCCGGCATCGGCGCCGGCGAGCTTGCTGCCGGGGATGGACTGGGTCTGGTCGAGGGATTGGTTGATCACATGCAGGGCTCGATGACCGTGGAGACCTCGCCCGGCGCCGGCGTCGGGGTGCGCGTACGTCTGCCGACAGCGCCGACCTCGGCTCACTAGGCGACTTGTTTTCAGGGGGTGTTGCATCCCCCCCGCCCTTCAAGTATTCGACCGCCTCCCCGCCGTCAGGCGGGCTCGCGCCGCTCCTGCTGGGGAATGGTGTAATGGTAACACTACGGTTTTTGGTACCGTCATTCTAGGTTCGAGTCCTAGTTCCCCAGCCACGGCCCTCGCTTCGAAAATCACTGCGAAACAGGGCCGATCACCGCTTGCGGCGTCGAAACGGCGTGGCTATAAGCCCGCCTCCAACGTCGGAGTGTGGCTCAGTCTGGTAGAGCACTGCGTTCGGGACGCAGGGGTCGGAGGTTCGAATCCTCTCACTCCGACCATTTGGATTTCGGCGCTGTCCCGAGGCGCCCGCATCACCCCTTCAAGCCATTCAGCCGTGCACCGGTCGCCTCGATCGGTCGTTCGCCCAGCGCCGCGCGTCGCGCCAGCAGTTCGGGCGAGCCGGCGTCGTAGTCCGCCATCAGCCTGCGCACGAACGAGCCGTCCCGAACATCCGCCAGCACGCCCTGCATCGCCGCATGCGACGCCGCGCCGATGACGCGCGGCCCGGTCAGATAGGCGCCGTACTCGGCCGTGTTGGATATCTTGCCGAAGGCCCCAGCGATGCCGCGCTCAAACATCAGGTCGGTGACCAGCTTCAGCTCATAGAAGCATTCGAACCACGCCACCTCGGGCGGATAGCCGGCCGCGACCAGGGTTGAAAAGGCGCCGTCCACCAGCGATTGCACCCCGCCGCACAGGACAACCTGCTCGCCGAACAGGTCGCTCTCGCATTCGTCGCGGAAGGTGGTCTCCAGAATGCCGCGCCGCCCGCAGCCCAAGGCCGCCGCGTAGGAGAGGCCCAAGCCGTGGGCGCCGCCCGTCGCGTCCTGTTGCACGCCGAACAGACAGAACACCCCCTCCCCGGTCAGATAGAGGTCACGGATGCGCGGCCCGATGCCCTTGGGCGAGGCCAGGATGACGTCCAGATCGGCGCGCGGCTCCACCAAGCCGAACCGCACCGACAGGCCGTGCGCGAAGACCAGCGCCGCGCCCGGCTTGATCGCCGGCTCGATCTCGATCCGCCACAGATCGCGGTGCGCCTCGTCCGAGACCATCACCGCCACGACGTCTGCGCCCGCCGTCGCCTCGCCCGCCGTCATGACCGTGAAGCCGTCCGCCTCGGCTTTCGCCCGCGTCGCAGAGCCGGCCTTCAGCCCCACAACGATGTCCGCCACGCCCGAACCGCGGAGATTCAGCGCATGGGTCCGTCCCTGGCTGCCGTAGCCGATCATGGCGACGCGCTTGCCGCGGATGATCGACAGGTCGCAGTCGGCGTCATGGAAAACGGGCAGCGGGGCGCGTAGAGGCTCGGTCATGGCCGAGCTCATAACCCCTTCCGACATCGTCGCCTTCTGGAAAGAGGCCGGCCCCGACAAATGGTACGCCAAGGACGATCAATTCGACGCCGCCGTGCGAGGCCGGATGCGCGCCGCCCACTGGAACGCTGCGGCGCGTCGGCTGGACGACTGGATAGAGACGGCGGAGGGCGCGCTTGCCCTGCTGATCGTGCTGGACCAGTATCCGCGCAACAGCTTCCGAGGCACGGCGCACCAGTTCGCCACCGACGCCCTGGCGCTCAGCTTCGCCAAGGCCGCCGTCGCGCGCGGCTGGCCCGCCGCCTTCGAACCCGACCTGCGCCAGTTTTTCTATCTCCCGTACGAGCACTCTGAGCGGCTGGCCGACCACGACGAACTGGTCCCGCTGCTGGGCGACGACATGCCTGAGGTGAAGCGTTACGCCATCATCCACCGCGACATCATCGTCCGCTTCGGCCGCTTCCCCCACCGCAACGCCGTGCTGGGCCGCGAAACGACGGCGGAGGAAGCCGCATTCCTGCAAGGCGGCGGTTTCGCCGGCTGAGCGTTAGGCGACGATGCATCGCTGCCGAGAGTGTCACGTCCCGCTGCAGGAAGGCCGCAACTGGCACGCCAGCTATGCCGCGCGGACCTATCGCCACTGCATGGACTGCGCGAAGGCCTATTCGCGCAAACGCTACGAGCGCCTGCGCCCGGGCGCCGTGAAACGCACGCCGAAAACTAAGCGGGACTGGGCCGTGAAGAACCGCGCCGAGATCGCCCGGCAACGGCGGGCGCGATCGGAGGACTGAGGCGCGGTTCCTGTGGACGAGGCGCGCCCGCCCTCTCCCCTCCGGAGTGATTCGGCCGCAAAGTCGGGTCCATGACCGCGCATATCCTCCAGGCCGATCTCGCAGCCCGCTCGGGCGCCGCACCCGCCGATCACCCGGAGTGGCAGTACCTCAACCTGCTGCGCGACATCCTCGACAATGGCGCGCGCCGTGACGACCGCACCGGGACCGGCACCCTTGGCGTCTTCGGGCGGCAGATGCGGTTCGATCTGGCCAAGGGCTTCCCAGTCCTGACCACCAAGAAGCTGCACTTGCGCTCCATTATCGTGGAGTTGCTGTGGTTCCTGCGCGGCGAGACCAACATCGGTTGGCTTCAGGAAAACGGCGTCAAGATCTGGGACGAGTGGGCCGACGCCGAGGGCGAGCTGGGCCCCGTCTATGGGAAGCAGTGGCGCTCGTGGACCGCGCCGGACGGCCGCGTGATCGATCAGATCACCACCCTGGTCCTCAACCTGAAGACCAACCCCAACAGCCGCCGCCACATCGTCACCGCCTGGAATCCGGCGGACGTGGACGACATGGCCCTGCCGCCCTGCCACTGCCTGTTCCAGTTTTTCGTCGCCGACGGAAAGCTGAGCTGCCAGCTCTACCAGCGCTCAGCCGACGTCTTCCTGGGCGTGCCGTTCAACATCGCCAGCTACGCCCTGCTGACCCTGATGATCGCCCAGGTGGTCGGCCTGCAGCCCGGCGAGTTCATCCACACCTTCGGCGACGCCCACCTGTATCTGAACCACATCGAACAGGCCGATACCCAACTGGCCCGCGACCCCCTGCCCCTGCCGACGATGACGATCGCCCCGCGCGACGACCTGTTCGCCTTTCAGCTGGAGGACTTCGTGCTGGACGGCTACGCGCCGTGGCCGCACATCAAGGCGGCCGTATCCGTCTGATGGACCTGACCGCCTTGCAGGCCTCGGTCCTGCGAATCTCCGACATCTATGCGGCCGAGCACAACATCGACCGCGACCGCGACTGGGCCTTGCTGAAGCTGCAGGAGGAGCTTGGCGAACTGACCGCCGAGCATCTGCGGCTGTCCGGCCGGGCGCGCGGGACGCCGGACGCCCAGGCGCTGGGTGACGAAGCGGCGGATGTGCTCGGCATGCTGCTGATCTACTGCGACCGTGCGGGGATCGATCTGGAGGCGGCGATGCAGCGCAAATGGCTCAGCTGGCTGGAGCCGAAGCCATGATCCCGCTCGCCCTCGTCGTCGCGCGCGGCTCCAACGGCGTCATCGGTCAGGACTGCGATCTGCCGTGGCGGCTGCGCAGCGATCTGCAGCGGTTCAAGGCCATCACCATCGGCAAGCCCTGTCTGATGGGTCGAAAAACGTGGGAGAGCCTGCCGCTCAAGCCCCTGCCCGGCCGACTGAACCTGGTGCTGAGCCGCGATTTGTCGTTCGAGGCCAAGGGCGCGGTGGTCGTCACCAATCTGGACGAGGCGCTTGAGATGGCCCGAGAGCAGGCCGAGGACGACGGCGCGGCGGAGGTCTGCGTCATCGGCGGGACGGCCCTGTTCGCCGCGGCCCTGCCGCGCGCGAAGCGGCTCTACATCACCGAAGTGGATGCGGCGCCCGAGGGCGACGCCCATTTCCCGCCGTTCGACGAGAAGGCGTGGGTTGAGGTATCGTCGGAAGACCATCCGGCGGGAGAGAAGGACGACCACGCCTTCACCTTCCGCACCCTCGAACGGCGCTGACGCCGGGGAGCCTGCTCATGCTGATCGTCACCACGAACGACGTGCCCGGCTATCGCATCGTGAAGACGATCGGCGTCGTGCGCGGCATCACCGTGCGCTCGCGCAACGCCATCAGCGACATGGTGGGCGGCGTCCAGTCCATCTTCGGGGGCCGCGTCGGGGCCTATGTGAAGCTGGCCGAGATGGCGCGGGCCGAGGCCTACAAGGAACTGGTCGACCACGCCCAGGCGGCCGGCGCCAACGCCGTCACCGCCATGCGCTACGACGCCAACGAGATCATGCCAGGCATCACCGAGGTGCTCGCCTATGGCACGGCCGTGGTGATCGAGCCCGTCTAGATCCTACGATCCCTCCCCCAGAAGGAGAAGGTTTGAGGCTCCAGGAGCGAAGCGACTGGCTAAGTCGAAAGGGTGAGGGGTTACGCCCTCACCTCTTGGTCGCCCAACCCCTCACCCTTTCACGCAAGGACGACGGCTTTGCCGCCGTGCGCTCAAGCCCTCTCCCTCTGGGAGAGGGACGCCTCAGCTCAGCGACATCAGGGCCGAACGCTCGAAGTCCTTCAGCTCGTCCAGGCGGCCGTCGCGGATCTTCTCGACCCATAGCGGGTCGGCCAGCAGGGCGCGGCCGACGGCGACCAGGTCGAACTCGTCCCGCTCCAGCCGTTCAATCAGGCCATCCAGCGAGGCGGGTTTCGAGCCCTCGCCGCCGAAGGCCGCGATGAACTCCCCATCCAGACCGACCGAACCGACGGTGATGGTCGGCTTCTTGAGCAGTTTCTTCGTCCAGCCGGCGAAGTTCAGGTCAGACCCTTCGAACTCCGGCTCCCAGAAGCGGCGCTGTGAGCAGTGGAAAACGTCGACGCCGGCGTCCGACAACGGGCCAAGCCATTCGACCAGTTCATCCGGCGTCTCGGCGTTCTTGGCCGCATAATCCTGCGACTTCCACTGCGAAACGCGCAGGATCAGGGCCGTGTCCTCGCCCACGCCCTCGCGCACCGCCTTGACCACCTCGGCGCCGAAGCGGGCGCGCTCACGGATGGTGGCGCCGCCCCAGGCGTCGTCGCGGACGTTCAGGCCGCTCCAGAAGAACTGGTCGATCAGATAGCCGTGGGCGCCGTGAATCTCGACCGCGTCGAAGCCCAGATCCCGGGCCGCGCGGGCCGAGCGGCCGAAAGCGGCGATGGTGTCGGCGATGTCCTCATCGGTCATCGCCTCGTATTTGGCTTTGCCCGGCGCGGTCAGCCCGGAGGGGCTGTCGACCTTGCCATGCGGCTGCCAGTCCGGCGCCTGCCCGCGCGCCGTGCCGACGTGCCAGATCTGCGGCGCGATCTTGCCGCCCGCCGCATGGACCTCATCGACCACGGTCTTCCAGGCTGGCAGAGCCTCGCCGTGGAAAAAGGGAATCTGCGCCTCATTGCGCGCCGCCGGTCGCTCGACGGTCGTGCCCTCGGTGACGATCAGGCCCACGCCACCCTCGGCCCGACGCCGATAATAGCCCGCCACATCCTCGGTCGGCACGCCGTTCGGCGAGAATTGCCGCGTCATGGGAGCCATGACGATGCGGTTCTGCAGCGTCAGCGACTTGACGGTGAACGGGCGAAACAGGGCGTCAATGGACATAGGCGGCTCGCTAGAGAGATCAGGAACCGGGGATGTGGCGGTTTACGTTGCGTTTGAAAACCCAATAAGACGAATTTCTTTCGTCATCCCCCGATTTGATCGGGGGACAGGGCGGCGCCGGAGGCGATTCCTCAGCAGGCAGCAGGCAGCAGGCGAGACAGTTTCGCGCTCTCGCGCGCCGCCTTGTCCCCCGGTCCGCTCCGCGGCCGGAGGATGACGAAAGTTAGAGCTTCAGGCTTTCGACGAGCGCCTCAGCGAAGACGGCGAAACGCTTGGAGACCTCGCGCTCCGGTTCGCCGATCGTGACCGGCCGACCCGCGTCGCCGCCCGTTCGCACCGCGCCGTCCAGCGGCAGGTCGCCCAGATAGGCCACACCCAGCCGCCCGGCCTCGGCCTCTCCGCCGCCGCGACCGAAGACGTCGCCGCTCATGTTCTCAATCAGGCCCAGCGTCGGCACGCCCACCTTCTGGAACAGCGCATGGGCGCGGCGGGCGTCGGCCAGGGCGGCTTCCTGCGGCGTCGTGACGATGACGGCGCCGTCCAGCGGGGTCTTCTGGATCAGGGTCAGTTGCACGTCGCCGGTGCCGGGCGGCAAGTCTACGACCAGGACGTCCAACGGCGCGTCCTCAGTCCCCCAGCGCGTCTGGCTCAGCATCTGGGTGATGGCCTGGGATGCCATCGGACCGCGCCAGACCATGGCGTCGTCCCGCTTCACCAGCAGGCCTACGGACATCGCCTTCATGCCGTGCGCCACGTGCGGCTCGATCATGCCGTCGCGATACTCGGGCTGGCCAGAGATACCCAGCATCAGAGGGATGGACGGGCCATAGACATCCGCATCCAGCACTCCGACCGACAACCCCCGCGCAGCGAAAGCGGCCGCCAGGTTCACGGCTACGGTGGACTTGCCGACTCCGCCCTTGCCCGAGGCGACGGCCAAGACGCGACGAACGTGGGCGGGACGATCCGTGGCCACCGGCGCGCGCGGCCGGGTCTGATCGACCGCCTGTGGCGACAGGCTGGCGCGGCGCGCGGGCGCCACCGCCTCGGCGGTCAGGACAACAGAGACGCGCTCCATCCCCGGCATGGCTTTCAGCGCCGCCTCGGCGGCATCGCGGACAGGCGCATAGGCGGCCGACTGGCCAGCCGGGGCCTCCAAGGCGAACCCGGCGCGGTCGGGCGCGACGACCAGCCCCTTAACGCGCCCGGCGGCGAACAGCCCCTGCCCGGTCGCCGGGTCGGAAATGGCGTCCAGCGCGGCGACGACGGCGGCACGATCGATGGGGCTTGGGTTGCTTGTCATGGGCCGGGCGTTCTATCGCCGCGCGACGCCCGCCGCGAGCTTGATTTGACTGAACCCGCCATCACCCTCATCGCCGGCCCCACCGCCTCGGGCAAATCCGCCCATGCGTTGAAGCTGGCGCGCGAGACGGGCGCGGTGATCATCAACGCCGACAGCCAGCAACTCTACGCCGATCTGAACGTGCTCAGCGCCCGACCGTCGCCAGACGACGAGGCCCTGGCCGAGCACCGGCTCTACGGCGTCGCCGACGCCGCCGATCCCTGGTCGGTCGGCCGCTGGGCGCGGGCGTTGGAGCCTTTGCTGGCTGACCTGCGCGACGAGGGCCGCCCTGCGGTTCTGGTCGGCGGCACGGGCCTCTATTTCACCGCCCTGACGCGCGGCCTGGCCGACATTCCCGAGGTGCCAGTGCGCGAGCGCGAACTGGCTAGCGAGATGTTCGACCTCATCGGCGAGGTCGAGTTCCGCCGCCGCCTGGCCGAGGTCGACCCCGTGTCGGCCCAGTCCATCGAGGCCGGCGACCAGCAGCGTCTCGGTCGCGCGTGGGCCGTGGCGAAAACGACCGGCCGCTCCCTCTCCGACTGGCACGCAAGCACCCGGCCCATCCTGCAGCCTGGCGAGCACCAAGCCTGGGTCATCGAACCGGATCGCGCCGCCCTTTACGCCAACTGCGACCGTCGCGTGACCTGGATGGTCGCGGCCGGTGCGCTGGAGGAGGTCCGCGCGCTGATGAAGCGCCGACTTGATCCCGAGCTGCCTGCCATGAAGGCGGTCGGCGTTCGCGACTTCGCCGCCCATCTGACCGGCAAGATGAGCCTGGAGGCCGCCGTCGCCGCGACCCAACAGGCCACCCGCAACTACGCCAAACGACAGCTGACCTGGTTCAGGAACCAGACGCCTGACTGGCCGCGCGTCGCTGCGCCGTCAGTCACAGCCCCATGACCAATCCTTAAGTTGCCGCCGCGTCCGCCGCGTGTCCTTCGTGCCGGCTGATGACCGGGGAACGTATGACGATGATTGCGGCGATCTTGGTGGCCCTGACCCTCGCCTATCCGGGCTCTGCCTCTGCCTCCAACTGCATCGTGATCGAGGCCGGCGACGGCGGCAGTCCCATCGTGAAGGCGAGCGTCAATGGCGAAGGGCCCTTCGACTTCGTGCTCGATACCGCATCCAGCGGCTCGACCCTGGACCAGCCACACATCGACCAGCTGCGCCTTCCGCGTGACGCTCAGACCGAGCAGGCCCAGGGCATGGGCGGCCCATTGGATGTGCGCCTGTATCGTGTGGAGACCTTCAGCATCGGCCCGCAGACCGTGTCCGCCCTGACGGTGCCGTCCATCCCGGCGCCCGCATTCGACAGCCACGCGGTCGCTGGCCTGGCGGGCGTGGACATCTTCGGCACGTCCCTAGCCGTTTGGCGATCGAAAGATCGCTGCGTTGCGATCGAAACCAGCGGTGCGCCACCCGCCGGCGAGCGCTGGAGTTCGATTCCAGCGCAGTGGATACAGCCCTGGAAGATCATGCTGCCGCTACGGATCGACGGCGTGGACGGATGGGGCCTGTTGGACACGGGCGCGCAGCATACGACGCTGAACCCTGTGTTCGCCGATCTGCTCGGCTTGACAGCGGCTTCGGGTCGGACCGCGGCGGCTGGATCGATCTATGGCCTCGATGGCCGCGAGTTGCCCGTCGTTGCGGGCGCCGTCGGCGACGCCCGGATCGGTACATGGACCTTCGAAGGCAGGACAGTGAAGGTCGGCGCCCTGCCGGTGTTCGATCGCCTCGGTGCAGCCAATGCACCTTTGGCGATCATTGGCATGGACTGGTTGGCCGGGCGCGATTTCGCCGTGGACTACGGCGCTCATCTGGTCTGGCTGCGCGCAAATGCTCCGTAGGGCGGGTTGGACTAAGCCGAGATTGCCCCTATATTGGTCCTGTTCGGGTTCGCCCGGACTATGGCGATAAATGCGCTCATAATAAGCGGACCGGACCCGGGTGCGATTCCCGGCGGCTCCACCATTTCTCCCCGCGTTATCGGCGGAGGCTTATGGGGCCGACTAGCATCGACGGACGTGTAAAGGGGATTGCTTTCGCTCGTCCTGGCCCACCGTATCGGGCCTTTATCTAACTGCGAACGATAACTTCGCTGGAGAAGTCCGCCTCGCCGCGTAATGCGGTTCGGTTGATTTCGAACACTTAAGTCCTCAGGGATCAGTTCCTGGGGCGGGGCCTGCCGGGAGCCTGCCAACAGAATCCCGGCGCTTCCTTCATTTTATTGGCTCTTTCGTCCCGCGGCCGGCTTGGCTATCAGTCACCGCCAAGTCACAAGGTGAGCGATGGCGGACCAGGCCTCGACCGACGAAATGCAGTACGAGCGGTTGGCGCAGGACGCCCTGCGCGGCGTCGTGCGTGCAGCGCTGGAACGCGCGGCGTCAGAACGCGGCCTGCCCGGCGCGCACCATTTCTACATCACCTTCAAGACCCGCGGCGTGGGCGTCAGCCTGCCGCCGGACATTCTTGCCAAGTACCCCGACGAGATGACGGTGGTGCTGCAGCATCAGTTCGACGACCTGGCGGTCGAGCATGACCTGTTTTCGGTCAAGCTGCGCTTCGGCGGCGTGCCCAAGATCCTGACCGTGCCCTACAAGGCGGTGGTCCGCTTCTACGATCCCAGCGTCCAGTTCCTGCTGCAGTTCGAGCCGCCGGAATTGGTCCCGGAGATCGCGGCCGAACCCGAGCCTGAAGAGACGCCGCCGCCTCTGGTCTCGGACGGCCCGAAGGTCGTCTCGCTGGACCAGTTCCGAAAGAAGTAGTCAGCGGCGCGGATAGCTGCGGATCGTGATCCGCTCTCGCTCGCCCTCGCGCCGCTCGACCAGCAGGCGCGCAACCTGGCTGTCGTCGTGAAACAGATAGCCCTTGATGGCGTCCAGCAGCGCCTTGGCCAGGTTGTCGAGGTCCATCCAGGGCGGCTCGCCGACATGTTCCATAACGATCTCGACGACGTAGTCGCCGTAGGAGGGGCGCGAGCTCCACTCCTTGCGCATGAACTCATAGACCAAGGGCTTGTAGTACTTCGCCTGGGTCGTCAGGCCGTCGATGGTGATCTCCACCGTTTCACCGCTCTCACGCGCGCGGACCTTTCCGGTTCCGATCCAGCCGGCCGTCATCGCAGTCGGTCGCCTTGCCGCGTCATTCCTGCGTGCTACACGCCCGCACATCGCTTCGCCACGCCCGACGAGATTTGCCCATGACCGACGTCCGCACCGAAACCGACACATTCGGCCCGATCGAGGTGGCGGCGGATCGCTACTGGGGCGCGCAGGCGCAGCGCTCCTTGGGCAACTTCAAGATCGGCTGGGAGAAACAGCCTCTGCCGATCGTCCGGGCTCTGGGGATCGTCAAGCGCGCGGCGGCCGAAACGAACATGGCGCTGGGCAAGCTGGACCCGACCATCGGAAACGCCGTCGTGGCCGCCGCGAACGAGGTGATCGAGGGCAAGCTGGACGATCATTTCCCGCTGGTGGTCTGGCAAACCGGGTCGGGCACTCAATCGAACATGAACGCCAACGAGGTGATCTCGAACCGGGCGATCCAGATGCTGGGCGGCGAGATGGGCTCCAAGAAGCCCGTCCACCCCAACGATCACGTCAACATGAGCCAGTCGTCGAATGACACCTATCCGACGGCCATGCACGTGGCCTGTGCTGAAGAGGTGACGCACCGCCTGTTGCCGGCGCTGCAGATGCTGCGCAACGCCTTGAACGACAAGGCCGAGGCCTGGAAGTCGATCATCAAGATCGGCCGAACACACACCCAGGACGCCACGCCCCTGACGCTGGGCCAGGAGTTCAGCGCCTACGTCCAGCAGATCACCAAGGGCATCGAGCGGATCGAGAGCACCCTGCCCGACCTGATGCAGCTGGCACAGGGCGGCACCGCGGTCGGCACCGGCCTGAACGCGCCCATCGGTTTCGCCGAAGGCGTGGCCGAGAAGATCGCCCAGATCACGGGCCTCAGCTTCACCACGGCGCCGAACAAGTTCGAGGCCCTGGCCGCCCACGACGCCATGGTGATGAGCCACGGGGCGATCAACACGGTCGCCGCCTCGCTGTTCAAGATCGCCAACGATATCCGCCTGCTCGGCTCCGGCCCCCGCGCGGGTCTTGGCGAACTGTCGCTGCCGGAGAACGAGCCGGGCAGCTCCATCATGCCGGGCAAGGTCAATCCGACCCAGTGCGAGGCGATGACCCAGGTTTGCGTGCAGATCTTCGGCAACAACGCCGCCCTGACCTTCGCCGGGTCGCAGGGCCACTTCGAACTGAACGTCTACAATCCGGTGATGGCCTACAACTTCCTGCAGTCCGTGCGCTTGATGGCCGATGCGGCCGTCAGCTTCACCGACAACTGCGTAGTCGGCATCGAGCCGCGCCGCGACAACATCCAGAAGGGGCTGGAGAACAGCCTGATGCTGGTCACCGCCCTGAACGGCAAGCTGGGCTACGACGCCTGCGCCAAGATCGCCAAGACCGCCCACAAGAACGGCACCACCCTGCGCGAAGAAGCCGTCGGCGGCGGCTATCTGACGAACGAAGAGTTCGACCAGTATGTGCGGCCTGAGAAAATGATCTCGCCGGGCTGAGATGGCCGCGTGGGGTCGGAGCCTTGCGGCGGCGGTTTATTCCGCCGCCGTTTCGATTCAGGGTTTGTCGCGGATCGTGCGCCCCACCGGTGCAAGGGCCAGCTTGGCCAGCTCCAGGTCCTTCAGCGCGAACGGTATGCCGATGATGGAGACGAACTCCACCACGGCGACGATCAGGTGCGACAGGGCGATGTACCAGCCGGCGAACACGAACCACACGATGTTCAGCAACACGCCCAGGCAACCGGCCACCGGATGGGCGTCCTGCTGCCATACGATCTCCCGCCCGAACGGCCAGAAGGAATAGCTGGCGATCCGCCAGGCGGCGAACGCCCACGGCAGGCCGACGACGGTCAGCGCGAGGATCGCCCCGCCCAGCAACCACAAAAGGCCGGACAGCCACCCACCGAAGATGAGCCAAAGGATGTTGAGCAGAAGCCGGATCATGGCCTCAACATAACAACGGGCCCCGCCGTCGCCAGCGGGGCCCTCGTGAATTCGCGGTAAGGTCGAGCGTCGATCCCGCCCAAGGTTCCGACCCTCAACAGGTTCGCTGAAGCTGATCGATCAGTGCGGCTTTTCGGTCCAGCGCGCCTTGGCGTCGTCTTCGGTCAGGTTCAGGTGGACGTGCTTGTCGTCCACGCGCTCGACCCAGCTGACCGGGATCATGTGGTGTTTGAAGCCGCCGGCGAGGTCCAGCTTGGCTAGTTCGATCTGGTCGCCCATGACGTGATCGACGCGGCCGACGTGACCGCCGTCCGAACCCACGACTTCCAGATGTTCCTTGATGAGCGAGGCATCTACCATTCGGGTCTCTCCTGTCGGATGGATTGAGCCGTGAAAACGCAGCGGCGGCGCGCCGGTTGCCGAGGCACGCTCTGCGAACGGTGATGATGCTGGACCGCCGAGTTGAAACGCCGGTCTGGAGCATCCAGACTGCCGGCATGGCCGAAACCGTCAATCTCAACGCCGTCCGAAAGGCTCGGGCCAAGGCCGCCGACAAGGCGCAGGCCCAGGCCAATCGCGCCGCGCATGGCAGGACGCGAGCGCAGAAGGACGCCGCCGAAAAGGAACGGCAGCGCCTGTCGCGCCTTCTGGACGGATCGGAGCTGGAGGATTGAGCATGAGCTCGGCCGCGCCCCGGGCCCGCCCCGGCCTGATTGCCCTGCTGGTCGCGCGCCGGGTGAAAGGCGAGCGGGAGCGGCGACGCCTTATGGCGGAGGCCACGGCGCACCCCAGCAAGGACGCGGCGGAAGCGGCCCGAGAAGCCGCACAGACGACCAAGCGCTCCGGCTGGCTCCGGCGCTAGGCCTTCGGCGCTCGCACGACGAGCACCTGGCCGATCAGGACCAGCGCGATGCCGACCAAGGCCGACCAGCCGAACCGCGCGCCTTCGAAGACCGCCGAGACCAGAAGCGCGATCAGCGGCGTCAGGGCGCCGATATAGCTGGCCAGGGTATAGCCCCGACTGCGAGCGATCGTGAAATAGATCACGAACGCGATCACTGAGCCGAAGATCGACAGATAAAGCAGCGAGACGATGTAGCCTGGGGTCAGCGAGATCGACCAGTCGACGCCTGTGACCAGGCCGAAGATCGCGACCAGCCCAGTCCCGTACGTCATGGCCCAGGCCGTGGCCGGGACCACCCCCGAACCCGCCTTCTGGCCGCGGTAGGCGAAGTAGTTGGCGATGGTGGACGCGGCGGCGGCGGCGACTGCGAGCCCCACGCCCACAGCTCCGCCAGGTCCCAGCCGCGCACCGATCAGTTCTCCAGCCGACAGCACCGCGACGCCCGCGGCGCCTAGCGCGGCGCCCGCCCAGATGGAGCGCGTCGCCTTGTGCTTCTCCACGACCCGGAACAGCGTCAGGTTCATCAGCGCCATGCTGGCGAAGGCGACGGCGACGATGCCGGACGTGATCAGCCCCTCGGCCGCGTAGACAAAGGTGTAGCTGAGGGCGAAGGCGAACAGCCCCTGCCCCGCCGCCGCCAGATGCTGGGCGCGATTCAGGCGGATGCGCTGTCGCGTCGCCAGGCAGACCCCAAACAGGATCAGGGAGGCCAGACCGAAACGCCAGACAATCGACGCCGTCGGCTCCACCTCGCCCAATTGCCAGGTGATGGCGTACCAGGTCGTGCCCCAGATCAGGGCGCAGACGGCGACGCCGATCAGGCTCAGGGCCATGGGCGGAAGCGGCAAGGATGGGCGGGTCATCGTCGGGGCGTATCAAATCCTCTGGCGGTCTTCGTTGAACGGCGTCGCTGCGTCTGGCAAGCCGATAGCCATGCTGAAGAAGCGCTCCGTCTCGCTCGCCGGCCACGCCACCTCGGTGGCGCTGGAGCCGGAATTCTGGGCCGTTCTGGACCGCATCGCGGACGAACGGGGGCTTAGTCAGGCGGGGCTTCTTAAGGCGATCGACGCCGATCGCGGCCGCACGCCGCTGGCGTCGGCTTGCCGCCTCCTGGCGCTCGCTTGGGCGTCCGCAGAGCGTGATTGACAGCGGTCGCGGACCAGCGCTCTCTCACGCAAAGCTCGGGGAGGAGCACGCCATGACCACCGATCATCCCTTGATCCCGTCGATCGTCGTCGGCGGTCTGCTGGCCCTGGGCCTTCTGGGGTCAGGCGCGCTCGTCGGCCAGGGCATCGTCAACGCGCGCGCGGGTGATCGCTTCGTCACGGTGCGCGGCGCGGCGGAGCGGACGGTTCAGGCCGACTTGGCCGTATTGCCGCTGCGTTTCACGGCCTCGGGCGACGTGTTGTCGGACGTGCAGGCGCGCATCGACGGCGATCTGGCTATCGTGCGTCAGTTCCTGGCGGCCCAGGGCTATCCGGCCGATTCGGTCGATCTCGGCCGGCTGGAGGTTGCGGACACCCGCAGCCGTGAATACGCCAGCCAGACCGGCGGCCCCCGCTTCATTCTGGCGCAGACCGTGGTCGTGCGGACCGGCGACGTAGACCGGGTGCAGCAAACGACGCGGGCGTTGAACGATCTGATCCGTCAAGGCGTGGTTCTGCAGGACTTCGCCGGCCCGTCATACATCTTCACCAAGTTGAACGACGTACGGCCCGCCATGATCGCCGAGGCGACCGCCGCGGCACGCAGCGGCGGCGAGCAGTTCGCCAAGGACTCCGGTACGCCGCTGGGGGGCATTCGCCAGGCCAACCAGGGCTCGTTCGAGATTCTGGCGCGTGACGAGGCTGGTGATGAAGCCTCTTCGGTCACCAAGAAGGTGCGTGTCGTCGCAACGATAAGCTATCGCCTGAAGTAGCCGGCGCTAAAGCGCGGCTTCTGGACCGGCGGGTCGCCATCGATCTGCATAGATCGATGCATCGGTATTCGAGCGAACGTCGGGCCTGACTTTGGCCTTCGTGCTCATTATGTTCCGGGTTCAATGCCGATCGAATCCGACGTGACCGACCTTCCGACGCCCCGCATATCCGACCTCGCCCGCGCCCGCCCGCCCGAACCGGCGAGCGATTATCTGCGCGGCCTGAACACCGAACAGGCGGACGCCGTCCAGACGACCGAGGGCCCGGTGCTGGTGCTGGCGGGCGCCGGTACGGGCAAGACGCGCGTCCTGACCACCCGCCTCGCCCACATCCTGGCGACGGGCAAGGCGCGGCCGTGGGAGCTGCTGGTCGTCACCTTCACCAACAAGGCCGCGCGAGAGATGCGCGAGCGGATCACCCACCTGATCGGCCCGTCGGCCGAGGGCCTGCGCTGGCTGGGCACCTTCCACTCGGTCGCCGCACAGATCCTGCGGCGTCACGCCGAGCTTGTGGGGCTGAAATCCAGCTTCACCATCCTGGACACCGACGATCAGGAGCGGCTGCTCAAGCAACTGCTTGAGGCGGCCAACATCGACACCAAGCGCTGGACGCCCAAGTCGCTGGCCAATCTGATCGACCACTGGAAGAACCGCGGCTGGACGCCGGACAAGCTGCCGCCCGGCGAGGACTTCGCCAACGGCAAGGGCCAGAGCCTTTACGCCGCCTATCAGGCGCGGCTGGCGACGCTGAACGCCTGCGATTTCGGCGACCTGCTGCTGCACAACCTGACGATCCTGTCGAAGCACGCCGATATCGCGGAGGAGTACCGCCGCCGGTTCCGCTACATCCTGGTGGACGAGTACCAGGACACCAACGTCGCGCAGTATCTGTGGCTGCGGCTGCTGACATCCAGCACCGGCAACGTCTGCTGCGTGGGTGACGACGACCAGTCGATCTATGGCTGGCGCGGCGCCGAGGTGGACAACATCCTGCGGTTCGAGCGCGACTTCCCCGGCGCCAAGGTCATCCGGCTGGAGCGCAACTATCGCTCGACGCGGCACATCCTGGGCGCCGCCTCAGGCCTGATCGCCGCCAACAAGGACCGTCTCGGCAAGACGCTGTGGACCGAGGACCAGACGGGCGACAAGGTGCGCGTACGCGGGGTCTGGGACGGCGAGGCCGAGGCTCGGCTGATCGCCGACGAGATCGAGACGGCGCGCAAGACGGGTCGCAACTACAAGGACATGGCTGTCCTGGTTCGCGCCTCCTTCCAGATGCGGGCGTTCGAAGAGCGCTTCGTCATGCTGGCCATTCCCTACGCCGTCATCGGCGGCCCGCGCTTTTTCGAGCGGGCCGAGATCCGCGACGCCCACGCCTATCTGCGCCTGATCCAGTCGCCCGACGACGACCTGGCCTTCGAGCGGATCGTCAATGTGCCCAAGCGCGGCATCGGCGACACCAGCGTGCAGAAGGTGCTGCACATCGCCCGCCAGACCGGCGTCTCGGCCATGACCGCCGTGCGCGACCTGATCGGCTCGGACGAACTACAGGCGCGCACGCGCACCGCCCTGTCCAACTTCGTGCGCGACATGGATCGCTGGCGGATCCAGGCCCAATCGATCCCGCATTGGGAGCTGACCGAGATCATCCTTGAGGAGTCGGGCTACACCGACATGCAGAAGGCCGACCGCACCAGCGGCCAGACGCGGCTGGATAACCTGAAGGAGCTGACCCAGTCCATGCAGGCCTTCGACAGCCTGGGCGCCTATCTGGAGCACGTCTCGCTGGTCATGGATCTGGATCGCGGCGCCAACGACGATCCCGATGGCGCCGGGTCGGTGCAGATCATGACGCTGCACGGCGCCAAGGGGCTGGAATTCCCGCTGGTATTTCTGCCCGGCTGGGAGGAAGGCGTCTTCCCCAGCCAGCGCAGCATCGACGAGAAGGGCGAGAAGGGCCTCGAGGAGGAACGCCGCCTGGCTTACGTGGGCGTCACCCGCGCCAAGGCGGACGCGCGGATTTCGTTCGCCGCCAACCGGCTGGTCTACGGCCGCTGGACCTCGCAGCTGCCCAGCCGCTTCGTCGACGAACTGCCGATAGATCACGTCGATCCGCAGTCTGACACGGGCTACTATGGCGCCTCAGCCGGCATGAAGGAGGCCAAGAGCCGCTGGGACGACACGCCCGCCTTCGGCGCGGCCTACTCCTCACCGGGCTGGAAACGCGGCCAGGCCTTCGCCGCCGCCCAGGCGCCCGGCGCGAAGCCGGCCCGCCACGCCCTGATCGAAGGCGACGGCCGCCTCGTCGCCACCGCCGACCCCTCTGCCAGCTCCGGCTGGGTCAAGGGCGAGCGCGTTTTCCATCAGAAGTTCGGCTACGGAAACGTGCGCGTCATCGAGGGCAACAAGCTGGTCGTCGTGTTCGAAAAGGCCGGCGAGAAGAAGGTGATCGACACCTTTGTCGAGAAGGCGTGATGCGTCAGTCGCGCTGAGGCCGCATCGTCTCCCACGCGCCGACCGACAGCAGAACCGCCGTGGAAGCGACGCTCAGAACCAGGGGCGTGGTCCACGGCAAAATAAGCCATCCCGTGCCTAGCAGGGCGCAGCCCGCCAGTCTGGACCAGGCCATTTTGCGCCAGATCGCGAAGATCGCGATGGCCGTGCCGAGCAGGAATAAAGCGGGCCCGCCCAGCAGGGTTAGGGCCGCCGCCGTCGGGACGTGACCGCCCGGATGGGCCAGCACCAGTTCATCGCTGACAGCCACCACGATGATCCCGGCGATGACCAGAATGGGCGAATAGGTGAAGGCGCGGCGGGCCAGGCGGCCGGGGTCGCTGGCGTGCATGATGGCGCGGGACGCCGCCTCTTGCGCCCGGCCGAAGTAGAGCTGCCACATCGCCACCGTCGATAGGATGGCTGAGACAAAGGCGATCCAGACGGGAGCAGAGCTCCAGTCCAGCCCGGCGAAGGTCGCGCCCGAAACCAGCAGCGTCTCGCCCAGGCAGATGATGATGAACAGGCCGACCCGTTCGGCCATGTGGCCGCCCTCGACGGTCCAGTCTTCGGTGCGGGCGCGGCCCAGGCCGGGGACGTAGAAATAGAGGGCCGGCGAAACGTATTCGATGACCAGCGCGGCCAGCCAGAACCATAGCCGCTGCTCCGGTGCAGCAAGACCGCCCGCGATCCAGAAACCGGCCGAAGCCAGCAGCCAGACGAGGATGCGCTGAAAATTGCGAACCAGCATGGCGTTGGACCGCGCGGCCCACAGCATGAAGAGGGTCCGTCCGACCTGAATGGTCGCGAAGGCGATGGCGAAGGCCAGACCCGTCCCTTCGAAGGCGTGCGGCAAGGCGGCCGACATCACCAGCCCGATGCCCATCAAGGCGAACAGGGCGATCTGCACCGGCGCCCGCTCGGGGTCGAGCCAGTTGGTCACCCAGGAGGTGAAGATCCACGCCCACCATACCGCCGCCAGCATCATGGCCGCCTGCACAGCGCCCGTAGGCGTGAGGTGCGCCAGCAGCGCGTGGCTGACCTGGGTGATGGCAAAGACGAAGACCAGGTCGAAGAACAGCTCGACGAAGCCGACGCGGGCATGCTCGCCCGACCTCCGTTCCCGCAACAGACTCGCCATGCCGCCCTCACCCGATGGATGGTCAACCTGCAACGGCTAAGCCGTTCGGTAAACGCTTCCTTAGCCGAACCGGCCGAAGGCTTTCGCCGTGTCCCACCCGGCCGACAGACTAGAGCCTGAGAGCGCCCCGCCGTGGTGGGAGTTGCTGGGTGCGGGCGTCATTCTGGCGCTGCTGACCGGCGCGGTGATCGGGCCGGTGTTCGCTCCAACGCAGGCCGAGACGCCGATCCTGCGGCTTATCTGGCTGCCGGTTTACGCCTGGACGGTCGTGATGGTCGGTCTGCGGATCAAGAAGATCGGTTCCGCCTGGCCGGCGCTGATCGCCCTGCTGATGCTGGTCGGACTGACATTCATTTCGAAATACTGGTCGATCGATCCGTCGACGACGTCGCGGCGTGTCCTGGCCATGGCCATGAGCGGCACCTTCGCCGTCTATATCGGCGCGGTGTTCCGCGGGCCGCACCTGCCGCGCCTGTTGATGCACACCGGCTTGGTGCTGGGTGTCGGCAGCCTGCTGTTCGTCTTCCTGCTTCCGCGCATCGGCGTCCACCAGGACGTCAACGCCGGCCTGTGGCGGGGCCTTTGGTACGAGAAGAACCAGATGGGGATCGTCATGACGGCCTGTGCGGTCGCCTCCGCGGCGGTGCTGGCGTCGGACCTGCGGCGTTGGCTCATCCCGCTGGGGACCGTTGGGCTGAGCAGCCTTCTGGTGCTAGGCACCCAGTCAAAGACCTCGCTGCTGTGTCTGATGCTGGGCCTCGGTCTGGTCGGCGCCTTGTGGGCCATGCGAAAGGGCGGGCCGGTGCTGACGATCGTCGGCGCCTGGCTGGCGGTCGTTGGCGGCGGTGGCGGCGTCTGGCTGTGGAACACTCAGTCGGCGGCGATCCTGGAGGCCCTGGGCAAAGACCCGACGCTCACCGGCCGCACGCACATCTGGGCCAGCCTGATGCGCCGCGTCGCCGAGCGGCCGTGGACGGGCTACGGCTACAACGCCTTCTGGGGCAAGGAATCGATCCCCGCCATGTATGTGCGCCGCGAGACCGGCTGGGCCGTGCCCTCGGCGCACAACGGCTGGATCGACCTGCTGGTCCAGCTAGGCTGGCCAGGCGCGGTGCTGGTCGGCTCGCTGATGCTGATCGCGGCGCTGGTCACCTTGTGGCGGCTGGACGGCGCGGGCGCGCGCGAGGGCGGCTGGGGCTTCGCCTATCTGTGCGTCTTCTTCATGCTTAGCCTGTCCGAAAGTGTGCTGATGAGCCACCAGAGCCTGCCGTGGACTCTGGTGCTGGCGATCTTCACGCGGGCGATGCTGCCCGCCCCCCTCCCCGCTCGGGCGCCGCTTGCCCGGCGCGGGCGTCAGGCTTACGTGGCCGGCTCCCGAATCGCCTCAAGCTACGCACATGGCCGACCTGTTCTCCTTTGACGACGACGAACCCACGAAACCCGAGCCCAAGGCGGCTGAGCCGGCGCTGAAGCTGCAGGCCGTGGCCACGCCCCCGTCGCCGCCCAAGCCGGTCCCCGCACCGCCCCCCGTACATGCGGTCCCCGGAGGCTACGACGCCTCGTCCATCGAGGTGCTGGAGGGGCTGGAGCCCGTCCGCAAACGCCCGGGGATGTACATCGGCGGCACCGACGAGCGGGCGCTGCACCACCTGTTCGCTGAAGTCCTCGATAACGCCATGGACGAGGCGGTCGCCCGCCACGCCAAGACGATCAAGGTCGATCTTGACGCTGACGGCTATCTCTCGGTGTTCGACGACGGTCGGGGCATTCCCGTCGATCCGCACCCCAAGCATCCGGGCAAGTCGGCGCTGGAAGTCGTCATGACCGTGCTGCACTCGGGCGGGAAATTCTCGGGTAAGGCCTACGAGACATCCGGCGGCCTACACGGCGTCGGCGTTTCGGTCGTCAACGCCCTGTCGGAGCATCTGGACGTCACCGTCTGGCGCGACGGCTTCGAATGGAAGCAGTCCTTCTCGCGCGGCCACGTCCTGGCGCCGATCCAGCAGGTCGGCCCGTCCAAGAAGAAGGGCACCCTGATCCGGTTCAAGCCGGATGATGAAATCTTCGGCGTCGGCGCCGCCTTCAAGCCCGCGCGCCTGTTCCGCATGGCGCGGTCCAAGGCCTACCTGTTCCGCGGCGTCGAGATCAAATGGACCTGCGCGCCCGAGCGGACCACCGACGCCACGCCCGCCAGCGCCACCCTGCACTTCCCCGGCGGCCTGGCCGACGCTCTGGTCGATCGCATCGGAGAAATCGAGACCGTCACCCCCACCTTCGCCGGCCGGGTCGAGCGCAAGGGCGAAGCGGGCGCGGTCGAATGGGCCGTAACCTGGTCGCCGATCGGTTTCGGCGAGGCGGACGGCTTCGTCAGTTCCTACTGCAACACGGTGTCGACACCCGACGGCGGCACGCACGAGGCCGGCTTCCGCGCCGCACTGGTCAAGGGTCTGAAGGCTTACGGCGAACTGACCAACGAGAAACGCGCGGGCGTCATCACGGCCGAGGACGTCATCGCCAACGCAGGCGCCCTGATCAGCGTGTTCATCCGTAATCCCGAGTTCCAGGGCCAGACCAAGGACCGTCTATCCTCACCCGAGGGCGCGCGTCTGGTCGAGCAGTTGCTGCGCGATCCGCTGGACCACTGGCTGACCGAAAGTCCGAAACAGGCCAATCAGCTCTTGGGCTTCGTCATCGACCGCGCGGAAGAGCGGCTGAAACGTCGCAAGGACAAGGAGGTGCAGCGCGCCTCCGCCACCCGCAAGCTGCGTCTGCCGGGCAAGCTGGCCGACTGTTCCCGCCAAGGCGCCAACGGCACCGAACTGTTCATCGTCGAGGGCGATTCGGCCGGCGGCTCGGCCAAGCAGGCGCGCGATCGCACCACCCAGGCCATCCTGCCCCTGCGCGGCAAGATCCTGAACGTCGCCTCGGCCACGGCGGACAAGCTGCGGGCCAACGCCGAACTGTCGGACCTGACGCTGGCGCTGGGTGTGCATCCCGGCGCGCGCTTCAGCATCGACGACCTGCGCTATGAGCGGATCGTCATCATGACCGACGCCGACGTGGACGGGGCGCACATCGCGGCGCTGCTGATCACCTATTTCTACCGCGTGATGCCCGAGGTGATCCGCCAGGGCCGCCTGTTCATGGCCCTGCCCCCGCTTTACCGCATCCAGGCTGGCGCCCTGTCGGACTACGCCCGCGACGACGCCCACCGCGACGAACTGATGGCGACCACCTTCAAGGGCAAGAAGGTCGAGATCGGTCGCTTCAAGGGCCTAGGCGAGATGATGGCCTCGCAGCTGAAGGAGACCACCATGGATCCGAAGAAGCGCACCCTGGCCAAGATCGATCTGCCCACCGACGAAGCCGAGATTGAGGATCTGGTCGAGCGCTTGATGGGCAAGAAGGCCGAGGCCCGCTACCAGTTCATTCAGGACAACGCGCGGTTCGCCGTGGCGGACCTGGACGTCTAGGCGACCGGCGAGACCTTCGGCTTCAGTCCCTCGAGCTTGACCCGCAGCTCCCGGCGCAGGAACCACAGGGCGATCAGCATGTGGATCAGGACGGAGCAGGCCGACAGCCACCATACGTGTTCGAGCCGCGCCCACGGCTGGGTCGACAGCCAGATCGCTGGTCCGGTGAAGAAGATCAGGCGAGAGATGCTTCCGAACAGCGCCGGGCGGGTGTCGCCCAGGGCCTGGAAGGCGCCGGACGCCGTGAAGATGATGCCCGTCGCCACGAAGTTCAGCGAGATGATCCGCAGGAAGCCCGCGCCGACCTCGACGACGACCTGATCGGGCGCGAACAGGCCGATCATCCACTCCGGGCTGATCTGGCAAAGCAGGGTCAGCACCAGCATCAGGGCAGAGCTGATCACCGCCGCGTCCCGCACCGTACGGCGGACGCGGCCGCCCAGCCCGGCGCCGAAGTTCTGGCCCGCAACCGGGGCGACGGCGAAAGACACCGCCATGGCAGGCAGGAAGACCGCCTGCATCACCCGCCCGCCAACGCCGTAGCCGGCCTGGGCCTCCGGGCCGAAGTGGCGGATCACGCCGTAGACCACGCCCGTGGTGATGAACATCAGCACGAACTCGGCCGCCGACGGCAGGCCGATTCCAACGATGCGCCGCCACACCTTCAGCGCGATGGGCGCCATTTTCAGGGGCCCGACGAAAATCGTCTGCACCCGGTCGAACAGGAACAGCGCCCCGAGGAAGCCCGCCAACGCCGCGATCGAGCTGGCCAGACCGGCGCCGAACGTCCCAAGCGGCATGCCTGTGCCCCAGCCGGCCACCAGCACGGGCGCGAGGACAGCGTTCAGCAGCACCGTGCCCGTCTGCACCAGCATGGTCGGACGCACGACGCCCGCCGCCCGCAACGCCGAGCCCATGGCGTTGGACAGGAACATCAGCGCAAGCGCCGGCAGGAAGCCGTACAGATATCGCGTCCCCGCCTGCACGGTCGCCTCGTCCGCTGCCAGCAACCGCAGCGCCGGCTCCGCCAAGGCGTATCCCAGCACCAATACGGTCACCGCCAGGATGACCGACATCATCAGCGACTGGCGATAGACGGCATTGGCGTCGTCGAACGTCTTGCCGCCTATGGCCCGCGCGATCAGCGACAGCGCGCCCACGCCGACCATCTGAACCAGGGCCATGTTGAGGAAGAACAGATTGCCCGCCAGCCCGACGCCGGCGATCGCCGACGGGCCCAGGCGCGACACGAAATACAGGTCGATCAGGAAGTAGAGCGTCTGGAACAGCAGGCCCATGCCGATGAAGGCGGCCATGCCGACCAGCTTGCCCGTGATCGAGCCTTGGGTCAGATCCTGCTGCACGACGCCCGCCTTTCCTGCTGGAGAGGTCAGGCTAGCGACCACCGCCCCCTGCGGCAATCTGTCATGCCGCCGACGTCAGCGTCGGCCGGCGAGAAGCTCGTTGCGGACGTTGCGGCCCAGCGGATCGCGCGACTGCCAGGTCTCGCCGACATCCGCCTCAACCAGGGCCGAGCAGTAGCGCGAGATCATCATGATGCGCGGTCGCAGACCATTCAGACAGACACGGTCGCCCTCAAGCCGCCACTGGGCCGTCAATCGGCGTCCGTCCGAGAACTGCGCCGAATACCGGCCGTCACGCTCGAAAAAGTGCTTCACCCAGCCACCGTCCGGATAGTGCGAGACGATGGTGTTTCCGAAGGCGTCGGCCATGTCGGCCTTCGCCGGACCCGACGCGAAACCGATCGCCAGAGCGATCGCGGCCGCAAAAACGCGCATGCCAATAACCCCTACTCAGCCTCTCCCGCGGCCCAATATTTACAGATCGTTCATGATTGCAAGCGGCGCCGGAATACTTGACTGCGCCGTGGGGATATCTATATGGGCCCAAACCCGGGACAGGTCTGCGATGCGCGCCGCCCGTTCGCCCCAAGGCATGGGCGGTTCCGCGGTCTACGCACGAACGACCTCAATCCCAGGATTACATGACCGAATTTTCTGCGCTGGGCCTTTCGCCCACGACCCTCGCGGCCGTCGCCGACACCGGCTACACGACCGCCACCCCCATTCAGGAACAGGCCATTCCCGTCGCCCTGTCGGGCCGCGATGTTCTCGGCATCGCCCAGACCGGCACCGGCAAGACGGCCGCCTTCACCCTGCCCCTCGTCGATCGGCTGTCGTCCGGCCGGGCCCGCGCCCGCATGCCGCGCGCCATCGTCCTGGCCCCGACCCGCGAACTGGCCGACCAGGTCGCCGAGAGCTTCGCCAAATACGCCAAGGGCACCAAGCTGAGCTGGGTGCTGCTGATCGGCGGCGTCTCGATGGGCGACCAGGTCGCGGCGCTTAACAAGGGCGTGGACGTCCTTATCGCCACGCCGGGCCGCCTGCTGGACCTGTTCGAACGCGGCAAGATGCTGTTGACGGGCGTCGAGATCATGGTCGTCGATGAAGCCGACCGCATGCTGGACATGGGCTTCATCCCGGACATCGAACGCATCTTCAAACTGACGCCGCCGCGCCGCCAGACGCTCTTCTTCTCGGCCACCATGCCGCCGGAGATCACCCGGCTGACGACGCAATTCCTCAAGGATCCGACCCGGATCGAGGCCTCGCGCCCGGCCATGACGGCCGACACCATCACCCAGTACATCGTCCGCATCCCGACCTCGGACCCCAAGGCCAAGCGCACCGCGCTGCGCGCCCTGGTCGGCCGCGAGGACGTCAAGAACGGCATCGTCTTCTGCAATCGCAAGTCGGAAGTCGACATCGTCGCCAAATCGCTGAAAACGCATGGGTTCGACGCCGCGCCGATCCACGGAGATCTGGATCAAAGCCTGCGGATGAAGACGCTGGCAGACTTCCGATCCGGCGCACTCAAGCTGCTGGTGGCGTCCGACGTCGCCGCGCGCGGGCTGGATATCCCGGACGTCAGCCACGTCTTCAACTACGACGTCTCGCATCACGCAGATGACTACGTCCACCGCATCGGCCGCACCGGCCGTGCCGGCAAGACGGGTCAGGCCTTCATGATCGTGACCCCGGCCGACGACAAGTCGCTGGGCAAGGTGTTGAGCCTGATCAAGAAGGATCCGGTCGAGCTGACGCTGGACGGCATCGACTTCGCCGGGATCAAGGATCAGCCGCGCTCGGATCGGGAGCGCTCGGGTAGCCGGGATCGCGGGCGGGCCCGCCCCGAAGGCCGTGGCCGCCGCCCGCGCGAAGACGCCGCTGAGGTCGAAGCGACCGAAGCGCCCATCGTCGTCGAGCCCGCCCCGGAGGCGCCGGCGCCCGCCATCGACGCGGTCACCGCCTCGCCCGAGCCCGCCGCGGCCCGCACGCGTAGCCGCAGCCGTCGTCCTGCTCGCGCCGAGGCAACCGCAACCGCCGCGCCGGTGCCCGCGACGCCGCCGTCAAAGCCTGCCGTCGAGGCTGAAAAACCCCAGCCTCAGGCAGCTCCGCAAGGCCAGTCCTCGCGGGGCGGAAACGCCTTTGGGGGGGACATTCCCGCCTTCATGCGGCGCCCTGCCCCGCTGAAAACGCGCGCCTGAAGCGCTGCCTTAACCCGTCATTACGGTTCGAACGGTAGCGTATCCTCGACAAGTCAGAAGACGTTGTCGGGGGCTGCGCAATGACGACCGTGATCGAGACCGCTGTTCGGGGACCCGAGGCCTATGGCCTGGTCCGACGCGTGGTCGACGACATGGAGACGGCGAACGTCTGGCCGACGCCGCTGAACTTCGAGCTCTGGCTCCATTACTTCAGCGAGCCGGAAGGCCTGCTGGGGCGCGAGATCAAGCGCCTGCTCACCGCCAATGAGCCCTTTACCGAGGCCGTCGCCGAGATGCTGGCGGCCGAATATCTTCCGCGTGGACGTCTCTCGGACGAAATCCGTGACGCCGGCGCCGTGCTGGATCGGGAGTTGAACAGCGTGGCGGAGGCCATCGCCAGCGCCCACCGCACCCATGCCGACTACGGCGAGACCCTGGCCGACGCGGCCTCCAGCATGGCCAACGTCGACGGCGGCGCCGGCCTCAAGAAGCTGGTCTCCGGTCTGGCCAACGCCACCCGCAAGGTCCAGCGCGAGAACGCCAACCTCGAAAAGCGCCTCGAGAACTCAACCAACGAAGTCACACGCCTGCGCGAACACCTGGAACAGGTCCGCCGCGACGCCATGACCGACGCTCTGACCAATCTGGCCAATCGCAAGGCCTTCGACGAGACGCTCGCCAAGGCCTGTGTCGAAGCCGACAAGACAGGCCTGCCCGTGTGTCTGGCCGTCGTCGACATAGATCACTTCAAGCGCTTCAACGACACTTGGGGCCATCAGACCGGCGACCAGGTTCTGCGCTACGTCGCCAGCGTACTGGGCCGGGTCGCTCGCAACCCACGCACGGCCGCTCGCTATGGCGGCGAAGAGTTCGCCATGATTTTCCCGGGCGAAGTCGCGCGAGAGGTGGAAACCTGCCTGAACGCCATCCGCGAGGAAGTCGGCACCCGCGCCCTGCGCCGTCGCTCAACCAACGACGAACTCGGCGCCGTGACCATTTCCGCCGGCTTCGCTCAACGCATTCAAGGCGAAACTGCCTCAGCCCTGCTGGAACGCGCCGACGAGGCGCTCTATGCTTCGAAACGAGGCGGCCGAAATCGGGTGACGCCCGCCGCGCCGCCGCAACAGGCCGTGGCCGCCTGACGTAGTTTCGCCGCGCGACCTCGGCCATACTGGTCAGATGCGCAGCCTCGCCTTCGCCGTCGCCTACTGGTTCCTGTCGATCGCCTATACGCTCATGGCTGTCGTGGCGGCGCTCGCGCCCGGGCGGAAGGCGACCGGCTGGATCATCCGCCGCTAT
Organism: Brevundimonas sp. Leaf363; assembly: GCF_001424025.1. Classification (GTDB taxonomy): domain Bacteria; phylum Pseudomonadota; class Alphaproteobacteria; order Caulobacterales; family Caulobacteraceae; genus Brevundimonas. Next base: position 1,380,870 of record NZ_LMPZ01000002.1, on the reverse strand, counting down.
GTCCGCCGGATGGTCCAGGCCATGCGCCTGCTCGCCGGCATTCGCATCCAGTATCGCGGCGAAGACCGCCTGCCCGCCGGCGGCTTCATCATCGCCGCCAAGCACCAGAGTTGGGGCGACGGCTTCTCGGTCTACGACAGGTTCCAGGACCTGGCCTTCGTCACCGGCGACCATCTGGAGAAGTTCCCGCTGCTGGGCACCGTCCTGACCAAGCTGGGCGCCATCGTCGTCAATAACTGCGGCGGCCACAAAGCCCGCGCAGCGTTGAAGACCCGCGCCGCCCAGGCCCATGCCGAGGGTCGCCGCATCCTGATCTATCCCGAGGGCAACCTGGCGAAGGTGGGCGAGAAGTTCCGCTATCGCTCCGGCGTCTGGCACATGTACCGCGACTTCGACATGCCGGTCGTGCCGCTGGCCACCAACCTTGGCCTGTTCTGGCCAGGGGAGGAGTTTACCAAACATCCGGGCACGGCGACGCTGGAGTTCCTCGACCCCATCCCCACCGGCCTGCCCAAGGACGAGTTCCTCGCGCGGCTGGAGGCGGCGGTCGAGGGTCGAACCGCGGAACTGGTGTCCGAGGCGATGGGTCGGCCCGTGACGCCTGCGGTGCGGGTGCTGGCGCCGGATGAGCTCGCTAGGGCCGCGAAGACCGCTTCCGCGGCGGCTTCGGCCTGAACGCGACTTCGACAGCCCGCCGCGCCCACTCCAGCGCCTGTTCTGGATCGTCCATCGCCGCCGACGGCACCGACCAATAGGGCAAGGTCCGGCGCTTTTCGGGCGGTCCGTACTCGAACCGCACGCTGCCCTCCTCCGCCATCTCGGCCGCCAGAGCGTCGTCAGCCTTCAGCCAGATCGTGTCGCTGGACAGTATGGCGAACATCGCCCCGCCCTTCAGCGCGCCCGCGCCGCCGAACATCCGCTTGATCTCGAACCGGCCGAGGCCGGACAGGTGATCCTGAACCCAGTCGCCGAAGTCAGGATCCCACGCCATCAGGCCCGGGTCAGAGGCACGATGGTGACGCTCTCGCCACAGCCGCAGGCGTCCGTCTGGTTCGGGTTGTTGAACACGAACTTGGACGACAGCTTCGTCGTCTCGTAGTCGATCTCGGTGCCGATCAGGAACAGCACCGCCTTGGGCTCGATCAGGATTGTGACGCCCTTGTCCTCGACCACCTCGTCCAACGGCTGGACGGCGTCGGCGTAGGCAAAGGTGTATTCCTGGCCCGCACAGCCGCCGTTCTTCACTCCGACGCGCAGGCCGATATAGGGCTGCTCGGCATTGGCCATGATCTCCTGCACGCGCTCGGCCGCGCGGTCGGTCAGGGTGACCGCCTTGGGCCGGGGACGGCGGGCGCGGGGTGTGGCGGGCTGCAGATCGGTCATCAGAACATGTTCAAGGCGAGTTTCGCCTCGTCGCTCATCTTGGAGGAATCCCACGGCGGGTCGAACACCAGATTGGCGTGGGCGCTGCGAATGCCCTCCACCTTCAGCACCGCATCCTGCACCCAGCCGGGCATCTCGCCGGCCACCGGACAGCCGGGCGCGGTCAGGGTCATGTCGATCAGCACGTCGCGGTCGTCGGACACATCGACCTTGTAGATCAGGCCCAGCTCATAGATGTCGACCGGGATTTCCGGGTCATAAACCGTCTTCAGCGCCGCGATCAGTTCGTCGGTCAGCCGGTCGAGCTCGCCCTGCGACAGGGCGCTCTTCTGGGGTTCGTCCCAGGCCTCGGCGAAGGTCGGATTGTCGGTAATGCTCTGATCGTCCATGGGCTTACACGAAGAAGTTCCGCGCCTTGATCAGCGCTTCGGCGAACGCATCCGCGTCCTCCAGGGTGTTATATAGGGCGAAGGAGGCGCGCGTGCTCGATGTCACGCCCAGTCTTTTCGCCAGCGGCTCGGCGCAGTGCAGTCCGGCCCGCACGGCGACGCCGTACCGGTCCATGATCTGGGCCACATCATGGGCGTGGGCGCCCTCGACCGCAAAGGTCAGGATGGCGCCCTTCCCGGCCGCGTCGCCCAGCACGCGGATGCCGTTGACGCCGCGCAGCGCCTCGCGCGCCCGCTGGTACAGGGCCTCTTCATGCGCCCGCACCGCCGCACGGTCGAACTGGCCTAACCAGTCCAGGGCGACGCCCAGACCGATGGCCTCCAGGATCGGCGGCGTGCCGGCCTCGAACCGCGCGGGCGGCTTGGCGTAGGTGATGCGGTCTTTTTCGACCACGCCGATCATCTCGCCTCCGCCCTGATACGGCGGCAGGGCCTCCAGCGCCTCGGCCTTGCCATACAGCGCCCCGATGCCGGTGGGGCCGAACAGCTTGTGGCCGGTCAGGACGTAGAAGTCGCAGCCGATGGCCTGCACGTCCGGCGCGGCATGCACCGCGCCCTGACAGCCGTCGATAAGGACCTGAGCCCCCGCTGCATGAGCCATCCGCGTGATCTCGGCGACCGGATTGATGGTCCCCAACACGTTCGACATATGGGTGACCGCGACCATCCGCGTTTTCGGCCCCAGCAGGTCGGCATAGGCCGCCATGTCCAGCGAGCCGTCGTCGTGGATCGGGATCCACCGCAGCACCGCGCCCCGCCGCTCGCGCAGCAGATGCCACGGCACGATGTTGGAGTGGTGCTCCATCTCCGAGACGATGATTTCGTCGCCCGGCTGGAGGCTCTGGCCCAGCCCGTGCGCCACCAGATTGATCGCCTCGGTGCCGCCCTTGGTCCAGACGACCTGCTCGGACGTCTCGGCGTTCAGATAGCGTGCCACCACCTCGCGCGCGGCCTCATAGGCCTCGGTCGCCTCGTTCGACAGAGTGTGCAGGCCCCGGTGGACGTTGGCGTAGCCGCCCTCCATGGTCGCCACCAGGGCACCGATCACCGCGCGCGGCTTCTGCGCCGAGGCGGCGTTGTCCAGGTAAACCAGCGGCCGCCCGTTCACCTGTCGCGACAGGATCGGAAACTGCGCCCGCACCGCATAGGGATCGAAGGTCATTACAGGCGAGCCGTCAGCCATTCCCGCACCGTTTCTCTGGCCGCGTCATGCTCGATGCGGTCCACCACCTCGATCAGGAACGCCTGGGTCAGCAGGGCCCGCGCCTCACCTTCCGGAATGCCGCGCTGCTGCATGTAGAACAGGGCGCTTTCGTCCAGCGTGCCGACCGTATTGCCATGCGCGCACTGCACGTCGTCGGCATAGATGATCAGCTCGGGCTTGGCGTCGATCTCGGCCCGCTCTCCGGCGATCAGGGCGTGGTGCGCCATGCGGGCGTCCGTGCCGTCAGCGCCGCGTTCCACGACGATCTTGCCCTGGAAGACGCCCCGCGCCGTGTCGCCCGCCACGCCCTTGATCAGCTGGCTGGTCGCGCCGTCCGCCGCCAGATGCCGTACGGTCGAGGTCAAGTCTGACTGGCGCGATCCGTCCAGCACATAGACGCCGTCCATCCGCACATGCGCGCCCTGCGCAAAGTGCATCACGCGAGTCTCGAACCGCTGCAGCTTGGCGCCGGTGACCACGACGGTCTGACGAAACACGCCGCCCGCCTCGACCCGTACATCAGCCTCGGCGATGGAGATCGCATCCGCCGGCTCCTCGACCAGCACCACGCGCGTCACCTCGGCGCCGCCCGCGATGTGCAGGGCGATCTGGTTGTGCGCGACATAGGCTGAACCGCGCCCCTCATGGCTTTCCAGCAGCAGCAGCCGGGCCCCGGCCCGCGCCGCCACATCCACCTGCGCCGTGTGGCCGGTCCCGCTGGCGTCCGAGACGAAGCGCAGGCGCAGCGTCTGCTCGCCCTTTGCCACGAAGGCATCCGGCCCCTGCGCCGCGCCATTGGCGAAGGCCACCAGATCGCCGCCCATACCGTCGAACGGCCCGGCCGTGTCGATCTCGACGGTCGGCGAAGGCTCAGGCGCGTCGCGAAGATGACGCCGCAGGTCGCTGTATTTCCACGCCTCAGTGCGACGCGAGGGGAAGGTCGCGGCGTCGCGCAGGTTCAGGGCGGTGCTCACGCCGCCTGCGGCAGATACTTGTCGTACCCTTCCGCCTCCAGCTGCAGCGCCAGCTCCGGCCCGCCCGAGGCGACGATCCGCCCGGCCGCCAGAACGTGCACCCGGTCCGGTTTGATGTAGTCCAGGAGGCGCTGATAGTGGGTGATGACCAGCATGGACCGGTCGGGTCCGCGCAGGGCGTTCACCCCCTCCGACACGATCCGCAGGGCGTCGATGTCGAGGCCGGAATCGGTCTCGTCCAGGATCAGCAGCGACGGCTCCAGCAGGGCCATCTGCAGGATTTCCATCCGCTTCTTCTCACCGCCCGAGAAGCCGACGTTCAGCGGCCGCTTCAGCATGTCGAAATCCATCTTCAGCGCCGTCGCCGCCGCCCGCACCAGCTTCAGAAACTGCGGCGCCGTCACCTCGTCCTCACCGCGCGCCCGCTTCTGCGCGTTCAGCGCCGTGCGCACGAAGGTCAGGGCCGGCACGCCGGGAATCTCGATCGGATACTGGAACGACAGGAAGACGCCCGCCGCCGCCCGCTCGGCAGGCTCCAGCGCCAGCAGGTCGCGGCCGGCCCACTCGACCGAGCCCTCAGTGGCTTCATAGCCGGGCCGTCCCGACAGGGCGTATCCCAGCGTCGACTTGCCCGCCCCGTTCGGCCCCATGACGGCGTGTACTTCGCCGGCGGGAACGTCGAGCGTCAGCCCCTTGAGGATCGGCTTGTCGCCGACGGAGACGTGGAGGTTGGAGATAGAGAGCATCAACGTTCAAACCAATAATTATGCATGCGCCGCATGAAGTCGGCGTTGGTTACAGCAGCGCCAGAGGCATCACCGATAACCGAATCGATTCCGCAGTTCGGACAAAGAGCCGTGGCATCGTCGTCGGTCCATTCTTCGATCCGCGCGGGTTCAAAGTTGGTCTTGCAATAGAAGCAGCCGCACACAGCGCTTTGCTCGATTTGCGTCCGATGCAGTGACGCAAAGCTGTGCGCCTGACTCAGCTGCGCGGCCGGATTGAGGCCGCTCACCCCACGCTCCCCTCAAGGCTGATCGCTACCAGCTTCTGCGCCTCGACGGCGAACTCCATCGGCAGTTTCTGCATCACGTCGCGAACGAAGCCGTTGACCAGCAGAGCCACCGCCTCCTCCTGCGAAAGCCCGCGCTGCTGGGCGTAGAAGAGCTGGTCGTCGGACAGGCGGGTCGTCGTCGCCTCGTGCTCCAGCTGGGCTGAGCCGTTGCGGGCCTCGATGTACGGGATGGTGTGCGAGCCGCATTCCTTGCCGATCAGCAGGCTGTCGCACTGGGTGAAGTTGCGCACACCCGTCGCCTTCGGATGCACCGAAATCAGGCCGCGATAGGTCGAGTCCGACTTGCCCGCCGAGACCGCCTTGGCGATGATCCGCGACTTCGAATTCTTGCCCAGATGGATCATCTTGGTGCCGGTGTCGGCCTGCTGATGTCCGTTGGTGATGGCGATGGAATAGAACTCGCCCGAGCTTTCCTCGCCGCGCAGGACGCAGGACGGGTATTTCCAGGTCACGGCCGAACCGGTCTCCACCTGGGTCCACGACACCTTCGACCGGTGGCCGCGGCAATCGGCGCGCTTGGTGACGAAGTTGTAGATGCCGCCCTTGCCCTCGGCGTCGCCGGGGTACCAATTTTGGACCGTCGAATATTTGATCTCGGCGTCGTCCAGCGCGACTAATTCAACCACCGCCGCGTGCAGCTGGTTCTCGTCACGCATCGGCGCGGTGCAGCCCTCCAGGTAGGAGACGTAGCTGCCCTTGTCGGCGATGATCAGGGTGCGTTCGAACTGGCCGGTCTGGCTCGCATTGATGCGGAAATAGGTCGACAGCTCCATCGGGCATTTCACGCCCGGCGGGATGTAGACGAACGACCCATCGCTGAAGACGGCCGAGTTCAGCGCCGCGAAATAGTTGTCCGAGACCGGCACGACCGATCCCAGATATTGCCGCACTAGCTCAGGATATTCGCGCAAGGCCTCGGAAATCGGCATGAAAATCACGCCAACCTTGGCCAGTTCCTCCTTGAAGGTCGTGACCACGCTGACGCTGTCGAACACCGCGTCCACCGCCACGCGCGGCGCACCCTGCACGCCCGCCAGCACCTCCTGCTCCTTCAGCGGGATGCCCAGCTTCTTGTAGATCTCCAGGATTTCGGGATCGACGTCGTCCAGGCTGGCGGGCCCGACCTTCTGCTTCGGCGCCGCATAGTAAAACAGCGACTGGTAATCGACCGGCTCGTATTTCACGGCCGCCCAGGTCGGCTCTTCCATCACCAGCCAGCGCTCATAGGCGGCCAGACGCCATTCCAGCATCCACTCCGGCTCGCCCTTCTTTTCGGAGATGAAGCGCACGATGTCCGCGTTCAGGCCACGCGGCGCGTATTCCGTTTCGATGTCCGATGTGAAGCCATGCTCGTACTTTTCCAGCGCGGCGACGGCGTCGATGGTTTCCTGAACGGCGGCCATTACGCGGCCCTCTCGATACGGCGCGCACGGAAGGCGCGGTAACTGTCGATCCAGGCGTCGGCGAACCGCGCCCAGTCGTCCTCAGTGGTGTTCCAGCCGCCGGTCGCGCGGATGACCCCGCCCGCCAGCCGGTCCAGCTTCATGGCGCTCAGCACCGGCGAACGGGCGACCTTGCCCGACGAACAGGCCGATCCCGCCGAGACCATCACCCCCGCCAGATCCAGCGCCATGACCTGAAGCTCGCTGGCCCAGTCCTCGACCGCCGCCGACAGCACGTGCGGCAGGATCCAGGCGCCGTCGCCGATGCTCTCGGCGCCCTCGGCCATCATCCGCGCCAGCGCCGCGTCGCGCCACGGCTCCTGGCGATTGATGGCGTCCAGATCGCGCCCGGCCGCCTCGGCCGCCGCGCCGAACCCGGCGATGGCCGCGACATTCTCTGTGCCCGCACGCAGGCCGCGCTCCTGCCCGCCGCCTCGCACGACGGCGCTCAACGCCTTGCCCGTGATGTTGATCAGCGCGCCCACGCCCTGCGGTCCGCCGATCTTGTGCGCCGAGATGGCGACCGTATCCCCCCAGCGGATCGACGGCATCTTGCCCGCGCCCTGCGCCGCATCGACGTGCAGCCACGAGCCGAAGCGAGCGCAGACGTCAGCCACCTCGGGGAAGGTTTGAACCACCCCCGTCTCGCTATTGGCCAGTTGCAACAGCACCTGCGCCGGCGCGCCGTCCTTCAGTCGATCCGCCAATTCATGCATCGAGACGAGGCCGTTCTCCTCGACCTCCAGCCACTCAACCGGCAAGCCCGCCGCGCGCGCGGGCTCTAGCACCGACGGATGCTCTGTCGGATTGACGATCAGCCGCTCGACGCCCGCCGCCACGGCCGACTGGATGGCCAGCGCATTGGCCTCGGTGCCCGAGCCGGTGAATGTCACGTCTTGGGCCGTCACCCCGGCAAGCGCCGCGACCTGGCCGCGCGCCGTCTCGACGCGCGCCCGCGCACGCCGCCCGGCCGCATGCACCGACGACGGATTGCCGACCTCGGCCAGCGCCGCCGTCATGGCCGCCAGGGCCTCGGGCCTCAGCGGCGAGGACGCATTATGATCGAGGTAGACGCTCACGCCGCCACCCCCACGGCGTCCGGCGCGCCCAGATCGGCAGGCCGGCGGCTCGTCCGCTTGGCGATCACATCGGCCAGGCTGACGCCCGACAGATACCGATGGATTTCCTCGCCCAGGTCTTCCCACAGGTGATGGGTAATACAGCGCTCGCCCGACACCATGCAGCCGCGGGGTGATGCATGGCCGGAACAGCGGGTCGCACGGATCGGTTCGTCCACCGCCAGCACGATCTCGGCCACCGCCGTGTCGTTCGCGGCGCGGGAGAGGCGATAGCCGCCACCGGGCCCCCGCACGCTGACGACCAGCCCGCCCTTGCGCAGGCGCGCGAACAATTGCTCCAAATAGCTCAGCGAGATTTCCTGACGCGCCGCGATTTCAGCCAGCGAAACGGCGCGATCGCGGCCGTCGTCGCCCCGCCCGTTCCGGGCCAGGTCGGCCATCGCCATCACGGCGTATCGTCCCTTGGTCGACAGGCGCATGGCCATCCTCAAAATTGGCGCGCGTCGCGAAGGTCCTGTGCTAGAACCCGCGCCTTCGCAGCGGCGGCGACACGCGGGCCGGACTTAGAAAGTCCTACCCCCGTGGTCAAGTATTGTGGCTGCGATGATCGCACTGGACGGACCGAAATTATCTCATGCCTGAAGTCATTCTGCCTGGCGCCTCTGGCCGCATCGAAGGTCGCTATTCGCCGGGCAAGCGCCCGAACGCCCCCATCGCCCTGATCCTGCACCCGCACCCCAAGGCGGCAGGCCACATGAACAACCCGGTGACGGTCACCCTGCACCAGCTGTTCCAGCAGCGGGGCTTCGCAACCCTGCGTTATAATTCGCGCGGCGTCGGCAAGAGCCAGGGCGAGTTCGACAGCGGCATCGGCGAGCTAGCCGACGCGGCCACGGCGCTGGACTGGCTGCAGTCCAGCAACCCGGCCGCCACCCAGACCTGGGTCGCCGGCTATCAGTTCGGCGCCTACATCGGCATGCAGCTGCTGATGCGCCGACCCGAAACGGACGGTTTCATCTCCGTCTCGCCGCCGACCAACATGTACGATTTCAGCTTCCTGGCCCCCTGCCCGGCGTCCGGTCTGTTCCTGCACGGCACGGCCGACAGCATCGTCCCGCCGGTCGAGGTCGAGCGCGTGGTCAACAAGCTGCGCACCCAGAAGGGCATCGTCATCGATTACGAGCTGGAGGACGGCGCCAGCCACTTCTGGCAGGACCACATGGGCGCTGTTGAACGCCGCGTGGGCGCCTATCTGGACAAGCGCCTGGAGGCGGAACCGGCGTAGGCCGCCTCCAGACCAGATTTGTCAGGGATCGGTGGACACGGCTAAGCTGGCCTCACGTTCGGGGGAACCAGCTTGATCCGTTTCATTATCATCGGCGCGGCCACGGCCGCCGCCCTGTTCGCCGCCGCGCCGGCCTCGGCGCAGGGTGACGGCCTACGCGACTTCTGCGCCGACCGGCCCGGCAAGGGCACGCCGACCTGCATACTGGACGCGGGCCATCTTCAGCTGGAGGTCGGCCTGTTCGACTACGGCCGCCAGTCGGATGGCGGCGTCCGCACCGAATCCTGGGGCTACGGAGACACCTGGCTGCGGTTCGGGGTGAGCGAGTTGACCGAGGTCCAGGTCGGCCTGACGCCGTACACCTCCGAGGAAACCCGAGAGGGCGGCTTCAGCGACAAGGTCCACGGGACCGGCGATCTGACGGTTGGCGTGCGCCACTCGCTGGCCAATCCTGACGGGGTCCGGCGTGTCGGTGGCTCTGGCCAGCTTCATGACCGTGCCAACCGGATCGGACGCGGTGTCGGACAACCAGATGTCAGGCGGTGTGGTCCTGCCCATCGCCCTGCCGCTGAACGACGACTGGGGCCTCAGCTTGTCGCCCGAAATCGACCTGGTCCCGGATGCGGACGGCGAAGGCGCGCACGCGGCGTACGCCATCGTCGCGGGCGTCGGTCGCGCCTTTGGCCCGTGGGCTCTGGGGGCGGAGATCTGGGTCGCGCACGACGACGACCCCATGGGCGGCGTCACCCAGTCCACCTTCGACCTGACCGCCGTCTGGACCCCGCCCTTCCTGGCCGACGCGCAACTCGACTTCGGCCTGAATTTCGGCCTCAATGACGACAGCCCGGACGTGGAGTTCGGCGTCGGCGTGGCGCGACGGTTCTAGTAGATCAGGAAAGGCCGCGTCTCTTCGGCCCAGGCCGCCTCGTCCGGCTTCGTCAGCGCATCCAGATCCCCCGCGTCCGCCTCCGCGTCATCCACCCACTCCCGCAGCAGCGGCGAGCCGTTGATGACGTCGATGGCCAGCTTCCCGAAGGCGTATTCGTAAGGGAAGTCGCGCCACAGGTCGTAGTCGGGATACAGAGACCGGATCGCCTTGAATCCAAGCGCCTGCATCCGCCACGGCTGGAAGGCGGCGTGGTCATAGTGCGGGCCTTCGACGTGGATCTGCACGCCGTTGCACAGCTGTCCGACGTGTTTGTGGAAGGTCGGCTGGAACCACATGTCGCGCAGCACGCAGCCGCCCAGCCACTGCGGCGCCAGGCGCTGCATCTCGGCGATCACGGCCTTGGCGTCGATGTCGGGCGCGCCGAACAGCTCCAGCGGCCGGGTGGTGCCCCGCCCCTCCGACAGGGTCGCCCCCTCCAGCATCACCGTGCCGGCATAGGCCCGCGCCATCGACAGGTTCGGCGCATTGGGGCTGGGGTTCACCCACGCCCGCTCCAGCAACGGCCAGCCATAGCCCGGCGCCTGATCGGTCGCCCAGCCATCCATCTCTATGACGCGATAGGCCACATCCAGCTTGAAGTGGTGGATGAACCAGCGCCCTAGCTCGCCCAGCGTCAGGCCATGCCGCATCGGCATGGGCCCGGCGCCGACGAAGCTCTCCCAGCCCGACCGCAGCGTCAGCCCCTCGATGGGCCGCCCGGCCGGATTGGGCCGGTCCAGAACCCACACTTCCTTGCCGTGCTCGGCCGCCGCCTCCAGCACATAGAGCAGCGTGGTGACATAGGTGTAGATACGGCAGCCCAGGTCCTGCAGGTCGATCAGCACCACGTCGAAGGTGTTCATCCACTGGCCGCGCGGCCGGCGCACTTCTCCGTACAGGCTGAAGACGGGGAAGCCGTACACCGGGTCGGTGTAGTCCGGGCTCTCCATCATATTGTCCTGCAGGTCGCCCTTCATCCCGTGCTGGGGACCGAAGGCGGCGGTGATGTTCACGCCCGCCGCGACCAGGGCGTCCACCGAATGGGTCAGATCCGCCGTCACCGAGGCCGGATGCGCCACCAGCGCCACGCGCCTGCCCTGAAGCGGCGCGCGAAGCGACGCATCCGAGACCAAGCGATCGATGCCGAACATCATGCGGGCTCCGCAGGCAGGCTCAGGGTGAAACCGGCCGGATTGTGGAAGTCCGGCTCGGGCGACGGATGGGCCAGCGCCCAGTAGGTGATCGTGCCGTCGGTCGCCTCGATGACGGTCGACAGGGCCAGCAGGCCGACGGGGTCGGGCAACTCGACCTCGGCCTCCAGCGCGATCTGGTCGGCGGCCAGATCCAGCGGCTCGATCACCGCTATCTCGTCCGCATCGGCCATGTCCTGGCGATAGCCGGTGAAGCGATACGACGCCCAGCGGCTAGACGGAGCCAAGTTGAATTCGCGGTAGCCGCCGTCGGTCTGGATGAAGACCTCGAAACAGGTGTGCTTCCACAGCTCGTCGGTGCGGTCCGGCGCAGCCTCGGCAGGCGTTTCGACCTCACCGACTCGCCCCTCGATCGTGTAGCGCAGCCAGAGCTTCGGCCCACGCCGCTCCAGCCTTACCGAGACGCGCTCGATCGGCCCGGGCGGATTGGTCGGATGGGGGATCAGGTCGACTTCCATCGGCCATCGATAGCCCGCCGGCTCCGCCATCCCAAGCGTCGGAAAGGCGATCGACGCCGCGCCGAGCGCGAGGACGGTACGCCGCGTTTTGGAAGTCTCGCCCATGACGCCTCCGATCCTGTCGTTCGCTTCGCTCATACAGCCTCTATCGCCAGTGGACAGCCGCCGCTTGACGGTCGCTCACGACCGCCCTACCCCAAAACCCATGTTCGCCGCCCGCGCCCTGACCAGCCTGTATTACCGCCCGCTGATCTAGCGAGCGGCCCGCGAACCCACGCGCCGCACCTGCTGGCGCGAAACCCCTGACAGCGCGCCGGCTTCCCTGCTAACGGAGCCGACCATGACCGATACAGCCTTCAAGTCCGACTTCCTGAAGACGCTTCAGGCGCGCGGCTACATCCATCAGATCACCCATCCGGCCGAGCTGGACGCGGCGGCGGCGACGTTGATCGTCTCCGGCTACATCGGTTTCGACGCGACGGCGCCCAGCCTGCACGTCGGCAGCCTGATCCAGATCATGATGCTGCGCCGGCTTCAGCAGGCGGGCGGCAAGCCCGTGGTCATCATGGGCGGCGGCACGACCAAGGTCGGCGATCCGACCGGCAAGGACGCCTCGCGCCCCCACCTGACGGACGAGACGATCCAGTCGAACATCGCCTCGATCCGCACGGTCTTCGAGAAATTCCTGACCTTCGGAGACGGGCCGACCGACGCGGTCATGATCGACAACGACGATTGGCTGTCAGGCTACGGCTACATCCAATTCCTGCGCGAATACGGCACGCACTTCACCGTCAACCGGATGCTGGCGTTCGATTCCGTCAAGCTGCGGCTGGAACGCGAGCAGCCGATGAGCTTCCTCGAATTCAACTACATGCTGATGCAGTCGGTCGACTTCCTGGAGCTAAACCGCCGCCTGAATGTGACGCTGCAGATGGGCGGCTCGGACCAGTGGGGCAATATCGTCTCGGGCGTCGATCTGGTGCGGCGCGTGGACCAGAAGGCCGCCTTCGGCCTGACCACGCCGCTGCTGACCACGGCGTCAGGCGGCAAGATGGGCAAGACGGCGCAAGGCGCTGTCTGGCTGAACGCCGAGCAGCTGTCGCCGTACGACTACTGGCAGTTCTGGCGGAACGTCGACGACGCCGATGTGGGCAAGTTCCTGCGCCTGTTCACCGACCTGCCGCTGGACCAGATCGCCGCGCTGGAAGCCCTCGACGGCGCCGCCATCAACGACGCCAAGAAGGCCCTGGCCGACGCCACCACCACCCTGCTGCACGGCGCCGAGGCGGCCGCGACCGCCCGCGCCGCATCCGAGAGCGCCTTCGAAAAGGGCGTCGTCTCGGCCGACCTGCCGACCGTCGAACTGCCGCGTGAAGAGGTGATCGGCGCCATGATCGCCGCTGTCGCCACCAAGGCGGGCCTGACCGCGTCCAATGGCGAAGCCCGTCGCCTGGCCCAGGGCGGCGGCCTGCGCCTGAACGATGCGGCGGTGACGGACGGGGCTCAGCTCATCATCGAGGACGACCTGACGGACGGCGTCCTGAAGCTGGCGGCCGGCAAGAAGAAGCTGGTTCTGGTGAAGGCAGTCTGATGGTGGCGGAAGACGGCCAACCCGCCCCCGCCCTGGACCTGCCCACCGACGACGGCGCGCAGGTGTCGCTGGCCGCGCTGAACGGCCCGGCGGTGATCTTCTTCTATCCGAAGGCCGACACGCCCGCCTGTACATCGGAAGCGAAGGACTTCACCGCACTGGCAGAGGACTTCGCCAAACTGGGGGTCGCGCTCATCGGTGTGTCGAAGGACGCGCCGAAGAAGCTGGCCCGCTTCCGCGCCAAGCACGAACTCGGCGTCATCCTGGCGTCCGACGAGACCGGCGGCGTGTGCGAAGCCTGGGGCGTCTGGGGCGAGAAGCAGCTCTATGGCCGCACCTATATGGGCATCGAGCGCGCGACTTTCCTGATCGACGCCCAAGGTCGCGTCCGTCAGTCGTGGCGCAAGGTGAAAACGGCAGGTCATGCCCAATCCGTGCTGGACGCGGCGCGAGCGCTCTAGCCGATTGCGATGTGCGGTTGCGAGATCGATGGCGGCTTGACTAAAACTCTGGTCAAATAATGCGCCTGACGCGCGAATTCGCCTCGTCGCAAGATTCGTTTTCGCCCTCACGCGCGAAATCGAGGTTAACAATGCGTGAACACCCTTGCAGTGATCGCCGTCCTCTCGGATAAAGTCCTGGACGTGGGGGCGTTGCGTATGACGGACCAGAGCGAGACACGAAGGCGTTCAGTAATCGAACGTTGGTTTCCCGAGCGGCATCTGTATCACCGCATCGCCGGGGGCGAAGTTCGCGGCCACGTTCTAACTCCTGCAAAGCAGATGATGGCTGCGCTGGCCGTCCTCGCCTTCGGCGGCTGGACCCTGGTGGCGTCGGGCGGCTTCCTGTTCGACCTGTCCGTTCGGGCCAACGCCAGTGACGCCATCTCCCAGAGCCGCGCCGCCTCCGAGCGGTTGAATGCCGATCTGCAGGCTCGATTGGACAGCGCCGTGGTCCGGATGTCGGCCACCAACGGCTCGCTGGACGACATGGCCCAGATGGTCGAGCGGCGGCACGCCGCCCTAACCCAGGTCATGGGCATGTTCCACGGCGTCGAGGGCGCAGAAGCCGCGCTCAAGCCTGCGCCGATGGCGCGCCCCAACGATGCGCCGCTGCGCCGGATTCTGGCGGTGCGAATGGATCAGGAGCGACTGATCGCCCGCGCCGAGGACTTCGCCCAGAGCCGCGCAGAACGTCTGCGCCTCGCCTTCCGGCTGGCGGGCCTGAACCCCGCCGCCTATGCGCCGCAGGGCGCCGGCTTGGGCGGTCCCCTGGTCGAAGCCAAGGACCCGCGGGCCCTGGCCGCCATCATGGACGTGGACGAGCCGTTCGCCGTGCGTATCCGCCATGCGGCCGACAACCTGAACGACATGCGCGGCTTGGCCGATGCGGCCGAGAGCCTGCCTTTCGACCGGCCCACCCAGGCGCGCACCACATCCGGCTTCGGCGTGCGCTTCGATCCCTTCAACGGCCGCCCCGCCCTGCATCAGGGTCAGGACTTCGCCGCGCCCCTGAACACGCCGATCTACGCCACCGCTCCCGGCGTCGTGTCTTTTGTCGGCGTTCGTTCAGGGTATGGAAACGTCGTCGAGATAGACCACGGTCGCGGTTTCAAGACGCGCTTCGCCCATCTCAACGCCACGGCGGTCCAGCCTGGCCAAGCCATCGCGCTCGGCCAACGCATCGGCGCCATGGGCACGACCGGACGCTCAACCGGCGTTCACCTGCACTATGAAGTGTGGATGGACGGCCGCCCTCAAAATCCCGCCCGCTTCATGAAAGCCGGAGACCAACTTGTTCAATAAGACCAAATCCCCCGCCCCCGAGCCGCAACGTCCGTCGGGCGTCGCCGCCATCCCGCCTCTGCCGGATCTGCCGTCGCCCGGCGTCTCGCGCGCCGCGCCGGCCGCGGCGCCGTCGCAGGCTTCGGCCTCGGTCTCGAACCGTGGCCTGTCGACCCTGTCGGCGGATCTGGCCTTCGAAGGCAACATCTCGGGCGCCGGCGACCTTCAGGCCGACGGCCAGATCAAGGGCGACGTGCGCGTCGGCCGCCTGATCGTCGGTGAGACCGGCGCCGTCGAAGGCAATGTCCAGGCGGACTATGTCGAGGTGCGCGGCCGCGTGGTCGGCGGCGTCTCCGGCAAGCAGGTGAAGCTGGTCGCTACCGCCTATGTGGACGGCGACATCACCGCCGAGCAGCTGTCGATCGACATCGGCGCCTACTTCCAGGGCCGCGTGCTGCAAGGAGCCCGTCAGGCTCCGGCTCCTGCCCCGGCCCCGCGTCCGGCCGCCTACACGCCGCCGCCCGAGCCGACCCCGGCTCCGGCGCCCGCTCCGGTCATCGACGACCTGCCGCATATCCCGGACCTGAAGCCGGCGTCGTAAGACCCAGCATCATCGAAACGAAAGAAGCGCCGGAGCCTCAGGGCCCCGGCGCTTTTTCATTGTCCCCTCAGTCGACCGTCGAACCGCGCGTCTCGCCCACGCGGGCCGCCAGCGCGGCGCCCATGAAGGCGTCCAGATCGCCGTCCAGGACGCCTTGGGTGTCGGACGTCTCCACCTCGGTGCGCAGGTCCTTCACCATCTGATACGGCTGAAGGACATAGCTTCGGATCTGGTGGCCCCAGCCGATGTCGGTCTTGGCGTCGGCCAGGGCCTGGGCCACGGCCTCGCGCTTTTGCAGTTCCAGTTCGTACAGACGCGCGCGCAGCATCTTCCAGGCCTGTTCCCGGTTCTGGTGCTGGGAGCGGCCGGCCTGACAGGCGACCACGGTGTTGGTCGGAACGTGGGTCAGTCGGACCGCCGAATCGGTCTTGTTGATGTGCTGACCGCCGGCGCCGGACGCGCGGTAGGTATCGGTGCGCACGTCGGACGGATTGATGTCGATTTCGATCGCATCGTCGACCACCGGCGACACTCCGATCGAAGCGAAGCTGGTGTGCCTTTTGGCCGCCGCGTCATAGGGGCTGATGCGGACCAGGCGGTGCACGCCCGATTCCGACTTCAGCCAGCCATAGGCGTTCGGCCCTGTGATCAGGATGGTGGCCGACTTGACGCCGGCCTGCTCGCCGTCTTCCTGGGCCTCGACCTCGACGGTGTAGCCATGCGCCCGCGCCCAGCGGGAATACATCCGCAGCAGCATGCCGGCCCAGTCGTTGGATTCCGTGCCGCCGGCGCCGGAGTTCACCTCCAGATAGGCGTCGTTGCCGTCGGCCTCGCCGGACAGCAACGCCTCCAGCTCGGCGCGCGCGGCGCGATCCTTGATGGCCTTTAGCGACGCGCGCGCTTCTTCCAGCGTGGCCTCGTCGCCCTCGTCGTCAGCCATCTCGGACAGCATGACGCCGTCCTCGAGCTCTCGCTCCATGGCTCTGATGGTGTTGATCTGGGCTTCCAGCTTTGAGCGCTCACGGCTGACCGCCTGCGCCTCATCGGGCTTGTCCCACAGCGTCGGGTCCTCGACCCGCGCATTCAGCTCATCGAGCTTTCTGACGGCGACATCCCAGTCAAAGACGCCTCCTGAGCAGAGCGACGCTCTGCTCGATGTCGGCCTTCATGGCCTCGACATCCGGTCTCATCGCAATCTCCGGCGACATGAAGTGAGGGGCGCAGATAGAGCGCGCCGGGGGCGAGGAAAAGGCCTCAATACAATCCGCTCAAATCCTCCGCCGGCCCGCGCTCGGGCGGCGGGGCCGAAGGCGGCGGCGGCGCTGCGGGCGCAGGACCGGCGACGGCTTCTTCCTCGCGCCGCAGGACGTCATAATAGTTCTGCGGTCCCACGGGCGCGGCTGGCGCGGTGGGGGCCGCCGGGCGCTGGCGTTCGGTGCCGGGACGGAACGCCTCCTCAATGCCGTTGACGGTGCGGAAGATGGCGTTGCGCGGCCGCACGAAAGGCCGGGCGGGCCGCGACTTCAGCGCCGTCTGCATGAACTCGGTGAAGATCGGCACCGGCGTGCCCGCGCCCGTTTCGCCGGATCCCAGCGAGCGGTTGTCGTCGAAGCCGATGAAGACGCCGACCACGATGTCGCTGCTGAAGCCGACGAACCAGGCGGATCGATACTCGTTCGTGGTGCCGGTCTTGCCGCCGACGTAGCGACCCAGGCCGCGGGCGCTGGCGGCGGTGCCACGCTGGACCACGCCTTCCAGCATGGAGCTCATCTGGTAGGCGGTGATGGGGTCCAGGACCTGTTCGCCGCGGGGCGCCAAGCGCGGGCTTTCCTGGCCCGAGAACGGCCGGCCGCAGTCTCGGCAGGTGCGGCCATCGGCGCGGAAGATGGTTTCACCGTTCCGGTCCTGCACCATCTCGATCAGATAGGGGTCGATGCGCCGCCCACCGTTGACGAAGGCGGCGTAAGCGGCGGTCAGGCGATAGGGCGTCGTTTCTCCAGCGCCCAGCGACACCGACAGATTGGGCACCATGTTGTCCGCCACGCCCATCCGCTTGGACATCGCCACGATCTTGTCCATTCCGACCGCCTGGGCCAGGCGCACGGTCATGACGTTGCGCGACAGCTCCAGACCGCGGCGCAGCGACTGCGGGCCATAGTATTCGCGGCTGTAGTTCTCGGGCGTCCAGCGACCGCCGTTGGCGCCGCCGGCGAAGCTGATCGGCGCATCCAGGATGATCGAGGCGGGCGTGTAATCACCCTCCAGCGCCGTCGCATAGACGATCGGCTTGAACGCCGAACCCGGCTGCCGCCAGGCCTGGGTCGCGCGGTTGAAACTGCTGAGGGCGTAGGAATAGCCGCCGACCATCGCCAGGACGCGACCTGTCTGGGGCTCTATGGCCACCAGGGCGCCGTTCACGGCGGGTACCTGGCGCAGGGCGAACTGGCCGTTCTGGGGCTCTACGAAGATCAGGTCGCCACGCCGCAGCTGGCGATTGGCGTTGGCCCAAGCGGCGTCTGCAGCGATCAGTGCGCCGGCGCGGTCATCCCGCGCCGTGCGAACGCGAACGGTGTTGCCGGCGACGCTCTCGATCGCGGCGGCCTGCCAGCTGCGGCGTTCGGCGGGCAGCGTCTTCTTCAGCGCCTCGGCCTGCCAGCCCGGCGCAAAGTCGGTGGTGCCCCACGCCCCGCGCCAGCCGTGACGACGATCGTACTGCTCCAGCCCATGCATCAGGGCGATGCGCGCCGCCGACTGCAGCTCCGGATCCAGCGTGGTGCGCATGTAATAGCCGCCGCCGTTCACCTGCTCGCGGCCGAACAGGCTGATCGCTCGGCGCCGCGCTTCCTCCACGAAGAAGTCGGCATCGGCATAGGCGGCGCGGCGCGGTGCGTCCTGCGTCTTCAGCGGACGCGCCCGCGCCTCGATCAGCTGAGCCGGCGTCAGCCAGCCGCTCTGCGCCATCTCGCCCAGAACCCAATCCCGTCGGCCCTTAGCCGCGCCAGGGTGACGCTTGGGGTGGTAGTTGTTGGGGCCCTTGGGCAGCGACGCCAGGAAGGCGGCTTCGTCCGGCGTCAACTGCGCCAGCGACTTGCCGAAATAGTTGTAGGCGGCCGAGGCCACGCCGAACGAGCGATAGCCCAGGAAAATCTCGTTCAGATACAGCTCGAGGATCTGCTCCTTGGTCAGCGTCGCCTCCAGGCGGCTGGACAGGATGGCTTCCTTCAGCTTGCGGTTCAGGCTGCTCTCGTTGGTCAGCAGGACGTTCTTGGCGACCTGCTGAGTGATGGTCGAGCCGCCCTCCAGGCGCCGCCCTGACACCACGTTGAACAGGTTCTTGAACATGGCCCGCCCGATGCCGGACACGTCGATGCCGCCATGCTGGAAGAAGTTGCGATCCTCAGCGGCCAGAAACGCCTGCACGACCGGCAGGGGTATCTGCTCGTAGGGGACATAGATGCGCCGCTCGTCCGAAAACTCGCCGATCAGCGTGCCGTCGACGGCGTAGACGCGCGTGGCGGTCGGCGGCCGATAGTCGGCAAGCTCCGACGCGTCTGGCAGGTCATGGAACAGCCAGGCCGCGTATATGGCGACGATCAGGCCCGCCAGGGCGATCGCGCCCAGCAAGACGATCCCCGCCCACACGAACCAACGCTCGGCTAGCTTCACCTGCAACTCCGTCACCCCGGCCGACTGCTTTAGCTCGCGTCGCGGGCCGCGCCTAGGGCGGGTGTGCGTCCCCGCGCTTGCCTGACGCTCAGCGCCGCCGCATCTTGCTGAAAAGACGCACTGGGGAGCGAATCACGTGCAGGACCTCGTCATGCCCGCGCTGGCCTCGATCGGCCTGGCGGCGATCGGCGGCTATCTGCTGGGTTCGATCCCGTTCGGCGTCATTCTGACCCGCGCGGCCGGCGCCGGGGACGTGCGCAACATCGGCTCTGGAAACATCGGCGCGACCAATGTCCTGCGGACGGGTCGCAAGGATCTGGCCGTCGCCACCCTCGTCCTAGACGCCGGCAAGGGCGCGGTCGCCTTTCTGGTAGCGCGCTGGCTGTTGGGCAGCGACGTGGCCGCCGCGATCGCCGGCGGCGCCGCCTTCCTGGGCCACCTGTTTCCTGCCTGGCTGGGCTTCAAGGGCGGCAAGGGGGTGGCGACCTTCTTCGGGCTGCTGCTGGCCGCCTGCTGGCCGCTGGGGCTGCTGGCGGCCCTGATCTGGCTGGTCGTCGCCTTTACGGCGCGGATCTCGTCGCTCGCAGCGCTGACGGCGGCGGCGCTGACGCCAGTGCTGGCCATCCTCCCCCTTTCCCTGCCCGGCATGCCTGTCGCGCCGCCGATCCTGCTGATGACCGTGGTCATGGCTGTGGCCATCTACATCACCCATCGCGAGAACATCGGTCGTCTGCTCAAGGGCGCCGAGCCTCGCATCGGCGCGAAGAAGGCGTGAGCCTGTCTGAAGACGAGCGTCTCGCCCGGCTGCGGCTCGCCCGCACGGAACGCGTCGGCCCGGTCGCCTTTCGCCAGCTGATCGGGCGCTTTGGCGACGCTGTATCAGCGCTGGAAGCCTTGCCCGCGTTCTCGCGCCGAGCCGGCGGTCAGGGCGTGACGCCGATCGATCCTGGCCGGATCGAACGCGAAATGGCGGATGGAAACCACGCCGGCGCACGCCTCATTGTGCTGGGCGATGCCGATTATCCCGAACGCCTCGCCCAGATCGACCCGCCGCCGCCCGTTCTGTGGGCGTTGGGCGACCCGGCGCTGCTGCAGCGTTCATGCGTGGCCATTGTCGGCGCGCGAATCGCGTCGGCAGGGGGCCAGCGCATCGCACGCGGCCTGGCCCAGCAGCTGGGCCAGGCCGGCCACGTCGTTGTGTCGGGCATGGCGCGCGGCGTCGACGGCGCAGCGCATGAGGGCTCGCTCCCCACAGGCTCGGTCGCCGTTCTGGGCGGCGGCGTCGACGATATCTATCCGCCCGAGCACGC
Source organism: Brevundimonas sp. Leaf363 (assembly GCF_001424025.1). Classification (GTDB taxonomy): domain Bacteria; phylum Pseudomonadota; class Alphaproteobacteria; order Caulobacterales; family Caulobacteraceae; genus Brevundimonas. Next base: position 1,360,427 of record NZ_LMPZ01000002.1, on the reverse strand, counting down.
CGATCTACATCGCCGCTTGGCTGAAAATGGCTGTGTCGTATCGGAGAATCCGATGGGCGCTCGGGCCCAGGCGCGCGACTTTCCGCGCCGCAATCGCATCATTTCGGGTCTGTCGCGGGGCGTCGTCGTGGTCGAGGCCGAAATCCGGTCGGGATCCCTGATCACCGCGCGCCTGGCCGCCGAACAGGGGCGCGACGTCTTCGCCGTACCGGGGTCGCCGCTGGACCCAAGGGCCAGAGGACCCAACGACTTGCTGCGTCAGGGCGCAATCCTCTGCGAGGGACTGGAGGACATTGAGCGCGCGTTCGAGACCTTCCGCGCTGTCAGGGAGCGCGAGACGCCGCCGTTCGAGTCGTATCCCGACGAGGCGGCCGACGTCAGCCTGCTGGACCGGGTCGCCGCCCTGCTCTCACCGACGCCGACGCCTCGAGACGAACTGGCGCGCGCGCTGGGCTTGCCCATGAGCGTCATCGCCGGCGCACTGCTGGAGCTGAACCTGGCGGGCCGGTGCGAACTCCTGCCCGGCGGCCTGGTCGCCGCCGCTTAGCTCGGCCGGTCCCCCGGTGTGGGTTCATCGGCGAACAACGGGATCGGAGGCTGCTGGGAAAGAGCCGCCGCAGCGTCCAGCAGGCGCGCCAGAGGCTCGTCTCCATTGAAGCGCGCCATCTGCGCCAGCTCGGCCGCCATGGCGCCGACGTACTCGCGCACGGGATACTTCTCAGGCAAGTCGGCCGGCGCCGGCGCCCGGGACGGCCGTTCCTCAAATCGTTCGCGCGCTTGCATCAACCTCTCCATAGCCCAGCGCCGCACAATGGATACAACTTCAGATATTTATGCAACCTTGCCTATGCTCTTGGGTTGCACTGAAGGCTTTGGCCGCGCTCCGATTGACAGGAGCCCTTCCGCCAACCACGTTCCCGGCCCTCCCTAGAAGCGCCGTGTGAATGCAACTCGTCATCGTCGAGAGCCCCGCGAAGGCTAAGACCATCAACAAATATCTGGGCTCGGACTTCCACGTCCTGGCGTCCTACGGTCACGTCCGCGACCTGCCGTCCAAGGACGGCTCGGTGAAGCCGGATGAAGACTTCGCCATGGATTGGGAGATCGATCCCAAGGCGTCCAAGCGGATGAGCGAGATCGCCGAGGCAGCCAAGCGCTCGGACCGAGTCATTCTCGCCACCGACCCGGACCGCGAGGGCGAGGCCATTAGCTGGCACGTTCTGGACATCCTGACCAAGAAGCGGGCGCTTAAGGACAAGCCGGTTGAGCGGGTGACGTTCAATGCGATCACCAAGTCCGCCGTGCTGGAAGCGATGGCCGCGCCGCGTCAGCTGGATATGGAGCTGGTCGAGGCTTACCTCGCCCGGCGCGCGCTGGACTATCTGGTCGGTTTCACCCTGTCGCCCGTGCTGTGGCGCAAGCTGCCGGGCGCGCGCTCGGCGGGGCGTGTGCAGTCGGTCGCGCTGCGCATCGTGGTCGACAGAGAGCTGGAAATTGAACGGTTTAAGGCCCAGGAGTACTGGTCGGTCGAGGCCGATCTGAACGCCGACAGCCCGCCCTTCACCGCTCGTCTGGTGAAGCACGAGGGCAAGCGAATCCAGCGCCTGGACATCAAGGACGAAGCGACAGCACAGGCCGCCCGTACCGCCATCGCGGCCTCGCCTCTGACGATCCGCTCGATCGAGAAGAAGCCGATCAAGCGTTCGCCTGCCCCGCCCTTCACCACCTCGACACTCCAACAGGAAGCCGCGCGGAAGTTAGGTTTTAATGCCCAACGAACCATGCAGGCCGCGCAAAAGCTCTACGAAGGCGTCGACGAGAACGGCGGCCTGATCACCTACATGCGGACCGACGGCGTGCAGACGACGCCCGAAGGCCTGGCCCAGGCGCGCGAGGTCATCGCCGACCGCTTCGGCCCCGCCTTCGTCCCGTCGGAACCTCGGTACTACAAGGCGAAAGCCAAGAATGCTCAGGAAGCGCACGAGGCGATCCGCCCGACCAACATCGCGCGCCATCCCGATTCCCTGCGCCTCGATGGCGACCTGCAGCGGCTCTACGAACTGATCTGGAAGCGAATGGTCGCCTCTCAGATGGAGAGCGCGCGCCTGGACCGGACCACGGTCGAGATCGAGACGCCCAACGGCCAGACGGGCCTGCGCGCCACCGGTCAGGTGGTCACCTTCGATGGCTTCCTGGCCGTGTACGAAGAAGGCCGCGACGAACGCCAGAAGGGCGCCGAGTCGGAGGAGGACGACGATTCGTCCCGCCTGCCCGCCCTCAAGGAAGGCGCGATCGCCAAGGTCGACGCCATCCGCACCGACCAGCACTTCACCGAACCGCCGCCGCGCTATTCGGAAGCGACCCTGGTCAAGAAGCTGGAAGAGCTGGGCATCGGCCGCCCCTCCACATACGCGTCCATCCTGACCACCCTGCGCGACCGCAGCTATGTCCGCATGGAGAACAACCGCTTCGTCCCGGAAGACAACGGCCGCCTGGTCACCGCCTTCCTGGAGCAGTTCTTCGGCCGCTGGGTGCAGTACGACTTCACCGCCGCGCTGGAGACCCAGCTTGACGAGGTTTCGGCCGGCGACATGGACTGGAAGGCGCTGCTGCGCGAATTCTGGTCACACCTGAAGCCCGCCCAGGCCGCCGTGCTGGAGCGTCAGGGCGTCATCGACGAGCTGGACCAGGCCATCGGCCCGTTCCTGTTTCCCGACAAGGGCGACGGGTCCGACCCGCGCCTGTGCCCGCTTTGCAAGACCGGCCACCTGCATCTGAAGGCCAGCTTCAAGATGAAGTCGTCCTTCATCGGATGCTCGAACTACCCGGAATGCCGTTACACGCGCGGTTTCGGGGCGGGCGAGACGGAGGGCGGCGAGGCCGGCGGCGACCGCGACCTGGGCGTCGATCCGGCCACAGGCCAGCCCGTCTCGCTGAAGATCGGGCGCTTCGGGCCCTATGTCGAAACCGCCAACCCCGGCGAGGAGAAGCCCAAGCGCTCCTCCTTGCCCAAGGGCTGGTCCGCTGCGACCCTCACACTGGAACAGGCCGTGCGCCTGCTCGCCCTGCCGCGCCCCGTCGGCGAGCACCCCGAGGACGGCAAGCCGATCACGGCGGGCCTCGGCCGCTATGGCCCCTTCATCCTGCACGCCGGCACCTACGCAAATGTCGCTGATATCGATGAAGTCTTCGAGATCGGCCTGAACCGTGCGGTCGTGTTGCTGGCCGAAAAGCGCGCCGGCAAATTCGCCGGTCGCGGCGCGGCCGCGGCGCCGCTGAAGGACCTCGGCGCCCACCCCGAAACGGGCGAGCCCGTCCACGTCATGGCGGGCCGCTTCGGTCCCTATGTGAAGTCAGGCAAGATCAACGCCACCCTGCCGAAAGGCACGGTGCCGGAAGAGCTGACGATGGAGGCCGCACTGCCGCTGCTGGCCGCCCGCGCCGACGCCGCACCCAAGAAGGGGGCGAAGAAGGCCGCTCCGGCGAAGAAGCCCGCCGCGAAGAAGCCTGCCGCCAAGAAGGCGCCGGCCAAGAAGCCGGCGGCCAAAATGACCGCTACAAAGGCCGACACCTAGGGATCCATCGCCGCCGTGAGCTTCGGGCCGACGGAACTGCTGGAGTGCTACGCCACCGGCGTCTTTCCGATGGGCGAAGCGCGGGATGACCCGCGTGTGTTTCTGGTCGAGCCGGAGATGCGCGGGGTGATCCCGCTGGACGCCTTCCATGCGCCGACACGCCTGAGGCGGACGGTGCGAGGCGAACCGTTTCAGGTGCGGGTATCGACGGCGTTCGTAGCGGTGCTGGACGCCTGTGCGGCCTCTGCGCCGGGACGTGAGGACACCTGGATCAATGCGCCGATCCGGGGCCTCTATCTGGCGCTGCAGGCCATGGGACACGCCCATTCGATCGAATGCTGGCGAGACGAGCGGCTGGTCGGCGGCCTTTACGGCGTGACCCTGGGCGGGGCCTTCTTCGGGGAGAGCATGTTCAGCCGCGAGCGGGATGCATCCAAGGTCGCTTTGGTGCACCTGGTCGCTCGGCTGCGGCGCGGCGGCTGGCGCCTGCTGGACGCGCAGTTCCAGACCGAGCACCTGAGCCAGTTCGGAGCGGTCGAGACGCCCCAGGCCGATTATCTGAAAATGCTGGACCGGGCGCTTAGATTGCGGCCCAACATACGGTCCTTGCGCGAACCGATGACTGGCGCGGCAGCCCTGTATTACGCCTTACAGCCCACCACCCAGGCGTCGTAGACGGGGTGCTGCAGGCCGCTGACGGCGGGCGTCGAGGCGAACATCCAGCCGCGGAAAATCTGGCGCGGCTCCTGGCTCTGGGCGCCACGCGGCTGGACCGAGATGTCCAGATAGGCGACCGAATCGTTCACCACCTCGTCGGAGGCCGCGACTTCACAGGCGCGGGCCGAAACGATCAGCGTCTTGTCGAAGCGGACCGGGCGACCGCCGACCTCGACCTCGAAGCGCATGCTCTCGGCCGTGATCTTGTCGATGGCCTGAACGACGGCGATGGGGCGGCGCGTGCGGCGGCCGGGCGGCGGCGCCTCTTCAGGCGCGGCGGGCGCGGCGGTCTTCTCTTCCTCGGCCTCGGCCTCGTCGGCCTTTTCCTCGACCTGAGCGGTCACGACGGGATCAGCAGGCGCGACCACGACCGGCGCGGCCGGCGCAGGCGTGGCGGCAGGGGCTGTCTCGGGCGTCGAGGGCGTCGTGCGCAGAATGTCGCCGATCGGGTCAGCGGGCCGCGCCTCGGCCGGCGTATCCTGCAGCGCGCGCGCGCCGACCGCCCCGGCCCCGGCCAGAGCCACGGCGATGACGCCCGTCAGCAGCCAGGCGCGGTCGCGGCTCATTCGGGCGTCCAGGCCTGGTAGTCGCCGGTGGCGGCTGGGCGACGCCCGTCCTCGGCCAGCGAGCCGGGCGGACGCCAGGCCAGCGGCGTGCCGGTCAGGTTGGGCAGATGCGGCTTTTCCCATGCGCGGCGCGGCAGCGGCGTCACGGTCGGCGGTTCGTCGAAGGTGTAGTGCAGCCAGCCGTGCCAGTCTGGCGAGACCTTCGAGGCTTCGGCATAGCCGTTGTAGATCACCCAACGGCGGCGGCGGCCGTCGTAGCTGACGTTGTCGCGCGACTGATAATAGCGGTTGCCCTGCTCGTCCGAGCCCACCAGCTCGCCACGCCGTGCGACGGTCCACAGGGTGCCGATCGTGGCGCCGTTCCACCAGGAAAAGATCTTCGCGAGCACGTGAGGGCCTTCCAGACGCGGCGCCGACAAGAACAGGCGCGCTGTCGCGATCATAGAAACACGGCCGCTCGCCGTCCAGCGAAGACGCAGAGGTCCCGCCCTGCTACATCTTGGGGGTATCTCCATTGTTAGCCGCAAGATGTGCTAGAACGGGGGGCCGCGAGCCGTTAGCCTTCCAGGCAGGACGGCCACGCGGAGTTCCCATGCGCTTTCAGCCCAGATTCGCCTTCCTCGCCGCCTCGGCCCGGCCGGGGCGCCGCGTCGTCGTGCGCGGCGCGACGGCGGACTGGACCAGCGCCCCTGACGGCTGGACCACAGCCATGCTGGACGCCTGGAGCGACTGGGACGCAGCACGGGCCAAGGATCGCCCGATGCTGGATAGCGGCCCGACCCTGCACGCGGGCGAAGGCCTGGACGGCGGCATCGGCGACTGGGCGGCGCGGCTGGCGGATCGCGGCCGGGCGCTGGGCCTCTTCGAGGACAAGGCCGAGGCCAGCGTCTTCGCCGCCGAACTGGCGGGCGCGGTGCGTCTGGGGCTGGCGGCGCCTGTCCTGACCGCCGCGCGACCCGCTATGGTTCTGGACCTCGCGACCGAGGGCCGAAGCGCGCTTGAGCGACTGCATGCCGAGCAGGCAGCGGCGACGCGGGCGGCCGAAGCGGTCGAGGCGCTGGCGCGCGCGCTGGACGCCGTGGCGGATGCGGTGCGACGCTGCGACGGCGCCGAGGGCGACTGCAAGGACCCGGCGCGCAATCCGGCCCTGGCGCGGGCGGCGTCGCAGGCGCGGCGGTGCGGGGCGTCCGACGCCGACATCCTGCGCGCCATAGCGGGCGAGACGCCGCCGCTGATGACGGCGGACGCCGGCCGTCCCACGGCGACGGTGGTTTTGGCCTGTGGCGAGGATCTGGACGCCGTGGCCGCCGCCGCGCTGGAGGCCGACCTGATCGTCTGCACCGACCGCGAAACGGCGGATGCGGCGGTCGCGGCCCTGTCGGCCGGGGCGATCAAGATCAGTCTGCCCGCGCTAGCGCGACTGTCGCCGGCCGCCCCGGCGATCGGGGATCTGGCGCGCCTGCTGGTCACGGCCGTCGTGGTCGAGGGCGAAGGGCGCACGGCGCCGGCGGTGACGCTGGGCCTGGGCGGACTGGGCGACTGGTCGCTGGCCAACGACGGGCTGGAAGCGCTGGCCGCCACGCTGACGACGGCGGCGGGCGAGACCCTGACGGAGATCGGCGCGGTGCTGCGCTGGCCGGCAGGCGAAAGCCGAGTCGGCCTGTTCGAGGAGGACGCCGACGCGCGGCTGAGGCTCGGCCTCTCGCCCCTGACGGCGGTGGATGTTTTCGAGACCGGCGACGGCGAGGTGGCGCGGCGTCTGCGCCCCTCGCTGGCCGACGCCATCGCGCGGGCGGGCGGCGATGTGGACGATGCGGAGCGGCATCTGTTCGGTCGGCGAACCCTGGCCGATGCGCCCGGCGTCACCCTAGAGCGGCTGCGGGGGCTGGGCTTCACCGATGTCGAATTGGCGGCCGTCGAGGGGGCTCTGGGGCGGGTAGAGACACTGGACGAGGCGATCTCCGACGCTGTGCTGGACGCCGGCTTCGCGGCCGATGTGCTGGGACTGGAGCCCGGCTGCGGGTCCATCCTGGCCGCCCTCGGCATCGAGGAAGACGCTCGTGCGACAGCGCAGACCTGGGTCTTCGGCCATGGCGACCTGAGCGAGTGGGACGGCGCGCCGGAGGCATTGCGGGACCTGCTGGCGGACACGGCCGCCTACGAGAACAGCCTGCGCGCCCGGCTGGGCCAGGCCAGCGCCCTGCCCGACCTGCGGCCTGTCACCCTGCCTTGGACCGCCGGTCGCGCGGAGGCCGCCGTGCTGCTGGCGACGCTGGAGGGCGGGCGAAGTCTGCGCCTGCGCCGCCTGCCCGCGCCGTCGGGTCGCTGGCTCGACATTCCCGACGCGCCGCCGATCCCCGTCCCAGCTCCGCCGGCGGCCCAGCCCAGCGTCGTCGAGCGGGTGGTCGAACGCGAGCGCAGCCGCCGCAAGCTGCCCGACCGCCGCAAGGGCTATATCCAGAAGGCCGCTGTGGGCGGTCATAAGGTCTATATTCACACCGGCGAATACGACGACGGCGAGCTGGGCGAGATCTTCATCGACATGCACAAGGAAGGCGCCGCCTTCCGCAGCCTGATGAACAATTTCGCCATCGCGATCTCGATCGGGCTTCAGTACGGCGTGCCGCTGGACGAGTTCGTGGACGCCTTCGTGCTGACGCGGTTCGAGCCGGCCGGGCGGGTCACGGGCAACGACAAGATCGGCTCGGCGACGTCGATCCTGGACTACATCTTCCGCGAGTTGGGGGTCAGCTATCTGGACCGGCGCGAGCTGGCCAACGCGGACGCCGAGCCGCTGGACGCCGACGGCCTGGGGCGCGGGGCCGCCGATGAACTGGTGCCGGCGTCGCACTTCATCTCCAAGGGCTTCGCGCGCGGCGCGGCGCCGGACAATCTAATCGTGCTGCCGTTCGGACGCCCGCGCGACGAGGAGGCCCGGCCGGTGGTGGTCGAAGCCGACGCCTGTCCCGCCTGCGGCGACTTCACCCTGCAACAGCGCGGCGGGGCGCTGGTGTGCGACGCCTGCGGCGCGCAGCCGTCGATGGCGGGAAAGGGCAGCTAGATGCGTTGGATCGAGCGGTTCGCCTTTCTGCATCCAATCTGGCTGCTGGTCTCCTTGGTTGGCTACTTCGCGCTGAGCCTTGCGATGGCTCCTATGGCGACAACGCACGCGCCCGTGCTCATTCCGGCGATGGCGATTCTCGGGTTCACGTTGCCGCTGCTTTGGATAACCGGTCTGCGGGCCCTAGCGCGTCAAGCGATGGGGATGGCGCCGTGGAACGGTTGGAGCTGGGTCTATGCGGCGGTACCGCTGGCGTCGGTGGTCGCTGCGGCTAGCTTGACGACCGCTCTGGAAATCGCGGGGGCTGCTATTTTCGGCGCGACGATCGCTTACTTTACCAGCATTTGGCTGACAGCACGCGCCCTGGCCGCCTATCAGCGCGGGCCCGGAGCGGTAGCGCTGACCATCGGGACGGCGCTGCTGCTGGTCTATTATATCATTGGCGCATGGGTCCTGCGGCCGGTGGTTCGTCAACTGAAGGCGGCGACGAGCGAGTAGTCGCCGCGGAGGCTAAGCCCCTCGAGCCACGCTTGAGCGGTCCCGCTCCCGGCCCCGGGCGACGCTTATAAGCAGACCGAGCGGCACGGATCGTCCCGAAGACGAAATCGTAAGAGGGTGTCGCTACGCTGGCCCGAAGATTGCTGCGCCGAATGCGCCGCTTCGGAGCCGAACCGTGATGAAACGCCTGATCCAGTCCACCGCCGTCATGGCCGCCGCCTTCATGGCGGTCGCCCTGCCCGCTCATGCCCAGAACGCCGGCCAGATCGCCAGCGTGCGCAGTGGCCACAGCTGCTCCGGCTGCAACCTGTTCCAGGGCGACTTTGGCGGGCTGGAGGCCCGGGGATTGAACCTGTCGGGGTCGCGGCTGCGACAGGCGGACCTGAGCCTCAGCGTCATGAATCGCACGCGGTTCAGCAACACGGATATGCGCGACGTCGAGGCCTATGGGGCGGTGTTCTCCAGTTCCAACTTCGCCGGCGCGGACCTGACCAACGCCAGCTTCGTTGGGGCCTATCTGGAGGGCTCCAGCTTCGCCGGAGCCAAGCTTTCCGGGACCAACTTCTCGGGGGCGCAGCTGGCGCGGGCCAGCGGCCTGACCCAGTCGCAGCTCAGCCGCGCGTGCGGCGACGAGGCCACGACCCTGCCGCGGGGCCTTCGCATTCCCGCCTGCTGAGCGCCCCGCAAGTTACCGCGATTTAAGTAGGGTTTCGTTTCGCCACGGGTCATGAAGACTGCGTGACACAGACCGTTCGCGCCCTCCCCCGTCGCCTGACGCAGGCTCTGACCCCGGCCCTGCTGGCTGTCGGAGCATTGATGGCGGCCACGCCGGTCCTGGCGTCCGCTCCGCAGGATCGGGACGTGGCTCGCGTCGTTTCGCTGGGCGGCTCGTGCAACAGCTGCGAACTGTCCGGCCGCAATCTGACCGGCGCCAGCTTCACCGGCGCCAGCTTCGTCAACGCGACCTTCGTCGGCTCCGACCTGCGCGGCGTGGAGATGATGGGCTCCAACTTCACCGGGGCCGACTTCAGCCGCGCCAATCTGCACGGCGTCGAGATCCTGGGCGCCAACTTCACCTCGGCCAATTTCGAAGGCGCCCGCGCCGCCGGCGCCGAGGCCGTCGGCGCCACCTTCGTGCGCGCCAATCTGAGCCGGTCGGACCTGTCGGGCGCCGAGCTTCATGGCGTGAACTTCAACGCCGCCCAGCTGACCGGGGCAAATCTCTCGGGAACGGAGCTGTTTGGCGCGACGCTCGCCAACGTTCGCGCCACGGGCGCGAATTTCAGCAGCGCGCAGATCACCGCCTCGAACCTGTCGAACGGCGACTTCTCGGGGGCCAGCTTCCGCGACGCCGAACTGGACAGCGCGCGACTGACCGGCGGCCGCTTCGCGCGGGCGGATTTCACCGACGCCTCTCTGCGCCGCACGGACATTCGCGGCGCGGACTTGTCGGATGCTCGCGGCCTGACCCAAAGCCAGATCAATCAGGCGTGCGGTGACGGCTCGACGCGGCTGCCAAGCCGGTTGACGGCTCAGACCTGCCGCGGGGGATCCCGCATCGTGCGCGCCGCGCCGGCGGCGCCGATCCCACCGGTCCCGCCCGTGCCGCCGCGCCGAAATCTGGTGGTGGCCTCGGACTGAGGGGCCCAGTACCCACCGTACCCTCGGACTTGATCCGAGGGTCATGCGCTGACGGCTGGATGGCTCAACGGGCAGCCTATCTGCCTGCGTCTATGCGGCGCCGGACAACCTGATCCTGGGATCAAGCCCGACGACGTCGGCGGCGGGTGCGCCTCAGCCCTTGAGCGGCAGGGCCGTGCGGATGTGGACGTCCTTCAGCTGACGCTCCTGCGCCTCGGTCGGGGCGTTCATCAGAAGATCCTCGCCCTGCTGGTTCAGCGGGAAAGCGATGACCTCGCGGATGGCGGTCTCGCCGGCCAGCAGCATGACGATGCGGTCGATGCCGGGGGCCAGACCGCCGTGCGGCGGGGCGCCATAGCGGAAGGCGTTCAGCATGCCGCCGAACTGCTCCTCGACCACCGAACTGTCATAGCCGGCGATGTTGAAGGCCTTCAGCATGATCTCGGCCTTGTGGTTCCGGATCGCGCCCGAGCACAGCTCATAGCCGTTGCAGCAGATGTCGTACTGATAGGCGCGGATGGTCAGCGGGTCCTGCGTCTCCAGCGCCTCCAGACCACCCTGCGGCATCGAGAACGGGTTGTGCGAGAAGTCGACCTTCTTCTCTTCCTCGGACCATTCGAACATCGGGAAGTCGACGATCCAGCAGAATTTGAACTGGTTCTCGTCGATCAGCTTCAGCTCGGTCCCGACGCGCGTGCGGGCCAGACCGGCGAACTTGGCGAAGGCCGACGGCAGACCGGCGGTGAAGAAGGCGGCGTCGCCCTTACCGAGACCCAGCGAGGCCATCAGGGCCTCGGTCGGCTCCTGACCCAGGTTCTTGGCGATGGGGCCGCCCCAGGCCCCCTGGTCGTCCGACCAGAAGATGTAGCCGAGGCCCGGCTGGCCTTCGCCCTGGGCCCACGAGTTCATACGGTCGCAGAAGGCGCGCGAGCCGCCGGTCGGCGCCGGGATGGCCCAGACGGCGTTCTTCTCATCGGCGCCCAGGATCTTGGCGAACAGGCCGAAGCCGCCGTCGCGGAAGTGATCGGAGACGACCTGCATCTTGATCGGGTTGCGGGTGTCCGGCTTGTCGGTGCCGTACCAGGCCATCGACTGGGCGAAGGTCAGGCGCTCGAAACCGGCGTGCTCGAAGGCCTCGCCAAAATCGTTTGTAAAGGTGTGCTTGCCGTCGATCGGCGAGACCGGCAGGCCGTTCGAGAACTCCTCGAACACGCCATGCATGACCGGCTCGATCGCCGCGAAAACATCCTCTTGCGTAACGAAGCTCATCTCGACGTCGAGCTGGTAGAACTCCAGCGAACGGTCGGCGCGTAGGTCCTCGTCGCGGAAGCACGGGGCGATCTGGAAGTAGCGGTCGAAGCCCGAGACCATCAGCAGCTGCTTGAACTGCTGCGGGGCCTGCGGCAGCGCATAGAACTTGCCCGGATGCATGCGCGACGGCACCAGGAAGTCGCGGGCGCCTTCCGGCGACGAGGCGGTCAGAATGGGGGTCTGGTATTCCAGGAAGCCCTGGTCGACCATGCGGCGGCGGATCGAGGAGATCACCTTGGAGCGCAGGACGATGTTCTTGTGCAGACGCTCGCGACGAAGGTCGAGGAAGCGGTTCTGAAGGCGGATTTCCTCAGGGTATTCCTGATCGCCGAAGACGGGCATCGGCAGTTCGGCGGCTTCTGACAGGACTTCCAGACCCGCGACGCGAACCTCGACCTCGCCGGTCGGCAGCAGGGCGTTGACGGTGGATGCGTCGCGCATGACCGCTTCGCCGTCGATCTTGATGACGCTCTCGGCGCGCAGGCGCTCGACGATCTCGAAGCCCGGCGTCGAGGGGTGCAGCACCAGCTGGGTGATGCCGTAGTGATCGCGCAGGTCGACGAACAGCAGGCCGCCCAGATCGCGCTTGCGGTGGACCCAGCCCGACAGGCGGACCGACTGGCCGGCGTCGGTGGCGCGCAGTGCGCCGCAGGTATGGGAACGATAGGCGTGCATGGGCGGTCTGCGGCGGTCTGATTGTGGGGAATTTTGGAGGCCGGAAGGGCGCACCAACCCGCTCGAAAGTCAAGGTTGGCGCGCCGATCGCCTGCTTAGTCCTCCACCCCCTCGACCACGGCCCGCAGGTAGGCGACGTGGCCACGGAAGGCCTTGGCGCCCGTGGGGGTCAGCGAGGCGCGGGTGCGCGGACGCTTGCCGACGAAGTCCTTCTCGATCGAGACGTAGTCGGCCTTTTCAAGCGTGGTCAGGTGGCTGCCGAGATTGCCGTCGGTTGCGCCGGAGATGGACTTGAGGCGGGGGAAGTCGACCGGCCCGCGCTCCCGTTCGGCCCACAGGGCCGCCATGATCTTCAGGCGCAACGGCTGATGGATGATGTCGTCAGGGCCCATCACGCGCTCCGCATCCACAGGCCGCCGATGATCAGCCCCAGCCCGCCGACGCCCGCCATCCAGAACGGCAGGATGTCCGGGAAGCCGAAGAAGCCGACCAGGCTGGCCGCGAACATTGCCGTACCGATCACCAGGAAGCGCGGCCGGTGCAGCAGGCCGATGATGAAGTAGACGGCCCCGCAGACGATGCCAGGGAAGGTCATGAAGGCGTTCGGATCCTGCACACCGAAGATTGACAGGGTCCCGCCTATGAAGGCCGCGATGGCCAGGCCCGCCAGCAGGGAGCGCCAGCCCATGCCGCGGCCGGCCACGCCCTGCCCTGGGGCACACGCCTTGGACGACAACATGATGGTGCCGACGATGCCGACGGCGTCGCCGATCAGCCAGGTCCAGCCCCATTGCTCGGGCGGCAGAAGGCCCATGGCGCTGTAACAGACCAGCCAGACCACACCCCACAGCATCAGGATCGGGCCGCTGATGTGATAGCTGCGTTGCTGGCTCAGGCGGCCGGTGGTGGCGTCGATGTCGGAGAGGGCCGCGGCCGCCTCGTCGCGAGTGATGTTCATAGTCGATCTCCAATAGAGTGCTCTGAACCACAGAGCACGGCGCCGCATACTCTGTCAAGCAGAGTTCTCTGATGCGTCCTCCACGATGGATGCATCGCCGTCCACAGGGCCAGCGGCGCGGCGGGCGGGAACCTGCTACAAGCCCGGTCCGATGCGCCCTTCCGACGCCACCCATCAGATGCGCCTGCCGCTGCGACGCGATGGGGTCGAGACCGAGCTCGACTTCGTCCTGTCCGACAGCAACCGCGCGGCCGTCACCGGGCTGGACGCGTGGCCCAATGCGGTGGCGGGGCCGGTCATGGCGCTATGCGGCCCCGAAGGGTCGGGCAAGAGCACGGTCGCGGGCCGCTGGGCGGAAAAGCGCGGCGCGGTGATCCTGCATGGATCGGAGGCCGCCGTTGTCGATCCGCTGGATCTGGAAGGCGCGAACATCGTGCTGGACCGGGCGCAGGACGCGGACGACGAGAGCCTGTTCCATCTGATCAATCTGGCGATGGCGGGTGGGGCGCTGCTGCTGGTCTCGCGCCGCGCGCCGCGCGACTGGCCGGCCGCCCTGCCCGATCTGCGTTCGCGGCTGGACGCCCTGCCGCTGCTGGTCGTGGAGACGCCCGACGATATGCTGCTGGCCGCCATGCTGCGCCGCGCCTTCTCGGAGCGCAGCATAGTCCCGCCCGAGGATGTGATCGATTATCTCGTCCGGCGGATCGACCGATCCTGGGCGGCGGCGCAGGGCGTGGTCGAACGGCTGGACGCTCTGCACCGTCCGATCACGCGCGCGGCGGCGCGGGTCGTGCTGGAGGGTTGATCGCGGTTGCGACTGTCGCGTTTCGTGCCCACAAACGAACCATGAGCGACACGCTGACCCCGCCGCCGACGACAGACAAGGCCCTGACGGAGTCGACGCGCGGCGAATCGGTTCCGCCCTCGCACGCGCCGCAGCTGCATCTGGACGAAGCGCTGATGGCGTCGCCGCAGCGGTTCTTCAATCGCGAGCTGTCGTGGCTGAAGTTCAATGTGCGGGTGCTGGAGGAGGCCGCCAACCCGGCCCACCCTCTGCTGGAGCGCCTGCGTTTCCTGTCGATCTCGGCCAACAACCTGGATGAGTTCTTCATGACCCGCGTGGCGGGTCTGAAGGGTCAGGTGCGCGAGAAGGTGCGGACGCTGTCGGCCGACGGCCTGACGCCGACCGAATCGCTGGAAATGATCAACGTCGCCGCCAACGAGCTGATGGCGGAACAGCAGGCGCGGTGGGGCCAACTGCGCAAGGAGCTGACCGAGGCGGGACTGGAGGTCATCCACTCGGCCAAGATCACCAAGGCCGACCGAGACAAGCTGGAGCCGGAGTTTCTGGACCAGTTGTTCGCCGTCTTGACGCCGCTGGCCATCGACCCGGCGCACCCCTTCCCCTTCCTGCCGAACCTGGGCTTCTCGCTGGCGCTTAAGCTGCGGCGGGCGGATGGGCGCACCTTCCACGCCCTGGTCCCCGTCCCGACGCAGGTGCGGCGATTCTGGGAGTTGCCGGCCGACCGTCGCTCCAAGAACAAGCGGCGGTTCGTGACGCTGGAAAGCCTGCTGATCCTCTTCATCGACCACCTGTTCCCCGGCTGCGAGGTTCTGGAGCGCGGCGTGCTGCGCCTGATCCGCGATTCGGACATCGAGATCGAGGAAGAGGCCGAGGATCTGGTGCTCGAGTTCGAGGAAGCGCTGAAGCAGCGCCGCCTGGGCGAGGTAGTACGCATCAAGATCGAGGGCTCCATGCCCGAAGACTTGCGCAACTTCATCGTCGGCGAGCTCGAGGCCGCGCCGCAGGACGTGGTCATCGTGCAAGGCATGCTGGGCCTTGCGCAGTTGTCCGAGCTGATTCCGTCCGATCGGCCCGAGCTGAAGTTCCCGGCCTATGAGCCGCGATACCCCGAGCGGGTGCGCGACCACTCCGGGGACGTCTTCGCGGCCATCCGCGAAAAGGACATGCTGATCCACCACCCGTTCGAGAGCTTCGACGTGGTGGTCCAGTTCCTGCGCCAGGCCGCGCGCGACACGAACGTGCTGGCGATCAAGCAGACGCTGTACCGCACCTCCAAGGACAGCCCTATCGTCGCGGCTCTGATCGAGGCGGCGGAGAACGGCAAGAACGTCACCGCTCTGGTCGAGTTGAAGGCGCGGTTCGATGAAGAGGCCAACCTGCGCTGGGCCCGGGCGATGGAGCGCGCGGGCGTCCACGTCGTCTTCGGCTTCGTGGAGTACAAGACCCACGCCAAGCTGAGCGTGGTCGTGCGGCGCGAGGGCGACGGCCTGCGGACCTATTGCCACTTCGGCACCGGCAACTATCACCCCGTGACGGCCAAGGTTTACACAGACCTCAGTCTGTTCTCGTGCGATCCGGTCATGGCGCGCGATGCGGGGCGGGTGTTCAACTACATCACCGGCTATGCCGTGCCGGACGATCTGGAGGCGCTGGTCGTCTCGCCTCTGAACATGAAGGCGCGGCTGATCGAGATGATCGGCAAGGAGATGTCGGCGGCGGCCAAGGGCCGGCCGGCGGCCATCTGGGTGAAGCTGAACGCCCTGCTGGATCCCGAGCTGATCGACGCCCTGTACCGCGCCAGTCAGTGGGGCGTGCGGATCGAGCTGGTGATCCGCGGCATCTGCTGCCTGCGTCCCGGGGTGCCGGGCTTGTCGGAGAACATCCGGGTCAAGTCGGTGGTCGGCCGCTTCCTGGAACACAGCCGCATCATCTGCTTCGCCAACGGCCACAACCTGCCCAGCGACAAGGCGCACCTCTACATCTCGTCGGCCGACTGGATGACGCGCAATATGGAGCGGCGGGTCGAGGTCATGGCGCCGATCCGCAACGCCACCGTCCACGACCAGATTCTGGACCAGATCATGGTCGCCAATCTGAAGGACGACGCGCAAAGCTGGACGCTGGACCCCGACGGCGCCTATCACCGCCTCAGCCCGGCCGATCCGGAACGCCCCTTCTCGGCGCACCAGTATTTCATGACCAACCCCAGCCTCTCCGGGCGTGGCCGCAAGGTGAAGACCCTGCCGGGCGCGCTCCGCTACGAACGACCCAAGCGTTGAGCCCCGCCACAGCCTTGGCGGCGCGTGACGTCGCCGTCATCGACATCGGCTCGAACTCCGTTCGCCTGGTGCTCTATCGGCTGGAAGGGCGGGCGGTCTGGCCGCTCTATAACGAAAAGGTTCTGGCGGGGCTGGGCCGGGATCTGTCGGCCACCGGACGACTGTCGCCCGACGGTGTCGTGGCGTCGATGAAGGCCCTGCGTCGCTTTGCGGCCGTCCTGGAGGGCGTGCGGCCCGAGCACACCCTGGTCGCCGCCACCGCCGCCGTGCGGGAAGCCGAGGACGGACAGGAGTTCTGCGAGCGCGTGGCCGCCGAGACCGGGCTGTTCATTCGCGTTCTGTCGGGCGAGGACGAGGCCCATTACGCCGCCATGGGGGTCGCCAGCGGCGCGCCAGGCGCGGACGGCGTCAGCGCCGACATGGGCGGCGCCAGCCTGGAACTGACCCGCATCGACAAGGGCCAAGTCGGCAAGGGCGTGACGCTGTCGCTCGGCGCCTTCTCATTTGGCTCGAAGGGCTTCGACGTCCGCAAGGTGCGCGAACAGGCGGATCGCCGTCTGGGCCGCGTGGCGGGCGATTTCAAGACGAAGCGCCTCTACGCCGTCGGCGGCGCCTGGCGCAACCTGGCCCAGGTTCACATGGCCATGGGCGCCTATCCGCTGAAGGTGGTGCACCAGTACGCCATCCCGGCGCGCGAGGCGCGCGAAGCGGCTCGCTTCCTGGCGCGGCAGTCCAAGGCATCGCTGGACGCCATGCCGGGCGTCAGCCGAAAGCGCGCCGAGACCCTGCCGTTCGCCGCCGTGGTGCTGGACAGCCTGATCGATAATCTGGGGCTGGAGGAAATCGAGTTCTCGGCCTGGGGCGTGCGCGAGGGGCTGCTGTACGACTGGCTCAGCGACCGCGTGGACGGCGGCGATCCGCTGCTGTCCGGCTGTGCGGCTCTGGGCGCGCGCCAGGGCGTCTCGCCGGCCCTGCCCGGTGCTCTGCAGGGCTGGATAGACGGCCTGATCCGGCCGCTGGAGCCGATCTTCAGCGAGGTGCGAGACGCCCAGCTGGCGGCTGCGGCCTGCAATCTGGCTGACCTGGGCGCTCGGCTGCACCCCGACCACCGGGTCGAACTGACCTTCGACCAGGTTCTGCGCGCGCCCATTCCGGGTCAGACCCACGCCGAGCGATGCTTCCTGGCCGCCGCGATCAACGCCCGCTACGGCGGTCCGGCGGCGACGCCGGAACCGGCGACGATCGAGCGGCTGCTGGACGAGCCGGCGCGGCGGCGGGCGCGGGTCCTGGGGCTCGCCATCCGGCTGGCCTGCGACCTGTCGGGGCGGTCGCCGAACCTGCTGGCCAATGCGAGAGCGCGGGTCGAGGGCGGCGAACTGAAGCTGACGGCGGCCGAGGGCTTCGCCGACGTCCTGCTGGGCGAACAGACGCGGCGTCGGGCCAAGGCCCTGGCCGAGGCGATGGACCTGTCGCTGGCCCTCTAGACAGTCGTCGTGGTCGAGGCCACGGTCGCCCCCTTCCCATCGGAGGCGATCATGGCGGTTACGGGCATCGGCGGCTTCTTCTTTCGCTCACAGGATCCCGAGGCCTTGGCTGCCTGGTATCTGGAGCATCTGGGGGTCGGCGCCCCGCCGGGGGTGTTCGTCTGGCCCCAGCAGGCCGGGCCGACCGTCTTCTCGCCCTTCAAGGCCGACACCGATTACTTCGCCGCCGGCAAGCAGTGGATGCTGAATCTGCGGGTCGACGACCTGGACGGCATGCTGGCCAGCCTGCGCACCGCCGGCATCGACATCATCACCAAGCCCGAATGGGACGCCTCGCCCGAAGTCGGCCGCTTCGCCCGCATTCACGATCCCGAAGGTAATCCGATCGAGCTGTGGCAGCCGCCGGCCGAGTAGCCGCCTAGCCCTCGATCTCGACCACCTCGACGCGCGAGCCGTTCAGCACCAGGGCGATCTCGCCCTTCTTGAGCTTCAGCGCGTCGTCGCCGAACAGCTTGCGGCGCCAGCCGTGCATGGCTTCGACGTCGGCTTCGTCGTCGATGGCGATCTTTTCCAGATCGGCGACGGTCGCGATCAGCTTGGACGCCACGCCGGCGTTGTCGCTCTTGGCCTTCAGCAACACCTTCAGCAGTTCCACCACCGACGGCGGCGCCGGCTGGTTGTGGGCCGGGCGGGCCAGTTTGGGCGCGTGGGCCTCCGGGTCGGCCAGGACGCGTTTCAGCTCGGCCGTCAGTTCCAGACCCAGCCGCGAGGCGCCGAAGCCCTTGGGCGCCGAGCGCAGGCGATTGAAGGCCTCGGGGTCGGTCGGCGCCTGCTGGGCGATCTCGTCGATCGCCTCGTCCTTGAGAATGCGGCCGCGCGGCTGGTCCCGTTCCTGCGCCGCCCGCTCGCGCCAAACGGCGGCAGCGACGAAGGCGGCCAGATATTTGGCGGCGTACTTCTTGGGCTTCAGCCGCTTCCAGGCGTTCTCGGGGTTGGTGTCATAGAGGGCCGGGTCGGACAGGTCGGCCATCTCGGCCATGACCCAATCCAGCCGTCCCTCGCGCTGCAACCGCTCGCGCAGCTTGGGATACAGCGCCGCCAGGTGGGTCACGTCGCCCAGCGCATAGACCAGTTGGCTGTCCGACAGCGGCCGGCGTGACCAGTCGGTAAAGCGGCTGCCCTTGTCCAGCTCGATGCGCAGCATCTGGCGAACCAGCGAATCATAACTGACCTGGTCGCCGAAGCCGGCGGCCATGGCGGCGACCTGAGTGTCGAAGATCGGCTCGGGCAT
The DNA here is from genome assembly GCF_001424025.1 of Brevundimonas sp. Leaf363. Lineage (GTDB taxonomy): Bacteria > Pseudomonadota > Alphaproteobacteria > Caulobacterales > Caulobacteraceae > Brevundimonas. The sequence continues at coordinate 1,341,566 of NZ_LMPZ01000002.1, read as the reverse complement.
CGAGCCCAGCTTGACGAAGATCTCGGTGTCCTGGCGGCAGGCATGGAACACCTTGACCACCGCCGGATCGCGCAGGATGGCTAGGAAGGGCTCCAGATCCAGTCCATCCGCCAGCGGATCGATGATCGCGGCGTGTTCCGGCGTCGCCGCCTGGATCAGGCACAGCTTGGGCCAATAGGTCGTCTCGCGCATGAACTCGGTGTCCACGGCGATGAACGGGGCAGAGGCGACATCCGCGCAGAAAGCCTGCAGCGCCTCGTTTGTGGTGATCGGCGTCATTGGGATGCTATAGCGCGCCCGACTCCCTGCGTGGCAAGAGCCGCGACTGACTTTCGTTCACTGAAACAAGGCCCCGCCCCATGACGGACCAGCCCAACGGCCTGACCTATGCCGACGCCGGCGTCGATATCGATGCGGGCGAACGCCTGGTCGACGCGATCAAGCCTCTGGCCAAATCCACGCGTCGGCCGGGCGCGGAGGCGTCCCTGGGCGGCTTCGGCGCTTTGTTCGACCTGAAAGCGGCCGGCTTCGAGGACCCGCTGATCGTCGCCACGACCGACGGCGTAGGCACCAAGCTGAAGATCGCCATCGAGACGGGACGGCACGACGAGGTGGGGATCGATCTAGTCGCCATGTGCGTCAACGACCTGCTGGCGCAGGGCGCGGAGCCTCTGTTGTTCCTGGACTATTACGCCACCGGGAAGCTTGACGTGGACGCCGCGCGGCGTGTCGTGACGGGCATCGCCGAGGGCTGTCGCCGGGCCGGTTGCGCCCTGGTCGGCGGCGAAACGGCCGAGATGCCGGGCATGTATTCGGGCGGCGACTACGATCTGGCCGGCTTCTCGCTGGGCGCGCTGGAGCGCGGCAAGGCGTTGCCGGACCTGGACGCGCAGGCGGCCGGCGACGTCGTCATCGGTCTGGCGTCTTCGGGCCCGCACTCGAACGGCTATTCGCTGATCCGCAAGGTGGTGGAGGCGTCCGGCCTGGGCTGGGCCGCCGACGCGCCGTTCGCCAAGGACCGCTCGCTGGCCCAGGCGCTGATGGAGCCGACGCGAATCTATGTGAAGCCGGTTCTGCCGTTGATGAAGTCGGGCCTGATCAAGGGGGCGGCCCACATCACCGGCGGCGGCCTGATCGAAAACCCGCCGCGCTGTGTGGCCGAAGGGCTGAAGGCGACCTTCGACTGGGACAGCTGGCCTCTGCCCCGCATCTTCCAGTGGCTGGCCGAGACCGGCGGGATCAGCGACCACGAGATGCGCCGCACCTTCAACTGCGGCGTCGGCTTCATCCTGATCGTCGCGCCCGAGAACGTCGAAGCGGTGCTTGAGGGCCTGCTGAACGCGGGCGAGCCGGCCTTCGTCTGCGGGCAGCTGGAGGCGGCGTGACACGGCGTGTCGCGGTCCTGATCTCAGGGGCCGGATCGAACATGGCGGCGCTGATCGAGGCCGGTCGAGTGGCGGATGCGCCGTTCGAGGTGGTCCTGGTGCTGTCCAACAAGCCGGACGCGGGCGGTCTCGCCCTAGCGCGAGCGGCGGGCGTCGAGGCCGTGGCAGTCGATCATCGCCCCTTCGGCAAGGATCGCGAGGCGCATGAGCGGGCGCTGGACGCCGTCCTGACCGAGGCGGGCGTCGAGGTGGTGGCGCTGGCCGGCTATATGCGGCTGCTGACGCCTTGGCTGGTTCGGCGTTGGGAAGGCCGGATGATCAACATCCACCCCAGCCTGCTGCCCCTACACCCCGGCCTGGACACCCATGTGCGGGCGCTGGCGGCGGGCGACGCCGAGGCGGGCTGCACGGTGCATCTGGTCACCGAAGGCGTCGACGAGGGGCCGATCCTGGGTCAGGCCCGCGTGCCGGTGGTCGCCGGCGACACGCCCGAGGGTCTGTCGCAACGGGTGCTGGCGGCGGAGCACATGCTCTATCCGCAGGCGCTGGCCGACTTCTGCCGGACGCTGGCCTAGCCGATCCGCACGCCGGTCATCGAGATGGAGCCGCCCTCGATGCTGTCGTTGAAGAAAGCGACGGGATCGCCTTCCCGGCGCTGGGCGGCGACGTAGAGCAGCGGCAGATAGTGTTCGTCGGTCGGGACGCTGAGCTGGGCGTCCTCGGCCAGATCGACCCAGTCGACCAGGGCCTGATTGTCGCCGCGCACCAGGGCCGCCTTGACGGCGTCGTTGAAGCGGATGGCCCAATCGTAAGCTTCGCCGCCCGCCCGCTTCCAGGTGCGAAGGTTGTGCACGAAGTCGCCGGAGCCGGCGATGATGATCCCCTCGTCGCGCAGGGGCTGGAGCTTCCTGGCCAGCGCCAGATGGCCGGCGGCGTCGAGGCGGCGGTCCAGCGACAGCTGGACGACCGGCACGTCTGCTTCGGGCCAGACGTGGGCCAGCACCGACCACGTGCCGTGGTCCAGACCCCAGGCGTCGGTCTGGATTGCGCCTGTCAGTTCCGACACGCGCCGCGCCAGCTCGGGCGAGCCCGGCGCCGGATACTGCATGGCATGCAGCTCCGGGCCGAAGGCGCCGAAGTCGTGGATGGTCTCCGGCTGCGGTTGCGCCGTCACGCCCAGGCCGTTGGTCTCCCAGTGAGCGGAGACCATGACCACGCCGCGCGGCTTGCCGACCGCGCGGCCGACCTCGGCCCAGGCCTCGGCGAAGGGCCCGCCCAGGGCGTTCAACGGCGAGCCGTGACCGAAGAAGAGCGCCGGCTGGGCGGACATGGCGTCAGGCGGCCGATTGCTTCTTGGCGATCTGGGCGGTGTGGCGGCCCTGGAAGCGCGCGCCATCCAGCTCGTTCTCGCTGGGCATGCGGGCGCCCGTGCCGCCGGTGATGGTGGTCGCACCGTAGGGAGAGCCGCCCGTGATCTCGTCCAGCGTCATCTGACCCTGCCAGGCGTAGGGCAGGCCCACGACGATCAGGCCGTGATGCAGCAGGGTCTGGATGACACCGATGAGGGTGGTCTCCTGGCCGCCGTGCTGGGTCGCAGTCGAGGTGAAGGCGCCGCCCACCTTTCCGACCAAGGCGCCCTTGGCCCACAGCGGCCCGGTCTGGTCGAGGAAGTTGCGCATCTGGGACGCCACGGTGCCGTAGCGGGTGCCGGCGCCGATGATGATGGCGTCATAGTCGGCCAGTTCATCGACCGTGGCGATCGGGGCGGCCTGGTCCAGCTTGTACCCGCTGGAGCGCGCCAGCTCTTCAGGCACCAGTTCGGGGACGCGCTTGACGTCGGCCGTCACGCCTTCGACCTCGCGCGCGCCGGCCGCGACCGCTTCAGCCAGGGCTTCCACGTGGCCGTAGGTCGAGTGATAGAGGACGAGCACCTTGGTCATGACGAGTTCCTATCCGTAACAGGTATGGTAGCGAAATAACGCGTCAGGCGCGTTCCGCAAGACCGAAAACGGGGAACGGGCAGGTTCGGGCGTAGAAATCCGCTGTCTGCGGCGTTCGGCCGCCCTCGCGCAGGCGGTAGGCGTGTTCGACGAGCGAGGCCTGCTGTTCGATGTTCAGGCCGACCCAGACGCAGGTATCGTCAAGCGCATAGGCGTAGGCGGCGGCGCTGTCCCCTGCCCTCAGCTTGGCGGTCAGCAGGTTGACGCCCGACTGCGCCTGCCAGACGTGAACCAGTTCGTGGATCAGGGTCGAGCGATCGGACAGGCGGGCGTTGCCGAAGTCATCCATCAGGCTGCCCCTGGGCCAGACGATCCAGTCGCGCGCAAACCATCGTCCGGCGACGAAGGCGCGCTTCAACGGCGACGGCGCCAGACGGACGGGCTCGAGATCGATCGCGGCGCCGAAGACCGATCGCGCCAGCACCCGCTCCGCTGTCGTCAGGGCTCGGACCACGGCCGCACATACTCCCAATGCCAAGGCTCATAGACATAGGGAGTGAAGCCGAAACGGCCAGCGTTCTGGACCAGCCAGCGGTAGGTGGCGCCCTGGCTCATGTGCAGGCGGCTGGCAGGATTGGTGTTGTCGACACCGAGGCCGGGGATCTGGCCGACGTAAAGATCGACCGCCGTGCCGGTCCGGTGGGGCGAGCAGACCGCGCGGCGCAGGCCGTCGCAGTTGCCCTGGGCGGCGCAGCGGGCGGCGTCGGCCTCCGGGTCGCGGAAGCCGGAGAAGATTTGCAGCATCTCGGGATCGTTCGCGACCTCGGGCACCTCGGCGCGGGCGGCGGCGACCAGCTGGCGGTAGGCGGCCAGCACGTCGCGGCGCAGCAGGCGGGTCAGGCGGTCGGCGTGCTCTTCCTCCGCCACGAGGTATCCCAGCTGCATCAGCGGCGGCGGGTCCGGGCAGGTCTCGTCCAGCCGGGCCATGACGAAGGGCCGGCGCTCCTGCCAGACGCCCTTGAAGACCTGGAAGGTCGCGGCGTCGAACACGCCGGTGGGGATCAGGGCGTAGCGGGACTGGAAGTCGGCCAGGGCCTTGGCGAACCCGGGCGAGCCGGGGGCGCAGGGACTGCCGATCTCCTGACGGATCAGGGGCAGATAGGTTTGCCAGCCCCACTCCTGGGCGCCGAAGGGGGTCCAGTCGAGGCTGTAAAGCGAGACGGCGTTCTGGAAGCCGGGACCGGCCCAGCGGGCGTAGTCGGCGTTGCACTCGGCGTTCTGGGCGCGCGCGCCGGTCGAGGCGACCAGCGCCATCGCCGCGCCGATCATCAGGGCCGCCAGCCATCGGAACATGACGCCAGTGGAGCCCACCGGCGCGCTGGTCGCAAGCGTCTTCGCCCGCCCGACTAAACCGGGCATGGTGCCCTTCGCCTGCCGACTCATCCGGAGCCCAGCGTGAGCACCACCTCCACGACCCGCATTGACCCTTCTCGCCGCAGCAACGGCGTACTGGCGGCCTTCTCCACCGTCTGCCTGCCGCTGGCGGCGTTCGGCGTGGCGCTGCCGGTCACCCTGCCGGAGTACTATGCCAGCCATGTCGGCATCGACATCGCCATGGTCGGCTATGTCTTCATGGCGGTGCGGGCGTTCGACATCGCCGCAGACCCGCTGATCGGGGCGGCGATGGACCGGACGCGGACGCGCTGGGGCCGGTATCGCCCGTGGATGGCGGCGTCGGCGCCGGTGCTGATGCTGGCGGCGCTGATGATCTTCGTCATGGTCAAGCCGGGCGCGGGGCCGCTGTATCTCTTCGGCTGGCTGCTGGTGCTCTACCTGGGCTTCTCGGTGGGCACGCTGAGCCAGCTGGGCTGGGCCTCGGTGCTGGCGCCCCAGTATGACCAGCGCAGCCGTGTCTACGCCTGGTGGCAGGCGTTCAACATCATCGGCGTCATCGCCATCCTGATCCTGCCCGCCGCCATCGTTCAGACGGGCGTCGGCGACTATGTGGCCGGGGTGCACATCATGGGCTGGGCCATCATCGTCGCCCTGCCCCTGACCATCAGCCTGGCGCTGGCCGTTGTGCCCGAGCCGGTCAATCCGGGCGAGACGCCGCACGGGGGGCTGAAGGCCTACTGGGACATCATCCGGCGGCCGACGGTGGCGCGTCTGCTGGTCGCGGACGTGCTGCTGGGCGTGGCGCCGGGGATCACCGGGGCGCTGCTGTTCTTCTTCTTCGACCAGATCAAGGGCTACGACCGGACGGCGGCGTCGATCTTCATGCTGCTGTATTTCATCGGCGGTCTGGCGGGGGCGCCGATCTGGGCCAAGCTGGCCGGCAAAGTCGGCAAGGACAAGGCGCTGGCCATCGCCAGCCTGATCTTCGCGGTGCTGTACGGGGTCGCCACCCTGCTGCCGGGGGGCAGCTTCGTCCTGACTGGCGCGGCCATGTTCATCGCGGGCCTGCCCTATGCGGCGGGGCTGTTCCTGCTACGGGCCATGATGGCCGATGCGGGCGACGAGGTGCGGCTGGAGACCGGTGTGGACCGGACGGCGCTGATGTTCTCGATCCTGTCGGCCACGACCAAGCTGGGGCACGTCTTCGCCCTGATCCCCTATGCGGTGCTGGGCTGGGTCGGGTTCAAGGCGGTAGCGCCGGCGGGCGGCAACAGCCCCCTGTCGCTGACGGTGTTGCAGGTGATGTTCGTGGCCCTGCCGACCCTGCTGATCGCCGCTGCGGCCGTCGTGCTGAGGCGGTATCCGCTGACGCCGGCGCGGCATGACGAGATCCGCCGACAGCTTGAGGCCCGCGAGACCGCATGACCCCGATCGACCGCCTGAACGGCATCATGCGGCGGTTGCGCGACCCGGACGGCGGCTGCCCGTGGGACGTGGCCCAGACCTTCGCCACCATCGCCCCCTATACGATCGAGGAGGCGTACGAGGTCGCCGACGCCATCGAGCGAGGCGACATGACCGAGCTGAAGTCCGAACTGGGCGACCTGCTGTTCCAGGTCGTCTTCCACGCCCGCATGGCCGAGGAACAGAGCCTGTTCGCCTTTGACGACGTGGCCGACGCCATGTCCGACAAACTGGAGCGGCGGCACCCGCACGTGTTCGGGGACGAGGCGGCGAAGTCGGACGAGTGGTCCCAGAAGGCGCGCTGGGAGGACATCAAGGCCGAGGAGCGCAAGGCGAAGGCGCAAGGCGGCGTGCTGGACGACGTGCCAGTGGGTCTGCCGGCGCTGGCGCGGGCGGCCAAGCTGACGAAGCGGGCGGCGCGGGTCGGCTTCGACTGGCCCTCGACCGACGAGGTGTTCGAAAAGCTGGACGAGGAGGTCGCCGAGCTGCGGGTCGAGATCGCCGCCGGCGACCTGGATAAGGCGCGCGAGGAGATGGGCGACCTGCTGTTCGTCGTCGCCAACCTGGCGCGCAAGCTGGGCGTCGAGCCGGAGGACGCCCTGCGCGGCGCGAACGCCAAGTTCGTTCGGCGGTTCGGCTTCATCGAGACCGAACTGGCCAAGGACGGACGCACGCCGGACCAGTCGGACCTGGCCGAGATGGACGGGCTGTGGGACGCGGCCAAGGCAGCGGAGAAGGCGTGAGTTTCGACCTGATTATCTTCGATTTCGACGGCGTGGTGGCGGATAGCGAACTGTTGTCCAGCGGGGTGATGGCGGACCTGCTGACCGAGGCGGGTCTGCCGACGACGCTGGATGATGTGCTCGACGAGTATGTCGGGCGGCGGTGGCGGGACACGCGGCCGATGATCGAGGCGCGGCATGGCAAGGCCTGCCCGGACGACTTCCATGAGAGGGCGACGGGCATCTGCCATGCGCGGGCGGCGACCGAGCTGGAGCCGGTGCCGGGGCTGATGGCGTTCCTGGCGTCGCGGACGGAGGCGCGGTGCATCGCCTCGTCCAGTGGGCCGGACTGGCTGCATCTGGGACTGGACCGGTTCGGCATCCGGCCCATGTTCGAGGGCAAGATCTTCAGCGCCGCCATCCATGTGGAGCGCGGCAAGCCCTTCCCCGACCTGTTCCTGCACGCGGCTAGGGCGATGGGGGTGGCGCCGGAGCGGGCGCTGGTCATCGAGGACAGCGAGGCGGGCGTGGCGGCCGGACGGGCGGCAGGCATGACGGTGGTCGGCCTGACCGCCGGGGGCCATGCGCGGCCGCAAATGGCGGATCGGTTGATGGCGGCGGGGGCCGACGTGGTCGCAGAAAGCTACAACGCCGTGGCGGCCTTCATGGATCGCTAGGGGCCGGATTGGACTCGGAAAAAGGCGGGTGCAAAGGGTCCAAATCCTGAGACGCGGCGCCAGCGGGTTCGGAAAAGGCGTCTGAATCGTTGCAGGTTTCCTCTTGGGCCGCGGCGAGCCGCAGCGGATCGCGCAGTGTCACCGGCAGCGCCCGGTCCGGGAGGTCGGCCATCACCTGGGATCGGGCGCGGTCGGCCAGTTTGTCGTAGACGCGCATCCAGGTCGACGCCTCCGCCGCCCGCCCGGCGCCGACGGCGCGGCGAATGTTCAGAAAGGCCTGGTCGGCCAGGTCGGCGAAGCTGACATTGTCGTCGGGATGGTATTCGCCGGGCTCCGGCGGGATCTCGCTGGCCGGCTGATCCATCCGCCGCCAGCCGCCGACCCGCGCATGAAGCCGAAACGAACTAAGCGATATGTCGTACCGCTGGCACACCTGCGCCGCCGTCATGCCCGACAGATATTCTCGCCGCGCATGATCCCAAAAGTCTCCGCCTTGGCCGTCGAGGCGGGTGGGGTCGAGTTGCACGTTCGAGGGCATGTCCGCGACGTTGGCATGCGGACACGTCAGGGTCGGACGTGGGGTCGTCAGGAATGCAGCTATGCGCCGGCAACGGACATTGGTGGGACGCCGGAAACACGACAGTCAGCCGCGATGAGGCTCGGCGAGGTCCGCTGTCCAATTCAGCGCCATCGGCGCTGTCGATGCAGGGACACGCTCAGCACGTCGCTCCGTCACACGCGGGCTCAGCTTGGCCATATCCTTATAACTTGTTCTCGTACTCACGGCTCTTTCTGTTCGAGGCTAACCGTGTAACCAACTGATGAGATGAGCGTTACGGCTCAGCTAAGACAGGGCCGTGCAAGGCATGACGTTCGACACGACCAAAGGCGACGCGGGCTTCGGCATCACCGGGCTGGACAATATTCTGGCCGGTGGCCTCGAACGAGGCCGTGTCTATCTGCTGGAAGGCGCGCCGGGCACGGGCAAGACAACCGCGTCGATGAGCTTCCTGCTTGAGGGCGCGCGTCTGGGAGAGCGCGGCCTCTATATCACTTTGTCGGAAACCGAAGAGGAACTCAGAGGCACGGCGCGTTCGCACGGCTGGACGATGGACGGGGTGGACATCTTCGAGCTGGTGCCGCCCGAAAGCCTGCTCGACGAACAGCAGCAGCAGAGTTTGCTCTATTCGTCTGACCTCGAGCTCGGCGAGACGACGCGGATGATCTTCGAATCCGTCGAGGCGAAGAAGCCGCTGCGGGTCGTGATCGACAGCCTGTCAGAGATTCGGCTGCTGGCCCAAACATCGCTGCGGTATCGGCGCCAAGTTCTGGCCCTCAAGCACTATTTCGCCAAGCATCAGGCGACGGTGCTTCTGCTCGACGACCTGACGACTGATATCAACGACAAAACCGTCCATTCCGTCGCTCACGGCGTGGTGCAGCTGCAGGAACTGGCGCCTGAGTATGGAGCGGAGCGCCGCCGCGCGCGGGTGATCAAGTATCGCGGACGGCGCTTCCGGGGCGGCTATCACGACTTCACGATCAAGACCGGCGGGCTGGAGGTCTATCCCCGCATCGTCGCCTCCGAACACCACACCGCCTTCGCACGGGATGTTCTGTTGAGCGGGGTCAGCGAGCTGGACGATCTGCTTGGCGGCGGTATCGAGCGAGGGTCCAGCTGCCTTGTCCTGGGTCCGGCGGGAACGGGCAAATCGCTGTTCTCGATCAAGTTCGCGGTCGCCGCTGTTGCTCGCGGCGAGAAGGCCGCCCTGTTCATCTTCGACGAGGAGCTGGGCCTGCTCTACGACCGGATGCAGAAACTCGGCATCGACCTGCGATCGATGGAGGAGGACGGTAATCTGATCATCGAGCAGGTCGATGCGGCGGAACTGTCACCCGGCGAATTCGCCTCGCGGGTTCGACAGTGCGTCGGCCAGCAGAAGATTCAGACCGTGGTGATCGACAGTCTCAACGGCTATCAGGCCGCGATGCCGCAGGAGCAGTTCCTGGTCCTGCACATCCACGAGCTGCTGCAGTATCTGAACCGCCAGGGCGCATCGACCTTCCTGACCGTCGCCCAGCACGGCCTCGTAGGCGAGATGAAGGCGCCGGTCGATGTCACCTATCTCGCCGACACAGTGATCCTGCTGCGTTACTTCGAAGCCGCCGGGAACGTGCGGCGCGCGGTGTCCGTGATCAAAAAACGCTCAGGCGCGCATGAGACCACGATCCGCGAGTTCAACATCGGCGAGGACGGGCTGACTCTCGGCGAACCGCTTAGCCAGTTCCAGGGCGTGCTGCGCGGCGTGCCGAACTTCGTGGGTCCGGGAGCAGGTCTGATGGGTGACGCCTCCGCATGAGCGCTGGCGGCGCCCTTTCGCAGCGCGCTCTGGTTTTCGCGCCGATCGGGCGTGACGGCGCGATCGCGGCCGCCATCCTCGGGGAGGCGAACGTCACGGCTGTCCTCTGCCGCGATCTGACCGATCTTCTGTCGCGGATGGATGAGGGCGCTGGTCTGGCGGTCATTGTCGATGACGTGTTGCGCTCGGCCGACCTGAGCCCGCTGTCCGAGTGGATCGCGGCCCAGCCGTCTTGGTCCGATTTTCCCTTTGTTATCCTGACACAGCGCGGCGGCAGCGTAGAGCGCAATCCGGTCGCCCAGAGGTTGTCGCAGGCTTTGGGCAATGTGGGATTTCTGGAGCGGCCATTTCACCCGACAACCCTGGTCAGCGCGGTTCGGACGGCGTTGCGGGGACGCAGCCGCCAATATGAGGCGCGCGAGCGGATCGAGGAGATCCGTCGCGGTGAGGCCTTGCTTGAGCGTCGGGTCGAGGAGCGGACTTCCGAGCTGGAAGCGGCCAACCGTCAGCTCGCGAACCAGATCGCTGAGCGGGAGAAGGTTGAGACAGCCCTGCGCCAGGCCCAGAGGCTGGAGGCAGTCGGCCAGCTCACCTCGGGCGTGGCGCACGACTTCAACAACCTGCTGACCGTCATTATCGGAAACGTCGAGCAGCTGCAGAAGCGATCTGATGACCCCAAGGTCGCGCGTCGGCTCGACATGATGGCCGAGGCGTCGCGGCGCGGAGCGCAGCTGACGGCCCAGATGCTGGCCTTTTCGCGTCGGCAGAAGCTGGAGCCCAAGGCGGTCGACCTCAACGAGACAGTCCGCAGCATGCGCAACCTGCTGCAGAGCACGATCGGGGGCAGCGTCCAGATCCTGGAGCCGGAGCTGGCGGAAGGGCTGTGGACGGCGATGATCGATCCGACGCAGATCGAGCTGGTGATCCTCAACCTTGCCATCAATGCGCGTGACGCGATGGAGGTGGGCGGAACGCTGAAGATCGGGACGACCAATGTGACGATGCCGGAGCCAAGCCGACCCGAGCATCCCCCGGCCGGGGATCATGTGGCAGTGGCGGTATCCGACAACGGGTCGGGCATGACCGAGGCGGTTTTGACCCGGGTGTTCGAGCCCTTCTTCACCACCAAGGCCGTTGGCAAGGGATCGGGCCTAGGGCTCAGCCAGGTGTTCGGGCTGGCCAAACAGTCGGGAGGCGGGGTCACGATTGACACCGTCGTTGGGCAGGGGACGACGATCAAAGTCTATCTGCCGCGCGCGCATGTGGCGCCGGAAACGGAGGTGGAGATCGGCGCCATCGCACGGATGGCCTCGACACCTGGCACGGTGGTCATGGTCGTCGATGACGACGACGCGGTGCGTGAGGTTACGGCGGGCATCCTCGCCGACCTTGGCTACGTCGTAGTCGAGGCGGGCAGCGGCGGGGCGGCGTTGGACATTCTGGACCGGCGAACAGACGTCGAGGCGGTGATCCTGGACTTCGCCATGCCGGGGATGAACGGCGCGGAGGTGGCGCGCGAGATGCAGGGGCGGCGTCCGAAACTGCCGATCCTCTTCGCCACCGGCTATGCCGATGCGGAAGCTCTGGCCGAGGCGCCGGAAGCGCGGGTGGTGCATAAGCCCTTTCGGTCGGGCGAGTTGGCCGACAAGCTGGCGCTGGCGTTCGATGAACGTCCTCTATCTCATTGACGTGGTCTGACGCGAGCATCTCGTCTTGCACGGACTGTCGCAACGACTGCAACGAGCCCAAAGCGGACCTCGCCTTCTCCCCAGGCCCAGTGTCCGCGGGGATGAGCGGACGCGTGGCGTCCCACTACGGCTACCGCAGCTCCGCCAGGTCCACCTCGCGGATCAGCTTCCTGGCGGTTTCGCTGTCGATCTCGCGGGCGCGGGCGCGGCGGGCGAGTTCTTCGCGTTCGGCGGCGAGGCCGACGAGGCGGAGGTGGCGGTCGATGGCGTCGCCCTGGCGGGCGGCGACGGCGTCGTCCTCGTTGACGTGGGTGCGGTTCTCGATGCGCTGGCGATAGAGCTCCATGATCCGGCTGGCGATGTCGGCATAGAGGTCGGGGTTGGACTTGCCCTCGGCCATCGTGTGGGCGGCGTCCTCGATGGCGCGCAGGGCGGCCTGGGCGGCGGCGATGCGGCTGCGGTCCTCTTCCTGCTGATGCGAGGGCTCGGGCGGCAGCTCGACGTTCTTCAGCAGGCGCGGCAGGGCGAAGGTCGCGACCAGCAGGGAGACGATGATGACGCCCGCCGCCAGGAAGATGGCCAGGCTGCGCGACGGCATGGGCGTGCCGTCGGCGAGCACGAACGGCAGCGTCAGGATGCCGGCCAGGGTGATGGCGCCGCGCACGCCGGCCAGCGACATGACGGCGATCAGGCGCAGGCCAACCCTGGTCTGAGGGCCGCGATGGCGGCGCCGGTAGATCGTCAGCTTCAGCGAGGCCCAGACCCACAGGAAGCGCAGCGCCAGCAGGGCGGCGACGATGCCCAGCACATAGACGGCCAGCCACCAGATCTCGGGCCGTGTGGTGCCGGCCACGACCTCGGCTGCGCGGGCCAGGATGGACGGCATCTGCTCGCCCAGGATGACGAAGATGACGCCGTTGGCGACGAACTGGACCGTGTCCCAGACGACGGCGCGGCGAATGCGGGTCAGGGCCAGCGACTGGCCCTTGGCTGCGCCCCTCTCGGTGAAGCTCATGGTGATGCCGGCCGCCACGGCGGCCAGGATGCCCGAGGCGTGCAGTTCTTCGGCCGTCAGATAGGCGGCGAAGGGGATCAGCAGGCTGATGACGATCTGGGCGCCGACATCCTCGCCCCAGCGGCGGCTGATCCATCCCTTGGCCGTGCTGATGGCCAGGGTCATGCCGACGCCGATCGCGACACCGGCCAGCGCCAGCCAGGCGAAGGAGCCGATGGCCTGACCGATCGAGAAGACGCCGGTGGTGGCGGCGACCACGGCAATCCGCATGCAGGTCAGGCCGGTCGCGTCGTTCAGAAGCGATTCGCCCTCCAGGATGTGCATCAGCCGCTTGGGGATGGGCGCGCGGGCGGCGATGGCCTTCACCGCGATGGGGTCGGTCGGCGACAGGATGGCGGCCAGGGCGAAGGCCACCGCCATCGGCATCTCCGGGATCATCCACCAGATCAGCAGGCCCAGGCCGACGACGGTGAAGACCACCAGCCCCAGCGCCAGCTCCAGGATGACCGCCCGGTCGCGGAACAGGTCCTCCTTGGGGATGCGCCAGCCGTCCAGGAACAGCAGCGGCGGCAGGAACAGCAGGAAGAAGATGTCCGGCTCCAGATCCACCGTCCGGCCCGTGACCAGCACGATGACGGCGCCCAGGCCGATCTGGACCAGCGGCAGGGCGATCCGGGTGATGCGCGCGATCGAACCCGAGACCACCACGGCCAGCAGCAGCAGCAGGGTGGTCTCGATCAGATGCATCAGGCGATCAGGGTGGGGTAGAGCCGCTCCAGCCGGCCCATGGCGGCCGGGTGCAGGCGCACGGTCAGACGGATCCGGCCGTCGTCGTCGGTGTCGCGCGCGGTGACGCGGCCGTTGGCGTAGAGCCAGGCCAGCGCCTCGCCCTGATCGGGCTGGAGAAGCAGTTCGGTTTCGGGGTCGTCGTCGATCAGGCCGGCGATGGTCTGGCGCAGGGTCTCGATCCCCTGCCCCGTCCAGGCGGAGACGACCGCGGCTTGCGGGTCGCGGTCGGGGCGGGCGGCCTGGGCCTGGACGTCCTCGCGGGCGTCGTCGTCCAGCCGGTCGGCCTTGTTCCACACCTCCAGGATGCGGCGGGGGCGGCCCTCGATGGCCGGGATCTGGGCCAGGACGGCCTCGACATCCTGGGCCTCCGCGCCCGTGTCGGGGCTGGAGATGTCGCGGACGTGCAGGATCAGGTCGGCCTCGGCGACCTCTTCCAGGGTGGCGCGGAAGCTCTCGACCAGTTCGTGCGGCAGGTCGGAGATGAAGCCGACGGTGTCGGCGATGATGGCGGGACGGCCCTGCGGCAGGCGGATGGTGCGCTGGGTCGTGTCCAGGGTGGCGAACAGCAGGTCCTTGGCCATGACCTCGGAACCGGTCAGGCGGTTGAACAGCGTGGACTTCCCGGCGTTGGTGTAGCCGACCAGGGCGATGGTCGGGAACGGCGCCTTCTGGCGCTGCTTGCGGTGCAGACCGCGCGTACGGCGCACCTCTTCGAGCTCGGTCTTCAGCTTGACGATGCGGTCGGCGATCAGGCGGCGGTCCAGTTCGATCTGGGTCTCGCCAGGGCCGCCGGTGGAGCCGGTGCCGCCGCGTTGCCGCTCCAGGTGGGTCCACGTGCGGACCAGACGCGAGCGCTCGTAGTCCAGACGCGCCAGCTCGACCTGCAGCCGGCCCTCGCGCGTGCGGGCGCGGCGGCCGAAGATCTCGAGGATCAGGCCGGTGCGGTCGATGACCTTGGCGTCGAAGGCCTTCTCCAGATTGCGCTGCTGGACCGGGGTCAGGGCGTCATCAATGACGACCGCCTCGGCCTCGGCCGCGCGGACCAAGGCGGCCAGTTCGTCCACCTTGCCGGCCCCGAACAGGGTGGCGGGGGTGGTCTTGCGCAGGCGCACGATCTCTTCGGCGCGGACGTCGAGGTCCAGGGCGCGGGCCAGACCGACCGCCTCCTCCAGCCGCCCCTCGGCGGAGCGTGGGCTGTCCGAGCGACCATCGGGATGGATGACGATGGCGCGGATAAGCGGGACGGTGTGGTCGATCAGTTTGGTCAGGAGGGTCTCGGCGTGTCGTTGGGTGAAGAGTGCTAGTGAGCAAGTAGTGAGCGAGAGGCGGCGGCGCACGGGCTCACCTCTCGCTCACTCGCACTTTTCACCTCTGGAACGGGTCGCGGGCGCCCGTCAGTCCTCGTCGGCTTCGGGCTCGTACAGCTGGACCGGCGCGGAGGGCATGATGGTGGAGATGGCGTGCTTGTACACCAGCTGGGACTGACCGTCCCGGCGCAGTAGCACACAGAAGTTGTCGAACCAGGTGACGATGCCCTGCAGCTTCACGCCGTTGACCAGGAAGATGGTCAGGGGTGTCTTGGTCTTGCGGACCGAGTTGAGGAAGGTGTCCTGAAGGTTCTGACGCTTGTCTTGCGACATGGCAGGTTTGTCCTGTTTTTCTTGTTGTCGCGCCGAAGGGGAGCGGCGCGAGCGGGCGGTTTGATGCCTGTCCAAATCCTAGACGCGAGCCGCCCCTCTTCGCAATCCTAGACCGCGTCGCGGCGCGCTCTTTCCAGATAGGCGGCGCGCAGGCGGGTCGTGATAGGGCCCGGCTTGCCGTCGCCGATCCTGGTCCCGTCGATGGAGACGGCGGGCGTGACGAAGGCGCCGGCGGCGGTGAAGAAGGCCTCGCGGGCGCGCTTGGCCTCCTCGACGCTGAAGGGACGTTCGTCCAGTTCGACCCCCTCCTCCTTGATGACCTCAAGCAGGGTGGTGCGGGTGCAGCCCTTCAGTATGTTGGCCTGGGTGTCGCGGGTGCGCAGCTTGCCGTTCTCGTCGATGATCCAGGCGTTGGTCGAGGAGCCCTCGGTGACCAGGCCCATCTCGTCCACCATCCACGCCTCGTAGGCGCCGGCCTCGCGGGCCGCCTGCTTGGCCAGGATGTTGGGCAGCAGGCCGACCGTCTTGATGTCGCAGCGACCCCAGCGGATGTCCGGCTGGGTCAGGACGGCGACGCCCTTTTTGGCCTGGGCCTCGCCGCGCGCGGCCGGGATGTTCTTGGCGGTGACGATGACGCTGGGCGGGGTGCCGGGCGGCGGGAACGGATGGTCGCGCCGGGCCGTGCCGCGCGTGACCTGAAGGTAGACGATGCCGTCCTTGATGCGGTTGCGGCGGATGACCTCCTTCAGCACCTGGGTCAGGGCCGCGCGGGTCATGGGGATGTCGATGCGCAGCTCGGTCAGGCTGCGCGCCAGCCGGGTCATGTGGCCGTCGTAGTCGGCCATCTTGCCGTCGAAGACCGACCAGACCTCATAGACGCCGTCGGCGAACTGGAAGCCGCGATCCTCGATATGGACCACGGCCTGGCCGTGCGGCGAGTACGATCCGTTGACGTAGGCGATGCGCGACATCAGGCGTCCAGTCCCTCTTCGTCCTCGCCGCCGCGCGACGGGGACACACCCAGCGACTTCAGCTTGCGGTGAAGCGCAGACCGCTCCATGCCGATGAAGGCGGCGGTGCGCGAGATATTTCCGCCGAAGCGCATGATTTGCGCGGCCAGGTACTCACGTTCGAACACTTCGCGCGCCTCGCGCAACGGCAGGGCGATGGTCCGCTCGGCGCCCATCGAGCCGCTGGTGCCCGATGATGCGACCTCTTGCGGCAGGTTGTCGGCGGTGATCGGCTCGCTGGGGTCGCCGGTGGCCAGGATCAGCAGACGTTCGATGTTGTTGCGCAGCTGACGCACGTTGCCGGGCCAGGGGTGAACCTGCAGCACGGCCACGGCGTCATCACCGATCCGGCGCTTGGCCAGACCTTGCGAGGCGCTGATGGTGTCGACGAAATACTCGACCAGCTCGGCGATGTCCTCGCGCCGTTCCGACAGGGCGGGCACGCGGATCGGCACGACGTTGAGGCGGTGGAAGAGGTCCTCGCGGAAGCGGCCCTCGGTGATCTCGGTCTTCAGGTCACGGGAGGTGGAGGTGACGACGCGGACGTCCACCTGCACGTCCTGCTCGCCGCCGACGCGGCGGAAGCGCTGGTCGACCAGGACGCGCAGGATGCGGCTCTGGCTCTCGCGCGGCATGTCGGCCACATCGTCGAGGTACAGGGTGCCGTTGTGGGCGCGCTCGAAGACGCCGATCTTGCGCGGACGGCCGTCGGCGCCCTCTTCCCCGAACAGTTCGACATCCAGACGCTCGGGCGCCATGCCGGCGGCCGAGATGGCGACGAACTCGCCACGCGCGCGGGGGCTGGCCTCGTGGATTTGGCGAGCGACCAGCTCCTTGCCGGCGCCGGGCGGGCCCGAGATCAGGACGCGGCTGTTGGCGGGCGCGACCTTGCTGATGGTGGTGCGCAGGGCCTGCGCTGCGGCGGATCGCCCGATCAGGCCGGTCGGAGCCATGGTCTGGGCGCGCAGGCGGCGGTTCTCGCGCCGCAGGGTCGCCGCCTCGATGGCGCGCTCGACGACAACCACCAGGCGGTCGGACTTGAAGGGCTTTTCGATGAAGTCGTAGGCGCCGCGCTTCAGCGCCGTGACCGCGGTTTCGATATTGCCGTGGCCCGAGATCATGACCACCGGCAGGTCGGGATCCAGCTCCTTGATGACGCCCAGCAGCTCCAGCCCGTCCAGGCCGCCGCCCTGCATCCAGATGTCGAGGATGGCCAGGGAGGGTCGGCGCGCGCGGATGGCGGCCAGGGCCTCGTCGGAGTTGGAGGCGACGCGGACCGCATGACCCTCGTCTTCCAACAGTCCGGAGACGAGATCGCGGATGTCCGCCTCGTCATCGACCACAAGGATATCAGCGCCGGTGGAACGCATGGGAGCCTCGTCTAATCAGCCAGGGCCGCGGAAGGAGACGCTTCGCGGCTCCGGCCCGCGGCGTTGGCCGGCGGTTTCAGGGGGAAGATCAGGCACACACGCGCGCCGTCCAGCGTCTCGGCGTCGCTCAGCAGAAGTTCGCCGCCGTGGTCCTCGCAGATGCGCTTGACGATCGCGAGACCGAGACCGGTGCCGCGTTCGCGCGTGGTGACGTAGGGCTCGATCAGACGATCGCGGTCCTTGGCGGGCAGGCCCAGACCGTCGTCCTCGATCACGAACGTCGCCGTGTCGCCGTCCAGCGACAGGCGGGCGATGATGCCGGGGCGGGCCTTGTCGAAGCGCATGCCGTGCTTGGCGCGCTGGGCGGAAACGGACTCGCCGGCGTTCTTCAGGATGTTGGCCAGGGCCTGGCCGACCATCCGGCCGTCGCATTCCATGGTCAGCGTGGGCAACGGCTCTTCCAGCTCGACGCCGATCTCGGGGGCGGCGACGCGCTGGGCGAAGACGGCCTGGTGCAGAAGCTCGGCGCCGTTTTCCTTGGCGAAGCGCGGCGTGGGCATGCGGGCGAAGGCCGAGAACTCGTCCACCATGCGGCCGATATCGCCGACCTGACGGATGATGGTCTCGGTACAGCGGTCGAAGATTTCGACGTCATCGACCTTGGAGCGATACTTGCGCCGCAGCCGCTCGGCCGACAGCTGGATCGGCGTCAGCGGGTTCTTGATCTCGTGGGCGATGCGGCGGGCGACGTCGCGCCAGGCGGCGTTGCGCTGGGCGGTGACCAGACGGGTGATGTCGTCGAAGGTCATGACCATCTCGCCGCCCAGCCCGCCCTCGATGCGAACGCGCAGGCGGCGGGTCTCGCCGGCGCGCGAGACGTCGACGTCTTCCTCGATATGGGCCTCCGCGCGGCCGGCCAGATCGCTGAGCTCGGGCGAGACCTTGCCCAGCTTGCGGCCGACGACATCCTGCTGCTGGTCGATGGCCAGAAGGGTCAGGGCGCTGTCGTTGATGATCGAGATGCGGCCCTGGCGGTCCAGGCCGATGACGCCGGCGCTGACGCCCGACAGCACGGTCTCGATGAACCGACTGCGGGCCGTCGCCTCCTCGCTGGCGGCGCGCAGGGCCGTCTGCTGGGCCTGCAGGTCGCTGGTCATGTGGTTGAAGGCATGGGACAGCATGGCGATCTCGCCAGGCTCCCGCGCGGTATCGACGCGGACGGTCAGGTCGCCGGCGGCGACCTGATTGGCGGCGCTGACCAGACGGCCGACCGGCGCGGCGATGGCGTTGGCGGCCGACATGCCCAGCCACACAGCGCCCACCAGCACCAGCAGCGCCGTCTCCAGATAGCTGAGGGCGAAGGCGGCCTGCAGCCGGCCTCGGCTTTCCTTGGCGGCCTTGTAAGCCTGTATCGACTGATCGCTGTTCTTCATGCTGGCGATCAGGCCAGGCTGGAGCGGCCGAACGACATACAGGTAGGCGTCGCCGTAACCGCGCAGCAGATAGAGCGACCGGACGGCGTCGGGCCGTTCCGTCACGTCCTGAGGCGGCGCGCCGCCCTCGGAGGCGACCTCCATCATCGAGGCGGGCGGCGCCCGATACGGCGGCGCGCCCGCGCGCTCGCCCTGCGCCAGCACTTCGCCGCGCCCGTTCAGGACGTAGATGGCCGGATAGTCGAAGATCTCCGCGACCTGGACCAGGGCGTCGGAAAACTGAATCCGGTTGTTGAAGATCGGCCGAGCGCCTTCGAGCTGATCGGCGATCGTGACCATGTCGGCGTCCATCGCTCGCGACACGTCGCTGATATAGGCCTTGCCGACCTGGGCGCCGTTGTTAACCGCATCGCTGACGTTCGCGCTGAACCACTGATCGACCCCGCGGTTGACCAGCACGCCGAAGACCAGGGCGATCAGCACCGATGGGATCAGAGCCACGGCCGAGAACAGGGTGACAAAGCGCAGGTGCAGGCGGGCGCCCGCCTCCTTGCGCTCACGCGCCAGCAGCAGCACCCGGCGCCCGGCGAAGGCGGCCAGCACGGCGATCAGTCCCAGGTTGGCGACCAGAACCAGCAGAAGGATGCGGCCGGCGATATCGCGGTTGCCGGCCCCCACGGCCGCCGGCGCCACGGCGACCAACCAGATGGCCGCCGCTGTGATCAGGACGGCGACGCCGTACGCGATGCCGAAGAAGGTGCGGCCCCGGCGATCCCCGACAAGATCACGCCAGGCGGACGCTCCCCAAGCCAGGAGCTCCTTCCCGGTCGCCTTGAGGGGAGCGGTGTCGGTCATGCCGCGGCAGCTTCTCCTACCTGTGGCGGATTTTCAACAGGGGAGTGGCGCAAAAGCTGCGATTCGACCCGCCAGAGGCGAGCAAGTTCGGTTACGACCGCGTCGGGCGCGTCGAGCCGGCACAGAGCGGCCTTGGCCGCGCGCCGCTCGGCCAGGTCGGCGGGCCACGGCGCCTGCTCGATGTACCAGCCCAGATGCTTGCGGAACATCTTGAGCCCCAGCGGCAGGCCGTAGAAGGCGGCCGAGGCGTACAGGTGATCGCGGACGATCGCGAAGCGCTCGGCCGGGCCGGGTTCGGGCGCCGCGCCGCCGCCGTCCAGCGCTTGTTGCAGGCGGGCGGGCAGCCACGGCCGGCCGTAGACGCCCCGACCCAGCATCAGGCCGTCGGCGCCGGAGCGGGCGAGCGCCTCGCGGGCCTGATCGGCGGTGACGATGTCGCCGTTGACGATGACGGGGATGGCGACCGCCGCCTTGACCTCGCCCACCGCTTCCCAGTCCGCCTGGCCGGTGTAGAACTGTTTCCGCGTGCGGCCGTGGACGGTGACGGCGGCGACGCCGATGCTTTCGGCCGCGCGGGCCAGTGCGGCGGCGTTCCTCTGGTCGTCGTCCCAGCCCAGCCGCATCTTGACCGTGACGGGGCGAGACACGGCGGCGACGACCGCCTCCATGATCCGGCAGGCCAGGTCGGGCGTGCGCATCAGAGCCGATCCGGCGGCCGAGCCGGTGACCTCCTTGGCCGGACAGCCGTAGTTCAGGTCAATGATGTCGGCGCCGGCCTTTTCGGCCATGCGGGCGCCGTCGGCCATGGCGGCCGGATCGCGGCCGACCAGCTGGATCACCGTCAGGGGCAGCCCCTCCCCGACCGCCGCGCGGCGCACGACATCGGGCCGGGCGCGGGCCAGTTCGGCGGCCGCGACCATCTCGGTGGCGACGTAGGGCGCGCCGAGACGACTGGCCAGCTGGCGGAACGGCAGGTCGGTCACGCCCGTCATGGGCGCGGCCAGCACCCGGCCGGGAATGCGCACGTCGCCGATGAGAAGGTGGCTGCTCACGCGCCTCTACGGCCTCGGCAGAGGCCTCTCGTCAAGCGCGGCGGTCATCCGTAGAAGGCGGACATGCCAAATCCATCGTCTTTTTGCGCCGTCGTCGTCGCCGCCGGGTCCGGAACCCGGGCGGGGGGCGCCAAGCAGTGGCGGCCGCTGGCCGGCAAACCGGTCGTGCGCTGGTCGGTGGAGGCGTTGCTGGCGGCGGGCGCGGCGCCGTTGGTCGTGGTCGGCCCCGCGGGCGACCACGACAAGGCCGAGGCGGCGCTGGAGGGCCTCGACGGCTGGACCTACGCCGAGGGGGGCGCGACGCGGGCGGCGTCGGTCGTCAATGGGTTGAGCGGATTGGGGGATGCGGCGCCGGAGATCGTGCTGGTGCACGACGCGGCGCGGCCGTTTCTGTCAGAGGCGGTGATCGCGCGGCTGCTGACGGCGCTGGAGACGGCCGACGCCGCCCTGCCCGCCCTGGCCGTGGACGACAGCCTGCGGCGGGGCGTGGACGGCGCGATGGCCGAGGCGGTCAGTCGCGACGGTCTGTGGCGGGTGCAGACCCCGCAGGCGTTCCGGCGCGCCGAGCTGCGGGCGGCGCACGCGGCCTGGATGGGCGCCGAGGCTCCGACCGACGACGCCGAGGTAGCGCGCGCGGCGGGCCGCACGGTACGGCTGGTGGAAGGCGACGCGCGGCTGGCCAAGGTGACGCGCGCGGAGGACTTTGCGATGCTGGAGGCGATGGTCGGAATGAGGACGCGGATCGGTTCGGGCTTCGACGCCCACCGCTGGGGGCCGGGCGCCTCGGTGTGGCTGTGCGGGGTGGAGATCCCGCACGACCAGACGCTGATCGGTCACTCAGACGCCGACGCCGGTCTGCACGCTCTGACCGACGCCCTGTTGGGCGCCATCGGCGAAGGCGACATCGGCGACCACTTCCCGCCCACCGATCCGCAGTGGAAGGGCGCAGCCTCTGACCGCTTCCTGATCCATGCGGTCCAGATGGTTCACGCGAAGGGCGGTCGGATCGTGAACGTGGACGTCACCCTGATCTGCGAGCAGCCCAAGGTGAAACCGCACCGCGCGGCCATGCGCGCGCGTCTGGCCGAACTGCTGGACCTGCCGCTGGACGCGGTCAGCGTGAAGGCGACGACCACCGAGGGCATGGGCTTCCCCGGCCGTCAGGAAGGTCTGGCGGCGCAGGCTGTGGCGAGCGTCGAACTGCCGGCCTAGCGGCGGAAGGTCTGGCGGATCAGGGAGCCGAACAGGTCGACGTAGTCGTCGGTCCAGGGCCGCACCTTGTCCTCGTGCACCGCGTGCCAGCGTCCGTCCTGGCGATAGGGCGCCAGGCCGGCCTCGGTCGGCGACAGGATCACCGCCTCGGTCGAGGCCTCCAGCATCTCGGGCTGATCGGGCGCCTCGATGTAGATCTGGTGCAGGATCGGCACGCCAAGGGCGTCGGCCGCGGCGATGGTCGGGCGGGTGATCTCCAGGTTGCGGTTCGACAGGTGCAGCAGCACCACCCCGTCCGGCTTCACGCGCTTCAGATAGCCGGCGATGGCCTCCTGCGTCAGCAGATGGGTCGGCACGGCGTCGGAGGTGAAGGCGTCGATGACCAGCAGGTCGTAGGCGCCCTCAGGCTCCTTCGCCAGGGTCAGGCGGGCGTCGCCGATGACGGTGCGGATCGGGCCGTCGGCGCATCCGTTGATGTAGGTGAACCAGCGGCGGTCGCGCGACAGGCGGTCGACGGTCGGGTCGATCTCGAAGAAGGTCATCGCCGTCTCGAACCGCTTGTAGGCGGCCAGGGCGCCGGACCCTTGGCCCACCACGGCGATGCTGGCGCCCGGACGGTCGGCGATGGTGCGCTGGGCCGCCTGACCGATGGGGGTGTTCGCGGCGTAGTAGAGGGTCGGCAAGCAGGCGTTGGCCGGATTGACCGCCTGGGCGCCGTGCAGTGTGGTGCCGTGCATCAGCACATGGACCGGCCCGCCCATGCCCGGATCCTGGATGGTCGCCACGCGCATGACGCCGAAGAAGCTGCGCTCCGACAAGTCCCAGTCGTAGCCGCGCGCCAACCGCTGCCCGGCCAGCACCGACACGACCAGCAGGACGGTGAACAGGACGCCCCGGTCGCGCAGCAGGAAGGCGATGACGGCGCCGCCGCCCAGGACCAGCTGGCCGATGCGGATCAGGGTCTCGTCGCTGACCGCCGCGCGCACGCCGGGCATGTAGCGCACCAGCTCCTGCGCCAACGGCGGCGCGGCGCACACCAGCACGCCCGCGACCAGCAGATAGATGTCGCGCTTAGTCAGCTGGGCCCAGTTCCACGGCCGCACCAGACCCGCCAGGATCAGCACCAGCGGGTATTCCCAGACGGTGTTGAAGATGACCGGGGCGATCAGGGCGTTGAAGATGCCGCCGATCACGCCGCCTACGGACAGCAGCAGAAAAAACTCGGTCAGGCGCGCCGGCTGGGGCCGCTCGGCCGCCAGGGTCTGGTGGCAGAACAGGGCGACGAAGAAGAAGGTCAGCAGGCTGATGGCCAGCATCACCGTCCACTCGCCGGTCTTGAACGCGACCAGCCCCATCGAGACGGCCAGCAGGGCCGCCGCGATCATGGAGGTGATCGCGTACGGAATGGCCGGCTTGGCCTGGAAGGCGAAAACGAAGGTCAGCAGATAGAGGGCCAGCGGCGCGACCCACAGGAACGGCGCCGAGGCCACGTCGGTCGACAGGTGAGCGGTGACGCCCAGCATCAGGCTGGACGGAATGGCGGCCAGCAGGACGATGCGCGCCTTCTGCTTCCAGGCGATGGCGGGCCCGGCCTCGGTCGGTTCAGCGGCTGTGACCGGCGCGTTGAAGCTGGGCGAGACCTTGGCGATCAGCAGCCCCAACGCGGCCAGCAGGATCAGGAAGACCGCATAGCCGGCGGTCCAGCCCAGCCGCTGGGCCGTCAGGGTCGCGCCCGGTTCGATCAGGATCGGATAGGCCAGCAGGGCCAGGAAACTGCCTAGGTTGGAAGCGGCGTACAGGACATAGGGATTGGCCCCGTCCGGCGACCCAGCGCGCACCCGCGCGAACCACGCCTGCAGCAGGGGCGCCGTGGCTGACAGGGCCGCGAACGGCGCGCCCAGGCTGACGGTCAGGGTGCCGATCAGCCACAGGGCCGGGATGGTGGACGACGGCTCGCCGAACGCCAGCCTGACGCCGAGCGGCAGGAACAGGGCGGCGACGGCCATCACGGCGAGATGGACGCTGATCTGCAGCTTCAGCGAGCGGATGCGCTGCAGCAGGTGGGCGTAGGCGTAGCCGCACAGCAGCGCCGCCTGGAAGAACACCATGACGGCGTTCCATACCGACGGCGATCCGCCCAGCATCGGCAGCACCAGCTTGGCCGCCATCGGCTGGACCACGAAGACCAGCGAGGCCGAGACGAAGACGGTCACCGCAAAGGCCCAGGGCGTCCAGCGATCAAGACGGGCGGCGGACAGCGGCGGCGACGGCGTGGCGGTCATCGTCAGGTCTCCGGCCCGGCAGGGTTGGCGCCCCGCCCACAATGGGCTCTTAGCGGAAGCCTAGATTGACTCGCGCCCGGAGCGGATAGCCGTGCAGGTGTTACCCGAAGATGTCGTTGAAGCCGCGACCGGCGTGATCCGGGCCGCCGTCGCGCGGGGGATGACGCTGGTGACGGCCGAGAGCTGCACCGGCGGACTAGTCGCCGGGGCGTTGACCGCCGTCGCGGGATCGTCCGCGGCGGTGGAGGCGGGTTTCGTGACCTACAGCAACGCGGCCAAGACCCGGCTGATCGGCGTCGATGCGGCGATCATCGCGGCGCACGGGGCCGTAAGCGAAGAGACGGCGCGCGCGATGGCCCAAGGTGCGCGGGCGCGCGGCGCCGGCGATCTGGCGGTCTCGATCACGGGCATCGCCGGACCGGGCGGAGGCAGCGCGGACAAGCC
Organism: Brevundimonas sp. Leaf363; assembly: GCF_001424025.1. GTDB lineage: Bacteria > Pseudomonadota > Alphaproteobacteria > Caulobacterales > Caulobacteraceae > Brevundimonas. Next base: position 1,316,833 of record NZ_LMPZ01000002.1, on the reverse strand, counting down.
GGTCGGCCTGGTGCATTTCGCCACCGCGGGCCCCAGAGGCGTGCGGCACCGCGAGGTGCGGTTCGGCGACCTGGGCCGGGACGGCGTGCGCCATGCGGCGGTGCTGACGGCGCTGGAGATGTTGCAGGAGCAGCTGGCCGATGACTGAACCGGTGATCGTCGATGCGCGCGGTCACCGGTGCCCGACTCCCACGCTGCGGCTGCAGAAGGCCTATGCGGCGGCGACGCCCGGGGCGCGGCTGACGCTGCTGGCCACCGATCCGATGGCGCGGATCGATGCGCCGCATCTGATGGGGCAGCTGGGCGGGGTCGTGCTGTCTGTCGAGGAGACGAGCGGCGTCCTGTCGATCAGCGTCGAGAAGCCCGCCGCGACGCCAGCCTGACGACCTGGGACTGGGCTCGCGGCGCCTCGGCGTCGGGCTCCATCCGGGCCTTGTCCGCCAGCTCCATCTCGGCGGTGAAGGCGCCGCCGTAGAAGATGGCGTTGACGTTCCACGACAGCCAGATCAGCAGCACCACCACGGCGCCGACCGAGCCGTAGGTCGCGCCCAGCTGGGCGATCTGCTCGACATAGATGGCGCACAGGTAGGACGAGACGGTGGACATCACGGTGGCGACCAGGCCGCCGACGATGGACGGGCCCCAGGCGACCGTGGTGCGATGGCTCATGGCGTAGCGGTAGAGCAGCGTCAGTCCGACCAGCAGGCCCAGCGCAGGCAACAGCCCGTCGAACGGCAGGCCCGAGACCGCCGCCGCTTCCGGGCCGGCGTGGGCCAGGATGCGGGCCGTGACCACGGCCCCCGACACCACGGTGAACAGGGCGAAAGCCGCCAGAGCCACGAAGAAGGCCAGCAGGTTGAACCGGAAAAAGCCGTGCGGCTCGGTCTCGTCGTGGATCAGGTTCAACCCGGCCAGCAGCGCCTTGAAGCCTCGGTGCGCCGCATAGGCGCCGACGATCAGGGCGAACAGGCTCTGGGCAGAGACGGCGCGGGCCGAGGCGGTGGACAGGCGCTGGATCTCGGCCTCGAAGATGGCGCGCGCCGCGTGGGGCATGACGTCGGCCAGGGCGGCGGCCTGGGCGCTGACCTCGTTGATCGACAGGCCGACCTTGTAGAAGCCGATCAGGATGGAGATGGCCGGGAAGACCGCCAGCAGCGCGAAGAAGGAGACGCCGCCCGTATAGAGCATCACGTCCCGGCCCCAGCTGCGTGCGAAGGCGCGTACGGCCAGCCGCATCCAGAACCTGGGAGACGTCCGTGCGCCGTCAGTCGTGGTCAAGCGCGGCCCCTCCGCGTGGTCGAAGCGACCTGCTTAGCCCAATTTCCGCCACAGGAAAGCCGCTGGCCGCGCCGGGGAAGATTTCCTTGTGCGCGACGTTGCGTCCGATCCGTCCGCCGCTATGGTCCGGCCGCGCCATCGCTGGGCGCTTGAACGCTGAGTCTTGGGGAGTCGATCGGTCTTGGCAGTTCAACCCGGCATTCTGGCGCGCGTGCTGGTGGTCGCGGCCGATGACGCCGCCGCCGGGCCGCTGTGCCAGGGGCTGGACGCGCTGGGCTGGCGCACGGTGACGGCCCGGTCGGTCGCCGCAGCCGCCGCCACCCTGTCCGACCTGCCGCTGGAGGCCGCCGTGATCTTCGCGGCGCCGGGCGTTCACGCCGATGTGGCGTCGATCAAAGCGGCGGCGCAGCCCCGCACCCTGCCCCTGATCCTGGTCACCGAAAAGCCGGACCCAGAGGACGCCGAGGCGGCGGACCTGGTTATGTCGCGCACGCCCCATCCGGCCCAGGCCGCGCTGAGGCTGGAACAGCTGGGCCGCGCGGCGATCTCCGAGGAGGAGTTCAGCCTGCGCCGCGCCACCTTCGCCGCGCACGGCCTGGCGATGTCGCTGAACGACGCCGCGGACGCGCCCCTGCGGGTCCTGGCGGCCGGCAAGCCCGACCATCATTTCCTGGCCCTGTCGAACTGCCTGGCCGCCGTGGGCGCCGAGGTGATCGCGGCGCCGACGCCCTACACCGCCTTCGACTATCTGCACGAAAGCGCCTTCGACGCGGCGTTGCTCTGGGGCGGCGAGGATCATGCGCCGGCGCTGTCGATCGCCTCGGGCATGAAGCGGAACACGCGCCTGTTCCACATCCCGCTGGTCCTCTATCTGCGCGGCGCGGGCGAGATAAACCTGAGCGAGCTCTACAATCGCGGCTTCGCCGATGTGGCCGCCGCCGATACGCCCGAGGAAGAGACGGCGAACCGGATCCTGGCGCTGGCGCGTACGCACCGGCGGCATCAGACGCTGCGCCGCGCGCTGGACGGGGCGCGGTCGTCCTCGATCATGGACGAGACGACGGGCCTGTTCACCCGCGAGCTGTTCGCAAGCCATCTGGCCCGCGTGGCCGAGGGCGCGCGGGCGCGCAAACGGCCGCTGTCGGCCTGCGTGCTGCGCGTCGCCCAGACCGGGCCCATCGCCCTGGCGCGCACCGGCGGCTGGCTGGACCGCGCCATGCCGCAGATCGGGGCCATGGTCGGCCGACTGGTGCGGGTCGAGGATACGGCGGCGCGACTGGCGCCCGAGGTGTTCGCCCTGGCCCTGCCCGCGACCACGGGACCGGCCGCCCGTCTGGCGGCCGAACGGATCGCCGCCGTCATCGGCTGCACGGCCTTCGACGCCGGCCCCGACCGCGCGCCCTTCGTGGTCGAGTTCGACGTCGGCGTGGCCGAACTGGGCGACGGCGAGGCGCCGGGCGGCCTGCTGGAACGCGCCTCGGCGGACATCCGGTCACAGCCGCGGAGCTAGCGGCCTTCTCCCTTCGGGGGAGAAGGTGGCAGGCGAAGCCTGACGGTTGAGGGGGCGGTCGGAAGCACTCCCAACGTCAGCCGTTGTTAATGAGGCCGGCGTCCCCCTCATCCGAGCCGCAATCGCGGCCCACCTTCTCCCCCGAGGGGAGAAGGGTCAGGCAGCGGCGCCAGCCACCCGGGCCAGATCGGCCGTGATCTTCTCGGCCACCTTCAGACGGTCCTCGGGCTTGGGCCAGTCGCCGGTCACGACCACCTTCTGATCCGGGCGGATCTTCCAGAAGGCGTGGTTCTTCTGGATCAGGCCGATGAGGCCCGCCGGGTTGGGGAAACTGTTGTTGCGCAGGGTCAGCACGGCGCCCTTGGGCCCGATGTCGATGCGTTCGATGCAGGCCGTCTTGCAGTTGGCCTTGATCTCCACGATGCGCAGCAACTGCCTGGCTTCGTCCGGCAGGGGACCGAACCGGTCGATCAGCTCGGCGGCCAGGGCCTCGCGGTCCTGGCTCTGCTCGGCGTCCGACAGGCGGCGATAGAGGCTAAGGCGGACATTGAGGTCAGGGACGTAACTCTCTGGAATCAGGACAGCCGCGCCGACATTGATCGCCGGCGACCAGCCGCGATCGACGCCCTCGCCTTCCCCGTTCTCTCGCAGATCGGCGACCGCGTCCTCCAGCATCTGCTGGTACAGTTCGACGCCCACCTCCCGGATGTGGCCCGACTGCTGGTCGCCCAGCAGATTGCCGCCGCCGCGCTGGTCCAGGTCATGACTGGCCAGCTGGAAGCCGGCGCCCAGGTTGTCGAGCGACTGCAGCACCTGCAGGCGCCGCTCGGCCGACAGGGTCAGCGGCTTGTTGGCCGGCGTGGTCAGATAGGCGAAGGCGCGCGCCTTGGCCCGGCCGATGCGGCCCCGGATCTGGTGCAGCTGGGCCAGGCCGAACATGTCGGCCTTATGGACCACCAGGGTGTTGGCCGTGGGGATGTCCAGGCCGCTCTCGACGATGGTGGTCGACAGCAGCACGTCGTACTCGCCGTCATAGAAGGCGCTCATCACCTCCTCCAGCTGCGTCGGGCTCATCTGGCCGTGGCCGACGACGAACTTCACTTCCGGCACCTTCTCGCGCAGGAACTGCTCGACGTCCGGCAGGTCGGCCAGGCGCGGCACGACATAATAGGCCTGGCCGCCCCGATACTTCTCGCGCAGCAGGGCCTCGCGGATCAGGACGGCGTCCCAGGGCGTGACGTAGGTGCGGACCGCCAGGCGATCGACCGGCGGGGTGGCGATGATCGACATCTCGCGGATGCCCGACAGCGCCATCTGCAGCGTGCGCGGGATCGGCGTCGCCGTCATGGTCAGCAGGTGAACGTCGGCGCGGAAGCTCTTCAGCTTCTCCTTATGCTTGACCCCGAAGTGCTGCTCCTCGTCGACGATGACGAGGCCCAGGTCGCGGAAGCCGACCTGTTCGGACAGCACAGCGTGGGTGCCGACGACGATCTCGACCGAGCCGTCCTTCAGGCCCGCGCGGGTCTCGGCGGCGTCCTTGGCGGTGACCAGGCGCGACAGCTGGCGCACCTTCACCGGCCAACCGGCGAAGCGCTCCTTGAAGGTCTTGAAGTGTTGGCGCGCCAGAAGGGTCGTGGGGCAGACGATGGCCACCTGCTGGCCGGTCATGGCCACGACGAAGGCGGCGCGCAGGGCCACCTCGGTCTTGCCGAAGCCGACATCGCCGCAGATAAGGCGATCCATCGGCGTGCCCTTGCCCAGATCCTCAAGCACGTCGCCGATGGCGTTCAGCTGGTCGTCCGTCTCCTCATAGGGGAAGCGGGCGCAGAACTCGTCGAACAGACCCTGCGGCGGGTTGATGGCGTCGGTCTCGCGAAGGGCGCGCTTGGCGGCCAGGGCGATCAGCCCCTCGGCCATTTCGCGCAGGCGCGCCTTAGCGCGGGCCTTCCGGGTCTGCCAGGCGGCGCCGCCCAGGCGATCCAGCTGAACCCCCTCGGTCTCCGAGCCATAGCGGGTCAGAAGGTCAATGTTCTCAACGGGCAGGAACAGCTTGCTGTCACCGGCGTAGAAGATTTCCAGACAGTCGTGGGGGGCCGACTGGATATCCAGCGTGCGCAGACCTTCGTACCGGCCGATGCCGTGGTCCAGGTGGACGACCAAGTCGCCGGTGGTCAGGGCCGAGGCCTCGGCCAGGAAGTTGGACGCCCGCCGCTTGCGCCGGGGCCGCGCCAGACGGTCGCCCAGGATGTCGGTCTCGGAGATCACCGCGATGCTGTCGGTGGTGAAGCCGTGCTCAACCGGCAGGACGCCGCGCAGGATCAGGTCGGGCTTGGCCGCCTCGACATCGGCCCAGTCGCGCACCGGCACGACGGTTGGCAGCCCATGGTCGCCCAGCATGGCGGCGAGGCGCTCTGACGAGCCTTCGCTCCAGGACGCGAACAGGACCTTGCGGCCCTCGGCCTGCATGGCCTTGGCGTGGTCGGCGACGGCCTCGAACAGATTGACGCTATCCTGCGCCCGCTCGGCCCCGAAGGCCCGCCCCAGCCGGCCGCCGGCATCGTCGGTCCCGCCATGGAAGGGCGACAGGCGGCGCACGGCGCGGCCGGCCAGGGCCGTGTTCCAGTCGCCCTCGTCCAGATAAAGTTCGGCCGGCGGCAGGGCGCGGTGGGCGGCGCCGCCCTTGGCCTGGGCCGCCTCGCGGCGCGCGGCATAGGCGTCCGCGACCAGGCTCCAGCGCTCGGCGCGGGCGCCGTCGGCCTGATGGTCGATGAAGACCTGGGCCGTGTCGGGCAGATAGTCGAACAGGGTTTCAAGCCGCTCGTAAAAGAGCGGCAGCCACTGCTCCAGCCCCTGGCGGCGCGCGCCCTCGCTGACGGCGGCGTACATCATGTCGTCGCCGGCCGCGCCGAAGCGTTGCAGATAGCCGGTGCGGAAGCGCGAGATTGTCTCGGCGCTCAGCAGGGCCTCGGACACGGGGGCCAGATCGACCGCCTGACGCTGGCCGGTCGAGCGCTGGGTCGCCGGATCGAAGGTGCGGATGGATTCCAGCTCGGAGCCGAACATGTCGAGGCGCACAGGCTCGTAGAAGCCCGGCGGAAAGACATCGATGACCCCGCCCCGCACGGCGTATTCGCCGCGTTCGGAGACGGTGGAGGCGCGGACGTAGCCGTTGGCCGCGAAATAGGTCTCCAGCCCCTGGGTATCGAGGTCGCGGCCGACGCGGGTCTCGAAGCCGGCGGCCAGGGTGATGCTGCGCGGCGGCACGCGCTGGGCCGCCGAGGCGACCGTGGCGATGACCAGCAGGGGCTTGTCGCCAGAAACCTCAGTCGCTGCGCCGCGCGCGAGGCGGGTCAGGGCGGCCATTCTCTGGGCCGAGACAGCGGCGCTGGGGCTGAGACGGTCGTACGGCAGGCAGTCCCAAGCGGGAAACTGAATAACCTCAATGTCCTTGGCGAAGAAGTCGAGCGCCTGGGTGAAGCTGATCGCGCGCTGGTAGTCGCGCGCGACCATGAGGGCGACGCCGCCGGCGGCGCGCACCCGCTGTGCGACGATGAGGGCGTCCAGTCCCTCGGGCGCGCCGTTCAGCGCCTGGTCGTCACGGGTGGGAAGGGCGCCGTCCATCAGCCGATGCCCTCGGACACGGCCTTGGCCACATGGTCGCGCATGAAGGCCTGCAGCCGATCCATCACCGGGCCGGCGTGGGCGGCGGGGGCCGGCTCGCGGCCGACGATCCAGGCGTAGAGGATGGCGTCGTCCTCGTTCAGCAGGGTCTCGAAGGCGTCCAGCTCGCTGTCACTCAGGCTTTCCAGCTGGGCGTCGGCGAAGGGGCCCAGCACCATGTCGGCCTCGCGGAAGCCGCGCCGCCAGGCGCGGAAACGCATCCGCCCCAATCGCTGGGCATGGGTGTCGGGACGTGAGTCGATATCGGCCACGCGGTTCCTTGCCGGTCCGTTCATTCATCAGGTCGTGTCAGATAGCGTTCCAGCCGCCGCGGCGCCAGTTATGGTGACCACAGATGCGCCCGCAGATTCTCTTTCCGCTGTTCGCCGAGGTCACCAGCCTCAAGGGCGTCGGTGCGCGCCTGGCGCCGATGATCGCCAAGGCGGCCGGGCCACTGGTGCGTGACCTGGCCTTCCTGGCGCCCGCCGGCGTGATCCAGCGGCGGCACACGACGGCCAGCGATGCGGTAGAAGGCGAGGTCGCCATCTTCGATGTTGTGATCGACCGGCTGATCCCGCCCCACAAAATCGGCGCGCCGTTCAAGGTGCGGGCGTCGGACCCCAGCGGCTTCATCCATCTGATCTGGTTCGGCGGATCGCCGCGTCAGGTGGAGGGGCTGGCCCCACGCGGCGAGCGGCGGATCGTGTCGGGCAAGGTCGAGCGGTTCAACGGCGAGGTGCAGGTGACGCACCCCGACTACATCCTGCCGGTCGAGCGGGCGGACGAAATCGGGCGCACCGAGCCGATCTATCCGACCACGGCGGGCCTGCCGGCACGGCAGCTGCGGCGGTTCGTGACCCTGGCGATGGCGACGCTGCCGGAGTTGGCGGAGTGGCAGGACGCGGCGTGGCGGACAGCCAACGGCTGGACGGGTTGGCGGGCGTCTCTTGAGCGGCTGCACGCGCCCGAGAGCGAGATGGACCTGGGGCCGGATGCGCCGGCGCGGCGGCGGCTGGCCTATGATGAGGTGCTGGCCCACCAGATGGCGCTGGCGCGGCGGCGGGGGCAGCGGCAGGCCTTGCCGGCGCCGATGATTCAGGCGGGCGAGGCGTCGACGGCGCTTGAAGCGGCCCTGCCCTTCTCGCTGACGGGCGCGCAGGCGCGGGCTGTGGCGGACATCCGCGCCGACATGGCGTCGGGCCGCCAGATGGGCCGATTGCTCCAAGGCGACGTCGGGTCGGGCAAGACGGCGGTGGCGGCGATGGTCATGGCCGATGCGGCGGGGGCGGGCTTCCAGGCGGCGCTGATGGCGCCGACCGATCTGCTGGCGCGCCAGCATTATCAACGGCTTCAGCCGATGTTCGCGCAGGCCGGGTTAGGGGCCGTGCTGCTGACGGGCCGCGATCCGGTTGCCGAGCGGCGGCCGCGCATGGCGGCGCTGGCGGACGGCAGCGCCCAGATCGCCATCGGCACGCACGCCCTGTTCCAGGACGCGGTGCGGTTCGACCGGCTGGCCCTGACGGTGATCGACGAGCAGCACCGCTTCGGCGTGTCGGAGCGCCAGCGGCTGCAGGCCAAGGGCGATCCCCGCCTGGGGGCCGTGCATCTGCTGAGCATGTCGGCCACGCCAATTCCCCGGACGCTGGAGCTGTCGCAGTTCGGGGATCTGGATGTCTCGCGCCTGAACGAGAAGCCGCCGGGTCGGTCGCCGGTCACTACGGCCGTCCTGCCGCAGGACCGGATCGGCGATGTGGTCGGGCGGCTGCGCGCGGCGCTGGACCGGGGGGCGCAGGCCTACTGGATCTGCCCGCTGGTCGCTGAGTCCGACGTGTCCGACCTGGCCGCGGCCGAGGCGCGGGCGGTGGATTTGCGCAAGGCGCTGAAGGTCGAGGTCGGGCTGGCGCACGGCCAGATGCCGACCGCGGACCGCGAGGCGGTGATGGCCGACTTCGCCGACGGCCGTGTCTCGGTGCTGGTGGCGACGACCGTGGTCGAGGTGGGCGTCGATGTGCCCAACGCCACCATCATGGTCATCGAACACGCCGACCGCTTCGGCCTGGCCCAGCTGCACCAGTTGCGCGGACGGGTCGGGCGTGGCGCGGCCCAGAGCGCCTGCATCCTGCTGTACGCCAACGCCGGCCTTGGCGAGGTGGCGAAGGAGCGGCTGGAGATCCTGCGGCGCACCGAGGACGGGTTCGAGATCGCCGAGGAGGACTTTCGCCTGCGCGGCGGCGGCGATCCATTGGGCCTGCGCCAGAGCGGGTTCCCGGCCTATCGGTTCGCCGATCCGTTCAGGCACCGCGACCTGATCGCGGCGGCGGCGGACGATGCGCGGCTGGTGCTGGGACGTGATCCGGAGCTGACGTCGCCAAGGGGCGAGGCGCTGAGAGTGCTGGAGGCGCTCTACAGTTGGCGCGACAGCGCCGCCATCGACTAGACCCGTCCCCGTTAGAAGCCCACGAGCCGCTTCAGGATCGGCGTGGGCCCGCGCATTGTGCGGTCATAGATGTCGGAGGCATGCTGCGAGAGGCGCGAGCGACCGTCGTAGGAGAGGAGATCGTCGCCCCCGTATCCGGCGACCCGCATGGTGATGTCGGAAATGTCGTCGCGCTGCGCGACCTGACGCGTGCGGAACGCGCCGATCGAAAAGCCGGTCCCCAGTTCACGGCAATACCAGCGGTCCAAGGCCCGCTCCCCAGCGATCCAATCCCAGATATTCGCCTCGACAGGCAACTGCCGAGCGGCCCAATCCCGCGCCCGCGCACCCATGACATAGGCGTGGGCGTCCAACGCGCCGCGTATCGGAATGACGTCGGAGCTCCGACGCCCCGACTGATGACGCGCCTCGGCGGCTCCGAGATAGAGCACGTCCCACATGCGTGTCCCCAAGGCGCGCGCAACGCCCTCGCCGTCGAACGCGTCGGTCGGGACCGCGTCGTCCTCCAGAATCAGGATTTTCTCCCATCCCTTTTCCTGCGCGAGCCGCAGGGCGCGGGCGTGGGAAAGGGCGCAGCCTGCGCGTCCCGCCCATGTGGCGTCACGCTTACGGCCCCGGAACCAAGGCCTTTGACCAAAGCCGGAAAGCGCGCGTCCGTCCGTCGCCGAGAGCCTGTGCAGCTTCTCGCCTGGAATCAGATGCGCCCAGACTTGCATGAAGGACGCCATTCGGTCGGGCCGCCGATCCAGATTCAGGACAACGATGGCGTCGAGGGGGGCGTGCCAGCCTTCATCAGCTCGCGTCGGCCGACCAGGCTCGCAAGCGTTGTTCCACGTCATGTTCGATATCGCCGTAGAACAGATTGTACTGACGCGACTTACGTCTTTCGGCCCATGTGCCACGGGCTCGAAACGATTCCAAGTTGCTGTATTCGGCCCGCAAAATGCCCCGTCTGCAGACGGCCCCGACCTCCCGCGCCATCAGGGCGGGGCGGGCCTCCCATTCCAGGCTGCTGGCGTTCGTCGCCCCTCTGTGAATGCGGCTAGGCGCGTGCTCCTCGGTTTCCCTGCCGAGCATGGGATTGACGCAAAGCGGCTTGCGATCTCCCAGATCCACCAATCGTCCGCTGTCGTTCCAAACGAGCGCGCGTCTCAAGCGCCGGTTGGCGGCGCTTTCGTCGAGGCCTTCACGAACGTCTGACCACGCGACGACGCAGCCTGTTTGGTCGGGCGCGCGGCAAGGCGGCGTCTGGCGCGGGACACGATCCGCCACCACGATCGCATCGATCAGATAGGCCGCGACCAGGCGCCGGGCGAGCGCCGCGTCCGGCGCGATCCGCTCGCGCAGCAGCCGGTCCAGCAGCTCTGCCCCCTGCTCTACCCCGGCGATGACGATGGGGCCGGTCGGGTGGCGTTGCAGAAAGACGTCAAATGCCGCCGCCACGTCGCGGTAGGCGAAGGCGCGGGCGTCACGCGCGTCGTCGCGCAGGGTCAGGCGGGTATAGAGGCTGGCCTGGCGGTACAGAGGCGCGCTGACCGATCCGGCCCGCGCGAAGGGGGCGGCGTAGTTGGGCAGCACCACGCGGCGCAGATACCCCAAAGCGGCGCCGTCGTCGATCGGACCGTTCCACTCTCGCCCGCCGTCATAGGTGGTGGAGTGGACGAAGAAGACCGCTGCCTGGCCCGATATCGGCAGGCGCTGGTCGCGCAGGGCCCAGGCGTCGTCCTTCGTGTAGTCGGGCGCCGGCGGGGGGCGGTAGGTCTGGAACGGCACCTGCGGGTCCAGTCCGGCCTGGAGAATGTCGCCGCCCCACACCGCGACCGCACCCGCCGACAGGAAGGCCAGCGCGAAGCCGGCGTATCCTACCCATTGTCTGGCGGTCAGGCGCGCACGCTTCATCGATGCGGGTCGTGCCGCGACAGGTACTCGACGTAGCGCCGCACGCCGGTCTCCAGCGGGGTGGACTGGCCCGGATAGCCGCGCCGGCGGATGCGATCCATGCGCGCCTCGGTGAAGTACTGATACCGTTCGCGCAGCACCTCGGGCATGTCGATGTAGGTGATCTGCGGCTCGCGTCCGGCCGCCGCGAAGGTGGCGCGGGCCAGGTCGGCGAAGCTGCGGGCCTGACCGGAGCCGGCGTTGAACACGCCGGAGACGTCCGGCGTTTCCAGAAGCCAGGCGATGATATCGACCACATCGTCGACATGCACGAAGTCACGCAACTGGCCGCCGTCGACGTAGTCGGGGTGGTGCGACTTGAACAACTGGACCGGCTCGCCGGCCGCCACCTTGGGCCAGATCTGGGCCACGACCGACTTCATCGAGCCCTTGTGGTATTCGTTGGGGCCGTAGACGTTGAAGAATTTCAGGCCCGCCCACTGGGCCGGGGCCTGGCCGCGACCGGCCTGACGCACGGCGTATTCGTCGAACAGCCGCTTGGAATAGCCGTAGGCGTTCAGGGGCTTCAGCGCCGCCAGGGCGACCAAGGCGTCGTCGTCCTCGAAGCCCTGATCGCCGTCGCCGTAGGTGGCGGCCGAGGAGGCGTAGATTAGCCGCTTGGCGTGCTGGGTGCACCACGCCCACACGTCGCGCGACAGGCTGAAGTTGGTGCGGACGATCAGATCGACGTCCTGTTCGGTCGTCGAGGAGATGGCGCCCATGTGGATGACCGCCACGACCTGATCGCGGTGCTGCTCCAGCCGCTCGAACAGCTCCTCCGGCGACCAGATGTCGGCGACGTCGTGGTTGGCGATGTTCTTCCATTTCGCCTCGTCGGCCGTGCCGAAGCGGTCGCAGACGACCACGTCGTGTCGGCCCTCGGCGGCCAGCCGCGCGACGATGTTGGAGCCGATGAAGCCGGCCCCGCCGGTGACGACGATCATCGGCGGGCTCATGCGGACGCCCCATTCGCGGAATTCTGTGAGGTCATGCGTTCGATGGTCCGCGTGGTAGAGAAGCCGTCCTTGAAGTCGGCCAGCCGGACCTCGCCGCCCCAGCTTTCGACCAGATCGCCGCCGACCACGCCTTCGCGGGTGTAGTCCGAGCCCTTGATCAGGACGTCGGGACGCAGGCGCTCGATCAAGCGGACGGGGGTGGGATCGTCGAAGGACGTCACGCGGTCCACGCTGGCCAGACCGCCGATGACGACGGCGCGGCTGTCCAGATCGTTGACCGGGCGACCTTCGCCCTTGAGCCGTCGCACCGAGGCGTCGGTGTTCAGCGCCACGACCAGCCGGTCGCACCAGCTGCGGGCTTGGGCCAGATAGGCGACGTGGCCGCGGTGCAGGATGTCGAAACAGCCGTTGGTGAAGCCGACCTTCAGCCCCTGGCGGCGCCAGGCCTCGACCTCCTCGGCCAGATCGTCCAGGGGCGTGACCTTGGCCATGGCGGCGGAGGCGTGCTGGCTCATTTCGGCGTCCAGCAGCTCGGCGGGAGTGACGACGGCGGTGCCCGATTTCCCGACCACGACGCCGGACGCCAGGATGGCCAGGGCCACGGCTTGCTCCAGGTCCGCGCCGGTCGCGAGGGCGAGGCCCAAGGCGGCCAGGCAGGTGTCGCCGGCGCCGGAGACGTCGAAGACTTCTCGCGCGCGCCCGGGGACGTGCAGCACGGGCTGGCCGCGCCGGGCGAGGCTCATGCCCTTGCCGGCGCGGGTGACGACGACGGCCTTGGCCTCGCAGGCGGCCAGCAGGGCGGCCAGCGCGGCCTCGACCTCGGCGTCCGTCCCGGCCGGCAGGCCGGTGGCGCCGGCCAGTTCGGAGGCGTTCGGCTTGATCAGATCGACGGGGCCGTAGCGCGCGAAGTCGCGGCCCTTGGGGTCGATGATGATGGGCGCGCCGAACGCTGCGCTCGCGGCATGGGCGGCGGCCAGCAGATCGGCGGACACCACGCCCTTGGCGTAGTCGGAGATCAGGATGGCGTGGGCGCCCTCCAGAGCCTCGGGCGAGGCCTCAGCGGCGCCGGGGGCGTCTTCCTCGTCCAGCCGCAACAGCTGCTGGCCGGCCGAGACAAAGCGCGTCTTGACGATGGTGCGAACGGTTTCGGCGCGGGTCATGCGGGTCTCGATCCGGCCCTCGCCCTCGAACAGACGTTCGAGTTCATCGCCCGCCGCGTCCGCGCCGACCACGGCGCCCAGCCGCACCATGCCGCCCATCGAGGCCACGTTGCGGGCCACATTGCCGACGCCGCCGGGCATGGCGACCGTGCGCGTGGTTTTCAGCACCGGGATGGGCGCCTCGGGCGAGATACGGCTGACCTCGCCATAGACGTAGCGATCCAGCATCAGGTCGCCGACGCAGGCGACGGTGACGTCGCGCACGCGGTCCAGCAGGGCCTGCAGACCGCCGAGGTCGAGAGCGGCGCTTTCCGTCACGGCGGGGCGGGTCAGGCCGCCTGGGCCAGCGGGGCCTTGGCCCCGGTGCGGCGCGCCAGGTCGTCGAAGGCGATCAGTTCGGCGGCCAGAGCCTCGAACTGGCTGATCGGCACCATGTTGGGGCCGTCCGACGGGGCGTTGTCGGGGTCCTGGTGCGTCTCCATGAAGACGGCGTCGACGCCAACGGCCACGGCCGCACGGGCCAGCACCGGCACGAACTCGCGCTGGCCGCCCGAGGACGTGCCCTGCCCGCCTGGCTGTTGGACCGAGTGGGTGGCGTCAAAGACGACGGGGCAGCCAATGGCCCGCAGCACCGGAAGGGCGCGCATGTCCGAAACCAGGGTGTTGTAGCCGAAGCTGGCGCCGCGCTCGCAGGCCATGACGTTGGGGTTTCCGGCGCCGGTGACCTTGGCGATGACGTTCTTCATGTCCCAGGGGGCCAGGAATTGACCCTTCTTGATGTTGATGACGCGGCCGGTGGCGGCGGCGGCCAGCAGCAGATCGGTCTGGCGGCTGAGGAAGGCCGGGATCTGCAGCACGTCGACGACCTCGCCGGCGATGCGGCAGTGTTCCTCGGTGTGGACGTCGGTCAGGACCGGCAGGCCCACCGTCTCACGGATTTCGGCGAATATCGGCAGCGAGCCCTCCAGGCCGAAACCGCGCGCGGCGCCGGCCGAGGTGCGGTTCGCCTTGTCGAAGCTGGTCTTGTAGATGATGCCGACGTCCAGACGCTCGCCGATCTCCTTCAGCGCGTGCGCCATTTCCAGCGCATGCTGGCGGCTCTCCAGCTGGCACGGGCCGGCGATGAAGGCGATCCGGCCGCCGCCGCCGATGCTGACCGGGCGGCTCAGGCCTTCGGAAATCTCGATGACGGCGTTGGGCTGGCTCACGGGCGGAACTTTCTATCGTCTCGATGCGTCTAGGCGCGGGCTGATGCCCAAGCTATGCGGCGTTCAGGTGGCGCCGCGTGCAGCCAGAAACAAGTTGGCATGCAAGCTAACACGGGGGACGCGACGGTGACCACAGACGGCAAGCCGGTGATCCTGTGGTTCCGCAACGACTTGCGGCTGCAGGACAATCCAGCGCTGGAGCACGCGGCCGCGACCGGTCGCCCCGTCATCCCCGTCTACATCCTGGACCTCGACTATGATCGGCGGCCGGGCGCGGCCAGCCTGTGGTGGCTGGACAAGTCGCTGCGGGCGCTGGACGCGGCGCTGCAGGCGCGCGGATCGCGGCTGATCCTGCGTCGCGGCGAATCGGAAGGTCAGCTGCGGCGGCTGATCGACGAGACGGGCGCCGACACCCTGTTCATGAACCGCCTCTTCACGCCCCGCGCCGCCGAGCGAGACGCGGACATCGCCCATGCGCTGATGGCCGATGGGGTCGATTGCAAGGGCTACAACGGCACGCTGCTGTGCCGGCCGGGCGGGGTGATGACGGGGTCGGGTGGGCCGTACAAGGTCTTCACCCCCTTCTATCGCGCCCTGATGGATGCAGCCGAACCGCCCCCGCACACTATGGGACCGCGCGAGATCGCGACGCCCGAGGGCATCAGAAGCGATGCGGTCGCCGACTGGAATCTGCATCCCGACAAGCCGGACTGGTCCAAGGGCTTCGACTGGGCGCCGGGCGAGGACGGCGCGCATGCGGCGCTGGCGACATTCGTGGGCAGCGCGCTGAAGACCTATAGCGTCGGCCGCGACCATCCGGCCCAGGTCGGCGGCAGTCGCCTGTCGCCCCACCTGCACTTCGGCGAGATCAGCCCGTGGCGGGCCGTCATGGCCGCGCGCAAGGCGGGCGAGGCCGGCAAGGCGCCCGCAGCGGAGGTGGACAAGTTCAGCAAGGAGCTGAGCTGGCGCGACTTCTCCGCGCAACTGCTGCACCACTTCCCGACGATGCCGGACCGCGCCTTCCGGCCCGAGTTCGACAATACCGAGTGGCGCAGCGACGCGAGGGGGCTGAAGGCCTGGCAGGCCGGACAGACCGGCTATCCCATCGTGGACGCCGGAATGCGCCAGTTGTGGACCACCGGGTGGATGCATAATCGCGTGCGGATGATCGCGGCGTCATTCCTGGTGAAACACCTGCTGATCGACTGGCGCAAAGGCGAGGACTGGTTCTGGGACACCCTTGTGGACGCCGATCTGGCGAACAATGTCCAGAATTGGCAGTGGGTCGCTGGATCCGGAGCGGACGCCTCTCCGTACTTCAGAATATTCAACCCGATCAGCCAGGGCGAGACATTCGATGCGAGCGGCGATTACGTCAGGCGATGGATCCCGGAACTGCGCGGCCTGCCCACCCGCTGGATCCACGCGCCGTGGACCGCGCCGGCCGACGTCCTGGCGCAGGCCCGCGTCAGGTTGGGCGCGGACTATCCTCGCCCGATCGTCGACCACGGCGAGGCCCGCACACGCGCGCTGGACGCCCTCAAGACCGCGGCCAAGTCTAAGTATGACGATGCCTGACCTGATGGCGCAGAGGGCCGGTCGATGAGCGCGGTGACCGACCAGATCGGGCTTACGGCCCCGCCGCGCGCCAACATGGTGCTGCGCCTGCTGGCGGCCAACTGGACCAAGGGCGACCTGACAATCAATACGCCGAACGGCGAAAGCCACCGGCTTCACGGCAAGGTGCCAGGGCCCAGCGCCATCGTGAACGTGCACGACTGGCGGTTCGCGCGGCGGACGCTGGCGTCGGGCGATATCGGATTCGCCGAAGGCTATATGGCCGGCGAGTGGGACACGCCGCAGCTGGCGACCCTGCTGGAGGTGCTGGCCGACAACTATGACCATATCCGGCGGCTGTTCGACGGCAACTGGCTGATGCTGGCGGTGAACTGGATCGGGCACCGGCTGAACGCCAACAGTCGCAAGGGATCGCGCAAGAACATCCACGCCCACTACGACTTGGGCAACGACTTCTACCGCGCCTGGCTGGACCCCAGCATGACCTATTCCTCGGCGCGCTTCGCCGAGGCGGGGCAGTCGCTGGAGGCGGCGCAGGAGCGCAAATACGCCGAGCTGGCGCGGCTGATGGACCTGAAGCCCGGCATGAGCGTGCTGGAGATCGGATGCGGCTGGGGCGGCTTCGCGGAGTATGCGGCGCGTGAGATCGGCGCCCACGTCACCGGCGTGACGATCTCGCAGGAACAGTTCGATTTCGCCCAGAAGCGACTGCATCAGGCCGGCCTGGCGGATCGGACCGACATCCGCCTGATGGACTATCGCGACATTGAGGGACGGTTCGACCGTGTCGCCTCCATCGAGATGTTCGAGGCGGTGGGCCAGCAGTACTGGCCGACCTATTTCGACAAGATCCACGAAGTGCTGAAGCCCGGCGGGCGCGCGGGTCTCCAGATCATCACGATCCAGGACGCCCTGTTCGAGGAGTATGCGTTCCGCACGGACTTCATCCAGAAATACGTCTTCCCCGGCGGAATGCTGCCGTCCGAGGAGCGGCTGCGGCCCGTGATCGCGGCGTCGAAGCTGGAGTGGCGGTCGGTGGAGCGGTTCGGCATCGACTATGCCGATACCTTGAAACAGTGGGACGAGCGGTTCCAGGCGGCGTGGCCGCAGCTGGAGAAACTGGCGACATTCGACGTGCGGTTCTGGCGGCTGTGGCGGTTCTATCTCGGCTATTGCGAAGCCGGGTTCCGGACGAAGCGGACCGACGTGATCCAGTTGGCGCTGGAGCGGGATTGAAGCGGGCTGCGAGGGCCGGACGCCTCTGCTAGAAGAGCGCCCATGACCTCGCCCCTGATTTCCACCGACGAACTGGCCGCTCTTTTGGGCGCCGCGGATCTGAGGGTCATCGACGCCAGCTGGCACCTGGACGGGCGCGACGGGCGGGCCGACTTCGAGGCCGCGCGCATTCCGGGCGCCGTCTTCTTTGACCTGGAGGCGGCGTCGGACCATGCCTCTGCCCTGCCCCACATGATGCCGGGGCCCGAAGCGTTCGCCGACCATGCCGGCTCGCTGGGCGTGTCAGAGGCTGACGAGATCGTGGTGTACGACACCCTCGGGCTGGTCTCCGCCGCGCGCATCTGGTGGATGTTCACAGTCATGGGCGCGGCGCGGGTGCGCGTGCTGGACGGCGGCTTGCCGAAGTGGATCGCCGAGAGCCGCCCGGTCGAGGACGGTGCATCGGCGGCGCCGGTCAGGGCGGACTTCAACGCCCGCCACCGCCCCGAGACGACCGCCGCTTTCGACGACGTCGTCGCCGCGCTGGATGGCCGTGTGCAGATCGCGGACGCCCGTTCCGCCGCGCGATTCGAGGGCGCGGCGCCGGAACCGCGCGCGGGCCTGCGCGGCGGACACATGCCGGGGGCCAGAAGCCTGCCGTTCGTGAAGCTGCTGAACGACGACGCGACGTTCAAGCGGGGCGACGCCCTGACGGCGGCCTACCGCGACGCCGGCCTGGACCCCCGGAAGCCGATCATCACCAGCTGCGGCTCCGGTGTGACAGCGGCGATCCTGACGTTGGGCCTGGCCGAGCTGGGGCAGGCGCCGGGCGCCACATCGCGCCTCTACGACGGCTCTTGGGCAGAATGGGGCGGCCGGGCGGACGCGCGCATCGAACCCTAGGCCGGGTCGGCCGTCGGGTCCGCCGAATCGGCCGGCAGGTCGGTCTCGCCGCGCGAGACGATGGTGGCCAGCACCAGGTCGCCGGTGACGTTCAGGGTCGTGCGGCACATGTCCAGGAAGCGGTCGACGCCCAGGATCAGGCCGATGCCCTCGGCCGGCACGCCGACCATGACCAGGATCATCGCCACCACCGGCAGCGAACCGGCCGGGACGCCCGCCGTGCCGACGCCGCCCAGGATGCAGACCAGCATGACGATGATCTGCTGGGTCAGGGTCAGGTCGACGCCGAAGAACTGGGCCAGGAAGAGGACGGTGACGCCCTCGAACAGGGCCGTGCCGTTCTGGTTGGCGGTGGCGCCCACCGTCAGGACGAAGCGGGCGATGCGGCGCGGCAGCTTCAGGTTCTGCTCGGCGGCGCGCAGGGAGACCGGCAGGCTGGCGTTGGACGAGGCGGTGGAGAAGGCGACCACGATCGGCTCGCGCACCCCCTTGAAGAAGCGCAGCGGCGACATGCCGCCCAGGGCCCAGACGGCCAGCGGATAGACGATGAACATGTGGATCGCCATGGCGCCCACCGCCACGCCCACATAGGCCGCCAGTCGCACCAGCAGGTCCCATCCGAACAGCGCCGCCAGATTGAACATCAGGCAGGCGATGGCGAACGGGGCCAGTTTGATGACGAGGTTGATGAGCTTCATCATCACCTCGAACAGCCCCTCTATCGTCTGCTGCAGGCGGTCGGTGGCCGGGCCCTTGGCCATGACCAGGCCTACGCCGAAGAACAGGGCGAAGACCATGACCGGCAGGATCTGGTTCTCGGCCGCCGCCGTGAAGACGTTGGACGGAATCAGGTCGAGGAAGAACTGGCCGGCCTGGACCGATCCCGGCGCATTCTCGACGATGGCCGACGCGCCCGCCGCACCCTGGTTCAGGAGCTGCTGCGCCAACGCCGGATCGACGCCGTCCCCGGGCCGGAAGATGTTGACCATGGCCAGGCCGATGACCACGGCGATGCCCGAGATGACGATGGTCAGCAGCAGCGTCTTCAGGCCCGCGCGCCCGAGGCTGGACAGGTCGCCCATCTCGGCGACCCCCACGACCAGGGCGGCGAACAGCAGGGGCAGCACCAGCATGAACAGCAGGCGCAGGAAGATCTGGCCCAGCGGCCCCGTGACGTTGCTGGTCACCCACTGGACCCAGGCGACGTCGCCGCCGACCATCAGATTGACCGCCAGGCCGCCGGCCAGGCCGACGACGAAGCCCAGCAGCATCAGCCAGTGAAGATTGGACCTGGTGTGTCCGTCAGCCATCTCGTCCCCCGGCATCAGCCAAGCCCTCAGCGAATCGGCAGCCCGTACATCAGTCCGGGCGGCGCCGCGTTCCATTGTGCGTTCAGACCGCGCGCCAGGTCGAGCGTCGACTGCGGGCCCAGGCTGCGCGCGAAGATCTCGCCATAGTTTCCGACCTCGCGCACGGCGTCGAACGCCCAGTCGTCGTCCAGCTCAAGCATGGCCCCGAAATCGCCGTCCACGCCCAGCAGCCGGCGCACGCGCGGGTCCTGGCTGGAGGCGCGCAGCGCCTCGGCGTTGGCCTGGGTGACGCCCAATTCCTCGGCCAGGATGACGGCGTCCAGCACCCAGCGGGTCAGCGCGGCCCAGCGCTCGTCGTCCGCGCGCACCACCGGGCCCAGCGGCTCCTTGGAAATGACGTCGGGCAGGACGGCATGGGCCTGCGGATCGGACATCACCGCCCGCGCCGCGGCCAGGGCGGCGACGTCGCCGGTCAAGGCGTCACACTGCTCGGCGGCATAGGCCTGGCGCTGCGCTTCCTCGGTCTTCAGGAGGACGGGGCGATACTCGACGCCCCGCTGGCGGAAGAAGTCGGCGGCGTTGGCCTCGGCGCTGGATCCCGACTGCATGCAGACGCGGGCGCCCGACAGCTCCGCCGCGCTGGTCAGGCCGAGCGCGCGGCGCACCAGGAAGCCCTGGCCGTCGTAGTAGTTGATGCCTGCAAAGACGAAGCCATGGCCCGCGTCCCTCGTCATGGTCCAGGATGTGTTGCGCCAGAGAACGTCGACGCGGCCCTCGCGCAAGGCGTCGAAGCGCTGCTCGGCCGACAGGGGCACGAAGCGCGCGGCGTCGGCGTCGCCGAAGATGGCGGCGGCCATCGCGCGGCAGAAATCGACGTCGAAGCCGCGCCACTGACCGCGATTGTCGGTGTAGGCGAAGCCGACCAGACCCTGATGGACGCCGCAGTTCAACCGACCCCGCCGTTTGATCGCGCGAAGGGTGGCGCTGGGCGCCAGTTCGGCGGCCTCGGTCGGCTGCGTCGAAGCGGCGGGCGCATCGGAGGCCTTGTCGGGGCTGGGCGCATCGCGTCCGCAGGCGGCGAGCAGCAGGGTCAGGGCGCCGATCGCCGCCCCCCGCCAGACGCCTCTGCGTGCTCCGCCGCTCATGCCTCGCCTTTCAAACTTGTGCACCGTCCGCTTTAGAAGCCCTTAGGCCTAAGACTGCAACCGGACCTCGACCCCGACATGACCGCCAGCGACGATACGACCGGGCCCCGCGCACCGAGCACACGGCTGATCGCCTCAGCGACGCGCAAGGGCCAGGGGCGGCGACCCGTCAATCCGCCGGTCGAGCGTGCTTCGACCATGCTGAGCGACCGTGCGCGCGATCTGCGGGACGCCACCCTGGGGCCGACGTACGGCATCGAGGATCTGACCGCCGGGCGGGCGCTGGCCGCGGCGCTGGCGGATCTCGAGGGGGCGACCGATGTCTGGCTGACGCCGTCGGGCCTGGCCGGCATGACCTTGCCGATTATGGCGGTGTTGAAGCCCGGCGATCAGGTCGTGTGTTCGGACGCCGCCTACGGTCCGACGCGGCGGTTCCTGACGGGTCATATGGCCCGGTGGGGCGTGCAGACGGTCTTCCATCCGGCCGAGGCGGACGCCGAGGCCATACTGGCGCTGACGACCCCGACGACGCGGTTGGTGATCCTGGAGGCGCCGGCCTCGCTGACCTTCGAGATGGTGGACATTCCGGCGATGGCGGCGGCTTGCCGGGCGCGGGGCGTGATGACGCTGATGGACAACACATGGGCGTCGGGTCTGGCGTTCCAGCCGCTGACGCACGGCGTGGACATCAGCGCCCAGGCCCTGACGAAATACGTCTCGGGCCACTCGGACGTCGTGGCGGGATCGACCGCCGTGAGGGACCCGGCGCTGGCGAAGCAGATCGGCGACTGCCACGAGCTGTATGGATGGCGCCTGGCGCCGGATGAGGCGTGGCTGGCGCTGCGCGGGCTTCGGACCCTTCCCTTGCGCTACGAAGCCCAGGCGCGCGCGGCCTTGCAGGTGGCGAAGTGGCTGCAGGATCGGCCTGAGGTCAGCGACGTCCTGTTCCCGCCCCTGCCCGACTCGGTCGGCCATGATTTGTGGAAGCGCGATTTCACCGGCGCGGCGGCGCTGTTCGGCGTGGTGATGAAGGGCGGCTCGACGACGGCGGCGCACGCCTTCCTCGACGCCCTCGAGCTGTTCGGGCTGGGCTATTCGTGGGGCGGGTTCGAGAGCCTGGCGACGCACGAGACGCCGCAACTGGCCTATCGGCGCCACCCGCCGAAGCTGTCGGGCGAACTGCTGCGGTTCCACATCGGACTGGAGGCGCCGGAAGACCTGATCGCCGATCTGGCGCAGGGCCTCGGCGCCTGGCGCGCAGCGCTCTAGGCGAGGGCCGAGAGGAAGGCGCGCGTCTCCCGCTCGAAGAAGGCCCATCCCTCGGCGTCCAGACGCATCGTGTGGTCGGCCTGGACGAAGCGAACCCGCACCGCGTCGCTGAGCGCGTAGTCGTCCACCACGCCGCGGCCGCCGTAGGCGTCGTCGGTTCCCTGGAAGATCAGGGTCGGCACGGTGGTCGCGGCCAGATGCTTGTAGCGGCCCGGCTGCTCGGGCTTGTTCGGCTTTCGGAACGGATAGCCCAGGCAGACCACGGCGCGGACCGGTCGCCGGAACGCGAAGGCGGTGGCGGCGCGCGCGCCGGATGATCGGCCAAACAGCACGGCCTTCAAAGCGGCGGCCGGTTCAGGCAGCAGGCGCGCCAGTTGCTGAACGCGCACGTCGATACTGTTCACCAAGACACCGGCGCCGGATTCTTCGATCAGATCACTCTGCCCGGTCCATGAGGCGGCGACGCCGCCGAAACGGCCGCGGACTTCCCGCTCGATCTGCGCGTCCGAGGGGTAGGAATCGCCGGCCAGATAGATGGCGTGGGCGATGGCGAGGTCGGTCATGAGATGGCGCCTCGGTCCGCATGGCGACGGCGTGGCGCGCCCTACAGGACTCGAACCTGTAACCGTCCGCTTAGAAGGCGGGTGCTCTATCCGGTTGAGCTAAGGGCGCCCGTCGCTCGGACGCTCAGTGCGTCCAGGAGACTTTTCTGTCGGTCGAAAAGTTGTCGGCGTAGGCCTTGATGATCAGCGGCGCCGCCTGCGGCGCGTGCAGGCGGAACGGAATGCCGTGACGCTCGGCGTAGGCGACGGCCTCTTCCTGGGTCTCGAAGGACAGGCGAACCTGACCGTCCATGTCCGTCGAGGAGGTCCAGCCCATCAGCGGGTCGAGGGTCCGCGCCGAAGCCGGTTCGAACTCCAGCCGCCAGTCGCGGGTCTTGGCCTTGCCGGACTGCATGGCGGTCTTGGCGGGCTTGTAGATGCGGGCCAGCATGGGCGGTCACTCGTCAGCGGATCGGGTGGTGATTAGCGCGCGTCCGCAGCCGGGTCCAGCGTCGGGTCGGGTGTCGGGAACATCAGCGATGCCGGCCGGTTGACTTATCGCCGGCTGACGCCGGGGGGTTCGGCCGTGTCGAGCGCCTTGTCGCCGCGCTCAGCCCCGCTGTTCGCCCGAACAGCGGGGCTTTCCGCATTCTTAGCTCTTCAGCCACTTCGCCCGAAGGTCCTGGCCCAGAGTGCGGATGCGATCGGCGCGCTTGCCGTCCGGTTCGCGATCGTTGTCGGCCAGAACCTCGGCCACGCGGCGCTCGGCGGCATCCATCCGCCCCGCCGCCGCCAAGGCGACCGCCGCGGACAACCGGGTCTCCAGTGCGAAGTCGGCCGTGGCCCGATCCGCCGCCTTGTCGATCAGGCGCACCTGCTCTTCGGGCGAAAGATCGGCGACAGGGTCCGCCTCGAACCACGCCTCCGGCAGCGCCTTGATGCAGCGGAAGACCGCCGTCGATCGGACCTCGCCTTCGAAGCGGAAATAGTCGGCCAGGAACTCCTGGCGCACCCGATGCTCGGGCGCCGTCCAGTAAAAGTAGTCCTGTTGCACGACGATCGTGCGATCTGGCGTGTAATGCGGGCCGAAGGCGCGGAAAGCGGCCAGGTCGCGGTCGTAGGTCTTGATGCAATCGTAGAAGGCGATCTCGATCGGGCGGTCGGCCGAGGCCAGCGCAACGATGTCGCCCAGCCTCAGATCTATGAGGTCCAGATCATCGGCCAGAAGGGCCTTCAGAGTGGGGGCGAAGCTCTTGCCCACGACGGGCGGCTCCATGCCCTTGAGCGTCTTCTGGACCTGGGGGCGCGTCAGATACTTGTTCATGCCACGCACCCAGATGGCGATGTCGTAGCTGTTGATCGGCTTGCCCCACGACGGAGCGTGGCCGCCGTCGCGCACGCCCTGGGCGAAGGCGCGGGTCGAGGCTCCCAGGAACAGTCCGGCGTCCACGATCAGGCCTTCGCCGCGATAGTGGTTGCGCGCCAACCGGTAGAGCAGTTCCTTCTCGCCCGCAGACATCATGGACGGGAAGTCGACGACCGATTTCGGAACCGGCGATCCTCCGAAACTCACGTCGTGCGTCATGCTTTCTCCGGAAAATGGTCGGAGTGAGAGGATTCGAACCTCCGACCCTCTGGTCCCAAACCAGATGCGCTACCAGGCTGCGCTACACTCCGACCGGGCCGGGCGAACCCGGCGAGCGGCTCGTTTGGGGCTTCGACCCGTCGGGGTCAAGCGCGCGGTTCACTCGAAATAGGGATGGGTGATGCGGTCGCCGGGCTTGGCGCCGATCTGGTCAACCCGGCCCGCACGGAGTTCCAGCACGCCCGCGGCCGCCCCGTTGGACGACAGGACGGCGTCCGAGTTGGGCGTGGCGTGCGAGGCGACCGACAGGATCCGGCCGTCGGCCTGCACATAGACGATGTCCAGCGAGCTCGGCGTGTTGCGCATCCAGAACCCACGCTCCTCGGGCGGTTCGCCCGGCCACTCGAACAGCATTCCGCGATCGTCGGCCAGGGGCGGCCGGAACATCAGGCCCTGCTGGCGCTCGGGCTCTTCGTCGGCGATCTCGACCCAGAAATCGTGCGTGCCGGTCGAGGTCGTGATCGTGAGCCGCTCCATCGGCTCACCCGCCGGACCGACCGGCGGGCGCGGCGCGCAGGCCATCATGGCCAGCAGGAGCGCGATCGGTCCGTTGCGGCGAAGTCTGTCCATGTCGTCCTTTCCGGACGACGATCAGCCGCCCTGGCGAATCTCGGCCACCACAAGGCCCTTGGGCCCGTCGGCGAAGCGCACCTGAACCGTGTCGCCGGGGACCAGATCGTCCAGACCGCAGCGGCGCAGCGTTTCGATATGGACGAAGATATCGCCCGGTTGCCCGTCGCGCACCACGAAACCGTAGCCCTTGGTGCGGTTGAACCACTTCACCACCGCCTGTTCCAGCCCGGCGGCGGCATCGGCCGCATCGAAGCCGTGGGCGGCCTTGAAGGCGTCATAGCCGGTGCGGCGCGGCGCGGGCGCGTCGGCTTCGGTCAGCGCCAGGATTTCGACCACCTGCCAGCCCTTGGCCCGCCGTACGGCGGCGCATTCGATGGCGGCCCCCTCGGCGGCGGCGTCCCGCCCGCTCTCACGCAGGCTGGTGATGTGCAGAAGCACGTCCTTGAGATCCGTCAGCGACGGATCGTCAGGCACGATGAAGCCGTATCCCTTGCCGGGATCGAACCATTTGATCCGGCCGGCGATGCGGATGGTCTCCGCCGCCTCGGCCTCACTGAAATCAGACACGTCAGCCCCCGCCCGCGCATCAATGCAGACGACGACACGCTTAACACGGTTCTCCGAACACGCGACAAGCGAAAAACGCCAGTTTTCAGCCGCACTCTGACGAGGTCGACCGACGGCTTGCACGCAAGCCACGCTTATCAATGTTCGGGAGAAAAATGGACGCCCGCGTGGCAGTCCCTAGGGGAGTCGAACCCCTCTTTTCAGGTTGAAAACCTGACGTCCTAACCGATAGACGAAGGGACCGCTGCGCGGGAGCCGGCGATATAGCGGCCGATTCCGAGCGGTGCAAGCGCTCATCGCCCGATAAAAGCTCGGGATGTTCAGCCGGCCATGCGCGGGTCGGCGACGTCCTCGATCTCGAACTGCACGCCGCGCCGCCCGTTCCAGTCGTCGGGCTTGAGTCGGCCCGCGACGCTGAGGCCGCCGGCGCCCGAGAGCAGGCTGCGGCCGGCCGGCAGGTCAGCGCAGCGCCACATGATGGCCTTCACCGACGAACCGTCTACGCCCACCAGACGGCAGCGGACGTGTCCGCCTTTCATGGCGACCGGCTCGCGCGCCTGGACATGGTCGAAGGCGAAGACGGGATCCGGGTTGCCTGGGCCGAAGGGAGCCAGACGAGCGAAGTCGTCGACCAGTGTGCGGGTCGCGGCGCCGGGGTCGATCAGGGCGTCGATCTCCAGCGCGTCTTCGGCGGCGGCCGCTTCGCCCTGATCGCGCAACTGGGCGTCCAGCCAGTCGGCCAGTTCGGGGATACGGTCGGCCTCGATGGTCAGGCCCGCCGCCATGGCGTGGCCGCCGCCGGCCAGCAGAAGGCCGTTGGTGAAGGCGGCCTGGATGGCCGCGCCCAGATTGACGCCGGGCTGGGACCGGCCCGAGCCCTTGCCGATGCCGGTGACCGGATCGACGCCGATGACGACCACGGGCTTGCGCCACCGTTCGCGCAGGCGTCCGGCGATGACGCCGACGACGCCCGGATGCCAGTCCTGCCCCGAGACGACGACGGCGGCGCGGTCCAGATGCTGGCCCGAGCGCTCGACGATGGCGGTGGCCTCCTCGGTCGCCAGGCGTTCGATGTCCCGGCGCGCGAGGTTGAGCGCGTCCAGTTCCTCGGCCAGTTGGCGGGCTTCCTCGGGATCGTCGGTGGAGAGCAGACGCGCGCCCAGGTCCGCGCGACCGATGCGGCCGCCGGCGTTGATGCGGGGGCCCAGGATGAAGCCGGCATGGTTGGCGGTGGCCGGGCCGGGCTCGGCGCCGGCGGCCTTCAGCAGGGCGGCGAGGCCGGGGTTGCTCCAGCCGCTCATGACCTCAAGTCCCAGCGCGACCAGGGCCCGGTTGAAACCGGTCAGGCCGGTCACATCACAGACCGCGCCCATGCAGGCGAGGTCGAGCCATTGGCGCAAGTCCGGCTGGGGCTTGTCGCTGAACAGCCCCCTGCCCCGCGCCTCGCGGTTCAGCGCAGCCAGTAGAACAAAGACGACGCCGGCCGCCGCAAGATTGCCCTGGCCCGAGCCGCAGTCGGGCCGGTTTGGATTGACGACGGCCAGCGCCGGGGGCGGACCGCCGCGCATCATGTGGTGGTCGATGACCACGACATCCAGGCCGATGGCGGCCGCATGCTCCAGCGCCGTATGGGCCGCCGCGCCGCAGTCGACGGTGACGACCAGGTCGGCGCCCGACGCCTTCAGCCGGTCGAACGCGAGAGCGCTGGGGCCATAGCCCTCGGTCAGGCGGTCGGGGACATAGATCGGCGCACCGCCGCCCATGGCGCGGAACCAGCGGACCAGCAACGCCGCGCTGGAGGCCCCGTCGACGTCATAGTCGGCGAAGATGTGGATGGCGGCGCCGCGCTGGAAGGCGTCGAGGATCGCCGTCGTCGCCCTGTCCATGTCGATGAAGCAGGACGGATCGGGAAACAGCGCCCGCAGCGTCGGCTTCAGATAGTCGGCGCCCTGCTCCGCCGCCACGCCGCGCGCGGCCAAGGCCCGGGCCAAGGGCTCGGCAAGGCCCAGCGACTGCATGTGCGCGCGGGTCACGGCGGACGAGGCCGGGCGCTGCCGCCAGCGCCGCCCGGACAGGGAGCGGGTCACGCCCGCGAAGGTCTCCGGCGCCGCGGGCGGCGCGCCGTCGGGCATCAGAGCGGACGCGTAGTGTGGATGCGCCGCACGGTGCGGGTGAACGAGTCCATCACCAGGGTGTGCGTCGTCACCAGGCCGTTCGACATGCGCACCCCGTCCAGCAGGGCGCCGGTCGTCACGCCGGTGGCGGCGAAGATGGCGTCGCCGGACACCAGCTCATGCAGTTCGTACTTGCGGTCGAAGTCGGTGACGCCGGTGCGCTCGGCGCGGGCCTTCTCGTCGTCGTTGCGGAAGATCAGGCGCCCCTGGAAGAAGCCGCCGACGCACTTCAGCGCCGCGGCTGCCAGCACGCCTTCCGGCGCGCCGCCCGAGCCGAGGTAGAGGTCGATGCCGGTCTCCGGCTCGGTTGTGTGGATCACGCCGGCGACGTCCCCGTCGGTGATGAACTGGATGCGGGCGCCGACGTCGCGCAGCGCAGCGATCAGCTCGGCGTGGCGCGGGCGATCCATGACCAGGACGGTGATTTCCCCGGGCGTCACGCCCTTGGCCCTGGCGAGGGCGCGGACGTTGTCCTGGGCGCTGGCGTCCAGATCGACCGTGCCGGCCGGATAGCCCGGACCGATGGCGATCTTCTGCATATAGGTGTCGGGCGCGTGCAGCAGGCCGCCGCGCGGCGCCATCGCCAGGACGGCCAGGGCCCCCGCCATGGCCTTGGCCGTCAGGGTTGTGCCTTCCAGCGGGTCCAGGGCGATGTCGATGGCGGGGCCGGAGCCGTTGCCCACTTCCTCGCCGATGTAGAGCATGGGCGCCTCGTCCCGTTCGCCCTCGCCGATGACGATACGGCCCTGGATGTTCAGGGTGTTCAGGCCGGTGCGCATGGCGTCGACCGCGACCTGATCCGCCGTGGTTTCGTCGCCGCGTCCGACCTGATCGAGCGCGGCGATGGCGGCCAGCTCAGCGACCCGCGCGGCGTCGGCCGCCAGGGTGTCGGGATAGGGCGCAGCGGCCATGGGCGAACTCCTCATTGCTATGATCCCCGGATTCTCGCGTCCGGGCGATGACAAGTTGACGGCTCGATACGCCGATTCCGGTCGTGCAGGTTGCGCCGCGCTCAGCCCGGCGGGCGGCGGAAACGATCGGCGGGCGGCGGGGCGACCGCGCGGTCGCGCAGGCGTTGGGCGAAGGCCTCGACGTCGGCCACTGTCCGGGCGGTCGCCGGCGATGGCTGTGAGGCCTCGACCCGGCTGCGCACCGATTCGGCGAAGCCGCCGGGGTCTTCCAACGTCCAGGGAATGGCGGCCCGCTCGCGCGCCAGTCCGGCGGAGGCGCTGTCCAGCGACGCGACCCGTGAGGCGATCGCCTCGCTGGTCGGCAAGTCCGTCGGGGCCTTGGGAAAATCCTCCCAGCGCGGATAGCGCCGGTTGGCGTCCACCAGTTGCTGGATCTCGGGCGCCAGCGGCGAGCGGGCGTCCGTCTCGGGCGCGAAAGCCGAGGCGCACGCGCTCAGCGAGAGCGCGGTCAGCCCCATCGCCGCAAAGCCGATCTTTTTGCCCACGATCACATTCATTTCAGGCCGGGTCATATGCCATCATGGGTAACGGCGGAAGGGCGGACGGCGCCCCACGCCCGGGAGACGCCGGAGACAGCATGGCCAAGCGCCCCTCAAAGACCAGCACCGCCGCGCCCCCGCCCGTGGCCACGACGCCGCGCAAGCCCGGTCGCCCGACCTCCGCCAAGCCGCGCAAGCCCAAGGCGCCGGCCGGGGCGCCCCCGAAGGTCGACGTTGTGGTGGAGGTTGCGCCCGAACCGGCGCCCCGGCCCAAGCTGTTCGTTCCCGATCCGCCGCGCCCCGAACCGCAGGCCGAGGCCGCTTCCCCCTTCGGCGGCGCCGGGGAGCAGCGCGAGATGCTGGAGACGCTGTCGATGAATATCGCCAAGGCGGCGATGACGGCGCAGGCGGCGATCGCCGAGGCGGCGCTGAGCCAGGCGGACCGCCCGGCCGCCCTGTCGCCCGACCCGTTCAACGTCGGCCCGGCCATGACTTCGGTGATGACCAGCCTGGCGGCGCGGCCCGACAAGCTGTTTTCCGCGCAGGCGGACCTGTTCAACCGCTACATGGACCTGTGGGCGTCGACCACGCGCCAGGCCGCGGGTGAAGCCCCAAAGCCAGCGGCCGACAAGCGCTTCAAGGATCCTGCCTGGTCCGAAAACCCGGTCTTCGACGTGATGCGCCAGTCCTATCTGGTCACTTCAGACTGGATGAACGGCCTGGTTTCGTCGGTCGAAGACGTGGATCCGCGCACCAAGCGGCGGGCCGAGTTCTTCACCAAACTGCTGACCGACGCCTTCTCGCCCTCCAACTTCCTGGCCTCCAACCCCGCCGCGCTGAAGGCGATGGCCGAGACCAACGGCGAGAGCCTGGTCAAGGGGATGCAGAACTTCGCCGCCGATCTGGAGCGGGGCGGCGGCAAGCTGAAGATCAGCCAGGCGGACTACGAGCGATTCCAGGTCGGGGTGAACGTCGCCACCGCGCCGGGACAGGTCGTGTGGCGCGACGAGCTGTTCGAGCTGATCCAGTACAACGCGGCCACGGACAGGCAGCGGGCCGTGCCGCTACTGATCTTCCCGCCGTGGATCAACAAGTTCTACATCATGGATCTGCAGCCGGAGAACTCGCTGATCCGCTGGCTGTCGGCGCAAGGGTTCACCGTCTTCGTCTGTTCGTGGGTCAATCCCGACAAGGACAAGGCCGACTTCGGCTTCGACGACTATCTGCAAAAGGGTCTGTTCCGCGCCGTCGAGAAGACGCTGGAGCAGGCCGGCCAGCCACAAGTGAACACGGTCGGCTACTGCATCGGCGGCACGCTGATGGGGGCCGCCCTGGCGCACATGGCCGAGACCGGCGACGACCGCATCGCCGCCAACACCTTCTTCGCCGCCCAGCACGATTTCGAAGAGGCGGGCGACCTTCTGCTGTTCACCGACGAGCACTGGCTGAACGAGGTAGAGCAGCAGATGGACGCCGCCGGCGGCGTCTTGCCCGGCGCGGCCATGGCGGAGACGTTCAACGCGTTGCGGGCCAACGACCTGATCTGGTCGTTCTTCGTCAGCAACTATCTGATGGGCAAGGATCCGCCGGCGTTCGACCTGCTGTTCTGGAACGCGGACCAGACGCGGATGCCCAAGCGGCTGCACATGGACTATCTGCGCTCGATGTACGGCCAGAACCGCCTGTCGAAGGGCGAGTTCGAGATCGGCGGGGTGACCGTCGATCTGAAAAAGGTGCGCATCCCGCTGTATTTCCAGGCGTCGAAGGAAGACCACATCGCGCCGATGAACTCGGTCTATCGCTCGGCGCGGGCGTTCGAGAATGCGGACGTGACCCTGACGCTGGCGGGGTCGGGCCACATCGCCGGGGTCATCAATCCGCCGAGCGCGAAGAAATACCAGCACTGGACCAACGCCGCCCTGCCCGCCACGCTGTCCGAGTGGCGCGAGGGCGCGGCGGAGCATCCGGGCAGCTGGTGGGAGCACTGGGCCGCGTGGCTGCACGCGCGGTCGGGCGACTGCGTCGCCGCGCGCGATCCGAAGAAAGGGCCGTTGGCGGCGATCGAGCCGGCGCCCGGCAGCTATGTGAAGGTGAAGTCGTGAAGAACATCGAGCCCAACCTGCTGCTGGCCATCGCCACCGGTTTCGCCTTGGCGCTGCTGACAACCAGCCTATGCGTCTTCGGCGCGCCGTCGATGTGGGCGAAGTATGTCGGCGCGGCGGTGCTGTGCCCCATCGCCTTCGTGTTGCTGAACCCGCTGTTCTCGAAGAAGACCCGCGACGCCAATCCGCCCCTGATCCACGGACAGGTGCGCGGCGCCGGCGTCTGGGCCGCCATGTTCCCGATGTCGATCATGCTGACGGCGATCGCGCCGATGATCTGGCCGGGCAAGGACCTGGGCCTGATCGTGGTGATCGCCGCCATCTGGTTCGGCGTCACGGTCGAGAGCGCGCTGAAGGCCCGGCGGCTGGCGCGCCAGGCTTAAGGCCTCAGCCGGGGCGGAAGGTCAGCGCCACGCCGTTGTTGCAGTAGCGCAGGCCGGTCGGGCGCGGGCCGTCCTCGAAGACGTGCCCCTGGTGCCCTAGGCAGCGGGCACAATGATATTCCGTGCGCGGGATGCCGAGACCGAGGTCGCGCTTGGTGCCGATGTTGGCGCGGTTGACGCGGAAGAAGCTCGGCCAGCCGGTGCCGCTGTCGAACTTCCACGCCGAGAGAAACAGCGGCAGGCCGCAGCCCCTGCAGTCGAAGGTGCCGGCGCGGTGCTCGTCGTTCAGGGGACTGGTGAAGGGCCGTTCCGTGCCCTCATGACGCAGGACGTCGTAGCTGAGCCCCGGCAGGCGCTGACGCCACTGGGCGTCCGTGACGCGGCGGGCGGGATCGTTGGCGTAGTCGGCCTCACCCGCGCGAGCGAGACCGGGCGCGGCGATCAGGGCGCTGGCGGTCAGCAGGATGCGGCGGCGGGAGAGCGGCGGCTGGGTCATGGACGCAGATACGGCGCGCGAGGCGAGGTGGTTGCAAGCCCTCCCTGTATCACCCCGTCATCCTCGGACTTGATCCGAGGATCGGGTGTTGATCGTGCTGAAGGTTGGAATGCCTCATGACGCGGCGTTTCAGCTGGTGCCTATGGCCCACCAGACAACCTGATCCTCGGATCAAATTCCAGGATGACAGACGTAGATGGGTGGGGCGCCTCAGCCCAGCGCCGTCCCCTCGTCCAGCCCCAGCATCAGGTTGAGGTTCTGCACCGCCGCGCCGGAGGCGCCCTTGCCGAGGTTGTCCAGCAGGGCGACCAGGCGGACCTGTTCGCCGCCGCGGTCTCCGAAGACGTGCAGGCGCAGGCGGTTGGTGCCGGTCAGGCCCTCGGGGTCCAGGCCGGTCATGGCCTCGGTGACTTCAAGCTCGGCGACCTCGACGAAGCGCTGGCCGGCGTAGGCTTCGACCAGGGCGCCGTGGATCACCTCGATGGACGGCGAGCCCGGCAGCGCTGACAGGTGCAGCGGAACCTCGACCAGCATGCCTTGGCGATAGGCGCCAACGGCGGGCGCAAAGAGGACCGAGCGCGACAGGCCGGCGTGGCGGGTCATCTCCGGCACATGCTTGTGCGTCAGGCTCAGGCCGTAGGCGCGGTAGGCGGGCGCGTCCTCCGTCTCGAACTCGGCGATCATGGCCTTTCCGCCACCGGAGTAGCCACTGACGGCGTTGACGGTCATCGGCTGATCGGCCGGGATCAGGCCGGCGCGCACCAGAGGCGCGACGAGGCCCAGGAAGCCGGTCGGATAACAGCCCGGGTTGGAGACACGGGTGGCGACGGCGATCCGCTCGCGCTGGCCGGGCGCCAGTTCGGGGAAGCCGTAGGCCCAGGCGGGGTCGACGCGGTAGGCGGTCGAGGCGTCGATGACGCGCACAGCCGGGTTCTCGATCAGCCCGACCGCCTCGCGCGCCGCATCGTCGGGGAGGCACAGAATGACGGCGTCGGCCGCGTTCAGCGCCTCGCGCCTGGCCTCGACATCGCGGCGGCGGTCGCCCAGCAGGATCAGCTCCAGATCGGCGCGCGCCTCAAGCCGCTCGCGGATCTCCAGCCCAGTGGTGCCGGCCTCGCCGTCGATGAAGATGGTGTGGGTCATGATCTATCCCATGCTCCGGGCCTGCAGCGCCGTGAGCGCCGCCATGGCGTCCTCAGCCTGACGTTCGGGGACGAAAATATGGTCGTGCCGGCTGCCGGCCACGACATTGGCGCTGACGCCGCGCTCGGCCAGCGCGGCGGCGAAGGCGGCGGTGAGGCCGACGGCCTCCAGGCCCGAATGCACCGTCAGCGAGATCATCCGCATGGCCGGGCCGAAGCTCAGGCCGTGGGCGGTGGCGACGTCCTTCGGGATGACGACGGTGACGGCTTCGTCCTCCTGCACGACGACGACCGAGGACAGGGTGGAGATAAGCTGGCCGTCGAGATCCGGCAGTTCGCAGAAGACGAACACGCCCGGACGCAGCACGGGCGTCATGGAGGCG
Source organism: Brevundimonas sp. Leaf363 (assembly GCF_001424025.1). Classification (GTDB taxonomy): domain Bacteria; phylum Pseudomonadota; class Alphaproteobacteria; order Caulobacterales; family Caulobacteraceae; genus Brevundimonas. The sequence goes on along the minus strand of NZ_LMPZ01000002.1, from coordinate 1,283,809 downwards.
AGCAGGGTTGTGAGATGTGAGATGGCGGCCATTTCGTAGTCCCCAGCCTGATCCCTCTCCCAGAGGGAGAGGGCTTGAGCGCACGGCGGCGATAGCCGTCGTCCTGGCGCGAAAGGGTGAGGGGATCGCCCTCACCTATTAGCCGCCCACCCCTCACCCTTTCGGCTTAGCCAGTCGCTTCGCTCCTGGAGCCTGAAGCCCTCTCCCTCTGGGAGAGGGAAGAAGTTGGGGGGATGCCAAGAAAAAGGGCGCTCCGGGTGTTCCCGAAGCGCCCCAAATCCAGATCGCGTGACCGCGATTAGCGCTTCGAGAACTGGAACGAACGGCGGGCCTTGGCGCGGCCGTACTTCTTGCGCTCGACGACGCGGCTGTCGCGGGTCAGGAAGCCGTGCGGCTTCAGAACCTTGCGCAGTTCCGGCTCATAGTGCGTCAGGGCGTGCGACAGGCCGTGGCGGATGGCGCCGGCCTGGCCCGACAGGCCCGAACCCTCGACCGTGCAGATCACGTCGAACTGCGTGGCGCGGTCCGTGACGTTCAGCGGCTGGGCGACCATCATCTGCAGGACCGGACGCGCGAAATAGGCGTTCAGTTCCTTGCCGTTGACGGTGATCTTGCCCGAACCCGGCTTCACCCAAACGCGGGCGATGGCGTTCTTGCGCTTGCCGGTCGAATAGGCGCGGCCCAGCGAGTCCAGCTTCTGCGTGTAGACCGGATGTTCTTCACCCAGGCCCGGCGTCTGCAGGGTCTTCAGGGCGTCGAAGCCGGTGGCTTGCGGCGCGGCCTGAGGGGCGGCTTGCGGGGCGGTGTCTTGAGTCACGTCGGTCATGCTCAGACGCTCCGGGTGTTCTTGGCCGAGGCCGCCGCGAAGGCGATCGTCTCGGGCGACTGGGCTTCGTGGGTGTGCGCGGCGCCGGCGAACAGGCGCAGGTGCGTCATCTGCTTGCGGGCCAGCGGGCTTTCCTTCGGCAGCATGCGCTCGACGGCTTTCTCGAGCACGCGCTCGGGGAAGCGGCCGCCCAGCACCTTCTGCGGGGTGGTCGATTTGACGCCGCCCGGGTGGCCGGTGTGGCGATAGTAGACCTTGTCGGTCGACTTCTTGCCGGTGAACACGACCTTATCGACGTTGGTGACGACGACGTAGTCGCCGCAATCGACGTGCGGGGTGTAGTCGCCGCGGTGCTTGCCGCGCAGACGGTTGGCGATGAAGGTCGCGAGACGGCCCACCACGACGCCTTCGGCGTCGATGTGGATCCACTTCTTCTCGACCTCGGCCGGCTTCAGCGAAGCCGTGGTGCTCTTCAGCATGACGAGGGTTCCTGGGAAGGCGAAACGGGCTGCACGTCGTCGGATCGAGACCCGGGACGAACGGAAGGCGCGCTGATAGAGCATCGGTTGCGGGGCGTCAACGCGGCTTGCGCACGACGAACCTCGACAAGCTCCTGTTTTAACGACGTTTTCTGCAAACGGTATTAAAATACCGTATTGTTTAGCGCCCGAAACGCGGTCCGGACATGAAGAGGCGCGCTTGGGACCGCCGCACGAGCCACAGGTTCAGCGTGGCGATGGCCAGCACAATCACCGCTCCGGCCTGATGCAGGCCGCCCAGCGCCAGCGGCACGGCGTGGACCAGGGTGACGATGCCCAGCAGGGCCTGCAGCCACAGGGCGGCGGCGAGCGCGAAGGCGGCGGCGCCCAAGCCCTCGGCCAGCCGCCAGCGGAAGGCCTGGATGGCGTAGGCGGTGCCCGCGATCAGCAGGACGTAGGCCCAGATGCGGTGATTGAACTGAACCAGCGCCTGGTCGTGCAGGAAGGCCAGCGCCCCCCTGCCCCAGTCGACCGCAGGCCCGATCGCCCCGTTCATCATCGGCCAGTCGGTATAGATGAAGCCCGCCTTGGCCCCGGCGACCAGACCGCCCAGCAGGCACTGGAAGAAGACGCCGCCCAGCAGCAGCGCCGCGCCGCGCGACCAACCCGCCGGCGGGCGCGAATGCTCTTCGCCGAACCACGCCTCCAGCCCGGTCCAGATCAGACCCATGAAGATCAGCAGCGCCAGACCCAGGTGGGTGGCCAGCCGCTCCGGCGCGACGTCGACACGCTCCGACAGGCCGCTGGACACCATCCACCAGCCGATCAGCCCCTGCAGTCCGCCCAGAGCCAGCAGGATGAGGCATCGTACGATCAGGCGGCGCGGCAGGCGGCGCAGCAGCACCAGGACCAGGAAGGGCACGGCGAAGACCACGCCGATCAGTCGGCCCAGCAGGCGGTGCGCCCACTCCCACCAAAAGATCGACTTGAACCCCGCCAGGGTCATGTCGGCGTTGATCTGGGCGTATTGCGGGATGGTCTTGTACTTGTCGAAAGCGGTCAGCCAGTCGGCTTCGCTCATCGGCGGCAGGGCGCCCATGATGGGCTTCCATTCCGTGATCGACAGACCCGAGCCGGTCAGGCGAGTCATGCCGCCGACCACCACCATGGCGAACACCAGAAGCGCCGTGACAAACAGCCAGACAGCAGCCGCACGGCTCTGGTCGTTCCTGCCAAAACGCATCATTCGACGCCCGCCGCTGACCCGGATACAGTGCCGGCCCTCGGCGGGCCGACACGCGCGGTATGCCCGCTGAGAACGGCAAGATCGAGTCAACAATCACGGCGACGACGCCGGACCCTGGGAGAGACGCCGAGTGCAGTATGCGGATGTCGTGATGGCCGTGCTGGGCGCCGCGCTTCTGGCCTGGATCGCCGATCTGGTGACAGGGCGGCGGGGCTTCTTCGCCACCAGCCTGGTGTCCACGACGGGCGCGATCTGCGGCTGGTTCCTGTGCATCCGCGTCTTCGCCGCCGAGACGATGGACCAGTGGGGCTGGGTGTTGTGGGCGATGGCCGGATCGGCGATCGGGCTGGTCGCCTACTTCCTGTTCCGGAACAAGCGCTGATGCCGGCGCGGCTGCGACGCTTCCTGGGCATGATCGGCGTGCTGCTGTTTCTCGCCGGCTATGTCTGGGCGGCGGTCTGGATCGCCGATCGCCTGCCCGACAATTTCTGGGTGACCCTGGTCTACTACGTCGTGGCGGGCACCGCGTGGGGCGTGCCGCTGGTCCCCTTCTTGCGCTGGGCCGACCGGGAGCGGTGAGGCGCGACGCAAGCGCGCGCGGCGCAACCGGCTTGCGCACGGACCGTTGAATGAGCCCCCAATATGCGGAGCTCTCTGATGAAACTTCCCAAAGGCGCCCTCGTCGCCGTCGTCGACGGCGAGAAGCTAAGCCTGTTCGAGAACGCCGGGCAACAGGAGGTCCAGCTGACCGCCAAGCCGACGCCCGAAATCGCCGATCGCGTGTCCGGTGCGCCCGGTCGCATCTCCAGCGAGGCCAATCCCGACAACGACACCCAGGCCGAGGACGGCTTTGCGATGGGCGTCGCGGAGGCGCTGAACAAGATGGTGCTGACCAACAAGGTCAACGACCTGCTGGTGATCGCGGCCCCCAAGACGCTGGGACAGCTCCGCAAGAGCTGGCACAAGGAGACCGAAGCCCGCCTGGTCGGCGAGATCGCCAAGGACCTGACCGGCCACTCCACCGACCAGATCGCGGCGGCCATCGAGAAGGCGTAAGCCGCCCGGCGGAATTGCAGAGGGGCCGCCCCGAAAAGGCGGCCCCTTCAAGCTCTCTCAGGCAACCGTCTTCGATAAGGAAGATGGTCGGAGCGACAGGATTCGAACCTGCGACCCCTTGACCCCCAGTCAAGTGCGCTACCAGGCTGCGCCACGCTCCGAGAGGCGCTCCCTATAGAGGCGGAGCCGCCGGGCCGCAAACCGAAAAAACCGGTATCGACGTCAGGCGTCCAGAGCGGCCAGCAGGCGGGTGCGCGCGGCGTCCAGACGGTCGCGCAGGCGCGCCAGATCCAAGGCGTCCGATGAGGGCATGGCCGCGGCGGTCGGGGCCGGAGCGACGCCCTCGCTGCCCGTCACTCGGCCGATTCCGTTCTCGGCGTGCAGCTTCAGCACGCCCTTGATGGTCAGGCCCTCGTCATGAAGCAGGCGGCGCACGCCCTTCAGAACCGCGATGTCCTGAGGCCGGTAGAATCGGCGGCCGCCGGCGCGCTTGACCGGGGTCACGAAGGGAAACTTGGTCTCCCAGAAGCGCAGCACGTGCTGGGGCGCGCCAACCTCGTCCGCCGCCTCGGAGATGCTGCGGAAGGCGTTGGCGCCCTTGGCCAAGACCTAGGCCTCGACCACGGCGTCGTGCACGCGGCTCTTCATGATCTGAGACGCGCGGAAGGTGATGACGCGGCGCGGGTTGATCGCGGCGGGCTCGCCCGTCTTGGGGTTGCGGCCCATGCGGGCGCGCTTCTCGCGCACCTGGAAGACGCCGAAGCCCGACAGCTTCACCGTCTCGCCCGCCTCGAGCGACTCGACGATCAGTTCGAGCGTCCGCTCGACCAGCCCCGAGCATTCCTGCCGCGACAGGCCCAGTTCGCTGTGCACAGCCTCGCACAGATCAGCGCGGGTAAGGGTGGATGGCGCAGTCGTCATGCGGCGGCTCCAGAGTTCCAGGCCATAAAAGAGCAAACCCGCGCGAAGTCAAAGCGCGGAAATTCATGTTACGCGCGAAAAGCTACGCTTACAGGCGAAGGGCGCAGGCGCCCCAGGTCAAACCACCGCCCATGGCCTCCAGCAACACCAGGTCGCCGCGCTTGATGCGGCCGTCCTTGATGGCGGCGTCGAAGGCCAGCGGAATGGACGCCGCCGAGGTGTTGGCGTGCAGGGCGACGGTCGAGACGACCTTGTTTTCGTCCAGTCCCAGTCGGTCGCCGACGCCCTTGATGATGCGCTGGTTGGCCTGGTGCGGCACGAACCAGTCGACGTCGTCCACAGCCACGCCGGCGGCGGCGCAGGCGGCGGTGACGCCCTCTGCGATATTGACCACGGCGTGGCGGAAGACCTGATTGCCGGCCATGCGAAGGTGGCCGACCGTGCCCGTCGATGCGGGGCCGCCGTCGACGTACAGCAGGTCCGTCTTCGTGCCGTCGCAACGCAGGGCGAAGCCGAGCAGGCCCTGATCGGTCGTGGCGCCCTGCCCCTCGCGCGGCTCAAGCACCACGGCCCCGGCTCCGTCGCCGAACAGCACGCAGGTGGATCGGTCGGTCCAGTCCATCAGCCGGGTCATTTCTTCGGCGCCGATGACCAAGGCGCACTTGGCCATGCCGCGCGCGACGAAGCCGTCGGCGACGCCCAGCGCATAAACGAAGCCGGAGCAGACCGCCTGGACGTCGAAGGCGACGCCGACGCCGCTACCCAGCTTGCGCTGGACGATCGAGGCCACCGACGGGAAGGTCATGTCGGGCGTGGTGGTGGCGACGATGATCATGTCGACCTCGTCCGCCGTCCGGCCCGCGTCCAGCAGCGCCTTCCTGGCGGCCTCGACCGCCAGGTCGCTGGTCGGCTGATCGTCGCGCGCCTTGTGCCGCTGCTTGATGCCGGTGCGTTCCTGGATCCACTCGTCGGAGGTGTCGACGATCTTGGCCAGATCGGCGTTGGTGACGATCTGTTCGGGCAGGAAGGAGCCGACGCCGGTGATGGCGCTGCGGATGACGGTCACTGGGCGGGCTCCTCCGCGGGCTCGGCCGCGGCGGTTTCGAACATGGCGCTGACCCGCGCCAGATTGGGGCCGACCTTGGCGATGTAGTCGCTGCGGGCCATGTCGGCGGCGATGCGGATGGCGTTTCCGAAGCCGCGTGCGTCGGCGCCGCCGTGGCTTTTCACGACGATGCCGTTCAGACCCAGCAACGGACCGCCGTTGATGGTGCTGGGGTCGATCTTGGCGCGCATGGCCTTCAGCGCCGGCATGGCGATGGCGGCGCCGAGCTTGGCTTGCACGCTGGAGGTCAGGGCCTCGCGCAGCAGGCCGGAGATGTAGCGGGCGGTTCCCTCGGCGGTTTTCAGCGCGACGTTGCCGGTGAAGCCGTCGGTGACGACGACGTCCACCGTGCCCTTGGCGATGTCGTCGCCCTCGACGAAGCCGTGATAATCGATGTCGAAGGCGCCGCTGCGCAGAATGGCGTGCGCTTCGCGCACGGCTTCGTGGCCCTTCATGTCTTCCGAGCCGACGTTCAGCACGCCGACCGTCGGGCGCTTGGTCCCGTGGACGGCCGTCTGGAAGGCCTCGCCCATGATGGCGAACTCGACCAGTTGTTCAGCGTCGCAGTCGATGTTGGCCCCGACGTCCAGCACCGCCGTGTAACCCTTGAAGGTCGGCCAGCTGGCAACGATGGCCGGGCGCTCCAGATCGGCGGCGGCCATGCGCAGCACCAGTTTGGAGATAGCCATCAGGGCGCCGGTGTTGCCCGCGGAGACCGCGCCGCCCGCCTCGCCCGTCTTCACCGCTTCGATGGCGTTCCACAGGCTGGAGCCCTTGCCGCGCCGCATGGCCTGCGCGGGCTTTTCGTCCATAGCCACGACCTTGTCGGTGTGGCGGATCTCGATGCGGTCGACCGGAACGTTCAGGCGCAGGACCTCGGCCTCGATGGCCGCCTGGTCGCCGTGCAGCAGGAAGTTCACGCCGTCGCTGTTTTCCCGCTTCAGATATTCCCGCACGCCCCCGACCACGATCGGAGGGCCGTGATCGCCCCCCATGGCGTCGAGCGAAATCAGGGTCGTCGGGGACAAGAGGCGAACTCCGGATCGCCGTCTGGCGCGGCGCTGTAAGGGCCCGACGATAGTCGGGCTCGGGGGGGATGCAACCGGACTGTCGTCAGGTCAACCTTGGTCTTCATCCTTGGCCTTGAACGCCTTCAGGACGGCGAAGGGCGAGATCTCGGCCGGCTCGGGCGGCTGTTCGAACGCGGCGCCCGGTTTGCGCGGGAATGGATCAAGATGGAGGGATAGCTGCTCGACCAGATAGGCGCCCAAGTCTATGCGTCCATCTTCGATGATATCGGGCGTATCGACGTCCAGATCGATCTCGATCTCTTCGTCTTCCACCGCCTGGGGCGTCTCTTCGACCAGATTGACGGTGAAGCTCTCGTCGATGCGGACCGGCAGGGGCTCCAGCGTGATGCCGCAGGTCTGGACCGCCTCGGCCGTCACGCGGCCCGTCAGGCGCCAACCGTCCATGGCCGGCTCGACCGTCATCTGTCCCGACAGGGTGCTCAGCGACGCCAGGTCCAGCGCCCGCGCGATGCGGGCGCGCACGGCGCCGTCAGGCTCCAGCATGCGGTTCAGCCGCTCGCCGATCTCGTTGATGCGGACGGTTTCCGAATAGGGCGGGTTCATTGCGGCGCCTCCGGCCAGTCAGGGCCGGCGATGATCTGGGCCAGGGTTTGCTCTCCCAGGCGCGCGCGAGCGGCGACGGCGTAGTCGGCCAGCACCGCGCCCACCCCGGGATGAATATTGCGGTCCATCGCCTCCGCCAGCGCGCCGGCGTCGCCCTGACGCAGCGGCGTCTCATAGGCGCTCATGCGGCCGTACACGGCCTCACCCAGTTTTCGCATCTTCTTGGACACGGCTACATCGCCCTCGCCCAGTTCTCGCAGAACATTGTCGAGAGACGAAACATAGGCGTCGAACACCGCCTGGGCCAGTTCGATCCCGTCCTCGCCGATGTCGCGCAGGCGTGTCACCAGGATGAGGACGTGCAGAGTGTAAAGCTCGAACCGCGCATCGATGCGGTCCGGCACGCCGGCGGCCGTGTAGAAGCCCGGCTTGCGGGCCTGGGCGACCGTCAGACGGTACAGGCGGTCGGCCGTGGGCTCCTCGCGGGGCCGCGACTTCAGGCTGGCGAACAGTTTCTGGAGCATCGATCAGCGGCCCCTTTTCCGCCGCGCCGTTGAACTAGGACGGCGCTCCGGCTAGGTCAAAGTCTTGTTCTGACGCGGACGGCCGTCCGCACGAGGGTTTCATGCACCGTTCCGCATCCCTGATCGCCGCCGGCGCGCTGCTGGCACTGCCTCTGGCGCTGGGCGCGTGCGCCCCTGTGGTGGGCACCAACGGCTTTCAGGCGATCGACGCCAAGCCGCAGGACATCGTGGCCGGGACCGACACCAAGGAAACGGTGCTGACCCGCCTGGGTTCGCCGTCGACCACTTCGACCTTCGAGGGCGATTCGGTCTGGTACTACATCAGCCAGACCACCGAGAAATACACCTACAACCGCCCGCAGGTGACGCAGCGCTCGATCACCGAGATCACCTTCGCCGAGGACGACAAGGTCGCCGCGGTCCGCAACCTGGGCCTGGAAGACGGCCAGCGGGTCGCGATGGAATCGCGCGAGACGCCGACCCGCGGTCGTCAGCTGACGGTGCTGGAACAGCTGCTGGGCAACATCGGCCGTGGCCAGCTGCCGCGCACGGACGAAAACGATCCGGGTCAGCGCCGGCCGGACTAGGTCGCGGGTACAGCCAAAAAGAAAACGCCCCGGAGATCGCTCTCCGGGGCGTTTTTCGTTTCTCCTCCCCATTGCGGAGCGATGGGGAGATGGCGCCAAGCGACGGAGGGGCGATGGCAAGCGCTGCGCTTGAACTGCCCCTCCACCGCAAGCGGTTCCCCTCCCCATGCGGGCATGGGGAGGAAAGATACTCGCCCTACCCGATCTTCCCGCTCGCGAGCACCGCCAGCAGCAGCAGCGCCACGATGTTGGTGATCTTGATCATCGGGTTCACGGCGGGACCAGAGGTGTCCTTGTAGGGATCGCCCACGGTGTCGCCGGTGACGGCGGCCTTGTGCGCCTCGGAGCCCTTGCCGTGGACGACGCCGTTCTTGTCGGTGAAGCCCTCTTCAATGACCTTCTTGGCGTTGTCCCAGGCGCCGCCGCCCGACGTCATCGAGATGGCGACGAACAGGCCGGTGACGATCACCCCCATGAGCATGGCGCCCAGGGCGGCGAAGGCGTTGGCCTTGTCCGAGATGAACAGCACCGCGACGAACAGGACGATCGGCGACAGGACCGGAAGCAAGCTAGGCACGATCATCTCGCGGATCGCCGCCTTGGTCAGGATGTCGACGGCCCGGCCGTACTCGGGCTTGACCTCATAGGTCATGATGCCCGGGTTCTCGCGGAACTGGCGACGGACCTCAGCCACGACGGCCTCGGCGGCGCGGCCCACGGCCATCATCGACATGCCGCCGAACAGGAAGGGCAGCAGCCCCCCGAACAGCAAGCCGACGACGACGTAGGGGTTGGTCAGGTCGAAGGCGATCTGACCCAGGCCTGCGAAGAACGGATAGTCCGCCGGATTGGCCGCGAAATACTGCAGGTCCGACGTGTAGGCGGCGAACAGCACCAGGGCGCCGAGGCCGGCCGAACCGATGGCATACCCCTTGGTCACGGCCTTGGTGGTGTTGCCGACGGCGTCCAGGGCGTCCGTCGAGTGACGAACGTCGCTGGGCAGACCCGCCATCTCGGCGATGCCGCCGGCGTTGTCGGTGACCGGACCGAAGGCGTCCAGCGCCACGATCATGCCCGCCACGCCCAGCATGGTCGTGGTGGCGATGGCGATGCCGAACAGGCCCGCCAGCTGATACGAGGCGACGATGCCGACGATGATGGTCAGCGCCGGCAGGGCGGTCGATTCCAGCGAGACGGCCAAGCCCTGGATCACATTGGTGCCATGACCCGAGACCGAGGCGTTGGCCACCGAGCGCACCGGGCGGAAGTTCGAACCGGTGTAGTATTCGGTGATCACGACGATGGCGGCGGTAACCGCCAGGCCGACCATGCCCGACCAGAACAGGCTCATCGGGGCGATCAGCAGGCCGCCGACCGTTTCGACGGGGCCGGTGACCATGGTGTTGATGATCCACCAGACCGCGCCGATGGACAGGACTCCGGTGACGATCAGCCCCTGATAGAGGGCGCCCATGATGTTCTGGCTCTTGCCCAGGCGGACGAAGAAGCTGCCGATGATCGAGGTGACGATGCAGACGCCGCAGATGGCCAGCGGCAGGGCCATCATCACGTCCACATAGGGCTGGCCGCGGAAGAAGATGGCCGCCAGGACCATGGTCGCCACGGTCGTCACCGCATAGGTCTCGAACAGGTCGGCGGCCATGCCGGCGCAGTCGCCGACGTTGTCGCCCACGTTGTCGGCGATGGTCGCAGCGTTACGGGGGTCATCCTCGGGAATGCCGGCCTCGACCTTGCCGACCATGTCGCCGCCGACGTCCGCGCCCTTGGTGAAGATGCCGCCGCCCAGACGGGCGAAGATCGAGATCAGCGACGCGCCGAAGCCGAGGGCCACCAGGCCGTCCACGACCTCGCGGCTGGTCGGCTCCAGACCCAGGTGCTGGGTCAGCACGATGTAGTACCCCGCCACGCCCAGAAGCGCGCCGCCGGCCACGAACATGCCGGTGATGGCGCCCGACTTGAACGCGAGGTTCAGACCCTTCGACAGGCTTTCGGACGCGGCTTGCGCCGTCCGCACGTTGGCGCGCACCGAGATCAGCATACCAGCGTAACCGGCCGCGCCCGAGAGCACCGCGCCGATCAGGAAGCCGATCGCCGCGTACGGGCCGATCAGGAAGTAGGCGGCGACCAGGATGACGATCCCGACGATGCCGATGGTGGTGTACTGCCGCCGCAGGTAGGCCGAGGCCCCTTCCTGAATGGCGGCCGCGATCTCTCGCATCTTGTCGTTGCCGGTGGAGGCTTTCAAAAGCCCCGCTGTCTGGACCGCGCCGTAAAGCACGCCCAGAACGCCGGCCGCGAAGGCCAGCGTCAGATAATTGTTCATGGCGTTTCCAAGCCCTTGTGCAGTTAAGCGCACGGCCCCTTGGCGCGGCGGGCCTTTGCGACCTCTTCCGCCTTCCGGTCCCCCCCGTACGCATCAGACGCAAAGTCGCGTCTCGGGGAATGCCGGGGGACCGTGCCGCAAGCCGCGATGACGCGCAACAGCGTTCCGCTAGAGCTGGGTGGGAGCGGACAGGGTCACATTGATGTCGCGAGCCAGATCGTCGGCCTGGATCGCATACTCGCGCGTCGCGAATTGCATCCTCCGACCATCCCTCAAAACAATCACGACATTGCCGGTCCAGACGTTGGTTTGCTCATCGTGAACAGAGGCGATGTCTGCCAATGGCGTGGCCCGGACACCCCACGGGAAGGCACGGAGGATTCCGTCCTCCACGAAAACAGCCGACTGCCGCCTCACGGCAAACAGCAACTTGGTGATCAGAATCGGGGCGTAAATCGCAATAACGAACAGCAGCAGGTTGATGATCGTCGCAGCCGACTGAGCTGAGTATCGGCGGCCTTGGTAGGGAACGTCGCGCAGAGCGAGCAGCGCCGCAGACACTCCAGCGAAGAATAAGATGATTACCAGCAGCTTCACGACCGAGAAGGTCGCCAGCGTGCGCCTTTCCGTCGACATGAGGCGCTTCTCTGGCAAGGACATCACGCGACCAAACTTAGCCGGATTGCAGATGAAAAGCAGCGTCAGGCGCGCGGGGGCTGGACCTGGCGGCGGGGGCTCTGGGTGATGATCTCGACGCGCGCGACCGAGCCGCGGCCGGCGATGGTGTTGGCCGACTGGATCAGGCTGGCCGACAGGGCCTGCGGGCTCAGCTGGGTCCAGCTGCCGGGCACGGTGAAGGGCGTGCGGTGAGCGGCGCGGACCAGGGCGTCGCGCAGGAAGGGTTCCTTGTCCCGCATGTCCTGAGGCGTCTTGCCGGCGCCCAGGTGCAGACGCAGCGAGACGAAGACGTAGTTGCGCAGGCGGCCGCCGTCGATGACCGGCAGACCGACGCCGGCGATGTTCAGCGCGGGCGCCTCGGCCTGACCGCCGCCTCCGCCACTGGCGAGCGCGGGCGTGGCCGCCCCGGCGGCGGCGACAGCGGCGAAGGCGAAGAGCTTGCGACGGTTCATGACCGCAGGATGAGGCTGTGCGGTTGAGATTCCGTTGCTTTGGATCAGTCGTGCGTCCATCCGCCCTTGAGTGGCGTCAGGGCGCGGCCGGCGTGAGTGATGGTCAGGCCGGCCCCGGTGCGGACCTCGCCGATGCGGGTCAGGCGCAGGTGGCGGCGCTCGGCCTCGCGGCGCAGGGCGTCCTCGTGCTTGGGGGCGGCGGTGAAAGCGATCTCGTAGTCGTCGCCGCCGGTGGCCAGGGCGATCAGGGCGGCGGCGTCGTCCACGCGCGTGTCGAACCAGGCCTGGCCCGCGCCGGACAGAGGCAGGACGTCGAGATTGAGCTCGACGCCCTTGCCGCTGGCGGCGGCGATGTGGCCGACATCGGCGATCAGACCGTCGGAGACATCCAGGCTGGCGCTGGCGAACTGGGCGACGACCGAGGCGAAGTCCAGGCGAGGCATGGGGCGGCGATAGTGCTCGACCAGGGTGGCGATGCGGTCGGCCTCCAGATCCAGCAGGCCGCGCGCCGCCTGCAGCCCCAGCCATCCGTCCCCGATGTGGCCGGTGACGAAGACGGCGTCTCCCGCTTGCGCGCCGGAGCGGGCGGGCACGCGCCCTTTGGCCCAGCCCATCAGGGTGGCGGAGAAGGTCGCGGGACCGGGCGTGGCGACCGTGTCGCCGCCCAGCAGGCGAACGCCGAACGCGGCCTGATCGACCGCGAGACCTTGCGCGAACGCCTGCCGCTCGACCCAGCCGCAGCGGCCGGACCAGGCGCAGCTCATCAGATAGCCGAACGGCTCGGCGCCCTTGGCGGCCAGGTCCGACAGGTTTACGCGCAGCAGCTTCTGGGCGACCGTGTCCCACGGGTCGTCGGGCAGAAAGTGGACGCCCTCGACGATCGTGTCCTTGGTGACGACCAGTTCGAAGCCAGGGCGCGGCGTGATGACGGCGACGTCGTCAGCCAGCCCCCTCGCCCACTCGGCATGTGCCAGCGGCTTCAGCAGGCTGTCGATGGTTTCGAACTCGCCGGCCGGCTCAGCCACGCCGGATCAGCCTCGCGCGTCGCGTGCGACCCCGTCCAGCGCGGCGTTGACGAAGCGCGCCTCGGCTTCATCGAAGAAGGCCTTGGCCAGTTCGACGTATTCGTCCAGCACCACTTCCTTCGGCGTGGCCGGCTGTTCCATCAGCTCCCACGCGCCACAGCGCAGCAGGGCGCGCAGCGTGGCGTCGAGGCGCTCCAGCCGCCAGCCCGAGGCCAGGCGCTTGGTGACGGCAGTGTCGATGGCGCGCTGGCTGGTGATGACGCCGCGCACGATCTCGCCGAAGTAATCCTCGTCCGCCTCGGCCAGGGCCTCGCCCTCGATGTCGGCGTCGAAGCGATGGGTCTGGAACTCGGTGATGACGGTCTCGACGCCCTCGCCGGCCAGCTCCATCTGATAGAGGGCCTGGACGGCCGCCAGGCGCGCGATCGTGCGCGCGCGGCGCTGGCGCGAGGTCAGGCTGGGTTCGGCGCGGGCGGCCTGCGCCTCCGCCAGTTGGGCCATCACGGCCGCGACGCTGTTCGGTTCGGTCATCCGCCGAGGCCTACCCGCAACCGGCGCCGCAGCGCAATGAGCTCCAGGCATGCACGCGCTGCGCCGCCGCCCTTGTCGCCCTCGCTGAGCCGCGCACGGGTCCAGGCCTGATCGTCGTCTTCGGTCGTCAGGATGCCGTTGCCGATGCACAGGCCGTTCAGGCCCAGACGCATGATGCCGGCGGCGGACTGATCCGCGACGATCTCGAAATGATAGGTCTCGCCCCGGATCACCGTGCCCAGCGCGACATAGCCGTCGTAGCGCGGCGCGGTCGGATAGCGGCCGGCTTCCTCGGCCAGGGCGATGGCGGGCGGAATCTCCAGCGCGCCCGGCACCGTCACCACGTCGAACGCCACGTTCTGCGCACGCAGCGTCTCTTTCGCGCCTTCCAGCAGGGCGTCGGCCAGGTCGTCATAGAACCGCGCCTCGACGACGAGGACGCGCGTTTGATCGGTCAAAGGGATGGGTCTTCTCCGTCCATGTCACGCCAGCCGACGATGCGCAGGTCATAGCCTTCCAGCGCCGTCGGCTCCGGCCGCGTGGAGCTCATGACGATCATGTCGCGGACGCCGAGATCCAGCAGGATCTGAGCGCCCACACCGTAGGCCTTCAGGGCGCGGTCGGCCGAGGCGGCGGGGCGATCGCCGCCCGCCAGCCGCTCGATCAGGCTGTGCGCAGGGTCGCGCAGGAAGACCGCCACGCCGGGCCCGTCGAACGCCTCCAGCGCCTTCAGCGCACGCGGTACGAAGGACTGGCGCGCCTCGGCGTGACCCAGGACGTCGGCGGCGAAGTCGATCTGGTGCATCCGCACCAGCGTCGGGCGGCCCGCCTCGATCCGCCCCTTCACCAGGGCGACGTGCTCGGCGCCCTCGATGGTGTTGCGGTAGAGCTTCAGGTTGAAGCCCTCGCCGTGGACGGTGTCGAACGGCGTCTCCAGAATGCGCTCGACGAAGCGTTCGGTGCGGCGGCGATAGGCGATCAGATCGGCGATGGTGCCGATCTTGACGCCGTGCTTCTGGGCGAAGCCGACCAGGTCCGGCAGGCGCGCCATGGTGCCGTCGTCGTTCATGATCTCGCAGATCACACCGGCGGGCGTCAGGCCGGCCATGCGGCTGATGTCGACGGCCGCCTCGGTGTGGCCGGTACGGACAAGGACGCCGCCGTCGCGCGCGACCAGCGGAAAGACGTGACCGGGCGAGACGATGTCGTCCGCGCCCTTCGACGGATCGACGGCGACCTGAACCGTGCGAGCGCGGTCCGCGGCGCTGATGCCCGTGGTGACGCCCTCGCGCGCCTCGATGGAGACGGTGAAAGCCGTGGCCATGCTGGTGCGGTTTTCCACCGCCATGGGCGGCAGGCGCAGCTGGCGCGCGCGCTCCGACGTCATGGCCAGGCAGATCAGGCCGCGCGCATAGCGAGCCATGAAGTTGATCTGGTCGGGCGTGGCGAACTGGGCGGGGATGATGATGTCCCCCTCGTTCTCCCGGTCCTCGGCGTCGATCAGGATGTAGGGTCGCCCGTTGCGGGCGTCCTCGACGATGTCCTCGATCGGGCTGATCGGGCTGTCCAGGCTGTAGGCGGCGACGGTCATGACGCGGTCTCCTGCCACCGCGCGAGGTATCGCGCCAGCATGTCGATCTCCAGATTGACCGGATCACCGACTTTCAGGCGGCCGAGCGTGGTGTGATCCCAGGTGTGAGGGATGATGTTCAGGCCGAAGACACGGCCCTCGACCGTGTTCACCGTCAGGGACACGCCGTCCACCGTTATCGAGCCCTTGGCGGCGATGTAGCGGTGCAGGGGCGCCGGGGCCTCGACCGCGATGCGGTGGGAGCCGCCCTCGGGCGTGATGGACACGATGCGCCCCAGGCCGTCGACATGGCCCGAAACGACATGGCCGCCCATCTCGTCGCCCAGCTTCGCCGCCCGCTCCAGATTGACGCCGTCGCCGGCCTTCCACGCGCCCAGGGTTGTCTTCGACAGGGTCTCGCCCGAGACCTCGACCGCGAACCAGCCGGGGCCGGTCTCGGTGACGGTCAGGCAGACGCCCGCATGGCTGACCGAGGCGCCCAGATCGAGGCCGGACGTGTCCCAGGCGGTCTGGATTTCATAGCGCCGGTCGCGGTTGGTCTCGGCGACCGATCGCACCCGTCCAATATCGGTGACAATACCCGTGAACATCAGAGCCTCTCGTAACGCTCCCACAGGTCGTCACCGAGGGGCTCGACCGCAAGGCGCCGGAAGCGCGGGGCGTCGGAAAGGCTGGCGAGGGCCAGCGCGGCGACGCACGGCCGCCCCTCCCCGCCCAGCAGGATCGGGGCGCGGAACCACTCGATGCGGTCCACGAGGCCGGCGCGGAGGAAGGACGCCGCGACCTGGCCGCCGCCCTCGATCAGGACGGATGAGACGCCGCGATGGTCGAGTTCGTGCAGGACGGCGTCTGGGGCGGGACGACCGGATTCGGTACGCGTCTGCGCGACCTCGGCGGCGCCGATGTGGCGCGGCGGCACGGTGCAGAAGATCAGGGTGTTGGCGGACGCGATCTTGGCCGAGGGCGGAGTTCGAAGGGTGCTGTCGAGAACGACGCGGAGGGGCTGCGCTTTCCTCCCCATCTCTGATGGGGAGGGGGACCGCGAAGCGGTGGAGGGGCTGTGCAGGCGTTGCGCGTGGGATCGCCCCTCCGTCTCGGCCAAAGTCCGAGCCACCTCCCCATCTCCGACGGGGAGGAGACGAACCGTCAGTTCGGGATCATCCGCCAACACCGTCTGAACGCCGACCAGAATGGCCGCGTGCTCGGCCCGCAGCCGATGGCCTTGCGCCCGCGCCGCCTCGCCGGTGATCCATTGGCTCTCGCCACTCGCTGTCGCGATCCGGCCGTCGAGCGAGGTCGCGACCTTCAGGGTGACGCGCGGGCGCATCAGCCCTCGTCCAGCCCCTCGTCGCCGAGGAAGCGCGCGAAGTCGCCGGTGTGGCGGAAGTCCTTGTAGACCGAAGCGTAGCGCACGTAGGCGACCTCATCGACCGACTTCAGCGCCTTCATGATGAAGTCGCCGACGACGCTGGACGGGATTTCGGTCTCGCCCTGGCTTTCCAGCTGGCGAGTGATGCGGCTGACCAGCTGTTCGACCTGTTCGGCCTGCACCGGACGTTTGCGCAGGGCGACGTTCAGCGAGCGTTCCAGCTTGTCGCGGTCGAAGGGCGTGCGGCGGCCGTTGCGCTTGACGATGACCAGCTCGCGCAGCTGCACCCGCTCGAAAGTGGTGAAGCGCCCGGCACACTGCGGGCACGACCGACGGCGACGGATGGCCGAACCGTCGTCCGACGGCCGGCTATCCTTCACCTGGGTGTCGGCGTTGCCGCAGAAGGGGCACTTCATCGGCGCATCATCCGTAGATCGGGAAGCGGCCGGTCAGCGCCCGCACCTGACCGGCGACCTCGGCCACCACGGCCGGATCGGCCTCGTCGCCGCCGTTCATCGACGAGACGACGTCGGCGATCCAGTGACCGATCTGCTGGAACTCCCCGACGCCGAAACCCCGCGTCGTGCCGGCCGGAGTGCCCAGGCGGACGCCCGAGGTGATGGTGAACGGCGCGGTGTCGAACGGCACGCCGTTCTTGTTGCAGGTCATCAGCGCCTTCTCGAGCTCATGCTCGGTGGCCTTGCCGGTAACGCCCTTGGGCCGCAGGTCGACCAGCATCAGGTGGCTGTCGGTGCCGCCCGAGACGATGGCCAGGCCGCGTTCCAGCAGCACGGCCGAGAGGGCCTGGGCGTTCTTGACGACCTGCTGGGCGTAGAGCTTGAACTCGGGCTTGAGCGCCTCGCCGAAGGCCACGGCCTTGGCGGCGATGACGTGTTCCAACGGGCCGCCCTGCAGGCCGGGGAAGACCGCCGAGTTGATCTTCTTGCCCAGGTCGGCGTCGCGCGACAGAATCATGCCGCCGCGGGGGCCGCGCAGGGTCTTGTGCGTCGTGGTGGTGACGACGTCGGCATGGGGCACCGGGTCCGGATAGGCGCCGCCGGCGATCAGGCCCGCATAGTGGGCCATGTCGACCATCAGATAGGCGCCGACGCTGTCGGCGATCTCGCGGAAGCGCTTGAAGTCGATGTGACGGCTATAGGCGCTGGCGCCGGCCAGGATCAGCTTGGGCTTCTCACGCTCGGCCATCTCGGCGACGTGGTCGTAGTCGATCAGATGGGTGTCTTCGGTGACCTTGTAGGTCACGGGGCGGAACCACTTGCCCGACTGGTTGGCGGGCGAGCCGTGGGTCAGGTGGCCGCCGCACGCCAGGTCCATGCCCAGGAAGGTGTCGCCAGGCTGCAGCAGGGTGAAGAAGACCGCCTGGTTGGCTTGGGCGCCCGAGTGCGGCTGCACGTTGGCGAAGGCCGCGCCGAACAGTTCCTTGGCGCGCTCGCGGGCCAGATCCTCGGTGATGTCGACATACTCGCAGCCGCCGTAGTAGCGGCGACCAGGATAGCCTTCCGCGTATTTGTTCGTCAGGACCGAGCCTTGCGCCTCAAGCACCGCCTTGGAGACGATGTTCTCGGAGGCGATCAGTTCGACCTGCTCCTTCTGGCGGCCCAGCTCGCCCTGGATGCCGTTGAAGACATCCGGATCGGCCTCGGCAAGAGAGCGCGAAAAATAGTCGGCGTGGGTGTAGGCGGTCACGAGCGTCCCCGGTCGGTCGGAAGGCGCCCTATCTAGTCCCGGCGGGGTGCCACCACAACATCTAGTGGTCGTTCAGCTTGCCAGACCCAGAGCGCGACGCAGCTTGGCCACAGCGACCCGCTCCACGGCAGTGGGCCCGTGCACAGATCCCATGGCGCTGACCTCCTTGCCGGTGGCGACATGGATGGCCGAAACCTTGAGATAGGGGCCGTTGCGCGTGCGCTCGATGATGACCTCACCGAGATCGTTGGACACGATCAGACCTTCTTGAGGGCGAGGCCCAGGTCCATCGAGTCCAGCTCGCCATCCCAGTGACCGATGATCGCGTCGGCATTCAGCGCGATCCAAGCCTGCACGACCTTCAAATCAGCGGCGCGAAGGGGCCCATCGATCAGCTCCGGCGTCGGACGAACGCTGACGACCGCGGTGTCGTGGATGTCCATGTGGTTGCCGTGTGTGCGACAGACCTTTACGCGCACGTCGTGCCGCGCTCCGCCCTTCACGCCCACCCAGACCGTCATCGGCAGCCCTGTGTGCTTGGGATACAGGTTCGACATCTCGAAAAGATCAATCTCCTCGGATGGTGCCTGCTGGATGGGCTGATGGGCGTTCATGGGCGAAATCTACCATGAAACGTCGCGCGGCCGAAGCGTCAGGCTGCGGCGGGCATCCGGGCGACGTTGCAATGCGTCCAGAGCCGGTCCATCGCCTTGACCAGATCGTCCATCATGGCGTCGGTGTGGTTCGGCGAGGGGGTGAAGCGCAGGCGCTCGGTCCCCTTGGGGACGGTCGGATAGTTGATCGGCTGGACGTAGACGCCGTGGTTCTCCAGCAGCATGTCCGAGATCATCTTGCAGTGCACCGGGTCGCCGACGTGCACCGGCACGATGTGGCTGACGCTGGGCAGGACAGGGATGCCGGCGGCGGCGAAGCGCTGCTTCAGGGTGGCGGCGCGTTCCTGATGGGCCTCGCGCAGCTCCGGGTGGGTCTTGAGCCAGCGCACCGAGGCCAAGGCTCCGGCGGTCAGGGCCGGCGGCAGGCTTGTGGTGAAGATGAAGCCCGCGGCCCAGCTGCGGATTGCATCGACGATGGCGGTCGAGGCGGCGATGTAGCCGCCCATCACGCCGATGGCTTTGCCCAGGGTGCACTCGATGATGTCGATCTGGTCCTGAACGCCGTCGCGTTCGGCCACGCCGGCGCCGCGCGCGCCGTAGAGGCCGACCGCGTGGACTTCGTCCAGATAGGTCATCGCGCCGTACTTGTGCGCCAGGGCGATCGTGCCCTTCAGGTCAGCGATGTCGCCGTCCATCGAATAGACGCTCTCGAAGGCGATCAACTTGGGCGCATCGACCGGGGCGGCGGCCAGCAAGGCCTCCAGATGCACCAGGTCGTTGTGAGCGTAGATGTGCCGCTCGCAGCCGCCGTTGCGGATGCCGGCGATCATCGAGGCGTGGTTCAGGCTGTCGGAAAAGACGATCAGGCCCGGCAGGATGCGCTGCAGCGTCGTCAGTGTCGCCTCATTGGCCACATAGCCCGAGGTGAACAGCAGCGCCGCTTCCTTGGCGTGCCATTCGGCCAGCTCGGCCTCCAGATCGACGGCGGAACGGGTGGTGCCCGAGATGTTGCGCGTGCCGCCAGCGCCAGCGCCAACGGCCTCGATCTCGGCCTGCATGGCGTCCAGAACGGCCGGATGCTGGCCCATGCCGAGGTAGTCGTTCGAGCACCAGACGATGACGTCCTGCTCCGAGCCGTCCTCGCGGCGACGGATCGCCTTGGGGAACTGACCGCGCACGCGCTTCAGGTCGGCGAAGACGCGGTAGCGTCCCTCGTCCTTCACCTGGGTGACGGCGGCGTCGAAAGCGGCGGAATAGTCGAACAAGGCGGCGCGAGACCCGGCTGGTTTTCTTCGCGCGCTATGTGCGCTTAAGGTCCGGGCAAGTCCACCGCAAGACGGCGGTAAAACGCCGCAACCTGCTAATTGATAACGATTCTCAGGAGAGATCGTGTGCTTGTTCGGGGATCGCCCGCATGGACGATGCCCGTCACGATCCGCTCGCGGTCAAGCCAGTTCATCGAGCTTGCCGCGCATCAACTGCAGCATGGCCGAGAAGTCTCGCCCGCCGTGGCCCAGCCGGTCGAACAGGGCGTACATGGCCTCGGCCTGGGCCCCGAGCGGGGTGGTCGCGCCCGCCTTGGCCGCCGCCTCCTGCGCCAGCTTCAAGTCCTTCAGCATCATCGCCGTGGCAAAGCCGCCTTGGTAGTCGCGGTTGGACGGGGCGGTCGGGACCGGGCCGGGCCAGGGGTAGTAGCTGCTGACGCTCCAGCACTGGCCCGAGGACTTGGACGCGATCTCGAAGAAGCGCTCCGGGTCCAGTCCCAGCCGTTCGGCCAGGGCGATGGCTTCGCAGGTACCCAGCATGCTGATTCCCAGCAGCATGTTGTTGCAGATCTTGGCCGCCTGCCCTGCCCCGTGATCGCCGGCGCGGATGGTGATGCGGCTCATGGGCTCGAGCGCCGCTTCGACATCGGCGAAATCGCGCGCGTCGCAGCCGACCATGAAGGCCAGGGTCCCGGCTTCGGCCGCCGCCGTACCCCCCGAAACGGGAGCGTCGGCGAAGCGATAGCCCGCCTCACGCGCCTGGTTCGCCACGGCGCGGGCGCTGTCGACGTCGATGGTGGAGCAGTCGATCAGAAGGGCCGTCGACGGCGCCGCGCCGATGATGCTGTCGACATACACGCCGCGCACATGCGGGCCGGCGGGCAGCATGGTGATGACCACCTCGGCGTCGCGCACGGCCTCGACGACCGAATCGACGGGGATGCAGCCGGCGGCCTTGGCTTTATCCAGCGCCGTCGCGGACAGATCGAAGGCCCTGACCGCATGGCCCGCCTTGGCCTGATTGGCGGCCATGCCGCCGCCCATATTGCCCAGGCCGATGAAGGCGATCTTGGTCACGGCGCGTCTCCTCGATGTTGATCGAGGGTTAGACCGGGGTCGGATCAGACGCCAGCGTGGCCTTAAGTCGGCTTCTTGAACCGCAACATGAACTGACTGGTGTGGCCCCGGATCGCGGGATCGAACACCAGCGCCGTGCGCGGATCGGCGGCGTTGGCCAGCAGGTCGCTGGAGCCGTCCAGAACGAATCCCGCCGCCTCGACCTCCGACTTAACCGACTCGATGTCGATCCGGTGCAGGCTGTCGGCGGCCTCAAGCCCCGAACCGGCCACCGCATAGTGGTCAATGATGACGTAGAGGCCGCCCGGCTTCAGGGCCGCGAAGGCCGCCGCATTGACCTTGGTGGCGGTGTCCGCCGCGAACGGCTTCAGGTGCAGGTCGTGGTAGTTCTGGGCCGTGAAGATCAGGTCCAGTCCGGCGGGAAACGCGGGCGCGCCGATGGGCGAAGAGACGCCATCGACATTGGCCAAAGCGTCGGCGGCGGTGACCGCCTCGCCGTAGCTGGCCTGGAAGCCGACGAACTCGTCCGGCTGCCAGGCCGTGACGTGTCCCTGCGGTCCGACGGCGGCGGAGAAGGCGCGGGTGAAGTAGCCGCCGCCGATGATCATGTCGGCGATCTTCTGGCCCGGCTTCACCTGCGCAAAGGCCAGGGTCTCGGCAGTGTGACGCGCGGCGTCACGTTCGCGGTCCGCATCGGTGCGGATCGGGTCGGCCAGCACGGACGCATAGGCCGCGCCGGGATCGGCGGCCTGGTGCGCGGCCGCGCCGGTGGTGAAGACGAGACCGACCGCGAGGGCCAGAACGAGTGCGCGACGCATGGCGATCTCCCTTGGGTTCAAGCCTCTAGGCGGGCTTCCTAAAACGATAGACGAACTGGTCCGTGCGGCCGCGGATGGCGGCGTCGAAGACCGACAGGCTGTGGTCGTCGGCGGGGTTGGCGACCGCGTCGGTCTCGCCGTCGAAGATGAAGCCCGCCGCCTCGATCTGGGCGCGCAGAGCCGAGGCTTCGATGCGGTGCAGGGTGCCGACCTGGGTGATGCCCGCACCCGGCGCCGACTGGTGATCCAGAATGACGTAGAGGCCGCCCGGCTTCAGCGCCGCGAACACCGCCGCGTTCATCGCCGGCACATCGACGCCGAACCGGTCGATGACGAAGTCGTGGTATTCCTGGCCCATGAAGACGACGTCCAGCGGACGGTCGAAGGCCATCTCCTCCAGCTTGCCGGTCTGGCGGCTGACGTTCGGGAATGTGGCCGCCAAGGTGTCGCCGTAGGCGTTCTCGCGCTCCGACGTCTGGTTCGGCACGAAGGCGTAGACATGACCCGACGGGCCCACGACCGGCGCGAACAGGCGGGTGAAATAGCCCTCCTCCGGCCGGATGTCGGCGATGGCGTCGCCGGGCTCCAGGTCCATGAAGGCCAGCATCTCCGCGGGCTTGCGCAGCGGGTCGCGCGCCACCTCGTCCGGCAGGCGGCGGCTATCCGAGACGGCCGAGGCGTAGAGCGCCGCGTAGTCGGTGGCGGGCGCGGCGATGTTGACCACGTCGCTGTCGCCTCCGTCATCGGCGATGATGACACAACCTCCCAGGCCGACGGCCAGGGCGAGAGCGGCGGCGGCGACGAGCGGCTTGATCATGGGTAGCTCCAGGGGATGCGACAGCTACGCTCGCCCGGCGCCTGCTGGCAAGGTCAGAAAACCGGGGTCCATTCCTCGCCGGGCGGCAAGGGCGCGAAGAAGCCCTCGACCTGTTCGTCCGTGACGCCCGTCAGCTCGGCCGGCGACCAGCGCGGCGCATTGTCCTTGTCGACGATGACGGCGCGGACGCCCTCCTGGAAATCGTGCGTGGCGACGATGCGGCCGGCCAGGGCGTATTCCATCGCCATATTGTCCGCGAAGCTCGGCAGGCTCGCGCCGGTGCGCAGCTGCCGCAGCGACACCTTCATCGACTGCGGCGAGCGGGTCCTGAGGATGGCCAGCTGGGCCATCGGCCAGTCGCGGCCGTCGGCCTCCAGCGCCGCGAAGATCGCCTCGACCGTGTCGTGGCCGAACAGCGGGACCAGCGCGCCCAGCTCAGGCATGATCGTCGCGCCTTCGGTCGCCAGTCCGTCCAGCACGGAGGCGTCGCCCCTCAGCAGGGCCGCCTTCACGCCCGGCAGATCCGCGCTCTCGACGTAGTGTGTCGCGATCCCGGCCGAGACGGTGTCGCGCCCCTTCAGCCGCGCGCCGGTCAGGGCAAGCCAGGTTCCCAGCTCAGGCTCCGGCAGGCGCGGCAGGAACCAGCCGCCGCCGACGTCCGGGAACAGGCCGATGCCGGTCTCCGGCATGGCGAAGGTGGTCCGCTCCGTCGCGATCCGCACCTTGGCCGGCAGCGAGATGCCGACGCCGCCGCCCATGACGATGCCGTCGATGATGGCCGTCACCGGCTTGGGGTATTCGAACAGCAGATGGTTCAGGCGGTACTCGGCGTAGAAGAAGGCGCGGGCGTCGACGCCGTCGGTGGCGCCGCTCTCGGCCAACATGCGGATGTCGCCCCCGGCGCAAAAGCCGCGCTCGCCCGCATGGTCGATGATGACCGAGCGCACCCGATCATCCTCGCGCCACGCCAGAAGCGCCGCCAGCATCGCCTCGCACATCCCCCGGTTCAGCGCATGCAGCGCCTTGGGCCGGTTCAGGGTGATTCGCCCTACGCCGTGCTCGACGTGGGTCAGGATTTCGTCGGTCATGAGGACGGGTCTCGCAGGTCGAACGTTTCGACACCAGCGAGATGTGCTGCATGCAGGAGGTCCGCATCGCGGCTTGCAAGCGCTGCCCGCTCGGCGGCGCAGAGCTGCAAATACGCATTGTCAAACAAGCTCAGCCCACTCGCCAGCGCCGTTTCGATCGACGTCAGAACGGCCTCTCCGGACGGTGGTGGCAGGATGTCCACCTCGAGAATCCGCAGGTCCTGGAGCATGATGGACAGCGGCAATCGGCCGTGGCGAGCGCGCCGAAGGATCTGATTTCCGACCTCCCACGCAAAGACGCTGGGGGCGATCAGGCGGCGCGGCTCTCTACTTGTGAGGAAGGCGTCGGCCGCTTTAGTGGCCTGGCTCGGGAATAGCCAGCTGGTCGCGGCGGACGCGTCAACCGTAACGGTCTTCACCACGCCCGATCCGTTTCAGTTCTTCCCATGACAGATCGTCGAACCCTTCGACGAACGGCTGGGCGTCGCGCCGAGCTAAAAGGTCCCGAACAGTAGCGGCCCGCTGTTCAGGGCTTGGTCGGGCGGTGGTTTGCACCGGCATGATCCGCACGGCCGCCTTTCCGCGACGGGTCACTGTCACCCCCTCGCCGGTTCGCTCCACTTCAGCGATCAACTGAGTGAAAGACGTCTTGGCCTCAAGCACCCCGACTTCACGCATCAACGCCTCCTGACCATTATGGTCAGCTTAGCACGATGCACGTGCTTCGCCTACCGCAGCATCTCTCGCGCGATGATCACCCGCATGATCTCGTTCGTGCCTTCCAGGATGCGGTGGACGCGCAGGTCGCGCAGCAGGCGCTCGATCGGGTAGTCCTTCAGATAGCCGTAGCCGCCGTGCAACTGCAGGGCGCGGTCGACGATCTGGAAACAGGCGTCGGTGGCCAGTCGCTTGGCCATGGCGCACCACTGGGTCTTGGAGGGATGGTCGGTGTCGATGGCCCAGGCGCCGCGCAGGACCATCAGGCGCGCGGCCTCCAGTTCGGTGGCCATGTCGGCCAGCTGGAACTGGGTGTTCTGGAAGTCGGCCAGCGGCTTGCCGAACTGTTTGCGCGAGGCGACATAGGCCTGGGCCGTCTCCAGTGCGAGACGGGCGCCGCCCAGCGAGCAGGCGGCGATGTTCAGGCGGCCGCCGTCCAGGCCCATCATGGCGTAGCGGAAGCCGGCGCCCTCCTCGCCCAGCAGATTGGCGGCCGGGATGCGGCAGTCGTCGAAGCTGACGATGGCGGTCGGCTGGCTGTTCCAGCCTAGCTTCTTCTCCTGGGCCCCGAACGACAGGCCGGGCGCGTCCTTCTCGACCACGAAGGCCGAGATGCCCTTCGGCCCGTCGGCGCCGGTGCGGGCCATGACCACGTAGACGTCGCTGGTTCCCGCGCCCGAGATGAAGGCCTTGGAGCCGTTCAAGATGTAGTGCTCGCCGTCGCGCCGCGCCGTGGTGCGCAGCGCTGCCGCGTCCGAGCCGGAGCCGGGCTCGGTCAGGCAATAGCTAGCGATCCGCTCCATGGAGACTAGCGACGGCACATAGCGGCCGCGCAGGTCGTCAGAGCCGAAGCGGTCGATCATCCACGTCGCCATGTTGTGGATCGAGATGAAGGCGGCGGTCGAGACGTCGCCTGCCGACAGCTCCTCGAAGATCACCGCCGCCTCGACGCGGCCCAGGCCCATGCCGCCGTGCTCCTCGCCGGTGTAGATGCCGCAGAAGCCCATCTCGGCGGCCTGGCGCATGACGTCGACGGGGAAATGCTTGGTCTCGTCCCACTCGGCGGCGTTGGGCGCCAGCAGGTCGGCGGAGAAGGCGCGGGCGGCGTCCTGAATGGCGCGCTGATCGTCGGTGAGGGCGAAGTGCATCACATCTTCTAACGCGCTCCCTCTCCCAGAGGGAGAGGGCTTGAGGCTCCAAGAGCCGAAGGCGATTGGGTAAGCCGAAAGGGTGAGGGGTGGGCGGCTAACAGGTGAGGGCATACCCCTCACCCTTTCGCGCAGGACTGATCGCTACGCTCTCAGGCGCTCAAGCCCTCTCCCGCCGGGAGAGGGATAAGAGTAGGACGCCCCCATGACCCTGCCCTTCCCGCCCGCACCCTTTCCTCTCGCCCGCCCGCGCCGGCTGCGCGCCAGTCCGTGGGTGCGGCGGATGGTGGCTGAGACCGTGCTGACGCCCGCCGATCTGGTGTGGCCGCTGATCGTCCATGACGGCGCCGAGGACCGGCAGGCCATCGCCTCCATGCCCGGCGTCTTCCGCCTGTCGCCCAAGGCGGCGGCGCAGGCGGCGGTCGAGGCGCGCAGCCTGGGTATCCCCGCTGTTGCCCTGTTCCCCAATGTCGACGTCGCCATCAAAGACTCGATCGGAACCGGCGCGACCGACCCCGACGGCCTGATCCCCGACTGCATCAAGGCGATCAAGGACGCCGCGCCTGAGGTCGGCGTCATGTGCGACGTGGCACTGGACTGCTACACCGACCATGGCCACGACGGCGTGGTCGAGGACGGCCGCATCCTGAACGACGCGACGCTGGAACGGCTGGCCGAACAGGCCTTCATCCAGGCTCATGCCGGCGCCGACATCGTCGCCCCCTCGGACATGATGGACGGCCGGGTCCAGGCGATCCGCGAGGCGCTGGAGGCCAACGGCTTCTCGGACACTCTGATCCTGTCCTACGCCGCCAAATACGCCTCGGCCTTCTACGGCCCGTACCGCGACGCGGTGGGCTCGGCCAAGATGCTGACGGGCGACAAGAAGACCTATCAGATGGACTACGCCAACACCGACGAGGCCCTGCGCGAAGTGGCCATGGACCTGGCCGAAGGCGCGGATGCGGTGATGGTCAAGCCGGGGATGCTGTACCTCGACATCGTGCGCCGCGTGGTCGAGACCTTCCGCGTACCGACCTTCGCCTATCAGGTGTCGGGCGAGTACTCGATGATGCAGGCCTCCATCGCCAACGGCTGGCTGGACGAGGATCGCGCCATCCTGGAGACCCTGCACGCCTTCAAGCGCGCCGGCTGCGCAGGCGTGCTGAGCTACTTTGCGCCGCAAGCGGCGCGGCTGCTGGCGGGATGAAGCTCGGCGTCCTTCAGAGCATCGCACATAGCGCAGCCGACTCGCTGGTGAGCGGCATCGGTCTGCTCATAGGCGTCTACGAGATAGATATATTCGGCGAAGCGGGGCGGTCTGACACTAGCGCGATTTCGGTCGATTTCCTCACCGGAAAAGTCGTCGAGGGCCACCCTTCTCGCTCCCTGGCCAAAGCCGTTTCGCTCTATCGGACCGCATTCGACGAACTGTGCCTGAAGCAGGGAGTCGAACCGTGCACCTTCAAGGTCGCAACGGCCCGGTTTGGAACCGACCCGATATACGGGCCGCACTTCACTGTGACTGTAGTGGACCGCGAAGGAAGATCCGCTACGGATAGATACGTCGGTAGCCCCGGAAAGCGGTTCGCATGAGCAAGGCGGTGATGGGATGTTGAGACGTTCGCTCGTTGCAGTGCTCGCCGCCGTACTTCTTTGGCCGGCCCCTAGCTCTGCACAAGACGACAACTCGGCGCCCCTGCCGCGCGTGATAATGCAGACCTCGGCCGGGACCATCGTCATCGAGGTCAACGACCGAGCGGCGCCGATCACCGGCGCCAACTTCCTGAAATACGTCGACGAGCACCGCTTCGACGGGGCCAGCTTCTATCGCGCCATGAGCGCGGGTGCGGGCGTCGGACTGGTGCAGGGCGGGACGAACAACGATCCGGCGCGCATCCTGCCGCCCATCGCGCATGAGCCGACGACGCAGACCGGGCTCAGTCACCGGGACGGGGCCATCTCGATGGCGCGCTATGCGCCGGGAACGGCCACGGGCGACTTCTTCATCGCGGTCGGACCCATGACGCCGTACGACGCCGGGCGGCCCTATTCCGTCGATCCGGATGGCTTCGCGGTGTTCGGCAAGGTCGTGGAGGGGATGGATGTGGTGCGCAGCGTCCTGGCCGCCCCGACCTCGCCCACCGAGGGCGAAGGGGTGATGCGGGGTCAAATGCTGGAGCCGCGCATCGCCATCGTCTCCGCTACGCGCGCGCCCTGAGGGCTGTCACAGGCCTGTCGCTTGACAGGTCTCCGGGCGCTCACGAGAAATCGTCGTTCGTTGACGTTTTGGGGCGCGCCATGGGCTGGTTCGGTCGCAAGTCTCCGCGGAATACGCCGCTCGCATCGTCGGGAGAGACGGGCCTTGAGCCCATCGCCGCCGCGCTCGATGCGCCGCCCGTCGAAGATGCGGAGGCCGACGTGCTGGAGGGCGAGGCCTGCGCCCTACCGGACGTGGCGTCCGCGCCGTTGGAGATGGCCGCGCCGGCATCGGCCACCGCGCCCACGCCCGAGGAAGCTCTGCAGGCGCTGAAGACTGGCAACGAGGCCTTCGTGCGCGGCGACTCCAGCCTGGGCTACGTCCGCGCCTCGGACCTCGGTCCGCTTCAGTCGGGCCAGAGCCCCATCGCCACGATCATCAGTTGCGCGGACAGCCGGGCCTCGCCGACCATCCTGTTCAACCAGGGTCTGGGCAAGCTGTTCATGATCCGGGTCGCCGGCAACACCGTCGATCGACGTGGCCTGGCCTCGACCGTCTATGCGGTGAAGCACCTCAACTGCCCGCTGGTCGTGGTCATGGGCCACACGGGCTGCGGCGCCGTCGCGGCCGCCGAGGCGATCGTGGACGGCAAGGCCGAGCTGGATCCCTCGCTGGAGGAGATGATCGTGCCGATCATCCCGGCCGTCCTGTCCGCCCGACGGGGCCACAGCCATGACATGGCCGCCGCCGCCGTCGAGGAGAACGCGCGCCGCGTCGCCGCCAAGCTGGCGACGGCCGACACAGCCTTGGCCGACGCCATCGACGCCGGCGCCCTGAAGATCGTGGCGGCGGTCAAGGACATGCGGACCGGGGCTGTGCGCTTCCTGGACGCCTGAGCTTCAACAGGTCTCGGGCATTGGCTGTTTGTTCACCCGGAGCGGTTGTGATGCTGTCCGGAGTAACGAATGTCTGCGGTCGCCTGCCTGCGTGTCCTGGTCGATGACAACCGCACCGAGGTGCCGTCGGAGGCGCTCGGCCCGATGGTGGCCAAGTACACCAACCTGTTTCTGGAGGTGCGGTGGACCCTGCCCCGGTCCGCTACCCCGCTAAGCCACTATTGCTATCTGCTCGCCGATCCGCGCTCGACCGAACTGGACACGGCCGAGTTGGCCATGCTGTCGCAGGATCTGCAGTCACGCCTGTTCGGGGCCGGCGCGGAGGACGGGGTGCAGCTGGCGCTATTCGAGGGCGAGCCCGAGGCGATCAGCCTGTTCTCCTCGATGTCGGGCGAGGCGGTCGCCGACGCCATGCGCGACCCCAGCCGCCTGCCGCCCGGCACGCGCCTGCGCCGCATCGCCGAGGACGGCTCCCTGATCGACGTGCCGGAACGGGCGTCGGAGCCGGCGAAGGGCGACTTCCAGCCGCCGCCGTCCGTGGGCGGGGCGCAGGGCGTGTATCTGGCGACACGCCAGACGTTCATGGGGGATGTGGTCACCACGACACCGCTGACGTCGCCGACCTATCACAGCGTAATCGACGGCCAGGCGCATCGCCCGCCCGAAAGCGATGTCTTCGACATGGCCTGCGTGACCACGGCGCTCTCGTTCCTGATCGACTTTCCCGGCGAGGCGCCTCTGCATCTGCCGGTGTCGTTCGGCACGCTGATGCGGCCCAGCCAGCGGCAGGCCTATATCGAGATGCTGGGCGTCCTGCCCGCCTTCATGCGCGAGACGCTGGCGGCCACCGTCTATGACACGCCGCGCATCCCGACCTTCCAGGCCATCGGCCTGGTTCGGGCGACGCTGGGCCCGTTCGTTGGCCAGATCGGCCTGCGCGTCCGCGATCCGGATTTCGAGATCCAGTCCCTGACCAACAAGGCCTTCGCCAGCGTGACGCTGGATCTGCCGGACGCCGGGCTGGAGGTCAGGATGGCGGCGCTGCGCCGGTTCGCGGGGCATATGAAGGACTATCGCAAACGGCGCATCTGGCCCGGCGTCGGTAATCTGCGCTTCCGGGTCGAGCGTGAACTGGCGCTGGAACTTGGGCTGCCCTTCCTGTCCGGGCCGGGCATCTGCCGGATGCAGAGCCGGCCGGTGGGCGCGCGCACATGGACGTTCCGCGACCTGCCCCTGCTGTCGCTGCCGATCGCGAAGCCGCCGGCTCTAGCGGTCGCCTGAGCGGCCCAGTCGCGCGGCTAGGCTGGAGGTGTCCCAGCGCCCGCCGCCCATCTGCTGGACCTCGGCGTAATAGCTGTCCACCAGCCGCGTCATGTCGAGCCGGGCGCCGTTCGATCCCGCCTCGTCCAGCACCAGGCCCAGATCCTTGCGCATCCAGTCGACGGCGAAGCCGAAGTCGAATTGTCCCGCCGCCGCCGTCTTCCAGCGATTGTCCATCTGCCAGCTCTGGGCCGCGCCCTTTGAGACGGCGTCCAGGACCGCGTCGGTGTCCAGACCGGCCTGTTTGGCGAAATGAACCGCCTCGGCCAAGCCCTGGACGACGCCGGCGATGGCGATCTGGTTGACCATCTTGGTCAGCTGGCCGGAGCCTGCCGGCCCCATGTGCTTGATGGCCTTGGAGTAGGTCTTCAGCACAGGCTCGACCCTCGCCAGAGCCTCGGCGTCGCCGCCGGCCATGACGCTGAGCTGGCCCGAGACCGCGCCCGCCTGACCGCCCGAGACGGGGGCGTCGATGAACGAACGGCCGCCCGCTTCGGCCAGCGCTGCCATCTCGCAGGCGACCTTGGCGGAGGTGGTGGTGTGGTCGACGATGACCGCGCCGCGCGCCAGGTGCGACAGGGCCTCGGTCACGACCTGACGCACGTCGTCGTCATTGCCGACGCACAAGATGAACAGGTCCACGCCCTCGGCGGACTGGGCGACCGTCTCGGCGAAGGCGCCGCCGGTCTCTTCGGCCCACGCCTTCGCCTTGTCCGACGAGCGATTGTAGCCGGTGACGGAGTGGCCGGCGTGGACCAGATGGCCGGCCATCGGCCCGCCCATGACGCCGAGCCCGGCGAACGCGATCTTCATGCCTCGAACACGTGGGACTGGCCGTAGCGGCCGCGGTGGAAGGTCAGGGCGTCACCCTCGCGCGTCTGGAAGGCCTCGACCCGGCCGACGATCACCAGATGGTCGCCCATCTGGATGCGGTCGTGCGTGACGCATTCAAATCGCGACAAGGCCTCGGGCAGGCGCGGCGGGCCCTCGCCGCTCCGGTCGTATTCGCCGTCGTTCAACGTGCAGACGCCGCGGGCGAAGCGGATGGCCTTGTCGCGGTCCTCGATCGGCAGCACGTGGATGGCGAAGCGCTCGGCGGCGGCGAAGGCGGGCCAGCGGTCCGATCGCTCGTCCAGGCACCAGAGCACCAGCCGGGGCGTCAGGGAAACCGAGGTGAAGGAGTTGATGGTGATGCCGATCGGCCCGCCTTCGCTATCGGCCGTGACCACGCAGACGCCGGTCGCGAAGGCGCCCAGCGCGCGCCGGTAGGCGGTCGTCTCCTGGACAAGGTCGTCGGGCGGCGGTTCGAGCGTCACGGCACCGACCTAATGCGCTTCCGTCTTCGGGGAAAGGGAAACGCGGCCTTAACCTTGATCAGCAAAGGGTCGCATCTCGTTTCACAGCCGCGCAGACCCATGTCCCTCGCCGACCGCCCCATCATGATCAAGAAGGTCAAGAAGGTGGTCGGGGGCGGCCACCATGGCGGCGCCTGGAAGGTGGCCTATGCGGACTTCGTGACCGCAATGATGGCTTTCTTCCTGCTGATGTGGCTGATCAACACGACCGACCCGGAACAGAAGCGCGGGATCGCGGAGTATTTCGCGCCGGCCAGCGTCTCGGCCACCACCTCGGGCTCGGGCGGAATCCTGGGCGGCACGTCGCTAGGCGATGACGGCTCCAAGAGCTCGGGCACCAACTCGGTGATCAGCGAACTGGCCCCTGAGGCCCCGCAAGACGCGCCCCAGGACGTGGGCCAGAATTCCAACCTGGCCGCCGCCAGCGAAGAGGCCCTGCGCGAAGAGATCGAGCGCCGAGAGGCCGCCGAGTTCGCCAGCGCCGCCGCCTCCCTGCGCCAGGCGATGCAGTCGATGCCAGAGCTGGCCGAGCTGTCCAAGCAGCTGATCGTCGACCAGACGCCGGAAGGGCTGCGCATTCAGCTGGTCGACCAGGAAGGCCGCTCGATGTTCGAGGCCAACTCGGATCGGCCGAACGCGCGTGCCCAGCTGCTTCTGCGGGCCATTTCGCGGGTCATCAACCAGCTACCGAACCGCATTTCCATCACCGGCCACACCAGCGCCCAGCCCGGCGCGAACCGGGCGTCGGGGCCGAACGACTGGTCGCTGTCGTCCCAGCGCGCGAACGCCGCGCGCCTGATCCTGCAGGGGTCGGGCGTCGATCCGGACCGGGTCTATTCGGTGGCGGGCAAGGCGGGATCCGATCCCCTCTATCCCGACGATCCGACCCTGGCCGGCAACCGCCGCATCGCCATCGTGCTGCTGCGCGAGGCGCCGGTGCTGCCCACCGACACCAGCCTGTGAGCGGATTTCCGGTTCGACTGTGGCGCGAACGCGCTTGCAGCGACCGGCCGGGCGGCGCCAAATCGGCCCATGAGTATCGCGTCGCCGAACTGTCGCCGGAAAAGCGTGCGGAAATAGTGCGGTGACCCAGCATATCCCGACACGGCAGCTGCGGTTCTTCATGACCGCCACCGCGCCCTGTCCCTACCTGCCCGGCCAAACCGAACGGAAGGTGTTCGCCAACTTGCCGTTCTCGGACGGGGCGCACGTCAATGACGAGCTGACCCAGGCCGGCTTCCGCCGCAGTCAGAACATCGCCTATCGCCCTGCCTGCGAGAGCTGCGACGCCTGCGTTTCGGTGCGCATTCCGATCGGAAAATTCGTCGCCAGCCGGACCCAGCGCAAGGTGCTGAACCGCAACGCCGATCTGGTCCGCACCCTGGTCGAGGCCGAGGCGACGGTCGAGCAGTTCAGTCTGCTGCGCCGCTATCTGACCGCGCGGCACCCCGGCGGCGGCATGACCGACATGGGCTGGCTGGACTATGTCGCCATGGTCGAGGACACGGCCGTGCGGACCCACCTGATCGAATACCGCCTGCCGGACGTGGACGGCGAAATGGGCGCACTGGTCGCCGTCACCCTGACCGACCTGCTGAAGGACGGCCTGTCGATGGTCTACAGCTACTTCGATCCGGCGATGGAGAAGCGCAGCCTGGGCGTCTTCGCGGTGCTGGATCACCTGAAGCAGGCCCGGATCGTGCGGTTGCCGTACGTCTATCTGGGCTACTGGGTCCAGGGCTCGGCCAAGATGGACTACAAGGCCGGCTTCCGCCCGATGGAAGTGCTGCGGCCGCTGGGCTGGCGGGCGCTGGAGGACTAGGCTCTCCCCGCGTCGACCCTCTCCCAGAGGGAGAGGGCTTGAGCGCCTGAGAGCGCAGCGATCAGTTTTGCGCGAAAGGGTGAGGGGTGGCCCCTCACCGGATAGCGCAGTCCCCTCACCCTTTCGGCTTGGCCAATCGCTTCGCTCTTGGAGCCTCAAGCCCTCTCCCTTTGGGAGAGGGAAGAATTAGGTCGTCGGCACCGACGTGCTGGTGGTCATCGGAACCGCCGTGCCAACCGGCCCGGCCTCCAGATCGCCCCACGGACCGTTGTCGATGCCGCCGGCGTACTGGATCAGGGCGGCGATGCGCTTCTCGATCGGCGGATGGGTCGAGAACAGGCCGTCGAGGCCCGAGCCCTTGGCCTGATTGTCCAGGAACATCCCCCGCACCTCGTCCGGCGCCTCCAGCGTCGAATGGCCGTCGATCTTGCGCAGGGCCGAGATCATGGCGTCGGGGTTCTTGGTCAGCTCCACCGCGCCGGCGTCGGCGACGTACTCGCGCGTCCGCGACAGGCTGAGCCGGATCAGCACCGCCAGCACCGTGCCGATGGCGGCGATGGCCAGGCCGATCAGGATCAGCGGCCCGGCGTTCTTGTTGTCCTTGCCGCGTCCCGGCCGGGCATAGAACAGGCCCCGGAACAGCAACTCGGCCAGGACGCTGATGATGCCTGCGAAGATGGACGCGATGACCATGGTCCGCACATCCTTGTTGATGATGTGCGTCAGCTCGTGCCCCAGCACGGCCTCCATCTCGGCCTGATCCAGCGTCTGCATCAGGCCGCGCGTGACGGTGACGCTGTAGCGCCCGGCGTGCAGACCCGACGCGTAGGCGTTCAAGGACGGGCTTTCGATGATCCGCAACGTCGGCGTGGTCAGGCCGCGCGAGATGCAGAGGTTTTCCAGCAGATTGTAGAGGTCCGGCGCATCCTTGCGGCTGACCGCGCGAGCGCCGGTCATGGCGTCGATCATCGCCTGGTTGCCGAAATAGGCGATGGCGAACCAGACGCCGGCGATGACGAAGGCGGCCGGCACGGTCCAGCCCAGCATGGCGCCGGCCGAGGCCATGTCGTCGCCCAGCGGCCCGCCGGTCCCCTCGATCAGGCCGAAGCCCATCATGACCAGTTGCAGCCCGTACAGGATGCCGATCAGCAGGAAGGGAAACCCGGCCAGCAGCAGGGCCGACCGGGTGTTGTTGGCCCAGATGTGGGTCTTGAGGCCGACAGCGGCCATCAGATCAGGCTCAGAACTTGACCGACGGGGGCGCCGCGTTCATCGCCGCCCGCTCGCCCTCGCCGACGTCGAAGAAGGGCTTGTCGGCGGCGAAGCCGAACATCCCGGCAAAGAGCACGGTCGGGAACTGGCGGCGCACGGCGTTGAACTCGGCCACGGCGTTGTTGAAGAAGCGGCGCGCGGCGGCCAGCTTGTTCTCGATGTCCGACAGCTCGCGCTGCAGCTCCAGGAAGTTGGTGTTGGCCTTCAGGTCCGGATAGGCCTCGGCCACGGCGAACAGGCGTCCCAGGGCGGCCGTCAGCATGTTCTCGGACTGGACCTTGTCGTTGACGCTGGTGGCGCCGGCGGCGGCGGCGCGCGCCTGTGTGACGGAATCCAGCGTGGCGCGCTCGTGCGTCGCATAGCCCTTCACCGTCTCGACGAGGTTCGGGATCAGGTCCTGGCGCTGCTTCAGCTGCACGTCGATATCGGCGAAGGCCTGGTCGGCCGACTGGTTCAGGGCGACCAGCTTGTTGTAGCCGCCGACCACCATGAAGCCGATCACGGCGATGATGACGACGATGATGATCAGAGCGATCATTTGCAGTCTCCAAACCCGGCGCAGCGCCGGACATGGAGATTATCGCGCGTCGAGGGCGAGCCGCGAAGTGAAATCGGCGTTAGCTGCGCGCCCCTTGGAAAACTCCCCGCTCCGTCATCCTCGGACTTGATCCGAGGATCAGGATGTCCGGTGCGCAACCAAAGAAGGCTGAAGGGCCGCGCCTTGAGCCTTCAGCGTCCGGCACGACCGGCGCCTGATCCTCGGATCAAGTCCGAGGATGACGGGGTGCAGGGAGGTGACTTATCGGAACTTCCGCATCCCGCGCGGGCCCTGACGACCGGCGCCGGCGCGCTTGCCGAGCCAGTCCTTCCAGTCGGGCCAGTTGCGGCGACGACCACCGCCATCGGCCCATTCCGGCCCCGTCTCGGCGTTGAACACCGCCACATCCACCAGGCCGCCCTGCTTGAACGATTGCAGCTTCACGCCCTTGCCACGGCCCATCTCGGGCAGTTCGGCCAGCGGGAAGATCAGCGCCTTGATGTTCTCGCCGATGGTGGCGACGTGATCACCGGTGACCCGCAGCGCCGCCAGCATGTCGCCGTTCAGCACCTGCTTGCCGCCGCGCTTCTGGGCCAGCAGTTCGTCCTCGGGGGCGATGAAACCGTAGCCGGCCTTCGACGTCACCAGCAGCTTGCCGCCCGGCTGGTGGGCCAGGACGTTGATGATGTCGGCCTTCTCGTCCAGGTCGATCATGAGGCGCAGCGGCTCACCGTGGCCGCGCCCGGAGGCCAGCTTGTCGGCGCCGATGGTGAAGATGCGTCCGTCCGACGCCGCCACCAGCAGCTTGTCGGTCGTGAAGGTCGGCACCAGGAAGGCGAGGCTGTCGCCTTCCTTGAACTTCAGCTCCGACGGGTCCTCGACCTTGCCCTTGGCGGCGCGGATCCAGCCGCGTTCGGACAGGATGACGGTGATGGCCTCGCGGGGAATAAAGGCCTCGACCGGCGCATAGCTGGAGGCGTCCACGGCCCCGGCGATGGTGGTCCGGCGCGGCGACAACAGGGCCTTGCGCACGTCCTCCAGACCGACGGCCATCAGGCGCGCCTGTTTTGCCGGCGAGGCGATCATGGCGTTCAGGCCGGCGAGTTCCTCGCTGAGCTCCTTGAACTCCTTCTCGATGGTCATCTCCTCCAGCCGCGCCAGTTGGCGCAGGCGGGTGTCGAGGACGAAGTCGGCCTGGATTTCGGTCAGGCCGAAGCGGGCGATCAGGATGGCCTTGGGCTGCTCCTCCTCGCGAACGATGCGGATCACCTCGTCCAGATTGAGGAAGACGAGGCGCAGGCCCTCCAGCAGGTGCAGCCGCTTCTCGATGCGCTCGACGCGCCAGCGACCCCGCCGGACCAGCACCTCGCGGCGGTGATCCAGGAAGGCCTGCAGACACGCCTTCAGCCCCAGCACGCGCGGCGTGCCGGTGGCGTCCAGCACGTTCATGTTGATCGGGAAGCGGATTTCCAGATCGGAGAGCTTGAACAGGCTCTCCATCAGGATCTCGGGCTCGATGGTGCGGTTCTTGGGCTCGAGGATCAGGCGGATGTCCTCGGCCGACTCGTCGCGCACGTCGCCCAGCAGCGGGGCCTTCTTGTTCTCGATGAGATCGGCCAGCGCCTCGATCAGGCGTGACTTCTGGACCTGATAGGGCATCTCGGTGACGACGATGCGCCACACGCCGCGCCCCAGGTCCTCGGTCTCCCAGCGGGCGCGCAGGCGGACGCCGCCCCGGCCGGTCTCGTACGCGTCCAGGATCGAGGCATGCCCCTCGACCGCCACCCCGCCGGTCGGGAAGTCCGGCCCCGGCACGATGGCGGCCAGTTCCTCGGTCGTCGTCTCCGGCTTCTCCAGAAGCACCAGGCAGGCGTCAATCAGCTCGCCGGCGTTGTGGGGCGGGATCGACGTCGCCATGCCCACGGCGATGCCCGACGACCCGTTGGCCAAGAGGTTGGGGAAGCCGCCCGGCAGGACGATCGGCTCCTCGTCCTGGTCGTCATAGGTGGCGCGGAAGTCGACCGAATCCTGATCGATCCCATCCAGCAGCAGCATGGCCGCCGGCGTCAGCTTGCACTCGGTGTAGCGCATGGCCGCAGCGCTATCGCCGTCGATGTTGCCGAAGTTCCCTTGGCCGTCGACCAGCGGATAGCGCTGGGCGAAGTCCTGGGCCAGGCGGACCAGCGCCTCGTAGATCGAGGCGTCGCCGTGCGGGTGATAGCCGCCCATCACCTCGCCCACGACCTTGGCGCATTTGCGCGCCGCGGCCTGCGGGTTCAGACGCATCTGGTACATGGCGTAGAGGATGCGGCGGTGCACCGGCTTGAAGCCGTCGCGCACGTCCGGCAGCGCCCGGTTGGTGATGGTCGAGAGCGCATAGGCCAGGTAGCGGCGCGACAGCGCCTCGGCCATCGGCTCATCGACAATGCGGCCGCCTTCCGGCGGCGGGGAATGAAGGGTCATGCGGGGCTGATTCGAGCTCGGGAGCCGTCAGTCTAGCGCAGGATGGCGGCCCGTGTGGGAACGCGCCAACACCAGCCTGTGGGCGATCAGCCGACCGCCTGCTCGATTCCGGCCAACAGGCTCTCGGCGGTGATCGGCTTGGCCACGTGCAGGTCGGCGCCGGCGAGGCGGGCCTCTTCGCGGTGCTCGGCCATGGCGTTGGCGCTGAGCATGACGATGGGCGTCGGCGCCGCCCCACGTTGAGCCTCCAGGGCGCGGATGGCGCGGGTGGCCGTCAGTCCGTCCATGACCGGCATCTGCATGTCCATCAGGACAACGTCGAAGGCGTCGGCGGCGAAGGCCTCCAGCGCGCGGCGGCCGTCGTCGACAATGGTCAGCTCCGCGCCCGATGCGCCGAGGATCAGCTGGACCACGCGCTGATTGGTCGGGTGGTCCTCGGCCAGCAGGACGCGCAGCGGTCCCTCACGAGGGCCTCGGGCGACGGCGGCGTCAGCGTCGTTCACCACCTCCGATGCGGCCTCGATGCGGGGCAACGGCAAAAGGACGGTAAAGCGACTGCCGACGCCGGGGGTCGAGGTGACGATGATCTCGCCGCCCATCATCTCCGCCAACGACCGGCAGATCGACAGGCCTAGACCCGTGCCGCCGAAGCGCCGCGTGATGCTGGTGTCCGCCTGCGTGAAGCGGCTGAACAGGCGGGCGCCTGTCTCGGCGTCGAAACCGACGCCCGTGTCCTGAACCGCGATGCGGACACGATCAGCGGCGTCCAGATCGA
This sequence comes from Brevundimonas sp. Leaf363, assembly GCF_001424025.1. GTDB lineage: Bacteria > Pseudomonadota > Alphaproteobacteria > Caulobacterales > Caulobacteraceae > Brevundimonas. Next base: position 1,245,549 of record NZ_LMPZ01000002.1, on the reverse strand, counting down.
CGCGGACCGTGATCTGGCCCGAAGCGGTGAACTTCACGGCGTTGGAGACCAGATTACCCACGATCTGACGCACCCGGGTGCTGTCGCCCAGGAACCGGCCCTCGACGTCTGGGGCGTATTCGACGACCAGATCGACGCCTTTGTCCTGGGCGCGCGAACGGCCGACCTCAATGCAGGGGGCCAGGGCGCGGGCCATGTCGAAGGGCCGAGCTTCCAGATCAAGCTGGCCCGCCTCGATCTTGGAGACGTCCAGGATATCCGAAACCAGCCGTTCCAGCACGACGCCGGAATCACGGACCAGAGCGACCATCTCGGCCTGGTCCGGCGTCAGCCGAGTGCGCGACAGGGCGTCGATGATGCCGATCACGCCGTTCAGGGGCGTTCGGATCTCGTGGCTCATATTGGCCAGGAAGTCAGACTTGGCGCGGCTTGCCGCCTCGGCGGCGACCTTGGCCTGCGCCATCTCGCGTTCGGCGGCGACACGGTCGGTGACGTCGCGCGCCACGCCAAAGATCAGGTCGCCGTGCCGCTGGGCGCGCCACTCCAGGGTGCGATAGCTGCCGTCCTTGTGTTGATAGCGATTGATGAAGCCCAGCACCGGATCGCCCGCCCGGCGGTTCTCCACCTCCTGCACGCTGATACGCGTGGCGGCGACTTCCTCCGGGTGCAGCAGGCGCAGCAAGGGGCGGCCTTCCAACTCGATCGGACGGTGGCCCAGCGTCTTCTCCCAGGACCGGCTGGCCTTGACGACGACGCCGGCCAGATCGCGAATGACCAGAAGGTCCAGCGAGACGTCGAAGAAGGTGCTCAGGTGCGCGGACCTGTCGTCCGCCGGGAAGGAAACGGCCTCATCCGCAAGGAAGGGCGTTTCGACAAGTGACGCATAGCTCATGCGGACTGACCCCTACTGAACGTCGCCTACCGTACATGACGAGTGTTAAGTCCGGTTGAAAGCGTTCTTTTCTAGAGCCGCCCAGCCTCGGCCAGCTTGTCCAGCATCCACACCCGCGCCGGCGGAAGAGGCTTGTTCTGGGGGTGGAAAACGAACTGCTCCAGGAAGTGGCCGGTCAGGTCCAGCCCCGCGCGAATGTCGCCCTCGCCCAGACCGGCTTGGGCGCCCAGCATGAAGGGCGGCAGGGCCAGCAGCTTGTCGGCATAGGGGGCGCCCGCCTCGCGGCTGACGGCGCGCCCGGTGCGAGGGCTGACCCAAATCAGGTCGTCCATGCCGCCGGTGACGGCGCAGCGCGACAGATCCAGGCCGAAGCCGAGGTCCTCCAGCAGGCCCGCCTCGAACCGGACGAAAATGGCCGGCCAGATCGCCGGGATGGCGAACGCGCCCATCAGCGCCTCGAAGGCCAGGAAGGCGCCGGGATGCGCCTCCCGCTCCGGCAACGCGCCTTGCGCCACGGCGGCGGCGGCGGCCAGGCCGGTCAGGGCCAGGGGGTCGTCGAACAGGGCGCTGGGCCCCTCCCCGATCGGCTCCAGTTTCGCAGACCCCAGATGATCGCTGGTGCGCGCCCGCAACTCCACGCTGACCCGGGCGCCCGCCTGGAGAAACGGCCGCATCTTGCGCGACGCCCCGCCGGCGACATAGGCGGCGCGCCGGCCGTTGGTCTCGGTCAGCAGATCGACGACCGCGCCCGTGTCCCCATGCGCCCGCGCCGACAGGACGAAGGCCTCTTCGGCGAACTCCATCAGGGCGCTTTGATCAGGGCGATGACGGCGTCCGCCTTGTCGTTGGGCACCGGGAAGCTGAGGACATACTGTTCGATGCGCCAGCCGTCCGGCGTGAGCCGCAGCACGCCGGAGCCGCGCGCCTGGCCATAGGCGGCGTTGGTCAGTTCCTCGTCGAACCAGGCGATGCAGCGGCAGTCGATCTCGGCGACGGTGATGTGTCGGTCGTGCGGATTGTAGGTCCAGCCCTTGCCCTGGGCGAAGTAGGGCTCGGTGTAGGCGCGGAACTGGGCCAGCGACCAGCGCTCGGTCGCGTCGGTGCCGATGAAGCGGGCGTCCGGGGTGAACAGGCCGAAATAGGCATCGGTGTCCGCCGCCGTGGAAGCTTCGTTCAGGCGGTCCAGCACGGCGCCGATCTCGGCCTCGGGCGTCGGGGCCGCCTGCATGGAGACGGCGGCCAGTGCGGCGAGGATCAGGGACATGTCGGCCTCCGGAAACGGACGCCCAGTCCTAGTCCTCCTCGCCGCTCTCGGGAACGGGATAGACGTCCGGCTTCATGATCTTCGCCAGCGCGACCAGATTGCGCGCGGCGTTGCGGCCGACGCGATCGGAATAGTCGTGGCCCTGGTCGGTCTCGGTGTAGTCCGCCCCGGGTCCAGGGCCGAGGTGCCAGTAGGTCCAGCTCTGGCCCGGAATGGTGAAGCCCATGTCGATCAGGCCCTGGCTGACGGAGGCGACGATGTGATGGGCGCCGTCCTCGTTGCCGGTGATGACGATGCCGGCCACCTTGCCGAAGGCGACCGGGCGGCCGCTGTCGTCGGTCTCTGCGAACCAGGCGTCCATCCGCTCGAGCGCGCGCTGGCAGACGCTGGAATGCTGGCCCAGCCAGATGGGCGTGGCGAAGACGACGATGTTCGCGGCCTTCAGCTTGGCGTCGACCTTGGGCCAGTCGTCGCCGTCGCCCTCGTCGGCCGAAACGCCCGGCTTGATGTTCATATCGACCAGCCGGACCATCTCGACCTCGGCGCCGCCCTTTTCCAGTTCGGCGATGACCACCTTGGCCAAGGCCTCGGTGCTGGAGGAGGCCGGCGACGGCTTCAGGGTGCAGTTCAGGACTACGGCCTTCATTGAACATCTCCGGTCTGAGCGACCTAACCGCCCGCGTGAACGGGCGTTCCGCCGATTGACGCAAACACCGTTTGGCCGCCTGATGTCTCGAAAGGGAGACGGTCGATGAAACTGGTCACCAGCCTGAGCTTCAGCGGACAGTGCCGCGCCGCGTTCGAGTTCTATTCATCGGTGTTGGGCGGCGAAATCCGGGCCTTCCCGTACGGCGAGGCACCGCCGGGCATGCCGGTGGACGCGAAGTACGATGACTGGCTGATGCACGCCTGGCTGCAGGTCGGCGACCAGGCCCTGATGGGGGCCGACATGCCGCCGGAGTTCGCGCCCAACATCGACAAGCCCAAGAACGGCTTCGACGTCACCGTCCACTGCTCGGAGCCGGCGGAATCGCAGCGCGTTTTCGATGCGCTGTCAGAGGGCGGCACGGTGATGATGCCCTTCGCCGCGACCTTCTGGTCGAGGGGCTACGGCAGCTTCGTCGACAAGTTCGGCGTACCGTGGATGATCAACACCGACGGCGATCCCGAGTAGCCGAGGCGTCGCCTAGTCCGCCGCCTTCGTTCCCGTCGGGAACGGATGGCCCAGCGCCTCGGCCATGGCCTGTTGCGAGATCAGAAAGACCTGCTCGCGCATGTGGTAGTTGTTCGACAGCACGATCACCGTCACGTCCGTCTCGGGCTGATAGGTCATGATGTTGCGGAAACCGGCCCAGCTGCCTGTGTGATAGATCTGGCGGTCCGAGAAGGCCGGGGTCACCCGCTCACCCAGCCGGTTCGTATAGATGCCGTAGCCCCAGGCGCGCGGCGCCCGGCCGCGCTCGTTCGGCGTATCCGGCGGATTGTGGCTGTCGATCATGTCGGCGTAGCTGGCGGGCTTGAGGAGCCGGCCACGATGCAGGGCGCGGTTCCAGACCAGCAGGTCGTCCAGCGTTGAGTACAGGGCGCCCGCGCCATACACGATGCTGACGTTGGCGAGCGGCTGCGGCGCAAGGCCTGACGGATAGTTGGCGTAGCCCATGGCCAGACCCTGCGCCTGTCCATCGGCGTCCGAGCCCGTGTCGGCCATGCCCAGCGGGTCGAAGAAGGTCTGCTGGATATAGGTCTCGAAAGGCATGCCGCTGGCCCGCTCCACCACCGAGGCCAGCAGGTTGAAGCCGACGTTGTCGTAGCGGATCTTGGTCCCCGGCTGAAATTGGAGACCGTACCGGGCGGCCGCCTCGATCAGCTGGTCCTTGGTGCGGTAGTTGGTGCGCGTCATGCCCCAGTTGGCCTGGGCCATCAGGTCGGGGATGCCGGACTGGTGCGTCAAAAGGTGGTGCAGACGCACCGGGGCCCAAGCGGGCGGACACGGCTGGATCCAGTCGCACAGAGCGTCGTCGACGCTGAGCTTGCCCTGGTCCTGCAGGGTCAGGATGGCGGCGGCGGTGAACTGCTTGCTGTCGGACGCCAGGCGGAAACGGCTGTCCAGCCGCATCGGCTCGTTCCGCTCGTAGTTGGCCTTGCCGTAGACCTGACGGAACAGGACCTGGTCGCCCTTGGCCACCAGCACGGCGCCCATGAAGCGGCGCGCGGCGCCCTCACGGTCCAGGCGTTCCTTCAGCTGCGGCAGATCCTCGACCACGACCAGCGGCGGGCGCGGCGGCGGCGCGGCGGCGGCCTCAGCCTCGAAGACGCGACGCGGCGCTTCGGCGGTCAGGACGCCGGCGACGACGGCCGCGCCGATGACCAGTGTCAGCAGGCCGCCGATGAAGAGCCGGGGGTGGTTGCCGGCGTTACGCGGAACGTGAAAAGCCAAGACTAGACGTCGTACTCGAGACCGAACTGGGCGTAGAGGGCGCGGCTTTCCTGCCAGCGCGCGTCAACCTTGACGGTCAGGAACAGGTGGACCGGGCGGTCGAACAGCTCGATCAGTTCCTCACGCGACTTCTGGCCGATCCACTTCAGCGTCTGGCCGCCCTTGCCCAGGATGATGGGCCGCTGGCTCTCGCGCTCGACATAGATGGTCTGTTCGATGCGGGCCGAGCCGTCGGCCTTTTCATCAAAGGCGGTGGTCTCCACGGCCGCCGCGTAGGGCAGTTCCTCGTGGACGCGCAGGTACAGTTTCTCACGCGTGATCTCGGCGGCCAGCACGCGCATCGGCACGTCCGCGCTCTGGTCTTCCGGATAGAGCCAGGGGCCGACCGGCATGGCCATCGCCAGGCGCGACTTCAGGTCGTCCACGCCGTCGCCGGTGGCGGCGGAGATCATGTAGACCTCGGAATAGACGCCGCTTTCGAACAGCGTATGCGACAGCGCCAGCAGGGTGTCCCGGCGCATGCCGTCGATCTTGTTCAGCGCCAGGATGACCTGCTGCTGGGTCGCCTTCAGGTTGGCGATGATGGTTTCAGTGTCCTCGGCCGACTTGCGGTCGGCGGCCGTGCCGGTCTTGCCCTCGGACGCGATGTGCGAGGCCGCGTCGATCAGGTGCACGACGACGTCCGCGTCCTGCGCCCCGCCCCAGGCCGAGGCGACCATGGCGCGGTCCAGGCGACGACGCGGCGTGAAGATGCCGGGCGTGTCCACCAGCACGATCTGCGCGTCGCCGTCGATGGCGATGCCGCGCACGGGGAAGCGCGTCGTCTGAACCTTCTGGGTGACGATCGAGACCTTGGTCCCGGTCAGGCGATTGACCAGAGTCGACTTGCCCGCGTTCGGCGCACCGATGATGGCGGCGAAGCCCGCGCGCTGCGCGCCGCTGTCGGGCGTGTCGGTGTCGTGGGTGTCGATGTCGGTCAAACCAGGCCTTCGCGTTTCAGCAGGGCCGTCGCCGCCGCCTTCTCCGCCTCCTGACGGGAACGCCCCTGACCGGTCAAGGGCTCCGTGCTCTCAACACGCACTTCGACGGTGAAAGTCGGGGCATGATCCGAACCGGTGCGATCCAGCACGGCATAGGTCGGCAGGCCGCGCCCGTGCTTCAGCGACCACTCCTGCACGGCTGATTTCGGGTTCGCGACGGTGGTCGAGATGGGGCGGGCGAACTCTTCAGCCCAGGCATGATCGAACAGGGCCTTGGCCGCCTCCATTCCCCCGTCCAGCCACACGGCCGCCAGCACCGCCTCCATGGCGTCGCCCAGCACGCCCTCGCGGCGGCGGCCGCCCTGCTTGGCCTCGCCCGGCGACAGGCGCAGGGCCGCGCCGATGCCCAGACGTTCGGCGGCGCGGGCGCAGGCGGGCTTGTCGACCAGCGCGTGCAGGCGGGCGGACAGCGCGCCCTCGTCCGCCCCCGGGTTGTCACGCATCAGCCGCTCGGCCACGACCAGGCCCAGCACCCGGTCGCCCAGAAACTCCAGCCGCTGGTTGTCTACAAAGGGCCGACCGCGCGCGTCCAGCGCCTGACCTTCGCCGACGCTGGAATGGGTCAGGGCCTGCTCGAGCAGCGCCTTGTTCTTGAACTCATGTCCCAGCGCGCGCGTCAGGGCCGCGATCGCTTCGGCGCGCCGATCCGCCATCAATGCAGAAGCGTGAAGAACCGGCTGGGACGCAGGTTGCTGAACCAGGTCCACGGCTTCCAGAACGAAGCGCCCGGCGACCAGGAGAACAGGATGATCTGCGCCTTGCCGACCAGGTTCTCGGCCGGGACCAGGCCCACGCCGCTGGACTCCTCGACGCGGCTGTCGATCGAGTTGTCGCGGTTGTCGCCCATCATGAAGTAGTGGCCGGCCGGCACCTCGTAGACAGGCGTGTCGTCCAGCTCGTTGCCCGGGCCGAAGTCCTGGATGGTGATGACCTTCCCGCCCGGCAGGGTCTCGCGCACCTGGGTCACCGGGCGCGGGCCGAAGATGTCGTCGATCTGCGACTGGCTGACGACCACGTCATCGACCGGCTGGCCGTTGATATAAAGCTTGTTAGCGACCATCTGGATGCGGTCGCCGGGCAGGCCGATCAGGCGCTTGATGTAGTCGGTCTTGTTGTCGCGCGGCAGCTTGAACACCACGATGTCGCCGCGCGTCGGCGCCTGCGACAGGATCCGGCCCTCGAACAGCGGCGGCGCGAACGGGATCGAGTAGCGCGAATAGCCATAGCTCCACTTGGTCACGACGATGTAGTCGCCCTCATAGAGGTTGGGCTCCATCGAGGCCGACGGGATGGTGAACGGCTGGAACAGCAGCACGCGAAGGACGAAGGCGATCAGCAGGGCGAAGACGACGGTCTTGACGATCTCGCCCGCCTCGCCGCCCGCGTCGCCGCCGGACTTGGCTTTGGTCTTGCTGCGGCGGCGGTCGTACACGGGCTTCTCGGGGCCGTCGTTGAACGGGGCGTCGCCCTGGTCGCTCCAGATCGGCCGGCGGCCGTCCGACGACGCTGCGGCTGCGGCCGTGCCGGCCACGGCGGCGGCGCCCAGCATGGCGGCGCTGTCGGAGGTCTCGGAGACAGGTTCGGCTTTAGGCTCAGTCGTCACGGCAGGCGCTTCTTCAACAGTATGGGTTACAGGCTCGGAGATGGCCTCCGAGAGCGGCAGGCTGATGGCGGGCTCCAGCGAGCCCGCCTCAACGAACGGATCGATCGCAGGCGCCGTCTGGTGGGCGTAATCGATGGGCTCGACGGCGTCCGTGGCGCGCGCTTCGGTCAGTTGGACCGGCGCGTCCTCGACCGTCGCCAAGGTGTCAGCCGTCTGCGGTTCAACCACCTCAAGGCCATCGACATCCCGGACAACGGCGTCGGGGGTCGCGGGCGTCTCGATCACCTCGATCACCGGCTCGGGCTCGCCATCGACCTGGATCAGATCGGCGTCGACCGGATGGGCCGCCGCATCCGGCGAAACCTCGGGATCGTGGGTTTCGATGGCCGGCCCCGCCTGGACGGCTTCCGCTTCCACGGTCGCGTCATGCGGCTCATCGGCCTGCGGCTTGGGCGCGTCGGTCATTCACCATCCCCCTGCCGCTGTCCGCGGTCTGAAACGGTGGCATGGGTATCGCGCCTTCAGGACAGGCACAATAGTCACTGGGGCAAGGCTTCGATCACCACGAAGGCCAGCGCATACGGGTGTTCGTCCGAAAGCGTCAGGTGAATGTTGGCCACGTGCCCCGGCGGCGTCATGGCCGCCAGTCGTTCGGCCGCATGACCGGTCAGGGCCAGCGTCGGCTGACCGCTGGGCTTGTTGATCACGCCCATGTCGCGCCAATAGACATTCGAACGCATGCCGGTGCCCAGCGCCTTGGCGCAGGCCTCCTTGGCCGCGAACCGCTTGGCGTAGCTCCACGACCTGTCCGGCTTGCGCTCCGAGCGGGTGCGCTCGATCTCGGTGAAGCAGCGTTGGGTAAAGCGATCGCCGAAGCGTTCGATCGAGGCTTCGATCCGCCGGATGTCGCACAGGTCTGCGCCGACGCCGACGATCATGGCCGCGCCGCGTCCATGACGCCGCGCATCCTCACGATGGCCGGCGCCAGACCGGTGAACAGGGCCTCGCCGATCAGGAAATGCCCGATGTTCAGCTCGTCGATCTCCGGGATCTTCAGAACTTCGGCGGCCGTGTCGAAATCCAGGCCGTGGCCCGCGTGGACCTCCAGCCCCAGCGTCGAGGCCTGGGCGCTGGCCGCAGCCAGCCGGCCGAGTTCGATCGCGCGTGCATCCGGCGCCAGGTGGCAATACCGACCGGTGTGAAACTCCACGACCTGGGCGCCGACGGCCGCAGCGGCTTCGACCTGCGCGGCGGACGGCTCGATGAACAGGCTGACGCGTATGCCGGCGGCCGCCAAAGCAGCGACGACGGGCGCGATTCGCGCCTCTTTACCCGCGACCGCCAGTCCGCCCTCGGTTGTCACCTCTTCGCGCCGCTCTGGCACCAGACAGGCCGCGTGCGGCCGGTGCCGCACGGCGATGGCCAGCATCTCGTCGGTGACCGCCATCTCGAAGTTCAGAGGGCGCTCGGCCTGGGCGCACAGCGCCGTCAGCGCCTCGATGTCGGCGTCCGTGATGTGACGGCGGTCCTCGCGCAGGTGGGCGGTGATGCCGTCCGCGCCGGCGCCCAGCGCCTCCCTGGCCGCGCGGATCGGGTCTGGATGCACGCCGCCGCGCGCGTTCCGCACCGTAGCGACGTGATCGATGTTCACGCCCAGACGAGCGCGCCCCGCCTTCATTGGCTCAGCCGCCGGCTGCCCGGATCCTGAACCGGGATGGCTGCGAGTTCTGGCGGCAGGTCGTCGGCCGGATAGGCCGGCACATCCAGCGTCGCCAGTGCGACCAGCGGCACGCCGACATCGGCCCGGCCGCCCGAGCGATCGACGATGCAGGCCGCCGCGACCACCTCGCCGCCCGCCGCCTGGATCGCGGCGATGCATTCGCGCGAGCTGAGCCCGGTGGTCACGATGTCTTCGACCATGACGACCTTTTCGCCCGGCTCGACCGAGAAGCCGCGACGCAGTTTGAACGCCCCGCCCTCGCGCTCGACGTACATCGAGCGGACGTTCAGATGCTTTGCGGTCTCATAACCGGGAATGATGCCGCCTACGGCCGGCGAGATGGCGACGTCCACCGGACCGACCGTGGCGACGATCTTTTCGGCCAGCGCCTTGCACAGCCGTTCGCAGCGCGCGCCGTCCATGAAGACGAGGTTCTTCTGCAGGAAGACCGGGCTGTGCAGCCCCGACGAGAGGACGAAGTGGCCTTCACGCAGGGCGCCGGCGTCGCGAAATTCGTTGAGGACGTCTTCGGTGTTCATGAGGGCGTCATAGCGCCGCCACCGCCGTTGTCACCCCTTCACGCGGTCCACGTTCTCGACCGACGGATTGGCGCGCAGCGCTGCGATCAGGGTGGTGGCGTGTTTGGCGTCCTGGACCTCGACGTCCAGCAGCACGTCGAAGAAGTCCTCCTGGCGGTGCGCCAGGTTCAGGTTGCGGATATTGCCGCCGACTTCACCGATCAGGGTCGTGACCTGGCCCAGCACGCCGATGCCGTTCTTCACCGTGGCGCGAAGCCGGGCAATGCCGACGGCGCCCTGCTCGGCCTGGGGCGTCCATTGCAAATCCTGCCAGACGCTGTCGTCATCGGCGAACTCGGCCAGCTTCTGACAGTCGATCGTGTGGACCGTCAGGCCCTTCTCCGGCTCCATGATCCCGACGATCCGGTCGCCCGGCAACGGCGTACAACACTGGCCGAAGTGGATGCTGACGCCCGGCGTCAGGCCGCTGCCGCGAATGAACAGGCGCGCGCGGTTGTCCTGGATCTTCTTCTTGGACACCGCCGAAGCGATCTTGCCCTTCAGCGCCGGGAACAGGATTTCGGCCACGGTGACGGGCGACAGGCGGCCCCGGCCGATGGTCTCGAACAGATCTGCCTCCGACGCGATGGCCAGCACTTCGAGCGCGGGTTGCAGCGACACGGCAACCAGCGACTTGCCGGCCTTTGACACCGTCTGGTCCAGCGCGCCGCGACCCAGGCGCAGGAACTCATCCCGCTCGGTGGAGCGTATCTGGCGGCGGATGGCGGATCGGGCGCGGCCGGTGATGGTCAAAGAGCGCCAGTCGGCAGGCGGCTCGCGCTTCTGGCCGCGCACGATCTCGACCACGTCCCCGTTCTGAAGCTGGGTCCGCATCGGCTTCAGCTCGCCGTTGACCTTGACGCCGGCGGCGGTGTCTCCGACCTCGGTGTGGACCGCATAGGCGAAGTCCAGCGCCATCGCTCCGCGCGGCAGGGTGATCAGGCTGCCCTTCGGCGTGAAGACGAAGACCTGATCGAGGTACATCTCCAGCTTGGCGTGCTCGACCCAATCGTCGCCGCCCTCCCCGTGCTCGATCACCTGCACGAGGTGGCGCAGGTTCTGCAGCGGGTCGCGCAGGCCAGACGCCGTCATGGCCTCTCGGTCCAGGCCGTAGGCGTGGTTCTTGTACGCCCAGTGCGCGGCGACGCCGTCCTCGGCCACTCGGTCCATCGCCTCGGTGCGGATCTGCATCTCGATACGAAGGCCGGCCGATCCCACGATGGTGGTGTGCAGCGAGCGGTAGTTGTTCGACTTGGGCGTCGAGATGAAGTCCTTGAATCGCTCGGGCACCATCGGCCAGGCGCGATGGATGACGCCCAGCGCCCGGTAGCAGTCGTCTTCGGCCTCGACGATGACGCGGAAGCCGTAGATGTCCGACAGCGACGAGAAGCCGACGGCCTTGCGCTGCAGCTTGCGCCAGATCGAGTACGGCGTCTTCTGACGCCCGAAGACGCGGGCCGTGATGCCGGCCTCGGACAGCACACGCTCGATCTCGCGCGAAACCTTGTCGGTGGCGGCGCCGTGCTCGAACTTCAGCGCCTCCAGTCGCCGCTCGATGGCGGTGCGGGCCGTCGGGTTCAGGTGCTCGAACGCCAGTTCCTCCAGCTCGGAGGCGATGGAGTGGATGCCGATGGAGCGGCCCAGCGGCGCATAGACTTCCAGCGTCTCGCGGCTGATGCGCTCGCGCTTCTCCGGCTTGACGTACTTCAGCGTCCGCATGTTGTGCAGACGGTCGGCCAGCTTCACCAGCAGGACGCGAACGTCGCGGCTGATGGCCAGGATGAATTTGCGCAGGTTCTCGGCCTGGCGCGTGTGCTCGGCCTGAAGCTCCAGGCGGCTCAGCTTGGTGACGCCCTCGACCAGGACGGCGATCTCCTCGCCGAACAGGCCGGCGATGTCGTCGCGGGTCGCCGAGGTGTCCTCGACCACATCGTGCAGCAGCGCCGTTATGATGGTCGCGGTGTCGAGCTTGTAGTCCGTCAGGATGCCCGCGACCTGAATCGGGTGCGCGAAATAGGGATCGCCCGAGGCCCGCAACTGCGACCCGTGCATCTTCATAGCGTAGACGTAGGCCTTGTTCAGCAAGGACTCGTCGGCGGTCGGATCGTACGCCTTGACCGCCTCGATCAGCTCGAATTGGCGCAAAACCGGCGCGCGTTTCGGCGCGGCCGGTTTTGTAACGTCGTTCGCAGCTTTGAGGGCCGGCGGGGTCTCTGGCGACCGGGCCGGAAGGATGGTGACGCCGGTGGCCGGCTCCGCCGTCAGTAGCGCTCTTCCTGTCCGCCATCGCGATCGCTTTGCAGCGCGCGGATCAGTTCCTGTTCGGCCATGTTCATGTGCTGGGGTTCGGCCAGCAGAGCCACGGTTTCGGCCTCGTCCTCGGCTTCGGTGCGCTCGTCGACCCGTTGCAGGCCGACGACGATGGCTTCGTACAGCTCCGGCGGAGCGATCTTGTCCTCGGCCAGTTCGCGCAGGGCGACGACCGGGTTCTTGTCGTTGTCGCGATCAATCAGCAGGGCCGCGCCGTTGGCGATGTTCCGCGCGCGGTGACCCGCCAGCAGAACCAGGCCGAACCGGTTCGGAACCTTCTCGATGCAGTCTTCGACAGTGACGCGAGCCATGAACAATCCTCGGGCGCGGGGAGAACCGCGCTGAATATAGGTGTAGCGCCGTTGATGCAATGCGAGGTGGGCGGTTTTAGGGCGCTACCCCTTTGCCGCCACCGTCATCCTCGGACTTGAGCCGAGGATCAGGCGGCGATCGTGCCGACCGTCAGATGGCTCCAAGCGCCGCGTTTCAGCCTGCCTGGATTGCGCACCGTAAAACCTGATCCTCGGATCAAGTCCGAGGATGACGGACACTAGAAAGCCTGAGGCCGCGCATCCCGCCCCACTTCGGCGCAGGACGCCAGCCCCGCCGCGGTGCCGCCGCCGGGATGGACCCAGCCCGGCGCGATCTCGGCCAACGGCCCCATCACGAACAGCCGCTCGGTGGCGCGCGGGTGCGGCAGGATCAGCCCGTTCAGGTCGCCGGTCAGGCGGCCGTAGGCGATCAGGTCCAGGTCAAGGGTGCGCGGCGCGTTGCGCGTGCTGCGCAGCCGCCCGAAGGCGTCCTCGATCCGGCCCAGCGCCGCCATGGCGCCGTGGGCGTCCAGATCGGTTCGGACGATAACGACGCCGTTGAGAAAAGGCGGGTCTGTCGGGTCGGGCCAAGCGTCCGAGCGCCACCAGCTGGATCGGGCGACCACGTCCATTCCCTCGCTGCGGAACCGGCACAGCGCCGCCTCCAGCGCCTCGCGGCAGGACGACCAGACCCCCTTGTCATTGCAGCCGAGGGCCACGATGACTGCGGCGTCCAGATCGAAGCCGTCGTCGATTCCCACGACGGTCGCCGGTCCAATCCCTGTGTCGTCCTCGCCCATGCGGTTTCATCCGAACGATCGACTGGCCGTCTTCATCGACGGGGCCAACCTGCATTCAACGACGCGCGCCCTTCAGACCGACCTCGACTTCAAGCGAATGCTGGAATGGTTCGCCGAGCAGTCGCAGCTGGTCCGCGTCTATTATTACACGGCGGTGGTCGAGGGCGAAGAGTTCTCGCCGGTGAACCCGCTGGTCGACTGGCTGGGCTACAACGGCTTCACGGTCGTCACCAAGCCGGTGAAGCGGTTCACCGACGCCCAGGGGCACAGTCGGATGAAGGGCAACATGGACGTCGAGATCGCCGTCGACGTGATGGCGCTGGCTCCCAAGCTGGATCACGTGGTCCTGGCGTCCGGCGACGGAGATTTCCGGCGGCTGGTCGAGGTGGTGCAGGCGATGGGGGTCAAGGTCACCGTCCTGTCCAGCCAGAAGACCCAGCCGCCGCACGCGGCCGACGATCTGCGGCGCCAGGCCGACGACTTCATCGAACTGTTTGATCTGCTGCCCGTCTTCGGTCGCGCCCGGACGCCGCGCGACGCATGAGGCCCGAACCACCCCACGACTGTCCGCTGTGCCCCCGGCTGGTGGCCTATCGCGCCGAGAACCAGCGGCAGAACCCGGACTGGTTCAACGGCCCGGCGCCGTCCTTCGGCGATCCTGACGCGCGCCTGCTCGTCGCGGGCCTCGCGCCCGGCCGCACCGGAGCCAACCGCACGGGACGGCCCTTCACTGGCGATGGCGCCGGCTGGATGCTGTACGAGACCCTGCTGAAGACCGGCTTCGCGCGCGGGACCTATGACGCCCGGCCCGACGACGGGCTGGAGCTGGTGGATTGCATGATAACCAACGCCGTGCGCTGCGCGCCGCCGGGGAACAAGCCGCTGCCGGTCGAGGAGACGACCTGCCGCCCCTTCCTGATCGATCGGCTGGCCGCCCTGCCCCGGTTGAAGGTCATCGTCACCCTGGGCGATGTCTCACGCCGCAATGTGCTCAAGGCGCTGGGCCTGAAAGGCTCGGCCGCGCCGGCGGGACACGGCGTGGAGTTCGACACCGGCCGCTACATCATCCTGAACAGCTATCACTGCAGTCGCCTCAACACGAACACCGGCCGCCTGACGGCGCCCATGTTCGAGGCGGTCTTCCAACGTGCGCGAGACCTGATCGACGCCTGATCGGGGTCAGCGACTGTGCTCCGCCCGCCACGCGAATCAGCCTCCTTGTGCGCCGGTGATCGCCTGTGGGAACAGGGTCGCAACGACGCCGTTCAGCACTCCGAGGGAGGGCTCCATGGCCAAGTCTAAGAGTAATCTGTTCAGCGCACAGGAACGCCGCCTCGCCGGCTGGACCCTGGCCGCCGTCGTCGCGGTGACCAGCTTCGGCGTGCTGGTGGAACAGACCTACCGCCGCCCTTCGCTGGGCGTGGACGGAGCGAGCTCGTTCCAATTCGCTCCGATGCCGGGCGTCAGCGACGCCCAACCGATCACCTAGCCGCGCTCTCGCATCAGGCGGGCCTTGTCACGCTGCCAGTCGCGGTTGGCCTCGGTCTCGCGCTTGTCGTGCAGCTTCTTGCCCTTGGCCAGGGCGATCTCCAGCTTCGCCTTGCCAGCCTCGTTCAGATAGAGCCGCAGCGGGATGATGGTCTGGCCGTCGCGCTGGACGGCGCCGATCAGCCGATCGATCTGCTTGCGATGTAGAAGCAGCTTCCGCGGGCGTCGTGGCTCGTGGTTAAAGCGATTGGCCTGTTTATAGGGCGGGATGTCGGCGTTGATCAGCACGATCTCGCGTCCCTCCACCGCCGCATAGCTCTCGGCGATATTGGCCCGTCCGTCGCGCAGCGCCTTGATCTCGGTTCCGACCAGCATGATGCCGGCCTCGACGTTGTCTTCCAGGAAGTAGTCGTAGCGGGCGCGCCGGTTCTCGGCGATCAGCTTGGTCTTGGGCTTTTCCGACGCCATTACGCGAGCCCCGCACGGCCCAGCGCCGCATTCATCACCGGCGCCAGATCAGCCCGCATCGGCGTCAGCGGCAGGCGAAGCTCCTCGCCGCAGAGCTGCATCCGCGACAGCGCGTACTTGGCCGGGGACGGCGAGGCGTCCCTGAACAGGGTGACGTGCAGGTCCGAGAGGCGGTCCTGCCACTCGCGCGCCGTCGTCAGATCGCCCGCCGCCGCCGCGTCGTACAGCGCCACCATGGCCTCGGGCGCGACGTTGGACGTCACCGAGATGACGCCATGGCCCCCGTGGGCGACGTAGCCCAGGAAGCTGGCGTCGTCGCCCGAGATCAGGGCGAAGCCGCCGCCGATGTGGGCGCGCATCCAGCTGGCCCGCGCCATGTCGCCTGTCGCGTCCTTGATGCCGACGACGTTCGGGTGAGCTGCGACTCGGGCGACCGTCTCATTGGCCATGTCGACGCCGGTGCGCCCCGGCACGTTGTAAAGCACCAGCGGCAGCTCGACCGCGTCGGCGATCGCCTCGAAGTGGGCGGCGAGGCCCGCCTGCGAAGGCCGGTTGTAGTAGGGGGTGACCACCAGGGCGCCGTCGGCGCCGACGCTCTTTGCGTGGCGGACCAGATCGATGGTCCGGGCTGTCGACGATGAGCCCGCGCCGGCGATGACGCGAATGCGGCCTGCGGCGGTCTCGACGCACAGTTCGACGACGCGTCTGTGCTCGGCGTCCGTCAGCGTGGCGCTCTCGCCGGTCGTGCCCATGGGCACCACGCCGTGCACGCCTGCGGCGATCTGGCGCTCCAGCAAACGCACGAAGGCGGCCTCGTCCACGTTTCCGTCACGAAGAGGTGTGATCAGGGCGGTGATCACGCCCTTGAACAAGGGGGCGGTCATGGAAACAAAGGGCCTGTGCGGGATTTGACGGCGAACGCCGCAAGTAAGCGCGGGAGGGTAGGTTGCCGGTCGCCCGGCCGCAACTAGGATGAATGGGGATCGGAAAGTTCATGATTGCGACGACCCTGGCGGCCGTTCTGGCCATCGCCGCGCCGAATCCTCAGGATCTGAATTCGAGCCCGACGCCCTATGTCGCCTCGGCCAGCTATCAGGGCCGGGTGCTGAGCGACGCTGACACCGCCGCCTTCCGTACCGGACTGGCCGCCGCGCGCGCCCGCGACGTGATCGGCACGCAGTCGGCCATGGCCCAGATAAGCGACCCGACGGCGAGAAAGCTGGTCGAATGGGCGCTGATCGACACCTCGGCGACGCAACTGTCCTATGGCCAGCTGGCGCAGGCGCAGGGGTCGATGACCGCCTGGCCGCGCAGTGATTCGCGCCGGTCCGCGGGTGAGAAGGCGCTGGACCTGGCGAATCCAGGCACGCAGGCCGTGCTGGAGTTCTTCGGCTCGAGCCAGCCGACGACGGTCGAGGGCGCCATCGCCCTGGCCGGGGCGCTTGAGAACAGCGGCCGCGCGAACGAAGCCCAGAGCCTGATCCGCACCTGGTGGACGACCCAGACCTTCGATGAAGCGTCCCAGAGCCGCATACTGGGACGTTGGGGCCCGTGGCTGACCAGCGCCGATCATCAGGCGCGACTGAACATGCTGCTGCTGGGCCCGCATGGTCCGGCGACACGGGCGATGATCAATCTGGTCCCGTCCGACCGCGCCCAGATCGCCAGCGCGGTCCTTCAGCTGCGCACCGCCTACAGCCCCGACGGCGTCGTCGCCGGCCTGTCGCCAAGCCAGGCGATGGACCCGGCCGTGGTGTTCGAGCGCGTCCGCATTCTTCGCAGCCAGAGCCGCGGAAGCGAAGCCTACCCGCTGCTCAGCGCCTTGCCCGCCGCGCCGCAGGGAAAGGAGGCGCAGGACAGCCTGTGGAGCGAGCGTCGAAACTACTTCCTGGACGCCCTTCAACAGGGCCAGTGGCGCGCCGCCTATGACGCTTTCAACGGCCACAACTTTTCGACCGGCGATCGCAAGGTGGACGCCGAGTTCTTCGCCGGCTGGGTGGCGCTGACCAAGCTGAATGATCCGGCGACGGCGGCGCGGCATTTCGAGACGCTGCGTCAGGTGTCGCAGACGCCGATCACCCAGGGCCGCGCCCTTTACTGGCTGGGCCGGGCGGCGGAGGCGCGCGGCGATGCGGCCGGGGCGCAGAACTACTACCGGGCCGGCGCCCAGCACATTCAGACCTTTTACGGCCAGCTGGCCGCCGAGAAGGCCGGCATGACGACCCTGACCCTGCCGGGCGATCCGGCGCCGTCCGAGGCCGATGTCGCGCGGTTCGAGGCTAATGAGGTGGTGCGCGCTACGCGCATCCTGGGCGAAACCGGCGAGATGACCCTGTTCCGGGTGTTCGCCTATCAGCTGGACGACACCCTGCCGACGCCCACCGATCTGGCGCTGCTGATGGACATGTCGCGCGGCTATGGCGAGGGCTTTACCGCCATGATGGTGGGTCGCGCCGCCAGCCAGCGCGGCATACTGATGCCCGAGCGGCAGTATCCGATCCGCATTCCGCCGTCGGTCTCGGGCGCGGCGCCCCTGCCCTTCACCCTGGCCATCACGCGCCAGGAATCCAGCTTCGATCCGCGCGCCCGCTCGCACGCCGACGCGCGCGGCATGATGCAGTTCCTGCCCTCGACCGCTTCGGGCGTCGCCCGGCGCCTGGGCATGAGCTACTCGGCCGAGCGCCTATGGGACCCGGACTACAACATGACCCTGGGCAGCTATCACCTGGGCGAGCTGATGAACAACTTCGGCGGTTCGATGCTGATGACGACTGTCGGCTATAACGCCGGTCCGGCGCGGGCTCCGCAGTGGGTGGCGCGGTGCGGCGATCCCCGCGGCGGTCAGGTCGATCCGGCCGACTTTATTGAATGCGCGCCCTTCACCGAGACGCGGAACTATATGATGCGCGTGATGGAGAACATGTCGGTCTACAAGGCGCGGCTGAACGGCGGGTCGGCGCCGCTGACGTTGTCGCAAGACCTGCGGGCGGGCGTCCGGCCGGGTCCGTCGCCGTATCAGAGCGCCACGCCGTACGACGCTACGCCGCTGCCGACCCCGTCCGACAGCGAGTAAGGCTGAGGTCGCCCGCCGGCGACCAACGGCCTGCGACCTTGAAGACATCGGCCAGGACGACGTCGCTCAGCGCATCGCGCGGCGCAGCGTCGGCGACGATGCGGCCTCGGTCGATGATGACGATGCGGTCGGCGTAGCGGGCAGCCAGCGCCAGGTCGTGCAGGCTGGCGACGACGCTAGACCCGGCGCGCGTGCGCGCTTTCAGCCGGTCCATGACCATCAGTTCGGCGTCGGGATCGAGCCCGGCCAGCGGCTCGTCGGCCAGCAGCAATGGGGCGTCCGACGCCAGGGCGCGGGCCAGAAGGACGCGGGCGCGCTCGCCGCCGGACATGTCGGCGCACCCCCGCTCGGCCAGATGCGAGGCCTCCACCTCGGCCAGAGCACAGTCAGCGCGGGCGTCGGCGGCGCCCCCGGAGAGGAAGGGAACGCCCAGGGCGGCGACCGCGCGGGCCGGCATGTTCCAGGCGACGCGGCGTTCCTGCGGCAAGTAGGCGGCGGCCTCGGCGCGCGATTTCGCGTTCATGGTCGACAGGCGTTCGTCGCCCAGCCAAACCTCGCCACCCTCTACCTGAAACAAGCCCAAACCGACCCGGATCGTAGAGGATTTTCCCGCCCCGTTCGGGCCGCACAGGGCGACGAACTCGCCCGCTCCAACACGAAGCGACACGCCGTCCAGAACGGTGCGGCCGCCGAGCCGGGCGGTGACGTCGCGGAGCTCTAGCCGGTTCATGCGCGCCATTCCCGCGCCGCGCGCCAGGCGATCAGGGCGAAGAGGGGCGCGCCGACCAGGGCGGTGAAGACGCCGAGCTTCAGCTCCTGATCGGTCGGCGTGACGCGGGCCAGGAGGTCGGCGACCATGAGCATCAGAGCGCCTGCCAGGGCCGAGGGCGCCAGCAGGCGGCCGGGATCGCCGCGCACGGCGGCGCGGACCAGATGCGGCGCGGCCAGGCCCACGAAGCCGATGATGCCGGCGGCCGCGACGGCGCCACCGGCCGACAGGGCGGCGGCGGCCAGGGCCAGCAGGCGCAGTCGCCGCATCGGCAGGCCGGAGGTGGCGGCGGCCTCCTCTCCCAGTGTCAGCATCCGCAAGCCGGGCCGCGCGAGCGAGGCCAGAGCGGCTGCGGCTAGCATCGGCAAGGCGGCCCAGAGCACATCGTTCCAGCCCCGGTTCTGCACCGAACCAAGCAGCCAGTTCATCACTTCCGCCGAAGCGATGGGCGACGGCGACAGGTTGAAGATCAGGGCGGTCATCGCGCCCGCGAAACTGCTGAGCGCCACGCCGAACAGAATCAGCGCCTCGGGAGCGGCGATGCGGGCCGCGAAGGCGATCAACAACAGGCCGCCGGCAACGGCGCCGATCAGGGCCAGGCTCTCGACCGCGCCGGGGACGGCGGCCAGCCCCACGACAATCCCGAGCGCCGCGGCCAGAGCGGACGTCGCGGAAACGCCCAGTACGCCGGGATCGGCGAGCGGATTTCTCAGCAGCCCCTGCATCACCGCGCCGGACAGGCCGAGCGCGGCTCCCACGGCGGCGGCGCAGACGGCGCGCGGCGCGCGGACCAGCCACAGCACCTGCCCCGCCGGCGAGCCGGGATCGGTCAGGGCCTGGGCGTACTGACCCAACGACAGCCCGACCTCTCCAAAGGTCACGGCGGCGATCAGGGCCAGCAGCAGGGCGGCGCTCAAGCCGATCAGAAGGCGGCGGTTCATGCGCCCGCCAGTCGTTCGGAAGCCTCGGCGCTGAACCAGGCCGGACAGGTCAGGACGGCCGCTGGCCAGCGTGTGACCGGCCGCGTGGCGAACAGGTCACGCAAGGCCGGGTGGCGTCCGACGCCGCGCCAGTCGGACCGCGCCTGCTCGAAGAAGCCAAGCACCAGTCTGGCGGGCGGCTGCAGGATCAGGCGCTCCAATCCAACCGGCTGGAAGAAGGGCGCCGTCACCGCATTGGCGTAGCCCGCGCGGCGGATCAGGCTGTCGATCAGCGTGCCCGGCCCGGCCGTGAAGCCTCCGGCGGTCAGATAGAGCGCCGACGGCCCGCGCGGCGCGCGGGGCGGCATGCGGTCCATCTGGCGTATCAGGGCCTCGCCCCGCTCTCGGGCGTCCAGGACGGCCGCGACCGCGCGGATATTTCTGCGAACGCCGTCGAGGTCCGGCGCGTCCTGGATCGTCACCGTCCGCGCGCCCTGCTGATCCAGGCGCGCCAGCATGCGCGCGTCTCCGCCCCAATAACGGACCACCACGCCGGGTCGCAGGATCATCGCGGTCTCGAGCGTCGGCCGCACCTTGGGACGCCACTTCGCCTGGGTCCGCAGATAGGCGTCGGGATCGTCGGCGCGCGGCGAGAGATAGAGCTCCGCGTCCGGCCGCAGCGCCAGGACATACTGATCCGCGCACTGATCCAGCGACATGACGCGAAGCGGCCGCGCCAGGGCCGGCGTCGCGCCGGTCAGAACGACGAGCGCGAGCAGCGCTCCGATCGCCGACCTCACGACCGGATCATGCCCTCGAACAGCGAGTCCAGCATGGTGTCGACAAAGAGCGGGCGGTCGGTCCAGTCGAAGTAGGGCTTGGTGATCACCAACGAGACGATGCCGTGCGCCCCCGCCCACAGGCACTGGGCGGCCGCCGTCGTGTCGCGCTTCAGGCGGCCCTCCGCTGCGACCTGCTCCAGCAAGGACTGGAAGGAAACGAACAGCTCGGCCCCCTGCACCATCGCCGCGTCCTCCGCCGCCTCTCGCGCCTCGGCCGGACGGGTCATGTAGATCAGGCGGTAAGCGTTCGGATGCTCGAACCCGAAGGTGATATACGCCTCCAGCATCCGACGAATACGAACCTCTGGCGGCGCGTCTTGCGAATAGATGGCGTGATGGTTCCGCGCCAACTGCTCGAAGGCGTTGCGGCATATTTCGAGCAGGATCTCGCTCTTTTCGGAAAAGTGCATGTAGAGGGCGGTCGACGACAGGCCGACCTCCTCCGCGATCTTGCGGATGGTGGCCCCTTCGTAGCCGCACTCGACGAAGATCCGCTCGGCCGCCGCCAGAATCTCGGCGCGCCTGGAATGGCCCTCGCCCTTGGGCTTGCGTGCTGAGCGCGCGGGCAAAGTCGTGACACCGGCCAAATCGGGCCTCCCTCGGTATCGGCCTTGCTTAGCCCCAACCGCAAGTCGCGCCAACCGTATTGCGAGGCGAGAAAATCAACACTAGCACTACCTTATGGCGAATGGGATTGTCGCGAACGGACCTGCCTTCGAGGAGAGTGCGGCGCGCCTGGGCGCGACCCGCCCGCAGGCGGCGGTGGCCGCAGCCATCGTCGCCATCGCAGCGCTGGGCTTCGCCGTCCTTCCGCTGATCACGACGGTCGCCCTGCTGGTGCTGGTACAGGTGGTGTTTCTGGCGGTGTCCGCGTGGCGCATCCTGCTGATTGTCGTCAGCTGGGTGCGCCCGGTCGAGGTCTCCGCCGATCCGCCCGCCTGGCCTCGATACACCGTACTCGCCGCCCTTCACGACGAGGCCCCGGTTGTGAACCAGCTGGTCGCCAACCTGTCGGCGCTGGACTATCCGCCCGACCGGTTGCAGGTCTTTCTGGTGCTTGAGGCGCACGACCTCGCGACGCAGGCCGCGGCGAAGGCGGCCCCGCGACCGGACTGGATGACCGTCGTGGTGGTCCCGCCCGGCGGCCCCTGCACCAAGCCGCGGGCTCTGAACTACGCCTTGCGCTTCGCGACCGGCGATCTGGTGACCATCTATGACGCCGAGGACGCGCCCGATCCGGGTCAGCTGCGGGCCGCCGCCCGCGCCTTCCGAGCCGATCCGCGACTGGCCTGCGTGCAGGCTCCGCTTCGGATCCGCCGGCGCGGGCCGACACGCTCGCCGTTGATGGATCGGCAGTTCGCGGTGGAGTACGCCTCGTTGTTCGAGGTCACTCTGCCCGGCCTGACGCGGCTCGGCCTGCCCTTCCCGCTGGGCGGCACCAGCAACCACATCCGCATGGAGGCGCTGGCCGCCATGGGCGGATGGGATCCCTACAACGTCACCGAGGACGCGGACCTGGGCTTTCGGCTGTGGCGGCATGACTGGACGCTGGGCGTCATTCGCCCGCCGACGTGGGAAGCGCCGCCGGGCGGGCTGGTCACCTGGCTGCCGCAGCGAACGCGGTGGCTGAAGGGCTACATGCAGACCTGGGGCGTGCATACGCGCCGGCCGCGCGAAATGGGCTGGCGCGGCTTCCTGGCCATGACGATGACGGTGGGGCTGTCGCTGCTGGCGGCGCTGGCGATCGGGCCGTCTCTGGCCTGGCTGGGGGCGTCGGTCAGCCTGTCGGTCGCGGCCGGCGTGTCGCCGGCGACGCCGCTGATGGCGCTGGCGACGCTGACGCTGGGGATGTTGTCCGCATGGGGCTCGGCGGTGTTCGGCGCACGGCGCGCCGGGATCCCCTATGACCTGCGGGACATGGCGTTCGCGCCCTTCTACTGGTCGATGCTCAGCCTGGGCTTCTTCCACGCCCTGTGGCGGCTGATCGCCCAGCCGCACGTCTGGGACAAGACGCCCCATCTGCCGGAGACGGAGGCCGCGCCGCGACTGGACGCGGCCTGACAGGAGCGACTAAGCAGCCGCATGGCCGCCCTTGCTCCCCAGCCCACGACCCTGACCACCGAAGGCTGGTCCGATTACGCCCTGATCGACAGCGGCCATGGGCTGAAGCTGGAGCGCTATGGCCGGCACACGGTCGTGCGACCCGAGCCGCAGTGCCTGTGGGCGCCGCGCGATCCGGCCGCCTTCGAGCGCGCCACCGCGACCTTCGATCCGCAGGCGCAGGACGAGGAAGACGATGGGCGCTGGCGCTTCTCTGGCAAGGCGGTGGGCGACTTCCCGCTGGGCTGGGAGGACGTGAAGTTCACCGGCCGGTTCACCCCGTTCCGGCACCTGGCTTTCTTCCCCGAGCAGGCGGCGAACTGGGCGTGGCTGCGGCAACGGGTGGCGGCGCGGAAGCGGCCGCGCGTACTGAACCTGTTCGGCTATACCGGCGTGGCCAGTCTGGTGATGGCGGCGGCGGGCGCGGAAGTGACCCACGTCGACGCCTCCAAGAAGTCGGTCGCCTGGGCGCGCGAGAATGCGGAGCTTTCCGGCTTGGCCGACAAGCCGGTGCGGTGGATCGTCGAGGACGCCCGAAAATACGTGGCGCGCGAGGTCAAGCGCGGCTCGCGCTACGACGGCATCGTGCTGGACCCGCCCAAATACGGGCGCGGCCCGACGGGCGAGGTGTGGCGGCTGTTCGAGGACCTGCCGGGGCTGGTGGCGGACTGCGCGGCCCTGCTGACGGACGAGGCGGACTTCCTGCTGGTCAACGCCTATGCGGCGCGAATCTCGGGCCTGTCGCTGGGCCATCTGGTCGCGCAGGAAACGGCGAACCGGGGCGGCGGCGTGGATTGGGGCGAGCTGGCGCTGGCGGAAACGGGCGCCGATCCGCGCGCCATCGGCCTGAGCTTCTTCGCGCGGTGGTCGGCGTGAGCGAGGCGACCATCACCTCCCTGACCAACGACACGGTCAAGGCCGTGCGGGCGCTGCACATGCGCAAGACCCGCGACGCAACGGGTCAGTTCCTGGCCGAGGGGCTGAAGTTCATCGGCGAGGCGCTGGATCAGGGGCGCGCGCCGCGGATGCTGCTGGTCGGCGAGGATGCGCGGCCGCACCCGCTGCTAGACCGGGCCAAGGCGGAGACCCGCGCCTCGGGCGGCCGGATCGTCTTCGTCACCCATGCGATCCTGGAGAAGATCAGCCGGCGCGACAATCCGCAGACGGTGCTGGGCGTGTTCGACCAGGCCTATGCGCCGCTGGCGTCGCTGGACCCGACCGCTGCGGGATGCTGGATCGCGCTGGAGCAGGTGCGCGATCCCGGCAATCTGGGGACCATCATCCGCACGGCCGACGCGGCCGGGTGTGGTGGGGTCATCCTGATCGATGACTGCGTTGACCCCTATTCGGTCGAGGCGGTGCGGGCGACGATGGGGTCGGTCTTCGCGATCCAGTTGGCGAAGTGCGACCAGGCCGAGTTCCTGGCGTGGCGCGCGACTTGGCCGGGCCCGGTGATCGGCACGCGGCTGGATGCGACGCACGGCTATCGCGACGCGCCCTATGCGGCGCCTAGCCTGATCCTGATGGGCAATGAGCAGGCGGGACTGACGGACGCCCTAGCCGCCGCCTGCGACATGACGGTGAAGATCCCGATGCGCGGCCGGGCCGACAGCCTGAACCTGGCCATCGCCACGGGCGTGATGGCCTATGCCGTGACGGACGCGCTTTAGGTCGCGCCCTCGCCTTCCTCGTTCTTCAACCGCGTCATTGCCCACAGCGCCAGAGTGGTGATCAGCGCCATGCCGGCCAGATAGACCCCGACGGCGAACAGGCCCCGGCTCTCTGCCAGCATCTGGGCCACATACGGGGCGATCGAAGCGCCCAGAATGCCCGACAGATTGAAGGCCATCGACGCGCCCGTGTACCGCACCGTCGCCGGAAAGGGCCGCGCCATCGCCGCGCTGAGCGGCCCGTAGGTGCAGCCCATCAGGGCGAACCCGATGGCGAAGAAGAACAACAGCCCGGTCACGCCATGGTCGAACAGCGGCGCGAAACACAGGCCGAACAGGCCGATGCCGATCGAGGCCGCCATCAGCACGCGCAACTGGCCGAACTTGTCGGCCGCCAGCGCCGCGATCGGGATGAAGGCGGCGAAGAACAGCACGCCGATCAGCTGGATCGGAAGGATGTCGCCGCGCGTCAGGCCCATGCTGGTCGTCGCCCACCCCAGCGCCCAAACGGTCAGCAGGTAGAAGATGACGAAGGTCGTCGCCCCGCCCAGGGCGCCCAGAACCACGGCGCCCAGATGGTTCTTGAACAGGGTGACGGCGGGGGCCCTGACGCGCTCGTGCTTCTGGATGGCGCGGCTGAACTCGGGCGTCTCGGTGATCTGCAGCCGCACCCACAGCCCGACCAGCACCAGGACGGCGCTGGCGATGAACGGGATGCGCCAGCCCCAGCTGAGGAAGGCGTCGTCCGGCATGAAGGTGGTCAGGGCGATGAAGGACGTGGTCGAGATGATGAAGCCGATCGGCGCGCCCAGCTGCGGGAACATGCCGAACCAGGCCTTCTTGCCGGGAGGCGCGTTCTCGGTGGCCAGCAGCACCGCGCCGCCCCACTCGCCGCCCAGGCCCAGTCCCTGGCCGAACCGGCACAGGGCCAGCAGCAGCGGCGCGACCACGCCGACCTGCGCGTAGGTGGGCAACAGGCCGATGGCGACCGTGGACAAGCCCATCGTCATCAACGCCGCCACCAGCGTCGCCTTGCGGCCGATCCGGTCGCCGAAGTGGCCGAAGATCACCGCGCCTATGGGCCGTGCGAAGAAGGCGATGGCGAAGGTGGCGAAGGACTTCAGCATTCCCGCCGTGGCGTCACCGCCCGGGAAGAACAGCGCCGGGAAGACCAGCACCGCGGCGGTGGCGTAGATGTAGAAGTCGAAGAACTCGATCGTGGTGCCGATCAGGCTGGCAAACAGCACGCGGCCCTTGGAGGCCGAAGGCGCGAGGGCGGCATCAGACTTGGCCATGGCGTCGGTCTCCACGAACGGTGACGCTGTGATTGGGGCCGGCGGCGCTCCGAAGCAAGCGTTCAGGTTCCGCGCGGCTTCACGCGATTGGTAGGCGCGGCCTCGGCGGGGTTTTCCGGCCACGGGTGGCGCGGATAGCGACCGCGCATCTCGGAGCGGACGGCGCTCCACGATCCGGCCCAAAAGCCCGGCAGGTCGCGTGTCACCTGGATCGGCCGGCGGGCGGGCGACAAGAGGCTCAGGACCAGGGGCGTGCGGCCGCCGCCGACGCCGGGATGGGTCTTCAGGCCGAACAGCTCCTGCACGCGGATCTCGACGCGCGGCCCGCCCTCGGCGGCGTAGTCGATGGCGGCGCTGCCCAGCGGGGTCTGCAGGCGGGCGGGCGCCAGTTCGTCCAGCGCGCGGTGGCGGTCCCAGGGGATCAGGGTGCGCAGGCCCTCCTCCAGCCGGCCGTCCGGAATGGCTTCCAGCGACTGCGCCGTGTCCAGCAGTGGCCAAAGCCAGGTCTCGCGGGCCGCGAGCAGGGCATCGTCGTCGACGGCGGGCCAACCGTCCTCGAAGCCCGCCAGATAGGCGAGCCGGGCGCGTAGAGCCGCCGAGCGCTCGCTCCAGCGAAGCGCCTTTAGGCCCTCAGCCTCGACCTGAGCCTTCAGCGCCGCCGTCACGGCGGCGCGATCAGCGGGGCCGATCAGCCGCTCGCTGACGACGATGGCGCCCAGCCGCCGCACGCGGCGCAGCATCAGCTTGCCGGACGGCTCCTTCGACAGCCGGTCTTCCTCTTTCATCAGCGATTCGAGATCGGCCGGATGCAGCGGCGCGGCCAGACGGATGCGGTCGTGGGCGTCGCCGCCGCCCAGCTCGGCCACCGCCAGCCACGGCTCGCGCGCGACCAGATCGCCGCCGTCCACCGCAGCACCGCGCCCCGACGCCAGCAGGAACTCGCCCGGCTTGCCCCGCGCCTTGGCGATCCGCTCGGGAAAGGCGCCGGCGATCAGGGCGCCGGCGTCCGCCTGCCCGCCCGACCCGCCGCCAGCAGCCCGCGCCCAGCGGTCGATCAGGCGGCGAGCATCGTTGGCGCGCGGGCCTCGATCCTGGTCGAAGCGGCGCAGGCGATCCGCAAGTGCGACATCACTACCGCCGAGCCCTGGCTCGCTAAGGATGGCGGCGATCCGCGCGCCGCCCGCCGCATCGCCCGCGTCCGACGCCTCGGCGATCAGATGGGCCAGTCGCGGGGCCAGCGGGATCCGGCCCAGCCGTCGGCCGTGGTCGGTCAGGCCGCCGCTCGGATCCAGCGCGCCCAGCCGGGTCAGCACTTTGCGCGCCTCGGCGAAGGCGCCGGCCGGCGGCGGGTCGAGCAGCGCCAGCCCCTCGGCGGACCGCGCGCCCCAACGGGCGAGGTCGAGCGCCAGCCCCGTCAGATCCGCCTCGGTGATCTCGGGCTTCTGGTGCGGGATCAGGCCGCGCGTCTGCTCCTCGTCCCACAGGCGGTAGCAGACGCCGGGCTCGGTGCGCCCGGCCCGGCCCCGCCGCTGTTCGGCCGAGGAGCGGCTGACCTTCACGGTCGCCAGTCGCGTCAGACCGCTGGCCGGATCGAAGCGGGGCACGCGCGACAGGCCGCCGTCGATGACCACGCGCACGCCTTCGATGGTCAGGCTGGTCTCGGCGATCGACGTGGCCAGCACGACCTTGCGGCGGCCCGCCGGCGCCGGCTGGATGGCGCGGTCCTGCTCGCCCTTGTCCAGCGCGCCGTAAAGGGCGACCACATCGACATCGGGCCGCCGCACGCTTTCGGCCAGGCGCTGCGCTGTGCGGTGGATCTCGCCCTGTCCCGGCAGGAAGACGAGGATGGACCCGGTCTCCTCATCCAGAGCCTGCCGCACCGCACGCGCCGCCGCGTCCTCGACCCGCAGGCCGGCGCCGAGATATTTCGTTTCGACGGGAAAGACCCGCCCCTCGGCCTCGATCACGGGCGCGTCCAGCAGGCGCGAGACGCCGGCGATATCCAGCGTCGCCGACATGACCAGCAGCCGCAGGTCCTCACGCAAGGCCGACTGACTGTCGCGCGCCAGGGCCAGGCCCAGATCGGCGTCCAGGCTGCGCTCGTGAAACTCGTCGAACAGGACGCAGCCCACGCCCTCCAGCGCCGGATCGTCCAGCACCGTCCGCGTGAAGACGCCCTCGGTCGCCACGACGATGCGCGTCTTGGGCCCGACCTTGCTCTGCAGCCGGGTGCGATAGCCGACGGTCTGGCCCGCCGCCTCGCCCAGCGTCGCCGCCATCCGCTCCGCCGCCGCCCTCGCAGCCAGCCGGCGCGGCTCCAGCACAATGATGGTCTGGTCCCCCAGCCACGACTGGTCCAGCAGCGCCAACGGCACGACCGTCGTCTTGCCTGCCCCCGGCGGCGCCGCCAGCACGGCGGTGTTCCCGGCCGCCAGCGCGGCCTTCAACGGCTCCAGAACGGCGTGGATGGGCAACATGTCGGCAGCCTTAGCCGCCCGAACCGGGGTCACGAAAGCGTCGGCGGACCTTCACCAAATGGAAACCGCGTTGCTTCGTGGCCTTTCCGTGGCTAGCGTCCGCCCCAAAGCACGGCGTCGGGGCCGTTTTGTACACGAGGGGATATTCATGTGGCGCGTTAAGTCGCTCGACGCCATCCTGGCGACAGCACAGAAAAAGTCGCTCCATCGGACACTTGGGCCGGTCCAGCTGACGCTTCTGGGGATCGGGGCCATCATCGGCACCGGCATCTTCGTCCTGACCGCCGCCGCCTCGCAGAAGGCCGGCCCGGGCATGATGCTCAGCTTCGTCATCGCCGGCGCCGTCTGCGCCGTCGCGGCGCTCTGCTACTCGGAACTGGCGGCCATGGCCCCGGTGTCCGGCTCCGCCTACACCTACACCTACGCCGTCATGGGCGAGCTGCTGGCCTGGTGCGTCGGCTGGGCGCTGATCCTCGAATACGCGGTGGCCGCCTCGGCCGTGTCCGTCGGCTGGTCCGGCTATGTGCTGGGCTTGATCGAGAAGGGGCTGGGGATAGACTTCCCAGACCTCCTGTCCGCTGGCCCGACCTGGGCCATGAACGGCATCATTCCGATGCCGGACTTCTCGGCCGGCATCGTCAACGTGCCCGCCATCATCGTCGCCCTGGCCGTAACGGCGCTGCTGGTCGTCGGCACGACGGAATCGGCGCGCGTCAACGCGGTGCTGGTGGCCATCAAGGTCGTCGCCCTGACGGTCTTCATCGTCCTGACCCTGCCGGTGATCGACACCGCCAACCTGTCGCCCTTCGCGCCCAACGGCATGTTCGGCGCCTATTCGGGCATGGGCGTCGTCGGCGCCGCCGCCTCGATCTTCTTCGCCTACGTCGGCTTCGACGCGGTTTCGACCGCCGCCGAAGAGACCAAGAACCCGCAGCGCAACGTGCCGATCGGCCTGATCGGTTCGCTGGCCTTCTGTACGGTCTTCTATCTGCTGGTCGCGCTCGGCGCCGCCGGTGCGATCGGCGCCCAACCGGTGCTCGGCGCGGGCGGTGTGGCCGTCCAGCCGGGCTCGCCCGCCTTCGTCGCCGCCTGCGCCCTGCCCATGAACGCCGAACAGCTGGTCTGCTCGAACGAGGCCCTGGCCCACGTGCTGCGTGTCATCGGTCATCCGCAGGTCGGCAACGCCCTAGGCCTGGCCGCCATGCTGGCCCTGCCCTCGGTCATCCTGATGATGATCTTCGGTCAGACCCGCATCTTCTTCGTGATGGCGCGCGACGGTCTGCTGCCCGACGGCCTGACCAAGATGCACCCCAAGTTCAAGACGCCGTATGTCGTGACCATCGTCACGGGCCTGGCCGTCGCCGTCGGCGGCGCCCTGTTCCCGGTGGGTCAGCTGGCCGACATCTCGAACTCGGGCACGCTGTTCGCCTTCTTCATGGTGTCCATCGCCGTGCTGATCCTGCGCCGCACCGATCCGAACCGGAACCGTCCGTTCAAGACGCCGCTGGTGTGGATCATCGCGCCGCTGTCGGCCATCGGCTGCGCCTTCCTGTTCTGGAACCTGCCGCACGACGCCAAGCTGGTGCTGCCGATCTGGGGCGCCATCGGCCTGGTGATCTACTTCGCCTACGGCTTCCGCAAGAGCCACGTCGCGCGCGGCCTGGTCGAGGTGCCGGAGCTGGATCCCGACGCGCCGCAGGTCCCGGTGCCGCCCATGCCGGGCGCGCCGACGCCCGGCGAGGACAACGGCTAAAGCGAAAGGCCCGGGAGCAATCCCGGGCCTTTTACTTTGCGCACCTGTCGCGCGACGAGCTCAAGCAGCGAGCCGCCATGCGGCGAGCGATAGCCCCCGAAGAAGGCTTGGTGCGGATGAGAGGACTCGAACCTCCACGCCTTGCGGCGCTGGAACCTAAATCCAGTGCGTCTACCAGTTCCGCCACATCCGCGCCGGACGGTCGCTCTAGGGCCTGACGCCCTGTTGAGCAAGCATCAGCGCCGGAACACCCCGACCAGCTCCACGTGGGCGCTCCAGAGAAACTGATCGATAGGGGTCACGCGTTCCAGCTGGAAGCCGGCGTCGATCAGGGTCCGCGCATCGCGGGCGAAGGTCTGGGGGTTGCACGACACCCCGACCACGACCGAGGCGCCGCTGCCGGCGATCTGGGCCGTCTGCGCCTCGGCGCCGGCGCGGGGCGGGTCGAAGACGATGACATCGCAGCCCTTCAGGTCGAAGGGCGTCATCGGGCGGCGGAACAGGTCGCGCGCCTCGGCCTTGATGGCCTTCATCCCGCGGGCGGAGGTGACGCCGACCTTCAACGCCGCGATCGCTTCGGCCGCCCCATCCGCCGCCACGACGGGGGCGACTGTGGCCAACGGGAAGGTGAAGGTCCCGGCGCCGCAGAACAGGTCCGCGATCTTCGACGCGCCCTTCGCCGCCGCCACGGCCCGATCCACCATCGCCGCCTCGGCCTGGGGCGTCGCCTGCAGGAAGCCGCCGGGCGGCAAAGTCACGGTCGCGGGCCCGAACGTCACCTGCGGCGGGCGCGCGCCCACCAGCACCTCGCCCGCCAGGCTCAGCCGCGCCACATCGGCGCGCCGCGCGGCCATGATCGCCTGCATCTGGGCGTCGCGGGACAGGCCGCCGGTCTTGCGCTCCACGCCGGTCACATCGACGTCCAGCCCGGTCAGCGTCAGGGTGACGTGCAGCGTCGGCGCGGACTTCGGGTGCTCCAGCAGGGGCGTGGCGATCTCGCGAAGCGCCGGCAGGGCCGCGACCAGGCGCGGATCGGCGATCGGGCACTCGCTGATCGGCACCAGCCGCCACGACTTGCGCGCCTTGAACCCCAGCAGCGCCCGTCCGTCCGGTCCGCGCCGCGCGTGAAGAGCCAGCCGCCGCCGCGACCCCGGCGGCGTCGCGACCGTGGCTTCCACCTCGGTCTGGACGTCGAAGCGCGACAGGGCGGCGATCACCTGTTCGCGTTTCCAGGCCAGATACGGCTCGGCCGCCCAGTGCTGCAGCGAACACCCCCCACAGTCGCCGTACTGCGGCGAGACCGGCGCGATCCGGTCCGGGCTGGGCGAGACGATGACGACGTCTTCGGCGTGGCCGTCGCGGACCTGCGCCTCCACGGTCTCGCCGGCCAGGGTCAAGGGCGCGAAGACAGGCCCATCGGCCGTGTGCGCCACGCCGTCGCCCTGCCCGCCGACGCGGTCGATAATCAGGGTCTGGCGCATCCTGGGCTTCTAGCGGTCCTGCGCGCGCGGCGAAACATGAACGGAGATGAACGGCGTTCTCAACGGCCGTTCAGCTTGGCCCTTCTACAACGGACGCAACAGGTCGGGGGCGCAGACGTTCAGCGCTTCATCTGAAGGAAGGAAGCGCACCATGCGTTCGCAATCTCTGAAGCTCTCACTGGCCGCCGCGGCGGTCGCCGCCACGGCTCTGGTCCCCGCTGTCGCCAGCGCCCAGACCTACTATCCCGCCCAACCCTACAGCTATGGCCAGTCCCAGCCGTATGGCGGCGCCACCCGCTACGACAGCTACGGCCGTCCCTACGACTACTGCAACCAGCAGCGCACGGGCCGCACCGGAGCCGGCGCCCTGATCGGCGGCGGCGCGGGCGCGGTGATCGGGTCGCAGCTGGCCGCTCGAGGTCGCCGCACCGAAGGCAGCGTTCTGGGCGGCGTGATCGGCGCCGTCATCGGCGGCAGCGTGGCGCGCAGCTCCGGCAGCAACGCCTGCCAGACCTATTCCGGCTCGTCCTACGACCAGCGCGGCGACTACGCCTACGGCGGCTACGATCAGGGCTACGACCGTGACCGCTATGACAACCGGTACGACAACCGCGACCGTTACGACGACCGCGCCTATGACAGCCGGTACGACAACAGCAGCTACGGTTACGACCGTGATGACCGCCGCGACGGTTACGGGTCCAGCTACGGCTACAACTCTTCCTATGGCTCCAGCTACGGCGACCAATGCCGTCTGGCCGAAAGCCAGGTCCGCCTTCCCGACGGTCGCTACGACACCCGCTACGTGCGGACCTGTCCCGACCAGTACGGCCAGTATCGCGTCGTTGATTAGTTTTCAGCCCCCCTGTCGATCAACGACGTGACGGGAGCCGCCGGTGGAGAAATCCGCCGGCGGTTTCTCTTTGTTTGAGGGCCGCGGTCAAAAGGCTCCGCCTTTTCGACCCGACGCGGCCCGAATAGCGAGTCTCAGCCCGCCTTCTGCGCCCAGAGCAGGAACTCACGATTGCCGTCGCCGCCGGTGATGGGGCTGTCGGTGGTTTCGCGAACGGACCAGCCTTCGGCGGCCAGCCAGTCCTTAACGCGAGCCAGGGCCTGCTCCTGCGCCTCGGCGTCGCGCACGATGCCGCCCCGGCCGATCTCGGCGCTGCTGCCCATTTCGAACTGCGGCTTCACCAGGGTGACCAGATCGGCGCCGGGCTCGGCCAGTTCCAGCGCGGCCGGCAGCACCTTGGCCAGGCCGATGAAGCTGGCGTCGCAGACGATCAGCTGCGGCGCGTCGGGAATCAGGTTGGGCGTCAGATCGCGGGCGTCTCTGCGCTCCAGATTGACCACGCGCGGATCGGCGGCGATGCGCGCGTGCATCTGGCCGAAGCCGACGTCGACGGCGAAGACCGTGGCGGCCCCGCGCTCCAGGCAGACCTCGGTGAAGCCGCCGGTGGAGGCGCCGATGTCCAGCACCACCCGGCCCTCCACCGCCACCGGCCACAGGGTCAGGGCATGGTCCAGTTTCAAGGCGCCGCGCCCGACGAATCGGTGGGCGTCCACGGCCGTCAGGACGACGTGGTCCTCGAACATCTGCGAGGCGGCGCGCGCAGGCTTGCCGTCGATGGTCACGCCGCCCGCCTCGATCGCCGCGCGCGCCTTGGCCCGGCTCTCGACCAGTCCGCGCTGGACCAGCAACTGGTCCAGCCGGACGCGCGGGCCGATGGCGGTCACGCCAGGGCCTCGATCCGCGCCAGCGCCGCCTGAAGCCGCGCCTTGCCCGCCTCGGCCTCGGCCAGCTTGGCGCGCTGTTCTTCGATGACGGCGGGGGCCGCGCGCTCGACGAAGTTGGGGTTGCCCAGCTTCTTCATGACGTGGCCGATATCGCTGTCGAAGGCGGCGATTTCCTTGGCCAGTCGCGCGCGTTCGGCGGTCAGATCGATGATGCCCGCCAGCGACAGGGCCGCGGTCGCGCCGCCCGAAACGAAGGTCACCGCCCCTTCGGGCGCCGTCGCCGCCGTGGCGATGTCGGACACGCGGGCCAGGGTCAGGATCAGGTCGCGGTGGCGGGCGATCCGTGCGGCCGTAACCGCATCCGGCGCGACGAAGGTTAGCGGCGGCTTGGCGCCCGGCGGCACGTTCATCTCGGCGCGCAGACCCCGGACCTCGCCGACCAGATCGACCAGCCAACCGATCTCGGCCTCGGCCGCCGCGTCGATGAAGCTGTCCGGCAGCACCGGCCATTCGGCGCCGATCAGCAGGCCTTCGCGAGCCGGACCCTCCCTGCCCAGCTCGGCCCACAGCTCCTCGGTGATGAAGGGCATGACCGGGTGCAGCAGCTTCAGCGTCTGGTCCAGGGTCCAGGCCGTCATGGCCCGCGTCTCGGCCTTGGCGGCCTCGTCGGCCCCGCTGAAGACCGGCTTGGCCAGCTCCAGATACCAGTCGCAGAAGACGTTCCAGACGAAGCGGTACAGAGCCCCCGCCGCGTCGTCGAACCGGCCGCCTTCGATCGCCTCGGACACGGCGCGTTCGGCCTTGGTCAGCTCGCCGCGGATCCAGCGATTGATGGTCTGCTCGACCGTGACGGGGTCGAAGCCCTCGATGCGGCGCGCCTCGTTCATCTGGCTGAAGCGGGCGGCGTTCCATAGCTTGGTGCCGAAGTTGCGATATCCTTCAATGCGTTGCTTCGACAACTTGATGTCGCGCGTGCCCGACAGGATGGCCATGGTGAAGCGCAGCGGGTCAGCGCCCAGCTCGTCGATGATGCCCAGGGGGTCGATGACGTTCCCCTTGGACTTGCTCATCTTCTGGCCCTTCTCGTCGCGGACCAGGCCGTTGATGATGACCCGCTTGAAGGGGACTTCGCCGTCCATGAAGTGCAGGCCCATCATCATCATCCGGGCGACCCAGAAGAAGATGATGTCCGCCGCCGTCACCAGATCGCTGGTCGGATAGAAGCGCTCCAGATCCTCGGTCTTTTCGGGCCAGCCCATAGTCGAGAACGGCCACAGGGCGGACGAGAACCAGGTGTCGAGGACGTCCTCGTCCTGGGTCAGGGCGACCTCGGACCCGTAGTCCGCCATCGCCTGCTCGCGGGCGTCTTCCTCGGTCTCGGCCACATAGATCTCGCCATTCGGACCGTACCAGGCGGGGATCCGGTGGCCCCACCAGAGCTGGCGGCTGATGCACCACGGCTCGATGTTGCGCAGCCATTCGAAGTAGATCTTCTCGTACGACTTCGGCTCGAACAGCGTGTCGCCCTGCTCCACGGCCCGCAGCGCCGGCTGGGCCAGGGTGTGGGCGTCGACGTACCACTGGTCCGTCAGCCAAGGCTCGATGACCACGCCCGAGCGGTCGCCGTGCGGAACGACGTGCTTCGTCTTCTCGATCTCCTTCAGCCAGCCCTCTTCCTCGGCGCGGGCGACGATGGCCTTCCGAGCCGCGAAACGGTCTAGGCCGCGCAGTTCGGCGGGGATCGAGGCGACGACGAACTCGGGCGTCTCTGCTTCGAACTGGTCCTGGGTTTCGTCCAGGCCGGTGGGCGTGTCCTTCCAGTCGAGGATGGCCCCGAACTGGTTCAATATGTTGATCGACGGCAGCCCCGCCCGCTTGCCCACCTGGAAGTCATTGAAGTCGTGCGCCGGGGTGATCTTCACCGCGCCCGAGCCCTTGGTCGGATCGGCGTAGTCGTCGGCGACGATGGGGATGCGGCGGCCGGTGATCGGCAGCACGACCGACTTGCCGACCAGCCCGGCATAGCGTTCGTCATGCGGGTGCACCGCCACGCCCGTGTCGCCCAACATGGTTTCGGGCCGGGTGGTGGCGACGACGATATAGTCGCGGGTCTCGAACTCGGTCGCCTTGCCCTCGTCATCGAACGCGACGGGGTGCTTGTAGGTGACGCCGTCCGCCAGCGGATAGGCGAAGTGCCAATAGGCGCCGTCGACCTCACGTTGCTCGACCTCCAGGTCCGAAATGGCGGTCTGGAAATGCGGGTCCCAGTTCACCAGCCGCTTGTCGCGGTAGATCAGCCCCTCGCGGTGCAACTGCACGAAGACCTTGCGGACGGCGGCGTTCAGCCCCTCGTCCAGGGTGAAGCGCTCGCGCGACCAGTCGCAGGACGCGCCCAGGCGGCGCAGCTGACGCACGATGGTCCCGCCACTCTCGGCCTTCCAGTCCCAGACCTTTTCGATAAAGGCCTCACGGCCCATGTCGCGGCGACCGGCGTTGCCGGCGGCGGCCAGCTGACGCTCGACCACCATCTGGGTAGCGATGCCGGCGTGGTCCGTGCCCGGCAGCCACAGCACCGCCTTGCCCTTCATGCGGTGGTAGCGGGCCAGGATGTCTTGCAGCGTGTTGTTCAGCGCATGCCCAATGTGCAGGCTGCCGGTGACGTTCGGGGGCGGAATGACGATCGAATAGGCGCCCTGCGCGCCTTCCGTCCGCGGCGCGAACAGGCCCGACGCCTCCCACTGCGCATAGAGGCGGGGCTCGGCGGCCTGGGGTTCGAAGGTCTTCTCAAGCATGGGGTCGTCTCAGGTGGTGCAATCTTCATTCGTCATCCTCCGGCCGCGCAACGGACCGGGGGACAAGGCGGCGCGCGAGAGCGCGAAGGTGTCTAGTGCGATGCCGGCGGCAAGATCGCCTTCGGCGCCGCCTCGTCCCCCGATCAAGTCGGGGGATGACGAAAGTAAGCAAAAGGGGCGGCCCCGTCCGGAGCCGCCCCTGGTGATCTAGTGGGTCGTACGGTCCAGAGCTAGCCGGCGTTGCGCGCGATGCGCTCGACTTCCTTCTTGACCGCCGCCTCGACGATGCCGGGCAGGTTGGCGTCCAGCCATTCCTTCAGCAGCGGGCGCAGCAGCTGGCGGGCCAGATCGTCGATGGTCGGGCCGACGCCGCCCGACGCGATTTCCACCGGCTCAGGCTTGCGGAACGAGGCGGCGAGGCCCGCGAACGCGCTGGCGGCGCTGGCGGCGGGGCCGTCGCCGACCAGCGAGTCATAGCTGGACGACGGCGTCGGGATCGACGGGTGTTCGGGCGTGGCGGTCACGGGCTCTTCCGGCGCAAAATAAGATTGGCTCGGCTCTTCCGGGAAGGGCTCGGGCGCCGGTTCCGGTTCGGCCGGGCTGACGTCCAGATCGCCGATGGTTTCGGTCGCCGGCGAGAACCGGTCGGTCAGCTCCAGGACGTCTTCCTCGGGAGCCTGCGCGGTCTGAACCGACGGCGTCTCGTCCATCAAGGCGGGCGACGGTTCGGGCTCAGGCGCGGCGGCGGCCGGCGCGGTTTCGGCCGGGGCCTCGTCCTCGGAGATGATCCGGCGAATCGACGCCAGGATTTCCTCCATGGTGGGTTCCTGGGCGGGCTGGTCGGTCATGCGCGAGCCTTGGTCGAATAAGCCGTGGTCAAGTGGGTCCGCCAGAAAACGCAAAGAGGCGTGTCGGGCTTCATCTTGAGGCGAACCAGCGACGGACCGCCCCCTGTCAGACGTCGTCGCATCTACCTTCGCCGGAATCAACGGGCGTTTTTCGCCCGCTTGGTTAAGTCCGGCCCGCTCAGTTGCGCGGCGCCGTCTGGATGACTTCGCTCTTCAGCTGGGCGTCGACGGGGGCGTCGACGGCGTCGTTGGCCGGAACGATCGGCGGGGCGGCGATCCGGTCGATCGCCTCGACGATGCCGTCCCACGGCAGGGCGCCGCGATACTGGACGCGATCGTAGTTGGCGGCCGGGTCATAGCGCTCGACCGACGGCGCCAAGGTCGGGCCGTCCAGACGGCCCATGGCGGCCAGCAACTGAGCCTGGGCGACGTATTCGTTGGCGCGGGCGCTGGCCAGGGTGACCTGGGCGCTGCGCAGCTCCAGTTCCTGGTTCAGCACGTCCAGCGTGGTGCGCAGGCCCACCTGCGCTTCCTGGCGGACCCCCTCGGCGGCGACGGTGGCGGCGCGGACGGCTTCCTCTCCGGCTGCGACCGTCGAGCGGCTGGACGCGACCTGTGCGAAGGCGCTGGAGGTTTCCTGCAGCACGGTCCGGCGCTGGCCCTCGACGCCGATCTGGGCGGCGTTGGCCTGTTCCAGCGCCTGGGCGACGCGCGAGCGATTCAGGCCGCCCGTGAAGATCGGCACCGAGATGGAGGCGGTGGTCGAGAAGCTGCGGCGATCGGCCAGTTCATCCAGGTTGGACAGGCTGGAGGTCGAGCCGCCGTAGGAGGCGGACAGACGGGCGCTGGGCAGATACTCGGCGCGCGCCTGCGCTACGCCGGCCTCGGCGGCCTGCAGCTGATAGCCGGCGGCGCGAACGCCCGGGTTCTCGGCCAGGGCGACGTCCAGCGCGGCGTCGAAGTCGGTGGGAACGCCCGGCAAGGCAGGCGGCGCGACCAGATCGGTCGGCGCCTGGCCGATGATGGCGGCGTAGCTGGCGCGCGAGGACGACAGCTGGGCCTGGGCGCTGGCCAGATCGGCTTCAGACTGGGCCAGGCGGGCCTCGGACTGGGCCACGTCGGTGCGGGTGATCTCGCCCACTTCGAAACGGGCGCTGGATTCGTCCAGCTGGCGTTGCAGCACGCCCAGGTTTTCCTGACGGATGCGCAGGATCTCCATGTCGCGAATGACCACGACATAGGCCTGGATGACCGAGACCAGGACCGACTGCTCGATGTCGCGCAGGTTCTCGCGCCCGGCCAGGACGTTGGCCTGAGCGGCGTTGATGCCCAGGGCCGTGCGCCCGGCGGTCCAGATGTTCTGGCTCAGGCTGACGCCGACGCTGCCCGAGGTGTTGTCGGTCGAGCCGGCCGGGACGGTCACCGACGTCTCGGGAATGCCGTCGCCGTCCAGATCGGTGAGGGTGGTCGAGTCGGGATAGTCGCTGCGGCTGTAGCCCGCGCTGCTGGACACGCTGACGGTGGGGCGCAGGCCGCTGCGGGCCTGAACGACGCTCTCGTCCAGGGCGCGCTGGTTGGCGCGCTGGGCCAGGACGGTGGGGTTGGTCTGGTACGCCAGGGCGATGGCGTCCTGCAGCGATTCGGCGAATGCCGGCGTCCCGACAGCCGTCGCCGCCAGGGCGACCAGAGCGACCGAAGCCAGCGCGCGCGAACGAATGAGCATCTGAATATCCTGTCGCGCGCCGCAGACGCGCCATCCCACTGTGCGGCGTGATGGGAGAAGGCGACGCCGTACGCCAGTTAAGTTTTATTCACGCGGCGCGCGCGCAAATCCGTCGCGGACGGCGTCGCGTTTCTCGCCTTACAGCGCGAATGTGGGGGCCGGCGTCAGTTCCGCCAGCAGCGACGGCGCCGCATCGAACAATTCCTTGCGCGAAAAACCGCTCTGGCCCCGCACGTACAGCACGGCCTTGCCGACGCGACCGGGCCGCTCGACCACGGCCAGGCGGCCGCCGACCTTCAGCGCCTGCAGCCAGGCGGTGGGGCGAACGGCGACGGCGCACTCCGAAACGATCAGGTCCCAGTCCTGGCCGATCGGCTGGGCCAAGTCCCCCGGCGCGCGCGTGACGTTCGAGGCGTCCAGCCCCTCCCCCGCCACGGCGAAGACGGCGTCCGTGTCCTGGGCGGTCACCGACAGGCCCATGCGGGCCAGCACGGCCGCGGCGTAGGGCGCGGCGATGCACAGGGCGGTTTCGCCCTCGCGCGCGTCGCAGGCCTGCAACAGCTTGCCGATTTCACGGGCCTGCATCAGGCGGCGGTCGCCGGCGATGACCGGGGCGACCTCGGCATAGGCGGCGTAGGCCTGATCGTCCGCGCAGAAACGCTCGCGCGGCGTGTCCAGCAGAGCGGCCTGCAGCGCGCGGTCGGTGACGTCGTTCACCCGGACCTGGCTGTCCACCATGACCTTGCGGGCGGCGGCGTGGTCCATGGGGCGGCGATCCTGCGTCAACGAATGAATTGGCGCCGCTTATAGGACCGCGCGTTGCAGGCGACAATCCGATCTGATAGCTGACGCGCCTTCGCGGCCCTCTCGGGTCTCGGCGGCCTGATGGCGGAGTGGTTACGCAGCGGACTGCAAATCCGTGCACCCCGGTTCGATTCCGGGTCAGGCCTCCAGCGCGCTTCTCTTGGAAACTAGACCGGTGCGGTCAGCCAGCCGATGGCGCCCGCGGCGCTGAGCGCGCCCAGGCCGATGGCCACGACCACCGCGACCCGCGCGTTGCGGCTGATAAAGTTGAGAATGTTCATGCGACGCCCCCGTTACGCAAACAGGGCGCAAAGCTGCCACATTCCGCCCATTCATCAAGGCGAATAATGCGTTAACGCGCTAACGATCCGGTGATCGGCTACGCTCGGCCGCTACGTGGTGCAGGGCCAGCGCCGCAGCCGTGGCCACGTTCAGCGAATCGAAGTCGGCGGCCATCGGGATCGAAACCGCGCGGCACCGCTCGATCACGCGCCGCTCCAGCCCCGGCCCCTCCGATCCCACCAGCAC
The DNA here is from genome assembly GCF_001424025.1 of Brevundimonas sp. Leaf363. Classification (GTDB taxonomy): domain Bacteria; phylum Pseudomonadota; class Alphaproteobacteria; order Caulobacterales; family Caulobacteraceae; genus Brevundimonas. The sequence goes on along the minus strand of NZ_LMPZ01000002.1, from coordinate 1,205,826 downwards.
GGCTGTGCGCGGCGCGGCGATCATTTCCGACAGGGGCTCGCCGCCGGTGGGCGTCAGGGCGACGACTTCGAAGCCCTGGTCCATCAGCCCCTCCACCATCGCGCCGGCCGAGCCCGCATAGGCCGTCGGCGTTCGCAGCACGGCCCCGGCCGAAACGCGGATGGCCTTGCGGTAGAACGGGTCGCAGCAGCGTTCGTCCAGCACGACAGCGTCGGCGCCGAAGCCGGCGGCGTTTCGAAACAGGCCGCCCATGTTGTCGTGGTTGCCGATGCCGCTGGCCGCCAGCACCAGGGCCGGCGCCGCCTCGCTGGGGACAACAGCCTGCATGCCGTGGCGCGGCGGCCGCTGACCCAGCCCCAGGATGCCGCGATGCAGGGCGAAGCCGGCGATCGCATCCAGCACACCCTGCTCCGCGGCGTAGACGGGCGCCCGGCCCTCCAGCCCCTCGATCACATCGCGCATGGCCTCGACCCTGTTTGCGGCCAGCAGCAGGCTGCGAGGCCCGGCCAGGGCGTGGGACGACGCCAGTTGCCGCACGATCACAGCGCCCTCGGCGATGAACAGCCCCTCGCGGCCCGTCAGGTCGCGCTCGCGGATGTCGCGAAAGGCGGCGATGCGCGGGTCATCCGGCCGATCGATGGTGGTGACCGTCACGAACGACGCCCTTTCCTCAAGTTTATCCGTTGCGCTTCACGAAGACCCGCTGCTATAGGCCCGCCTCCCGAGCACTGGTCCGCGGTAGCTCAGTGGTAGAGCAGCCGACTGTTAATCGGCTGGTCGTAGGTTCGAATCCTACCCGCGGAGCCATCGGCCTTCCACAGGCATCGTCACGCGCGCCTCTTGCCGGATCGGCAAGAAAAAAGCCCGGCGCGGGCGCCGGGCGAAACAGGTTTGGTGATGGTGGGTGTCCTCGAAGAAGACGCCCGATCAATCAGCCGGTTTGGTTAACGATCGGTGAATCATTCACGTCCGGCAGCCAGGTCGACTGGCCGGAGCCGCCCGGCAAGGACCAGACGATTCGCCAGCCCTGCCCGGCGCGCATCGAAACGGGCGCCCCGCCCGATGCGCTGACCGCGCCGGGGTAATCATAGCCCCGGCCGTCGATGACGATGCGCTGGGGTCCCGTCACGGTCCCGAGCATCCCTGTCCAATGACCGGTCGCATCCGCCACGGCCTGCAAAGAACGCCCCCCAGCCTCGATCTGGACAGGCGATCCGGCCGGCGCCCGTCCGCCGGCGACCAGCACCGCGCCGTCGCTGTCGACCGCGCCGAGGGCGCCGCCGCCGTTCAGCCGCTGCGCGGCCTGCCCGGGTCGCAGCAGGGCGACAGGCCCTGCGCCCTGCCCCAGCACGACCAGCGTCTGGGGCGCCTCGGCGGCGTCCTGACCGATCTGCAGCTCCGGCGCCAGGATCAGGTCGCCCGCCGGACGCGGCAGACGGATCTCGAACCGGCCCTGGTCGTCGGCCGTGACGGCGAAGCCTTCGCCGGCCGCCTGTCGCAGAACCACGCGACCCGCCGGCGAACTGACCCCTCGGATCACCAGTGTCCGGCCGTCCAGCAGCACCGCCCGAACCGCCGGCGGCGAGGGCCAGGCGTCCGGCTCGACCCCCTTGGCGTCCGCCTCCGCGTCCCCGCGTCCACAAGCCGCCAGCGTCAGGCAGAGGGCGGCGCCGAGCGCAGTCGTCAGCGCGATAGGACGTTTCATCCGAACTCCGGAGCCATTATGGCTGCCGGCCACCGTTAGCTTACCGCGACGATCCTGTCTCGCTGACCTCTCCGAGCCCGCATGACCCAGCCCGCCTTCGCCGTCGCCCCGTTCGAGGGCCGTTCCGTCTGCCTGTTCTGCGGTTCGTCCGACCGCGCGCGCCCGGTCTACGCCGAGGCGGCGGCGGCGTTCGGGGAGGGTCTGGCAGTGCGCGGGTGGCGGCTGGTCTATGGCGGCGGCGGCGTCGGCCTGATGGGCGCGGCGGCACGGGCGGCGCACGGCGCGGGCGGGCGGGTCGTCGGCATCATGCCGGGCTTCCTGCGCAGCCGTGAGCGCCTGTTCGACGAGGTCGAGACCGTGGTCGTCACCTCCATGCACGAGCGCAAGCAGCTGATGTATGACCAGTCAGACGCCTTCGTGGTCGCGCCCGGCGGCATCGGGACCCTGGAAGAGGTGATCGAGGTGCTGTCGTGGAAGCGTCTGGACCTGCATCCCAAGACGGTGATCTTCCTCAACATCGACGGCTACTGGGACGACCTGTTCGCCCACATGCGCCACAGCGTCGAGGAGCGGATGAACCCGGCTGACCTGGTCGGCCTGTGGCAGGTCGCCGGCTCTGTGGAAGAGGCCCTGGCGCTCTCGGCCTGAGGTTTGTCCAGCCTCACCCGGACGGGCCGTCGCTAAGCTCGCGGTTGCAAAGTGATCGCCGATAAGTAAACAGTGATCCGGTCAGGCGGCCGGCTGAGTTGCGTTTCGAGACGGGCGCTTGACAGTTTCCATAGAAAACGGACAAGTGGTGCGTCCTGATTGTGGACGCACTTCCTATCGGAGATCCGCCATGCGCGCCTTCCTGATCGCCGCCGCGCTGTTCGCGGCCGCCCCCGCCTTCGCCCAAAGTTCGACCACCACCACTCTGTCGCTGGCGGACGCCGCCACGGCGCCGAGCCGCACCACCGTCATCGACGGCGCCGCCTGGCGTTGCGAGGGGGCCACCTGCACCGCCACGGGCGGCGCCAGCCAGCCGGCCACGCGCGCCTGCCGCCGTGCGGTGGCGCGTCTCGGCGCGGTCAGCGCCTTTACCTACAAGGGCGTCACGCTGTCGGACGCCGATCTGGCGACCTGCAACGCCGGCTGATCAGCCGAACGGCGGCGAGGCGGCTCAGGCCGTCTCGCCCGCCAACCTCTGGGCGATGCGCTCCCGCCCGATCAGCGGCGCCATCATCGCCATGTCAGGCCCGTGCGCCTGCCCCGTGATCGCCAGACGCAGCGGCATGAACAGGGCCTTGCCCTTGGCGCCGGTCTGCTCCTTCACCGCCTGGGTCCAGGCCGACCACGCGCCCGCGTCGATCACCTCCGGCAGAAGATTCAGTGCGGCCCTGGCGAACGCCGCATCCTCGATCACCGGCGTGACCGGGCCGACGACGATCCGCGCCATTTCATACACATCGGCGAACTTCTGCAGGTTCGGTCGCACCACATCCCAGAAGGCCTCGCCCAGGTCGGCGCCCGCCGCCGCCAGACGCGGCTGGGCGTCGGCGTACGACAGACCATGCAGCGCCTGGGCGTTCAGACGGTCCAGGTCGGCGACATCGTAGCGCGCGGGCGACCGGCCCATCTTGGAGAAGCTGAACCCTTCACCCAGCGCCTCGATCGACGGCGCGACGTCCAGCGGGTCGGACGTGCCGATGCGGCCCAGGTGGCTGGTGATGGCGATGGGCTCATAGCCCTGGTCGCGCATGTCGCTGATCGACAGCGAGCCGAGCCGCTTGGACAGGGCCGAGCCGTCCTCACCGACCAGCAGCGGCATGTGCGCGAAACCGGGCGTCGGGCCGCCCCCAGAATCCTTGAGCAGCGCCTCGAAGATGTCGATCTGGGCGCCGGTGTTGGTGACGTGATCCTCGCCCCGGATCACATGGGTGATGCCCATGTCGATGTCGTCCACCACCGACGGCAAGGTGTAGAGAAACAGACCGTCCTCGCGGATCAGGACCGGGTCGGACATCGAGGCCGTGTCGACCTCGGCATGGCCGCGCGCCAGGTCCTCCCAGGCGACGCGGCGGCCTTCCAGCTTGAAGCGCCAGTGCGGACGGCGGCCCTCGGCCTCGTAGGCTGATTTCTCGGCGTCGGTCAGCGCCAGGCCCGCGCGGTCGTAGATCGGCGGCTGGCCGCGCGACAGCTGCACTTTGCGACGGCGATCCAGCTCTTCGGACGTTTCGTAGCAAGCGTAGAGCCGCCCGTCGGCCTTCAGCTTCGCAGCGGCGGCCTCATAACGGTCGAACCGCTTGGACTGGTTCTCGCGCTGGTCCCAGACCAGGCCCAGCCAGCGCAGGTCGTCCTCGATGCCCTGCTCGAACTCAGGCGTGGAGCGCGCCACGTCGGTGTCGTCGATGCGCAGGACGAACTGCCCGCCCTGCCCTTTCGCGAACAGCCAATTCACAAGCGCGGTGCGGACGTTGCCGACGTGCAGCTTGCCCGTGGGCGACGGGGCGAAACGAACCTTGACGGACATGAGAGGCGGCCTTCGAAATCGAGGCGCGTAGGTCGCCCTCAAGGCGCCTCAAGTCAAGCTAGAGCGGGCCGAGTCCGCGTCAGTCGTCGCGGTGGACGCGTTCGCGGCGTTCGTGGCGTTCCTGTGCCTCGACCGACAAGGTCGCGGTCGGCCGGGCCTCCAGTCGTCCCAGGCCGATCGGCTCGCCGGTGTCCTCGCAGAAGCCGTAGGAGCCGTCCTCGATCCGGCGCAGGGCCTCGTCGATCTTGGAGATCAGCTTGCGCTGCCGGTCACGGGTCCGAAGCTCCAGCGCCCGATCGGACTCGGACGATGCACGATCGACCAGGTCGGGATGGTTCTCGGTCTCGGCCTTCAGATTGACGACGGTGCCGCGCGATTCACGCAGGATGTCGTCCTTCCAGGCCAGAAGCTTGGCCTTGAAGTAGGCCAGCTGACGTTCATTCATGAACGGTTCGGCGTCCGACGGCCGGTACACGACCGGCGCTTCGAAAGCCTTAGACGCCAATGCGTTCATCGCACCCACGCTCATAGTCACGCCCCCCTGGACACGATCGCGGTATATGGAGAGCGGCGAGTCCCCGCAACGCCGTTCGCGCGTTCAGGATCGGCAAAGCTTGGTCTCTGTTCCACGACGTGACATTTCCTCATCACTCTGACCGCGTGAATTACGGAAACTACAGGCGAATTTCGTGTCAACGGGGCGAACGGCCCTCGGCCTTGGCCAGTTCGACCTGAGCGCGCAGATCGATCTGCTGCAACACCCCGGCCAGGCCGGCGTCCAGATCGTCGGGCATGTCCTCCCGCAGATCGCGCGACAGCCGCTCCAGCGTCGCCTGCCCGCTCTCGCCCGCCAGCAGCGCCAGCTTCAGATCGTCCAGGCGGTCCAGCAGACCCGCGCCGCGCCGGAACGCGCGACGCCGCCGCTCGGTCGCCGTCTCCACGCCCTGCAAGGCCATCAACGCCGACAGGCCGGCGATGCCCGACGCCGCATTGGCGGGCGCAGCGCTGGAAGCGGCCGGCGCCGCGCCCGTCTGCGGAACGCTGAAACCGGCGCCGGCGGCGCGGGCCGGCGTTCCCGCACGGGTCGCCCCGGCGCCTGACGGACCTGAGACCTTCATTGGAACGTGCTCCCAGTCATTCCCGGAGCTTTGGCGGCAGGGACTGACCGTTTGGTTAACGCCCCGGCGAAATCTGCCGACCTTGCGACGCCACGGCCACTCCCCTCCATTGTTTTCGCTGGATTTTATCAGCGGCACGGCTCTGGCATGCGGAACATTGCGCAGATGTTGTTTCAGGCCCACGCCATGCAAAGATTCCTAGCCGCCGTTCTCGCCCCGCTCGCCGCGGCGGTCCTGTGCCTGACGCCCGGCGCCGCCGACGCGCAGTCGCGGATCAAGGACATCGCCTCGATCGAGGGCGTCCGTACCAACCAGCTGGTCGGATACGGACTGGTGGTCGGCCTGAACGGCACCGGCGATTCCTTGCGCAACTCGCCCTTCACCCGACAGTCCCTGGAGGGGATGATGGAGCGACTGGGCGTCAATATCCGCGGCGCCAACGCCAACACCAAGAACATGGCCGCGGTCATGGTGACGGCCGACCTGCCCGCCTTCGCGACGGCCGGATCGCGCATCGACGTGTCGGTCTCGACCATGGGCGACGCCAAGAGCCTGCTGGGCGGCACGCTGCTGGTCACCAGCCTGCAAGGGGCGGACGGCGAGATCTACGCCGTCGGTCAGGGCTCGGTGCAGACCGGCGCCGTGTCGGCCTCGGGCGGCTCTGGCTCCTCGGTCACGCGCGGCGTGCCGACCGCCGGCCGCATCGCCTCGGGCGGCGTGGTCGAACGTGAGACCGGCTTCCAGCTGGCCAACATGAGCCAGGTCCGCCTGACCCTGCGTAACCCGGACTTCACGACCGCCCAGCGCGTCGCCGGCGCCATCAACCAGGTTTATCCGAACAGCGCCTTCGCCGAGAACGGCACCGTGGTGACCCTGCGCTCGCCGGCCCAGATGAACATGGCCGGCTTCATCAGCCGCGTCGAGAACCTGTCCGTCGCCGTCGACGCCCCGGCCAAGGTCATCATCGACGAGGTCAACGGCGTGATCGTCATGGGCGAGGCCGTCCGCGTCTCCACCGTCGCCATCGCCCAGGGCAACCTGACGATCTCGGTGCAGGAGACCCCGCTGGTCAGCCAGCCGGAGCCCTTCAGCAACGGACAAACGGTCGTGGTCCCGGACTCCACCGTCAACGTCGAGGAGGAGCTGGGTCGTCAGATGCGGATCGTGAACGGCGGCGCCTCGCTGTCCACCCTGGTCAACGGCCTGAACGCCCTGGGCGTCAGCCCGCGCGACATGATCTCCATCCTGCAGGCCATCAAGGCCGCCGGGGCCCTGCAGGCCGACATCGAGGTGATGTGAGAATGAGCGACCTGACCGTCTCCACCGACTTGCTGCGTCCCGTCACGCCTGCCCCGAACGCCAACAGCGATCGCATGCGCGCGACGGCCGAGTCCTTCGAAGCCTCCTTCCTGTCCGAGATGCTGAAGCCGATGTTCCAGGGCCTGTCGACCGACGGTCCGTTCGGCGGCGGCGACGCCGAGCAGACCTGGCGCAGCTTCATGATCGACGCCATGGCCAAGCAGACGGTCAAGGCCGGCGGCGTCGGCCTGGCCGACACCGTAATGGCCGAAATGATCAAGATGCAGGAGCAGCGGGCATGAGCACCGAAGCCGAACTGGCCGCCGGCCGGGTGCGGGCGCTGAAAGCGCTAACGCTCGAACTGACCGAGCGCCTGTCGATGGAGCTGGCCGCGTTCGAGGCGCGCCGTCCGCAAGACGTCGCCGCCAGTGCGCTGCGAACTCAGGATCTGGCCAATAATTATCGGCGCGAGAGCGCGCAGATCAAGGCGAACCCCGCCCTGCTGTCTGCGGCCCCCAAGGCGGATCGTCAGGCGCTCATCGAGGCGACCCGCGCCTTTGACGCCGTCGTCACGCGTCACGCACTGGCGGTCGAGGCCGCGCGCGTGATTTCCGAGGGCCTGGTCAAGACCATCGCCGCGGAAGTCGCCGCCCAGCGAACCCCGGCCTCGGCCTATGGCGCCAGCGGTCAGGCGAACACCGCCGACGGCCGCGCCTTCGCGCTTAACCGCTCGGCCTGACACGATTTTAACCTGTCACCGCCAAGGTGGCGGATGATGAACTTCAAGGCGCGTCTTCTCGGCCTCGCGTTCGCCGCCGCCGACGCGCTCGTCGAGGTGGGCGCGGACGGGTGCGTGTCCATGGCTCTGGGCGCCGCGCCGGGCGACGAGTCCGCGGCCTCCTGGACAGGCTCCCGCTTCAGCGACCTGTTCAAGGATGGGCGCCAGGTGCTCGAGCGCGCCTGCCCCTCGGGTCCAGGACGCCGTTCCGAAGAATGCGAAGCCCTGATCCGATGCATCGACGGCCGCGTTCGTCGCTGCCGGGTGCGCGCGTTCAGCGTCCCGGAACTGGCCCCGGCCATCTCTTACGCCATCGCCTATCTGGGCCCGGCCATCGCCGAGATCGCGCATGAACCTGTGCCGCTGCTGGACGTCTCCGGCTTCATGATCGAAGCGGACCGCCTGTTCGCGGAACGGCCGCGCGATCCGGATCTGACGCTCAGCTTCGTCACCCTGTCGGCCGAGGCAGGCGAGAGCGCCGAGGTGGGGCGTATGATCGCTTCGACGCTGCAGGACGCCTCGATCGGCGGCGGCGGCGCGGCCAGGCTCTCGCCCATGCACTACGCCCTTCTGCGACTGGCGGGCGACGCACGCGACATCGCCGCAGAGCTGAACGAGGCCGCCCAGCGCGAAGGCGTCGAACTGAACGCCGGAGAAGTGTCGACCGCGATCCCCGTCGGGGCCCCGCCGTTGTGCGCGCTCCGCGCCCTGCGCTTCGCCATCGAAAGCTGTCTGAAGGACGGCGGCATGGCCGAGCCGGACAAGACCTTCTCGCAGTCACTGAAACAGACGTTGAAGGAGGCCGAGGGCTTCCGCGCCATGGTGCGCGGTCGCGATTTCGCCCTCCACTATCAGCCGATCGTCGATCTCGATTCGCGTGCAGTCCATCATTTCGAGGCCCTGGCCCGCTTCCCCGGCGACACAGCCGGCCCGGCCAGCCGCATCCACATGGCCGAGGAACTGGCCCTGATCGAGGGCTTCGACCTGGCCGTGGTCGAAAAGGCCTTGGGCCGGATGAAGCGCCCGGGTTCGGGCCTGCTGAAGGTGGCGGTCAACATCTCGGCCGGCTCCCTGGCCAGCGACAGCTATGTCGACGCCGTGTTGCGGATGACCGCGGCCAATCCCAGGGATCGCCAGCGGCTGATCATCGAGATCACGGAGACGGCGGCCCTGGCCGACATCGACGCGGCCAATCGGCGGATCGCGGCCCTGCGTGGTTCGGGCGTGACGGTCTGCATCGATGACTTCGGCGTGGGCGCGGCCTCCTTCACCTATCTCCAGCGGCTTTCGGTCGATGCAGTGAAGATCGACGGCGGCTTCGTCCGCGATCTGGCCGGCGATCCGCGCGCCCGCACCATGATCCGCTCGATGGTCGAGCTGTGCCAATCGATGGGCTTGGAGACGATCGCCGAGATGGTCGAGACCGAAGAGGCAGCGACGGCGCTGCAGTCGCTGGGTGTCGGATACGGCCAAGGCTGGCTGTTCGGCCGCCCGGAGGCCGAACCCCGCACCACGATCGCCGCCCTGCCCGTTCGCCGCAAGGGCGCCGTCGAGGCCTGGGGCTAAAGCGCGATCTGGCGCTCGACGCCGATCGCCTCCAGAAACGCCGCGTCGTGGCTGACGACCAGCAGAGCCCCGTCCCAGGCGCGCAGCGCCGCCTCGATGGCTGTGACCGATTCCAGGTCCAGATGGTTTGTCGGCTCGTCTAGGATCAACAGTTGCGCCGGCTCGGCCCCGCCGACCACACAGGCCAGCGCGGCGCGCAATCGCTCGCCGCCTGACAGCGAGCCGACGATCCGCTCGCCCGCCGAGTTGCGGAACAGGAAGCGGGCCAGCGCCGCGCGCGCCTCGTTCGGCGCCGTTTCGGGGTTCAGGCGGCGGAAGGCCTCAACCAGGGTCTCGTCGGCCCGCAGCACATCTGCGTCCTGGTCGAGCATGGCCGTCCGCACCCGTCGCTCGACCGAGCCATCGGATGGCGACAGACGGCCCGCCGCCAGCTTCAGCAGGGTGGATTTGCCGGCGCCGTTCGCGCCCGTGACGGCCACCCGCTCCGGTCCGATCAGGCTCAGGTCGATCGGTCCGGCGATGCGGCGGCCGCCCGGCGACCGCCATTCGGCGCCTGCCAGCTTCAGCGCCGTGCGTCCGGCCGCCAGTCCGCTGGGCGGCATGGGGATGTCGAGGCTTCTCACTCGCTCGACACGCGCGCCGGCCATTTCGAGTTCAGACACCGCCTCGCCCATCGCCCGGTCCGCCAGGCGGGTCTCGCGCCCCGCACTGGCCTCGGCGCGTCTTGCCATCGCGCCCAGCAGAATTTTCGGCTCCGAACCCTTGGAGGCGAAGGCGCGGCCCACGCGGTCCCGTCGGGCGCGGGCCTCCTCGGCTTGCCGCGCCACGCGGCGCGACGTCTCGACGCCCCGTTCGGCCACGGCCAGGGCCCGGACCGCCGCCGCGCGCTCGGCCGCCTTGGCCTCGGCGTAGAGATCGTAGCCGCCGCCATGGACGGCGACGCCCAGGCTGGACAGTTCGATGATCCGGTCCATGCGGTTCAGCAGGCCGCGGTCATGGCTGGCGACCAGAACCCCGCCCTTCCATCGGCCCAACACCGCCGCGACCAGGTCCCGCGCCTCGGCGTCCAGGTGATTGGTGGGCTCATCGAGAACGAGTAGGTCCGGCGCCTCGGTCATCAGCCGCGCCAGCCTCAAGCGCGTCTGCTCGCCGCCGCTGAGGCTCGCTGTCAGTTGGTCCAGCGACAGACCCTCCAGTCCGACCTCGGCCAGCGCCGCCGCGGCGCGATCCGGCAGCATCCAGTCCGCCGCGTCCAGATCGTCGGCCGATCCCTGGCCCGCCGTGATGCGCTCTATGACAGCCAGCTTTTCGGCCATGCCCAGCGTATCGGCCACACGCTCGTCCGGCGCAGGCTCGAACCGTTGCGCCAGCACGCCGACCGATCCGGCGCGCGCGACGGCCCCTTCGGTCGTGGCGCTTTCACCCGCGACGATGCGCAGCAGCGTGGACTTGCCCGCGCCGTTCCGGCCGACCAGTCCCGTGCGCTCACGCCCGAAGGCGAGGCTCAGATTTTCAAATAGGGTGCGACCGTCAGGCGTCCGTGCGGCGACGCGGCTGAGCGTCACGCGCGCGGATTCGGACGGGTTTGGGTCGGGGTTGGAGCGAGACATAGGCGGCCACGACAAGCGGAACGGAAAGGGCGAAACCGATTTCCAGCGCGCTGATCATGATCGTCAAAGCCTCCTATGCGACTGATGGAAAGGATGGCGTCGCGCGGGCCGAAGCGCAAGGCGTCGACCGGCTGGCGCAGAACACGCTGCTGTGACAGCCTTCTGTCAGGAGGACCGTCCCATGCGCCTTTCACCCCTCGCGGCTCTGGCCGCCGCCGGCTTGCTGGCCGCCTGCGCCACGGCGCCGGCCGAAGTCGCCGGCGGCCCGCCCATGCTGTCGCCACCGGCCGCCGAGCCCGTTCCGGCCAATGGGCGCCTCTACGCCAACTGCATCGGCCAGGCGGCCGAGGCGGGCGCATACGCTCGCGCCCATGACACGGACACCGAGCTGCTGCTGTTCACCTGCACGGGCCAGCCGGCGCGCGAGTTCTTCGCCGGGCTGGCCGGCCGCAGCGCCGCGATCGGCTCTGAGTATCAAAGCGACGGCCGGACGATCCGCTCGACCAATGCGGTGCAGAGAAATCTGTTCGGCGTCGACTATTGCAGCCACGGGGCGGGCGACGACTACGCCTGCGTCATCAGCCTGAACGCCGGCGCCTTCCTGACCGCAAACTAGGCCTCGCGGCGCGGCTCGGGCACCAGCGATCCGGCGATCCAGCTGACCAGGCCGGTGACGATGGCCGCCCCGATCCCCGCCCACAGCCCGGCGACGACGAAGCCGCCCAGCAGGCTGGCCACCAGACCGATGACAGCGGCGTTCACCACCAGCAGGAACAGGCCGAAGCTGATGACCGTCAGCGGGAAGGTCACGATCACCAGAATCGGCCGCACCACGGCGTTTGCGATCCCCAGCAGGACGGCGGCCGCGATAAGCGAGCCCGTCTGGGTGAACGCGACGCCGGGAACGACCTTGGCCGCCAGCCACAGGCCGAACGCCGTCACCAGGAACTGAACGATCATCCGCAGCATGGCCGCCCCCTCTTTCGTGCGCCGACAATAGCGTGCGCCGGCACTACCCTGCTAGGACCGGCCGGCATTGAGGAGACCGGCCGATGAGTTTGCGCGGCGACTACGACCCCGACAACATCTTCGCCAGGATTCTGCGCGGCGACGTGCCCAGCGTTACGGTCTGGGAGGACGACAACGTCCTGGTCTTCATGGACGTCTTTCCCCAGTCCGAAGGCCACTGCCTGGTCATCTCCAAGGCCTCGAAGGCCCGCAACCTGCTGGAGGTCGAGCCCAAGGCGCTGGGCCGGCTGATCGGCGCGGTGCAGCGCACGGCGCGGGCGGTCGAGAAGGCTCTGAACCCCGACGGGGTGGCTGTCATGCAGTTCAACGGCGAAGCCGGCGGCCAGACCGTCTTCCACCTGCATTTCCACGTCGTGCCTCGCTGGGAGGGCCGTGAAATGAAGGGCCACGGTCATGCTCCGATGGCCGATATGGACGAGTTGCGCGCGCTGGCCGGCCGCATCGCGACCGCTCTCGACTAAAGCCGCTTCAGCCAGCCGTTCGGGTTGTAGGTCACGTTGCGGCCGAAGTGGTCGCAGAGGCTGTCGTCCAGACGGTAGTCCGCCCCCCGCCGTGCGAGGAAGTCCTCGACCGCACGCGTCGGACCCTGCTCGTACTTGTCGTAAGCCGGCCCCATGAAGGCGACGACGCCGTCCTCGATGACGATGTAGTCTCCGCTCTCCAGATGAGGATCGAAGAAGTCCAGCACGGCGAGGGAATCGGCCCGAAGGTGACTGCTGTCCTCCACAATCAGCCATGGCTTGGGCAGGGCCAGCATTTCGGGCGTCAGAACATCCGCCAGTCGCTGCGCTTCGCCCTTCAGGAGGCTGATGCGCGGGTCGCTGAAATCGGTCGGCGGCCGGATGTCGACGGAGACGACGCGCGGCTCCACGCCATGGGCGTGCATGGTGTCGGCGAACCAGAGCGCGCTGCCGCCGAACTTCGTGCCGACCTCGAACACCGTACGCGGCGTCTGGCGCGAAAAGAGCTGCAGGTAGAGCGCCAGATCGAACGGGCTCTTGAGACACGGCACGCCCCGGTAGACCGACCGCAATGTCCCTCGCTGCAGGCTCGGCAGCAGATCTGCGGGCAGGTCGGTTTCAAGCGGTCGAACCGTCATCGCATACGTCCCCTTACAGCGGTCCCTTGAACACGAACCACGCCCCGGTCACGATCAGGGCGAACCCGACCGCGTGGTTCAGGGTCAGCTTCTCGCCCAGGAACATGACGCTGAAAACGGCGAACACGATCAGGGTGATGACCTCCTGCATCGTCTTCAGCTGGGCCGTCGAATAGACCTGGTGCCCGATGCGGTTGGCGGGGACAGCCAGACAGTATTCGAAGAAGGCGATGCCCCAGCTGACGATCACGACGATCCACAGAGGCTTGGAGCCAAACTTCAGGTGGCCGTACCAGGCGAACGTCATGAAGACGTTCGACGCGACCAGCATCAGGATGGGTGTGACATAGGGCATCGGCGGCATGGCCTCTGTATGCTTGCACCGCGCGGATTCCGCCAGCATAAGGACGCCGCCCAGGGCCGGTTTAGCTCAGCTGGTAGAGCAGCGGTTTTGTAAACCGAAGGTCGCGGGTTCGATTCCTGCAACCGGCACCATGGCGCTATCGATGGCCGACACGAACAAGCTGGGCCACAGGATCGGCGCACGGGGCGGCAAGACCCGTCAGGCCATCCTGGATGCGACGCGCGGTCTGCTGGAGCAGCGGTACTACGGAGAGATCCGCGTCGCCGACGTGGCGGCGGCCGCCAGCGTGTCGCCTTCCAACTTCTACACCTATTTCAAGACGGTCGAGGAGCCGATCCTGGTTCTGGCCGAGGAAGCGGCGGCCGACTTCGCGCGGCTGGCGGGCCACCTGTCGTCGGACTGGTCGGGCGACCAGGCCTTCCCGGCGGCGCGCGCCCTGGTGGTGGACATGCTGGACCTGTGGCGCGAGCACGGGGCGGCGCTGCGGGTCGAGCACCTGCTGGCCGACCGGGGCGAGCCTGCCTTCGCCGAGAGCCGCGTGCGACGTCTGCGGCGGCTTCACCTGGCGGTCGAGCGGCGCATGGCCCAGGCCCAGGCCGGCGGCCTGCTGCCGATGGGCCTCAGCCCCCGCCTGGCGTCCTATGAGCTGGTCAGCCTGATGGAGTCGGTCGCGGCCGGCTTCACCCTGTTGCGCCGGGCGGACACCCCCGATGCGATCGTCGACACGACCGCCCACATCGTCGCCAAGCTGGCGACCGGACGCTAGCCGCCGCCCAAAGCCACGGCGACCCGGTAGGTGACGAAGGCCGCCAGATAGGCCAGACCGAACATGTAGCCGATCATGATCCAGGTCCACTTCAGCGAGTTCGTCTCGCGGCGGACCACGCCCAGGGTCGGGATGCACTGCGGGGCGAAGATGTACCAGGCAAGGAAGGCCAGGCCCGTCGCCAGCGACCATTGCGCGGCCAGGACGGTGGCCATGGCGTTGGTCGCGGTCTCGGCGTCCGCCACCGAATAGACGGTGCCCAGCGCCGCCACCGCCACCTCGCGCGCGGCCATGCCGGGCACCAGGGCGACGACCATCTGCCAGTTGAAGCCGATGGGCGAGAAGATGGGCTCCAGCGCGTGGCCGATCATGCCGGCGAAGGAATAGTCGATGGCCGGCCCGGTCGCCCCTTCCGGCGGATAGGGGAAGGTGGCCAGCGCCCAGACGACGATCATCAGCGGCAGGATGATCCGCCCCGCCCGCTTGATGAACACCTTGGCCCGGAGCCACAGGTTGAACAGCACATTGCGAAGGTCCGGCGCCTTGTAGGCCGGCAGCTCCATCATGAACGGCTCGACGGCGCCCCGCCACAGGATGCGCCGGACGACGAACGACACCGCCAGCGCGCTGACGATGCCCGCCGCATAGAGGCCGAACATCACCAGCCCCTGCAGGTTCGCGAAGCCCCAAACCGTCTGGTTGGGGATGAAGGCGGCGATGATCAGGGTGTAGACCGGGATGCGCGCCGAACAGGTCATCAGCGGCGCGACCAGTATGGTGGTCAGGCGGTCGCGGCGGCTGTCGATCACCCGCGTCGCCATGATGCCGGGAATGGCGCAGGCGACGCTGGACAGCAGGGGGATGAACGCCCGTCCGTGCAGGCCGGCGCCGCCCATGATCTTGTCCATCAGGAAGGCCGCGCGGGCCATGTAGCCGAAGTCTTCCAGCAGGATGATGAAGGCGAAGATGATCAGGATCTGCGGCAGGAAGACCAGCACGCTGCCGACCCCTGAGATCAGCCCGTCGACCAGCAGGCTCTGAAACAGCGCCCAGGCCCCGGTGTCGGGGATGACCGAGGCGACCGCTGAACCCAGCAGGGCGATCACCGCCTCGATGCCGTCCATGGCCGGGGTCGCCCACGCGAAAACGGCCTGGAACATCACGAACAGAATGCCCAGCAGCACCACCAGGCCCGCGACCGGATGCAGAAGCACGCTGTCGATCTTGCCCGTCAGGGTGTCCGGCCGTTCGGGCGGGCGCACGCAGGCCTTCATGATCCGCTCGGCCTCGCGGTGGGCGGCGCGGATGCCGGCGGCGTCGGGGGCATGCCAGCCTTCGGCCGGGACGTCGCGCCAGACGGCGGCTTCGGCTTCGACGGCGGAGACCAGTTCAGCGATGCCCCGGCGGCGCGTGGCCACTGTGGTGATGATCGGGACGCCCAGTTCCTGACCCAGCCTGTCCATGTCGATCCGCAGGCCCTGGCGCTGGGCGATGTCGAACATGTTCAGCGCCAGCACCATCGGTCGCCCGATGGCCTTCAGCTCCAGGATCAGGCGCAGCATCAGCCGTAGATTGGTGGCGTCGGCGACCGCCACGATCACGTCCGGCGGCGTCTCTCCGGCCAGGCGGCCCAGCACGGCGTCGCGGGTGACCTCTTCATCCGGGCTGCGGGCGCGCAGCGAATAGGTGCCGGGCAGGTCCAGAACCGACAGGGTCCGGCCTTCGGGCGTCGCCACCCGCCCTTCCTTCCGCTCGACGGTGACCCCGGCGTAGTTGGCGACCTTCTGGTGCGAACCGGTCAGGGCGTTGAACAGGGCGGTCTTGCCGCTGTTCGGATTGCCGACCAGGGCGACGCGGGCCGGGCGAAGTGAAACGTCCATCAGGCGGCCAGTCGCACCATCAGGTTGGCGGCCTCGCGGCGGCGCAGGGCCACGCGCATGTCATCGACCTTCACCGCGATCGGATCGCGGCCGATCAGGCCTTCGTGCAGCAGCTCGACATTGGCGCCTTCCACCAGACCCAGCTCCAGCAGCCGGCGCTCCAGCTCGGTCTCGTGCTCATCGTGATGGCAGTGGCCGCCGACCTTCACGATCACGCCGCGCGCACCACGCTGGGCTTCGCTCAGCAGGATGTCTGGTCCGGGGGAATGGGTGTTCGTCATGCGATCTGAAACCAACTAGATGACACTGATTATCAGGTGCGCCCCTGCCACGTCCAGCGCATTGCTCCGCTTCGGCGTTGCGCTATTGAGGCTCATACGCTTCGGAGACCGCCATGCGCGCCCTGCCTGCCCTGCTGCTGTGCCTTGTGCCGCTCGCGAGCTGCGGGCCTCAGACGCCGGCCACGCCCGCCAAGCCGCCGCGCGTGCTGTCGGATACCGAGCGCGCGGCCCTGCTGGCAAACCTGCCCGCGCCCTACAACACCGGCGATCTGGAGAATGGACGCCGCGTCTTCGCCCGCTGCCGGTCGTGCCACACCATCACAGAGGGCGGCTCCAACATGACGGGCCCGAACCTGTGGGGTCTCTTCGGCCGCCAGGCGGGCAGCCACGCCGGCTTCAACTATTCACAGGCCGTGAAGGGCGCCGGCTTCGCCTGGGACGCGGACCATCTGAACCACTGGCTGGCCAATCCCCGCACCTTCTTGCCGGCCAACAAGATGGCCTTCCCGGGCCTGGAAGACGCGACCGACCGGCGCGACGTCATCGCTTTCCTGAAGGTCGAGACGGGCTACCAGCCCTGAGGGACTACTCCGCCGGCGCGGGCGTCGGCCCGTTCGGCGAGACCTCCTGCGCCTCCCACTCCTCGATCTTGCGGGCGGTGTATTCCGGCGACTTGGTGAAGCGCGCCAGGACGCCATAGATCACCGGCACCACGAACAGCGTCAGCACCGTCGAGAAGATGGCGCCGAAGAAGATCACCACGCCGATCGTCTGACGACTGCCCGCCCCGGCCCCGTGCCACAGCACCAGCGGCAGGGCGCCGAAGGCGGTGGCGATCGAGGTCATGATGATCGGCCGCAGGCGCAGGGCGGACGATTCGATGATCGCCTCGCGGATCGAGCGGCCCTGGTCGCGCAGCTGGTTGGCGAACTCGACGATCAGGATGCCGTTCTTGGCCGCCACGCCGATCAGGATGATCAGTCCGATCTGGCTGTAGAGGTTCAGGCTGGACCCGGCCATCAGCAGGCCGAACAGTCCACCCGCCGCCGCCAGGGGCACCGTCAGCATGATCACCGCCGGGGTGATCCAGCTTTCGAACTGCGCCGCCAGCACCAGGAAGACCAGCAACAGCGCCATGCCGAAGGCGAAGGCGACCGCGCCGCCCGCCTCCTGTTGGTCGCGCGCCGCGCCGCCCCATTGGATCGCCACGGCGCCCTGCGGCTGCTTGGCCGCCTCAGCGCGCAGGAAGTCGACCGCGTCGGTGATGGTGTAGCCGTCGTTCAGATCCGCCTGCAGCGAGATGGCGCGCTGGCGATCCAGGCGGCGCCGGTCGGGCGTATCGCCGGACGTCTGTGTCTCCACCACCGACGACAGCGGAACCAGCGATCCACCGCCCGTGCGCACGTACAGCGCCTCCAAGTCGCCGACACTGCGGCGGTTGTCGCGCTCGGTCTGCAGCAGCACGTCGTACTCCTGACCGCCCTTGATGTAGGTCGTGACCCGGCGCGAGCCGAACATGGTCTCCAGCGTGCGGCCGATCTCCTGCGACGAGACACCCAGGCCCGCCGCCCGCTCGGGATCGACGTCGACCAGCAGGCGCGGCGCGTTGGGCTCATAGTTCAGGCGCGGCCGCGACAGGCCGGGGTTCTCCTGCGCCGCCGCCAGGATGGGCTGCAGCCACTGGTAGATGGGCTCGTACTCAGAGCCCGTGACGATCATCTCGACCCCGGTGCCGCCGCCCCCGCCGCCACGCTGGAAAGCGCCCGGCGTCGAGGCGTTGACCTGGGCGTCGGTCTGGCCGCGCAGCTTGCCGTTCAGTTCCTTGGCGATCTCGTCGGCGGTGCGCTCGCGCTTGGACCAGTCGGCCAGGATCAGCACGCCGTTGCCCGAGTTGTAGCTCCCGCCCCCGAACCCGGGCGCGGAGATCAGATAGCTGTCGGCCTCGCCGTTCGCCTTGTACTCGGCCAGGATCGGCTCCAGCCCCATCATGATGCGGCGGGTGTAATCGAAGCCGGCGCCCTCGGGTCCGGCGACGCGCACCTGGACCCGGCCGCGGTCCTCTTGCGGGACCAGTTCGCTGGGCAGGATCTTGAACATGGCGAAGGCGCCGAGCCCGACCAGGCCGATCAGCGCCGCCACGCCGATGACCGCGATCCGGCGTCCCAGCATCATGTCCAGCGAACGACTGTAGGAATCCTTCAGCGCGTCCATCCCGCGGTCGACCCGGCGGGCCAGCCATCCGCCGCCCGCGGCCGGCTTCAGGATTTTGGACGCCAGCATCGGCGACAGGCTCAGCGCCAGGAAGGCCGAGAAGGCGATGGCGGCGGCGATGGCCACGGCCAGTTCGACGAACAGCCGCCCGGTGTAGCCAGGCAGGAACATCAGCGGCGCGAACACGGACAGCAGCACCACGGTCGTCGCCACCACGGCGAAGAAGACCTGACGCGCCCCGCGCTCGGCCGCGACCAGCGGCGGCTCGCCGTGATCCAGGCGTCGCTGGATGTTCTCGACCACGACGATGGCGTCGTCGACCACCAGACCGATGGCCAGCACCAGCGCCAGCAGCGTCAGCAGGTTCAAGGAGAATCCCAGCGGCGCCAGGACGATGAAGGTCGCCAACAGGCAGATCGGCGCCACGATCGACGGGATCAGCGCTGCACGCAGGCTGCCCAGGAAGATGAAGTTCACCAAAGCGACCAGCGCCATGGAGATGCCGATGGTGATCCAGACCTCGTCGATGGCGTGGGAGGTGAAGACCGAGTCGTCGCGGCCCATGTCGATAGTCACGCCGGGCGGCAGGGTCGGCCGGATCTCGTCCATGAAGGCGCGCACGCCCTTGGAGATTTCAAGGTCGTTCGACTGGGCCTGGCGGATGACGGCCAGACCCAGCTGGTCTTCGCCATTGCCCCGGAACAGACGGCGATCCTCCTCGGGGGCCTCCTCCACGCGGGCGATGTCGCCCAGACGGACGACATAGCGCGGCTGGGCCTGGATCGCCGTGGTCGCGCCGCTGGTCGAGCCGTTCAGCGCGGTCGTGCTTGTGGACGCGGCGGGCGCGGCGCCGGCGGTGCCGATCGGCAGCTGGGCGAAGTCGGCGGCGCGTGAATAGGTCCGCGCCACGCGCACCGTGTAGTCCTTCTCGCCCGACTCCAGCGCGCCGGCCGGCAGCTCCACATTCTGGGCGTTCAGCGCCGTCTCGACGTCGCTCACCGTCAGGCCGCGCGAGCCCAGGGCGGCCGCGTCCAGCCAGATGCGCATGGCGTAGCGTTGCTCGCCGAAGATATTGACCTGGGCCACGCCCGGCACCGTGGCCAGACGATCCACCAGATATCGGTCCGCGTAGTCGGTAAGGTCCAGCCGGCTCATGGAATTCGAGCGCAGGAACAGGATGATGATCGGCGAACTGTCCGAGTCGGCCTTGGCCACTTCAGGCGGGTCCGCCTGATCCGGCAGACGGCCCACCACGCGGCTGATCCGGTCGCGCACGTCGTTGGCGGCGTCGTCGATATTGCGGTCCAGCGAGAACTCGATGTTGACGCTGGAACGACCGTCACGGCTGGACGAGGTGATGCGCTCGACGCCCTGGATGCCGGCGATCTGCTGCTCGATCGGCTCGGTGATCCGGTTCTCGATCACCTCGGCCGACGCGCCCGCATAGCTGGTGTTGACCGAGACGACCGGCGGATCGACGTCGGGCAGTTCGCGCACCGACAGGAAGAAGAAGGCGGCGGCCCCGATCACGCACAGGACGATGGCGGCGACCGCGGCGAAGACCGGGCGCCGGACCGCCACATCCGACAGCATCATGGGCGGGCGCTCCCCGCCTGGCCCTGTCTCTGGCGGGCGGGACCGGTCGTCACCGGCGCACCCGCCTGGATGCGGTTCAGGCCGGATGCGACCAGTTGGTCGCCCGCCTGGAGCCCGGAGAGGATCTCAACGAAACCGCCCTCGACGGCGCCGGCCTCGAGCGCGATGCGCTGGGCGGTCGAGCCGTTCTCGCCGCCCGCGATCCGATAGACGAAGGCGCCCGCGCCCTCGTACTGCACGGCCGCCTCGGGCACGGCCAAGGCCGTACGCTGACCCTGGCTGGCGACGACGCGCATCATCATGCCGGGCCGGATGCGTCCGCCGGGATTGGGGAAGACGGCGCGCGCGGTGGCGGCGCGGGTCTGTTCGTTCACGCGGGTGTCGATCAAGGCGATCCGGCCGGAGAAGGTCTCGCCGCCAAAGGCGTCCGCCGTCGCCGTGATCGGCGTGCCGGCGCTCAGCTGCCCCAGGTAGCGCTCGGGCAGCGGGAAATCGACGCGGATGCTGGAGATATCGTCCAGGGTGGTGATGACGCCGCCGGGGCTGATCAGCGTGCCCGCCGTCACTGTCGTCAGGCCCAGAACGCCGGCGAAAGGCGCTCTCAGGACGCGGTCGCCCCGGCGCGCGCGGGCCGCGGCCAGCCCTGCCCGGGCCGTCGCCAGCGACGTGTCGGCCTGTTCCGCGGTCACACGGGGCGCGACGCCGCGCTCGGCCAGGGTGCGGTAGCGGTCGGCCTCGCGCTGAGCCTGCGCCACCTGCGCCTGGGCCTCGATGATGTCGGCGTCCTCTTCGCGCGCCTGCAGTTCGACCAGAGGCGTGCCGGCGGCGACGCGCTGGCCGTCCGAGAACATGACGCGTGTGATCAGCTCGGTCTGAGACGAGGTGATGTTCACCGAGCGGGCGCCCCGCGCCACGCCCAGGACCACGACCCGGTCGTTGAACGGTCGCTGGCCCACCACGGCGACCGCCACCTGTTGTCCGCGGCCGCCGGCGCGCGGACCGGCCGCCGCCTTCTCATCCCCGCCGAACGCCACCCGCCAAACGGCGGCCAGAACCATGAGGCCGATCAGGCACGCGGCGGCGATCAGGAAGAAGTGACGCTTGAACAATCGGACGCTCCGGGAGGCGCGCCCCGATTAACGGCTCGGCGCACCTGCGCAACATTAAGTCTGTGTAACGCTCGCTGTTCCGGTTTCCGTCGCGGAATATTTCGGCTCAGAAACGTCGCCACACCCCGACTACAGGGCCTGACAGGATGGCGACCTCGCGCCCTGCGACCGTCTGTCGCCATCCGGCCTGCAGGCTCCAGTCGCCCACCCGGCGCACCACCGAGGTCTCCAGCGACGACCAGCGCGCGCCTGCGTCGTCGGTCTGCCCGCCGAACGCCTGGCCCAGCAGCAGCCAGTCGCCGTACCAGGCGCCGGCGGTGGCGTCGACCCTCACCTCGTCCGGCAGGCCGTCGCGCATCCGGCGCGCCGCCTCGACTTCGACGAAGGCCTGATCCGGCGCGCCCTTCCGGTCGAACACCCAGGACGTGCCGCCGGCCGCCCGCACCTCGAAATCATGCTCGCCCACGCCCGGATCGGCATAGCCGGCGTTGCGCCCCTCGCCCGCGTCGGCATAGCCGACATAAAGGCTGACGGCGCTGTAGTCGCTGCGCCAGGCCTGCCAGGTCAGGCCGATCTCCAGCGGCCCTCGCCCATCGTAGTCGACGAAGGCGTCCTCGCCCGACTGGTAGTCGGCCTTCAACTGCACCGTGATGCGCTCGGTCAGGCCGTATTCGGCCAGCAGGCGTGCGGCGGATTCCAGGCGCTGCGCCGGCAGGGCGGCGGCGGCGCCGTCAGGACCGTAGCCGTCGTCAGCCTCCAGCGCCTCGTACTTGATGATGACTTGCCCCTGCCCCTTCGGCTGGGCCCACGCGTTGGCCAACGCCGACGACGGCGCCGCGATACAGGCGATCAGCAGCAGCCCCCCTGCTGATCTCAAACGTCGTAGCCCGGCGACTTTCGGCTCAACTGGCGCAGCGTCCCCGGCCAGGCCAGACCCGCCACGAACGGCAGGCCCCGCCCCTGCTCCTTGGTCTCGGCCTGGGCGGCGTCAGGGGCGAACAGAACGTTCTCGCGACCGCCCGACAGAGCCGCCACCTGCTGGGCGCAGGCGCGCTCCAGGAAGAACATCCCCACCCAGGCCTGCGCCGCCGTCTGCCCGACCGCCAGCGTCCCGTGATTGCGTAGCAGCATCAGCGGCTTGTCGCCCAGATCGGCCACCAGCCGCTCCCGCTCGTCATGGTTCAGCGCCAACCCCTCATAGCCGTGATAGGCGACCTGATGCTGCAACAGGCAGGCGTTCTGGCCGATGGGCAGCAGACCCTCCTTCTGCGCCGCCACGCCCACGCCCGCGACCGTGTGCAGGTGGATGACGAAATGCGCATCCTCCCGCGCCGCATGGATCGCCGAGTGGATGGTGAAGCCCGCCGGATTGATGAAGCTGTCGGTTTGCTGGACGATGTTCCCCTCCAGATCGACCTTCACCAGGCTAGAGGCGGTGATCTCGTCAAAGAACCAGCCGTAGGGGTTGATCAGGAAATGATGCTCCGGCCCCGGCACGCGGGCCGAGACGTGGGTGAAGATCATGTCGTCCCAGCCATGCAGGGCGACCAGGCGATAAAGGGCCGCCAGATCCACCCGGGCCTGCCATTCGGCGTCCGAGACCCGGCTCTTGAGCGATTGCGCGGCGCCGTCGGCCATCTGTGCGTCCTTGAGTTGTTCTTCCCGGTTTGCAGACAACGCCGTTGACGCCGCGTTGGTCAAGCCGGCGCTGCATCTTCAGGCTTCGTTAACCGCATCTTCACCGGCTCCGCTGAAGCTCGCGGCGAGATCGAGGAGAGGCCTCTTGTCCGCTGTCCCGCTGCCCGTGACGCCGCCCGTGCGCCGGATGGATGCGCACGGCCTGCTGGAACTGGCCCACAGCCGCACCGTCGACGATCGCCAACGTCTGCTGCTGGGCGTGGCCTCCCTGTGTGACGCGACGCCCCCGGGCGCCGAGCTGTCGCCCGTCCTGGCCGAAATCTTCCTGACCCTGGCGCGCCAGGCCGAGCGCGAGTTGCGCCAGGTCCTGGCCCATCGCCTGGCCACCGCAGAATGGGCGCCGCGCGCCCTCATCAACATGCTGGCGCTGGACGAGATCGAGATCGCCCGCCCGATCATCGCCGCCAGCCCCCTGTTGCGTGACGAAGACCTGCTGCGCGTGCTGGTCGAGGCGACCATCGAGCATCAGATCGAGGTGGCCCGCCGCCCCTATCTCAGCGGCGTGGTTTGCGACGCGGTGATCGAGAAGGGCGAGCCGGGCGTCATGACCGCCCTCGCCGGCAACCGCTCCGCCGAGATCGGCGAGGACGGCATGCGCCGCCTGATCGACGACGCCCGGCGCATCGCCGGCCTGCGCGCGCCCCTGTCGCGCCATCCCCGCCTGACCGAGGCGCTGGGCAAGCAGCTGTATCAATGGGTGGGCGACGCCCTGCAGGAAGCCATCGCCGAGCGCTTCCGCGTCGATCCCGCCAAACTGGCCAGCGCCGTCAACGGCGCGGTCGATCGCACCACCGCATCGTGGACGCAGGCCCCCTCGCAGAGTCGGATCGACGAAGCCGAGCGACTGGAGATGGAGCGGCGGCTGATCGTCAAGCTGCAGGCCGCCGGCCAACTGCGCGCCAGCTTCCTGGTCAAGGCGATCCGCGAAGGCCGCCTCAGCCTGTTCGAACAGGCCCTGGCCATGCTGGGCGGCTTCACGCTCGGCCAGGTTCGCGCCGCCGCGCGCGCCCGGACCGCCGACGCCCTCTATCTGGCCTGCGCCTCCGTGGGCGTGGATCGCGCCATCTTCTCGGCCATGCTGACGGACATGAAGCGACTGACAGG
This sequence comes from Brevundimonas sp. Leaf363, assembly GCF_001424025.1. Taxonomy (GTDB): domain Bacteria; phylum Pseudomonadota; class Alphaproteobacteria; order Caulobacterales; family Caulobacteraceae; genus Brevundimonas. Next base: position 1,182,104 of record NZ_LMPZ01000002.1, on the reverse strand, counting down.
CGGCCATCCCGCCGAGCCGGCCGCCGCCCAGACCATGACCATCGCGGGCGATGCCGCAGGCGTCATGTTCCGCCGCCTGATGCAGCCGGAACAGGCGGTCGGCTGATCGGCGTTTGACACGCCCGCCGCGCTCGGCTTTGCCTGTGGCGTGAGCACGCCCCCTACCCTCGCCTTCGTCGCCAGCGACCGTCCCGAGGCCCAGCTGGCCCGTCAGACGCTCGAAGCGCGCTACGGCGGCGTCGCCGAGACCGAGGCCGACGTCATCGTCGCCCTGGGCGGGGATGGCTTCATGCTGGAGGTCCTGCACCGCAACCTGCGCGCCAAGACGCCCGTCTACGGCATGAACCGAGGCTCGGTCGGGTTCCTGATGAACGACTACGACGAGGCCGGTCTGATCGAGCGCATCGCCGCCGCCGGCCGCGCCGTCATCCATCCCCTGCAGATGGACGCCTGGGGCGAGAGCGGTCAGGTCCAGAGCGGCCTGGCCATCAATGAAGTCTCCCTGCTGCGCCAGACGCGCCAGAGCGCGAAACTGAAGATCTCCATCGACGGCCGTGTGCGGATGGAGGAACTGGCCTGCGACGGCTGCCTGGTCGCAACGCCCGCCGGCTCGACCGCCTACAATCTGTCGGCGCATGGTCCGATCATTCCGCTGGATGCGCGGATGCTGGCCTTGACGCCGATCAGCGCCTTCCGCCCCCGCCGCTGGCGCGGGGCCTTGCTGCCCCAGAGCTCAAAGGTCCGCTTCGACGTGCTGGAGGCCGACAAGCGTCCGGTCAGCGCCACGGCTGACAGCTTCGAGGTCCGCCGTGTCGTCTGCGTGGAGGTGCACGAGCGCCGCGACGTGGAACTCGCGATGCTGTTCGACGCCGGCCGGTCGTTCGAAGAGCGCGTTTTGTCAGAACAATTCGCCAGCTGACCGGTCACCCCTTCTTAAGGACGGACGCGCATAGTCCTCAGGATTGTTCCTGGAGCTTGCCTCGTGACCAGTTCTGCCCAAGTGATCCGTCCGCCGAACACCCTGCGCCTCAAGGTCGGCGGCGGCGGCATCGACGCCGGCGCCATCGCCAAGGCTGAGGCCGCCCTGCAGGCCATGTCGGCCCAGTTCGGCCAGTGGCTGCAGGACGAGATCACCAAGCTGGAAGCGGCCCAGGCCGCCATCCGCACCGAGGGCTACAACACCGCCACGGCCGAGGCGCTCTATTTCCGGGCGCACGACCTGAAGGGTCTGGGCGGCACCTATCAATACCCGCTGGTCACCCGCTTGGCCGGTTCGCTGTGCAAGATGCTGGATGATCCGGCCAAGCGCACCCAGGCCCCGCTGGTCGTCCTCGACGCACACATCGACGCCATCCGCGCCGTGGTGCGCGACAAGATCCAGACTGACGACCACCCCGTCGGCCGCATGCTGGCCGAGACGCTGGAAGCGCGCGTCCGCGAATACCTGGGCTGAACCCATCTGAACGAGAGATTCGGGCGGCGTCGCGATGCGGCGCCGCCCTTTTTTATTGGGCGGATCAGGCGGCTGAGGCGCGGGCCATCGCGGAGGTCGTGGCCGCCGGGCGGTCCAGCCGCTCCATCAGATAAGCCAAGTCCTCGCGCGGCGTGTTGGGACGTTGGGTCAGGAAGCGCTCCAGCATCTGCTGGCGGAAGTCCTCGCCCGTCGTGTCCGCACCCTCGGCCTGCAGTGCGCGCCAGGTGTCGACACCGGCGCGGAAGGCGGCGAACAGGCGCGGCGGCAGTCCGGCCCGGTCATAGATGGCCTTCAGCCCCAGCGGCCCGGCGTCATGCACCATCAGCCAGACGCGCGAATGCGGCGCCCCGGCCAGCTCGGCCAGCCCGTGTTCCAGCAGCTCCACATGACCCCGCGCCAGCGCCCGCAGCAGCAGCGACGGCGTCAGCGCGCGTCGGGCGTTCAGCTGGGTGACGAACTGGCCCAGATCCGCGCTGGACGCCGCCTGGTCCACCAGATCCACCGTCGCCCGCTCGCGCGCGAACTGGGCCAGGCGGATGGCGGCCTCGGCCGACACCGCGTGGCGTGTCGCCAGATGCTCACGCACGGCGTCGCTGGCCATCTCGATCAGGCGCTCGGTGACGCTCAGCGGCAGAGCCTGGCGATAGGCGATGGCGGCGACGATCTCGGGCGTCTCGCCGAACCGGTCGACGGCGATGTTCAGGGAGCCTTCGGAAATGTCCGCGTTGTCGTTGGCGGCCAGCACGCGCACCGAGGCCTCCGCCCCCTCGCGGACCAGCACGTCGGCCACGTCCCGGCCGACGCGGGCGCGGGACGCGACGGCGCTCTGGCGCACGGCCGAACCGGCGCGAACGATCTCGATCAGGTCCTCGTCCGAAAAGACCGGCGAAAAGGCGATGATGGGCAGGGCCACGCTGTCGACATCGGCGGCCAGTCGGCGCGCGACATCGTGCGGGATCAGGTCCGAGGCCTTCAGCGTCACCGCCATCGCCCGGCGCACCATCTCGGCGGCGTCGGCGGCCATGACCCGCAGGATCTTCTCGGCGGCGGCGCGGTCCTCGGCCGTCAGGTCGGCGCGGTCCATGTTGCGGCACAGCTTGTGGGCCGCGGCGGCGCGCTCATCCTCGTCCGTCGCCTTGATGAGGCGCCGGATGTCCGCCTCGGTCAGACGCGTGCGATAGGCGGTCATGGGAATCGTCTCGTCGGTTTAGCCCATGAGACCCTTGCGCCGACGAGATTAACAGCCGCTTTACCTTAAGCGGTCGCCCGTCAGCTTCGATCGACGAACGTATCGCCGAATCCGCCGGAATGGCCCCCTTCGCCCGGCTGACCTAGCAGCATCTGCAGCAACGCCTGATCCTGCTTCAGGCGATCCAGACGCGCGGCCAGGGCGCGGTCCTTGTCGCTCATGTCGGGCACGGCGTCCGGCGATCCGGCGCCCGAGGCCGGCGCGCCTTCGCCCGCCGTGCGCTGCAGATTGGCGTGCACCTCGGCCACCGTCGCGGCGCGGCCTTCACGGTAGAAGATCGAGCGGTTGGCCGAGGCCGCCTCGGGGAACAGGGACGCGGCGCTGGAGCCCGGCCGGCTGACCATCGCCTCCATCAGCTTGGCGGCCCCCGCCGGGCCCAGGAAGTGTGCGGCGTACAAGTCGCCGGCGCCCGGCTCTCGCCCCGTCCGGCCCCGCAGATAGGCGGCGTTGGACGCCGTCAGCTCGCCCGCCATCGTCGATGCGGCATCGGCGTCGAAGCGCAGGTCCATCACCACATTCCGCGCCGAGCCGTCCACCCGCCAGCGGCCGTCCGAGCCCTGGTGGATCAGATCGGCGTACTGGCCGTAGCCGTGCTGGGCGCCATGGCGTTTGACGGTGCTCAGCCAGGTCTGCTCGATGAACTGGAACAGCCCGGCGGCCGAGGACGTGCGGGCGCGGGCCGACGGGTTCAGCGCGCTCTCGCGGCGCGCCGTCTTCATAAGGAAGTCGAAGTCGACGCCCGTCGTGCGGGAGGCCCTGCGAATGGCCGCCTCGACGCCGCCCGACGATGGAATCGCGCTGATGGCCATGACGCCCGAGATGTCGGCGATCATGGTTAATCAAACCTGAATCGTTAACGCCGCAATCCCGCCGCAACTTGGGCGCGAGCTTCGCTTGCGGGCGTCGTCCCAGAACGCCCATAGGGAGAGTTCGGCCATGATGATGCAAGCCGCCGGGGGACCCGGCCTGATCAGCCCGATCGACTTCGGGGAACGCAAGAAGCCCATGCCGCGCTGGATGTGGGCCGCCATCGGCGTCTCCGCTCTGGTGCATGTCGGCATCGGCGTCGCCCTCTACGCCCAGCGGTTCGAGAGCCCTCCGCCGGCTCAAATCGACGAAGGGCCGATCTTCCAGATCGACATGACCCGCCCGGTCATTCCGCCCAAGCCGGCGACCCAGACGCCGGATGCGCCCAAGCCGCCGACGCCGATCCACGCGACGCCCATGCCGCAGCAGGTGACGGAGCTTTCGCCCCTGAACCCCCCGCTGACGCCGGGCGAGGCGACCAGCGATCCGGTGATTTCGGTGGCCCCCGAAGTCACGCAGCCGGGAACCGGCGCGGCGCCCGCGCCCGACCCGCAGCCCTCGGTGATCACAAACCCGAGTTGGGCGCGCATGCCGTCGGGCGACCAGATGGCGCGGGCCTACCCCTCGCGCGCCATCGGCCAGAACATCCAGGGCTCAGCCAGCCTGCGCTGCCAGGTGACGGCCAACGGCGGCCTGACGGGCTGCGCGGTCGTGTCCGAAACGCCGGGCGGCTACGGCTTCGGCCGGGCCGCCGTGCAGCTGTCGCGCTACTTCCGCATGAACCCCCGCACCGTCGACGGCCAGGCGGTGGACGGCGCCACCGTCAGCTTCGGCGTCCGCTTCAACCTGCCGGAGTAAACCTGAGAGGATCGAGGGCGGCGGCGTCGGCGACCGGCGTCCTGCCCTCGATCGCATCGGCCACGACCCGGGCCACCAGCGGCGCCAGCAGCCAGCCATTGCGGCGCGGCGCCAGCGCCAGCCACAGCCGCGGCGCGGCGAAACCCGCCATCGGCAAGCCGTCTGCCGTCGCCCCGCGCACGCCGACGCGCCACTCGACCGGCCCCTGCGGCGCCCAGCCGAGCCGGTCGGCCAAGGCAAGCAGGTGCTCGGCTGCGGCCGGGTCGGGTGCGAGGTCCGTCCGGCCGGTCTCCATCGTCGCGCCGATCAGGGCGCCGCCCTCGGCTGGGGCAAGATAGCCACCGGTCGTGCGCGTCGCCTGGGCGAGGGGAGCGCCGAACGCGCGGCCGATCTGGCCCCGGACAGGCGCGATCTGGGCGATGCGGGCGGCGACGTCGCTGGGCGCACCGGGCAAGGGCGCGGCGGCGCCGGTGGCGAGGACCAGGCTCGTGGCGCGGATCGCGCCGGTCGAGGTTTCGATTGTACAGCCATGGGCATCAGCGCGAACCGACTTGGCGTTGGCGGTCACGACATCGACCGAGGCACGAAGCCGGCCGAGGGCGGCTTCAGCCGCGACCTGCCAGTCATCGGGCGTGACGACCTGATCGCCATCCAGCGTGGCAGTGAAACCCAATGCGGTCAGGCGCTCGGCGACAGCGGCCGCATCCGCGCCAAGCCAAACGCCGCCGGTTCGGGTCAGGACGATGCCACTGCGCTCGGCGAAGGCGGGCCACAGGTCGCGGGCGTTTCGGAACAGAGCCGCACGCTCAGGCGAAGCGCCTTCCAGAGCGGCCTCCATGGCCGGGGCGATCATGCCGGCGGCGACCGACGATGCGTTGGCGCCGCCGGGGTCGATGACGGTCACGGTGTGGCCACGCGCGGTCATCTCGGCCGCGGTGGCAAGGCCGAGAACGCCGGCGCCGATGACGGCGATGTCGACTTGGGAGGTCACGCGGGGTGGATCGGACCGGTAGGCGGGAAACGCAAGGTCGCGCGGCGAAAAAGCTCAATCGCCTTCCCTCTCCCAGAGGGAGAGGGCTTGAGCCCACAGAGCGCAGCGATGTGTCTTGGCCGAAAGGGTGAGGGGACCGCCCTCACCGGTTGGCCGCCCACCCCTCACCCTTTCGCGCCAGAACGACGGCTGCGCCGCCGTGCGCTCAAGCCCTCTCCCTCTGGGAGAGGGAAGAGAAAGCCGCTATCCCCTGCCCATGACCGGACACACCCTCTAATGGCCTGGACCCGCCAGTACGACGGCGACGAGCCGCAGCGGATCAACAAGTGGCTGGGCCAGTCGGGCGTCTGCTCGCGCCGCGAGGCCGAGGGGCTGATCGCTGAAGGGCTGGTCTCCATCGACGGCGAGACGGTGCTGGACGCCGGGCGCAAGATCCTGACCGGACAGACGTTGACCCTCAGCGACCGCGCCGAGGCGTCGCTGGCGTCCTCCATCTCGATCATCCTGCACAAGCCGGCGGGTTATGTGTCGGGCCAGCCGGAGCCGGGGAAGCTGCCGGCCGCCCGACTGCTGATCGCCGAGAACCGGGTCGGTGACGGGACGATCCCGGGACGCGACGCCGTCCCGCCGATCGGGCGGCTGGACGAGGATTCGCGCGGCCTGCTGCTGATGAGCACCGATGGGGTGGTGGCCAAGGCGGTGATCGGGCCAGAGAGCGACCTGGAGAAGGAATATCTGGTCCGCGTCCGGGGCGACATCACCGAGGACAAGCTGACCTGGCTCCGGCACGGGCTGGAGCTGGACGGGCGCAAGCTGAAACCCGCGCGGGTCACGCAGATGGAGCCCAACCGCCTGCGTTTCATCCTCAAGGAAGGCCGCAACCGGCAGATCCGGCGGATGTGCGAGCTGGTCGATCTGGGAGTCTCGGACCTGTGGCGCATCCGGGTCGGGCCGCTGAACCTGACGGGCCTGAACGAGGGCCAATGGCGGGCCCTGACGACCGAAGAACGGACGAGGCTGGTCGGGGGCTGACCGACTCGCCCCCGCGGCCCCATATTGCGCCCATGCCCATCCGCCGCCTGCCGACCGAGACCGTCAACCGCATCGCCGCCGGCGAGGTGGTCGAGCGCCCGGCCAGCGCGGTCAAGGAGCTGGTCGAGAACGCGCTCGACGCCGGGGCGCGGCGCATCGAGATCCAGGCCGAGGGCGGCGGCCTGTCGCGCCTGTCGATCCTGGACGACGGCCACGGCATCCCCGAGGCCGAACTGCCGCTGGCGGTCGAGCGGCACGCCACGTCCAAGCTGGAGGCCGACGACGCGGGCGACGTGGACCTGCTGCGCATCGGCACGCTCGGCTTTCGGGGCGAGGCCCTGCCCTCCATCGGGTCGGTCGCGCGGCTCAGCATCACCAGTCGACCGGCGGGGCAGGAGGGCCGCACCATCCGGGTCGACGGCGGCGCGATGGCGCCCATCGGCCCCGCCGCCTTCGCCGGGCCGCACGGCACGCAGGTCGAGGTGCGCGACCTGTTCTACGCCACGCCCGCCCGCCTGAAATTCATGAAGTCCGAGCGGTCGGAGGCCATGGCCATCGCCGAGGAGATCAAGCGCCAGGCCATGGCGCATGAGGCCACAGCCTTCTCGCTGGAGATCGACGGCCGCTCGGTCCTGCGTCTGCCCGCCGAAGCCGAGGGCGACGAAGGGCGGCTGCGGCGGCTGTCTGCCTTGCTGGGCCGCGACTTCGAGGCCAACGCCCTGCTGATCGACCAGACGCGGGACGGCGTTCGGCTGTCGGGCTATGCGGGCCTGCCGACCTATTCGCGCGGCAACGCCCAGCACCAGTATCTGTTCGTCAACGGCCGCCCGGTGCGCGACCGGCTGCTGCAGGGGGCGCTGCGCGGCGCCTACGCCGATTTTCTCGCGCGCGACCGGCATCCGGCGGCGGCCCTGTTCATCGACCTGGACCCGCTGATGGTCGATGTGAACGTGCATCCGGCCAAGGCCGAGGTCCGCTTCCGCGACCCGGCCCTGATCCGGGGCCTGATTGTCGGCGGCCTGCGCCACGCCCTGGCGGCGGCGGGCCACCGCGCCTCGACCACGGTGGCGGCCGACGCCATGGCTGGGTTCACCGCGCATGCGGCGGCTCCGTCGTGGCCGGCCCATTCCGCGCCGCCGTCGGCCACCGGCTACAGTGGGTGGACCGGCTGGACGCCCGCCGTGGGCACCGGGACCTTGCCGGGCCTGAACGAGCGTTCGGTTCGGGTCGAGGGCGGCTGGGAGGCGCCGGAGCCTGCGGCCTATGCGCCCGGCACCCCACCCGTCGCGGACCTGATGGACTTCCCGCTGGGCGCCGCGCGGGCCCAGTTGCACGGCACCTACATCGTCGCCCAGACGCGCGACGGCCTGGTGGTGGTGGACCAGCACGCGGCGCACGAGCGCCTCGTCTATGAGACGATGAAGGTCCAGATGGCCAAGGGCGCCGTCACCCGCCAGGCCCTGCTGACCCCCGAGGTAGTCGAGCTAGACCCCGCCGACGCCGACCGCGTCGCGGCCCGCGCGCCCGAACTGGCCGAGCTGGGCCTGATCGTCGAGCCGTTCGGTGGCGGGGCGGTTCTGGTGCGCGAAACACCGGCCCTGCTCGGCGACACGGACGTACAGGGCCTGGTCCGCGACATCGCCGACGACATCGCAGAACACGGCGCGGCCCTGGCCCTGTCCGAGCGTCTCGGCGACGTCTGCGGCACCATGGCCTGTCACGGTTCCGTCCGCGCGGGCCGCGTCCTGTCAGCGCCGGAGATGAACGCCCTCCTCCGCCAGATGGAAGCCACGCCCCACTCCGGCCAATGCAACCACGGCCGCCCGACCTATGTGGAGCTGAAGCTGCACGACCTGGAAAGGCTGTTCGGTCGGCGGTGAGCCAACACCCCCTCTCTCCGCTCATCCCGGCGGAAGCCGGGACCCAGTCCTGCTGCAGAGCATTGTCTTGGACGGATGGCAGAACCGCAATGCAAACCACACATCACCCAAAGAACTGGATCCCGGCTTCCGCCGGGATGAGCGGAATAAGAGATTGACCCCCTCCGTCCTCTTCGTCTGCCTCGGCAACATCTGTCGCTCACCTCTCGCGGAGGCCGCCTTCCGCGCGGAGGCTCAGCGCGTTCGCCTCGATGTCGAGATCGACTCCGCCGGGACCGGCGGGTGGCATGCGGGTGATCCGCCGGACCGTAGGGCGCAGGCGACGGCTCTGCGGCATGGCATCGACATCTCGGGCTATCGCGGGCGGCAGGTGACCACGGCGGACTTCCGCCGGTTCACCCACATCGTGGCGCTGGACGAGCAGAACCTGCGCGACCTGAAGAAGCTGAAACCCGCCGATGCGACGGCGAGCCTCAGCCTGATGCTGGACCACGCGCCCGGCCGCGAGGGCCAGGCGGTGGCCGATCCCTATTATGGCGACGACGCCGGCTTCGAGACGACTTTGGCGGATGTCTCGGCCGGCGCCGTCGGTCTGGTTCAGGCTTTGAGAGCGCGCGTCGCGTAGCCGGCCATCGCCGCGGCCATCCAGTCCGCCAGCCCCGACCGCATCGCCTCGTATCGCGCCTTGAAGTCGGGGTTGGTGGTGTAGAGGTCGCCCAAGCCCGCATAGGCGGCGGCCGTCGGCGGCGACTTCCACGTGCGGGCGACCCAGGCGTGATGCCGCTTCAGGATCGGGTCCAGCACGGGGTCGTCGGCCGAGATGCCGCCCTGCATGGCGCGGGCGAAGTCGGCCTCCAGATCGGCGATCTCGGCCATCCAGTCCGACTTCTGGTCCAGCGACATGGCCTTCATCGCGTCTCGGCCCGCCTCGATGTGCGGGCGGGTTTCGTCGCCGTATTTGTCGATGATCCAGGCCTCGTAATCGGCCTGCATTTCCGGGGTCAGCCCGGCGTAGAGTTGGGTGTCCATGACGGCAGCTCGTCCTTCCAGTTCGGCGATCGTGCGGTCGATCGTCCGGGCCAGTCGGCGATAGCGGTCCGCCTCGGCCGCGACCCGGGCGCGCTGCTCGCGCAGGGCCTGGACGCGGTCGCCTTCGGCCCGGTCGAGCAGCGCGGCGATCTCATGGAGCGCCAGGCCGAACTCCCGGTGCAGCAGAATCGACTGCAGACGCAGCAGCTCCTGGCGGCCGTAGTAGCGGTATCCGTTATCGCCGACCGACGCGGGCTTCAGCAGGCCGATCTCGTCATAGTGATGCAGCGTCCGGACCGAGGTCCCGGACAGCCGCGCCAGCTGGCTGACGGTATAGGTTCTGAAGCGCGCGTCGTTCCGCATGGACGCCCTATCGGGCCTGACGCCGCGTCAGGGTCAAGCGGCTTTGCGACCACACGCGCCCGATCCTGTCGCACGCGTGCGTTAGGGTGCGATCCGGTCGCGCTGGCCCGGCAGAAAGGGATCTGGGCGAGAGAATTGCACCACTGGGCTCTGTTTTTGGAGAGTCCAATCTCCAGGCGCCGGTCTCCCGGTCCTTCGCTCAGGTCAGAGGAGGCTTGGCTAAGGTCTTGAGAAACAATACCTGCGCCGCTCCATACTCGCGCGCATCCAGCCGCTCATACCCGGGCGTCTCGACCTCCGGTTCGCCCGAGCCGCGTTCGAATACGACCAGGGCGCCGGGCTTGAGCCAGTTGCCTTCCAGAAGCCGAGCAAGCGCCTGTTCACCCAGCCCCTTGCCGTACGGCGGGTCGAGGAAGGCGAGGTCGAAGGCCTCGCCCGCCGAACCCGGCCGCACGCCCAGGTCAACGGCGCTGCGCCGATGCACGCGGGTCGCGCCCATGACCCCATAGGCGTCGGCGTTCTCGCGGATGGCGCCGCGCGCGCCGTCATCGGTCTCGACGAACAGGCAGAAGGCGGCGCCCCGGCTCATCGCCTCGAAGCCCAGGGCGCCCGAACCCGCGAACAGGTCGATGACCCGCGCGCCATCCAGCGGCTCGGCCCAGGCGGCGTGCTCCAGCACATTGAACACGGCCTGACGCGCGCGGTCCGACGTCGGGCGCGTGCCCTGCCCGTCAGGCGCGACGATGGCGCGGCCCTTCAGCCGCCCGGCGACGATTCGCATGGATCAGCGCGAACCGCGCGGCGGGCCTTTCGGACCGCTGCGGGGGCCGCCCGAAGGACTACTACGGCCGGGCTTGCTGCCCTTGAAGGCGCCGGCGCCGCGCGGCGGGCTCTCGCTGCGGGGTTTGAAGTCGCGCTTGGGCCGGTCGTCATTGGTTCGCGGCGCCGCGCCGTCACGCGGCGCATAGGCGCGCTTCGGCCGATCGCCATCCGCGCCCGCCTCGCGCGGCTTATAGGCCCGCGCCGGACGGTCGCCGTCCGCACGCGGCTTGAAGTCACGCTTCGGTCGGTCGCCGTCGGAACGCGGCGCGCCATCGCGGGGCGTATAGGTGCGCTTAGGGCGGTCGCCGCCCTCGGCGTCGCGCGGCTTGTAGGTGCGGGCGGGCCGATCCGAGGCCGGGCCGGCGGAGCGGAAGTCGTCGCGCGCGGCGGTGCGTTCGCGCGGCTTGAAGGTGCGCTTCGGATGTTCGTCGCGCGGCGCGGTCTTGGCCCAGCCCTCCTTCTTGGGCGGGCGTTCGCGGCGATCGATGGCGTCGGCTTGGGCCGCCTCGGCGGCGCGGGTGCGGCTGGGCTTGCGCGAGGGGTCGGACATCGCCGAACCGGAGGCGCCGCGCACCACCGGGCTGGACGAACGGCGGCCGGGGATGGGCGCGGGCGTCTCGACGCTGTTTCCGGTCGGCAGGTTCTCGGGCCGGATGTGGTCGGCCAGCATCTCGCGGATCACGCGCGGCCCGACTTCCTCGACCGAACCGAGCGGCAGGGTGCCCAGCTGGAACGGGCCGTAGGCCAGGCGGATCAGGCGATTGACCGTCAGGCCAATGCTCTCCAGCACCTTCCTGACCTCGCGGTTCTTGCCCTCGGTGATGGAGACGCTGATCCACAGGTTGGCGGGACCGCGCTCGCCGCCGGGCGTGTCCTTGGCCTTGTCCAGCGTGGCCTCGATGGGCCCGTAATGGACGCCGTCGACCGTCAGGCCGGTCTTCAGCTTGTCCAGCTCGTCCTGGGTGACCCGGCCGCGGGCGCGGGCCCGGTACTGGCGCACCAGGGCCGTGTCCGGCAGTTCCAGCGCGCGGCTCAGCTCGCCGTCGTTGGTCAGCAGCAGCAGGCCCTCGGTGTTCAGGTCGAGGCGCCCGACCGAGATCACGCGCGGCAGACCGGCCGGCAGGGCGTCGAACACCGTCGGGCGACCGGCCGGATCGTTGTGGCTGGTCAAGAGGCCGGCGGGCTTGTGATAGCGCCAGACGCGCGTCGCCTGGGCCGCGCCGATCGGCTTGCCGCCCACGGTGATCACATCGTCGCGCGTCACCAGCGTCGCGGCCGTGTCCAGGATGCGGCCGTTCACCGCCACTTTCCCCAGCCCAATCAGCCGCTCGACCTCGCGGCGCGAGGCGATGCCGGCGCGGGCCATGGCCTTGGCGATTCGCTCGGGGCGTAGCGGCGCCTTGGCCTCAGTCGAGGCTTCGCCGGGCTTGCCGCCCGGTTTGCCGCCGGGCTTTCCGGCCGTACGGGGGCCGGAGCGCTCACGGGGCGGGCCCCGGTCGCTGTCAGAGCGGGGGCCGGCTTGACGCGGGCGGGGCTTCTTGTCGTTGTCGTCTGTATGGCGGACCATGATTTGCGGTTCATGCGCATGGCGCTCGACCTCGCGCAAGCGGCGGCGGACCTCGGAGAGGTTCCCGTGGGCGCCGTCGTGGTCGATGAGGCGACCGGAGAGGTGGTCGGAGCGGGCGCCAACGCCCCCATCGACCGCTCCGATCCCACAGCCCACGCAGAGATTCTGGCCCTGCGTCAGGCGGCGTCTGCGCGCGGCAACTACCGGCTGGGCGGCCTGACCCTCTATGCGACGCTGGAGCCGTGCGCCATGTGCGCCGGGGCCATCAGCCACGCCCGGATCGCCCGCGTGGTCTGGGCCGCCGACGACCCCAAGGGCGGCGCCGTCGTGCATGGTCCCCGCCTGTTCGAACAGCCGACCTGTCACTGGCGGCCCCAGGTCGAAGGCGGCGTCGAGGCCGAGGCCGCGTCCGACATGCTGAAGGGCTTCTTTCGCGCCCGTCGCGGAACGGTGTCGTCCAGCCGACGTTAACCGGACCAGTCGCCACCCCGTGGCCCAGGCTCCGACATGAAACACGCTCTCTTCGCCCTCGCCATCCTGGGAATGACCACCTGGATGATCCTCATTCGATGAGGACGGTCACGCCCTGCGCCATTGGCGTCGTCGGTCTCATCCTTCTGGGCGCCGCCTGCAGCCAGAAGCCTGCCGACGCGCCGACGTCAGGCGACGAGGTGAAGGCGCGCGCCATAGAAGCCCAGACCGCGCGCCGTCGCACCGGCGCAGAGCAGCAGGACCGCGCCCTGAACCGCGTCATCCGCGCCGTCTACCTGTGCAACAACGGCGAGCGACTGTCGGTCGACTTCGACAACCCGCGCCAGATGGCGACCGTCCGCAACTCGAACGGCGAAGCGACCGACCTGTTTCAGGAACGCGCCGCCGACGGCATCTGGTACCGCGCCTCCGGCTACGAGCTCCGCGGCAAGGGCGTCATGGCCACCTGGACCGCCGACGGGCGGGAACCGACAGACTGCCGGGCGGTGGACTGACCGCGTTCAAGTCACAGCGTAGACTCGGCTGAGCCGATGTCCGGCGCCGGCCAAGACTGGCTTCCCGTGACGCCATCGACCAGTACGGAGCGCAATCGCCACGGCGGCGAGACTTGCCTCGACAGGTGCAAGCCACCCCACCGTCGCCCGCCCACGCGAACGTCGTAGTAGGTCATGGGCCCATCGGTCACCATCACGGTCCGGCCGTTCTTCAGCCGGGTGTAGGTTTCCAGAAAGCGAGGCGCGGACCACAGACAGGCGTCGTCCAGAACCGCGTTCACCTTCGCTCCTGCTTCCGTCGGCAGACTCGCGCGTCGCCATGGCCCGAAGCGCCCCGCCTCGTAGCTCGTGCGGATCGACAGTTCCCAGGCATCGCCGAAACGACGTGCGACAAGCTCATGTCCGACATCGGTTGAAAGCGACGGGGCGCTAGCCAGAATGTGGATGAAGACGTCCGGGCGAGCGGCCTGCACAGCCGGCGGCAGTTCGCCCGCCGCCCAGCGTCGCCAGACATCATCAAAGCGGAGCGCGTCTTCGTAGTCGTCGATCCGAACGGGTGAGAACCTTCGATCCACCTGATCGAATGAGGGACAGCCCAGACCCGGCAGTTGCGGCGGCGTGCGGTCCAGCGGAGTCGCGGCCGAGGCGCCGACCATCAGAACCAAAGCCCCAACGAGTGCCCGCATGACCAGCTACGGCGCAATCGCGACGCCGAGACCTTCCCTCAGCGTCCGCAGCAGCAGCCCCTCGTCGGTGTCCTGCGAAATCTCCCAGACCATCACCCCGGCGCCCTGCTCCATCGCCAGGCGCGCCTTCCGCCGCAGGGTCTCGACGCCGTTGAAGGTGATGTAGTCGCACGTGGCGCAGCGCTGACCGACCACGTCGCCCTCCATCCGATCGCCAAAGCGCGCGGCGATCTCGCGGTAGTCATAGCCGTCCTTCAGCGCGCCGAAGCCATAGCCGTAGAAGGGCACGCCCAGCACCAGCCGGTCCTTGGCCACGCCCCGCGCGCGCCACAGGGCCATGTCGGCCTCGGCCTGCGAATAGGGCGAGTGCTCGTCGCCCGGCTCGCCCCACCAGGTCCCGACCGCGTCGTAGGCCATGACGTTGACCAGGTCGAAATAGGGGATGGACGAGACCGGGATCATGCCGCCCTCGTACGACGCGGTGGCGCAGGTCAGCAGCTTGCCACGCGCCTTCAGCTCGGCGCTGAGCGCGGCGATGAAGGGCGTGTAGTCGCCCGCCTCATCGATCTGGGTCAGCAGCGCGCCCTCGATGTCGACGTCGACGCCGTCCAGCCCGGTACGCTCCACCAGATCGACCAGCGCCCTTACGACCGTATCCCGCATCGGCTCGTCCAGCAGGGTCGCCCAGTTCCCCGAACAGGTCGGGATCCAGCCGCCGCCCAGCGAGATCGACACCTTGGCGCCCGCCGCGTGACCGGCCGCGACGGCGGCCCGGATATCCTCCAGCGAGCCGGCTAGCCCTTCCTGCACGCTGCTCATGCAGGTCATCTTGCCGTCAGCCGCCACCAGGGCGCCGGTCGCGTCCGGATTGGCGAAGGCGATGTTGATGTGGGTGTAGGCGGCCAGGTCGATGCGCGGCAGCCTCTCGGCGATATGCGATGTCTGGATATAGCCGACCAGGACGGGCCGGTCGGCCGCGTGGGCGACGCCTCCGGCCAGAGCCGGCATCAGGATCAGGGGCGCGGCGAGGCGCTTCAGCAGTTTGGCGATCATGCGGGGACATACCTAAGTCGGACGGCCTGTTCGCCGATACGGTCGACGGCCAGAAGGGTCAGCGGGGGCGGGGTGGCGGCGAAGAAGGGCTTGCCCGCGCCCACCACGGCGGGGTGCAGATAGATGCGGTATTCGTCGATCAGGCCGGTGTGGAAAAGGCTGGCGGCCAGCTCCGGCCCCGCCACCTCCATGACGCCTTCGACGTCGGCCTTCACCTCGGCCACCGCGGCCTCGATGTCTTCGGAGATCAGGGTCGCATTGGGCCCGACCTCTTTCAGCGTGCGCGACACGACCCATTTCGGCTGCTTGCGCCAGGCCCGGGCGAAGGCGCGTCGGGGTTCGTCCCAATCCGGCTGGTCATCGTCCCAGTAGCGCATGACCTCGTACATCCGGCGGCCATAGAGGCTGCCGCTGAGCGCCTTCATGTCCTCGACGAAGTAGTCGAACATCGCCGGCTCCGGCGCGAACGACGTGTGGTCGATGTAGCCATCCAGAGACTGGTTCAGTCCGAACATCAGCCGCGCCATGCCTGCTCCTCCGCCGGCGTCTATGCGCCGTTGGTCGGCACCTTAGCGATTCAGGCGAACGCCGCCAGCCTCGCGTCCAGCCCGGCGCGACCCTCGGGCCAGTCGTCGTCGATGACGGCGAAGACGGCGGTGTCGCGGGCGCGGCCGGTCCAGGTAATCTTGTGCTTGCGCAGAACGCCCTCGGGTTTGGCTCCGAGTTTGGCGATGGCCGCCATGCTCTGGGGGTTGATGGCGTCGGTGATGATCTCGACCCGCACGGCGCCGGCGTCGAAGGCGTGGGTCAGCAGCAGGCGTTTGCACGCCGGGTTGACGGGCCCGCCCCGCGCGTCCGGTCGATAGAAGGTCGAACCGATCTCGCAGCGACGATAGGCGGGCGTGATCTCATAGAGGCTGGTCGTGCCGACCACGACGCCGTCCGACAAACGGCGCACGGCGTAGGCGATGCGCGACCCGGCCGACATGGCCGCGACCGCGCTGTCCCACCATCCGTCGAAGTGCGGCCCCCAGGCGGCGGCGACCATGATCGACCAGGCTTCGGGATCGCAATCGAGGGCGGCGCGGACATCGTCCCGCAGTGCGTCGGTGAACGGCTCCAGCCGAACGAAGCGATCCTGGAGCGGACGCGTCGCCAGCCAGGCCTCCGTCACAGGATGTCGACCGGCAGAATCTGGCTGGACAGCAGGGTTTGCATGCCGCGCCAGTGATCCGGCCCCTGCCCCTCGACCCAGGCCTGCACCGTGTCGCGGCCCAGGCCGTAGTTGATGATGTAGCTGCGGTAGGTGTCGATGAAGCGCACCCGCTGTGCCGCCTTGTCCGGCGCCGTGACCGAGTATCTGGAGATCAGCGCCGCCGCCTGCTCGCGGCTGATGCGGCCCGCCAGATAGTCGTCGGCGATGGTGTATTCCGCCCGCGCCAGCCGCCGCGTCAGGTCCAGGATGCGGTTCTTCTTCTCCACGTCGGCGGGCGCCAGACCCGCCAGCGGCATCAGCACGTCCCGCTCGAACGCCGTGTCCTCGTACCCGGGGAAAGCCAGATCGATGCCGTAGTTGGCGCTGCCCTCGGCGATGAAGCTCATGGGGCTGAACAGCGGATAGACGCTCATCTCGACCCAGCCGCGGTCGCGCACGAAAGTCTGTTCCAGCAGCGCGTTATAGACGTGGTGGCCGGGGTAGCCTTCGTGGCACCCCAGGTCGATCGCCCGCTCGGTGTAGATGGGGAAGTCGGTGTTGATCTCGATCCGGCTGGCGGCCCCGCCTTCGTAGTAGTTGTACCCCGACCACGGCTTGTCGCCCACAAGCGCCAGGGTAAAGCTCTCGTTCGTCGGCAGGGTGATGTGGCGCGCGGTACGGGCGCGGCACTCGGCGATGGCGCGGTGCATGACCGTCTCGATCCGGTCCTTGGGGATCGCGAACGCGGCCCGGAAGGCGGTGATGCGGTCGACCAGCGGGCCAGGCCCGGGGACCAGGGCGTCGAGTTCCGCCAGGACAGGATCATAGTCGCTGAGCGGCTTCAGCTCGGGCCGCACGCCGAACATGGCGTAGGCCTCGTCCGCGAACGACAGCCGCTCGCCCGCCAGCATCCGTAGCCGCGCCTCGGCCGCCGAGACGTGCGCGATCAGATAGGCGCGGCGCTGGGCCAGCATGGGGTCGGACGGGACCGGCAGGGCCTTCAACCGCGCCAGCAGGGCGTCGGCCTGAGCCTTCGTGGTGGCCACCGTGCCGGGATCGGCCTTGGCCTCCTCGGCCCACTCCGCCGGGCCGTAATAGGCGTCGACATAGCCCGCCTCGTGCTCGCCGATGCGCAGGATCAGCTTGACGTAATCCTCGGCCGCCCCATCCAGGCCGCTGTGGCTGGCGGGAACCGGCGTCGTCGCGCAGGCGGCGGCGAACAGGCTGGCGATCAGGGCTAGGATCAGGCTGCGCATCGGAACTCCGGGTCTGCCCCCGGCTTATCCCGCGTCGCCGGGCGCGCCAAGCGCAAGCCGCTTCCCTTCCCCGGTGGTTTCCCCTAGGAAGGCCGCCGCGCAGGCACCCGTAGCTCAGCTGGATAGAGTACTGCCCTCCGAAGGCAGGGGTCAGAGGTTCGAATCCTCTCGGGTGCGCCACCCCCCTCATGACATCGCCATGGGACCGCCGATCCTTCGGTCGGAACCTGCGGGGCCGCGTCCGGCTTCCTATATGTCGGGCTGACGAAGCGCGGAACGGGAGGCCACGATGGCCGGCGGATGGACGCAGGACGGAGGTGTCCTGGATCAGATCGAAGATACGGTCACGGACGGCGTGCTGGCCGCGCGATCGCGGCTGCCGGTCGGCGACGGCGCCGAAGAGTGCGTCGAATGTGGCGCCGACATCCCCGAGGCGCGGCGCAAGGCCATGCCGGGCGCCACCACATGCGTTCAGTGCCAGTCCCAACGGGACGGCCGCGTCGTCGCGACCGGCATCAATCGGCGCGGCAGCAAGGACAGCCAGCTGCGCTAGGTCGCGCCCTCGTCCCTCAGAAACGCCCGAACGGGCTCGGCGGCCACGCCCTTGGCCACGAAGGCGTCGCCGATCGCGCGGGCCAGGACCAGGGTCAGGGCGCCGCCCTCTGCCTTCTTGTCGCCGGCCATGAGGGCCAGCAGGCGATCGGCGTCGAACTGGCCGGCTTCGCTTAGGCGGGTCGGCAGGCCGGCGGCCTTCAGCACCGCCTCGACGCGCCGGGCGTCATCGTCCGTGCACAGTCCTTCGCGGGCCGAAAACCGGAAGGCCAGGGCGCAGCCCAGCGCGACGGCCTCGCCATGCGCCAGCGCCGCCTCCTCGAAGCCCAGCTCGGCCTCGATGGCGTGCCCAAAGGTATGGCCCAGGTTCAGCAGGGCGCGCTTGCCCGCCTCCTTCTCATCCTCGCCGACGATGGCGCTCTTGATCTCGACCGAGCGGACCACGGCGTGCTCCAGCGACGCCGGATCGCCCCGCGCCCCCCCGGCGCCCTCTCCCGCCAGCCAGTCGAAGAAGGGGGCGTCGCAGATCAGGCCATGCTTCAGCACCTCGGCCCAACCCGACCGGACCTGTTTAGCCGGCAGGGTCGACAGGGCGTCGATGTCGGCCAGGACCAGACGCGGCTGGTGGAATGCGCCGACCATGTTCTTGCCGCGCGGGGTGTCGATCGCCGTCTTTCCGCCTACGGACGAATCGACCTGCGCCAGCAACGTCGTGGGGATTTGCACGAAGTCGATGCCGCGCATGTAGAGGGCGGCCGCCAGACCGGCCAGGTCGCCCACCACACCGCCGCCCAGCGCCACCACCAGGTCGCGCCGATCCAGTCCGAAGGCCAACAGGTCGTCCATGACCTGTTCCAGCTGACCAAAGCTCTTGGACGACTCGCCCGGCGGCACGGCGACCAGGGTCGTTTCGGCGCCCGTGCCGCGCAGTCCGTCCAGCAGGGCGTCAGCATAGAGGCCGGCCACCGTCTGGTCGCTGATCACCGCCACGCGACCCTTGGCGAAAGGCGCGATGCGCTGCGCGGCCGTCGCCAGCAGGCCCGACCCGACCGCAACCTGATAAGGGCGAAAGCCGGCGCCCGAGACTTCCAGCGTCTTCATGCCTGTTTCTCTCCGGGCGGTGCTTCGGCGCCGAGCAGCGGCTGCAGGTTTTCGACGATCAGATCGACCGCCGCAGCATGCGATCCGGACCCCACGTCCACGGTCACGTCGGCCTGGGCGTAGATGGGATAGCGCGCCTCGGCCAGCGCCCTCAGCGTCTCTAGCGGGTCCTTGCCGCGCAGCAAGGGTCGGGTGTCCCGGCGCGACACGCGCTCGGCGATCACGGCCAGATCGGCGCGCATCCACACGCTGACGGCCCGCTGCTTCATCAGGGCGCGTGTCTCGGCGTTCAGCATGGCGCCGCCGCCGGTGGCCAGAACGATGGGCGGCCCCTCCAGCAGGCGCTTCATGATGCGCGCCTCGCCGATACGGAACTCGGCCTCGCCCAGCTGGGCGAAGATGTCGGAGACCGACATTCCAGCGGCGGTCTCGATCTCGGTGTCGCCATCCGCGAAGGGCAGGCCCAGCCGCTGGGCCAGACGGCGGCCGATCGACGATTTGCCCACCCCCATCAGTCCGACCAGGGCTATGGTGCGCCCGGCGAGAATCGCGACGTCCCCGCTCATGGGCGTCGGTCCGTCGGACGGGTCGGTATGCGCAGGCGAGCAGACATGGTCGGACCATCCTCTACACCAGCGCGGCCGGGCGACCAGCGTTCATGACGCCCCAGATCGAGGCCTTTCTGGAGATGATGGCGGTGGAGCGGGACGCGTCGCCCCACACCCTGTCCGCCTATCGCCGCGATCTGGAGGAGGCCGACCGCGAGACCGGCGGCCTGATGACCGCCACCGCGGAGGGACTGGAAGACTGGTACGCCGACCTGTCGCGAAGGGGCCTGTCGGCGGCGACGGCGTCGCGGCGGCGCTCGGCGGCGCGGCAGTTCTACCGATTCGTCCTGAGCGAGGGCTGGCGCGCTGACGACCCGTCCCGCCGGCTCGAGGCGCCGAGGCGCGGGCGGCCGCTGCCAAAGGTCCTGTCGCTGGAGGAGGTCACCGGCCTGATCCAGGCGGCCGGCGCGCTGGAGGGCGCGGCGGGCCTGCGGCTGCTCGCGCTGATGGAGCTGGCCTATGCGTCGGGCCTGCGCGTGTCGGAACTGCTGGGGCTGAAGGTCCAGGCGGTGCGGCGCGACCCGGCCTATCTGATCGTGCGCGGCAAGGGCGGCAAGGAGCGGTTGGCGCCGCTGAACGACGCGGCGCGGGCGGCCACGGCGGCCTGGCTGAAGGCGCGTGATGCGGCCCTGCCCAAGGGATCGGACAATCCGTGGCTCTTCCCCTCACCCACCACCAGCGGCGCCCTGACCACGCGGCGCTTCGCCCAGTTGCTGGATCAGGCCGCGATCCGGTCGGGCGTCGATCCTGCGCGGGTCAGCCCGCACGTCCTGCGTCACGCCTTCGCCACCCATCTGCTGGAGGGCGGCGCCGATCTTCGGGTGGTCCAGACCCTGCTGGGCCACGCCGATATCGGCACGACCCAGATCTACACCCACGTCGCCACCGACCGGCTCAGCCGGCTGGTGAACGACAAGCATCCGTTGGCGCGTTCCGATGATGCGTGAACCCGGCTTGCCCCGTCGCGTTCAGGTCTCTAGGTTCCGCCGCCTTCCGAAAGCGCCGCCCTGGGCGCCCAGCTGGACGCCTTGATGGCCACGCACTACCTCGATTTCGAGAAGCCGATCGCCGACCTTGAGGCCAAGATCGAGGAGCTCGACCTGCTGTCCGCGACGGCCGGCTCGTTCGACGCCGAGATCGACGGCCTGCGCAAGAAGGCAGCGCAGCTGCGCAAGAAGACCTACGGCGCGCTCGATCCCTGGATGAAGACCCAGGTCGCCCGCCATCCGCAGCGGCCCCACTTCATCGACTTCGTCGCCGGCCTGTTCACGAACTTTACGGAGCTGAAGGGCGACCGACAATTCGGCGACGACCAGGCCATTCTGGGCGGACTGGCGCGCTTCCGCGGCCGGCCGGTCGTCATCATGGGCCAGGAAAAGGGCCACGACACCGCCAGCCGCCTGACCCACAACTTCGGCATGGCGCGGCCCGAGGGCTATCGCAAGGCGGTCCGCCTGATGGACCTGGCCGAGCAATACGGCTTGCCGGTTCTCAGCTTCGTGGACACCGCCGGCGCCTATCCGGGCCTCGGCGCCGAGGAGCGCGGGCAGGCCGAAGCCATCGCCCGTTCGACCGAGCGCGGCCTGACGCTGGGCGTCCCCTCCATCGCCACGGTGACGGGCGAAGGCGGATCCGGCGGCGCCATCGCCATCGCAGCGGCCAGCCGGGTGCTGATCTTCGAACACTCCATCTATTCGGTGATCTCGCCCGAGGGTGCGGCCGGGATCCTCTGGCGCGATGCGGCGCGGGCCAGGGACGCCGCCATGGCCATGAAGATCACCGCGCCCGATCTGGTGGCCCTGAAGATCGTGGACCGGATCGTGCCCGAACCCGTGGGCGGCGCCCATTCGGACGCGGCCGCCGCCATCGCCTCGCTCGGCGATGTGCTCGTCGAGGAACTGGACGCGATGAAGGGTCTGTCGGCCGACGAGATCCGCAGGGCGCGGGCCGCGCGCTTCTACGCGATCGGCGCGACTGAACCGCGTTAACCCAACATCCACCACGCCCCGGCACCCTTGATCGATGAATCAGGGGCGATCGATACCGCGTAGAGCACCCGTCCAATGGTAGGCACCGTCGGCGAGCCCCTGCGCGACACCGGCGTGATCAACCTGAACGGGGCGGTCACCATGGTGATCGACGACACGCCCTTCTCGCTGGACCTGACGGCGCAGGCGCTGCTCGGCTTCGGCATCCAGACCAAATACACCTGCCACAGCGCCGCCAAGGCCATCGAGATCCTGGAGGACAGCAAGGTCGATCTGATCCTGGTCGACACCGAGATGCCGGGCATGGACGGCTACGAGTTCGTGCGCTGGCTGAGACGCTCGGGGCTGGAGCCGAACGCCTTTGCGCCTGTCATCCTGACCGGCGCCCACGTGCGCCGCTCGCGCGTCACGGACGCCCGCGACTGCGGGGCCAACTTCCTGATCACCAAGCCGTTCAGCGCCGCCGCCCTTCTCGAGCGGATCGTCTGGGTGGCGCGCGACCAGCGTCCGTTCCTCGAGTTGGGCGACTACATGGGCCCCGACCGGCGCATTCGCGACGGCAAGGCGCCGGAAGGCGAGGAGCGGCGCTCCGACCTGATCCGCAAGACAGCCTTCGAGGCCCAGCAGCGCGCCATGGCCGCCTCGACCGGGCCGACCGACGGTGGTGACGCCCGATGACCGTCCTGCGCATCCCGGTCAAGTCGCGCCTCTCGACATTGATCGATCGGCCCGGCGGCGTCAGCGTCGGCGTCGCGGTCGCGCGCGCCGAAGCCAATCAGGCGACCCTGAAAGATCAGGCGATGGTCGTCGTGGACGCCGCGCTGACCCAGCTTCTTACCACGCCCGCCCCCTCGGCCGACGATCAGGACTGGGTTCTGCGCAAGATCTACGTGGCCAGCAATGCCGTGATCGACGCCGCCGGCCCCTTCTCCATGACCGATCTCTGCCAGGCGGCGGCGGGCCTGTGCGATCTCATCGACGCCCATCGCGACGGGCCGTTCGACTGGCGCATCGTCCAGAGCCACGCCCAGGCCATGCGACTGCTGAAGGACCTGCCCGCCGAGGACGAAACCGGCCGCGCCGCCCTGCGCGACCACTTGCGTCAGGTCGTCGAGCGCAAGCTGGGCGCTGCGGAGGCCTAGACGGCGGCCCTCACGCCGGTCCGGGTCTGACGCCGCCACAGGGACGCATATTCGCCGTCCCGCGCGATCAGTTCGTCGTGCCGCCCGCGCTCGATGACGCGGCCATCCTTCAGCACCAGAATCTGCTGGGCGTCCGATATGGTCGACAGTCGGTGGGCGACGACCAGGGTGGTGCGGCCCGCACGGACCTTGCGCAGGGTCTTCTGGATGGCGGCCTCGGTGCGGCTGTCCAGCGCGCTGGTGGCCTCGTCGAGGATCAGCAGGCTGGGGTCGGCCAGCAGGGCGCGGGCGATGCCGACGCGCTGGCGCTCGCCGCCCGACAGCTTCAGGCCGCGCTCGCCCACCACCGTCTCCATGCCGTCCGGCAGGCTGCGGATGAAGGTCGCCAACTCGGCCGCCTCCGCCGCCGCCCAGATGGCCGCCTCGCCACTGTCCGGCTTGGCGAAACCGATGTTGGCGCGCAGCGTGTCGTTGAACAGCGCCACGTCCTGAGGGACCAGCGCGACGCGCTGGCGCAGCGACGCCTGGGTCGCGTCACGCACATCGACCCCATCTATCCGCACCACGCCCTCCTGCGCGTCCAGCAGGCGCAGGGCCAGCTTGACGATGGTGGACTTGCCCGCCCCGGAGGCCCCGACAAGGGCCGTGGTCGTGCCGGGAGCGGTAACGAAGCTGACGTCGTCCAGGCCGCTGGCGCGGGCGTCATGGCGGAACCCGACGTGTTCGAACACCACCTCGGCGCCGCCGCTTTCGGACGGCGGCAAGGCGACCGCGCCCGCCCGGTCCGCGATGGCCGGCCGCTGGCGCGTCACCTTCAGCATCTGCTCCATGTCGATGAAGGACTGGCGGATTTCCCGATAGGCGAAGCCCAGGATGTTCAGCGGCGCATAGAGGGAGATCATGATCAGAACGGCCGCAGTCACGTCGCCCGGCCCCATCCTGCCGGCCGCCGCCTCAATGCCCGCCATCACCGCCATGACGCCCAGGCCGACGTTCATGATCAGGCCCTGAATGACGTTCAGCGCCGCCAGCGAGCTGTTGGCCTTCAGCGCCGCCGCGCCATAGACGCCCAGCGCCCGATCATACCCTTCGGCCGCGCGCGTCTCGGCCCCGAAAGCCTTGACGGTCTCGTAATTCAGCAGGGCGTCGACCGCCTGCCCGGCCGCCTCGCTGTCGGCGGCGTTCATGATGCGCCGATGCTCCAGCCGCCAGTTCGACAGGGCGAAGGTGCAGGCAGCGTAGATGGCGACCACCGCCACGGCCACGGCCGCGAAGCGCCAATCGTACTTGCCGCCCAGCACGGCGGCCGCGAGGATCAGCTCCAGCCCCGTCGGCACAAGATTGAACGCCAGGATCCGCAGCAGGAAATCGACCGCTCGCGAGCCCCGCTCGACCGTTCGCGACAGGCTGCCGGAGCGTTTGGTCTGATGGAAATCCAGCGACAGGGTCAGGGCGTGGGCGAAGGTGTCGGCCGCCGTTCGCTGCTGGGCCGCCTGGCGCACCGGAGCGAACACCACGTCGGACGCCTGGGGCGCCGCGGAGGAGATGAAGCGCACCAGGGCCCAGCCGACCGCGAAGGCGGCGAAGCTCCAGCCCACGGCGACCGCCGCCCCCTGCCCGGCCGCCAGCCGATTGACGGCGGCGCCGAGCACCAGCGGCGCCAGCACGCCCAGCGCCTTGCCCGCCAGGGTCAGGCCGATGGCGAGGGACAGGCGCAGGCCCAGATGCGGCGCATCCGACCGGCGCACCACGCCGAACAGATCCTTCAGCTGATCCCAGGCGCCGGCCTCGGACGTCAGTTCAGAAGTGCCGTCTCGCCGGCCGCGCTCACCCCGCATCGTCATCCGCCGTCATATGGGGCGCTTGGGGCGACGCGGAAAGATCATCCCGCCGCGACCACAGCCTCGATCAGTTCGTCCACCGCCTCGATCGTCGTCGCCCAGGAGCAGACGAAGCGAACCGAGCCGTCGTCGAAGCGATAACAGGCCCAACCCGCGTCGTTGACCCGCTTGTGTGCGCGCACCGGCATGCGCACGAATACGGTGTTGGCTTCCACCGGGTGGGCCAGCACGAAGGCCGAGCGCAGGGCAACGCCCTCCGCCAGCCGCCGCGCCATCAGATTGGCGTGGGCGGCGCCCGTCTCCCAGGCCTCGCTCTCCAGCAGACCCAGCATCGGTGCGGCCAACAGGCGACTCTTGGACGCCGTCTGCCCCGCCTGCTTCAAGCGATTGTCGATGCGCCGCGCCAGGCTGTGGTCGAACATGACCAGCGCCTCGACGCCGCCGGCCCCTGCCTTGGCCCCGCCGAAGACCAGAATGTCCACGCCCAGCCGCGCGATCTGGGTCAGGTCGAACCCGCCCGCCGCCGCGTTGGCAAGCCGCGCCCCGTCCATGTGGACGCCGTAGCCCAGCGCCTTCACCGGCTCGATCAGGTGGCGCAGCTCCTCCTCGGAATAGACGCCGCCGTATTCGGTGGCCTGCGTCAGGCTGAGGGCCGCGGGCGGCTGGCGGTGACCCACCTCCGTCTCGTCGAGGATGGCCGCCATCGCCTTGGGATCGATCTTGCCGCTCTCGCCTGGCAGGCCGATCAGGCCGACGCCCTGGCCGAAGAACCCCGGCGCGCCCGTCTCGTCCGTGCAGACGTGGGCCGCGTGGTGGGCCAGAACGGCCTCGTGCGGATAGGCCAGCATCGACAGGGCGATGGCGTTGGCCGCCGTGCCCGAGAAGACGAAGCGGATCTCCGCGTCCGCATCCAGGCGCTGACGGATCTGCTCGGCCGCGCGCGCCGTGACGTCGTCGGCGCCGTAAGACTTGGCGTAACCTTCGTTGGCGGCGATCAGGGCCTGCATCGCGGCGGGGGCCATGCCGGCGGTGTTGTCGGAGCCGAAGTCGTAGCGCATGGCCGTCAAATCTCGTCGTCAGCGCGGTCGGGATGGGTTTCGAAGCCCCCGTCGCCATGGACAGGCCGCGCCGCCGCCAGCCCGGCGGCGCCCTCCACCGCAGCGGGCAATACGGGGTCGCGCGGGTCGTAGGGCACGGCGACCTGATGCGGGAACGGAATCTCGATCCCGGCCGCGTCCAGCGCTTCCTTCACGGCCTGAAGGACATCGGCCTTGCCCTGCCAGTAGTCGCTCGACGCGACCCAGCAGGTCAGGGTGATCTCGACCGAACTGTCCAGCAGATTGGTGACCCCCGCCCACGGCGCCGGATCCGCCAGGATGGCGCCTTGCGCCGCGGCCGCCGTCGCGATGACATCGCGCGCCTGGCTGAGATTGGCGCCGTAGCCGACGCCGATGGCCAGCTGGATCCGGCGCGTGCTCTGCCCCGACAGGTTCAGGATGACGTCGCCGAACACCTTGCTGTTCGGGCACATGATCTTGACGTTGTTGGCGTCGCCCAGCTGGGTGAAAAACAGATCCAGCCGCTGCACCTTGCCGATGTTGCCGTCGATGTTGACCAGGTCGCCGACGCGGTAAGGCCGCAGCACCAGCAACATCACGCCCGCCGCCACGTTCGACAGCGTGCCCTGAAGCGCCAGACCGACCGCCAGGGACGCGGCGCCCAGCACGGCGATGATGGAGGCGGTCTGGACACCCAGCCGCTGCAACACCGCGATCAGACCGATCAGCAGGATGACGACCCGCACGACCTGCACGGCGAAGCTGAGCACCGTCGGGTCATGGCGGAAGCCGCGGACCTTGCTCAGGCCCTCGCGCGTCACCTTGGCCGCCCAACGCGCCACGAACAGGGTGACGCCCAGGATCAGCAGGGCGATCGCGACGTTGACCGCGAAGTCGCCGATCACCTCGGTCAGCTTCAGCAGGGTCGCCTCGTCCAGTCGGATGTCGGGCCGGGGCAGCAGGCTGTTTGCGGTGGCGGCGGAGGCCAGGTCGGTGCGCATCCGGCGTCCCCTAGCGCATACCGACCGCGCCGGGCCAGCGCCGCAGTTGCATGTGGACGCCTTTCAGGGCGCCGCTATGGTCCCCGGAATGAAGAAGTCGCATCTCAGCGTCGGCGTGGACGTGCCCTGGGTGACCAGCTGGACCGCCGAAGCCATCACCGGCGTCGCGCCCTGCGCCAGCGTCGGCGCCCTGGCCCTGTGCCAGCAAGAGGCGGCCGGCTTCGGCAAACCGGAGTATTCCAAGAACCACCTGCTCCGACAGCGGCTGTCCGTTCAGCGAATGCTGTGCCCGATGTGCGGTGAGCCGACGCAAACGGGCGACCGCTGGACCCAGGTCGCGCGGCGCACATGGGCGGGCAGCCTGAGGCGTGACGCCAACGGCATGGCCCTGCCGCGCGAGATCGAGGACGCCCGCGTCGTGATTGACGCCGGCTCGATCGCACCGCTGCACAAGGCGTGTTCGGACCTGTCGCTGCAGCACTGTCCGCATCTGAAGGCCGACCCGAACGTCAATGTTCAGCCCTTCCCCGAGTTGTGGCTGGTGACGCCTCTGCTGATCCCGGCGACGAATGAGACCGGCGGCGAGCCTCTGCCCGCGGTCGCGTTCCTGCAGCTGGTCGGCGTCACGGAACGGTTGGACGCCGACTGGCGACGCAAGCGCGCGGCGCAGCCGAAGGCGCGCGCCGCCTAGCTTTTTGCCTGGGCCACGCGCCCGCCGCCGCGTTCGATCTGGTCCAGCAGGTCCATGACCGCGTCGTGGGTGTCGGCCTCGCGCGCCGGCTTGTCCCAGCGGATGCGGCTGACCCGCGGGAAGCGCATGGCGACCCCCGACTTGTGCCGGGGCGAGCGCTGCAGGCCCTCGAACGCGATCTCCAGAACCAGGCCGAAATCGCGCTCGGCGCGGACCGAGCGAACGGGGCCAAAGCGTTCGGTGGTGTGGTCGCGCACGAACTTGTCCAGCTGCTTAAGCTCCTCGTCGGTGAAGCCGAAGTAGGCCTTGCCGACCGGCGTCAGCGCCCCCTCCTCCGTCCAGACGCCGAAGGTGAAGTCGGAATAGAAGCTGGATCGCTTTCCGTGCCCGCGCTGGGCGTACATCAGCACGCAGTCCAGGGTGTGGGGATCCCGCTTCCACTTGAACCACGGCCCCTTGGGGCGGCCGGCGACATAGGCGCTGTCCCACCGTTTCAGCATCAAGCCCTCAGCCGCCGCGCCCACCGGCGGATCGGCGCGCAGGATCGCCAGCCCCTCCCACGTCTCGAACGCGACCACCGGCGACAGACTCAGCCGCTCGCCCTGGTGCTCGGCCACTACTCGCTCCAGCCGGGCGCGGCGGTCGCTCAGCGGAAGGGGCCGCAGGTCCTCCCCCGCCTCGGCCAACAGGTCATAGGCGACGATCGCGCAGGGGAAGGCGGTCGTCAGCTTGGCGTCGACGGTCTTGCGGTTCAGCCGCTGCTGCAGGTCGCCGAAGGGTGCGATCTGACCGTCGCGCATGACGACCAGTTCGCCGTCGATGGCCCCCTCGAACGCCAGGGCCTGGATCACGTCGGGAAAGGCGCCGGTGATCTCGTCGCCGTGCCGCGAGTACAGGCGGCAGACGCCGGCCTCGCGCACGGCCTGGACGCGGATGCCGTCCCATTTCCATTCGACCGCATAGTCGGCCGGCGCCATCCTGGCGAAGTCCACGGCCTCGTCGATGGCGACCGCCAGCATGACCTGGCGGAACCGGCCGGGCGCCTCGGTGTCCGGCCGCGGCCCGTGGCCCTCCGCCCAGGCCAGCAGGTCGGCATACGGCGGCTTGACCTCATTCCAGACCTCGACGACGTCGGCGACGGACAGGGGCTCGACGCGCGTGGTCTCTTCGCCGCCGTCCGGGTCGGGCGGCGATGTCAGGACCTCAGGCCGCAGCATCGCCACCGCCGTCCGCGCCAGCTGCGCCGAAAGGCCGATCCGCAGCGCGCCTGTCAGAAGCTTGAGCAGCGCCCAGCGCCCCTTGGGCTCCAGCGCGTCCAGCCACCCCTCCAGAAGGGCCTGAACCTCGGTGCGCTTGGCCTGGCTCAGCGCATCGATGACTTCGGACAGCTCCGGCTCGCGGTTCGGGCGGTAGGACGGGTCGCGCGGCCAGATCAGGGCGACCGTCTCGGCCAGGTCGCCGACGAAGTCGTGGGACCAGCCGAACAGCACCGGATCGACCCGCGACTGCACCGCCTTGCGGATCATCGCCGGCTTGGCGGCGTCGAACGTCAGGCCGCCGGTCAGGGCCGCCAGCGCCCAGCCGCGGTCCGGGTCCGGCGTCGCGCGCAGATAGTCCCGCAGGATGACCAGCTTCGCATTGCGCGAATTGGTCAGGGACAGGCGGTCGAGAAGGTCGGCGAAGGCGCGCATGCGTCGATCTGAACGCGAAGCGTCGCCGTCGTATCCGTTTCCCTACGCCGCCATCGCCTCGCCGGCGGCGGCCATGCCGGCCCGCACGGCGTCGCGGCCGCCCGCGACCCGGCCCATCAGGCCGGCAAGGGCGGCGAAGTCGATCGGCTTGTTCAGATAGGCGTCGGCGCCCGCTTCCAGGCCCGCCGCATGGTCTTCCGAACGCGCCGAGGCCGACAGGACCACGATGGGGGTGTTCTGGTTGACGCCCGCCTGTTCGCGGATCATCCGCGTCGCGGTCAGGCCGTCCATCACCGGCATGTTCACGTCCATGATGATCAGGTCGAACGGCTGCGCCTGCGCCGCGTCGACGCCCTGCTGGCCGTCCTCGGCCGAGACGGTCGCGTGGCTGGCGCTGCTCATCCACGCTTCCAGGATCATGCGGTTGACCGGGTGGTCCTCGACCACAAGCACGCGCAGCTGGGCGCCGCCCTCGATCTCGGCCTCGATCGGCTTGGCCGCCTCGACCTTGGCCCATTCCACGACATCGGCCTCGACCCGCATGACGAAGGTCGAGCCCTCGCCGAGTTTGGAGGTCACGGTGATGTCGCCGCCCATCATGTTGGCCATGCGGCGCGCGATGGTCAGGCCCAGGCCTGTGCCGCCGAAACGGCGCGTCGAGGAGGCGTCGACCTGCGTGAAGGGCTGGAACAGGCGGCTGAGGTCGGCCGGCGAAATTCCGGCGCCCGAATCGGTGACCGAGAACTCGAACGCCACCCGGCGCTCGCCGATCTTCTCGCCGCGCACGACGTACAGGATCTCGCCGCTGTCGGTGAACTTGACCGCGTTGGACAGCAGATTGTGCAGCACCTGGCAGACGCGCAGCGGATCGCCGCGCACCACCGCCGGGATCTCCCCTTCGAAGCGGCTGGTGAAGGTCAGGCCCTTGGCCTCGGCCTGGGCCGCGAACGGCCCGGTGACGCGACCGTGCAGGTCGTCGGTCGAGACGTCGATGACCTCGAACGTCATCTTGCCCGCCTCGATCTTGGTCATGTCGAGAATGTCGTTCAGCAGGCTCAGCAGGTTGTCGCCCGAGTTTCGGATGATCGACAGATATTCCCGCTGTGTGCTCTCCAGCCGCGTCGCCCCCAGCAACTGGGCCGCGCCCAGCACGCCGTTCATCGGGGTGCGCAGCTCGTGCGAGATCACGCCCAGGAAGTTGGACTTGGCGGCGCTGGCGTTATCGGCCTTGTCGCGCGCGGCCTCCAGCTCCTGGATCAGGTGGGCCTGATGTTCCTGGAAGGCGTTGATGCGGGCTTCGCGCATCATGGTCATGGTGACCAGGACGAACAGGCCGGCGGCCGTGAACGGGATCAGGGCCGCGAACGACCAGAAGATCGGCGTGCCCCACAGACTGGCCAGGATGATGGCGGCCGCCGCGCCATAAGGCGACGACACGACCAGCGCCTGTCGGGGCGAGCTTCGAAGCTGGGCGAAGACCAGAACATAGCCGGACATCACCAGGGTGATCGCCAGTTCATGCCCGAACGGCGCGCCCGAGAACCATGCCAGCAACGGCGCGGCGGCCCACGCGGCGGTCGTGGCGGCGGCCACGGCGGGGAAGGCCATGCCCCAGCCGGCGCCGACGCGGGCGCTCAGCCGCTGCTCGAAGGCGCCCCGCAGGGCGCCCGCGCCCAGCGTGACGACGAACCACGCCGCGGCGGTGCGCCAGCCGATGGTGCCCAGCAGGCCCAGCGCCCAGCTGGAGATGATCAGGTACCGCAGGTATTGGGTCTGCAGGATGGCTGCCAGAGCCTGGGCCGCTTCACCGGGACGGGCGACGCCCGCTCCGGTCTCGACCTCGTCTGAACCCACCATCGCGAACCCCTCCGCAACCCACGTCAGACTGCACGGTATCCCGCACCTGCTAAGGCGAGGTGAATGCGCGGATATCGCTGGTCATTCGCCTATTGGGCGGCTTCGGCGGGCGTCAGTGCACGGATCGACAGGGCGTGGATCGGACCGGCCAGCTCTTCCGCCAGTAGGGTGTTCACCGTCCGCTGCCGCTGCACCCGCGACTGGCCGTCGAAGGCGGCCGAGACGATCCGCAGGTTGAAGTGGCTTTCGCCCCCCTCCTTGGCGTCCATGCCGCCTTCGTGGTGATGGCCGGCGTGGCGTCCGCTGTCGTCCTCCAGTTCGATCAGGCTGGGGGCAAGCGCCTGGGTGAGTTTTTCGCGAATCCTGTGCGCGATGGGGCCTTCGGGCATGGGGCGTCCTTGATGGTGACCAAATCACCCCTACACTGGGGGTGATGTCCTCCGCCTTCCAGTACCGACCGCGCTTCACCGACATTCGGGTCAAACCACCCAAGGTCGAGGAAGAAGAGGCGGCAGCCGCCGACGTCCTGGGCCTCAAGCCCGGCGAGAAGCCATGCCAGTGGCCCGACTGCCGCCGTCCCGCGACGGCGCGTGCGCCCAAATCGCGCGAGCGGCTGAACGACTTCTACGAATTCTGCCAGGGTCACGCGGCCGAGTACAACAAGGGCTGGAACTTCTACGCCGGCATGAGCGAGGGCGAGGTCCGCGCCGCCAAGGAAAACGAGGCCATGACCGGCGGCCGCCCGACCTGGGAAATGAAGGCCGGCAAGGGCTCGCGCGAGGCCGCCGCCTTCGCCGCCAAGATGGGCACCGCCAACAACGCCGGCCCCGGCAGCTGGCGCGACAGCTTCGGTCTGTTCGGGCGCAAGGGCGACCAGGCGGCGCGCACGCCGACCGAGGATCGCCGCATCGGCAAGCTGGAACGCACCGCCCTGGCCGACCTGGACCTGGAGCCGGGCGCCGACAAGGCGGCGATCAAGGCGCGCTATCACGAGCTGCTGAAGCGCTTCCACCCCGACACCAACGGCGGCGACCGCGGCGCCGAGGCGAAGCTGCAGCGCGTCATCAAGGCCTGGAAGACGCTGAAGAAAGCCAGCCTGGCCTAGACGACGACCCGCAACGGATGCTGCGGGTTGCGTCGAACGAAATCCGGCACATCTCGAGATCGGGTCGGCAGCTTTTCCGCGTCGGGATGGCCGCGATACGCAGCGAAGCGGAATCCTGCGGCCCAAAGTTGGCGAACCGCCGCCCAGCCGTCGCAGTCTGATGTCTTTGGGGCCTTGAAGTTTCGGCCCATTTCCGCGAGCGCCCGCGAACATTGCGGGCATCGCGCGCCGGCGTCACGCGGCGCCAGCTTCCATGACTTCGCGCAGTGGAAACAGGCATAGGCTGAAAGGTAAGGCGCCCGGGGCGGCCGTGACGTCGGCGCGGCGCGACCCTTCGCGGCCCACCGAATAACCATGCGTTCGACCTTCGTTGGCGACCGGCTCATAGCGAGAGCCTCGGCCCGCCGAGATGCGATGGCAAGCCTGGCCTAGGTCTCAGCCCTCTTCGGCGGTCGAGGCGGTGACCATCGGCTGGGCGGTCTGCTCGGCGAAGTAGCGTTCGATGCCCTGGGCCACGGCGCGCATCATGGCGCGGCGGCTGCGTTCGTCGTTCAGCGCGCGCTCGTCCTCGGGATTGGTGATGAAGCCCATCTCCAACAGCACGGCCGGCACGTCCGGTGCCAGCAACACGGCCAGGCCGGCGTCCCGGTGACTGCGTCGCAGCAGCGGCCGGTTCGCGGCCTCCAGACGGCCCAGCAGCAGCCGGGCGAACTGGGCCGAGCGGTTCTGGGTCGCACGCTGGGTCATGTCCAGAAGGATGCGGTCCACCGACGGATCGCGGCCCGGCAGGTTCAGCTCCTGGCGCCAGTTGTCGCCCCGCGTGAACTCGCGCACGGCGCGGCCCGCGCCCTGATCCGACAGGGTGTAGACCGACGCCCCGCGGGTAGCCGGATCGGCGCCGGCGTCGGCGTGCAATGAAATGAACAGGTCGGCGTCCGCCTGACGGGCCACGGCGACGCGGCGATACAGGGCGACGTAGCTGTCGTCCGTGCGGGTCAGGCGCACGCGATAACGGCCGGTGCGCTCCAGTTCGGTCTTCAGCGCCTGGGCCGCGGCCAGGGTCAGGACGCTCTCGCGCGAACGCGCTCCGCTGGCGCCCGGGTCGTTTCCGCCATGGCCGGCGTCGATCACAATCAGCGGCCGCTCGGTGCGGCGACGCGTCTGCGGAACCGGGATCGTGGCAGGGCGGGCCGCCGGGGCGACGCTGGTGCGTTTCAGGTCCAGCACATAGCGATAGTGATCCACGCCGTCGCCGGGGGGCAGCAGGAACCGGCGCTCGATCTCGGCGCCGCCGGCCAGGGTCAGGTCGATCCGCGCGCCGCCGCCCCCGGTGACCGTATAGGTGCGCACCAGGCCCAGGCCCCCGCCGTTCAGGGCGCGCGGCGGGGCCACGCCGGACAGGCTGAGGATCACGCGCCCCTGACCGCCGTCCTCGATGACGGCGCCGCGCGCGCTGCGGTCCAGGTCGATCACGACACGCGTGCGTTCGGCGTCACCGCCGAATCGAACGGCGCGCACGTCCCCCATGGCGCCGGACGCAAAGCCGCGCCCCGCAGCCAGCGCCACGAAACAGAAGGCCACGAAGGCCACGGCCGTCATCGACCAATCGCGCATACGCCAGCGCGCCATACCCACACACCACCGACCGTACATTCTTACGGAGGCCCACGTTTCTCGTTGCCGGCATCCTGCACGAAGGTGCTGTGGATTGGGTTAAGGCCGGCGCCCTTTTATTTCAGCGCGGCGACGCCTATTGTTGTTTGTCCGCGTTCGATCGCGCCGCCGACCCTCTGCGGAAAGCTGGCGCGCCCCTCGCGGCGATGCTCCCACCAGGACAGCCCGGCCCGGCCGACTTTCCTTCACCCGAATCGCGGCGCCGCCATCCGGCCCGGTCGCGGTTCAGGATCGATGCTTGAACCCGATGGCCCATCCCGCCAGCGCTCCCCAACAGTTTCCGGCCGCAGTTGTCGCCGGCGAGGGGATGATTCGCGCCTGGGCCTTCCCCCACCCTGTTCGGCGAGCCGCCGGAGTCCTGCGAGGGCCCGGCCGAGCGCGCCAGAGAGAGATTTCTGATGTCAAAGACGATGCTGATCGATGCGGCCCATGCGGAAGAGACCCGCGTCGCAATCGTGGACGGACGCCGCGTTGAGGAGTTCGATTTCGAGTCCCGCGGCAAGCGCCAACTGCGGGGCAACATCTACCTCGCCAAGGTCACCCGCGTAGAGCCCAGCCTGCAGGCCGCCTTCGTCGAATACGGCGGCAACCGCCACGGCTTCCTGGCCTTCAACGAAATCCACCCGGATTACTATCAGATCCCGGTCGCCGACCGCGAAGCCATCATGGCCGAGCCGCACGACGACGACGATCATGACGACGATCACGCCCGCGACAGCGACGACGGCGAATCCGAAGGCGGTCTGGCCGAGGAAGAACGCCTGAAGCGTCGCCTCATGCGGCGCTACAAGATCCAGGACGTCATCAAGCGCCGCCAGATCCTGCTGGTTCAAGTCGTCAAGGACGAGCGCGGCGGCAAGGGCGCGGCCCTGACCACCTGGCTGTCGCTGGCCGGCCGCTACTGCGTTCTGATGCCCAACACCGGCAAGGGCGGCGGCATCAGCCGCAAGATCACCAACACCTCGGACCGCAGGCGCCTGAAGTCCGCCGCCGCCGCACTGGACGTGCCGAAAGGCATGGGCCTCATCATCCGGACCGCCGGCGCCAAGCGCACCAAGGCCGAGATCAGCCGCGACTACGACTATCTACTTCGCCTGTGGGAGACGATCCGCGAGACCACCCTGGCGTCCAACGCCCCGGCGCTGATCTACGAGGAAGAGAACCTGGTCCGCCGCGCCGTGCGGGACATGTTCGACAAGGACTTCGACGGCATCCAGGTCGAGGGCCTCGAGGGCTTCAAGGCCGCCCGCGACTTCATGCGCGTGCTGATGCCGTCGCAGGCCAAGAAGATCCACCTGTACCAGGGCTCGCGCCCGCTGTTCGCCGCCTCGGGCATCGAGGACGTGCTGACGGAAATCCACCAGCCGATCGTCCCGCTGAAGTCCGGCGGCTATCTGGTGATCAACCAGACCGAGGCGCTGGTCGCCATCGACGTCAACTCGGGCCGCGCGACGAAAGAGCGGAACATCGAGCAGACGGCCTTCAAGACGAACATGGAGGCCGCCGCCGAGGCCGCCCGCCAGCTGCGTTTGCGCGACCTGGCCGGCCTGATCGTCATCGACTTCATCGACATGGACGAGTCCAAGAACAACCGGACCGTCGAGAAGTGCCTCAAGGACGCCCTGGCCGCCGACCGCGCGCGCATCCAGATGGGCAAGATCTCCAGCTTCGGCCTGATGGAAATCAGCCGCCAGCGCCGCCGCCTGGGCGTGATCGAAGGCGCCACCGAGGTCTGCCCGCACTGCCAGGGCGCCGGGCGTGTCCGCTCGGCCGAGAGCGCCGCGCTGGTCACCCTGCGCGCCGTCGACATCGAGGCCGGCAAGAACGGGGCCGGTTCGGTCAACCTGCGCCTGGCCACCTCGGTCGCCCTCTACATCCTGAACCACAAGCGCGAGTATCTGCAGAGCCTGCTGGTCACGCGCGGCCTGAACGTGGTCATCCTGATCGACGACACCATCGCGCCCGGCGATCACACGATCGAGCGTACCGAGACCAACGAGGACTTCACCCCGCCCGAGCCGACGACGTCGCTGGCCGATCTGGACGACGGCTTCGACGATTCGGCGGTCTTCGATGACGTCGAGGACGACGATGAGGTCATCGAGCAGGACGACGACGCGCTGGATCGCGAAGACAGCGACGACGACGAACCGCGCGAGCGCACCGAGCAGCACGACGGCGACCGCGAAGGCGGCCGCGGCCGTCGTCGCGGCCGGGGCCGCAGCGGACGCCGCGACGAGGCGCCCGTCGCGGTCGAGGACACCGTCAGCCTGGCCGATGTCGAGGACGGCGACGACGACAGCGAGGGCGGCCGCCGCCGCCGCCGGGGTCGCCGCGGCGGTCGCCGGGTCCGCGAGGACGCCAGCGAGCGCGACGGCTTCACCTGGGTCCGCGCCCGCACCCCGTCGCTGGACGATCCCTTCGTCTGGTTCGACCCGCTGAACCCGGAACGGCCCGAGCGCGCCGAGCGGCCCGAGCGTGTTCGCGACGAAACCCAGTCGGAAACCCCGTCGCTGGCTACCGAGGCGGATGGCGAAGCCCGCGAGGGCGGAAGCCGCCGTCGCCGTCGTGGCCGTGGCCGCGGTCGTGGCGGCGCCGGTGGCGATCAGACGGGCGATCTGGACGCCGTCGCATCCGCCCCGCTCACGGACAGCGACGACGTCGTCGTGGAAGCGTCGGACGCCTATGCGGCGCCGGCCGCCGACGTCGCCCCCGTCGAGGTGGTCGAGCCCAAGCGTCGCCGCGTGCGTCGCAAGCCCGCCGCCGACGTCGTCGCGGAAACGGACGTTGCGTCCGAGCCGGACGCCACTGAGGCGGCCGCCGACCCTGTGATCGACGCCGACGCCGACGCCGACGTCTCTGCGCCGATCCCGCCTGAACCGGCCCTGGAGCCCGTCGCCGAGGTCCCGGCTCCCGAGGTCTCAGCCGTCGAGGTCTCGTCCGATCCGGTCGAGACGAGGGACCACACGCCCCACCCGGCCCCGGAAGCGGATCTCAGCGCCATCATCGCCGACGATCCGGCGCAGATCGTCGCGCCCCCCGAGAAGCCCAAGCGTGGGTGGTGGCGTCGGTGATCCGACAGGGCTAAAGTGACAGGATGCGGCGGGGGCCGGACTTGAGGAAATCGCCATGGGTCGGCTTCCCCGTTTCCTGATCGGCATCGGCGCCTTCGCGGCGCTGACGCTTGGCGCGGCCGCGCCGGCGGCCGCCCAGAGCCTGATCCGCGACACCGAGATCGAAGGCATCATCCGCGAGTGGTCGGACCCCGTGCTGGATGCGATGGGCCTGGCGCCCGCCGACGTCGAGATCCTGCTGGTCAACGACGCTGACCTGAACGCCTTCGCCACGCCGGGGCGCCGCATCGGCATCAACACCGGCCTGATCCTGCGCACCCGCTCACCCAACGAACTGCTGGGCGTGATCGCCCACGAGGCGGGGCACGTGAAGAACCGCCACACCCTGCGCACCGGCGCTCAGGACGCGGGAATGCAGCCCTACATCATGAGCATGGCGCTGGGCGCCCTGGCGACGCTGGCGGGCGAGCCGGGCGCGGGCATGGCCCTGATCGGCTCCAGCAGCTATTTCGGGGCCATCGGCGCCCTGCACTACATGCAGGGTCAGGAGGGCGAGGCTGACATCACCGGCGCGCGCGCGCTGGAACGGGCCGGCGAGAGCGGCAAGGGTCTGGTCGACTTCTTCGAGAACTTCCGCTCGCAGGAGGTGTTCTCCGACGCCCGCCGCTACCCCTATTTCCGCAGCCACCCGCTGTCGTCCGACCGCATCGAAGCCCTGCGCCGCCCCGTCGAGGCCGCCGCCCACTACGACCATCGCGACAGTCCGGAGCGTCTGGCCCAGCACGCCCTGATCATCGCCAAGATCCACGGCTTCATGGACCCGCCGAACACGACGCTGCGGGCCTATCCGATGTCGGACACCTCCCTGCCCGCCCGCTACGCCCGCGCCATCGCCTGGTATCGCGACGGCCAGACGGAAAAGGCGCTGACGGCCGTGGAGGCGCTGATCGCCGAGACGCCGGATGACCCCTACTATTGGGAGCTGAAAGGCCAGATCCTGTTCGAGGAAGGCCGCGCGCTGGAGGCCATCGACGCCCACCAGCGCTCGGTGGAGCTTAAGCCCGATGCGCCCCTGCTGCGCATCAACCTGGCCCACGCCATGATCGAAACGAACGATCCGGAGCGCCTGGACGCCGCCATCGACCAGCTGAAGCGCGCCACGGCGGTGGAGGGCGACAACACCCTGGCATGGCGTCTGCTGGCCCAAGCCTACGCCAGTCAGGGCAAGGACGGCGCGGCGCGCCTGGCCTCGGCCGAATACTATTTCGCCATGGGCCGCGACGAACAAGCGACCCAGTTCGCCCTGCGCGCCCGCGACATGCTGGACCGCAGCTCGAACGAATGGCGCCGGGCCACCGACATCGTCCTTGCATCCGGGGCCACCATGAACGACCTGCAGGATCTGGAGCGCCGCCAGGAACGCGAGCGCGCGGGCGACAACTGAGGCTGCATGACCGACGACACCACACCGCCCGAAACGACCGCCGAAACCAGCCGGCCTAAGCCGCAGTATCTGTCATGGGCAGCCGTCGGCCTGTCCGTCGTGGCGCTGGGACTGGCGGCGGCGCCCTATCTGTCCGGCGGCGATTTCGGCGGCAAGGTGCGCGCCTATCTGGTCGCCCATCCGGAGGTATTGGACGAGGTTGTCGCCGCCCGGCAGGCCAAGGCCGACGCCGGCACGGCTGACCAGATCAACGCCGCCGCCCGCGCCAACCCGGCCCTGCTCGCCGTCGACGCCCGCGACCCCGCCATCGGCCCGGCGAATGCGAAGGTGACGGTGGTGGAGTTCTTCGACTTCCGCTGCCCGGGCTGCAAGGCGACCGCGCCGGGCGTGCTGGAGATGATCCAGAGCCACCCGGACGTGCGCTTCGTCTTCAAGGACTGGGCGATCATCGACCGCGGCGATCCGACCGGCCCCAGCCACTACGCCGCCCGCGCGGCCCAGGCCGCCAATCGCCAGGGCAAATACCTGCCGGTCTTCACCGCTCTGATGGCCGAGCCGCAGCTAACCCCCGCCTCCATCGATCAGATCCTGGTCGAGAACGGCGTCGACCTGGCTCAGGCCAAGGCTGTGATGGCCAGCGCGGACGTCTCCGCCCACCTGGCCGCCACCGACGCGGCGGCCCTGGCGCTGAGGCTGCAGGGCACGCCGACCTTCTTCATCAACGGCGTGGCCAGCACGACCATCGAACCGGCGGACGTCACCCGCCAGATCGAGGCGGCGAGACGCTGACTACCGCAGCACGCCGCGCTTGCGCATGGCATGGGCGTACCAGACCAGCAGACCGGCGATGATGACGATGACCACCGGC
The DNA here is from genome assembly GCF_001424025.1 of Brevundimonas sp. Leaf363. Taxonomy (GTDB): domain Bacteria; phylum Pseudomonadota; class Alphaproteobacteria; order Caulobacterales; family Caulobacteraceae; genus Brevundimonas. The sequence continues at coordinate 1,143,161 of NZ_LMPZ01000002.1, read as the reverse complement.
ATGACGATCATACCGACGCCCATGGTCTTCAGCATGTCCGACAGGAAGGCGCAGTAGATCAGGCTGATCACCGCCGCCGCGACCGACGCAGCCCAGACCTCGAACGTCCAGCGACGACGCAGCAGCAGCAGGATCGACCCGGCCAGCCCGCCGAACACGCCCACGAACCAGACGATCCACATCCAGTTCGGATAGGTCTGCATCAGGGCGATAGCCTGCTCGGCCATGCCCATCTGGCGATAGTATTCCTCGCCTCGGATCGCCGAGTTTACGAAGTCGAACGCGCCGAAGCCGTTCCACAGCAGGGACACCACGCCGATCACCCACAGATGCCACGGCGTCTTCGTCGTCAGGCCCAGTTCCGTCATCGTCCCCTCCAAGGAATGGATGGCCGAACACTGATCGCCTAGGGCTTGGAAGTAAACCAGCAGGGGGTGAGCGCTGTCTGAGCCGATTTCGCCCATTCGACGTACCCGCCGCCCGAACCCGTCATCGTGACGCGTGGCCCGAAACTACTCTCACTGCTGGCCGTGGTTCGGATCGTATACAGGTCCGCATCCGCCAAGGGCGCGGGCGGAGGGCGAGGTGTCACGGCCTGAAGATCAGGCTGTTGGAGCGATAGCCGATCCACGTCTCCCAACCTGGCCACCACGCGGTGGATTTCGGGGCAGGTGTCCGAGTTCGCCTCGAACTGCCCGGTTGGATAACTCGGAACCGGTGGCCAAAGCCCCGCATCGCGCGGCCACCCCCGGTAGCGCGCCACCCAGTATCGACGCCTTGGAATGTCCGAGGAGGTGCTGTCCCAGACCATCTCGAATAGGACCTGGTTCAACAATGCGCCATCGCCGGTTCGGTGGATCACCTCGATGGCTGGATATCCGCCCAAGCCCGAAGGGACGATGGTCTCGTACTGTTCGCGAGGCTGGGGTTCAGGCCATGCCGTCTGTTCGCCGTCCGGCCTAGTGACAGCAATGGCCGCAGCCAGCGCGGCGACCCAATCAATCACCACCGCCCTCCCCCTGCATTCGCGCCCGCATCTCGGCCCAGCGTTCCAGCCGTTCCTTGATCTTGGCCTCGTGCCCCTCGCCCTTGGGCTTATAGAAGACGCGGCGTTCCATCTCGTCGGGGAAGTAGTTGGCGCCCGAAAAGCCTTCGGCGGTGTCGGGGTCGTACTGGTAGCCCTGGCCGTAGCCCAGCGACTTCATCAGCTTGGTCGGGGCGTTGCGGATATGGGCCGGCGGCATCAGGGAGCCGGTTTCGGACGCCGCCCGCTTGGCCGCCTTATAGGCCTCGTACACCCCCACAGACTTGGGCGCGGTCGACAGGTGAACGACCGCCTGGGCGAGGGCGAGCTCGCCTTCGGGGCTGCCCAGGAAGTCGTATGTGTCCTTGGCCGCATTGGCGACCAGGATGGACAGGGGATCGGCCTCGCCGATGTCCTCGACCGCCATCCGCACGATGCGCCGCGCCAGATACAGCGGGTCCTCGCCGCCGTTCAGCATCCGCGCCAGCCAGTATAGCGCCGCGTCCGGATCGGACCCGCGCACAGACTTATGCAGAGCTGAGATCAGATTGTAGTGCTCCTCGCGCGACTTGTCGTAGGCGGGCGCGCGGCGCTGCAGCGTGCCGGCCAGCGCCTGAACGTCCAGCACGGGCTCCTCTGGCAGGGCGAACAGCGTCTCGGTCATGGTCAGCAGATAGCGGCCGTCGCCGTCCGCCAGCGCCAGCAGCGCCTGCCGCGCCTCGGGCGTCAGCGGTAGAGCCCGCCCCTCATGCGCCTCGGCCCGCGTCAGCAGCTGGTCCAGCGCCACATCGTCCAGCCGCTTCAGCACGAAGACCTGCGAGCGCGACAGCAGGGCTCCGTTCAGCTCGAAGCTGGGGTTCTCGGTCGTCGCCCCGACCAGCGTGACCACCCCCTCCTCCACGAAGGGCAGGAAGCCGTCCTGCTGGGCGCGGTTGAAGCGGTGGATCTCGTCCACGAACAACAGGGTGGACTGCCCGGCCGCCCGCCGCGTCCGCGCGGTCTCGAAGGCTTTCTTCAGGTCCGCGACGCCGCTGAAGACCGCGCTGATCTGCTGATACTGATAGCCCGCCGCCTGGGCCAGCAGGCGCGCGATGGTGGTCTTGCCGGTCCCGGGCGGCCCCCAAAGGATCATCGAACCCAGACGGCCCGAGTCCACCATCCGCCGGATGGGACCGCCCTCGCCCAGCAGATGATCCTGGCCCACCACCTCGCCCAGCGCGCGCGGCCGCAGCCGGTCGGCCAGGGGTGCGTCGGGCGGATGCACGCCGGCGGCTTCGAACAGGTCCGTCATATGTGTCTTCTAGGCCGTCGTCAGATCGGTTTCACGCGTTAGAATACCCTCTTCCCCTCGGAGTTCGTCATGACCGACGCCCATCCCGACCAAGGCCCGACGCAAGGCGTGACGCCTCACCTGATCATTCCGTCTCGCGGCGGTCTGGCGGCGCTGGAGTTCTACGCCCGCGCCTTCGGCGCCGAGATCAGGGACCAGCGCCTGGCCGAGGACGGCGAGCGCCTGATGCACGCCCACCTGATCATCAACGGCGCCAGCGTCATGCTGCACGACGAGTTTCCCGAGTATGGACACGAGGCCGACATCACGCCCAAGGGCATGACCCTGCACCTGCAGGTCGACGACGCCGACGAATGGTGGAACCGCGCGGTCATCAACGGCGGCGTCCCCATCCTGCCCCTGGCCGACCAGTTCTGGGGCGACCGCTACGGCCAACTGCGCGATCCGTTCGGTCACAGCTGGTCGATCGGCAGCCCGATCAGGAAGTAAGGGCGCGAGACGCTCTCCGCCCGCTGGGCGGAGACAGCGAGCGCAGCGAGCAGAGGCGGGCAAGTTCAGGGCGCGTCTTTATCCTCGGGCCCGCCTCTGGCGCCTTCGGCGCCTGTCTCCGCCCAGGGGGCGGAGAGCGTTCGGGAAGCTACCGAACCCGCCCGGTAATCCGCTGGCCGCGCCGCTCGATGGTCACCTCGTCGCCTCGCTGGACGTTGGTCAGCGCGTTGGTGGCCGTCACCGCCCGGCCGTTCAGCGACACGATCAGATCGCCGGTCTGCAGGCCGATGCGGTTCGCATAGCTGCCGCGCTGGATGCGGGCGATGATGACGCCGGACGCGAACGGATCGCCGCCCAGGCTGTCGGCCAGCGCCGGGTTGAGGCCCAGCACCTGCGCGCCGGTCAGGGCCCCGGATGAGATCGTCGTCGCTCGCTCCAGGTCCGCATTGCCCGGCAGCCGCTCGACCCGCGCTCGCACCGTCTGACTGCGGCCGTCGCGCAGCAGGGTGATCTCGGCCGTCTCGTTCGGGTCATGCGCCCCGACGCGGAAGTTCAGGCCGCCCTGGTCGTTGACCTCCTGGCCGTCGACGGCGGTGATGATGTCGCACTCGCGAATGCCGGCCTTGGCCGCCGGCCCGTTGGCGTAGACATCCGAGACGACCAGCCCTTGAGGCCGCTCCAGCCCCAGGCTGCGGGCGATGTCGGCCGACACCCCCTGCCCCTTCACGCCCAGCCACGGCCGCACCACGGCGGTCGCCCCGCCCACGGCGCTGTCCACCACACGCTTCACCATCGAAGCCGGAATGGCGAAGCCGACGCCGGACGAAGAGCCGCTGCGCGAGAAGATGGCGGTGTTGATGCCGATCAGGTCGCCGTCCATGTCGACCAGCGCCCCACCGGAGTTGCCCGGATTGATGGCCGCGTCCGTCTGGATGAACGAGCCCGAGTCCGAAATGCCCGTCTCGGTCCGGTTCAGGGCCGAGATGATGCCGTTTGTCACCGTCTGGCCGACGCCGAACGGATTGCCGATGGCCAGCACCAGGTCGCCGACCTGCTGCTGCTCGCGGTCATCGATGTTGAGGGTCGGCAGTCGCTCGCCCACGCCTTCCAGCTTCAGCACCGCGATGTCCGAACGCTCGTCGGCCAGGACGACGGTCGCGGAATACTCGCGCCGGTCGTTCAGGGTGACGCGGATCTGCTGGGCGTTTTCGATGACGTGGTTGTTGGTCACCACGATGCCCTCGGACCGGACGATGACGCCCGAGCCGATGGATTCGGCCACGCGCTGCTGGGGCATGCCGCCGCCGAACATCTGAAAGAAGGGGTCGGCCTGAATCCGCTGGACCGTGCGGGCCGAGATGTTGACCACGGCGGGCGCGGCCGAGCGCACCACGGGGGCGAAGCTGGACTTCATACCCTGGGCGTCCGACGGCACGACGCGGTTGGCGTCGGCGAAGACCTCGTCCTGGGCGCGGGAGGGATCGGAACGGCCGCAGGCGGCGAGGGCCAGAACGGCGGCGACGGCGAGGGTCGAGGGCTTCATCAGGTCTCGGAGCTTGAGCATGGGCGGGCGCATTTGCCTCCGGCTTTTCGGCCGGATCATGGCGGCGCCGAGCCCCCTAAGCGGCCGGCGACTGCTGCGGTTCCCGCGCACCGAACCGGGCGATCAGGATGGCGATCAGCATCACCCCCGCGGCGATGAAGAAGGCCAGGCCCGGATGCGGGATCACGGCCTGCGGCCCGGCCGACAGGGTGTAGATCCAGCCGAAGAACAGCGGCGACATGACCCCGGCGATCGACCCGACGCTCATGCTCGCGCCCTGCAACTGGCCCTGCTCGTCCTCGCCCACCCGCCGCGTCATCAGCGACTGCAGCGTCGGCATGGCGACGCCCCACAGGGCGTTGGGCAGCATGGCCGCGATGAACAGCCAGGGCGTCGGCGCCCAGCCCATCATGGCCAGTCCGACCGTGCCGCCCATGAAACCCAGGATCATCGTCCGCCGGTCGCCCAGCCTGTCGACGATGCGTCCCGTCAGGCCCGCCTGGACCACCATGTCCATCGCCCCGACCATGGCCAGCAGCAGCCCCACCTGCCACGGCCCCCAACCGTAGCGCAGCGCCGCATACAGCACGAAGACGGTCGAGAAGACGTGGTGCGAGAAGTGCAGCAGGAAGGTCACGACCGCCAGCGACGTCAGGTCTGCATGCCGCCGCAGCAGGATCAGCGACCCGATCGGATTGGCTCGCGCCCAGCTGAACTTCATCCGCTTGTCCTTCGCCAAGCTCTCCGGCAGCACAAAAGCCCCGTACAGGAACGCCAGCCCCGACATCACCGCCGCCGTCCAGAAGGGCGCGCGCGGCCCCAGCTCGCCGATGAACCCGCCCAGCACCGGCCCCAGCACGAACCCGCCCGAGAAGGCCGCGCCGATCAGCCCATAGGCCCGCGCCCGCTTCTCCGGCTCGGTGATGTCGGCCATATAGGCGTAGACGGTCGTGAAGCTGGACGACGTCACCCCCGCGATCAGTCGCCCGACCGCCAGCCACCACAGGTTCGGCGCCACCGCCATCAGCACATAGTCGATGGCCAGCCCGGCGCAGCTGAGCAGGATCACCGGCCGCCGCCCATACTGGTCAGACAGCGACCCGATCACCGGCGACGCGACGAACTGCATCCCCGCCCAAAGCGCGACGAACACGCCCGTCCAGACGCCCGCCTGCGCGTTCGACCCGACGAAGCCCTCAATCAGCTGCGGCAGCACCGGGATGATCAGCCCCATCGCCACGATGTCGAGGCAGGCGGTGATCAGGATGAAGGCGAGCGCGGCGCGCCCGTGATGGAGCTTGAACATCGTTCGCCTCGTGGGGAAGCGCTTTTAGCCCTCCCCTGCGCCGCCGTCTCCCCACCCGTCTTCGTCATTCAGGGAGCGAGCGTAGCGAAACCCGGAGCCCGGGAGTTTGCACTCTAGGGTCGAACCGTCGGCCGACGCACTCAGTCGCTCGTGTTCCGGGTTCCGCTTGCGCGGTCCCGGAGTGACGTTCAGTCCTTGCGCGGCCCGACATTGCTTAAGCTTAATCCACGACGGCCTCGGGGCGGCTGGACGGACGGTTCCTGTCCGGCCAATCTCCCCGCCATGAACGCTGTCATCGAGACCCGCGGCCTGACCAAGACCTACGGGACCGTCCACGCCCTGGCCGGGCTGGACCTGACCATTCCGAAGGGCGGGGTCTATGGCGTGCTCGGCCCCAACGGCGCCGGCAAGTCGACCCTGTTCCGGGTGTTGCTGGGGCTGATCAAGCCGACCTCCGGCGAGGCGCGGATCATGGGCGGCGCCGTGGGCGACGTGGCCGCCATGCGCCGCATGGGCTCGATGATCGAGACGCCGCGCTTCCCGCCCTTCCTGACCGCGCGCGAAGTTCTGACCTGGCTGTCGCTGGAGCACGGCCTGGGGCCCAGGGCCGAGATCGCATACTGGCTGGAGCGTGTCGGCCTGACCGAGGCGGCCGACCGGCGCGTGCGCGGTTTCTCGGTCGGCATGCTGCAACGGCTGGGCGTCGCCGCCGCCCTGATGACCCGGCCGGAGCTGGTCATCCTGGATGAGCCGACCAGCGGCATGGATCCGCCCGGCATCCAGGAGATGCGCGCCCTGATCCGCAGCCTGGCCACCGACGACGGCGTCACCGTCGTCCTGGCCAGCCACCAGCTGCTGGAGGTCCAGCGCGTCTGCGACCGCGTCGCCATCCTGAACAGGGGCAAGCGGGTGCGCGAAGGCGCGGTCACCGAACTGACCGCCACGGGGGAACGCCTGCGCCTGATCGTCAGCCCGCGCGAGCAGGCCCTGACCATCGTCGGCCCTGGCGCCACGGCCGAGGGCGAGGCTCTGCTGGTGCCCGTGCCGCGCGCCGACGCCCCCGTCCTGATCCGCCGCCTCGTCGAGAGCGGCGTCGACATCACCGAGGCGCGCTGGGTCGGCACTGACCTCGAAAGCGTCTTCTTCACCGAGACCGGCGCGGTCCAGACCGTGGAGCCCGACCATGCTGGCTGACGCCGTCCTCGCCGAAGGCTACCGCCTGCTCCGCAGCCGCACGACCTGGTTCTGGAGCGTCTTCTTCGTGCCGATCCTGGCGCTGGTGTTCAGCGTCATCGGCAACGCGATCCTCAAGGCCATGATGATGGCGGCGCAGGCGAAGTCGCAACCGTTGGCGCCACAAGTCCAGATGGCCCTGCAGCCCAGCATCGACATGGGCCAGGGCTTGCTGGAGGTCGCCGGCGGTCTGGCCGGACCGGCGACCCTGCTGTTCGTCCTGATCGGCGCGGCGACGCTCTACGCCGGCGACTATCGCTGGGAGACGTGGCGGCTGATCAGCGCGCGCAACACCCGCCCCAACCTGATCCTGGGCAAGGTCGCGGCGCTCAAGATGCTGACCCTCGTCGCGATGCTGGTGCTGGCCGTCGCCGGCGTCGGCCAGCTTCTGATCAAGGCCGCCATCCTGGCCACCCCCATGACCTTCACCTTCAGCGGCGGCGACTTCGGCCGCCTGGCGCTGCTGTTCCTGCTGTCGTTCTGGCGCATCGTGCAGTTCACCATGCTGGGACTGCTGGTCGCGGTAGCCAGTCGCTCGCTTCTGGCGGCGCTGTTCGTGCCGATCGTGGTCGGCGTCGCCCAGGTCTTCTCGCCCTTCGCCCTGGCCCAGTTCGGCCTGTCGGGCGACAGCTGGATCGCGCTGGCCATCAATCCTGGCGGCGCGATGGATGTGCTGAAGGCCGAGATCGTCGGTGGCACGGCCGCGCAACTGGCTTCGAACCGGGCGGTGATCAGCGCGATCATCAGCCTGCTGATGTGGATGTTCCTGCCGCTCGCGGCGGCCATCGGCTGGTTCAACCGGCAGGACCTTTCGAAAGAATAGGCGGCGGCTCCCCCTGGTCCGCTCGTCCCGGCGGAAGCCGGGATCCCGTCCTTTGGCCGAGGCGGCGACGGCCTACCGAGCCCACGCAGCTCATGCGCGGCGCCGGCTTCCGCCGCATGCAAAGGGAGGGGCTACCCCAGCGCCTTCTCCATGAAGACGTTCGCCCGCGCATAGGGCGTCGGCTGCGGCGGCAAGTGCAAGAAGCCAAAGGCTTCATACAGGGCGATGGCGTGCGTCTGTGCGCTGTTGGTCTCCAGATACAGGCGCGGCGCGCCCGCCGCCCGCGCATGGCCCTCGCACGCTTCCAGCAATCGCCGGCCCAGCCCCTGCCCGTGCGCCGCCGCGTCGACGGCCATCTTTCCGACCTCATAGCCGCCGTCGGCCATCCGCATCAGCGAACAACAGCCGACCGCCGCGCCGTTCCGCTCCACGATGAAGACGGCCCCGCCCTTCGACAGGATCGCCTCCTCCGGATCGCCCAGCACCAGATCGTCCTTGGGCTCGATCGCGTATCCGCCCGCCCGGATCCAGTGCTCGTTCAGCGCGCGCCATGCGGCGGCGTGGTCGGCTCGAAAGGGGACGATGGCGACGGTCATGCCTCGCTCTACATCCCTTCCTCGCTCTCGTCATTCCGAGGCGAGCGAAGCGAAGGCCTCGAACTCAGGGGATCAGGCTCAAGACGGGATGTATCGATCGTCTTACACAGTCACCTGGGTTCCGGACTCCGCTAATCGGCCCCGGAATGGCGGCGGGGGGAAATGCAAAAGGGGCGGCCGGATCGCTCCGGCCGCCCCTTCAATGTGCTGGGTCGTTTGACCTGGCCTAGGCTTCGTCGTCGCCTTCGATGGCGTAGACCGGACCGGAGTCCAGGCCCTTGGCGTCGGAGTCGCGATCGACGAACTCGATCACGGCCATGGCGGCGTTGTCACCGTGGCGATAACCGGCCTTCATGATGCGGATGTAGCCGCCCTGACGTTCGGCGTAACGCGGGCCGATCGTTTCGAACAGCTTGCCGACTTGCGGCACGTCACGGACGGCGCTGATGGCCTGACGACGCGCGTGCAGGTCGCCGCGCTTGGCCAGCGTCACCAGCTTTTCGACGAACGGCCGCAGTTCCTTGGCCTTCGGCAGGGTCGTGGTGATCTGCTCGTGCTTGATCAGCGACGCAGCCATGTTGGCGAACATGGCGGTGCGATGGCTGGCCGTGCGGCCGAGTTTGCGATGGGCGGCGCCGTGGCGCATCGGGGTCTCTCCTACTCAGGCCTGGTTTCCGCATCCGCGGACCTGGGCCCCTTCCTTCTAACCAGCCCCTCTGACGAAGGGCCGGCCGGGTTGAAACTAGATCTGGTCGTCGAACTTCTTGGCCAGGTCTTCGATGTTCTCGGGCGGCCAGTTCGGCACGTCCATGCCGAGGCTGAGGCCCATCGTCGCGAGAACTTCCTTGATCTCGTTCAGCGACTTGCGGCCGAAGTTCGGGGTGCGAAGCATTTCGCCCTCGGTCTTCTGGATCAGGTCGCCGATGTAGACGATGTTGTCGTTCTTCAGGCAGTTGGCCGAACGGACCGACAGCTCCAGTTCGTCGACCTTCTTCAGCAGGGCCGGGTTGAACGGCAGGTCGGGCTTGCCGTCCGCCGCTTCGACCGCCTTCTTGGGCTCTTCGAAGGTGATGAAGATCTGCAGCTGGTCTTGCAGGATGCGCGAGGCGTAGGCCACCGCGTCAACCGGCGAGACGGCGCCGTTGGTTTCGACTTCGAGCACCAGCTTGTCATAGTCCAGCGACTGGCCCTGACGGGTCGGCTCGACGCGGTACGCGACCTTCTTGACCGGCGAATACAGGGCGTCGACGGCGATCAGGCCGATCGGCGCGTCTTCCGGACGGTTGAACTCGGACGCGACATAGCCCTTGCCGTTCTGGACGGTCAGTTCCATGCGCACGGTCGCGCCGTCGTCCAGCGTGCAGATCACGTGGTCGGGGTTCAGCACTTCGATGTCCGACGGGACGTCGATCTGGCCGGCGGTCACGGCGCCGGGGCCGGTGGCCTTCAGCGTCATGCGCTTCGGACCCTCGGCATGCATGCGCAGGGCCAGTTGCTTAATGTTCAGGACGATGTCGACGACGTCTTCACGCACGCCTTCCAGCGACGAGAACTCGTGCACGACGCCATCGATCTGGATCGCGGTGACGGCGGCGCCTTGCAGCGACGACAGAAGGACGCGGCGCAGGGCGTTGCCGAGCGTCACGCCGAAGCCGCGTTCCAGCGGCTCGGCCACCAGGCGGGCCTTGCGCTGGGAGTCCGAGCCCAGCTCGATCTGCGGCTTCTCGGGACGGATCAGCTCTTGCCAGTTACGTTCGATCATATGTGTCCCTCGGAACGGAGTTCGTCGATCCCCCGCCTCGTCAGGCCAGGTCGGGATCGGCGTATGTGAGTGTCTCTCGGCTGAGAGCCGAGCGATCGATTAGACGCGGCGACGCTTGGGCGGACGGCAACCGTTGTGCGGCATCGGCGTGACGTCGCGAATGGTCGTGATGGTCAGACCGGCGGCCGACAGGGCGCGCAGGGCCGATTCACGGCCGGAACCCGGGCCCGACACATTGACTTCCAGCGTCTTCACGCCGTGTTCCTGCGCCTTCTTGCCCGCGTCTTCAGCAGCCATCTGGGCGGCGTACGGGGTCGACTTGCGCGAACCCTTGAAGCCCATGTGGCCGGCCGACGACCAGCTGATCGCGTTGCCCTGGGCGTCCGTGATCGTGATCATCGTGTTGTTGAAGGACGCATTCACGTGGGCGACGCCCGAAGTGATGTTCTTGCGCTCGCGCTTCTTAACGCGACCCGGTTCCTTGGCCATGTGTCAGCTCTTACTTCTTCTTGCCGGCGATCGGCTTGGCGGGACCCTTGCGGGTGCGGGCGTTGGTGTGCGTGCGCTGGCCGCGGACCGGCAGGCCCTTGCGGTGACGCAGGCCGCGGTAGCAGGCCAGGTCCATCAGACGCTTGATGTTCATCGACGTCTCGCGGCGCAGGTCGCCCTCGACGGTGTGATCCTTGTCGATCGTCTCGCGGATCTGCAGCACTTCGGCGTCGGTCAGTTGGTTGACGCGGCGGGCGGACTCGATGCCCACCTTGCCCACGATGTCCTTGGCGGCGGCCGGGCCGATGCCGTGGATGTACTGCAACGCGATTTCGACGCGCTTGTTGGTCGGAATGTTGACGCCAGCGATACGGGCCACGAAAGTCTCCAGATGCGCGTTAGCAGACGCAGAAACCGCTCCGGTCAACAGACCAGGAGCGTGACGCGTCTTCGCGGAAGGGCTGCCTTATACAGCCGATTCAGCGTTCGTCAACGGGTGGGCGTCGCCAGATCGCCGTCGTGCCATCCCGTCTCGGCGCCGATGGGGCTGCCCGGCGGCGTCGCCGGGGCGTGACGCTTGGCGGCCAGCAGCTGATCCAGGCGCTCGCGGTCGCCGATCAGGGCCCCCAGCCAGCGATCGTGCGCTCTCTGGACAGGATCGGCCGCAGCGGACGCCTTCAGCGTCGTCGCCAGCGTGTTCAGCCGCCCGTCGATGACCGCGGCCGACGTGCTGGACAGGCCCGTGCCGCGCAACAGCCCGGCCAGCGCCAGCACGGTCTGGGCCTGCACCCGCCGCGCAGGCTCGGCCAGTCGGCCCGAAGTGGGCGCGAAGGCGGCGCGGGTGACTGTGTCGATGGTTTCGCCCAGGCCCAAGGCGCCGGCGTCGCGCCGCCCCGCATCGGCCAGGCGGTTGACCCGCTGCGGCGCGAACAGAGCCTCCAGCATCACATCGGCCGCCACGTCGGCCGCCACGCCCGGATCGAAGGCGCGGCCTTCCTGGCTCTGGAACACCTCGATGTCGTTCTGGGGATCGCCCTCCCCTGACTGCTGGGCCGCCAGCAGGGCCAGCAGCGGCTCGGGGATGTCCAGCTCCGCCGGACGGACGGTTCGCACCAGGGCCGCCAGCGCCGCGCGCTGGGTCTCCGCCGGCACGGGGGTCGCCGTCTCGGCCCCGCCGCCCGCGACCGGATAGCCATAGTCGATGCCGCCCACCAGCTTGGCGACCGCGTCCACCTGATAGCGGTGGAACAGATAGATCGGGACCAGCCGCCGCCGCAGGTCGTTGACCGCCGCGCCCTCGGGCAGGTTCCTCAGCCCGAACCGATCCAGCGCGATCCGGCGCACCTGCATCAGGTGATCCAGCTCCGCCAACGGGTCCGCGCCGTTATCCCACAGGCTGCCCCACGGCTGGGCGTCGCCGCCTACGCGCGCATCGCTGTCATTGACGAAGCGCAACCGCGCCGCGCCGTCCTTCGCCCGCGCGTCCCGCGTCGCCGCATCGGCGTCGGAATACAGCTGATCGATGGCGAAGGTGTCCCAATCCCCCATGCCGACATCATAGGCGTCGCTGAAGTCCAGGGCGTCGTCCGCGCCGATCGTGATGCGCGGCACCGGGTAATCCATTACCGAGGCCCGGTCCTGGGTCGAGCCCGCGAAGTTGTGCTGCAGACCGATGGCGTGACCCACCTCGTGCGCCGCCAGCTGGCGGATACGGGCCAGGGCGATGCGCTGCGGGTCATTGACCGAGCCGTCCCCGGTGTGGTCGGCCCCGACCAGCCCCTCGAAGATCAGCATGTCCTGCCGGATCCGTAGCGAGCCCAGCAGCACGCTCCCCTTGACGATCTCGCCCGTGCGTGGATCGACGACGCTCTGGCCATAGGACCAGCTGCGCGTCGCCCGGTTGACCCAGTTGATGACGTTGTAGCGGGCGTCCAGCGGATCGACGCCTTCGGGCAGCACCGACACGCGGAAGGCGTCGATATAGCCCGCCTGGTCGAACGCCTCGGCCCACCAGGACGCGCCCTCGACCAGGGCCGAACGAATCGGCTCGGGCGCCGCGCGATCGACGTAAAAGACGATGGGCTCCACCACGGTCGAGCGCGCCGCCGCCGGGTCGGTCTTCACCAGTCGAAACCGATTGGCCAGCCGCCGCACCATCGCCTCGTCCAGCGGCGCGGAATAGTCGGTGACGACGGTGTTGAAGGCGCCGGTGCGCGGGTCGAAGTCGCGCGTCTGATAGCCCTCGTCGGGCAGCCGGATGAAGCTGTGGTGGACGGTGAAGGTCGCCAGGCGCGGCTCCGGCGCGATCTGGCCGATAACCGGCCCGGGCTCGCTGACCGCAAAGGTCAGGCGCGCCTCCATCTCCAGGTTTTCCGGAAAGCTGCGGGTCGCGGCGGCGTCCACCAGCGTCAGGTCGGCCACGGGGCTCAACGTCCCCTGCCCGGCGCCCTTCAGCGTCTGGACGATCCCCATGGCGTCGCGCGTCAGGAAGCCGGACAGATCCACCAGCACCGATCCGTCCGGCGCCGTCGCCACGACATCTCCGGCCCACACCGTCGAGCCGACGAAGGCGTCGCGCGCCGCCGCCTGCTCGTCCGCCGAGCCGTTGGCCGCGCGGTATTTGGGGTTCTCGAACTCGGCCAGCACGCGCCTGCCGATACGGCGGAAGGCCAGGATGTTGGTCGCGCCGATCTGGGCCCGGTCCAGCCCTGTCGCCGCCGATCCGACGCCGGTCCGCATCGCCGTGTGGTGGATCACCCGCGCCATCACGCCGTCGGACGCCGCCGCCGGCAACTGCACCAGCACCCGCCCGCCCGCAGCGTCGACGAAGACAGGCATCAAGCCGTCCTGCCGCGTCATGCCGGCGACGCTCTGTTCATAGAAAGCGGGGGCGTTATCGGCGGCCCAGGCGGCGGGAACAGCCGTCAGGGACAGCACCAGGGCGAGCGCCGTCGCCGTCTTCAAACCCAAGGCCATGCCATCCCCCACACGCGACTTGGCGCAATAAGGCCGCGCGCCGCCCGCCGGTGTCAACGCGGCGGCGGTCCGACGGGCCTCAGTTGCTCTGGCGACCGAACGGCACCGAGACGATGACCCGGAAATCCTCGACAGGCTGGCCGGAACCGTCCGTCGGCGGGCGGAAGCGGAAATAGCCCTCGGCCACCCGAACCGCCGCCTCGCCGAAACCGAAGCCCGCCGGTTGCTCGCGCACCACGCGGCAGTCCTCCAGCCGCGTATCGGCGCGCACGACGCAGCTGACCTCGCTGCGGCCGGCGACACGCTGACGCCGCGCCTCGGGCGGAACCAGCGCCAGGATCTCGCGGTTCGAGGCCCCGCGCACGAAGACCGCCCCGCCGCCTGAACCAGGCCCGGCGCCCGATCCGCTGCCGCCGCCCGATCCGGTTCCCTGACCGCCCTGCCCCATGCCCGGCGTCGGATCGGCCACGGGCGCGGCCCCGACCACCAGCGTAGGCTCCGGCGCAGGCTTGGGCGGCGCGACCGGCGCATCGGGCCGGCGCGGTGGATCCGGCGGCGTCCGAACGACGGACGGCGCAGCCGGCGCGCCGCCGCCGGCGTCTTCGGACGGGGCCTCGACCACGGGCGGCGGCGGTGAAACGGGCGGGGGGCGGAACAGGATGACGTCGATCACGCGGCTGTCGACCGGCAACACGTCCGGCCGCGTCACCGCCAACAGCGAGAACAGCCCGATGTGCAGGCCCGCCACGAACAGCGCGGCGATCAGCCAGCGCGCCGTCTTGCGACGCTTCTGGGCGGTGTCTTCGTCGTCATGCTGAGGCGGCGTCAGGTCCATGCCAGCCAGAACGCCTCCGCTCGCCGCCTGTTCAGCCGTGAAGGTTCAGGGTCTTCAGCGCCGCCTGCACGGCGCGCACCTTCAACCGCTTCGCCCGCGCCGACTTCAGCGTCTCGACCAGGGGCTCGAAGCTTTCGGCGGTGCTGGGCCGCGCAATGCCGCGCTCCACAAACTCGACCGGTGGCGCCTCTCGGGTGGGCCCGCCCTTCAGCAGCCGATTGTACAGCCCCCACAGCACCGCGGTCTTGGGATCCAGGCCGGTGATCAGCAGCAGGCCCGTGGGATGAGTGTCGAGGTAGGTCAGCGTCAGGTCCGGCCGCCTCTCGGCTAGGCAGGCGGCCAGCTTCCAGACGTCGCCCGTCCAGACCTTGGTCTTCCGCTGGCGCTCGGCCTGCGCCGCGTGGTTCGGCAGGATGTCGTCGATCACGATCATCCCATAGGGCGACATCCGCCGCTCCAGGTTCATGAAGTCTCGCAGCGCGAACTCGAACAGATGCATGCCGTCGATGAAGGCCAGGTCGAACGGCTGATCCGGCGGCGTCACGTCGAAATAGTCGTCGCTGGTCATCGTCACGACTCGTGCCGTCGTCGGCAACGTCACCGTGATCTGCGGGAAGGGATCGACCCCGACGGCCTCGCACTCAGCTAGCGCCAGGCTGTGCCCCTCGCGCACCCCGACTTCGATATACCGCTGCGGCGTCAGCCGTCCGTGCAGGTCCGCCAGCGCCTGGCGGTAGGGGCGGTCGCCCTTGGTGGCTTCTTCCTCCGGCGTCCCCCGTTCGACTGCCTGCGGCGATCCCTTCAGTGCCTCGACCGGTGTCGTTGCGATCCTCTCACGGGGCTCGCGCGAGAAGACGCCGACCAGATCATGCCACGCCGGCCGCTCGTCCCGCCACACATCGACGAGGGCGCACCCTGCGTACTTGGCCAGCGCCGCATAGGCGTCCGGATAGAAGCGATAGCAGTCGACGGGATAGCGGTGGATCGGCCCGGCCGACGGCGCGATCAGAAAAATGAACCCGCCCGGCTTCAACACCCGCACCATCTCGGCGAAGGCCAGCCAGAAGAACTCGCAGTGCTCCAGCATCTGGCCGCTCAGCACGATATCCATCGACTGGTCGGCCAGCGGCAGGACGTAGGGGTCGTCCAGCACGATGCTGATGTTCGGCCCCGCCTCCAGATCGGCGCCGACGTAGTCGAAGCGCGGGTCCGAGAAGATGGTGCGATAGCTGCCGTTGACGTCGGCCGCCCCGATATCGAGCACGGTCACCCGCTCGGCCTGCCCCAGCTCGGTCCCCAGAACATAGCGGTCGTGACACCGCTGCATGTTCTCCATCGAGCTGACGTGCATCCGCGCCTCCTAGGCCAGCGCGGCGTCCAGGGCTGTCGCGACCGCCTCGATCGTGCCCATGCCGTCGATCTCGGTCAGCTTGCCCTGCTCGGCGTAGTACGGCAGCAGCGGCGCGGTGTTGCGGTTGTAGGCTTCCAGCCGGACCTTGAAGCTTTCCGGGTTGTCGTCCGGCCGGCCCTGCTCGGCGTAGCGCTTGGACACGCGCTCCAGCAACGCCGTGTCGTCGACCTTCAGCCGGACCACGGCGTCGATCTTCTCGCCCAGGGCGGCCAGCATGGCGTCCAGCGCCTCGGCCTGCGCCACCGTGCGGGGGAAGCCGTCGAAGATGGCGCCGCCCGCGTCCTCGGCCGCCTTCAGCTTGTCCTCGATCAGGGCGATGACGATGTCGTCGGCGATCAGCTCGCCGCGCGCCATGATGGCCTGACACTTCTGGCCCAGCTCGGACCCCGAGGCGATGGCCGCCCGCAGCATGTCGCCGGTCGAGAGCTGGACCATGCCACGCTCCCTGACCAGACGCGCCGCCTGGGTGCCCTTGCCCGCCGCAGGCGGGCCGAACAGGATCAAGTTCATGCCCGCCCCTCCCTCGGTTTCGAGCTTGCTATCGCCGGACCGGGGTGGGGGTGCGACCCCGGCCCCGAAGCTTGGCCTTCTTGATCAGGCCTTCGTACTGGTGCGCCAACAGTTGAGACTGGATCTGGGCCACCGTGTCCATGGTCACGGACACGACGATCAGAATCGACGTCCCCCCGAAGTACAGGCTGTTGCCGAAGTTTGCGACGATGATCTCGGGCAGCAGGCACACGGCGGTGATGTAGGCGGCGCCGATCACCGTCAGGCGGGTCAGGACATAGTCCAGGTACTCCGCCGTCCGCTTGCCCGGGCGGATGCCCGGCAGGAAGCCGCCGTACTTGCGCAGGTTCTCGGCCGTGTCCTCGGGATTGAAGGTGATCGAGGTGTAGAAGAAGCAGAAGAAGACGATCAGCAGGGCGTACAGCACCGTGAACAGCGGCTGTCCGTGCTGCAGCTGCCCCGTCACGGCCGGCAGCCAGCTCATCCATGACGGCAGATCGGCGTTGGCCGTCATCTGCGCCACGGTCGACGGCAGCAGCAGCAGCGACGAGGCGAAGATCGGCGGGATGACGCCGGCGGTGTTGACCTTCAGCGGCAGGAACGAGCGTTCGCCCCCGGCCATCCGGTTGCCTTCCTGGCGCTTCGGATACTGGATCAGCAGACGACGCTGGGCCCGCTCCATGAAGACGATGAAGACCACGACGGCGACCATCATCAGCACGATGAACAGCAGCGCGAAGGCCGACAGCTGGCCTTGCTGGGCCAGGCCGAACAGGCGCGCCACCGTACCGGGCAGAACCGCCACGATACCGGCGAAGATGATCAGCGAGATGCCGTTGCCGACGCCGCGGCTGGTCACCTGCTCACCCAGCCACATCAGGAACATGGTGCCGCCCGTCAGGGTGACGACGGTGGAGATGATGAAGAAGGCGCCCGGCGCATCGACCAGGCCGGCCTGGGCGTTCAGGCCCGCCGCGATCCCGAAGGACTGGGCCAGGGCCAGGAACACCGTCAGATAGCGGGTGTACTGGTTCAGCTGTTTGCGGCCGCTTTCGCCGCCTTCCTTGCGCAGCTTTTCCCAAGGCGGATACACCGTGCCCATCAGCTGCACGATGATCGACGCCGAGATGTAGGGCATCACGTTCAGGGCGAAGACGGCCATCCGCTCCACCGCGCCGCCCGAGAACATGTTGAACATGTCCAGGATGCCGCGCTGGCCGTCCGGGTTCTGGAAGAACTGCAGGAAGGCTTCGGAGTTGATCCCAGGAATCGGCACGTAGGTGCCGATGCGGTAGACCAGCAAGGCCCCCAGGGTGAACAGCAGACGCTTATGGAGCTCGGTCGCCTTGGCGAACGAGCCCATGTTCATATTGGCTGCGAGTTGTTCGGCGGCCGATGCCATGGATACCCCGACTTGTCAGAACGCAGCGGATTCGCTGACCAGCGCACCCGCCGCATCCAGATAGGCGATGAGCGGCCCCTTGGGGAGGCCGCCCGCGCAGCTTATTACGCGGCGGCCTTGCGGCGATCGCGCGAGGACACCTTGTTGGCGTCGCCCTTCGGAGCCTTGGGGGCCGGAGCCTTGCCCTTGGCGGCGTTGCGCTTCTCGACGCGGGCGGCGGCCTTGGCCTCCGCCGCGATGCGCTGCTGCTCGACGGTGCCGCCGGCCGCTTCGATCGCCTTGACGGCGCCGGCGGTGGCCGACCACACGACCAGGTTCAGCTTGGCGGTCAATTCACCGGTGCCCAGGACGCGCACGCCGTCCTTGGCGCGGCGCAGAACGCCGGCGGCCACCAGGGCGGCGCCGTCGATGGAGGCCGAGGCGTCCAGCTTGCCGGCGTCGATGGCGTCCTGCAGGCGCCACAGGTTTACTTCGGCCAGCTTCAGGGCGTTGGGATTGTTGAAGCCGCGCTTGGGCATGCGCATGTACAGCGGCATCTGGCCGCCTTCGAAGCCCAGCAGGCTGACGCCCGTCCGCGACTTCTGGCCCTTGACGCCGCGACCGGCGGTCTTGCCCTTGCCCGAACCCGGGCCGCGGCCGACGCGCATGCGCTTCTTGTGGGCGCCTTCGTTCTCACGAATTTCGTTCAGTTTCATGTGCCTGATCCTTTCGGGTGCTAGCGCCCGCGGCGAACCACGGACTCGGCTGTTGGTCTTGAATGGCCGGCGAACCGACCGCGGGACGCCTCTGACGAGACAGCCCCGAACGCAATGAAGGGCGGCCTATAGCCGCCCCCACCCCATCGCCGCAAGCGGCGACGTCCCCTCCCCCGTCGGGGGAGGGAGAAACGCTTACTTCTCGATCACCTGCACCATGTGCGCGACCTTGGCGATCATGCCACGGACGGACGGGGTGTCTTCCAGGGTCGATTCACGGCCCAGGCGGTTCAGGCCGAGGCCCTGCAGGGTGGCGCGCTGGTCCGACTTGCGACGGATCGGCGAACCGGTCTGCTTGATGGTGACGGTTTGCTCGGCCATGACTTAGCTCTCGACGGTTTCGGGCGCCGAGGCGCCGTCGTTGCGGCGGCCCATCAGGTCGGCGACCTTCTTGCCGCGCTTGTTGGCGATCTGACGGGGCGAGGACTGCACCTTCAGCGCTTCGAACGTGGCGCGGATCATGTTGTAGGGGTTGGACGAGCCGGACGACTTGCCGACCACGTCCTGGACGCCCAGGGTTTCCAGAACGGCGCGCATCGGGCCGCCCGCGATGACGCCGGTCCCGGGAGGGGCGGCGCGCATCATGATCTTGCCGGCGCCCCAACGGCCGTTGCCGTCGTGGTGCAGGGTGCGGTTCTCGCGCAGCGGAACCTTGATCATGGTCTTCTTGGCTTCTTCGGTCGCCTTGCGGATGGCTTCCGGCACTTCGCGCGCCTTGCCGTGACCGAAGCCGACGCGGCCCTTGCCGTCGCCGACGACCATCAGGGCCGCGAACGAGAACCGGCGACCGCCTTTTACGGTGGCGGCGACGCGGTTGATGTGGACCAGCTTCTCGACGATGTCCGAATCCGGACCGTCGACGGCGGGAGCGTTGCGGTTGTCGCGACGATTGCGGTCGTTGCCGCCGCCGCCACGCTGGGGTTGTTGCGCCATCTGTCGCGTCCCTTAGAAGTTCAGGCCGGCTTCACGCGCGGCTTCCGCCAGCGCCTTCACCCGTCCGTGATAGATGTACGAGCCACGGTCGAAGACGACGTCCTTGACGCCCTTCTCGATGGCGCGTTCGGCGATCAGCTTGCCGATCGCGGCGGCGGCGGCCACGTCCGAGCCCTTCTTGCCCTTGCCGCCTTCCAGCGACGAGGCGGCGGCGATCGTGACGCCTTGGGCGTCGTCGATGACCTGGGCCGAGATGTTCTTGTCCGAACGGCTGACCGACAGGCGCAGACGGCCGTTGGCGACAGCCTTCAGGCGGCGGCGGGTGCGCTCCGAGCGGCGCTTGGCTTGTTGTCGAAGAGAGAGAGCCATGACCTACTTCTTCTTGCCTTCCTTGCGGCGGACCTTTTCGCCGGCATAGCGGACGCCCTTGCCCTTGTAGGGCTCCGGCGGACGCAGCTTGCGGATGACGGCGGCGATCTGACCGACGGCCTGCTTGTCCGGGCCCGAGATCTTGATCTCGGTCTGCTTCGGCACCGCGAACGACACGCCGGCGGGCGGGTCGATGTCGACTTCGTGCGAGAAGCCGAGCTGCAGCGACAGGGCGTTGCCCTTCATCGCGGCGCGATAGCCGACGCCGACCAGTTCCAGCGTCTTGTCGAAGCCGTCGGTGACGCCCACGACCATGTTGTCGACCAGGGTGCGCGACAGGCCCCACATCGCGCGAGCGCGTTGGGTGTCGGACTTCAGGCCCAGCGACAGACCGTCGTCACCCTGGGTGACTTCGATCTCGTCCGCAACGGTCCAGGAGCGTTCGCCCTTGGGACCCTTCACGGAGACGGTCTGGCCGTCGAGCGTGACAGTCACGCCCTTCGGAACAGCGATGGTTTTCTTACCGATACGGGACATCTTAGTAGACCCTGCAGAGGACTTCGCCGCCGACATTCTGGTCGCGCGCGGCGGCGTCGGACATAACGCCCTTGGACGTCGACAGGATCGAGATGCCCAAGCCGTTCTTGATCGGCTTCAGGTCGCCGATCGCCGAGTAGACGCGGCGGCCCGGCTTGGACACGCGAGCGATCTCGGCGATGACCGGCTGGCCGTCGAAATACTTCAGCTCGATCTCGAACTGCGGGAATTCACCCGGGTTCTGAACCAGCGAATAGCCGCGGATGTAGCCTTCGTCCTGCAGCACGTCGAGGACGCGCTGGCGCAGACGCGAGGCCGGGGTCAGCACCTTGGAACGCTTGCGGGTCGCGGCGTTCTTAATGCGAGCGATCATGTCGCTCAGGGGATCGTTGATCATCATGTTCGTTGCTCCCCTTACCAGCTCGACTTCGTCAGGCCGGGGATCTGCCCCAGGTTGCCGAGTTCACGCAGCGCGATCCGGCTCATCTTCAGCTTGCGATAGTAGGCGCGCGGGCGGCCGGTCACATCGCAGCGGTTGCGGATGCGGGTCGGGGCCGAGTTGCGCGGCAGGGCCGCCAGCTTCAGGCGCGCATCGAAGCGCTCCTCCAGCGGCAGGCTCTCGTTGTTGGCGACGGCCTTCAGGGCCTCGCGCTTGGCGGCATACTTCGCAACAAGGGCCTTGACGGCTTCGTTGCGGTTTACGGCGCTCTTCTTAGCCATGGTGCTTTTCCCTTCCCGCTCAGTTCGTCACGAACGGGAACTTGAATTCGGTCAGAAGCGCGCGCGCCTCGTCGTCATTCTTGGCCGTGGTGCAGACGACGATGTCCATGCCCCACATCTGATCGATCTCGTCGTAGTTGATCTCCGGGAACACGATGTGCTCCTTCAGACCGGTCGCGTAGTTGCCGCGGCCGTCGAACGAGGTCGGCTTCAGGCCGCGGAAGTCCTTCACGCGCGGCAGGGCCACGGTGATGAAACGGTCCAGGAACTCGTACATCCGGTCGCCGCGCAGGGTGACCTTGCCGCCGATCGTCATGCCTTCACGCAGCTTGAAGCCGGCGATGGAGTTGCGGGCCTTGGTCGGGACGGCCTTCTGGCCGGCGATCTGCGTCAGATCCTTGAGGGCCGCATTGGCCTTCTTGGAGTCCGCGACGGCTTCACCGACGCCCATGTTCAGGACGATCTTGTCCAGCTTGGGCACCTGCATTTCGTTCGTGTAGCCGAACTTTTCCTTCATGACCTGGCGGATGCGCGCCTGGTACTCGGCCTTCAGCCGGGGGGTGTAGGTTTCGGTCGCCATCAGATGACGTCTCCCGTCGTCTTGGCGAAGCGGACCTTTTGGTCCCCTTCGACGCGGAAGCCGACGCGCGTCGCCTTGCCGGCGGCGTCGGCGATCGCGACGTTCGACAGGTGAAGCGAGGCTTCCTTGTTCTTGATGCCGCCTTGCGGGTCAGCCTGGGTCGGGCGCGTGTGGCGCTGGACCATGTTGACGCCTTCAACGACGACGCGGTTTTCGGTCGGCAGGACGCGCAGCACGTTGCCCGTGCGGCCCTTGTCCTTGCCGGTCAGGACGACGACGCGGTCGCCCTTCTTGATCTTGGCGGCCATGTTACAGGACCTCCGGAGCCAGGGAGATGATCTTCATGTGGTTCTTGGCGCGCAGTTCACGGGGAACCGGGCCGAAGATCCGCGTGCCGACCGGCTCGTTCTGCTTGTTGACGATGACGGCGGCCGAGCGGTCGAAACGGATCACCGAGCCGTCCTTGCGCTGGATGTCCTTGGCGGTGCGCACGACGATGGCGCGAACGACGTCGCCCTTCTTCACGCGACCACGCGGGATGGCTTCCTTGACCGAGGCGACAATGGTGTCGCCCACCGAGGCGTAGCGGCGCTTCGAGCCGCCCAACACCTTGATGCACATGACCCGGCGGGCGCCCGAATTGTCGGCCACTTCCAGGTTAGTTTGCATCTGGATCATGAGATCAGATCCTTCTGATTACGACGCCGGAGCGGCGAGGACTTCCCACCGCTTCAGCTTGGACTTCGGGGCGCACTCGACGATGCGGGCCACGTCGCCGACTTTCAGCGCGTTGGCCTCGTCGTGGGCGTGGTACTTCTTGGACAGACGGACGATCTTCTTCAGCACCGGGTGCAGAAGGGTGCGTTCGACCTTCACGACGACGGTCTTGTCACCCTTGTCGGAGACGACCACGCCTTCGAGAATTCGCTTGGGCATATTCGTTCCTTACGCGGCCGACTTCTGCTGACGCAGAAGGGTCGAGATGCGGGCGACGTCCTTGCGGATCTCGCCCACGCGGTGGGTCTTCTCAAGCTGGCCGGTGGCAGCCTGGAAGCGCAGGTTGAACTGTTCCTTCTTGAGCTTCAGCAGCTCGTCGGCCAGTTGATCGGCGGTCAGGGACCGCAGGTCGGCGATCTTCGTCATCAGGCGGCTTCCTCAACGTGCGCGATGCCGGCGTCGAGGCGGGTGACCACCTTGGTGCGGACCGGCAGCTTGGCGGCGCCGAGACGCAGCGCTTCACGGGCCACGTCGTCCGGCACGCCGTCGATTTCGAACAGGATACGGCCGGGGTGGCAGCGCGCGGCCCAGTGGTCCACGGCGCCCTTGCCCTTGCCCATCCGGACTTCAGCGGGCTTGCCGGAAACCGGCACGTCCGGGAAGACGCGGATCCAGACGCGGCCCTGACGCTTCATCTGGCGGGTGATCGCGCGGCGGGCCGCTTCGATCTGACGCGCGGTGATGCGTTCCGGCTCCACCGTCTTCAGCCCGTACGAGCCGAAGTTCAGCGAGAAGCCACCCTTGGCCGAGCCGTGGATGCGGCCCTTGAAGGCCTTGCGGTACTTGGTCTTCTTCGGTTGCAGCATGACTTAGTTCTCACGTCCCCGGTCACGGCGCGGGCCACGGTCGCCGCGCGGGCCACCACGTTCACGGCCTTCGTTGGACGACGGGCCGGCGGCTTCCTGAGCCCAGCGCTTGTCCTGGGCCATCGGGTCGTGCTCGAGCACTTCGCCTTTGAACACCCAGACCTTCACGCCGATGATGCCGTAGGTCGTCTTGGCTTGGATGAAGCCGTAGTCGATGTCGGCGCGCAGGGTGTGCAGCGGCACGCGGCCTTCACGATACCATTCCATCCGCGCGATTTCGGCGCCGCCCAGGCGGCCCGAGACGTTGATGCGGACGCCCTTGGCGCCAAGGCGCATGGCCGACTGCATCGCGCGCTTCATGGCGCGGCGGAAGGCGATACGGCGTTCCAGCTGCTGCGCGATGTTCTCGGCGATCAGCTGGGCGTCGGTTTCCGGTTTGCGGACCTCGACGATGTTCAGGTGAACCTCGCCTTCGGTCAGGGCCGAGATGTCCTTGCGCAGCTTCTCGATGTCCGCGCCCTTCTTGCCGATCACGACGCCCGGACGGGCGGCGTAGATCGTCACGCGGCACTTCTTGTGCGGACGCTCGATGATGATGCGCGAGACGCCGGCGCCGGACAGGCGTTCCTTCAGCCACGTGCGCAGCTTCAGGTCCTGGTGCAGCAGGCGGGCGTAGTTGGCGCCGTCGGCGAACCAGCGGCTGTCCCACGTGCGGTTCACGCCGAGGCGGAAACCGATCGGATTGATTTTCTGACCCATCAGGCGGCCTCGCCGGCTTCACGGACCACGATGGTGATCTCGCTGAACGGTTTCAGGATGCGCGACGAGCGGCCACGAGCGCGGCTCGCGAAACGCTTCATCACCAGGTTCTTGCCCACGAAGGCCTCGGCGACGACCAGCGAGTCGATATCGAGGTTGTGGTTGTTCT
Source organism: Brevundimonas sp. Leaf363 (assembly GCF_001424025.1). Lineage (GTDB taxonomy): Bacteria > Pseudomonadota > Alphaproteobacteria > Caulobacterales > Caulobacteraceae > Brevundimonas. Next base: position 1,119,066 of record NZ_LMPZ01000002.1, on the reverse strand, counting down.
CGGCGTTCGACACGGCCGAATACAGGACCTTGCGGACGTCGGTGGCGATGCGCTTGCGGCTGAATTCCAGCTCGTTCAGCGCCTTCTGCACCGGCAGACCACGGATGGACTGGGCGACGAGGTTCAGCTTCTGAGGGCTGATGCGGACGTTGACCAGCTTGGCGCGGGCTTCGGTCGGGGCGACCCGGCGGACGTTCTTTGTCTGGGCCATCGGTTACTTCCTTTTGGCCTTCTTGTCCGCCGCGTGGCCCGGGAAGTTCCGGGTCGGGGAGAACTCGCCGAACTTCATGCCGACCATGTCTTCGTTGACCATCACCGGCACATGCTTCTGGCCGTTGTGGACACCGAACGTCAGGCCGACGAACTGCGGCAGGATGGTGGAGCGGCGCGACCAGGTCTTGATCACGTCCTTGCGGCCCGACGACTGAACCGTCTCGGCCTTCTTGAGCAGATACCCGTCGACGAACGGGCCTTTCCAGGAGGAGCGGGCCATCTTTAGCGAGCCTTCTTCACGTGGCGGCTACGGATGATGAACTTGTCCGTGGCCTTGTTCTTGCGGGTACGAGCGCCCTTGGTGTCCTTGCCCCACGGCGTGACCGGGGTCCGGCCGCCAGAGGTCCGGCCTTCACCACCACCGTGCGGGTGGTCGATCGGGTTCATGGCGACGCCGCGGACGTGCGGACGGAAGCCCATGTGACGAACCCGGCCAGCCTTGCCCAGGTTCTGGTTCATGTGGTCGGCGTTCGAAACGGCGCCCACCGTGGCCATGCAGGTGTCCAGCACCATGCGCAGCTCGCCGGAGCCGAGGCGGATCTGGGCGTAACCCTGATCGCGACCCACCAGCTGGGCGTAGGCGCCGGCCGAACGGGCCAGCTGGGCGCCCTTGCCCGGCTTCATTTCCACGCAGTGGATGATGGTGCCGACGGGCATCGAGCGCAGCGGCATGGCGTTGCCGGGCTTAACGTCCGTCTTTTCGCCGGCCACGACCGTGTCGCCCGCCTTCAGGCGTTGCGGCGCGATGATGTAGGCCTTCTCGCCGTCCTCGTAGTTCACCAGGGCGATGAACGCGGTGCGGTTCGGATCGTATTCCAGGCGTTCGACGGTCGCCGTGGCGAACTTGCGACGCTTGAAGTCGATCTTGCGATACAGGCGCTTGGCGCCGCCGCCACGGAAGCGAACGGCGATCCGGCCGCCCTGACCGCGTCCGCCCGACTTGGTCAGGCCTTCGGTCAGCGACTTTTCCGGACGGCCCTTGTGGAGCTCCGAACGGTCGATCAGCACAAGGGCGCGACGGCCCGGCGATGTCGGATTGTAGGTCTTCAAGGCCATCTGATCAGAGCCCCGTGGTGACGTCGATCGACTGGCCTTCGGCCAGCGTCACGATCGCTTTTTTGATGTCGACGCGACGACCGAGGATGCCCCGGAAGCGCTTGGTCTTGCCCTTGGTCACCAGCGTATTGACCTTCAGGACGTTGACCTTGAACAGGCTTTCGACCGCCGCGGCGATCTCGTCCTTGGTCGAGGTTCCGGCGACGCGGAACACGACCTTGTTCTGTTCCGACAGGATCGTCGCCTTCTCGGTGATGATCGGCGACAGGATGGTGTCGTAGTGTTTGGCGGTGGGTTGTGCGCCGGCCATTACGCGGCCTCCGTCTTGGAATAGCGCGCCTCGATCGCCTCGACGGCGGCCTTGGTCAGCACCAGCTTACCGGACTTCAGCACGTCGTAGACGTTCAGGCCGGCGTTCGGCAGGACGTCGATGTGCGGAATGTTGCGGGCGGCGAGACCGAAGTTGGTCTCGACTTCCGGACCGGCGATGATCAGGGCCTTGGTCCAGCCCAGCTTGCCGAAGGTTTCACGCAGCGAGGCCGTCTTGGCCTCCGTCACGTTCAGCGCATCCACCACGACCAGCTCGCCGGCCTTGACCTTGGAGCTGAGGGCGTGACGCAGGGCCAGGGCGCGGACCTTCTTGGGCAGGTCGAACGCGTGCGAGCGAACGACCGGGCCGAAGGCGCGCGAACCGCCGATGAACTGCGGCGCGCGACGCGAGCCGTGACGGGCGCCGCCGGTGCCCTTCTGCTTGTACATCTTCTTGCCCGTACGAGAGTTCTCGTTGCGGGTTTGAACCTTGTGCGTACCGGCGCGGCGCTTGGCCAGCTGGTAGTTGACCATGCGGGCCAGCAGGTCGCCGCGGATGTCGGTGATGCCGAACACTTCGTCCGACAGCTCGACGTCTCCGGCGGCGCCGCCGTCCAGTTTGATGACCGAGAGTTTCATTACGCTTCACCGCCTTCGGTCGCTTCGACGGCCGGGGCTTCTTCAGCCGGGGTCGAGGCGGGTTGAGCAGCAGACGCGGCCGACTTGATGGCGCCCGGGAACGGGGCCTCGGCCGGACGGGCCTTCTTGATGGAGTCGCTGACCTTGACGTAGGTGCCGTCGTGACCCGGGACGGCGCCCTTGATCAGGATCAGGCCGCGGTCGGTGTCGACGCGCACGACGGTCAGGTTCTGCTGGGTGACGGTTTCCTGGCCCAGGTGGCCGGCCATCTTCTTGCCCGGGAAGGTGCGGCCCGGATCCTGACGGTTACCCGTCGAACCGTGCGAGCGGTGCGAGACCGACACGCCGTGGGTCGCCCGCAGGCCGCCGAAGTTCCAGCGCTTCATGGCGCCGGCGAAGCCCTTGCCGATGGTCGGGCCCTGGATGTCCACCTTCTGGCCGACGACGAAGTGGTCCGCCGTGAACTCGGCGCCCACGTCGATCATCGCGTCCGCATCGACGCGGAACTCGGTGACATAGGCCTTCGGTTCGACCGACAGCTTGCCGAAAGACTCGCGTTGAGCCTTGTTCGTCCGCTTGGCCTTCTTGGCCCCCGCGCCCAGCTGCAGGGCGACGTAGCCGTCCCGCTCCTGAGTGCGTTGGCCGACGACTTGGCAGCCGTCGAGTTGAAGCACAGTGACCGGAACGTGCGCGCCGTCTTCGGCGAACACGCGGGTCATGCCCAGCTTCTTGGCGATCACGCCCGTGCGCATCGGATCCCGCCTTCTATTCTTAAATCTTGATTTCGACGTCGACGCCGGCGGACAGGTCGAGCTTCATCAGCGCGTCCACGGTCTGCGGGGTCGGATCGACGATATCGAGGACACGCTTGTGCGTGCGGATTTCAAACTGCTCGCGCGACTTCTTGTCGACGTGCGGCGAGCGGTTCACGGTGAACTTTTCGATCAGGGTCGGCAGCGGAATCGGACCACGAACGGTCGCGCCGGTGCGCTTGGCGGTATTGACGATCTCGCGCGTCGAAAAGTCGAGGACGCGGTGATCGAAGGCCTTGAGCCTGATGCGGATGCTTTGATCCATATCGGTGCTTATTCCCAAGCAGGTCTGAACCTGCGTCCCTGTGAACCATTTCAAAGACCGGAGGCCTTCGGGCTCGAGAGCCCTCAGAGTACGCACGTCCGCAAAAACGATCGGCCCACGCAGTTACCCGCGAAGGCCGCTGAAGTCCTAAGTCGCTACAAAGAACAGTAACTCAGGTCGTTCCTGCGGACCGCGTCTGCACCGAAGTGCACAGCCGGTCCAACAAGAGTGGGCGCTTATGACGACCGATTCCGTTTTCGTCAAGCGGCGAAACGGCGGCGAAGCGCTACTCTTCGCTCTCGAGCGGAGGAAAGCTGACGGCTGCCGCGAAACCCTCGGCGACGGCCGCCGGAACCATCTTTCGCGCCGCCGCGTCCCACCGGAATGCTGCCCTGCAGTCCCAGGTCTCGGGCTCGCAGAACAGGTGGTGGACCATCATGTCCAGACGCGGCTCGCCGTCTCTTTCCACGATCTGGAAGTCCATGGCCTGCTGGTCGAACGCGCGCATCAGGCCATCCGGGGTGCTGACATAAAGCCGCTCCAGGCATCCGCCGGTGCCGCAGAAGGCGCCCTGCCCTGCCGCCTCGTAATCGACCAGCCAGTCCGGGCGGCCGTCTCGGCTGATGTCGACCTGGCGGATCATGCCCTGCGGCGCGGCCGTGACCAGCGGCGGCCGGTCGGTCGGGTCGTCTGCGTCGAAATAGATTTCGTTGATGTCGCGCAGCGCCATCCAGACGATTCCCTCCGGCGGCGCGGCCGGACCCGCTTCCTGCGCCGCAGCGACGGCCGGCATAGCGACGAGTGCAAGGAGGACGGCCATCCGCTTCATCGGACGACGTTGCACTGCATCGCACCGCAATTGAAGAGACCCCGCCGCAGGCGCGACGGGGCCTCTGAACGGTCTAAGGCGGGTGGGGGTCAGCGGCCGATGGTCACCGTGCCCGATCCGACGACCGCGCGGCGGACCTCGCCGGTCACCTCCCGCACGCGCACGTCGCCCGATCCGGCGATCGAGACGGAAGCCGTCCCGGCGCGGCCGCCGTAGGTCACATCGCCCGAGCCGCCGATGGCGACGTTCAGGTTGGGCGTGTCGCCTTCGCGGATCAGGACGTCGCCCGAGCCGCCGATGGCGATCTTGGCCTGGCCACCGCTGATGCGCGCCACGGTGATGTCGCCCGAGCCGCCGATGGCGCCATCCAGCCGGCCGGTCGGGCCGGCCATGATGGAGCCGGATCCGCCGACCGCCGCCTTCAGTTCGCCCGAGCTACCGGCGCGGATCGAGCCGGAGCCGCCCACGGCCAGCAACATCCGGCCTGTCGTATTGGCCACCGTCCAGGCGCCGCATCCGCCGCTGCCCAGTTCGATCGATGATGCGCCGCGCCCGATGGAGCCGAAGGCGCCGTCGTCGGCGTTGATGTCCACCGCGCGCGGGGTGCGCACCACCACAAGCGGCGCGTCGGCCAGGGCGATGCGGCCCCGGCCGCGCACGTCGACGGAGGCCCCCTCGCCCGGCAGGCGGGCGCCCTCGCGCTCGTCGGAGCAGTCGCCGATGGCGTTGCGGCCCAGCTCGCCGTCTATGCGGACCTCGCCGCCCCGGCGACGCACCGTCAGCGCCGGCAGGTTGGCCCGACCCGGCTCGATTTCGACCGCGATGTCCGAGCGATCCTCGGGGATCACCACGACGCGCGCGACGGCGTGGCGGATCTCGACATCAGCGGCCGAGGCCGGCGCGGCGACGGCGGCGAACCCCAGCGCGCTCGTGGCGACGGCAGCGAGCATCAGTGACTTCATGGCGGTGTTCCTTCCCTGTTGAAAGGAAGGTGCGACCAGCAGGCCGCCAAGTCATCTTAAACCGAGGTCATGAAGTCGTTGTAACGAACACCGGTCGCTCTCGCCGTCATTCCGGGGCGAAGCGCAGCGAAGAACCCGGAACCCAGGTGACTGGACGTCGCGGTCGCTGGATCGGTCGTCACACCCAGTCCCCTGGGTTCCGGGCGCCGCTTCGCGGCCCCGGAATGACGGCCCTAGGTGGCCCGCAGCGCCCCTGCCCCGTCGGCCGCGCCGACCTGCGGTTCGAAGTCCCGTTCGAAATGCACCAGCTTGCTCTTCAGCCCGCCCACGCGCCGTAGCGCCAGCGACGCCGCCCAGCGCGCCGCCAGCTCCGGCTGGGTCATGCGGTCGGTGAAGCGCGGACGCTGCCCCCGGCTGCGCAGCACCGCGTTCGTATAAAGCGCCCCGTTCCGCAGCCGCGACGGCCAGGTCTGGAAGTCCATCGACAGGCTCACGCAGAACCGGTCCAGGTTCTCCACCCGGTGCGGTGCATACAACGGCCAGGTCAGCGCCTCGCCCGGCTCCAGGTCCATCACCTGCGCCTCGCCGTCGAAGGCGCGCACATAGGGCAGCTCCTCCGTCGTCTGGCGCGCCACCACCTGCTCCATGTTGCGCTCGGGCAGGTGCGCCTCGTCCCCCGGATAGATCCAGAGGCGCTTGCGCCCCCGCATGTGGAACAGCACCACGCCCGCCGGATCGAAATGATACGGCACCTTGGCCGCCGGCGACGACAGGATCAGCTGGCCGGCGTTGGTCACCGCCTTCATGCCCGGATAGGCCGACTGAATGCGCGCGAACTCGTCCATGGCGGCGGCCCACAGCTCGGGCCAGCCCTTCTCGACGCTGCGCAGATTGACCCACAGGCGCCCCTGCTGGATCGCCGTCAGCAGGTCCGCGCCCGACAGCCGGCCGCGTGCGCCGGTGCGCAAGGACACCTGCCCCTCGTCGTCGTAGTCGTACAGGTTGATGTCGAACAGGTCGGCCGGATAGCGGTCCAGCACATCGGCCAGCGCCTGATCCTCCGCGAAACCCTGCTGGACCAGCCGGTGCGGATGGATGGCGGCCTGGCGGATCGGGCCGGGATAGCGGGTGCGGTCGGTCACGGCTTGCAGCATGGTCATCCTCTCGCCGGCGTGGGAGCGAACTTCCCGGCGGCGGCCTGGGCGGCCGCGACCGCCCCCTTGAAACGATTGATCGGCGTCACTTCGCACGCCTCGATGGCGGCCCACCGGCGCCGGACGCTGGTGCGCAGCGCCTGGCCGCGCTGGCCCAGCAGACCCACGGCCGCGTCGCTCAGCGCCGAACCGACGCCGGGCCTCAACACCACGGCCTCGCGCACCGTCTCCTCGGCGTTGCAGAAGTACTTCTTGTACCCCTCGCCGCCGAAGCCGAAGTCGAACACCCGGTAACCCTCGGCCGACGCCAGCCGCATGGTGTCCATGCTCAGCAGGATGCCCGGCGAACAGCGCGCCAGCTCGGGCACATAGGCCGGGAACCAGAAGTGATAGCGATCGTCGGCGTGCAGCGAATATTCGATCGCCACCAGCTTGCCGCCCGCCCACATGGCCGCCATCGACGCGCCGAAGCCCTTGCGCCGGTCACGCATCAGTTCGTGCAGCAGCTCGGCCGTCCAGCCGCAGGCGAAGACGTCGTGACGCGCCGTCCGCTGGTACTGCTCGCGCTTGAGGGCGATCAGCTGGTCCAGCAGCGCCGGGTCGCGCAGACCGCGCTCGACCCGCACGGGCCCCAGCTCGCTTTCCAGGCTGCGTCGCGCCCGTTCCTTGTCCTTGAAGTATTTGCCCCACGTCTGGCGCTGCTCGTCGTACCAGGCGTCATAGCCTCCGGTCGGCAGGGCGACCTGCATGGTCTGGCGCTCGAATCCCGCCTCGCCTTCGCCCACCCAGGCGCCGACGTTCAGCCGCGATCCGCCCAGCAGACGCGCCGCCTCTTCCAGGCTGGGGCCCTCGCCCGGCCGAGAGACCACGCCGTGATAATCGTTCATCGGCGCGCCCAGCGCCTGCACCGCCCCGCCCCGCCGCTGATGCGGGAAGTAGCCGACCACCGCGCCGTCCCGGCTGAACCGGGCAATGGCCGCGCGCGGGCTGACCCGCCCGGCGATCTGGGCGAACTCGGGCCGGAAGTACGGGCTGGCCAGCGCCGGATTGGCGTCCAGCATCCCGCGCCACGCCGCGATATCCGCGTCCGTCAGCCCGTCCGGGCGCACGATCTCGACTTCGAACCGTCTCGTCATGCGGGTCACCCTAAAGCGGCAGGCTGAAAGTCTGGTTGATCCGGATGGTGAATGAACCGTGTCGGCGGAGCGATCGGCCCGTCCCGGGCGTTGCCTTGGCCACCATCCGCTCTAAGGATTAGCCGAATGACCGACCGTCCCGACAATCGCGAAACCGAGAACGAGAACCTGAAGGTTCCAGCCGCCGACGGCGAGCCCCCGCGCCCGGCCACTGAGCCTGCCGGCGCCGAAGGGTCGTCCAACTCGGGCGAGACCGACACCGACCCGGCGACCGGAGAACAGAACTGAGACTGAGCGCCGCCCTTCTTCTCGGCGTCGCGGCCTTCGCCGTGGGCGGGCTGGTGCTGGCGCTGGCCTCGCCAGCCCGCGCCCAGTCCGCCGAACCGGTCCTGCCGACGCCGGCCGAGACCCCGCCGGTCAACGAAGCGGCCTGCCCCGTCAACGCCGAGAGCATCGTCCTGGCCGCCGACGGCCTGGCCCGCACGCGCGCGGCTGTGGCGCGCGGCAAGGTGACCATCCTGGCCGTCGGCTCGTCCAGCATCGCCGGCTGGGGTGCCAGCGCCTATGAGCGCGGCTTCGTCCCCCTGCTCCAGACCGACCTGCGCCGCCGCCTGCCGGGCGTTCAGGTCGATGTCGTCAACCGCGGCGTGGGCGGCGAGACGGCGCGCGAGACCGTCGACCGTCTGGGCAAGGAGCTGGCGGACCACCGCCCCGACCTGGTCATCTGGCAGGTCGGCACCAACGACGTCATGCGCGCCCGTCCCTGGAACGATGTCGCCGCCGACATGCAACGCGGCGAGGCCGTGCTGACCGCCGCCGCCGTGGACGTGCTGCTGATCGACCCGCAGCGGCTTCCGCCCGACGAGGTCAACGTCAACACACGTGGCCGCAACGCGCAGCTCGGCGAGGCCGCCCGCATGATCGCGCTGGAGGGCGACCGCGTCGGCTACGCCGTGCAGCGCCGCTTCGACGCCATGGCCGCCTGGACCCGGCTGACGCGCGGCGGGGTCGGCCCGGACGACCTGCATCTGAATGACGAGGGATACGCCTGCTGGGCCGCCATCACGGGCGAGGCTCTGGCCGCCGCCCTTCGCTGATCGCCGTTTCGCGGGGAACGCTCTCGCTTGCCAAGGGGTTGGACCGGCTCAGATTCCGGAGCCGTCATGACCCTGTCCCGCCTTTCGCCCATCGTCGCCGCCCTCATGCTGGCCGCCTGCGGATCGCCCCAACAGGACGGACAGGGCGCCCCGGTCCGGAATGAAACGGCGAACCGGACCATGGGATACGGCCTGTCCACCGCAGCCATCGACGGCGCCACGCCTGCGCCCGTTCCCGCCCCGGCCGATCTCAACGCCGTCGTGGCGCCGAACGCCGGCCTGATCCGTCTGCAGATCCTGCTGGCCCGCGCCCGCTATTCCACCGGCGCCGTGGACGGCTTGGCCGGGTCGAACCTCGACAACGCCGTCGCCGCCTATCGCGCCGACAAGAACCTGGGCGAAGGCGGCATCGACGCCGCCCTGCTGCAGAGCCTGACTGCCGCCGACAACCAGCCCGCACTCACGGTCTACACCATCGCCGCCGGCGACGTGGCCGGCCCCTTCATCGGCGAGACGCCGGAGGGGACCGAGGCCCAGGCCCGCCTCCCCGCCCTCGGCTACGAAAACCCGCGCGAGGCGCTGGCCGAGAAGTTCCACGTCACCCAGGCCCTGCTGGCCGCGTTGAACCCCGGCGTCGACTTCGCCAAGGCGGGCGAGCAGATCATCGTCCCGGTCATCAATCCCGCCGCCCTGCCCGATGTCGATCACGTGGTGATCGAAAAGACCGCCAACACCGTCAGCGCCTATGACGCCCAGAACCGCCGGGTGGCCTTCTACCCCGCCACCGTCGGCAGCGAGGACCGCCCCGCCCCGTCTGGCGAGCTGACGATCAAGGGCGTCGCCCCCGAGCCGACCTACACATACGACCCCACCCGCCTGACCTACGGATCCGGTACTGAGAAGCTGATCGTCGCCGCCGGCCCCAACAATCCGGTCGGCTCGGTCTGGATCGACCTGTCGCGCGACACCTACGGCATCCACGGCACGCCTGACCCGGCGCTGATCGGCAAGACGGCCTCGCACGGCTGTATCCGCCTGACCAACTGGGACGCTGAACAACTGGCGGCCGCCGTGAAGCCGGGTGTGCGCGTCACGCTCCGCTAGGAGACCGCGCCCCACATCGTGCCGCCCCAGAAGGCGCACTGGTGGCGGTCGAAGAAGGTGTCGTCCATCTGGTCGCCCTCGGGCGCGAACACCCGCACCGGCTCGCCGTCGTCGTTCACCGCCGGCCACTCGCTGTCCGCCTCGTGCCCGAACCCGGCCCACAGCCGCATCATCCGGTCCGACAGCGCCTTCTGCTGCGGCGTGAACTTGCCGGGGTCGGCGAACACCCAACTCGTCCCGAACACATAGGCCAGCTCGCTGGCGTGGAAGGCGCCCATGTCCATGCCGGTCAGCCAGTCGGGCGCCGCGATGGGCGCGTTGCGATCCGCGAACTCGTATCCATGCACCGGGGCATGGCGCGACAGCACGCGGCGCAGCGCATGGCTGGGACAGGCGAACCGGCTGTCGGTGAAGCTGGATGCGATGGCGTAGGCCGGTCCCTCGGGTCCCACCGGATATCGCTCCAGCACGCGCGGCCCGTCGTCGGCGTACATCCAGACGGTTTCCTTGTTGTAGCGGTCCATGTCGCGCACCTCGGTCGCGAACAGCCGCCCCTCGTCCAGATTGGTGCCGATAAGCGCCGGACGAGGCTTGTAGCGACCCGAGACAAAGGCCGTCGCCGGGCTCTCCGGCGCGACCACCCCGCCATAGACCGGGCCCCAAGACCCCGGCCCGTTCAGGCCCGACCGGGTGGAGGCGGCCGTCGACAGCGTGCCGGCCGGCAGGGCGCGCAGGCAGGCGACCACGTCCGGCCCCTCGCACCCCAGCCCCGCCGCGAAGCGCTCGCCATCGACCGCGGCGCTGGCGGCCGGGACCAGCGACGTCGGCTCCAGACACGCCCCGCTCTGCAGGATCACGCGCTGAAACAGATCGTCGGCCTGGGGCGACACCATCAGATAACAGGCGCTCCACGCCCCCGCGCTCTCGGCCATCAACGTCACGTCGTTCGGGTCGCCGCCCAGGGCCGCGATGTTCCTGTGCACCCACTGCAGGGCCGCCAGCTGGTCCATCAGTCCGAACTCGCCGCCCACCCCGCCCTCGGACGCCAGCGCCGGGTGCGCCAGCCAGCCCAAGGCTCCGAGGCGATAGTTGACGGTGACCACCACCCGCCCCTGCTCGCGCGCCAGCCGGCTGGGATCGTAGTTGGCGCCCGATCCGATCGTGAAGGCGCCGCCGGGGATGTAGACGATGACCGGAACCGGCCCCGACGCCTCGGCCGGGCCGTAGACATTCAGGAACAGACAGTCCTCCGACCCCACGACGATCCCGCCGCCGCCGCCCAGGATGGCCTTGCGCCCGATCGCCTGGGTGCAGTCCGCGCCGATCCGTGTGGCGTCCCGCACGCCCTCCCACGGCTCGACCGGCTGCGGCGCGCGCAGGCGCCGTTCGCCCACCGGCGGGGCCGCAAACGGCAGGCCGAGAAAGGCGCGCACGCCCTTGCCTTCGACACCCCGCACCGCGCCGCCCTCGACATTGGCAAGCACCGGCTCGGCGTCGAAAGCGAACCGTACGGCGTTCACACGTCCGGGATGGGTCGCACAGGCCGACAGCGTCAGGCCGAGGGCCAAAACCAGCAAACGACGCATCGACAACCTTGGCTGTTTTCGGGGACCGGCGGACAACGCCCTAACCGGCCTGCGTTTCCGCCGCCCAAGCGGCATAGGGCGTGTTCTTCGCCAGGTGACGATTGTAGTCCGGCGCGCCGTCGCTCCACCAGACGGGTCCGCGCTCGCCCAGCGCGACCTTGGCCTCGTCGACCGCCTGCCCGGCCTCAGCCAGCGCGGCGCGGTCAGCGGCCCGCCGTGCGCGCCCCACGGCGCTGCGCGCACTCATCAGGGCCTTCACCAGCCGCTCGCGCTCGGCCGCATCGAGCGCCGGGTTGGAGCATCGCCACAGCCGGCCCCGGACGACGAAGTACCGCCCGTCCGGGGTGGTGGGATAGATCAGTAGCGGCGACCGTAATAATCGCGGTGCGGCACCCGCTCGTAGCCGTATCGCCCGTCGCGGTTATACCCGCCGAAGCCGTAGCCGCAGGGGTCGTCGCGTTCGGACAGCTGGTTGCCGGCCAGGCCTCCGACCAGGGCGCCGATCGCCGCCCCCCGCTCGCGATTGCCTTCGCCCGCGATGGCCGCCCCTGCGATGGCGCCCAGGGCCGCGCCGCTGGCGGTGGCGTAGCGCTGGTTCTCCGCATAGTCCCGCTCGCACCGCGAGGCGTAGCCGTCCGTCGTCGCGCACGCGCCGGTCAACAGGGTGGCGCCGGTGACGGCGGCCAAAGTCAACAAGGCCTTCATCGGGAAACTCCTGAATCGGCGCCGATGCGAGCGCCACGGGCCGAACGCGGAGCATCGGAGGGGTGTTCCCTCTCTACCCGCTCCCAGAGGAACAGGGAGGACATGGGGGCGCCTAAACAAAAGCCCCCGCCGGATCGCTCCGGCGGGGGCTCTGTCGTTCAGCTCAGATGTAGCTGTCAGGCGATGATCTTGGCCACGACGCCGGCGCCGACGGTGCGGCCGCCTTCACGGATGGCGAAGCGCAGCTTCTCTTCCATGGCGATGGGCGTGATCAGCTCGACGTTCAGGCGATGATCTTGGCCACGACGCCGGCGCCGACGGTGCGGCCGCCTTCACGGATGGCGAAGCGCAGCTTCTCTTCCATGGCGATGGGCGTGATCAGCTCGACGTTCAGCTCGGCGTTGTCGCCGGGCATGATCATCTCGACGCCTTCCTTCARGTGMACGATGCCGGTCACGTCCGTSGTGCGGAAGTAGAACTGCGGGCGGTAGTTSGTGAAGAACGGCGTGTGACGGCCGCCYTCTTCCTTGGTCAGGATGTAGGCYTCGGCCAGGAACTTGGTGTGCGGGGTGATGGAGCCCGGCTTGCACAGCACCTGGCCGCGCTCGACGTCTTCACGCTTGGTGCCGCGCAGCAGCACGCCGACGTTGTCGCCCGCCTGGCCCTGGTCCAGCAGCTTGCGGAACATTTCSACGCCCGTGCARGTCGTCTTCTGGACSGGRCGGATGCCGACGATCTCGACTTCCTCACCGACCTTGACGATGCCGCGCTCGACGCGTCCGGTCACGACCGTACCACGGCCCGAGATCGAGAAGACGTCTTCCACCGGCATCAGGAACGGCAGGTCGACCGGACGTTCCGGCTGCGGGATGTAGGCGTCGACGGTTTCCATCAGCGCCAGAACCATGTTCTCGCCGATCTCCGGGTTCACGCCGTCGGTCGCGGCCTTGGCCGAGCCCTTGGTGATTGGAATGTCGTCGCCCGGGAACTGGTAGGACGAAAGCAGCTCGCGCACTTCCATCTCGACGAGCTCCAGCAGCTCCTCGTCGTCGACCAGGTCGACCTTGTTCATGAACACGACCAGCGCCGGCACGCCGACCTGACGGGCCAGCAGGATGTGCTCGCGCGTCTGCGGCATCGGGCCGTCGGCGGCCGAGACCACCAGGATCGCGCCGTCCATCTGGGCGGCGCCGGTGATCATGTTCTTCACATAGTCGGCGTGGCCGGGGCAGTCGACGTGGGCATAGTGACGGTTGGCCGTCTCATACTCGACGTGCGCCGTGTTGATCGTGATGCCGCGCGCCTTCTCTTCCGGCGCCGCGTCGATGTCGGCGTAGTTCATCGCCTTGGCGCCGCCGGCCTTCGCCAGCGTCATCGTGATCGCCGCCGTCAGCGTCGTCTTGCCGTGGTCAACGTGACCGATCGTGCCGATGTTGCAGTGCGGCTTGTTACGTTCGAACTTTTCCTTGGCCATTCGTGATCGCCGCCGTCAGCGTCGTCTTGCCGTGGTCAACGTGACCGATCGTGCCGATGTTGCAGTGCGGCTTGTTACGTTCGAACTTTTCCTTGGCCATTCTCTTCTCTCCGTCCCCTGAACAGGGGGCTTAGTCCTAGATTTTCAGGGGTCCAGCGGCCTGAACAGCCGCCGGGATTGGTTGGTTTAGGCGCTGTACTTCTTGATGACTTCGTCGGCGACGTGTTGCGGCACCGGCTCGTAGTGGTCGTACTGCATGGTGAAGGCGGCGCGGCCCTGCGACATGCCGCGCAGCGTGTTCACATAGCCGAACATGTTGGCCAGCGGCACGAAGGCGTTCACGACGGTGGCGTTGCCGCGCATGTCCTGACCCTGGATCATGCCGCGACGGCCGTTCAGGTCGCCAATGACCGAGCCGAGATAGTCCTCGGGGGTCACGACCTCGACCGCCATGATCGGCTCGAGCAGCTTGGGCGAACCCTTCTCCTTCAGTTCGCGGAACGCGGCGCGCGATGCGATTTCGAAGGCCAGCACGCTGGAGTCGACGTCGTGGTATTTGCCGTCGGTCAGGGTCGCCTTGAAGTCGATCAGCGGGAATCCGGCCAGCAGGCCGTTGTCCTTGGCCGACGTCAGGCCCTTTTCGACGCCCGGGATGTATTCCTTGGGCACCGCGCCGCCGACGATCGAGTTCTCGAACACGAAGCCCGTACCCGGCTCGCCGGGCTCGAAGGTGATCATGACGCGGGCGAACTGGCCCGTACCGCCGGTCTGCTTCTTGTGGGTGTAGTCGATGTCGACCTTGCGGCCGAGCGATTCACGATAGGCGACCTGCGGCGCGCCGATGGTGGCCTCGACCTTGTAGGTGCGCTTCAGGATGTCGATCTTGATGTCCAGGTGCAGCTCGCCCATGCCCTTCAGGATCGTCTGGCCCGACTCGTGGTCGGTCGAGACGGTGAAGGACGGATCTTCCGAAGCCAGCTTGGCCAAGGCCACACCCAGCTTTTCCTGGTCAGCCTTGGTCTTGGGCTCGACCGAGATCTCGATGACCGGGGCCGGGAATTCCATCTTCTCCAGGATGACCGGCGACTTCAGGGGATCGCACAGGGTGTCGCCGGTGCGGGTGTCCTTCAGGCCGGCCAGGGCGACGATGTCGCCGGCGTAGGCTTCCTTGACGTCTTCACGGTTATTCGAGTGCATCTGCAGCATCCGGCCGACGCGCTCTTTCTTGTCGCGGCTGGAATTCAGCAGGTTCTGGCCGGTTTCCATCTTGCCCGAGTACAGGCGGCAGAAGGTCAGCGAGCCGACGAACGGGTCGTCCATGATCTTGAAGGCCAGGATCGACAGGGGCTCGTCGTCCGACGCCTTACGCACGACGGGCTCTTCGGTCTTGAAGTCGATGCCCGGGGTCGCGGGGATGTCGAGCGGCGACGGCAGATAGTCGACGACGGCGTCCAGCAGCGTCTGCACGCCCTTGTTCTTGAAGGCCGAGCCGCAGAGGATCGGATAGAAGGCGCCGGTCAGCACGGCCTTGCGGATGCACTTCTTCAGCACGTCGACCGAAGGCTCGGTCCCGTCCAGATAGGCTTCCATCGCCTCGTCATCGAGCTCGACGGCATTGTCGATCAGGTACTGGCGAGCCTCATTGGCCTTGTCCACCAGGTCGGCCGGGATCTCGCCGATGGTGAAGTTGGCGCCCAAGGCGTCGTTGTCCCAGACGACCGAACGCATTTCGACGATGTCGACCAGGCCCGACAGCGAGCTCTCCGAACCGATCGGGAACTGGATCGGCACGGCCTTGGCGCCCAGGCGGTCGCGGATCGACTGGACCGACGCGTCGAAGTCGGCGCCGATCTTGTCCATCTTGTTGACGAAGACGATCCGCGGAACCTTGTACTTGTCGGCCTGACGCCAGACGGTCTCGGTCTGCGGCTCGACGCCGGCGTTTCCGTCCAGCACCGTCACGGCGCCGTCCAGCACGCGCAGCGAGCGCTCGACCTCGATGGTGAAGTCGACGTGCCCGGGGGTGTCGATGATGTTCAGGCGCTTGCCCTGCCAGAAGGCGGTCGTCGCAGCCGAGGTGATCGTGATGCCGCGCTCTTGCTCCTGGTCCATCCAGTCCATGGTCGCGGCGCCGTCGTGGACTTCGCCGATCTTATGGTTCTTGCCGGTGTAATACAGGATCCGCTCGGTCGTCGTCGTCTTGCCCGCATCGATGTGGGCCATGATGCCGAAGTTGCGGTAGTCCTCGAGCTTGTGCGTGCGGGCCATGAGAGCGTGCCTTGGAAACAGGGGCGGACGCCGTCAGAAGCGTCCCGGAATGTCGGATAAGCGGGCGCGGGCGATTTAGCTCAAACCGCCCGCGCCGGATAGTCACGTATGTAAGAAGCCGAAGGGGCCTCTTTAAGGCCTTACCAGCGGTAGTGGCTGAAGGCGCGGTTGGCTTCGGCCATCTTGTGGGTGTCTTCGCGCTTCTTCACGGCGGTGCCGCGGTTGTTCGAAGCGTCCAGCAGCTCGGCCGCCAGCTTTTCGGTCATGGTGTTCTCACCACGCTTGCGCGCGGCGTTGACCAGCCAGCGGATGGCCAGAGCGCGACGACGGTCCGGACGGACCTCGACCGGCACCTGGTAGGTGGCGCCGCCGACGCGGCGCGAGCGGACTTCGACCGACGGGGCGACGTTGTCCAGCGCGGTGTGGAAGGTCGCGACCGGCTCCTGGTCTTTCTTCTTGTCGGCCAGGATGTCGAACGCACCGTAGACGATGTTTTCGGCGACGGCCTTTTTGCCCTCGTACATGACGTAGTTCATGAACTTGGTGACGATCAGGTCGCCGAACTTGGGATCCGGCAGGACTTCGCGCTTCTGTGCGCGGTGACGACGGGACATGGGTTGATCCTCTTAAATCTGTACGGGCGCTGCTGGGCTTACTTCGGACGCTTGGCGCCGTAGTGCGAACGGCGCTGCTTGCGGTCCTTGACGCCCTGCGTGTCGAGCACGCCGCGCAGGATGTGGTAGCGGACGCCGGGCAAGTCCTTCACGCGGCCGCCGCGGATCAGGACCACCGAGTGCTCCTGCAGATTGTGGCCCTCGCCGGGGATGTAGCACACGGCTTCGTAGCCGTTCTTGGCCAGGCGGACCTTGGCGACCTTACGCAGCGCCGAGTTCGGCTTCTTCGGGGTCGTCGTATAGACGCGGGTGCAGACGCCGCGACGCTGGGGCGAACCCTCCAGGGCCGGCACCTTGTTACGGGTGGGCTTGGGCTTGCGCGGCTTGCGGATCAGCTGATTGATCGTAGGCATTAAAGGCAGTCTCGACTTCTGATGGGGGCGTGTGCCTGTCGGCCGGAGCGCCCCTCGCCTTCTTATGAACGGAGGACCATTCCTCCGCCCGGGTTGTCATCGAGACCACGGGGCCACGCCCAAACGCAAAAGCCGGAACGCGCGCTATGGGCATTCCGGCGGGCACAGCCCGTACGTTCGATTGTGACCGACGCGAAGAGCCGAAGCCCGCCTCGAAGGTGAGCGGCGTTTACTCGGAAGGGGGTGTAACGTCAAGCGGGGCGGAGTTTACAGGCGGCCGCGCTGCCTCGTTGGCCGAGGGTTGGTCGTCCTGTAGACGAAAGCGCACGGTGAAACGTGCCCGTCCCCTCCTCGTATTGTATGCGGAAGCAGGGAAACGTGCCCGAGCCATGGATCGTAGAGCTGCCTCACCGAAGCCAGCGTCGGGTGGATCCTCAGACACCACCTCGCAGTGCCTCGGACTGCCTAGGTCCAAGTGGCAAGACAGGACAACGACGCCTGTTCGGTGGACTGTGTCCGTAGGTTGATCGGCGTTGGCCTGAGCCGCCAGAAACACGCCTGCAACAATCATAGGGATCATGCCGCCCTCCGCGACGGATCAGAGCCGTTCACGCGTTTACCAGCCTAACACAGCCTACCGGACGAACCGCCTATGACCGCCACGCCCTTCTCCGCCGCACCCAAGACCAAGCCGAAGCGCCGGTTCCGCGCGCCCAAGGGCGGGCTGTGGATCGGACTGGGCGTGCTCGTGCTGGCCATCGTGGCCGTGTGGTTCTTCTTCCTGCGCGGCGACGAGAAGGCCGATCCGTACCGCACCGAGGCGGCGGCGACCGGCGAGATCGTCTCGTCGGTCTCGGCGTCGGGCACGCTGGAGGCGCTGGTCACCGTCGAGGTGGGTTCGCAGCTGTCCGGTCAGGTGACCCAGGTGCTGGTCGACTACAACGACCGCGTCCGCAAGGGTCAGGTCATGGCCGTTCTGGACCCGCAGACGCAGCGGTCCTCTGTCGAGCAGTCGGCCGCGTCGGTGCAGGCGGCGCAGGCCAGCGTGGCGCAGCAACAGGCTTCGGTCGCCCTGGCCCAAGCCGAATACGATCGGCAGAAATTCCTCTTCGATCGCGGCATCGTCGCCCAGGCGGCGCTGGATACCGCCAGCGCCTCGCTGCGGACCGCCCGCGCGGCCGTCCGCGCCGCCCAGGCCCAGGTCGCCCAGCAACAGGCGGCCCTGCGCTCCAACCAAGCCAATCTGGGCCGCACCACCATCGTGGCGCCCATCGACGGTGTCGTCATCGACCGCCAGATCGAGCCGGGCCAGACCGTCGCCTCGGGCCTAAACGTCGCGGTGCTGTTCACCCTGGCGCAGGACCTGTCGCGGGTGCAGGCGCTTATCAACGTCGACGAGGCCGACATCGGCTCGGTCAAGGTCGGCCAGCCGGTGCGGTTCACCGTCGACGCCTATCCGAACGACACCTTCACCGGTCAGGTCACGCGCATCCGCATGCTGCCGACGGCCGAATCGAACGTGGTCGCCTACACGGTCGAGGCTGAGGCGGCGAACCCCGGCGAGCGGTTGCTGCCGGGCATGACGGCCAATGCCGAAATCATCCTGAGCCAGCAGCGCAACGTGCTGCGCGTGCCGAACTCCGCCCTACGCTTCACTCCGGCCGGCATGACGGCCCAGACGGGCGCGCAGCGGGGCGGCGCCCAGGGCGGGCAACGCGCGGGAGGCCAGGGCGGCCAGCGCGGCAACATGGCGGCGCGGATCGTCGAGGAGTTGAACCTCGACGCCGCCCAGAAGGCCAAGGTCGAGCCGATCCTGCAACGCGCCCAGCAGACCGCGCGCGCCAGCCGGCCCCAGGGATCGGGCGCCGCGGGCGGCCAGCGCCAGGGCGGTCAGGGCTCGGGCGGGCGTCGTAACCCGGCCATGGCGGCCGCCTTCAACGCCGCCTTCGACGAGATTAAGCCGCTGCTGCGCCCTGACCAGCAGACGAAGCTGGAGACCCTGCGCAGCCAGTTCGCCGGCGGCGGCGGGCGCGGCGTGGTCTGGGTGTTGCGGGACGGCAAGCCCGTGGCGGTCCCGGTCCGCACCGGCGCCACCGACGGCAGCTATACCCAGATCACCGGCGGCGGCCTCAAGGCGGGTGATCAGGTCATCACCGGCGGCGGCCCCCGCGCGGTCAATGCGGCGGCGCAAGCGCAGGCCCAGCGCCGTGTCGGCGGCGTCGGAGGGCTCGGCGGCGGCGCCGGCGGCCCGCCTCCGCGCTGAGATCCGTCATGATCGAGATCGACAAACTGACCAAGACCTACGTCATGGGCGACGAAGTCATCGCGGCCTTGGGCGGCGTGTCGCTGGCCATCGACCGGGGCGAGCACGTCGCCATCGTCGGCCCCTCCGGCTCGGGCAAGTCGACGCTGATGAACGTACTGGGCGGGCTGGACCGGCCGACGGGCGGCGCCTACCGGTTCGAGGGAGAGCCGGTGGCCGAGTTCGACGACGACGAGCTGGCCAGCTTCCGCAACCGACGCATCGGCTTCGTCTTCCAGTCATTCCAGCTGCTGCCGCGCCTGACCGCCGTGCAGAATGTCGAACTGCCGATGATCTACGGCGGCGTCGCCCCGGCCGAGCGCAAGGAGCGCGCCATCGAGCTGTTGCAGCGCGTCGGTCTCGGCAACCGCCTGGGCAACCGCCCGACCCAGATGTCGGGCGGCCAGCAGCAGCGCGTCGCGATCGCCCGCTCACTGGCCAACAACCCAGACCTGCTGCTGGCTGACGAACCGACCGGCGCTCTGGACACCGCCACGGGCCAAGAAGTGCTGGCCCTGTTCGACGAGCTGAACAGCCAGGGCCTGACCCTGTGCATCGTCACCCACGACCTGGAAGTCGCCGCTCGCGCCAAGCGGCGTGTCGCCTTCCGTGACGGCCAGATCGTGTCGGACGAGAGGGGCCGCGCGTGAGCACCATCCCCTCCTCTGCCGAGCATCCCCGCGGACGCGGGGATCCAGTGCTTTGGCTTCATCCAGTCGGACGGCGTGGTGCGCGTGGTTCTTACTGGATCCCCGCGTCCGCGGGGATGCACGGAGATAGGCTGTGAACCCGATCGAATTGGTCCGCTTCGCCATGGGCGCGATCACCGCCCACCCGATGCGCAGCGTGCTGACATCGCTCGGCGTCGTCATCGGCGTGGCGGCGGTCATCATGATGACGTCCATCGGCGTCGGCGCGCAGCAACGCGTCGAGCAGGCGCTGTCGTCGCTGGGCACCAACATGCTGGTTGTCCGGTCGGGCGCGGCGCGGGGCGCGGGCGGCGGTTTCGTGCGCGGGGCCGGCGGATCGGGCAACACCCTGACGGCCAAGGACGCCGAGGCGATCCGCGAACTGGACGGCGTCCGCGCCGTCTCGCCGTCCGTGAACGGCAACGCCCAACTGGTCTACAACGGCGCCAACTGGTCCAGCCGGGTCGAGGGCGTCACGCCCGACTACCTGATCGCCCGCGATCTGGAGATCGCCGACGGCCAGATGTTCGACGAGGCGGCGGCCGACAGCGGCAAGAAGGTCGCCGTCCTGGGCCAGACCGTGGTCACCGAACTGTTCGGCGAAGGCGCCAGTCCAGTCGGCCAGCGCATCCGCGTCGGCCCCATCCCCTTCACCGTCATCGGCGTGCTGTCGCCCAAGGGCCAGTCGGGGTTCCAGGATCAGGACGACATCGTCGTGGTGCCGCTGGACGCCGCCCGGTCGCGCATCATCGGCCGCGGCGTATCGGGCGATCAGGTCAACCAGATTTACGTCAAGGCCGAGGACGAAGACGCCCTGTATCAACTGGAACAGGACACCACGGCTCTGCTGCGCGAACGGCATCGCATCCAGGTCGGCGCGGACGACGACTTCAACGTCCAGAACCTGACCTCCATCCAGGAGGCGGCGCAAAGCTCGACCCAGACCTTCACCATCCTGCTGGCCGCCGTTGCGGGCGTGTCCTTGGTGGTGGGCGGCGTCGGCATCATGAACATCATGCTGGTGTCGGTGACCGAGCGGACGCGCGAGATCGGCCTGCGCATGGCGATCGGCGCGCGTCGCAGCGACGTTCTGACCCAGTTCGCCCTGGAATCGGTTGCGCTGTCGCTGCTGGGCGGACTGATCGGTTTGCTGATCGGCGTGACGGGCGGGCTCTTGATGTCCCACTTCGGCGACTGGCCAGCGGTGATCCCCGCCTGGGCCGCGCCCCTGGCCATCGGCTTTTCGACCTTCGTGGGCGTGGTGTTCGGCGCCTATCCGGCCTGGCGGGCGGCGCAGCTGGATCCCATCGAGGCGTTGCGCCGGGAATAACGTCCCGCTCGACCTGGCGATTGCTTCATGCCGGACATGGAGCAACCCGGATAGGTCCGACAAAGGCCGCACAATGAACACGCCGCCCCGCCAGCTTGGCCGTTGGGAGGGTGAATGACCCACGTCCAGACGGCGACGCGATTTCCAGCGATGAAGGACCGGCGGAAGATCGCCTGGGTCGGCGCGTCTGTGGCCGGCCACGCCGTCGTCATCGCCGCCCTGGCCTGGGGCGCCGTCAAGCCGATGGACCTCCAACGTCAGGCGGCGCCGGTGGTCTATCTGGACATTGAGCCACGGCTTGTCCGGCCGAGCGACCCCGTGCGCAAACCGACCGAGGCCGCCCGCCGCACCGAGGCGCGCCAGGCCGCCGCGCAGGCCGCTCTCAGCGCCGTGTCCGTGAACGCCCCGTCCCCTCTGCCCTCGCCCCCTCGGCCTCGGATGGCTGCCCCCGCTCCCGCGGCTGCATCCCCGCCGCCCGCCGATCCTTGGCAGGTGCGCCGGGAGGATATGGGCGACGCCGTGGCTCGCTCCCTGCGGGCCGGCATCCCCGGCTGCCGCACGCCCGACATCCTCAGCCAACCCGAACGCGAGGCCTGCGACCAGACCTTCGGCGCGGCCGCTGCATTGGCGCCGCCGATCACAGGCACCGGCAACGCTCGCCGCGACGCCCGCTTCGCGCGCGAAGGCGCTCGCGCCCTCGCGGAGTACGAGGCCATGCGTCGTCCTCTCGGCAGCGGCGTGGGCGTCGTCGGCCCGGCCGACTGCATCGGCTCCAACTTCGGCACGGGCTGCGCCGGCGCCCATCTGGGCAGCGTTCCAGGCGTCGACATGCGGCAAGGTTCCGACAGCTTGGTCCGCCAGCCCAGCAACAAGCTCGACTAGCGGGAGCCGGCGCGGGCTTGATCATTGGCCCCGCATCCCTTCGAATGCGCGGCTGGTTGAGCAAGACGAAACAAGCTGTTGAAACAAACCGACCTACGCGCGCTGAGCCACCGTCCGGACGGCCTGGGCGAACGTCTGCGCGGTCTGATGTCAGCCATCTATCTGTCGCGCGTGGCGACCAGCGATTTCGCCTTCACCTGGGATGAGACGCTGGTCTCGGATCTCAATCATGCGGTGCTGTCGGCGCAAGAGACTTTCGACGCCGCCTTCCTCGATCGCCACATGGTCCCGGGGTTCGACCCTGCCGATTACGGCGCCCTGCCGGACAGGGTGGAAAGCCTGCGACAGCTGAAGGCCGTGGCGGGCCCCCGTGGCTGGCTGCTGCGCAAGAACAACTTTCCCAACGTCCTGGCCTCCGGGCTTCGACTGCCTGCCGGTGCGATGCGAAGCGTCTTTGAAAGTCTGCCTTTCGCGCCCGGCCTTAAGGCGGCGGTCGCCGCAGCGGCCGGAGCCGCCCTGCCGAGCAATGTGACGGCGGTCCATCTAAGAGCCGGCGACATCGTCTATGGCGACTGGCGCTTTTCGACCGGCATCGCCGACAAGGTCATCTGCATGCCTGTCGCGGACCTGCTGATCCAGAGACTGCTGGCCGAGGGCGCGGGCGTCCTGCTGTTCGCGCAAGATCAGCAGGTCGCCGAGCGATACGCCGGCCGGCCCGGCCTCCTCATCTCAGCCGATCTGGCCGATCCGAGTTGGGGCCCAGCCCAACAGGCGCTGTTCGAAATCACTCTGATGGGGCGCGCCGGCCGGATCGTCGCGGGATCCAGCGGCTTCGCCCGGTTGGCCGCCGAGCTCAGCGATCGCCGTCCCCAATCGGTCGATGCCATCCTCAACGCCGAGGTGCGCCTCGCCGCGATCGAGGCGGGTGTGGTGACCGACGACGGCCTGCCGCCCCTCCAGACCGCCTTCGCCGCCTGGGTCGGCTACCTCGCCGCCACGGACCTTCGACAGTCAGAGCGGGCAGAGGCTCTTCTGCGCGCCGCGATCGACCGCGACCGCGTCAACGGGCTTTACCGAGTGACCCAGGCGGTGGACCTGCTGCGGGCGCAGCGCGGCCCAGAGGCGGAAAAGGTGCTGGCCGCGATCACCGGCGAGGCGCTGTCCACGGCGATCATGGCGCTGTCGGCCCGGACCCTGAGCGGCGGCGTGCGGATGCGCGTGCAAAGGCGGACCCTGACGGCGGCGGCCGAGGGCGGCAGCCCTGGCGCGCGTGCGCTGATTGACGCCCTGCCCCAGACGTAGAAAAGGGCGGCGCCGTTTCCAGCGCCGCCCTCTTCATTTCAGCCGTTGAGAACGATTACTCGCTCTCGGCCAGCTGCAGCTGCAGGTCGGCCGGCAGGGGCTCGATCGCGGCTTCGCGGGCGCCGGTCAGTTCAGCGTCACGCTCGTTGGCGATCTTCTGCATCGAGCGCAGGTAGGCGCCGGTGCCGGCCGGGATCAGTCGGCCGACGATGACGTTTTCCTTCAGGCCTTCCAGCGTATCGACCTTGCCGTTGACCGAGGCGTCGGTGAGGACGCGGGTGGTCTCCTGGAAGGACGCCGCCGAGATGAAGCTGCGGGTCTGCAGCGACGCCTTGGTGATGCCCAGCAGGACCGGCTGCGTCGTGGCCGGACGGCCGCCACGCTTCTCGACCTTGGCGTTCTCCAGCACGGCCTCGGCCACTTCGACCGTGTCGCCACGGATCAGAGTGGTCTCGCCCGAGTCGAGGATTTCGACCTTCTGCAGCATCTGGCGAACGATCACCTCGATGTGCTTGTCGTTGATCGGCACGCCCTGCAGTCGATAGACCTCCTGCACTTCGTTCACCAGATACTCGGCCAGCGCCTCGACGCCCTGGATGCGCAGCAGATCGTGCGGATCCGGGTTGCCGTCGATGATGTAGTCGCCCTTCTGGATCAGATCGCCGTCGTGGACGGAGATGTGCTTGCCCTTCGGGATCAGGAACTCGACCGCTTCGCCCTGCACGCCGTCCGCATTGGGCTCGGGCGTGATCTTGATGCGGCGCTTGTTCTTGTAGTCGCGACCGAACTCGACGCGACCGTCCATCTCGGCGATGACCGCACAGTCCTTGGGACGACGGGCTTCGAACAGCTCGGCCACCCGCGGGAGACCGCCAGTGATGTCGCGGGTCTTGGCGCCTTCGGTCGGAACGCGGGCGATGATCTCGCCCGGCTTGACCTCGTCGCCGTTGGACACGGACAGAACCGCGCCGACGGGCAGCAGGTAGCGGGCGTCGGAGCCCGAGGCCAGCTTGGCGTAGCCGTCACCCAGCGTCACGCCCATGGCCGGACGCAGATCCGAGCCGCGCGGGCTGGCGCGCCAGTCCGAGACGACGCGGTTGGCGATGCCGGTGGCTTCGTCGGTCTCCTCGCGGACCGACAGGCCCTCGACCAGATCCTCGAAACGCACGACGCCGCCGACTTCCGTCAGGATCGGGGTGGTGTAGGGATCCCACTCCGCCAGACGCAGGCCCTTGGTCACGTCCGCGCCGTCCTTGACGCGGATGCGGGCGCCGTACGGCACCTTGTGGGTCTCACGGTCCTTGCCGTCCACGACCACGACGACGACGACGTTGCGGCTCATGGCCACCAGATCACCGTGCGCCGCCTTGACGGTCGGGCCGACCACCTTGGCCGAACCGGGATTGGTCGCCTCGACGAACGAGGTTTCCGCCACCTGCGCGGTGCCGCCGATGTGGAAGGTCCGCATCGTCAGCTGGGTGCCGGGCTCGCCGATCGACTGGGCCGCGATGACGCCGACCGCTTCGCCGATGTTGACGTTGGTGCCGCGCGCCAGGTCACGGCCGTAGCAGTAGCCGCAGATGCCGGCCTCGGCTTCACAGGTCAGGCCAGAGCGAACCTTGACCGACTGGACGCCGGCCTTGTCGATGATCTCGACTTCCTCTTCCTGCAGATAGGTGTCCGCAGGGAACAGGATGGTGTCGCCGCCCGGTTCCTTGATGTCCTCGGCCGCATAGCGACCCAGGACGCGTTGGCCCAGCGAGACCAGCACGTCGCCGCCTTCGACCACGGCGCGCAGGGTAATGCCCCGCGTCGAGCCGCAGTCGTCCTCGGTGACGATCGAGTCCTGCGCCACGTCGACCAGACGACGCGTCAGATAGCCGGAGTTGGCCGTCTTCAGCGCGGTGTCGGCCAGACCCTTGCGGGCGCCGTGGGTGGAGTTGAAGTACTCAAGGACGGTCAGTCCTTCCTTGAAGTTCGAGATGATCGGCGTCTCGATGATCTCGCCCGACGGCTTGGCCATCAGGCCGCGCATGCCGCCCAGCTGCTTCATCTGGGCCTGCGAACCGCGGGCGCCGGAGTTGGCCATCATGAACACCGAGTTGATGTCCGGTTGCTGGCCCTTCGCCAGCACGCGGGGCTGGGCGATCTCGCCCATCATCTCGTCGGCGACGCGATCGGTGGCCTTCGCCCAGGCGTCGACGACCTTGTTGTACTTCTCGCCCTTGGTGATCAGGCCGTCGGCGTACTGTTGCTCGTACTCCTCCACCAGGGTGCGGGTTTCGTCGACGATGACCGACTTCTTGGCCGGAATGACGATGTCATCCTTGCCGAAGGAAATGCCGGCCTTGGCCGCTTCCTTGAAGCCCAGACCCATCATCTGGTCAGCGAAGATGACCGTCGCCTTCTGACCACAGTGACGATAGACCTGATCGATCAGGTTGCCGATTTCCTTCTTGGTCAGGTTCTTCTCGAGCAGGCGGTAGCCGATCTCGGGATTCTGCGGCAGCAGGGCGCCCAGCTTCATACGGCCTGGGGTCGTATCGATCACCTTGGTGATCGACGCTCCGGACGAGTCCATCTCGGTCCAACGGGCCTTGATACGGGTGTGCAGGGTCACGACGCCGGCGTCGAGCGCCGCGTCGATCTCGCCGACGTTGGCGAACAGCTTGCCCTCGCCCTTCTGGCCGTCCTTGACCAGCGACAGGTAGTACAGGCCCAGAACGATGTCCTGCGACGGCACGATGATCGGCTTGCCGTTTGCGGGCGACAGGATGTTGTTGGTCGACATCATCAGCACGCGCGCTTCCAGCTGGGCCTCGAGGCTCAGCGGGACGTGCACGGCCATCTGGTCGCCGTCGAAGTCCGCGTTGAAGGCGGCGCAGACCAGCGGGTGCAGCTGGATGGCCTTGCCTTCGATCAGCTTCGGCTCGAACGCCTGAATGCCCAGACGGTGCAGCGTCGGCGCGCGGTTCAGCATGACCGGGTGTTCGCGGATCACCTCTTCGAGGATGTCCCACACCTGGGGCTGTTCACGCTCGACCATCCGCTTGGACTGCTTGACGGTGCCTGACAGGCCCTTGGCGTCCAGGCGCGCATAGATGAACGGCTTGAAGAGCTCGAGCGCCATCTTCTTGGGCAGACCGCACTCGTGCAGCTTCAGGTCCGGGCCGACCACGATGACCGAACGGCCCGAGTAGTCGACGCGCTTGCCCAGCAGGTTCTGGCGGAAGCGGCCCTGCTTGCCTTTCAGCATGTCGGCCAGCGACTTCAGCGGACGCTTGTTGGCGCCCGTGATCACCCGGCCGCGACGGCCGTTGTCGAACAGGGCGTCGACGGATTCCTGCAGCATCCGCTTTTCGTTGCGGATGATGATGTCCGGCGCCCGCAGCTCGATCAGGCGCTTCAGGCGGTTGTTCCGGTTGATGACCCGGCGATACAGGTCGTTCAGGTCGGACGTGGCGAAGCGGCCGCCGTCCAGCGGCACCAGCGGCCGCAGTTCCGGCGGGATGACCGGCACGACGGTCAGGATCATCCACTCGGGCTTGTTGCCGCTCTCGAGGAAGGCCTCGATCAGCTTCAGGCGCTTGGAAGCCTTCTTGGCCTTCATTTCCGAGGGGCTGTCGGCCAGTTCGCCGCGGTGCTTCTCGGCTTCCGCGTTCAGGTCGATGCCGATCAGCAGGTTGCGCACGGCCTCGGCGCCGATCTCGGCGGTGAAGCCGTCATCGCCGAACTCTTCCTGGTAGCGATAATACTCGTCTTCCGTCAGCAGCTGGTTCTGCTTCAGCGGAGTAAGGCCCGGCTCGGTGACGATGTAGTTCTCGAAGTATAGGACGCGCTCGACGTCCTTCAGGGCCATGTCGAGCATCAGGGCGATACGCGACGGCAGCGACTTCAGGAACCAGATGTGGGCGACAGGCGAGGCCAGTTCGATGTGGCCCATCCGCTCGCGCCGAACGCGGGCCAGAGTGACCTCGACGCCGCACTTCTCGCAGATGATGCCTTTGTACTTCATGCGCTTGTACTTGCCGCACAGGCATTCGTAATCCTTGGTCGGGCCAAAGATACGGGCGCAGAACAGGCCGTCGCGTTCGGGCTTGAACGTCCGGTAGTTGATGGTCTCGGGCTTCTTGATCTCGCCGAACGACCACGAGCGGATCTTTTCGGGCGAGGCCAGGGCGATCTTGATCTGGTCGAAGGTCGGGGTGACCGGGACCGGATTGAAGATGTTCAGGACTTCCTGGTTCATCTTGAGTTCCTTCTGCGGCAGACGCCGCGAAAAATATCGTGCGGATCAGGTGAACAGTGCCGGTGATCAGTGAGTAGGAGCAGCGAAGCGGGCCAAGACCCACTCACTACTCACCACTCACTCTTCACTCGGATCAGCTGTTCTCCAGCTCCACGTTCAGACCCAGCGAACGCATTTCCTTGATGAGCACGTTGAAGCTCTCGGGAATGCCGGCCTCGAAGCTGTCGTCGCCACGGACGATGGCCTCGTAGACCTTGGTCCGGCCGGCCACGTCGTCGGACTTCACCGTCAGCATTTCCTGCAGGGTGTAGGCCGCGCCGTAGGCTTCCAGAGCCCAGACCTCCATCTCGCCGAAGCGTTGACCGCCGAACTGCGCCTTGCCGCCCAGCGGCTGCTGGGTGACCAGCGAGTACGGGCCGATCGAGCGGGCGTGGATCTTGTCGTCGACCAGGTGGTGCAGCTTCAGCATGTAGATGTAGCCGACCGTGACCGGACGCTTGAACTGCTCCCCGGTCTGACCGTCGTAGACGATGGACTGGCCCGAACGCTCCAGGCCGGCTGCTTCCAGCAGGTCCTCGATGTCCGAGATGTGCGCGCCGTCGAAGACCGGCGTGGCGAAGGGCACGCCCTTGGACACGTTGCGCGCCAGCTCGATCAGGTCTTCCTCATCGTCCGGCAGAGGGATGTCCTCGCCGTAGATGGTGGTCAGCCGATCGACGAGGGCCTGCTTCTGGCCTCCGTCCTGCCAGGCTTCCAGCAGGCCGGCGATCTGTTTGCCGAGGCCGGCGGCGGCCCAGCCCAGGTGGGTTTCGAAGATCTGGCCGATGTTCATGCGCGACGGCACGCCCAGCGGGTTCAGAACGACGTCCACCGAGGTGCCGTCTTCCAGGTGCGGCATGTCCTCGATCGGCAGGATCTTGGAGATGACGCCCTTGTTGCCGTGACGGCCGGCCATCTTGTCGCCCGGCTGAAGCTTGCGCTTCACGGCTACGAAGACCTTGACCATCTTCATCACGCCTGGGGGCAGTTCGTCGCCGCGTTGCAGCTTCTCGACCTTGTCCTCGAAGCGACGGTCCAGAGCCTTGCGAGCGTCCTCGAACTGACGCTTCATCGCCTCCAGTTCGCCCATCGCCTTCTCGTCGTCGAGGGCGATCTGCCACCACAGGCCACGGCTGACGTCAGCCAGCTTCTCCTCGGTGATGTCGCCGCGGCCCAGGCCCTTCGGACCCGAGACGGCGGTTTTGCCGAGCAGCAGCGGACGCAGGCGGCCGTAGACGTTGCGTTCCAGGATCTTCAGCTCGTCGTCGCGGTCCTTGCCCAGACGCTCGATTTCCGAGCGTTCGATTGCGATGGCGCGTTCGTCCTTGTCGACGCCGTGACGGTTGAAGACGCGCACGTCGACGATGGTGCCCGCGACGCCGGGCGGCAGGCGCAGCGAGGTGTCGCGGACGTCCGAAGCCTTTTCACCGAAGATGGCGCGCAGCAGCTTCTCTTCCGGGGTCATCGGGCTTTCGCCCTTAGGGGTGACCTTGCCGCAGAGAATGTCGCCCGGCTGTACTTCGGCGCCGATCGCCACGATGCCGGCTTCGTCGAGGTTGCGCAGGGCCTCCTCACCGACGTTCGGGATGTCGCGGGTGATCTCTTCCGGGCCCAGCTTGGTGTCGCGAGCCATGACCTCGAACTCCTCGATGTGGATCGAGGTGAAGACGTCGTCGCGCACGATGCGCTCGGAGATCAGGATCGAGTCTTCGAAGTTGTAGCCGTTCCAGGGCATGAAGGCGACGAGGGCGTTGCGGCCCAGCGCCAGTTCGCCCAGGTCCGTCGACGGGCCGTCGGCGATGACGTCGCCGGCCTTCACCTGATCGCCCACGCGCACGATCGGGCGCTGGTTGATGCAGGTCGACTGGTTCGAACGCTGGAACTTCGACAGGCGATAGATGTCGACGCCCGAGCGGGCGGCATCCACGTCGCCGGTGGCACGCACGACAATACGGGTGCCGTCGATCTGCTCGACGACGCCCTCACGGCGCGCGACCACGACGGCGCCGGAGTCCACGGCCACGACCGCTTCCATGCCGGTGCCGACCAGCGGCGCATCCGACTGGACCAGCGGCACGGCCTGACGCTGCATGTTCGCGCCCATCAGCGCGCGGTTGGCGTCGTCGTTTTCCAGGAACGGGATCAGGGCGGCGGCGACCGAAACGACCTGCTTGGGCGACACGTCCATCATGTCGACCGCGTCCTTGTTCAGGAGCTGCGATTCACCGTTGATCCGGCCGGGGACCAGATCCTCGACGATTTCGCCTGCGCGCAGTTCGATGTTGGCCTGGGCGATCGTGTACTTCGCCTCTTCCATGGCCGAGATGTAGACCACCTCGTCCTGGGCCTTGCCGTCCTTCACGCGGCGGTACGGGCTCTCGATGAAGCCGTACTTGTTGACGCGAGCGTGGGTGGCCAGCGAGTTGATCAGGCCGATGTTCGGGCCTTCCGGCGTCTCGATCGGGCAGATGCGGCCGTAGTGGGTCGGGTGCACGTCGCGGACTTCGAAGCCGGCGCGCTCACGCGTCAGACCACCCGGGCCAAGCGCCGAAAGGCGACGCTTGTGGGTGATTTCCGACAGCGGGTTCGTCTGGTCCATGAACTGCGACAGCTGCGACGAGCCGAAGAACTCACGCACGGCGGCAGCGGCCGGCTTGGCGTTGATCAGGTCGTGCGGCATGACCGTGTCGATATCGACAGAGCTCATGCGCTCCTTGATGGCGCGTTCCATCCGCAGCAGGCCGACGCGGTACTGGTTCTCCAGCAGCTCGCCGACCGAACGAACCCGGCGGTTGCCCAGGTTGTCGATGTCGTCGATCTCGCCCCGGCCGTCCTTCAGACCGACCAGGATCTGCAGCACCTTCAGCACGTCGTCCTTGCGCAGGACGCGGATCTCGTCGGAAACCTCGGGGGTCTCCAGCCGCATGTTCATTTTCACGCGGCCGACCGCCGACAGGTCGTAGCGTTCGCTGTCGAAGAACAGTGAGTTGTACATGGCCTCGGCCGCTTCCGGGGTCGGCGGCTCGCCCGGACGCATCACGCGATAGACGTCAAACAGCGCGTCCTCGCGGCCGGTGTTCTTGTCCACCCGCAGGGTGTTGCGCATGTAGGCGCCGACCGTGACGTGGTCGATGTCCAGCACGTCGATGGTGGTGAAGCCGTGGCCTTCCAGCAGCTCGATGGTCGGCGCGTCCAGCTCGTCACCGGCTTCGGCGTAGATCTCGCCGGTTTCCATGTTGACGGCGTCGTTGGCCAGATAGCGGCCCAGCAGGGCGTCGGCGGCCAGCGACAGCGACGTCGTGGTTTCACCCAGCTTCTTGGCGGCGCGGGCCGAGATCTTCTGGCCAGCCTGGGCGACCACTTCGCCGGTGTCGGCGTCGATCAGGTCGAACTCCGGCTTCACACCGCGCCAGCGCTCGAACTTGTAGGGCGTGACCCAGCCTTCGCCGCGCTTCTCGTACGGGACGGTCTCGTAGAAGGTGCGCAGGATTTCCTCGCCGTCCATGCCGAGGGCCAGCAGGAAGGTGGTGGCCGGCAGCTTACGGCGGCGGTCGATGCGGACGTAGACGATGTCCTTGGCGTCGAACTCGAAGTCCAGCCACGAGCCGCGGTACGGGATCACGCGGGCGGCGAACAGCAGCTTGCCCGACGAGTGGGTCTTGCCCTTGTCGTGGTCGAAGAACACGCCCGGCGAACGGTGCATCTGCGAAACGATCACGCGCTCGGTGCCGTTGACGATGAACGTGCCCTTGTCCGTCATCAGGGGGATGTCCCCCATGTAGACGTCCTGCTCCTTGATGTCCTTGACCGAGCGGGCCCCGGTTTCCTCATCCGCCTCGAACACGATCAGGCGCAGCTTGACCTTCAGCGGCGCGGCATAGGTCATGTCGCGCTGGATGCATTCCTCGACGTCGTACTTCGGGTCCTCGAACTCGTAGGTGACGTATTCAAGGATGGCGCGTTCGTTGAAGTCCTTGATCGGGAACACCGACTTGAAGACCGCCTCGATGCCCTGGTCCTTGCGCGGTCCGCTGCGCACGTCGCGCTGCAGGAACTGCTCGTAGGAAGCGCGCTGAACCTCGATCAGGTTCGGCATCTGCACGGCTTCGGGGATGCGGCCGAAGGACTTGCGGATGCGCTTCTTGCCGGTGAAAGACGTGGCGAAGGCGATCTGACCCAGATCGGCGAGACCGTCGGTGGACTTGGCCATTATTCGTTCCCAATCGGCGGGCCTGAAGCCCGCGTTCAATGCGGCGGCCGCGGCGCGCCAACCGGCGTCCGCGGACCGAAAGGTTTCGGCGTCCACCCTCGGTCCCATGAGACCAGGACGCCTGAAATGTGCAGCTCCCTTGGGAAGGAGCGCGTCTTCGCACCGGTCGGAGGGCGACGGACCGGGCCTCGACGCTTTCGCGCGGACTCAATGCAGAGATGTGCGGAACGCGCTGATATACTCGCTTTTCGGACGAAATAAAGGCCTGTGGAACGATTTCGCCTCCGGTGCTCGGCGCCACGGCTAGTCGTGCTATTTCAGGGCCATGAAGATCGCTCTCGCCCTCCCCGCCGCCCTCATCCTGACCGCATGCGCCACGACCGCGCCGACGCCGCCCGCGCCTGCCGGGCCTGCGACCCAGGCGAACTGGGATACGGGCAACGCCGCCTATCTGGCCTGGAACAGCGCGCAGCGCGGATGGACGACCACTGAGAGCGGCCTGCAGTATCGGCGCGTCGGCGCGGCGCATCCGGAGGGCGCGCAGCCCAAGGCCACCGATACGGTCAAGGTCCACTATCGGGGGACCTTCGTCGACGGGCGTGAGTTCGACAGCTCCTACGCCCGCAATGAACCGGCCGAGTTCCCGCTCAATCGCGTCATCAAGGGCTGGACCGAGGGCGTGGCCCTGATGCGCGTCGGCGAGACCTATGAGTTCGTGATCCCGGCCGCCCTGGCCTACGGCGAGCGCTGGGTCGGCGGCGACGAGCTGCCGCCCAACTCGACGCTGAAGTTCACGGTCGAGCTGTTGGACGTCACGCCGGCGGCCTGATCCGCCTGAATCTTCGGCGCAACGAAAAGGGGCCCGGCGATCGCTCGCCGGGCCCCTCGATCGTTCAGCCTAGAAGGGCCGGTCTTACTTGACCTGCACCTTGGCGCCGGCTTCCGTCAGCTTCTTGGCGACTTCGTCGGCGGCTTGCTTGGAGACGTTCTCGACGACGTTCTGCGGAGCGCCTTCGACCAGGTCCTTGGCTTCCTTCAGGCCCAGGTCCGAGCGGACGCCGCGAACTTCCTTGATGACGTTGATCTTCTTGTCGCCACCGTCCAGCAGGACGACGGTGAACTCGGTTTGCTCTTCGGCGGCTTCAGCCGGAGCAGCGGCGCCACCGCCGGCGGCGGCCATCATCGCGACCGGAGCAGCGGCGCTGACGCCCCACTTTTCTTCCAGCAGCTTCGACAGTTCGGCGGCTTCGAGGACGGTCAGCGAGGACAGGTCTTCGACGATCTTGGACAGGTCAGCCATAGTCAGTTTTCCTTCGGAGGATTTGGGTTGGGTTTATGCGGAGATGAAAGAGCGGCTTACGCCGCGTCCTTGGTGGCGTAGGCGTTGAACACGCGGGCCAGCTGACCGGCGGGCGCTTGCAGCACGCCGGCGATCTTGGTCGCGGGCGCATTGAGCAGGCCGATGAGCGAGCTGCGGATTTCGTCGAGGGTCGGGAGCTTCGAGAGAGCCTCGACACCCTTCTGGTCCACGACGGTTTCGCCCATGAAGCCGCCGACGATCTTGAAGCGATCGTTGGCTTTGGCGAACTCGGTGGCCACCTTGGCGGCCGTGCCGGGGTTCTCGGAATAGGCGATGCCCACCGGACCCTTGAACAGGCCGTGGTAGCCGCTGCCTTCTTCGGCTTCGAGCGCCTTCAGCGCCAGGCGGTTCTTGACCACCTTGAACGCGCCGCCTTCTTTGCGAAGACGACCACGCAGGTCTTCCATTTCCGCAACGGTCAGACCCAGGTTGTGGGTCACGACCACACTGCCGGCGTCAGCGAAAACGCCCTTCAGCGTTTCGATCGACTCGGCTTTCTGTGCGCGGTCCATTGCGGTCTCCAGTCTCACGTGCGGCGGCGGGACGAGCCCCGACGCCGTTGGCCTGCGCGCGCGAACGCCGCCGGGCCGGTATCGAATTGTCCGAAGGATGCGCCGACCGGGGTCCGTCCCGGAACCGGGCCGACCGCTGTCAAATCGCTTCCCCATCTCCCCACGGCGCCAGAGGGCTCTCTGACTGTTACGGCATGGGTGGCCCCCACGCCCCGAAGTTCTCGGACAGGACCGGAAAGGGCAAACCTTGCCGGAAGGCGCGCCTCATACAGGCGCTTGCCGTGGAAATCAACGGCCTAGAACAGGCCATGGCCCTTGGGCAGCTCCGCGTAACGGTGCACCCGCGTCGACATGACCAGGCCGAAGCCGATCATCACCGTCACCATGACGGTGCCGCCATAGCTCATCAGCGGCATGGGCACGCCCACGACGGGCGCCAGGCCCATGACCATCGCGGCGTTGATCAGCACATAGAGGGCGAAGGTCGCCGTTACGCCCGCCGAGGCCAGCCGGCCGAAGTGGCTGTGCGACAGCGACGCGATGCGCAGGGCGATCAGGACGACGCCGATGTAGCAAAGCAGGATGGTGACCGAGCCGACGAAGCCGAACTCCTCCGACACAGCCGCGAAGATGAAGTCTGTCTGCTTCTCGGGAAGAAATTCCAGCTGGCTCTGACTGCCCAGACCATAGCCCTTGCCCAGCAGACCGCCGGAGCCCAGCGCAATCTTGGACTGGGTGATGTGATAGCCGGTGCCGGACGGATCGCTCTCGGGGCTCAGGAAGGTCAGCACGCGGTCCCGCTGATAGCCGTGCATCCCGAACATGACGTATCCGGGAATGGCGATCAGGGCGGGGATGGTGACCCCCGCGATCACTTTCCAGTCCAGCCCTGCCAGGAACATGATCGCCGCCCCGGTCAGGCCGATCAGCATCGCGGTGCCAAGGTCTGGCTGGTGGGCGACCAGCAGGAAGGGCGCGCCGATGATCAGCACCGGGAATATCAGCTTCCAGTGCAGCCGCGCCTCCTGCGCCGTGGCGCCGTGGTAATAGCGCGC
Organism: Brevundimonas sp. Leaf363; assembly: GCF_001424025.1. Lineage (GTDB taxonomy): Bacteria > Pseudomonadota > Alphaproteobacteria > Caulobacterales > Caulobacteraceae > Brevundimonas. The sequence goes on along the minus strand of NZ_LMPZ01000002.1, from coordinate 1,084,440 downwards.
CAATGCCAGCACGACGCCGATCTTCATGATCTCGGACGGTTGGAAGCTGAACGGGCCGATCTCCAGCCAGCGCGTCGCGCCCATCCGGGTGTCGCCGGCCACTTCGACCGCCACCAGCAGCAGTAAGCCGATGCCGTAGACCGGCCAGGCCATGCGAAACCAGTAGCGCGGATCCATCATGGCGAGGACCAGCAGCATGACCACGCAGGCGCCGAAGCGGATCAGGTGTTTGATCGCCCACGGCTCCCAGGACTCGCCCGCCACCGAATAAAGCATGGCGCAGCCGATGCCCGCGATCACGCACAGCAGGCCGACGAACCGCCAGTCGATCTGGGTCAGTTTGACCGGCAGGCGATCACGCTCGCCAGGTCGCGTCAGGGCCGAGGCGGTCATCCGGCTGTCTCAGAATAATACGGTTGCGGGCCGGGCGTCGTGGGAGGCGGCGGCGTGTTCGGCTGAACGGGCGCGATCGGCGGCGGCGCAGTCTCCGGCGCGGCCCCTTCCACCACGTCGTCGGGCGCCGCCGTGCCCTCGGGGGGCGGGGGGCGCTGGATCCGCTGCAGCATGTCCGGATCCTTCAGCAGGACGGTGCGCATGACTTCACGGGCGCGCGGGGCGCCGGCGGTGCCCCCGCCGCGACCGCCGTGCTCGATGATCACCGCCACGGCGTAGCGCGGCGCGTCGACCGGCGCGAAGGCGATGAACAGGTTGTGGTCCTTCAGCGCCCAGACGTCCGAGCGGCGCGACTGACCGGGCTTGTAGTCCCGCGACTGGGCGGTGCCGGTCTTGCCGGCCATCTGGATGTCGCCCAGCCCAAGCTGGGACTGGCGATAGGCGGTGCCGGAGGTGTCGTTGGCCACGGCGATCATGCCGCCGCGCACGATGTCCAGATGCTCGCGGCTGAACGGCAGGTCCGGCACGTCCCCGCCGGATGGCCGCTCGACGCCGCCGACCGACTTGATCAGACGCGGCCGGATGGCCTTGCGGCCATTGGCCAGGCGCGAGGTATAGGTCGCCAGTTGCAGGGCGTTGACCAGCACCGCCCCCTGCCCGATCGCGACCGACGTCGTCTCCCCCGGATGCCAGACCGGATCACGCGGAAAGGTCTTCTTCTTCCACGCCGTGGACGGCAGCAGGCCCTTGCGCTGGTTGCCGACGCCGATGTCGAACGTCTGCTCGAACCCCAGCTTGATCGCCGTGTCGCGGATCATGTCCACGCCCGCGCGATTGCACATGGTGTAGAAATATATGTCGCAGGAGTTCTTGATCGCGTTGTGCATGTCCTGCGATCCGTGCCGGCCCCAGCAGCGCTGGCCCGTGCGGAAGACGCCGGTGCAGTTGACCCGCTCGGCCGGATTCACTCCGGCTGCCAGCAGAGCCAGCGCCGTCGCCGGCTTGAAGGTAGATCCGGGCGGGAAGTTGCCGTTGATCGCCTTGTCGAGCAGCGGCTTGCGCTCATAATCGGCCAGGGCGCGGTAGATGTTCGACGGCACCCCTCCGACGAAGAGGTTCGGGTCGAACGACGGCGACGACGTCATGCACAGGATGTCGCCGTTGCGCACGTCCATGACGACACAGCTGCCGCTCTCGTCGCCGAAAACCTCGAGGGCGCGATTCTGGACGTCGGCGTCCAGCGTCAGCATCACGTCTTCGCCGGGCTCGGCCGGCCGCGAACCGCCGATGTCTTCGGCAACCACACGGCCGCGCGCGTCGACTTCGACGCGATTTCCGCCCGCGACGCCGCGAAGCTGCTCATCCAGGGATTTTTCAACGCCCTGTCGGCCGATGCGGAAGCCGGGGTTGAACAGAATGGCGGGCGGCTCTTCACCCTTGTCTCGGATCGCCTTGATGTCGCGGTCCGAGACCTTGGCGACGTAGCCGATGACGTGGGCGAACGAACCACCGAACGGATAGTAACGAGCCTCGTTCATGTCGGCCATCACGCCGGGCAGATCGGCGGCGTACAGATTGACCTTGGCGAACTCCTCCCACGTCATGTCGCTCTTGACCGGCACGGGACTGAAGCGGGGGGCGGCGTTGACGTCGCGGATGATGGCGCGGCGTCGGTCCATGGTGTCGGGCAAGACTCGACCCAGCAGGTCCAGCGTCTGGTCCAGATCCTTGGTCTCGTCGCGCACGACCAGCACGCGGAAGCTTGGCCGGTTTCCGGCGATGACCACGCCGTTGCGATCCAGGATGCGGCCTCGGGGCGGCGGAACGAGGCGGAAGTTGAACTGGTTCTGGCTGGCCAGCGTCGAATACTCGCGCGCCTGCACGACCTGAAGCTGGGCCAGACGTCCGATCAGGGCGGTGACGCCCAGCGTCGTCAGACCGCCCACCACGAAGGTGCGCCGCAGGAACGAGCCCTGACGCTCGTTAGGATCCGAGAAGATGATCGACGGTTCGGAGGTCACCGGAAGCGCACGTCCCCGTCATCGAAACGCTCGATCAGCCAGGCCGCGATCGGGAAAATCGCCAGCGTCGGCCAGACCTGATTGAACAGAGAAATCAGGCTGGGCGCGTTGCCGGCCTGAACCGTGACGATCAGATAGGCCGTCAGAAACACCAGGCAGGATGCAGCGGCGTACCACGCGAAGAGGATCAACGTCTCTTGCCCGGCCAGCAGGTTCCGCGCCAGCAGGATGCCGCCGTAGACGCCCAGCAGGCACAGCGGCCACAGACCCATCGCTCCGCCCCAGAACAGGTCCAGAAACAGGCCCAACAGGAACAGTACCGCCGGACCCAGCATCGACGGCCGGATCAGGGGCCAGGCGAAGGCCAACACCAGCGGAAGCACGGGCTCGGGCAGCTTCAGCCCGAACAACTCCACAGGCGTGGCAAGGATCACCGTCGCGGCGATGGCGGCGAGCGACGGATAGACGATCCACTGCATCGGCCCCACGACGCGGACCGCCATGGATCGTCTCACAGCGCGCCTCCGTTGGGCGGCGTGTCGGTTGCGGGTGCGGCGGGCGCCGGCGCAGCGGGCGCGGGCGTCACTGCTGCAGGCCTCGAAGGCGACGGGGCTGTCGTGGCAGGCCTCGCGGGTGCAGGCGACGGCGGCGGCGCAGCGGCGGCGGCGGCGACACGGGCGCGCTGAGCCTCGGCGGCGGCGGCGCGGCGCGCGGCGACGTCGTTGATCAAAGCGACCTGATCGGCGCTGGGAGCCGGCGCCGCGCTCATGGCGGCCAGCGGCGGGGCGTTCAGCGCGGCGGGATCGGCCAACTGGCCGAAATCCTGGAACAGCATGACGCGAACGAAGTCGATCGCGCCGCGATCACTGAACAGTTTGACCCGCCAAGAGCCGTCGATGCCCTTGGCCACGACGCCGATCGGCACGCCGCGCGGGAAGCCGCCGCCGTCGCCCGAAGTCAGCACGCGGTCGCCCGCCTGCACCGCACCAGCTCCGCGCACATATTCAAGGCGCGGGTTACCGGAACCGTCGCCGTTCAGCATGGCGCGCGCATCCGTGCGGTCGATCAGGACCGGCGTGCGGCTGGATACGTCTGTGAGCAACAGCAGACGGCTGATGCCGCCAGACGACCCGACGATCTTGCCGACCAGACCATGCTCGTTCAGGACCGGATTTCCCAGGCGCACGCCCTTGTCCGTGCCGACGTCGATCAGGCGCGCATTGACGAAGGGCCCGCGCGCCTCGGAGACTGATCGGGCCGTCACCATCGCCACGGCCGGTTCGGTCCGCAGGCCCAGCATGGCCTCGTAGCGAGCGTTCACGTTCTTCAAGGCGATCGCCTGGTCCCGCCAGGGCTGCAACTCCGCCAGTTCGGCCTTAAGCCTGCGGTTCTCGGACACGGCGAAGAAGTAGCCGCCAACATAATCCGTCACGGCGCCGGCCCACCGCACGGGGGCCGCGAAAACGCCGCCTACAGGGCCTGCAGCGGCGGTGAACCCGGTCTTGACGGAGGACGGCGCCGTATCGCCGTCGTCGCGGCCGCCGCTGACCAGAAGCAGCACGGCGCACACCCCGGCCACGACGACGACGACCCCGGCCGTCCAGATCAGCGGGACCTTGATGTTCTCGAACGGTCCGTCGCGAAACGCCACGGCGCGCCTTTCTCGAATGCAGGAATCAGCGGGACGCCCCACGCTGATTTTGTGAGGCTATCGCAAAATTCAGACCAGATTGAAACGGCCGATCACGCAGGCCTGACACGTCGTCGCGGCCCTCTGGACCGCAGTAGGGTCAGAGTGCGGAGTCGAGCACGCCCTTCATCCAGCGCGGGTGCTCCAGCACGCGGCCGCAGCCGATCGCCACACACGACAGCGGATCGTCCGCCACCGAGACCGGCAGGCCGGTGTGATCACGGATTTCGGCGTCCAGTCCGCGAAGCAGGGCGCCGCCGCCCGTCAGCATGATGCCCTTGTCGGCGATATCCGCGGCCAGCTCCGGCGGCGTCGCTTCCAGCGCCACCTTCACGGCGTCGATGATCTGCGTGACCGGCTCGGCCAGGGCTTCGGCTGCCTGGCGCTCAGAGATGCGGACTTCGCGCGGCACGCCCTGCATCAGGTCGCGCCCCTTGACCTCGATCGCCAGACCCTCGCCGTCGGCGGGGATGCGGGCGGTGCCGATGTCCTTCTTGATGCGCTCGGCGGTGGTCTCGCCGATCAGCAGATTATGGTTGCGGCGCATGTACGAGATGATCGCCTCGTCCATCTTGTCGCCGCCCACGCGGACCGAGCGCGAATAGACGATGCCCGACAGCGACAGCACGGCCACCTCGGTGGTGCCGCCGCCGATGTCGACGACCATCGACCCGGTCGGCTCGTGAATCGGCAGACCGGCGCCGATCGCGGCGGCCATCGGCTCGTCGATTAGGCCGACGCGGCGGGCCGAGGCGTTCAGGCAACTGTCGTTGATCGCGCGGCGCTCGACCGCCGTGGCGCCCGAGGGCACGCAGACGATGATCTTGGGGTTCACGAAGCCCTTGCGGTTATGAACCTTGCGGATGAAGTGCTTGATCATCTCTTCGGCGACTTCGAAGTCGGCGATGACCCCGTCGCGCATCGGACGGATGGCTTCCATGTGGCCCGGGGTGCGGCCCAGCATCTGCTTGGCTTCGATGCCCACGGCGTGAACGATCTTGCGTCCACCGACGTTGCGCAGCGCCACCACCGATGGCTCATTCAGGACGATGCCCTTGCCCTTCATATAGATCAGGGTGTTGGCGGTCCCCAGATCCATGGCGATGTCATTGGAGATGGCGCCGAAAAGGGAGAAGCTCATGGGGGTCGGGTACCGTTCTGTCGGGCCTTGAGAGGCTGGATATTCTTCTGCCTGTCAGAGCCGACGCCCCGCCGCGCGCATCCCCATACGCACGGCGCCCAGATCGTCTTCGTCAAGCGGACTGACGGCCCGTTTGCCCGCATGATAAGGCGATTACAAGTCCTTTCACGGGCCTTGTGACAAAGGCGGCGACCTTGAAGCGAAGCCGTATTCGCCGGGGCATCGCTGCGATTAGTCAGGCGGTTCTGATCGCCGGTCCTCGCGTCGTTTGACCCATTCGCGAACCGCCAGCATCAGTCCCAGCCAGACCAGCGAAACGCCCGCCAAAATCGCAGCGGTCCAGACGCCGTCCCCTTTCACCGCCGCCATGAACGAACCGCCGAAGAAGGCCACCAGAGCGGTCTTGGGCAGCACCCCCACGGCGCATCCGGCCAGATAGGGCAGGAACCGGGCCCGCGCCGCGCCGAACGCCATGTTGACCACGATGAACGGCGCCGACGGCACGTTGCGGATCATGAAGCTGGCGTAGAAGGCGTTGTCGCCGACGAACCGCGTCAGCCGCCCGGCCGTCTTGCCGCCATAGCGCGCCAGCAGCCGCGCCGTCGGCCCCCGCCCTAGCCAATAGGTCACGGCGGCCGACACCACAGTGCCGATCCAGCTGTATCCAAATCCTGCCCACGGCCCGAACACCACCACGCAGGCGGCGATCAACACGAATTGCGGCGCTCCCACGAACGCCGACACCACGAACAGAAGAATGGTGGCGACCAGTCCCCAAGGCCCCACGCTGAACCCGCCCAGCCAGGCCTCCAGCCGCGCCTCGGCGCCATCCACGCCTTGGTCCAGCCCCAGCAGCCCTTTGCCGAAGGCGAACAGGGCGATGATAAGGCCGAACAGCACCGCCGTGGCCACGACCGCCCGCCAGCGGCGCGCCTCCATGTTCAGCAGGAAATCGAAGAGCCGACGCATCGCAGCCACGCTTAGCACCGGCCTTAGTATTTCTGCGAGTGTCGCGGTGGCCAGCGACTGTCGTTCCGCCTAAAGGGGGGCCGCCTTTTTGGCTCCCTCTCCCCTCCCCTCCCCTCGGATGCGACCATGTCCACCCTGCAGTCCTCAGCCCTCGCCCGCGTCAAGCCGTCGGCCACCATCGCCGTGACCGCCCAGGCCCGGAAGCTGAAAGCCGAGGGCCGCGACGTCATCGGTCTCGGCGCCGGGGAGCCCGACTTCGATACGCCCGAGAACATCAAGGCGGCGGCGATCAACGCCATCAACCGCGGCGAGACCAAGTACACCGACGCCGACGGCATGCCGGAACTGAAGAAGGCCATCGTCGCGAAGTTCCAGCGCGAGAATGAACTGACCTACGACGTCAGCCAGATCCACGTCGCGCCGGGCGGCAAGCCGGTGATCTTCAACGCCCTGGTCGCCACCCTGAACCCCGGCGACGAGGTCATCGTGCCGGCGCCCTACTGGGTCTCCTACCCCGACATGGTGCTGCTGGCCGGCGGCGAGCCCGTTACCGTGATCGGCGAGGAGAAGGACGGCTTCAAACTCCGTCCTGAGGTGCTGGAAGCCGCCATCACGCCGCGCACCAAGTGGCTGATCCTGAACAGCCCGTCGAACCCGACCGGCGCTGCCTACACACGCGCCGAGCTGGAGGCCCTGGCCGAGGTGCTGCGTCGCCACCCGCAGGTCTGGGTGCTGACGGACGACATGTACGAGCATCTGGTCTACGGCGACTTCGAATACACGACGATCGCCCAGGTCGCGCCGGACCTCTACGACCGCACCCTGACAGTGAACGGCGTCTCCAAGGCCTATGCCATGACCGGCTGGCGCATCGGCTACGCCGGCGGCCCCAAGGCCCTGATCGACCTGATGCGCAAGGTGGCCAGCCAGACGACATCCAACCCCACCAGCATCAGCCAGTGGGCGGCGGTCGAGGCGCTGAACGGCACGCAGGACTTCATCCCGACCCGCAAGGCGGCGTTTGAGATCCGCCGCGACCTAGTCGTCTCGATGCTGAACCAGGCGACGGGCATCACCTGCGCGACGCCGGAGGGCGCCTTCTACGTCTATCCGTCCATCGCCGGCCTGATCGGCAAGGCGACGGAGACCGGCGTCGTCATCGACGGCGACTCGACCTTCGCGGCCGAGCTGCTGAACGCCGAGGGCGTCGCCGTGGTCCAGGGCGAAGCCTTCGGCCTCAGCCCCTACTTCCGCATTAGCTACGCGACCAGCGAGAGCGTGCTGGAAGCCGCCTGCGAACGCATCCAGCGCTTCGCGGCGAGCCTGAAGTAACAAACTGAGTTCTCCTCCCCATCGCGAAGGCGATGGGGAGGTGGCTCGGCCTTTGGCCGAGACGGAAGGGCTGTTCAGGCGCCGCGCGTGAGGCGCCCCTCCACCGCAAGCGGTCCCCCTCCCCACAGCGTGGGGAGGAAAAGTTCTACGCCGCCCGGCTGACCGCGAAGTCCGCTAGCGACGCCAGCGCATCGCGCCAGTCGCTCTGCGGCAGAACCTCCAGCGACGCCTTGGCCTGGTCCGCATAGTCGCCCGCCAGATCCAGCGTCCCGCCGATCGCGCGCGCCGCGAAGATCAGTTCGCGCGCCCGCTTGAAGTCATCCTCGGTACGTTCGCCCCTGGTGATGACGCGGTCCCAGAAGGCGTCTTCCTTGTCGCGCGTGTGCCGGATGGCCAGCAGCAGCGGCATGGTCACCTTGCCCTCGTTGAAGTCGTCGCCGGCGTTCTTGCCCAAGGTCTCGGTTGCGCCGCCGTAGTCCAGCGCGTCGTCCGCCAGCTGGAAGGCCACGCCCAAAGCCATGCCGTAGTCGCGCAGGGCGACGATCTGCTCTTCGCTGGCCCCGGCGCCCACCGCGCCCGCCTCGGCGGCGGCGGCGAACAGCTCAGCCGTCTTGGAGCGGATGATGGTTAGATAGGTGTCCTGATCCAGGTTCAGGTCGTGGGCCCGCGTCAACTGCAGCACCTCGCCCTCCGAGATCACTGCCGACGCTCGCGCCAGCGCGCCCAGCGCGCGCATCGAATCCGTCTCGACCATCAGCTCGAAGGCGCGCGCGAAGAGATAATCCCCAACCAGCACGCTGGACGGCGCGCCCCAGATCAGGTGCGCCGCCACCTTGCCGCGCCGCAGCTCGGAACTGTCGACCACGTCGTCATGCAGCAAGGTCGCCGTGTGAATGAACTCGACCGCGGCGGCCAGCTTGTGGGACGCCTCTATCGAACCCGTGGCGCCCGAGGCGCGGGCGGCGGCGACCGACAGCAGGGGGCGCAGGCGCTTGCCGCCCGCCGAGACCAGATGCTCCGCCAGCAACGGGATCACCGGCACGCTGGACTGCATGCGATCGAGGATCAGCGCATCCACCGCGCCCATGTCGGCGCCGGCGAGGCGAACCAGGGCCTCGACGTCACCCTTGGGTCGGGAAACGGCGACTGGGCTAGCGTCCAACGGTAGGCTTCTTTCACCATCGAGCGGGCGTCGTTGGCCCGCGAAACTCTCTGCCCGACTTGTCCCGGGCGATTGCGGCGCACAATGGTGATCCCGCCCATGAGGGTCAAGCAAGGAAGCGATGCCGAACGCCGCCGACAGCCAGCCTGTTTCGTACACCGACGATCGCCTGCTGGGTGGCCGGGTGCTGCTGCGCCAGCCCGCGCGCGGCTATCGCGCCGGCATGGACGCGGCCCTGCTGGCGGCGGCGGTCGAGGCGAAGCCGGGCGAGCGGCTGATCGAGGCGGGTTGCGGCGTGGGCGGAGCGCTGCTGCAGGTAGCGGCGCGGTGCGCCGACGTCGCCTTGACGGGCGTCGAGCGCGATCCGTCAGCGGCCGCGCTCGCCAGCGTCAACGCGGCGACCAACGGCGTACGGGCCGAGATCGTCTGCGCCGACGTGGCCGCCGGCTTCCGATCCCTGGCGCTGCAGCCCTTCGATTGGGCCATCTCCAACCCGCCCTTTTTCGATGATCCTAACGCCCTGCGGGCCCCGGCGGCCGAGAAGTCCGGCGCCTGGATGGCCGACGACGGGCTGCAGGCCTGGACGCGGTTCCTGCTGAAGGCCGTGCGCGAGGGCGGCCGGATCGTGGTCGTCCACCGCGCCGATAGGCTCGCGGACCTGCTGAGCCTGCTGGGCGAGACCGCGGGCTCCTTCGCCATCCGCCCGATCCACGCCCATGCCGACGAGCCGGCCAAGCGGGTGCTGGTGCAGGCCATCAAGACCGGCAAGGCGCCGCTGCGCCTGCTGCCGCCTTTGGTGCTGCACGACCGAGGCGGCGCGAAACACACGCCGGAGGCCGAAGCCATCCTGCGCGGCGAGGCCGTCCTGCCCTTCTGATCTTCATTACTTTCGTCATCCCCCGGCGAATCGAAGCGGAGACCGGGGGACGAGGCGGCGCGCGAGAGCGCGAGACTGCCGAGGATGCCGCGTCTGAAAAAAGATCGCCGTCGGCGCCGCCTCGTCCCCCGATCAAGTCGGGGGATCACGAAAGCGAGGGACGCTTAGGCCAATAGAACGTCGGCAGCCGCCCGCGCCTCGTCGGTGATGCGCGAGCCGGACAGCATCCGTGCGATCTCCTCGCGCCGCGCATCGGCGTCGAGATCGACCACCGACGTCACCGTCGTGCCGCTCTGGTCGGCCTTCATCACCTTCCAATGGGCGTGGCCGCGCGCCGCGACCTGCGGACTGTGGGTCACCACCAGCACCTGTGCGCCCTGCGAAAGCCGCTGCAACCTCTGCCCCACGGCCTCGGCGACCGCGCCGCCCACGCCCTGATCGACCTCATCGAAAATCATCACCGGCTGGCGCTGGTCGTCGCGCCCGGCCAGCGCCGCCTTCATGGCCAGGGCGAAGCGCGCCAGTTCGCCGCCCGAGGCGACCGAATCCAGCGGCCCGAAGTCGGTCCCGGCGTTGGTGGCGATCTGGAACCGAACCGTCTCGACACCCAACGGTCCGCGCCGCCCATCCGACACCGGCTCGAACGACACCCGGAACCGCGCCCGCTCCAGCTTAAGCGGTCCCAGCTCCTGCATCACCGAGGCAACCAGCCGATCCGCCGCCGCTTCCCGAGCCGAAGTCAGCAAGGTGGCGGCCAGGTCGTACCGCTCGCGCGCCGCATCGGCCGCGCGCTCGGCCGCTGCGATGGCGTCCGCGCCGTTCTCGATCATTCGCAGCTGCTCGCGGAAACGCTCCCGCAACACCGGCAACAGTTCGACGGAGGTGTTCAGCTTGCGAGCGGCGGCGCGCAGCGCGAACAGCCGCTCTTCAGTCTTGTCCAGCCGTCCGGGTTCGAAGTCGAACGCGTTAGCGGCTGCGTCGACGCAGGCCAACGCCTCCTCCGCCTCGACCAGAGTCCGGTCGATGGCCTCGGCGGCGGCGGTCAGCCTCTCGATCAGCGGATGGTCGGCCTCAACCCCCGACTGCGCCGCCCTCTGGCGCGCATGCTCAACCGCGCGCAGAGCCGCCGCCAGATTGCGCGACAGCTTGTCCCCGCCCAGTGACGAGCGCGCGTCGGCCAGATCGGCGACCGCCTTTTCCGATGCGCCCAGCACGGCGCGCTCGCCGGCCAGCTCGGTCTCCTCGTCAGGACGGGGGTCTAGCGCGTCAAGGTCCGCCAGATTCTGCGTCAGCTCTTCCGCATGGGCGGCGGCCTCGGCGGCGGACGCCTTGAGGTCGGCGACGGCGCGCTCGCCGGCCTTCAGCTTTTCGGCCGCGCTTGCAACGCCCAGAAGCTGCGGTTGCAGCCCGCCGTAGGTGTCCAGCAGCGCGCGGTGCGTCTTCCAGTCCAGCAGTCCGACCGTCTCGTGCTGGCCGTGCACCTCCACTAGCGCCTGGCCGATCTCGCGCAGGGCCGTCACCCCGGCCGGCTGATCGTTGATGAAGGCGCGGCTGCGACCGTCGGCGGCGACGGTGCGGCGCAGGATCAGGTCCTCGCCCGGCGTCACGTCGAATCCGCGTTCGGTGATCAGCTCGATCAGGGCGGGATCGTCGGGTGCGCTGAATACGGCCGTGGCGCTGGCCTGTTTGGCGCCGCTGCGAACCAGCCCCGCGTCGCTGCGCGCCCCCAAGGCCAGGCCCAGGGCGTCCAGGATTATCGACTTGCCGGCCCCGGTCTCGCCGGTCAGCACGGTCAGGCCCGTCGCCACATCCAGGTCGAGCGCCTCGACCAGGACGATGTCGCGCATGGAAAGGGCGGTCAGCATGGGCGCGCGTGATTCGGCATCGGCCGCAGTCTAGCGAGCAACCGACGTCGATGTCGGCTGCATCGGCCTCAGCCCGGAATCATCCGGCGCAGCCAGCTTTCGCGTTGGCCTTCCGGAGCGACTTCGGGCTTGGCGCCTTGTTCGGTCAGCAGGGCGTAGGCTTCAGCGTACCAGGGGCTGCCGGGATAGTTGAAGCCCAGAACAGCGCCGTTGCGCGTCGCCTCGTCCTTCAGGCCCAGAGACAGATAGACCTCGACCAGACGATACAGCGCCTCCGGGGTGTGCGACGTGCGCTGGAAGTCCGGATTGGCCACGACCGACTTGTAGCGGTTGATGGCGGCCAGCGGCTGGTTGCCGCGCTGATAGTAGCGGCCGATGGACATTTCCTTGCCCGCCAACTGGTCGTTGACCATGTCGATCTTGACCGTGGCGTCGATGGCGTAGGCGCTGCCCGGATAGCGGCGGGCCACGTCGCGCAGACCGCTCAGGGCGGCGGTGGCGTAACCCTGGTCGCGACCCACATCGGTGATCTGCTCGAAGTTACATACCGCCTTCATGTAATAGGCATAGGCCGCCGAGGGATTGCCGGGAAACAGCTGCACGAAGCGATCCGACGCGGCGATCGCCTCGGGGTAGTTGTTGTTCTGATAGTAGGCGTAGACCTGCATCAGGATCGCGCGGCGCGACCATTCCGAATAGGGGTGCTGGCGCTCGACCTCCTGGAAATAGTCGATCGCGTCGGCCCAGCGTTGCTGCTGCAGGCGCTGATAGCCCGTGTTGTACAGCAGCTCGACCGGGCGCTCTTCATAAGCCAGCCGCTGGCGCTTCTGACCGGCGCAGGCCGAGATCGACAGGGCGGCGACCAACGCGACCGCCAGGGTCAGGCCGGATCGGAACTTGCCTACGGACAATGGAGACCTCTCGCGTGGCCGCACCGGAATGGCGACCTGGGATGTTGACGGGTCTCTACACCAGCGGTTTGAGCGAGCCAATCCAGACAAAAGCGCCAGACAAAAGCGTCGGCGCGGCTTGCCCCCCACAGCGCCACTGGTAAAGAGCGCGCACGTCATTGGAAGCCCGATGACGGCGAAAGGATGACCGGTCTATGAAGCTGCTGTCGGGCAACTCCAACCGCACTCTGGCCCAGGCCATCGCCGACCACCTGGACATGCCGCTGACCCGCGCCCAGGTGAAGCGATTCGCGGACAACGAAGTCTTCGTCGCCATCGAGGAAAACGTCCGCGGCGAGGACGTCTTCATCATCCAGTCGACCAGCTATCCGGCCAACGACAACCTGATGGAGCTGCTGATCATGACTGACGCCCTGGTCCGGGCGTCGGCCAGGCGGATCACGGCCGTCGTCCCGTATTTCGGCTATGCAAGGCAGGATCGAAAAACCGGGGGCCGCACGCCGATTTCCGCGAAGCTCGTGGCCAATATGATCACGCGCGCAGGGGCCGACCGGGTGCTGACGATGGATCTGCACGCCGGCCAGATCCAGGGCTTCTTCGACATACCGACCGACAACCTCGTCGCGACGCCGGTGCTGGCCAACGACATCAAGGGAAACTACCAGCGCGGCAACCTGATGATCGTCTCGCCCGACGTCGGCGGCGTGGTGCGGGCCCGGTCGCTGGCCGAGCGGCTGAACGTCGACCTGGCCATCGTCGACAAGCGCCGGCCCAAGGCGGGCGAGAGCGAGGTCATGAACATCATCGGCGACGTGGCGGGCCGGGAGTGCATCCTGTTCGACGATATCGTCGATTCCGGCGGCACCCTGGTCAACGCCGCCAAGGCGCTGATCGACGCCGGCGCGACCCAGGTTTCGGCCTACATCAGCCACGGCGTTCTGTCCGGCCCGGCCGTCCAGCGCGTCACCGACGGCCCCTTGAAGGAGCTGGTGATCACCGACTCCATCGAGCAACCCCACGAAGTTTTGAACTGCGCGAAAATCCGAACAGTTTCCGTGGCCGCGCTGAATGGTGAAGCTATCCGACGGATCGCTAACGAAGAATCGGTGTCCAAGCTGTTCGATTAACGGTCGGAAAACGGTTTTGGACGCGCTATAGGCCTTTACCTGTATCCAGACGCCGGGGGCGTCTCGCGTGAGTGGGGAAAGCCTATGTCTCAAGCCCATCCGATTTCGCGTCGTCATGGCCGGGGGCTCGCCGTCGCGATCCTGGCAGTCGCCGCCGTCCTCGCATCCTGCGCCCAGCCGGAAGTGATCGCTGAGGCGCCGGCGCCCGTCGCGCCGCAGCCGCCGCCGCCCGTCAGCCTGAACCAGGGCGTCGCCGAGGCCGCCTCGGTCTACGTCGCCTTCATGCGCGAGGCCGAAACCATCCAGGCCGGCTTCCCCAACGCAGAGGCGATCCAGACCGCCCTGCGCCGCGGCGCGTCTTACGAGCCTGGCCAGCTGTCGCGCGGCCTGATCGCGTATGGCTCGATCATCGCCCTGCAGTCGCCTGAGTTCGTGTCAGGCGTTCGCAGCTTCGCGGCTGATCCGACCCAGCGCCAGCAGATCGTCGCCCGGATCATCGCCGATCCGGCCTACGCCGCCACCTTCCCCGGCGCGGCCGACGCAGCCGGCCTGATCTCGGCCGCTGTCGGTCGGGACTCGGCCGCCATGCTGGTGATCGCCGATGCGGTCGAGGGGGACGCCTATACCATTCAGGAGCGCACCGACCCACGCCGTCGTTGGGCCACCACGCACATCGCCAATCGCGAAGTGCGGCTGGAGAGCGCCAAGACGCTGTCGGCCGCAGCCATGCTGCCGTCCGCCGACGAATCGGCGCGTCTGTTCACGGCCGCCAACAGCGGTACGGGTCTTGGTGTCTCCGGCACACGCTCGGGTCCGCCCTTCACCCCGGCCGTCACTCGGTCGCTGGCCATCGCCGCCCTCGCGGCTCTGGGCGCGGGCGGGGAGGACAACCGCACCAACACCGAGGCGCTGCAGGTCGAATCGAACAGCGAGTTCTGCCTGAACATGTCCAAGCTGATGCTGTTCCAGTGCCTGGCCGCTTCGCGCCCCAGCTATGAGGACATGTTCTGTGTCGGCCGTCACGTCGCACGCGACCTGTCCACCTGCACCGCCGCCATGGTGACCCCGGCCGCCCTGCCTGCGCCGACGACCCTGGTGGCCGAGGGCGCATCGATCACGCCGGTCGCGGCCGACGCCGCGACAGCCTCCACCAACGCGGTCCAGACCTCCGCCAACTAGGGCCTAGACGCGCAGCAAAGTCGCCTGGCCGCGCGCGGTTGCGCGCCGGGCGCGATGCGTGTATTGACCCGCGCTCTTGAATTCCAGGGCTTAAGACCCCGCCGCGCGGGCCCGTTCCAGCGCCGGTGCTAAACTGTATTGAGGCGAGCCAGATGGCCGAGATCATCCTGAACGTCGACGTCCGTGACGGCGTCGGCACCGGCAACTCCCGCGCCGCTCGTCGCGCCGGCTCGGTTCCGGGCATCCTGTACGGCGGCGGCAAGGCGCCGGTCGCCATCTCGGTCAACGAGAAGGACTTCCGCAAGAACCTGTACACCGGCAAGCTGCTGGGCCACCTGGTCACGCTGAAGTACGGCGAAGAGACCCAGCCGGTCATCGCCAAGGACGTCCAGTTCCATCCGGTCAGCGACAAGCCGCTGCACTTCGACCTGATGCGCGTCGATGAAGATCAGACGATCAAGATCGAAGTCCCGGTTCACTTCATCAACGAAGACCAGTGCAAGGCCTTCCGTCAGGGCGGTTCGCTGGAAATCGTGCGCCACACGGTCGAGATTTCGGTCCGCGCCGACCACATCCCGGAAGACCTGGTCGTCGATCTGGCCGGCCACAAGCTGGGCGACTCCATCCGCATCTCGGACATCAAGCTGCCGGAAGGCGTCACCGCCACCATCACCGACCGCGACTTCATGATCGCCTCGATCAAGACCTCGTCGGCCGCTATCTCGGCCGCTCATGACGAGCAGGAAGACGCCGCCGCCGCCGAAGCCGCTGCGGCCGAAGTCCCCGCGTCCGAGCAGTCGGATGAAGGCGAGAAGTCGGAAGGCTGATTGCTCACCGCCTCGTTTCTGGCGACCTGAACTTCGGAACGGCCCATTCCTCCTGGAGTGGGCCGTTTCCATATCCGGACCCTGACGCATGTTCCTCATCGCCGGCCTGGGCAATCCGGGCGCCAAGTATCAGGCCAACCGGCACAACATCGGCTTCATGGCGGCCGACGAGATCGCCTCGCGCTGGCGCTTCGGGCCCGAGCGGGCGAAGTTCCAGTCGGTCATCCGCGAAGGCGAGGTCGACACGGCGAATGGCCCGGTGAAGGTCCTGCTGATGAAGCCCCAGACCTACATGAACGAGAGCGGCCGCGCGGTCGGTGAGGCGGCGCGCTTCTACAAGATCAAGCCGCAGGATGTGATCGTCTTTCACGACGAAATCGACCTGGCGCCCGGTCGCTTCCGCATGAAGGCGGGCGGCGGCGCCGCTGGTCAGAACGGCATCCGCTCCATCATCAGCCAGATCGGCGCCGACTTCCGCCGGGGCCGCATGGGCGTGGGCCATCCTGGCGAGAAGGAGCTGGTGATGCCGCACGTCCTGGGCGACTTCCACAAGGCCGAGCAGCCATGGCTGCAGGCCCTGCTGCAGGCCTGCGCCGACGCCCTGCCCTTTGCACTGGGCGGCGACGACGAGCGCTATCAGGGCGAGGTGTTGCGCCTGGCCCCCGCGCCCAAGTTCAGCCCGCGCCAGGCCGCCCGCGGCGAAGGCTAGGCGGCGCGTCAGAAACGGCCTAGAGCGCGGCCGTGACCCACTCCCGCGCCGATACCTGGTCGACGACGCGATCCCTCGCCTTCCTGGCGGCGGTGTTCGCCATCGTCATCGGCAGCCTGTTGCCCTTCGCGGCGATGGCGGCCGCTCGGCCGGGGCAACCGCTGGTCATATGTTCGGCGGAGGGCCCCCAGACCATCCAGGTCGGCGGCCTCGATGGGCCGATCAAGAAACAGGCCGGCGTGAAATGCGCCGCCTGCGTCATGCCGCTGGCGACCGCTTTGCCGCCTGTCGTGCCAGTCCAGCCGGCGCGGCCCCTCAAGCCCGCCGCCCAGCCTGCATATGTACGCCTGAAGACGGCCCTGCCGCCTCCCGCCCGCGCGCCGCCACGGCCGCCGTCGACCGCACCGCCCCACGCCTGAAGCCAGACCGACGCCGCGCGCCGCGACCCTCGCTGCGCGCCTGATCCTCTCTGACCTTCAGGAATTTCATGTCATTCATGACCTCCGCAGCGCCATGCGCGCTGCTGCTCGCCGCCTTGGCGAACCCCGCTGTCGCGCAAGAGGCGGCCTCTGTCGCCGAGCTCGATTCGGTCATCGTCACCGGCCCGCGCATCAGCGACGATCCGGCGGTCGTCGCCGACGCCCGCCAGCGCCTGTCTCGCACGCCCGGCGCCGTCGCCGTGGTCTCCTCCGAAAGCTATGAAGACCGTTACGCCCTGGCCCTGTCCGACACCCTGCGCTCGGTCCCGGGCGTCTTCGCCCAGCGCCGCTGGGGCGAGGAGGTGCGCCTGTCCATTCGCGGCTCCGGCATCGGCCAGGGCGCTCACATGCGCGGCGTGCTGCTCGCGCAGGACGGCGTGCCCATCAACGCGGCCGACGGCTTCGGCGAGTTCCAGGAGCTGGATCCGCTGATCGCCCGCTACACCGAGGTCTACAAGGGCGGCAACGCCCTGCGCTTCGGCGGCGCCATGCTGGGCGGGGCGATCAATGTCGTCACCCCGACTGGCCGCAACGTCCCCTACAACAATCTGCTGCGGATCGAGGGCGGTTCGTTCCAGACCCGTCGCCTCCACGCCGCCCTGGCGCGCCAGTCGGGCGACTGGGATCTCTACGCCGCCGCGACCTGGTCCGGCAGCGACGGCTTCCGGGACCAGCAGGACGCCGACAGCGAACGTATGACCGTCAGCCTGGGCCGCCAGTTGGGCGATGACCGCGAGGTGCGCCTGATCGTCCAGGGCAATGCGCTGGACCAGGACATCTCGGCGGGCGCGACCCTCAACGACGCGCTGCATAATCCGCGCGCCACCACGCCCGCCGCGGCCTTCTTGAACTACGGCCGCAACGTCGATTCCATCCGCACGAGCCTGCAGACCCACTGGCGGTTCAACGACAATCTGGTGTTCGAGGGCGGCGTCTACGCCTCGGACCGCGGCCTTTATCACCCGGTGCCGGTCGTGCTGGACAACCATTACCGCACCTACGGCGGCTTCGGCCGGTTCGACTGGACCGGCCAGATCGCCGGCCTGCGCGCCGACGCCTTCGCCGGCGCCTATTTCCGAACGGGCGACACGGACGCGGAGGTTTTCCTGAACACCGGCGGCGGCGTGCGCGGCTTCAAGATCGGCGACACGCTCCAGCAGGCGTCGGGCCTGGACGTCTTCGCCGAAGGGCGGCTGTTCGTGACCGAGCACGTCGCCCTCATCGGTGGCGGCTCCTGGGGCCGGGCCGAGCGCGATCTGGACAATCATCTCAACCCGACCAACGACGCCGAGACCAGGTATGACTGGTTGGCGCCGCGCATCGGCCTGCTGTGGGAGGGCGACGGCGGCTCGCAGATCTACGCCAACGTCACGCGGTCCGTGGAGCCGCCCAGCTTCTACGACCTGGTGCAAAGCCCGGTCCCGCAGTTCGTGCCGCTGGACGAGCAGAAGGCCTGGACCGCCGAGGTCGGCGCGCGCGGCCAGCACGGGCCGTTCCGATACGACATCTCAGCCTACCGGGCGGAGCTGACCGGCGAACTGCTGAACTACGTCGTCACAGCCGACATCCCCGCCGCCACCTTCAACGCCGGCGACACGGTGCACCAGGGGATCGAGGCGGGCTTGGATTGGCGGCTGATGGAGGAGGAGTGGGGCCGCCTGACGCTGCGCCAGATCTCTACTTGGTCGGATTTCCGCTTCGACGGCGACGCGGTCTATGGCGACAATCGCCTGCCGATCCTGCCGGAACACGCTTATCGCGCCGAGCTGAAGTATGAGCATCCGGCCGGCTGGTTCGTCGCCCCATCGATCGAATGGGTTCCCCGGGACGTCTACGTCGACTACGCCAACCGGGTGAAATATCCGGGCTACGCCACCGCCTCGTTGAACGCGGGGATCGACCTGACCGACACGGTCGCCGTGTTCGCGGACCTGCGGAACCTCACGGACGAAAAGTATGTCTCCAACGCCGGGGCCGTCGTCGACGGCGTGACCGGCGCGCAGGACGTCTACAATCCCGGCGAGGGCCGCTCGGCCTTCGTCGGCGTGCGGGTGGCGTGGTGAGCGCGCATATCTCCTCGGTGGCGTTGGGCGATCTGTCCGGCGCCTACCGCGCCGTCTGGCGCTGGCATTTCTACGCCGGCGTGCTGGTCATGCCGATCCTGATGCTGTTGGCGCTGACGGGCGCCCTCTATCTGTTCAAGGACGAGATCGAGGGCGTCGTCTATCGCGACATGATGCAGGTGCAGCCTGCCCCGGCCCAGACAGCACCTGATCTGTGGGTCACCGCGGCGTCCCTGGCCGGCGGCGGCCACGTCGGCGCGGTCACCCTGCCGAGCCAGCCTGACCGCGCGGTCCAGCTGCGCGTCGATCGCCCGGACGGGACGCAGCGCACGGTCTTCATCGATCCGCACACGGCCAAGGTGACCGGCGTCGCATCCGCCGGCGGCGTCATGGAGACGGTGAAGCAGCTCCACAGCCTCGCCATCGCCGGCCCGGCTTTGAACATCCTGGTCGAGATCGTCGCCGGCTGGACAATCATCCTGTTCGCCACGGGAATCTATCTGTGGTGGCCACGCGGGCGGAGTGTGGCCACGGCCGTCCTGACCTCCAGCGACGCCCGGCGCCGACCGTTTTGGCGCGACCTGCATGCCCTCACCGGCCTCTATGTCGGCGCTGTCGTGGCCTTCCTGGCGGTCACCGGCATGCCGTGGTCCGCCGTCTGGGGTGATCGCTTCCTGGGCTATGTGCGCGAGCATCATCTCGGGCGGCCGGAGGCGCCCGCGGCCGCCGGCGCCTTCGCCCACGCCAAGCATCACGACGCGCCCGCCGGCGTCGGCTGGACGATGGAACACGCCGTCCTTCATGGACACACGGTCACCGACCCCAGCCTCCAGCGGGTCATCGCAACCGCCGAAGCCCAGGGTCTCCAGCGGCCCTACATCGTCAACATCCCCCACACGCCGGACCTCGCCTGGACCGTCGCGCGCGAGACGCGCAAGGCCGAGGAGGCCCGCAGCCTCTACGTCGACGGCCAGACCGGCGCCGTGAAGGCCGATATTCACTGGAGTCAGTTCGGCCCGGGCGCAAAGGCCTTCGAATGGGGCATCGCCGTCCACCAGGGCATGCAGTACGGCCAGTTGAACCGCATCGTCATGCTGCTGGGCTGCATGGGCGTCTGGGTGCTGTCGATCAGCGGCCTGATGATGTGGGTCAAACGTCGTCCACCGAGCCTGGCCAAGGGCCGCGCGGGCGCCCCGCCTGCCCCGCCGGGCGCCCGCATCCGCTTCGCGGTCTGGGGCATCGTGCTGCCCCTGTGCGTCCTCTATCCGATGACCGGCCTCAGCCTGGTCGTCGCTCTCATCCTGGATCGCGCCGTCTCAGCGGCCCGTTACGCCCTCAAGCCCGCTTCGTAAGGAGATCGCCATGAAGCGCTTCGCCCCCCTGCTGCTGCTCGCTCTGGCCGCCTGCGGCTCGCCCGCCGCAAAGCCGTCCGCCGGCGCCCGTGTCGAAGTCACCGATCCCTGGTGCCGCGCCACACCCAACGGCGCGCCCACCGGCGGCTGCTTTGTCACCTTGACCGCCATCGGCGGCGGCGACCGTCTGGTCCGCGTCTCGACCGACCGCGCCCGGACCGTTCAGATTCACGAGATGTCGACGGGCGGCGGCGTCATGAAGATGGGCGAGATGGCCGAAGGGCTGCTCCTGCCCGACGGCCGACCTCAGGCGCTGGCGCCGGGCGGCAGCCACATCATGCTCGTCGGGCTGACCGGCCCCTTGGTCGCGGGTGAAACCGTGACCCTGGCTCTGACCTTCCAGCACGCGCCACAGATGGACGTGCGGGCGCAGGTCCGTCCCATCGGGGCGACGGCGGGCGCCGATCACATGGCGCACTGACGGTCTCGACCTGACAAAGCGATCGGGAGCGGCTAAAGGCGGCCCCTTCACGTCACTCCCGAAAGCGCCATGGCTCTCAAAGTCGCGATCGTCGGCCTGCCCAACGTCGGCAAGTCCACCCTGTTCAACGCCCTGACCCGCACCGCGGCGGCCCAGGCGGCGAACTATCCCTTCTGCACCATCGAGCCGAACACCGGCGACGTGGCGGTGCCTGAGCCGCGCCTGGACGTTTTGGCCCAGATCGCCGGATCCAAGGAGATCATCCCCTCGCGGATCACCTTCGTGGACATCGCCGGCCTGGTGCGCGGCGCGTCAAAGGGCGAGGGCCTGGGCAACCAGTTTCTGGCCAACATCCGCGACTGCGACGCCATGGCCTTCGTCGCGCGCTGCTTCATCGACGACGACATCACCCACGTCGAAAACCGCATCGACCCGGTTTCGGACCTCGAGATCATCGAGACCGAGCTGATGCTGGCCGACCTGGAGAGCCTGGAGCGCCGCCGCCTCCAAATGGAGAAGAAGGCCAAGGGCGGCGACAAGGACAGCCAGCAGAGCCTGCGCCTCGTCGACGCCGCCCTGGCCCAGCTGAACAACGGCCGTCCCGCCCGCGTCGTCGACGTCTCCAAGGAAGACAAGAAGGCTTGGGACATGCTGCAGCTGCTGACCGCCCTGCCCGCCCTCTACGTCGCCAACGTCGACGAGGGCTCGGCCGACAAGGGCAATGCGCTGTCCGAGACCGTCGCCCAGCGCGCCAAGGCCGATGGCGCCAACACCGTCGTCATCTCGGCCAAGATCGATTCGGAGCTGGCCATCCTGGACGACGCCGAACAGGCCGAGTTCCTGGAGAGCATGGGCCTGGAAGAACCGGGCCTGAACCGCCTGATCCGCGAGGCCTACGCCCTACTGGGCCTGCAGACCTACTTCACCGTCGGCCCCAAGGAAGCGCGCGCCTGGACCATCCCCGTCGGCGCCACCGCGCCCCAGGCGGCCGGCGTGATCCACACCGACTTCGAAAAGGGCTTCATCCGCGCCGAGACGATCGCCTACCCCGACTATGTCGCTCTGAAAGGCGAAACGGGCGCCAAGGAAGCCGGCAAGATGCGCGCGGAGGGCAAGACCTACGTCGTCAAGGACGGCGACGTGATGCACTTCCTGTTCAATAACTAAAGCGGCTCCCCTCTCCCAAAGGGAGAGGGCTTGAGCGCACGGCGGCGCAAGCCGTCGTCCTTGCGCGAAAGGGTGAGGGGTGAGCGGCCAACCGTTGAGGGCAGTCCCCTCACCCTTTCGGCCAAGACGCATCGATGCGCTCTGCGGGCCTCAAGCCCTCTCCCTCTGGAAGAGGGAAGCCCGGTTCAGCCTGTCAGCCGTTTCAACAGTCCAGGCGGCTTGTACGTCGAACGGTTCATCACCAGGCCGGCTATGCGCCCGCCCACGGCCTCGATCTCGTCGCGCAGAATCGCCGGCTCCTCGGCCGAAGTGCCGCCGGCCGCAACCACCAAGACGGTGGCGTCGACATAGGGCGCCAGGGTAATCGCCGTGTCGCTGCGGTCCGCCGCCGGGGCGTCGATAATGACGGTGTCGGCGTGGCGGCGCATGGCGTCCCAGTAAGCCGGGTCGCCCACGGCCTCGACCTTCTGACCCGAACGTAGCCGCTCCATCGGGAAGCGGGTGATCCACAAGCGGCCGCCGAGGCATGGCCGCGCAGTCAGCAAGGCTGCGGGCGGCAGGATCTGGCCGGTCTCATTGGTCGGGCGCGGGGTCACGGCGAAGAAGGCGCTGCCGTCGGGCGAGGCCTGCGCCGCACGGCCCAGCCGCCCGAACCGGTCGGGCTCGGCGGCGGCGGCCTCCAGCTGGCCCTGCTGGACCAGGTCGCCGTCGATCAGCCACACGGGCTTGCGGGCGCGCACGGCGACCAGGCGCGCGTATTCGCGCGCGACGGTAGAGACACCCTCGCCCGTCGATGCGGCGGCAAATTGGATCACACGCCCGCGATGCGCTGGGGAGGGCCCCAGCGCCGCCCACAGCGCGCCCATCTCAGCCGTCAGATCGACCATCGAATCGATCCTACCACGCCCGTCAGCGCGTTTTCAGCGGCGCGACGGCCAGAACCGGAAGCTCCAGCGTCCGCCCGGCCGACGCCGGCGTCACGAAACCGGACCGTGTGAATATGCGCAGCAAGCCGACGCACAGCGCCGTGAAGCCCGCCAGCAGGAAAACGGCGGCCAGCAGAGGGATTTTCAGGCTCTTGCCCTTCAGGGGCGGCTGGGCCCGTTCGATGACCCGGACGTTGTCGGCGCCCGCGCGCACCAGCTCATTATCGGCGCGCGCCTGGGTCTCTCGCTGCTGGAACTCGCGGATCGATGCGCTCAGCACCTCGCGGTTGCCGGCCAGGGTCGAGTTCTCCGACTCGATCTGCGTCAGCCGCGACAGCCGTCCGCGCAGCTCTTCCAGCTGCCGGTTCAGCACAGAGAGGCGGGCCGCCAGCGAATCACGGTCCGCCTGGGTGTTGATGCGCGTCGTCTCTAGCTCGACCCAGATCGGGTTCGGCCCGGTGCGGACCTCCTTGGGCCCCACCGTCGTGCCGGTGGCGACATAGCCCTGCAGCTGGTTGATCCGCGCCTCGATGTCACGCACGGGCTGCGAGTCGGGCTGATAGCGCGCCAGAAGCTGTTCGCGCTCGGTGCGCAGTTGCAGGACCTGGTCCTGCGCGGTGATGTTCAGGTCCTGTTGCAGGGCGATCTCGGCGGGCGTGCCGGCCTGCTGCGCCGTCAGGGTCTGCAGGCGCTGCGTGGCCTGGTTTAGCTGGGCCTGGACCGACATCCGGTCGGTGAACACGGCCTGATAGTTGGCCGCCAGCGTCGCCTTGGCCGTGGCGAAATCGCCAATGTCATTGGACTGCAGGAAGTCGCCATAGGCGGCGTCCGCATCCGCCAGCTCGTTCTCGAACGTCTGGCGCTGGGTGCCGATGGCGGTGGGATCGCCGTTCTGGAAGACGACCGCTCGGCGATACACCAGATACTGATCCACCACAGCGTTGAGGACGCGCGCCGCCACGGCGGGATCGTCTGCCTCATAGCTGACGCTGATGACCGGGCTGGACGGCGCAACACCGATGCCCAGGCCGGCGTCCAGCACCTTCATGGCGTCCTGAACCTGCTCGGGCTGAGACTTCGTCGAAGGCTGGCTGCCCTGAAACAGACGCGGGCCCAGCGCTTCAATGACCCTCTGCTTGACCTCGGTCGACCCGAGAATGGCGGCCTCGGACTGGCTGACTTCATCAGCCGTCGGCGCCTGGCCCCGCTCGCTGGTGCCGACGCGCGGCTGATAGACGTATTCCTGACCGACGCCGGCGAAGACGCTGGCCGTCGCCGTGTAGCTCTTTTTCATCACCGTCAGCACGGCCGCCGCGCCCAGGGCGAAGATGACCACGAAGACGACGATCATCAGAATCGTCTCGCGCAGCAGCAGCCCGACGACGTCGAGCAGCCCATAACGCGGTCGAACTGGGGCCTGGAGCGACGAACGCATCGAATGTTGCGAATCCCGGGTACTTAAGACCCTCAGACTTCGCCTGTCGCCGTTAACCAACGATTACCCATAAGCGCGGACCTTGCCCCCATGTCGCTGGATCGTCGTCTTTTTCTGTTCGCCGCCGCAGGCGCGCTCGGGGCTTGCGCCTCCAATGGCCCGGCGGCGCGCGTCGCAGGCCCGGCGGGCGCGTCCAGCGATTTTGCGGACATTCCCTTTGCGACCTGGACGGACGCAGAGCCGGAGTACGTCCTGTCGGTCAATGACGAGATCGATGTGACCATGCCCACTGCGCCGGAGTTGAACCGTCAGCTCAAGGTTGGGCCGGACGGCCGTATCACCCTGCCCCTGATCGGCCAGGTCATGGCCGGCGACCGAACGTTGATGGAGCTGCAAGGCGAGGTCGCGGCCGCCTATGCCTCGCAGCTGGTTCGCCCGCTGGTCGAGGTCAGCCTGCGGCAGGCCGGGCCGATCCGCGTGTTCGTGGCGGGCGAGGTCAAAACGCCGGGCGTCTATGAGATCAACGGCGACATGGACGCCTATCAGGCGGTCATCGCGGCGGGCGACTACACCACGATCGCCAAGCCGGAGCAGGTCGCTCTCATCCGCCGTGGCCCAGGCGGCAGCCGGATGATCCGCGTCGTCGACCTGCGGCCCCGACGTGCGGTGGCCATCGCCATTCGTCGTAACGACATCATCTATGTGCCGCGCTCGAACCTGGGCGAACTGGCCAACTTCTTCACCTTGATCCGCAACGCCCTGCCGGTCGGCTTCAGCTACTCCATCAACGGGAACAGCTACGCCCAGTTCTAGCCGACAGGTCAGGCGGCCGCCGTTCAGGCCGCCAGGGTGACCCGGCCCGAATCGATCCAGCGACGCGCCGAGCGTTGCGCCTCGGCGATTTCGTCCTGCTCCATTTCCTGGCTCATCTCGCGGCGGTAGATCCGCGCCTCGACCGAGCCCTTCATGGCCGCCAGGTTGAAGATCATGTGCGCCGAGACCCGATCCATCGGGCAACCTTCCGCCCCGGTCGAGTACATCAGGCCCAGACGGAACAGCGCGTCGCCGTCCATGTCTGGCGTGGGCAACGGCAGGCCCTCGTCCGCCGTCTGATCCGTGGCTTGCGCGATTTCTTGCGCCATCATCACCGTGTCCCTCTCAGGCGCGTCGTTCTGACGTCGCTTCCGTGTCGCCATGAAGCGCCCCGTCATTAAAGTTAAAGTTAACAGCCAAGGCGGGCTCGAATCTTTTCTGTAAAGTCAAGATGAATACTCTGGCGGCAAGTCACGATCTCTAAACCCGTCTTGTCGCGCGGTTAACGCGAAGCCGGTGAGCGCGCGGCCTTCGTTTCAATCCTGACACGGTCGTTCAGACACAGTTCATGCGCCGGGACCGACGCTGAACCTCAACACGGGGGACCACGGTCAAGCCGTGCTGTGACAAGGAGTCTAGGATGAACCGCTTTACCAAGGCCGCCGTCGTCGCCATCGCCCTGATGACGACCGCTGCCCCACTGGCAGCGCAAGCACAGAGCCGCGATCGCGACCACCGCGAGCAACGCCGCGATGACCGCAGGGATTATCGCAGCGAGCGCCGCGATGATCGTCGCGACTATCGCCAGGACCACCGCAATGACCGTCGCGACTATCGGGACGATCGCCGGGATGATCGACGCGACTACCGCAACGATCGCCGCAACGACCGTCGTGACTGGCGCCAGGACCGGCGCGCTTCGTACCGCGACTGGAACGGCCCCCGTCAGGGTCAGTGGTACGCGCCGGGTCGCGGCTACTACAATGTCGAGCCGCGATACTACGGCCATCGTTGGGCTAGAGGCGGATACCTGCCGCCCGCCTACCGTGGCTACTACGTCGATGACTATTATCGCTATGGCCTGAACCGGCCCCCGCATGGCTATCGATATGTCTACGCCAACGACGACATCCTGCTGGTCGCGCTCACGTCCGGCCTGATCGCGGGCGTGTTCTCGAACCTGTTCTAAGAGGTTCAGGCAACGCTTGAAGGAGGCCTCGCAGACAGCCGTTTGCGGGGCCTTTTTTCTGACCGCCGAACCCTGAATTTCGTTCAGATCGGGTTCATGCGCTGAGGCGGATCATCAACCTTAAGCCGCCCACAGAGGGCGTGCCGGGGAAAACGACCATGAAACGTACGCTGATGGTTTTCACGGCCATCGCCGCCTTCGCCATCCCGGCGATGGCGCCTGTGGCCAGCGCCGCGCAGAATCGCGGACGCGACCGTGATGAGAACAGCGAGGCGCGGCCTGCGCCAAGCCGAAACAATGGGCCGCGCCCGCGTCCCGCACAGCCGCGTGGCGATCGCTCCGAGAGCCGTGGCGACAGTCGCGGCGGCGGTGACCGCTTCGGCCCCGGCGGCGGAGGCCAGCGTCCCAGCCGTCCGGAAACCGGCGGCCAGGGCCCCACGCGCCCAGATCGCCCATCGAACGGCGGCGGCGCCAACAACGGCGGCGGACGTCCCGACCGCCCGGATCGCCCCGGAAACAACGGCGGCGGCTGGAACAACGGGGGTGGTCGTCCCGGCCAACCGGGCCAGCCCAACCGGCCGGATCGTCCCGGCAACGGCGGCTGGAACAACGGCGGCGGCAACACCGGCGGCGGTCGCCCTGACCGTCCCGACCGTCCCGGCAACGGCAACGGCAACGGCGGTGGCTGGAACAATGGCGGCAACGGCCCGAACCGCCCAGACCGGCCCGATCGTCCTGGCAACGGCAGCGGCGGCGGCCATAACAACGGCGGCGGCCGTCCGGACCGCCCTGACCGGCCCGGTAACGGCGGCTGGAACAATGGCGGTCACAACAACGGCGGTGGTCGCCCGGATCGTCCCGACCGTCCCGGCAATGGCCACGGCGGCTGGAACAATGGCGGCCACAACGGCAACGGCGGCTGGAACCGCCCGAACCGGCCTCGCGACTGGGACCGCAACCGCTGGCGCGACGACTGGCGTCGCAACCACGGCCGTGACTGGTGGAGGAACGACCACCGCTGGCGTGGGTACAACGGCGTTCGGTTCGGCTTCTACTTCGCGCCGGGCTTCGGTTACTACTCGGTGCCGCGCTCGTACTATAATCAACGCTGGTACGAGGGCGACTACCTCCCGTCGGTCTTCTGGCGCTACAACCTGGATTACCGGACCTACGGTCTGGGCTATCCGGAGCCGGGAACGCGTTGGGTGCTGGTGGATAACACCATCTACCTGATCGACGACCGCGACGGTTACATCCTGGACGTCGTCTACGACGCCTGGACGTACTGAGGACCGCCTAAACATCTCGTTCAGTTCCGGTTCAGGGGCGCAGGTTCATCCTGCGCCCTAGTCGGGAAGACAACAGAGGCCGCCACACCGGCCGAAGGAGACTGACAGATGAAGAAGACACTGATGATCGGCGCACTGACCGCCGCCATGGCCGTCTCGGCGCCGTTGGCCGCTTCGGCGCAGTCCTGGGGTCACGATCGCGACCGCGATGGCCGATATGAACGATGGGAGCGTCGGGAGGACCGCCGCGACCACCGCTACGAGCGTCGGCAGGATCGTCGCGAATACCGTCACGATCGCCGCGAGGCCCGTCGCTACTATCGCGGCGCGACCCTGCCGCGCCAGTACCGGTCCAACTGGTATATCAACGACTATCAACGCTACGGCTATCGCGCCCCGCCGCGCGGCTACGGTTATTACCGCACGGACACCGGCGACATCGTCCTGGCGGCTTTGGCCACCGGCGTGATCATCTCGCTGCTGAGCAACTAGGCGCCGGCACGACCTGAACAAGAAAGCCCGCCCGGAGCGATCCGGGCGGGCTTTTTCGTGCTGATGACACGGTGCGCTGAACCGCGCGCTACAACCCCAGCTTCGCCTTCAGGATGTCGTTCACCGCAGCCGGGTTGGCCTTGCCGCCAGTGGCCTTCATGACCTGGCCGACGAACCAGCCGATGGCCTGGGGCTTCTCCGCGACGGCGGCGGCCTTGTCCGGGTTGGCGGCGATGATGTCGTCGACGGCCTTCTCGATGGCGACGGTGTCCGTGACCTGCTTCAGGCCGTGCGTATCCACGACCTCGGCGGGCGAGCCCTCGCCGTTCCAGACGTGGTCGAACACCTCCTTGGCGATCTTGGACGAGATGACGCCGGTCTCGATCAGCTCGACCAGCTGCGCCACATGGGCGGCCGGCAGCGGGTTCTCGCCGAAGTCCTTGCCCTCGGCCGTCAGGCGCGCCGACAGCTCGTTCGTCACCCAGTTGGCCACGAGCTTGGCGTCACGCCCCTTCGCAGCCGCCTCGAAGTAGTCCGCCTTGGCCTGCTCCGAGATCAGAACGATAGCGTCGTACTGCGACAGGCCATAGTCGGCCATCAGCCGCCGGCGCTTCTCGTCCGGCAGCTCGGGCAGCGAGGCCCGGATTTCGTCGATCCACGCCTGTTCCAGCTCCAGCGGCAGCAGGTCAGGGTCAGGGAAATAGCGATAGTCCATCGCCTCTTCCTTGGACCGCATGGAGCGGGTCTCGCCCTTGCCGGGGTCGAACAGGCGGGTCTCCTGATCCACCTTGCCGCCGTCCTCGATGATCTCGATCTGCCGGCGGGCCTCGTAGTGGATGGCCTGGTTGATGAAGCGGAACGAGTTGACGTTCTTGATCTCGCAGCGCGTGCCCAGATGGCTGAAGTCGCCGGTCGCCTTGAACTTCTCGTACTGGCCGGGCCGGCACACTGACACGTTCACGTCGGCGCGCAGATTGCCCTTCTCCATGTCGCCGTCGCAGGTGCCCAGATAGATCAGGATGGTCCGGATCTTCTTCACATAGGCCACCGCCTCGTCCGGCGTGCGCAGGTCGGGCCGCGAGACGATCTCCATCAGGGCGGTGCCGGCGCGGTTCAGATCGACGAAGCTCTCGGTCGGCGACAGGTCGTGGATCAGCTTGCCCGCGTCCTGTTCCAGGTGCAGCCGCTCGATGCCGACGTTGAAGAACTGCCCGTCCTCGCCCTCGACCTCGACGACGCCCTCGCCGACGATCGGATGGAACAGCTGGCTGATCTGATAGCCGGTCGGCAGGTCGGGATAGAAATAGTTCTTACGGTCGAATTGGCTGCGGCGATTAATCTGCGCACGCAGGCCCAGGCCCGTCCTCACTGCCTGTTCGACGCAGTGCTTGTTCAGCGTCGGCAGCATGCCGGGAAAGCCGGCGTCGACCAGCGAGACCTGCTCGTTCGGCCCGGCGCCGAAACCGACCGCCGCGCCCGAGAACAGCTTGGCCTTGGACGCCACTTGCGCGTGGATCTCCAGCCCCATGACAAGCTCCCACGGCCCGGTCCGGCCCTGGATGGTGAACGTCGATGGCTTGATCGTGTCGGTCATCTGTTCAGCCTACCACCACTTCCCGGCGCGTGCCGTGAACCCCGCCGCCTGCTCCAGCGCGCCCGCTACGCGGAACACCGTCGCCTCGTCCAGCGCCTTGCCGATGACCTGCAGGCCCAGCGGCAGGCCGTTGGGATCCAGCCCCGCCGGCACCGAAATGCCCGGCAGGCCGGCCAGGTTGGCCGTCACCGTGAAAACGTCGTTCAGATACATGGTCACCGGATCGACCTCCTTGTCGCCGATGGCGAAGGCAGCCGAGGGGGTCGATGGCGTCAGGATGGCGTCGACCTTGTCCCAGACGTTGTCGAAGTCCTGGGCGATGCGGCGACGCACCTTAAGCGCCTTGACGTAGTAGGCGTCATAGAAGCCGGCCGAGAGGACATAAGCTCCGATGGTCAGGCGGCGCTGGACCTCCTTGCCGAAGCCCTCGGCCCGCGAGGTCTCGTAGAGGTCGTTCAGCGACTTGGCGCCCTCGGCCCGGTGGCCGAAGCGCATGCCGTCATAGCGCGCCAGGTTCGACGACGCCTCGGCCGGGGCCACGATGTAGTAGGTCGGCAGGGCGTATTTGGTGTGCGGCAGGCTGATGTAGACGATCTCGCAGCCCGCGGTCTTCAGCCATTCGATGCCGTCGGCCCAGACCTTGGACATCTCCTCCGGCATGCCGTCGACGACGTATTCGGCCGGCACGCCGATGCGCAGGCCCTTGACCGATTGGCCGACCGACGCCGTCCAGTCCGGCGTCTCGACGTCCAGGCTGGTCGAATCCTTCACGTCGAACGAGCACATCGACGTCAGCAGCAGCGCCGCGTCCTCGACCGTCTTCGTGATCGGTCCCGCCTGGTCCAGCGACGAGGCGAAGGCGACCATGCCGAAGCGGCTGGCGCGGCCATAGGTCGGCTTGATCCCGACCGTGCCGGTGAAGGCGGCGGGCTGGCGGATCGAGCCGCCGGTGTCGGACGCCGTCGCGGCCAGGCACAGGTCCGCCGACACCGCCGAGGCCGAGCCGCCCGAGCTGCCGCCCGGCGTCAGGTCCGCGTTCGATCCCTTCGACTTCCAGGGGTTCACCACCGGGCCGAAGGCGCTGGTCTCGTTGGACGAGCCCATGGCGAATTCGTCCATGTTCAGCTTGCCCAGCATGACAGCCCCGTCGCGCCACAGATTGGCGGTGACGGTCGATTCATAGGGCGGGATGAACCCGCGCAGCATGTTGGAGCCGGCCGTCGTCTGGACGCCCTCGGTGCAGAACAGGTCCTTGATGCCCAACGGCGCGCCTTCCAGCACTCCGCCCTGCCCCGCCGCGATCTTCGCGTCGGACGCGGCGGCCATCGCCAGCGCCTTGTCCGCCGTGACCTCGACATAAGCGTTCAGGCGCGGGTTGGCGGCCTCGATGTTGGTCAGGAAGGCCTGCGTGATCTCGGCCGAGGAGAAGTCCTTGGCCTTCAGGCCGTCGACGGCGCCCTTGAGGGTCAATTTTGTCAGGTCGGCCATGACTATTCGACCACCTTCGGAACTACGAAGAAGCCGTCCGCCGACTTCGGCGCATTGGCCAGGACGTCGGCGATCTTGTCGCCATCTGTGACCACGTCGTCGCGCAGACGAAGCGGCTGCGACACGTTCGACGTCATCGGCTCCACGCCCTCGACGTCGACCTCGCCCAGCTGCTCGATCCAGGCCATGATGCCATTCAGCTCGGCGGCCAGAGGCTCGAGCCGATCCTCGGGGGTCTTGATGCGGGCGAGGTGCGCGACCTTGCGCACCGTCGCGGCGTCGATGGCCATGCGGCCCTCCAGAATGCACGTCGGATTGAGGCCGGACGACTAGCGGTCGCGGCCTGATTTCACAAGGACGGGGCGGTTACCGCGCGGGCGTCACCGTCACCGCGGTAGGCGCCACCCCGGACGGGCCCGTCCAGGCGACGATGACGCGGCGGGTGCGGCTGCCGATCGCCTGCGTCGCGGGGTCCATCACGCTTTCGCTGATCTGCAGGTCCACGCGATTTGGCGCTTGGTTCAGCACGGTGAAGTCCAGGATGTCGCCGACCGGATAGATGCGCCAGCCGTCCGCCGGATCCTCGAAGAAGCCGATATAGGTCTGCAGCCCATTCATGGCCGGGTCGCCCCCCGCCACGCCGAACAGCTTGGCGCCGCTGGCCAGCGTCTGCAGCTTCACGACGGATGCGGACCATTGCAGTTCGGCCTGGTCGTTCAGCGCGACGGCCTGCGCCGGTCCCGCGGGCGTCAGCGGCGCTGGGGCCGTGACCGGCGGCGGCGCCGTGGGCGACGACGGCGGTGTCGAGCCGGGCTCGGTTCCGGGAGCCGGCGCGGGCGCCTGAACGGGCGGCTCGGCTTGGCCACAGGCGGCCAGGGCGACGGCGGAGGCGATGAGGACGGCGCGGATCACGGCGGGCTCCTTTTCCGATTTGCCTCACCTTGTCCTTTGACTCGCCCGTTGGCGAGCCCTACCGCCCCCTCGTGCCCGTTCATGATCTGATCGACCTCGCCGCCGCCTGCCCGCCCGGAACGCCGTGGCTGGGGCTGGACCTGGGCGAGAAGACCATCGGCGTGGCGGCGTCGGACACGTCGCGGATGATCGCCAGCCCGATCCAGCTGATCCGCAAGGCCAAGTTCACCCAGGACGCCGAGGCGGTGCTGAAGCTGATGCGCGGCCGCAGCGCCAGCGCCCTGGTCATCGGCCTGCCGCTGAACATGGATGGGACGGAGGGCCCGCGCGCCCAGTCCTGCCGCGCCTTCGCCCGCAACCTGGACCGCATCCAGCCCACCCACGTCGCCTTCTGGGACGAGCGGCTGTCCACCAGCGCGGTCGAGCGCTTCCTGATCGAGGAAATGGACCTGACCCGCAAACGCCGGGCCGATGTGGTGGACCGCACGGCCGCCGCCTGGATCCTGCAAGGCGCGCTTGATCGGCTTCGCGCTTGAGGCCGCGTCCGCCGCAACGTATAGCCGCCCTTTAATGACCGAAGCCGACGTCACCGACCGTATCCAGACGCGGCTCGCGCCCTTCCCCACCCCGCATTTCCTGTCGTCGCTGGACCTGAATCCGGTCGCGGCCGAGAACCTGCTCGATCTGGGCGACGCCTTCGTCGACATGAACCGGCAGTCGACCAAGGGGCTGGACCTGCTGCGCGGCCGCACCGTCGTGAACCTGTTCTTCGAGAATTCGACGCGGACCTCCTCCTCCTTCGAAATCGCCGCAAAACGCCTCGGCGCCGACGTCGTGACCATGCCGGTCGCCGCCTCCTCGGTGAAGAAGGGCGAGACCCTGATCGATACGGCGGTGACGCTGAACGCCATGAAGCCGGACATCCTGGTGGTGCGGCACGGCGCGTCGGGCGCGGCCGAGTTGCTGTCGCAGAAGGTCGGCTGCGCGGTCGTCAACGCCGGCGACGGGCGGCATGAGCATCCGACGCAGGCGCTGCTGGACCTGCTCAGCCTGCGCCGCGCCTTCGGGCGGATCGGCGGGCTGACCGTCGCCATCTGCGGCGACGTGACCCACAGCCGGGTGGCGCGATCGAACGTCACCCTGCTGACCATGATGGGCGCCGAGGTGCGACTGGTCGGGCCGCCGACGTTGACCTCGGGCGGGGCCGAGCACTGGGGCGTGCCGGTCTTTCATGACATGCGCGAGGGACTGAAGGGCGCCGACGTGGTCATGATGCTGAGGCTTCAGCTGGAGCGAATGACCGGGGCGCTGGTCCCGTCGACGCGCGAGTATTTCCGCTTCTGGGGTCTGGACCGCGAGAAGCTGACCTGGGCCGCGCCGGGAGCCAAGGTGATGCATCCGGGGCCGATGAACCGGGGCGTGGAGATCGATTCCGACGTCGCCGACGACCTGTCGGTCTCGCTGATCCAGGATCAGGTCGAGATGGGCGTCGCCGCCCGGATGGCCGTGCTGGCCAGCCTGTCGGCGCGGCGCGAGGTTGACCAGTGACCGCCTTCGCCATCGTCAACGCCCGTCTGCTGGACCCCGCCAGCGACTATGACGGCCCCGGCGCCGTGCTGGTTCAGGACGGCCACATCGTCGAGGTGGTGCGCGGCGCGGCGACCAACACCCCCGCCAACCTCGACATCATCGACGCAGACGGCCGCTGCCTCGCGCCCGGCCTGATCGACATCCGGGTCAAGACAGGTGAGCCCGGCGCCGAGCCCAAGGAGACGCTGAAGTCCGCCAGCCTGGCCGCCGCGGCCGGGGGCGTGACGACCATAGTCGTCCAGCCGGACACCGATCCCGCCGTCGACGACCCGGCCATGATCGACTTCATTCAGCGGCGCGGCGCGGCGCTGAATCTCGTGAATGTCCGCGCGGCCGGCGCGGCGACCCAGAAGCTGGGCGGCGAGCGGATGGCCGAGATCGGCCTGATGGACGAGGCCGGCGCCCTGTATTTCACCGACGGCGACAGCATCATCGTCAACAGCCGCACCCTGCAGCGGGTGATGAGCTACGCCGTCGCCTTCAACGCCCTGATCGCCTGCCGCCCCGCCGATCCCTGGCTGAGCGCAGGCGCGGTCGCAGCCTCCGGCGAGATGGCCACCCGTCTGGGCCTGTCCGGCAGTCCCGCCATCGCCGAGCGTATCGGTCTGGAGCGCGACCTGGCGCTGGTGGAACAGACCGGCGTCCGCTTCCTGGTCGACCAGATCTCGACCGAGGGCGCGCTGGAGACCCTGGCACGGGCCCGGGCGCGCGGCCTGGAGATCGCCGTCAGCGTCTCGATCAACCACCTGTGCTTCAACGAGGTGGACATCGG
Source organism: Brevundimonas sp. Leaf363 (assembly GCF_001424025.1). Classification (GTDB taxonomy): domain Bacteria; phylum Pseudomonadota; class Alphaproteobacteria; order Caulobacterales; family Caulobacteraceae; genus Brevundimonas. The sequence continues at coordinate 1,050,195 of NZ_LMPZ01000002.1, read as the reverse complement.
CGACTACCGCACCTTCTACCGGCTGGACCCGCCGCTGCGCGCCGAGAGCGACCGGCAGGCGCTTATCGAGGCGGTCCGCGAGGGGCTGATCGACGCCATCACCTCCGCCCACGCCCCCGCCCCCGCCGAGGACAAGCGCCGCCCCTTCGCCGAGGCCGCGCCGGGCGCCGTGGGTCTGGAGACCCTCCTGCCCGCCGCCCTGACTCTGCATCACGAGGCGGGGCTGGACCTGCTGGACGTTCTGCGCCCCCTGACCCACGGCCCGGCGACACTGCTGGGTCTCGATGCGGGTGTGCTGGCCGAGGGCGCGCCGGCCGATCTGGTTCTTTTCGACGCGGGCGCTCCGGTGGTCATTGACGCGGACCGTCTACGCTCCAAATCCAAGAACTCGCCGTTCGACGGCCGAAGGCTTCAGGGCAAGGTTCTTCGGACCTGGGTCGGGGGTCGCGGCGTTTACGCGGCCTGACCCCAAAAGGAGCCACCATGGAAGTTCTCTACCGCGCCCAATCGACCGCCAGCGGCGGCGGCCGCGAAGACGGTCGCTCGACCACCGACGACGGCAAGATCGACGTGCGCCTGTCCACGCCGACCGAAATGGGCGGCAAGGGCGGCGACGGCACGAACCCTGAACAGCTGTTCGCCACCGGCTACGCCGCCTGCTTCCTGGGCGCGCTGCGGCTGGTCTCGGGCAAGCTGGGCACGCCTGTCGGCCCGGACACCAAGGTCACCGCCGGCGTCGGCTTCGGCAAGAACACCAAAGGCGAGGGTTTCAACCTCGACATCGACCTGACCGTCAGCGACCACGGCCTGGATGCCGAGACCGCTCAAAAGGCCGTCGAGGCCGCCCACCAGGTCTGCCCCTATTCCAACGCAACGCGCGGCAACGTCGATGTGCGTCTGACGACAGCCTGAGCCGCTTGACTGGGGACCGGTTAGGAAATCTAACCGGTCCCATGAAGCTCTTCGTCCACCCCTTCTCGTCCTACAGCTGGAAGGCGCTGATCGCGCTCTATGAGGGCGACGTGGCGTTCGACTACGCCAACCTGGAAGAGCCCGAGAACAACGCCGAGCTGGCGCGGCTGTGGCCGCTCAAGCTGTTCCCCGTGCTGGTCGACCGGGAGCGGGTGATCGTCGAGACGACGGCGGTGATCGAGTATCTGGCGGCGACGCAGGCCTCGATCGCGCCGCTGATCCCGAGCGATCCCGTGGCGGCGGTGGACGTGCGGATGATGGACCGCATCTTCGACATCCATGTCTCCACGCCCCAGCAGCGGTTCATCTACGACAGGCTGCGCCCCGAGGCGGACCGCGATCCGTACGGCGTGGCTGAGGCCGGCAAGCGGCTGGACACGATCTACGCCTGGCTGGACGAGCGGATGGCGAGCCGGACCTGGGCGTGCGGCGAGACCTTCAGCCTGGCCGATTGCGCGGCGGCGCCGTCGCTGTTCTACGCCGACTGGACGCATCCGATCCCGGCTGAGCTGACACACCTCAAGGCCTACCGCGCCCGACTGCTGGCGCGGCCGTCGGTGGCGCGCTGTGTCGAGGATGCGCGGCCGTTCCGGGGCTATTTCCCGCTCGGGGCGCCGGATCGGGATTGAGGGGTTCGGGCGGACCCGCTAATCGCTGCGCATGGCCTCCCCCCTCGACGTCACCCCCGATCCCCTGCTGACACTGGAGCCGACCCGTCAGGTCACGCTGCGCGAGGCCTTCGGGATCGACAGCGACATGACCGCGCCCATGTTCATCGAGCGCGACAGCCACGTGCCCGAGATCGACGAGGCCTATAAGTTCGACCCCCAGACCACCATCGCCATCGCCGCGGGCTTCAGCTTCGACCGCCGGGTGATGGTCCAGGGCTATCACGGCACAGGCAAGTCGACCCATATCGAGCAGGTCGCCGCTCGCCTGAACTGGCCGCTGGTGCGGATCAACCTGGACAGCCACGTCAGCCGGATCGACCTGATCGGCAAGGACGCCATCGTCCTGAAGGACGGCCAGCAGATCACCGAGTTCCGCGAGGGCATGCTGCCCTGGGCCATCCAGCGGCCCATCGCCCTGGTGTTCGACGAATACGACGCAGGCCGCCCGGACGTCATGTTCGTGATCCAGCGGGTGCTGGAGGCGCAGGGTCGGCTGACGCTGCTGGACCAGAACCGGGTGATCCGGCCCAACCCGTTCTTCCGCCTGTTCGCCACGTCGAACACCATCGGCCTGGGCGACACGACGGGGCTGTATCACGGCGCGCAGCAGATCAATCAGGCCCAGCTGGACCGCTGGAACATCGTCACGACGCTGAACTATCTGGACCACGACGTGGAGGCCGAGATCGTGGCCGCCAAGGTCCCGGAGTGGCAGGACGCCGAGGGCCGCCGCAAGATCGCCGCCATGGTCCGCGTCGCCGACATGACCCGCAACGCCTTCATGAACGGCGACATCTCGACGGTCATGAGCCCCCGCACGGTCATCACCTGGGCGCAGAACGCCCAGATCTTCGGCGGCGACCTGGGCTTGAGCTTCCGCCTGACGTTTCTGAACAAGTGCGACGAGCTGGAGCGGCCGACGATTGCGGAGTTTTATCAGCGGGCGTTCGGCGAGGACCTGCCCGAGGCGGCGACGCGGGTGAAAATCGGCTGATCCCCCTTGGATGGCGAAAACGCCGTCCGAACCGTCCAGATCGTTCGACCCGTTCGAACCGTCCGATGCGTTCGGCGGTTGGTCGAGCCGCGCTGCATTTCAAAGACCGGATGACCGGCGACTGTACGCGCGGCGCCGACCTGGCCAGGCAGATCGGGCTATTTCAGCTGACGGCCGTTGATTGGTCTCGATATTTTTCGCGTATTGGTGCGCGCTGAAGTTCGCTTCGCTGCCTTTGCCCCCTGCCACAGGGAGAGGGCTTGAGCGCACGGCGGCGGTAGCCGTCGTTCTGGCGCGACCCGAAGGGCGGCGCCAAGCGGCAAAGGGTGAGGGGTCTACCCTCGAACGCCTCGTGCGTAGGCCCGGATCGCCTCCAGCACCTCGCCCATCCGCCCCGTCACCTGCGCATTCTCGAACCGCAGCACCGCCCAACCCATCTGTTCCAGATCCTGCTGGCGATGCAGGTCCTTCACCACCTGCGCCTCGTCCCGATGCACCCCGCCGTCCAGTTCGACGACCAGCTTCAGGGCCTCGCAGGCGAAGTCTACGACGTAGAGGCTGATGTCATGCTGGCGGCGAAACTTCAGCCCGTCGAGTTGTCCGTTTCGCAGGGCTTTCCAGAGCTTGGCCTCGGCTGGCGTCTGGGCTTGGCGGAGCGATCTGGCGAAGGTGATCCGATCCATCATCCCTCCCCTTACTGATCCCTCTCCCAAAGGGAGAGGGCTTGAGCGCCTGAGAGCCATCAGGCGATCAGTCTTGCGCGAAAGGGTGAGGGGTACAACCTATCCGGTTGCGCACGGGGAGGTCGGATGGGTCTGCCGCCGTGCCAGGATTGGACATCGCCCACCCCTCACCCTTTCGGCTTGGCGCATCGCTGCGCTCTGCGAGCCTCAAGCCCTCTCCCTCTGGGAGAGGGACGCCGCATCCGGCGCCAGCCCGGCCGACGCCGTCTCCACCCCCGGCCAGGCGGCGACCACCTGCTCGGCCGTTGGCGAGCGCAGGCGGTTGCGGGAGCAGAGGAAGAGGAGGTTGGTCATGGTCTCAACCACCAATGTTATGTCAGGAGAGCGTTAGGCCTATGGTTGCGTGTTGCACAATGATTCGCGGAGACGTTCTTTGGCCGTGCGGACCTTCGAAAATCCCGTCCTTCCCGCGCGTGACAGCGATACCAGCTTTTCACTACTGCTGAAATTCGATCCGTTTGCGGAAGCGCCGAGCTCCTTGTTCAGGTCTGCAGCTCAGTTTGCCGACGCATTTCATGCGCTAGATGGCGCTGCTGTTCATTCAATCGACGGACACATCACAACTTCGCTTGTCATACTCGGTTTCGAGAATGGATCACTCCGGACGTGGTTCACATCAATACTCAAATCTGTCGATGACGAGGCACTCAAAAACCTCGATTTAAAGCAGCTAATCGGCGCGTATCTGGTTCGGGTAAAGTACGCCGCCATCGAATGGTTAGAAGACGAAAATCCCAAGAAAATCATCGAACTCGAGGCCCGGATTTCGGAAGAGGCGATCCGGACGGATGTGCGATTAATTCCGGCATATAGCCCCCCTAGTCGGGGACTACTCCTTGATTCAGTTAGGCGGTTGGGGACTGCCAAGGAGATGCTAGCCGATGGCGACCACGCCGTTTTCGAGTCGACGATCGGCTCCGTCGCAATGGATGTCAGCCAACGGCTCGATGTCGCCCAAATCGAAGGCGTAGAGGTCGCATCGGAGACGACCCACCCGCTCCGCGGCAGTCTTCTGACTGTGAAAAAGCCGGACTACCTCGGCCGAAGTCAGTGGCAGCTGAAGTTCGGCGACAGGACTGTTAGAGCGACCATTGCCGATCAAATCTGGCTGGCACGCTTTCACAGCCGTGAGGTCGGACTCCAGCCTGGAGACGCAATCAAGATCGACGGCGAATACTCGCTCCAGCTCGACAAATCCGGCGCGCCAATAAGCGAACGGGTGATCGTAAAGCGGGTCTATGGGGTCGAATACCAGCCTTACAGCATCGCTCCGACGCTAGACCTATAGCGGGATATTATCATGCTTCTTCCACGGATTCTCCTGCACCTTCCCCTTCAGAGCCCTTAGCGCCCGGATCAACCTCCGCCGCGTCCCGTGCGGCATGATCACGTCGTCGATGTAGCCCAGGCCGGCCGCGACGAAGGGGTTGGCGAAGCGGTCTTTATACTCGGCTTCGCGGGCCGCCAGGGCCTCGGGGTCGGCGGCTTCCTTGCGGAAGATGATCTCGACCGCGCCCTTGGCGCCCATGACGGCGATCTCGGCCGAGGGCCAGGCGTAGTTGACGTCGCCGCGCAGGTGTTTGGAGCTCATCACATCATAGGCGCCGCCGTAGGCCTTGCGCGTGATGACGGTCAGTTTCGGCACCGTGGCCTCGGCATAGGCGAACAACAGCTTGGCGCCGTGCTTGATCAGGGCGCCGTATTCCTGGCGCGTGCCTGGCATGAAGCCGGGCACGTCGACGAAGGTGACCAGGGGGATGTCGAAGGCGTCGCAGAAGCGGACGAAGCGGGCGGCCTTACGGCTCGAGTCGATGTCCAGCACCCCGGCCAGGACCTGGGGCTGGTTGGCGACGACGCCGATGGGCTGGCCGTCCAGGCGGCCGAAGCCGGTGACGATGTTCTTGGCGAAGTCGGCGCCGATCTCGAAGAAATCGGCCTCGTCCACCGTCTTCAGGATCAGCTCCTTGATGTCATAGGGCTGGTTCGGGTTGGCCGGGACCAGGGCGTCCAGGCTGGGCTCCTGGCGGTCGGGGTCGTCGTAGCTGTCGCGGACCGGCGGCTTCTCGCGGTTCGACAGGGGCAGGAAGCCGATCAGGCGGCGGACCTCGCTGAGGGCCTCCAGATCGTTGTCGAAAGCGCCGTCGGACACGCCGGACTTCTTGGTGTGAACGCTGGCGCCGCCCAGATCCTCGTGGCTGACCACCTCGTTGGTCACCGTCTTCACCACGTCGGGGCCGGTGACGTACATGTAGGAGGTGTCGCGCACCATGAAGATGAAGTCGGTGATGGCCGGCGAATAGACGTCGCCGCCGGCGCAGGGGCCCATGATGACGCTGATCTGGGGGATGACGCCCGAGGCCAGCGTGTTCTGCAGGAAGATGTCGGCGTATCCGGCCAGGCTCTCGACCCCCTCCTGGATGCGGGCGCCGCCGGCGTCGAACAGGCCGATGATCGGCGCGCCCGTGGTCAGGGCCATCTTCTGCAGCTTGACGATCTTGGCCGCATGCGCGCCCGAAAGAGAGCCGCCGAAGACGGTGAAATCCTTGGAGAAGACATAGACCAGGCGGCCGCCGATGGTGCCGCGGCCGGTGACGACGCCGTCGCCGGGGATGCGCTGTTTCTCCATGCCGAAGTCGTGGCTGCGATGCTCCACGAACATGTCGGTTTCCTCGAAGCTGTCTTCGTCCAGCAGGACGTCGATCCGCTCGCGCGCCGTCAGCTTGCCCTTGGCGTGCTGGGCCTGGATGCGGGCCTCGCCGCCGCCCATGCGGGCCCTTTCGCGGCGGGATTCCAGTTCCTCGAGGATGTGCTGCATGGGCCGGCTCCTTTGCGTCCTTGGGTAGGGGCGCGGCGGGCGGGAGGCAAGCGCGGGGGCGGATCGCAGGGGTCGGGTCAGAGGGCCTTGAACCAGCGCTCCAGCAGCATCGCTTCCGCGCGCCTGGCTTCGGTGCGGTCGGCGTTCTCGGCGTCGACGCCCCACTGACCTTCCTGGAAGGCCTCGTCCAGGCGGGACAGGTCGAAGGCGGCCTCGCCGGTCAGGGCGCCGCGCTGGACCGCCAGGCCCAGGACCGCGCTGCCCAGCAGGGGTACGGCGGTGGCCAGGCCGGTCAGGGCGAAGTCGTCCAGCGCCAGGGCCAGATCCCGCACGCGGGCGACGGCGGCGGGGTCCTGGGCGCGGTGGATGATGCCTTCGGCGGGCTCCAGCCGGACGCCCAGCGCGCCGGACGCCCAGTCGCGCCACGGCGTCCAGGCGCGAGCCTGCTGCTCCACCAGACCGCGCGGGTGTTCGGCCAGATAGCAGAGGGCGTCGGAGCCGGCGTAGGCGGCGATCTCGTCGGCCACCGCCTCGCGCGCCTGCGACACGCGGTCGATGGCGGTGGCGGCCAGGCGGGTGGCGGGCATGGCGGCGGGCTCGATGAACTCGCCCTGGGCGCCCCACTCGTCCGCGACCATGCGGGCCGCGGCCTCGGTCGGCAGGACGAAACGGGCGTGGGCCGGCGTCTTGGGCGCCCGCCCGTCCAGCAGGATGACGAAGCCGCCGTCCGTGGCCTCGACGGTGACGGCCTTCCAGAACCGCTTCAGCCGCTCCTCGCTCTCGCGGAAGCCCTTGCGGGCGGCGACCATGGGATCGAGGGGCGGGATGTGGCTCATTGCGGGATCACGTCGAAGGCGATGGTCAGGCGGTGCTGGTCACCGCCGAACGGAATGGTGCCGTGCCACATGTAGGACGGAAACAGCACCAGGGTTCCGGGCTGGGGCTTGACCACATGCTCGGCTGGCAGGGGTTGCGGCGTCGGGATGGCGGGGTGGCCGAACTGGATCCAGCCTTCGTTCCCTGAGCCCTCCACCGCGTCCGGCAGGTCGATGTAGCAGGCGCTGGACAGCCAGCCCTGCGGGTGGACGTGGTCGGCATGGAAGCCGTTGGGGCGCAGGCGCACCGACCAGCTGCCGGCGATGGCGTAGGCGCCGGTGTTGCGGCTTCGGAGGATGTCGGTCCCCTGCCCCACCGCGTCCATGTAGCGGCGGATCGGGCCGTCGATGGCCTGGAAGAAGGCTTGGATGACGGGATCGTCGCTGCGCTTCAGCGCCGCCGTGGTCTGGGATCCGCCGCGCAGGGACTGGCCGACGGGGTGAGTCTTAAGGCCGTGGAGGGCGACCAGGGTGCGTTTGAGGTCCGCCAGATAGGACGGCAGATCGGGCCAGCCGTCCGGGGTGTCGATCAGCGAGGGGCGGACGAAGGCGTCGTAGTCGTAGAGGGCTGGGTATCGGGGATCGCCGGTCATGCGCCAGGCCGTGGCGCTCAGGGCGATGACGTACTGGTCCAGCGGCGTGGCGGCCGACAGGGCCTCCAGATAGGTCAGGGCCTGATCCGGCTGGCCCAGCGCCAGGTGCGCCTCGGCCAGGACCAGGCGGACGGGATGGGCCGTCGGCGCCGTCGCTTCGATGCGGCGGGCGTGGGCCAGAGCGCGGGCGGGCGCGATGTGCAGCGCCAGCTGGGCGGCCGTCAGCTCGCCGGCCGGGTTCAGCGGACCCTGCGTCAGGGCGGCGTAGGCGGCCTCCGGGCGACCGGCGTAGTCCAGCAGGCGCGCCTTGACGATGCGTATCGCCGGGTCGCCGGGTTGTGCGGCGATGGCTGCGTCCAGTTCGGCGGTGGCCTGCTTCACTTCCCCCGTGCGCATCCAGATCAGTTGCGACAGCTCCTTCAGGGCGTCGGCATAGCCGGGACGGCGCTGGACGGCGGCGCGGTAGGCTGCGTCGGCCTGGTCAAAGCGGTTCAGGCCCTGCAGGGCGCGGCCCAGCACCAGCCAGGTCTCGGGCGCGTCGCCGCCGATGGCCAAAGCCTGCCGCGCGGCGTCCTCGGCCTCGGCGTTGCGGTCCAGATCGCCCAGCAGGGCCGCCAGGTTGTGGCGGTAGGCGACGCCCGTGGGGGACAGGTCGGCGGCCCGGCGCGCGGGCGCGACGGCGTCCTCCATCCGGCCGACGGCCTTCAGCGCCTGGCTGTGGAAATGGTGCGCGACGGCGGGGGCGTCGGCGGGCAGGCGTTTGAGCCGGGACAGGGCGTCCGCCGCCCGCCCCTGGGCCATCAGCGCGCGCGCCTCGGCCAGCAGGTCGCTCATCGGATGCGCTTGACCCCGGCGAAGGGGTCGGCCTCGGCGTCGGTCTCGTCGAAGCCGAAGTGGGCGAAGCCGGCCTTCATCTCGGGGCTCAGCGGCGCCTCAACCACCAGGGTTCCGCCGGACGGATGGTCCAGTTCGATCCGGCGGGCGTGCAGTTGCAGCTTCAGCACGCCCGACAGTTCGGTCGAGAAGGCGTCGCCGTATTTCGGATCCCCCAGAATGGGATGACCGATGGCCTTCATGTGGGCTCTGAGCTGGTGGGTGCGGCCGGTGAAGGGGCGCAGAGCCATCCAGGCGGCGCGGTGGGCGGCGCGGCTGATGGTCTGATAGGCGGTCTCGGCGCTTTCGGCGCCGTTCTCCTTGGGATCGGCCGGGCGCATGATCTCATAGTCGTTGATGCCCGACTTCTTCAGCGCCATGTCGATCTGGCCCGAGACCGGCTTGGGGTTGCCGATGACGATGGCCCAATAGGTCTTTTTGGCCTGACGCCGCGCGAAGGCGCCGGCCAGCCGCTTGGCCGCCTCAGGCCCCTTGCCCAGCAGCAGGACGCCGGAGGTGTCGCGGTCCAGGCGGTGGACGAGACGCGGCCGCTCCATCCCCTCGCCCCAGGCGGACAGCAGGCGGTCGACGTGCTTCGTCGTCTTGGTGCCGCCTTGCACGGCCAGGCCGGCGGGCTTGTTCAGCGCGATGACCAGATCGTCCTCATAAAGGACCAGCGACCTGGCGTAGGCGATGTCCCTGGGGGTCAGGGCGGCCTTGTCGGCGGCGGTGCGTTCGTCCGCCTCCGCGATCGGCGGTACGCGCACGGCGGCACCGGCGGTCAGGCGATCCTCGGGTTTGGCGCGCGAACCGTCGACGCGGATCTGGCCGCTGCGGGCCAGCTTCTGGACCTGGATGTGCGAGACATGCGGCCAGCGGCGCTTGAACCAGCGATCCAGGCGGATGCCGTCCTCGCTCTCGGCGACGTAAAGGGTCTGGACCTGTGCGCTCATGCGAACGCTCGCCGCATCAGGAACAGGCCGACCATCACGCCCGCGACGGCCAGCGTGACCGACAGGGCGACATAGCCGCCGGCCAGGCCCCAGTCGCGCCGTTGCAGCATCAGGGCCGTCTCCAGGCTGAAGGCGGAAAAGGTGGTGAAGCCGCCTAGGACGCCGACGGCCACCAGCAGCCGCAGCGTTTCCTGCGTCTCGCCGCTTCGCAGCGCCAATCCGCCGACCAACAGGCCCATCAGCAAGCCTCCGATCAGGTTCGCCGCAAACGTCCCCCACGGCCAGGCCGAGCCCGGCGCCAGTCGCCCGGCGGCGACGCCCAGCCCATAGCGCGCCATGGAGCCCACGGCGCCGCCCAATCCGACCAACAGGAAGCGTGTCATCCGCGCCCTATACGCCGCGCGCCCGTGGCATGGCGAGGGAGAGCGCGGTTCTGACCGAAACTTCACTTGCCGCCGGCTTCGGTTAACGGCGATAGCTGAGACACCGCACGTTCGCGTCGGGGGGGAAGCCGTCGCGGCCGGGCGGCTTTTCGGGCATAGTCCACGGCCGGGGCGACTGGGGCGACAGCATTCGATGGCCGATCACACTCCGAGCGACGAGCGACCGGTGGAGACGATCTCAATGGAGACGGGGGGTCTGACCGCCGCGCCAAATCCGCCGCCGCCCGGTGCAGAGGACGCCCCCAACCGCGAGATCCCGGGCGTGACCCCGTCCGGCGTGCGCAGCGAGCGGTCGGCCGACGGCATCCTGCGCCCCATTCAGGACAGCGAGTATTTCTCCAGCGACCCGGTCTCAGAGGCGGTCGTGTCGTCGCACATCGACGAGTATTTCAACCAGCCGCTGGATATCTTCCCGTTCTGGGAGACGGAGGGGAAGCCCGACCGCTTCCACGTGCTGTTCCAGCGCCAGATCGAGGAACGCTTCCCGGTCGATCAACCGTTGCGCAGCCACATCCATGACTATGGTCGCCGGGTGTTCCGGGCGCTGTGCGTCCACGTCTTCACCAAGCGGGCGATGCAGCTGGCCTCCATCATCGGCATGGGCCTGCTGGCCCTGTTGGGCCCGACCTGGTTCGCGTCCTGGAGCGGGTCGGGACCGATCGGCGTGGGGCTGGCCGTCGCGGCCATGGCGGCGATCGTCGGGGTGTTCGCCGGCGCGCAGCAGATTCTCTACATCCAGTATCGCTTCCGTCTGGAGAACGACTCGTACGAGCTGTCGCGCGAGATCGTGCAGGCGACGCGCGAGCTGCAGAACCTGTTCACCTCGGCCCGCGCCATGGCCGATCAGGCCGAGACCCAGTTTCAGATGGACGGCAAGGGCTGGGGCCAGCGGGCGCTGTACCTGACGCGCCTGACCATGTGGCTGGGGGCGCGCATGGAATACCTGGAGAAGTTCGTCCAGATGGAGCTGTGGCGCGTGCGGCGCGAGCGGTACTGGATGCGCTGGTTCTCGCGGTTCGTGACGCCGCTGGTGCTGATGATCGGCCTGCTGTTCGTCGTGCTGGAGCCGGCGCCGACCGGCGAGGCCTTGGTGTTCCACGCGCTTCAGGGCCTGGCCGCCATCCTGGCGCTGGTCATCAGCTGGATGAGCTATTTCCTGTGGCAGACGCCGGTCGCGGCGGTGCAGGACAAGCTGGGGGTCGAGGGCTGGGTTCGTTACGCCTCGCTGGACGTCGACAACGCCGTGGCCGATCAGGTGCGGCGCGACAAGGAACGCCTGGTGGAATACCGCGCGCTGACGCGGGGGCGGTAGGGCTCAGTCCGCGGTTCGATCTCTGCCCTTTGGGCGGAGAGCGAACTCGATGTCAGTTCACACCCCTGAGCGCCTGTTGAACCTCACGCGCATTGTAGGCGTCCGGGTTGCTGGGCGTCGCACCCCGACCCATCACGACCTCAAGCGTGGTCGAGGTCGGTTGCGGGCCGCTGATGTCCAGGCCGAGGCCGACGCCTACGCCTGACGCACGGTAGCTGCCCCAGCTGGTCGAGCCGCCGCCGATGGACAGGCGCGGGCGCAAGCCGCCACGGCTGTCAGGACGGCCGTCGGTCCAGCGGCCGGTCACCTCGAACCAGTCATAGCCGTCCTGCAGGGCCAGGTCGGCGGCGCGCAGCAGTGCGTAATCGGCGCTGACCATCGGGTCGCCCACGCCGTTGTACGAGACGCGGTATCGGTTGCTCTCGATCCGCTGTTCCGAATAGCCCTGCCCGCGCGGTCCGGCCTGGGCGCCGTAGGGGGCCATTGTCTGGCAGGCCGCCAGCAAGGCGGCGGAGGCGGCGACGAGCGTGAGCGTGAGACGGCGCATGGAGGGGCTCCTTCACCCTGTCTAGCGTTCGGCCCCGGCGCTTCGTTCCGGCAGGACCAGACCCGCAGCCGCCATAAGCGCCTGGAAATCCTCGGGCGGCGGCGCCTCGACGGTGCGCGAACCGCCTTCGGGGTGCGGGAAGGTCAGGCGCACGGCGTGCAGCATCAGGCGCGGCGCGGCGGTCCCGGCGAAGGTCAGGGCGCCGCCGTAGCGGACATCTCCGATCAGCGGACGGCCCGCGCCCATCATGTGGACGCGCAGCTGGTGCATGCGGCCGGTGACCGGCTCCAGCTCGACCAGGGCTCCTTCGTCCGAGCGGCTGAGGGTGCGATAACGGCTCTCGGCCGCCTTCGCATCGGGCGTGTCGGGCGTGGACAAACGCATATAGCTCTCGCGGCCGATGTCCTCGCGCAGAAGGGGCGTGGTGATGACGCCGGCGGCGGGTTCGGGCGCCGAGGCGACGAGGGCGAGATAGGTCTTCTTCAGGCGGCGGGCCTGGATCGCCTTGCCCAGGAAGCCGGCGGCGGGCTTGGTCTTGGCGGCCAGGATGACGCCCGAGGTGTCGCGGTCCAGCCGGTGCACCAGTTCCGGCCGTTTGCCGTTCGAGCGCATGAAGGCCCAGAGCAGGTCGTCCAGCGTGTTGACGCGGATGCCGCCGCCCTGGCTGGACAGGCCGGCGGGCTTGTTCAGCACCAGGACGTGCGGATCCTCGAACAGCGCCCACGAGCGCACGGCGGCGGCCTCTTCGGGCGGCAGGTCGAGGGGGGTGCGGGCCATGCCGGGCCGTCTAGAGGGAAATCGGTGAGGATGCGACCAGCATCCTCACTCAGACCTCCGCTCGCACACGAACAACTGGATCAGGCGAGGGCCAGAGGGCGTTCGCCGCCGATCCACTCGATATGCGACCTGGCCTCGGCCGCGTTGGCCGCGTCGTGGTTGCCCAGCGCCGCCTCGGCCTGGGCCAAGATCAGGTAGCTGTAGGGGTCGTTCGGCCAGTCCTTCAGCAGCTCCTCGACCTTGGCCTTGGCGCCGGCCGCGTCGCCGCCCGCCAGCATGGCGGCGGCCAGGCTGCGGCGGGTGGGGTACCAGATCAGAGGCGGATCGCCGCCCTCGGGGCCTTGCGCCTGGATGGCGGCGGCGGCGGCGTAGGCGGTCTTGGCCGCCGCCCAGTCGCCGTCGATCATGGCGGCGCGGCCCTCCAGCACCTTCTGGAACAGGGCGGCGAAGCCGTTCTGCTCGTCCAGCATGGGCGCCTTGAACGGCTTCTGGACCAGGATCGCGCCGATGGCGGCGGCCTCGGCGCGGACGGCGGCGGCGTCACCCCGTCGTGCGGCGGCCTCGCCCCGCGCATAGCGCCAGCCGACGCGCATCAGCGGGCGACCGGCGTCGGGCTCGGCCAGGCCGGCGACCTTGGCGGCGTCGCCGAACCGGCCGTAAAGGGCGTAGGCGTCGGCCGCCATGATCTGGCGGTACAGCATCGACGGATCCTCGGCCGCGCCGGGCGCCGCCGTCAGGGTCGGCCAGGTGGCCATATACCAGTCGGCCAGCTTCAACCCCTCCACCGCGCCGCCGGCCATCAGGGCGCCGCCCATGCCGAAGTGGACGTTGTGAGCATGCAGCCGCATTCCCGGCAGGCCGCCGGGCGGCTTGGCCAGCCCATCGTAGCGCTTGTCCAGCGCCACGGCGTTGACGTTCGACATCATGGCGTCGCGGTAGCGGCCGACGCGGTAGAAGGTGTGCGACGGCATGTGCACCAGGTGGCTGGCGCCCGGCGCCAACAGAGCCAGCTTCTCGCCGTAAGGAATGGCCTTGTGCGGGTCGTCCGACCATTCGGTCAGGTGGATGTACAGATGGATCGAGCCTGGATCGTCGGCGTCGACGGTCAGGGCGTGCTCCAGCAGGGTCATGGCGCGGGTGACGCCGGGGTCAGTCGCCTTGCCGGCCTTGTCGAACCATTCGCCGTCGACCTTCAGCATCCAGGCGTCGGCGGTCACGGCGGCGACCATGACATCGTCCGGATTGCGACGGGCGATGCGGTCCATGGTGCGGGCGAAGCGCACGCCGCGCGTGCTCTCGCGCCCGGAATATCGCTGGATCAGGGCGTCGATCATCTGGCGCTGCATCGGCGTGGCGTCACGCGCCAGGCGGCGGGCGTCGCGGGCGGCGGCCAGGCCCGCGTGGATCGAATCGGCGTCATTGCCGCCGCCGTTGATGTTCGGCCCGATCGCCCATGCCTCGCCCCAGGCGCACATGCCGCACGTCGGATCCAGCGCGCGCGCCTTGCGGAAAGCGCGAACGGATTCGCTGTGCTCGAACGCCCAGCGCAGGCGCACGCCGTGGTCGAACCAGGCCTGGGCCTCCGGGTTGGCCGTATCGACCTTGAAGGTCTCGGCGCCGAAGCCGTCGACCATGACGATCTCGCTGGTCGGCAGGGCCGCCGTCTCGGCGCCGCCCCGGCCGCAGACGGTGGGCGACTGTATCAGGGCCAGAACGCTGGCCGTCGCCGTCGCATCGGCCACCGCCGCCGGCGCCAGTCCCAGCATCATCACCCCGGCCGCGCCCGCCAGAAGTCCGCTCTTGATCGCCCGCATCCGTCCGCTCCCCCGATGAACCGCGGTCACTGTGCGACGGGTCGCGGCGCGCGCCAAGGGCGTTCTGTCCGCTATTCCGGCAAACTGTAGCTGAGGTCGTAGTGGTGGACCCCGCCCTCGACGCGCAGGGCGAACTCGCCCGCGATGCCCGCCAGCCCACCCGTGCCGGAGCCGGGCACGATGCCGATCGACAGTGACTGGCCTGACGGATCCATGACGCCCCTGTGGGCGAAAAGCAGCGCCCCGTCATGCCCGTCGATCTGACCGACGAAGCGTTCCAGGGCGACATAGACGCCCATCGACGTCGCCTCGTTGCCCCCGCTCAGCATCTGGCCGCTGCCCTCGCCGATCATGCCGCCGCTGAAGGTCTTGCTGAGGGTGTAGCGACCCAGACCGAGCCCCGACGCGGTGTCGCCCTCCTCCGTCGGGATGAGCTGAACCTCGAAAGTACCGGCCGCGTGGCGCATCGTCGTTTCCTCAGCGTGGGCGCGGCCGAAGGTCCAGGCGGTCGCGGCGGCGAACACGATGACCGCCAGCGTGGCGACCATATAGCCTCGAAGGGTCAGAACCCGCACCCGCGTCTCCCGTGAACATTTCCAGAACATCTGATCGCGAACCGACGGAATGGTCAAGCCTTCATTCTGCTGGCGGGTGGGGGCGGACGGGTCTAGCGTCAGGTCCATGAAACGCGTCCTCGCCCTTCTGATCGCCCCGCTGCTGTCGCTCGCAGCCCTGCCGGCCCAGGCGACCGAGTGGCCGAATGGGGCCAGGGCGGCCGTGGTCCTGACCTATGACGACGCGGCCACGTCGCAGCTGGACCACGCCGTGCCCGCGCTGGACGCGGCCGGGTTCAAGGGCACCTTCTTCCTGTCGGCGCCGAAGCCGGCGGACATCGAGCGGTGGCGCGCCGTCGCCGCCGAGGGGCACGAGCTGGGCAACCACACCATCTTCCATCCCTGCTCGGCCGCCAGCTTCCCCGCGCCCGCTCGCTACACATCCGAGGCCTATACGGTCGACGAGATGCTGAAGGAGATCGAGCAGATGAACGTGACGCTGACCGCGCTGGACGGTCGGCCCACGCACGGCATGGCGACGCCTTGCGGGCAGAGCGTCGCGGGCGGGGTCGACTATCTGGAGGCGCTGCGGGCGGCCGGTCTGGTGACCTATGTGCGCGGCGTGAACGTCACGCCGGCCGACCTGCGGGCCGATGTCGGGACGATGGACCCGATGCATGTACCGGCGCGCGGCTTTCCAGTCGGGGTGACGGGGCCGCAGCTGATCGACTTCGCCGAGGGCGCCCAGGCGGGCGGGGGCATGGCGGTCTTCCTGTTCCACGGCGTGGGCGGGGACCACCTGCAGGTGTCGCTGGGAGCGCATCAGGCGCTGATCGACTGGCTGAAGGCGCATCCGGATGTGTGGGTGACGACCCTGCAGGGCGCACTGGACTGGGCCAAGGACCATCCTTCGACGCACTAACCCGCTCATCCCGACGGAAGTCGGGATCCAGTTCTTTGGCCACGAAGGATCGGCCGGCCGGGTGCGCGTCGCTCTTACTGGATCCCGGCTTCCGCCGGGATGAGCGGAAGAGGCTAGATCAGCCCCGCCAGCGGCGAGGACGGGTCGGCGTAGAGGCGCTTCTTCATGCGACCCGCGAGATAGGCTTCGCGGCCGGCGATGACGGCGTGCTTCATGGCGCTGGCCATCAGCACGGGGTCGCGCGCTTCGGCGATGGCGGTGTTCATCAGGACACCGTCGCAGCCCAGCTCCATGGCCACGGCCGCATCGGACGCCGTGCCGACGCCCGCGTCGACCAGCACCGGCACCTTGGACTGTTCGACGATCAGGCGGATGTTGACCGGGTTCTGCACCCCCAGGCCCGAGCCGATCGGCGCGCCCAACGGCATGATGGCCACGGCGCCCGCGTCCTCCAGCTTGCGGGCGTAGACGGGGTCGTCGGTGCAGTAGACCATGACCTCGAAGCCCTCTGAGACCAGCAGCTTCAGCGAGCGCAGAGTCTCCTCCATGTCGGGGAACAGGGTCTTGGGATCAGCCAGCACCTCCAGCTTGACCAGTTTCCAGTCGCCCGCCTCGCGCGCCAGACGCAGGGTCCGCACCGCATCCTCGCCGGTGAAACAGCCGGCCGTATTGGGCAGATAGGTGTAGCGTTTCGGGTCCAGGAAGTCGGTCAGCACCGGCTGGCCCGGATCGGTCAGGTTCACCCGCCGCACCGCCACGGTGACGATCTCGGCCCCCGAAGCCTCGGCGGCGGCGGCGTTCTGGGCGTAGTCGCGATACTTGCCGGTGCCGACGATCAGGCGCGACGAGAAAGTGCGACCGGCGACGGTCCAGGTGTCAGCTTGGCTCATGGGGCCGAGGTAGGCCGATCCGGCCGGCATTTCCACCGGCCGGACGCTATTGGTTGTTCGACTGGGCGCTGTTTCTGGCGTCGATCAGCTGCGACAGGTTGATCCCCTGGCCGATGACGCAGGTGTCTGCGCTGAGCGGGCACAGGCCGAGGGTGCGTTCAATCTCTCGCAGGCGGACCACCTCGGGGTTCGATCGGATGGATTCGGCCAGCAGTCGGTTGGCCTCGGCCTGGCCGCGCGCCTGGGCGATGCGGGCCTCGGCGTTGGCGCGCTCCAGATTGACTCGCTCCAGGGCCGCGCGGGTATTCTGCTCGGCCGTCGTGCGCGACTGGATGGCCTGCAGCACGCTCTCCGGATAACGGATCGAGCCGACCCATTCCATGCGGCTGATCTCCAGCCCCTGCGGGGCCCATTCGCGCTGCAAGGCCTGCATGGCGCGCTGGAGCACGATCTGACGCCCGGGGCCGATCAGTTGTCCGGGACAGTCGGCGACCGTTGGGGCGGCCGGCGCGGCGTCGCCCGGGATGGGTCCTGGGGTCGTGTCGGGCTGGACGGCGCTGCACGCCACCGGCAGACGCTCGGTCTCGCGGGCGATGGCGGCGCGGGTCGAGGTGCGCAGGGGGCCGTCGATGAAGTCGCCGAACTCCTGGCGCCAGGTCGCGTAGAGATCAGCCGCCTTGTCCTCGCGAACACGGAAGGTCAGGGCCACGTCGGCGGTCATGGGCAGTCCGAGGACATCCGAGAAGGTGATCTCCTCATTCTCCCCGCCGTCGCTGTTGGGCTCGCGGGTATAGCTGTAGGTGCGCTGCAGCGTCGGATAGGTGCGGATCTTCTCGCCCACGCCTTCCCAGTGGAAGCCCGGGCCCAGTTCGGCGCGCTGGACGCCAGGGTTCGAGCCGAACTTAGTCGTCTTGATGCCCATGTAGCCGCTCTCGACGGTCACGCTGCAGCTTGTAACGGAGATCAGCAGCGTGCCCAGCAGCACGATGACAGCGATCACGATGGCGATGATCCGTCCGATGGAGCGGTCGCCGCCATATGTTCCGATGCTGCTCATCTCATCCCCTCCGTAGAGCCGTGGCGATCCACGACCACAGCCGCCACGCCAGCCACACGATGAGAAGCACGCCCGCGACCGCGACGGCCCAGCCGGCGACCAGCGCTGCGCTAAAGCGCAGCGACAGCACCATCGGCACGGCGTAGCGCATCAGCACGAACAGGGCGCTGAGCAGTCCCACGACACCGGCGGCGGTGATCAGGCCGATTCTGATGTCTCTCCCCATGCGGGGACCATCACCCGCGCGCGCGCCGGGCGCAACCGACGGTTTCACCCCCCGCCGACCAGCTGGACGATCTCTATCCGGTCGCCGTCCGCCAACGCCGTTTCACCGTGCAGGCTGCGCGGCACGATCTCCAGATTGCGCTCCACGGCGACCTTTCGGGGGTCCAGAGACAAAGCGTGGACGAGGTCCAGAATGGTCGTGGCGTCGATGGTGCGGGGTTCGCCGTTGATCTGAAGATGCATATGCAACGAGGCCTCTGACGGTGTCGTGGTTTGACCCACGCCGCCCGTCCGCTAAAAGGCGCGCCCGATCCCGGTGGATCAGCGCCGATTCCGAGCGAATGCCCGACAGCCCTGTCCTCTACGTCCTGAACGGCCCCAACCTCAACCTGTTGGGAACGCGCGAGCCCGCCATCTATGGCTCGGCGACGCTGGCGGACGCGGAAAACGTGGCGAAGGCGGCCGCCGGCGGATTGGCGGTCGTGTTTCGCCAGACCAATCACGAAGGCCAGTTGATCGACTGGATCCACGAGGCGGGACGCGAGGCGGCCGGACTGGTGCTGAACCCGGCGGCCTACGGCCACACTTCGGTCGCGCTTCTGGACGCACTCAAATCTCTCAGCATTCCGATCGTGGAATGCCACCTCTCAAACCCGCTGGCGCGCGAGAGTTTCCGGCATCAATCCTATGTGTCGCCGGTGGCGACGGGGATCGTGTCGGGCTTTGGCGTCAACAGCTATGACCTGGCGGTTCGCGCCGCCGTGACCCTGATCCGGGAACGCGCTGCGGCCTGACGCCGTTCGCTAAACCTGAAGACCGAAAGGCTCCAACGATGGCCGACGACAAGAAGGCTCTGAAGAACGATCCCGTCGCGGAGATCGACACCGGACTGGTTCGCCAGCTGGCCGACATCCTGAACGACACCGACCTGACCGAAATCGAGGTCGAGCGCGGTGATCTGAAGATCCGGGTGGCGCGCGAAGTGACCGTGGCCGCCGCGCCCGTCGCTTATGCCCCTGCGCCCGTCGCGGCCCACGCCGCCGCACCGGCGGCCGCTGCGGCGGCTGCTCCGGCCGCCATGCCGTCCGATCCCGCCGCCCTGAAGGCCAAGGTGGGCGAAGAGGTGAAATCGCCGATGGTCGGCACCGTCTATCTGCAGGCCTCGCCCGAGGCGCCGCAGTTCGCCAAGCCGGGCGACAAGGTCAAGAAGGGCCAGACCCTGCTGATCGTCGAGGCCATGAAGACGATGAATCCGATCCAGGCCCCGCGCGACGGCGTGGTGCTGGACATCCTGGTCGGCGACGCCCAGCCGGTCGAGTTCGGCGAGCCGCTCGTCCTGCTCGAAGCCTAGGGCGCCGCCATGTTCACCAAGGTCCTGATCGCCAACCGCGGCGAGATCGCCCTGCGCATTCATCGCGCGTGCAAGGAGATGGGCATCTCCACCGTCGCCGTGCACTCCGAGGCCGACCGCGGCGCCATGTGGGTGCGGCTGGCCGACGAGAGCGTCTGCATCGGCCCAGCGCCGGCGGCCAAGAGTTATCTGAACATCCCCTCGATCATCGCGGCGGCTGAGATCACGGGCGCCCAGGCCATCCACCCGGGCTATGGCTTCCTGTCCGAAAACGCGCGCTTCGCCGAGATCGTGGAAGCGCACGGCATGACCTTCATCGGGCCCAAGCCCGAGCACATCCGCGTCATGGGCGACAAGATCAGCGCCAAGCAGACGGTGATGGACGCGGGCATCCCGGTCGTTCCCGGCTCCAAGGGCGAGGTCGAGACGGTCGAGGACGCGATCACGGCGTCCAAGGACATCGGCTTCCCCCTGATCGTCAAGGCGGCCGCCGGCGGCGGCGGTCGCGGCATGAAGGTGGCGCTGACGCCCGACGATCTGGTCGAGGCCGTGCAGACAGCCCAGTCCGAAGCCAAGGCCGCCTTCGGCAACGGCGCGGTCTATATGGAGCGCTATCTCCAGAAGCCGCGCCACATCGAAATCCAGGTCATCGCCGACAGCCACGGCAACGTCGTGCACCTGGGCGAACGCGACTGCTCGCTGCAGCGCCGTCACCAGAAGGTGCTGGAAGAGGCCCCCTCGCCCGCCCTGTCGGCCGAGGGCCGTCGCCAGATCGGCGAAACGGTCAACAAGGCCATCGCCGCCATCGGCTATCTGGGCGTCGGCACCATCGAGTTCCTGTGGGAGGACGGCGAATTCTTCTTCATCGAGATGAACACCCGCCTGCAGGTCGAGCACCCGGTGACCGAGGCCATCACCGGCGTCGATCTGGTGCGCGAACAGGTGCGGATCGCGGCCGGACTGCCGCTCAGCTTTACCCAGGACGACATCCACTTCGAGGGCCACGCCATCGAGGTTCGGATCAACGCCGAGAACCCGGACACCTTCACCCCCTCGCCGGGCACGGTGAACGACTTCCACGCGCCGGGCGGCCTGGGCGTGCGGCTGGATAGCGCGATCTACGCCGGCTATTCGATCCCGCCCTATTACGACAGCCTGATCGGCAAGCTGATCGTGCACGGCCGCGACCGCGAGGAGTGCATCGCGCGACTGAAACGCAGCCTGGGCGAAATGGTCGTGGGCGGCATCGATACGACCATCCCGCTGTTCCAGAAGCTTTTGCAGGAGCCGGACATCCTGTCGGGCGACTACGACATCCACTGGCTCGAGAAATGGCAGGCCAAGCGGGCGGGCTGAAGCCCTAGAAGGTCGCCTCGGCGGGCGTCGGCGCGGGCTGGTCCAGCGCGACGCCCGGTCCGAGGATGACCACCCCGGCCAGCAGCACGGCCGCCATGGCGGCCACGGCGCCGGCGGCCAGGACGCCCACTCCGGACGCGCCTTTCGGCTCGGTTTCCAGCAACAGTATGCGAGCCTGGCTCACGGAATCGTCGAAGCGGGACATGTCTGCATCTCAGCGCCAGTCCGTTAATCATCGCTTACCGCGCTCCGCGCTTGGCGAGTGCGACCGCTCGGCGTAGAGGTCGAACCATGATCCTGGTGGTCGATAACTACGACAGCTTCACCTACAACCTGGTCCACTATCTGGCGGAACTGGGCGCGCCGACGCATGTCGTGCGCAACGACGATCTGAGCGTCGAGGAAGCTTGGGCGCTGAAGCCGGATGCGGTCTTGCTGTCGCCCGGACCGTGCGCGCCGGATCAGGCGGGGATCTGCCTGCCGCTGATCGCGACCGCCCCGCTCGACATGCCGATCCTGGGCGTCTGCCTGGGTCATCAGTCGATCGGACAGGCCTTCGGCGGCGACGTCATCCGCGCCAAGGCCCTGATGCACGGCAAGACCAGCCCGATCGAGCACGATGGAAACAGCGTGTTCTCGGGCCTGCCCTCGCCCTTCACAGCGACACGCTACCACTCGCTGGCTGTGAAGCGCGAAACCCTGCCGGACGTGCTGGAGGTCACCGCCTGGACCGCCGACGGCGAGATCATGGGCCTCGCCCACCGGACCCGGCCGATCCACGGTGTACAGTTCCACCCGGAATCGATCGCGACCCAGCATGGCCACGACCTGTTGGCCAACTTCCTCGATCTGGCCGGCGTCCGGCGGCTCGCGGCCGCGTAAATGTCAGCCGCCTTCAAACCCCTGCTCGGCAAGCTGGCCGAGGGTCAGGTCCTGAGCGCCGAGGAGGCCTCGGACTTCATGGCCGCCTGCCTGCGCGGCGAGCCCACGCCCGCCCAGGTCGCCGCCGCCCTGACCGCACTGCGCCTTCGCGGCGAGACGGTCGAGGAGATCGCCGCCTTCGCCAGCGCCATGCGCGACGCGGCCCTGACGCTGGAACACCCCTATGATGTGGTCGACACCTGCGGCACCGGCGGCGACGGCCAGCACACCTATAACATCTCGACCGCCGCGGCCCTGGTGCTGGCCGGCGCGGGTGTGAAGGTCGCCAAGCACGGCAACCGGGCGCTCAGCTCCAAGTCCGGCTCCTCCGAGGTCCTGGCGGCGCTGGGCGTCAATCTGGCCGCAACGCCGCAGCAGCAGCGCCAGGCGCTGGACCAGGCCAACATCGCCTTCCTGTTCGCGCCCAGCCACCATAGCGCCATGCGCCACGTCACCCCGGTGCGCGCCGAGCTGGGCTTCCGCACCGTCTTCAACATGGTCGGGCCGCTGTCCAACCCGGCGCGGGCACGACGCCAGCTGATGGGCGTCTATGACCCCGTGCTACTGCAACCGCTGGCCGAGGCGCTGGGCCGACTGGGCGCCGTTCACGCCTGGACCGTGCATGGCCAGGGGCTGGACGAACTGACCACCACGGGTGTCACCGAGGTGGCCGAGTGGAAGGACGGCGGCGTGCGTCGCTTTACCGTCACCCCGTCGGACATCGGCGTCGAGACCGTCTCCATTGAGGCCCTGCGCGGCGGCGAGCCGGCGGAGAACGCCGAGGCCCTGCGCGCACTGCTGCACGGCGCCACCGGTCCCTATCGCGACGTGGTGCTGCTGAACGCGGCCGCCGGCCTGATCGTCGCCGGCAAGGCGCAGACTCTGGCCGAGGGGGCCACGATGGCCGCCGGGGTCATCGACAACGGCAAGGCGCTCGCCTCGCTCGATGCGCTGGTCAGGATCACCGGCCAGGAGCCGATTCAATGAGCGACGTTCTCGAACGCATCGCCGCCTACAAGCGCGAGGACGTCGCCGCCCGGAAGGCCGCGCGATCGCAAGACGTGGTCGAGGCCGCCGCTAGAGAGGCGTCCGCCCCCCGCGGCTTCCGCGACGCGCTGCTGGCCAAGTCTGGCCGCCGTCCCGCCCTGATCGCCGAGGTCAAGAAGGCCAGCCCGTCCAAGGGCCTGATCCGCGCCGACTTCGACCCGCCGATTCTGGCCCAAGCCTATGAGCGCGGCGGCGCGGCTTGCCTGTCGGTGCTGACCGACGGCCCCAGCTTCCAGGGCGACGACGCCTTTCTGGTGGCGGCGCGCGCGGCGACCGCCCTGCCCTGCCTCCGCAAGGATTTCCTGGTCGATCCCTGGCAGGTGGCCGAGAGCCGGGCGCTGGGCGCCGATTGCATCCTGATCATCCTCGACATGATCGACGACGCCCTGGCCGCAGAGCTGCTCAGCGAGGCACGGCGGTTCGGTATGGACGCCCTGATCGAGACGCACGACGCCGATGAGATGGCCCGCGCCGTCGCACTGGGCGGCGACCTGGTCGGGATCAACAATCGCTCGCTGCGGACCTTTGAGGTCGATCTGGCGACGACGGCGGCCTTGGCCCCCATGGCGCCGGCGGACGCCCTGCTGGTCGCCGAAAGCGGCCTGTTCACGCCTGAGGATGTGGCGACCGTCTCCGCGGCCGGTGCGGGCGCGATTCTGGTGGGCGAAAGCCTGATGCGACAGGTCGATGTCGAGGCGGCGACACGCGCTTTGCTGGCTTAAGGCCGGTAAGTTGACATTAACCTAGAACACTTACAGAACATCGCCAGACGTTCACGGCCTGTTCCGATTCTACGGGCGGCCAGCACCGAGGCGGCCAGATGCTTACGCGCAAGCAGCATGAACTGCTGATGTTCATCCATCAGCGGATCAAGGAGACCGGCGTCTCGCCGTCGTTCGACGAGATGAAGGAGGCGCTGGATCTGGCCTCCAAGTCGGGCATCCACCGCCTGATCACGGCGCTGGAGGAGCGCGGCTTCATCCGCCGCCTAGCCCACCGTGCTCGGGCGCTCGAGATCCAAAAGCTGCCCGAACAGGCTACGGCGGCGGCGCCCATTGGTGGCCGCCAGCCCTTCAAGCCGGGCGTCATCCAGGGCGGCGGCCGCGCCGCCGATTTCCCTGCCGCCAACGACGTGCGCGAACTGCCGATGCTGGGCAAGATCGCCGCCGGCACCCCCATCGCCGCCATCCAGCACGAGCGCGACCGCCTGCCGGTGCCGGAGTCCATGCTGGGCGCCGGCGAACACTATGTACTGGAGATCGAGGGCGATTCGATGATCGAGGCCGGCATCCTGGACGGCGACTTCGTGGTCATTCGCAAGGGCGATACGGCGACGAACGGCGAGATCGTCGTGGCCCTGGTCGAAGGCGAGGAAGCCACCCTGAAGCGCCTGCGCCGCAAGGGCGGCTCCATCGCGCTGGAGCCCGCCAACCGAAACTACGAGACGCGCATCTTCGGCCCCGATCAGGTCGAGGTGCAGGGCAAGCTGGTCGGATTGATCCGTCGGTATCACTAGACCGCTTTTAGGCGGGCGTAGGGGTTCTGCGAGAGCCTCATGCGTGGTGGATGCCCAGGTTCTTCACAACGGGCACAAAGGGATCACAAAGAACACAACGGGGTCCCAGTCTGGCTCACCCGGCAGCGCTTCGCATCGTTGAGAGGCGCCCGACCTCAAATTGCCGCTCATCCCGGCGGAAGCCGGGATCCAGTGAGAACCTCGCGCACCCCCTCCACTCATTCCGCTTCTGGCCAGAGAACTGGATCCCGGCTTCCGCCGGGATGAGCGGTTTTTGGGGTGGCATGTAGGCCTAAGAACCACGCGTCCAGGGCCGGTCGCCACGCACATCGGCGCTCCAGCGGGCGCGCCAGCCATCGTCCACGCGCCACAGCTCCACCGAGCCGCGTCCGCGATCTCTCCCATCCAGCACCAGTCTGCCATCGCAGGTAGGTGGCAGGCGGGCCGCCACTGCGCGAACGCTGACCACCGGCGCACTGGCGCACAGGGCGGACAGCGCCTCGTCGCCTAAGGCGCGCTTGCCCCATGACAGCGCTACAGGCGCTCCCCCATCCACCGGCGCGCAGGCGTAGCGGCTGCAGCTCCATCCGGCGGGGTCCACGTCCACAGGCTCCAGCCCCCGTCGCCGCGACCAGCTTTCGACGCCGAAGGTCTGCACGCCGGGCCGCACCACCACCGCCGTGCGATCGTCCCGATAGGCGGCGGCCGTCCCCGCCTCGTTGATCCACACATCGGGCATGGGCGGTCGGGGCCACAGCAGCACCGCGGCCGCGAAGGGCGCGCCCAGCCATCGCAGCGGGCCGCGCCAAAGGCAGACGAACAGCACGCCCACGAACGCCAGCGGCAACGCAGCCGCCGGCGCGCTCGGCACCGTCCGCACCGCGCCGGGCAGGTTCGCGACCCAGTGGCCGATGGCCAGCATGGCGTCCACGCCCCAACCGGCCACGGCCATGAAAGGCGCACCAAGCCCGTCCGGTCCCAGGAACGCCCCCAACGCCAAGGCCGGCAGCATGATGAAGTCGGCGACGGGCGAGGTCGCCAGGTTGGCGAACAGGCCATAGACGGCCGTGCGGTTGAAGTGCTGCATGGCGAATGGGCCGGTCGCGAGGCCCGCGACCAGGCTGGCCAGGCAGGCCGCGCCGATCCAGCGCCCCAGTCGCTGCACCGCCACGATGGGCCAGGGGGCGTGGATCTCCCGCGGCGTCTTGGGCCAGGCTTCGACCAGGGCGATCAGGGCGGCGGTGGCGGCGAAGGACATCTGGAAGCCGGGGGTGACCACCGCCTCGGGCTGCAAGGCCAGCACTACAAAGGCGGCGACGGCCAAGGCGTGCATGCTGATCGCCTCTCGATCCAGCAGGACGGCCACGAAGGCGATGGCCGCGGTGATGGCGGCTCGCTCGGCCGGCGGCGGCGCGCCCGACACGATCAGATAGACCCCGACCGCGACCAGGCCGGCGGTGGCCGCAATCTTCTTGCCCGGCGCCCGCAGCGCCAGCCAGGGCCAGGCGGCGACGCCCAGCCGCACCAGGAAGAAGACAAAGCCGCCGACGATGGCCATGTGCAGGCCCGAGATCGACAGGATGTGCGCCAGTCCGGAGTCGCGCATGGCCTGCTCGTCCTCGGCGCCGATCCACGCTTCGTGCCCCGTGGTCATGGCCGCCGCGACGCCGCCCGAGCGCGAGCCCAGCCGCTCCACGATCCGCCGCGCCAAGTCGAACCGCGTCGCATTCACGGCCATCATCAGCCGCAGGCCCCACGGCGGCGGGGCCAAATCCGCCTCCCGCGTGTCCGACAGGGCGAAGGCCGTGCCGCCCATCCCCTCGAAGAAGGCGCCGCGCGCGAAGTCGTAGCCTCCGGGCGACGCGGGCCCCGGCGGCGGGTTCAGGATGGCGAAGAGGCGGATCGGCGTGCCGGGCGCCGGCGCCTCCCCTCGCACCGTGGCGCGCAGGCGCAGCGGCGTCGCCTCAGGCGCCAGTCCTTCGATCCGCACCGGCGCGATCACCACCCGCATGCCGCGTTCGCCCGGCGGATCGACATCCACGACCCAGCCCTCGATCCGCACCGGCCCATCGGACGACGGTGCGATGGGCGCGGCGACCCGCATCGTCCGCCCCTTTGCCGCCGCCAGCCCCAGCGCCGCGCAGGCGACCAGCATCAGCGCCAGCGTCACCCCCCGCCGCGCATGCATCAGGCGCGCCACGCCCCAGGCCCCGGTCGCCACCAACGCCAGCAGCAACAAAGGCCAAAGCGGCGGCTCGGTCTTCACCGCGAAATAGCTGGCGCATCCGGCGCCGAAGGCCACCGGCGCCCACAACCGCCAGCGGTCGGTCTGGCGCGCAACCATCTCGCCTAGCCATCCGGCCACACGCGCGCGGCGGGTGGGCATGTCCGCACGGGCGCGTATAAGGGCCGCCTCAACGGACTCCCCCATGCCCACAGCGTCTTCGCCCCCTGCCGTCGTCACCCGCTTCGCCCCCTCCCCCACGGGCTATCTGCACATTGGCGGCGCCCGGACCGCTTTGTTCAACTACTTATTCGCGAAACGCCATGGCGGGCGCTTTCTTATCCGTGTGGAGGACACCGATCGCGAGCGGTCCACCGACGCGGCGGTCGCGGCCATCTTCGAAGGCTTGAACTGGCTGGAGCTGTTCGCCGACGAAGAGCCGGTGTTTCAGTTCGCCCGCGCCGACCGCCACCGCGAGGCCGTGGATCAGCTGCTGGAGAGCGGCCACGCGTATCGCGACTACACCTCGGCGGAGGAAACAAACGCCCTGCGCGATGCGGCGAAGGCGGAGGGGCGCCCCTTCGTCTCGCCCTGGCGCGACCGCACGCCCACCGTCGACGATCTGGCCCGGCCCCACACCGTGCGCTTCCGCCGGCCGGACGACGGCCAGGTGGTGGTGGATGACGCGGTGCAGGGGCGCGTCAGCTGGGACGTTTCGGCGCTGGACGATCTGGTGCTGCTGAGGTCCGACGGCGCGCCGACCTACAACCTCGCCGTGGTGGTGGACGACCACGACATGGGCGTGACCCACGTCATTCGCGGCGACGACCATCTGAACAACGCCGCGCGGCAGGGCCTGATCTACGACGCCCTGGGCTGGGGCCGCCCGACCTTCGCCCACATCCCGCTGATCCACGGCCCGGACGGCGCCAAGCTGTCGAAACGGCATGGCGCCCAGGCGGTGCATGAGTATGCCGAGATGGGCTATCTGCCCGAGGCCATGCGCAACTATCTGGCCCGCCTGGGCTGGGCGCATGGCGACGACGAGCTGTTCAGCGACGCGCAGGCGCGGGCCTGGTTCGACCTGGACGGCATCGGCAAGGCGCCCGCCCGCCTGGACTTCGACAAACTGGCCCACGTCAACGCCCACTGGCTGCGCCTGGCCGACGACGACCGCCTGGCCAAGGAGGCGCTCGACGCCCATCTGAGGCGCGGGCGCATCCTGCAGCCTGACGACGAGGCCCGCCTCACCCGCGCGCTGCCGTTCGTGAAAGATCGCGCCAAGACCCTGCTGGAACTGGCGAATCAGACAGCGTTCGTGCTGCTGGAGCGCCCGCTGGCGCTGGACGACAAGGCGCGCGCCCTGCTGTCCGGTGAAACGGCCGAGCGCGTCGCTCGCTTGAAGGCGCGGCTGGAACTGTTCCAGTCCTGGGACGTCTTCGCCCTCGAAGCCGAACTGAAGGCCTTCGCGGAAGAGGAAGCCGTGGGCTTCGGCAAGATCGGCCCGCCCCTGCGCGCGGCCCTGACCGCCAGGTCGCCGTCGCCCGACATCGCTCGCATCCTGGCCTCACTCGGTCGTGATGAGAGCCTCGGGCGCTTGGATGATGCGCTGCAACAGACTAAATAACCGCCACAACAAGACGCCGGCGCCTCCCTAAGAGCCGACGCCAAGCCAAGGGGCCGATATGACCGAAGACGCGAAACCCGCCGGTACGGCGACGCTCACCTATGGCGACAAGTCCGTGGAACTGCCCGTTCTGTCCGGCTCCACCGGTCCGGATGTGATCGACATCCGCAAGCTGTACGGCGCGACCGACGCCTTCACCTATGACCCGGGCTTCACGTCCACGGCCGCCTGTGAGTCGGCCCTGACCTATATCGACGGCGACGCCGGCGTGCTGCTGCACCGCGGCTATCCGATCGACCAGCTGGCGTCGAAGTCAAACTTCCTGGAAGTCTGCCACCTGCTGCTGCACGGCGAGCTGCCGACGGCGGCCCAGTATGAGGCGTTCGCCGAGACGGTCACGCGGCACACCATGCTGCACGCCCAGTTCGACCGCTTCTTCGAGGGCTTCCGCCGCGACGCCCACCCGATGTCGATCATGGTGGGCACGGTCGGCGCCCTGTCGGCCTTCTATCACGACAGCCTGGACATCCACGATCCGGTGCAGCGCGACATCTCGGCCATCCGCCTGATCGCCAAGATGCCGACCATCGCGGCGCGGGCCTATAAATACCACATCGGCCAGCCGTTCGTGTCGCCGCGCAACGAGCTGAGCTACGCCGAGAACTTCCTGCGCATGTGCTTCGCCGTGCCGGCCGAGGATTACCACGTCGATCCGGCCCTGGTTCGCGCCATGGACCGCATCTTCATCCTGCACGCCGATCACGAGCAGAACGCCTCGACCTCGACGGTCCGTCTGGCCGGTTCGTCGGGCGCCAATCCGTTCGCCTGTATCGCCGCCGGCATCGCCTGCCTGTGGGGCCCGTCGCATGGGGGCGCCAACGAAGAGGCGCTGAACATGCTGAAAGAGATCGGCACGCCCGAGAACATCCCAGGCTTCATTCAGGGCGTGAAGGACCGCAAATTCAAGCTGATGGGCTTCGGCCACCGGGTCTACAAGAACTACGACCCGCGCGCGAAGGTCATGCAGCAGTCGGCCTATGAGGTTCTGGCCGCCACGGGCCGCGAGAACGACCCGCTGTTCCTGGTCGCCAAGGAGCTGGAACGCGTGGCGCTTCAGGACGAGTACTTCACCTCGCGCAAGCTGTTCCCGAACGTGGACTTCTATTCCGGCATCACCCTGTCGGCGATGGGCTTCCCGACCACCATGTTCACCGTCCTGTTCGCCCTGGCCCGCACGGTCGGCTGGATCTCGCAGTGGCAGGAAATGATGGCCGATCCCTCGCAGAAGATCGGCCGCCCGCGCCAGCTCTACACCGGCCCGACCGAGCGCGATTACGTCTCGATCGACCAGCGGGGCTGATCGCGGCTCCGGCGACGGAGCTTCAGTTCGAATGCGCCGGTTGGCATGGGATGGGGGCGCAGCGGTTTCGCTGCGCCCTTTCCATATCCGGCGTCGCCGAAATGCGGGCCCGCAGCCAGTCCGCTGGGCGGAGCGCTACGATGGCGCGCCTTCTGACTACCAACCCCGCCGACGCTTCTCGACGGCCAGGGCGGCCAGTTCGGCGGCGAAGGCGTCGTGGCTGGGCAGCGGGTCCAGGTCGCTGATGGAGGCGGCGAAGGCCTCGGCTTCCGCCAGGGCGTCGCGGGCCTCGTCGGTCAGGCCGGCGCCCAGCACCACCAGCGAGCGGGCGCGTGCGCGGATCAGGACCAGGGCCGCCAAGGGGTAGCGGCCCGCCAGGCGCGAGGCCCACAGCGGCGCATCGACGTGGCCGCCTCGAATCTCGCCCTGCCTCGCGACGACCAGGGCCGCCGCCTCTCGCACGGCCGGCCACTCGATCAGGAAGGCCAGCCCGGCCATAGCGTCGTGATGGTGCGCGGCGATCTCGAACGCGCGGTCCAGAGCGGCGACGTCTTCGAAGTCGGCCAGACCGCTGAGCAGCACCTTCAGGTCGTCAGCCGACAGGGTACGGGCGAAGCGGGCCCAGCGGGCCTGTTCTGCGTCGTCCTTGCGTCCCTCGGCGTCCAGTACGGCGATCTCGGCGACCGTCCAGGCGTCGGACGGCGGCTCGGGCGCGGCGGTCTTGCTCCAGCGCGACCTGGGCGTCCCGGCGTGGCGGGCGGCGTCCAGGGCGGCGCGCGCCTCGGCCGGACGCCCGCCCAGCGCCAGCCGGCGCGCGATCTCGGCGCCCACGTCCGGCTTGCGCGCCTCATCTTCTCCGATGGAATGCATCCAGGCGTCCAGATCGCCCCCGCGGTCCGCCAGCTTGCGGACCACCAGCGCCAGACGGCCCGTCGGCTTAGGCCCGTTGGCGACGCCAGCCAGCACACGGCGGGCGAGGTCGGGCTCCATGGACGGCGCCGCACGGCCGACCCAGGACGCCCACGGGTTCAGCCGCGTCGACAGGGCCTCGACCAGGACCGGCGCGGCCACGTCGGGGCCGGCGGCCGTGGCGACCGCGCCCAGATCGGTGGTGGCGTCGTCGAACATTCGCGGCAGCTCGCCCTTGGCGTCGCTGACCCGCGTCGTCAGATCGGGGTAGAGGTCGAACCAGGCGACCAGCCGGTCGAGACCCAGCCGCGCATCCGCCGCGGCCAGCCGGTCGGTGATGATCCTCAACAGGGTCTTCAGATCAGTCAGCAGCGCAGGCCGCTTGCGCCATGACACCCGCGCGCGACTGGTGCCGATGGTGTTCAAGCGCTTGTCGATCTCGAACGCCAGATCGGCGGCGCCGACCTCAGCCGCCAGCTCCATCCGCAGGCGCCGTTTCAGGGCGGGGTCCGCGTTACCCGCCTCCATCAGCAGCGCCGCCAGCCGCTCGGCGCCCAGCGCGGCCAGATTGGCGGCCGACACCGTCTTCTTCGCTGTGGTCGGTTTCTTCGCCATGGTGCCGCAACGCGCCAGATCAGCGCGCGGCGTCGCTCCTGTGATTGGAGAGAACCTTCAGAACGGCGTCGGCCGCGACCTCGGACGGATCGCGGTCGGTGCGGCCCATCTGATCCAGGGCGGCGGTCTGAGCCGCGATTTGGTCTGCGGCGGCGGCGCGGTCGGTCAGCAAGCGGCCGATGGCGGCGGCCAGCTTTTCGGGCGTGGCGTCGTTCTGGATCAATTCGGGGGCGACCATGCGGTCCGCCGCGACGTTGAACAGGGTCGCGAACTTGCCGGTGAAGAACGGCTTCATGATCGCATAGCTGACCGGCCCGAAGCGGTAGGCGATGACCATGGGCGCGCCGGCCAGGGCCAGTTCGGTCGAGACGGTGCCGCTGGCGGCCAGGGCGACGTCGCACGCCTTCATGGCGTCGTACTTGTCCGCCTCGGCCACGGTGTGGATGCGAAAGGGCCAGGCGGCCAGCCGCGCGGTCACATCCTCGGCCACCGTCCCGGCCAGGGCGACGGCGACCTGCAGATCGGGATGCGCAGCCTTCAGGCGGGCGACCGCGCCTTCGAACACGGGCGTCAGACGGCTGATCTCTGAGGGACGGCTGCCGGGCAGGACCAGCAGCAGGGGCGCGTCCGGCGCAATGCCGCGCTGCTTGCGGAAGCGGTCGCCGTCGGCGCTGCCCATGTCGATGTGCAGGGCGTGAGAGCCGACGACCGTGGTGGGCAGGCCCGCGCGCTCGAACCAAGGCGCATCGAAACTGTGCAGGGCCAGTAGGTGATCGACCGAGGCGGCCAGGGTCTTGGCCCGGCCGGGGCGCGAGGCCCAGACCTGGGGCCCGACGTATTTGATCAGCGGCACGCCCGGCAAGGCCGCGCGGATCGCCTGGGCGACCCGGATGGTGAAGCCCCAGCTGTCGATCAGGACGACGGCGTCGGGCCGCTCGGCGACGGCCAGGGCGACCGTGTCGGCCACCCGCCGCTTGACCAGACCGTAGGCCCGCAGGCCCTCCAGCCAGCCGATGATCGACAGCTCGGCGATGTCGAACGGGCTCGCCACGCCCTGCTCCGCCATGCGCGGCCCGCCGACGCCCACGAAGCTCACGCCATCGCCCAGCCGGCTCTTGAGCGCCCGCGCCAGGCCCGCGCCCAGCACATCGCCCGAAGCTTCGGCGGCGACCAGCATGATCTTCACCGTTCGACGCCCCAGACGAACAGGCCCAGGCCGTCTGCGGCGGCGATGATGGCCTTACGGTCGATCAGGATCAGCTGGCCCGCCACGCCGCCCACGCCCGCCAGCCCAGCCTCGGCGGCCAGAGCGATCGTGCGCGGGCCGATCACCGGCATGTCGACGCGCAGGTCCTGAATGGGCTTGGGCGCCTTGCCCAGCGCGCCTTTCAGGGCCGTGGGCCTGCCGCGCAGATCGGCCGGCAGGCCGGCGACGCGGGTCAGCATGGCGTCCGTTCCCTCCTGCGCCTCCACTGCCAGCACCAGGCCATCGACCACGATCGCGCCTTGGCCGATGTCCAGTTCGCCCGCCTTTTCGGCGACGTGCAGCGCCTTGGTCAGGTCCGCCAGTTGCGCCGCCGTGGGTTTGATGCGGCCCAGCGCGCCCTTGCCCAGCGTCTCGCCACCCAGAATGTCGTCGGCGCCCTCGATGGCGTAGCCCTCATCCTCGAAGATCGACAGGATCTTGCGCAGCAGGGCGTCGTCGCCCTTGGTCGCCGCCGCCACAATGCCGGGCAGCAGCGTCGCGCCCTTCAAATCGGGCCGCAACGTCTTGAAATCGGGGCGACTGACGTTGCCGGCGAAGCAGACGGCCTCGCACCGAGCCGCCTTCAGCGCCTTCAGGATGTGACCGATCTCGGCCATGCCGAACGCGGCGCCGGGCCAGCGCGCCATGTGCGGATCGGCGAAGCCCGCCAACCGTATGACGAACAGCTCTCGCCCTTCGGCCTCACACCGCGCGGCGATGGTCAGCGGAAGGTCGCCGCCGCCGGCGATCAGGCCCAGCTTGCCCATGCTTGAGCCGCTGAGCGGCGTCATTCGCCCGGCAGGCACAGGGGCCGCTTGCCGCCGTCGCGGATGAAGGCGACGATCTCCATGATCTCGGGCAGGTCGGCGTATCCGGTCTCTACCGCATCCAGGCGATCGGCGAAGACGCCCGTACCCTCGAACAGGTCGCGGAAGGCGGCCAGCAGGCGGCGCACCTGATCCTTGCCGTAGCCCTTCCGCTTCAGCCCGATCAGGTTCAACCCATGTAGCCGCGCGTGATTGCCCCACGCCGAGCCATAAGGAATGACATCGCGCGTGACCGCCGCCAGTCCGCCGACGATGGCGCCCTGCCCCACCCGGCCGTTCTGGTGCACGGCGCACAGGCCGCCGAGGAAGACCTTGGACCCAATGTGGGCGTGACCGCCCAGCGTCGCATTGTTGGCCATGACGACATGGTCGCCGACGACCGCATCGTGGCCGACATGGGCGCCGGTCATGAACAGGCTGTGCGAGCCGATGCGGGTCACGCCCGTGCCCTGCGGCGTGCCCCGGTTGAAGGTGCAGTGCTCACGGATCGAATTGTCCGTCCCGATCTCCAGCGTCACCGGCTCGCCCTTGTAGCCGTTGTGCTGGGGGTCGCCGCCGATGACGGCGAAGGGGTGGATGACGGTGCGGGCGCCGACCATCGTGTCCTGCTGGACCACCACATGGCTGACCAGACGCACGCCTTCGGACAGGACGACGCCCGGGCCGACGGTGCACCATGGGCCGACCTCAACGTCGGCGGCCATCTCCGCCTTCGCATCGACGATGGCGGTGGGGTGGATGCTCACGATGCGGGCTGGTCCACGGTCACGACCATGGCGGCGAAGTCCGCCTCGGCGGCCAGCTTGTCGTCGATGAAGGTCTCGCCGCGGAACTTGAAGATGTCGCCGCGCGCGCGGGTCACGACCACCTTCATCTTCAGCTGATCGCCCGGGCGGGCGGGCTTGCGGAAGCGCACGCCGTCGATCGACATGAACATGATTACCTTGCCATAGACCGCGACGTCCAAGCTCTTGGACATCAGCAGCGCGCCGGTCTGGGCCATGGCTTCAACGATCAGCACACCCGGCATGACCGGATCGATCGGGAAGTGGCCGGGGAAGAAGGGCTCGTTGTGCGTGACGTTCTTGATGCCCGTGATCGAGGTCGAGGCGACATAGTCCTCGGCCTTGTCGACCAGCAGGAAGGGGTATCTGTGCGGCAGGCGCCGCATCACCTCGGCGTAGTCGATCTTGTCCGTCACTTCAGCCATCTGTCCGCGTCTTCTTTCCAGACGCCTGTTTGGACAGCCAGATCGCCTCGCGCAAGGATTGTCGCAGCGGTCTGGCAGGATAGCCGGACCAGGTCTCGCCCGGCGGGATATCCTTCAACACCCCGCCGCCCGCCGCGACGCGCGCGCCCCGGCCGATGGTGATGTGATCGCCGACGCCTGCCTGGCCGCCGAACATGACGCCGTCGCCGACCACGACCGAACCGGCCAGCCCGGTGTGGGCGGCCATCAGGACATTGCGCCCGATGACGCAGTTGTGGCCGATCATGACCAGATTATCGATCTTCGTATTCTCGCCGATGACCGTGTCGTCATAGGCGCCGCGATCGATGCAGGTGTTGGCGCCGACCGTGACGCCGTCCTGCAGGATGACGCGGCCCAGCTGGGGTACGTCGATGACGCCCAGCGACGACCCGGTCGCACCGAAGCCCGCCTCGCCGATCCGCGCGCCGGACAACAGGGTGACACGGTCGCCGACCAGGGCGAAGCCGACGGAGACGTTGGCGCCGATGCGGCAATCGCGGCCGATCTGGACGCCCGGGCCGATGACAGTATTGGCGCCGATGCGGCTGCCGCGCCCGATGCGGACGCCTTGACCCAGCACGGCGCCGGGCTCGATCACGACGCTGTCGTCTTCGATGCAGTCGGCGGCATCGGCGGCCGAATCGAGCGTCAGATGACGATGGAAGAGAAGCGACGCCTGCGCCCAGGCGGCCTGGGGCGTGCGCGAAATCAGGATGGCGGCGCCGTCAGGCGCCGCATCCTCCAGGCCGGGCGACAACACCACCGCGCCGGCCGCGCTGGCGCTCAGCGCGTCACGGAATTTGCGGTCAGCGAAAAAGGCCAGGTCGCCGGCCCCCGCACTGGCGAGGGGGGCGACGGCCGACAGGGTCCGGTCGGCGCCGCGCACGACCTCCCCTCCGATCCGGCTGGCCAGGTCGCCGACGCTGAGCGCCGGCAGGCTGCGGAAAAAACGGGGATCCGGCACGGCGCTCGGGAGACCTTACTGCTGCGTCTGGGCCGGAACCGGCAGGCGGTTGAAGGTCAGGCTCGGCAGGGCGGTGTTCAGGCGCTGGATCACCGTGTCGGTGACGTCCATGGCCGGGTTCATGATGAAAACGCTCTCGCGGTCCAGCATCAGTCCGCAGCCCTTTTCCTGATAGACGGCGACCAGGATCGGCTCGACGGCTTGCGAGATGGCCTGGCGCTGGGTGGCCAGGGTGTAGCGCAGCTCGGCGTCACGGGTCTGTTCCAGCTGCTGGGCTTCCTGCACGCGGGCTTGCAGGGCCTGACCGCGCGTCTGGCGCTCGGCGGCCGGCAGGCTGGCGCCCGCCGCCTGCAGGGCCTGGGCTTCAGCCTGGATCGAGGTCGCGTACGGGGCCAGCTCGCCCTGAACTTCCTGCGTCAGCTGCTGCATGCGAGCCTGGACGGCCGCGCCGGCGGTCGATTGGGCCAGCAGACGCTGGTTGAAATAGACGCAGACGCCCGGGATCACCGGACCCGGGTTGGCCGGGCCGTTGGTCTGGGCCGAAGCGCCGGTCGCTGTGGCGGCCAGGGCGACGATGGCGAGAGCGCCGAGGGTAAGAGCTTTCATGACTTGCCTTTGGTGCGGCCGGACTGGCCGCGGTTAGAACTGGGTCGAGGTCGAGAAGCGGAAGGATTCCGTCTCGTCGTAGTCTTCCTTGGCCAGCACCTTGGAGATGTCGAAGCGGATCGGGCCCATCGGCGACTTCCAGTGGATGCTGATGCCCGCCGAGGCGCGCAGCGACAGGTCGTCGACGATGTTGGGGTCCGTCACGCCGGCGCTGGTGATCGTGTAACGCTCATCCAGAACGCCCAGCGTGCCGACGTCGGCGAACAGGGAGGTCTTGATGCCGTACTCTTCCGGCAAATAGTTCGGCAGCGTCACCTCGACGGTACCAATGGCGTAGAAGTTGCCGCCCAGCGAGTCGTCCGTCAGCAGGTCCCGCGGGCCCATGCCGGCGGTCTCGAAGCCGCGGAAGCTGTTGCCGCCCTTGAAGAAGCGGTCGTTGATGCGGATGGCGTCGCCGTTCCAGCCCGAGACATAGCCGCCCGAGCCCTCGACGCTGACGATCCAGTCGGGCGTGATGCCGTAGTACCAAGCGCCTTCGACCTCGGTCTTCAGATAGTTCACATCACCGCCGACGCCGGCCAGATCCTGGCGCACCGAGGCCGCCCAGCCGCGCGTGGCGCGGACCGGGTCGTTGCGGCGGTCGATGTTCAGCGTGTAGCCGACCGACGAGTTCAGATAGCTGCCGACCTGATCGCACAGCGCACTGGAACCCGCACCAGTGGTGGTGCAGTAACCCGACGGCACGATGATCTCGTCGTCCTTCAGGAAGTAGCGGACGCTGAACAGGGTGTAGCCGTTCAGCGGATAGCTGAGGCGCAGGCCGCCGCCGGTCGAGCGATAGTCGTAGGACGAATATTCGCTGAGGTCGTAGCGGCTATGGAACAGATCCCAGCCCGCGCGCAGGTCGCGTCCCAGGAACTTGGGTTCGGTGAAGCGGAAGTCGATCTGCTGGCGCAGCGCACCCCATTCCGCGCGCGCCACGACGTTCTGGCCCCGGCCGCGGAAGTTGCGCTCCGAGATGCCGACGTTGACGACGAAGCTGTCGACCGACGAGAAACCGGCGCCCACCGACAGCTCCCCGGTCGGCTGTTCCTCGACGGTGACGTTGATGACCGAGCGGTCCGGCGCGTCGCCGCGCGTCTCCTCAATCGTCACGTCCTTGAAGAAGCCCAGGCTGCGCAGGTTGTTGCGCGACCGCTCCATCAGGGCACGGTTGAAGGCGTCGCCTTCTGTCAGCATCATCTCGCGGCGGATGACCGGGTCGATGGTGCGGGTGTTGCCGATGACGTTGATGCGGTCGACATACACGCGCTGCCCTTCCGAGACGTTGAACGTCACGTCGACGGTGTCGGTCTCCGGGTTGGCGCGGTAGGTCGGATTGATCTCGACGAAGGCGTAACCGGCCGAACCGGCCGCGAACGTCAGGGCGTCGACCGCCTGCTCGATCTTGTCGCTTTCATACAGCTGGCCGGAACGGATAGGCAGCAGCTGGCGCAGGAAGTCGCCGTTCAGGCGATCGTTCTCGGTCACCACGGTGACGTCGCCGAAGTTGTAGCGGTCGCCTTCGTCCACGGTCATGGTGATGCCGAAGGCGCTGTCGTTCGGCTTCAGCTCGGCGATCGCCGAAACGATGCGGAAATCGTAATAGCCCCGGTTCGTGTAGAACTTCCGCAGCTGCTCGCGGTCGTAGTCCAGCCGGTTGGGATCGTAGTTGTCGTTGCTGGAGAACAGCCGCCACCAGCGCGACTGCTTCGTCACCATGACTTCGCGCAGGTCGCTGTCGCCGAAGGCCGAATTGCCCAGGAAGGTGATGGCGTCCAGGCCGGTCTCGGGGCCCTCGTCGATCTCGAACACCACGTCGACGCGGTTCTGCTCCAGCTGGACCAGCTTGGGCGTCACGGTCGCTGAGATGCGGCCCTGCAGGCGGTACAGTTCGACGATGGCGCCGACGTCTTCCTGAATCTTGGCGCGGGTGTAGATGCCGCGCGGCTTGATCGTGACCTCTTCGCGCAGCTTGTCCTCGCGGACCGCGCTGTTCCCCTCGAAGACCACCTGGTTGACGATGGGGTTCTCGACGATCTGGACGACCAGATCGCCGTTCTGAACGCCCAGCTGGACGTCCGCGAACAGGCCGGTGCGCGACAGGGTGCGGACGGCGACGTCCAGCGTGATCGGATCGACCGTGTCGCCCGGCTGGATCGGCAGATAGGACAGGACCGTCGTCTCATCGATCCGCTGGGCGCCGCGCACCAGGATGCGGTTGACGGTGACGCGCTCGGGCGGAGCCACAGCCACGGCTGCGGTCGGCTCGGCCGCCGCGGGCTGGGCCGGAGCCGGCTGGGCCGGGGCGGCCGCCGTCTGGGCCAGGGCGGGCGCGCTCAGACCCGCGGCGACGGCCAGGGCCAGCAGGCTGGCGCGGCCGCTGCGGCGGACCAGGGGGCGGTTGAGATATTCGATCATAGAGGAAACCATCGGGGGCTGGCGCTGGCTCATGACACGAGCCCGCCGAGGAATTTGAACAGATTCAGCTTTTGCAGGTCGTTCCAGGTGGCGAACAACATCAATCCCGCCAGCAACGCAAGACCGACCCGGTATCCGGCCTCCTGAACACGCGCGGCCACGGGCCTGCGTGCAACAGCTTCGTACGCGTAGAAGACCAAGTGCCCCCCGTCCAGAATCGGGATCGGAAGCAGGTTTAGAAAGCCGATTCCGATCGAAAGTATGGCGGCCAGCTGCACCAGATTGAGGCCGACGCTGATCGCGGCGTCGCCGACGGAGCCGCCGACGTCGCTGGCCTGTTTGGTGATGCCGCCGGCGGCGGTCGCGATGCCGATGGGGCCGTTCAGCATGTCGCCCGATTCCCGGCCCGTCACGATGCGGCCCAGGTAGCGCAGCGTGGTTCCCAGAACCTCGCCGATCCGGTCCACGCCCTTGGCGGCCGCCTCGATCGGGTTGAGGCGACGGATCGAGATGTCGGACCCGACTAGCGGGCGCAGGTCCAGGCCGATGCGGGCCACCTTCACGCGGCCGGCTACCTGATCCTGGATTTCGACGCGTTGCGGAGTGGCGGTCAGTTCGACCGGGCGACCGCCGCGATCAACCGTGAAGCGGATCGGCTCGCCCGCGCTCAGCATCACCGTGCCGGTCACTTCGCTGCCGTCATGGACCGGGCGGCCGTTGACGGCCGTGATGAGGTCGCGGGACTGGAAGCCCGCCGCGGCGGCGGGAGACCCGGGGGCAACGGCGAAAACGCGCGGTGCCACGATCTGCTCGCCGACGATGCTGAACAGGACGGTGAATAGAACAAAGGCCAGGATGAAGTTGGCGACCGGCCCGGCCACGGTGACCAGCGCCCGCTGCCACACCGGCTTGAAGTGGAAGTAGACGCGCTCTGCACCCGGCCCCTGCTCGGCGATGATGCGGCTGCGCAAGCGGTCCAGCCCCTCACGGTCGGGCACGCTGGAGGCGTCCAGATCGCCGGCGAACTTCACATAGCCGCCCAGCGGCAGCCAGGCGACGCGCCATTCGACGCCATGCCGGTCCGTGCGACTGAAAATGGCCTTGCCGAAACCGATGGCGAAGCGGTCGATCTTCACGCCGCACCAGCGCGCGACCAGGAAGTGGCCCAGCTCATGAATGGTCACGACGGTGGTCAGCACCACCAGGAACGGCAGCACATAGGTCACGATCTGCGACAGGACGCCCAACATGCCGTTCGTGATCTCCACACGCCCCCCGACGGGCGAACCAGCTTGGTAGAGAGCGAAATCTGAGCCCTGATGCGAGAGCATCGGAACCGATTTCGCTCAGGCGGCGGCCGCGAGCGAAGCGACGACGCGATCGGCGATCTTCCGCGCCTCGGCGTCGACCGCAAGGGCCGCGTCGCAGGCGTTGTCGGCGCCGAACCGCACCCCCGCGCCCTCGGCGCGCTGCATGGTTTCCGCGACGACTGCGGCAATATTGAGAAAGCCCAGTTTGCCGTCCAGAAACGCGCGCGCCGCCACCTCATTGGCCGCGTTGAAGACGGCCGGGACCGCGCCGCCCGCGCCCAGCGCCTGACGGGCCAGGGCCAAGGCCGGAAACCGCGTCTCGTCTGGCGCCTCGAAGGTCAGCCGGCCCAGCGTCGCGAGGTCCAGTTTCGGCGCTGGCCACGCCAGCCGGTCCGGCCACGACAGGGCGCAGGCGATGGGCGTGCGCATGTCCGGCGGGCCCATCTGTGCGAGGGTGGAGCCGTCGACCATCTCGACCAGGCTGTGGATGATCGATTCCGGATGGACCACCACGTCGATCTTATCGCCGGGCAGGCCGAACAGATAGGCGGCCTCGATCATCTCCAGGCCCTTGTTGGCCATGGTGGCGCTGTCGACCGAGATCTTGGCGCCCATGCTCCAGTTCGGATGCGCCACCGCCTCGCGCGGGGTCACGGCCGCCATGCGGGCCAGCGTCGCTTGGCGGAACGGGCCGCCCGACGCGGTCAGGATGATCCGGGCCACCCGCTCGGGCGCCTCGGCCGGAAAGACCTGGAAGATGGCGGAGTGCTCGGAATCGACGGGGATCAACCGGCCGCCCGCAGCCTTCACCCGCGCCATCAGGGCGGGGCCGCAGCAAACCAGGCTTTCCTTGTTGGCCAGGGCGAGCACGCCCCCCTGCCCCGCCGCCGCCCAGGCCGAACGCAGACCGGCCGCGCCGACGATGCTGCACATCGTCCAGTCAACCGGACGCCTCGCGGCATCGACCACGGCATCGGCGCCCGCCGCCGCCTCCACGCCCGATCCGGCCAGCGCGTCGCGCAGATCCTCCAGCCGGGATGGATCGGCCGTCACCGCCAGCTTGGCGTTCCAGCGGCGGGCCTGTTGGGCCAGCAGGGCGATGTTCTGGTCGCCGGTGACCACCTCGACCTCGAAGGTCGCGGATCCCGCGGCCTGCGCCTGGTCCATGAGGTCCAGCGTCGACGCGCCGACCGAGCCGGTCGCCCCCAGGATGCTGACGCGGCGGTGCATCAGGCGCGCTCGACCAGAAGGACCAGCAGGCGCCCGACCGCGACGATGACGATGGCGAACATCATGCCGTCGACCCGGTCCAGCAGGCCGCCGTGCCCGGGAATGATGGCGCCCGCGTCCTTGACCCCGAACCGCCGCTTCAGCGCCGATTCCCACAGGTCGCCGGCCATGGTCGCCAACGCCGCCGCCAGGCCCAGCAAGGCGGCCCAGCCGACCGTGAGCGGCTCCATATCCAGCCAGTAAGCACATCCCATCGCCGCCAGCACCCCTGCCGCCAGTCCGCCGATGAAGCCCGACCAGGTCTTGTTGGGCGAGAAGCGTGGCCACAGTTTGGGCCCGCCGATCATGGACCCGACCAGATACGCCATGATGTCCGACGCCCACGCCACGACGAAGACCAGGATCGTCCAGGTCAGCCCCTGAGGCGCGCCCTGGTCGCGCAGCCAGATGATCAGAATGGCGGGCCAGCCGAGGTAAAGCACGCCATAGGCGGCATCGATCCCCTCCTGCCCGCGCCACTTGGCGAAGGCGAAGGCGGCGCCCGCGCCGACGACCAAGATGACCAGACCGATTGACAGCCGGCCCAGCGCTGTCGTGGCCACGGCGGCCAGCAGCGCCAGGCCGACGGTGACGGCGACCACGCGCCACGCGCGCGGCGCGCTCATGGTCGCCCATTCGCTGGCCAGCAGCACGCAGGCGGCCGACATCAACGCCAGGAACCACCAGCCGCCCGCCCATGTCGCCAAGGCGGCGGCCGGCGCCAGAACCAGGGCCGACGCCGCGCGGACGCCGATATCGCGGGCCGGCGCCTTCATGCCCGAGCCATCGCGGGCTCGGCCAGGCGGCCGCCGTAGCGCCGCTGGCGCTGCTGAAATTCGCCGATCGCCTGCGCCAGCGGCTCGGCGCCGTAGTCGGGCCACAGGATGTCCTGGAACACCAGCTCCGCGTAGGCCGCTTCCCACAGCAGGAAGTTCGACAGCCGCCGCTCGCCCGAGGTGCGGATGATCAGATCCAGCTCCGGCGATCCGGCGCTCGCCAGACCCGTGCTGAAAGCGGCCTCGGTCAGGGGCGCCGCATCCCCGGCCAGACGGCGCTGCGCATGGTCCTCGGCGGCGTCCAGGATGTCGGCCCGGCCGCCGTAGTTGAAGGCGACCTGCAGGAGAAACCGGTTGTTCGCGGCCGTATCGGCCTCGGCGCCCTCGATCATGCGCACGATGTCGGCCGGAACGCCCGTGCGGCGGCCCAGCACCTTGACCCGCACACCGGCCTTCTTCAGCCGCGCCAGATCGCTCGTCACATAGGCCCGGACCAGACCCATCAGGTCCGAGACTTCATCAGCCGGGCGGCTCCAGTTCTCGGTCGAGAAGCCGAAGACGGTCAGGCATTCGACGCCCGCGTTGCCCGCCGCCTCGACCGTGCGCTTCAGCGCCTGGACGCCCTCGCGGTGGCCGGCAGCCCGCGGCAGGCCTCGCCGCTGCGCCCAGCGCCCGTTCCCATCCATGATGATGGCCACATGACGCGGCGCGCCGGCCGACGACGATCCGGGCGCGGGAGCACCGGATTTCGCTGCGACGGGCTGTTCCGGCATGGTCAAACGGGTTCCAGGGAAATCAGTGGTCGAGACGCCGCGCCTCAAACCTGCATGATCTCTTGTTCCTTGATCTTCAAGGCTTCATCGATCCGCTTGATGGCCGCATCGGTGTCCTTCTGGACCTCCGTCTCCATCTTCTTCTGCTCGTCCTGGCTGATGTCGGACGCCTTCTCGGCCTTCTTCAGGTCCTCGTTGGCGTCGCGTCGCACGTTGCGGACGGCGATCTTCTGCTGCTCGGAATATTTGCCGGCCAGCTTGGCCAGGTCCTTGCGGCGCTCCTCGGTCAGCGGCGGCACCGGGATGCGCAGGGTCTGGCCGTCGACGATGGGGTTCAGGCCCAGATTGGCGTTGCGGATGGCCTTCTCGACCGCCGTCACCATGCCCTTGTCCCAGACGCTGACCGACAGCATGCGCGGCTCCGGCACGCTGATGGCCGCCACGGCCGTCAGCGGCGAGGCCGAGCCATAGGCCTCGACCCGCACGGGCTCCAGCAGGCCGGCGTTGGCGCGCCCGGTCCGCAGGCCGGAGAACTCCTCCTTCAGCGCGGCGACCGCCTTGTCCATGCGCTCGCGGTAGGTCTTGAGGTCGGGCTTGGCCATGGTCGTTTCTCTCTTCAGTCTCAGGCTTGGCGAGGCGTGTTGGTGATCACGGTATAGGCGCCCTCGCCGCTCATGACACGGCGGAATGCGCCCTCTTCCCGGATCGAGAAGACCACGATCGGAATGTCGCTGTCGCGCATCAGGGCCACGGCCGAGGCGTCCATGACCTTCAGGTCCTTGGCCAGGACTTCCTGGTAGGTCAGCGTCTCGTAGCGGGTGGCCGAAGCGTCCTTCTTGGGATCGGCCGAATAAACGCCGTCCACGCTGGTGCCCTTCAAGAGGGCGTCGCAACCCATCTCCGCGGCCCGCAGCGCGGCCCCCGAGTCGGTCGTGAAGAAGGGGGCGCCCACGCCGGCGGCGAATATGACCACCCGGCCCTTTTCGAGATGACGCAGCGCCCGGCGCCGCACATAGGGCTCGGCCACGGCATTCATGACCAGGGCGCTCTGCACACGCGTCTGCACGCCGATCTTCTCCAGCGCCGCCTGCATCGCCAGGGCGTTCATGACGGTGGCCAGCATGCCCATGTAGTCGGCCTGGGCGCGGTCCATGTCGGCCGCCGCCTTCGACAGCCCGCGGAAGATGTTGCCGCCGCCGATGACCAGACAGATCTCGACGCCCTCGCTGGCGACGCTGGCGATCGCCTTGGCCACCTCGTCCACCGTGCGCATGTCGATGCCGTAGGTCTGGTCGCCCATCAGCACCTCGCCCGAGACCTTCAGCAGGACGCGTTTGTAGCGGAACTCGGAGGGGGCGTCTGACATACGGGACCGGATCGGAACTGCGCCCGCTGAATCGGGCGGCTTCTTATAGACGAAGGGCGCGCCGGCCATCAAAGCCGAACGCGCCCTAACTCTGCAATCTCCTCCCCATCGATGATGGGGAGGTGGCTCGGGCGCCAGGCCGAGACGGAGGGGCGATCACACGCGCGGCGCTTGAACTGCCCCTCCACCGCAAGCGGTCCCCCTCCCCATTGCATGGGGAGGAAAGCCGAGCTGCTTACTGGCCGCCCATCATGGAGGCGACTTCCGAAGCGAAGTCCGGGCCTTCGACCTTCTCGACGCCTTCGCCCAGGGCCAGGCGCACGAAGCCGGCGATGTGCAGGTTCGGGTTGCCCACGGCCTTGCCTTCTTCGGCGACCAGCTGCTCGATGGTCAGGTCCGGGTTCATGACGAACGGCTGCTTGGTCAGCACCACGTCCTTCTGGAACTTGGCGATCTGGCCCGAGACGATCTTGTCGATCATGTTTTCCGGACGGCCCTCTTCCTTGGCCTTCTCGGTCAGGACGGCACGCTCCTTCTCGACCGCGGCCGGGTCCAGATCGTCCGTGTTCAGCGACAGCGGCGCGGTCGCGGCCACGTGCATGGCGATCTTGCGGCCCAGTTCACGCAGCTTGGTCTTGTCGCCGGCGCCGTGCAGGGCGACCAGCACGCCGATGCGGCCGACGCCCGGCGACACCGCGTTGTGGACGTAGGTGGCGACCACGCCTTCGTCGACCGACAGGCGGGCGGCGCGGCGCAGCTGCATGTTCTCACCGATGGTCGCGATCATGTT
Organism: Brevundimonas sp. Leaf363; assembly: GCF_001424025.1. Taxonomy (GTDB): domain Bacteria; phylum Pseudomonadota; class Alphaproteobacteria; order Caulobacterales; family Caulobacteraceae; genus Brevundimonas. Next base: position 1,005,600 of record NZ_LMPZ01000002.1, on the reverse strand, counting down.
GGTGATCTCGTCCTGGATGGTGTTGCCGTTTTCCAGCGTGGCGCCGTGCAGGGCCTCCAGCGTGTCGTGCTCCAGGCCGCGCGCCGCGAAGGCGTTGGCGGCGTTCTGGAACAGTTCGTTGCGGGCGACGAAGTCGGTCTCGGCGTTGAACTCGACGGCGGCGCCGACTTCACCGGCTCCGACTTCCTTCGAGGCGACGGCGACCAGGCCCTCGGCCGCGACGCGGTCTGCCTTCTTGGCGGCCTTGGACAGGCCCTTGGCGCGCAGCCAGTCGATGGCGGCGTTGATGTCGCCGTCGGTCTCTTGCAGGGCCTTCTTGCAGTCCATCATGCCGACGCCCGACTTGGCGCGCAGTTCCATGACGAGGGCGGCTGTGATCTCGGCCATTGTTTTAGCTCCTGACTTGGGAAGTCTTTGATGTGTCGTATGCGGTAACGGCCGGGCTCTGGTGAGCCCGGCCGCGTATTGTCACCGTCGGAAAAAGCCGGGTGCGGCTTAGACCGCGGCCTTCTCGGTTTCGACGGCGTCGTTGGCGTCTGAAGTCGCCTGCTGGGCGGCTTCATCGGCGACGGCCGGTTCGGCAGCCGGTTCCGGGGCCGCCGGCTCGGCGGCGGCTTCCAGTTCGGCGGCGACGCCTTCCGTGCCGGCCGGGGCGGCTTCGGCTTCAGCCGGGGCGGCGGCTTCGCGCAGCATCGGCTCGTCCGGGTTCACCGCGGCGCCCAGGTCGACGCCCGAGTTCGACGCGCCGGCGGCCAGGCCGTCCAGAACGGCGTCGGCGACCAGATCGCAATAGGTCTGGATGGCGCGCGCGGCGTCATCGTTGCCCGGGACCGGATAGGTGATGCCGTCCGGGTCCGAGTTGGTGTCCAGGATGGCGACGACCGGGATGTTCAGCTTGCGGGCTTCTTGAATCGCGATCGCTTCCTTGTTGGTGTCGATCACGAACATGATGTCGGGGATGCCCCCCATGTCCTTGATGCCGCCCAGCGAGGCTTCCAGCTTGTCGCGTTCGCGCTGCAGGCTCAGCAGCTCACGCTTCACGCGGCCTTCGCCACCCGACTCCAGAACCGTGTCCAGCTCACGCAGGCGGGCGATAGAGCCCGACACGGTGCGCCAGTTGGTCAGGGTGCCGCCGAGCCAGCGGTTGTTCATGTAGTACTGGGCGCAGCGCTTGGCGGCTTCGGCCACCGGGTCTTGCGCCTGGCGCTTGGTGCCGACGAACAGGACGCGACCGCCCTTGGCCGCGACGTTGCGCACTTCGACCAGCGCTTGGTGCAGCAGCGGCATCGTCTGCGACAGGTCGATGATGTGGATGTTCGAGCGAGCGCCGAAGATGTAGCGCTCCATCTTCGGGTTCCACCGGTGCGTCTGGTGGCCGAAGTGCGCGCCGGCTTCGAGCAGCGAACGCATGGAGAAGTCAGGCAGAGCCATCTGTAGTCAGTCCTTTATCCGATGATCCACCGCAGACGAAAAAGGCTCTGAAAGGACCCTCGGAACGGAGCAGGCCAGGATGTCTCCCCGACCGCGCCACGCCTGCGTGCGTGATTGCGGGGCGGCAGATAGGCGAAACGGCGGTGAAACGCAAGCGGGGCGGCTGGGCGCGGGCCGCCTCCTTAGCTTCCCTCTCCCAAAGGGAGAGGGCTTGAGCGCCTGAGAGCGTAGCGATCAGTCTTGCGCGAAAGGGTGAGGGGTGGGCGGCCAACAGGAAAGGGCGCACCCCTCACCCTTTCGGCTAAACCAATCGCTTCGCTCTTGGAGCCTCAAGCCCTCTCCCTCTGGGAGAGGGCAGCTGTCAAGCGATCACCACCAGCTCCGGCCACCGCGCCAGCGCGCGCTCCACGACACGTTCCCAATCCTTCGCCAGCGGGCGGTTGGGATTGGGCCGCAGGGTCAGGGCAAAGGCGTCATCCAAACCGAACGGTGCGGCGATCGTCAGGCGATAGTCCGCCTCCAGCCGCACGCCGACCGCGAACGCCGGCGCCACGAACCGCTCCAGCGCCTCGGCGGTCGTGGCGATCGGCGGATAGGGTTCGCCGAACTTGGCGGGAAACCAGATCGGCACCCGCGCCTGGTTCCGCACCTCGACGCGCTCGCGAAGCGGCGACTCGAACGCGTCCGCGACGCGCCGGATCACCGCGTCCTCGGCGTCCCAGCTGGTGTCCGGGTCGAAATAGCCGACGTCGAAGTCGCGCACGCCATAGCCGGGGGCGCGGCCCGTCACCGCGTTCCACACCGACTGGTAGATGCTGCCCGAAAAGATCAACCAGTCCGGCAAGTGCAGGCCCCGCACGGTCCTGAGCACCATCATCAGATCGGGGTCGTTGCGGACGATGGCGTCCAGCTGCTGCTCAAGCGAAATGTCGCCTTTCAACGATCTGCCCCGTCACAACGCAAAAACCGCTCATCCCGGCGGAAGCCGGGACCCAGTCCGAGCGGCGCTGTGCGGGTGGCTCTGGAGATCGGAAAGGCGCGGCGCGTGAAGTTCTCACTGGATCCCGGCTTCCGCCGGGATGAGCGGTACAGTGAGCCCGCCAAACCGAGCTCAGGCTCGAAGGTAGATCCTCGCCCGCCTGCCCGATCACGCATCTTCCAGCATCACCACGCCCGGCGCCGTCTTCAGGGCGCCGCGCAGGGCGCCGTCCAGGCGGTAGCGGCCGGGCAGCTTCAGCTCCACCTCGCGGCGGCCGTCCAGCGAGGCGATGACCGACACCTCACCGCCCTTCCCTTCCGCCCGGGCCCGGTCCAGCCGTGTCTTCAGCGCCTCGGCCTCGAAGCCGTTGGCCGAGACGTGAACGCGCAGGCCCGCCACGGCGTTCTCGATCACCGCGTCCAGCCGCTGGGCCTCGTCGCCGAAGAAGCGCACCTCGCCGTCGGCCGATTTGGCGCGGACCCGCAGCAGGATGGAGGCGCCGGGCTCCAGCACCTCGCGGCACCGGCGCAGGCTTTCGGGCGGGAACAGGCATTCGAACTCGCCCGTCGGATCGGAGAAGGTGACGAAGGCGAACTTCTCGCCGCTCTTCTGGCTGGCGCGTTCCTGCTTGCGGCGCACGACGCCGACCATGTTGAAGGCCTCGTGGCCGCTCTCGGCCAGGGCCGTGGCCTCGGCGACGAAGGTCACGCGCTTGCGCTTCAGCACGGGGACCAGGTCCTCCAGCGGGTGGCCGGACAGATAGAAGCCGACCGCCGCCAGTTCGTGATCCAGCTTCTCAGGACCGATCCAGGGATCGACCGGCGACAGCCGGGGCCGCGCCGCGTGGGCCTGATCGGCGCCGAACAGGCTGACCTGGCTGGACGCACGGTCGGCCGCCACGCTCTGGCAATAGGCCATCAGGGCGTCTGCCTGTTCCATCAGCTGGTGCCGGTTCGGATGGATGCTGTCGAAGGCGCCCGCCTTGGCCAGCCCCTCCAGCGCGCGCTTGTTGACGCAGCGCGGATCGACGCGCTCCAGGAAGTCGAAGATGTCGGTAAAGCGCCCGCCTTGCTCGCGCACCTCGACCACGTGGCGCATGGCCTCCAGGCCCACATTGCGGATGGCGCCCAAGGCGTAGAGGACCACGCCCTCGCCGTCGGTCCATTCCACATCGAAGTCGGCCGAGGAGCGGTTCACGTCCGGCGGAATGACCTTCACCTCGAACCGCCGTGCGTCCTGGTAGAAGACCGCCAGCTTGTCGGTGTTGGACAGGTCCAGGCTCATGGACGCGGCCATGAACTCCACCGGGTGCGTGGCCTTCAGCCAGCCGGTCTGGAACGAGATCAGCGCATAGGCGGCCGCGTGTGACTTGTTGAAACCATAGCCGGCGAATTTGGCCACCAGGTCGAAGATGCCGCCCGACTGCGCCTCGGCCACGCCCTTCTCGGACGCGCCCTTGATGAAGCGCGCCCGCTGGAAGTCCATCTCCTCCTTCTTCTTCTTGCCCATGGCGCGGCGGAGAAGGTCGGCCTCGCCCAGCGAATAGCCGGCCAGGATCTGGGCGATCTTCATCACCTGTTCCTGGTAGATGATGACGCCGTAGGTCTCAGTCAGCACCTCGGTCAGGGTCGGGTGCAGATAGTCGACCTCGGCCCGACCGAATTTGCGGTCGATATAGGTGTCGATCATCTCCATCGGCCCGGGGCGATAGAGGGAGATCAGGGCGGTGATCTCCTCGATGGAGCCGCAGCGCATCTTGCGCAGCGTGTCGCGCATGCCCTGGGATTCCAGCTGGAATACGCCGACCGTCTGGCCCGAGGCCATCAACTCGTAGGTGGTCTTGTCCTCCAGCGGCAGGGTGTTCCAGTCGGGCGCCGCGCCGCGCCGTTTCAGATAGCCGTGGGCGCGGTCCAGCACCGTCAGCGTCTTCAGGCCCAGGAAGTCGAACTTCACCAGCCCCGCCGGCTCGACCCACTTCATGTTGAACTGGGTGGCGGGAATGGTCGAGCGCGGGTCCTTGTACAGCGGCGTCAGCTCGACCAGCGGCCGGTCGCCGATGACGATGCCGGCGGCGTGGGTCGAGGCGTTGCGGTACAGCCCCTCCAGCTCCAGCGCCGTGTCCAGCAGGGTCTCGACCGACTTTTCGTTGTCCCGCGCCTCGCGCAGGCGGGGCTCCAGCTCGATCGCCTGGGCCAGGGTCACCGGGTTGGCGGGGTTGGCCGGCACCATCTTGGCCAGCCGGTCCACCTGGCCCAGCGGCATCTGCAGCACCCGGCCGACGTCGCGCAGCACGGCCCGCGCCTGCAGGGTGCCGAAGGTGATGATCTGCGCCACCCGGTCCGCGCCGTAGCGCTGCTGGACGTAGCTGATGACCTCTTCGCGTCGCTCCTGGCAGAAATCGATGTCGAAGTCGGGCATGGAGACCCGTTCGGGGTTCAGGAACCGCTCGAACAGCAGGCCGAACCGCAAGGGGTCCAGATCGGTGATGGTCAGCGACCAGGCGACCAGCGACCCGGCGCCCGAGCCCCGGCCCGGCCCCACGGGAATCCCGTGCGACTTGGCCCATTTGATGAAGTCCGACACGATCAGGAAGTAGCCGGGGAAGCCCATCTGCTGGATGATGGACACCTCCCATTCGAGGCGTTTCCAGTAGTCTTCCTCGGGCGCGGCCGGCGTCACCTGGGCCAAGCGGACCTTCAGCCCCTCGCGCGCCTGGTGCGCCAGTTCATCGTCTTCCGATCGGCCCGCGCCAGTGTCGAAGCGCGGCAGGATCGGCGCGCGCGTCTGCACCAGGAAGGCGCAGCGCCGGGCGATGTCCAGGGTGTTGTCACAAGCCTCGGGCAGGTCCGCGAACAATGTCCGCATATCCGCCGCCGGCTTGAACCAGTGCTGATCCGTAACGCGGCGCCGATCCTCCTGACCGGTGAAGGCGCCGTCGGCGATGCATAGCAGGGCGTCGTGCGAGCGCGCCTGCGCCGCCTTGGCGTAATAGACGTCGTTGGTGGCGACCAGGGGCGTGTCGTTGGCATAGGCCCATTCGACCAGACCGGGCTCGGCCTGCGCCTCCTCTGGCCGGCCATGCCGTTGCAGCTCGACATAGAAGCGATCGCCGAAGACCGCCTTCATGGTGGCCAGCGCCTGGTTCGCGTCGCCTGGCTTGCTCTGGGCGAACAGGGGGTCGACAGGTCCGTCCGGTCCCCCGGACAGCAGGATCAGCCCCTCCGACCGCTCGGCCACGCGGGACCATTCGACGACCGGCTCTCCGGCCTCGTCGCTTTCCAGATAGGCCGCGGACGACAGGGCGCAGAGATTCAGCCAGCCGGCTTCATTCTGCGCGATCAGCACCACGGTGGACGGCCGGGCCCAGCGCGGGGCCAGCCGGCCGCCGATGCCGGTCACCGGCAGGGCGCAGGCGATGATGGGTTGGACGCCGGCGTCACGCGCGGCCTGGCTGAACTCCAGCGCGCCGAACAGATTGCCGCGATCCGCCACCCCCACGGCCGGCATGCCGTGATCGGCCGCCATCTTGCCGACCTTGCCCGCCTTGATCGCGCCTTCCAGCAGCGAATAGGCGGACCGCACCCGCAAATGGATGAAGCCGGTCCGGGCGTTTGCGTCTGCGTCGGCGATGGCCTGCGTCTCCTCCGCAGGCCGGTAGCGACTCATCGCGCCAGCAACGCCGCCTGCCAGACCATCCAGACAAAGCCGCCGCACGATGCAAGCGACAGCATTTCACGAGCCCAACGCGCCATGGCCTTATCCCCAGAAGCTGTGTTCTGCCTTCGTTCTATGTTCCGTTTTCGTTCGCGTCAAGCGGCCCTTGATGCCGGCGCTTTGCGGTCGTCTAATGCGTTCGATCTCTGTGGGAGGAGACCTATGATCATACGCAGCACGGCGACGGCGATTTGCCTGATCGCCTCGATGACGGCCGGCTCAGCCATGGCTCAGGGCGCCAGCCAGTGGGCCAAGGTCGGCGAGCTGGGCGACCGCGTCACCTATATCGACCTGGGCTCAGTGCGCGGTTCCAGCGCCGACAACGCCGCCGTCACCATCTCGGTATCGAAGGCGAACACTGACATCGCCGGCGAGCAGACGCGCTGGAGCTTCAACTGCCGGGCGCGCACCTATCACGCGACCGGCTATCGCGACGTCGAGGCGGACCTGACGATGGGCGAGTTCGACGCCTCAACCGAACCGCCCGAACCGATCGTCGAGGGCTCGATGGTCGGCGCGATCGCCCAGTCGGTCTGCGACGGCGCCGAGTCCGACAACGTCTATCCCTCCCTGGCCGAAGCCATCGCCGCCGCACGGGCGAATTAGGTCGGGCGTACGCGAGCCGGACGCCAGGCCGCCGGGAAGCCGGGCCGCCGGGAAGCCGGGAAGCCGGGCCTCTAGTAGGCCTGGCTTTCGGCCGGACGCTCTTCCAGGTGGCCGTCGCGGATGGCGAACACCCGGTCCATGTGACCGGCCAGCTCCATGTTGTGGGTGGCGATCAGGGCGGCGACGCCCGTCTGTTTGACCACGTCGTGCAGCGCCTCGAACACCTGCTGGCTGGTGGCGGGGTCCAGGTTGCCGGTCGGTTCGTCCGCCAGCAGCAGGCGCGGCCTGTTGGCCAGGGCCCGCGCCACGGCGACGCGCTGACGCTCGCCGCCCGACAGCTGTGACGGCTGGTGCGTCAGCCGGTCGGCCAGGCCCAGCGCCGTCAGCAGCTCGTCCGCCCGCGCCCGCGCAGCCGCCGGCGTCTGACCCGCGATCCGCAGCGGCAGGGCCACGTTGTCGCGCGCGTCGAACTCCGGCAGCAGGTGGTGGAACTGATAGACGAAGCCTATGCGGCCCAGGCGGATGCGCGTGCGCACGCCCTCCGGCAGGGCGCCGACATCTTCGCCCTCGATCCGCACCTCGCCCGCGGTCGGCCGCTCCAACAGACCGGCGGCGTGCAGCAGGCTGGACTTGCCCGAACCCGACGGTCCGATAAGGCCGACGATCTCGCCCGGCCGCACATCCAGGTCGATGCCCTTCAGCACGGTCAGTCCGCCGGTGGCGGTGTCATAGGTGCGGGTCAGGCCACGCACCGAAAGGACGGGCACACTACTCATAACGAAGCGCCTCGACCGGATCGAGCTTGGCGGCCTGCCACGACGGGATCAGACCGGCCACGCAGCTCATGAAGAAGGACCAGACGGCGACCCAGAAGACGTCCGCCGGATCGACCAGCGCCGGAACGGCGTCCAGCATGTAGACGTCCGCGTTGAACAGCTCGGTCTGGAAAACGAACTCCAGGAAATGCTGGATCGGCCCGATGTTCAGGCAGAACAGCAGCCCCAGGATCAGGCCCGTCAGCGTGCCCAGCACACCTATGGTGGCGCCGGCGATGAAGAAGATCCGCAGCATCGACCCCTGGCTGGCCCCGACGGTCCTCAGGATGGCGATGTCGCGCGTCTTGTTCTTCACCAGCATGACGATGCCGGAGATGATGTTCAGGGCGGCGATGGCGACGACCAGGCCCAGGATGATGCTCATGGCCACCCGCTCGACCTTCAGCGCGCCCCAGAAGGCGGCGAGGCGATCACGCCAGTCGACGACCAGCGAGCCCGGTCCTGCGGCCTGACGCACGGGTTCGAGATACTCTCCGACGCGATCGGGCTCGGCGACCTTCATCTCGATCACGTCCCACATCCCCTCCTTCCCAAAGAACAGCTGCGCCTGTTCCAGCGGCATGAAGATGAAGGCGCGGTCGTAATCGGCGGTGCCGGACGAATAGAGGCCGACGACCCTATAGGTCTTCTCCAGCCCGCCCAGATTGCCGAAGGCGCTGTCGGCGCCCGACGGCGAATACAGGGTGATAGGGTCACCGACCCGCAGGCCCAATTGCACCGCCAGCGCGTTGCCGATCAGGATGCCGTCGCCGCCGTAGGCGCCTTGACCAAACGCGGCGCGCGCTTGCGGCGTCAGGCTGTCCCAGACGAACTTGGTGTCCCGAAGATCGGCTGGCCGAACGCCGCGCACGATGCCGCCCGACGTCTGTCCGGCCGCGCGGAAGATCGACTGCGTCTCGATCAGCGGCGACACGCTGATGACCCCCGGCACAGCGCGAATGCGCGACAGCGCCTGCTCGCGGTCGGCGGCGTTCAGCACCGGCCCCTGCACATACATATGCCCGTTGAAGGACAGCATCCGGTCCAGCAGCTCGGCGCGGAAGCCCGCCATGATGCTCATCACCGTGATCAGCGCCATCACCGCCAGGGCAATGGCTACGTAGCTGATGATGGCGATCAGGGCGATGCCGCCCTCCTTCCGCTTGGCGCGCAGATAGCGCAGCGCCAGGCCGAACTCCCAGGCGGCGAAGGGTCCGGCGGGCTTCATGTCCCGCAACGTATCGTCGGTCATCCCAGCAACTTCGTCAGGGCGGCGTCCAGCGGCAGGCTGTCCTTCTCGCCGGTGGCGCGGCGCTTCAGCTCGACCACGCCGTCCGCCAGACCCTTGGGCCCGATGGTCAGCTGCCACGGCACGCCGATCAGATCGGCGGTGGCGAACTTGCCGCCAGGCCGTTCGTCGGTGTCGTCATAGAGGACGTCCAGACCAGCCGCTTCCAGCCGCGTCACCGCCTCCTCGCACGCGACCGACACGGCCTCGTCGTTGGGCCGCAGGTTGATGACCACCACGTCGAACGGCGCCACCGCGTCGGGCCAGATGATGCCGCCCGCGTCATGGCTGGCCTCGATAATGGCGCCCAGCAGGCGGGACACGCCGACGCCATAGCTGCCCATGTGGACGTGGGTGTCGACGCCGTCCGGCCCCGCCACCTTGGCCTTCATCGGCTCGGAGTATTTGGTGCCGAAATAGAAGATGTGCCCGACCTCGATGCCGCGCGCCGACAGGCGGTCGCCTTTGGCCGTCTCGGCTTCGAACCGGGCCGCGTCATGCATTTCCTCGGTGGCGGCATAGAGGGCCGTGCGCTCGTCGAACACGGCCTGCACCGCCTCGGCGCTGAAGTCGCCGCCGGGCGCCGGCATCTCGACCAGCTTGCGGTCGCAGAAGACCTCGCTCTCGCCGGTGTCCGCCAGGACGATGAACTCGTGGCTCAGGTCGCCGCCGATGGGGCCGGTGTCGGCGCGCATCGGCACCGCCTTCAGGCCCATGCGGGCGAAGGTGTTCAGATAGGCGACGAACATGCGGTTGTAGGCCACCCGCGCCGAGTCCTCGTCCAGATCGAACGAATAGGCGTCCTTCATCAGAAATTCGCGCCCGCGCATGACCCCAAAGCGCGGCCGGCGCTCGTCGCGGAACTTCCACTGAATGTGGAACAGGTTCAGCGGCAGCTGTTTGTAGCTCTTCACGAAGCCCCGGAAGATGTCGGTGATCATCTCCTCGTTGGTGGGCCCGTACAGCAGCTCGCGCTCATGCCGGTCGGTGATGCGCAGCATCTCGGGGCCATAGGCGTCGTACCGCCCCGATTCGCGCCACAGGTCGGCCAGTTGCAGCGTCGGCATCAACAGCTCGACCGCCCCTGCCCGCTCCTGCTCCTCGCGCACGATCGTCTCAATCTTGCGCAGCACACGCAGACCCAGCGGCAGCCAGGCATAGATGCCCGCGGCCTCCTGCTTGATCAGACCGGCGCGCAGCATCAGCTGGTGCGACACGATCTGGGCGTCCGACGGCGCCTCTTTCAGCGTGGGCAGGAAATAGCGCGACAGGCGCATGGGCGTCTCGACGTTGCAGCGGGCCACTGCTTTAGCCGGGGCAGCGGGGCGAAAGCTAGGCGGCGCCGAAAGATCGAGATTACTCCCTCTCCCAGAGGGAGAGGGCTTGAGGCTCCAAGAGCGAAGCGACTGGCCAAGCCGAAAGGGTGAGGGGTAGGCGGTACACAGGACAGGGCAGTCCCCTCACCCTTTCGCGCAAGTCTGCTCGCCTTTGGCTCCCAGGCGCTCAAGCCCTCTGCCTGTGGGAGAGAGGGCGCACTACGCGCGCTGCGCCGACCATCCCGGCGCAGCCCATCCCGCCAAGCCCTTGATCCGCCTCAACCGCCGCAGTCCAGACTTGCCTCCAACGCGCCGTGGTCCGCACCCCGTTTAAGCTCCCGCCCGAACCGGTCTTTGACATGGCCAAAAGCAAACGCCGCCCGCGCTCAACGACCTGCACCTAGGGGACGGTTCGGACGGATCGGACGGGTCGGACGGATCGGACGCATTGGACGGATCGGACGCATTGGACGCTCCGCACGCGGTTTTTTCAGGGGCGCTCCAACACGCCCGTCCCCGCCGGGTCGATCCGGAGAAAGCGCGCCGCATTATCGTACAGGAACTTGCGCTTCTGCTCTTCCGTCAGACCCGGCGCCGCCCGCACCCGCGCGATGGCCGCGCCCACCAGCTCGGGCCACACCATCTGGTCCGTTCCGTACAGGATGCGGTCCTCGAACCCGGCGTCGACGAAGGCCTGAATATACGGCCACACCTCCCGGTCGCCGTAGCCGGCGGTCAGGAAGCCGAACTCGGCATAGACCTGCGGATGCGCCGCCATCAGGGCCAGCATCCGCTCCTTGAACGGATAGCCGGCGTGAACCACGAACACCCGCAGTCGCGGGTGCGCCACCAGGATCTCTTCAAGCTGCAAAGGATCGGACAGCGCAGCGCGATACTCGGGCGAGCCGAAATAGGTGATCCCCGGCGGCCCCGGCCCCATGTGGATCCCGACCGGGATGTCCAGTTCCTCGGCCAGGGCCCAGTATGGCTCCGTGCGCGGATCGGTCGGCGCGATGCCGTTGTACTGCAGGCTCAACTCCGACAGGGCGATCAGCTTGCCCGCCGCGTGGCGTGCTCTCAGCACCTCAACAGACGGCAACCGCTCGGGCGAACCGCCGCCGATGGCGGGCATCAGCCGCGTCGGCTCGTCCTGCAGCCACCGATCGACATAGGCGGGAGGCCCGCCTGCGACGGCGTAGACGTTGTTGGCCCTCAGCTGCTCGATCGTGCGGGTGCGCAGGTCGTCATCGGTCGTCGCCGACAAGAATCTGACCGGACAGTCCGGATCGCCGAACATTGACGCCATATAGCCCGCCAGACGCGGCCCGCCGGCTCCCGGATCCATCGGCTTCCAGCTCGGAAACGGCGCACAGACGTAGGAGGGCGGCCCCTGCCCTTCCGCGCCGTAAGCGTGGATGTGCATGTCGATGACCGGCTGCGGCGTCTGCGCCCACGCGCCGCCCGCCAGCGACAGCGTCAGGCTCAAGCCGGCGAGAAGGCGCATGCGAAGCTCCAGCGAACAACGCACTCTGACCGCCGATCAGCGTCGCCCGCAAGAGGGATCAGGCGTTGGAGCCCGCCAGGCTGGGCAGCGGCAGCCAGCCCGTGACGATCAGCACCATGATGAAGACCCAGACGATGGCGGACACCCAGGTCGTGGTGATGAACTTCTTCTTCAAATTGGGGTTCTTCGGCGCGCCCCATTGCGATCCGTCCGTCGGCGGCTCGTGCGTTTCCTTCGCCGTGCCCAGCGGCAGGACGGCGAACAGAACGGTCCACCAGACCGTGATGTAGATGGCCAGCATGGTCAGGGGGCCGATAGGCATCAGTGCGCTCCGACTTTCGGCGTTTCCATCAGTTCGACCAGCACCCCGCCCATGTCCTTGGGATGGGCGAAGATCACCGGCGTGCCGTGCGCGCCGATGCGCGGCTCGCCGGTCCCCAGGATGGTCGCGCCCCTGGCCCGCAAATCGTCGCGCGCGGCCAGAATGTCGGCAACCTCGAAACACACGTGGTGCTGGCCGCCCCTGGGGTTCTTGGCCAGGAAACCATGCAGCGGGCTGTCCTCGCCCAGCGGCTCGACCAGTTCGATCTGGGCGTTGGGCAGCTCGACGAAACAGACCCGCACCCCCTGCGGCGGCAGATCGAACGGCGTCCCGATCTTCGCGGCGCCCAGCACGTCGCGATACAGCGCGATGCTGGTCTCGATGGAGGGCGTGGCGACGCCGACGTGGTTCAACCGACCGATCATGCCGCCGCCTTAGCCCCCTTCTCCCGAGCCGCCTAGAGGCGGCGGCGCGACCTAACAGCCTTCTGCGCGTGCGGGCAGACCCGCCAGTTGGCGCAGGCTCCAGGCCGGCGGGCCCTGGGTGGTGGCCTCGACGATGCGCAGGCGGCCGTCCGGTTGGCGACAGACGGTCCAGGTGTTCTGCATCGCCTGTCCCATGTTGGTGAAGCGCGTCACCACAACGCCGCCGGTCGGCCCGCCGGCGATCTCCTCGACCTGCAGGTTCTCGGCCGCGCCGTCCTGGCCGTCGATGCGGTAGTCGAAGTCGACGACCGCGCCGTCCTCGGTCGGTGTCAGCGGAGTGACGAACTCCTCCGTGAAGAAGCGCCGGATGGTCGCCGGCTCCACCGGAATGGTCTCTTCGGCGTAGAGGGCGCGAATGAGGTCCTCGGGGGTCTGGAAGTCGCCCGCCGGCGCCCCGGCGATTGCCGGCGCCTCGGACGGGGCGGACACCGGCTCTGCGGGCGGCTGCTCAGGCTGGCAGGCGGCCAGCAGGATGGCGGCGAGAACGGGCGTCAGGCGCTGGATCGACATGCGCCGATCCTACCGGATGCAGCGGCCGCGCACTACGGGCACGTCGCGCCCATGCCGGGGGCCCGCAACGCCAGCAGGGTCGAGCTGCGCGTCTTCGGCGACATCAGGCCGGCGCCTTCTAGGATGCAGCCGACCACGGTGTTGGAGTTGGGCGCGAACAGACCATAAGCAGCGTCCTGCGCCTCGAGATTGTGCCGCGCGGCCTCCAGCCGTGTCGGAGCATCGGCGACCATCGCTGGATCACGGCTGACGATCGTCATCTCGTGCAGCGCCTCGCCTGAACTGGGGAAGTCGTAGGCTGTGTCGTTGAAAGGCGTCAGCCGCGCCGTCAGTTGCTGCCGGTCGCCGACGGGATTGGTGAATTTGCCTTCCTGACTAGCCGAAAAGGCGATCGCCTCGCCCTGCGCCGGCACCACCAGGATATAGGCGTGGCGCGGAAACAGCAGATACTGCGCCAGCCACTTGGTCACCCAGACCATCGGCGGATCGTCGGGCCCCAGAGCATGCGCGCCGACATAGACGCCGGGCGGCATCACGCGACTGTCGATCCGGCCGTTCACCGCCTGCATCCGGTCGATCATCACCTGATCCAGCAGGAAGGTGCCGCCCTCTGACGCCCGCTCGAAATGCGCGCGAATATCAGCGGCGGTCGGATTGGGGCCGACCTCCCCGCCATGCACCAGACGAAAAGCCGTGTCGGAGGTGGAGCGCCCGTCGGTGGTGCTAAACCACAGCACCCCCAGCTCATGCGCCGTGCGCGAAGCCGGGTCCTCGCCCCGGAAGGTGGACAGGCTGAGGGTCAGATTGACCACGGCGAACAGGGCCACGAACCCTGCCGCGCCCTGTCCCGCGATCACGGCCCACTTGCGCCATCCCGACACCCGGTGTCGCGAGGTTCGAACGCGGGCCTTAAGGCGGCGGCCGGCGGCGCGGAGACGATCCCTCACCCGCGCCGCCGCCGCTTGCATCACAGCCGCAGGACCACGGTCTCGACGATGGGACGGCGCGACCAGATGTTCTGGCTGGCCTTCTTCAGGGTGCGGCTGACGGCCTGTTCGATGACCATCTCGTCCTCCAGGGCCTCGCCCTTCAGGCTGCGGACGGCCTTCTCGGCGCGCTCGGCCAAGTCGTCGAGGATGTCGCCGAGCGGCGTATGATCGTCGCCGGGCAGGCCGATGCCGCGCACGTCGATGTCGCTGACGATCTTGCCACGCTTGTCGAGGACGAAGCTGACGATCAGCACGCCGTTCGAGGCTGCATAGCGCCGCTCGCGCAGGGCCTCGCCGCCCTCCTCGACCAGGATGCCGCCGTCGACGAACAGACGGCCGGACGGCACCTCGTCGATGATCATCGCCGGACCGGGGGCCAGGCGGACGACATCGCCGTTGCGCGGCGTGACGGTCTCGGAGACGCCCGTCTCCTTCGCCAACAGCGCGTGCTCGGCGATGTGGCGACGCATGCCGTGCGTCGGCACCGCGATCCTGGGACGGGCCCAGGCGTACATCTGGCGCAGTTCGTCCCGGCACGGGTGGCCGGAGACGTGGATGCCGGGATGGTCCTTCTCGGTGTAGATCCGCACGCCGCGTTCGCTCAGCGTGTCCTGCAGGGCGCCGATCGACAGCTCGTTGCCGGGAATGACCCGCGACGAGAAGATGCAGTGGTCGCCTCGCCCCAGCTTGATGAAGGGGTGGTCGCCTTGGGCCACGCGCGACAGGGCCGCGCGCGCCTCGCCCTGGCTGCCGGTGCACAGGTACAGGATCTCGTCTGCGGGCCAGACGCGGGCCTCTTCCTCGCTGAGGAAAGGCTTCACGTCCGACAGCATGCCCACCGACTTGGCGGCTGCGGTGATGCGGTGCATCGATCGGCCGGCGAGCGCCACGCGGCGCCCGTTGGCCTCGGCGGCGCGGATCACACTGTCCATGCGCGCCACATTGGAGGCGAAGCAGCCGACCGCGATCCGACCATGCAGGGTGGAGATCAGCGTGTTCAGCTCGACCTTCACATCGCCTTCGGACCCGGCCACGCCTTCGGTGAAGACGTTGGTGCTGTCGCAGACCATCGCCAGCACGCCGTCGTCGCCCAGGCGGCTGATGGCGTCGCCGTCGGTCGGCCGGCCGATGATGGGTTGGTCGTCCAGCTTCCAGTCGCCGGTGTGCAGAACGGTGCCCAGCGGGGTCTTGATGGCAAGCCCGTTCGGCTCGGCGATCGAGTGGGCCATGGTGACGAAGGTCACGTCGAACGGGCCCAGGTGCACGGTCGAGTTCAGCGGCGATTCATGCAGTGTGACCTTGTCCATGATGCCGCCCTCGCGCAGCTTCTCGCGGATCAGAAAGGCCGTGAACGGCGTGGCGTACAGCGGCGCCTTGATGCGCGACCACAGCCACGACAGGCCGCCGATGTGGTCCTCGTGCGCGTGGGTCAGCACGATGCCGAGGATGGTTTCGCCTTCCAGCGCCGTGGGGTCCGGGACGATGATGTCCACGCCCGGCGTGGTCAGGTCGCCGAAGGTGACCCCCACGTCGACGATGATCCATTTGCGGTCGTGCGCCGGGCCGAAGCCGTAGGCGTTCAGGTTCATGCCGATCTCGTTCGACCCGCCCAGCGGCAGGAAGACGAACTCGTCCGATGTCGATTTGGTCATTCAGTCTTTCAGTGATGCGTTGCGGCGCCAGATTTCCAGCAGGCCGCGGATGGTCAGGTCCGGATCGAACCGGTCGATGGATGGGGTGGCGCCCTCGAACAGTGAGGCGACGCCGCCGGTGCCGATGACGGTCATGGGCTTGCCCCACTCCGCCTTGATGCGTGCGACCAGGCCCTCGATCAGGCCGATGTAGCCCCAGAACACCCCGGCCTGCATGGCCTCCACGGTGTCCTTGCCGATCACCCGGTCGGGTTTCTGGATGGCGATGCGAGGCAGCTTCGCCGCCGCCTCGTGAAGCGCCTGAAGGCTGAGGTTGATGCCCGGGGCGATCAGACCGCCCTCGAACGCGCCATCCGCCGCCACGATGTCGAAGGTGGTGGCGGTGCCGCTGTCGATCAAGATCAGGTCGCCGGGATACATCAGGTGCGCGCCCACGGCGTTGACCAGACGATCCGCCCCCGCCTCGGCCGGCTTGGCGATCCGCACCTCGATGCCCAGATCGACGTTCTCGCCGATCACCAGCGGCTCGACGTTCATGTAGCGCCGCGACAGGTTGCGCAGGTTGAAGATCGACTGCGGCACGACGCTGGAGATGATGCAGCCCGAAAGGTCGCTGAACGACAGCCGGTTCATGTGCAGCAACTGGCTCAGCCAGACCGCGTATTCGTCGGCCGTGCGGCTACTGGCGGTCGCGGTGCGCCACTGGGCGATCCAGCTGTCGCCGTCGTGGACCGCGAACAGCGTGTTGGTGTTGCCCTGTTCGATGGCCAGCAGCATCAGGCGGCCTCCCCGAAGAACACGTCGCCGGCGGCGATGACGCGCAAGCCGCCGTCCGGCAGCCGCAGACGCAGCGCCCCGTCCGCCTCCACGCCCTCGGCCACGCCCTCGACCGTCTCATGGCACAAGCGGGCGACGCAGGGGCCGTCCAGCCGGGTGCGACGACGCCAGGCGTCCAGCACGGGCGTGAAGCCCAGGGTGTCCCAGCGGTCCATCCAGATGGCGAAAGCCTTGGCCAGAACCTCGGCCGCCAAGGCCGGATCGGGCTGCGCGATGGCGTCGCCGGACAGATGCTCGACCAAGGCGGTCGCGGGTCGCTCGACGTTGGTCGGGGCATGGGCCAGGTTGACGCCGATGCCGACGGCGACCCACAGGCCGCCCCGCTCGGCCGGGCCGGACTCGACCAGAACGCCGGACGTCTTCTGGCCGGCCAGCATCACGTCATTGGGCCACTTGATCGTCACCAGTGACGGCGGCGCATAGCGGTCCAGCAGGTCGGCGACGGCCAGGGCGGCGACGAAGGTCACCTGCGCCGCCTCGGCCGCCGGGCGGTCGGTATGCATCAGCAGGGTCGTGAACAGATTGCCGCTGTCGCTGGCCCACTCCCGGCCGCGACGCCCGCGTCCGGCCGTCTGCTGGCGGGCGGCGATCCATAGCGGACCGGTCTCGCCCGCCTCGGCGCGGCGGCGGGCCTCGGCATTGGTGGAATCGAGGACGTCGAGGACCAGGACGGGCGCGGCGGCCGCCACCCCTCTTCAGCCCCCGAAGCCGGAGGCCGCGGCCCGGGCGGCCGGCTCGATGAACGGCAACGCCGCGATCACCAGCGGGAAGGAGAAGGCGGCCGACAGCCATCCGATGCTCTTGGCCTCGAACGGCGCCGGGTCGGTCTTCTGCTCGCTTTGCGGCTCATCGAACCACATCAGCTTGATGATGCGCAGATAGTAGAAGGCGGCCACGACCGAGGCGACCAGACCCAGGGCGGCCGGGATCCACAGGCCCGCGTTCGCGGCGGCACCGAAGACGTAATACTTGGCCCAGAAGCCCGACAGCGGCGGCATGCCCAGCACCGACAGCGACAGGATGGTCAGGGCGATGGCCGTCACCGGCCGGTCCTTCTTCAGCCCCGCCAGATCACCGATGTTGCGGATCGGACGGCCGCTGCGCGACAGGGACAGCAGGATGGCGAAGAAGCCGAACTGGTCGATGACGTACAGGGTCATGAAGATCAGCATGGCCTGCAGGCCCGCGTCCGTGCCCGCCGTGATGCCCAGGAAGGCGTAGCCGATGTTGGCGATCGACGAATAGGCGAGCAGGCGCTGCAGGTCCTTTTGCGCCAGCCCGCCGAAGGCGCCGACCGCGAAGGAGATGAGCGAGATGATCACCGTCACCTGCGCCCACTGGTCGTGCGAACCGGCGAAGGCGCCGTCCAGCACGCGGGCCGTCAGCACCATGGCCGCGACCTTGGGGGCCGTGGCGAACAGGGCCACGACCGGCGTCGGCGCGCCCTCGTAGACGTCCGGCGTCCACATGTGGAACGGCGCGGCCGACACCTTGAACGCCAGGCCGCAGATCAGGAAGACCAGGCCGAACAGCAGGCCCACGCCCGGGTTGGACGCGGCGTAGGCGGCGATGTCCTCGTAACGCATCGAGCCGGAGAAGCCGTAGATCAGGCTGGCGCCGTACAGCAGCAGGCCCGACGACAGGGCGCCCAGCACGAAGTACTTCAGGCCCGCCTCGGACGCCTTCAGGTCGTCGCGGTGGAAGGCGGCCAGCACATAGAGCGCGAGCGAGTGAAGCTCGATCCCGACGTACAGCGAGATCAGGTCGCCCGACGACGCCATCATGGCCATCCCGACCGAGGCCAGAACGATCAGGATCGGGTATTCGAACCGCGCGATCTTGTTCCGGTGCATCCAGCCGTCGCCCAGGATGATGGCGATGGCGGCGGCCAGATAGATCAGCACCTTGGCGTAGACGCTCAAGCTGTCGGCCACGAAGGCGCCGTTGAAGGCGACGCCCAGCGGGCCGGTGGCGCTGAGCACCGCGCCGGCGACCAGCAGGGCGACCGACAGGCCGGAGATCAGGCGCGCCGACTTCTCGCCCATGAAGGCGCCGAGCATCAGCAGGACCAGGGCGCCGACCGCGAGGGTCAGCTCCGAGGCGGGCAGGTGGAGGACGGGGATCAGGTCAGGCATCACGGTCTCACCCGCCGATCGCGGCGCGATAGGCGCTGGTCAGAACTTCGACCGAGGCGCTGGTATAGTGGAAGACGGCGTTCGGATAGACGCCCAGCCACAGCGTGCCGACGATCAAAGGCACGAAGATCAGCAGCTCGCGCTTGTCGATGTCTGCGATCGCCGCCAGCGCGGGGTTCTTGATCTCGCCGAACATGACGTTGCGGTAGAGCGTCAGGGCGTAGACCGCCGAGAAGATGACGCCCGAGGCCGCAAACAGGGCCGTCCAGGTCGAGACCTGATAGACGCCCGTCATCGTCAGGATCTCGCCGATGAAGCCACTGGTGCCCGGCAGGCCGACGTTGGCCATGGTGAACATCAGGAAGATGGCGGCGTACCACGGCATCCGGCTGGTCAGGCCGCCGTAGAAGGCGATCTCGCGGGTGTGCATCCGGTCGTAGACGACGCCGACGCACAGGAAGAGCGCGCCCGAGATCAGGCCGTGGCTCAGCATCTGGAAAATGGCGCCGTCGACGCCCTGCTGGTTGCCGGCGAAGATGCCCATGGTCACGAAGCCCATGTGGGCCACCGACGAATAGGCGATCAGCTTCTTGATGTCGGTCTGACGGAAAGCGACCAGCGAGGTGTAGACCACGGCGATGGCCGACAGGGTGAAGACCAGCGGCGCGAACGTCTGCGACGCATTCGGGAACATCGGCAGGTTGAACAGCAGGAAGCCGTAGCCGCCCAGCTTCAGCAGGATGCCGGCCAGGATGACCGAGCCCGCCGTCGGCGCCTGAACGTGCGCGTCGGGCAGCCAGGTGTGCACCGGCCACATCGGCATCTTCACCGCGAAGGAGGCGAAGAAGGCCAGCCACAGCACCGGCTGCACCGCCGGCGAGAAAGCAAACTGTTTCAGCTCCGGGATGCTGGTGGTGCCGGCCGTATTGGCCATCCACAGCATGGCCAGCAGCATCAGGACGGATCCCAAGAGGGTGTAGAGGAAGAACTTGTACGCCGCGTAGATCCGGTTCTGACCGCCCCACACCCCGATGATGATGAACATCGGCACCAGCGTGCCTTCGAAGAAGATGTAGAACAGGAACAGGTCCAGCGACGTGAAGACGCCGATGACCAGCGTTTCCAGCACCAGGAAGGCGATCATGTAGTCGACGACGCGCGTCTCGACCGACTTCCAGCTGGCCAGGATGCAGATCGGCATCAGGAAGGCGGTCAGCAGCACGAACAGGATCGAGATCCCGTCGACGCCGAGGTGATAGCTGGCGCCCGCGAACCACGGGACCATCTCCACGAACTGATAGCCGGTATTGCTCGCGTCGAAGCTGGTGACCAGTGCGACCGAGGCGGCCAGGGTGACCAGGGTCGTGCCCAGCGCGATCCAGCGCGCGGCGGGAGCGGCGGCGTCGCCCGATTTCTGCGTGAAGCGCGCGGCCAGAATGGCCAGGGCGCCGAGCAGGGGCAGGAAGGTGACGGTGCTCAGGATGAAGGGCACGATCAGGCTCCCCAGGCCAGAATGGCGAAGGTCAGCAGACCCGCGACGCCCAGCAGCATGACGAAGGCGTAGTGATAGACGTAGCCGGACTGGATCTTGGACAGTCGCGCGGCCGACTTCAGCGACGCCCAGGCGGCGCCGTTGGGGCCCAGACCGTCGATGATCTTCACGTCACCGACCTTCCAGAAGATATCGCCCACGGCCTTGGCGCCCCGCACGAAGATGAAGTCGTAGACCTCGTCGACCCACCACTTGTTGTAGAGGAAGCGGTAGATCAGCCCGCCCCGTTCGGCCATGCGGCGGCCCATCCCCTCGCGCAGGATGTAGATCCAGACGGCGAAGGCGGCGCCGATCAGCGTCAGGACCAGCGGCGACCACTTCACCCAGGTGGGAACGTCGTGGCTCTCGTGCAGGACGTGGTTGTGCGGGCCGGTGAAGATGGCGCCGCGCCAGAACTCGCCCTCGTGGTGACCGATGAAGTGCGGGGCGAAGACGACGCCCGCCAGAACCGCACCGACCGACAGGAGGATCAGCGGAACCAGCATCACCCACGGGCTCTCGTGAGGCTTTAGCGGGCCGTGGTGAGCGTGATCGTCGTGCGCGTGATCGCCATTGGCGTGGTCGTCAGCGATCGGCTCGGAGTGGGTCTCGATCTGGGCGTGGGAGGCGTGGTCATCGTGTGCGTCATGGGCGTGATCGTCCGCATGCGCATCCTTCCACGCCGGCTTGTTGTGGAAGGTCATGAACACCAGACGCCACGAGTAGTAGGACGTCAGGCCGGCGGCCAGGATGCCGATGAAGAAGGCGAACAGGCCCACCGCGCTGTGACCGCTGGAGGCCGCCGCATAGGCGCTCTCGATGATGGAGTCCTTCGAGTAGAAGCCGGCGAAGCCGCCCACGCCCGGGATGCCCAGGCCGGTGATGGCGATCGTGCCGATGGTCATCACCGCATAGGTGACCGGCAGCAGCTTCCACAGGCCGCCCATCTTCCGCATGTCCTGCTCGTGGTGCATGCCGTGGATCACCGAGCCGGCGCCCAGGAACAGCAGGGCCTTGAAGAAGGCGTGGGTAAACAGGTGGAACATGGCCGCCTGATAGGCGCCGACGCCCGCCGCGAAGAACATGTAGCCAAGCTGCGAACAGGTCGAATAGGCGATGACCCGCTTGATGTCGTTCTGCGCCAGACCGACCGTGGCCGCGAACAGGGCCGTGATGGCGCCGATGATGGCGATGATCTGGCTGGCGCCCGGCGCGTATTCGTAGATCGGGCTGAGCAGGCAGACCATGTAGACGCCGGCCGTCACCATGGTGGCGGCATGGATCAGGGCCGACACCGGGGTCGGGCCCTCCATCGCGTCCGGCAGCCAGGTGTGCAGGAAGAACTGGGCCGACTTGCCCATGGCGCCGATGAACAGCAGGAAGCCCGCCAGGTCGAGCGCCGACCAGTCGCGCCCGATGAAGTTCCAGGTCTCGCCGGCATAGGTCGAGATCTGCGGGAACAGCTCGGCGAAGTTGATCGTGCCGAACATCCAGAAGATCGTCATGATCCCGAGCGCGAAGCCGAAATCACCGACGCGGTTGACGACGAAGGCCTTGATGGCGGCAGCGCTGGCGGTCGGCTTCTTGTACCAGAATCCGATCAGCAGATAGGACGCCAGGCCCACGCCTTCCCAGCCGAAGAACAGCTGCATGAAGTCGGCTGCCGTCACCAACGCCAGCATGGCGAAGGTGAAGAGCGACAGATAGGCGAAGAAGCGCGGCCTCGAGTCGTCCTCGGCCATATAGCCCCAGCTATACAGGTGCACGAGCGACGAGACCGACGTCACCACGATCAGCATGACGGCCGACATGGCGTCAATGCGGATCGACCACGCCGATTTGAAGTCGCCGACGTTGATGAACGGCATGAGCTCGACCGTGAACGGCTCCAGGTGGAACCAGGTCCAGTTGATGAAGATCGTCCAGGCGACGGCGCACGAGAAGAACAGCAGGCCCGTGGTTACGGCCTGGGACGGGATGTTCCCGATCCGACGACCGCTCAGGCCGACGATGGCGGCGCCGAGCAGCGGGGCGAAGACGCCCAGGGTGACGAGGAGCTCGAGGTTCACTGTCGGATCAGCCCTTCATCACCGAGGCGTCGTCAACCGCGATGTCGCCGCGGTTGCGGAAGAAGGTCACCAGGATCGCCAGGCCGACCGCGGCCTCGGCCGCCGCGACCGTCAGCACGAACATCGCCATGATCTGCCCCGACACGTCGTTGAGGTAGGTCGAGAAAGCGACGAAATTGATATTCACGGCCAGCAGGATCAGCTCGATCGACATCAGGATGATGATGACGTTCTTGCGGTTCACGAAGATGCCGAACACGCCGATGGTGAACAGCATGGCGGCGACCGCCAGATAGTGCTGCAGCGTCACGACCATCAGACAAGCTCCTCGGGATCGATGCCCTGGCCGGTGGCCGCGCCCTTGATCTCCACCGCCGCCTTGCGGTCGCGGTTGACCTGGTCGCCGGGGTTCTGGCGCTTCACGTTCGGCTTGTGGCGAAGCGTCAGGGTGATGGCGCCGATCATGGCGATCAACAGCACGATACCGGCCGCCTGGAAGAAGTAGACGTAGTCCGTATAGAGCACGCGGCCGATGGCCTCGACATTGGTGACGTCCGGCCCGGGCCGGCCCGGCGCGTCGGCCATCCGGGCGGCGCCGCCCTGGACCACCGAGATCGACACCATGATCATTTCGGCCAACAGGATGCCCGCGATGATGCCGCCCAGCGGCAGATAGCGCGCATAGCCTTCGCGCAGCCGCAGGAAGTCGACGTCCAGCATCATGACGACGAACAGAAACAGCACCGCGACGGCGCCGACGTAGACGACCACCAGCAGCATCGCCAGGAATTCGGCGCCCAGCAGCACGAACAGCCCGGCCGACGAGAAGAAGGCCAGGATCAGATACAGAACCGAGTGCACGGGGTTGCGCGCGGTGACGACCAGCAAGCCGGACACCACGGCCACAGCCGCCATCAGATAAAAGGCCAGTCCTTGCAGCATGTCGGGCCTTTCGGCTCCTTCATTGGTGGCTGCCGGCTCCTGTCGGAATCGGCCGCCGGTTAAGCGATACGCGCCTTAGCGATACGGCGCGTCGAGTTCCAGATTCTTCGCGATCTGCCGTTCCCAGCGGTCGCCGTTTTCGAGCAGCCGCTCCTTGTTGAACAGGAGTTCTTCACGCGTCTCGACGGTGAACTCCGAGTTCGGGCCTTCCACGATGGCGTCCACCGGGCAGGCCTCCTGGCACAGGCCGCAGTAGATGCATTTCACCATGTCGATGTCGTAGCGGGTCGTGCGGCGGCTCCCATCGGCGCGCGGTTCGGCCTCGATGGTGATGGCCTGGGCCGGGCAGATGGCCTCGCACAGCTTGCAGGCGATGCAGCGTTCCTCGCCGTTCGCATAGCGGCGCAGCGCATGCTCGCCTCGGAAACGCGGCGACTGCGGATTGCGCTCGAACGGATAGTTCACCGTCGCCTTCGGCTTGAGCATGTATTTGATGGACAGGCCGATGGCGCCGATGACGTCCAGCATCATCGCGCCCTTGGTGGCTTGAACGATACGGGTGAACATCACTCAGAATCCTTGGCAGGCAAGGCGGCCGGAGCCGCCTGTTGGTCGCGCCAATCGCGCTCGATGCGCTGCTGGCGTTGCTCCCACTGGTAGCCGGACGTCGGCATGGCTTCATACGGCGCGCAGGCGCCGGCCAGAAGGCCCAGGCCGAGAATAAGAGCGGGGACGCGCATCACGCCCCCACCGCGAAGACGCGCCAGGCCGACACGACGACCACGGCCACCAGCGACGTCGGCAGGAATATCTTCCAGCCCAGGCGCATCAGCTGATCATACCGATAGCGGGGCACAAATGCCTTCACCATGGCGATCATGGCGAACCAGAAGACGATCTTGGTGGCGAATACCAGCAGGTAGAACAGGTCACGCAAAACGGAGGGCCAGCCGTCCAGCCCGATCAGGTCGGTGTCGAAGCCGGGGTTCCAGCCGCCGAAGAACAGCAGGCTGATCATGGCGCACATGAAGACGATGTTGGCGTACTCGCCGATCATGAACAGCAGATACGGGGTCGAGGAGTATTCGACCTGATAACCGGCCACCAGTTCCGACTCGGCCTCGGGCAGATCGAACGGCGGGCGGTTGGTCTCGGCCAGGGCCGAGATGAAGAATATGATCGACATCGGGAACATGATGACCAGCAGAGGCCACGTCCCCGCCCCGCCGCCGAAGCCGTACCAGTTCCAGAACCAGCCCTGCTGGCCCTGGACGATGGCCGTCAGGTTCATGGTGCCGGCCAGCAGGATCACGTTGATGATGATCAGGCCCAGCGAGACTTCGTACGACACCATCTGCGCCGCCGACCTCAGCGAGCCCAGGAACGGGTACTTCGAGTTCGAAGCCCAGCCGCCCATGATGATGCCGTAGACGCCCAGCGAGCTGATCGCGAAGATGTAGAGGATGCCGACGTTCAGGTCGGAAATCACCCAGCCCGGCGCGAACGGGATCACCGCCCAGGCCAGGAAGGCCAGGATGAAGGTGATCAGCGGCGCCAGGATGAACACCACCTTGTCGGCGCCGGCCGGGATGACGATTTCCTTCAGTACGAACTTGAAGAAGTCCGCGAACGACTGAAGCAGGCCGAAGGGGCCGACCACGTTGGGACCTTTGCGCATCTGCACGCCCGCCCAGATCTTGCGGTCGGCCAGCAGCAGGAAGGCCAGCGAGATCAGGATCCCGACCGTGACGGCCAGGATCTGCAGCACGGTAACGACGGTCCAGCCGACGGGGGTGGTCCAGAAGGATTCGGTCATGGACTACTCCGCTGCCAGGGCCGCGGGCTGAACCCGCAGGGCCGACAGCTCGGCCATGGTGGCGCTGGCGCGCGCGATGGGATTTGACAGGTAGGGGTCGCGGACCGCCGAGACGAATACGGAGTCGCCCAGGTCGCCCTTTTCGCCCAGGCTAGACGGGTCGAAGGCGGCCGGCGCGGCCAGGTAGTCGATCCGGCCGAAGGTCGGGTGGTCAGCCATCAGCTTGTCGCGCAGCTGGCTCAGGGTGTCGTACGGCAGGGTCTGGCCGACCAGGCCCGACAGGGCGCGGACGATGGCCCAGTCTTCCTTGGCCTGGCCCTTGGGGAAGACGGCGCGTTCCGCCATCTGGACCCGACCCTCGGTGTTCACATACAGACCCGGCTTCTCGGTATAGGCCGCGCCCGGCAGGATGACGTCGGCGCCGTGCGCGCCCCGATCGCCGTGGCTGCCTAGATAGACGCGGAAGGCGTCCGAGCCGGTCGGATCGACCTCGTCGGCGCCCAGCAGCAACAGCACGTCCAGCGCGCCGGGCTTCAGCATGCCCGCGACGTCGAGGCCGCCCTCGCCGGGCACGAAGCCCATGTCCAGACCGCCCACGCGCGACGCGGCGCCCTGCAGGACGTTGAAGCCGTTCCAGCCGTCAGCGATGACGCCGACCTTCTTGGCCAGCGCACCCAGGGCGTTCAGCACCTGCGCGCCATTGTCGCCCGACAGGGCGCCCGAGCCCACGATGATGGCCGGGCGTTCGGCGGCGGCCAGCATGTCGCTCGCCGCCTTGGGCAGCTTGGACAGCGTCTTGGCGCCCGCGCCCAGGTGCGAATACGGATAGGTTAGGTCGACCGCCTCGCCGATCACCGCGACCTGCATCTTGCCCTTCAGCCAGGCCTTGCGCAGGCGTGCGTTCAGCAGCGGGGCCTCGGCGCGCGGATTGACGCCGACCAGCAGCACGGCGTCGGCGTTCTCGATACCTTGCAGGCTCGAGTTGAACAGCCAGCTCTCGCGCGGGCCATAGCCCAGCGCCGCGCCGTCCTGGCGGCAGTCGGTGTTGGCCGAACCCAGCGCCCGGAACAGGTCCAGCGTCGCCTTCATGGATTCGGCGTCCTGCAGGTCGCCGGCGATGGCGCCGATGCGGTCGGCCGGGGCCGCCTTGATCTTCGCCGCCACGGCGCCCAGCGCCTCGTCCCACGATGCGGGACGCAGCTTGCCGTTCTCGCGCACCCACGGCTTGTCCAGGCGGCGCGCCAGCAGGCCATCGACCGCATAGCGGCTCTTGTCCGACAGCCACTCCTCGTTGATGCCCTCGTTCACGCGCGGCAGCACGCGCATGACCTCGGCGCCGCGCGCGTCGACGCGGATGTTCGAGCCCAGGGCGTCCATGACGTCGATGGTCTCGGTCTTCTTAAGCTCCCAGGGGCGGTAGTGGTACTGCCACGGGCGGTGGGTCAGGGCGCCCACGGGGCACAGGTCGTTGACGTTGCCCGACAGCTCCGAGTCGATGTTCTTTTCCAGATAGGTCGTGATCTCAGCGTCCTCGCCGCGCGAGATCATGCCGATGTCCGAAACGCCCGCCACCTCGGTGATGAACCTCACGCAGCGCGTGCACTGGATGCAGCGCGTCATGAAGGTCTTGATGGTCGGACCCATGTTCTTTTCTTCGACCGCGCGCTTGTTCTCGGCATAGCGAGAGCCGTCGCGGCCGTAGCCCATGGACTGGTCCTGCAGGTCGCATTCGCCGCCCTGGTCGCAGATCGGGCAGTCCAGCGGGTGGTTGATGAGCAGGAACTCCATCACCCCTTCGCGGGCCTTCTTCACCATCGGCGTATCGGTGAAGATCTCCTGGCCGTCGGCGGCCGGCAGGGCGCACGACGCCTGCGGCTTCGGCGGTCCGGGCTTCACCTCGACCAGGCACATCCGGCAGTTGCCGGCGATCGACAGCCGCTCGTGATAGCAGAAGCGCGGAATCTCTTCCCCGGCGCGTTCGGCGACCTGGAGCACGGTCATGCCGGGCTCGAACTCGGTCGGGACGCCATTGACCTTGGCGACGGGCATCAGCGGGCCTCTTGTTCAGCAGGAACAGTCACTTCGGACCGTTCGTTCGCGCCATCGGGCTGGGTCTGGGTGACGATCACCCGGTCCCCGTCCAGCGCATAGCGGACGACCGGGTCGCCCGACTGGTTCATCCATCGCACCTGGCTCGCGTCCGGCAGGTCCAGCGGCTTCCAGGTGATCAGGTCGCTATCCACGCGGCATTCCGCGCGCATCCGTCCGCCGTCGACCGGCGCGCGCCAGCTGGCGCTGACGACCTGGCCGGTGACGCCGGAAATCTCGATCATCGACACGTCCTGGCCATGGATCGCGGCCAGACCGGCGCGGCACACGCGGCGCAGATCGGCGGCGTTCAGCACGGCCGGCGCAGCGGGCGCGGCGTCGGTCACCGCCGGGGCGGCCGCGACCGTCTCGACCGGCGTCGGCGCGGGCTCGGCCGCCGGCTTGCAAGCCATCAGGGCGACGGGCGCGAAGGCCAGGATCAGGGACAGGCTCATGCGCACGGCCCCGCTCCTGTGACGCAGGGCGTGATGATCGACAGCCAGCGCTGATACCCCTGCCCCGTCAGGTGCAGGTCGTCCATCGTCACCGTCGGGTCCAGCCGGTCTATGTCCAAAAACGGCGTATACAGGTCGATGTAGGTCGCGCCCTTCTCGGCCGCGATCTGCTGGATCATGGCGTTCAGCGCCGTGACCCGTTCACGATACTCCGGCTGACGCGGCATCACGCCCTGCAGATAGATTTGTGTGCCGGGTAGTTGCGCCTGCCAAAGATCGACGATGGCGGCGATGCCAGCCGCAGTCTCTTCCGGCGTCTTGCCCCAATTGCCGAAATCATTGGTGCCGATCAGCAGGAGTATCTTGGCCGGCTTGGTAGCGATGATCTGCTGCGAGCGGGCCAGCACACCCCACGTCGTATCGCCACTGATACCCCAGTTACGCACGTTGGCGTTCGGGAAGGCTTCGGCCCATCGGAAGCCGTTGGTGATGCTGTCGCCGACAAAGGCCACGCCGCCCGGCGTCGACGGCAGGATCGACATCTGCGTCACCTGTTCGATCCAGTTGTTATTCATCCAGCCGGCAGGCTGGAAGTTTTCCGGCTGAGGCACCCCCACGCTGGCCGAGGTCGGACGTTGCGATGCACGCCACTCATCAACCGCTTCGTTTGCAGCGGCCGCAGCTTCCGACGCAGCCGCATCAGCTACCGCCGCCGCAGAAGGCATTGACTGGGTGGCGCACGCCCCCAGCAGGGCCGCGGCAGCGGTGATGACGGTCAGCGATCGAACCACGGCGTTCATCCCCTACTCCGCCGCGATGGCGTGGCCGGCGAAGTTCGCGCGGCGTGAGCGGTAGGAGGCGATGCGGTCCTCGATCTCGTGACGGAAGTGCCGGATCAGGCCCTGCACGGGCCAGGCGGCCGCGTCGCCCAGAGCACAGATGGTGTGACCTTCGACCTGACCGGCGACGTCGAGCAGCAGGTCGATCTCGGTCGGATCGGCCTCGCCGATGGCCATCCGCTCCAGCACCCGCCACATCCAGCCCGTGCCTTCACGGCACGGCGTGCACTGGCCGCAGCTCTCGTGCTTGTAGAAGTAGCTGATGCGCGCGATCGCCTTCACCAGGTCGGTCGACTGATCCATCACGATCACCGCCGCCGTGCCCAGACCCGAACGCATCTCACGCAGGCTGTCGAAGTCCATCAGGGCCGTCTCGGCCATGTCGCGCGTGATCAGCGGAACGGAGACCCCGCCCGGGATCACGGCCTTCAGATTGTCCCAGCCGCCCCGGATGCCGCCGCAGTGCTCTTCCAGCAGCTGCTTCATCGGGATGCTCATGGCCTCCTCGATGTTGCACGGCTTGTTCACATGGCCCGAGATCGACATCAGCTTGGTGCCGGTGTTGTTCGGACGGCCGAAGCCCGCGAACCAGTCGGCGCCGCGACGCAGGATGGTGCCGACCACGGCGATGGATTCGACGTTGTTCACCGTGGTCGGGCAGCCGTAGAGGCCCGCGCCGGCCGGGAACGGCGGCTTCAGGCGAGGCTGGCCCTTCTTGCCTTCCAGGCTCTCGAGCAGGGCGGTCTCTTCGCCGCAGATGTAAGCGCCGGCGCCGTGGTGGATGTAGACGTCGAAGTCCCAACCGTGGGCGTTGTTCTTGCCGATCAGCTTGGCCTCATAGGCCTGCTTGACCGCCGCCTCCATGCGCTCGCGCTCGAGCACATATTCGCCGCGCAGATAGATGTAACAGGCGTGCGCCTGCATCGCGAAGCTGGCGATCAGGCAGCCTTCGATCAGCAGGTGCGGATCGTGGCGCATGATCTCCCGGTCCTTGCAGGTGCCGGGTTCGGATTCGTCCGCGTTGACCACCAGATAGTGCGGGCGACCGTCCTTCACCTCCTTGGGCATGAAGGACCACTTCAGACCCGTGGAGAAGCCGGCGCCGCCACGTCCGCGCAAGCCCGAGTTCTTGGTGTTGGTGATGATCCAGTCGCGGCCTAGGTCCAGGATGTCCTTGGTCGCGTTCCAGCAGCCGCGGTTCTTCGCGCCCTCCAGGCCCCAGTCGTGCAGGCCGTAGAGGTTGGTGAAGATACGGTCCTTGTCCTGCAGAACGCCGGTCATGCGCCCACCTCCGCTACGGCGGCGACGCGCGACGCCGCCGGTCTGGCCGCGTTCGGGCAGGGTCGGCGTTCGATCAGGCTGTTGTCTTGGAGGCTGAGGGGCATCAGGCGTCTTGGAGCTGGAATGGGGCGGTGACGGCGTTCGGGTGGGCGCGGCTTGCGCGGCGGCGAACGGCAGGGCCGTGGCCCCCGCCAGATTGACGATGAAGGCTCCGGCCACGCCGGCGCGTCGCACCAGCGACGGCCGCGTCCCCCCCGGGCCGCGTTTCGGTTTCTGGGCCATCCCCCGCCCTTGCCGGTTGCACAGACAGACGCATCATGC
Organism: Brevundimonas sp. Leaf363; assembly: GCF_001424025.1. Lineage (GTDB taxonomy): Bacteria > Pseudomonadota > Alphaproteobacteria > Caulobacterales > Caulobacteraceae > Brevundimonas. Next base: position 975,675 of record NZ_LMPZ01000002.1, on the reverse strand, counting down.
GGCCAGCTCCGCCAGCCGACGGCGATGATAGCGGGTCCGCATGACAATCGCCGTGATGAAAAGGACCCAACCGGCCGCCAGAACGACCCAGCCCACCGTGACGAGCGAGTTGGGCCAGGCGGAAATCCACCGGGGGGCGAGCACGGCCAGCGCACCCAGGATGACCAGCACGAAACCGGTCATCCGCACCGGCCACGCCACGCGGCGCAGCTCGACCCGGTACGCCGATCGGCCTTCCTCGGTGTTGAGGTCCAGCGGTTGGGTCACGCCGGCTCCTTGGCGGGCTGGCTGTTGGGGATGACCGTGATCGGCTTGGCGGCCGAGCCGTCGTACAGGCTCGGGTCCTTCAGCGTCAGCGGGCCGCCGTCCGGCGCCGAGTTGGTGCGGCCGATGTAAGAGCCGCGCTCGGGCGTCTTGCCGGCGGCGAAGTCGTCGATGATCTGGGCCATGCTCTCGGCCGTCAGATCCTCGAAATAATAGTCGTTGATCTGGGCCATCGGCGCGTTGACGCAGGCGCCCAGGCACTCGACCTCCTGCCAGGTGAAGCGGCCGTCGGCCGACAGCACGTCCTTGGGACCGATCTTCGACTTGCAGACCTTCATCAGGTCGCCGGCGCCGCGCAGCATGCACGGCGTGGTGCCGCACACCTGAATCAGGGCCGACGTCCCCACCGGCTCCAGCATGAACATGGTGTAGAAGGTCGCGACCTCCAGCACCCGGATATAGGCCATGCCCAGAAGCTCGGCCGTCGCGCGCAGCGAAGGCTCCGAGCACCAGCCTTCCTGCTTCTGGATTAGCCACAGGATCGGGATCACCGCCGATTGGCGACGATCCGCCGGATACTTGGCGATCCACCAGTCGGCCTTCGCCTTCGTCGCTTCCGAGAAGGCGAAGGAGGTCGGCTGAACCTTGGCGAGACGACGAACGCTCATGTCAGGCCTTCACGAAGTCGACGCGGGCGATCTTGTCGCCGGCGAAGGAATAGATGGCCGCGACCTCGAAGGGCGCAGCGTCGGGCGAGCGGAAGACCCGCTCATGATCGATCACGGTCCGGCCAATCACCGTGCGCGAAATCAGTTCGGCGCGGTTCTGCGGATGCTGAGCGAACAGGCCGACATGGCGCTCGCGGTAAGCGTCCAGACCGGTCAGGTTCGGTTCGGCGTTCAGGTCCGCGACGGTGATGTCGTCGGCGAAGTGAGACACGAAGGCCTCGATGTCCTGGGCATTGTAGGCGTCCAGCTGGCCTTGAACGACGGCGTCCACGCTCATGCCGCCCTCCCCATCCAGCGGCCCAGTCGCGCGCTCCAGACGGCGCGGCCGGCGTCGCGCAGGTCGCGCGCCAGCCAGGACAGCGGCGGCAGATAGCGCACCAGCAGCTGGGTGATGAAGATGAAGCCGCTCATCCACACGACCGAGCGCAAGTTCGCCTCGAAGAACCCACGGCCCTCGGCCAGATAGCCGGCCCGGTAGGCGCCGCGGATCAGCGTCACGCCCGCGATGGCCGGCGCCGTACGAAACACGTCGGCGAGGATGAAGCGCAGCGAGCCCATCACCGCCCGGCGCTTAGGTGAAAAGGCGAACTGAACGGCCACGCCCAGCACAAGAAACACGCCGAACCAGATGGCCTGCGTCAGCGTAAAAATGGGCGTGACGGCGAAATCCATCAACGATCGACCTCGCCGAAGACGATGTCGAGCGAGCCGAGGATGGCCGAAACGTCCGCCAGCATGTGGCCGCGGTTCATCCAGTCCATTGCCTGAAGATGGCGGAAGCCCGGGGCCGAGATCTTCACTCGGTACGGCTTGTTGGTGCCGTCCGAGACGACATAGACGCCGAACTCGCCCTTGGGCGCCTCGACGGCCGCATAGACCTCGCCTTCCGGCGTCTTGAAGCCCTCGGTGTAGAGCTTGAAGTGATGGATCAGCGATTCCATCGACCGCTTCATCTCACCGCGGCGGGGCGGGACGATCTTGTTGTCCTCGACCATGACCGGGTCGCCGGGACAGTTGCGCAGGCGGTGGATGCACTGCTCCATGATCCGCACCGACTGCTTCATCTCCTCGATGCGCACCAGATAGCGGTCCCAGCAGTCGCCGCCCTTGCCGACGACGATGTCGAACTCCAGGTCGGCGTAGCACTCGTAGGGCTGCGACTTGCGCAGGTCCCAGGCGATGTCAGACCCGCGCAGCATGACGCCGGTGAAGCCCCAGTCCAGCGCCTCCTCCTTCGACACCACGCCGATGTGGACGTTGCGCTGCTTGAAGATGCGGTTCTCGGTGACCAGGCTCTCGATGTCCTTCAGCGCGCGCGGGAACTCCGCGCACCACCGGCCGATATCGTCGATCAGGTCCATCGGCAGGTCCTGGTGGACGCCGCCGGGACGGAAATAGTTGGCGTGCAGGCGAGCGCCCGAGGCGCGCTCGTAGAAGACCATCAGCTTCTCGCGCTCCTCGAAGCCCCAGAGCGGCGGGGTCAGGGCCCCGACGTCCATGGCCTGGGTCGTCACGTTCAGCATGTGCGACAGGATGCGGCCGATCTCGGAATACAGCACCCGGATCAGCTGGGCGCGGTACGGCACGTCGATGCCCAGCAGGCGCTCGATGGCCAGGCAGAAGGCGTGCTCCTGGTTCATCGGTGCGACATAGTCGAGGCGATCCAGGTACGGCACGTTCTGCAGGTAGGTGCGCGCCTCCATCAGCTTCTCGGTGCCGCGATGCAGCAGGCCGATGTGCGGATCGACGCGGGTCACCAGCTCGCCGTCCAGCTCCAGCACCAGGCGCAGCACGCCGTGCGCGGCCGGGTGTTGCGGGCCGAAGTTGATGGTGAACTTGCGGTCGTCCATCTCCCGCGCATGCGCGGTCCGGCCGTCCACATCCTCGAAAACGTCGGCGCCGAGCGGCGCCAGGGGCTGACCGTCAGCCATCAGCGCGCTCCTCCCGCCTTCTCGTCGCCCGGCAGAACGGGGGCCGGATAATCGGCGCCCTCCCATGGCGACAGGAAATCAAAGTTCCGGAACTCCTGGGTCAGCTTGACGGGCTCGTATACGACCCGGCGCTGTTCTTCGTCGTAACGCACCTCGACATACCCGGTCATCGGGAAGTCCTTGCGAAGGGGGTGCCCTTCGAAACCGTAGTCGGTCAGCAGCCGGCGCATGTCGGGGTGACCCGAGAAGATCACGCCGTACATGTCGAACGTTTCGCGCTCGAACCAGCCGGCGGACGGATACACCTCGACGGCGGTGGGCACCGGCTGGGTCTCGTCGGTCGAGACCTTCACCCGCACCCGCGCATTCCGCGTCATCGACAGCAGGTGATACACGACCTCGAACCGCTCCCGGCGATCGGGATAGTCGGCGCCGCAGACGTCCAGCAGCTGCTGGAAGCCGAAGCGTTTCTTCAGAACCGTCAGGATCTCGACGATCCGCTCGCGCGGCGCCGCCAGAGTCAGCTCGCCGAAAGCGACATGCGCCTCGACGCCCAGCTCGGCGACCATCTCGGTGCCCAGCGGAGTCAGTTCGGCCTCGACGGCCTGGATCGCGGCCAGAAGGCTCATCGGTCGATGGTCCCCGTGCGGCGGATCTTCTTCTGCAGCTGCAGCAGCCCGTACAGCAGCGCTTCGGCGGTCGGCGGACAGCCCGGCACATACACGTCCACCGGCACGACCCGATCGCAACCACGAACGACGCTGTAGCTGTAGTGGTAGTATCCGCCGCCGTTGGCGCAGCTGCCCATCGAGACGACGTAGCGCGGGTCCGGCATCTGGTCGTAGACCTTGCGCAGGGCCGGCGCCATCTTGTTGGTCAGGGTGCCGGCGACGATCATCAGGTCCGACTGACGCGGGCTGGCGCGCGGCGCCATGCCGAAGCGCTCGACGTCGAAACGCGGCATCGACATCTGGATCATCTCGACGGCGCAGCAGGCCAGGCCGAAGGTCATCCACATCAGCGAGCCGGTTCGGGCCCAGTTGATGACGTCCTCGGCGCCGGCGACCAGGAAGCCGCGCTCGGCTAGCTCGACGTTCACCGCCTCGAAGAACTTGTCGTGGATCTTGGGGTCATAGCCCTCGACCGACGATCGTGCGGCCGAGCCGGCCGGAACCAGCGGCGACGCGCCCTGATTGCCCGCACCGATCAGCGGCAGCGTATTGGTGGTGGTCACTCCCATTCCAGGGCTCCCTTCTTCCACTCGTAGAGGAAGCCGATGGTCAGCACGCCCAGGAAGGCCATCATCGACCAGAAGGCGAAGACCATGCCGCCCTTGGACAGATCGAAGATCGACACCGCCCACGGGAACAGGAAGGCCACTTCCAGATCGAAGATGATGAACAGGATCGACACCAGATAGAACCGCACGTCGAACTTCATGCGCGCATCGTCGAAGGCGTTGAACCCGCACTCATAGGCCGACAGCTTTTCGCTGTCGGGCGACTTGGGCGCCAGCACCCAGGCGGCGATGATGAACAGCAGGCCCAGCGCGGCCGAGATCCCCAGGAAGATCACGATCGGCAGGTATTCCAGCAGTAAGGCGTTCATGGGGGACAGACCCTCGTCCGCTGCGGTGGGAGGTGCGGCGGATTCGCCGCTTCTTAGACCCAACCTTATCGACGTTCAAACCCAAGCCGGATAACGATTTTTGTGCGAATGGTTCGCAGCTTCGCGTTGCGATTTCCGCACAAAAAGCGGTCGGGTCGCTTGACAGCAAATCCACCCCCCGCCTAAACGACCGCCTCCCCGACGGCCCCGGCCGGGAGGGAAACGCGGGTGTAGCTCAGTTGGTTAGAGTGCCGGCCTGTCACGCCGGAGGTCGCGGGTTCGAGCCCCGTCACTCGCGCCACTTCTTCTGAAAATCTGGAAGAGGTGGCGCGGCCCCGCATGGCGGCGAGCCGCGGTGTATGTCCGCCTAGCGCCGTTTCGCCTCCACTCTCTGTTCCCTTTGATAGCTGGCGCGGACGTAGTCCGACAGCATCCGCTCTTGCGCCAGGAACGGGCTCGCCTTCATCCGCGCGCGTTTCTCGGCGTTCGAGACCAGCGGCGGCTCGAACATTCGATCGAGGTGGTCCGACAGCCGATACCGACGCAGCCACGCGTCCGGCACGTCGCGAGCGAAGTCGTTTCCGATTCGATACCCGCCCAGGATGTCGTCGATCAGCTCACGGCCGGCCAGCTTTCGCTCGCTGCAGCGGCCGGTGAAGTTGAACAGCGCCGCCCGGTCGCGGTTTTCCGGGGTCAGATAGCCCGGCCCGCCGAAGTGATCGTAGACATAGACGGGTATGCGGCCGGCCAGGGCATAGGGGACGGTCTTGCCGATCGAAATCACGAGATCCGCCTTGGCGATGATGTGCGGCGTCATCCGGCGGACTTTTTCGCCGGACCGGCCGAAGTGATGCACCTTGGCGTGGTCGGCCAGGCCGTCCAACGCAGCCAGCAGCGCGGGGTCGCGGTGATTGGTCACCGCGATGATGCGACCCGGCCTGCTTGGGCGAGGCCTGTAGGGCGCGAAGAAGGTGTCCGGCGCGCCGTTGTGGAAACTGACCACCCTGCCCTCGCCACCAACGTCCTTCAGGTGCTGAGCGGTCAGTTCGGAGTTGGCGAGGACCAGATTGGCCAGGAGACGGTCATGCAACCAGCCGCCGCTCTCCAGAAAGGCGCGACGCGACAGTCGGCCTATGGCGATCATCGTCGCTTCGACATCGTCCGGTCCCGCCTCGTAGTCCAACAGGCCCAGCACCTGATGCTGGACATAGGCGATGTCGTAGGTGAACGGCCGGATGGCGGCGGGGTCGGTTATGATGGCCCTGCCGGCCGCCTTTTCGACCACGCGCCGCATCGGCGCGCCGATCCAGTTGGCGAACACGGTGACGTCGCAGCCCGCTGCGCGAAAGTGTTCGATGGCCTCGAGGGCTACGACCTCGGAGCCGGAAATCCTCTGCAGATGGTTGGTCGCCACCAGCACACGGCGGGGCCGCGCGGCTGTGAAAGTCGCGTACTCAGATGTTTGGGACATGACGCGGGAGGCTGGGCCTAATGGACCGCCCAGGCCTCGCTCGGCTGGACGAAGGCGGCTTCGCCGCTGACGTCCGCATAAACCATGGACAAATCCTGGAACACGCGATTCCAGGCGAAGTTCTCGACCGTATGCATCCGCGCCGCTTGGCCCAGCGCCTCGATGTCGCGTGCGAACAGGGCTTCGACCGCCTGGGCGTAATCGTCCGGGTCGGCGGATCTCGCCAACTCTCCGACGGAGGCGTTGACCGTCTCGGCGACGCCGCCGGCGTTCACCCCCACGACCGGGCGGCCGCAAGCCATGGCTTCCAACACGATCAGTCCGAACGGCTCGCGGTCGTTGGCGTGCACGAAGGCGTCGCAGCTGGCGATGATGCGCGCGACTGCCTTGGGATCCCTTTCATAGGGCAGACTGATGACCCGGTCCTCGGTCGGCAGGCCCGTTCCGGCCCCGACCAGCACCAGATAATAGGGGTCGCCCAACTTCTGAACGGCCTCGATCAGCACGTCGATGTTCTTTTCCTTGGCCGGACGCCCGGCGAAGCACAGGAGTCGCGCATGGGCCGGCAGGCCGGTCTTCTGCAGCAACCAGTCGCGATCGCGCCGGTCCGGGCGGAAGGTGTCGATTTCGACCCCCAGCGGGCGGATGACGATGTCGCGCACACCCGCCTCTTCCAGGCGACTGGCGATGAAACGGCTGGGAGACACCACCCGATCGAACTGGCTGAACAGCTTCGCCCACCGCTTCTCGACCGGCTTCTTCGCCCACTCGCCGAAATGCAGCGCGGCGAGGCTGGCAGGGTCCGAGTGGCAGAACCCGACAACCGGACAACCGGCCCGCTGCCCGGCCTCCAGGGCCCCCTGCCCCGGCGTGTAGGGATCGCCGGCCTCGATCACGGTCGGCTTCATGGCGGCGACCCAAGCGCCCCACCGTTTGACCGACGACGGCCAGCGATAGCCGTCGCCGAACGGCAGTTTGGTCGCGTGCAGGGTGACGATGCCGTCCCCCTTCACATGATGCCTCGCGCCGGGCACGACCAGCGTGTGTGCGACACCCGGCCGGTTCTGTTCCAGCCACGCCTTCTTGGACAAAAGGTATCGTTTCACCCCGCCCGACTTGGGCGCATACAGCATGGTGGTGTCGACCAGGCGCGGGCGCGGATCGGACGATGCCGCCTTCACTCGCCGCAGGGTGTCGCCGACCTCCTCATCCAGACCAGGAATCAGCCGCAGCTCGCTTTCCTGAACGTCGAGGTCGGTCATGCTCATGGAGAACTCGTTGAACTTAGGCTTGGGGACGGCAGCAACGCGCCCACGCGACGTTTGGATGCGTCCTCTGTGGGCAAGCTTGGCCATGTCCGCTGCCCTAGGCCTCTGCGCCGTGCTTGCCAAGGGCTCGGGCGCTTTCGTCCGCGCCCGGTCGAAAAGGCGTCGAGGGGCCGCAGGCGGCCGCAACGCAACGCGCCGTCCGACGCCTTCTATTCGCCTCAAATTCGAGAAACTTGAGACACTGCGTTCCCGCCCTGATACAGGGGCGGTCTGGGTCTCTGCGTCCACCTCGGGGTGTTCTCGATAATGCGTAAACTGCTTGCGACCGCGGCCGCGATCGCCCCCCTGTTGGCTGCGACAGGCGTTCAGGCCGAAGTGGTCATCTCGACCGATCGGACCACGCCCGTCACGACGTCGGGCTCGAACGATTCCGTGCGCATCGCCGGCTCGGGATCGATCGCTGTCGCCTCCGGCGCCGCGTTGACGCTCGATTCCAACCATTCCATCGATCTGGACAGCGGGTCCGAGATCAACATGCTGAAGTCGGCCGACGGCTCCACCGGCATCCTGGTCCAGGGCGGCCGCACCGGATCGGTCACCATCGGCGGCGCGATTCAGCTGACGGACGATCTCGAGACCGCCGTCGATACCGACAAGGACGGCGACCTGGACGGTCCGTTCTCGACCGGCACGAATCGCCACGGCGTCAACATCGTCGGCGCCAGCCCCTTCACGGGCCGAATCTACGGAGAGACCTCCTCCAACATCAGCGTCGAGGGCAACCAGTCGTACGGCGTGCGGCTGCAGAGCGACCTGGTCGGCGACCTGGATCTGCGTGGCCTCATCAGCGTGCGCGGCGACGATACCTACGCCATTCGCAGCCAGGGCGACGTCACGGGTGACATCTATGTCGCCGGCACGGTCGCCGCCATCGGCAAGAACGCCGTCGGTGCGTCAGTCGAGGGTGACGTGTCCGGGTCTGTGACCGTCCAGGGCCAGCTCAGCTCCACGGGGTACCGCTACACCACGCGGCCGTCAGCCACGATCGTCGAGAAGCTGGACGCCGACGATCTGTTGCAGGGCGGTTCCGCTCTGGTGGTCTCCGCCAACGTCGCCCAGGGCGTCGTTCTGGCCGTTCCGCCGACCGATGCGAGCAAGGACGATCTGGACGAGGACGACGACGGCATACCCGACGCCTCCGAAGGCACCGCCGCGATCACGACGCTGGGCAGCGCGCCCGCCGTACGCGTCGGCGCGGCAGACCGTTCGATCACGCTGGGCGTCGCCGGGACCGGTGACAACGCCTTCGGCTTCATCAACCGCGGCAGCGTCAGCGCAGCCGGCCTGTACGATCAGGTGGACGCCACGGCGATCGCCATCGGCGGCGGCGCCGGCCAGACCGTCACGGTCGCCGGCGGCATCTCGAACGGCGGCACGGTCGCCGCAACCTCGATACTGGGCGATGCGGTCGGCGTCGATATCCGGGCCGGGACCACGACCCCCCGGTTCGTGAACACAGGCTCCATGGCGGCCGTCAGCAGCGGGGCCGGCGCCAACCAGGTCGCGGTCGTACGTATCGCGGCCGGCGCGAACATGCCGACCTTCGTCAACAACGGCCCCATCACCGCCGTGGGCGGCTACGAGACGGCCGTGACCGGCGTGCAGGACCTGTCCGGCACCCTGACCAGCTTCACCAACACCCGCATCATCGCGATCGGCAACCAGCCCGACAGCGAGAAGCCGACGACGGGTACGGCGACCGCGATCGACCTCAGCGCCAACACGACCGGCGTCACCATCACCCAATACGGCGTGGTGGTTCCGGATGACGGCGACCCCAAGACCGAGCCGCCGCTCGACAGCGACAAAGACGGCGTGCCGGATGCCTTCGAGCCTGCGATTTCGGGCGACATCAAGATGGGCGCCGGCGCCGACTTCCTGGACATCCAGAACGGCGCCGTCGTGGGCGACCTATACTTCGGCGCGGGCCAGGATCGCCTGTCGATCGCCGGCGGCGCGGTCGTGACGGGCGTTATCAACGACAGCGACGGTCGCCTGGACATCGACGTCACCAAGGGCACCCTCTACGCCCAGCAGACCAGCCGCGCGACGATCTCCAGCCTGGACGTCGGCGCCGATGGCACCCTGCTGTTCCTGATCGACCCGCAGTCGAACCAGACCCCCGGCTTCAACGTCACCGGTCAGGCCAATCTGGCCAACGGCGCGGGCCTGGGCATCGGCTTCTCGTCCCTGATCGACGGCCCCGAGCGCTACAGCCTGATCCACGCCGGCGATCTGAACGTGGGCTCGCTGAATCAGACCAAGGTGGACGAGAACTCCCCCTATCTGTTCGTCACCACGGTTGGCGTCGATCAGGCGGCCGGCGACCTGTACGTCGATGTGCGCCAGCGTACGACGCAGGAAATGGGCCTGATCAAGTCAGAGACCCAGGCCTTCGACGCCATCTACGGCGCTCTGGGCGACAACGAGCAGCTTCGGCTGGCCTTCCTGGCCCAGAACGGCCGCGAGGGCTTCATCAACCTGTACGAACAGATGCTGCCCGACCACTCCGGCGGGCCGCTGCTGTCGCTGGCGTCCGGCGTCGATGCGGTGACCCGCGCCCTGACCGGCCGCAACGCCTCGGCCGCGCCGGGCCAGACCAGCGCCTGGGTGCAGGAGATCAACTTCTACGCCGACAAGGACAAGACCGACACCTACGGCTTCCGCTCCGAAGGCTTCGGCGTCGCGGGCGGCGTCGAGCGGGGCACGGGCCTGGGCGCATTCGGCGTCTCGGCCGCCTTCACCTCCTCCGACCTGAAGGACCCCGAGGCCGAGGCCGAGGAAGTCCTGTCCGCCAACCTGCTGGAGCTGGGCCTCTACTGGCGCGCGCAGGGTCAGTACTGGACGACCTGGGCCCGCGCGGCCGGCGGCTACGCCACCTTCAGCGCCACCCGCCAGTTCGTCGGCGAAGGCATCAACCTGTCGAACAAGTCAGAGTGGCACGGCTTCACCCTGGCGGCCGCCGGGGGCGCTTCCTACGAGCGCAGCTTCGGCCGCCTGTGGATTCGCCCTGAAGCCTATTCGGAATATTTCTATCTGACCGAAGACGCCCGCACCGAAGACGGCGGCGGCGACGGCTTCGACCTGTCGATCGACGAGCGCACCGGTCACATGTTCTCGGCCACCGCCGCCATGAACGTGGGCTACAGCTTCGGCCGCGATGGTTGGATCCGTCCGGAACTGCGCCTCGGCTGGCGCCAGAACATCTCGGTCGATCCAGGCTCGACCACCGCCCGCTTCCTCTCCGGCGGCCCGGACTTCGTGCTCAGCCCCTCGGATATCGAAGGCGGCGGCCCCATCGCCGGGCTCCAGCTGAACCTCGGCAATGCGCTGGGCATGCTCTCCATCTCGGCCGACGCCGAAATGATCGAGGACTACGTCCGCTACAGCCTGCTGCTGCGGGCCAGCTTCCGCTTCTGATCGGGCCTCAGCCCACCCAAGGAAAAAGGCCGCCGGATCGCTCCGGCGGCCTTTGTCTTGCCTGGTAGGCGGCGACGGGTTCGAACCGCCGACCCTCTCGGTGTAAACGAGCTAGATTGAGCGCCTAACGTCTATGTTTGCTGGGTATGGCCCGCTTTACTTTCCGGTTTCGTTCACGGCGTTTTCCGACGTTTCTGGGGAATATTCGGGAAGCAGGTCAGCCCATCGCCTTCCGCGCGGCCGACTGGTGGTCCGGGCGATGGTGGCCATAGTGATTTTCGAGGGTCGCGGCCGTCATCCCGAGGTAGCCGGCGGCTTCCCAGGTGACCACGTTCCGCTCCATCAGCCAGGTCGCGGCGGTGTGTCGTAGCCAGTGCGGCGTCACCTCGGGGTTGAGACCGGCGCCCGCCACGCAGCTGGCGAAGGACGTGCGGACAGACCCGACCGGCTCGCCTCCGAAGTGCAGCACCGTCGTCCGCCCCGCCTTCGCGTCGAGGGCGTGCCAGCGGCGCATATGGCTCAGGAGCCTGTGCGGCAGCTTCACCAGCGGCCGGCGCTTCGTGCGGCTCTCCTGCTCTCCCCTGCCCCGCCGATAGATGATCCCCGCCTCCAGATCGACCCACGGGTCATGCAGGCTCTCGGACCAGCAAAGGCGCTTGATCACGTCCGACCGCGAGCCGGTGTAGAGCCCGATCAGCAGGAAACGGCGCAGGTGCATCCGGTTGGTGCGCGCGTTGGTCGAGGGGCGCTTCCACTCCCCTTCGATCCGATCCCAGCCCATCGAAGCCCAGACCAGGGCAGCGGCCTGCTTTCGGCTGAGGGCGTCTCGGTTGCTCTCAGGCTTCTCGGGCAGGATGACGGCCGGCCGCCGCGTCAGGTGGTGTTCGCCATCCCAGTAGCCGATCGCGGCCGACAGCAGCTCTAGCTCGCGTCGTGCGGTCTGCGGCGTCACCATACGCCCGGTGTCCCCGTGGCGGATCCGCTGAGACGTGCGGTGCTTGACGTAGGCGGCGCACGTGGTCCGTCGCACGTCGGATAGCGTTCGGGCTCCCCACCAGGCCAACAGATTGTTGGTGAAGCCCAGGTTCGACGCCGCCTTGCTCTTGAGCTTCGGCCCGCGCTCATGGCCATAGAGCGCCAGAACGTCCGCGACTAAGACCTTAGCGGGATCACTTTCGGCGGCTGGCGGCGTCCACTTCTCGCCGATGTAGGCTGCGAGTCGTTGCTCGGCTTCGTCCATGCGCTCCGGGCCGCAGCCTGTGCCGACCTCAGTCGATCCGTCACGGATGAAGAACCGGTCGGGGAGCCTCTGCCCGGTTCGGTTGTCGACCCGCCCCTTGCGGAGGTAGAGGCGCGGGCCTTTGGACTGACGGGGCATCGGAACAGAGCCTTCACGCTCGCGGGGGTAACCCAGTAGGAGCCCCCGACACAGGAGGCCGTCAAGCGCCCGCGATGGATCTCGGCTCGCATGGCGCTCACGGTCAAGGGGTAGGCCTCCCCGAAGACGATGGCGAACTCCGCCAGGGTCATGGGGTCATCATCGGCCCAGTCTGACGGCGCCGGCCGGACATCGACGCGGTGACGGACAGCCGCCGTCATGGCTCATCTCCACTGCTGTCGGTCTGAAGGGCGCGGAGGGGACTAGGGTTGAGGTTGTGGCGGCCCAAATAGTCCACGGCCTTAGCCCGTATCGCCTTGGTTTCAGGGACGTGGCGGACCAGCATCCTAACGAGGGTCGCTAATTCGTCCACACGGGCGGCGGCTTCGGACATGAGGTCCGTCGCAATCCACGGTCGTTCAGAGACCTCGCCGTTCTCAGCCGCCTCCAGCCGTTCGACCAGTCCTGTGCTCATGGGTTGGTCTCCTTCAGAGCTTGATCGCGCGCCGCGTTGATCTCAGCCATGTCCGCATCGGACCCGCCCCGGTCGGGGTGACGGTCCAGAAGCAGGCGGCGATGGGCGGCCTTGATGGTGTCCGGCGATGCCTCGGCCTTCGTCAGGCCCAGAACGGCCGTCCAGTGGCGTCCGCCGGGCGCGGGGAGTGCTTGGAATGCCTGCAGGGTCTCGGCCGCGCTCGCCACTCCATAGCGCGTGATGGTGCGGGTCGCGTCGATATGGCCAGCGATGGCCGCCATGTTCTGTTCGACCTCCGAAAAGGTGTCGCAGGCCATCGCATAGGGCTTCCCGTCCAGCTGGAAGTAGGCGCACACGCCGGGATCGTCAGGCTTGCGCTGCCCGGCCCTCGGCAGACCATCGAGCCGCACCGGGACGTTGGACGACAGGATGACGTAGCGCGCGCCCAGCCGACCGAGTTCCTCCGTCAACCGACGCCGAGCCCCGGTCATTGTCAGAGGCTTGCCGTCCTGCTTGAACGCGCCGCGTCGTTGCCGGGCATAGGGCGTCCGGGGCTTCCCCATCGGCCAGGCCAGCGGATAGGCTTCCTCGCTCATCGCGTCGCTCCTTCCGCCAGCCGTCGCAGCTCTGCAATCTTTGAGGGGGTCATGACAGGCCTCGCAGACGCGCGATCTCAGCCCGCGCTTTCCAAAGGTTCTCGACCACTGAGTAGATCGACGAGGCACAGTGCAGGGGTTCGTCCTCGAACATGTGGTAGGTTCTGTCGCCGGTCGAGAGCGCGTCAGCCATCATGGCGACGTGGCGGCTTGCAGGACAGGTCACGCACACCTTCGCGCTGGACCTGACGCGGTTCATTCTGCGGCGCACATTGACCGTTCTGTTAGCCGGGAAGATGTCGGCCTCTTCGTCGCGGTCCATCTTACTCTCCCACTTTGGAGGAGAGGGCGGGAGCGGCAGGCAGGGGCATCCAGTGGTCAGGATACGTCTCGCCGCCCCAATGGTCGGACGCGTCGTTACCGCGCGAATACCACCCGCCATCGGTCAAGCGGCCCTCGAACACGCTTCCGTCCGGCTCGGCCAAGATGACGTATGTTCCGTCGCGAGGCGCAGTCTCTATCGGCCGCCACTCTCCCCCCTTCGCAGCGATGACCTCGGCGCAGATCGTCTCAGTGAGGGCCAGGCCCTCTAGTTCGGGGTCGTCGTCCCACGGAACGGTCTCTGCGAAGGCTTCTGACGCCGCGTCCAGTTCCTTGATGGCTGCCGCGCCCGTATTGTCGCCGAACGCTACAGCGCGGGCCGCGATGACCAGGCGACGGACCTTCGGGTCCACCCCTCCCCCGCCAGCAGCAGGGGCTTGGGATATCATGGCCGACCACGCCTTCTTGGCGTTCGTCGCAAAGATGCGCTTCCGGGATTGCTGGTAATACCAGGCCCTGAAGGCACTGATCATCGCTTCGGTCGGCTCGCGCGGAACCACTACAGTGTCGGGTTGATCGGACATGGCTATTCTCCGGGAGGGGTTAGGCGTCGCGGGCATCAAAGCCCCCTGTCGCGCCGCCTACGAGAAGGCAGAAGCCGACACAGAGAGCGATGCCGAGCATGATGTCAGTCGCGCCCATCACCGCACTCCCTTGCTGGCTAGGCGGGAACGGGCGAGGCTGAACAGGTCGCCCGCAATCGGCGCGATGGAGGATCGAACGTACTCTTCGTGCGGCCCCTTCGACTTGCCCTGCGCGAGGATCGACAGGCGCTCGGCCGCCATCAGCACGTCAGCTTCGGCCAGCGCCCTCTCTTCCTCCATCGCCTGGAGCTTGGCTTCGGCGGCTTCGGCGCGCTCTTTCCACGACGCTGCGATGATTTCTAAGCTGGTCGCCTTGCTCGCCATCTCGTCGAGTTCGAACTGTGCGGCGACTTCCCCATCGGGGGCGGGTTGCGAGGGTTGGGGGTGGGCGGCATATAGGGCTCGGACATTACGGACCATCGGCCCCGGTAAGGGCTTGGCCGCCGTGCATCGCTCAGCCCAGCCCATCCCCTCCCGCTGGTCCCACAGCCAACGAGCTGGTTCACTCGACTGGGGTCCATCGGAAAGAGCGGCCAAGATGTGCTGTGTGCCATCTCGGTACTCCCGATCCGATCCGTCGAAATCCCACTCCAGCCACCGGTGAAGAGCGAGCCGGATAGCGTTATCCACCGGCCCCGCTACTCCAACAGCTGGAGGAGCGAGGGCTAGGATGGCGTCGGCTACAGTGGCGCAGAAGGTCACGGCCGGGTGTTTGACCCACGACCCAAGGGGCCGGAACGTGCGGCCTTCAAGCGTGATGTCGGGAGCGACGATGAACACCGGAACCCCAGCGGCGAGCGCCATGCCGATTTCGATCAACACGCCCTTGATGGGGAAGTCGTCGGGTTCCAGGTAGCAGACCAGGCGCTCGCTGGACGTTACCTCGCGCTGGATGCGCGGCCACAAATCGGCGAAGTCCGCCGTCTCGCCGGGACCGTCTTCGTCGATCCAGGTCGAGGTGACGTTGACGCCCGATGCGCGCAGGTCGCGCCACATCTGCCCGCGCTCGGGAATGCTGGCCCGGCTGGCGACATATACGCCCGCCCGCGCCTTCAGAGCTTCAGCCATCTACTGGCCCCTTTCAGTGAGGGTGCTGGCTATTTCCTTAGCCGCCATGATTTCGCGCTTGGTGGCGTAGATCGCGTAGACCTTCCCATCGGGTTGGCCGTCCGCGCCAGCGAGGCTAGGCAACAGGCCAGCCACTAGCTCCAGCCCTTCCTTGAGCGCCTTGATCTCGGCCGCTTGGGCTTCGTGGGAGGCGCGATCAGCCGCTGCCTGGTCGATGATTGCCAGCGCGCCGTCTGCGTTTATGGTGAATGGCTTTCGGTCGCGAAGGGCGGTCAGTGCGTGTTCGCGCAGCTCGGCGTAAAACTGCGGATCGAACGCCTTCCGCTCAACCGCCGCCTCTACCCCCTCCGCTCCGGGTTCAGGTTGGGGGCGGGAGACGAAGGTGAAGCGATTCACGAAGTCGCCTCGGAACCCGGTGTCGTTCAGGGTAGCGATTTTCAGGCGATCACCTTCAATCACCGTCACGACACCAAGCTCGCCGCGATCATGCCGAACCAGATCGCCAATCGTTAGGACTGATCCGGGTGTGGGGTGGTCGGACGGGGCGGTCATTTCCGGCTCCGTGAGGGCTTGAATCCAGGGCGGACGAGAAACGCGATGTGCTCGACAGCGCCTTCCTCGATCTCGTCATTGAGCGCCGCGTTCGCCGCGTCCGAGTAGCGGCCCGATGCGTCGATCCTTGCCCGGATAATCTGGCCCGCCCCCTTGGGCTCGCCGTCTCCGCGATGATCGGTCCGCACGGCGACATGGATCCAGTAATCGCCGTCTTCTGTGCGAGCGATCTCCACATCGCCGCCGGGGAAACCGATTATGGTGTGCGGCTTTTCCGGTTTGATGTCGGGGTCACCAAGCAGATTGGTTCTCCCCCCGATTTTGACAGGATTGCAGGCGTCCGCTTTGGCGTAGAATAGGTCGATGGCGTCGCTCATTCCGAGCCCGCCTCTGGTTGAGTGGCGCGGGCGACCTCTGCGGCGACGCGCGCTGCATGGCGTTCACGGGACCGGCGGACCTCGTCCTTCATGAGCCCAGCGGACGATGTCAGGCGTTCGACCAGGGCCTTTGCATTGGCTTCAGGCCCTGAGAACAGGATGTTGTCGGCGTAGTGATGCTTCTCGCGCCTCCGGCCCCAAGCCGCCGCCGTCATGACCTTCATCGGCGTTACCCGCACGATTTCGGCAGTCGCGTAGCTGTGCTCGGACCATCCTTCGTTCCAAACGGCCCATTGCCCACCCGTATGTCCTGGTTCTTCGGGCTGTGTGTTGGTATTGGTCATGCCGGATCCTTCGGTGTGTTCAGCGCCGCGTGGCCGCGCTCGTAGGCGGTCCAGAAGCGGGTGGTGTTGACGCCGGTCGCCTGGCGGAAAGGGCCGTCATCAGGCCGCTGGCGGCAGACCATGAGGCTGTTCAGAAGCTCGATCAGGGCGTCCTCGATCAGGGTCTCGCGCATCTATCCCTCCCCCCGCCGCCTGGTAGGAGTGATCTGGCCGTTGAACTTGCGGGGCCTGGGGCCGAAGCCTCGACCTTTCGGCCAGGGATTGGCGGCCTTCGGGATCGGCTGACGGGCGCGGCGCGTACCCTTCTCGCGGGCTTCGATGCGCTTAGCCTTGGCGCGCCATGCGGCCTCAGCCTTCGTCTTCAGCTTGTGGCAGCCGGTGCAGAGGCCTTCGAGGTTCTCGTCTCGGTTCGACCCTCCCGCCCATAGGGGCAGGATGTGATCGACATCGACGGCCGGCTGGTCGCAGTTGGCGCGTTTGCAGGCTCCGTCCTGCTTACCGATGATCTTCTCGCGGCGGGCCTTGGAGACGGCGCGCTTTTCGATCTTGACGGTCTCGCGGTCGTCCTTGGTGAGGGTCATCGGCGGCCCCAAGCGCACCAGAACGGCATCCTGCGGGTGACAACTGCGCTCACGTCGTCGAGGCGGATGTAGAGAGGCCAGCCAACTGGCTTCGTAATCTCGATGGCGGACAAGCTGTTGTCTTGCCGGCGAGTGGCTGTGATGCCGCTGCAATAGAAGCGCACGGACATTCCGGACTTAAGGATCAGGTCGACGCGGACGGTAAGAATCGACATCACGCGAGCTCCCGCTGGCGGTTCTTGATCGCGCGCTGCAGGTCCATCGCCACCTGGGGCTGGGTCGCCTCCAGACCGGTGAAGTTGGCGACCTCGTTCTCGCTGGCCAGGATGGCTTCGATCTGATCGCGGTTCAGGCCCGGCAGGTCTTCGATGAGCCGCTGTGCCCACGCCAAGAGGTCGGCAGCCGAGCCCGTCTCATCATCGCCTTTGGGCTCCGCGGGCTCGGCTGCTTCCCCTGCCCCATCCGCCTGCGGAGCGTCGGGGGAGAGATCGCCAGCGCCGTCATCCAGCGCGGGCTCCGAAGCCGCCTCGGGGGGCGTAGCGGCGTCGGTGTCGGTAAACTCGGCCTGGATGGTCGAGAAGCCTTCGCGCGGAGCGTCTTCCTCGCGCGGCGCGGCAAGGCGAGCGGACAGGTTTGGGGCGTCGGCCGGCACCTGACGTGCCGTCATTGGCTGGAAGTCCTCGACCTCCTCGCGGACCTGGAAGCCGCGCAGCATATCCGCGCAGCCGTCGCGGAGGGCCCACGCGCGAGCGCGCATCTGGAGCATCCGCTTCGGGTAGGACTGCCACGGCCCCTGCTTGTTCCAAAGCGCCGCCTTCTTGGCGTCTGCGACCGAGAACGACCGGCGGATGATCTCGCCTGTGTCGGGGCGGGTGACCTCGCAGCTCGCCACCGCTTGGTCGCCGACCCCGTCGATCCACTCGCGGGCCTTGATGCCCTGGGCCCGCGCCACGGCCATCAAGCCGTCGCCCCAAAGGGTGGGCCGGTTGTTGACGATGGCGAACGACTGGAGAGCCTGGAAAGGGGCGAGCCCCAGCTCGGCGCCGGCCATGATCGCCACCATGACCTGTTCCGGCTTGTCGAGCCCGCGCGGCGCCAGACCCGACGCGGCGATGGCCTGAGCGACCCGGAACGCTTCATCCAGCGTCTGCGGGACAAGGGCCGCTATCTGGCCCCCTGCCATGATCGGCGGACGCGGCGCGGCCTGACGGGTGGCGGGCAGTTGATCGGTCATGTCAGGCGGCCTTCGGGCTGGAGGTGTTGTCGTTCTCGGCGCCGATA
Organism: Brevundimonas sp. Leaf363; assembly: GCF_001424025.1. Classification (GTDB taxonomy): domain Bacteria; phylum Pseudomonadota; class Alphaproteobacteria; order Caulobacterales; family Caulobacteraceae; genus Brevundimonas. Next base: position 957,308 of record NZ_LMPZ01000002.1, on the reverse strand, counting down.
ATCTCGAGCCGGCTGTCGATGCGCTTGGCCGCCCAGGCGGGCAGCTGGAGGTATTCGGCATCGCGGCGGTCGCCGCCCGGGCCGGGCCAGACTCCGGACTTCACGGCTGCAGCGAACTGATCGATCGCGGTGCGGAGCTGCAGTTGGCCGCGCTCGATGTCGGCGCCCGTCAGGACGGTTACGCGGACGCAGTGCGGCGGAGCCTTCTCCACCCAGACCAGCGCGAACTGTTCCATCGGGCGGCCTAGGACGGCCTCGGACGCCATGCCCGCCAGCGCGGCCTGCATGTGGTAGCCGAAGCTGGCCAACGACCGCTCCAGGTCGTCGTCGGAGACGCTGTCCGTCGTCTTCAGATCGGCCATCAAGCCGCTGTCGACCGGGATGTTGTCGGGGCGGCTCTTAAGCCAGGCGCCGGTCACCGGATCCTTGAAGATCAGCGACCGCTCGACCGCGCCGTCCAGCACGCCCTGCTTCACCAGTGGGTGCGCGGCGAGTGAACGGGCCATGCCAGCGATCAGCGCCAGCTCGTTGTCGGTGATGACGGTCTTTCCGGCGAGGATCGCGGCGTCGCGCCAGACCTTCGCCTCCTTGGTGCGCCAGTCCGACCACTGCTCCGGCCGGACCACGAACTCGTCGTCGAAGCCCTTGCGGCCCAGGTACAGCAGGTGGTGCGCGGCCCGGCCAATGGAGAAGTGAGGCCGGTCCTTCGCCTCGGGTGGCGTCGGATTGTAGGGGCTCTCGTACCAGTAGTGCGCGGGCGACTTGGCCCAGATGGTCCGCAGACCGGACGAGCTAATCGACGACCCGGAGCAGATGTCCGAGTGATAGTCGGACATCGACAGAGAGTAGACGCCAGGCGCGGTGATCTTGCCGCCCTCAGGCAGCGTCAGGGGATTGGCGAGGGTCACGGCAGGACGCTCCAAGCGAAGACGACGGACGCAGCGCAGGCAGCGAATTCGACGCCTCGCGCGACCCAAGGGCTGATGCGGAAGGGCTCGATGCGCGGGTCGAACTCGTCGCGCTTGGCCTGGGCCGCCCGAAGGTCAGTCAGACGCGCGATGGCGCAGTCCCGCGAAGGAGAGAGGTCGTTCATCCCCGCCCCCTTGGCAGAGGCTTGGTGCAGTCATCCCAGACCGACCAGCCAAGGTAAGCGACGTTGCCGAGCGCGAAGGCCGCGAAGGCGCACAGGGGCCAGAGGAGCGCGCTCATGCTGCCCTCGCCTGTTCCATCGGCAGCGCGTTCGCAGCGGCCGGAGGCTGGGGATCGCCCCGCCCGCTCACCGCCTTGATGCAGGCCCGCAGGCAGCGGATGTCCGCCGCGTTGATCGCCTGGATGATGTCGGCCTGATCGGGGTTGGTCTGGCCGTAGAGAACTTCGGCCCGGCCGCTGTCCTCGCATATCAGGGCGATGCGCTCCCACGCCTCAGCGACGGTGAAAAGCCGACCGGTGCGGTTGATGATCTCGCCGTCCACCACGCGGTAGGTGGTCGAGATCTTGAGGGCCTGGCCGCCGATGGTGACGGTCATGCCGTCGCGCATCCGACCGACGATGCTGTCGAGGCGCTCCATCACGCGGCCTTGGCGATGGGGGCCACAGCAGCATCCCGGCGAGCCCGTAGCTCAGCCATGATCGGGGCCAGGGCGTCGTAATCATCCAACACCGCGTTAAGGTGGCGCAGGGCCAGCTTCGGCATGGCCTCGACCGGCTGGCGGCTCGCCCGGCGGAAGCGCCAGTGGTCCAGCATCACGCTTTCGAACTGGCCGAAGCGGGTCGCAGCGCGTCGCATGAGCGTCTGGGCCAGCCCCGACTCTTTGCCGACCAGATCGGCATAGGTTGCGGGCTGATGGCGCGGGAAGTCACGATCCATCGCGGCGTCGAAGTGCGACAAATCGGCGGCCAGCTGCGCCGGAACTCCGGACGCTTGCGGGCGGGCTTGGGGTTGGTGAAGCGACATGGCGTCCCTCTCAGGTGATGAGGGCATCCTACATATCGTAGGGATCGTGTCCAGCGGAATTTCCTACTTTTTGTAGGATGCCTCACGACAGGAGCGGTCGCACCATTTAGCCGCCGGACTCGACTCCTTGGTGAAACCGGCGATTCGTTAACGGCGAGAGGAGCGGCAGATGGCCAGAAAGAAGATCTACTGCGCGCAAGGGTTCTGGGCCCGGAGCGGCCGGCTTGAGGCCGGCGAGGTGCACCAATTCCTGAATGCAGAGCGCGCGCTCGAAGGCGCAGACATCATCGCCCGTTCAGCAGACGGCGCGGCCGCATTCAGTCTGACTGGGGAACCGGATGTGGATTTCTGGGACGAGCCCGTGATCCTGGCCAGCTTCGGCACCTGCCCGAGAGTCACCGAGCAGACACAACCTGAAGCCGCCTAGACTCTCGCCGAAGCTGTGCCCTATGGTGAACTCGCGTCGTCGGGAGGACGGCGTTCGATTAAGCCTGAGGGGGCTATCCTGTGAAGAAGATCTTAGTTGCCGGCGCTTGCGTCGGCCTGTTGGCGTTGGCCGCCTGCGCCACTGCCAAGACATACACCGCGACAGGCGGAAGCCGTGCCGACGGAACGGTGCGGCTGTCTTATGAGGTCGGCATGTTCGAGGCGCCTACAGTCGACGAGGCCCAAGGCCTGAAGGTCGCTCAGCAACGCTGCGCCACCTGGGGATATTCGGGGGCCGAGGCCTTCGGCGGCACGACCAGCCAGTGCACGGCGATGACGAGTTCCGGCTGCATGACCACGCTGATCACCAAGGAATACCAGTGCACCGGCAACGGCGCCGGCGGAACGGCGGACATCCGCATGACGCGCCGGGATACACTGTAGGCCTCACTCACCCCACAGAGTGAGCAGACGGCGGCCTCGGAAGGGGCCGCCGTTTTGCTGTTCGCAGATGATTAGCCAACGTCACCGTCGATACGTAGGGCTAGCCGATCATTTCGATAGCAGACTGTGCAGGTAGGAACAGCTTCGGCTGTGCGCAGTCCGCGCCGTACTGGCGGAAGCCAAGCTTCTTGTACCAGGCAGCCTTTTCTTCGTTGATGGCGACAAGGGTGAGCGCGCAGATCCCGGTTTTGGCCGCGACGTGGCCGAACTCGCGGATAGCATGCGAGGTCATGAGGCCACCGATCCCGTGGCGTTGGAACGGCCAATGCGTTGCCAAATAGCAGAGCTGCACGGCTGCGAAATGGTTAGCCTCGCGTCGGAAAAACTGCCCACCGCCCTCAATATCGTCGTCAGGCTCAAGACGAATGCGGAGGGCGTACAATCCCACCACAGACCCGTTCTCGACCCGCGCGGCCCAGACCCGGGCCTTCAGCTTTTCGTGGTCCTTGTGGCAGTCGACCACCCATCGGTCGATCTCCCGCTCCCCGCAACGAAAAGAGCCCCTCGCGATCTTGCCGGCGAAGGGCCCAATTTCGATTGGCGGAGTGGGATTAAGAGCCGGAGGTTCGACGCTCATTTTCCAGGAGCTTGGCGTACATTCGCTTAAGCTCCGGCGTCGCCCCCTTGGTTTCCTTGTAAACCTTGTTGGCGAACTCACGGGCGCGGCGGCTCTCGCCTACTGCCTTCGGTTTGCCGAAGCTCACATGAACACCCAAGAAGGAGAATTCATTGCGTATCGCTGCCATGACTGCCTCCATTCAAGACGCACTTTGGGCGCCGGTAGCTTATGAAAGCCAAAGAAGTCCCGTTAAGTTCTATAAATCAAGCGAATTTGACAGACTCGATTTCTTCGGCTATCGGCCAGAAGCCGCTTCTGTTTGGCTTCAGCCCTCTCGGCGCGCTGGCCACTTGGTATCGTTACCCAAACGATTTGCGGCTTCCCGGCAACATCATCTGGGCCGCCCCCTCCACTCCCAAGGAGCGATGAAGGTGCCGGCGTGCATGCCGTTGCGGCTCTCGCGCGCCATCGCCTCTTCGTCTGCATACTCGCCGCCGCTGTAGCGCGGGAAGTCGACCGCCCAGCCGACCACAACCAGGCCGGCCGCGAGATCGACCGGGACGTCCACCCGCTCCCACTCACTATCAGAGACCATGTTGATCGAGCATTTCGCCACGATGCGCCGGTAGCGATCGCGCCGGCCGTGAGGGGCGCAGGTGACGACTTGGCCGTCGATGTCGCGCGCCAGCCTTAACGCCGCCTGCTGCCCGCAACGGTATGTCTGGCCTCCCCGCTCGCAGGTCTGGCCGCTCTCAGGAGCATCTATGCCCCAGAGCCTGATCCGCTGGCCGTGGATCTCGAGGGTGTCGCCGTCGATGACGCTGGCCTGGCCGATGATGGCGGGCGGGTCGGGCGGGGGGATCATCCGCCCGCAAGACTCCAGAGCGGCGCTTGGAAAGGTTTATTCACTGCGGCCTAGAGCCTTGGCTCTGGCATTCCGCTGAAGTCGGCGCGCTCGCAGCGCCCTTCTCGACGAGTGATCTGCGTCAGGGAGCCTATCGCTGTGCGCTGTTCCCAATGTTCACCGGTCTGTCGATCAATATATCCAAGACCAGAAGTCCTCAGCCGAGGCGATCGGCTTTCATAATCGAACAGCGTGTAGCGGTCTGCCGTGACGGCAGAGATGGGGCGCGCCTCGGCGCACTCAGCCTCGCACCAGCGGTTCTGATCTAGATCCAGGCGAAAGCGATATTGCTCTCCGTTTTTTGAGTCCACGCAGACCAGATCGAACTGAGGAGTAAGCGGTGCCGCCGCCGCGACCTGGACCGCTAGGGCAAGCAAAACGGCCGAGTTTATCATCCTTGCGTCCCTGTCCGCTTGAAGCTCTCTAACACCTTTAGCGCTTGGTCACGGCTCTCGACGGGTATCTCGGCCCACACATCTAGAACTGCAGTCGGTAGGTCGTTTGGATCGTGATCCAGCAAGTAGCCAGCCGAAGTGCTCAGCGCCTTTGCGATGGGATGGGCCCATTTATCGGTGAGCCGCCGAGCTCCAGTCTCGATGTGTCCCACGGTCGCAGTAGACGACCCAATCGCTTCGGCTAGCTCTTCCTGCGTCATATGGCGGAACAGCCGCCAGGCGCGGACGTGATTTGGAAAAGGCGGGCTGGCCATCTCTACATTGTGCAGAGAGCGCACCAAGACGTCCCTACCGGTATCGTAGGATTTGGCCTTGCATGGAAGTCCTACAATATGTAGGGTCCGTCCATGGCTCAGCAAATCACATCTGCCGACCTCTGCCGTGCAGGCCTGTCTCGTAGCTTCGCCGATCATGTGATCGCTGGCACACGACAGGTGGCCCCGCCTCTAGCGCTTTGGCTGTTGGACGAACATGGGCTGCGCGTCGGACCAACCGTGGGACGCTCCGCAGCTGAGCTGCGTCTGCTCCGCTCAATGTACGAGCCCAAGGCACCGGCGAGTGTGCTGCGCAGGCTCTCTGCGCCAGCCAACGACTCTTCCCTTTCCCAAGAGGCGGCCTGACCGATGGCTGCTTCCCCTTCATCGCTGGCGACCTCACGCGCGGCGATGGCGGCCCGCTGGAGCGCCCCTCCCCTCCCGTGCTCCGGCGGGCCATTGTCAGAACGCGGGTCCAAACCGCTCCCTCGGTCACGGTTTTCTGCGCGTGCCGATGTCCGGGGGCTTTCATGACCAGGATGCTGGCCCAGGGCGCGCTGATCAACGCGGCGGTCGCTTACGACGTCATCGTCCAGATTGAGAGGCTGGCCGCGGCTGGCCACCAAGACGAGGCGTGGCAGGCTTTTGGGAACCTGGCCCACTTCGCCCGCTCCGAGCTCCCTGTCGTCAAAGGCGTGGTCGCCGCCCAGCAGCAGGCCGCAGAGGCTTTGGACCTCACGCAGCGGACGCTCGCCCCCTTCTTCCCTCGCAAAGCCGAGGAACATCCGCACGCCGCGAACGACCATCCAACCAACCCTGTCCTGCCCAGCCCGACCGTCGCCTGAGACGGCCGGACGATCACCCCTGAACTGCGAAGGCCCCGTTGGGGTGAACAGATGACGTACCGAGTGATGAAGCCCCGGCCGCCGGGATCGCACTACGAAGCCCTGGCGAAGGCCATTGGGCAGGTCGGAGGGCTGAACCAAGCCGCCGATGTAGTGGAACGGCCGCGCGCGTCTCTTCACGCTGCGGGCGACCCTGACACCCCGGATCGCAAGCGGGTGAAGCTGTCCTACGCCGAAGCCTGCAAGCTGGCGGGCGCCGGCGGAACGGCCTTGGCCGAGCACATCGCTCATGAGGCGGGCGGAGTCTTTGTCCCCGGCGGGGCAATCGATCAGGCAGCGCTCCAAGCCCAGCTGGCGACCTTCACCGCCGAGAGCGGGGAGATGGTCTCCGAGATGATCCGGCGGGCCGCTGACGGCGAGTTCGATCACTTGGACGGCGCTGCGAGCCTGAGCCTGATCCAGGACGCCCTGCGACCAATGCTGGCGCTCTACCACCACTGCAAGGCGCGCGCAGCGCAGCGATGACTGAACGGGACAGACCGCCCCGTTGAGCGGTCGTGATGGAGGGCCAGATGGCCAAGACCCTGACTGCCAACGATGACAAGTATCCCGAGGTTCAAGGGACCATCGGATCGATCCCGAACGAGCCCGGCAACGGCATGCCGAGCCACGACGACATCCGCATGGCCGCGCACGAGATGGTCGCTCTGCTGGAGAAGCGGAAAAAGATCGCTGCGGAGATCAGCGCCTACCGGAAGGGCGCCAAGGCCAAAGGCATCACCCTCGGCGTGCTGGATGAGCAGGTCCGGCTGCTGGAATGGACGCCGGAAGAGGTCAAGAAGTTCTACGCCGAGCGCGACTGGTACGCCGAGGCGATGGCCCACCCCATCGGCTCGCAACTGGAGCTGTACGGCACCGAGGCGACCCCTGACCCCGTCCGCGAGCAGCTCAAGTGGCGTCAGATCGGTGTGAAGCATGGCCTGGCCGGCAAGGGCTGGGCAAGTGAGGCACCCAAGGAATGCCCGCCCGATTGTGTCCAGAGCTACGGCGAAGGGCACGAGGAAGGCCAAGGGATCGTTCGCCGTGCCTTCCAGACCCGCCTCGAGAAGGCCAACGCCGCTGCGGCCGATGCGCGGTCGGCGCCGGAACCCGATGACGGCCAGACCGACATCGAAACCGTCGCCAACGATGACGGCGACGATGCTGCGCACATGCAGGACGCGGCCTGATGCTGCTCGCGCTCGACCTCGCAACCCAGACCGGCATCTGCTTCGGGGCCGCCGATACCGGCGAAGTCCCGACGCTGGAGCATTTCCGGCTGCCGTCGACGGGTGACGAGGTCGGGCGCTTCCTTGCCGCGTTCGAGGACCGGATCAACGCCCTGCTTGAGCGCGTCCAGCCGGCCCTCATCGTGTTCGAAGCGCCGGTTCTGCCCCGCGCCAAATGGAACCCGGCCAGCAAGAAGGTCGAGGGCGGCGTCAGCATCCTGACGACACGCAAGCTCCAAGGCCTCGCCGGAGAGCTTGAGCGCATCGCCTACCGCGGAGGGCTGGAGTGCGCCGAGGTCCAGCCCGCCCAGGCGAAGCAAGCCCTCACGGGCAAGGGCAACGCCAAAAAGCCGGACATGGTCCGCGCTTGCCGAGCCTTTGGGCTGGAACCCCACACCTACACCCAGGCTGGCGAGGACGCCTCCGACGAGGCCGACGCCTTCGGCATCTGGCTCTGCGCCCTCCGCCTGCGTCACCCGAAGGTGGCCGGCCACTGGGACCCCATCAACTTCGCCCGGAGGGACGCCGCATGAACATCAACCCCTTGTGCCGCGACTGGTCACAGAACGAAGAGGCGATCCTCAAGAACCTCTGGCTGAAGGGCCAGAGCGCGTCTGAAATCGCCAGTGTGCTGCCGGGCCGGACGCGCAACGCCGTGATCGGCCGTGTGCATAGACTGGGCATGTCCAGAAAGGACAGGCCGCAGTCCACCCTCAGAGCCGCAGCGCCCGCCAAACCGCCGCGCGAGCCCAAAGCCCCGCCCATCGTGCGGAACATGTCGAATGGTCCGCTGAAGGCTGAGAAGGCCGCCCCGCCTCCGGTCGATTCGCCGAGCCTCATTGCCCCCGCAAACGATCTGGCCGTGCTGCTGATTGATCGCCGCCGGTCGCAGTGCTCTTGGCCCGTAGGCGAGCCTGGGCGCCCGGCATTTCAGATGTGCTGCGGCGGCCCTGTCCCTGAAGGCGCGAATAAGTCGGTCGAGACCTACTGCCTGACCCATGCCGCCAAGGCGATGGCCCGCCAGGTCGGCACGCCCCGCCAGTCCGAGAAGGACTACGCCCGGTCCCTCCGCAGGTGGGCGGCATGAGACCTCCCGAGGCCGCCGCGGCGATGCGTCAGCGCGCCACCAGCATCGAGGTCGAGCGAGCCCGGTTGTCCGGCGCCATGCGCGCGATCCTGGATCTGGGCGGTGTGCACGGCCTGCGGGCGATCATCTCGACCGAATACGAGCGGGTCGCCGGCGCGCATGTTCTGGACAAGGATTGGATCGGATGAGCGGACTGACCACAGTGCAGGCCAACTGTCTTGCCTTCATCAAACGGTATCAGGCTGAACATGCGGGCGCTTCGCCCGCATACACCGACATCATGGATGAGCTCGGTCTCGCTTCGAAGAGCGGGGTCCACCGCATGGTCTATGGGTTGATCCGGCGCGGTCGGCTTCGCAGCCTTCCCGGTGGCTGGCGAACGCTCGAAGTGATCGACGACACCCGCGTTGATTTCATGGACCTGCAGCGGCTGTCAGAGCCCGACTTCGCCTACGTGTGCTTGAAGGTCGACGAGGAGCTCGCACGCCGACGCAAGGCCGGATTCAACGCCAGCATCCGGAGCGCTGCATGACCGCCGCCCGCCGAGACTTCTCCGACCATGTCGCTGCCCGCATCGACCGGGATCGCCAGACGGCCGCCCAGCGCGCCCGTGACGAGGCCGTGCGCCGCGCCGCCTTTGAGCGAATGCGAGACCACCTACTGGGCGCGCCAGACGCCTGCCTCCAGCTTGAATGCGAAGGGGCTCTGGACGCCATCAAAGACGTCTTCACCGCCCGACGTGATGGGCCTGGGGCTTCGTCCATGATCGCGGCGCGGGCCTATCAGCCGCTGATTTCGGGACCGAACGCGCGGGCCCGGGCGGAACAGCTGTTCGACCGCGCCTCCGCCGCTAACGATGGGGACCGCCGGTGAATCGCCGAGACCTCCTCGACCTCGAACTCAACTACGCCCGCATGGTCCGCCGTGAAGCGAAGAGCCGCGCCAAGCGGTACCCGGCCGTCGCCGAGCAACTGAACCGCTGGGCTGACGCAGCCCAAGCGCGTGCCGAGGCCATCCGCTGCGGCCCCCTGTTCGACAGTGAGGCCGCATGATGGATCCGCGCGACGAAGAGGACCGGGCCAACGCCCTGCCGCTGAACCTGGAAGCCGAGCAGGCGCTGCTGGGCTGCCTCATGTTCGAGAACGAGGCGTGGCGGCTAGTCCATGACGCCGTTACAGGACCGGACTTCAGCGAGCCCTTTCACGAGCGGCTGTTCTCCGAGATCGCCCGGCTGATCGGCGCGGGCAAGCTAGCCGAACCCAGGACGCTCCAACAGGCATTCGACGACGATCAGGCGTTCCACGACTTCGGCGGCCTCAGCTATCTGTTGGACCTGATCGATCGCGCTCCACCGTCCGCCTTCTCGCGCGACTACGCCGAGCAGCTCGCGGACACGGCCGTCCGCCGGCGCCTGATCAAGATGGCGGCCGTAGCCATGCAGTCGGCCCGGTCCCGTGAGCACAGTGGTTACGAGGCAGTGGCCAAAGCCCGCGCCGAGCTGGAGACCGCCGAGCGCGGTTCCGCGCCAGAGGATGCGCTGTTCCAGAATGCCTATGAGGCCGCGCAGACGCGTATGGGTCGGCTGGAGCTGGAGCTCGCCACCGGGAAGCCTAAGGGTGTCCAGACCGGCCTGTCGTGCTTCGACAAGCGCTTGGGCGGGCTCATGCCCGGTTCGGTCATCGTCCTCGCTGGTCGCCCCGGCATGGGCAAGACGGCGCTTCTGGGCAACGTGCTGTACGGCGCGGCGCTGCAAAACCCGACCAAGCTCTTCGCCGGCTTCTCGCTGGAGATGGACACTGACCAGTTGAACGACCGCGCCCTGTCGCGTCTGACCGTCCGCGAGGACCAGCCGGTGAGCTTCTCAGACATCGCCAAGGTGATGCCTCTGACTTCTTTCGACATGCAGGCTCTGCACGCCGCCAAGGGCCGTATCCCGAAGAACCTCTGGCTCCGCGACCGGGCCGGCGTCTCGCTCGAGGATGTGTCACGCGCGGTCTGGGCGATGAAGCGCCGCGGAGAACTGGCCGCCATCGGGATCGACTACCTGCAGCTGATGCGCCGTCCTGCCCTCGCCGGCCGGAACGAGGCCAGCGCGATCGCGGAGATGACCGGCGCCCTCAAGAACCTGGCACGCGAGGCCAAGATCACCGTCGTGCTGCTGTCCCAGCTGAACCGCTCGGTCGAGAGCCGCGACGACAAGCGGCCGATGCTGTCCGACCTTCGGGAGTCGGGCTCGATCGAACAGGACGCCGACGCCGTCCTCTTCCCCTTCCGCGAGGTCTATTACCTGCAGAAGGCCGAGCCGAAGGCCGGGACCGACACTCACCTGGACTGGGAAATGAAGGTCGCTGACCTCCGCACCCACATGGACGTCATCATAGCCAAGAACCGCCACGGCGGCGAAGGCTCGGAGCCCATGAGCTACCGCGCCGAGATCGACCTCATTGAAGACCGGAGAGCCGCGTGAGCAACCCCTTCATGCAGCTCTATGTGGGCGACTACCTCAAGGACACGCGCCACCTGACGGCCGAACAGCACGGGGCCTACCTGCTGCTTCTGATGGCCATGTGGACGGCCGGCGGGGAGCTGCCGAACGACCCCAAGAAGCTGGCGCGGATGGCCGCCTGCTCGCCCTCGCGATGGGCCAAGATCGGCGACGACGTGCTGGAGTTTTTCACCCCGGATGGCGACGTAATCCGCAACGACCGGATCACCAAAGAGCTCAAAAAGGCGTCGGAAAAGTCGATCAAGAGAGCCGTTTCCGGTTCCAAAGGTGGACAGGCTAAGGCACTGAAAGCAAAGGGGACGGACCTAGCAAATGCTACCGTTTTGCTAGAGCATTCTTCAGAACCAGAACCAGAAGAAGATACCCCCCTTCCCCCCAAGGGGGCCACAAGGCGAAAGCCTGAAACGTCTCTGCCGGTGGATTGCCCGAAGGCCGATCTGGTCGCGGAAATGCAGGCCGAAGCCCGAGAGGTAGGAGCCAACGTCGATCTGGCGTTTGAGGCCCGGCAGTTCCGAGACTGGTGGATGGCCAAGGACGGCCGACAGCGCGATTGGGACGCTTGCTGGCGGACTTGGGCGCGCCGGTCGATCGCAAAGGCCCCACGAACCGCCATCGCCTCGCTGGCCCAGCGCACCGCCGCGCCGGACGATGACCGCTGGCGAGCCAAGCTGCGAGAGTTTCAGCGCAACCGGTTCTGGCCGTCCGATGACATCGGCCCCTCGCCCGGCCGCCCCGGATGCCGCGTCCCGCCTCACCTGCTGGTCGAGTTCGGTCTGACCGCCCAGCCCGCCAACACCAACCACAAGCCTGACCTCTTCGCCCCAGGAGCCGCAGCATGAGCAAGACCGACAAGGCCAAGAAGCGCGCTCGCCAGCGCCAGGGCCAGCACCGTGCCCCGTCCGCCCCCCGCGTCATCGGAGCGAACGACAACCACACCAACGACAACTCGGCGCCGGTCGTGATCGGCGGCCTTACCCTGTCGCCGGATTTGGCGCGGTCTTTCCGCAAAGCCGAGGCCGACCTCGCTGCGACGGTCGAGGGCCCGAACGGTTTAATCGCGCCGGACCTACCCCGTCGACGCGAAGGGCATCTGGCAATGCTGGAGCTTGAGTTGGCCCTGGAGGCCCAGACTGACGCCAAGCGAATGCGATCCGTCCGAGCGGAGATCAACGCGCTGGAGAAGGCGCGCGGGGGCGAACTGTCGGTCGAGAAGGGCCGGGACCAGCGTGGCCAAGAGGGCGACCAGTGGCGTGTCGGCCGAGACGGTTTGGACACTTTGCGTACCACCGGTGGGATCACGGAACTGCAGCGGTCGGCTGGGCTGCGCTTCCGCACCGATTACGAGCGGATCGACCCCGAACGCTTGCTGACACCCCCGACCCTGCTGCGCGAGGGCAAGACCAAGTCTGGTGGGGGTGAAGGCTACGACACCAAGATCGCCGAGAGCTGGGACCGGCTGCGGACCATCCACCTTATGATCGCAGGCGTCCCCCTGGAGATAGCGGAGCGGAAGGGCGGAGACCCCAACCTGCGCCCCAACATGCCGAACCTCCCCGCCGGGCACCCAGCTATGAGGGCGATCCATGCCCTGGCCGAGATCGCGGGCAAGGGGGCGAACATCAACGAGATGGCCAGCAGCGGTTCGGTGCGGACAAGGATTCGCGAGGACTTGATCTTCGCACTCGACGCGTGCGCTATCGTCTATTGCTTAGATTGAGACCAGCAGCCCCCGCGAAAGGAACGGCATGACGGACGAAAAGAAGATCAACCCACCGCAGCCACCGCAACCGCCGCGACCGCAGCCGCCGCGACCCCAGCCCGGTCAGACGCCCCTTCAAGAAGAGAAGGCCAGAAACAACGAAGGCGGGCGAACACCAGACTGGCTGCAGCAAGAACGCCCGCCCAGAAAATGACTTGGGACGACGGCGGCTTTTATGTCGTTTCGTGCGGAGTAGGCCGAAGCCGCCGGTATCACTCGGCAATGCGAGAGTTTTACCGGCGGATAGCCGATCTTATAACCGCGATCTCGGCGGTCAGCGGTTCAGGGGCATTCGTGGCCCTTTTTCTAGTCGATAGAACTACGCTCATCGCCAAGATTCTGATGGCCGTCGTGGGCGTCACAAGCACGCTGAACCTGGTGTACGGGTTCGCCAAAAAGGCTGACCTCCATGACAAGCTAACCAAGGATTTTACGAAACTGGCGGCTGACATGGCCCTTTGGCCTGCCGACGATGAGCACCTTCACCAAGCACGATCTCGCAGGATCACAATAGAGGCGGACGAGCCGCATGTTCGCCAGCTGATCAATCTGAGGGCACAAAACGATGAGTGGAGGGCGCGAGGCGTGCCTGAAGACCGAATGTGCCCGCTGACCAAGCGTCAGAAGTCATGGTGGCTGGCCTATTTTATGGATTGGGGCCTAGCGGAACTCGAAGATCGCATTCACGAGAGGAACAGGCCGTGAGACTGTAACGTCTGGATATGAACACGTCAGCACGCATTCACTTAGGGTCAAACAATGACAAACCCGCCCGAAGGTAGCAAAAGCCCGTTTGAATGCTTTATGTGCGAGCGGCCGCTCAAGATGGGTCCGGGCATGTACGAAGGCCGGGCGGTCAACGTCTGGGACATCCTGGTTTGCGACCGGTGCTACCGGGGCAATGAGGATGGTATCGTCACGTCCCGCCACCCAAAGCTTATCGCCCACCTTGAGCGCAGCGACCTGCCCTACAAGCTGAATGAAGAGGGCTACCTGAGCTGGCCAAAGGGTTAGGCCTCTTACTACGCTGGCCGGCCCCCAGACTTCAATCTCAGACGCAACCGCTAGATGCCGTGGCTTGACAGGGGACAGGTAATCGCGGACACACGCCATAGGTGCTCTTGCGCCCGGCGGCCCCAGACCTTGTGTCTAGGGGCTTTTTTCATGCCCTCTGACCATGTTCCGCGCTACGGCAACGGCTGGATCAGGAAGGCGCTAGCCGGGCGTTTTGGCGGGATCTGAACCGTAGGTCCGCTCCTCGCGAATGGTGCCATCGGACTTGTGAAGAACCGCTTGGCCCAGGCCGCCTTCGTCGAGAGCGCGACGCCCTGCCTTGGTGGCCGCCTTCTCTGCCGTCTCCTGCTTTCGGTGGCCCGAGACCTTCTTGCCGTCGCGGGTAACTACCCAGCCGCTTCCCTTCGGGTCGGGCGTGGAGTGGTAAACGGCTCTTTTGGGCGCCTTGGCCATAGCGGACCTCCTTTTCTGGAGACGGCACCCTGCCCCAAGAGGCGCTCCAGCCGCAACAGGGACCAAACCTATGGGCCGACCCACCTCATTCAACGAGGCGACGGCTGGCGAGATCTGCATCCGGCTCGCGTGCGGCGAAAGCCTGGCCAAGATTTGCCGCGACGACGAGATGCCCGCCTACCGCACCGTCATGACTTGGCTTCGGGAGCGCTCGGACTTTCGGCAGAGCTACGCGCTCGCGCGTGAGGATCAGGCCGACGCTGATGCGGACGCCGTGGGAGACATCGGCGAGAAGGTCATAGAGGGCACCCTCGACCCCCAGGCGGCGCGCGTGGCCATCGACGCCAAGAAGTGGTCGGCAGGTATCCGCAAGCCCGCCAAGTACGGCCCGCAGCACACGCTTCGGCATACTGGTCCCCAGGGTGGGCCGGTCGAGTTCGCCAACCTGACGGAGGCAGAGATTGACGCTCGCCTCGCCGCTCTCGCCGGAGATGCTGGGGCGGCTGCCCCTGACGCAGAGGCGTGAAGCCCTTGCCTTGCTGGAACAACGCGCCCGCCTGAAGCGAGAGCGCGAGGAACGGGAGCGCATCGAGGCCGAGGCCGGCGGGTGGGAGGCCGAGAAAGCCAAGTGCGCGGCGGACCCGCTCTACTGGTTCGACCGATACGCCTGGACCTATGACCCTCGACTGGTCGGCAAGCCGGGCGGAGCCTTCGTCCCGTTCAAGCTCTGGCCCAAGCAGCGAGAGTTCATTCTGTGGCTGAAGGCCCGGGTAGAAGCGGCTGAAGAGGGCCTTGGCGAGAAGAGTCGGGACGTTGGTGTCACCTATCTCTGCGGCGGGTTCGCCCTCTGGGCCTGGCTGTTCATCCCCGGTTTCAAGTCCACCTTCGGCAGCCGCAAGGTCGATTACGTCGACAAGAAAGACGACCCCGACAGCATCTTCGCCAAGGTGCGGATCATGCTATACCGCCAGCCGGCGCAGTTCATGCCCGAGGGCTTCAATCGCGGCGCCCACGACAACTACATGCGGATCACCAACCCGGAGACGGGCTCGGTCATCACGGGTGAAGGCGGCGAGGACATGGGCCGGGGCGGTCGCTCCTCCATGTATGTGGTCGATGAGGCGGCCTTCGTCGCCAACGCCGAGACGGTCGAGAAGGCCCTGTCCGGCAACACCGACTGCGTGATCTGGGTCTCGTCGGTCAACGGCATGGGCAACCTGTTCGCCCGCAAGCGCCACTCGATCCTCAAGCCCCGCCAGATCTTCCGCCTGCACTGGCGCGACGACCCTCGGAAGACCGAGGAATGGGCCATCGCCAAGCAGGCCAGCTTCTCGGACCCGACGACCTGGGCTTCCGAGTACGACATCGACTACAGCGCTTCGGTCGAGGGCATCTGCATCCCGGCAATCTGGGTCGAGAGCGCCAAGCGGCTGCTGGCCCTGGAGCCTCGGCTGCTCCCCGCGAACCAGGGCGTTACGGGGCTGGATGTAGGCGCCGGAAAGTCTAAGTCGGTCGCCATCACGCGGCGCGGCCCCGTCGTAGTCAAGCCGCAGTCACGCGGCGCGCCCGATACGACCGAGACAGCACATTGGGGCCTGGAGATTGCCCAGGAACAGGGCTCGGCGTTCCTGAACTTCGATGCTCCGGGCGTTGGAGCCGGCGTCGCATCCACGCTGAAGCACAACCCCGCCCCTGGCCTCACGGTTACGGCGGTCAACACCGGCCTCCCCCCGACGCAGCGGCGCTGGCCTGACGGGCGGACGTCCGAAGAAATGTTCGGCAACTCCAAGGCCGAGGTCTGGTGGCTCTGTCGGACAGCCCTTCAGCGCTCCCACGAGCACGTCGCTTTCCTCGACGGGAAGGAAACGGGCGTGGAGCACCCGCTTACCGATCTGCTGGCCCTGCCCAGCGGTGACAAGGACAGCGACGCCCTCTGCCTCCAGCTCTCGCTGGTGAAGTGGGAGCGGAATGAGCGGGGCAAGATCGTGATCGAGCAGAAAAAGGCCCTCGCCCGTCGCGGCATTGCATCGCCTGACTACGCGGATGCCCTGATGCTGACGTTTGTTGACCCGCCGGCCTCGGCCCGGCTCGACATCGACGCGCTGCTTTGATGAGCGAGACCCTCGTCCAAGACGGCCTGGCCAACGTGCTGTCGGGCCTTGGCACGGAGCGCGACAAGGCGGCCTCGACCTACTACGCCGAGCCCACTCTCGACCACCTGCAGCTGGTCAACGCCTACCGTGGCTCATGGATGGCCCGGAAGGTCGTGGACATTCCGGCGCTGGATAGCTGCCGGAACTGGCGCGCGTGGCAGGCGAAGCAGGATCAGATCGAGCTGATCGAGGCGGAAGAGAAGCGCCTCAACGTCCGGGGCAAGGTGCTGGACGCCCGCAAGAAGGGCCGACTGTTCGGTGGCGCGGCCATCTACACCGACCTCGGCGACGACGCTTCGAAGCCGCTGGACGTGTCCAAGGTGAAGAAGGGTGGCATCCGCTTCCTATCGATCTTCACGCCTCGACAGCTGGTGCCTGGCGAGATCGACACCGACCCTATGTCGGAGTTCTACGGGACGCCGAAGGTCTGGAACATCTCAGGCGGAACGACGGGCCAGGTCTCGATCCACCCCTCGCGCCTGACCATCTTCGCCGGCAACGAACTGCCGGACCGCGACATCACCAGCACCGCCTATGGCTGGGGCGACAGCGTGCTCGTGTCGGTCATCGACGCGGTGAAGCAGGCCGAGAGCGCCGCGGCCAACATCAACAGCCTGATCTACGAGGCCAACGTCGACGTGGTGTCGATCGAGGGCCTGGCTGAGATCCTCAAGATGAACGGCGGCGAGGACAAGGTCCGCGAGCTGTTGCGGATGAACCTGGACGCCAAATCCAACCTCCGCGCCCTCGTGCTGGACGCCAAGAACACCTACGACCGCAAGGCCGTCAGTTTCGGCACCCTGCCTGACCTGATGGACCGCTTCGACCAGCACGCGGCGGGTGCCGCAGACATCCCGATGACCCGGTTCATGGGCATGTCGCCAGGCGGGATGAACAGCACCGGAGAGAGCGACCTCCGGAACTACTACGACCGCATTTCGGCCGGCCAAGAGCTGGAGATGACGCCCGCCATGATGCGGCTGGACGAGGCTACGATCCGCTCCGCCATCGGAGCCCGCGACCCGGCCATCCACTACGTCTGGAACCCGCTCTGGCAGATGTCGGAGAAGGAAAAGGCGGACATCTTCAAGACCAAGTCTGATGCCGCCCGCACCCTGCGCGGCAACGGCGGCACCTCCGAACCCCTGATCTCGCCAGACGCCCTGTCGACGGCTTTGGTCAACGAGTTCATCGAGGATGGCTCACTGGCCGGACTGGAAGGGGCGGTCGAAGAGTTCGGCGCGCTACCCGACGACGAAGACGACTTGGATCAGGGAGCGGCCATGGGCGCGCCTGACACGTCTGGATCACTTGGCGAGGTACTTGCCCAACGCAGCGGCGATGCTGGGATCTAGCCCGCCCTCCTCTTTCACAATGCCATCCGTAGTGGTGCGGAAAAGGGCGGTCAGGATGACTTGGCGGTCTTCCGGGTCCGCAGCCTGGTTCTCGATCAGGGCTAGGTAGGTCTCGGCCATCGTGGCCCTTTCTTGCGCATCCTGCCTCAGGTGGTGTTGGCTGAGGTAGAGCTTCGTAAGCAGGCGACCGGCCCAGAACAAAACGGCTGCTGCCGAACCCAACCCGGCAGAGGCAACCACATATACGCCAGAAGGAATGGCTGGTGCGTCAGGCCTCAGGGCTAAGTTGATCAGCGTCCACCCCACTGACCAGAACGCCCAGACAATCGCGCCCATTGCTATAACAAAGAAGGCAATCACGAAGAGGCGTAGCAACGCCTCCGAACCTTCGTGTGCTTCTGCCTTATCCTTCCAATACTTCACTGGCCCCCTCAAACCCATTTGCTCAGTGAAAGCCTTATCGGTCGCGTGAAGCTTTTCCATCGAAGCACGCTCTTTGCGGCGAGCATGCGTGGAATAGCGAAGCCATCGCTTAGTAAGTGTTCGGGCCCATGTTCGCGCCGTTGATCCCGCTTCCTCCAGAGCTGAGGCCCAGGCCGCTTGCCGATCCGATTCGGCTAAATCCTGGCGCTCGCGGAATTCGTTCACGGACCGTTTGAACCGAGTTCTTTCGTCCCTCATTGCCTGAGCGGCATCATCCCCCGCCAGAAGACTCGGCTGAGCTACGAAAAGCGCACCACGAAGAAAGGGGAGCGCTACTGCATTGACGGGGTTCACAAGACCACGCAGCAGGTGGACAGCGAAGATTGCAGCGTCAGCCCCGGCAGCTCTCCGAATATCCGCCACCAGCGTTCCGTTCTCACTGCTGGGGTGAAACGGTGCGTAGATGTCCATGGTAGCAGGGACGTCCTGCGTAAAAGATGCTGGTTGTTGGCCTTGTTGACGTCTCGCCTCCGCCTGCGACCTGAGTTGGTCTAGGCGACTGGTTAAGTACCCAGTGTATCCACCGCTTGGGTCGTTTAGAGTAGGCTCCCGCTCGGTCCATTCCCAAGCGGCACGAAACTCGTCGATCCACGCGATTATGCGCTGCCACCCCAAGAGGCGCCACTCGGTGCCGTCTGCGAGGGTGAAGCTCGCCACCTGTTCTTGTTCAGCTTCCAAGGTGCCCTCCAACAGGTCGCGCGCAACCAGACGCTGAGTCCACATCCGAAGAAAGGGTCGTAGATGCAGATCTTCGACGCCGTCGCCCTCGGCGAGCCCAGGCTCACGCGGGACGGATACCTCGTGGCCGACGCCAAGATCGCGCGCACCGGCATACAGCTTTATCGCGGCAAGGAGGCCGACCCCGAGAACAGGCACGGCTTCCGCGACCAGGCCGTCGTGCGGGTTCTGCGTCCCGAGAGCGAGGTCTTCTCCACCGACGCCATGGCCAGCTTCGCGCACCGCCCGGTGACGAACGACCACCCGGCGGAGTCGGTCTCGGCGACGAACTGGAAAGATCACAGCGTCGGCATCACCGGCAACGAGATCGCCCGTGACGGCGCGTTCATCCGCGTGCCGATGGTCGTGATGGACAAGGCCGCCATCGACGCCTGGAAGGCCGGCAAGCGGGAACTGTCCTGCGGTTACACCTGCGACCTCGCGTTCGAGCCCGGCGTGACCGCCGATGGCCAGGCCTACGACGCCATCCAGAAGAACATCCGCGGCAACCACCTCGCCATCGTTGGGCGGGGTCGGGCCGGATCAGAATGCCGCATCGGGGACATGGGCGCTCCCGAGAACGGCCAATCGCAAGCGCCCGTCCACCAAGGAGATCGTCACATGACGCTCAAGACCATCACCGTGGACGGCCTGCCGGTCGAAACCACGGATGCAGGCATCGCCGCCATCGAGAAGATGCGCGGACTGCTCACTGTCGCGGACAAGGCTCTGTCCGACGAGAAGGCGGCCCACGCCAAGACCAAGGCGGAAGCCGACGCCGAGAAGGCCAAGAAGGACGTCGAGAACGAGGACCTGAAGAAGAAGGTCGTCGACGGTGCGGCCCTCGACAAACTGGTGGCCGATCGCGCCGCCGTCGTGACCAAGGCGAAGGCCCTGGATCCGAAGGTCGTCACGGACGGTAAGTCCAACGCCGAGATCAAGCGCGCCATCATCGGTGACGCCGCGAACGGCCAGTCGGACGACTACGTCAACGCTGCCTGGGACATGAAGACCGTCGACGCCGCAAACGACAGCGTGCGCGACGCCATCCGTACCCAGGACCACTCCATGAACGCGAACGACGCGTGGAACGACGGCGTCTTCGCCGCGGCCGGCGTCGCCCAGCTGAAGAAGGGTGCCTAAGACATGGCCATTCTCAACGAAACGCGGGGCACCGCGAACTTCCTCGTCTCCGAGGCCAACGGCATGTATCGCAGCCGCGATGCTGTGACCGTCGCCGCTGGCGCCGCGCCGGGCCTGACCGCCGGCACGATCCTCGGCAAGCTGACGTCGGGCGGCAACTACGTCGCCTATGCGCCGGGCGGCTCGGACGGTTCGCAGACCATCGCCGGCATCCTTTGGGAAGCCGCGGTCGGCACCGTCCGCAAGACCGTCGTCACCCGCGACGCCGAAGTGAACGGCGCGCACCTCATCTACCAATCCGGGGCTGATGCCACCGCGAAGGCCACGGCCAACGCGGCGCTGAAGGCCCTCGGCATCATCGTTCGCTAAGGAGGGCTGACACCATGGCTGGCATGGATATCTTCAACTCGTCGGCCTTCTCGATGACCTCGCTCACGGGCGCGGTTTCGAAGGTCGGATACAAGCCGCAACTGCTGGGTGAGCTGGGCATCTTCGAGCCCATGCCCGTCCGCACCCGCACGGTCTTCGTCGACCGTCAGAACGACCGCCTGACGCTGATCCCGTCCAGCCCCATCGGCGCACCGCCGAAGGAGCTGATCGTTGATCCGCGCAACGCCGTCCCGCTGAAGACGGTTCGCCTGGCCGAGGGCTTCACCCTCTACGCCGAGGAAATCCAAGGCATCCGTGCCTTTGGCTCCGACAGCGAGTTCGCCCAGGTCCAGACCGAGTACCTGAAGCGCATGGCTTCGGTCCGCAACGACATGGAGCTCACTCATGAGAACCATCGTCTGGGCGCTCTGCAGGGACTGCTGCTGGACGCGGACGGCTCGTCGGTCATCTACAACTACTTCGACGAGTTCGGCGTCACGGCCCCGACTGAGATCGACTTCGACCTGGACAACGCCTCCCCGGCCCAAGGCGCGATCCGCCTGAAGTCGGCTGCGCTGATCCGGTCGATGCGCCGCTCGGCGGGCGGTTCGTTCACCCCGGGCACCACGATCCACGCCCTGGCCGGCGATGCGTTCTTCGACGCGCTCGTCACCAGCGCCGAAGTCGAGAAGTCCTACCTGAATTGGGCGGCCGCTGCGGACCTGCGCACCGACAAGTCGTTCACGGCCTTCACCTACGCCGGCATCACCTACCACAACTACCAGGGCACCGACGACAACTCGACCGTGGCGGTCCCGACTGACAAGGCCAAATTCTTCCCGGTGGGCGCGAAGGACATCTTCAAGAAGGCGATGGCGCCGGCCGAGTTCGGGCCGTACGTCAACACGCTGGGCCAGGACACCTACGCCATGAACATCCCCGACCGGGATCGCCAGGCGTGGACCCGGGGCGAGCTGTACAGCTACCCGCTGTACTTCTGCCAACGCCCGGACGTCCTGCGCACCGGCCGGAGGACCTGATCATGACGGTCTATTCGATCGACAATCAGTCCCCGGTCGACAAGGCGTTCCGCTCGGACGCCGGCTACTCGATCATCGCCGCCGGCAGCAAAGGCGAGGTCGACACGGCCCTGCCCCTGACCGAAGAGCAGGTCGCCGCGCTGGAGGCCGACAACGTCAAGGTCACGGCCGGGAGGGGCAAGAAGGGCCCGGACGGCCTGAAGGCCGAACATCACGGCGGCGGCAAGTTCAACATCACCGAGGGAGAGAAGGTCTTGCTGACCGATCTGCCCAAGGCCGATGCGGACGCCTTCAACGCGATGTCGGCTGAAGAGAAGGCCGCGTTCGTGGCCGACAGGGCCCAGGCCTGACCATGGCCGGCTATGGCGACGACGCGGGCCTGGCTGCCTACCTCGCCGCCAACGGCTACACGCTCCCCGTTGGCGCACCGGCTTCGGCTGTGCTGCGTCAGCGGGGCGGCGGGTACATCGACGGGCTGTACGGGCCCAAGTTCTCCGGCCAGCCGACCGGCGGGTTTGCCCAGGAGCGCGCATGGCCGCGCACCGGCGCTTCGGCTTATGGCTCGGACATTCCCTCTGAAATCATCCCCGTGGCGGTCGTTCAGGCCAGCTATGCGGCGGCTTGGCAGGAGGCCACGGCCCCCGGCTCGCTGCATGTCGCTGCCAGCACGGGCGGCGCCATCAAGCGCGAGAAGATCGGCCCGATCGAGACCGAGTACGTCACTGCCTCGGGCGATGCCCTGATCGATGCGACGGTTCGCCTTCAGGCGGTCGAGGGCCTGCTCGCACCCTTCCTGACGGTGTACGAGCCCGCGATCTTCGTCGTCTGATGCCCAGCTTCGACTATTCCCGCGCCTTGGCTACGGCCAACCGGCTGATCACCCGCTACGGTCAGCAGGGCAAGCTGAGCGTGCCGGCCGATGCTACGGGGCCTTCCTACGACCCGGATGAGAGCGACCCCGACGAGCACGACGCGGTCTTCGCGGTGCTGGAGTACGACCAGAAGGACATCGACGGCACACGCGTCCTGCGCACCGACAAGAAGATCCTGCTGGCGGTCGGAACCCTGCCTCTCAAGCCCGCGACCGATCACCATTTGCTCGATGCGGCGGGCCAGGCCTACAGTGTCATGGACGTCCAGCCGCTTTCGCCGGCGGGGATCGACCTCTTCTACTGGGTCCAGGGCCGGGCATGAGCGACTACATCAACGCTGCGATGCTCGCCCAAGCGGCTTGGAAAGACCTGAACGCCAAGCAGTCCGAGTATCAGGCGGCGGTGCTTCGCGCCGAAGTGACCGGCGACCGAGACGCGGCCGAGAAGGTTCGGCAGGAGGCCCACGACATGCTGGACACCTGCTTCGACATGAACGCGGAAGCTGCCCGCGCTCAGATGACCCTCCTCAAGCGCTAGTCGATGCCCACATCGCGGTCGCAGGCCAAGCTCTACGAGGAGCTGGCGGATCGCTATGGCCGAAGGGTGGCTGACGCCTTCCTGCGAGCCCTCCAGGCCCTCCGGTCGTTAGCTGAGGTTCAGCGGGTCACGGCAGCGGTTGAGGCGGGCGACATCGAGGCGGCGCTGGATGCGCTCCACATCGACCCTGAGGCTTTCAACGAGGTCGCCAGCGAACTTCGTGCGGCGCATGAGGAAGGCGGGCGCACCGCCGCTGAGAACATGCCGCGCCGCCGCCCGGACGGGACCGCGCTGGTCATCCGCTTCGATGGCCGCAACCTTGAAGCTGAGGCTTGGCTCTCACAGCACTCCTCGGACCTGATCACACGGCTGACGCAGGAGCAGCGCCAGGTCGTTCGGACCAGCCTGTCGGAGGCCATGCAGCGGGGCGTGAACCCGCGTCAGGCCGCGCTGGATATCGTCGGTCGGGTCAATCGGGTCACGGGTAGGCGCGAAGGGGGCGTCCTCGGGCTCACGATGGCGCAGGAGGCCTATGTCAGGGCGGCGCGGGATCAACTCGCTTCCAGCGACCCGGCAGCCCTCAGGGCCTATCTGACGCGCGGGCGCAGGGACAAGCGGTTCGACCGATCGGTGACAAAGGCGATCTGGGAGGGATCGGTCGTCGATCCAGCCATCGCAGCGAAGGCGCTGAAGGCCTATGAAGTCCGCCTGCTGAAGCTGCGGGGCGAGACCATCGGCCGGGTCGAGGCCATGACCGCCCTCCAACTTTCAAAGTACGAGGCCTATCGCCAGGCCATCGCTTCCGGGAAGGTCGCTGAGAACACCGTCACGAAGGTCTGGCGGTCGGCAGGCGACAGCCGGGTCCGCCACACACACCGCGGCCTGAACAGGGAGAGCGTGCCGTTCTCCGGAGCCTTCACTAGCCCCTCTGGCGCCCGCCTCCGGTTTCCGATGGATACGGCCCTCGGCGCTGGGCCTGAGGAGACGGTGAATTGCCGCTGTGACGCGGAATACCGGATCGACTTCTTCGTCAACCTGAGGTGATCAGATGGCCGGCGCCTTTTCCGCGAAGATCCGGGGGTGGGCGATCGAAACCAAGGAGCGGATGCACGCCGTCCGAGCCGACGCGGTCCAGGAACTGGTGGGGATCATGCAGACGCCAGGGCCAAGCGTGGCAAACCCGGCGGGAGGCTTCGGAGGCGCGTTGCCTGTCGACACCGGCTTCCTCCGCGCGTCTCTGACGGCGAGCCCCGGCTACGATCTACCCCCCGCACTGCCCAATCCCAACCCCGAGGGTGCGTTCAGCTACGACGCGGCAGAGATCAATCTCACCATCCAGGGCGCTGAGTTCGAGACGCCGCTGACCATCGCGTACGGCGCCGTCTACGCCCGCAAGATGGAAGAGAAATACGCCTTCGTTCGGCTCGCGACGCAGCGGTGGCCGCAACTGATCGAGGCATCGGCCGCACGAGCGGAGAGCACCGTCAAAGCCCGCGCTTAGGGGAAAGCTATGTCCGACCCCGCCGTGGTGGCCAAGCTCCTGCTGGCCCGATGCGAAAGCCTGTCGGTCGGTTCGCCGGCTATGCCTGTCGCGATGCCAGACGTGAGCTTCACGCCTCCGGTGGACGGCAAGGGCAAGCCGAAACCCTACCTCAGGGTCTCGCTGTTTCCCAATGCGCCTTTCTGGGCCGCCTTGGCGGTCGGTCGGGTCGATCAGGGCCTACTGCAGGTCACGGTCGTCTGGCCCAAGCTCAAGGGCAACATCAAGCCGATCGCGGCTGCTGGCCAGGTCATCGCTCACTTTCCGAAGGGCCTTGTCCTTTCCGAAGGCGCCACCCGCGTGAAGATCAGCGGCGATGCCTGGCACGGTGCGCCGGTCCCCGACGACACCGAAACCCTGATCGCTGTCACCATTCCTTGGCGCGCCGCTTAAGCGCCTGGTCCGCCCTGTTGCCGAGATGGGCGCCGGTCCTTCCACACCCATAGGAGCTCCACATGGCGCTGCCCCTCTCCGATGGTATCGGCACGAAGATTTTCATCGGGCCGGTCACGTCGTCCTACGATCCGTCCACGATGACGGCGCTGACCTACGTCGAGATCAAGGAATGCGAAGCCATTCCCGACTTCGGCGACAGCGCCGCCACGACCACCTTCAACTCCCTTAGCGATGGCCGTGTGCGCAAGCGCAAGGGTGTGCGCGACGCCGGCGACCTCGCGGTCACCTTCGCCAACATTCCGGATGATCCTGGTCAGGTGGCGATGATCGCGGCCGAGAAGACCAAGTTCCGCTACGCCATCAAGATCCAAGCCGACGACGGTGGCGACGCGAACGACACGGACAGCGCCTTTTACTTCGCCGGCCTGGTCAACTCGAACAAGATCAATGTCGGCCAGTCCAACTCGGTCAACAAACGGACGTTCTCCATCCTGATCGACACGGCCATCCACGAAGTGGCTGCGACTGCCGTCCCCTGATCCTCCGCCCCAACTTTAACGCCAGGGTCGCGCCCGGCGTCCTTTTCCCAAGGACTTAATCATGGATCTTCTCAGTCTCGACGTGACAGACCAGGCGAACGCCGGCGTCGCGATGCACTTGCACGGGCCGGATGGCGTGCCGCTCTTCAAGGTGGATGGCGAAACCCCGGTGACGATTACGCTGCTGGGCCAGGACAGCGACAAGCTGACCCGCATTATGAACGCTCGCGGCAACCGGCACATGCGTGCCAGGGGGCCGGTCACGATGACTGTCGAGCAAGGCCAGAAGGCGGATATCGACTATCTGGTGGCGGCGTCTGTCGGCTGGGACGGCATTGGCCTTGGGGAAGACGAGACGGCCTTCTCGGATGACGCCGCGCGGACCCTCTACGGCCATGCCTGGGTGCGCGACCAAGCCCGAGCGTTCATCTTCGACCGCGCCCGTTTTACGAAGGCCTCTGCGGAGAGCTAACAGCTTTCGCGGGGGCTGTTCAGCGCGGCGATCGAGCACTGCCCGCCTTCCCCGAGGACCTAGCCTTCGTCTGGGAGTGCTTTAGTCGCCTGTCCGAGACCCGCACCACGCAGGTGATCGTCGGCGTGAACGGTGGCGTCCCTATCCCGGCGCCCATCTCGTTTTTTGAGATTGAAGCCTTCAGACGCACCACCCTCTCTGACTTGTCTGCCGCAGACGTCGCGCTGATCCGGCGCCTCGACCAGCAGTTCATCCGCATCGCTTCCGGCGTCCCAGACCCAAGCGAACAGAAGGCCTCCCTTGTTCAGATGCTGCGCGAGCGCGCCGCAGCCGACCGGGCGAAGCGATAGAGGTGCGATCGCATGACCGACATCGCCCGACTTGCCGTTGTTGTCGAAAGCCAGCAGGCCGAGCTCGCTGAGGACCGCCTGGACGGACTGTCGGCATCGGCGGACCGGGCCGAGGCGAGCGTCGACGGCCTAGCGGCTGCTGCACGCGGCACCTCAGGTCCGCTTCAGGCCATGAACGCCGGCATCATGCAGCAGCAGCGGGCGCTCGCCTCGGTGCAACGCGGCATGGGCCTCACGGCCCAGGAGGGCCTGAACTTCAGCCGCCAGATGTCCGACGTGTTCGTCCAGGCCGCGATGGGCACCAACCCGCTGATGATCGCAATCATGCAGGGGCCTCAGCTCTTCGACATCTTCCAGACTGCGGCAATCCGGGCCGGTACCGGCATCCGCGCCGCGATGATCGCCACCGGCGCGGTCGTTTGGACCGCCCTTGCCCCGCTCCTGCCCATTATCGCCGCCCTTGCTGCAGGCGCTGCGGTCGTTGCCGGCGCTTGGGGCCTGGCGACGCGATCCCTCTCTTCGGACATCGGTGACGTGACGGACGGCATGGGGCTCACGCGGGAGCAGATGGAGCGCCTCAAGGAAGAGGGCGTGTCCTCGACCGCCACGGCCGGCGACGCTTTCAAGGCCCTGGGGACCACGATCAAAGAGATGTTTGTCGAAACCTTCGGCGAGCAATTGGACTGGGTCGGAGAGCGCTGGAACGAGTTTCTGGACCTGGCCGGCAAGGTCGCGATCAACGCCGCTGGCGCCATCGGTGCAGCATTCATCGGCACCTACAACGTCATTCGGAACAACTGGCGCGCCATACCGGCAGTCCTCGGCGATGCCGCGATCTCGGCAGCCAACATCACCATTCGTGCGGTGGAAGGCATGGTCAACGCCGGCATCGCCGGCATCAATCGTCTGATTGCCGGAGCCAAGGGACTTGCCGCCGTGAACCCGGCGTTCAGCCTGGCCGGCTCGATCGGCTACGTCGACGAGGTGCGCTTCTCAGGCATCGGCAACCCATTCGCCGGCGCCGCGGCTAACCTCATCGGGCGGGCGGGCAGCGAGTACATCACCGCCTTTGACCAAACGCTGGCGGGCCTGACTGCGGCCTATGAGAGATGGATGGCCAACACCGAAGCAACCGCTCGGGCTCGGAACCGGGCTGCTGCCGGCGATGCGCGCGCAACCCGCGGCGGTCGCGACAGGCCCGACGCGCTGGCGACCCAGCGCCTTACGGATTTCGACGTGCCCAACCTGCGGCCGCTCGATTACCGACTGCCGGAACTCATCGACCCGCTCAAGCTGCTGGCTGACGAGATGAGGCTGATCAACGGCCTGGCAGACGACATGGCGCGGGGTCTTTCGTCGGCTTTCGGCGAGCCCGGCCGAGCGCTTGGCGACCTCCTGACCACGATGACCAGCTATGAGGCTCGCCTCGCTGACATTGACCTCGCACAGAAGGAGCACCGGCTCTCTTCGGTCCAGGCTGACCGCGAGCGCGCCCAGGCGCAGATGCAAAACTACGGCGACATGGCCGCTGCGGCTCGGGGCTTCTTCGAGGAAGGTTCGGACGGCTACCGCGTCTTGCTGGCCATCGAGCAGGTATATCGCGCGCAGCAGTTGGCTGGGATGCTGATGGCTATGACGACTGGCCAGACAGAGACCGCCTCTGCTGTTGCCGGATCGTTGGCGCGCGGGGCTTCCTACATGGTTGAGGGCGCGGCCAAGATGTTCGCAGCTCTCGGCCCGTTCGCCTTTCCATTAGTCGCTGCGATGGTCGCGGTGCTGGCCAGTCTGGGCCTGCGGGGGAGCAGCGGCGGCGGGTCCGCCTCTTACGCCAGCAACGACAACATGCCAGGCGGATCGGCCACGACGGGCATCCGAACGGCGTCGCAGGGCTATCAAGCCCAACAGGAAGCCGCCCGTCGTCGCGAGCCCGTCGAGGTCATGGTCACGGCCGACCGCGATGGCTTGAACGCCTACGTGATGAGAACAGCCAGTGACGTTGCCACGCCAATGTCGGCCGCCGCCTATGAGGGCAGCGTTACCGTCTCGCGCAGCACGGTCCCGGTTGATCAGAGCCGCCGCGCTGCCCGCACATTGAAGACGGGCCGCCGCGCGTGACGCTGGTCCTGCCGACAGTGTTCGAAGGCGTCTCCATCGAGCCGACGCTGATCACCGCCCGGAATGCCTTGGTCCCTGCTTTCGGCGGTCCCGAGCAACGCCGTAACCGGATGGGCTCGCGCTACCAGCTGAAGGTCAAGTTGGAGCCGATGGAGATCGACGACGCCTACGAGTGGGCGGACATCGATGACGAGGCCGAGACCTGCATCTTCGCCATCCCTCAACCCGGTCTCGACACGGGCACGCCCGGCCTGCCCAGAGTTCGGGGCGGCGGCCAGGCAGGCGCCAATATCGTCATGGACGGCGTGACGCCGAGCTATGCCGTCCGCAAGAACCAGTGGCTGACGATCATCACAGCGGGTCAGCGCTACTGCTACCGCGCCCGGTCGGACGCCATCGCAAGCCCGACAGGCGTGCTGGCCCTGCCGCTGCGGACCATGCTCCGCGTTCCTCCGGCGGACAACGACGCCGTCCTGCTGGGACAGCCCGAAATGGAGGGGTTCTGCACGCCTGACGAGGGCTGCTGGGCCATCGACGGCAATCACCTGATCGCGCCGGGCTTCACGATCAAAGAGCGCGAGTGATGGACGCGGACCTGATCGCCGAACTGGCGTCCAAGGCGCCCTTCACGGTCATCCTAGTCACCATCAAGCTCGACGGCTCGACGACGATCCGCTGGACGGATGGCGGCTTCGTCAGATGGGGCGGCGAGGTCTACCGGGCGCTGACGGCTTGGGGGACGGTCTCAGAGGTCGGTGAAATCTCGGACGGCGTGGACGCCGAGGTGACGAGCTGCACCCTCTCGCTCATGCCGTCGTCAGACGACGCGTTCGCAGACCTCGTCGCACCAGAGGTCCAGGGCGCCGAGGTGCTTATCCATTTTGGGGCGGTCGACTTCGAAACCGGCCGCCTCGTCGGGGAGCCCGATCTGCTGCTCCGGGCCGAGCTGGATGAGCCCCGGCTATCAGGCACCGGCGGCGAGTTGTCCTACGACCTGATCACCGAAGAGGCGAGGATGCTCGAGGCAAATGATGAGCGCCGCCTGACCAACTCCTTCCACCAATCAGTCTGGCCGGGTGAGCTCGGTCTGTCGCATGTGGATGGGCTGACCAAGAAAATCTACTGGCGCACCACGGCGCCAAACAACGCCATCTCATGACCCCGATGAGGAAGCGGGCTCTAGCAGCCCAAGCTTGCATCGATCGCTTCCGGGGGCGCGCTTACGAGCCGGGCAAAGCCGACTGCGTCCAATTGGCCAAGCACTGCCTGCACCACCTCGGCCGCCGGGTGGGGCAAGGCAAGCTCCCGGCCTACTCGACGGAGATCGGGGGTCTGAAGGCGCTCAAGCGGTTGGGCTTCAACTCGCTTGTCGAGGCGCTCGACGGTGTCGGCCTACAGCGGATTGCGCCTGCCATGACCCTACCCGGCGACCTGATGGCGCTCCCAACTGAGCATCCTCTGGGCGCCCTCGCGGTGGCGGTCGGCAATGGCCGGGTGATCGGCTTCCTCGAAGGCGAGAAGGGCGCGGTGATCATGCAGCCCCACGCCTTTGTCGCTGCCTGGAGGACGCTCTGATGGGAAAGGCGCTGGCCACGGTTGGAACGGCCATCGTCATCGGCGGTCTGGCCCTGGCGACTGCCGGCGCCTCTCTGATCCCGACTCTCGCCGGCGGCGGTCTGACGGGGGCCTTCGGGACTGCGGCCTTCGGCATCACGGCGGGCCAGTATGTCACGGCCGGCCTCGCGCTGAACCTTGTCGGATCGACGATGTCGGGCATGGCGACCGGCCAGGGTCGCCAGCCCACGGACTGGGTCGCCAGCAACGACACCCCGCTCCCCTTCCCCGCCGGCCGCGTCGGCATGGCCGGCAAGATCAACTACCGCGTCGCGTACGGCCCGAATAACCAGTACCAGTCCATCGTCGCGACCCTGGCGCGCTCTGGCCCGATCCAAGGCATCGTCAGCACGGCGTTCAACGACGTCGTCACCACCTTCGGGTCGGACGAGAAGGCAACCAACGGGCCGCACAGCGGCTGGATGTGGCTTCAGACGACCCTCGGCACCCAGCCCGAGACGGCGCTCACCTCTCCTAGCGGCCTGACCAGCGGGGCCACGATCCCGGACTGGACATCCGCCTACAAGATGAGCGGCGCGGCGGCCTACATGCTGACGCTGTCGGAGAACTCCAAGCTCAGCGAGTTCGAGGGCAACGAAGAGAAGCCGCTCATCATCCTAGACGGTCTCCGAGGGTGGGATCCCCGGATAGATAGCACCTGGCCGGGTGGTGCCGGCACATGCCGGCTCAACAACCCGGCGACCTGGGTTCTGATGAGCAACGGTGCGATCTACGGCCTCAACTGGTCGATTGGTCGATGGGAGGGCGACAGCGGCGGCGGCCTGTACGGCGTGCCCTATCAGTCCTCCCTCGTGGGCGGCATCGGGTCCAGCCTGGACGGGATCGATGTCGGGGCCTTCGTCTATGCCGCGAACGTCGCGGACGCGAACGGCTGGAAGATGGCCGGCGTCCCCGACTCTTCGATGGACGAGAGCACGGTGCTCGACCAGGCGCTGCAGGCCGCCGGGGCGTATCGGTCCCGGGTCGCAGGCAAGATCAGCTGCGTCTCGCGAGGCGCCGAACAAGCGAGCCTGCTGACGATCACGCCGGCCGATACGGCTGGCGAGGTTGAGCTCTCGCTGGGGCCGTCGCGTCTAGACCGAAAGAACTCAGGGACCGCCTACTTCCTCTCGGGCGCGCATACCTGGGGCGATCTCACACCGATCGATCCCATCGGCAACGCCGCCTGGGTGACGCAGGATCGGGGATCCGAGCGTCCCACGCGAGGCGACTATCCCTACGTCCCCGATAAGAACCAAGCCGCCCAGCTGATCTATTACGACTTGGCCGACCGTCGCGAGCGCCTGTCCGGAACTGTCCCCCTGAAGGCTTATATGCGCCGGATCAAGCCCGGCGACTGCTTCACCTTCGACGCTCCGGGCTTCCAGCTCGACGGGGTCAAGGCGAAGTGCCTGCAGCGCAACTTTGACCCGATGACCGCGGTCGTCCGGATCACGTTCCGCGAAGAAACGGACGCCAAGCACGACGCCGCGATGGCGCAGGTGGGGGTGACAAGCCCTGTGCCGGGATCGACGGCCCCGCCCTCGGCCTTCATCAACGCGCCTGCCATCTACACGCCCACGGTGTCGAGCGGCACAGTCACCCTGACGGTGCGCGCGCCGTCCGACCTGTCGTTCGACTACATCGAGGTCCGCCGGTCGGTGAACTCGACGACCATGCCGGGGACGAACCTGGTCCCGCCGATCATGGGCGCCCCAAGCCAGACCTTCACGGTGACCGACACGCCGGGGTCGGGGGTGATCCGGTATTGGGCGCGGGCCGTCTCTGACACGGGGGCGCAATCGGCCTGGGTGCAGACGGGGGTGACCGTATGAGCCCGAAGGTGGTTGTGAACGGCGGCGCGAGCCGGATGGCGGACGGGTCGGTCGTGCCGATCCTTCAGCAGGACGACCCGGGCCCCAAGGGCGACACCGGCGCGTCAGGCTGGACCCCGATGTTCCGGGGTGTGCAGGACAGCGCGCGCACGCTGATCGAGCTCTACGACTGGTCGGGCGGCGCGGGTGCGAAACCCGCGACCGGCTACCTGACGGCCTCGGGCTCGCTGGCCTCGGCCAAGGCGGACGGCTTCAACTTCAACGCCATCAAGCGGGTGATGGAGCTGCAGGCCGTCACGAACGCGCAAGGCGTCGCGACCTTCAGTTTCAACGCGACGCCGGCCTTCGCCAATCCACCCATCGTCATCCCGACCGGCAACGCGCCTGTGACTGGCGGTCCGGTGTCGGTGGAAGAGGTCGCCGGGTCTCGCACCGCAACCGGCGTGAAGATCCAGGCCAAGCAGGCGGCGCTCGTCACCGGCGTTCTGTCGCTGCTGGTCGGGGCGACCGTCCGCATCACCGTCATCGAAGTCTGACGACCCCCTCAATCTGAACTGGAGGCCCGATGATCCCTGGCATCGGTACGGGCACGCTCGACCTCACGGCTCTGCGCTGGGAGGGTTTCGTGGCGACCATCGCTTTCGAAGACCTGGACTTCACCGGCGCCGCGCTGGTGATGCAGGTGCGGCCCTACCGCGACGCGCCTTCGGCTGTGCTGACGCTGCAGAACAGTGTCGCGCCGGCGCAAGGTCTGTCGGTCAGCGTGGCGACAGTGGCGGGCCGGGTCACGTCCACGGTGACGATCCGCATCAACGAGCGGACCCTAGAAGACCTGCTGCCCTTCCCCGACTCCGGGGTGAAGGTCGGCCAGTCCGTCGCGCTCTGCTGGGACATGCACGTCACGAAGGCGCCCGCCTATCCGAAGCACCGTTGGCTACAGGGCAGCTTCATCATCGAGCCCGGCGCGACGCAGAACATCATCCCCTCAAACACCTTCACGTCGGGCCTGACCCTCGGTGCCTTCCAGAACGCCATCGCCGCGCTGCAGGCCAGTTCGCCTTCCGGCAAGGTCACGGTCGCGATCCTGGGCGACAGCTATGCCGAGCAAACGAAGATCTGGGACGCCTTCCGCCAGCTGTACGCCGACGACGGTCTCACCATCGCGGGCGACGGCTGGATTAACGTCAGGGGCATCACAGAGCCGACCGGCGTCACCGTCACCCGCCCCGGCTTCACCCTCTGGGACGCCTCGGACAACACGGCCGCGACCTATAAGGCCGGCATCGATGGCCATTACATCGTGCGATCCGGCACCGGCGGATCGTTCAAGGTCGAGGGCACGATCGCCACGCGCCTGAAGCTGTTCTACGACCGTGGGCAGACGGGCAAGTTCCAGTGGCGGGTCGATGGCGGCGCCTGGACGACCGTTACCCCGACCGGCTCCCCCGGCACCACGTTCGTGGACATCGGCCCCCTCCCCCTGGCAGCCCACACCCTGGAGGTCGACACCTCGGTCAGCACCGGCGGCAACGTCGTCCTGCTGGGGGTCTACTCGACCCGTGACGGCCCCGGCATCGAGTTCCTGAAGGCCGGCAACTCGAGCCTGCAGGCCAGCGACCTGATCAAGTATGCGGACCCCGCCGGCGACTGCATGTCGCTGCTGGCGCCCAAGCTGATCATCATCATCCTGGGCACGAACGATTACCAGCGGCCCGACTCCCCGCCCTCGACCTTCGCATCGGAGATCGCGACGTTCGTCGGCACGCTGCGCAACCTCAACTCGGGCGCCAGCTACTTGTTCATCCTGCCGCCTGACACCAACGGCACCCCGGTCAATCCGCTCAGCGCCTACGACACGGCGATGGACACGACCGTCGCGTCCATCGGGATCGAGAAGTTCAGCTGGCTCCGGCTCTGGGACACCTGGGCCGTCGAAAACGACGCCGGCAACTTCACCGACTTCGAGCACCCGAATGCGAAGGGCGCGCTCGACGGCATCGGCAAGCTGAAAACCTATCTGCTGGATGCTCGCTAATGGCTGACGCTGTCGTTTCCGTCGTCAACGGCCAGATCGTCGTCCGCATTGACGGCGCGAGCGTGGTCGCGGCGATCTACGCTCAATCCTTGGAGACGAAAGCCCAGATCGACGCGATCTACGCGCTGATTGGCCAGGTGCTCGAGGTCTCCAACTCTTACGGCGGGTCGTTCGTCCAGACGGCCGGCGGCCAGATGCTGGACATGATACGCCCAGGCGAGAAGCCCGCGCACGTCCAGCGCGCCGAGATGCAGGCCAAGCTGGCCAAGATGTCGTCGGGTCTGCCGATCTTCGCCAACCGCCGCGCGCTGCGGAAGTGGCGGGCGCAGAAGGGCAAGCTGGAACGGCGTCTGGACGCGGGGACCGGCTCCGTCGTCAAGCTGAAGCTGGGCGTGGGCGGCGACAGCTGGGGTGACAACCTGGCCATCCCACAGGCGCTCGGGAACAAGCTGTACGACGAGTTCGGCAAGGGCGGCGAAGGCTGGCTAAGCGTCAACGCGACGACCGACAGCCCACCCTTGAACGGCGTGACCTTCGCCAAGTCGGGCGCATGGTCCACCTTCGACCTGTCGGCCGACCAGCCGCCGGCCGGCCTGTGCGGCATCGATGGTCATAGCCTTTCCGCTTCGGCCACCGCGAGCGTGACCTGGGCCAACTGCATCGCGACCGAGTTCCGCGTCTATTATGAGAAGACCGGCACCTTCACCTGGCAGGTCGACGGCGGCGCGGTGAACACCGTGGCGACGGACGGGTCCGGCGGCCTCGGCATCCTGACCATCACCGCAGGCCTGACCGAGACGGCGCATACCCTGTCGCTGGCCTGGTCCGCCGGGACGATCAAGATCCTTGGCGTGTACGCCACGATCACCGCCAAGTCGGGCGCCGAGCTCATCAAGTTCGGAAACTCCGGCCTGACGGGTTACGACTGGACCGTCCTGACGACGACCGCGAAGAACGCCATGACCGCCATCGCAGCGGACATCGGTCTGGATGCGGCCATGCTGATCATCTCGACCAACGACTATCGCGGCCTGCCCACGACGCTCGTCTGGTCGCCGCCATCGAAGACCATCGAGGGGCTGAAGGCGATCCGGTCTTGTCTGGCCGTGCCGCCGATCATCGTGGCGCCGGCGCAATCCAACGCCTTGGCCTACCAGCCGCAGGACACCTATCGCGACGCGATGTGGGCCTACACGCAGGCCGAAGACCTGCCCTTCTACAACGCGCACGACGACTTCCCCGTCTGGTCTGTCGGCAACGCCGAGGGGCGCTGGAAGGACGATTTGCACTTCAACAGCGAAGGCGGCTCCGACTTCGCCGCTGCGGTTGGCGCGAACCTGCTCGACCTCGTCCCCTGATCTGAGGCGCCCCCATGATCAAAGCCAAAGACCCCTTTGCAGGGATTGATTCCGCGTGGGGCGTGACGCCGCGCCCGGAGCTGTGTCTCGAACTGGTCGGGGCCTTCGATCTGTCGCAGGGACTGGAGCGCGCCGTAATCAACCACGCGGGCGGCGCGCCGGCGCGGGTGATCGGTGTGCCGGTCCCGCAGGCCAACGCTCTGCGGTTCAGCGGCGGCGCGTGCCTCGAGACGGAGATCTTCGACACCGAAGAGGTCTGCATCGTCAGCGTCTCGCGAATGGTGGCCGAGCCGGTCAACGGCGCCATCGTCGCCGGCACCTACCTGAACAACACCTCGCCCGGGACGTCGGTCTATTACACGTCGGGCAAATCGCTGCGGGTCAGCGCGGACACGGCCGGCGGCCTGCTCAGTTCCAGCCGCGTCCTGACGACCAGCTATTCCGAATGGTGGATCAACCTCTTCTCGGCGATCTACGAGCCTGCGCCGGCTGACCGTACGGTGATCAACCAGCGCGGATATGGCGCGGCTCCAGGCGTGCTCGCGCCGAACCTGGCCAATGGCCCCGGCGTTCGCCGACCAGCAGCCCGCAAGTTCCGCATCGGTGACGACTACTCCGCCACCTTCCGCGACGCCGTCGACATCGCCGCCGTCTTCTTCGTGAAGGGCCTGGGCGAATACGAAACGCCCTCCATCGCCCTCAAGGACGCCTTCGCCGCCGATGTCGCGGCCTGGTGCGTCCGCCGCAGCATCACCCTGGGATGATCCGATGAGCGTCAAGACCTTCGTCGCCCAGCGACTGCTGCCCCTGCTCGCTCGACTGGATCTGCTGGAAGCCGGATCGAGCGCGGCCAACGCCGCCCTGTTCCTGGCCTCGTCCACGACCAGCAACGCCATCGGCACGGGCCAGAAGACCTTTACGACGCAATCGGGCAAGGCGTTCGTCGCTGGCCAGTTCGTGCAGGTGTCGGATCAGGCGAACCCGGCCAACTACATGCTGGGGCAGGTCTCCAGCTATTCGGGCACGTCGCTGGTCGTCGATGTGGTGTCGGTCGGGGGCTCCGGTACGAAGACTGCCTGGAACATCGCACTGTCCGGCCCCGGCGGGGCGACGGGTGGGATCAGCGGCGGCACGCTGACCGGCGACCTGGGCGACGCGCCTGAGGTCACGGTCGCCTCGGCCGCCACGACCAACATCGGCGCGGCCAACAGCAACAAGGTCGTGGTGTCGGGCAACGTCACCATCACGGCGTTCGACAGCGTGGCTAACCGCCGCAAGCTGCTGCGCTTCACCGGCACGCCCCTTCTGACCCACGGCGCCAACCTGATCCTGCCCGGCGCGGCGGACATGCAGATGGCGGCCGGCGACCTGGCGGAGTTCTCGTCTGACGGCTCGGGCGTCTGGCGGATGCGCAAGTATCAGTCGGTCAGCGAGAGCAACTATGGCCGGTCGCTGTTGAGCACGGCCGGCGCCGTCGCGGCCCGTGCGATCCTGGCCGCCCTGGGCCTGGCCGGCGAAGAGGCGACCGAAGTCGATGTCGCGAGCGCCGCGACCACGGACATCGGCGCGGCGGCCTCGAACAAGGTCCGCATCACCGGCACGACCACGATCACGTCGCTGGGGGCGGGCGCCAACCTGCGCAAGCGGGTGCGCTTCGCCTCGGCGCTGACGCTCACTCATAACGGCACATCCCTGATTCTGCCGGGCGGTGCGAACCTGCTGACGGCGGCGGGCGATATCGCCATCTTCGAATCCAACGCCTCGGGCAACTGGCGGCTGGTCAGCTGGACGCGGGCAGCGAGCCTCATGGCGGGCGGGGTGGGACCGTTCGCCAGTATCGGCGCAACGGTAGACCTGGGCTTGTACCCCTCGCACTTCGTGGTGATCGGAGGCTCGACCGCCACCATAGCTGCGCTGGGATCCTCGGCTTCGCTGGCCGAGCCGTTCTACTTCGCCCGGTTCAACTCCGGTCACACCCTGACCCACAATGCGACCAGCCTGATCCTGCCCGGCGGCAAGGATCTGACGCTCGAGGTCGGCGACTTCGCCCTCTTCGAGTATCTCGGCGGCGGCAACTGGCGGCTGAACCACCTGTTTCGTGCGAGTGGCTGGGCTGGAGCGGGCCGGACGGGCCAGATCGCATTCCCGGCCGCCCAACTGGCATCGACAGATCCGAATACCCTCGACGACTACGAAGAGGGCGCGTGGACGCCTTCCATCGTAACAGACGGCACGACCCCGACGGACGCCGTTTATGCGGCAGCGAACGCCGGAGGCTACATCAAGGTCGGCAAGCTTTGGATCTACTGGGGGCGCGTCGCTCTGACCAGCAAGGGCACCGGAGGGACGGGGAACGTGCGGATCGGCGGCCTGCCGGCAGCCTCGGCCGCTGACGCCGCCGTGACCGTCTCGCGCGCCACCGGACTGACGCTGACAGCCTCCAACATCCTGACGGCCACCGTTTCGTCCAACCAGTTCCGAATGGAGCAGAGCGGCGCCAGCGGTTACTCGAACCTGCCCTGGTCGAGCATCACCGACGGCTTCAATTTCGTCTTCGCCGGCGTCTTCGTGGGAGCCAACTGATGCAGTTGATCGAGCACGTCCTGGCCGCTGACGGCCTATTGTTCCTGAAGTGGGACACCGAGAACGGCCCGCACCGTGGGTCGCGCGAGCCGGGCCATGACCTGAGCGATTTGCCGCGAGAAGTCGCGGCAGAGATCGAGGCCGTCTGGACGCCGGAATTCATCGCGGCATGGCGCGCCGAGCACTATCCGGCGCCAACCTTTGAAGAGGCCAAGGCCGCCAAGAACGCGGCCGTCACTGCACGTCGTGAGGCGGTGTTCGCCGCCGGGTTCACACCCAGCACCGGGGCGTTGGCGGGGCACACGCTGCAGGTCCGCAACGAGACCGACAAGATCAACTGGCTGACGTCGCAGGCCTCTTACTCGGCGGCCGTCATGGGCGGCCACGGCGCCGTCATGGGCGCGACGTTCAGGACGGCAGACAACGAGACCGTGGTCGCGTCGTTCGCCGAAGGACTGCAGGTGATCGTGGTCGGCATGGCGACCTGGGGCCAGCAGATCATGGGGCGGTCCTGGGTGCTGAAAGACCAAATCGACGCCGCGCCCGATCGGGCTGCCCTCGACGCCATCGACATCAATGCCGGCTGGCCCGCGTAGCCGCTTCACTCTGCCTCTGCGGGTGGAGGTGCAGCAGCGGGAGGAACGGGGGCGCGGGACGGTCCGGCTGATCAGCCCCTTCGCCTATGACGTCGGGCATCTGGGCTCCGGCGAGACGATCGAAGTGCCGATCGGGTTCGAGACCGACTTCTGTTCCGTGCCTCGCTGGGCGCGCGGGTTCGTCTCGACGTTCGATCGGGGCGCCAAGGCGGCGGTGCTGCACGACTTCCTGTGGTCTCAGCCGAAGCCGCGGACCCGCGCCCGGCGCGAGATCGACCGCATCTATCGGGAGGCGATGGCGGTGCTGGATGTGCCGCCGCTGCGCCGCTGGATCATGTGGGCCGGCGTGCGTTGCCAGGCCCAGACGACCCGAGACGTCTGACCCGCCCATCTGAAGCCTTGGAGGGGCGGATGTACGACCCGCGTGACCTGTCCGCGTTCTGGGGCCTGTGCGGCGGCCTGATCGCGGGCGCCATCGGCATGCTGCCGGCCTATGCGTCCAAGGGGGCGACCGCCGAGGCGCGCACGAAGGCGTGGTTGAGCCTGGGTATCGGCGTGTTCGCCGGGCCGGTGGCGGCCGAGGCGCTGGCGTCTGCTGTCGCGGCGGCCGTGCCGGTGATGGCCAAGCCGGCCGTCGCCCTGGTCGCCGGCTATCTGGCCGCGAACGATCCGCGCGCCTTCTTCAACTTCCTGGGCCGGATCTTCAAGGCCGCCCTGAAAGCCGCGATCGACGAGAAGGAAAAGCCGTCATGAGCCATGGCGCATGGGTGACGCTGACCGGGTTGCTGTTCCTGGGTGCGGCAGGAGTGATGACCGTCGTGTTCCGCATCCTGGGGCCGACCTACCACACGCGGATCAGCGCGAGTTGGCTGCACCGGGGCGTCGTGTTCGCGATGGCCGCCTTCTTTGTGGTGCGCGGCGCGACCCTGATCTGGCCCGGGCGGCTGGTCCGCGTCGATCACATGAGTCCGCTGCTGCCGGCGGGCGCGCTGGTCGCGCTGGTCATGTCGCTGCTGATCCTGGACCTGGTGCAGCGGGAGCGGTCGCCGCCGCCGTGGAGCGTCATGGTGATGCGCTTGCTGGCCGTGCTGGGCCGCGACAAATGGATGGTGGAGGCGGGGATGCATCTGCCGCCGGCAGCCATGCTGGACCGGCCTGCGATGGAGACCCCGCCGGGGTGGAACCGATGGATCTTCGTCGGCGCCGCGGTCTTCGTGCTGATCGGCGTCGGCCTGACGGTGATGGTCAATGGCGGCGGTTGACGAACCGGATTCGCGCTTTAGCTTTCCCCCGTCCGGTTGAGACTGTCGTCGCGCACGACCTGCCGCCTATCGGCGCTTATACTAATCATATTCGTTTCGCTTGGGCCGGTCTCCCAAAAGGCCGCTGCTGCGGGTTCGTTGTCAAAGAACTTCATGGGGTCGAACGGCGATTTTTCGAGTAGATCCTGACCCGCCCCGTGTTCCGTGCGCAGCAGATTGAAGAGGTCTTCAGCTTTTGGGTTAACTCGTAACTCGGCTAAGGACAAAGCCAGTTCGATAAGGGCCCGAAGATCATCAGACAGGACACCTTTGGTGGCAGATATTTTGTAGCATGGTTTGAGGTGAAGCATATCTGTTTGCGAGTTTACGACTAAGGCTAAACGATCCTCTACCCACGGCTGGCGCAGCAGCTCACCCCCAGGCCCATAATGCGCAATAGCGTTGTCTCTGAGATCGCATATGACCTTATGCCTCTTCCGATCATTCTCGCTATACATTCGCCAGCCATCAAATGGGGGTCTCGAATGCGATACTGTCTTTGTCGCACCGACGTATAAGAGCAGCGCTTGATTAAAAAGGGCTCGACCCAGCAGGGCCGAATCCAGCGTTTGTCTGCCAGGGGTCTCCTTCGCCTGGTGCTCACCAAGGATACGCATTACCTCGCGAGCATGGGTCAGATCGCGTATAACTGATTTGATGCCAAGGTAGCCCCGTATCGCAGAAAGAAGCTTCGTTCGCGTTTTTCCCCGAGGAAGTGCATCGGCATAGTCGTGAAGATCGAAAGCTTTCGACGTCTTCAGCACGGTGGCGAATCCTTAAGCTCGATTGCGCGCTGTGAGGCATACACGCGCAGTCTCAGAGGCGTTGATCTTAGCCGCGATCCAACGATTCGGCCCGTTCGTTCCCGGGCGCATTCAAGGCTGGTATTATTCCAATGTGAAGCGCGGCGACATCCTGCTGTTGGCCCTCATGGTCCTGGCGACTGTGGCCAGCTTCGCGCTCGCCATCTGGTCGATCTTCCGCTGACCTAGGCCTCCGACTTCCGCGACGCGTGCAGCGCGATCCAGTGGTCGGCCAACGCCAAGAGGGCGGTTCGCCGCATCTCGTCCTGCTCCGGCACGGCCTCGGCAATCAGCTTGCGGGCTTCGTCCAGGCATTGTTCGACGGTTCTCGGCGTCATGGTCATGCGAGAGCAAGTCGCAAACGGCGGCGCAGGTTTCAGCTTCGCCGCGAGCTGCGCCGCAGATTTCCCATCACAAACTGGAGACTGACGATGGCCAAGTTCGCCTTGGGCGCTACCTCGCGTGGGCGCCTGTCGGGGGTGCATCCCCAGCTGGTCCGAGTGGTCGAACGAGCCATCGAAATCAGCCCCGTCGACTTCAAGGTCATCGAGGGCGTCCGCACCCCGGCGCGGCAGAAAGAGCTATACGCCCAAGGCCGCACGAAGCCGGGCCCGGTCGTCACCTGGACGGTAAACAGCAACCACTTCGTCAAGGCGGACGGGTTCGGCCACGCCGTCGATCTGCTGCCCTCGCCCTACGACTGGAAGGCGACCGGGCCGTTCGACCAGGTGTCGCGGGCGATGTTCGAGGCGGCCAAGCAGTTGGGCGTGAAGATCCGCTGGGGCGCTGACTGGGACCAGGATGGCAAGCCCCGGGAACGCGGTGAGAGCGACAGCCCGCACTTCGAGCTGGCGCATTGACCGCCCTCGCCCGCCTGCTGGCCCCGTACGCCCTAGCCGCCGTCATCGGCGCGCTTCTCTGGCACTGGACGCCCTTCATTGGGCCAGCCGCCTCCCACGCCCGCCAAGAGGCCCGCCACGACGTGGCGATTGCCGGCACCAACGAGTGGAAGCGCCACGCCCTTGGGTGGATGGCCTCCTACCGCGTGTCGGAGAGCCGCCGGGGCGAAGAGCGCCAGACCTCCCAGGCCGCCGCGACATCCCTGATCGAGCAATGCGCTGCTCGCGTCGCCGAAGCCCGCCAGTCCGCCCGCGTCATCGAACGCATCGTCACGAAGGAGCCGACCTATGATCCGTCCCGCTGCCCTGTGCGTGAGCTTGTCGATCCTCGGAGCGTGCGCGAAGCCCTCCAGCCTGCCGGTTGAGCCCATCGCCCAGCCCGCTCCGGTCGCGGCCGATCCACGCCTGTGCGCGCCGCTGGAGGCCGAGCCGCCCGTCGCCGGGACTATCGTGGTGCCTGTGACCGCCGAAGAGCGCGAGGCGACACGCGAGCATCTGACGTCCGATGCTGATGCGCGGTCCTGGGGGCGTCGTGGGTGGGAGAGGGCCTCCGTCGCAGGTCAGACGTGCGAGACGCCGCCCAGCGCCCCTCCCCGGCCGGGCTAGTTCATTAGGCCCCATTACCGTCCATTAGCGTCGAGCCTTAGCGGCTCCGCATTCAGGCCCGGTCGCCCTTCGCGGGGTGGCCGGGCTTTCGTCGTTTCAGGCCTTGCCTTTGGTGTCACCGCTGACTGCCACACCGTGCGTGAGGTCCATGCCAAGTTCTGTGGCCCGCTCTCGGGTCAACACCAACTGCTTGGTCGCGGGTGCCGTCTGACCCAGTAGCTGCTCCTGGTTCTCCGCGTACTCGATCCGGATCGCCAAGGCGTCGTTGTCGAGGGCGATCAGCTCATATCCAACGACGATCGCAAGATCGAGGCTGCCGTCTCTACGTGTCGTCCAGGTCATCCGCTTACGGTGCTCCGATCAAAAATCTCCAGCCTCCCGTCCGGCAGGGCCCGCTGCAGGCCCTTCGCCTCATCCCACGGCGCGCGCATCCAAACATCCCGCTCTTCCTCGGTCGTCAGGATCACCGGCATGGCCTTGGGGTGGATCGACGCCACCGGCTCCGACGGCTCCGTGGTGAGGAAGGCGAACAGGTCGCACGTCTCCAGACCGGTCTTCATCTTGCGGACGCAGGTGTGGCTTTGGACGTGGACGCCGGCGAAGAAGGCCAGCGGCTCCGGATCCGGATCACGCAGCCGGAACCAGATCGGCGTGTATTTGCCGGCGGCGTCGCGCCCCGGCTCGCTGAAGGCCGTGAAGGGGACCAGGCATCGGTTGGCCGGGGAAAGCCACGGCCGCCAGTGGCTGGACGCAGTGTTGCGTACGTTCGTCGTGCCGGCGTCGGGCTCCAGCTCAAGCATCTTGGGGAAGTCGACGTCCTTGCCCTTGGCGCGCGCCTTGTCGGCCCGCTTGGTCGCGGCATCGAAAATCGCCTTCTTGGACGACGGCAGGCCCCAGCGCGCCATAACGAGAACTCGCTCGCCGTTCGCATCGGCGCGGACGATG
This sequence comes from Brevundimonas sp. Leaf363, assembly GCF_001424025.1. Lineage (GTDB taxonomy): Bacteria > Pseudomonadota > Alphaproteobacteria > Caulobacterales > Caulobacteraceae > Brevundimonas. The sequence goes on along the minus strand of NZ_LMPZ01000002.1, from coordinate 914,664 downwards.
GGCGCGGCCTAATCCGGATAAATGTCGCGCGGCTCGAGGTTGCCGACCTCAGATGCAAAGGCCCGCGCCAGATCGAGGATCGAGGCCGGGCCTTTGCGGATGGTGTAGAGGTTGCNTAATCCGGATAAATGTCGCGCGGCTCGAGGTTGCCGACCTCAGATGCAAAGGCCCGCGCCAGATCGAGGATCGAGGCCGGGCCTTTGCGGATGGTGTAGAGGTTGCACATCCCCCGACGCTGGCATGGGCGGTTGCGCCATGTCTACGGCGGGAGTTGAGGCGCTAGTCGGCGGCGGCGGCGCCGGGCGTGACGGGCGTTAGTTCCTCGGCCTGGGTTTTGGGTGGCGCGGCGTCCGCNGCCACTACTGAACGCCCTGCTCGACGCTGGCATGGGCGGTTGCGCCATGTCTACGGCGGGAGTTGAGGCGCTAGTCGGCGGCGGCGGCGCCGGGCGTGACGGGCGTTAGTTCCTCGGCCTGGGTTTTGGGTGGCGCGGCGTCCGCGACCTGACTGGCGTCGAGCTCTTCCTCGACCGAAACGATCGCGTCGCCTTCGGCCATCAGCGGAGCGGCGGCGTCCCCAGCCTGCACCTCAGTGGGTGACGGCACGCGGATCGTCCGGTCACCGCCGGGGCCATGCACCACGATGCGGAACAGCTTCATGGTCATTGGCCGCGCAGCTCTTTCAGAACGGCGTCGACGCCGTTCCCGACTTTCGCGACGGCCGCCCTCAACTCTTCTTCGGTGACGCCGAACTTGGCCGTCCAGTCGCGGACCTCGTAGTCCTCGCTTAGGCTGATCCGCTCGCGGTCCTGGCCGCCGGTCTTGGATTTGTCGTCGGACATGCGCTGTCTCCCTTCGCGCTCAACAACTCTCTGCAGAGATGGCCGTTCCTCCGTTTGGTAACCGGCGGAGCGCAGCGCAGAGCAACGCGCGGGTTATGCCGATACGTGTCTAGCGCAGTAGCATTCACACGCCGCGACACGCAGGGCATTCCGGTCCACCACGCGGATGTTTCCGCGGCCAATCCTGACGCCGCCTATGCTTTCGAGCGTTTGGAAGGCGGCGTTCAAAGTCGTGCGCTGGACGCCGAGGAGAAGTGCCACTTCTTCCTGAGTCGTCCGGAACTGGCTCTGGCCCGTGCGGTCCTGCGTCGACAGGAGCCAGCGAGCGAGGCGATGCTTCACCGAGTGGCGGAGATTGCAGATCGCGGTTCTGGCGGCCTGGACCTGGCTCGTGTGGGTAAGCTGAAGCAGCTGCTCCGCGAGGTCCGGGCTGACTTTGGCCTGATGGCGGAGGACGTCGGCCGGAAGGCCCCACGCGTGACCGCCAATCTGCACCTGGATGTCCCAGCCTAGCCGTTCATTGGCCAGGAACGCGGCGAGCCCGGTCAGACCCTCCCGCCCGACGGTCGTCACCATCCCGGCGCTGCCGTCCTCCAACCGAACAATACTGGCTAAGTCGGCCGATATCGGGAAATAGACCACGTCGACGTGGTCATCTGTCCGCATGAGGATGTCGCCTTGCGCCAACAGGCGCTCGTATGTGTGTGGCCTAAGCGCGGCTTTATCCGGCTCGCTCATGGCTTTCCACGTCCAGTTCTGGATGCGGTCGGACTCTTGGTGCATTTGCGGTGAGCCTGAGAAGACGTCACAGCGCAAATGCGCTGGTCATCCGCTGTGCTGCACTACGCTCTTATCGGCTAAGCTACTATCGAAATTCGAAGCTCGGGCCTCGCGGTTTGGAGCGCTCTACGAACTAAGCGGATCGAATCGCCAAGCTTGGTGTTCGACTCGCCGCCATGGCCCGCAGAAAGCAGGACATCGAGCGCACGCTGAAGATGCCAGTGGGCTTTCAGGCGCTCTCCCATCCGACCCTCGAGGCGAAGCCGCCGGCGGGGCGCGGGTGGATTCACGAGATCAAGTACGACGGTTTCCGCTTCCAGCTGCGGGTCGAGAGGGGCGTCGCGACCTGGTTCACGCGCAATGGTCATGACTGGACCGACAAGTTGGCGGCGCACTCGGCCGACGCGGCCGCGTTCGAGGACTGCATCCTGGATGGCGAGCTGTGCGCCGTGGACGCCGAGGGTATGCCTGCGTTCAGCCAACTGCGCAGCGACCTGAACCGGCGGACGTCGGGGCGGCTGGTCTATTTCGTGTTCGACATCCTGTGGCGTGGCGACTCGGACCTGCGCCCCTATGCGCTGGCGACCCGCAAGAAGAGCTTGGAGAAGCTGCTGGCTGATGCGGGACCGGCCGTGGCCAAGCGCTTTCGCTTCGTCGACCACTTCCCGGATGCGGAGCCGAGCGCGCTGCTGAAGGCTGCATGCACCATGCGGCTGGAAGGCATCGTCTCGAAGCGGTCGGACGAGAACTATCGCTCCGGCCGCACCGCCGTCTGGATCAAATCCAAGTGCCGGCCGGGTCAGGAGGTCGTGGTGGGCGGCTGGAAGGCCGGGCCCGACGGACGGTTCAAGGGCGTGCTGACCGGCGTCTATGATCGGGGCCAGCTGCGCTACGCCGGGTCGATCAAGAACGGGTTCCGAGACGAGCACCTGAAGGAGCTGCGGCCCCGGCTGAAGGCGCTGGCGCGGGCGCGCACGCCGTTCGCAGGCGAACAGCCGAGGGCGACCGGCGGCGACAGCCTGCACTTCATCGAGCCAGAGGTGGTGGTTCAGGCGGACATCGCCGAATGGACGGCCAGCGGGCGTCTGCGGCAGGCGAGCTTTAAGGGCTTGCGCGACGACAAGGCACCGACTGAAGTACGGCGCGAGGGCTGAGACCTCAGGTAAGGGAGTCTGACGATGAACAAGAACCGGCTAGTGATGATCGGTGCGATCGTGGTGCTGATCGCCGCTGCGCTGTACGCGTTCTCGATGGGCGCGCGTCTGCCTTAACTCTCAGAGACCCCTCGGCAGATGCATCTCAAATTCCGTTGGGAGCACGCCCCAGGTCTCGCGCCACTCCGCCTCGGTCCAGGTGCGCGACGGGCCGGGCATCACGCCCACGATGACGCCCTGGTGCGTCAGCCCGCCTTTGCCCCAGCCGGGCTCGTTGTTCGGCGTCGCGCGTTGATGCGCCTCGAGCGCCCACCAGTCTTCGCCGGTCAGGGTGAAGGCGACGATGGAGGGATCGGCCCTCAGCGCTTCGTCCATGTCGTCTATGGTCATGGCGAGGGAACGCGCGAGATCAGATCCCGATGAACTCGTTCGGCCCCGGCGCGTAGGCCCGCAGTCTCATCCGCCCCAGGCAGCCGATCCGCCGGCACGCGGCCGACTTGCCCCAAGGCGACCAGTCACGGCCCTTCGCCTTGATGATCTTGTCGGTGTCGACGCGCATCTCTAGGCGGCAGGCCCCGCAGGTGATGGTGAAAGACCAGCCCCGGTCCAGCATGCGCCCAATCGTCGGGCAGTACCCCTGCCAGTTGTCGCGGGTCCAAAGGCGATAGCGCGGGTTGCCGCCCACGTCAGGACTGGCCGTCCGGCGTGGCCCGGCCGTCCAGCTTGCCTGTGCTTGAACTCCAGATGTCCGGCCGGCCCGACCAGTCGACCGCGCAGGCCTTCACCGTCGCGATGGCTGCATACAGCGGCGGATGGAAGTTACAGGCCGGGTGCAGCCCGACGCAGATATCTGTCAGCGTCTTGTGGGCCGCCTTCAGCTGATCGAGGTCAGCCTGGGTGACGATGGTGCGAAGTCTGGTCATCGTGTCGCTGGGTTGCCCGACCCGGCGAGAGGGTTACGCTCGCGTGAACAAAAACGGAACACAGTGCAGGAAACAGTCCCCAGAATGGCGTTTCCGGGTAGTAAACTGGGAAGCAGACAGGCCATCCGGCCAGCAAACCCAGTGATACGTGGTAGGCGGCGACGGGTTCGAACCGCCGACCCTCTCGGTGTAAACGAGATGCTCTGACCAGCTGAGCTAGCCGCCCATCCATGCGTGCAGGCGGGTTCTGCCCGCCCTGCCCCGCCCGATCAATGGAAAAGGCTCCGAAGAAAAGGGCCGGAGCATCGCCCCGGCCCTGTCCTTGCCTAGTGCGCGACCACCGCGCCGCCGTCGGCGGCGGGCGGCGGGGCCGGCAACGGCTCGGTCGCCTCGTCCCATTCCACCGGCGTCAGCGAGCCGGTGAGGGCCCACTTCAGCGCCTCGTCCGCCGTCGAGATCGGCACGATCTCCAGCGCGCCCTTCACATTGTCGGGCACGTCGGCGAGATCCTTCTCGTTCTCCTGCGGGATCAGCACCGTTTTCACGCCGCTGCGCAGAGCCGCCAGCAGCTTCTCCTTCAGGCCGCCGATGGCGGTGACACGGCCCCGCAGGGTGATCTCGCCGGTCATGGCGATGTCTTTGCGGATCGGGATGCCGGTCAGCACCGAGACCATTGCGACCGTCATGGCCACACCGGCCGAGGGACCATCCTTGGGCGTCGCGCCGTCCGGCACGTGCACGTGGATGTCGGTCTTCTCGAACACGGGAGGCTTCACCCCAAAGGCCAGCGAGCGGGCCCGGACGTAGGAGGCGGCGGCGGAGATCGATTCCTTCATCACCTCCTTCAGATTGCCCGTGACGGTCATGCGACCGCGCCCCGGCATCTTGATCGCCTCAATGGTCAGGATATCGCCGCCAAACTCGGTCCAGGCCAGACCGGTGACGATGCCGACCTGATCCACCTCGTCCGTCTCGCCATAGCGATACTTTTTCACGCCCGCGTAATCGGCCAGCTTGGCCGCGTCGACGGTGATGGTCTTGACCTTGGTCTTGGCCATTTCCCGCACCGCCTTGCGCGCCAGACCGCCCAAGGCCCGCTCCAGCGACCGCACGCCGGCTTCGCGCGTGTAGTAGCGGATCAGGTCGCGGATGGTGTCTTCCGGGATGACCAGCTCCTCGGCCTTCAGGCCGTGGTCGGTCAGCTGCTTGGGCAGGACGTGGCGCTTGGCGATCTCGACCTTTTCGTCCTCGGTGTATCCGCTGACCCGGATGATCTCCATCCGGTCCATCAGGGGCTGAGGCATGTTCAGGCTGTTCGCCGTGGTGACGAACATGACCTGCGACAGATCGTAGTCGACCTCCAGATAGTGGTCACCGAAGGTCGAGTTCTGAGCCGGGTCCAGCACCTCCAGCAGGGCCGACGAAGGATCGCCGCGCCAGTCGGCGCCCAGCTTGTCGATTTCGTCCAGCAGGACGAAGGCGTTGGTGGTTTTCGCCTTCTTCATCGACTGGATGATCTTGCCGGGCATGGAGCCGATGTAGGTGCGGCGGTGCCCACGGATCTCGGCCTCGTCGCGTACGCCGCCCAGCGACATGCGGACGTATTCACGCCCGGTCGCCTTGGCGATCGACTTGGCCAGCGAGGTCTTGCCGACGCCCGGAGGTCCGACCAGGCACAGGATCGGCCCCTTCAGCGAGCCGGTGCGAGCCTGGACGGCCAGATACTCGACGATCCGTTCCTTGACCTTCTCCAGGCCGAAGTGATCCTCCTCGAGGATGTCCTCGGCCTTCTGCAGGTCGATGGGCTTCTGCTTGGCCTTGCCCCACGGGATCGACAGCAGCCAGTCAAGGTAGTTGCGCACCACCGTCGATTCCGCCGACATCGGGCTCATGTTGCGCAGCTTCTTGACCTCGGCGTCCGCCTTGGCCCGCGCTTCCTTGGACAGCTTGACCTTCCGGATGCGCTTCTCGAGCTCCATGATCTCGTCGCGCTGATCGTCGGTCTCGCCCAGCTCGCGCTGGATCGCCTTCATCTGCTCGTTGAGATAGTACTCGCGCTGGGTCTTCTCCATCTGGCGCTTCACGCGCGAGCGGATCTTCTTCTCGACCTGAAGGACGGAAATCTCGCCTTCCATCAGGCCGTAGACCCGCTCCAGACGGCGCGGCGTTTCGATCATCTCCAGCAGCGCCTGCTTGTCGGTGATCTTGACCGACAGGTGCGCGGCGACGCTGTCCGCCAGCTTGGACGGATCGGTGATCTGGGGGATGGAGCTCAGGGCCTCGGGCGGCACCTTCTTGTTGAGCTTCACATAGTTCTCGAACTGCTCGATGACCGCGCGCGACAGCGCCTCGGCCTGGGCGGGTTCGCCCGGCTCGTCGGCGAGAGATTCGGCCTCGGCCTCGAAATATTCTTCGCGGTCGGTGAAGCGGATCAGCCGGGCGCGGCTCTTGCCCTCGACCAGCACCTTCACCGTGCCGTCCGGCAGCTTCAGCAGTTGCAGCACCGTGGCCAGCACGCCGGTCTCATAGATAGCGTCCGGCGACGGATCGTCGTCGACCGAGTTCTTCTGGGTCGCGAGAAGGATCAGCTTCTCGCCCTTCATGATCTCGTCGAGCGCCTTGACCGACTTCTCGCGCCCCACGAACAGCGGCACGACCATGTGCGGGAAGACGACGATGTCCCGCAGAGGCAGAACAGGCAGGATTTTTGACTCAGACATGATGCGCACTCCTGGGCCCTTGATGATCGCCGGCCCGCCGCTACGGCCGCCCCCTGCAAGATGCGGGGACAGTCTCGTCGCGGCCCGTCGATTCCGACGGCGTTCGGATGAGTATGTGGCCCCAGTGGATCGCGGTTCAAGCGTGACCGAACAACGGCCCACACAAGCGTGATCTGGCGGCCAAGCTGGGCAGGTCATGCGCGGTGCGATAAGGGTGCGGACGAAACGTGCGCGACCACTGCCGGACATGGAAACGGGCGCCACAGCTTTGTGTGGCGCCCGTGCCTCATTCTAGCCGTTTGAAGCCGCCGATCAGGCCGCGCCGTCGGCCTTCTTCTTCGGCGCCTCGGAGTAGATCAGCAGAGGCTGGGCCTTGCCCTCGATCACCTCGGCGTTGACGACCACTTCCTCCACGCCCTCGAAGGTCGGCAGTTCGAACATGGTCTCCAGCAGGATGCCTTCCATGATCGAGCGTAGACCGCGAGCGCCGGTCTTGCGGGTAATGGCCTTCTTGGCGACGGCGCTCAGGGCGTCATCGGTAAAGGTCAGTCCCACATTCTCCATCTCGAACAGGCGCTTGTACTGCTTGACCAGGGCGTTCTTCGGCTCGGTCAGGATGGTGACCAGCGCCTTCTCGTCGAGGTCTTCCAGCGTCGCCAGAACAGGCAGACGGCCGATGAACTCGGGGATCAGACCAAAGCGCATCAGGTCGTCGGGCTCGACGCCCTTCAGGATATCGCCGGTGCGGCGCTCGTCCACGTCCTTGACCTTGGCGCCGAAGCCGATCGAAGCCCCTTCGCCACGCGCCGAGATCACCTTCTCGAGGCCGGCGAAGGCGCCGCCGACGATGAACAGGATGTTGGCGGTATCTACCTGCAGGAACTCCTGCTGCGGATGCTTGCGGCCGCCCTGCGGGGGCACGGAAGCGACGGTGCCTTCCATGATCTTCAGCAGGGCCTGCTGTACGCCCTCACCCGAGACGTCACGGGTGATCGAGGGGTTGTCCGACTTGCGCGAAATCTTGTCGATTTCATCGATGTAGACGATGCCGCGCTGGGCCCGCTCGACGTTGTAGTCGGATGCCTGGAGCAGCTTCAGGATGATGTTCTCGACGTCCTCACCGACATAACCGGCCTCGGTCAGGGTCGTGGCGTCGGCCATGGTGAAGGGCACGTCGATGATGCGCGCCAGCGTCTGCGCCAGCAGCGTCTTGCCCGAGCCGGTCGGCCCGATCAGCATGATGTTCGACTTGGCCAGCTCGACGTCGTTGTTCTTCGTCGCGTGGTTCAGGCGCTTGTAGTGGTTGTGGACCGCGACCGAGAGCACCTTCTTGGCGTGGCTCTGGCCGATCACATAGTCGTCGAGGACGTTGCGGATTTCCTTCGGAGTCGGGACCCCGTCCTTCGTCGTCTTGAAGGAAATCTTGTGCTCTTCCCGGATGATATCCATGCACAGCTCGACGCATTCGTCGCAGATGAACACGGTCGGTCCGGCGATGAGCTTACGCACCTCATGCTGGCTCTTCCCGCAGAAGGAGCAGTAGAGGGTGCTCTTGGCGTCTGTGCCGGCAGCTTTGGTCATCGACCCTTCTCAATCTCGCGTCCACCAGGGGCGGAACGCGCTTCCTTCGCGTTTAGACGGTGAGTCTGGGCGCAAAGGTCTTCAAAAAATGACAATCACCCATCCCAGCCGCCGCGACAACCCCGCCAAAGTGCGGCGGAGGGGTCGGACGATCGGTATGTCAGCTTGGTTTGGGATCACGGCGGATGCATGACATGGGGATGACAGCCCCTTCACGCCAGACCGCGCCTGCCCTATCGCCCGGCCAGCCCGTGGTCGCCTTCGATTTCGACGGCACCCTGACGATTCGCGACAGTTACAACGCCTTCCTGAAGTGGCGCGTGGGACCCGGAGGGTGGGCGCTGGGCCTGGTCAAACTGGCGCCGGCCCTGGCCGGTTACGCGGGTGACCGCGATCGGGGCCGGCTAAAGGCCGCCGCGACGCGCGAGTTTTTGGCCGGCGTCACGCGCAGCGAACTGGCCGAGCTCGCCACCCGCTTCGCCGACGAGGTCTGGCCGCGGTTCATGCGGCCGGATGCGCTCAAGGTCTGGAACGACTGGGGTGCGCGCGGCGCCCATCGCGTAATCGTGACAGCCTCACCCGAAGAGACCGTGGCGCCCTTCGCCGCCCGCCTGGGCGCCGAGGGCCTGCTGGGCACGCCCCTGACCTTTGGTTCGGATGACCGCGTCACGGGCGACTTCTCCGGACCCAACTGCCGGGCCGAAGAGAAGGTGCGCCGCCTGCGCGCCGCGTATGGCGAAGACCTGACCTTGGCCGCCGCCTATGGCGACACCTCCGGCGACACCGAAATGCTGGCGATCGCCGGAGAGGCCGGGTTCAGGGTGTTCAAGGGGCGGCCCTAGACCGAGATCAGACCGTCTTGATGCCGTCGCCTTCGGCCTGCTCGCGGCGGTCATAGACGTGGTCCACGATGCCCCAGGCCTTGGCTTCATCGGCGGTCATGAAGTGATCGCGATCCAGGGTGCGCTCGACCTCTTCGTACGTCCGGCCGGTGTGGTGGACGTAGATTTCGTTCAGGCGGCGCTTGGTGGCGATGATGTCCTCGGCGTGACGCTCGATGTCCGAGGCCGTGCCGCGGAAGCCGCCCGAGGGCTGGTGCACCATGACCCGCGCGTTCGGAAGTGCGATGCGCTGGCCCGCCTCGCCGGCCGTAAGGATCAGGGAGCCGGCCGAGGCGGCCATGCCCATGACCACCGTCGAAACGGGGCTCTTGATGTATTGCATGGTGTCGTAGATCGCGAGCGCCGAGGTCACCTGACCGCCGGGGCTGTTGATATACATGCTGATTTCCTTCTTCGGGTTCTCCGATTCCAGGAACAGCAGCTGGGCGCAGATCAGCGACGCCATGCCGTCCTCGAACGGGCCGGTCAGGAAGATGATCCGCTCGCGCAGGAGGCGCGAGAAGATGTCGAACGAGCGTTCGCCGCGGCTGGATTGCTCCACCACCATGGGGACGAGGTTCGATTGGATGTAGTCGATCGGATCGCGCATCAGGCCTTCTCGAGTGCTGGCGGCGGGCGACTCACGTTCGCGCGCCTTGTCCCAAGCATATCGCGTTCCCGGCGGCGACCCGCAAGGCCGCCGCGCGCGATGGTTCAGCGGATCGACCGGCCGTCGCGGCGCTGGTTGATCCGGCGCTGCATGCGCTGGGCGATGTCGTGCTGCGCCAGAAACTGCGAACGGGTGTCGCCGCGCGCCGCGTAGACGGCCTCGAGATAGGCCTGGTCCCAATCGGTCATCTGCGCCGGGGCCTGGCCCTCGGGCGTATCGCCGGGCGTGAATAGGTTCAGCACCGAATCCAGGCCGGCCAGGTCCGCATCGGGGCTCATGCGCGTGAGAGCCGTCATGGCCAGATAGTCGCCTAGCGCCGTCAGATTGACCCGTCCGACCCGCTTGATGTCGACCACCTGAATGACGCGATAGATGTCGGTCTCGAAGGCCGCACGCAGGCGCGATCCGCCGTCGTGGCCGAGCGTGTCGCGCTCCGTCAGGTGCCACCAGCGCACGGTGCGCCCGTCGCGCGCGAACTCGTTGAGCAGTTGCTGGCCGCGCTCCTGATCCGCGACGTGCCAGCGGAAGACCCGGCCGTAGCGGCTCATCATCGCGGGGACGAAGCGGTCCGAATCCTCGGTGAAGATGATGAGAACGTTGCCTTCGCACCCCGGACGGCCGACCTGCAGACCGGATATCAGGGCGGCGCGGGCGATGCGGTCGTTGATGATCTGGGCCTGCGCCGGCGGCAGGTTGATGACGGCGGGACAGATACGCTCGTCGAAGGTCGCGACCTGGCCGTTCCGCTCGTGGATCGAAGTGATGTCGGCCACGAAGTCGTCGATGACGGTCCGCTCGGACCGACCGTCACTGGTCACGGTGATGGTGCCCAGGTCCGCCTCCGGCAGCTCGTCTGCGCCTTGGGCCAAGGCGGCGGGGGCGGACAGGATCAGCAGGCCGGCGGCCAGCCACGACGCGATCTTCATACGAAAAAGCCCCCGGAGACGGTGCGTCCCCGGGGGCGATTATCGGCCGGGCGAACCCGGCGGCAAGTTACAACCCCGACAGGGTTGAGGCCGTGATCAGGCCTCTTCCTCTTCCTTCAGCAGCTCTTCCTTGCTGATCGGCGTGTCGGTGACGGCCGCCTGGCCAACGATCAGGTCGACGACCTTCTCTTCGTAGATGGGCGCGCGCAGCTGGGCGGCTGCGTTCGGGTTCTGGCGGTAGAAGTCCAGCACCTGACGCTCCTGGCCCGGATAGTTGCGGGCTTCCTGCATCACGGCGGCGTTCAGCTCTTGCTCGGTGATCTGGACGTTGTTGGCGCGGCCGATCTCGGCCAGCACCAGGCCCAGGCGCACGCGGCGCTCGGCGATCTTCTTGTACTCGGCCTTCAGATCGTCGTCCGACTTCTTGGTGTCTTCTTCCGGCAGACGGCCGGCGGCCTTGTCGGCCTCGACCTGTTGCCAGATACCCTGGAACTCGGCCTCGACCATCTTCGGCGGCAGGTCGAAGGCGTGCTTCTCGTCCAGTTGGTCCAGCAGGGCGCGCTTCAGCTTGAAGCGGGCGGCGCCGGCGAACTGCTGGTCCAGGTTCTGGCGCATCAGTTCCTTGAGCTTGTCCAGCGATTCCAGACCCAGGCGGGTTGCGAAAGCGTCGTCGACGACGCTCTCGGCCTCGGCCTTGATGGCCTTGACGGTGACGTCGAAGGCGGCGGCCTTACCGGCCAGGTGCTTGGCCTGGTAATCCTCGGGGAAGGTGACGTTGACAACCTTTTCTTCGCCGACCTTGGCGCCCTTCAGCTGCTCTTCGAAGCCGGGGATGAAGCGGCCCGATCCGATGACCAGATCGGCGTCTTCGGCCGAACCGCCTTCAAAGGCCTCGCCGTCGATCTTGCCAACGAAGTCGATGGTCAACTGGTCGCCCTCGGCGGCCTTCACGGCCTTGCCCTTCTTGTCCTCGTAGGACTTGGCCTGACCGGCCAGCTCTTTCAGCGCCTCGTCCAGATCCTCGTCCGAGGCCGAATAGGTCGGGCGGTCCAGCTTCAGGGTCTTGGGGTCGACCGGCTCGAAGTGGGGCATGACTTCCAGCGACATTTCGTAGGCCAGGTCTTCCTGACCGGCGACCACCTTGTCCATGTCGGACGTCAGCTTCATCTCGGCCGGGGCGGCGGGACGCAGCTTGGCGTCGTCCAGGGCCTTCTGGCTGGATTCATTGATCGAGGCGTTGACGATTTCGCCCATGAACTCGCGGCCGAAGGTCTTGCGGACGTGCGAGACCGGCACCTTGCCGGGGCGGAAGCCCTTCAGCTTCACCTGCGGGGCCACTTCCTTGATCCGGGCTTCGAGCTTCTCGTTCAGCTCGGCGGCGGGGATGGTGACCGCCAGGGTGCGGCTCAGGCCTTCGGCGGACTTTTCGACGACTTGCATGGTCGGGATCTGACGTTCTGGGGCGCGGGGCCGTGGCACTCCGCGCGCAATGGACAAAGCAGAAAGGGCCGCCCTTGCGGAGCGGCGCCTCGAAGCCCGCCCTTATGTCGAGACGCACCCGAAAGGTCAACGCGCGACTGTTTCCCGCCGCCGCCAGGCGTCCTATGTCACGCGGATGTCCAGCGCCCCCTCCCCCATCGGCGTCTTCGTAACGCCGGTGACGCCGCTTCAGCAGAACTGCACCACCGTCTGGTGCACCGCCACAAACAAGGCGGCGGTCATAGACCCGGGCGCCTCCGCCGAGGCTATCCTGGGCGAAATCGGTCGGCGCGGCCTGACGCTGGACCAGATCTGGATCACCCACGGCCACCTGGATCACGCGGGCGGCGCTGCGGATCTGCAGGAGCGATCGGGCGCGCCCATCATCGGGCCCCACCCGGCCGACCAGTTCTGGATCGACGGCATCCCCCAGCAGGGTAAGATGTACGGTCTGCCGGACGCTCGCAGTTTCACGCCGACGCGATGGCTGGACGGCGGCGACGTTCTGACGCTGGGCCAAACCGACTGGCAGGTCCGCCACTGCCCCGGCCACACGCCTGGGCACGTGATCTTCTTCCACGAGGCGTCGCGCTTCGCGCAGGTCGGCGACGTGCTATTCCAGGGTTCGGTTGGCCGCACGGACTTCCCGCAAAGCGACCATCAGGCTCTGATCAGCTCGATCGTCACCCAGCTATGGCCACTGGGGGACGATGTGACCTTCGTCCCGGGCCACGGGCCGATCTCGACCTTCGGCTCCGAGCGGCGCAGCAACCCGTTCGTATCGGATGAAGCGCTGCGGGGCGTCCCACTGGAACGCCCCGCGTCTGGTCCGGCCTGATCCCGAAGAAATCCCGCCTTAGCGCGCGACCAGCAGGCCTACGAGCACGCCGATGCCGAGGGCGTAGAGCGTCGCCTTGACGGGCTTGTCCTCGATCTTGGCCACAGCGACGTCGCGCTGTTCGCGCAGCCAGTCGCGGCCCATCCGCGCATCCTCGCGCACGGCGGCTCGCACCGAGCTCACCGGACGGTAGCTGCGCCCTTCGGCCAGGATCTGGTCGGCCTGGCGATCCAGGTCGGCGGACGGCCGGTCGAGATCGTCGATGATGTCTTCCGGGCTGGCGGCGGGGGTATAGGTCTCGGTCATGGGTCGTCCCTGAAGTTGAAGGTCTGCTTCGGGGTCTGAACACGGCCTTGATGTCGCGGTTCCGAACTTGGCCGGAAACTTCGCGGCCGGCTCGCGTTGGCTTCTGCGAAGGAGTCAAATCATGACCTACATCGAGCCCGACGGCCCCGCCCCCGAGATTACTCCGCCCCAGACCCCCGGGCCCGATATCGCGCCCGGCGACACGCCTGACGAACTGCCTCCGCTTGAGCCCGGCGGCGGCGATCCAGGCGACTCACGTCCATTCGACGCTTCATGAGTCGCACCATGGAGCAAGCCAAATCGCCTGCAGTCCCGATCGGCAGGTCTCGGGAACCACTCGGGAATTCCAGGGTTCAGACAGCCAAGCCAGCCGCCGTAAGAAAGGATTCTGAAATGGCAGAAGGGCAACCGACCCGCGTCTCCGGCGTCTCCAAGAGAGGCTTCGCCTCCATGGATCCGGAGCGTCAGCGCGAGATCGCACGCAAGGGGGGCGCCAGCGTCCCCAGCGAAAAACGCAGCTTCTCGCAAGATCGCAGCCTCGCCGCACAGGCCGGCCGAAAAGGCGGGGAAGCGTCCCACACCTCGCGGCGCCCCGGCGATCCGCAGGCCTGATGAAAAAGCGGCGGCGGAGCGATCCGCCGCCGTTTCTTTTTGCGCGTGAGATCAGGCGGTCATGAGGACCAGGGCGACCTTGGGCGAATCCGACGTCAGGACGGCGTCGACATTCCAACCCGCGCGCTCACACAGCGTCGTCACGCTCGCTTCGGTGAACTTCCGGCACGTCTCCGTATGCAGGGTTTCGCCCCGCATGAAGTCGAACCGCAACCCCTTGATGTGAACGGACAGGTCGCGTGTCGCCTGCAGATGCATCTCGATCTGATTGACGTCAGCGCGCCAGATCGCCCGGTGCTCGAAGGCGTCCAGGTCGAAGTCCGCACCCAGTTCACGATTGGCCCGCACCAGAAGATTGCGATTGAACGCTGCGGTCACGCCATCGGCGTCGTCATAGGCCGCCAGCAGTATCTCCGGCGCCTTCACCAGATCCACCCCGAGGATGAACCGCGCGCCTTCGCCCAGCAGTGCATGCGCGCCCTTCAGGAGCGTCAAGGCCTGCGCTTCTGACAGATTGCCGATCGTGGAGCCCGGGAAGAAACCGACGCGACGCATGACGCCCTGCACGGCCGTCAGGGTCTCCAGCGCCAAGAAGTCGCCCTCGACCGCCTCGACCCGCAGTCTCGGATAGTCGCGACGAATGGCGGTGGCCGCTTCTTCCAGCGCCGTCGCGCTGATGTCGATAGGCTGATAGGCGACCAGCCCGGTCGCTGCATCCAGCACGATCCGCGTCTTGGCGCTCGCACCCGAGCCGAACTCGACCAGGGCGGCGTCAGCGCCGATGAATGCCGCCAGCCGATCCGCCTCGGCCGACAGCAGCGACGCCTCCTGCCGCGTCGGATAGTATTCCGGCACGCGCGTGATGTCCTCGAACAGGCGCGAACCTTCGGCGTCGTAAAAATATTTGGGCGACACCGACTTTTGCGGCCGCGACAGCCCTTCGATCAGATCGGCCTCAAAGCCATCGTCCGGCGCCGTCGCCTCCATGCGGTCATCCCAGGCCAAGCGCACGCCGGAGAACATCCAGCGCTGATGCGGGTAATAGAAGTTGCGGTAGGTCAGCCGGCCGTGGCCCGGCGGTGTGGCGAACGACCCACCGCGCAGGACGATCTGATTGGCCATGAACTTGCCGTTGTACTCGGCCGCCACCCCCTCGGTCGTGCGGAAGCCGGGATAGGGTTGGTAAGCGTCGTGCGTCCATTGCCAGACCTCATCGAACAGATGGGCCATCTGGTCCGAGCGCGTCCGCGCGGCATGCTCCCACTCCGCTTCGCTGGGCAGGCGCGCGCCGGCCCAGCGCGCATAGGCGTCTGCCTCGTAGAAGCTGACGTGGCGCACGGGCGCGTCGGCGACAATCGGCTGTTCGCCCGCCAGGCTCATGACGCGCCAGCCGCCCTCGCCCCGTGACCAGTAAAGCGGGGCCGTCCAGCCCTCGCGCTGCACGGTCGCCCAGCCGTCCGACAGCCAGAACTCAGGCCGCTGATATCCGTCATCCTCGATGAACCGCACCCAGTCGCCGCAGCTGACCAGATCCTCCGCCATGCGGAACGGCTGGATAAGCCGGTCGTGCGCCGGCCGCTCGTTGTCGAAGGTGAAGCCGGGTTCGTCGGCGCCGATCCGGACGGCGCCTCCGCCGAGCCGCACCTGACCAGCGCGCATCACCCGCACCGGCCTGCCCGCCCGAGGCTCGGCCTCATAGGCCGCCGGCTTCAGCGGCGAGCGCGACATGAGGTGAAGCACGTCCATCAGGAGCAGCTCCTGATGCTGCTGGTCATGGTGCAGGCCAAGCTCCAGTAGATAGCGATCCCGCCCGCTGGTCAGCCCTTCGGAGAGCAGCGCCGCCATCCGCCGGTCGATCTCGCGACGATAGGCCATCGCCTCTTCCAGAGACGGCCGCGTCATCAGCCCGCGCTCATGCCGCGCGACCCGTTCGCCCAGCGCCTCATAGTAGGAGTTGAACATCCGGCGCGCGTCCTCGTTCGGCGCCTGGCCGTCTCGGCCGTCAAGCATCAGGGCTTCGAAGAACCAGCTCGTATGGGCCAGATGCCACTTGCCCGGACTGGCGTCGGGCATCGACTGGACCTGAAGATCCTCGGCGCTCAGGCCCGCCGCCAGCGCCGGCATGGCGGCGCGGACTTCGCGATATCGCGCCAGGTCCGCATCGGCCGGCGTGGACACCTGCACAGGTGCGTTCATTCCATGTTTTCCGCGTGTTCGGGCGCCCCTGACCCTCTCGCGAAACGTCAGTGGCGACCCCTGGTTCCGGCTTGGCCATACGGAACGTCGGTGTTCGAGGCGACGTTTCAAGGGCCGATGGCTCCTGAGCTCCACCCCGAGAGCTCTCCCGGGTCCAGTCCGCGAGCATGAATGACCGAGGCTCACGACTATCTCAGGCAGGCCGACAACAAGGCGATACCCGTCGCCCGGCTGAGCGAAGACGAGTGGCGAGACGCCATTCTGGGACAGGCGGCCGCCCTGCGCGCCTTCGCCTGGACGCTCAGTCGCAACGCCACGGACGCTGACGATCTGGTGCAGGACACCCTGGTCAAGGCGTGGGCCAATCGCGAGCGGTTCGAGGCCGGCACCAACCTTCGGGCATGGCTTTTCACCATCCTGCGAAACACCTGGTACTCGGCCGTGGCCAAGCGCCGGCGCGAAGTCGCGGACGAGGACGGCAAGCACGCCGCAGGCCTGTCGGCCGAGCCCTCCCAGGACTGGGCGATCGAAATGGACGACCTGCGCGCCGCCCTCGACAAACTGCCGCCCGAGCACCGCGAAGCCATCGTCATGGTCGGCGCCGCTGGCCTGTCCTACGAGGAAGCGGCCGAGATCGCCGGCTGCGCGCTTGGCACCATAAAGAGCCGCGTCAACCGGGCCCGCAATCGCTTGGCCGAACTGATGGACATGCCGCGCGGCGACGCCTGACGGCTGTTGTCAGCGAACCGGCCGCCCGCCGTGCTTGGCGTACTCCAGCCGCGCGATTGTGCGGTTGTGGACTTCGTCCGGACCGTCGGCGATCCGCAGGGTGCGAACCGTGGCGTACATCTCGGCCAGCGGCGTGTCGGCCGAGACGCCCGCGCCGCCGAACGCCTGGATGGCGTCGTCGATGATCTTCAGCGCCATGCGCGGCGCGGCCACCTTGATCTGGGCTATCTCGGACTTGGCGTTCTTCGCGCCCGACTGGTCGATCATCCAGGCCGCCTTCAGCACCATCAGGCGGCACATCTCGATCTCGGCGCGCGCTTCGCCGACGCGCTGCTCCCAGACCGAGTGCTCGGCCAGGCTCTTGCGAAAGGCGGTGCGGCTTAGCAGCCGCTGCACCATTAGCTCCAGTGCGCGCTCCGCACATCCGATCACGCGCATGCAATGGTGGATGCGGCCGGGGCCGAGGCGCCCCTGCGCGATCTCGAAGCCCCGCCCCTCGCCCGCGATCAGGTTCGAGGCCGGCACCCGGACATTCTCCAGCACCACCTCGGCGTGGCCGATCGGCCGCTCGTCATAGCCGAACACCGACAGCATCCGCTCGACGCGGAACCCGGGCGTGTCCACCGGCACGATGACCTGCGACTGCTGGGCGTGGACAGCGGCGTCGGTGTCGGTCTTGCCCATGACGATGGTCACCGCGACGTTCGGGTGCGCCATGTTGGTCGACCACCATTTGCGGCCGTTGATGACGTAATGATCGCCGTCGCGGTCGATCCGAGTCTGGATGTTGGTGGCGTCTGACGAGGCCACGTCCGGCTCAGTCATCAAAAAGGCGGAGCGGATCTCGCCGGCCATCAACGGCGTCAGCCAGCGGTCCTGCTGGGCCGCATTCCCGTACATATGGAGCACTTCCATATTGCCGGTGTCGGGCGCGTTGCAGTTGAATACCTCCGGCGCCCACAGGCCCGCGCGGCCCATCGCCTCGGCGAGGGGCGCGTATTCCAGATTGGTCAGGCCGGCGCCGTGCTCGCCGGGCAAGAACATGTTCCATAGGCCTGCGTCCCGCGCCTCGGCCTTCATGGTCTCCATGATCGGCGGCTGACGGTCCGGGTTCTCGCGCACTTGGGCGTGATACTCGGCCGCGCGCGGCGTCACCTTGTCGTCGAGAAACCGCTGCACGCGTTCCTGCCAATGCAGGGCGCGGTCGCTGTGTTGGAAGTCCATGGGCCTACCTCCGAAAAACAGAACGGCGCGAAGCAGTTCGCTTCGCGCCGTTTGAGCTCATTGATCTACGTCAGCTCAGCGCTTCAACAGCGGGGCCAGCTTCTGGGCGATCATCATGTCGCCGGCGATCTTCAGCTTGCCCTGCATGAAGGCCATCATTGGATCCAGCTTGCCGTCCGACAGGGCGATGAAGTCGTCCCAGCTCATGGACACGGTGGCGTCGGCCGGCTTGTCGTCGTTGCTGACCGAGTTCGGCGACGAGGCGCCATCGATGTAGATCTTGCCCGCATCGCCCAGGTCCAGCTTGACGGTCTTGCCCAGGCCCGAGTCGGAGCCCACGGCGCCTCGGATGTGTTCGGTCACGGAAGCCAGGTCGGCCATGATGCGTCTCCTCCAGACGATTTGAGCCGTTGGCCTATCGCGCCGGGCGGGCGGCGCCAAGATCACGTCGGGGAAACTGCGTCATCGCGACAGTGGGCGGACCAGGGTGGCGCGCAGCCGGGCCATGATCTGCGGCGTCATCGGGCCATACAGGCCGCGCGCGTCCTCTGGGATATGCGCCATCGGATCGCCCGCTTCGGCGTCGGGCCGGAAGATGTAGTGGTCGAAGAAGGACCGCCACGCCATCCGCTCGTCGTCCGGCAGATCGCGCAGCGTCATGAGCGCGTGAAGCATGGTGTGGCTTGGGGTGAAGGCCCAAGGCGGCGCCTCCCGCCACCAGAAGTTCACCAGCGCGCCGAATGGGGTCAGTCCCTCGACGTGGTGAAACCACAGCCCGGGCATGAACAGCACATCCCCCGGCTCAAGCTCGACGACCTGGGCATGGGCCATCGCCTCTTCGAACCGCGGGAAACGCGCCAGATCCGGTTCCGCAAAGTCGACCAGGCTGATCGGTTGACCGGCCAGCGTGAAGTCCAGCGGCCCGACGTACAGGTTCGCCACCTGGTCTGGCGGAAACAGGGTGAACCGTCGCCGCCCCGCCACGCAGCAGGCCAGGTTGCGCGACAAATCCCAGTGCGCCGCGGTCCGCGTCCGATTGCCGACCCACAGCGACGTCAGCCGCTCGACCCCCGGGTCCAGCAGCGGCATGGGCGCCGCCTCCAGCAAACCCGGCAGGTGGCTCGGCGCTGGAATCGCTCCTGCATAAAGTCCCGGCGGCGAGCCCTCGTGTCTTAGCGCCAGCAGACGATCCAGCAACTCCCCCAGCGGCATCGACCGCCGCTCGAAGTTGAAGCCCTTCAGATCGTCCGAATAGAAGAACCGCCCCTTCAAGGCCGCGTCGGCCTCGAACACTCCCACGGGCTGCCCCGCATCCAGCCCGCGCAGATAGTCCGCCAGCGCGGCGTCGCCCGCCCGCGCCGCCTGAACCACCGCCCAGTCCTCGACCAGCCCCCGCATCACGACGGGCCGCCCGCCCTCGACCACCTCGGCCTCAAAGCGGGTGCGGTCGATCGCAGCGATTTCGAGAACGGACCGGGGCTGGATCATTCGATCGCTTGTCCGAAAAAGGCCTGGCGGAGACGGAGGGATTCGAACCCTCGGTACCCCTTACAGGGTACGACGATTTAGCAAACCGTTGCCTTCAGCCACTCGGCCACGTCTCCGGCAGGCGGCGTGATTAGCGGACGGCGCGGCTGGGCGCAATCGGCTTTGGCGACCCGCGTTAACGCGACATAGAGAGCAGGTGGGCGAGGATGTGGGCCGTTTCGACTGCCGAGCCCTCATGCCCGACTGCGCCGCCTACGTTTCGTCTCCGGCCGCCACCCAGGCGGGACCGGACGCCGTCGGCGCACAGGCCCGGCGCGGTCCGTTCCGCCCGGCCGCCTGGCTGAATACGCGCCAGCGCCAGTCGGCCCGCCTGGCCTCACACCTGTTCCGGCTGGCCGACGTGCTGACCGTCGGCGCGGTGACCGTGGCCGTCGCATGGGCGGCGGCGCCGGTCGCCCTGGTCCACGCCCCCCTTTCCAGCGTCCTGCCCTTCGTGCTGGCCGCCGTCTGCACCCTGTCACTGGTTCGCTCAGCCGGCCTGTACCGGTTCGCCCGCACCGCCCGTCCGGCCCGTCACTTCGCCGCACTGCTGACCTGCGTGCTGGCAGGCGCGGCGGTGTTGATCGTCAGCGGCCTGGCCTTTGGCGACCCGGTAGGCGCCTACAGCCTTTGGATCATTGGCGCACTGGCCAGCCTGATCGGGCTGCACGCCGTCTGGTTCACGCTCGTCGCCCACTGGCGCGCGTCCGGCGCCCTGACGCCGAACGTGGTGCTGGTCGGCGCCACCCGTCACGCGGAACGGCTGGTCCGCGAGGCGCTGAACCGCCGCGACCTGAACATCCTCGGCGTCTTCGACGACCGACTGGCGCGCAGTCCCAACTCGGTCGCCGGCGCCCCCGTACTGGGCGACGCAGAGGCGCTGCTGAGCCACCGCATCCTGCCCTATGTCGATCACATCGTCGTCGCGATCGATCCGCGCGCAGGGGCCCGCATCAGCGAGCTGACCCGCCGCCTCAGCGTCCTGCCGAATGAGGTCAGCCTGCTGGTCGACATGGAGGGCGAGACCCAGCGCGGCGAAGCGCTGGAGCGTCTGGCCCTGTCGCCGCTGGCCAGCTTGGACGGTGCCGACGCCGACCGCCGCGCCTTCAACAAGCGGGCGCAGGACGTGGTGCTGGGCGCCGTCGCCCTGGTCGCCCTCGCGCCGGTCATGGCGGTCACCGCCCTGCTGATCCGTCTGGACAGCCCCGGCCCGATCTTCTTCCGCCAGCGCCGCCACGGCTTCAATCAGGAAGAGATCGTGGTGTGGAAGTTCCGCACCATGAAGCACGCCGCCGCCGACGCGACGGCCAGCCGCCAGGTCACCGTCGACGACGACCGCGTCACGGCGCTGGGCAAGATTCTACGCGCCACCAGCCTGGATGAGCTGCCACAGCTGTGGAACGTCGTCACCGGCGAGATGTCGCTGGTCGGCCCTCGCCCCCACGCCATCGGCATGAAGACCGGCGAAACCGAATCCGCCCGTCTGGTCGCCGAGTACGCCCACCGCCACCGCATCAAGCCCGGCATGACCGGCTGGGCCGCCATCAAGGGCTCCCGCGGCCCCCTACACTGCGCCCAGGACGTGCGCCGCCGGGTTCAGCTGGACATCGATTACGTCGAGCGCCAGTCGCTGTGGCTCGACCTCTGGATCATGCTCGTCACCCTGCCTGTGCTGCTGGGCGACCGGCAGGGGGTGCGCTGATGTTTTGGCGTGGCGTCTGGGGCTATCTGCCCGCCAACATCATCCAGGGAGTCACAGGCTTCCTGGCCATCATGGTGTTCACGCGGCTGCTGAGCGCCGAGGACTTCGGCCGTTACGCCCTGGCCTACTCGGTCATGACCCTGGCGCACGTCGCGGTCTTCACCTGGCTGGAAGCGTCGATGGCCCGGTTCTGGGCCGCGCAGTCCGACGCAACGTCGCTGGAAAGCCATTTCGGCAGCCTGTACCGCGCCGCCTTCACCCTCATGGCGGTCTATGTGCCTGTGGTCGGTCTGGCCATTTGGCTGGCCCCGTGGGAGCTGCCGTTCAAGCTGGCGGTCGCCGCCGGACTGATGGGCTCGCCGATTCGCTGCCTGGCCAAGCTGGCGCAGGAGCGGTTCCGCGCCGCCGGCGAAGTGTCTCGCGCCGCCGGTCTGGACATCTACGTCGCCCTGACCGGCTTCGGCGTCGGCGCCCTGTTCGCCTGGGCCGGCGCGGGCGGGGCCTCGCCCCTTCTGGGTCTGGCCATCGCGCCGCTGTTCGCCCTGCCCTTCATCCTGCCGGGAGAGCTGCGCCAGGCGCGCCGCGCGCCGGCCGACCCGGCACGCCTGCGGGAATACGCCGCCTACGGCTACCCCATCGCGGCGTCGCTGGCCCTGGCGCTGGTACTGTCGTCGACCGACCGCTTCCTGCTGGCCCTGTTCATGAACGAGGCTGCGGTCGGCGCCTATCACGCCAGCTACAGCATCGCGAACCGGACGCTGGACGTACTGTTCATCTGGCTGGGCGCCGCCGGAACGCCCGCTCTGGTCATGGCGCTGGAGCGTGGCGGCCGCGAACGGTTGATCGAGGCGGCGCGCGAACAGGCCTCTGCCTTCATCCTGATCGCTCTGCCCGCCGCCGCCGGCGTGGCGCTGGTCGCCCGGCCGCTGGCCGAGTTCATGATCGGCGAGGACCTGCGCCAGGCCGCTGCCGGCGTGACCCCCATCGTCGCCTTCTCGGCGCTGCTTTCGGGCCTGACGACCTACTATTTCCACCAGGCCTTCACGCTTGGCCGCCGCACCCGCCGCTTGCTAATCGCCATGTCGGTTCCGGCGATCGCCAACGTCATCCTCAACGCCCTGCTGATCCCGCACTTTGGGGTGGCGGGCGCCGCCTGGGCGACCCTGATCAGCTTCGGCGTCGGCCTGCTGGGCTCCATCGCCCTGGGTCGTGCCGCCATGCCGCTGCCGATGCCGTGGAAGGCGCTGGTGCGCTGCGGCGTTGCGACCGGGGCGATGGCGGCCGTGGTCTGGATGCTGCCGCCCATCGGCGGCTTCCCCGAAGTCATGATGGATGCCGCCATCGGGGGCGCCGTCTACGGAGTCGCCGCCCTGTTGCTGAACGCCGCCGGGGTCCGCGACGTGGCGCGCCGCCTGCTGAAATCCTTCCGCGCACGATTGGCCACAGCATGAAGCGCGCCCAGATCCACGACAACACGCACCGCAAGACACGCCGCAAGCCGGCCATCTCGGTGCTGATCCCGTTCCTGCGCGACGATCCGAGCGACCTGCTGGCCCTGCTCGACGAGGAAGGCGCCTCGGTCGCCGGCGCCGTCGAGATCGTGGTGCTGGACGATGGGACCGCCGACGTAGACCTGACGGAGCGGCTCAAGCGTCTGATCGACCGCATGAGCCTGCCGACGCGCCTCATCACCCTGCCCTCGAACGAGGGCCGATCGCGCGGTCGCAATCGGCTCGCCACCGCTGCGCGAGGCGGCAGCCTGCTGTTCCTCGACAGCGACATGCGGCCCGACCATCGTACATTCCTGAAGACCTGGGCCGATCTGGTGGCGCGCGAGGATCCCGCTGTGGCGTTCGGCGGCTTCTCCCTGCTGCAGGCGCCGGTCGAGCGCAGGTTCGCCGTGCATCGCGCCATGGCCGCCCAATCGGAGTGCGTTCCCTATACCGAACGCGCCCGCCAGCCCGAAAAGTACGTCTACACCTCCAACCTGCTGGTGCGCCGCGACGTCTTCGAGGCCGAGACCTTCGACCCCGGCTTCACCGGGTGGGGCTGGGAGGACGTGGAGTGGGCCATGCGCGTCGCGCGCCGTTTCCGTGTCGTCCACGTCGACAACCCGGCGACCCACATGGGGCTGGATACGGTCGAGGCGCTGGCGAAGAAGTACGAGCAGTCGGCCCCCAACTTCGCCCGCGTCGTCGCCCGCCACCACGACATCGTTTCGGCCTATCCCAGCTATAAGGCCGCGCGCCTGCTCAAGGCCGCGCCAGGCCTCGGCCAGGTGCGCCCGCTTCTGAAACAGGCGGCCGCCCAGGACTGGCTGCCGGTCAAGGCCCGCGCCTTTTCGCTGCGGCTATATCGCGCCGCGCTTTATGCGGAGGCCGTGTGATGACGCCCTACGCCGCCGACCGCAGCCTGAAGGGAAAGCTGCGCCGTCGCCTCGCCAAACTGACCCACCGCGATCCGGCCCGGCTGAAGCTGGACCGCCCGACCGTCAGCTTCACCTTCGACGACGTGCCCGCCAGCGCCATCCACAACGCCGCGCCGATCCTGGAGGAACGGGGCGCGCGCGGCTCCTGGTACGTCTGCGCGGGCCTGTTCGGACAGGACGGCCACATGGGCCGCTTCGCCGACGCCGGCGAGGTGGGCGGCCTGATCGAGCGCGGCCACGAGGTCGGCTGCCACACCTACAAGCACATCGACTGCGCCCGCGCGCATGAGGACGACCTCATCGCCGACGTCGAGCGCAACGATGACATCCTGCGCAGTCTCGGCGCCGAGCCGACCCATTTCGCCTTCCCCTATGGCGAGCTGTCCAGCCGCGCCAAAGGTGTGCTGGGCGACCGGTACGGGTCGCTCCGCGGCGTCCAGTCGGGCATCGTGCGCAACGGCGGCGACCGCAACCAGCTGCCCTCCGTGGGCGTGCAAGGGCCTACGGGCGAAGCGGAAGGTCACGCCTGGCTGAGTAAGCTGGCTCACAGCGGCGGCTGGCTGATTCTGTTCACCCACGACGTGCGCGAGGGCCACTCCCCCTTCGGCTGCACGCCCGGCGCCCTCGTCCGGCTGGCCGACAGCGCCCTGAACCGTGGGTTCGCCATCCGCACGGTCTCGGACGTGCTGGCGGCATGAGCGATATCGCCGTCGTCATCCCGACCCTGCGACGGCCCGACAGCCTGTCGCGCGCGCTTGAATCGCTGACGACGCAGACGCTCAAACCCACGGTCGTCGTGGTCGTGGACAACGACCCCGCCCGCTCGGCCGAAGGGACGGCGGCGGGATTCGGGAACGCCCTGCCTCTGATCTACGTCCACGCGCCAAAGCCGGGCGTGGCCACGGCGCGAAACGCCGGCGTCGCCGCCACCGACGCGCCCCTGATCGCCTTCCTCGACGACGACGAGGTCGCCTCTCCCGGCTGGCTTCAGGCGCTGTCTTCCACGCAGGTCGTGACCGGCGCGGACGCCGTCTTCGGCCCGATCCAGGGGCGCGCGCCTGACGCATCGGCCTGGTTGAAGCCTTACCTCGAGCGCTTCTTTGGGCGGTCCGGTCCAGCGGACAGCGGCCCGCTGGATCACGCCTTCGGTTGCGGAAACTCCCTGCTGGTGCGCGCAACCGCCCTGCCCGGCGCCGCGCCCTTCGATCCCGCCGCCGACCAGATCGGCGGAGAGGACGACGTGCTGTTCGCAGGCCTGAGCCAGCGCGGCGGCCGCTTCGCCTGGGCCGCCGAGGCCTGGGTCGAGGAGTTCGCGCCCGCACATCGCGCCACCTTGTCCTATACCCTGGCTCGCGCCTTCGCCTATGGCCAAGGGCCCAGCCAGACCGCCGTCGCCCAGCGGCGTTGGCCCGCTCTGGTGCGCTGGATGGTCGTGGGAGCCGCTCAGTTGGCCGTGCATGGCGCGCGCGCCGCCGCCCTGACCGCCATGCGCGACCCGCGCCGCGCCGAGGCCATGGACCGCGCCGCGCGCGGCCTGGGCAAGGTGCTATGGATGCGTGGGTTCGAACCGCGCTTCTACGGCGCCAGCGAATTGAGCCGGCTCGACGCAGCCTAGCCGCCTGCGGCCTTGGTCGTATCCGCCAGGGTCGTGCAGCGCAGCAGCTTGGTCGCCGGCCGCCCCGGTCGGTCCAGCCACAGGATATCCAGCGTCGGACCGGTCGAAGCGAACCGCGCGCGCTCCTGCGTAACCCGCCCTTCGGATTGACAGCGCAACGCGACTTCATATCCGCCCGGCAGCTCGTCGATCCGCAGCAGATCGCAGCGGTTCTCGTAACCCTGGAAAGCGTAGGGCGTGATCGCGACCGCCTGATCGGGGATCTGGCCGTCCGGGCACTGGCGCGGATCGGCCGCCCAGCGACCGACGAAACTAGACGGACCCGTGCCCGGCAGGGACACGCTCGGCCCGGCGTTCTCCACGGGCTGCAGCGCCTCGGGCGTCGTCAGCGCGGCGGCGGGCTCCGTCGGCGGATTGACGTCGGCCTGCTGGCCACAGGCGGCAAGGCCCAGGACGGCGCAGAGAGCGGGCAGGAACGGCTTCATGGCAAGGGCAATGCGCGAAGGCGCCCGACGGTTCAGCGCCGGGCCGCTGCGGTCCTGGGGCGAACGTCGCCGAACTCCACCGTCGTGCGCCACTGCGGCCATTCCGCGCTGTCGGCCACGCCCAGCCCCAACCGGTAGAAAAGCTGAAGGTTCTGCAGGGCGGCCGTGAAGTCGTAGTCCGCCCGCCACTCGTCCGAGCGCCGGTGATAGTAAGCCGCCATCAGGCCTTCGTAGAGGGCCGCGCCCGCCGCCATCCCGCCCACGCGCAGATCGCGCCCGGTCCACGGCATGATCGCCGGCACGCCCGCGACGGCGAAGTTGAAGTGGTCGGAGCGATAGTAAAACCCTTCCTGCGGATAGCCCTCGCCTGTCACCACGCGATCCTGCTCAGCCGCCAGGCTCGCCAGGGCGTCCTCCAGCGTCGACTTGCCGACCCCGAAAAGCGCGACATCTCGCGTCTGCGGGCTGAACGGCAGCATGTCGATATTGATGTCCGCCGCCGTCGTCGCCAGCGGATAGACCGGGTGACGAACGTACCAGGCCGAGCCAAGCAACCCCATCTCTTCGGCCGTGACATGAAGGAACACGACCGTTCGGTCCGGGGTCGGGCCGGCCTTGAAGGCGCGGGCGATCTCCAGAAGGCCTGCCGTGCCCGAGGCGTTGTCCCACGCGCCGTTGTAGATCACGTCGCCCTGGGCGTCGGGCGTGGTCGCCGTTCCCACATGATCCCAGTGCGCCGAATAGATCACCGTCTCGTCGGGCCGCGTCGTCCCCGGCAGCCGGGCCAGCAGGTTGTGGGAGACGACGGGCGTCGCCTGTTCCGCCAGATCGATCCGCAACATCGCGCTCACCGGCGTCGCCCTGAAACCGCCGCCCCGCGCCTCGGCTTCAAGCTGCGCGAAGGTCCGCTCCGATTCGGCCAGCCAGTCGTTCAGCAAGGCTGTGCCGATCCATCCGGTCAGCAGACCCTCCTCGTTGCCGACGATCGTGTCTCGTTCGGTCGCGCCTTGTCTGAGGTAGTAGCGCAGGGTCGATGCGGACGGCGCGACGAACATCACGCCGGCCGCGCCACGCCGCGCCGCCTCCAGGTACTTGTGCCGGCTTGATCCGTAGAAGTCCGGGTCGGAGCCGAACGATGCCGGCTCGCCCTCCAGCACCGCGACCATGGCGCCCCGCACGTCGAGGTCGCCATAGTCGTCCCATCCGCGCTGCGGCGCGCTGATGCCGAACCCGGCAAACACGACGGGCGCCGCGGCGATCTGCACGAGCGGATGCTCCGCCGGGGGGCGCAGGGTCATCTGCGTCACCGGGTCCAGCGCGTGCTCCGCTCCGTCCGCGCCGCTCCAGGCGATGTCCGGCGCCCGCAACGGTCGCATGATGCTCAGCTCGACCGGCTGAAGCCACTGACCGTCCGGCCCGCCGGGCTCGTATCCCATCGCTTCGTACTGCGCCTGCAGATAGGCCAGGGTCAGCGTTTCGCCCACCTTGCCCGGATAGCGGCCCTCCAGCCGATCATCCGCCAGATAGCGGATGTGGTCCGAAAGACGCTGCGCCGATATCTCCGCCGCCGCACGATCCGCTGACGCGTCAGGCGTCCCCGGAACCGAGGCGCAGGCCTGCACCGCCAGCGCCAGAGCGACCAAGGCGCCCCGCAGCGAGGTCGAGCGCGTCATCGGCTCAGTCGCGCGCCGAGGCTGTGCGCGCCCGCACCGGGCCGAACTCTGAACCTGTGCGCCAGCCCGGCCAGTCGCGGCTGTTCGCCAGGTCGCGGCCGACGCCATAGATCAGCGACAGGTCCTGGATCATGCCGGTGTAGTCCCAATCGGGCGACCACTCGTCCGCCGCCTGGTGGTAACGGCTACGGCTGTACTCGGCGACCATGGCCGCGCGCTCCGCGATCGGCTCGTCCAGAAAATCGCCGGCCGGCTTGAGATAGGCCATCGGCACGCCGCGCTTGGCCAGGGGGAAGTGGTCCGAACGATAGTATGAGCCGCCCGCCGGGTTGGCCTCGCCTTCGGCCTCACGACCCTGGGCCGCCGCAGCGGCTGTAACCAGGGCGTCCAGATCGGACTGGCCCGCGCCGACGATGCCGACCTTGCTCATGCGCCCGGCGACATTCATCGAGTCGATGTTGAAGCCGGCGACCGTCGTCTCCAGCGGATAGACCGGATTGGCGGCGTAGAACTCCGAGCCCAGCAGCCCGCTTTCCTCGGCGGTGAAGCTGATCATGACGATCGAGCGTGCCGGACGCGGGCCGCGGCCGAAGGCACGGGCCAGCTCGATCAGGCCGGCCTGGCCCGACGCGTTGTCGACGGCGCCGTTGAAGATGCGGTCGCCGGTCGCGTCCGGCTCGCCCGTGCCGATGTGGTCCCAGTGGCCCGTGTAGAGGATGGTCTCGTCCGGATGGACCGCGCCCGGAAGGCGCGCGATGACGTTGTGGGTGGTCGACGCCGTGGTCGCCACGTCGAACTCGGTGCTGAACGACGCGCCCGGAAGGGCCACAGGCTGGAAGTCGCGGCTGCGCGCCTGAACCTTCAACGCCTCGAAATCGAGCCCCGCGCGGTGGAACAGGTCCACCGCCACGTCGCGCTGGATCCACGCCTCGACCGGCACGCGCTCGCTTGCCGCGTCGGCGCGCACGATGTCGAACTGCGGCCCGCCCCAGGAGTTGGCGACCGTGGTCCAGCCGTACGACGCCGGCGCCGTCTCATGGACGATCAGCACCCCCGCCGCACCCTGCCGCGCCGCCTCTTCATACTTGTAGGTCCATCGGCCGTAGTAGGTCATGGCCCGGCCGCCAAAGGTGTCCAGCGACGGGTCTTCGAAGTCCGCGTCGTTGATCAGCACCACCAGAATCTTGCCGCGCAGGTCCTGACCCTTGAAGTCGTCCCAGTGACGCTCGGGCGCCTTGACGCCGTAGCCGACGAAGACCAGCGGCGCGTCCTTCAGGCTGACGTGCTCGGCCGGGCGGCGGGTCGAGATGGCGACCTCGCGGCCCTGCGTCATCGGCAGGCTCCAGTCGCCCAGGCCCAGCGACGCGTGGATGTTGGACGCCGCGAAGCGGTTCAGCGTCACCGCCTGTGTCCAGCCGCCGTCCGTGCCGCCGGGCTGGAAGCCGGCCGCCGCATACTGGGCCGACAGATATTCGATCACCTTGGCCTCGGCCGGCGTGGCGATGCCCCGACCCTCGAAGCCGTCATCCGACAGGACGCGAATATGCTCGGACAGCCGCGCGGCGTCGAAGACGGGCGTGGCCGCGTCGCCCCCCGAGGTCGTGGCGCAGGCGCTCAAGGCGACGGCGGCAAGGACGGCGAGCGAGGAGATCAGACGCATGGCATACCCGAACTGAAGCGAAGGCCGGACCCTAGGCGCCCGGCCGCCCCATGTCGATGCGGCGCCTCGGCCAGCAAAAAGCCCGCCGCGACGATCGCGGCGGGCTTGAAGCTTTGTCGGAAGGCGCCGCCCTTAGTGGGCAATGCCCTTCCAGATCCGACGGTAGCTGGCGTAGGTCAGGCCCGCGAACAGCAGCAGGAAGATCATCACGCCGACGCCGGCCTGTTTGCGCGCCGTGGCGTGCGGGTCCGAGGACCAGGCGATGAAGGCGGCGACGTCCTTGGCCATCTGATCGACGCTGGCGTTGGTGCCATCGTCATAGGTGACCTGGCCGGCCTGGCGCAGCGGCGGCGGCATGGCGATGAAGCCGCCGGGCGGAACGTGAGCCTTGTCACCGCTC
Source organism: Brevundimonas sp. Leaf363 (assembly GCF_001424025.1). Lineage (GTDB taxonomy): Bacteria > Pseudomonadota > Alphaproteobacteria > Caulobacterales > Caulobacteraceae > Brevundimonas. Next base: position 885,314 of record NZ_LMPZ01000002.1, on the reverse strand, counting down.
CAGAACGGCGTCAGGTCGCCCGCCATATAGGCGTTGTAGTTCTGGCCGGCATGGATCTGCAGGCCGGCCGGCGGCGTGTGATAGCCCGTCAGCAGCGAGTAGATGTAGTCGGCCCCGCCATGGCGAGCCTTGGCCATGACCGACAGGTCCGGCGGCGCCGCGCCGCCGTTGGCCGCGGCGGCGGCCGTGGCGTTGGGATACGGCGACGGGAATTTGTCGGCGGTCGTGGCGTTGCGCTGCATCGGCTCGCCGGTCTCGCTGTCGATGTCCGGCACCTGGATCTCGGCGGCCAGCGCCTTGATCACCGGGTTCTCGTTCGGGTTCGGATAGTGCGAATCGTAGAACGGGCCCGTCGCGTCCCCCAGGTTCCTGAAGTGCATCAGGTTCATGGAGTGGCACGAGGCGCAGACCTCGCGGTAGACCTTGTAGCCGCGCTGCAGCTGGCCCTGATCGAAGGCGCCGAACGGCCCCTCGAACGAGAAACCGCCCGACTTCAGTTCATGCGCGCCGCCGGCCGCCAGGGCCGGAGCGGCCGAGGCGATCAGGCCGAGCGAGGCGATGGCGGCGACGAGGGTCTTGACGGCCACGGGAGCTTTCCAGGTCAGGGTCATGCGTCTCAGCCCTTCTTCTCGGGCGAGGCGTAGACGGCGGCGTCGTGAGCGTGTGCGCCCGTCAGCACCGGTTCGGCGATCGTCGCCGGGATCGGCAACGGCGTCTCCTTCAGACCCACCACCGGCATGATGATGAAGAAGAAGGCGAAATAGTAGGCGGTGAACAGGCGCGTCAGCCACAGATAGCTGTTCAGCTGGCCGTCGAAGACGTTGAAGCTGGGCATGCCCGGGATGACCTGCGCGTCAGGCAGTTGCCCGCCGCACCAGCCCAGACCGACGCCCACCACCAGGAAGATCAGGAAGAAGACCTTCATGGTCGGGCGATAGCGCATCGAGCGCACCCGCGACGTGTCCAGCCAAGGCAGGACGAACAGCACGCCGATGGCGCCGAACATGGCGACCACGCCACCGAACTTGTCGGGGACCGCCCGCAGGATCGCGTAGAAGGGCAGCATGTACCACTCGGGCACGATGTGCGCCGGCGTCTGCAGCGGGTTGGCCGGGATGTAGTTGTCGGCGTGACCCAGGGCGTTCGGCATGAAGAAGACGAACAGGGCGAACAGCATCAGGAACAGGATGATCGCGAAGCCGTCCTTGACCGTGAAATACGGGTGGAAGGGCAGCAGATCCTTCTTCTCCCGATCCTTGGGGATCAGGATGCCGACGGGGTTGTTCTGGCCCGCCGAGTGCAGCGCCCACAGGTGCAGCACCACGCAGCCGAGGATCACGAAGGGCAGCAGATAGTGCAGCGAGAAGAACCGGTTCAGCGTCGCGTTGTCGATCGCCGGACCGCCGCGCAGCCAGATCAGGATCGGCTCGCCGATGCCCGGGATGGCCCCGATCAGGTTGGTGATGACCTCGGCGCCCCAGTAGGACATCTGGCCCCACGGAAGGACGTAGCCGAGGAAGGCCGTCGCGATCATCAGGAAGAAGATCAGGCAGCCGATGATCCAGATCATCTCGCGCGGCGCCTTGTAGGACCCGTAGTACAGGCCCCGCAGCATGTGCAGGTAGACGGCGATGAAGAACATCGACGCGCCGTTGGCGTGCACGTAACGGATCAGCCAGCCGCCGTTAACGTCACGCATGATGCGCTCGACCGACTCGAAGGCCATCGCCGTGTTGGGCGTGTAGTGCATCGCCAGAACGATGCCGGTGGCGATCTGCGTCATCAGGCAAAGGGCCAGGATGCCGCCGAAGGTCCACCAGTAGTTCAGGTTCCGCGGCGTCGGCAGCGACATGTAGTCGGCGCCGAACCGGATGATCGGAAGGCGGCTGTCCAGCCACTTCTCGATGCCGGTCTTGGGGACGTAGGTGCTTTCGTGCTCGCTCATATCTCGGTTCGTCCTCAGCCGATCTTGATGCGGGCGTCGGTCAGGAATGCGTATTCCGGAACGATCAGGTTCTTGGGCGCCGGCCCCTTACGGATCCGGCCCGACGCGTCGTAGTGCGAGCCGTGGCACGGGCAGAACCAGCCGCCGTAATCACCGGCGCCGAAGGTCGGGATGCAGCCCAGGTGCGTACAGTTGCCCAGCACCACCAGGTATTTCTCGTGGCCCGGCTTGGTGCGCTCGGCGTCCGTCTGCGGCTCCTTCAGGCCGGCGGCGTGATCGTCCGCCTTGACCCGGGTCAGCTCGGCCGGGGTGCGATAGCGCACGAACACCGGCTTGCCCTGCCACTTGATGACGACCTGCTGGCCTTCCTGGACCTTGGCCATGTCGAACTCGATGGACGCCAGCGCCAGGGTGTCGGCGGCCGGGTTCATCTGGTTGATCAGCGGCCAGGCGATCATCACGCCGGCGCCGACCGCCGCGGCGCCCGCCGCGATGTGGATGAAGTCCCGGCGATTGGGATCGCCGCCCTCAGGCCCGTGCGGGTCTTCGGCATGCACGACCGATTCGGTCACGTTTCACCTCTCGAAGGCCGCAGGGCGCCGGGGAAGCGGCGTCCGAAAGTCGGCACAAAACTGGGCGCGAAGCCCTTGGGAAAGCCCTCGGTCCGAAATCCCGGCCTTTGGCCGCAACCTGCTGACGCTTCTTGCGAAACGCTCGCAATTCAGACCGCGACAGACCCCCTGGCCGCGCGTATGAGGGCCTTAGAATGCGCCTCGCCCTTTTTCAACCGGACATCCCGCAGAATGTCGGAGCCTGCATCCGTCTGTCGGCCTGCTTCGGCGTCGGACTGGACGTAATCGAGCCCGTCGGCTTCCGCTTCGACGACCGCGCCATGAAGCGCGCCGCGCTCGACTACGGCCCGCTCGCGCATATGACGCGGCACCAGGACTGGGACGCGTTCCAGGCCAGCCGCCACGCCGGACGGCTTGTGCTGTTCACCACCAAGGGCGCGACATCGCTGGCGGATTTCCGATTCGAGTCGGACGACACCCTGCTCTTCGGCAAGGAGACCTCCGGCGCGCCTGACCACGTCCACGCCGCCGCCGACGCCCGCGTCGTCATCCCGATTCGCCCCGACGCCCGCTCGCTGAACCTGTCGGTCAGCGCCGGCATCGCTCTGTGGGAGGGATTGCGGCAGACGAACGCGTTTTAGGGCGCGATCGCCGCGTTCGTCGCCATCCCCGGCGGCTCATCCCGCTTGGCCTCGGCCACCGCCTCCACCGCCCGCATGACCCGCAGCACGTTCTGGCCGGCGATCTTGCGGATGTCCGCCTCGTTCCAACCCGCCTCCATCAGCGCCGCCAGGATGGCCGGGTAGGCGTCCACCCCGCTGGCGCCGTCGGGCGTCGAGGTGATGCCGTCAAAGTCGCCGCCCAGCCCGACGTGGTCGATCCCCGCCACGTCCAGCACATGCTGGATGTGGGCCACGATGTCCGCGATCGTCGCGTGCGGGACCGGATGGGCCGCCGTCCACGCCTCCAGCCCGCCCGTGACCGCCGCCGGGTCGCCGGGGTTCAGCGTCTTCAGCCGCGCCTCCTCCGCAGCCTTGGCCGCGTTCCAGGCCCGCACGTCCTCATTGATGAAGCCTGGCACGAAGGTGACCATCACCACCCCGCCGTCCTCCGGCATCATCCGCAGCACGCTGTCGGGCACATTGCGCGCATGGCCCGTCACGGCCCGGGCCGAGGAGTGGGAGAAGATCACCGGCGCGTCCGACACCCGCATGGCGTCCATCATCGTCGCTTCGGAGACGTGGCTGAGGTCCACCATCATCCCCAGCCGGTTCATCTCGCGCACCACCGCCTCGCCGAACGGATTGAGCCCGTCCCACCTGGGCGCGTCGGTTGCGCTGTCCGCCCAGGTCGTCGTCTTCGAATGCGTCAGCGTCATGTAGCGCGCGCCCGCCGCATGGAACTGGCGCAGCAAACCCAGCGAATCGTCGATCGAATAGCCGCCCTCCATTCCCATCAGGCTGGCGATCCGGCCCGCCCGGTGGACGCGTTCGATATCGGCCGCCGTCGTGGCCAGTTCGAAGGTGTCGGGGTAGGCCGCTACGAGGCGCCGGACGGTGTCGATCTGCTCGAAGGTCTGCTTGGCGGCCTGCACGGGCGTCAGCGCCGCCGGCACATAGACCGACCAGAACTGCGCTCCGACACCGCCGGCCCGCAGGCGCGGAATGTCGGTGTGCAGCAGCACGGGATTGGCGACCTGATTTTGGCGCAGATCGACCGCGACGGGATCGTTGCCCCACTCGCCATGCAGCGCCCACGGCAGATCGTTGTGCCCGTCGATCAGCGGCGTCCGCTCCAGGATGCGCCGCACCCGCGCCTCGGAGGCGGTCTGCGCAGCGGCCTCTCCGGCCAGCGCCAGAGCGGCCAATGTCACCAGGGCGGTGCGCACCATCGAAAAACTCCTGCAACGACCGCCTACCCTCTGCGGTGTCACCACCCCGCGCAAGGCGGCGATCCGCCTCGCCCTCTGATCCAGATCAAAGCCCCCTGCCCCATTCGGGCGCACAGCGGCCTTCCCTTGGAGAGCCCGCCATGTATCAAGCGCTGATGACCGCCCCCACCGCCATTGAAGACCACCGCGCCGAGGCGAAGGCCTGGTTCGAAAGCCTGCGCGACCAGCTTCACGTCGCCTTGGAGGCGCTGGAGGACGCGGCCGATCCGGCCCTCTTCCCTGGCGAGCCCGGCCGCTTCGAGCGCACCGCCTGGTCCCGGCCCGAGGGCGGCGGCGGCGTCATGGGCATGCTGCACGGCCGGCTGTTCGAAAAGGCCGGCGTCCACTGCTCGACCGTTCACGGGACCTTTCCCGCCGACTACGCCAGGAACGTGCCGGGCGCCGCCGAGGATCCGCGCTTCTTCGCCACCGGCATCAGCCTGATCGTCCACCCGCGCAGCCCGCACGTGCCGGCGGTGCACTTCAACACCCGCTTCATCGCCACCACCCAGGGCTGGTTTGGCGGCGGCGGCGACCTGACGCCGGTGCTGGACGCCGACCGGCGGCAAGATCATCCCGACACCATCGCCTTCCACGGCGCGATGAAGGCCACCTGCGACGCCCACGGGGACCGCTACGACCGCTACAAACAGTGGTGCGACGAATACTTCTGGCTTGCCCATCGAAACGAGCCGCGCGGCACGGGCGGCATATTCTACGACCACCACGATACCGGCGACTGGGCGGCCGACTTCGCCTTCACTCAGGACGTGGGAAAGGCCTTCCTCGACGTCTATCCCCAGATCGTCCGCGGTCGCATGAACGAGCCCTGGACCGCCGGGGAACGCAAGGAACAGCTGATCCGCCGCGGCCGCTACGTCGAGTTCAACCTGCTCTACGACCGCGGCACCACCTTTGGCCTGAAGACCGGCGGCAACGTCGAATCGATCCTCAGCAGCATGCCGCCAGAGGTGAAGTGGCCTTAGGCGGCCGGACCCGCTTTCACGCGCGCGAACACCTCGACATTCGCCAGATGCAGAATGGTCCGCTCGGTCGATTTCACGAAGACATAGCGCCCCCTCAAGCCACCGGTGTCCACGTCGAGGCTCTTCAGCCTGCCCTGTGTGAAGTCGTCGATGTCAGGGATAGCGACCACATGGCCGTCTTCAGGGCTTCTGGTGTTCGATATTACCACGAACAACGACTTGGCACGGCCAAAGTATCCGTCCAGCCTGTTTGTTATGCGAACCCTATTGACCGGGTTCTCCGCACCCAGATCGATGCCAATGTATTCGCCGACCGCATCACGCGAATGGAAGAAATAGCGCGGATCCGGGGCCAGGATCCCAGAGACGCTCCCCGTTTTGCCGAAGTAAGGGCGGCCGTGAGCAATTTCGATATCCTCGTGGCGGCTCATCTGGGTATCCAGCCGCCCAGCGGTCTCGATTGCCCGCAGCATCATCGCGCCTGTTTCACGCGACACATTTTCGCGGTCTTCGAGCAACCAGTCTTTATAAGATAGCTCTGCTTCCAGCATCTTCATGCGGGAAGCCGGCGGTCGATCCCCTGAGAGCCAATTGTCACTTAGGAACAGAGGTGGGCATCGGCGGACGTTGAAATTGACGTCTAGCGGATGCGGCAACATCGGTTCGAACCGACCGACATCGATACGGTCCTTCCGGACGTAGGTGATCTCCAAGGTATGGGGAATCTCCACGTCCGTCTCGGGGATGCTGAATATGCCGCCATTGTTGTTCGGGTGGACGTGAACCGACGTGAAATTTTTATCGAGCTTCTCAAAGAAGGGCTTGTAGATCGCCCGCATCGCCCCATCGCGGAGCATCCGCCCCAGACCATGAAGCTCTATGATGATGATGCGGAATCTGGATAGAACGCTGTCGTCTGCTGCGATGACGTTCCTGTATTCGGCGCCTTCGATATCCATTTGCAGGAGGAGGTCGCCATGGGGCTCATGACGCCGAATCCAGTCTTCTAAGGTGACCGAGTTTTCGTCGATCGCCAAGTCCAGCCACTTTTTTTCGAACGTCTGCGATCCAACCTTCAGCGGAGTACGAAAACGCTCCACGTCACTGGAAAGATCACACATGTGACAGCGGATACCGTAGTCATCGACCATCGTATCTTCAAACGACTTGGTATTGGCGACGCCAGGCGAGAAGCAAGCGACGATACCTTCGAGGTCGTCCGGGATCAGGTAGGCGCCGTCACCATCGCCGCCGATCCTAATAATCGGACGAGCCGAGGCCTTGGGCTTCAGATGCTCGAAGATTGCAAGCAGATCCGCTTTGTCAGAACGCCCGCCCCATCCGGCCTCCAACTGACAGCCAAAGAATGTGACAGGCTCTGCCATAGCTTGAGTTCACGCTTGCTGGTGAGGCGCACGAGGATTCCCGCGCGCTTTGCGCAAGCTACCAAGCGATGGCGCTCTCGGCTACGCCGCCTCTTCCATGACCGTCGGCGCGGTCGCCTCGGCGATGGCGGCGAACAGGGCCGCCAGGGTGATGGGCTTGGTCAGATGGCCGTCGGCGCCGGCCTGACGGCCCGCCTCGACGTGTTCGGCCATGGCGTTGGCGGTCAGCATCAGCAGTGGCGTGCGGGCCAGGGCGTGCTGGGCCTCGAAAGCGCGGATGGTGCGCGTCGCGGTCAGGCCGTCCATGACGGGCATCTGCATGTCCATCAGCACCAGATCGAAGCCGCCGGACTGGAACGCCGTCACCGCCTGTGCGCCGTCCTCGACCACGGTCAGCTCCATATCGGTCGCCGCCAGCATGATCTCGATGACCTTGCGGTTGGCCGGGTGATCGTCGGCCAGCAGGACACGCAGGCCGTGCTCGGCCATCTCATGGCTGGCCGCCGCGATGGCGGGCTCGACCGCCTCTACCGATTGCATCGCCAGGTCGAAGAAGAAGACCGAGCCCACGCCCGGCTCGCTGTCACAGTCCAGCGTACCGCCCATCAGCCCGACCAGCGCCGTCGAGATGGACAACCCAAGGCCCGTGCCGCCGAACCGGCGCGTGATCGAGCCGTCGGCCTGCTGGAAGCGCTGGAAGATGCGGCTCTTCTGGGCCGCGTCGAAGCCCACGCCGGTGTCGCGCACCTCGAAGCCGATGCGGCCGTCGGCGCGCGCCGTGACCGCCAAGGTGACAGCGCCCTTCTCGGTGAATTTCAGGGCGTTGGAGACCAGATTGGTCAGGATTTGGCGCAGGCGCACCGCGTCGCCGTCGACCCAGGCCGGGGTCGTTGCGTCCAGCTGCAGATCCAGCGCCACGCCCTTGTCCTCGGCCTTGGCGCGCCACAGCAGGGCGACGTCGTTGACCGTGCGATGCAGGTCGAACGGCGCGGTCTCCAGCTCGGCCTGGCCCGCCTCGATCTTGGCGCTATCAAGAATGTCGCTCAGCAGCCGTTCCAGCGTGTGGCCGGACGAGCGGATCAGGTCGACCATCTCATGCTCGGCCGGGTCCAGCGGGCGGCGTGACAGGGTGTCGGCCATGGAGACGACGCCGTTCAGCGGCGTGCGGATCTCGTGGCTCATATTGGCCAGGAACTCGCTCTTGGCGCGGTTGGCGGCCTCTGCATGCGCCTGCGCCTGCTTCAACCGCCTGCCTTGGCGCAGCTGCCAGATCATCACCGCGACCATGCAGATCAGGAAGATGACGCCGAACACCAGCAGGCCCGCCTGCAGCCGTCCGTTCGATCGCACGGTCTCCAACTGCACCCGCCGCTCCTTCAGCTGCAGCTGCATATCGCCCGTCACCTGGTGGACGCCGGCGCTGAACGCTTTCGCGTCGCTGAGTTGACGCTCGGCCGTGTGGCGCCGCAGCAGCTGGAACGCTCGCGTGGGATTGCCTTCCGCGAACAGAATTTCCGCCTCGACCGCGCCGGTGTCGTTCTTCACACCGGATTGGACCTCGAGGCGTTGCAGCGCGGCCAGGTCGCGCCGAGCGGCCGCCGTCTGTCCCAGTCGCGCGCGCGCCACGGCGCGCAGCGGCAAGATGTCCATCGCCAGATAGGCGGCGTCCCCGAGGTCTTCTCCAAACGAGGCGAAGCAGTTCAGCGTGCGCTGCGGCGTCTGCATCGCGTCCGACACCAGCGCACAGAGCGAGGCGTCGTAGATGGCCAGGTTCCTGAGATCCGAGCGCTGGACCGCCCTGTGGTGCGCCTCATAGATGCGCTGGGCGACATTCAGCGCGCCCACCCGGACGGCCATTTTCGTCAGATTGTACAGGCTGTCGAAATCAGGGCGGGGATAGGCGGGGTTGGAATAGTCGACCTCGAACTTTCGGAAGGCGTCGGTGGCGCCGTCGATGTCGCCGACGTCCTTCAGGCCCATACCGACCATTTCCCAGACCCCGGCCTGGGCCGTCGCGGCGTAAGGGTCGTGATCGGGGATGTCCGCCTGGGCCTGGGTCAGCAGCTTCAGGCCCTCGCCCAGCCGCCCCTGATCGATCAGGGCCAGGGCCTCCACACGCGCCGCATGGGCCCGCACGAACCAGTCACGCCCGCGGCGGGCGAACACGTCGATGGCGCCGACCACGCTTGAGTCGCCGCCGTCGTAGCGCATCGATAGCGCGTTGATCGCCGCGATATCCTCATAGCGCGCGTCCCGCTGCACCCGCGCAGCATTGGCCAGACGCGTGTTCCAGGCGCGGGCGCGATCGATCTCGCCTTGATTCTGGATGGTCCAGGTGACGTGGTACAGGCGGTTCAGACCTTCGCGGTCGCCGCGCTTTTCCGCATCGTCGCCAAAGGCTTCCAGGGCGGCGAAGCTCGTTTCAGACGCGCGCTGCTCGACGGAAAGCGCCAGAGCTTCCTGCGGCTGACCGAAGGGCAGCGAGGTCGCGGCCGACGCGAATGCCGTCCCCGCCAGACCGAACCAAAGGCAGATGCCGAGACAAATCAGCCGAACCAAACGCGCTCACCCCAAAGACACGGAGCATCCTTAGGGCGCGACTGGTTGAATAACCTTTAGCGTCGGTTTCCGGTCATATGCCGCTGCCGGCCTCTTCGACGGGCGGCGGGGTCAGCAGCAGGAACGCGCGTATCCAGGCTGTCAGGATGGCGCGGTCGTCGCCCCGGTACAGGGTCGCCAGCGCCTTGTCGGCGGTCTCGGGATCGATCCGCTCGCCCCGCCGCAGTTCGATCAGCGCCGCAGCATAAGCCGGCTGGAACTCCGGGTGGCACTGGAACGAGATCGCATCGTCCCACGCCAGTCCGGCATAGGGCGTGAAATCGCTGGCCGCGATGACCCGCGCGTCGGGCGGCGGGGCCGTCACCTGGTCCTGATGCGACACGGGGATGCCGATAGAGCCCGCACGCGGGTGCATCCAGCTCTCGATCCCGGTGACGTCATAGCGATGCAGGCCGACGCCCCATCCCTTGTCCGACTTCTCGACCACGCCGCCGAACGCCTGCGCCATCGCCTGATGGCCGAAGCAGATGCCGACCAGCCGCGTCTTGCCGCGCGCCGCCCTCAGCCAATCCATAAGCGGCGGAATCCAAGGCAGGTCGTCACAGACCCCCGCCGCGGAGCCGGTGACGATGGCGCCCTGAAACGCACCCGGGTCCTCTGGCAGCTTGCCCGCCTGCACGTCGAACCGCACGGTCGCCGCATCGTCGCCCAGCAGCGCCCGAAACCGCGCCGGGTAATCGTCGTACCGGTCGGCCAGCGCTTCGGGCGGCTGGCCCGTCTCCAGGATGGCGATCGGCTTCATGACGCGAGGATCGGTCACTCCGACCGGAACTGCAATTCGGCCAGGCGCGCATAGAGGCCGCCGCGCGCGATCAGGTCGTGGTGCGTGCCTTCCTCGACCACGCGCCCCTCCTCCATCACCACGATGCGGTCGGCCCGCAGCACGGTCGCCAGGCGGTGGGCGATGACAATCGTCGTGCGCTCTTCCATCGCCTGATCCAGCGCAACCTGCACCAGCCGCTCGTTTTCGGCGTCCAGCGCGCTGGTCGCCTCGTCAAGCAACAGGATCGGCGCCTCGCGGACCAACGCCCGGGCGATGGCCAGCCGCTGACGCTGACCGCCCGACAGGCTCTTGCCGCGTTCGCCCAGCGGTGTCGCGAACCCCTCCGGCAGGGCGTCGACGAACGCCAGGGCCTGCGCGCGCGCCGCCACTGCGCGCGCCTCGTCCTCGGTCGCGGCCTCGCGCCCGAAGCGGATATTCTCCAAGGCCGAGCCCGAGAACAGCGGCGCCTCCTGCGACACCCAGGCGAAGCGACCGCGCACGGCCACCGGATCGACCTCGCGCACATCGACGCCGTCCACCGACACCACCCCGCCCTGCGGATCGTAGAAGCGCAGCAGCAGGCGGAAAACGGTCGACTTGCCCGCCCCCGAGGGCCCGACCAGGGCCACGGTCTCGCCTGGCCGTACCGTCAGGCTAAAGCCGCGCAGCGCCGGCAGGTCCGGGCGACCCGGATAGGCGAAGTCGATGGCCGACATCGACACCTCGCCCAGCGGCGGGGGCAGGACGCGCGGGGCCGCCGGCGGCGCGATCGCGGGCTGGCTGCGCATCAGTTCGTCGATCCGCTCCATGGCGCCAGCGGCCTTCTGCACGTCGCCCCAACTTTCGCCCAGGGCGCCCACGGCGCCCGCCGCGAAGACCGACAGCAGCACGAACTGAAGCAAGGCCCCCGGGCTCATCGTCCCGGCGATAACGTCCTGCGCGCCCAGCCACAACACCAGGGTCACGCCGCCGAACATGACCACGATGATCATGGCGGTCATCAGGGCGCGCGCGCGGATACGAACCAGCGAGACGCCGAACGCCTCCTCGACCGACTTTCCGAATCGCGCGGCGCTGTCGGCTTCACGCCCGAAGGCCTGGACCGTCTCCAGCGCATCAACGCTTTCGCCCGCAAAGCCGACGGCCCCAGCGAACTGGTCCTGGGTCTTCACGGTCAGGCTGCGCACCTTTCGTCCGAACAGGAACAAAGGCCCCAGCAGCAGCGGCACGACCAGCAGCACGAAACCGGTCAGCTTGGGGCTGACCACGAACAGCATGACCACCCCGCCCAGCAGCATGAAAAAGTTGCGCAGCGCATAGGACACCGAAGTCGTCAGCAGCGTCTCGACCAGCTGGATGTCCGTGGTCAGGCGCGACAAAACCTCGCCTGTCCGCATCTTGAAGAAGAAGGCGGGGTCCAGCGTCAGGATCCGCTCGAACAGACCCTTTCGCAGATCGGCGATGATTCGCTCGCCCGTCTTGGTGACATACAGATAGCGAACCGCCGTCGCGGCCCCTAGGAATAGCGCGTTGGCGCCGAGCACCAGGAACCAGATGTCGATCTGGGCGCCCCGGTCCTGAAAGCCCCCGTCGATCGCCCCTCGCGCCGCCGCCGTCAGGCTGAGCGACGCCACAGTGGACATGATCAACCAGAAGCCGGCGATCAGCGCATCGACCCGATGCCGAACCAGATAGGGCCAAAGCCGCATCAACGGCCGGATGTCGCGCGTCTTGGCCCGCTTGCCGGCCGCTTCCTCCATTCGTTCGGCGAGTTGGGCGCCGGCGCCGGGCCGCCCTCTGGGATCGGCGGCGGCGGGAGAGGCGGAAGCGTCGGTCATGTCCGCGCCTCTTGCCCCGGAACCGGCCCCGGTGTAAACGCCGCGCCTTTCCCGCCGGGCTCATCGGCGGGTTTCTCTTTTTATGCGCAACGACGGTCGGCATCGTCATCGCGCCAGAGGCCGAGACGATCATGAAGGCGGAAACCCACCCCGACTACCATTTCATCACCGTGGTGATGACCGATGGCAGCACCTACCAGACCCGTTCGACCTACGGGAAGGAAGGCGACACGCTGAACCTCGACATCGATCCGTCGACCCACCCGGCCTGGACCGGCGGCAACCAGCAGATGCTGGACCGCGGCGGCCGCGTCTCGCGCTTCAACAACAAGTTCGCCGGCTTCATCAAGAAGTAGACCCCGCAACACGCCCAGCCTGTATTCGGGCCTGCGGCGGATGCGACACAATCGGCGCCGGTCCTTGGGCCGGCGCTTTTTGTTTGCGCGCGAGGTCGATAAGATCGCGCTGGTTCGTTAAGGCCGTGGGCGAACCGCCACCCTTGCAGTTACGGCAGAGCTTTGACGATGAACCGACGGGAACTCGCCCTGGGCGCCGCCTCCACGGCCCTGGCTGTCGCTGCAGCCGGCCGCGCCGCCGCTCAGGCTGTGCAAGGTCAGCCGCCGGCTTCGGTTCGCAGTCCCGAGGCTGTCGCCTTCTACAACGGCTTCAATGACCAGTTGGCGCGCCTGCCCGCGACCATCCAGTCAGACGTCCGCGCCTTTTATGAGCTGAACGGCTGGCGTCCGGTCTGGTCAGCCGGCCCGATGGCCAAGTTGCAGGAGGCCGCCGGCCGCGCCGAGCGCCATGGCCTGGCCTCGTCGGACTTCTTCGACTTCGTCGGCCTGGCCGCCGATCCGGCGTCACGCGAGATGCGCACCACGGCCGCCGCGCTGGGATACGGCCGCGTCCTGGCCGAGGGCCGTGTGCGTCCCGAGACCGTCGAAGACCTGTGGGAGATGCAGAAGAACCGCGTCGATCTGGCCGCCGGCCTGAACGACGCCCTCACGCGCGACGTGCTGGTCGACTGGTTCGAGGGGCTGGCCCCGACGGATATCGGTTATTCCAACCTGTCGGCCGGCTACGTGCGCTATCGCCGCCTGATCCAGCAGGGCGGCTGGCCCGCTTTCCGCATCGGCGCCTCGATCGAGCCGGGCGCGAGCGACAACCGCATCCCGATCCTGATCCAGCGCCTGGTCGCCGAGGGGGACCTGAGCGCCGCCGACGGCGCCCGTCTGACGGCTCAGGGCTTGGTCTATGGCCCCGAACTGCAGGCCGCGGTGCAGAGCTTCCAGGCGCGCCACGGCCTGGGCGCCGACGGCCGCATCGGGGCCGGGACCCAGCAGTCCCTGTCGGCCTCGACCCAGGACCGCGCTCGCCAGATCGCCCTGAACCTGGAGCGTCGTCGCTGGCTGAAGCGCGAGCTTGCGCCCGAGCGGATCGAGGTGAACACCGCCGCCGCCATCATGGTCTACTGGAAGGACGGCCGCCCGGTTCACTCCAACCGCGTGGTATGCGGCTCGCCGACCAACCAGACGCCCAGCCTTGAGAAGCAGTTCGCCTCGGTCGTGGCCAATCCGCCCTGGTACGTCCCGGCCGGCATCGCTCGCAACGAGATCCTGCCCAAGGGCCCCGGCTATCTGGCCAGCCAGAACATGTACATCTCGAACGGCACGGTCATTCAGCGCGCCGGTCCCACGGCGGCTCTGGGCTATGTGAAGTTCGAGCTGCGGGACAGCTACGCCATCTTCCTGCACGACACCCCGTCCAAGGCGGCCTTCAACCTGTCGATGCGGCAGCGGTCGCACGGCTGCGTTCGCGTCCAGAACGCGGTCGAATTCGCCCGCATCCTGCTGTCGCCCGACCCGACGAAACTGGCCGAATTCGACGACGCCCAGGTCACCCGCAACACCCAGCGGATCCAGACCGGGCGGGAGATCACGGTGCGCCTGCTCTACTGGACCGCGTTCGTGGATGGTCAGGGCCGCGTGGCGTTCCGCGAGGATGTCTATCAGCGCGACGCCAAACTGGCCCAGGCGCTGGGCATCGCCGTCAGCCTGCCGCGTGCGGTCAATGACGGCCGCACCGACGCCAACGACGTCGGGCCGTAGGGGTCTTCACCCTCTCCCTCTGGAAGAGGGTCTGCCGTTCTAAACCCGGAACGCCGCTTCCAACCGGCCCATCTGGCTCAGCACGGGGTTCTCCGGCTCCTCGGCCGGTGCATCCAGGTACATGCGGCGATCGAGATAGATCGTGCGGTCGTGCAGCTTCTCCGCGCGAACCAGATACTCGATCAGGGCGATCGGCAGGTCGCCATGCGTCGGCTCGATCTCGGGCTTGCGCTCGGTGAGGCGATAGCGCGGCTCGCAAGCCGTCTGCGGGGTCATGTCGCCCTCACGGACGGCGCGCTGCACCAGCAGCCAGGACGCGATCTGCATCAGCCGCGTGGTCAGCTTCATGCTCTCGGCCGCATAGGCCAGCGCGGCGGAGCGCGACAGCAGGCGCGATTCGCGGCGGCCGTCGCCGTCGAGGTACGAAGCGGTCTCCTCGACCAGCTCCATGCCCTCTTTGAAGATGCGGTCGAACAGTTCGGAGCGCGCGAAATCCTGCACCACGACGTGGCGCGGGCGGCCGCCGGCGGCGGGATCGTCGGCGAGAAGCATCTCAGTCATGGCCATCAAGACGACGCAGGTCCGTTACGAACGCGGCCCGGTTCGGCGCCGCATGGCAAGCGCGTGCAACAGCCGTGCCAGTCGAACGGGCCAAGCGCCGGATCATGTTCGGAAATTGAACAGGGCGTCAGCCGCGTTCTTCTTGGACCGCTTGGCCTCGACGGCGGCGCGGGTGCGCGCGATCTCGCCTTCCAGCGCCTCGATGCGCTCTTCCAGCTCATCGACGGCATAGACCTCCAGATCCTCCAGCGAGAGGGTGGTCAGCAAGCCCCCACGGCTGGGCCGGGGTTCCAGATCTTCGAACGTCATCCTTGGCCTCCTTGGCGTCGGTCGGCGCGAACCCCTATGACAACGCCTCTCGCACAGCGATTGCAAGCCGCACGCATACCCAACCACCGGAGCCGTCCATGCGCACCATCGACATCCAGGGCGGTTCAGGCCCGGCAGAGGCTCTGATTCTGACCGACGCCCCCGACCCCACGCCGGGACCGGGGCAGATCCGCATCCGCGTCCGCGCCGCCGGTGTGAACCGGCCTGATGTCCTGCAGCGCGAGGGGCGATATCCGCCGCCGCCCGGCGCGCCGGCCACGCTCGGGCTGGAAGCGGCGGGCGAGATCGATGCTGTGGGCGACGGCGTCGCGCGCTGGCGCACCGGGGACCGGGTCTGCGCCCTGCTGGGCGGCGGCGGTTACGCGGAGTCCGTCGTGGTCGACGCCCGGCACGCCCTGCCCATCCCGGGCGGCATCGACTGGGTTCAGGCTGCGGCTCTGCCTGAGACGGTCTGTACCGTCTTCGCCAATGTGTTCGAGGCCGGGTCGCTTAAGGCCGGCGAGACCTTGTTGGTTCACGGCGCCACAAGCGGCATCGGCGTCACCGCCATCCAGATGGCGCGAGCGGCCGGCGCGCGCGTGATCGCCACATCGCGCGGCGCGGACAAGGCCGAGGCCGCCCGTGGCCTGGGCGCGGACGTCAGTCTGGACGCCAATGCCGCTGATCTGGCCGAGGCCATTCGGACCGGGGGCGGCGCCGACGTCGTGCTGGACATGGTGGGAAGCGCGTACGCCGCCATCAATCAGGCGGCGCTCAAGGACGGCGGCCGATGGGTCGTCATCGCCGTGCAATCGGGCCCCAGGGCCGAGGTCGACCTGGGCCGTCTGATGGTCAAGCGCATCGTCCTGACCGGTTCGACGCTGCGGCCGCGATCGGCGGACGAGAAGGCGCGGCTGATCGCCGAGGTCGAGCGCGTCGCATGGCCGTGGATCGCATCAGGCGCCGTGCGGCCGCCGGTCGGCGCCGTCTTCCCCTTGGCCGAGGCCGCCTCCGCCCATCGCTGGATGGAGGCGGACCATGTCGGCAAGGTGGTGCTTACGGTCTGACTACCAGCCGCGGCGCACCGGGCGGATCGACGAGATGCGGTCGTTGACCCCGTAGGAAGCCAGGTTCGACACGCTGTCTGTGAACGTCTGGCAGTAGCCGCGGAAGTAGGCGTCCGTGCACGCCTCCCAGGTTCCGACGAAGCGCATCGAGCTGATGGCGTCGTTGAAGCCCTCTCGGTTCAGGTCGGCGACCTCGCCGCGCAGTTCGCGCGATTCGCCCCGGAACTGGCTGTCGCGGTACACGACGATCCGGTCGCGACCCCTGCCGCCGTTGCCCCAGCCACCATTGCCCCAGCCTCCGTTACCCCAGCCGCCGCCCGGACGGCCCGGCCCGTTGCCGTTGCCGGGGTTCCAGCCGCCGCCGTTGCCGGGCCCATTGCCCCATCCCCCGCCGTGTCCTTGGCCGTTGCCAGGACGACCGCCTTCGTAATCCCCCTGGAACCGCCCGCAGGTCAGGCGCCCGTCAGTGTTCTGGATTTCGTAGTCGCCGCATTGGTTCAGCTGGATCGACGTCCCGCGGATCTCGCCGCGACGGTCGCGGCAGTCGGCGTACAGGCGACCCTGATTCACATAGGCGCCCGAACAGGTCTGGGCGTAGCCGCCGCGGGGGGCAACGCGTTGCGGGCCGCCGGATTGGCCCGGCGCGGGCGCCGACAACTGGGCGGACGCCATAAGAGCGGCCGCAGCGAGACTGGACATCATCATTGGGGTTTCCCTCCTCCACCTGATCGTGAAACGCCGAACGGCGCCGACGAGATGCAGGGTGCAGGCGCGTGGATGAACCTTGGCTGTATGAGACTGTCGGACAGCGTTTTCTTTTGATCCGATTGGCCCTATATCGGTTTCATTCAGCGCCCGGTCGAAAGGCCGGGCGCCGTCGTATCCAGAGCCTGCCTGAGGGCGTGGCTCATGAACCGGAACAGAAGCCGATGACCGACATCCTGATGCCCAAGGCCACCGCGGTCTGGCTGGTCGACAACACCTCGCTGACCTTCGAGCAGATCGCCGATTTCTGCGGCCTGCATCCGCTGGAAGTGCGCGGCATCGCTGACGGCGACGTAGCGCGCGACATTCGCGGCGCCGATCCGCTGGTCAACGGCCAGCTGACCCGCGAAGAGCTGGACAAGGCCCAGACCAACGACAGCTACCGCATGAAGGCCGTCGTCAGCCGCCATGCCGAACTGCTGAAGACCACCAAGGGCGGCCCCAAATACACCCCGGTGTCGCGCCGCCAGGATCGCCCGGACGCCATCGCCTGGTTCGTCCGCAACCACCCGGAAGTCACCGACGCCCAGATCGCCAAGCTGCTGGGCACCACCAAGTCCACCATCGAGGGCGTGCGCAGCCGGACCCACTGGAACGCGGCCAACATCAAGCCGGTCGATCCGGTGACCCTGGGCCTGGTCGGTCAGCTGGAGCTGGACGAGATCGTCAAGAAGGCGGCCGAGAAGAAGGCCAAGGACGACGCCAAGCGCGGCGGCCCTGCCCTCCAGCCGATCGAGCCGGAAGCGGTCGAGCCCGAGTTCGTGCCGGACGAACCGGTCCGCCCGGGCGCCGAGCCCACGGCGGCATCGGTCTTCGGCAACCGCTGAAAGTGAAAACGGCCCCGGAGCGATCCGGGGCCGTTGTCCTGTCTAGCGTGCGCCGGCCTCGAGGCTGTTGATCTGCTCCTTCAGCCGCAACTTGCGCTGCTTCAGTTCCCTGACCTGAAGTGAATCCACACTGGGCCTGCCAGTCTCCCGCTGAATGGCCTCGTCGAGCTGACGATGGCGATTTCCCAGTTCGCGGATACGAGCATCGATGGTCATGGCTTGCGCCTCCATGGCTGTGGGATCAGTAGTCAGACGCCCGGATGGATCGGCTGAATAATCACAAGCGCGTGACGCATCCGATCGTCCGAACCCCGAGAGGCTGACGCCCAAAATGGCCGAAGATGTGAACGGAGCCGTATCCATTTCCGATAACCGCATCATCGTCGGGATTTCAGGCGCTTCCGGCGTGGCCTATGGCGTGCGCGCACTTGAGGCGCTCAGCGAGCTGGGGCTTGAGACCCACCTCGTCGTGACAAAGGCCGCCCTGCTCACATTGTCGCAGGAGACGGATTTCACACCCGACCAGCTCTCGGCCAAGGCTTCGGTGGTTCACAAGCTGGCCGATGTGGGCGCCACCATCGCCTCCGGATCCTTCCGCACGCGCGGGATGATCGTCGCGCCCTGCTCGGTTCGCACGATGAGCGAGATCGCCACCGGCGTGACCTCGTCCCTGCTGACCCGAGCCGCCGACGTTACGCTGAAGGAGAGGCGCCCGCTGGTGCTGATGGTGCGGGAGACGCCGCTGCACCTGGGCCACCTGCGCACCATGACCGCCCTGGCGGAGATGGGCGCCGTCATCGCCCCGCCCCTGCCCGCGCTTTACGCTCGCCCGGGATCGGTCGAGGAAATCATCGACCAATCGGTCGGTCGGGCGCTGGACCTGTTCGGCCTGGACTGGCGGCCGGTGAAGCGCTGGAGCGGATTGCAGCCATCGTGACCGCTCTGTGGGATTGGGCCATCGCCGCCTACCGCGACGAGGAGACGGCGCGCCTGTGCCTGGAGCTTCAGGAGCGCCACGGTCAGCAGGTCTGCCTGACCCTCTGGGCGGCGTGGGCCGCCGGGAGAGGCTACGTCGATGACGAGACAGTCGAGGCGGCCGTCGACATCGCTCGCGCCTGGGAGACCGCAACACTGTCGCCTCTGCGCGCGGTCAGGCGCACGCTGAAGAAACCCGTGCCTGACATGGCGGACGAACCGCGTCTGTCCGTGCGTGACCGCATCAAGGGTGTTGAACTGGCCGCCGAGCGCGCCCTTCTGGACGCCCTGGCCACGGAGGCTGCGCCCACGCCGGGTCCGGCCACCGACAGCGTCGCCCTGATGGTCCGCGCCGCCCGGCTGTGGGGCGAAACGACACCGCGCCCGACGCTGGTTTCGCTGGCCCAGCGTCTTCCGGCCTGATTCCGGCTGAGCTATGGTCGATACGCCCATGAATGACGACGATCCCCACGCCGAAGATCAGGACCGCGCCCTGCAACAGCGGCTGACCGCATTGCGCATGGAGCACGCCGACCTGGATGCCTCGATCGAAGCCCTGGGCCACATGCCGATCCCGGATCAGCTGATGATCGCGCGCCTGAAACGCAAGAAGCTGACCCTCAAGGACGAAATCGTGAAGATCGAGGGCCGCATCCTGCCGGACATCATCGCCTGATCATCGCACCGCCGCTTGGGCGGACAGCGACGCTAGCGGCCCCGCTTTCGCACCCACATCGCCGCGTCCGCCTCCGCCAGCCAGGCCTCGGGATCCGTCTGGCCGACATAGCCCCTGACGCCGAACGAGCCGGCCAGCGAGGTCGGCTGACCCTGCCATTCGAAGGGCTCGGCCTTCAGCGCCTCAGTCAGCCGCCGCGCCTTTTCGCGCCCCTCATCCGGCCCGGCGTTCTGCAACAGCAACGCGAACTCGTCACCTCCCAGACGGCCGACCGCATCGGCGGCGCGCACATTGTCGAGCAGCAGCCGGGCGACATGGACCAGTGCGGCGTCCCCGGCCGCATGCCCAAGGCCGTCGTTGACCGCCTTGAACCCGTCCAGGTCTAGGTACAGCAGGCTGGCCGGCGCCTTGTAGCGATCGCAATAGGCCATCGTCCGCGTCATCACGGCGACGAAGCCGCGGCGGTTCAACGCCGGCGTCAGCACGTCGTGATCGGCCGCCGCCTCCGCCGCCTCGGCGCGCGCGCGCAGGGTCTCGACCTCGGCGCGCAGGCGCTCGATCTCGGCCAGCAACGCCGGGGCCCGCAGCTCTGGATCGGCCGAAAGGCTCACGGCGTTGGGGTCTCCGGCAGCGGGGATGAGCGACTCTGATTTGCCTGATGCTAACGCCGTTGGTTGCGGGCGCAACGCGCCTGCTGTAACCGGCCGCTTTCGACGGGGGAGCCGACATGGCGACGTCTACGCCGCCAGTGGCGATCATCATGGGCAGTCGATCCGACTGGCCGACCATGAAACTGGCCGCCGAGGCCCTCGACGCCTTGGGCGTGGCCTGGTCCGCCCAGGTCGTCAGCGCCCACCGCACGCCCGCCCGCCTCTACGAATTCGCCGCCTCGGCCAAGACGAAGGGCTTCAAGGTCGTCATCGCGGGCGCAGGCGGCGCAGCGCACCTGCCGGGCATGGCCGCATCCATGACGCCGCTGCCGGTGATCGGCGTGCCGGTCCAGTCCAAGGCCCTCAGCGGCCTCGACAGCCTTCTGTCGATTGTCCAGATGCCCGGCGGCGTGCCGGTCGCCACCGTCGCCATCGGCGAGGCCGGGGCCAAGAACGCCGGCATCCTGGCCGCCCAGATCCTGGCCTTGAGCGATACTGGCGTCGCCGAGCGGCTGGACGCCTACCGCCAGGCGCAGACCGACGCCGTCTCCGACACGGTCGAGGACTGATGGCGGACGAGCGCCTGCCCCTTCAGCCAGGCGCCACCATCGGCGTCATGGGCGGCGGCCAGCTGGGTCGCATGATCAGCCAGGCCGCATCGCGCCTCGGCTTCGACGTCGTCGTCCTCGATCCTGAGGAGAACAGCCCGGCCGGACGTGTCTCACGTGGCCAGATCGTCGCCGCCTATGACGACCCGACGGCGCTGAATGTCATGGGCCGCGTCTGCGACGTCGTCACCTTCGAGTTCGAGAACGTGCCCGCCGCCGCCGTCGAGGCTCTGGCCGCCGGCGGCGCGCTGGTGGCGCCCGGCCCGACAGCCCTGGCCATCGCCCAGGACCGTGTCGACGAGAAGACCTTCCTCAACGCCGTCGGCGCCCGAACGGTCGATTTCGTCGCTGTCGAGAGCGCGGGCGACATCGTCGCCGGCTTGGAGCGTCTGGGCGCCCCCGCCCTGCTGAAGACCCGCCGCGACGGCTATGACGGCAAGGGCCAGGTCTGGGTCCGCAAGGCGTCCGAGGCCGCGCACGCCTTCGCCGCCATCGGCGAGCGTCCCGCCATCCTGGAAGCCCGCGCCCCATTCCAA
Source organism: Brevundimonas sp. Leaf363 (assembly GCF_001424025.1). Taxonomy (GTDB): domain Bacteria; phylum Pseudomonadota; class Alphaproteobacteria; order Caulobacterales; family Caulobacteraceae; genus Brevundimonas. The sequence continues at coordinate 864,194 of NZ_LMPZ01000002.1, read as the reverse complement.
CGCGAGTTGTCGGTCATCTGCGCGCGTGGGTGGGACGGAAAGGTCGCCGTCTATCCGCTGGGCGAGAACACCCATGCGGGCGGGATCCTGCGCACCACCGTCGCCCCCGCCGTCACCGACGCCGCAACCCAGCGCCGGGCCAAGCGCATCGCCCGCGCCATCCTGGACGGCCTGGACTACGTCGGCGTCCTGGGTGTCGAGCTGTTCGACCTGGGCGACCGCCTGCTGGTCAATGAGATCGCCCCGCGCGTCCACAACACCGGCCACTGGACCCAGGACGGCTGCGTCTGCGACCAGTTCGAACAGCACGTTCGCGCCATCGCCGGTTGGCCGCTGGGCCCCACCGCTGCTCACGCCCGAATCGAAATGACGAACCTGCTGGGATCAGAGGTCGACCGGTGGTCGCGACTGGCGGGGCGCGCCGACACGCGCCTGCATCTCTACGGCAAGGTTGAAGCACGGCGGGGCCGCAAGATGGCGCACGTCAACCGCATCCTGCCGCCCGTCGCCGACTGACGCGTTTTGACGTAGGGCCGCCAGCAGACAGGCGGCCGAACACAGCACAATCATCACCAACCTCGCAAATGCGAACCAGTCGCAGGTTTGCGCGATCCGGCGCCCTGTGCAAGCGTTGCGTGGACGCACGACGGAGGGATGCATGCGCGAGGACGGAAAGCTGGACTATCTGGAGCTGCCCTCCGGCGCGACCGAGGCGTCCAAGCGTTTCTACGGCGACGCATTCGGCTGGACCTTCGTCGACTACGGCCCGACCTACGCTGCCTTCAACCAAGGTCTGGACGGCGGCTTCGACGCCGATCCGGCCGAGCGTCCCCGCGCGCCCCTGCCTGTCCTCTACGCCCACGACCTCGAGGCCATGCTGAAGTCGGTCGAGGCGGCCGGCGGGCTGATCGTCCGGCCGATCTTCACATTCCCCGGCGGCCGACGCTTTCATTTCAAGGACCCCGACGGCACCGAACTGGCGGTCTGGTCGGAGACCTAGACCACCGCCAAGGTCTCGACGCGTCCGCGCGGGGGGAAGCGGTCGATCCAACGGTTGAACGCCCGGCGTCCCGGCGTCTCGATGAAGCGGAACGTCAGGGCCGACAGCCCCACGATGGTCGCCAGAACACCGATCGCGGCCAGATCATTCAGCCAAACCGAGCCCAGGTCGATCGCGCGCCCGTCGATCAGCCCGTCCTGCTTGCGCGCCCATATCATCATCAGGATGATCACCAGCATGTGGTTCATGTAGATCGAATAGGACCACGTCCCCAGCGCCAGCAGCGGCCTGATCTTCAGCGCGCGCGTCACAGGCCCTTTCTCCTGCGCGAACGCCCAGACCGACAGTGCGAACACCGCCGGCGCCAGCACCGTCGCCGGTCCGGTCACGAAGCCGACGAAGATCAACGCCGCCAGCGCCGCCGCGCCCTGGATCCACGGCGCATGAGGTGCCGGCCAGGCCTTCCACGCGCGGTATGTCAGCGTCCCGATGAAGAAGCCGCACAGGGCCCGCGCCAGGCCGTAATTGTAGGTGGTGTTCATCCAGCGCGGCGCGAGGCTGACCACGACCACCGCCCCTACAACGGCGATGGCCGCCGCGATCCATCCGAACCGCTTCGGCGCGAACAGCAGGATGGCGGCGAACACCGCATAGGCCGCCAGCTCCACCGAGATCGACCACGCCGGCCCGTTCCACGTCAGGCTGTCGTGCAGGCCCAAGGCCTGGACAAGGAACAGGTTGCTGACGATGGCCTCAGGGATGCGGTCGCGCGTGAACGGCGTCACCGTGTCGAAGTCCAGCCAGACCCGCGTCAGTTCGATCGCCACAAAGGCAAGCAGGATCACGACGTGCAGCGGCCACACCCGCCCCCACCGCCGCCCGAAGAAGCGCAGGGCATCGCCGATTGTGGCGATCCGCCCGCCATAGCTGTGCGCCATGACGAAGCCTGACAGCACAAAAAAGAAGTCCACGAACAGATAGCCGTGCTGGACCACGCCCCAATGCCGGAAATGGCTGGCGATCGGCAGGTGGAACAGAACCACCATCAGCGCGCACAAGCCCCGAAGGCTGTCCAGCGCCTGAAACCGATGCGTCGCGACCGTCATGCGCGACGCCTTAGCGCGTTCATTTCAATCCGGATACGGGGCGCATCACGCGGCTGTGAAAAGGGGCGCTAGCCGTCGAGCTTGCCCGCCCGCGTCGCCGCCAGCGCCTTCTCGCACGCCTCGCGCAGCACCAGACCGTCGTCGGGCGACAGGCGAGTCAGGTAGACGCAGCCAACGCTGGCCGTGGCCTTGGCAAACTTGGCCACCGCCGACTCTCGGCCCTCGAAGTCGCCGAGATAGAGCACCAGGTTCGCCTTGCGCGGCGAGAAGGCGATCTCGGGCCAGTCGTTGCCTGACATCATCGTCGCGCCGAACCCCACGATCGACGGCCCCCACATCACGGGTTTCAAACCCGAAACCTCGCCCATCACCGCGCACACCGTCTGCGCATCCATTCGCCGTCCGGCCGGTTCGACGGCGGCGAGGAAGTCCTCAACCGAGGCGTCGGTCGGGCGGGTCTTGGGTTCGGCCATCTAGCTGTCCTTCGGCGACCATCCGGCGGGCGCCATCGCGAAGCCGGCGAAGTCGAACCCCGGCGCCACGGTGCATCCTACCAGCGTCCAGTCCCCCAGACTCCGCGCCGCCTGCCAGGCGCCCGTCGGCACCACCGCCTGCGGTCTCTGCCCCGTTTTAAGGTCCGGCCCCAGCATCACGCATCGCCGCCCCGCCGCATCGGCGATCTCCAGCTCCAGCGGCGCTCCGTCGTAGAAATGCCAGAGCTCGGCCGCGTCCACATGATGCCAGTGCGATCGCTCATCCGCCGTCAGCAGATAGTAGATCGCCGTCCCGACCGACCGCCCATCCACCTCGCGCGGATCGCGGAACGTCTCACGGTAGTGGCCGCCCTCGGGGTGAGGCTTGAGCTCGAGAACGCGGATGACTTCGGCGGCAGTGAGACGGTCGCTCACAGCCCCTTCACGATCCCCTCGACCATCTTCTTGGCGTCGGCGAACAGCATCATGGTGTTGTCGCGGAAGAACAGCTCGTTCTCGACCCCGGCATAGCCCGCCGCCATGCCGCGCTTGATGAACAGCACCGTGCCGGCCTTTTCCACGTCCAGCACCGGCATGCCGTAGATGGGCGACTGCGGGTCGGTCTTGGCGGCGGGGTTGGTGACGTCGTTGGCGCCGATGACGAAGGCGACGTCGCAGGCGGCGAACTCGGCGTTGATGTCCTCCAGCTCGAACACCTCGTCATAGGGAACGTTGGCCTCGGCCAGCAGCACGTTCATGTGGCCGGGCATGCGGCCGGCGACGGGATGGATGGCGTATTTCACCTCCACGCCCTCTTCCTTCAGCTTGTCGGCCATCTCCCGCAACGCGTGCTGGGCTTGGGCCACCGCCATGCCGTAGCCGGGGACGATGATGACCTTGGAGGCGTTCTTCATGATGAAGGCCGCGTCCTCGGCCGAGCCCTGCTTGACCGGCCGCGTCTCGACCGTCCCGCCGCCGCCCGCCGCCGCAGCGTCGCCGCCGAAGCCGCCCAGGATCACGGAGATGAAGCTGCGGTTCATCGCCTTGCACATGATGTAGCTGAGGATCGCGCCGGACGAGCCGACCAGCGCCCCGGTGATGATCAGGGCCACATTCTCAAGTGTGAAGCCCAGCGCCGCCGCGGCCCAGCCGGAATAGCTGTTCAGCATGGACACCACGACCGGCATGTCCGCCCCGCCGATGGGGATGATCAGGGTCGCGCCGAGGACCAGGCTGAGCGCGAACACGCCCCAGAAGGCCCAGGTCGCCGTTCCGCCCGACCCGACCAGAATGCCGATCAGCAGCACCAGCGCCAGCGCCAGACCGATATTGATCAGGTGGCGCGCCGGCAGGAGGATCGGCGCACCGCTCATGTTGCCGTTCAGCTTGGCGAAGGCGATCACCGAGCCGGTGAAGGTGATGGCGCCGATGGCGACGCCCAGCGCCAGTTCGATGATCGACTGGACTTTGATGCCGCCGGCGCCGTCCGCGATGCCGAACGCGCCCGGCGCGTAGACGGCGCCCACGGCCACCAGGCAGGCGGCCAGGCCGACCAGGCTGTGGAAGGCGGCGACCAGCTGCGGCATCTGCGTCATCTGCACCCGCCCGGCGATCAGGGCGCCGGCCCCGCCGCCCACGACCACACCGCCCACGATCAGGCCGGCCGTCATCAGGTCCAGCGTGCCGGATCCCCACAGCGTCAGCAGGGTCACGCCCACCGCGATGGCCATGCCGATCATGCCGAAGGTGTTGCCCTGCCGGCTGGTCTCCGGGCTGGACAGGCCGCGCAGGCTGAGGATGAACAACACCCCCGACGCCAGATAGGCCAGGGCCGCGATCGATGCGTTCATTGGGCAGTCTCCCCCTTGGCCATCATCACGGCTTGGGCGTCTCGGTGCGCGTCAGGCGCCACAGGGCGGCGGCCATGAAGAGCGGGCTGACGAACAGCAGGAACCAGTCCCAGACGCCGAACGCCTGATCCTTTGTCACCACGCGGGTCAGGATTCCGGCGAACAGCAGCACGATGCCGCTGTCCTGCAGACGCTGCTTGCGGATCGGGTGGCGCTCGGCGACCCAGCCCCACATCCACAGCCCCAGCCCCAGGCCGGTCGCGGCCCAGGACCCCAGCACGGCGATTTCGGGCGCCGCCAGCATCATGCCTTGGCGTCGGCTGCTGGCTTGGGCCGTTCCTTCTTCTTGTACATGGCCAGCATCCGTCGCGTGACCATGAAGCCGCCGAAGATGTTGACGCTGGCCAGGGTCACGGCCGCCACGCCCGCCGCCTTGGCGACCCAGCCGCCGTCGCTTGACGCCGCCGCGGCCGCGATCAGACCGCCGACGATGATCACAGACGAAATGGCGTTGGTCACCGCCATCAGCGGCGTGTGCAGCGCCGGCGTCACCGACCAGACGACGTAGTAGCCGACGAAGATCGCCAGCACGAAGATGGCCAGACGAAAGACGGTGGGATCGACGTGTTCCATCAGCTCTTCAGTCCCTCGTGCACGATAGCGCCGCCGTGCGTGACGATCGCCGCCTTCAGGATTTCGTCCTCCAGATCGACGGCCAGCGCTCCGTCCTTGATCAGCAAGCCGACGAAGGCGAATAGGTTGCGGGCGTACAGGGCAGATGCGTCCGCCGCGATCCGGCCCGGCAGATTGGACCAGCCGACGATTGTGACGCCGTTCGCGGTCGTCACGACCTCGTTCAGCTTCGAGCCTTCCACGTTGCCCCCGGCCTCTACCGCCAGGTCGACGATCACGGACCCCGGCTTCATCGAGGCGACGTGCTCGGCGCTCAGCAGCTTGGGCGCCGGGCGACCGGGGATCAGGGCCGTGGTGATGACGATGTCCTGCTTCAGGATGTGCGTCGCGGTCAGTTCGGCCTGTTTGGCCTGATACTCCGGCGACATCGGCTTGGCGTAGCCGCCGGCCGTCTGGGCGTTCTTGAACTCCTCGTCCTCGACGGCCAGGAATTTGGCGCCCAGGCTCTCGACCTGTTCCTTGGTGGCCGGGCGCACGTCGGTGGCGGTGACCACCGCCCCCAGCCGCCGCGCCGTGGCGATGGCCTGCAGCCCCGCCACGCCCACGCCCATGATGAAGCACTTCGCGGCGGCCACCGTGCCGGCCGCCGTCATCATCATCGGGAAGCCCTTGCCATAGGCGTTGGCCGCCTCGATCACGGCGCGATAGCCGGCCAGATTGGCCTGCGACGACAGCACGTCCATCACCTGCGCCCGCGTGATCCGGGGCACGAACTCCATGGCGAAGGCGGTGGCGCCGGCGCCCTTCAGCGCCCCGACCGTGTCCTTCTCGCGATGGGCGTCCAGCATGGCCACAACGATGGCGCCGGGCTTGAGTGCGCTGATCTCCGGCCCGGCGGGTCCGCGCACCTTCAGCAGGATATCGGCGCCCTCCAGCACCGCGCGCGTGTCCGGCTTCACGGCCGCGCCGGCCTCGATGTAATCGTTGTCGGGAATGGACGAGCCGGCGCCGACCCCGGCCTCGACCGAGACCGTCGCGCCCAGCGCGATCAGTTTCCTGACGGTTTCCGGCGTGACCGCGCAGCGGGTCTCGCCTTCACGGCGCTCGCGCGTGGCTGCGATGGCGATGGCCAATCGAATCTCCCCGTCCGTTGGACCGGGCCGACGTTAGGCGTTTTGGCGCGCGCGTCAAAACACGCGCTGTCGCACAGGCTCAGTGCGCGCGCTTGGACTTCAGCGCGAAGAAGCCGACGACGGCCAGGACGACCGCAGCGCCCAGGCCGGCGATGAAGCTGCCGCCCGGCTGGAACCACAGCACCAGGAACAGAAGGGCGCAGGCGATGGCCAGCGCGCCCCACTTCGACAACACCATGAAGGCCGAATAGGTCGCGGCCTGCTCGGTGATCTCCATCTCGCCGTGCTGATACGCAGCGGCGTCGTGGTCGGCATGGTCGGTGGTGGCGTGAGGATCGGCCATGTCGGCTTCCGTCTGGGGGGTGGAGTCGCGCTCTTATAGCCCGGCGCGCGCTGCGCTCAAGATGCGAAGGCCGCCTCGAACTCGTCGATCAGCCGCTCGAGCCGCCCACAGCCCGCGCGCCAGAAGGCCGGGTCGCGCGGGTTCAGGCCGAAAGGCTTCAGCGCCTCGACGTAGGTCCGCGTCCCGCCCCCGGCCAGAAGCTGGCGATACAGGGGCGTGAACCCTTCCGGATCGGCCCGCCGCGCCTCCATCAGCGCCGCCACCAGCAGATCCCCGAAGGCATAGGCGTACACATAGAAGGGCGAGTGGACGAAGTGGCTGACGTAGCTCCACCAGTGCTCGTAGCCGGCGTTCAGCTCGACCGCCGGGCCCAGGCTGGCCCCCATCTCCTCCAGCCAGATCTGCCCGATCCGTTCGGCCGACACCTCGCCCGTGACCCGCTCGTCATGGAAGCGGGTCTCGAAGCGGTGGAACGCGATCTGGCGCACGACGGTGTTCAGCCCGTCCTCAATCCGCCCGGCCAGCAAGCCCAGCCGCTCCTTCTTCGGCGCCGCTGTCAGCAGCCGGTCGAACGTCAGCCCCTCGGCGAAGATCGACGCCGTCTCCGCCAGCGTCAGCGGCGTATCGGCCAGCAACGTCCCCTGATCGGCGGCCAGGGTGTTATGCACGGCATGGCCCAGTTCGTGCGCCAGCGTCAGCACGTCGCGCCGCTCGCCCATGTAGTTCAGGAAAACATAGGGATGCCGGTTCGCGGTCACCGGGTGGCAATAGGCGCCGGACTGCTTGCCCGGCCGCGCCTGTCCATCGATCCACGGCTGGTCGAAGAACCGCCCGGCCCGATCCGCGAACTCCCCGCCCAGATCGCCGAAGCTGCTCAGCACCAGTTCGCGGCCTTCCAGCCAGTCGAACCGGCGCGGCCGGCCCGTCTCGATGGGGGCATTGCGATCCCACTGATCCAGCTTGGCCTTGCCCAGCACCTTGGCCTTCAGCGCATAGTAGCGGTGCGACAGGCGCGGATAGGCGGCGGCCACCGCCTCGGCCATGGCGTCCACCGCCTCGCCGTCGACCTCATTGGCCAGGTGGCGCGCGTCGGCCGGCCGCTTGAAGCCGCGCCACCGATCCTCCATCGCCTTGTCGGCCGCCACCGTGTTCAGCACCAGCGCCAGCGTCTGGCTGCGTTCGGCAAGCGCCGACGACAGGCCCTCGGCCGCCTGTTTCCGCACCGCCGGCTTCGGATGCGACAGCCGGTTCAGCCCTTCGGCCAGCGTCAGCCGCTCCTTGCCGGCCTCGACCCGCAGCGCCGCCAGCGTCTCGTCGAACAGGCGGGACCACTGCGCCGCGATGGGGCCATGCTCGGCGATGAAGGTCTCCAGCTCTTGCGACAGCTCATGCGGCTTCATCGCCCGCACCCGCCGCAGCCACGGCCGCCAGCGCGCGGCGCCTGCATGCGCCGCCAGCGCCGCCTCGACCTCGCCGTCCTCCAGCGCATTGATCTCCAGCGTCAGCCAGACGGTCGGCGTCGCGATCTCGCTGATCTTCGCCCGCACATCGGCCTCGAAGCCCTGCGCCTTCGGATCGTCCCGCTTGGTCGAGGCGGACAAGAATGCGTAGGCGCCCACCGCCCCCAGCCGCTCGTTGATCTGTTCGTACAGCAGGATCGCATGGTCCAGCACGGCGCCCAGCGCCTGCGGCGCCGCCCGCTCGCCGATCATCCGGCCCTGCAGGGCGCCCAGCTCGGCCACACCGGCCCGGGCCTTCTCCAGATCGCCGGACACCGCCGCCAAATCCGGCGCGGCGTAGAGGTCGGTCAGATCCCAGAGGGGAGCTTCGGCGGCGGGGTTTTTGACGAGAGCGTTCATGCTTCTGTTCTGGGGACGCAGCCCGCCCGGCGCAACCAGAGCCGCCTTGCCACACGCGCCGGCTCGGGCATTCTCACGCCAAATGCCGGGAACGCTCATGACCTCGCCTGACCCCAACGGCCGCAGCGGACTGTCCGAAGGCGGTTGGCGCGACACGGGCACGGCCCGCATCCTCATCGGCCTGGTCCAGGGCCTTGTGCTCGCCTGGCTGATCCACAGCGTGGAGCCTCGCGCGTGGCCCTCCACGCAGCCGCTGCTTTTTGCACCCCTGTTCCTGGTCGCCGCCTATCTTCCGGCCGTGCTTCTGGCCGGCGCCGGGCGCCTGCGATTGATGACCCTGCTGGTCTGGGGCGCGATCGCCGCCGCCATACTGGTGGTGCTGGGGCTCAGCGACGTGACCGGTCGGGTCATCGCCGACGGCGCCTCGCCGCCCTTCCTGGCGCCGCCCCTCTTCCCCTTCGCGGCGGCGGCGCTGTTCATCAGCCACCACCTGATCGCCCCAGCAGACCGGGAGCGGACCCTGCTGGCGTCCTACCCCGCCTATTTCGACACCGCCTGGATGGCGGGGGTCCAGCTGGCCCTGTCGATCGGCTTCACCCTGGCGTTCCTGCTCCTGCTGTTCCTGGGCGCGGCCCTGTTCAACGTCATCGGCCTTAGCTTCCTCGGCGACCTGTTGCAGAAAGCCTGGTTCACCGTCCCCGTCATGGGCGTGGCCTTCGCCCTGGCGGTCCAGCTGACGGACGTGCGGCCCGGCTTGATCCGGGGCGTGCGCTCCATCGCCCTGATGCTGCTGTCGTGGCTGCTGCTGGTCATCACCGTGCTGGTCGCCGGCTTCCTGGCCGCCTTGCCCTTCACGGGCATGGAGGGCCTCTGGGAGACCGGCAGCGCCACCGCTCTGGTGCTGGCGGCGGCGGGCGTGCTCGTCATCCTGATCAACACCGCCTACCAGGACGGCCAGCCCGACAATGTCCCGCCCGCCGTCCTGCGCGGCGCCGTGCGGGTCGCCTCGGTGCTACTGACCCCGCTGATCGTCATCTCGATCTGGGGCCTGAGCCTTCGGATCGGCCAGCACGGCCTGACGCCCGACCGGATCATCGCCGCCGCCTGCGTGGTGGTCGGCGTCGCATACGCCGCCGGATACGGCTTCGCGGCCCTCATACCCCTCCTTCGGCCGATCCCCTGGATGAAGCCGCTGGAGCGCACCAACATCGTCGCCGCCGTCCTGACGGTCCTGACCATCCTGGCCCTGTTCACGCCCCTGGCCGATCCGGCCCGCCTGTCGGTGCAGGACCAGATGGCCCGGCTGGAGCGGAGCGCGGTCGCGCCGGACAAATTCGACTACGCCTTCCTCCGCTTCGAAAGCGGCCGCACCGGCGAAGCGGCGCTGAAGCGTCTGGTCGCCTCGTCCAACCCCGAGATCGCCCGCCGCGCCAAGGAAGCTCAGGCGACCGAACAACCCTACGAACTACGCGAGGCGAGGCAGCCTCGATCACTGCCGATAATCGACGAGTGGCCGGAAGGCGTCATGCTGCCACGCGGCTTCGTCACTCCTGTGCCGAACACCGACCCTCGCAACAACTGCCAGATGGCCAAGGAATGCCTGGCGACCACCCTCGATCTGAACGGCGACGGTCGTGTCGAGGTGCTGCTGGCCACCGGCCAGGCCGTCGCCTTGTTCGCGAAAACCACCGACGCCGTCTGGGAGCACCAAGGCTCATATGTCCCCCAGGCTTGCGCGACCGACCGCAAAGTGGATCCGCGCGCCGCAATGAGGGATGGCGCGCTCAGAACCACGCCAGCGCCCTGGCCGCAGATATCCGCCGGTTCGCGGGCGCTTCCGCTGATGGAGAACGTCGATTGCGCGCGGCCGCCAGAGGTCGCGCCTTAACCCTCCGCTCACCACGCCTCCGAACCCGACCTTCACCTCAGGACCGTACAAACCGTCCCGAAACGAGCCAGTCGCGCCAAGACGACGGCCGGTGATGAAGGGGCTGTCCGATGGCCAAGACCGTGCTGGTGGTGGACGACGATCCGACCCAACGACGCCTGTTGCAGGCGGCGCTGGAGCGTGACGGCTATCAGGTGGCCCAGGCAGAGAACGGCGGCGACGCCATCGACCGTATGGTGCGTGGCGACGGCGCCGACGTCATCCTGCTGGACATGGTCATGCCCGGCCTGTCCGGCATGGAGACCCTGGCCGAGCTGCGCAGCGCGGGCGTCACGACGCCCGTCATCGTCCTGACCGCCAACGCCGGCGTCGACACGGTGGTCAAGGCCATGCAGGCGGGCGCCAACGACTTCTTCGTCAAGCCGGTCTCGCCCGAGCGGCTGATCGTCGGCGTCCGCAACGCACTTCAGATGACCCAGCTGACCGCCGAGGTCGGCCGCTTGACCAAGCGCGTCCAGGGCCGCTTCTCCTTCGACGACCTGGTCGGCTCAAGCCCCGCGATGCGGATGGTCAAGTCGCTGGGCGCCCGCGCCGCCAGGTCCTCCATTCCGGTGTTGATCACCGGCGAAAGCGGCGTCGGCAAGGAGGTCATCGCCCGCGCCCTGCACGGCGCCAGCGACCGCGCCGGCAAGCCCTTCGTCGCCGTCAACTGCGGCGCCCTGCCCGTCAATCTGGTCGAGTCCATCCTGTTTGGGCACGAGAAGGGCGCCTTCACCGGCGCCGTAGACAAAACCCTGGGCAAGTTCCGCGAGGCGGACGGCGGCACCCTGTTTCTGGACGAGATCGGCGAGCTGCCGCTGGACATGCAGGTCAAGCTGCTGCGCGCGCTTCAGGAGAGCGAGATTGATCCGGTCGGCGGCAAGCGCCCCGTCCGCGTCGACGTGCGCGTCCTGTCCGCCACCAACCGCGAGCTCAGCCGCCAGGTCCAAGCCGGCCTGTTCCGCGAGGACCTGTTCTATCGCCTGAACGTCTTCCCGATCGAAGCCCCGGCCCTGCGCGAGCGGCGCGAGGACATCCCGGCCTTGATCGACCACTTCATCACCCGCTTCAACGCCGAGGAGGGCAAGCGCGTCGCGGGCTGCTCGCCCGAGACCCTGGCGCTCCTGGCCGCCCACGACTGGCCCGGCAACGTCCGCCAGCTGGAGAACGCCGTCTATCGCGCCATCGTCCTGGCCGACGCGCCCTTCCTGCAGCCGCACGACTTTCCCGCCATCTCGGGCGTCTTCGCCCCGGAGCTGGAGGCCGCCTCAGCCCCGTCGGCGCCCAGCGTCGCCACCGTCACTCTGCCCCCGCCGCCCGAAGCGCCCATCCGCATCCTGGACGACCGTGGCCATCTGCGGACGCTGGAGGAGATCGAGCGCGACCTGATCCAGCACGCCATCGAGGTCTACGCCGGCCACATGAGCGAGATCGCCCGTCGCCTCGGCATCGGTCGCTCAACCCTGTATCGCAAGGTCCGCGAACAGGGACTGGAAGAGCACCTCAAGGATGCCGGCTGAGCACGTTAAGCGTCCCCGTCAACCATTGATCGAGACGCGCGGACCAGGCCTCGGGCCCATCTGACGCCGCCAGCAGGTCCTGCCGGATCTCCAGCTCGACATACGGCCGCCCATCCTCAAAGGCGTGGCGAGGCACCGTGTGGTCGGTCCCGTTCATGGCGTAAGGCTCATTGTCTCCAATGGTTAGAGCCCGATCCTCTTGCATCACCTCAAGCAAAAGGCGCGCGAAGGCGTCGTTCGACCCGTCGTGAAGCACGCCGGCCTGCCACGGCCGGTCGAACTCGTTCATCCGCGGCGTGAAGCTGTGCAGCGACACGAGCACCGTCGCCCGCCCGGCCATGTCTCGTGTGGCCAGAACCTCGGTGATCGCCGTCTGATAGGGGGCATGGATCGCCGCCACCCGCGCCTGCCGATCCGCTGCTGACAGCCCGACATTGGCCGGGATGGGCGTCCCGTCGCTGACCTCAGGGCAGGCGTCCGCCCGGTTCGGATCGCGGTTGCAGTCTATCACCAGCCGCGAATAGGTCTGGCTGATGAAGGCGGCGTCCAGCCGGTCCGCCAGCGCCTCGCCCAGAGCCTGGATGCCGATGTCCCAGCCGATGTGGCGCGCCCGTTCGGCGTCGCTGACGCCGAGATCACCTAGGGCATTTGGGACACGGTTGCCGGCATGATCGCCCAGCAACAGGAACGGTGACGCTCCATCGGCATTGTAAATCCGCGTTGGAGGGGGGTCATTGGGGCCGAGCAATCCTGCGCGCGCCTCGACCGAACTCTCCGCCATGCCTGTCCTCTCCATTTCTCACGTCACGACCTACCGGTATCGCCAGCCGGTGTCCTTCGACGAGCATCGCATCATGGTGCGTCCGCTGGAGAGCTATGACCAGCGCCTGATCGACGCTGAACTGGTCATCACCCCCGAACCGAACGAGCTGCGTTGGGTTCAGGACGTCTTCGGCAACGCCGTCGGCATCGCCCGCTTCGACCGCCGCGCCACCGAACTGCGCTTCGACAGCCGCGTGAGCATGGAGCACACGCCGGTCGAGCCTGAGCGCATCGACATCGAGGCCTACGCCCGCGACTATCCCTTCACCTATTCGTCCGAAGACATGCCCGACCTGCTGCGCTCCATCGAGCGTCAGCATCACGACCCCTTCCGCCAGATCGACCACTGGGCCCGGACCTTCCTGGACAAGGACAGTCGCACCGGCACCCTGCGTCTGCTCAGCGACATGACCCGCGCCATCAAGCGCGACTTCACCTACATCCCCCGGCCCGAGAAGGGCGTGCAGAGCCCGCTGGACACGCTGATGAAGCGCGAGGGCACCTGCCGTGACTTCGCCGTCCTGATGATCGAGGCGGTGCGCGCCCTGGGCTTCGCCGCCCGGTTCGTCTCCGGCTACGTCTATTCGCCCAGCGTGACCGAGGGACGCGTGGGCGGCGGAAACACCCACGCCTGGGTCCGCATCTTCGTCCCCGGCTCCGGCTGGGTCGAGTTTGATCCGACCAACGGCATCATTGGAAATCGCGGCCTGATCCGCGTCGCCATCGCCCGCGACCCCTATCAGGCGACGCCGCTGTACGGCACCTATCGCGGCTTCCCGGGCAGTTTCATCGACATGGACGTAGCCGTGGACATATCGGTCCACGCGGACCAAGAGCCGCAGGCCGGGATCTCCAAGCCTTCCAGGGTGTTGCCCAAGTCTTCCAAAGAGTTGCACTGACCATGCTGATCCGCACCGGCTACGACATACGCTTCGAGACCGAGACGCCGACGCCGATGATGGCGTTGCTCAGCATCCATCCCTCGCGCCACCATGACCTGCGCACCACCCACCGCATCGTCGCCACCCCCGACGTCCCGATGTTCGACTATCAGGACAGCTTCGGAAATACGGTCACGCGTTTCACCGTCCCGCCCGGCGGGCTGAACCTGTCGTGCGATATCGTGGTCCAGGACAGCGGCCTGCCGGACCCAGTCAACGCGGACGCCGTCCAGCACCGCGTCGAAGACCTGCCGGAGGAGGTGCTGATCTTCCTCCTCGGCAGCCGGTACTGCGAGACTGACCGGCTGCTGGAGACCGCCTGGAGTCTTTTCGGCGGCGTCGAGCCCGGCTGGAAACGGGTCCAGGCCATCTGCGACTACACGCATGACCGCATTGAGTTCGGCTATCACCACGCCCGCGCGTCCAAGACCGCCTGGGACGCCCACAACGAGCGTGCCGGCGTCTGCCGCGACTTCGCCCACCTCGCTATCACCCTGTCGCGCTGCATGAATATCCCGGCGCGGTACTGCACCGGCTATCTGGGCGACATCGGCATCCCGCCCGTGGACGCGCCGATGGACTTCTCCGCCTGGTTCGAAGTCTATCTGGGCGGCGCCTGGCACACCTTCGACGCCCGCCATAACAAGCCCCGCATCGGCCGCATCCCGATGGCGCGCGGCCGCGACGCCACCGACGCCGCCCTGACCACGGCGTTCGGCCAGGCGCGTCTGACGCGCTTCGAGGTCCACACCGACGAGGTTCAGTCGATCTGAGTCTTCGGCGGCGCCCTGCGCTGTCCCCAGCGCGGTTTGGGCGTCTCACCCTTCGCCTTGGCCGTGATCTCTTTCAGCTTGCGGCCCTGCATGGCCGACAGCGCCTGACCCGGCGCGCCCTTCTCCGGATCGGCGAAGGCGCGGCCATGTTCCTTGATCCGGTCTCCGACCGATTCGATGAACTCGCCCTCCCATTCCGACAGGGCGATCCCGGCCTTGTCGGCCGCGCGCTTGGCCCGCTTCAGGGCGTTCAACGCCTTGCGCTGCGCCGCCTTGCGCTCGGCCTCGAAGGGATTTTCGGGCGGTTTTCGCTGCATCCTTTGTCCGTTCAACCCGGCGGAAGCCGGGACCCAGTCCGAGCGGCGCGATCACGCTGACACGTCGGGTTTCGAACACCAAACGCGCCTGATGCGGCTCTCACTGGGTCCGGCTTCCGCCGGGATGAGCGGATATGGAAGTCAGACCTCGCCGAGCGCCGAGAGATAGAGGTCCAGAATGGCCTCTTCCTCCTGCCGCTTGGCCTTGTCCTGCTTGCGGATGCGCAGGACCTTGCGCAGCGTCTTGACGTCGTAGCCCTCGCCCTTGGCCTCGGCGAAGACCTCCTTCTGGTCGGCCATCACCGCCTGCTTGTCCTCCTCGAGGCGCTCGAGACGCTCGACGATCGAGCGAAGGCGGCCTTGCGCAGAAGAGTTCAGGACGTCCGGGCTGGCGTCAAAGGATGCGTCGTCGGCCACGGGAAACTCCGGTCAGGCGTAAAGGGACAGTCGCGGACTGCTAACCATGCCGGGAAGGCCGGCTCAACGTCGCGCACGAAAAAGGCCGCGGACGAACGCCCGCGACCTGTGGATAGGCTTAAAGATAGGCTGGCGCGCGCGACTCAATCGCGCGCTGCTTGCGCCCTTTTAGCCCTGCTTCGCCTTGAAGCGCGGGTCCGTCTTGTTGATCACATAGACGACGCCCTTGCGGCGCACGACCTTGCAGTCGCGGTGGCGGGTCTTCAGCGACTTGAGCGAGCTACGGACCTTCATGGTCGTCGTCCTGAGGCAAAGCGAAATAGAAAAGCCGCGGGACGAGCCTGCGGCGGAGCGGTGCGTATAGAGAGGCGAGTCGGAAACGTCAACAGAAACGCTGCCGCCGCCACGACGCTTTTCAAAACAACGACCCGATCAAGTTGACCACACCCGCGCTCAAGCAGCGAGCCGCCGCGCGGCGAGCGATAGCGCACAAACGAAGGAAAGGATGGAGGCCTGGCCTCCGAGTTGAACGGAGGGTTTGCGGGGTTGCACCCCCGCCGCGTCGCCCCTCCGCCACCAGGCCGTGTTCCGAGGTCGACGCCATCATGCCGCCACGGGATTACGGTCAGGTTTCCAGACGTGGTTAGGCGTTCCTAAGCGTCGCGACCCACATTGTGCGGCAACGCTTTGTCCGTCCGCGCGCTTTACCGTCCGGGGCTAATCGGGGAAAACGCCATCATCATGCGAGCCAGCTTTCGACTTCTGCTGATCGGCGCGGTGGCGGCCTGCGCGCCCATGCTGCCCGAGGCCCCGCCGATCCTGCCGTCGCCGCCCGCGCCCCAGGGCCCCGCCCCTGCCCCCGTGCCCGCGCCGTCCAACCAGACGGCCGAGCAGACGGCGGCCGACGCCGCCGGTTTCGAAGGCTGGAAACAGGGCTTCCTCTCGCGTCAGGGCGGGGCCCGCCGCGCGGCCTATGAACAGGAACTGGCCGGCGTGACGCCCGACGCCAGCGTCATCCGCCTGGACCGCAACCAGCCCGAGTTCTCGCGCCCCGCCGGCGCCTATGTCCAGAACGCCGTCACCGCCGTCCGCATCGCCCAGGCCAAACAACGCGTCGATCGCGTGCCGTGGCCGGTCGTCCAGCGCTATGGCGTGCCCAGCGAGATCCTGGTTGGCGTCTGGGCCCAGGAAAGCGCCTTCGGTCAGGTCCAGGGCGACTATGACGTGATCCGCTCCCTCGCCACCCTCGCCTACGACGGCCGCCGCCGCGAATGGGCCGAGGGCCAGCTGAAGAACGCGCTCGACATCGTCATCGACGGCCGCCGCTCGCGCGCGGGCCTCAAGGGCAGCTGGGCCGGCGCCATGGGCCAGACCCAGTTCATGCCGGACAGCTATCTGCGCCTCGGCGTGGATCAGGACGGCGACGGCAAGGTCGACATCTGGTCCACGGACGCCGACGCCCTGGCCTCCGCCGCCAATCTGCTGGCCACCGAAGGCTGGAAGCGCGGCCAGACGTGGGGCTACGAAGTCATCCTGCCCGCCGGCTTCGACTACGCCGAGGCGGAGGGTCCAAAGCATCCGTGGAGCTATTGGGCCCAGCGCGGCGTCCGCCTGGCCGCCGGCGGCGCGCCGACGTCCGACGAGGCCGCCGAGGGCGCGGCCATCCTACTGCCCCAAGGGGCGCGCGGCCCGGCCTTCCTGGCCCTGCCGAACCACTACGTCATCCGCAAATACAACAACTCGGTCAGCTACGCCCTGGCCATCGGCCTGACCGCCGACGGCATCGTGGGCAAGCCGGCGCTGACGGGGACCTGGCCCAATGACGCACCCCTGTCCCGCGACCAGCGGATCGGCGCCCAGTCGGCCCTGACCCGCCTCGGCTTCGACACCGGCGGCGTGGACGGCGTCGTCGGCGCCAACACCCGCGCCGCCCTGCGCCGCTGGCAGGTCGCCAACAACCGCTTGGCTGACGGCTATCTGACCGCCGACCTGGCGGATGAGCTGGTGAGGATCGCGAACTAAAGTCCCTCTCCCAGAGGGAGAGGGCTTGAGCGCCTGGGAGCGCAGCGATCAGTCTTGCGCGAAAAGGTGAGGGGTATGCCCTCACCTGTTAGCCGCCCACCCCTCACCCTTTCGGCTTACCCAATCGCCTTCGGCTCTTGGAGCCTCAAGCCCTCTTGCTCTGGGAGAGGGTATCCGTCTCCCCATTTGCCTTCCCCCGCGTCGCCCCGCTAAGCGTAGCGAAACAAAACGGAGGCGACCCCATGGCCATTCCCGCTTCGCTGCAGTCGGGGCTGACGCTGCCCGTCATCGCCGCGCCGATGTTCCTGGTCTCGGGGCCGGAGCTGGTCATCGCCTGCTGCAACGCCGGCGTCATCGGCACCTTCCCGTCGCTGAACCAGCGGACCACCGAGGGCTATCGGGAGTGGCTCCAGCAGATCAAGGCCGAGAGCCAACCGGGCGCCGCCGCCTTCGGCGTGAACCACATCGTCCACCCCACCAACACCCGCCTGATGGCCGACCTCGAGGTCACGGTCGCCGAGAAGGTGCCGCTGGTCATCACATCGCTGGGCGCCGTGCGCGATCTGGTCGAGGCGGTCCACGGCTACGGCGGCGCGGTCTTCCACGACATCGCCAATGTCCGCCACGCGAAGAAGGCCGCTCAGGCCGGGGTCGACGGCCTGATCCTGGTCGCCAACGGCGCCGGCGGCCATGCGGGCGTGGTCAATCCCTTCGCCCTGGTCGAGGAGGTGCGCGGCTTCTTCGACGGGACCATCATCCTGTCGGGCTGCCTATCCACCGGCCGCGACGTCGCCGCCGCCCGCATGATGGGCGCCGACTTCGCCTATCTGGGCACGCGCTTCATCGCCACGACCGAGAGCCGCGCCCAGCCGCACTACAAGGACATGATCGTCGAGGCCGGGTCGATGGACATCACCTACACACCCGCGGTCTCTGGCATCCCGGCCAACTTCCTGACGCCGTCCCTGCTCGAGAACAACATCGATCCCAAGTCCCTGCCCGAGCACAAACTGGACATGGGCGAGGAGGCCAAGGCCTGGAAGACCGTCTGGTCCGCCGGCCAGGGCGCGGGCGCCATCGGCGACATCCTCCCGGTCGCCGATCTGGTCGACCGAATGCGCTCCGAGTTCGATGCCGCGGCCGACGCCTTCATGGCCGCACGGTCGATCTTCGCGGCCTGATCCCGCGCCAAGCCTTGCAATACGACTGCGCCGCCCCATCTAGGGATCGTCGACCTCTTTCTGCGTAACGCCGCTGCCCTTCGCACGTTCGCCTAGGTCCCTAGCCGATCCCATTCAGACACCCGACAGGCGCATTGGGATTTCTCCCGGCGCCCATGCCTAACGGAGGTCCGAAAATGGCTACCGGCACAGTGAAATGGTACAATCCCACCAAGGGTTATGGCTTCATCGCCCCTGACGACGGCGGCAAGGACGTCTTCGTCCACGCCTCTGCTGTCGAGGCGTCCAGCCTGGGCTCGCTCGGCGAAGGCCAGAAGGTCGGCTTTGAGGTCGAACGCGACGCCCGCAGCGGCAAGGAATCCGCCGGCCGCCTTCAGGCGGTGGAGTAGGATCGCTCGGACGATCCCAAAGGCTCATGAGCCAGCCGCCATCGCCTTTGAAGGTGAAGTGGTGAAGCTGCTGCCACTGGGCGTCCGTCGCGTCCGGCTTGCGAACGGCCACCTCATCACGGTCTTGCCGAAGCTCGGCCGACCGATGGATGTCTCCCTGATCGGAGATCGCGTGATGGTCGAGATCGACTTCAATCAGCTGAAGGGCTGGCGCCTCGCGCGCCGGCCCTGAAGCCTCCTTCGAAAGAGGCCCACGATGACCCCGCTTGCCGAAAAACTGCCGACGATGACCGATCCCGACCTCGTCACCCTGCATGCCAACGCCACGCGCCTGGTCGAAACCGGCTCGGTCTCTCAGGTCACGGCGGCCGACGAAATCCTGCCGCTGATCAACGCAGAGGTCGCTCGCCGCGCCGCCCTGCCCTCGACCGCCGCCCCCAAGAAGCGCGCGCCGGCCAAGAAGAAGGTCCCGCCCGTCACCGGTCACCAGACCGCGCTGCCTGCGCGATAACGCGGCCTGACGCGTCGCCACGGATGCTGTCGTCGCACTGTCGCAAAACTGTCGAAAACGGGTTAGGGCGTACGGCATTCGCCGGGACCCCTCATGATCCGTTGCCTGACCATCATCTGCGCGCTCGCCGCCGTCGGCATGCCGGCGGCGGCTCAGGACCAACCGTGGAGCTTTGCCTTTGGTGCGGCGTCCGACAATCGGTCCAAGGACGTCTCCAAATCCGACCTGGGCGCCTATGTCTGGGGTGAAGCGGAATGGGGCGCCGCTTCGGGCCTCTACGCGGGCCCGGCCTTCGAGACGATCGACGCGGGCGGCTCGCGGCTGGAGCTTTCGCCCAGCGCCGGCTTCCGCACCGAGCGCCTGGGCTTCGAGTGGGACGCCAACGTCGCCTACAAATATCGCGTCGACGCCGACCCCGGTTATGACCACGACGCCTGGGAGTTCACCGCCGACGCGGCGCGCGCGATCGGCCCCGTGAAGGGGCGTGTCCGCCTGCAGCACTCGCCGGACGGGACGGGATCGACCGGCGCCTGGACGTGGGTGGCGGCCCGCGCCGGCGTGACGCTGGCGCCGAAGCTGAAGGCCCAGGCCGAGATTGGACACCGCAGCCAGGAAAACGCGCCGGACTACGTGGGCTGGAACGTGGGCGTCGAATACGCCGTCAGCCGCCAGGCGTCGGTCTCCCTGACTTATTACAGCACCGACGCCGACGCCGACCTCGCCGGTCGTCAGTATGAAGACGCCCTGGTCGCCGGGATCGCTTTCGGCTTTTAGCCGGCGGCGGTCGGCGCTGCGGCCTGCGGCCGGTTGCCGCGCGATCGGTCTTTAGGCATCCGGGTCGACGCCGGACTCGTCCCTGTACCCGTCGCCTTGATGCGGCCGTCACAGGAAGACCTCCCATGAAGTTCACAACCCTCGCCGGCGCCGTTTCCGTAGCGGCCTTGCTCTCCGCCGCCCCCGCCGCCCTCGCTCAGTCCATGACCGCCCAGGACCATGCCGCCATGGGACATGCGGAAGTCACCGTGGGCGGCGCCGCCATGTACCCGACCAAGACCATCGTCGAGAATGCGATCGCGTCCCCCATCCACACGACGCTGGTCGCCGCAGTCAAGGCGGCCGGCCTGGTCGAGACCCTGTCGGGGACCGGTCCCTTCACCGTCTTCGCCCCAACCGACGACGCCTTCGCCGCACTGCCCGCCGGTACGGTTGAAACCCTTGTCATGCCTGAGAACAAGGCGACCCTGACCAAGATCCTGACCTACCACGTCGTCGCCGGCCGGGTGACCGCGGCCGACGTCGTCGCCCTGATCGAGGCCGGCGGCGGCAGCGCCGCGCTCACGACCGTCGAGGGCGGCATTCTGACCGCCAGCCTGGACGGCTCGACCGTCGTGCTGACCGACGAGAAGGGCGGAACCGCCCGAGTGACGCAAGCCGACGTCTTCCAGTCGAATGGCGTGATCCACGTCACCGACGCCGTTTCGATGCCTAACTAAAGGTCATCAGGAGGGAGGCGTCAGCCTCCCTCCTGATCTCTCTTTAGCTCAGCGCCTGATCCAGATCAGCGATCAGGTCGTCCAGATCCTCGACGCCGACCGACAGGCGGATCAGGTTTTCCGTCACCCCGCCCGCCTCTCGTACCTCCTTTGGCACCGAGGCGTGGGTCATGATGGCCGGGTGATTGACAAGGCTTTCGACGCCGCCCAGCGACTCGGCCAGGGTGAAGACCTGGACCCGCTCCAGAAACCGCTTCGTGCGCGCCAGGTCGCCGTCGATCAGAACCGTGACCATGCCGCCGTACCGACCATTCATCTGCCGCGTCGCCAACGCGTGCTGCGGGTGGCTGATCAAACCGGGATAGATGACCTTGGCCACGCCGCCGCCCGGCCTTCCCGCCCGCGCCTCCAGCCAGCGCGCGATGGCCAGGGCGTTTTCGTTATGCGCCTTCATTCGCAGGCCCAGCGTCTTCAGCCCCCGGTTGGCCAGGAAGGCGTCGAACGGCCCCATCACCCCACCGATGGAATTCTGAAGGAACTTCAGTTCCTTGGCGACCGCGTCCGAACCCGCCACCAGAACGCCGCCGATGATGTCGGAGTGGCCGTTCAGATATTTCGTGGCCGAATGCATGACCACGTCGGCGCCCAGCGAAAGCGGCCTCTGGCTCCACGGCGTGGCGAAGGTGTTGTCCACCACCAGCAGCAGGCCGTGCGCCCTGGCGATCGCCGACAGCCCCGCGATGTCGGTCAGCTTCATCATCGGATTGGTCGGAGTCTCCGCCCAGATCATCTTCGTCTTTGGCGTGATCGCGGCCTCGACCGCGCTCAGGTCGGCCATGTCGACATAGGCGAAATCCAGCCCCATCGACCGCCGCCGAACCCGTTCGAACAATCGCCAGGATCCACCGTACAGGTCATCGCCGGTGACGATGTGCGACCCCGCGTCCAGCAGCTCCAGCGCGGTCGATGTCGCGGCCATTCCGGACCCGAACCCGAACGCCTGAACCCCGCCTTCCAGATCGGCGATGCAGGCCTCGAACGCCTCGCGCGTCGGGTTCTTGCCCCGCGCATACTCATAGCCCTTGTTCACCCCCGGGCTTTCCTGGGCGTAGGTCGAGGTGGCGTAGATGGGCGTCATCACCGCCCCCGTCGTCGGGTCCGGCCGCTGCCCGGCATGGATGGCGCGGGTGGAGAAACCCTGGCTGTTCTTCAGGTCGGCCATGCGCTTACCGGTTCAGGCTGAGGTGGTTGATCAGGTCGGTGCGCGTGATCAGGCCGACGAAGGCATCACCTTCGAAGACCAAGGCCACGCGGTCGCGGTCGAAGATGGGGATCAGGGCGTCCAGCGGTTCCGATACCTGCAGGGTGTCCAGATCGCGCGACATGGCAGACGACACCGGCTTGGCGAAGCGCGCCTGCCGGGTGATCTCGTCGGTGTTCATGATGTGCACGATGTCGCTGTCGTCCAGGATCCCGACCAGGCGACCCTCCTGGATCACGGGCAGCTGGCTGACATCCGCGCTCTTCATCCGCTTGAAGGCGCTGTCCAGACTGTCGTCCGGGCCGCTGACGACCATGTCGCCTGACGCGTATTTGCGCGTGATCAGGTCGGACAGGTCGCCATGCAACGGCCGGTCAGACAGACCCTGCTCGGCCAGCCAGGCGTCGTTGTATACCTTGGACAGATACTTCGCCCCCGTGTCGCAGACGAAGGTAACGCACACCTTCGGCTCGGTCTGTTCTCGGCACCAGCGAAGCGCCGCCGCGATCAGGGTGCCGGATGACGACCCGCCCAGGATGCCTTCCTTCAACAGCAGGTCGCGCGCCGTTGCGATCGCTTCCGAGTCCGGGATCGAATAGGCCTTGTCGATCAGGCTCATGTCCGCCGTGTCGGGCACGAAGTTCTGGCCGATGCCCTCGACCGAATAGCTGCCCTCCGGCCCCGGTACGCCCTCGTTGACGATACCCGCCAGCGTCGATCCCACCGGGTCGGCCAGGATGATCTCGGCCTTCGACCCCACGCTTTTCAGGAACTGGGCTGTGCCCGTGATCGTCCCGCCCGAGCCGATGCCGGCCACGAAGGCGTCCAGATGACCCCCCATCTGTTCCCAGATCTCAGGCCCCGTCGTCTTCACATGCGCCTCGGCGTTGGCGGCATTGGCGAACTGATTGACGTAGAAGCCGCCCGGAATGCCCTGCGCCAGACGCTCGGCCATATCGGTGTAATAGTCCGGGTGCCCGTGCGGCACGTCCGAGCGGGTCAGGCGAACATCCGCGCCCATGGCCCTGAGATGCTGGATCTTTTCCTTGGACATCTTGTCCGGGATGACCAGCAGCACCTTATATCCGCGCGACCGGCCCACCAGCGTCAGGGCCAGGCCGGTGTTGCCGGCGGTGGCCTCGACGATGGTCCCGCCCGGCTTCAGGAAGCCCTCGGCCTCCGCCGCATCCAGCATGGACACGGCGATCCGGTCCTTGATCGACCCGCCGGGGTTCTGGCTCTCCAGCTTGAGGAACAGCCGGCAAGGCCCGGTGTCGATCCGCGTCACCTCCACCATCGGCGTCTTGCCGATCAGCGACAGCGGCGAGGACACCGGAGCGCTCAGCGCGGGGGATGACAGGCTCATGGACGACTCCAATCCGTTTTCGGGCGGAAGCTGACGCCCACACTTCACACGGTCAACTCACGCAAGATTTGACCCAACCGCGCGGTTCCGCGCTACCAAAGGACGCAATGAACAAATCACCGAAACGGCCGCCCGCCGGCCTGCCTGACAAAGACACGCTTCTGGCCTTCCTGCGCGAGCAGGGCTCGGCCGAGAAAACCGACATCGCCCGCCACTTTGGCCTGAAAGGCGGCGACCGCCGAGCCCTGCGCGAAATGATCCGCGAGCTGGAGGCCGAAGGCAAACTCGGCACGCGCGGCAAGAAGGGCTTCAGTGAGGCCGGCGCCCTGCCGCCTGTCGGCGTGGCCGATGTAGTCGAGCGCGACGTGGACGGCGACTTCTTCGTCCGCCTGGTCGAGGCCTCGGCCGACGCGCCGCGCGCCCTGCTGGTCCCCGACCGCTCCAAGCCCGGCCCCGCCCCCGGCATGGGCGACCGCCTGCTGGTCAAGTTCCAGCAGGGCGTCGACGGCTGGGAAGCCCGCCTGATCAAGAAGCTGGACTCAGAACGCAGCCGCGTGCTCGGCGTCATCCGCAAGTCCGCCCGCGAGGTCCGGGTCGAGCCCGTCGACAAGCGGTCCAAGGACGTTCTGCTGGTCCCCGCCGCCCAGGCCGAGGGCTTGAGAGACGGCGACCTGGTCGTGGCCGCCATCGAAAAGGGCGACCAACGCTATGGGCCCAAGCGCGGCAAGATCTTGGAGACCATCGGCAAGGAGGACGACCCCCGCGCCGCATCCCTGATCGCCATCCACACCCACAGCGTCCCGACCGGCTTCTCCCAGGCGGTCGAGGCCGAGGCCGAGCATCAGGAACTGCCGTCGCTGAAGGGCCGCGAGGACCTGCGCGACCTGCCGCTGATCACCATCGACCCCGCCGACGCCCGCGACCACGACGACGCCGTCTTCGCCCACCGCGACGAGGACGCCAGAAACGAGGGCGGCTGGATTGTCTGGGTCGCCATCGCCGATGTCGCCGCCTACGTCCGGCCCGGCACGGCGCTGGACCGCGAGGCGCGGGAGAAGGGCAACTCGACCTACTTCCCCGACCGCGTCGAACCGATGCTGCCGGAGGTGCTGTCGGCCGGCCTGTGCAGCCTTCGGGAGGGCGAGAACCGCGCCTGCCTGGCCGTGCGGATGGTGTTCGACAAGGAGGGCCGGAAGACCGGCCACAAGTTCGTGCGCGGCCTGATGCGATCGCATGCCAAGCTCAGCTACGAACAGGCACAGGCCGCTATCGACGGCCAGCCGGACGATGCGACCGGCCCCATCATGGAGGCCATCGTCCACCCGCTGTGGAACGCCTACGACGCCATGCTCAAGGGCCGGCTGAAGCGCAGCCCCCTCCAGATCGAGTCTGCCGAGCGCCGCATCCACATGACGAACGGCGAGATCACCTCGATCGAAAAGCGCACCTCGCTCGAGGCCCACCGCCTGATCGAGGAGATGATGATCCAGGCCAATGTCTGCGCCGCTGAGACGCTGGAGCAGAAGAAGACGCCCCTGCTCTACCGCATCCACGACACGCCCAGCCAGGAGAAGCTGTTCAACCTGGGCGACTTTCTCCAGACCATCGGCAAGCCCTGGACCAAGGGCGAACCGGCCACGACCAAACGCTTCAACAAGCTGCTGGACGAGACGCGCGAAACCGAACACGCCGAGGTCGTCAACGAGGTGGTCCTGCGCAGCCAGATGCAGGCCATCTACAGCGCCGAGAACGTCGGCCACTTCGGCCTGAACCTGGACCGCTACGCCCACTTCACCTCGCCGATCCGGCGCTACTCCGACCTGATCGTCCACCGCGGCCTGATCCGCGCCTTGGGTCTGGGCAAGGATGGCCTGACCGACCGAGAGATCGCCGAACTGCCCGCCATCGCCGACCACGTCGTCATGACCGAGCGGCGCTCCATGGCCGCCGAGCGTGACGCCATGGACCGCTACATCGCCGCCTTCCTTCAGGACCGCGTCGGCGGCGCCTTCACCGGCCGCATCACCGGCGTCACCCGCTTCGGCCTGTTCGTGCGGCTGGACGAGACGGGCGCCGACGGCCTGGTCCCCGTGTCCTCACTGGGCGGCGAATACTTCGGCCACGACGACCGCACCCACGCCCTGGTCGGCGAACGCACCGGCCGCCGCTGGCCCCTGGGCAAGCGGGTCGAGGTCAAGCTGATGGAGGCCACCCCCGTCACGGGCGGCCTGATCTTCGAGATGCTCAGCGACCCCGACCCCCGCGACCCGAACGCTCAAGCTCCGCGCCTGGGCATGCGTGGCCGTAATGACGGCCGAAGTGCGGGCGCCGGCGGCAACGGTCCGCCGAAACGCGGCTCCAACCGACCTGGCGGACCCAAACCGCCACGTGGCGGAACGCCCAAAGGCGTCCGCAAGGGCAAGCGCCGGTGATCGCCACAGCACTCATTCCTGACGCCCTCAGCCCTTCGGAAGAGAACATCCTGCGCCTGCTCAGCCAGGCCCATGCCGCCAAGTCGATCGCCAGCAGGCGCGGCCCGTCCGACGTGGCTGTCTAAGGGCGGCTTCGCGCGGCCCGCCGCAAGACCGACTTGCCTGTCTAGGTCCCGGGGTTCATGGCGTCGAGGATGGCAGCCCCTCAACCCTTCGACGCCGCCCAGGATCTCGCCGACGCCCCGCGCAGGCCCGGCGTGGCCCAGCGTCCCAAGGACGCCGCCACCCTGATCCTCGTGCGAGGCCAGGGCTCCGGCGCTGCCGTGCTGATGGGCCGCCGCGCGCCGGGCCATGTCTTCATGGGCGCCAAATGGGTGTTTCCGGGCGGGCGGATCGACCGGTCCGATTTCACCGCCGCCTCGGCCACCGATCTGGCGGATGACGCCGCGATCCGCCTGAACCGTGAACTGCCGCCGCACCGCGCCCGCGCCTTGGCCCTGGCCGCGGTGCGTGAAACCTTCGAGGAGACCGGCCTGATGCTGGCCCGCCCGGCCGCGCCGCGCGCCGTCGCCGGCCCGTGGCGGGACTTCCGGGCCGCGGGCGCCCTGCCCGACCTCGAAGCCCTCAGTTACGTTGCCCGCGCCATCACCCCGCCGGGCCGCGTGCGCCGCTTCGACGCCCGGTTCTTCATGGCTGACGCGGACCGACTGCTGAATCCGGACGCCGCCGCCGTCTCGCGCGAGCTGGACGAGATCGCCTGGCTGACCTTGGTCGAGGCGCGCGGCCAGGACTTGCCGGCCATCACACGCTATATTCTCGATGAGGTGGCCGAGCGGCTGGACAGCCCCCGCCGCCCCCTGCCGCTGGTCCGCATGGTGCGCGGCCGCCACGTCGTGGAGCATCGGGAGTGAGCATGACCGAGACCGTCATCACGCTGCGCCTGACCATCGACGACCCCGTTCCAGGCGTGCGCTACGGCCTGCAGCAGGACGACGCCGTCTTCGAGCCCGTCACGGCGACCGACGCGCCCCTTTCTTTCGACGTGCCGGTCCGACTGACCGACGACGGCCGCTTCCTCGGGCCGTTCGTGCGCCGGGAGGGGCCGAAGCGCCGCTTCGTCTACATCCGCATCGGCCAGTCCGCCGGCCAGCACGGCACGGACCTGAACCGCCGCGCCAAGATTGACATCCACGACATCCCGCCTGCCTTGCTGGATCAGGCGCGTCAGGGCCGGACGCTGGAGATCCGCCTGCCCGGCCGCGGCAAGGACGGCACGCCCGCCTGCGCAACGGTGCGCTCTCTAACGGGCTGGACGGCGCACTAGCCGCGCCTCTCGCTATCTTTCGTCATCCCCCGACTTGATCGGGGGACAAGGCGGCGGCGGCGCGAAGCGTAGGCGATCTTTCAGCCGGACCGCCCGGTCTCCGCTTCGCTGCGCCCGAGGATGACGAAAGAAGGGGCTACTCCGCCACCGGCCGCGTCAGGTCGAACTCCACCCGCAGGAAGCGCCCGCTGGGCCGCCGCAGCTCATAGGCGAACATGCGCCCCGGATGGACTTCGACGGCCCAGACGTTGGTGGTCGAGACCTCGGCCCCGCCGGCGACGAACTGCGCGATCGATTCGGAATCCACCGGGAATTCCTGCCGCTCGGCCGTTCCCGGCCCAGCCGTGTCGCCGCCGTACATGTGATAGCCGTGAATCTCTCCCGCCGGATCGCGGTGATCGTGCTTCAGTCGCAGTCCGGCATCCGTCCGCGTCACCACCCAGCGCCGCGAGCGGTCCTCACCCACGGCGAAGGGTATCCCCACCTCGTCCGGCGCGCAGTCGCGCACATGCATGACCAACCGGCTGGAGGCGAAGTCGGCGTCGGCCGCGTCGGTCGTCACGACCCGCCCCTCGAACCGCTGTCCGCACAGGGCGTTCAGCCGCGCCAGGAAGATATCCTGCGGGTTCGCCGCCTTGGGCGTCGTGGCGCAGGCGGCCATCAGAAGGGCGGATGCAGCGGTCAGGATCAGGGTTCGCATGAGCGTCAGCGTGACCGCTCGGATACGCCTGTTCAACGCGCCTTCTGGTCCGGTTGACTTCCGGGCCGCCCTGAGTATGTTCCGCGCCTTCCATTTCAGCGGCTCACGGCCGTCGCAGAGGTAATTCCGATGGCCAAACCGGCTTCCATCAAGATCCGCCTGAACTCCACGGCGGACACCGGCTTCTTCTACGTCACCAAGAAGAACGCCCGCACCATGACCGAGAAAATGATCGTCAAGAAGTACGACCCCGTCGTGCGCAAGCACGTCGAGTTCAAGGAAGGCAAGATCAAGTAAGGCGTCACGCCTCACTGGATTTCAGGCGCCCGGTCGAAAGGCCGGGCGTTTTCAATTGCCCCTCCTCTTTCGTCATCCTCCGGCGGAGCGCAGCGGAGACCGGGGGACAAGGCGGCGCGCGAGAGCGCGAACCTGTCGAGAGCGCTGCCTGCTGAAAGATCGCCTTCGGCGCCGCTTCGCCCCCCGATCAAGTCGGGGGATGACGAAAGAAATGGGGCGCCTCTAGGCCGCCCGCGCCACGACCTGGTTCCGCCCACCGGCCTTCGCCTCATACACCCCCTCGTCCGCCCGCTTCAGCAGGGCGGCCGGCGTGTCGTCGCCGCCGTGGCTGGTGGCAACGCCGATGGAGATGGTGATGTTCAGGTGCTCGGCGCCGTCCATCACCGGGAAGGGCGTGGAGCCGACGTCGCGGCGGATGCGGTCGGCGATGCGGTGCGCGGCGTCCAGTTCGGCGCCCGGCATGACCACCACGAACTCCTCGCCGCCCATCCTGCACGGCAGATCGATCGCGCGGACGTTGGTGGCCAGACGCACGGAAAACTCACGCAACACCTCGTCCCCGGCGTCGTGGCCGAAGCCGTCGTTGACCGCCTTGAAGTGGTCGATGTCCAGAACCAGCACAGACACGGGCTCACCGCCCTGCTTCGCGCGGTTCATCAGGGCGTCCAGTTGACCGACCATGTAGCGGCGGTTGTGCAGGCCGGTCAGGGCATCGGTGACCGCCATCTCCAGGCTGTAGTCCAGCCGTTCCTTCAGCACGTCGGCATAGCGCTTGCGCCGGATCTGGGTGCGGACCCGGGCGGCCAGTTCCTCGGCGTCGACCGGCTTTGACAGCACGTCGTTGGCGCCCAGCTCCAGCGCCTTGACCAGACGCGGTCGGTCGCCCTGATCGACGATGGCCAGTATCGGCAGTTTGCGCGTCGACGCATTGGACCGCGCCTGGGCGATCAGGCGCAGCCCGTCGAAGCCCTGCGCCATCGTATTGACGATCATCAGGTCGATCGGACCGGACGCCGCCGCCAGCCCCTTTTCGGCGTCCGCCTCGATCAAGGGGCGATGCTCCTTGGCCAGCTCGACGGCGATCTTTTCCAGCTGGCGCGGATTGTCGTCCACCACCAGGATCCGCGCGCCCGACGCTCGCAGACGCCCGCCGCCCGAGGCGTCTACGCCCAGCCGCTGACCGCTGGCCTCGCGTTCGCGCAGTTCGTCGGTCACCTGCTTCAGCCGGATCAGGCTGCGCACGCGCGCGAACAGGATCACGTCGTCCAGCGGCTTGGTGATGAAATCGTCGGCGCCCGCGTCCAGCCCCCGGATGCGGTCCTCGCGCCCGTCCAGCGCGGTCACCAGCACGACAGGAATATGCCGCGTCGTCGCATCGGCCTTCAGCCTGCGGCACGTCTCGAACCCGTCCATGCCGGGCATCATGACGTCCAGCAGGATGATGTCCGGCTGTTCCGCCCCGGCCAGCTCGATCGCGCTGGCCCCGTCGTTGCAGGTCAGGACGTCGAAATATTCGATGGTCAGCTTGGCTTCGAGAAGCCGGACGTTGGCTTCGACGTCATCGACGACAAGGACGCGCGCACTCATTTCCGGATCAGCCCAGATGCTTCCGAACGACGTCGAGGAAATGCATCACCGAGATCGGCTTGGAGATATAGGCCTCGCAGCCGCCCTGGCGGATCCGCTCCTCGTCGCCCTTCATGGCGAAGGCGGTCACGGCCACCACCGGGATGTGGTTCAGCTCCTCGTCGTCCTTCAGCCACTTGGTGACCTCCAGGCCGCTGATCTCGGGCAGCTGGATGTCCATCAGGATCAGGTCGGGACGATGCTGACGCGCCAAGGCCATCGCCTGCAGCCCTTCGCGGGTCTGCAGGGTCTCGTAGCCCTGGGAATCGAGCAGATCATGAAAAAGCTTCATGTTCAGCTCGTTATCCTCGACGATGAGGACCTTCTTCGACATCATCACCTTCGGCCTGTTGCCTCGCTTATGGCGCGGTGCGCCTGGAGGCTTTTCGCCATCTCGGATGGCAATATGGGCATCCAGTCTTAAGTTGGCGTGAAGCGGCGGCCATCGCCGTACCGGAGGCTTTCGCCTTGGCCATCCAGGCCATCTGCCGCGACTGTGAGACGACCCAGCCGACGCCGGTCACGCGCTGTCCAGCGTGCAGTTCGCGGCGGGTCATCGCCAACGGCGAGCTGGACCAGCTGACCATCGCCCACCTGGACTGCGACGCCTTCTACGCCTCGGTGGAGAAGCGCGACCGCCCCGAGCTGCGGGACAAGCCGGTGATCGTCGGCGGCGGCAAGCGCGGCGTCGTCTCCACCGCCTGCTACGTCGCGCGCCAGTATGGCGTCGGCTCGGCCATGCCGATGTTCAAGGCGCTGAAGGCCTGTCCCGACGCCGTGATCATCAAGCCGGACTTCAGCAAATACGTCTTCGAGTCCGGCCGCATCCTCGGCGCTCTGGCTCAGCTGACGCCGCTGATCCAGACCCTGTCGCTGGACGAGGCCTGGGTCGATCTGTCAGGCACAGAGCGCCTGAACGGCGGCCCGCCGGCGCTGCAACTGGTCCGCGTCCAGAACCGCATCGAGCGCGAGACCGGCCTGACCGTCTCCATCGGCCTGGCCCCCAACCGCTTCCTGGCCAAGATGGCGTCCGAAATGGACAAGCCGCGCGGCTTCTCCGTCATCGACCGCGCGGGCGCGCAAGCCCTTCTCGCCCCCCGCCCCGTCACCGCCCTGCCCGGCGTCGGCCCCGTCTTCGGCAAGGCCCTGCGCAGCGACGGCTTCAACACTATTGGCGACCTGGCTCGCGCCGAAGTCCGCGATCTGGTCAAGAAGTATGGCGAGAGCGGCCTGCGCCTGCACGACCTCGCCCACGGCCGCGACGCCCGCCGGGTCAATCCCGACCACGACCGCAAGGGCATGAGCGCCGAAAACACCTTCAACGAGGATCTCACCACCGCCGAGGCGCTGGAGGCCGAACTCTGGCCCCTGTGCGAGAAGCTGGCGTCCAAGGCCCGCCGCGACGGCGTCGCCAGCCGCGTCATCGTGCTGAAGCTGCGCCGCACCGACTTCAAGATCGTCACACGCCGCATCAGCCTGCCCGAGCCGGTCCAGACCGCCCGCGCCCTGTTCGCCGCCGGCCGCGATCTGATGAAGCCCGAGCTGGGCCGTCCCTACCGCCTGATCGGCATCGGCATGGCCGAGATCGTCGACGCCGAAGACGCCGCCCCCGCCCTGTTCGAAACCCCCGAGACCCGCCGCCTCAAGACCGAAACCGCCATCGACAAGCTCCGCGACCGCTTCGGCCAGGGCGCCGTGGTGGCGGGCCGGGCGCTCAGGTCTGAAAAATAAAGCGCGGGACGCTCTCCGCCCCCTGGGCGGAGACAGCGAGCGTAGCGAGCAGAGGCGGGCAAGTTCAGGGCTGGCGTCTTCGGGCCCGCCTCTGGCGACTTCGTCGCCTGTCTCCGCCCAGGGGGCGGAGAGCGATCTCACGGCGCCTCTTCCGCGCGCTTCCGCAGATAGGCGTAAAGGTCCGCCACCTCCTGATCGCTCAGGTGCACCAGCCGCTCCCGCGCCACCTCGGTCATCAGCCCCTTCTCCTTGCCGTCCGCCGCCACGCCCGTCCGCATGAAGCTGGAGAAGCCCGCCGCGTCATACGACGCCGCCATCAGCAGGTCCGGCGTGAAGCCCGGCTGCCCTTTCAGGTTCGACCCGTGGCACTCCGAACAGAGCGTCGCCGCCAAATGCCGCCCATGCGCGAACGCCGGCCCCGCGTCGAACGCCGGATTGGCCCGCGCCTCGGTCACCCAGGCGGGCGAGGTCTTCGACTCGCGCCGGAAGATGTTCAGCCGCCCCAGCGGCCCGAACCTTGTCGTCGGCGTCTCGGCGCCGGCAGGCTGATGCGTCCGCAACCACGCCAGCAAGTCGGCCATCTCGGCGTCCGTCACCTCGATATAGCCCTCGGACGGCATGCCCCACAGGCCGCGCCCGTCATGCCGCACGCCCTCGCGAATCGCGGCGACCAGCTGGGCGTCGGTATAGTTCGGCATCGCCCGCGTCAGATTTGCGGTCCACAGCCGCCCGTGCATCGCGTCGTCCTGCCACTCCTGCCCGTGCAGTTGCGGGCCGTGACAGCCGGTGCAGCCATAGACCACCGCCAGACGCCCATCCCGCGCCACCGCCTCCGGCCCCACGGCCGCCCGGACCGCGCTGGGCGTATAGGCATGCGTTCGCCGCGCGGCGTATTCGCTGGCCCCATAAACGCTGCCAACCGCCACGATCAGCAGGATCGCCACGCCCAGACCGATCAGCTTCAGTATCCGCATGGCGAGGCCCTCCGGCCGCCACCATGACAGAGACCGCCGTTCGCGCAACCGGCGCGGAACGCTCTCCGCCCGAGGAGCGGAGAGCGTTCATGGCGTTGAAGCGCGCCCGGCGGCGGTCTACATCCGCCCCAAAGCCTCGAAGGACCCCGCATGAGCATCCACGCCCGCCTCGCCGAACTCGGCGTCACCCTGCCCGAGCCCGCCAAGGCGGTGGCCAACTACGTGCCCTACGTCCGCACGGGCGAGCTGTTGCACATCTCCGGCCAGCTCTCGAACGACGCCTCTGGCGGCCTCAAGGGCACTGTCGGCGTGGACGTCACAGCAGAGGACGCCGCCAAGGGTGCCCGCCTGTGCGGGATCAACCTGATCGCCCAACTCAACGCCGCCCTGGACGGCGACCTCGACCGCGTCGTCCGCATCGTCAAGCTGGGCGGCTTCGTCCAGGCCGGGCCGGGCTTCACCGCCATCCCCGCCGTCATCAACGGCTGCTCGGACCTGATGGTCGAGGTGTTCGGCGACGCCGGCCGCCACGCGCGGTCGGCCGTCGGCGTCTATCAGCTGCCGCTCGGCTTCGCGGTCGAAGTCGACGCCATCGTCGAGGTGAAGTGACGCTCGACCTCACGGTTCACGGATCGATCCAGGAGATCGGCGCGGACGTCTGGGACGCCTGCGCCGGTCCTACCGGCGACCCTTTCGTCACCTACGCCTTCCTGCACGCCTGCGAGACGTCCGGCAGCGCCGCCCCGCGCCAGGGCTGGGGCCCGCGTCACCTCGTCGCCCGCGACGGGGACGCCGTCCTCGGCCTCATGCCCCTCTATCTGAAGGGCCATAGCCAGGGCGAATACGTCTTCGACCACAACTGGGCCGACGCCTATGAACGGGCGGGCGGCGCCTACTATCCCAAGCTCGTCGGCGCCGTGCCCTTCACCCCCGCCACCGGTCCGCGTCTGCTGGTCCACCCGAACGCCGACCGCGACGCGGTCGAGGACGCCTTGGTCCACGGCGCCGTTACCCTGACCGATCAGCTGGACCTGTCGTCCCTGCACATCCTCTTCCCCGAAGAACGCCAGTGGCCCCGCATGGGCGACGCCGGGATGCTGCTGCGCCAGGACATGCAATTCATCTGGCGCAATGGCGGCTACCAGACCTTCGACGACTTCCTCGCCGCCCTGTCGTCAAACCGCCGCAAGACCATCCGGCGCGAACGCCGCGACGCCCAGACAGGCCTGGACATCCGCGTCCTGACGGGCGCCGAGATCGAACCGCACCATTGGGACGCCTTCTTCGCCTGCTACATCGACACCGGCTCCCGAAAGTGGGGCCGCCCCTATCTGACCCGCGACTTCTTCGCCCGGGTCGGCGAGACCATGGTCGACCGCATCGCCCTCGTCATGGCCTTCCAGGACGGCCAGCCCGTCGCCGGCGCCCTCAACTTCATCGGCCGCGACGCCCTCTACGGCCGCCAGTGGGGCACCTTAATCGAGCACCCCTTCCTGCATTTCGAGCTCTGCTACTACCAGGCCATCGACTTCGCGATCTCGCGCGGCCTGAGCCGCGTCGAGGCCGGCGCCCAAGGCGAGCACAAGATCGCCCGAGGCTACCTCCCCAGCCCCGTCTACAGCGCACACCACATCGCCGACCGCGCCCTGCGCGACCCGGTCAAACGCTACCTCGACGGCGAGAGGCCAGCGGTGGAGGCGGAGATCGCGGCGATGACCGAGGCGATGTCGCCGTATCGAGAGCGCTAGACCGTCTCGGCCCTCTTCCTCTGGAAGAGGAAGTCGTTCGGGCGACGAAGAACCCCACCCATCCCGTTTGTTTGCGCTACCGTCCCACCCAACGAACATAAAAACGGAGGAATGGAATGACCGGGTTCAACGCCACACGACGCGGCTATCTGGGGCTGAGCGCGGGCGCCGTCGCCGCTTCCGCCCTGCCGGTCAAGGCCGCCGCCGAGACCCCGGCCGCCCCGCCCCTGACCCTCGTCGCCGCCGACCGTCGCGATCTCAGCGACCTGTCGGGTCAATGGCGGTGGTCCGTCGATCCCTACCGCGACGGCGCCGAAGGCTTCCACGGCGCCGAGGCCGGGCTGGGCCACCGCCGCTATGACGAGGTCAACGTCGAGCAGGTCATGCGGGCCAATCCGCGCGTCCTCTACGAATACGACATGGATCAGGCGCCCGAGAGCCCCCTGCCCGGCGCCTGGCTAGCCGCCGAGCCGGAGCTTCGCCACTACCAGGGTCTGATGTGGTATCGGCGCGGCGTCGAGACGACGCGCGGATCGGGCCGCACCTTCATCCGCGTCGGCGCCGCCGAGTACCAGACCGGCGTATGGTTCAACGGCACGCATCTGGGCGATCACGAGGGTGGCTTCACCCCCTTCGCTTTCGAGGTCACGCACCTCATCAAGGACGGGCTCAACCACGTCACCCTGGGCGTCGATTCCCTCCATAAGGACGACAGTGTCCCGCCGCCGATCACCGACTGGGAGACCTATGGCGGCGTCACGCGCGCCGTCACCCTGGTGCGGACGGCCCACACCTTCATCGACGACGCCTGGATTAGGCTGGACAAACAGGGCCGCGTCGCCGTCACCGTCCATCTGAACGGCCCGGCCGCCGCCAACGCCGCCGTCCGTGTCGATATCAAAGCCCTGAACCTGGCCCTGAACGGCCAGACCGACGCCGCCGGCCGCTGGACCGCCACGGCGCCCGCGCCGCGCCGTCTGCAGCGCTGGTCGCCCGAACGGCCGACCCTCTACGACGTCGCCTTCACCGCCGGCGAGGACCGCCTGACCGACCGAATCGGCTTCCGCACCCTGGAGGTGCGCGGCGAGGACATCCTGCTGAACGGCCAGTCAGTCTTCCTGCGCGGCATCTGCCTGCATGAAGAGGAGATCGGCGCGAACCCTGCCCGGATCATCACCGAGGAGACCGCCCGCGCCCTGCTGGTCGAGGCCAAGGAGGGGCTGAACTGCAACTTTGTGCGCCTGGCCCACTATCCGCACTCCGAAGTCATGACCCGCCTCTGCGACGAACTGGGACTGATCGTCTGGAGCGAGATCCCCGTCTACTGGCGCGTCGCGTTCGACAATCCCAAGAGCCTGGCGACGGCGCGCAACATGCTGGCCGAGAACATCCGGCGCGACCGAAACCGCTGCTCCATCGCGCTGTGGAGCGTGGGCAATGAGACGCCGGTCAGCCCGCCGCGCAACGCCTTCCTGCGCGCCCTGATCGCGGACGTCCGCGCCCTGGACGACAGCCGTCTGGTCACCGCCGCCCTGCTGTTCGGCCGTTCGGACGTGGACGGGGTCCCGACCCAGCATGCCGACGATCCGCTGGCTGCCGACCTCGATGTGATGGCGGTGAACACCTACAACGGCTGGTATTCCGAGGACCCGCTGAGCCGCCTGCCCGACATTCGTTGGACGTCCGAAATCCACAAGCCGCTGATCTTCTCGGAGTTCGGCGCCGACGCGAAGATCGGCTTCCACGACACGGAAACAATGCGGAAATTCTCCGAGGAGTTTCAGGCCGAATATTTCCGCCAGACCCTGGCGATGGCCGATCGGATCCCGTTCCTGCGCGGTCTGTCGCCCTGGATCCTGAAGGACTTCCGCTCACCGCGCCGCCAGCATCCGGTCTTCCAGCAAGGCTGGAACCGCAAGGGCCTGATCTCGGAAACCGGAGAGCGAAAACAGGCCTTCGCCGTCCTGGCTGACCACTACCGTCGAAAGGCGCGCGCCTAGGACTCGTGCCCGCCGTCTTCGTCCAGATCCAGATCGTCGTCTGCGGCCACCTGCGCCGGACCCGCCTTCAGCCTGGCCTCGCCTTCGGTCTTGTAGGCGACGGCCAGCGCCTTGAGCTTGCGCTCGAACGCCGGCGTGCCGACCCGCGGCGCCAGCTCCAGCATCGACCGGATGACGCCGCGCGAAAGTTCGATCTCGGTCTTCAGCGTCTTGATGGCGCCCACCGCCAGGATGCTGGCCTGCAGCCCAACCGAAAGCTCCTGCAGCCACACCGGATTGCCTGTACGGATCGCGGCGGCGGCGCGGAATCGGGCGTAGACTAACGCGAAGGCGTACCGGGACGCCGCCGGGTCGCTGAAGCTCATCAGCAACGCCCGCAGCAGCAGGCTCTTGCAGGCGTTGTAGGCGAAGGTCGGGTGCTGCTCGCGATCCATCCGGCTGACGGCCTCGATGCCGTCCATCGACGCCTCGAACAGCGCACGATCGCCGATGTGCACGGCGTAGTGCCAAAGCGCCGTGTGCACAGACAGCCGTGCGATCTCGCGGTCGATGCGCATCGAATGCGAGGGGCTCATGCCGTCGATCAGCGCATCGATCTGTTGCGCGTAGATCATCGCGGGATTGACCACCGCTCCGGTCGACACCGTCTTGTAGGTGCAGATGACGAAGGCGTTGACCAGATACGGCGCCAGCTGCTCCGCCTCCGGCGTACCGACGAAGGCGTTCAGCACATCGAAGCTCGACGCCAGCACCGTCTCTTCATCGGCGTGGCGGCTTCGTTTGAAGGTCAGGTTGTTGCGAAACTCCTGCCCGTCGCGCGGAATGCGGGCGTCGAAGCGGAAGCCCTTGGCCCAGGGCACCACCTCCGCGCCGGCGTCGGTCTTGATCTTCACGAAGGCGGCCTGAACCAGCTTGCCTGGCCTTGGCGTGAAGACGAAGTCGATGTGTTCCGGCCCCAGGCCGGACCCGCGCTTGTGCCCCCGCAGCAGCGCCTCGGGATCGGCCAGGGCGGCGGCCGCCTTGGCGTTTCCGCCCGCCGGGATATTGCCGAAACGACCGTTCATGTAGACCAGCCGCAACACGCAGTCCTCGGCGTTGACCGAGCCGTCGTGGAACAGGCGCACCATCAGCGCGCCCCCGCGCTGGATGCCCATGGCGATCGGCGCGAAGTCCTGGATCGCTGGCGCTTTAGCCATGGTGAAGGCTCGAATTCATCTGGGCCTTCTAAGCTCGGACTGGCGGGACGCAAGCGGCGTCCGCTCCGCCTGCCGGCTTCTGCAGCCAGAAGTGCATCATTTCAGAAAAGAGCGTCGTTTCCGCCGCTTCCAGTCGGTCCCAAAGACCGGGATCGCTGATGTCCGCCGCCGCGCCGAACCGGGCGCGAAAAGCCTGAACCATCGGCGGCGTCAGATCGAAACCGCGCCAGACCAGCCCCGCCCCGGCCGCCATCCGCGGCAGGCCCAGCGGACCATAGCCATGCTCGCAGGCGTGGAAGACCAGATCACGGCAGCCGCTGAGGCTGTAGAAATCGTCGCTGAGCGCGAGCTGGGTCCTCGCGTCGCCCGGCGGACGGCCAAGCACCTCGCGGCGCAGCGCGCGGACGCCGTCCGGCGTCGCGGTCCAGCCCGCGGCGGCGATGGCGTCCCGGGCCAATCGAACCGGACCGCGCGCCCGGCGGCTGTACAGCGCCAGCCGCATGATCCCGCCGGGCTCCAGCACGGCCGCGAGCCGCGCCAGCCCTTCGGCCGGATCGTCCATGTGATGCAGCACGCCGGTCGAGGTGATGACATCAAAGGTCCGACCCAGCGCGGCGACGCCCAGAATGTCGCCCTGAACGAAGTCGATGCGGTCCAGGCCCAGTCCGCACGCCATGCGCTGGGCATAGGCCAGGCTGGCCTCGCTGAGATCCAGCGCGGTGATCTCCAGCGCCGGATTCGACTGCGCCAGATCGATGGGCTCGAACCCCGTCCCGCAGCCGGCGACCAGCACGGTCCGCCCCCGGGCGCCGAAGCGTTCCAGCGAGGGCCGCAGACCGGGTCCAATTGGCGGAGGGACGCGCCAGCGCGGGTAGGGATTGGCCTCATACTGCTCCCGCACCGCGACCGACACGGCATCTGTAGGACCCTCAAAACGCCGCAGCGAGACCTTGATCGCCCGCTCCTCCGCCGGCTCATTGACGCTTCTTTGGAGCAGCGTCCTGAACAATGGCCTATCGCCGTGTTCTGGCAAAAGCGCGGCGATCTCTGGAGCGGTCAACGGACGGTCGAGCGCGGCGGCCAGGCCGGCCCGGCCCACAGGCTCAAGCAGATATTCGTTGGCGAAGGCCTGAAGCGCGAGCGCGCAGATCAGATCGGGATCGGTCGCTTCAGCCCGCAGCGTCGCAAGCCGCAGCTCCATCTCCGCATCGACGTTGATGCAGTCGCCTAGGAAGGCCAGCCACAACTCATCGCCCACCACCGGGCTGTCCACCTTCAGCCGCAGCGTGCGCGCCGTCACCCGCGCCAGGCGCTGCGCATCCACCGCCGGATCGGCGAGGCAGGCCAGCAGGTCGGCTTCCAGCCGCGGATGCCAGGCGATCGGCGCCAGCGACGACAGGCTGTCGGCCAGCACCCGCGCCAAGGGCGATCGCGCCGCCGCATCCCCCGTTAGCGACAGTCCCCGGCTGGCCACTTCCATCGCCTGACCGCGATGCCCCGCGCCCGCCAGCAGCGACGCCAACGGGGCGTAGGCGGCGGCATGCTCCGGGTGCCGCTCGACCGAGGCCTTCAGCGCGCGAAAGGCGCCCTGCGCGTCCCCCGCCGCCATGCGGCGGCCGGCGTCAGCACAGAGGGCCTCTGGCGTTTCGGCGGGAATGGCGTCCGACATCGGACCGCTATAGCGCGGCGGCGACCCCGGACGCGATCATCCTCAGGCGGTCTCTTCGGCCTCGGTCGACGCCGGGGCAGTCGTTGATCCGGCGATGTCGAAGTCGATCTTGCCGTCCTTCAGCTGCACCTTGACGTGGCCGCCGCGAACCAGACGTCCGAACAGGATGTCATCGGCCAGCGGCTTCTTGATCGAGTCCTGGATGACGCGCGCCAGCGGGCGGGCGCCGTACAGTTCGTCGAAGCCGTTCTTGGCCAGCCAGTCGGTCGCCTCGTCGGTCAGCTCGATCGTGATGTTGCGGTCCTGAAGCTGCATTTCCAGCTGCAGGATGAACTTGGTCACCACCGACTTGATGGTCTCGGCGCCCAGCGGCTTGAAGGCCACGATGGCGTCCAGACGGTTGCGGAATTCCGGCGCGAACAGGCGCTGGATGGCCTTGTCGTCCTCGCCCTCGACCTTGCCCCGGCCGAAGCCGATGGAGGCGCGGGCGTTGTCGGCGGCCCCGGCGTTGGTGGTCATGATCAGGATGACGTTCCTGAAGTCGACCTTCTTGCCGACCGCATCGGTCAGCATGCCGTTGTCCATCACCTGCAACAGGATGTTGTAGACGTCCGGGTGCGCCTTCTCGATCTCGTCCAGCAGGACGACGCTGTGCGGATGCTGATCGACGGCGTCCGTCAGCAGGCCGCCCTGGTCGTGACCGACATAGCCCGGAGGCGCGCCGATCAGGCGGCTGACGGTATGCCGCTCCATGTACTCGCTCATGTCGAAGCGTTGCATCTCGATGCCCAGGGTGGCGGCCAGTTGCTTGGCGACCTCCGTCTTGCCGACGCCGGTCGGACCCGAGAACAGGAAGCTGCCGATCGGCTTCTGGGGATCACGCAGACCCGCGCGGGCCAGCTTCATCGCCGCCGAGACCTGCTCGATCGCCTGCTCCTGGCCGAAGACGACGCGGTTCAGATCGGTCTGCAGTTCCTTCAGGCTCTCGGTGTCCGACTTGGACACCGACTTGGCCGGAATGCGCGCCATCTTGGCGATGACGGCCTCGACCTCCTTCTGGCCGATGACCTTCTTGCGCTTGGATTCCGGCAGCAGCATCTGGCTGGCGCCCGCCTCGTCGATCACGTCGATCGCCTTGTCCGGCAGCTTGCGGTCCGTCATGTAGCGGGCCGACAGCTCGACGGCGGTGCGGATGGCGCTGTCGGTGTAGCGCAGCTTGTGGTGCTGCTCGTACGTCGACTTCAGACCTTTAAGGATCTTGATCGTGTCCTCCAGTGTCGGCTCGTTGACGTCGATCTTCTGGAAGCGCCGCACCAGGGCGCGATCCTTCTCGAAGTGCTGGCGGTATTCCTTGTAGGTCGTCGAGCCCATGCACTTCAGCGTGCCGGAGGCCAGGGCGGGCTTCAGCAGGTTGGAGGCGTCCATCGCTCCGCCCGACGTCGCGCCGGCGCCGATCACCGTGTGGATCTCGTCGATGAAGAGGACCGCGTTCTCGTGGTTCTCCAGTTCCTTGACGACCTGCTTCAGCCGCTCCTCGAAGTCGCCGCGATAGCGGGTGCCGGCCAGCAGCGCGCCCATGTCGAGCGAGTAGATGGTCGCGTCCTTCAGGACGTCCGGCACTTCGCCGTTGACGATCTTGCGGGCCAGCCCCTCGGCGATGGCGGTCTTGCCGACGCCGGGATCGCCGACCAGCAGCGGATTGTTCTTGGTGCGGCGGCACAGGATCTGGATCGAGCGTTCGACCTCGGCGTGGCGGCCGATCAGCGGGTCGATCCGGCCCTTGCGGGCCTTTTCGTTCAGGTCGACGCAATAGGTCTCCAGCGCCTCGCCGCCCGACTTCACCGCGGCGGCGTCCTCGGCCTCCTCGGGGCTCGAGCCCTTGGCCGGGCGCGTCTCGCCGGAGCCCGCCTTCTTGGCGATGCCGTGGGCGATGAAGTTCACAGCGTCGTACCGCGTCATGTCCTGTTCCTGCAGGAAATAGGCGGCATGGCTCTCGCGCTCGGAGAAGATGGCGACCAGGACGTTGGCGCCGGTCACTTCCTCGCGGCCCGACGACTGAACGTGAATGACGGCGCGCTGGATCACGCGCTGGAAGCCGGCGGTCGGCTTGGCGTCCTCGCCGTCGGCCGTGGCCAGGGCGGCCAGGTCGTTGTCGACGTACTGGGTCAGCGCGGTCTTCAGCGATTCGAGATCGACATTGCAGGCGCGCATCACGGCGCCGGCGTCGGTGTCGTCGATCAGCGACAGCAGCAGATGTTCCAGCGTGGCGTACTCATGACGACGCTCGTTGGCGTAGTGCACGGCGCGGTGCAGGGTCTCTTCGAGAGGACGTGAAAACGAGGGCATGGGGAGATCCTCTCAGTCTTTTTCCATAGTGCATTGCAGCGGGTGCTGGTGACGGCGCGCCGTCTCGACCACCTGGGCGACCTTGGTTTCGGCCACCTCGTAGGTGAAGACGCCGCACACCCCGACGCCATGCTGATGCACATGCAGCATGATGCGCGTCGCGTCCTCGCGGCTCTTCTGGAAGAACCGCTCCAGCACGTAGACGACGAATTCCATCGGCGTGTAGTCGTCGTTCAGGATCAGCACCCGATACAGCGAGGGCTTCTGAAGCTTGGGTCTGGTTTCGGTGATCGTCGCGGCGTCTTGGCCGTTGCCGATCTCACCGGGCCTCTTGGTTGGCATGCGTCGTCCGGTCTTGGGGGAACAGGATCCAGATAGGGAATGATGGGCGGATTTGAAGGCGCCCGTCCAGTCACAGCTTGCGTGACAAAACGCCGGGTCCGTCGAACGCTCAAACGCAAAAGGGCCCCGGCGTTTCCGCCGGGGCCCTCTGGTACGCGCTTGTAAGGAAGAGGACGCTTAGCGAGCGGCCTGGAAGCGTTCGACCGAGGCGGAGACGCGCTCGTTGATCGGCTTGACGCTGTCCTTCATCGAGGCGGTGAAGAGCTCGGTCATCTTGGTGACCTGCGACATGTAGGTCTCCATCGACGACTTGGCCCAGCTGGTCTGCAGTTCCATCAGTTCCTGCACCGAGCGCGCGCTCGAGAAGGTCTGGGCGGCGGCGACGCCGTCTTCCCAGCTCTTCTTGGCGAAGCCGATCGCTTCTTGCGAGATGGCTTCGGCGCCCTTCTGGGCGGCGGTGGCCGACTCGACCACGGCGTCCAGGTTCTTCTTGCCGTGCGCGTTCAGTTCGCTCAGCGAGGCGACCGACTTGTCCATGCCTTCGCGGAACGCTTGCGTGCCGGCGGCCTGGACGCGTTCGGCCTGAACATTGGCCTTGGCGGTGGTGTCTTCGATGGTCTTTTTGACGGTCTCGGCGCTGTCGGCCATGGTCGATCTCCTGATTCAGGACGCGGCCTGGAGCCGCCTGGTAAAGTCTCGCAGTAGGCGATTCCACCGCGCTTGAGAGGCCATATGGTGCAAGTGCGAAGGAGCGTCAAGATAGTTTTGTGCGGTGCACAATATTTTCGACCATCCCCGCATCGTGACGCCGTTCTCCCGGTCAAATCTGCGTTGACGACCGGTTAACCACCGCGAAACTCGAGGCAGGCATGCTAGGGTCCTACCGTCGCGCCAGGGGGCCGCGGCATGTCCATAAGTTGTAAGGCAGCACCCTGACGATGATAGCCTTCGCCCGCCGTGGCCTGTCCGTTCTACTTGCTGGGCTCGTGCTGACCATCGGCGCGACGACCGCGCCGTCCGCCCCGGTCGCCCAGTCTTCCGACAACGCGCGCTACGCCGCCATCGTGGTCGACGCCACGTCCGGGGAAGTCCTGTTCGCGCGCCGCGCCGACAGCCCGCGCTACCCGGCGTCGATCACCAAGGTGATGACCCTGTATCTGACGTTCGAGGCGCTGGCCGAGGGTCGCGCCAGCCTGAACGACACCATCACCGTCTCCCCGCGCGCCGCCTCGCAGCCGCCGTCCAAGCTGGGCCTGGCCGCCGGCCAGACGATCCGGCTGGACGACGCCATGCGCGCCACGGCGGTCCGGTCGGCCAATGACATGGCGGTCGCCATCGCCGAACACATCGGCGGCTCCGAGGCCCGCTTCACCGCCCTGATGACGCTGAAAGCGCAGGAACTGGGCATGAGCCAGACGCGCTACGTCAACGCCAACGGCCTGCCGGATGGACGCCAACTGACCAGCGCGCGCGACCTGGCGATCCTGGCCCGCGCCGTCATGCGCGATTACCCCCAATACTACAGCTATTTCGGCCTGCACGACTGGTCGTACAACGGCCGCGACTATCGCAACACCAACGGGCTGCTGGCCGCCGGCAAGGGCTATGACGGCATCAAGACGGGCTTCACCAACGCCTCGGGCTATAACCTGGCCGCCTCGGCGGTGCAGGACGGACGGCGGCTGATCACGGTCGTGCTGGGGGGGCGCTCCAGCGCCAGCCGCAACGCGCACCTGGACGAGTTGATGGGCGTCGGCTTCGAGGTCGAGCGGCGCCGCGCCGGCGGCGAAACCATTCAAGTGGCCCAGACCTTCTTCGAGCAACGCGGCTTTGGCGTCAGCGCCGAACCCGCCGCGCCCGTCGCCTATGCCTCGGCCGGCGAGGAGGAGACGGGCGTCGGTTCGACCGAAGTCACCTACACCGCCGCGCGCGCCACGACGCCGCCGCCTCCGCACGTCACGCCCTCACCGTCCGAGCAGCGCGCGGCCGCAACGCCGCCGCCGTCCCGGCCGTCGCCCAACCTGACCGCATCGCTGAATGGCGGAACCGCCGCCACGGCCGCAGCGCCCGCGCCTCGGCGTCCAGCGGCCGCCCCCGCACGTGCCGCCGCAACGCCGGCCCGCGCCCCCGCCGGTCGCTGGGCCGTTCAGGTCGGAGCGTTCCGCGACGAGGCCGTGGCCCGCAACTGGTTGGCGGAAGTGAACCGCCGCTTCCGCAGCCAGTTCGCCAGCGCCGAGCGCAACGTGATCACCGCCGGCGACTGGTACCGCTCGCGCTTCACCGGCCTGACCCAGGAAGCCGCCACGTCGGCCTGCGAAGCCCTGGCCGAGCGCCGCGTCACCTGCATAGTCGTCCGTCCGGACTAGCGCTTCAGCAGCCGGTCCCGCGCCGCATTGGCGCGGGCCGCCAGGCCTTCGGTGCCACCCTGATCGGGATGGACGCGCGCCATGGCCTTGCGCCACGCGGCGTTGATCTCCTCGGCGTTCGCGCCTGGACCCACGCCAAGGATTGAGCGCGCCTCGGCCTGCGACAGCTCGCCCGTCGCGGACGTCTGGCGCGCAGGCCCCGGCATCCGCGAGCTGAGCACCAGCCAGACGCCGGCCGCGACCAGGCCGACCGCCAGGATCCAGGAGCCCCTCGAGATCGCCAGGACGCCTCCGCCCAACGCGGCCGCGCCGAGCAGGGTCGCGGCGACGCGCCAGTCACGCCGGCCGCGCCGCTCGGTTTGC
The DNA here is from genome assembly GCF_001424025.1 of Brevundimonas sp. Leaf363. Taxonomy (GTDB): domain Bacteria; phylum Pseudomonadota; class Alphaproteobacteria; order Caulobacterales; family Caulobacteraceae; genus Brevundimonas. The sequence continues at coordinate 819,743 of NZ_LMPZ01000002.1, read as the reverse complement.
CGACCCAGGCGGACCAACGCCCACAGCGCGATGGCGCCCAGCGCCAGCCAGATCAGACCCAAGGCGTCAGGCCGCGTCCGGCAGTCGCTCTGCGACCTCGCCAAGCCCCAGCGCCTGCATCAGCGCCCGTAGTTCCTGCCGCGCCGCCACGTGGGCCAGAGACACCGCGACCGGCCGCACGTCGGGTGACAGGTCCGCGACCGTCAGGCCGAACGGGAACAGCTCGCGATAGATGACCCGGTCCCGCAGACCCGGTCCGACACGGAACCCGACCCGGCGCGCCAGCTTCTGCATCTTCTCTTCCAGACGGCGGCGGTTGCGGGCCTCGGCCACGGCGAGGCGGTTGGTCAGCACCACCCAGTCGATGGCGGCATGGCGGCCCTCGGTGACGGCGCGGACCTTGCGCGCCTCCCAGACGCTCTCGGAATAGATCGAGGGCTTCAGCAGCTCCAGCGTCACCGGATCGACCTGACCCAGCAGGTCGAAATCGACGAAGCTGTCGTTCATCGGCGTGACGATCTGGTCGGCGCGAGCGTGCGCGGCGCGCGACAGAACGGTATCGCCACCAGGCGTGTCGATGACGATGACCTCGGCCGTTTGCGCCTCGGCGAAGGCCGCTTCGAAGCGGGCCATCTGCTCAGCGTCATCGGCCTTGGCCAGCGCCTTGCCGTCGCCGAGGTCAGGCTCCGTCGGCATCGGCAGCGCAGCGCCGTTGGCGGCCATCCAGGCCGCGCGATTGGCGAAGAAGCGCGCCAGCGAACGCTGGCGCAGGTCCAGGTCCAGGATCGCGACCCGGTTCCCCGCATGCAGCAGCGCGGACACGATATGAATGGCCAGGGTGGACTTGCCCGCCCCGCCCTTTTCATTGCCGATCACGATCACATGAGCCTTGGCCATCGTCCGCCTCGCCTTGCCGGGCGCGACTCAAGCCGCGCACCTCCAGAGCATGAGAGTCGTCGCCCCGGCGACAAACGTCAACGAAACCTTAAAGACGGTCTGTGGACCACCCTGCCGAATGCGCCGTCAGACGGCGCGGGCGCACCAGGGGTCGGCGACCTCGGCCGCGCGGCACAGGGCCGCCGCCGTCTCGATCGGCACCGGCCCCACCTTCAGTCGGGTCAGGTTACGGCCGTTGACCGTCACCGCCTCGAACGTCGGGCTCAGGCTGTTCAGCGCCGCGCCTCTGAAGCTGCGTCGCGCCGTCGTCCACGCCGTCTGCGCCGCCTCGGCGGACGAATAGGCGCCGAGCTGGATCGTCGTGCGGCGCACCGCGCCTTGGACCGCACTCTGGGTGCGCATAGCGACCTGCTGCACCGCCGCCTGCGCCACGCGCGGCGCGGCCTCGGCGACGGCGGCGTGCGCCAGCGCCCCGCGCAGACCGTCGTCGCGCGCATCCCACAGATCGTGCGGGTCCATGACCTGAACCTTCAGCGCCTCTCGCGGGCCCGTCGATTGTCGGGGCGCCGGGATCGCCGCGCGCAATCCGCCGGCCGCCGCATCCGGCATGGCGACGATCGCGCGGCCCGCTTCGCCCGGGTTCATCGGGATGTCGAGGGACGCCACCTGCTCGCCGAACTTCTGGAAGCGGTTCGGGTCCCCCTCGACCATGCCGCAAGCGCTCAGCGCGAGGCTGAGGCTGGCGAGGACGGCTGGACGAAGCGCAGCGGCGGGGCTCATAAGCGCCACCCTAGCGACAAGGGTTTTCAACCCCGCAAACGATCAGGGTTAATGTTTTCAGCATGATGCACAGCGCGCCGCCCCTGCCGATCGTGCGATCCGTAGCCGATCTGCGCGCGCAGATCGGCGAGTGGCGCCGTCAGGGCCTGCGCATCGGCTTCGTCCCGACCATGGGCGCCCTGCATGACGGGCACATGGGTCTGATCCGCGAGGCCGCATCGCGCGCGGACCGCGTCGTGGCCAGCGTCTTCGTCAACCCGACCCAGTTCGCCCCGCATGAGGATCTGGGCCGCTATCCGCGTCAGGAAGCCGAGGACGCCGCTATGCTGGCCGGCGCGGGCTGCCATCTGCTGTTCGCGCCTGACGTCGAGACCATGTACCCGCCCGGCGCCGCGACCACGATCGCCATGGCCGGCCCGGCGCTGGGCCTCGAGGGCGACTTCCGCCCCCAGATGTTCGGCGGCGTCGCCCTGGTCGTCACCAAGCTGTTCAATCTGATTCAACCAGACCTGGCGATCTTCGGCGAGAAGGACTTCCAGCAGCTGATGGTCGTGCGCCGCTTCACCGCCGACCTGGACCTGCCGGTCGAGATCGTGGCCTCGCCGACCGAGCGTGACGGCTGGGGCCTCGCCCTGTCATCGCGCAACGCCTACCTGTCACCAGAGCAGCTGGAGATCGCGCGCCGGCTGAACGGCGTCCTGGCCGAGGCCGGCGTCGCCGCCGCCTCGGGCCGTCCCCTGCCCGGCGTCGAAAAGGACGCCTACGCCGCCCTGCTGAAAACCGGTTTCGACCGCATCGACTACGTCGCCGTCCGCCGCGCCGAGGACCTGGCTGTCTTCCGGAACCAGGTCGCCGACGCGCCCGCCCGCATCCTGGCCGCAGCCTGGATCGGGAAGACGCGCCTGATCGACAATATGGCGATCTGAGGTCATCCACGGCTGACCAGCGCTACGTCGAGACCCCGCGCTTCAGAAGTTCTCGATCTCTCGTAGAGGGGGCCAGAAGGGTGGCCGCTGAGCAGGGTCGGTCGTCCAGCACGGGAGAGACGTGAGTCTATATGTCCAGGCGCCGATGGGCGTATCGCCCCCGACTTGCAGCCGGGCGCTGGACCCACCTTGTCCGTAGGCGGTGGACCACCGAATGTGAATGGGGGCGTCGCTGTCCGTTGTTGCCGGCGGACCGGTGTCCTCGACCTCGTAGCTTTCCTCGATTGGCTGGGCGAAAATCGACGGTAGACGAGAAAATTCATCGACTGCGGTTTTCGCCTCCGGGCACGCCCGGCTGTCGATCCATTCGACGTGCACTCCGCCCCGCGCAGAGGTTATGCGATAGAGCCAGACCCAAGAGACGCGGCGACGGCCCTCTGCGGTCTCCAATCCAGGCAGAACAGAAGTGATCCGCGAATAGCCGCTGAAAGCGCTGCTTTCGGCGACCTCAAGCCACGGCCAAACACGCCACGTGTCGGCTGGCGCGGCGGCCTGCGTTTGTCCGACGAGGGCCAGGGCCGCGAGCATGTTGATCATGCCGCGACCCTAGGTCGAACAGCTCCCCGGCGCTAGCCGATCGCGCCGACGCAACCCTCGGCCTCGCCGGGCGTCAGCTCGGCGTCGGTCAGGGCGATGGTCCAGCCGTGGTGGGTGTTCAGCCCCCAGCGACGCGCGCCGCCGCCGTCGCCCGCGTCACCGCCGGCGGTGACGACAACACGGCGTCCGCGCGGCAGGGCCGGCGGATCGATCTTGCCCACGGCCAGAGACGTCGGCGTATCGCCGCCGTATCCGTCGAACACGCTCAGCATCGACCATTCGCGGCGCAGGCCCATCCACCAGGCGTCCTCGGTGTTGATGGCCAGGACGGCGATGCCGTGGCCCTCGGCCGCGAACGCGAGGGCCTTCTGCGGATCCAGCACCATCTTGATGTCGGCGGCCGCGCCGAAGCGCAGGCGGGCGCCGTCGAAAGCGCGGGTCGGATCGATCGGGGCCCAGACCTGGACCTGAAGCCGGCCCTGGCGGGCCAGGCCCCAGCCGACGATCTCGCGCCACAGATGCTCGACGGCCTCGTGGTTCTCGGGCTTGGCGCGGACCAGCATGCGGCCCAGGACCTGTTGCTCGCGATCGGGGCGCAGCTTGGTGTGCGGGCCGGACGGGGCGTCCTTGGCGCGGCCGACGGTGGCGGCGACGGCCAGACGCTGTTCGAACAGCGCCAGGATCTGGTCGTCGATGCCGTCGATCTCGGCGCGGAGGGCGGCCAGGGCCTGTTGTTCGGGGGTCAGCTCAGCCACTTCAGGCCACACCTGCTGAATGTTGGAATGGGACACGGAATAGGACTTTCAACGGAAACGGTTTCGATTGGATGTGCGGAAAGGCCGCCGCTCGGGTCAGGAGCGGTCGCCGGCGAGACTGTCAGGAGCGAAGAAGCCCGACGCCTCAGCCGGCGTATCGAAAGCCGTAAAAGCCGTAGCCGAGATACGAGCGGACAGCCGTGCGCGAACGGTCAAGACGTTGAAGCGAGGCGCGCAGCGGGGACATAGGTCCGGGTCCGATCATTGCGGATCTTTGCGATCCGTTCTCCCAAGACACGCAACAACCGTGCGCCGTCAACCCTGCGGCGTGCAGACCAGGACAAAACGCGTGCGGTTATCGCTGGAATCCTGAAGGTCGTGGCGCAGAATCGACAGGCCGTAGACCTCGGCCGCATTGACGGCGGCGATGGCGGCGCGACTCAGATCACCCGCTTCGGCCACGTCGCGCGCGGCGCCGGCGGTGTCGAACGCCTCCGTCGCGGTCAGTCCCATCGACTTCAGCGTGCCGGCGCATTGGGCCAGGGCGATGGGGTGGCTCTCGACTGTGCGAACGCCGTGCAGGGTGGCGCCGAGGGGCGCCATCAGGGCATGTCGGATCGGCCGCCAGACCTCGGCGACCACATCCAGCCCGCTGTCGCGCACCAGGGTCGCGGCCGGTTCGACCGGGCCGATGGACGAGTTCTCGACCGGGATGAGCGCACAGCCGCAATTGCCTGACCGCACAGCGTCCAGCGCGCCCTCGAAGGTTTCGAACGCCACGGCCGTGTCCCAGGGCCGCAGCGCGGTGCAAGCCTCGTGGCTGAACGCGCCGGGCGCGCCCTGATAGGCGACGCGGCCGGGCGGCGTGTCATCCTGTGGCGTTGCGGGCGCGCTGTCGGTCATGGCCGGCTCCTGGGTCTTGAGGCCTGCACATAGGGGCGACGCGGGCGGCGGTCGAGAGGCGAGATGGCGGGCGCCACGGCCCGACCCTCAGGCTGGGCGCTCATCGCTCCGGCGACTTACATCATGGTTTTGGCGAAGGCCCAGATCTCTGCGGCCTCCGACGCATGCCAATTCCACCATGTCGACCGGTTCAGAAGGTCCAGACGCTGTTCCGGCGTCGGGTCTTCACAGCCCGAATACAGCACATGCGCAAATCCGCCGTCGCAGCGAACCGGGACGCCCGCCACACAGGCATCCAGAGACACGTTGGAACTGGCGCAGACCACTAGGGAGCAACCCACCAGCCCCTGCTCGATCGGAGCCTCGGCCGCATGGGGGATATCGGACAGGCTTTCAGCGGCTTGACTGACCTTCTTCGGGCGGTACTCGATCCGACGATCCGGAAACTCGATGCGCAGCGCCTCGTATTTCTCTCGTTCCCACTGACCGGGCCTTTCGCCACGCATCAGGGCCGCCTTTCTCCCCATGCCGACGATCATGATCGGTCCGGCGGGATCGGCGTCCTCCCGCAGGGTGAACGTCTGCCCCAGACGGTGGGCCGACGGCGTGCGCCACACCTGCTCCGGCGTCGGATGCATGGTGTCGATATGCAGGCGCGCGTTGCCGACCGGCGCCGAGCGGCCCCAGTAGCCGGGATCGAAGCCGATGCAGCGCCCGCCCGCCTTCCGTTGCTGCTGCCAGGCTGGAAAGTGATCCTTGCGCCCGGCGCCCCACATGACCAGCACCTCGCTGCCGCCACGATAGACGGGCGTCTCGAACGCCTCGCCGAACCCGGCCGCCGCCGCCGTGCGCTGCAGGGCGCGCAGCAAGCCGTTCTTGGCGTGCGTCGGATCGTCGATCAGAATCTCAACCTGCACGACGTCGCCTCGGCCCCGGCCCGGACGGGGCCGCCCTTCTATCGCGACAGGGCATGATGGCTCTTGAAATACAGAGCCTGCTCCTCCAGCCATAGATCCGAGAACTCGACGCCCCCGCACTCGCTGAACCATGGCCCGCCGTTGGTGAAATGGATGGCCGCAGGCTTCTCATCCGGGATCGGATACTCGCCGACCAAAAAGTTCCACGACACGTCCAGGGCGCCGATCATGTCCTCGTCCGGCAGCCACTCGAAGCGGTGAAGGTGCTGCGGACTGGACTGGTTCACGAAATCCGGCGTCAGCTTTTTGACGTGCGAGTGAGCGCCGTTGAACAGCATGAACGACGACCAGTTCTTGCGCGGATATGTGGTCTGGACCTTGCCATCCATCTTCATGGCGCTGGCGGGCACGTAGTCGTGCTTGACGACATAGACCGCCTTTCGGGGGTCCAACCCTTTCAGCAACTCCGTGATGTCGCGCGTGAACAGAAAATCGCAGTCGACGAACAGCGACCACCCGTCATGCCCTGCGATGTAGGGCGTCAGAAATCGCGTCAGCGAAAACTCGGTCGAGGCCGTGCTGTCGCCGGGCCGCGTGTAGAGGCCCAGGTTCCGCAGCTCTGGCTGACGCAGCGAATGGATCGCCACGTTGCTCGACATGTGCCGTTCGATGGAGTGGCGGCAGACCTGCCAAGCGATGTCCTCGCGGCTGTCGTAACCGACATAGACCTTGAGCGGCTGCACACCGGCGACAGGCGCAAACTGGCCCATAGCCGCCGCGTGGCGTTTTCGGCGTCCGGCCAGCCGGAACGGCAGGATGTATCCCCGGCCATGCGGCGTCACATCGCCCGTCGTTCCATGGTCGATCGTCATAGGCCCCCGCCACTCCCCAGACTGCGTCGCCTCCCGGAGTTTCGCGCCTAGGAGGAAACGAAACCTCGGCTCCCGTCAAGTGCGGCATAACAGCGTTTCGTGGACCGCTGCTTCAGCGTCGACCGCCGAGCGCCGCTGACGTCCCGATGGTTGCTTGCTAATCAGAAGTGGCAGCAGGAGTGGCGTGATGGCGGATGGCATGATCGGGCGGCGAGCGATGCTGGCGGGGCTCGGCGTGTCGAGTCTGAGCGCCTGCGCAACCGCGCCCCGGGCGACGCCGGCGCCCACGATCGTCCGGCCGTCCTTTGCGCCGCCGCCGCTGGCGCCACTGATCATGCGGGCCGACCGGATCACGCGGATCACCGTCTGCACCCGCCCCTTCCGGGCGATGGGCCCGCGCATCGAGGCCGAGGCGTTCGGCGACAAGCGGCTGGTTCACAATTACGGCCATGGCGGCAGCGGCTGGTCGCTGTCGTGGGGCTCGGCGGCGGTGGCAGCGGGGATGGCGCTGGAGGGCGACGTGCGGCCCGTGGCGGTGATCGGCTGTGGCGCCATCGGCCTGACCACGGCCCTGACGCTGAAGCGGGCCGGTGCGCCGGTGACCATCTATGCGGCGGAGCGGCTGCCGCACACGCGTTCGGCGCGGGCGTCGGGCCAGTGGACGCCGGATTCGCGCATAGCCGACGCCGACAAGGTCGGGCCCGCCTTCGCCGCCCTTTGGGAGCGGATGGCGCGCCTGTCCTGGGCCGAGCACCAGACCTATGTCGGTCAGCCCGGCGAGCCGGTCGGCTTCCTGGATCGCTACAGCATCACCGACACCGGCGGCGGCTCGCGCAGCCCGGCCGACCCCAACGACATCCGCTTCGCCGAATACGCCGGCGCTATCGGCGACCTAACCCCGCACAGCCACGACCTGCGGCCGGAGGACACGCCCTTCGTCGGCTCGCGCGTCCGGATGGGCAGCTGGATGCAGTTCAACATCGCCGAACTGGGCCACCGGCTGATGAGCGACTTCCTGCTGGAGGGCGGCCGCATGGAGCAGCGGACCTTCAACGCGCGGTCGGAGCTGTCGACCCTGCCCGAGGCGGTCATCGTCAACTGCACCGGCTACGGCGCTCGCGCCCTCTTTAGCGACGACAGCATCGTGCCGGTGCGCGGCCAGATCGCCTGGCTGCCGCCCCAGCCCGAGGTCCGCTACAGCCTCTATCATAAGGGCGTTTCGGTCATCACGCGGCCGGACGGCGTGGGCGTGCAGACGCTCGGCCGCGGCGACATGGACGGCTACGGCGATGACAGCGAAACGCCGGACCGCACATTCGCCGAGAAAGGCGTCGAGATCGTCGCGGCCCTGTATCGCCGGTCGGGGTTCGCGGCCTAGGCCGCTTCCGACCGCTTCAGCCGTCCCGCCTTCAGGCGCTCCGCCACCAGGAAGGCCAGCTCCAGCGCCTGGTCGGCGTTCAGGCGCGGGTCGCAGTGGGTGTGGTAGCGGCTGGACAGGTCGTCCTCGGTCACCGCCTGGGCGCCGCCCAGGCATTCGGTGACGTTCTGGCCGGTCATCTCCAGGTGCACGCCGCCGGGGTGAACGCCCTCGGCCTCGGCCACGTCGATGAAGGTGCGAACCTCGCCCAGGATGCGGTCGAACGGCCGGGTCTTGTAGCCGTTGTCGGCCTTCAGCGTGTTGCCGTGCATTGGGTCGATCGACCAGATCACCTTCTTGCCGTGCGCCTTCACCGCCGCCATCAGGCGCGGCAGACGGTCGCCGACCTTGTCGTGGCCGAAGCGGCCGATGACGGTCAGGCGGCCCGGGATGTTGTTCGGGTTCAGCGCGTCGATCAGCGGCAGCAGGTCGTCCGGCTCCATCGTCGGGCCGCACTTCACGCCGATCGGATTGTTGATGCCGCGCATGAACTCGACGTGGGCCCCGTCCAGCTGACGCGTACGCTCGCCGATCCACAGCATGTGGGCGCTGGTGTCGAACCATTCGCCGGTGCCGCCGTCCAGTCGCGTCAGGGCGCTCTCGACGTTCAGCAGCAGGGCCTCGTGGCTGGTGAAGACCTCGACGCGGCTCAGGTCCGGGTGCGTTTCGGGCGTGACGCCGACCGCTTCCATGAAGGCCAGCGCCTCGGTGATCTTGTCGGCCAGCTCGCGGTACTGCGCGCCCGCGGCCGAGTCGCCGGCAAAGCCCAGTGTCCAGCGGTGGATGCTGTACAGGTCCGCGTAGCCGCCGCTGGCGAAGGCGCGGATCAGGTTCAGCGTCGAGGCCGACTGGTTGTAGGCCTTCAGCAGGCGCTGCGGATCGGGCACGCGCTCTTCGGGCGTGAAGGCCATGCCGTTGATGATGTCGCCGCGATAGCTGGGCAGCTCGACGTCGCCGATCTTCTCGACGCCGGAGCTGCGCGGCTTGGCGAACTGACCGGCGATGCGGCCCACTTTCACGACCGGCTTGCGGCCGGCGAAGGTCAGGACCACCGCCATCTGCAGGATCAGGCGGAAGGTGTCGCGGATGTTGTCGGTCGAGAACTCCTTGAAGCTCTCGGCGCAGTCCCCGCCCTGCAGCAGGAAGGCGTCGCCGGCTTCCACCTGGGCCAGACGCTCGGTCAGGCGACGGGCCTCGCCCGCGAATACGAGCGGCGGCATTGCGGCCAGCTCGTCTTCGACGGCTTGCAGGGCGCGCGCATCCGGATAGTCCGTGGGCATCTGCACCACGGGCCGGTTACGCCAGGACTGGGGGCTCCAACGGGTCTTCATGGGCGCAAGATAGTCGGATGACGGCTTCGGAACAATGTGATCGGCGTCAAGTCGCGGGCGGCTGACCGGGGAAACGCGCGTCGCGCACGCCGTGGTAGGCCTCACGCACGCCCTGCACCGGCTGATCGGCGCCCAGTTGCGCCACCTGCGCTCCCCAGACATCGGACAGCTGCTGCACCGTGGTCGACACCCAGCCGGGCGCCTGCTGGCGCGACCATTCCTGGGCCGAGCGGGCGTTGAAGATCACCAGCATCAGGGCGGCGAAGACGATGACCCGGCTGGTCCAGCGCTGGTCGCGGGCGGCCAGACCCTCATCGTCCGGCGGCTCGCCGGGCGGAAAGGCGAAGCGCCCTAGACGCATCAGCCGGTTCTCGGCGGTCGGCAGGTCGTGGGCGTCGGCGCCCTGGTTCCAGTCGCTGGGCGGATCGGCGGTCGCCGCGACCACCGTCTCCTCGATCGGCGGAAAGCGCGAGGGCGGCGGCGAGCCGAAGCCCGTCGGGAACGGGTCGGGCGGATCGTTGCGGTCGTCGGTCATCGGCGCGGCCTCATTCTCTCAACGCCTCAGAACTGGAAGTAGATGAAGGGCGCCACGCCCTCGGGCCGCATCGCCTCGACCAGCAGAATGGCGATGCCGATCAGGACGCCCAGCGTCAGCGAGGGCGCCGGCTTCATCCAGGCGGCCACGCCCTCCACCGCGCGCGGCGGCAGGAAATGCATGGCCAGGCCACCGACGATCAACGTCAGAACGAAGGGCGTGACCAGCAGCGCCGGACCGGCCCGGCCCAGGCCCTCCAGCATCTGCAGCGCCATGCTGAAGGTCTCGGCGCGGAACAGGATCCAGCCCAGGCAGACGATGTGGAAGGTGATGATGACGCCCAGCCAGCCGGGTATGATGCGGCGATCAGCCCCCTCGGCCGTCTTGCCCAGCGCCGCGCGGCCCAGTCGCTCGACCACCTGCACGAAGCCGTGCAGCGCGCCCCAGGCGATGAAGGTCCAGGCCGCCCCGTGCCACAAGCCGCCCAGCAGCATGGTGATCATCACGTTCAGGCACGACGAGGCCAGCCCCTTCTTGCCCCCGCCCAGCGGCACATAAAGATAGTCGCGCAGCCAGCTGGACAGGCTGATGTGCCACCGTCGCCAGAAGGCCTGCATGGAGCTGGCCCGATACGGCTGATCGAAGTTCCGCGGGAAGGAATAGCCCAGCAGCGCGGCGATCCCGATGGCCATGTCCGAATAGGCCGAGAAGTCGCAGTAGATCTGGACCGCATAGCCATAGACGGCCGCCGCGATATCCAGCGCCGAATGGGCGGCGGGGTCGAAGAAGACCGGATCGACCAGCCGCGTCGCCAGCTCCGACGCGATCACCGTCTTCTTGAACAGGCCCCAGACGATCAGCAACAGGCCGTGCGTCGCCATCTCGCGATTGATGCGCGGCGCGCGGTCGAACTGGGGCAGCAGGTCCGACGCCCGCACGATCGGCCCGGCGACCAGATGCGGGAAGAAGCTCATCAGCAGCAGGACATCCAGCAGGCTCTTGGCCGGCGGCGTCTTCCCGCGGTGCACGTCGACGACGTAGCTGATGCCCTGGAAGGTGAAGAAGGAGATCCCCACCGGCAGCACGATCTGCAGCAGCGGCAGGTCCCGCTCCCAGCCAAAGCGGGCCAGCAGGTCGACCATCTGCTCGACGAAGAAGCCGTAGTATTTGAAGAAGCCCAGGATCAGCAGGTTGGCCGCGACGCCCAGACCGACCAGCCATTTCCGCCCATCCGGCTCGCGCCGCACGATCAGGGCCGCGATCCCCCAGTTCAGCACCGCCGAGGCGATCAGAAGCAGGACGAAGCGCCAGTCCCACTGGGCGTAGAAGAACCAGCTGGCCAGCAGCAGGAAGACCTTGCGCCGCCCGTTCTCCCGATCCAGCGACCAGGTGATGAAATAGACGAACAGGAAGAAGACGCCGAAGGCGAGCGTGGGGAACAGCATCAGCCCTGCCCCTGCTTCCAGGCCTCATAGGCCGCCATCAGGTCGTCGTTCAGCAGGCCGCCGATCCAGTCGGCCCCGGCGGAGGTGAAGTGGACGCGGTCGCCGCGCACAAAGGGGTCCGCCTGCAGGGCCAGCCGGTCCGCCGAACACTCTCCCCCCATCCGTCCCTGCCAGTCCCAGAAAGCGACGCCCATTTCCGACGCGATGGCCCGCTGCACATTCCGCACCATGGCCAGTTGCGGCGGCGGCGCGCGATCGCCGTCCGCGCTGCACCCGCCGGGCGAGCCGGACCGCAGGGCGTCGGGCGCGCCGAGAATCAGCAGGGACGCCTGCGGCGACAACCGGCGCAGGCGGCCGATCTGGGCGCGCAGGCTGGAGGCGTAAGACACCGGATCGAAGCCGGGATCGAACCCCTCATTTGTCCCGAAGGCCACCACGATCAGGCTGGGCCGCCAGACCGCCAGCTCCAGCCCGGCGATGCTCTCGTCGCGCGCGGCCAGCTCGCGCAGCGTGGCCCCCACGACGCCCAGGCTGGACACGATGACGCCCGGCCGCCCTGTCTCGGTCTCGATGTCATAAAGCTCGGCGTCAGCCGACAGGGGCGTCAGCTCCAGCCGGGTCGCGGCGCGGTCCAGCCGCAGGCGGCGGCAGGCAGGGCCGGACGCGGTGGTCGACAGTTCCACCGTCTGCCTCGCCCCGTCGGCATCGAGCCGAAAACCGCCCGCATTCGGACCGCCACGTCCGCACAGGGTGACGACCTGCGCCTCCGCGCCGGGTTCCAGCGTCAGCGACAGGCGCGGCGCCGGGCCGTAGGCGGGGCGCGTCACCCCGGCCAGACCGATCTCCGCGCTGCTCACCCCGCTGGCGGGCGTCAGGGGCGCGGTCGCGATCGACCAGTCCTGCGCCTGCACCTGAAGCTGCAACGGCCCGTATCCGGCATAGGGCACGCCGGGCGCCACCACGCCCCGCCCGGCCGATCCGAAGCGCGCCTGAAGCCGGGCGCGCAGGGCGCCGGGAATGCGGTCGCCGGCGGTGTGGCTGTCGCCCAGCTGGACGATGTGGACGGGCCGGGTCCGCGCCCCCTGCTCGGTCGCCTGCAGCGCTTGGAAGAAGCCGCTCAGCGCGCCGGGCTGGCACAGCCCGCCGGGACAGACCGTCAGACCGGCGGCGGGCGCCTGCAACGCCTCATAGGGAATCTGGGCCTGAACCGGCGCGGCGAACAGGGCGGCGAGCACGCCCCACGGGGCGAACCGACGCATCCTCAGGCAGCGGGCGCGGCCGCGGCGGCCGTCGCGACGGCGCCAGATCTGACCCCGGCATCGCGCTTCAGCCGCTCGGCGACGGGGGCGGCGATCCGCAGGTATCCGGCCATCGACAGGTGGATGCCGTCGTTGGCCCGCATGAGGGTCGGACGGTCGCTGTCGCCGGCCGGCAGATAGGCCTCGTAATCGCCTTCGCTGTTCGAGGTAACGGCCACGGTCGGCAGATAGGGGACGCTCAGCGCATGCATCCGCTCCTCGACCACACTGTTGATCAGGGTCATCTTCTCGTCGAACGAGGCCCGCTTCATGCGCGGCAGGCCGACCCAGTAGACGGCGACGTCGTTGGCGCGCAGCAGGGTCACCAGATCCGTCACCCGTCTCGCATAGGCGGCCTTCCACCCCGGCGTACCAAAGTCGTGGACCTGCCCGTCCAGGCTGATGCCCTGGGCGTCATTTGTGCCGAACAGGACGACCGCCACATCGACCGGATCCTCGCGCAGTTGGCGCTCGGTCTTGGCCTGGATGTCGACGTAGTCGTAGCGGCTGAGCCCCGTGGAGACCTCGCTGTACTTGGTCACGGTGACGCCCGAGGCGCCCCGCAGATCGCGATAAAGGGCGGTATAGAGGCCGTCGCCCATCGAGTCGCCGAACACGCCGACGCGCAGGCGACCTGCCTTCAGGCGATCGGCGATGGGGGTGACCATAAAGGCCGCCGGCGCGGCCGCGGGCGTCATGGCCGGCTTGATCGGATCAGGGGCGGGCGGCGCGCGCTGAGCCGGCGCCACGGCCGAGGCATTGGCCTGGCCGCCCAGCATCAGCGTCGGATGGCGCAGCCAGGTCCGACCGTCGTGCGTCAGCAACAGGCCGAGCACCACGCCCACGCCCACCGCCGCCGTCAACAGGTTGATGCCTGCGCGCAAAACCGCCCCCCAAGGCGAGCTTTCTCACCGACCCTTCTTTTACCCTAACGCAGCGCGCCTGCCACGCCCTGCCCGCGTCGCGCGAAGAAAAAGGTTAAGACGGGACCCGCCTGCCGCGATCAGCGGGCCTCGAACCAGCGCGTCGCCAGATAGCCGACCGTCGCCGCCGTTCCCGTCACGAACGTGCCCCAGCACAGATCCAGGATCGTCAGCTTGGTCTGCCAGACCGCCAGCGTCGCCTGGTTGGTCAGGTCATAGGTCGCGTAGGCGACAAGCCCCAGCACCGCACCGTTCAGCAGCGCGCGCGTCCAGCCGCCCTCTCGCAGGGCCGGCGCAACGGCGAAGAAGACGATGCCGCCGATCATGATCAGGTAAAAAGCGACCGCCGCGACCATGTTCGGCTTGGCCAGCATGATCGGGCCCAGCACGGGCTTGTAGAGCTTGTTCGTCATGGTGGTCAGCCAGACGGCGTCGATGACGGCAAAGGCCAGGCCCGTGGCGACATAGGCGATCAAATAGCGCATCAAAGGTCGTCTCCGGATCAGGCTTCGGTTGCGGCGGCGACGGGCGCCAGCCGATAGTGGCTGACCGCCCAGGTGCGGCCCTCGTCGTTTCCAAACAGACCGGCGGTGGCCAGATAGAACCGCCGCCAGCGCCGTCGCCACAGCTTGGCCTTGGCGCCGTAGGTCTCTTCCATAAGCTCGGTCACGCGATCAACGTTCCGGTCCATGTTGGCCAACCAGTCCAGCGCCGTGCGCTGATAGTTGACGCCGTTCCACGTCCATTCCTCCTCGACGCGGAACAGGTCCGGAAACTGCCGGATCAAGCCCTTGCTGGGCATGACGCCGCCCGTGAAGAAGTGCTGGGCGATGAAGTCCTCGCTGTCGTTGTGATCGAACCGGTAAGGCGCGTCGCGGTGCGTGAAGACGTGGATGAAGGCCCGCCCGTCAGGCTTCAGCCAGGCCTGCGCCTTCGTCAGCAGCGCGCGCCAGTTGGCCATGTGCTCGAACATCTCCACCGAAACGATCCGGTCAAAGCGGGCGTCGGTGTCGAAGACATTCATGTCGCGCGTGACGACCGTCAGGTTCATCAGCCCGCGCGCCGCCGCCTCGGCCTCGATGTGACCACGCTGGCCGTGGCTGTTGGACACGGCCGTGATGCGTGCATTCGGATATTGCTCGGCCATCCACAGGCTCAGCGAACCCCAGCCGCAGCCCAGCTCCAGGACGCTCTGCCCGTCCCGCAGGTCCGCGTGCTCGCACGTCTGAGCCAGCGCCAGCTCCTCCGCCTCGTCCAGCGTGGTGTCGGCGTCGGGATAGAGGCAGCAGGAATACTTCAGCCGCGCGCCGAGGCAGATTTTGAAGAACTCGGGCGGCAGTTCGTAGTGCTGCTCGTTCGCCGCCTCCGTATGCTCGGCGATCGGTCGCACCGCCATGTCGCGCGCAAAGGCGGCTTCGTCGTGCGGACGCTCGCGATCCAGTCGCCGCCGCGCCTCGGTGACCAGACTGTCGATGGCCGGCTTGGTCACGAAGTCTGGAAAGGGCGCGTCCTGCAACTGGCGGATCGCGGCGTTGGCGAAGGTCATGGCGGCTCCGGGAAACGGGATGTGGGCGAGGCGATGATGCAACCCAACGCACGGCCGCGCGTAACGGCTCCGCTTGTCAGGCAATACGATATACGAGACGCACGCCGACCCGGATGTCATCCGTCGCGATGCGGAAAACGTAGCTTGGCGAAACACCGGCCGGAGCCTGCATGACGACCCTGACCGCCCTCGACAAACGCCTGCGTGTCGCCGTGATCGGCTCGGGCGTCAGCGGCCTTTCCTGCGCCTGGCTGCTCAGCCAGAGCCACGACGTCACCCTGTACGAACGTGAGAACCGCATCGGCGGGCACACCAACACCGTGACGGTCCTGGGCGTGGACCAGCCCGTCGCCGTCGACACCGGCTTCATCGTCTATAACGAGGCCAACTACCCCAATCTGACGGCGATGCTGGCGCATCTGGGCGTCGCCACCAAGCCGGCCATGATGTCCTTCGCCGTGTCCATCGACGAGGGCGCGCTGGAGTATTGCACCCAGGGCCTGTCCGCCATCTTCGCCCAGAAGCGTAACTGGGCCCGGCCCAAGTTCTGGCGGATGGTCGGCGACATTCTGCGCTTCCAGAAGGAGGCGCCGAGGGAACTGGCGGAGTTGGAGCGATCGGGCGAGACGCTGGACGCCTGGCTGGGCCGCGCGGGCTACAGCGCCCTGTTCCGCGACGCGTATCTGCTGCCCCAGGCCGCGGCGATCTGGTCCTGCACGCTGGAGCAGATGCGCGACTATCCGGCCGCCGCCTTCGTGCGGTTCTACATGAACCACAACCTGCTGGCCTATGACCTGCGGCCGACGTGGCGCACGGTCGACGGCGGCGCCCGACAATACATCTCGCACCTGACGCGGCCGCTTCAGGGCCGCATCGTCACGGACGCGCGGATCGACGGCGTCGGCCGCGGCCCTGTCGGTCCCTTCCTGCGAATGGCGGATGGGTCGATGCAGGGTTACGACGCCGTCGTCCTGGCGACTCACTCAGATCAGGCGCTGCGGCTGCTCGATCAGCCGACCGATCAGGAGCGCGCCCTGCTGGGCGCCATCGCCTACCGTCCCAACCGCGCGGTCCTGCACCGCGACGTCGCCCTGATGCCGCGCCGCAGAAAGGCCTGGGCCGCCTGGACGCACATGGGCCGCTCGGATCGCGCGGGCGAAGGCGGCGTCACCTACTGGATGAACGAGCTCCAATCCCTGCCCGGCGAGCCCCTGTTCGTCAGCCTGAACCCCGCGCACGAGCCGGATCCCGCCTTGGTGCTGGGCGAATGGGACTATGAGCATCCGGTCTTCGACCAGGCCGCCGTGGCGGCTCAGGATCACCTCTGGTCCCTCCAGGGCGAAGGCGGCGTCTGGTTCGCCGGCGCCTGGTTCGGGTCCGGCTTCCACGAGGACGGCTTGCAGGCCGGCCTCGCTGTGGCCGAACAGTTGGGCGGCGTGCGTCGGCCGTGGACCGTCGCCAACGAGAGCGGCCGCATCCGCCTGGGCGCCGCGGACCTGGCCCGGGCCGCCTGAAGCCCGTGACCGATCGCTCGGCCCTCTATGTCGGCGAAGTCGTCCACCAGCGGGTCCGCACGTTCGATCACCGCCTGCGCTACCGCACCTGGATGGTGCTGTTGGACTTGGACGCGCTTGACGCCCTGCAGACGCGGCTCAAGCGTCTGCCGCGCAAGGCGTTCGGGCTGATCAGCTTCCGTCCCGAGGACCACGGCGATCGGTCGGGCGCACCCCTGCGCGGCCAGGTCGAAGCGCGGCTGGCCGAGGCCGGTATAACCGACAGCGCCCACAGCATCCGCCTGCTGACCATGCCGCGCATCCTTGGCTACGGCTTCAATCCGATCAGCGTCCTCTTCTGCCACCGGGCGAACGGCACGGTCGGCGCCCTGCTCTATGAGGTGACAAACACCTTCCACGAGCGGCACAGCTACCTGATCGCGGCCCCGGCCGACGGCCCGATCCGCCAGACCGCCGAAAAGGCCCTGTTCGTCTCGCCCTTCATGGACATGGGCATGACCTACGACTTCACGGTCCGCACCGGCGAGGTGCTGTCCGTCGTCGTCGCCGTCCGCCGGGGCGACACGCCGATCCTGACCGCCAGCTTCATCGGCCGCCGCCAGCCTCTGACCGACGCCTCGCTCTGGCGCGCCTTCTGGACCCACCCGCTGCTGACCTGGAAGGTCACCGGCGGCATCCACTGGGAAGCCATCAAGGTCATGCTGAAGGGCGCCCGCTACCGCGACCGCGGCGCCCCGCCCGCCCATGCGGTGACGACGGGCCGTTCGCGCTAGGTCTGGCTCGCTTACAGCGTAGACGCTATCGAAGAGGCCTCGGCTTGCCCCGTTGCGCGCGACGCCGTAAGAACCGCCGAATATTCATCGTAGAATGAAATAAGGGAGCCGATGCGCAAGATCTTCCCCGACGCGAACGCCGCGCTGGAGGGCCTGACGTTCGACGGGATGACCGTCATGTCCGGCGGCTTCGGCCTGTGCGGCATCCCGGAAAAGCTGATCGCGGCCCTGCGCGACAGCGGCGCCAAGGGCCTGACCGTCATCTCCAACAACGCGGGCGTGGACGGCTTCGGCCTGGGCCAGCTCTTGGAGACGCGCCAGATCGCCAAGATGATCTCGTCCTACGTCGGCGAGAACAAGGAGTTCGAGCGCCAGTATCTGGCCGGCGAGCTGCAGCTCGAGTTCAACCCGCAGGGCACCCTTGCCGAGCGCATCCGGGCGGGCGGCGCCGGCATCCCGGCCTTCTTCACCGCCACCGGCGTCGGCACCCTGGTCGCCGACGGCAAGGAAGTGCGCGACTTCGGCGGCCGCGACTACGTCATGGAGACCGGCCTGGTCGCCGACCTGGCCATCGTGAAGGCTTGGAAGGCCGACGAGCGCGGCAATCTGGTATTCCGCAAGACGGCCCGCAACTTCAACCCGATGATGGCCACGGCCGGCAAGGTCACCGTCGTCGAGGTCGAGGAAATCGTCCCCGTCGGCTCCATCGACCCGGACCAGATCCACACGCCCGGCATCTACATCGACCGCATCGTCAAGACGGTGTCCGAGAAGCGGATCGAGCAGCGGACTATCCGCACCCGGGAGACCGCATAATGCCCCGCACTCGCGAACAGCTGGCCGAACGCGCCGCGCAGGAGCTGCAGGACGGCTTCTATGTGAACCTGGGCATCGGCATTCCGACCCTGGTGGCCAACTACATTCCCGAGGGGATGGAGGTGACGCTGCAGTCCGAGAACGGGATGCTGGGCATGGGCCCATTTCCCTATGACGAGGACGTCGACGCCGACCTGATCAACGCCGGCAAACAGACCATCACCGAAATCCCCGAGAGCAGCTATTTCAGCTCCTCCGACAGCTTCGCCATGATCCGCGGCGGCCACATCAACCTGTCCATCCTGGGCGCCATGGAAGTGGCCGAGAACGGCGACATCGCCAACTGGATGATCCCCGGCAAGCTGGTGAAGGGCATGGGCGGCGCCATGGATCTGGTCGCCGGCGTCAAGCGCGTGGTGGTGGTCATGGATCACGCCAACAAGCACGGCCAGTCCAAGGTGCTGAAGGCCTGCACCCTGCCCCTGACGGGCATGGGCGTGGTCAGCCGCATCATCACCGACCTGGCCGTCTTCGACGTCAAGCCGGACGGCGTGGGGCTGGAGCTGATCGAGCTGGCCGAAGGCGTCAGCCTGGACGAGGTCGCCGCCAAGACCGAGGCGCAGTACACCGTCGCGCCAGGGGTCGGGCTGCCCGCCTGATACCCACCTTCTTTCGTCATCCCCCGACTTGATCGGGGGACAAGGCGGCGCCGAAGGCGATCTTGCATCAATTACGGCTGAACAGCTTCGCGCTCTCGCGCGCCGCCTCGTGGCCCGATCAAGTCGGGCCATACGAAAGGAAAAGAGGAAAGCGCGTGAGAGGCGTGGTGCCTTGACGCTCCCCCACCCGCTTGCGACGCCTTCCCCATGATCTCGCGTCGCGCCCTGATGATCGCCCCTCTCGGCCTGGCCGCGTGCCAGACATTGCCGGCAAACCTCCCCATCGCCCTGCCCGCCGTGCTGGACCGAGGCCGGTTCGTCAGCGCGACGCCGCAGGGCCTGATGCTGGGCGGCGCGCCCTATCGGTTCGTCGGCGCCAACGCCGCCTTCTACGCCTACATGGGCGCCGAAGGGATCGGCGACCGCGATCGGTTGAAGCGGGAGCTGGACGACCTGCGCGCCATGGGCGTGACCAATCTGCGGGTCATGGGCGGTTCGGAGCTCAGCGCCGACGGCGGCCTGCAACGCGCCTTCAACCGGCCCGACGGGACGCAGGACGCGGACCTGATGGCCGGTCTCGATTTCCTTATGGTCGAGATGGCCGCGCGCGGCATGAAGGCGGTCGTCTACCTGACCAACTTCTGGGACTGGTCCGGCGGCATGATGGCCTATCTGTCGTGGCTCAACGACGGGCGGACCATGGTCATGAACGACCCGTCTGCGCCCTGGCCCGCCTTCCCCGAATACGTCGCCGGCTTCTACACCACGCCGCCCGCCATCGCCCGGTATCACGCCTACATCCGCACCATCGTCGGGCGCACCAACTCGATCAGCGGCGTCCGCTACACCGACGACCCGACCATCATGAGCTGGCAGTTGGCTAATGAACCCCGCCCCGGCGGCGATGTCGTCGCGGGCGCCGCGCGCCTGCCGGCCTACTACGGCTGGATCGAGACGACGGCGGACCTGATCAAGTCGCTCGACCACAACCACCTGGTCTCGTCCGGCAGCGAGGGCCTGGTGGGCTGCCTGGAGCGGGCCGACTGCGTGGCCAAGGCCCACGCGCCGCGCTCCATCGACTATCTGACCATCCACGTCTGGCCCCATAACTGGGGCTGGCTGGACTACCGCGACATGGCTCGCACCTATGACGCCGGCTGGGAGCGATCGGCCGACTACATCCGCCAGCACGCGGCCTTCGCCGGCCTGTTGCGCAAGCCGATGGTGGTCGAGGAATTCGGCTTCCCGCGCGACGGCCCCGAGTACGGCCCGGGCACCCCGACCACCTACCGCGACCGCTTCTACCGCGGCCTGCTTGAACAGGTCGCCGCCTCCCCGGGCGTCATCTCCGGCTCCAACTTCTGGACCTGGGTCGGCAGCGAGGACGCCGGCTGGAACCGGACCATCTTCCGCCCCCGTCGCCAGGCGGCCGACCCGAACGCCCACCACGAACCGCCCGGCTGGTACAATGTCTGGGGGGCGGACAGCGGCACGCGCGGCGTGCTGACGGAAGCGGCCCAGGCCTTCAACGCCGTGTGACGTTCGCCTCCCGCTGGAAGCCGCTTGATTTCCGCGGCGCGCACAGGCTGTCTGGACGTCGTTAACGTTTGGGTGCTTTAGGGGAGGGGAGCATGGTCCAGGACGCCTTTCGTCCCATCACGCCGGCGCCCGACCGCGCACGCGCCGACGACCTGCGCGCCACGTTGGGCGACGAGCCCGCGGACGGGTTCGGAGAGAGCGCCCGTACCGCTCTGGTCGCCGCCGCCGACCGCCTGGCGTCCGAAGCACGCTCACGCGATCTGGGCGATTGCCAGGATTTGCTTTTGCACGTTCGCGCCCTGCTAGACGCTCTGGACCCGCGCCAGATCCAGCCGCGCGGCGGCCTCGCCGGCATGTTCGACAGCCGCGGCCGTCGCCTGAAGATGTTCCGCCGCAAGTTCGAGGCGACGGCGAACAGCCTGCTGGACGTGGCCGACACCTTGGAAGATCGCGCCCGTTCGATCGCCCGCCGCATCGTCAACCTCGACGGCTTCGCCAATGACTTGCGTGGCTGCATTTTGGAGGCCGAGGCGCATGTCGCGGCGGCCGCCGAGCACGCCCGTCCGCCGGTCGAGGATGAGACGCCGTCCCCGCTTCATGCCCGCGTGGCCGTCCTAGCCGGCGCCGCCGGCGCCGCCCTGGCGCAACTGCCACTCACCCGGATGTCGCAGAACGCCCAGCATGAGGGACCGGAGACACTCAAGGCGGTCAGCGAGGCGCTGAGAACCTGGGCCGCCGACTGGCGCCAGCGCCTGGGGCTCGACCGGCGCCGCCCGCGCCGGGTGCGACCCGAACAGGCGGCGCTGAATGAGGCCAAGAAGGCGCTGGAAGATGCGCTGGAGCGGACCGAGCGATACCTCACCGCCGCCCGCGCGCGTCATGGCCAAGCGGGCGCCCGCATGGCGGCGGCCATCGAGGCGATCCGCCGGGCCGGCTGACCTGCGCCCCAAAGAACGGCGCGGGTCACGAACCGGCGTTGGCTTCCGTCCAGGCGACCAGCTGGCTGTTCACGTCCCGAACCGCGACGTCGAACGCGGCGACGATGGCAGCTATGCGGTTCTCGGTTGCTGGCTGGGTGATGCTGAAGGTGCGCTCGGCCGCGACGGCGCGGTTGTCCGGATCGATCAGTCGCGCGCGCACCACGATGGTCGCCGCCGGAGCCGCGCCCGGCGCCGCATAGCGCGCCTCGAACGTGCGGACATCCAGGTCCAGCGCCCGCCCGCGCATCCCGCCCTCGCGGCGGCCCAGCAGGCGGACCCGCTGGCCTTGTGTCTCGAACGCCTGCTCGACGCTGTCGGTGTACAGCGTCGCCGCATCGGACACCCATCGCGCGCCGGCGATATAGGCCGTCTCCGCGCCGGTGACGCCCAGGATGCGGTCGTCGCGCACCGCCTCGGGGAACTCGACGCGGCGCAGGGCGATGGCCACCGGCTGGCTGACGGGCGCATCGGCGCGCGTCACCGCCGGATCGCCGAAGCGATACAGCTGCACCGGATCGGGCGTGGACAACAGCGAACAGGCGCCCAGGGCGGTCGCCGCTACGGCGGCCAGGGCGACGCCCTTGATGATGCGGATCACGGCTGGACCTCCATCTCGCGTGATTGCGGCCGGCCGATGAAATCGCGCGGGCTGGCGCGCACATCGTCGATCAGGCTCTGCAGGGACCGGGTCGCCTCGTTCAGCTCCTCGATCGTGTTGTTCAGTTGCGGCAGGCCCTCGCGGCCGAACTCGTCCAGCGGACGCTCGAGCCCAGACACCGACCGGTTGATCGAGGCCACCGCCGTCTTGGCGTCGTTGGTCGCCTCGTTGATGTTGGCGATGGCCTCGCGGGCGTCGCCGTTGACCAGGCCGCGCGAGTCGGTCGCCAGGCCTTCCCATTCCTTGATGGCCGAGTTGGCGCTGGTGATCGCCTCTTCCAGCTGCTTCAGCATGCCCTTGCGGGCTTCCAGCTCGGTGGTCAGGGCCTCGACGTTCTTCACGCTGGTCGAGAAGGAGCGGATGTTGTCGTCGCTCAGCACGCGGTTGATGCGGTTCAGCGCATCCACGGTCTGGGCCAGCACCGTGCCCGATCCGCTCAGCAGTTCGGCGATCGGCGACGGCTGGCTCTGGATCACCGGCACGACATTCTCGGGATACTGCTCTTTCAGCAGCGCGCTGGAGGGCTCGCCCGCCGTGATCTGGATGTAGTTCAGGCCCGTGATGCCTTGCGGCTCCAGCTGGGCGCGCGAGGTGACGCGCACCGGCGTCGTGCCGTTCAGACGGACGCGCGCGATCACCTGGTCGCCCTTGGCCGGGTCCAGGTTCAGGTCGGTGACCTCGCCCACGCGGATACCGTTGAAGTGAACCTCGCCGCCCTCCGACAACCCACGCACCGGTCCGTAGAACACGATGTCATAGACGTCGTAGTCCTTGTTGAACTGCAGGCGGGCCAGCCAGATGACGAACACAGCCAGGGCCGCCAAAAGGGCGACTGTGGCGATGCCGACGGCGGCGTAATGGGCGTCTCGTTCCATTGTTTCCTCAGGCCGCCTTCGTGGCGGCGCGTCCGCGCGGACCCAGGAAATACTCCTGGATCCACGGGTGGTCTGACTTCTCAAGTTCCTGAACGGGCGCCTTGGCCACGACCCGCTTGTCGGCGAGCACCGCGACCTTGTCGCAGATGGCGTAAAGGCTGTCCAAGTCGTGGGTGATCATGAAGACCGTCAGCCCCAGGTCGTCGGACAGCTGCCGGATCAGGTCGTCGAAGGCGGCGGCGCCGATCGGATCCAGGCCCGCGGTCGGCTCGTCCAGGAACAGCAGCTCGGGGTCCAGCGCCAGCGCGCGCGCCAGCCCCACCCGCTTCCTCATGCCGCCCGACAGTTCGGCCGGCTTCAGGTGATGTGATTCCGGTTTCAGCCCGACCATGGCGATCTTCATCTCGGCCAGCTCGTTGATGACCGACCGCGGCAGCTCCGTATGCTCCACCAGGGGCGATGAGACATTCTCAAGCACGCTGAGCGACGAGAACAGCGCGCCTTGCTGAAACAGCACGCCAGTGCGCCGCTCGATGTCGGCGGCCTGCGCCGAGGTCATCTCGCTGATGTCGTGCCCGAAGATCTTGATCGAGCCGCCCTCGGGCTGCTTCAGGCCGATGATCGAGTTCAGCAGAACGGTCTTGCCGGTGCCGGACCCGCCGACCACGCCCATGACCTCGCCGCGCTCCAGGTCGAGGTCCAGATCCTCGTGAATGGTGCGGTCGCCGAACTGGCTCAGCAGGCCGCGCACCTCGATCAGGTTTTCGCCCTCGCCGTTTGCGGCCTTGGGCTGGGTGTCCTGCGCGGTGTCGGGCGCGCTCACAGGTTCAGCTCCAGATAGATCAGGGCGAAGACCGCATCGAGGAAGATGATGGCGAAGATGGCCTGAACCACAGCCGCCGTCACGCGGCGACCCAGCGATTCGACATCGCCCGCCACCGCCATGCCCTGGCGGCAGCCGATGGCCGCGACGACGATGGCGAACACGGGGGCCTTGGACAGGCCCACCAGCATGTGCTGGGCCATCGTTCCATCCTCGCTGATGCGCTGGATGAAGAAGGCCGGACCCAGGCCCAGCTGGCTCCAGCTGACCAGGATCCCGCCGAACAGGCCGGCCAGCATGGCCACGAAGGTCAGCAGCGGCAGCATGACCAGCAGCGCCGCCAGACGCGGGATGACCAGCGCCTGGAACGGGTTCACCCCCATCACCTGCATGGCGTCGACCTCCTGGTTCATCCGCATCGACCCGATCTCCGCCGCGAACGACGAGGCCGAGCGACCGGCCAGCAGGACCGAGGTGATGACGACGGCGAACTCGCGGAAGACCGACACGGCGATCAGCTGGACTGTGAAAACCCCGGCGCCGAACTGGCTCAGCAGGTCCGCGCCCAGGAAGGCGATGACGGCGCCGATGAAGAAGCTGGTCACCGCCACGATGGGCATGGCGTCCAGGCCCGCCCGCTCGGCCTGACTGATCCAGGCGGCCCAGCGGATGCGGCTGGGATGCTTCAGCGCCGATCCCGCGGCCACGATCAGCCGACCCAGGAAGGCCAGCGACAGCATGGCCTCTGTGCCGATGTCGTAGACGCCGTGCCCGATCTTGGCGAAGCTGCGCGTGAACGGATCGGGCCGCTTCAGCGGTTGGCCGACTTCGCGTTCCAGCTTCTCGACCATGGCGTAGATGCGCCCGGCCTCGGGACGCGCCGACCACGCCGAGGCCGACGATTTCAGTTGGGACGCCTGATAGAGGGTCAGGGCGCCCGCCGTGTCGAACCGCCCGAGGTCCGACAGCTCGACCGACTTCACCTCGCGGCCCTCGAGCTCGCGCGTCAGCCGTGAGCCGATGCGGCCAAGCCCGGTCGTCGTCCAGTCGCCACTCAGGCGCAGGACGGCTGCGCCGCCGCGCTCCGTGTCGATCTGAAAATCCGCCCCGCTCATGGTCCCCAGCATAGCCGACCGGCGCGCAATGCCTACGGGCAATCGGCGAAGGTTCGTCACGCGAGCCTTTCGCGTACCGCCCTCAAATCCCTGACCAGGGCCGCGCGTTCCCGCGCCCGACCATCCTCGTCCGGAATTCGCAGCAAATACGAAGGGTGAACCGTCAAGATCGCCGTCGATCCGTCGTCCAGCGGCATGGGCTGCCCCCGCTCCTTCGTCACGGCCGGGCGGCGGTGAAGCAGCGACAGGCCCGCCGTCGCGCCCAGCGCCACCACCACCTGCGGCTTCACCAGCCGCCGCTCATTATCCAGCCACCAGCGGCAGGCGACGATCTCGGGCGTGTCCGGCGTTTTGTGCAGGCGCCGCTTGCCGCGCGGCTCATGCTTGAAGTGCTTCACCGCATTGGTGACATAGACGTCCGACCGGTCGATCCCGGCCTCGGCCAGCGCCGCGTCCAGCACCTGCCCCGCCGGGCCGACGAAGGGCTGGCCGGACAGATCCTCATGGTCGCCGGGTTGTTCGCCCACGATCATCAGCTTCGCCTGGCGCGGTCCCTCTCCACACACCCCTTGCGTCGCATCTCGCCATAGCGGACAGCGCCGGCACGCCTGGACACCCTTGTTCAGCACGGCCAGATCCAGAGGCGGCGCGGCGTCCTCGACGAGCGTCCTCGCGGCAGGCACGACGCGGGCGAAGCGTTCGTTCGGGGCCGGCGCGGGCGCGGCGACCATGGTCTCGGTGCGGACCGCGGAGGCCGCGATCAGTTCGGGGATCAGGGACGCCTCCGGCAGATTCGCCCAATACCGCTTGGCCATCTCGCCCTGCATCGCCTTGGTCCGCAGCCGCGCGGGGTTGAAGGTCGAGGCGTAGTAGGTCTTCCAGAACTCCTCGATTTCGTCGTCCTGCGGCGCCATGTCTCGCGTCGCGGGTGGACCGAAGGCCAGGTCGTGGCCATCCCAAGCCGCGCTGCCGTCCGGCGTCAGGATTGCCCAGCGCATGGTGGTGAACCGCCGCATGAAGAAGGGCGCCGTCCGCTCGACCACGCGATGCGCCGGCTCGAACCAGGCGACCCACGCCTGACCCTGATCGTCCTCCACCTCGCGAAAGCGCACGAAGGCCTTCATCTTGTGGCTGGCCCGCGAGACGTTCTTGGCCCGCTCCAGCGCATCGGCGACGTCGATGTCGGACGTGACCTTGATCAGGTTCGGCTCGTCCCGCAGCCGCCACAGCAAGCGGTACATCAGATCGAACCGATCGTCCGAGCGATGCAGGATCACGCCTTCCGCCAGATCCACGAACGGCTTGGGAACCGAAAAACTCTCTTCCTTTTTCCGCTCATCCCCGCGGAAGCCGGGATGAGCGGGTGTATCGAAAAGCCCCGTCTGCTGGTCCGCCCCCGCCACCCGGAACCGCGCGCTGCCCGGCTCTACGCCCGCAAGCCGAAAGTCTCGCGCAGCCTTACGCCACCCGTCGAAGTCGATTTCGGACTGCAGCGTCACGACCCGCATCAGAACAGGCTCAACTGCTCCGCCGGCGGGGCCAGGCGCGCGCGCAGGTCCGCCGCATCGGTCAGTCCGCCCGGCGTCCAGTCCAGCGTGGTGATGAAGGCGCGCACCGAGCCCAGAGAGCGCGTCATCCGCCCCACATCGTCCAGTCGCAGAGTCCGCCAGCGCCGCACGCTGATGATCCGGTCGACCGACTTCACGCCCAGCCCCGGCACCCGCAGCAGCATCTCGCGCGCCGCCGTGTTCACATCGACCGGAAACTGGTCCCGGTTCTTCAGCGCCCAGGCCAGCTTGGGATCGACCGCCAGGTCCAGCATTCCGTCCGTCGTCGCCGATCCGATCTCCGGCGCCGAGAACCCATAAAACCGCATCAGCCAGTCGGCCTGATAAAGCCGGTGCTCGCGCATCAGCGGCGGCTTCGACAAGGGCAGCGCCGAGGACGAATCCGGGATGGGGCTGAAGGCGGAATAGTACACGCGCCTCAGCCCGTAGCCGCCGTATAGCGACGCCGAGCGATCGATGATCTCGCTGTCGGGCGCGCCGTCCGCGCCGACGATCAGCTGTGTGCTTTGCCCGGCGGGCGCGAAGCGCGGCGGCTTGGCGCGATCCTTCTTCGACGGGCGCGCCGCCTCGACCTTCATCCGCACCTGCCCCATCGCCCGCTTGATGACGCTGACGTCCTTCTGCGGCGCCAGCCGCGCCAGCGCCTCGTCGCGCGGCAGCTCGATGTTGGCGGACAGCCGGTCGGCGTAAAGGCCCGCCTCCTCCACCAGACGCGGATCCGCCTCGGGGATCAGCTTCAGATGGATGTAGCCGCGAAAGTCGTGATCTTCGCGCAGCGACCGCGCCACCCGCACCAGCTGCTCCATCGTATAGTCGCCGTTGCGGATGATGCCGGACGACAGGAACAGGCCCTCGATATAGTTCCGCTTGTAGAAGTTCAGCGTCAGATCGACGACCTCCTGCACGCTGAACCGCGCCCGCTCGACGTTCGAGGACGCGCGGTTGATGCAGTAGGCGCAGTCGTAGATGCAGAAGTTCGTCAGCAGGATCTTGAGCAGGCTGACGCACCGCCCGTCCGGCGTATAGGCGTGGCAGATTCCCATGCCCTCGGTCGAGCCGATGCCCTTGCCCCCCACCGAGTTTCTCTTGGAAGCGCCGGACGACGAGCACGACGCATCGTATTTCGCGGCGTCGGCCAGGACGGACAGCTTGCGACGCAGGTCGAGTTGGGCCATGCGTTCACTCTATGTTCCCCGGCGCGTCCGGTCCAGCGTGGCCGTAGGATTTCTGCGTCAGGTCAGGAAGTTGAGCAGTGAGACGTCGCGCAATTGGCTGATGAGCTGGGCCGAGGCCTGGATCGCCACCTGTGACAGCTGCAAGTCGGTCACCGCCTGCGCCATGTCCACGTCAGTGCGCTTGCCGATCAGCTCGTCCAGCTGGGTCTTCTGCGAGTCCAGCGACCCCAGGGTCGCTTCGACCCGGTTCTGCAAAGATCCGTTCTGAGCCGCCAGATCGGTCACATGACTGCGCGACGCATCCAGCCGCGTCAGTTGTGCGGTCAGGAAGTCACGCGTCGCGTCGTCGATCTTGCCCGTGATCGGCGTGGTCGCGTTGAAGGCCTGGATGTCCTTGAAGATCGAGAACAGGCTCTCGCCGATATCGCTGGCCAGGAAGCCGGTCTGGACGCTCTGCCCCTCGTCGATGCGCGAGCTCTGCTTCAGCGTGTCGTTGGCGAAGACGCCGGCGACGCTGGGCGCCGCGTTCAGCTCGGCCATGGTCGCAACGGTGACCGGCGGATTGTCGACATTGCCGCCGCCGAACAGATAGCGACCCTGGTGCTGGGCGTTCAGGCCGTTCTGCACGATCTGGAACTGACCCTGCAGCTCCAGCATCAGGCCGTCCAGCGAGCCGGCCGCCAGCGCATCGGCGATCGCCTGCCGCGCGTCGCCCGCCCCGTCGGCGACGCGGTTCAGCGCCAGGTCCTGAGCCGACAGGCGGGCCGAAACGGTGTCGTTGGTGTCGATGAATCCCTGGATGCGCGCCTGCGATCCACGCATGGCGGCCAGCGTCTCGGACCCGCGTCCATAGCCGGCCAGGTCGGTCGCGACCTTCTCGGTCGAAATCCGGTTCTGGGCGTCCAGCGAACGGTTCTGCGCCGTCATGAGGTTCAGCAGCGCGGTCTGGTAGTTGCCGGCGGTGGAGACGCGCGTCGTCATCAGATCATCCCGAGCAGGGTGTCGTACATGTCCTTGGCCGCCTGGATCAGGCGCGCCGAGGCGTTGAAGGCTTGCTGATAGGTCGTCATCAGCACCAGTTCCTCGTCCAGATTGACCCCCTCGTATGAGGTCTGACGCGCGCTGGCTTCGGAATAGAGCGCCTGGGCCGTGTCGTTGCGGTTTGACGCCACCGTGGCCTTGGCGCCGATGTCGCCCGCCAGTTCGGACGCATAGCGCGAGACCGACATGCTGCCGCCCATCGCCCCGCCCGCCGCTGCGAAGCGCGACGACAGCTGGCCGGCGTTGGCCAGACCCTGCGCCCCCCGACCATCGCCGGTGCTCAGCGCCGATGCCCCCGCGGCGGCCGACAGGTTCAGCTTCGCCAGCGCCAGATTGGTCGGGGTCTGCCGGATGTCGGTGCGGATCGAAAAGCCGTCCGCCCGCGACGCCCGCACCCCGCCGCCGATCCCGAACAGTTCGGTCAGCGAGACGCCGGACGGATTCTGGGAGGTCGTATCCTCCAGCACCGACATCGTCGGCGCCGGACTGCCCGATGCGGTGAAGCTGAGCGCCCCATTGGCGTCCAGAGCGAACGAACCATAGGCGCCCACCCCGCCCGACGTGCTGTTCAGCGCGTCCAGCATGTTCTGCACCGTGCCGCCCGACGGCACGGCCACGGTGACGTCGCGCAGGCGCGAGCCGGTGTTGTCGGTAAAGCGGAAGGTCAGGCTCTGGCCGGCCGCAAAGCCCAGGCTGGCCCCGGGCGTTAGACCCGTCTCGTAGATGGCCGTCCGATCGGTGCTCACCAGATCGTTCAGACCGAAGAAGTGCGAGAAGCCGCGGCCCGTCTTCAGGCTGGGCGCCGTGGCCGGCATGCCGCTCGGATTGGCGGCGTCGTCGGCGATGGCCACGCCGTTCGGCGCCGTGGCGCTGAAGCTCAGGACGCCGCCGTCGAAGCTGGCCGTCGCCTGCCCGCCCAGTTGGGTGTTCAACACGCTCAGGAAGGTGTTCGCCGTGAAGGCCGTTCCGTTGATCGTGCCGGCGCTGAAATCGATGTGCGCGGATGTCTGGATCACGCCGGCGCTGCTGGTCACGGCCACCGTCGTGCCGCCGGTGAAGCCGGCGATGGCCGTCTCCAGGCTCTGACCGACATTGCGCCCGGTCAGCGTCGAGGGCGCCGGCACAGAGCTGTTGGCGTTGTGCGCGCGGTTCAGTTGGTCCGCGACCCGCGCCATCAGCTCGCCCAGACGCTGGGACGCCGCAGGCGCCTCGGTGTCGCGCAGCTCGACCAGGCCCTTGATCTCGCCCGACGATATCGTGTCCATCAGCGCGCGCTTCTGGCCGCCGGGCTCGGTGATGTAGATGTCGCTGAACGCGCTTTCGGCGTTGACCGTCCCGGCCCGCGCATAATCCAGCTTGGCGTATCCGTTGCCGGCCAGCAGGGCGCCGCCCGTGGTGCGGATGGACACGCCGCCGGCGGTGCGCGGCTGGATCTGGATGTCCATCAGCTCGGCCAATTGACCGATCAGGGTGGCCTGGGCAGTCTCGGCGCCGGAGCTGTCGCCGCCCACGGCCACGCCGCGCGCGATCTCCTTGTTCAGCCCCTCGATTTGCTCGAGCAGACTGTTGGCGCTGTCGACCGCGCTCTGGATGCGCCCGTCGGCGTCTTCGCGCACGGCCTGGATCTGGGTCTGGATCCGCCCGGCTTCGTCGAACAGCGCCTGGGTCTTGTACAGCGCCTCCTGGCGATAGGGCGACGACGTCGGATCCTCGGCCGCCGAGGCGAAGGCCGCGAAGACGCCGTCCACCGAGGCGAAGAAGCTGTCATCGCCGCTGGGGTCGCCGAACAGGCTCTGGATGCGGTCGTAAAGTTCGTAACGCACGCCCTGGCGGCTGGCTTCAGATCCGGCGTTCAGGCTGGCCGCCTGCAGGAAGCGGTCGGTCGCCAAGCGGATGCGCGCCACCTCGACGCCGGCGCCGGCGCCCTGGCTGGTGACCGACACCTGATCGGCGATCTTTCGGACATAGCCAGGCGTGTTGACGTTCGAGACGTTGTCCGAGACGACGCGCAGCTGCGTCTGAGCCGCCGCCAGGCCCGAGTTGGCGATGTTGAGAATGGAGTTCAGCGACATGCCGCGGCTCCCTCGCTAGGCGCACACTGCCCGGATCGCGGCATAATTTGCCCGGCGCGCACGACAGGGCTGATAGCCAAGATGCTGCGATTGCTCAGGTTTTTTGTGCGCGAGACGATCATCGTCAACTTGCGGCGCAAGGGCCGGGCCAATGGGCGGGCCACCCGCACCGGGCGGCAAAAAGCGGCGCCCGGCACGGCAGAAAGCGACCGCAGCCCCGGGGCGCTACATGTCTGCCCGCTAGCAAAACCCGCTATCTTACAGGTGCATAGCCGCCCTTTTGCACTTGGCCCGGAGCTTGCGCAGTGGGCTGCGAACATTGGGCGCAGCAGGCGCCGCCGTCTTTCAGTCCCGAGCCTGCTCGCCCGTGTCCCTCGCCGCTTCACTCTCCGTCGCCCCTGCCCCGGCTCCTGTCGCCGGAAGCAGCGCTTTTGCGTCCGGCGCTCCCGCGGCCGATGCTGAAGGCGGCGCGGACAAGACGGCCTTCGCCGGCCTGCTGAATGGTGTCGTCGCTCAAACGCCGGCCGATCCTCGACCCGGCTTTCTGAAGCCCGCGCCCAAGGCCGCCGGCCTCGCAGCCAACGACGCCGACGCGGCCATCGTGGCCCCGGTCGGCCTGCCGGCCGACACGCCCGTCGCCCTCGTCAAGGACGCGGTCGAGACCGCACTGGTCGCCGAGGGCCAAACATCTGACGCCCCCGCCGAGGTCGACGCCGCGCCTGCCGATGCGAAGGCGGACGCACCGTCCCCGCCTGTCGCCATCCCCGCACTCACCATCGCGGCCCCGGCCCCGCCGGTCGCCGCGACGCCCGCCGCCGCTGCTCCGGCCCCGACCGGCGCCGCCCAGGCTCCACAGGCCCAGGCTCCGCAGGCCCCGGCGCCTGAACAGGCGGCGCCGGTCGTCGCGAACGATGTCGCCATCGATCCGAAGGCTACGACCCCCGTGGCCGCTCAAGGGGCGACACCCGACATCGCGCCGGCCATCGCGGCCCCCGCGCCCGTCGAGGCCTCGGCCAAGGCTGCAGCGGCCGCCGCCCTGACCATCCCGGCCGACGTGATCGCACCGGACGCCAAGGAGCCCGCCGCACCCGCCCCGCCCGCGCTCAAGGACAGCACCAGCGCCGCTACCCGCTCCGGCGAGACCGCCGCGCCGCCGGCGAGCCCAGCGAGCACCCACACGGGCGATCCTTCGACCGCCACGGCCGCGCCCGTCCCGGCTCGGTCCCAGACAGCGGACGTCTCCACCACGCCCGCGCCCGCCGAAAAGGCCGCCGAGCCGACCGCCGCCGACATGGACGCCCCGGCCGACGCCGCCGAGCCCCTGCGCAGCGACGCTCCGGCCAACGCCGCCCCCGCAGCCGCACGCGAAGCAGCCCAGCCCCAGACGACGCCCGCCGCCCTGGCCTCGACCCTGTCGCGCGCCACCGTGGAGACGACCGCCCATCTGTCGGCCCAGATCCTGCGCCGCCTCGAGGGGCGCTCGACCCACTTCGACATGGTGCTGACGCCCGACGCCCTGGGCCGCGTGGAGGTCAGCGTCGATATCGATTCCGACGGCCAGCTGGCCGCCCGTCTGGCCTTCGACAACCCGGCCGCCGCGACGGAAATGCGCGGTCGCGCCGACGAACTGCGCCGTCAGCTGGAGGACGCCGGCTTCCGGGTCTCCGACGACAGCCTCAACTTCACCGACCGCGACAGCGGCCGCTCCGGCGACCAGCGCCAGGACGGCGCCGCCCGCCGCTTCGCCTCGGCTGCGCGCGTGGGCGCTGACGCAGACGCCGTCGCGTCGCCGGTCCGCTGGATGTCCATGAACCTGACGCCTGACCGCGTCGATGTGAGGGTCTGACCATGGTCGACGCCGTCAGCACCACAAACGCCGCCAGCCGGATCAACACCGGCGGCGCCATGCTGGCCTCGAACTTCGAGACCTTCCTCAGCCTGCTGACCTCGCAGCTGAAGAACCAGGATCCGCTGTCGCCGGTCGACAGCAACCAGTTCACAGCCCAGCTGACCCAGATGGCGGGCGTCGAGCAGCAGCTGCTGACCAACGACCTGCTGACCAGCCTGCTGTCGGCCCAACAGGGCGCGGGCCTGACCGGCGCCGCCAACTATATCGGCAAGGAAGCCACCGCCGTCTGGTCCGCCAACAAGGTCGAGGACGGCAAGGCGACCTGGAGCTACGAGCTGGGCGAGGACGCCAAGGCCGCCAAGCTGCAGGTGCTGGATAGCGCCGGCAAGGTGGTCTGGACCGGCGACGCCACCGAGCTGAAGCAGGGCGTCCACGACTTCACCTGGGACGGCAAGACCACGGCGGGCGGCCAGGTCGCCGACGGCGGCGTCTACACGCTGAAGATCACCGCCACCGACACCGCCGGCGCCGCCGTTGACAGCCAGGTCCTCATCCGGGGCCGCATCAGCGGCGTCGAGCTCTACGACGGGCAGCCCTACGCCACGATCGGCGCCTCGATCCTGCCGCTCACCAGCCTGATCGCGCTGGACGAAGCGTCAACCGCCACCCCGACCGAAACCGCCGAGAGCGAGAGCCTGGTGTCCAAGGTCGCCTCCGCTCTCAATCCCCTGAACCTCTTCTCCTAGGAGCCCGACCATGAGCATCAACAGCGCCCTTCTGGCCGGGGTTTCCGGTCTGACCGCCAACTCCGCCGCCCTGGCCGCGATCTCGCAGAACATCGCGAACGTGAACACCATCGGCTACAAGCGCACGCAGGGCGAGTTCTCGACCGTGGTGAACAGCCAGACCACCGGCGCGGGCTATTCCGCCGGCGGCGTCCTGGCCACGGCCCGCCACTACACCAGTCAGGCCGGCCAGCTTCAGCGGACCACCTCGGGCACCGACCTGGGCATCTCGGGCCAGGGCTTCTTCGTCGTGACCGAGAAGGCCGAGAACCTGAACCCGACCGACGCTCGCCTCTTCACCCGCGCCGGCTCGTTCAGCGTCGACAACATGGGCTATCTGAAGAACACCGCCGGCCTGTATCTGCAGGGCTGGCCGGTCGATGCGGCGGGCAACATCACCACCGACCCGTCCGACCTGACGCGCCTGTCGACCATCAACGTCGGTTCCGTCGGCGGCACCGCCGAGGCCACGACGCGCGTCCAGCTGAACGCCAACCTGCAGTCCAGCCAGAACGTCTCGGCCGCCGCCACCGCCGCCTCGACCACCCCGGTCGGCACGGGCGCCTACGATCCGGCCACCAACTCCATGGCCATGTACGACCCTGAGGCGGGCACCGGCGTGAAGCCGGACTTCGAAGTCACCGTGCCGGTCTCCGACTCCAAGGGCGGCCAGCGCACCATGGCCATCTCCTTCCTGAAGAGCTCGGAGCCGAACCAGTGGTACGCCGAAATCCGCGCCATCCCGGCCGATGACGTCACCACCGGCGCGGGCCTGGCGAACGGCCAGCTGAAGACCGGCATTGTCGCCTTCACCCAGGACGGCCGTCTCGACGTCGACGCCATGGCGGCCCTGGGCGCCGACGCCCTGTTCGCCGATCCGGCCAATGCGACGCTCAACTTCGGGGCCTCGGACGACGCCGCTCCGGCGGCGGGCGGCGCCAACTGGGCGGCGGGTCTCGGCATCGCCGAGCAGACCGTCAGCTTCGACCTGACCGCCGCGGCCGGCGGCCTGACCCAGTACGACAGCGCCTCCGTCGTCCAGGCCACGCTGACCAACGGCACCGCCTTCGGCAATCTGTCCGAGGTCCAGATCGACGAGAAGGGGTTCGTCACCGCCATCTTCGACAACGGCGTGACCCGCCAGATCGCCCAAATCGCCCTGGCCACCTTCCCCTCGCCCGACAGCCTGTCGGAAGTGTCGGGCAACGCCTACCGGGTCAGCCAGGGCTCCGGCACCTTCAACCTGAAGGGCGCCGGCACGGGCGGCGCGGGCATGATCGGCGCCTCGCAACTGGAGGCCTCCACCGTCGACCTCTCGACCGAGTTCACCGGCCTGATCACCACGCAGCGGGCCTATTCCGCCTCGTCGAAGATCATCACCACGGCCGATGAAATGCTGGCCGAACTCATCAGCATCAAACGCTGATCATTCAGTAACTGATCGTTCACCACGATGAATCGACGGGTAATCAGAACAGCCAAAGCGTTGCCGGGGTCGGAGCAGTTTATTGCTTCCTTCACCACGACGCTTAAACGGCCCTTAGCGGCGGCTGGCTACATTCACACTCAATGGTGGTGGTGAATGAGGCACAAGCCCATGCTGCAAGAACAACGACGCCTTAACAGCAAAGGCGAGCAATATGTGGTTGGCCCGACGGGTGCGCCTCTCACGGTGCGCGACCTGCCGCCGCCGACCACCGACCGCTGGGTCATCCGTCGCAAGGCGGAAGTGGTCGCGGCCGTTCGCGGCGGCCTGCTCAGCCTGGACGACGCTCTTTCGACCTATCGTCTGACGGCCGAGGAATTCCTCGCCTGGCAGAAGGCGATCGACAAATGGGGCATGCAGGGCCTGCGCACGACGCGGATCCAGAGCTACCGCTCCTAACGGTCTCTCCCCGGAGAACCTCGAGGGCCGCGTCCTTACGGGCGCGGCCTTTCGCGTTCATGGTCCCGGCGCCTTAGCCGGCCCTCCAGCGCCCGGACATCCTGCATCAGCTGCGCGATAGCCCCGCCGTCGGTCTCGGCCGCGTTTTCCAGCACCTTGCGATCCCTGACCAGCACGGACCCGGCCCCGACCAGGCCCGCCCGGTGCAGCAGGCCCAGGGCCCGCAGGCGCATCTGCCGTCCGTCCGCCCGGTCGGCAAGTTCGGCGTCGATCAGGGCGTTCGCCTCCGCCACGCGACCCGTCCGGCACCGCAATGACGCCAGCTTGAGGACGTAGCAGACGTTGTCGGGATCATACTTCAGCGCCACCTCCACCAGCCGCATCGCCCGCTCGGGCGCCCTGCGGAACTGCGGCTCGGCGCCCGACCAAGCGGCGAAGGCGGTGTGCAGCGCCGGATAGGCCTTCTGTCGGCGATGCCTGAACAGGTCGAACTCGATCAGCTTGGCCTGCCGCGCGCGATCGAACACGGCCTCCGGGTCGATCAGGGCGCTCTCGCCGATCAGCGCGGCGATCTGGGCGAAGACGCTGTTGCCCGCGTAGACCTCGCCGCATCGAGCCATCAGGGCGATCTCGAACAACGCCTGAGCCACCGGATCGCCCTGCGGCGCCGTGTCGGCCGCGACGATCACGCCGTATTCTTCGCGGAACAGTTGAGCGACGGCCGGGTCCTGGCTGAACAGCACGACGGATCGCCCCTGCTCTTTCAGCCTCTCGATCAGCTGGCGGGCGATCGGCAGGCTGATGACCTTGCGGGTGAAGCGCGCCCCGAACCGGTGCTTGCCATAAATGATGTCGCCCGCGCGCAGATGCAGGGCGACGGGCGTCTCGGGCAGAGGCACGTCGTCGGCCTGCGCGATGGCGGCCGACAGGTGCGGCTGGAACTGGATGCTGTCGAACAGTCGCCGAAAGCCGCCGCCGGCCGGCTTGCGCAGCGTCTCCGGCAGGTTGCCTAGCACATTGGCTCGCCGGACCATCCAGCCGCCCGTTCCATCCGCGACCGCTGCCAGGTCCGACAGATCCGTGATGGACTGCGGGACTTCGGCGTATGCGCCCGCGTCCGGGCGCTCCACGACATGGGCGTCGCAATAGGCCTGGGTGAAGGTCTCGATCGCCGGCCTGACGGCGTGGTGTTCCACCCCCTCGACCGGATCGGGCCACACCACCGCGAACCCGGCGCCCAGCAGGTCGGAGAGGTGCATCGCTTCCAGCAGGCACTGCAGGCGAATGCCCAGTCCGTCGGGACGAAAACCGACGACCTTCAGCGCCCCCCGCGCGGTCATTCTGTCATCAGCCACAACCGGCACGGTCGCGGCGGAGTCGGCGGCCACGGCACGTTCCCCCCATATCGCTCAACGACTTATTAGCTGAATAGACGCTGCTCGCTCAAGTTCTCGTTGTGTCGCGGGCGGTCTCGAAACCGCCGCCTCCAGTCGCTATATGGCGCGGATGAGCCTCGCCGAGATCGCCTGTCCGATCCCCGACATCGCGCCCGCCGACATGGATGGCGCGATCGCCGCCGCGCGCGCCGCGGTCGGTCTGCCCGTCGGATCGCGGGTGGTGGCGGCCATGTCGGGCGGGGTGGACTCCACGGTCGTCGCCGGACTGCTGCACAAGGCGGGCTACGACGTCGTCGGCGTGACCCTGCAACTTTACGACCACGGCGCGGCGCTGAAGAAGAAGGGCGCCTGCTGCGCCGGTCAGGACATTCACGACGCCCGCCTGGCCGCCGAAACCCTCGGCATTCCCCACTACGTTCTCGACTACGAAAGCCGCTTCCGCGACGCCGTCATCGACCAGTTCGCCGACAGCTACCTGCGCGGCCACACGCCGGTGCCGTGCATCCGCTGCAATCAGACGGTGAAGTTCCGCGACCTGCTGGACGTCGCCCGCGACCTGGGCGCCGCCGCCATGGCGACCGGCCACTACGTCCGCCGCGCCGAGGCGGGCGGCCGGGTTCAGATGCGCAAGGCCATCGATCACTCGCGCGACCAGTCCTACTTCCTGTTCGCGACCACGCCAGCACAGCTCGACTACCTGCGCTTTCCCCTGGCCGATCTGGAAAAGCCCCAGGTGCGCGGCGTCGCCGCCGAACTGGGCCTGCGCATCGCCGCCAAGCCGGACAGCCAGGACATCTGTTTCGTCCCCTCGGGCGACTATCGCACCCTGATCGACAAGCTGCGGCCGCAAGGGCGTCAGGCGGGTCAGATCGTGCACATGGACGGCCGCGTCCTGGGCGCCCACGAAGGCGTCACCGACTACACCATCGGCCAGCGCCGGGGCCTGAATGTCGCCGTGGGCGAGCCGCTGTTCGTGACGAAGCTGGAGCCCGAGACCCGCCGTGTCGTCGTCGGGCCGCGCGAGGCGCTGCTGACCGCGTCGCTGGTGCTGGAAGAGACCAACTGGCTGGGCGACGAAGCCTCCATGGAGGCCGCTGCCGACGCTCAAGCCCCCGTGCTGGCCCGCGTCCGCTCGACCCGCCAGCCGTCCCCCGCCCGCCTCGCGCGCGGCGACGACGGCGTGCGCGTGGTCTTCGACTTGGGCGAGGAAGGCGTCGCCCCCGGCCAGGCCTGCGCCCTCTACGACCCCGCCGACCCCGACCGCCTGCTGGGCGGCGGCTTCATCCGCGAGACGACGCCGGTTGTCTGATCCCCACGCCCTGGCGGCCCGCACGGGTCTGCCGGCCGAGATGCTGTACCTGCGCGAGGCCCTGCCCCGCGACCGCTGGCAGGGTCACGCCATTCCCCAGATGGCCGCCTTCTGGCTCCAGATGCACGGCGGCTTCCGTCAGGCCTCCGCCGCCATGGCCCGCGTCGTCGCCGACCACCGCGCCGGCGCCATCGACACCCGCGCCTATCACGACCGTTTGCTGCCCACCCTGGCGCAGTTCCTCCAGCACCTGGACGGCCACCACAACATCGAGACCGGCCATTACTTCCCGCAGTTCCGCCGGATCGAGCCACGGATCGCCGCCGGCATCGATCTGCTGGACCGCGACCACGAGGCCGTCCACGCCCATCTCGAGGCTCTGGCCGCCGGCGGCAATGCGCTGCATCAGGCGGTCCGCTCCGGCGACCCGGCCGGCGATCACGCCAGCCGCCTGAACGACGCCCTGGACGCCGCCGCGGCGCCGCTGATCCGGCACCTGGATGACGAGGAGGATATCGTCATTCCCCTGATCACTCTGCACGGGGTCCGCTGACCGACCGGCGAAATGTCGCGAGACAGCTGCATCTGAATGGCGCAGCTTGCGCCTCTACCGAGCATCACAGTCTCACGAAGGATCGCGCCATGCGCCTCGCCGGTTTCGTTTCAGCCCTGGCCCTTATGGCCGCCGTCCCCGCGCTCGCCCTCGCCGCCGAGCCGCCGGCCGCCGTCCAGACGGCCGCCCCGACCTACACCGCCGCCCAGTTCTTCGAGACCACCAGCTACGGCATGGCCA
The DNA here is from genome assembly GCF_001424025.1 of Brevundimonas sp. Leaf363. Lineage (GTDB taxonomy): Bacteria > Pseudomonadota > Alphaproteobacteria > Caulobacterales > Caulobacteraceae > Brevundimonas. Next base: position 780,975 of record NZ_LMPZ01000002.1, on the reverse strand, counting down.
ACTCGGCCGGCCGCGCCTTCTCGCCGGACGGCCGCTCCATCCTGATCAGCTCGGACGCGACCGGCGTCTTCAACACCTACGCCCAGCCCGTCGCGGGCGGCGCGCCGGTCCCCCTGACCACCTCGACCACCAGTTCCGCCTCCGCCGTCAGCTTCTTCCCCCACGACGGCCGCGTGCTGTTCAGCCAGGACGGCGGCGGCGACGAGCTGACGCACATCTTCGCGCGCGCCGAAGACGGCGTGATCACCGACGTCACGCCGGGCGAGAACCTGAAGGCCGAGTTCGTCGGCTGGAACCGCGACGGCAAGACCTTCTACGTCATCACCAACGGCCGCGATCCGGCGGCCTTCGACCTGATCGCCGTGGACGCCGCCACCTACGAACACCGCACGGTGTTCGAGAACACCGGCGGCTTCCAGCCCGCCGCCCTGTCGCCGGACGGCCGCTGGCTGGTGCTCGACAAGGCCCTGACCAGCGCCAACAACGACCTCTACATCGCCGACCTGACCCAGCCGGGCGAGCCGCGCCTGCTGACCCCGCACACCGGCGACGTCGCCTACACCGCCTATGACTTCACGCGCGACAGCAAGGCGCTGCTGATCGGCACCGACGAGCATGGGGAGTTCACCCAGGCCTATCGCCACGATCTGGAGAGCGGCGCGGTCACCCCGGTGATTCAGGCGGACTGGGACGTTCAGTACGTCTTCTATTCGCCCAGCGGCCGCTACCGCGTCTCGGCCCTGAACGCCGACGCCAAGACCGAGCTGACCCTGCTGGATACCACGACCAACGCGGCCGTGCCCCTGACCGGCCTGCCCCAGGGCGACATCGGCGGCATCCGCTTCAACGACGACGAGACCCGCCTGGGCTTCACCGTCGCGTCCGACACGTCGCCGTCCGATATCTTCACCGCCGACCTGACGACTGGACAGACCACGCGCCTGACCCACGCCCTGAACCCGGCCATCGACGAGGACGTGCTGGTCGAGGCCACCATCGTCCGCTACCCGGGCGAAGGCGGCGTCATGGTCCCGGCGGTGCTCTACAAGCCGCGCGGCGCCTCGGCGGCCAACCCGGCCCCGGCCATCGTCCTGGTCCACGGCGGCCCGGGCGGTCAGACGCGTCGCGGCTATTCGGCCATGATCCAGCATCTGGTGAACCACGGCTATGCGGTGCTGGGCGCCAACAACCGGGGCTCGTCCGGCTACGGCAAGACCTTCTTCCACATGGACGACAAGAAGCACGGCGAGGCGGATCTGCGCGATATCGTCGCCGGCGGCGAATGGCTGCGGCAACAGGACTGGGTCGCCGACGATCAGGTCGCGGTGATGGGCGGCAGCTATGGCGGTTACATCACCGCCGCCGCCCTGGCCTTCCACCCCGATGCGTTCGCGGCGGGTGTCGATATCTTCGGCGTCACCAACTGGGTCCGCACCCTTCAGTCCATCCCCGCTTGGTGGGGCGCCCAGCGCATCGCCCTGTTCGACGAGATGGGCGATCCGGCCACCGACGCCGACCGTCACCGCGCCATCTCGCCCCTGTTCCACACCGACGGCATCAACAAGCCGCTGCTGGTCGTCCAGGGCGCCAACGATCCGCGCGTGCTTCAGGTCGAAAGCGACGAACTGGTCGCCGCCGTGCGCGCCAACAACGTCCCGGTCGAATACGTCGTCTTCCCCAACGAAGGCCACGGCTTCACCCGCCGCGACAACCGCATCACAGCCCAGGAAGCCTATCTGGCCTTCCTGGACAAATACGTGCGCCAATAAGGGGCCGCCGTGCGTTGATCTCCCGCTCGCCCGGGCCGGGCGGGCGGGGAGATCCGAATGCGTGGACTGGACTTCACATCGTGGCACAGCCTGCTGACCACCCTGATCGGCCTGGCCCTGTTCACCCTGATCGGGATGGGCGTGCGCCTGATCATGATGTTCACGATCCAGCAGCGCCGCGAGCGCGCCAATCGCCAGATCAACGAGCGGCTGCGCACGTTGATGGCCGCTTACAAGACCCTAGGCGGCTCCTTCACGGGCGACCTGGCGGTCGATCCCCGTCACCTGCGTGATCTGCGAAAGGCGGCCGGCGACGTCCCACTAGACGCGTCAGACCGCAGCCGCCGCATCCGCGATGCGGTCGAGGCGGCCCTGTCCGACATCATCCTGCTGGGCACCGAACCCCAGGTGCGTCTGGCCGAGCGGGCCGCCCGCGACCTGGTCGAAGGACGACCCGTGCGCGTGAACGATCTGGTGGTTTCGCTGCGGGACTTCATCCGTCAGGCGCTGGATCTCGCGCCTGTCCCCCGCGACCTGGCCATTCCCCAGCAAGGGCCCACCCGACCCTCTGGGGGCGGCGGTAAGGGCGGCGGCGAGCGTGACAAGGGCGGCGGCCCCGGCGGCGGCGGTGGCGGTGGTGGAGGCGGTGGCGGAATGGGCATGGGTGGCGGCACGGGCATGGGCGCCGGCCGCGCCGAGGAGGACGACGTAACGACGACTAGCCGACTGTAGGGACAGCCGCCGTCGACGCCCTACGCCGCTTCCTTGGGCATCATTTCCGCCACAGTCGGCCGGTTCTCCGCGCGGCTCAGCTTGATGTCGCGCGGCTTCACCATCTCTCCGCAGCAGTTGCAGGCGATGCGAGGCTGCAGCTTTGATCCGCAGGTGGTGTGTGTCAGCAGGACGCCCGATCCCCCTTCGCCGAACACGTGCTTGTCGCCCCAGGCATGCAGCGTCACCAGCACGCCATACAGATCCTTGCCCTTGGCGGTCAGCAGATACTCGTTGCGCGGCGGACGTTCGGAATACAGCTTCTGTTCCAGCACCCCGTGCTGCACCAGGGTCTTCAGACGCGCGGCCAGCACATTGCGGGCGATGCCCAGCCGCTCCTGCCACTGCTCGAACCGGCTCAGACCGTTGAAGGCGTCGCGGATGACCAGCAGGGTCCACGGATCGCCGATGACTTCCAGCGTCCCGGCGATCGAGCAGCTCTGGCGGCTATAGTCTGCGGTGCGTCCCATCCCTGGAAAGTGACCCTGCGTCAGGCATTTGGCAAGTGGGTTGCCAATCCGAACCCAGTCGGTCAGTCTTGAAACGCAACGGATCACTTGCCGATCGAGCCCTTGCATCCCCGCGACTGAGGCGGGAGACGCGGTCTCCCGCCGTTCTTACCGACTTCCCGAGACGCCATGACCGCCCTCATCCCGCTCGACACAGCCCTGATGTTGAAGGCGACGGAGGAGGGCGGCCTGGCGGGGTCCGTCGCGCCGGCCTTCTCGAACGGGCCGCGCAGTCTGCCGCCCGAGAAGGGCTTTCCGTTCGGCGGCCTGCTGGCGGCCATGGCGGCGCGCGCGCTGCGGCAAGGTCTGGCCATCGAGGCGCCGCTGCGCTCGTTGTCGATCCAGTATCTGGCGGCGGCGCCGTTCGGCGCGCCGATCGTCTTTCGCCCCCGCCTGCTGCGTGGCGGCCGCAATGTCCTCTACGCGGGGCTGGAGGCCGAAGAGGCCGGCCGCCTGACCCATCACGCCGCCGCCATCTATGGCCGCGACAGCGACACCCCGCCGAACCGGCCGCTGCACAGGCCCCCGCCGCCGATCGACAGCCTTCGTCCCAAGGGCACGGTCGAAGGTCCGCTCGCGCCGCACTTCGCACGCCACGTCGAATACCGCTTTGACGGCGGGCCCAACATCCTGGGCGGCAACATCGGCAAGACCGAGGTGGCCGAGCGGACCTGGATGCGCATGGTCGACGCCAGACCGCTGGACGAAGCGGGGCTGTGCTTCCTGCTCGACGCGCTCTACCCGCCCGCCTGGACGACCAGCGCCACCCCGCCCGCCATGACGACGGTCGACTACCGCATCGACATCCTGACCGATCCTACGCCCGCGACGGCCCCGGACGGCTGGGCCTTCTTCGAGTTTCGGATGCTGGATCTGGGCGCCGGCTGGACGGTCGACGAAGCCGCCGCCTGGGGCGTGGACGGCACGCCGCTGGCGCTGTCGCGGCAACGACGCAAGCTGATCCCGCAGAGACGCTGACGCCCGTCGATGATTGGTCAGAAACGGTTCACTGCGACTCGGTTAAGGATGACGCGTCTTCGAGGATGCGTTTCATGTCTGTCTATCGTCGCCTGGCGCCGCTGGCCGCCGTTCTGGCCGGATCGTTGCTGTTGCAGGGCTGCCTGGTCGGCGCCGTCGTGGGCACAGGCGCGGCCGTGGTCGGCACGGGCGTGAAGCTGACCGGCGCGGCCGTCGGCGCCGGCTTCGACGCCGTCACCACCTCGGACGAGGAGACCAAGCTGAAGCGTGAGCGCGAGCAGCGCGACTACGAACGCCAGCAGCGCCGCTGCGAGGAACGCCAGCGTCGCGGGCGCGGCTGCTAGACACCCTCTCGTCATCCTCGGACTTGATCCGAGGATCAGGCACCGATCTTGCTCATTTTCGATGGCTCATGGCGCGGCGCTTCAGCCTGCCCCGATGGCCGACCGGACAAGCTGATCCCCGGATCAAGTCCGAGGATGACGGCCTTGGGTCGCGAAACTCACAGCGTCAGCACGCACCGCTCGTTTATCGTCGGCCGCGCCACCTGAACCCGGCACAGGCCCGGCCACTCGGGCCTCAGCCGGTTCACGAACCACAGGCACAGGTGCTCCAGACTCGGCAGCTCCAGACCCGGCTTCTCGTTCAGCATGCCGTGGTCCAGCTCCTCGGCCGCCGCCTTCAGCGCGCGGTCCAGCGCGCCCAGGTCCGCGACCCAGCCGTGCTCGGCGTCCAGCGTCTCGGCCCGCACCGTCGCCTCCACGGTGAACGAATGGCCGTGGACGCGGCGATAGATGCTGCCCTCCGGCTCGTTCGGGAAGTGGTGGGCGGCGTCGAACGTCGCCTGTTTGGTGATCTCGAAAAGCATCAACGCACGCCGATGTATTTGTGGGTCTGGACGCTGAGGCGCCACTTCGGATGGTTGAGGCAGTAGTCTATGGCGGCGGCGGTGTTGGCCGCCTGGTCCGGGCCGTCCATGGGCTGCAGCCAGAAGCGCTCGAACGCCATGTCCGCGAACAGTTCAGGCCCCGCCGTCGCCTGCGGATAGACCAGCTTCAGCTCCTGCCCCGACGTCTGCACCACCGGCGCCGTGCCCTTGGGGCTGACGCAGATCCAGTCGATCCCGTCCGGGGCCGTGATGGTGCCGTTGCTCTCTATGGCGATCTCGAAGCCGCGCGCCTTCAGGGCCGCGATCAGAGGCGCATCCAGCTGCAGCAAGGGTTCTCCACCGGTGCACACGACCAGTCGCGGATCGCCCTCCCCGCCCCGCCACATCGCCGCGACGTGGTCGGCCAGCGCATGGGCATCCGCGAACCGCCCCCCGCCGTCGCCGTCCATCCCGACGAAGTCGGTGTCGCAGAAATCGCAGGCTGCGGTCGCCCGGTCCTGCTCGCGCCCGCTCCACAGATTGCATCCGGCAAAGCGCAGAAAGACCGCCGGACGCCCGGCCTGACCGCCCTCGCCCTGAATCGTCAGGAACGTCTCTTTCACGGCGTAGCTCATGGCGCCCGCCATCCGACGTAGCCCGCCGCCCGCAATTCGCACGCCGGGCATTCGCCGCAGCCGTAGCCCCAGGCGTGTCGGTGGGACCGGTCGCCCTGATAGCAGGTGTGGCTGTCTTCGATGATCGCCTCGACCAGCGGCTCGCCGCCGATCCGCTGCGCCAAATCCCAGGTCTCGGCCTTCGTCAGCCACATCAGCGGCGTCTCGATGATCACCGGCTTGTCCAGCCCCAGCGACAGCGCCTTCGCCATCGCGTCCAGCGTCTCGCGCCGACAGTCCGGGTAGCCCGAGTAATCCGTCTCGCACATGCCGCCGACCAGCACTTCCAGCCCACGCCGATCCGCCAGGGCGGCGGCGGCGGTCAGGAAGATCAGGTTGCGCCCCGGCACGAAGGTGGTCGGCAGGCCGCGCGCGTCCATCTCGATGGCGCGGTCCGCCGTCAGGGCGCTCTCGGCGATGCGGCCGTATCCGGTCAGGTCGACGACGTGATCCCGGCCCAGCCGCGCGGCCAGATGCGGCAGGGCGCCAGCGATGGCGTCCCGCAGCAGGGGCCGCTGCGCCATCTCCACCCGATGACGCTGGCCGTAGTCAAAGCCGACCGTCTCCACGCGCGCGAACCGCTGAAGCGCCCAGGCCAGGCACGTCGCGCTGTCCTGCCCGCCCGAGAACAGGACGAGAGCCGAAGTCTGCGGAGAGGGGTCGAAAGCGCTCATGATGAACCTGCGGTCGGCCGAGGGCCGCGCGCATGCGAAAGGGTCAGGGAATGTCTGGTTGCCGGCCTTCTACACCCGCCCGGCTCAAGGCGCAAAACCGCCGAAGGCGCGAAGTGGAGCCCGCCGCCGCAAAAAGCGTGGGACCGCTACCAAACCCGATCCGCGCTTAACCAATCGGAAAACGGTTTTCCTGCATTGTCCACAGGTACAGGAGTTCCTTGTCGCATGCCGACGATCGAAATGCTGAGCCAGCGGGCCGAGCCGGTCCTGCCGACGACGCCGTCCTCGGAGGTGTTCGCCCGTTTCGTGCAGGCGCCCGACGTGCTGGTCGTGCCGGTCGTGGAAGCGGATGGCCGCCCGGTCGGCCTGGTCGAGCGCGACGCCTTCCTGCTCAAGATCGCCGGCGCCATGGGCTCGGCCCAGTCGCTCGGTCGCCCGATCTCCCTGCTGATGGACCCCGAGCCTGCGGTCGTCGAGGCGGGCGTCAAGATCGACGTCTTCGGCGACATGCTGATGCGCGGCGGGGCCGGCTCCATGATGCGCGGCTTCATCGTCACCCACATGGGCCGCTATCGCGGTGTCGGCACCTCGGTCTCGATGCTTCAGGCGATCAACGAGCGTCAGCGTCTGCGCAACGACGAACTGGCCGAACAACTGCGCATCCTGTCGGACAGCGACGCCCAGAACGCCGCCGCCGCCCGCGCCAAGAGCCAGTTCCTGGGCGTCATGAGCCATGAGCTGCGCACGCCGATGAACGGCGTCCTGGCCGTCGCCGAACTGCTGCGCCGCCAACCGTTGAACGCCGCCGCCCAGGCGCACGTCCAGACCATCGTCGATTCATCGGAAAGCCTGCTGCGCATCCTGTCGGACGCCGTCGACCTGGCCAAGGCCGAGGCCGGCGAGCTGGAGCTGACGCCCGGCGTCACACCGCTGCGCGCCATGATGGACGAAATCCAGAACACCTGGGTCGCCCGCGCCGGCGAGAACGGCGTCACCCTGCACGTCAGCTACGAAGGCGACACCGAACTGGCGGCCCAGATCGATGGCGCCCGCCTGCGTCAGGTGTTCAACAATCTGGTCGGCAATGCCCTGAAATTCGCCCGCGACGGCGTCGTCGAGGCCAGCCTCAAGGCCTGGTCCGAACACGGCCTGATCCAGATGGAGGCGCGCGTTCGCGACGACGGCCCGGGGGTTCAGGCCGATGCTTCCGGCGACATCTTCGAACCCTTCGTCCACGGGTCGGGCCGCGACGGCGCCGGCCTGGGCCTGGCCATCTGCCGGCAGGTGGTGGACCGCATGGGCGGCCGCATCTGGGCCGAGAACAACCAGGGCCGTGGGGCCACCTTCGCCTTCGACCTCGCCGCGCCGATCGCCATCATCCCGACGGAGGCCGCCTCCAATGTCTCGGACCTGGCTGAACTGCAGCTGCAGTCGCGCCCGCACATCCTGATCGTCGACGACAACGCCACCAACCGCGTGGTCGCCCAGGCGCTTTGCGAGATGTTCGGCTGCACCTCCGAACTGGCCGAGGACGGTGTCGAGGCGCTTGAGGCGGTCACCGAGCGCGCCTTCGACATGGTGTTGATGGACATCAAGATGCCGCGCATGGACGGCGTCCAGGCGACCCAGGCGATCCGCGCCCTGGCCGGCCCCAGCCGCGACATTCCAATCATCGCCCTGACCGCCAACGCCGACCCCGACGACGCCAAGCGCTACATGTCGATCGGCATGGCCGCGGTGGTCGAAAAGCCGATCAAGCCGGAACGCCTGCGCATGGCCATGAACGCGGCCCTCAGCCAGTCCGACGAGGCCGGCGACAGCGCGAGCGCCCGCGCGGTCGCCTAGGCGGCCACCGCCTCGTCGTCCTCTTCCTCATAGCCGACCAGCCGAAGCGCCCGCGCCTTCTGCCCGTTGATCTCGGCCCAGCGCAGCAGCCCCTCCTCGCGGCCGTGCGTGATCCACACCTCCTGCGGCTTCAGCTCCAGGAAGGTGTCCGTCAGCTCCTGCCAGTCCGCGTGATCCGAGATCACCAGCGGCAGCTCCACGCCCCGCTGCCGCGCCCGCGCCTTCACGCCCATCCAGCCCGATGCGAAGGCCGGCACCGGATCGGCGAACCGCCGCGCCCAGCGGTCCTGGGTGGCCGACGGCGGCGCCACCGCCACCTCGCCGCCCAGTGAGTTCTTCGGCAGGTCACGGCTGGGCCGCAGCTCGCCCAGATCCACGCCCTCACGTTGATAAAGCGCGTTCAGCTTCTCCAGCGCCCCGTGCACATAGATCGGCCGGTCCCAGCCGGCCTGCCGCAACAGGGCGATGACCCGCTGCGCCTTCCCCAGCGCATAGGCGCCGACCAGATGCGCCCGCTCTGGAAACTGGCCCAAGGACCGCACCAGCCGCGCCACCTCTTCCTCGGCCGGCGGGTGGACGAAGACCGGCAATCCGAACGTGGCCTCGGAAATGAAGACGTCGCACGCAACTGGCTCGAACGGCGCGCAGGTCGGGTCGGCGCGGCGCTTGTAGTCGCCGGACACCACCATGGTCATGCCCTTCCACTTCACCACCACCTGGGCCGACCCCAGCACATGGCCGGCCGGGACTAGGCGGATCTCGACGCCGTGGTGATCGATGGTCTGGCCGTAAGGCAACGGCTGCTGCACGCCGATGAAGTCCGCCCCATACCGCTCGACCATGATGGCCAGCGTCTGCGGCGTGGCCAGCACATGGCCGTGGCCCGTTCGCGCATGATCCGCATGCCCGTGCGTGATCACCGCCCGGTCCACCGGCCGCACCGGGTCGATGTAGAAATCCCCCGGCGGGCAATACAGACCGGCCGCCTCGGGCCGCAGCAGGTCGTCGAAACGGATCATGCGGCATGAACGCATGAACCCGCCACTTCGTCATCCCGGGGCTGCGCAGCAGAACACGGGACCCAGGGGACAGGGCGCCAGGGTGGACGCCGCCAATGTTAGGCATGATCCCCTGGGTTCCGGGTTCGCTCTGCCAGCGCCCCGGAATGACGGGCTGTAGAGACGCTCAGTCAAAACACGCTAACCTCGCCGCCGATGACGGATTCGCCCATCCTCGACCTGCTGCCGCAGCTGGCCTCCGGCGCCTCGCACACCCATGCGCTGGGCTTCGCCTTCGAAGGCGTGGACGGCGACCGCGCGCGCATCCGCGTGCCGTGGCGCCCCGATCTGGTCGGCGATCCCGACACCGGCGTCATCGCCGGCGGCCTGGTCACCACCCTGCTGGATCACGTCGGCGGCCTGGCCGTCTGGCTGAAGATGGGGACCTACCAGCCCATCGCCACCTTGGACCTGCGCGTCGATTACATGCGCGCCGCCCGTGTGAAGACCGACCTGCTGGCCGAGGCGCGCTGCTTCAAGCTGACGTCCTCCATCGCCTTCGTCCGCGCCTGGGCCTTCGAGGACGATCCCCAGGATCCGGTGGCGGCCGCGCAGGCGGCCTATGTCCTGACCGCGGCCCGTCCGAGAAAGGACGCGGCATGACCGAAAACGTCCTGGATCGCCTGCCCTATGCCCGCTTCCTGGGTCTGCAGACCCTGATCGCCGGCGATGAACTGACCGTGGTGATGCCCTACGCCGACCGGCTGATCGGCAACCCGATGATCCCGGCCCTGCACGGCGGCTCGACGGCGGCCCTGCTGGAGATGACGGCCATCGCCCAGGTCGCCCTGTGGCAGCCCCAGGTCCGCCTGCCGCGGCCGATCAACGTCACGGTCGCCTATCTGCGCTCCGGCCGCGCGCGCGACGTCTACGCCCGGGCCCGCATCAACCGCGCCGGCCGCCGCGTCGCCCACGTCCTGGCCGAGGCCTGGCAGGAAGAACGCGACCAGCCCATCGCTTCGCTGACCGCCCACTTCCTGCTGGACGGCGACTGACCAACCCCGAGAAGATCGACATGACGTTGCAGGCCATCGCCGAAACCCTCGCCGCACAGCTGGACGCGGCGGAACAGGCGCTCGACCGCGCCATCATCGAGACGGCCGCGCTCAACGCCCTGGCGCCCCAGGCCCGGATGGACGCCGGCGTGCCGGCGGCTCTGGGCCAATCCGTCTTCGAAGAAGCGGCCGCGGCCCTGGCCGCCGCCACCGAGGCCCGCACCCGCCTCGCCCGCGCGCATTCGGCGATCACAGCGGTGGCCCACGATTTGGGCATCGGCGCGCTCGCGATAGGTCCTGTCGACAAGCCTGACGACGATCCACCGCACGGTCGGGAAGCTCAGGCGAAGCGCTCAACCACATTCGCGTTGTAGGAGAGGTAGCGCTCGCAAATCCGCTGTTCGAGTCCGCGCTCTCGTGTTAACGCTTTCTTCACCATTTGTTGGAGAGGGCTTTCCATGGAACGGACTGAAATCGTCGCCGGCGTCGCCAGCGATCTCTACGCCACCGAAGTCGCGGTCGACGCGGCCATCACCCAGGCCGCCACCCTTATCCAGTCCATGATCAGCGGCCGCACCGCCCTGAACGTGTCGGCCGTCGCCGGCACCGGTTCGCAGGCCAAGGCCATGGAAGCGCTGGCCGCTCTGGGCGTCGCGCGCGAGGCCATCGTCGCCTGCCACAACGAAATGCAGAAGGACCATCGCAAGATGGGCTGGGGCACCTACGCCATCGGTCCCGTCAACAAGCCGGACGATGGCGTCACCACGGAAGAGTCCAAAGTCGCCCGTCTGCGCATCGCCTGAAGTCGCAGACCGTGAATTCTCGGTAACGTGCGCTAGCGCACGTTCCTGATTGGTCAGACTCGTTGCATGTTCGCCCTCGGATCGTTGAGATCCGGGGGCGATTTCATGTTCGACACCCTCCCAGCGCAGATCGGCGCCGTCTTCGTCGTGTTGATCGGCGTGTTCGCCTTCGTGAAAGGCGATGAGCCCGAGCGCGTCGGCGCGGGCACGGTTCTGCTCGGCTGGTTTGCGTCCCTGCTGGTCCAGCGGGATGGCCAGCTGTACGGCGTCCAATGGGGGATGTTCGCCATTGATACGATCTGCCTGATCGTTTTCGGCGCCCTGGTCTGGAAATCCCGGCGCAACTGGCCTGTCTGGGCCTGCGGTCTTCAGGCCCTGTCTGTGATGACGCACATCATGCTGATGCTCGACATCCGTCCGCCGATGCAGTCGTTCTTCACCGTCATCAATCTGGCCGGCTACGGCATCCTCGTCGCCATCGCGGTCGGCACCTTCTACGCCTGGCAAGAACGCAAGGCGGCGGGCCTGGAATAGGCGAGCCTGGAGAATTTATTCCTAGCCTGATACCTTCGTCGCGAATCAACGCGGCTTTTTCTCCTTGCCCCTCACCCACCCCCGCCTGTGGAAAGCACTCGACGCCGCCGCGCGTCGAGAGGGACTGTCCGCGTCAGGCCTGGCCAAGCGCGCGGGCCTGGACGCCACGGCGTTCAATCCGTCCAAGCGGTTCGGCCCCGGCGATCCTCCGCGCCCACGCTGGCCCTCGACCGAGAGCCTGACGCGCGTTCTGGAAGTCACCGGCCTGTCGTTGGCCGAGTTCGCCGAACTGGCCGAGGACGCGCCGCGGCCAAAGCGCAGCGTCCCCATGCTGGGTCTGGCGCAGGCAGGGCTGGACGGCTTCTTCGACGCCTCGGGTTTTCCAACCGGCGACGGGTGGGACGCCGTCGACCTGCCGGCCCCGACGCCCGGCCTGTTCGGCCTGACGATCCAGGGCGACTCCATGGCGCCGCTCTATCGCGAGGGCGACCGCGTGCTGGTCGACCGCGAGGGGCCCGAGCCGCGCCGGGGCGATCGCGTCGTCGTCTGCACCACCGGCGGCGAGACGGTGGCCAAGGAGCTGCTGTCCCTGACCGCCCGCGCCGCCACCCTCGGCTCGATCAACCCCGCCTACCCGCCGCGCACCCTGCCCCGCCGCGACATCGACTGGTTGGCGCGGATCCAGTGGGTCAGCCAGTAAGATTGGCCGCTGCCTCTCCCAGAGGGAGAGGGCTTGAGCGCCTGAGAGTGTAGCGATCAGTCCTTGCGCGAAAGGGTGAGGGGTCAGACCTCACCGGACAAGGCGCAACCCCTCACCCTTTCGGCTTGGCGCATCGCTTCGCTCTGCGAGCCTCAAGCCCTCTCCCTCTAGGAGAGGGTAGCCGCATAAGGAAAGCCCCGCCCAGTTAACCGGACGGGGCCTTCTTGGCTCAAGCGGTGACCCGCGAACCCTGCCGGGGCGAACCCCGGCGCCACTGATCAGTTCGCAGCAACATAGTTGGCGTTGACCCAACCGCCGCCGGCGATCTGGACCCACTCGCCCTGCGAGCTCACGGCGCTGAAGGGCTGGCCGGCCGACAGGCGCGACACGGTGCGATAGCCGGTGCCCGGGCCCGAACGGACGTTCAGATTGGCCGTGGCGCGGTAGGCGCCGCCCGAAGAGACCGAGGCCGCACGGGCGCGCTGCTGGTTGCAGCCGATGTACGATCCGGCGGCGGCGCCGGCGCCCGCGCCGACGATGGTGCCGGCCGTACGCTCGTTGCGCGCCAGGTTCGACCCGACGACGCCGCCCAGAACCGCGCCGATCAGGGCGCCGGCACGCTGGCGCCCGCCCGGGGCGTCACAGTTGGTCACGCCGTTGGCTTGAGCATTGGCCGCCATCGGCGCGGCGGTGACCAGGGTCGCCAGAGCGGCGGCGACCGCAAAGGCGGAATTGATGGACTTCGACATGGCTCATCTCCTGTTATCGAGTTGGTCGATGGGGCGAAGAATGCGCGGACCTGCCTGAAGGCTCCCGGAGCCGCGACGTTATATTCCGTTCATCTTGCGCAAGGGCCGGCCGCGCCCCTGCGGACGCGGCCTTTCAGCCTCAGGCGCGGCGGGCGAAGCCGGCGCTGATCCAGCCCTGACCCGCGATGTGCAGCCAGCCGGGCTGAACGCGATCCACCGTGATGGTGCGGCCCGCATACAGCTGGCCGAGGCGCCGGAAGCCCGTGCCGGGTCCGCTGCGCAGATTCACCGTGGCGACCACGCGGTAACGGTTCGACCGGTTGGCCTCGTGGCGGTCGTTGCGTTGCGGGCCGTGCGACTGTTGCTGGCGGTCCGGCTGGCGCTGGCTGTCGCGGCGCGACTGTTCCTGGCCGGGGCGGTTCGGCTGACCGTGATCCTGACCCTGGGCCAGGGCCGCCATGGGCGCCCCGGCGACGATCAGGCCCAGCGCCGCCATCTTCAGGGTCTGGCGGATATTCGACTTCGACATGGTTTTCTCCTTTGCTGCCGACCCGGCGATCAATACCGGGGCGCGTCTGAAGCAAAACCAATGCCGCGTGTCTGCTTTCGTTCACCAACAAGATAATATAAGGCGAAAAGACCTTCAGTATTACCGCACGTTACTGCAGTATTTCAGTCACGAAATATTAGCCGCCGGCGCCAGCTGTCCGTTCGCCCCCGCCTCGATCAGTTCGATCGTCTGCGGCAGACCGTAGATCGCGGCGAACGAGCCGAAGCGCGGCCCCTGCGACGCGCCCAGCAGCACCTCGTACAGCGCCCCGAACCACGCCCGCAGCGGCTCGAACGCATGCTCCTTGCCCACCGCATAGACCTCGCCCTGGATCAACTCGCCGTCCACCGTGTCCGCCGGCAGCGCCTTCAGCCGCCCTGCCAGGTCCAGCAGAGCCGCCCGCTCCTGCTCGCTGGGCAGGCGGTACGACTTGGACGGCTTCACGAAGTCCTCGTAGTAGTTCAGCGCATGGCCCATCAGCCGATCCAGCGTCGGCTCGCTGTCGGCCTTCGCGCCCGGCAGATACCGCGCAAAGTACGCCCACAGCTGATCCTTCGACGAGGCGTTCGCCACGCCCACCAGGTTTAGTAGCAGGCTGAACGACACGGGGCTGGCCACCTCGGGCGGACTTCCCGCGTGGATCGACCACACAGCGTTGTCGATCCGCTTGGCCGGCTCCTGCGTCCGGTACTGGTCGATGAAGCTCAGATAATCGTCGATGGCGCGCGGGATGACGTTGAAGTGCAGGCTCTTGGCCGACTTGGGCGAGCCGAACATGTACCAGCTCAGGCTCTCGGGCGTGCCGTACCGCAGCCACTCGTCCATCGTCAGGCCGTTGCCCTTGGACTTGGAGATCTTCTTGCCCTCGATGTCGAGGAACAGTTCGTAGTTGAAGCCCTCCGGCGCCACGCCGCCCAGCGCCCGACAGATCTTGCCGCTCTCGCGCACGCTCTCGATCAGGTCCTTGCCCGACATCTCGTAATCAACGTCCAGCGCGGTCCAGCGCATGGCCCAGTCCGGCTTCCACTGCAGCTTTACATGGCCGCCCGTGACCGGAACCTCGGTGCGTCCGCCCGCCGGATCATCGAAGACGATCGTGCCCGTCTCCACGTTCCGCTCCAGCGTCGGCACCTGCAGCACATGGCCGGTGATCGGGCTGATCGGCAGGAAGGGCGAGTAGGTCGCCCGCCGCTCCTCGCCCAGCGTCGGCAACATGATCGCCATGACAGCGTCGTATCGCTCCAGCAGCGTCAGCAGCGTCGCGTCGAACCGCCCGGACCGATACGTGGCCGTCGAGCTCATGAACTCGTAGTCGAAGCCGAAGCTGTCCAGAAACGCCTGCAGCCGCGCATTGTTGTGCGCCCCGAAGCTTTCGTGCGTCCCGAACGGATCGCGCACCTTCGTCAGCGGCAGATGCAGGTCTTCCCGCAGCATTTCCGGGTTCGGCACCCCCTCCGGCACCTTTCGCAAGCCGTCCATGTCGTCGCTGAATGCGATCAGCCGCGTCGCCCAGTGGTCGCCGGTCAGCGCGCGGAACGCCTGACGCACCATGGTCGTGCGCGCCACCTCGCCGAACGTGCCCATATGCGGCAGGCCGGACGGTCCATAGCCGGTCTCCAGCACCACCGGCCGCGACAACGCCTCGAACGCCGCCAGCGCCTCGTCCGCCTTGCCCGCGTCGATCAGAAGCCTTGCCGCATCCCGCTCACCGTCCGAAAGCCGCTTCTTCAGCACATGCGTGAGCAGAATGCGGGCCTGTTCAAACGGCCAGGAACGCGCGTCGCGGGCGAGTGTCTCGAGGTCTTGCAGCATGGCGGGGGCTTTGCCGCCTGCAGGCGCTGCGGTCAACGCGCCGCGCGCGTCGCTCTCATCCAAGCAAAGCGGCCAACGAGGATCGAGAGCGCCAATGCAGCTCCCAATACAGGCGCGACGACCACTGCCGCCTCAAGATGAGGCAATGGGTTCGAACAGTCCGACACACAGCGAATGTCCCCAGGAGGAGCGGCTGGCACGTCCTCGACGAAGAAATCGGAAGAGGTGCGGGCCGATGACGACATGGCGTCAGACTGAAGCCATCAGCGCTCCACCGTCAATGGTGGCTCCTACCGCCCCCGCCGCGTCCCCATCGCCACCACCGCCGCGCCGGCCGAGGTGATCAGGGCGTCCTCGATCAGACCGCTCTTGGTCTGGCCGATCCGGCGCATCGCCGCCTTGCGGCCCTTCAGCGTCAGATAGGCCAGCGGCACGGCGGTCAGGATCGCCAGCGCCGCACCCGTCCGGCCGCGCCCCTTCGGCGCCAGGGCCGCGCCGGCGATCCCCGCGCTCATCACCCGCGCCAGCAAGCCCAGCGCCACCGTCCGGTCCGGCGCCGTCTTCATCTTGTCGCCCAGCAGCTCGCCCGGCCCCATGGCCAGCGCGCCCGCCTTGATGACCGGATGATCCAGCAGCCACGGCCGAGACGGCGTCTCCCGCCCCGCCATCCGGGCCGCCGCAATGGCGAACATCGGCGTCATCGACCGCGCGCTGGCGACTGCGCCGATCAGGATGGAGGGCAGGAAACGGGTCAGGTCGGAACGATGCAGAGTCATGCATACCGAACACCGCGCCTCAGGCTTGGTTCAGCGACTTGCACGAGCCGCCCGCGCTCCCACCTGCGGTTCATGCCTCTCATCACCCTCGGCTTCGGCGGCGGCTGTCACTGGTGCACAGAGGCCGTGTTCCAGGCCTTTCGCTCGGTCGAGACCGTCGAGCAGGGCTTCATCCGCTCCGCCCCGCCGGACGACACCTGGTCCGAGGCCGCGCGGGTGACCTTCGATCCCGCCGTCCTGCCGCTGGAGGTGCTGATCGAGGCCCACCTGCTGACCCACTCCGCCACGTCCGACCACACGATGCGCGGCAAGTACCGGAGCGCCGTCTATGTTTCCGACCCCGCCGACACGCCCGCCGTCCAGGCCGCCCTCGACGCCCAGCGCCCCGCTTTCGACCCGCCGCTGGTCACCCGCGTCCTGCCGCTGATCGCCTTCAAGCCGTCCGACGCGCGCTTCCAGAACTACTACGCCACCGACGCCGACCGCCCCTTCTGCCGGACCTACATCGCGCCAAAGCTAGCGAAACTGCGCGAACGGTTCGGGCGCGAGACCTGAGATCCTCCCCCGCTCTTGGGCGGGGGAGGGGGACCACGAAGTGGTGGAGGGGGCGAGAACATCCATGCCACCTCGGACCAAGGCAGCACCCGCTTCCGCCCCCTCCACCGCAAGCGGTCCCCCTCCCCCGTTTCGCTTCGCTGCACGGTGGAGGATCAAGACCTTGACCCCCACGCCGCGCCATGCGCCTACCCCCGCCCCATGAAGACGGCCGATTTCGACTTCCATCTGCCCGAGGACCGCATCGCGCTGCGCCCTGCCGAGCCACGCGATTCCGCGCGCCTGCTGGTCGTCCGGGGCGGCGCCCTGGGCGACCACGTGATCCGCGATCTGCCGGACTTCCTCCAGCCAGGCGACGCCCTGGTCTTCAACGACACCCGCGTCATCCCCGCCCGCCTGTCGGGCGTGCGCGAGCGCCCCAACCCTGTGACCGGGGGCGCCGAGGGTGAGACCCTGTCGGTCGCCGTCGAGGCCACCCTGCATCACCGCGACGCGCCCGACGTCTGGAGCGCCTTCATGAAGCCGGGCAAGCGGCTGAAAGCTGGGGATCGTGTCCGCTTCCTTCTCCCCTCGGGGAAGAAGGTGGGCGGCGGAGCCGCTCGGATGAGGGGGACGCCGGCCGCCGACACAACCGCCGACCAGCCTGACGCCGACCACCCCCTCATCCGTCATGCTGCGCATGACACCGTCTCCCCCGATGGGAGAAGGCTTTCGGCCACCATCCTATCCAAGGCCGACGACGGCCTGATCACCCTGCGCTTCGACCTCGGCGGCCCCGCCCTGGACGCGGCCATCCGCGACGTCGGCGTCATGCCCCTGCCGCCCTACATCGCCGCCAAGCGCCCCGAGGACGACCGCGACCGCTCGGACTATCAGACCGTCTTCGCCCAGCATGACGGATCGGTCGCCGCCCCCACCGCCGGCCTGCACTTCACCCCCGCCTTGCTGGAGGCGCTGGCCGCGCGCGGCGTTTCGACCCACGCCGTCACCCTGCACGTCGGCGCCGGCACCTTCCTGCCGGTCAAGGCCGACGACACGGCGGATCACAAGATGCACTCCGAATGGGGCGAGGTCTCCGCCGAGACCGCCGACGCGCTCAACGCCGTCCACGCGCGCGGCGGCCGCATCGTCTGCATCGGCACCACCTCCCTGCGCCTGCTGGAAAGCGCCACCGCCGAGGACGGCGTCGTCCGCCCCTTCCACGGCGACACCGCCATCTTCATCACGCCCGGATACCGCTTCCGCGCCGTGGACGTGCTGATGACCAACTTCCACCTGCCGAAATCGACCTTGTTCATGCTGGTCAGCGCCTTCGCCGGGCTGGAGACGATGCGCACCGCCTACGCCCACGCGATCGAGGCAGGATACCGCTTCTATTCCTACGGCGACGGCAGCCTGCTGTTTCGTCACGAGCCGGACAGTCGCGCCAGCCTTCCTATCGACGCGCTGTAAGTCGTTGAATATTCACCTTTTCGTTGATGTCTGCAGCGATCTTCCTGACGGTCCCTGAAACCGTGCCATAATCACCGATGCCGCTGTCCGCGCGACGGCGTCGCCTCGCACCGTCCACACCCGCCGCCGGCACGCACTGGACGGTTCGGATGGACGGATCGAACGGATCGGACGCTTTGGACGGATCGGACGGATCGGACGGATCGGACCCTTCGCACTGCATTTATCGAGTTCGCCTTGCCCCTGCCCTTCGACATCACCGCCACGGAAGGCCGCGCCCGCACCGGGGTGCTCAAGACCGCGCGGGGCGACATACGTACGCCCGCCTTCATGCCGGTCGGCACCGCCGCGACGGTCAAGGCGCTGACGGTGGATCAGGTGGCGGCGACCGGCGCCGACATCATCCTGGGCAACACCTACCACCTGATGCTGCGCCCCGGCCCGGAACGGATGCAGCGCCTCGGCGGCCTTCACAGGTTCATGGGATGGGACAAACCCATCCTGACCGACTCCGGCGGCTTCCAGGTCATGAGCCTGTCGGGCATCTCCAAGCTGACCGAGGAGGCCGTCACCTTCTCCAGCCATGTCGACGGCTCCAAGCACGTCCTGACGCCCGAACGGTCGATCCAGATCCAGGCCGACGCCATCGGCTCGGACATCGTCATGCAGCTGGACGAATGCGTCGCCTGGCCCGCCGAGGAGCCGCGCGCCCGCAAGAGCATGGAGCTGTCCGCGCGCTGGGCCAAACGGTCCAAGGACGCGTTCGGCACGCGGGATGCGCAGGCCCTGTTCGGCATCCAGCAGGGCTCCACCTTTGAAAACCTGCGCCGCGAATCCGCCGACCGCCTGATCGAGATCGGCTTCGACGGCTACGCCATCGGCGGCCTGGCCGTGGGCGAGGGTCACCAGGCGATGTGCGAGGTTCTGGACTACGCTCCCTCCATGCTGCCCGCAGACCGGCCGCGCTATCTGATGGGGGTTGGCAAGCCGATCGATCTGGTCGAGGCGGTGTATCGCGGCGTCGACATGTTCGACTGCGTCCTGCCCACCCGCGCCGGCCGCCACGGCCAGGCCTGGACCTGGGACGGGCCGATCAATTTGAAGAACGCCCGCTTCGCCGAGGACCAGGATCCGCTGGACGCCGACATCGCCTGCCCGGCGTCGTCCCTCTATTCAAAGGCCTACCTGCACCACCTGGTTCGCACCGACGAAATCCTCGGCAAGGTGCTGATCTCCTGGCACAACATCGCCTTCTATCAGGCCCTGACCGCCGCCATGCGCGACGCCATCAGCGCCGACACGTTTGAAGCCTTCCGCCGCGAATTCCACGCCCGCCACACGTCCAACTGACATGCGCATCGAGAAATCAGGCTTCCACGCCTACAACACCTACCTCGAGGAACCGCCCCGCCCGGACGGCAACGAGACGGCCCTCCACCGGCACGTCATCATCATCGGCGGCGACAAATATTCCTTCTTCGCCCACTGGTCCGGCAAGTTCGCGCACAAGGGCGAGCGCATCTCGTTCGACTGGGATTGGGACCGCACCGGCGAGTTCCGCAACATCGACAAGCCGTCGTTTCAGGCCTTCGCCAAGGACGGCGTGGTCCATGTCCGCGGCGACCGTAGCGACCGGCGCCGCTAGCGTTGCGAGCGCCCCCTCGGCCTGAACCAGGCGGGCGACGCCGGCGGCGCACAGTTGGCGTTGATGCCCAGCCCCTTCAGATAGGCCCGGCGCACCCGGCCCGCCTGGATGGCCCGCTGCACATGGCGGCTGTGCTGCTCCGCCCCGGTCAGCCGCCGCACCCAGCTGCGCCCCGGGATGAAGTCGGTCGTGGCGTCCCGCACCGCCGCCAGCGCGGCCTGGGCCGCCGCATCCGCCGCCCGTTCGCTCAGATAGCTGCCGTCGCCGTGCGGCGCCGCATCCGTATCCGGCCCCAGCGCCTGGTCCAGCCGCGCCACCTCGGCCCCGATGGTCGAGCACTGGTTCAGATTGCGCCGGTCATAGGGATTGCCCTCGGCCTGCAGCAGCACGATCGGGATCACCTCCCGCCGCAGATTCAGGTCGTCCAGCGGCGCGGTCGCCGCGGCCCCCAGCCCCCGACCGAATTGCCCCGCGCCGTCTGCAGCCGACCGCCCGGCGTTGCACGCGGCGAGCAGGCAAAGGGGCGCGAGAAAGATGAGAAGACGCATGGGCACCTATCCAGCACGCCCGCGTGTCCCGGTGAAGGCCCATTGACCGCCCCGCAGCCGGGTGGTCTGTCAGCCATCATTCCTTGGGAGGGGAAGTCCTTGATGCGCAAACTGTTCGCCGGCCTCACCGCCGCCGCCATGACCGTCAGCGTCGCCGGCGCCGCCCTGGCTCAGGTCCACGCTCCCGCCCCCGGCTCGCCCGAGCGCCGCGCCCTGATGGACGCCGTCCGCCCGATCGTTCAGGCCAGGGTCGGCGGCAGGCTCCAGTTCAAGGTCAATCACATCGCGGTCAGCGGCGACCACGCCTTCGTCATGCTGGAGCCCCAGCGGCCCAACGGCGCGCCGATCACCTACAATGGCGAGGACGCCGAGTTCATGGACGGCCTGCACACCGAGGCCCTGCTGGTCCGCCAGAACGGCCGCTGGGCCGTCGAGGACCACGCCATCGGCTCCACCGACGCCTGGTATCTGATCCTGTGTGACCGGTATTCCAGCCTCGTCCCGACCTGCTAGGCGCCGCTCGATCAGCGCCAGCAGGCGGCCCTCGAACTCCGGCGTGTGAACGCGCGGCGCAAGGCGCGCGACGGTCCTCGCCATCGATCCTGGAATAGGGCCGCTCTTCAGGGCCGTCATTGCATTCAGGGCCAGCAGGCTGCACTCGAAGGGTGTCCTCAGCTCCTTGAACCAGACCGGGTTGGTCGTCCCGCTGGCCACCGCCGCCTGGAAGGTCTGATACACCTGCATGAAGGCCGCCGTAGCCGACCGCCGCCCCTGCACCGATCGCAGCAGGCCCAACAGGATCAGGCTCTTGCAGGCGTTATAAGCAATGGTCAGCCGGTGCTCGGACGACCCGTCGTTCGCCGCCGCCACGCCCGCCAGCGCGCGGTCAAGCAGCGCATCGTCCCCCATATGCACCGCATAGTGCCAGTCGGCCGTGAACACCGACTGGCGCGCATGACTACGATCGTCGCGCATCGACGGCGAGGGCGCCAGCAGGTCCAGCCACCGCGCCACGTCCGGCGCGAACCGCCGCGTCTCGCTCTCCGCCAGTCCCAGTTCGATCGCCTTGTAGGTGCCTATGACATAGGCGTTCACAACGTAGGGGATCAGAGCCTGCGCGATTGGTTCTCGGGCATAGAAGCTCAGAACGTCCAGGGCCGACCAGTAGACGGTCTCGGCGTCCACGTGCCGTTCGGGCCGAAACGAGAGGTGACGTCGAAAGGCGTTCACATCCTGCGGCACCCGCGTCGCCAGCGAATAGCCGTCTGCGAACGGTGCCGTGACATAGGCCCCGTCCAGCAGCACCTTCACCGCCGCGCCCCGAACGCCGCGTCCTGCTGGAATCTCGTACTCGAAGTCCAGGCGACGCCACGGCGTCCCCTTGGCCTCGGCGCGGACGGCGGTCTCAGCGTCCTTCAGCGCTCGGCGGCTCGACACCACGCCCGGCTTGATCGTCGCCTTGCCTTTGACCGTCAGGATGACGCGAAGAATGGCGCTGTCCTCGACAGCGCGCCCGTCGTGCAGAAGTCGGACGAAAAGCCGGCGGCCTCGCTGAAGGCCGATCGCCCTCATCCGCCCCGAGTCCCGTTCTTCCGTCATGCAAATCCCCAGGGCCGGCCGCCAGTCAGGGTTGCAGCGATGCGGCGATCAAGCGCGGCGTTGCAAGGCCGCGTGGTACGTCCTCTCGGGCTCGAACCGAGGACCCTCTGATTAAAAGTCAGATGCTCTAACCAACTGAGCTAAGGACGCATCACGCGCGGGGCGGGGTTTGTCATCCCGGGGGAGCCGAGGTCAAGTGCGGTTTGGCATGATACGGACGAAGGAGGACGAATGGGACCGCTGAGCGGCGTTCGGGTGGTAGAGTTCGACGGCCTGGGGCCTGCGACCTTCGCCGGCATGATGCTGGCCGACCTGGGCGCAGAGGTGGTGCGGCTGGCGCGCGCCGATGGCGCGTCGGCCTTTGCCGATGTGGGCGGGGCGGTGCTGCATCGGAACCGCACCGTCGTCCCCGTCGATCTGAAGTCGCACGAGCATGCGGCCGGCGTTCTGAACCTGCTGGGCGGCGCAGACGCGCTGATCGAAGGGTTTCGGCCCGGCGTCATGGAGCGGCTGGGTCTGGGGCCGGACGTGGTCCACGCCCACAATGCGCGACTGGTCTACGGCCGAATCACGGGCTGGGGTCAGACGGGGCCGCTGGCCGATCAAGTCGGCCACGACATCAACTACATCGCCCTGTCGGGGCTGCTGCACCGACTGGGCCGACCGGACGGGCCGCCGCGACCGCCGCTGAACATCGCCGGCGACTACGCCGGCGGGGCGCTGATGCTGGTGATCGGCGTGCTGGCCGCAATGACCGAGGCGCGGACCACCGGCCGGGGCCGCGTCGTGGACGCCGCCATGACCGACGGCTCGGCGCTGCTGGCCTCCCTGTTCGACGGGCTGGCGGGGCGCGGCATGTGGTCGGAGCAGCCAGGGGAGAACCTGCTGGACGGCGCGGCGCCCTTCTACCGCTGCTATCGCTGTGCGGACGGCCGCGACGTAGCGGTGGGGGCGCTGGAGCCGCGCTTCTACGCCGCGCTGCTGAAGGGGCTTGAGATCGATCCGGCCGATGCGCCCCAGTTCGCCCGGAACGGCTGGCCGGCCCTGCATCAGCGCTTCGAAACGATCTTCGCGAGCCGGAGCCGAGATGACTGGGCCGAGCGTTTCGGCGGAACCGAAGCCTGCGTCACACCTGTCCTGAGCCCGACCGAAGCGGCGGCGCATCCGCACAATCGCGCGCGCGCGACATTCGTTAACTGCGGCGTGCGCCAGCCGGCCCCGGCCCCGCGATTCGACGGCGCGCTCGTCGATGTCTCGGCGGACAGACCGACAGAAGCGTTGGCTGACGTGCTGGCGCGCTGGGCCTAGGCCGCAGCCTCCATCCGGCTCGCCGCCGCCTCGCCCAGGGTGTGGGCCAGCAGCGCGGGGTCGATCGGCTTGGTCAGGAAGGCGTGTACGCCCGCCGCGTCCCAGGCCGCCTTGTGCACATCCATCGCATTGGCGGTCAGGGCGATGATCGGCGTCTGGCCGTTGGGTCCGCCCAGGCGGATGCGGCGTGTCGCCTCCAGCCCGTCCATGACCGGCATCTGCATGTCCATCAGGATGGCGTCGAAGCGTTCAACGCCCGCCAGATCCACCGCTTCGGCGCCGTTGACCGCGAACGTCAGGCGACAGCCGTGCGGCTCCAGCAGCAGGGCCAGGATGCGGCGGTTCACTTCGTGATCGTCGGCGGCGAGGATCGAGCGCCCGTGCAGGCTCAGCGTCTCGACCGCCTGCGCTCGCGGCGCCGCCGACCCGTCCACCACTGCCTCGACCGGCAGGGTCAAGGTGAAGATCGATCCGACGCCGAGCTCGCTGACGACCGTCAGCGAGCCGCCCATCATCTCGGCCAGGCGGCGGCTAATGGTCAGGCCCAGGCCGGTGCCGCCGAACCGGCGCGTGGTGCCCGCATCCGCCTGCTGGAAGCTGGAAAAGACATGCTCCAGGCGGTCGGCCGGGATGCCCACGCCGGTGTCGCGGACCGCGAAGACCATTTCGGACGTCTCGGCGCGCCACTGGGCCTCCACCTCGATCCGACCCTTGTCGGTGAACTTCACGGCGTTGGAGACCAAGTTGAACAGGATCTGTTGCAGGCGCAGCGGATCGGTGCGGATGAAGGCCGGGCCCTGGTCGTCCATCATGACCAGAAGGCGCACGCCCTGGCTGCGCGCCTTGGGCTCCCACAGGCGACGCAAGGCGGTCAGCTTGTCCTCGACGTCCATCTCGGCCGTCTCGAACGTCATCTGGCCGGCCTCGATCTTGGAGAAGTCCAGCACGTCGTTCAGCAGGCTCATCATCAGGTCGCCCGCGTCCATCAACATTGAGACGTGTTCGCGCTGGTCGCGGTCCAGCCGCGTGCGGCGCAGCAGGTTGGCGGCCGAGATCACCGCATTCATCGGCGTGCGAATCTCGTGGCTGATGACGGCCAGGAAGTCCGACTTGGCTGCGCTGGCCTCCTCGGCGGCACGGCGGGCCTCGTCGGCGGCCTTGTTCGCGTCGCGCATGGCCTGGGTCGTACGCGCACTTTGCCGGACCGATACGACGAGGTGCATCAGATAGAGCAGTCCGCCCACGGCGATCACCAGCTCTTGCGGCCGTCCATCGATTATTGCGCCCATCACCGGCAGCCCGATGAAATAGGCGGCGTGCGGCGTGGCGGCCGAGAACAGCAGCGGCCGATGGTGGTGCATGTGCAGGCTGACGTGCAGGAGGCCGCCGGCCGTCTGGATCATGGCGAACACCCGCCCGACCTCACCGCCCATGAACCAGAGGTAGGCCGCCAGTGCCGAGTAGACGACGACATTCAGCGCCACGACGACGCAATACAGAATCTCGTGGCGACGCGTGACGACATGGTCAGGGCGCAGCCTGATGGAGCGAAATGCGGCCCAGTCGATCACCTGGGTAGCCACGACTGCGCCGAACCAGACCAGCGGCCAAGGCGATGGCGCGACAGCCCAGCCGATGGCGGTCAGGATGACGGCCAGGCCCAGGCGGGTTTTCAGTTCGCGAAAGCGGATTTGCGCGACGAGCGCGTAGCCGGGCGCAGGCATGATGCGTCCCCCCATATCTCCGGTAGCATCCGCCCAAATGGCGAATGAAAGGTTGCTGATGATGACGGCGACCCGCTTGACCGCTATGCACGGGGAACAGGGGCGCACCCGGGCCGTTATGGCCCGCACAGGGGGATCGCATGATGATACGCACCATTCTCGTCGCGGGTTCGCTCGCGCTGGCGCTCGCCGCGTGCGACCAGCCGGCGCCGGAAGAGCCCATGCCCTTGCCTGAGGCCCCCATGGAGCCGATCGCGCCCGCCGCGCCGGACGCCGGCGCACCGGTTTCGGCCCCCTCCGCCGTGGACGCCCCGCCGGTCGACAACTCGGCCCTTCCGCCCGAGCAGCGCAGCTCAGAGGAATCCGTGAAGCCGGAGAGCGAGACTCTGTTCTACTGAGCGGCGCCATTTCCACGCCACATGGGTCTGGGAACGGAGGCTGTCCTCGCTTCGGCGGATCCTTCCAGAGAGACGGTTTGACGGTACGTATCGCCCTGGCGATCTTCGCGGGCGTCGCGCTTGCGGCGTCTGCCGCGCATGCGGACCCGCGCGCGCAGATTCGTGGCGACATGGACGGCGACCTGCGCGCCCAGCTGGAGCGCGCGGTCGGCCAGGTCGACGGCGCGCCCGCCAACCGGTTCGAAGCCCGCAGACGCGCCCGCGGCGCCGTCGAGGCCGCCACCGCCCTGCTCCGCTCCGAAGGGTACTATCAGTCGACGGTCGAGGATGTGGTCGAGGGCGAACAGACGCCTGTCGCCGCCGTCCAGGTCACCCCCGGTCCCCGTTTCCTGATCGACGCGCCCGCCGTGGCGTGGGTCGCGCCCGAGCCGGACGGCGTCAGCGCCGCCGCGGCGATCTCCGCCATGAACCTGAGCCCCGGCTCGCCGGGCCGGGCGGTCGAGATCATCGCCGCCGAGGGCCGGGTCGTGGCCAGCCTGTCGATCAATGGATACGCCGACGCAGCCGCCCAGCCGCGCCGCGTCGTCGTGGACCACGCCGACCGGACCGTTCAGCCGACCTACAACATCGTGTCGGGTCCGTTGGTCCTGCTGGACGGCGTACGGGTCGAGACCGCCGGGCCGACCAATCCGAACTGGGTCGCGGGCCTGGCGCCCTGGTCAGAGGGCGACCGCTACGATCCCGAAGACGTGGCCGAACTGGAACGTCGCCTGCTGGAGACGGGCGTCTACGACGGCGTGGGCGTGGCCCTGGCTCCGGCCGATCAGAGCAATGAAGACGGCCACCGGCCGATCATCGTCAGCCTGTCGGACCGCTCGCGCCGCATCCTTGAGGCGGGCGCGACCTATTCGACGGCCGAGGGCGCCGGTGTCGATGTGATCTACACCCTATTCAACCGCCTGCGCCGCGCCGACACCCTGCGGTTCCAGGCCCGCCTGGCAAACATCGACAGCCGCATCGGCGCGGACCTCAGCCTGCCGCACTGGCGCAGGCCGGGCCAGACGCTGAAGCTGTCGCTGGCGGCGGTGAACGAAGAGACCGACGCCTACGACCGGATCGCCCTGACCTCCAGCGCCGACCTGCAGCAGCGCATCGGCAAGACCAGCTACTTCAGCTACGGCCTGGGTCTGGACGCCGGTTCGTATACCGAGCGTCGCTTCGACCCGGTCACCCAGGCGCCGATCACCCTGAACCGCGACCTGATCATCGCCACCGGTCGCTCGGCCGCCTACATCGACCGCTCGGACGACCCGTTGAACCCGACCGAGGGCTGGCGTCTGACCGCGGCGATCCAGCCCACCGCCGTGGCGGGCGAAGACACCGTCCTGTTCCTGCGTACCGAGACCCAGGCCACCGGCTACCTGCCCCTGCGCCAGGGCAAGACCATCCTGGCCGGCCGCATCCGCATCGGCTCGATCATCGGCGGCGAGGAACTGACGGTGCCGTCGGATCGCCTGTTCTATTCGGGCGGCGGCGGGTCGGTTCGCGGGTACGAATATCAGGGCGTCGGCCCGCGCCTGCCCGACAACACGCCGCGCGGCGGCCTCAGCCTGTTCGAAACCTCGATCGAGGCGCGCCAGGATGTGGGCCGTAACTTCCAGGCCGTGGCCTTCCTCGACGCCGGCGCCATCGGCTTCCAGGAGACGCCGAACTTCTCGAACATGCGCTACGGCGCCGGCCTGGGCGTCCGCTACAAGCTGCCGTTCGGACCCGTCCGCGCCGACATCGCCGTGCCGCTGAGCCCGCGCGAGGGCGATGCGGCCTTCCAGATCTACATCAGCATCGGTCAGGCGTTTTGACCGACACGCCGCCCGAAAGCAGCGCGCCCGATACGCCCGCCAAGCGCGCGAAGCGGCGACGCACGCGCCTGCAATGGACGCTCTTCATCGGGGGCGTGACCGCGGCGGTGCTGGCTGTCCTGGCCCTGACTCTGTTCGTCGGCGGCCGGATGTATCTGATCTCCGGCCCCGGCCGCGACCTGGTCAGCACCTTCATCGCCGGCAAGAAGATCGGGCGATACGGGCGAATCAACGTCTATGGACTGAAGGGCGATCTGTTCGACGACTTCACGCTGGAGCGGGTCACCGTCACCGACGCCAAGGGCGTCTGGCTGGAGGCGACCGACGTCCACGTCGACTGGAGCTACCTGCCCCTCGTCTTCCGCCGTTTCCACGCCACAGAGATTGAGGCGGGCCGCATCCGCGTCCTGCGCCGACCAGAGGTCGAACCGCCGGACGGCAAGCCGCCCAGCCCTCCGCCCCTCTCGATAGACATCGACAAATTCGCCGCCGAGGTCGAACTGCTGGAAGGCTTCTCCAAGGAATACGGCCACTGGCGTCTGGCCGGCGATGCGTCCATCCCGCGCGTCGGGCCCAAGTCCGCGACCCTGAACGCCGACAGCGTCAGCCGCCCCGGCGACTTCCTGCGCATCGCCGGAAAGTTCGGCGGCCCGCTGGAGACGCTGCGCCTCAACCTGAACGCTCAGGAAGCTCGCGGCGGACCGCTCGCCGGCTCGCTCGGATACTCTCCGGACCAGCCTTTCATGGCGCGCGCCGTCGTTACGGGCGAGGTGGTGGACGCCGTGGTGCGCACCGGATCCTTCACCCCCCTGACGGTCAAGGGCCGCTTCAGCGACGCAGGCTCGCGCGTCACCGGCTATGCGGACTTCAGCGGGTCGGACCTGCTGGCGCCCTTCGTCGAACGCGTCGGCCGCACCGCCCGCTTCGGCTTCGCCACCGTGCCGTCCAAGGACAAGGACGTTCAGGGCGTGGCGTGGCGGCTGATCGCGGACAATGTCGAAAGCCACGCCCAGGGTCTGATCCGCACCAAGGACCGCACCTCACCCGACGGGATCCGGCTGGAGATCAACACCCCCTCGTTGAACCGGCTGACTGGCCAGGACATTGCCGGCCCCGCCAGCTACGCCGGCCTGTTCAAGGGCGATGCGAAGGTCTGGACGCTGGACGGCCAGGTCACGCTGCTGAACGCCACACTGGCCAGCTACCGCGCCACCCGCATCGCCGGGCCACTCAACTTCGCCGCCCAGGACGGCCGGTTCGACGTGCAGGCCGACATCCGCGCCTCGGGCGGCTCGGCGGCCGGCATCATCGGCGGGCTGCTGGGCGCCCAGCCGCGCGTCCAGATCGAGGCCAGCCGCCAGAAAGACGGCGCCTATCTGTTGCGCCACATCGAGGCCGACGGGCAGGCGCTGCGGGTTCAGGGCTCGGGCGGCCGCACCCTGCTGGGCGGCCTGAACTTCCGCGGCCGCGCAGAGATCACCGACGCCGCACGCATTCGCCCCGGCGCCAAGGGGGCCTTCGCCGCCTCGCTCGACGCCTCGTCCGCCCGCACCGGGGCGCCGTGGCGGCTGCGTCTCGACGGTAGAGGCCGAAACCTCCAGATCGGCATGGCGGAGCTGGACCGCCTGCTGGGCAAGTCGCCTCGCCTGCAACTCGCCGGCGCCCTGAACAACGGTCGGATCGAAGTCGAGCGCGGCGAGCTGACCGGCGCGCAGGGTCGTGCGTCCGCCAAGGGTCTGATCGAACCCGAAGGTCGCCTTCGCCTGGCGCTCGACTGGAATGCGCGCGGCCCGTTCGCCGTCGGGCCTGTCGAAATCGCGGGGAATATGAAGGGCAACGGCGCCCTGACCGGCACCCTGGCCCAGCCGCGCGCCGACCTGCGGGCCAACTTCGACCGCATCGACATCGCCGCCCTGCAGCTGACCCAGGCCGATCTGGTCCTTAGCTTCCGCAAGGGCGCCGACAGCTCGGACGGCCGCATCGCGATCACCAGCGCCTCCAACTACGGGCCGGCCCGCGCCTCGGGGAACTTCTTCCTCGGCGGACCGCGCATCCGCATCAGCGACCTGGACCTGGACGCGGGCGGCGTGACCGCCCAAGGCGCCGTCGCCCTGTCGGACCGCATCCCGTCCAGCGCCGATCTCAGCTTCACGGCCCGCCCCGGCGCCTTCCTCACGGCCGGCACGGCGCAGGGGCGCATCCGCCTGACCGAGGGCGGCGGCAGCGAAGCCGCCATCCTGGCCGTCAACGGCCGCAACCTGCGTTTCGCCGGCTCGACCGTCATCGTGCGCAATCTCGAGCTTCAGGGTCGCGGCACGCTGGAGCGCCTGCCCTTCGACCTGACGCTGGACGTCGGCGGCGCCACCCCCGTCCAGTTCAACGGCGACGGCGTCTATTCGCGCCAGGGTCAGGCCAACTCCGTCACCCTGAACGGCGCCGGCCGCGTGCGCGAGGTCGCCTTCTCCACTCGCAATCCCGCAGTCGTGGCTCTGAGCGGCGATGGCCGTGTCGTCCGCCTGGACCTGGCGGTCGGCGGCGGCGTGCTGCTGGGGGAACTGCGCCAGGATAGCCGCGCGACATTGCTCCAGGCCGACCTGACCAGCGTCGATCTGGGCTCCGTCGCGCCGGACCTTCGCGGCCGCGTCACCGGCAAGGTCGCCCTGCGCGGCGCCGGCGCCGATCTGTCCGGTTCGGCCAACGTCACCCTGGAAAACGTCCGCAGCGTCGACGCGCCGCAGGGCCTGGCCGTCGATGGCGTGATCAACGCCATGCTCGTCGGCGACCAGTTGCGCATCCAGGCCAACACCCACACGGACGGCACGGTCGCCGCCTCGGCCAACGCCGACGTCACCCTGCCGGTCGAAGCCTCGGCCGCGCCTTTCCGCCTGGCCATCGCCCGCACGCGCAACATGGCGGGGACCGTCTCGATCCAGGGGCAGGTTCAGCCGATCTGGGACCTCTTCCTGGGCGGCGAGCGCTCGCTGTCGGGTCAGGTGGACGGGCAGGCGACCCTGGCCGGCACGCTGAACGCACCGCGCATCAACGGCCGGCTGAACATCGCCCAGGGCGCGTTCCGCGACAACGCCACCGGGCTGCGCCTGACCGAGGTCACGCTGAACAGCCGCTTCGACGACACCACCGCCTTGATCCAGACCTTTACCGCCAAGGACGGCGCGGGGGGCTCGATCGCCGGCGACGGGCGCATCGGCCTGCGGCAGGGCTCGGGCTCCAGCTTCCAGCTGAACCTGACCCGCTTCCGCATCATCGACAACGACTTGGCCGAGGCGCGTGCCTCGGGCCCGATCACCGTCACCCGCGCAGCGGCCGGCGACATCCGCCTGGTCGGTCAGATCGACATCGACGAGGCGACCATTCGCGCCAACCCGCCCGGCTCCACCGGAATCGTCGGCATGGACGTGATCGAGGTGAACAAGCCCGGCGGCGACGACGCAGAGGCCGAAGACGTCGCCCGCCCGGCGCGGGGTCCGATCATCGGCATGGACATCCAGATCCGCTCGCCCGGCGGCGACATTCGGATCGTCGGGCGCGGCCTGAACGTCGAGATGGGCGTGAATGCGCGGGTGCAGGGCTCCATCGCCCAGCCCCAGCTGACAGGCACCGCCCGTGTCGTGCGCGGCGACTACGAATTCGCGGGCAAGCGCTTCATCTTCGATGACCGCGGCACGGTCAGCCTGTCGACCGACCCGGCGCGGATCCGCCTCAACCTGTCGGCCACGCGCGAGGACCCCGCCCTGACCGCCACCATCCGCGTCACCGGCATGGCCGCGCGGCCTGAGATCGCCCTGACCTCCACGCCGTCCCTGCCGCAGGACGAGATCCTCGCCCAGGTCCTGTTCGGCCGCTCGGCGTCCCAGTTGTCAGGCTTTGAGGCGGCCCAACTGGCGGCCGGCGTCGCCTCGTTGGCGGGCGGCGGCGGCTTCGACGTCATCGGCAACCTGCGCGAGCTGGCCGGGCTAGACCGCCTGTCGTTCGGCGGCGAGGCGTCCAGCCTGACGGTCGCCGGCGGCCGCTACATCACCGACGACGTCTATCTGGAGATCATCGGCGGCGGCGAGGGCGGTGCGGCGGTCAACGTCGAATGGCAGGTCCGTCGCAACCTGGCCATCAGTTCCAAGTTCGGCGGCCAGGGCGACGCCAGCCTGTCCATCCGCTGGCGCCGCCAGTCGAGACCGCCGGGCGCCCGCAACGCTGACAGCCGGCCGAACCGCGGGAACTAGCGCTCGACCACCTCGCCGTCCTCCTTCACGAACCGAGGCGGCGGGCGGTCTAGCAGGTCGAGCACCCGCTCCGAAGGCCGGCATAGCCGCGCGCCCTTCGATGTCTCGACGATCGGCCGGTTCACCAGAATCGGCTCGGCCAACATCGCCGCCAGCAACACGTCATCGCCGGCGTCCGCCAGCCCCGCGGCCTCCGGCTCCTTGGCGCGCAGCAGACCCCTCAGGCCCTCGCCCGTGGCGTCCGCCAGGCGGGTCAGGGTCTCGGCGTCCCAGCCGGACGTCAGATACTCGATCACGACCGGCGCGACGCCGGCCGCCTCGATCATCGCCAAAGTATTGCGAGACGTCCCGCAGCGCGGGTTGTGCCAGATGGTGACGGTCATGCGCGTCGATCTAGTGCGCTGCGGCCATCTGGATGCGATCCAGCGCCTTGATCCCGCGCAGGCCCGCGACGTGCAGCACCGTCTGCACGGCCATGATCGCCAGCGACAGGATCACCTGCCAGATCGGAGTGATGACGCCGCTCATGCCGCCCATCATCGGCGCGGCCAGCGCCGAGACGATGCCCAGCCCCAGCAGCACCAGGAACAGAATGGCGATGAAGCTTTTCGGGTCGCGCCACTGCACCACGCCGAACACCAGCTGCACTACCGTCAGGACGCCCCCCATCCACAGGCCCATCTGCACGCCCATCTCGGCGGCCGCGGCCACGGTCGCATCGTTCCCGCTGGCCTGGGCGACCGCGGCCTGGATGTCGGCGGGATTGGCCAGGCTCCACACCAGGCTGACGAGGCCGACCGCTACGCCGATGAAGATCGACACCGCGCTGGCCCGCGCAGCGCACTGGGCCTCCGCCTCGCCATGGATTGGGGCGGTGGGGTTGAAGGCCTTCAGCCAGTCGGACATGTCGCTCTCCCTGTTTTCGGCCGTCAGCCTAGCTTGGCGACACGCGTGGCGACACCCCCGCCTTCACCTTTCGATCCGGCCCGTCTAGGGTCCGCCCGCATGCGGATTCTGGCGCCAGATCAGACCGTGCTCGACCACATCCGGGGCCGGCGCGACGTCATCATCGACCGGGCGGTCGCGTGGGCCGAGGTCAACTCGGGCAGCCGCAACGCCGAGGGATTGAACGCCGTCCTGGCGGCGCTGGAGGCCACGGCGCGCGCCCTGCCCGCCACGGTCGAGCGCATCCCCACACAGGGCTCGACCACCGTCGCCGACGACGGACGGGTGCGCGGGGAAGCCCACGCCGACGCCCTCAAGATCACCGCCCGCCCGGACGCGCCGATACAGGTCGTCCTGACCGGCCACTACGACACCGTCTTCCCCGCCGACAGCCGCTTCCAGAGCGTGGTCACCCGCCCCGACGGCGCCCTGAACGGGCCCGGGATCGCGGACATGAAAGGCGGCATCAGCGTGCTTCTGGCCGCGCTGGAGGCCTTCGAGACCCACCCCGACCGCCACGGCGTCGGCTGGACCGTCCTGCTCAGCCCCGACGAGGAGATCGGCTCGCCCGCCTCGGCGCCGCTGCTGGCCGAGCTTGGCGCGCGCGGCCACGTCGGCCTG
Source organism: Brevundimonas sp. Leaf363 (assembly GCF_001424025.1). Taxonomy (GTDB): domain Bacteria; phylum Pseudomonadota; class Alphaproteobacteria; order Caulobacterales; family Caulobacteraceae; genus Brevundimonas. The sequence continues at coordinate 748,018 of NZ_LMPZ01000002.1, read as the reverse complement.
ACCTATGAGCCAGCCCTTTCCGACGGCACGCTGGCCGGGGCGCGCAAGGGCAGCGGCAACTTCCACCTTATCGTCACCGGCAAGGCGGCCCACGCCGGTCGCGCCTTCGACGAAGGCCGCAACGCCGTGGCCGGCGCCGCCATCATCGCCGCCGCCCTGCACGCCCTGAACGGCCGGCGCGAGGGCGTCACCGTCAATGTCGCCAAGATCTCGGGCGGCGGCGCCCTGAACGTCGTCGCTGACAACGCCGTGGTCCGCTTCAACGTCCGCGTCCCGGACGCCCAATCCGCCGCCTGGATCACCGACGCCATCGCCGAGATCGTCGCCATGCCCCCCTTCGACGGCATGACCCTCGACCTGCATGGCGGCATGACCCGCGCGCCCAAGCCGATGGACGCCAGCCAGACAGCCCTGTTCGACGCGGTGAAACAGACCGGCGCCCTGCTGAACCAGGCCATCGCCTGGAAGCCGTCGGGCGGCGTCTGCGAGGGCAACAACCTGCACGCCGCCGGCCTGCCCAATATCGACACCCTCGGCGTCCTGGGCGGCGACATTCATTCGGACCAGGAGTTCGCCTGGCCCGACAGCTTCGTCGACCGCGCCCAGCTCAGCGCGCTCATCCTGTGCAAGATCGCCTCGGGCGAGATCGACGCGGCCCACCTGAAACGCCTGCGGATGGAAACTCTCTGATGCTGGTCGTCCGCCCCGCCGGTCCCGCCGATCTCGACAGCCTGCTGGAGCTGGCCATCCTGTCCGGCCCCGGCTTCACCAGCCTGCCCGAGGACCCCGATGCCCTGTCGGACCGCCTGGTCCTCAGCGCCGCCAGCTTCTTGGGCCAGGTCGCGCCGCAGGAGGCCTGGTACACCCTGATGCTGGAGGACGGCGATACAGGCGACATCGACGGCGTCGGCTCGGTCAAGGCGGCGGTGGGCCTGAAGCGGCCCTTCTTCTCCTTCCGCATCGTCAGCCACGCGGTCTCCTCGCCGTCACTGAAGATCGCGCACGAGCACCAGACCCTGGTGCTGGTCAACGAATGCAGGGGCTGGTCCGAGGTCGGGTCCCTCTTCCTCAAGGCCGACCGTCGCAAGGGCGGCGCCGGGCGCCTGCTCAGCCAGTCCCGCTACATGCTGATCGGCGCCCAGCCGGACCTGTTCGACGAGACGGTGCTGGCCGAGCTGCGCGGCGTCTTCACCCCCGACGGCGCCTGCCCTTTCTGGGACCATGTGGCGCACAAATTCTTCCCCATGCCGTTCGACGACGCCGACCGCATGACGGGTTCGACCGACAAGCAGTTCATCGTCGATCTGGCTCCGCGCCACCCCATCTACATCGACCTGTTGCCCGAGCCCGCCCGCGCCGTGATCGGCAAGGTCCACCCTCAGGGCGTTCCGGCGATGGCGTTGCTGGAAAGCGAAGGCTTCCGCCCCAACGGCCTGGTCGACATCTTCGACGCCGGCCCCACCGTCAGCTGCCGCCGCGACGACATCCGCACCGTCCGCGACGCCCGCGTCCTGACCGTCGAGATCGCCGAGGACATCGAGACCGACCTGCCGGCGCTCATCTCCACCGACAGCATCGCCACCTTCCGCGCTGTCCGCGCCAAGGCGGATATCAAAGGCGACGCCGTGCGCCTGACCGCCGAGACGGCGGCGGCGCTGAAGGTGAAGGCGGGCGGCGTGGTGCGGGTAAAATCGTGATCCCTCCATTCCCGCTCATCCCGGCGGAAGCCGGGACCCAGTTCTTTGGCCAGAAGCGCGAGCGACGCCTATCTGGCGAGACGAACCAGCGTGGAGCGCGTCGCTCTCACTGGATCCCGGCTTCCGCCGGGATGAGCGGATATTGATAGCTGACATGACCACCTTCACCTCCACCGACCCGGCCACCGGCGCCACAAACTGGCAGGGCGAGGCCGCCTCCCCGGCCCAGGTCCAGGCTGCCGCCGACGCCGCTCGCGCGGCCTTCCCGGACTGGGCGGACCGTCCGCGCCAGGACCGGATCGACGCCGTCCGCCGCTATCAGGCCGTCCTCAAGGACCGTGCGCCGCAGATCGCCGAGGCCATCAGCCGCGAGACCGGCAAGCCCCTGTGGGAGACCAAGACCGAAGCCGCCGCCATGATCGGCAAGGTCGACATCTCGATCCGCGCCTATGATGAACGCACCGGCGAGCGCACGGCGGACATGGCGTTCGGCCGCGCGACGCTGCGCCATCGTCCGCACGGCGTGGCGGCGGTGCTGGGCCCGTTCAACTTCCCTGGACACCTGCCCAATGGCCATATCGTCCCGGCCTTGCTGGCCGGCGACACCGTTGTCTTCAAGCCGTCCGAGGAGACGCCCCTGGTCGGTCAGGTCATGGCCGAGGCCTTCGCCGCCGCCGACCTGCCGACCGGCGTGGTCAATGTCGTCCAGGGCGGGCGCGAGACCGGCGCGGCCCTGCTGGACGCCGGCATCGACGCCCTGATGTTCACCGGCTCGGGCGCGGCCGGGGCCTATTTCCGCAAGAAGTTCGCCGACGATCCTCACGTCATCCTGGCGCTGGAGCTGGGCGGCAACAATCCGCTCGTTGTCTGGGACGCCGCCGACGCCGAGGCGGTCGCCGGCATCGTGGTCCAGTCCGCCTTCATCACCACCGGCCAGCGCTGCTCCTGCGCCCGCCGCCTGATCGTGCCCGAAGGCGCGCAGGGCGACGCCATCGTAGAAGCCGTCACGGCCCTCAGCGACCGCCTGACCTTCGCCCCCTGGGACAGCGACCCGGAGCCCTACGCCGGCCCGCTGATCTCGGCTCGCGCCGCCCAGGCCGCCCTCCAGGCCCTGCAACAACGCATCGATCTGGGCGCCACCGTCATCCGCCGCTCGGGGCCCGTCGACAATCTGCCGGGCGCCTTCGTCAAGCCCGCCATCATCGACGTGACCGGCCTGAACGTCTTGGACGAAGAGATGTTCGCCCCCTTCCTCCAGGTCATCCGCGTCCCAACCTTCGACGTTGCGATCCAGGCCGCCAACAACACCCGCTACGGCCTCTCTGCCGGTCTGGTCAGCGACGACCCGAAGAACTGGGACCACTTCATCCGCCGCATCCGCGCCGGCGTGGTCAACTTCAACCGCCCCACCACCGGCGCCGCCGGCGACATGCCCTTCGGCGGCCTCGGCGCCAGCGGCAACCACCGCCCCAGCGCCTACTACGCCGCCGACTACTGCGCCTATCCGGTCGCGAGTTTTGAGGCGGATGCGGTCGCCAACATCGAGGGCGAGATCAAGGGGCTGCGGGCGTGAGCATCCACCGCGCCTCTCCCTCCCCATCCCGGGGTGCTGGTCCGGGCGTGTACGCCCGGCCTGCGACGTCGCGCAGCGACGGGGTGGGGGCGGCCCCGCAAGGCCGTCTGGCCCTCCCCACCCGGCTCCGCTTCGCTCCGCCCCCCTCCCCTGAAGGGGAGGGAGAATGACCGCCGTCGAAGCCAACGCCGACGGGCTGATCGGCCCCACCCACTCCTACGCCGGCCTCTCGCCCGGCAACCTCGCCTCCAGCCTGAACAAGGGCGAGGCGTCCAACCCCCGCGCCGCCGTCCTCCAGGGCCTCGACAAGATGAAGCGGCTGGCCGACCTCGGCCTGCCCCAGTTCGTGCTGCCGCCGCATGAGCGCCCGAACATCCCCTTCCTGCGCTCGCTGGGCTTCACCGGCTCCGACGCCCGCGTTCTCGAACAGGCCTGGAAGGACGCGCCCAGCTTCGCCGCCGCCGCCTGTTCGGCCTCGCCCATGTGGGGCGCCAACGCCGCCACGGTGACCCCCAGCGCCGACGCCGCCGACGGCCGCGTCCACTTCACGCCCGCCAACCTCGTCACCAACCTGCACCGCTCGCTGGAACATCAACAGACCCGCCGCGCGCTGGATGCCCTGTTCCCCGACACCGCCCGGTTCGCCGTCCACGACGCCCTGTCGCCGGTCGCGCACCTGGCCGACGAGGGCGCCGCCAACCACATTCGTCTGTGTGCGGAGCATGGCGCGCCGGGCGTCAATCTGTTCGTCCACGGCCGCGACGCCTTCGAGGCCTGGGACGGTCCCTTTCCCGCCCGCCAGACCCGCCAGGCGTTCGAGGCCGTCGAGCGCCGCCATGCTTGCGCCCGCCCCGTCCACGCCCGCCAGGGCTCGGCCGCCATCGCCGGCGGGACCTTCCACAACGACGTCGTCTGCGTGGGCGCGCTCCAGACCCTGTTCTTCCACGACCTGGCCTTCGAAGACACCGACGCTGTCCAGGCGGCCATTCGTCAGCAGGCGGACGGCCTGTTCGACCCCATCTTCGTCGAGGTGTCCTCCGACGACCTGCCGCTCGCCGACGCCATCTCCAGCTACCTGTTCAACTCCATGCTGGTGCAACTGCCGGGCCAGAGCCGCCTGACCCTGATCTGCCCAACCGAAACCCGCGACAACCCGCGCAGCCATGCGGTCGCCCGGGGCCTGGTCGCCTCCAACGGCCCGATCGGCCGCGTCGAATACGTCGACGTCCGCCAGTCGATGCGCAACGGCGGCGGCCCCGCCTGCCTGCGCCTCCGCGTCGTCCTGACCGAGACCGAAGAGGCGGCGACCAATCCCCGCATGCGGATCACCGACGATCTCCACGGCGCCCTCGGCGTCTGGGCCGCCCGCTGGTATCGCGACGAACTACGCCCGGCGGACCTGGCCGACCCGGCGTTGCTAAACGAAAGCCGGGGGGCGCTGGACGAACTGACCGGCATCCTGGGCCTGGGTTCGGGCTTCTACCCGTTCCAGCGCTGACAGCCTTTCCCTCTCCCAGAGGGAGAGGGCTTGAGGCTCCAAGAGCCGAAGGCGATTGGCCATGCCGAAAGGGTGAGGGGTGGGCGGCCAACAGGATGGGGCGGTCCCCTCACCCTTTCGCGCAAGACTGATCGCTGCGCTCTCAGGCGCTCAAGCCCTGTCCCTCTGGGAGAGGCATGACTGATGCGGGTAAGATCCTCGAAACAAGGAACCGCCCGTGACCGATTCCCCCATGTCCCCGCGCCGCCGGCTGATGAACATCGTCGGCGGATCGGCCGGCAATCTGGTCGAGTGGTTCGACTGGTACGCCTACGCGGCCTTCACCCTCTATTTCGCGCCGGTCTTCTTCCCCAAGGGCGACGACACCGCCCAACTGCTCAGCGCCGCCGCCATCTTCGCGGTCGGCTTCCTGATGCGGCCGATCGGGGCCTGGATCATGGGCATCTACGCCGACCGCAAGGGCCGCAAGGCCGGCCTGACCCTGTCGGTCAGCCTGATGTGCGCCGGCAGCCTGCTGATCGGCGTCACGCCCGGATACGCGACCATCGGCGTCGCGGCGCCCGCCCTGCTGCTGCTCGCCCGCCTGATGCAGGGCCTCAGCGTCGGCGGCGAATACGGCTCCTCCGCCACCTATCTGTCCGAGATGGCGACGGCGAAGAACCGCGGCTTCTGGTCCAGCTTCCAGTACGTCACCCTGATCTCGGGCCAGCTACTGGCCCTGGCCCTGCTGATCCTCCTGCAGAACACCCTCAGCGAGACGGATCTGGCCGCCTGGGGCTGGCGCATCCCCTTCTTTGTCGGCGCGGGCCTGGCGGTGATCGTCTTCTGGCTGCGACGGCGGCTGGACGAGACCCGCGCCTTCACCGGCATCGCCGCCGAAAAGGCGCCGCGCTCCAGCGCCCTGCTGCTGGCCCTGAAGCACCCGCGCGAGGCCCTGATGGTCATCGGAATGACTGCCGGCGGGACGCTCGCCTTCTATACCTACACGACCTACCTGCAGAAGTTCCTGGTCAACACCTCCGGCTTCTCCAAGACAGCCGCCACCGAGATCAGCGCCCTGGCCCTGCTGGTCTTCATGGCCGTCCAACCGGCGGTCGGCGCCTTGTCGGACCGGGTGGGGCGCAGGCCCGTGCTGATCGGCTTCGGCGTGCTGGGCGTCATCTGCACCGTGCCGATCATGACGTCACTGGCGGCGGTCGACAGCCCCGTGGTGGCCTTCCTGCTGGCCCTCGCCGCCCTGCTGATCGTCTCGGGCTACACCGCCATCAACGCCGTGGTGAAGGCCGAGCTATTCCCCGCCCACATCCGCGCCCTGGGCGTCGCCCTGCCCTACGCCATCGCCAATGCCGTGTTCGGCGGCTCGGCCGAATATGTGGCCCTATGGCTGAAGGACGTGGGGGTGGAGAGCCTGTATTTCTGGTACGTCACCGCCATGATCGGCGTCAGCCTGCTGACGGTCCTGTTCATGCGCGACACCAGGAACCGGACGCTGATCGAACCGCACTAGGCGGCGAACCGCCCACCGCGTCCGGCATAGGCCTGCGTCCCGCGCGTGAAGACGGCGTCGGTCGGCAGCACCGCCTCGATCGCCACGTCCTCGGCGCCCTTCACGGCGTCATAGACGGGGCCAAAGTCCTTCAGCGTCTCGCGCTTCAGCTGGTCGATCGAGTCGATCACGAAATAGACCTGCTGGAAGTCGTCGATCCGGTACGGCGTCTTCATGACCCGCTCCAGATCGAATCCCAGCCGGTTCGGCGAGGGGTCGTCCAGAGCGAAGACGCTCTCGGTCGCCGAGGAGACGATGCCGGCGCCGTAGATCCGAAGGGCGTCCGCCTCCCGCACCAAGCCGAACTCGACCGTGTACCAATACAGCCGCGCCAGGTTCGGCAGGACGCCCAGGCTCGCCGCCCGCTGCCCGCCCTTGCCGTAAGCCTCCATATAGGCGGCGAAATCCGGGTCGGTCAGCATCGGCACGTGGCCGAAGACGTCGTGGAAGATGTCCGGTTCCTGCAGGTAGTCCAGCTGGTCCGGCTTGCGGATGAACTGGCCCGACACGAAGCGGCGGTTGGCCAGGTGGTCGAAGAAGACCTCGTCCGGCACCAGGCCCGGCACGCAGACCACCGTCCAGCCGGTCAGGGACTGGAGCTTGGGATTGATGACCGCGAAGTCCGGGATGCCCCCGGCGCCCAGGTCCAGCGCCTTCAGCCCGTGGATGAAGGCGTCGCAGGCCCGGCCGGGCAGCAACGCCGTCTGGCGGGCATAAAGCGTGTCCCAGGTCTGATGCTCGACAGGCGTGTAGGCGTCCCACGACTGGGGAATGGTCCAGTCGGCGGCGGCGCCCTCGGGGGGCTGGTCGAAGACGTGTTCGAAGTCGGACATGGCGGCTCCCTCAACGCTTATCTAGGCGCGGGCGATCCGGCCGTCACCCCGCGCCTAATGCAGGGCCGTGGTGCGCGGTGCGTGATGGCCGCCGGCGTCGACGGTGAACCAGGTGCGCTCCTCCCGCCCGCTCAGAGCCGCCTGCTGGGGGTCGGCCTCGATCGCCGATTCGGCGGCATAGGCGATAAAGCCGCCGTCCTGACCCAGGGCGTAGACCTGATAGAAGGGCTGGTTCGAGGCGACGGCGCCCGTCTCAGCCGGCGGCCCGGCATAGGCGGGGTCGGCGTCGATCACCACACCGCGGAACGCGCCGTCACGATGACGGACGATCTGGCCGAGGCGGAACAGGGCTGTTGAAACCTGTGTCATGTCAGCAAGATACGGCGTGAAGCATGAGCGGATGCGGCACGGCCCGTTCATCTTCGTGACAGTTTCGCTTGGCGCTGGCTCAACCTGCGGTCTAGGCTGGTTGCGACGGGCGCCGCCTGGGCGCCTCACTAGGATGTTCGGCCCATGCCGGAGACCCCTGCCGCGCCACACCGGCGCGACGGACGGTCCGGAGGGGGCGCTGGCGTCAGCCGGGACGCGTCGGGCCGCGACGCGCCGCTGTACGCCGCGCTCGATCTCGGGACCAACAACTGTCGGCTGCTGATCGCCCGTCCGGCGCGCGACGGCTTCCGCGTGGTCGACAGCTTCAGCCGGATCGTACGCCTGGGCGAAGGGCTGACCGCAACCGGGCGGCTGCAGGACGCCGCCATGGACCGCGCCTACGACGCCTTGGCCATCTGCGCCGAACGGCTGGCCAAGCGCGGCGTGGCGGCGGATCGGCTGGCGGCCGTGGCGACCCAGGCCTGCCGCATGGCGGACAACGGCTCCGAGTTCGTGTCGCGGGTGCGCACCGGGACCGGTCTGGTCCTGCGCATCATAGATCCCGCCGAGGAGGCGGACCTGGCCGTGCAAGGCTGCGCCACCCTGTTCGATCGGACCAGCCAAGCGGTACTGGTCGTGGACGTGGGCGGCGGGTCGACGGAACTGTCCTGGCTGAGGAGCGAGAACGGGCGGTTCCGGTCGGTGGGCTGGATGTCCGCGCCGATGGGGGTCGTCACCCTGGCGGAGCGCCACCCGGAACCGAACGGCGCTCTGACCGACTGGTACGAGGCGATGGTCGGCGACATGGCCGAGGCCCTGAACAAGGCGGACGAGGCGGCGCATGGCCTGAAGCCCCTGTTCGCCGAGGGTCGCGGCCACATGATCGGCACCTCCGGCGCCATCACCAGCCTGGCCGGCATCCACCTGAATTTGCCGCGATACCAGCGTGATCGCGTGGATGGCCTATGGATGACGCGGGGCGAGTGCGAGGCTGCGGTGGACCGGCTGGTGGCCATGGGGCCGGCGGGCCGGGCGGCCGAGGCCTGCATCGGGCCGGACCGGGCCGACCTGGTCCTGGCCGGCGCCGCCATCCTGGAGGCGGTCCAGCGCGCCTGGCCGTGCCAGCGGGTGCGGGTGGCCGACCGGGGCCTGCGCGAAGGGCTGTTGCTGCAGCGGATGCAGCGGGACAGGCCGTCGCGTCGACGCCGCCCCCGGCGGGGCCGGCGTCAGGCGGCCGGCGCGGCCTGAGCGCCCGAGACCTGGACCGGCAGGTCGATGTCGCACACCGAGAAGTCGGCCCCGCGCGACTGGCGCGTTTCCGCGACCAGCGCCTGGAAACGGGCGGACGCGGTGCTGAGCATCTGCGCCGTCGGGCGCTCGGCCTCGGGGATATCGGCGGCGACGCGGACCCGGGTCAGTCGGTCGGGGCTGTCGGCGACCAGACCGTCCGGCGTTCCGCTGGCCTTCAGGGCGCGTATGACGGACAGGCCGTCGATGACGCGGCCCCAGGCGGTGTAGCGCTTGTCCAGCGATGGATAGGCCTGGCGCATCAGGAAGAACTGGCTGTTGGCGCTGTCGTTCGCGTCGCCCCGGGCCATGCCGGCCACGCCGGGGCAATAGATGCCCCAGGCGTGCACCTTGCCATCCGGCGTGCGGCCCATCAGGGCGTCGGGCTGTGTCTCGATGGGCAGGGCGTTCATGAAGCCGGTCATGGACCCCTGCGGCTGGGCCACAGGCACAAAGGGGGTCTGGGGGCCGCGCCGGAATGTGAACTCCGCCGTCAGATCGGGATAGGCGCTCTGGCCCTCGCCGGTGCCCAGCGGATCGCCGGTCTGGGCCATGAACCAGTCGATGACGCGGTGAAAGGTCAGGCCGTCGAAGAAGCCCCGGCCGGCCAGCAGCCGCATCCGCTCGACGTGCAGCGGCGCGGCCTCGGGCGACATCTCGACCAGAACCCGCCCTCGGGATGTGTCGAGCACCAGCAGGTTGTCGGCCGACACGGTGCGCCAATCGTCGGCGGCGGACGGCGCCGTCTGCGCGAGGCAGGGCGAGGCCAGAAGGCCCAGCGCCAGGGCGAAGACCGCGCCCCGCACCATCAGCCCTGCACCTCGACGATTGGCTCGACGTCGCAGATCGACAGTCGGGCGGCGCGGTCGCGCGTCAGGGTCGCCAGGGCGGCCGTGAAGGCCGGGGACTGCGGCGTCGCCACCCGCACCACCGGCGCCTGACCGGCCGGCAGGTCCGAGGCGATGCGGACACGGGTCATGACATCGGGATCGGTCACGGCGCCGTCGCCGCCGGCCGCGCCGGTCTTCAGGGTCTTGACCACGTCCAGTCCCTGCAGGATCCGGCCGAACGCCGTGTAGCCGCCGTCCAGGCTGGCGTTGCGTCCGCTCATCAGAAAGAACTGGCTGTTGGCGCTGTTCGGGTCGCCCGCGCGCGCCATGCCCAGCACGCCGGGGCAGAACAGGCCGTGGGCATCGACCTTGAAGTCCGCCGTGACCATCATCTGGGCGTCGGGCTGGGTCTGGATCGGCAGCGAGCCGTACAGACCGTAGACGGCCGATCCCGGGATCGCGACCTGGGCGAAGCCCTCCGCGCCGCGGCGGAAGCTGAACTCGCCCGGCACGTCCGGCAGGTCGCTGCCTCCCAGGCCGGTGCCCAGGGGATCGCCCGTCTGGGCCATGAAGTTGGCGATGACGCGGTGGAACTTCAGCCCGTCATAGAAGCCGCGCGCCGCCAGGGTGCGGATGCGGGCGACGTGCTGTGGCGCCGCCTGGGGCGACAGCTCCACCAGGATGCGGCCCTTGGCCGTTTCGATGACCAACAGGTTTTCCGGCGCGACGGTGCGCCAGTCGGCCGACGGGGCGGCCGCCTGCGCCTGAGCCGGGGCTCCGTGGCCGACCGAAGCCGCCAGCAGGGCGGAGGCGGCGATCGCCCCCAGGATCGCAAGTCGCATCAGTTCGCCTTCACCTTGGCCTGGACGCGCGCGGCGATCGCAGGACTGACAAAACTATGGATATCGCCGCCGAGGCGGGCGATCTCCTTGACCAGCCGCGAGGCGATCGCCTGGTGGCGCGGGTCGGCCATCAGGAAGACGGTTTCGATGTCGCTATTGAGGCGCTGGTTCATCGCCGTCATCTGGAACTCGTATTCGAAGTCGGCCACGGCGCGCAGGCCCCGGATGATCATCTGGGCCTCCAGCTCTTCCGCGAAATGCATCAGCAGGCTGGAGAAGGGCCGAACCTCGATCCGGTCGCCGAAGCGGCGCACCTCGGTCTTCAGCATCTCGACCCGCTCGCTGGTGGCGAATAGTGGGCCCTTGTCGTCGTTCTGGGCGACGCCGATGACCAGTTTGTCGACCAGCTTCACGGCCCGGCCGATGATGTCGAGGTGCCCGTTGGTGATCGGGTCGAAGGTGCCTGGATAAAGGCCGATACGCATGAGCGGTGTCTCCCCTCGCCGTCGCCTCCCTCTAGCAGCGGTGGCCGGAGCGGCCTAGCCCGACGGGTCGGATGCAAGAAACACCGTTCGAAGCGTGCGATGCGTGCGAACCGTCCGATGCGTCCGAACCGTCCGATCAGTGCGAACCGTCCGGATCGGCTCCCGACGAGCGCTGCGTCCGCCGGCATGGCGAACGATGACGCGCCTGCATCATACCACGGGTCGAAGGGGCGCCAGGTCGATTGGGCGAATCAGGGCGCAAACCCAGGCGTGGCCTTCCAGGCAATGTTCAGTCGATCGATGAGATCGGCTCGCGGAGCGAAGACATGGTCGCCGATGGCGACGATGGGCGCCGCCGGTGTCGAGCTGTTGCACAGGAAGGCGCCCTCAATGTCGGGCAGGTCCGCAAGCCTTATCGGCAAGGTGCGCGCCGGAACGGCTTGTCCGAGAAGGGCCTGGGTGACGCCCACCAGCATGGGCGCCTCCGGCCAGATCACCGCGTCGCCGCACCAGAAGCCGATGTTCCAGGTCGTGCCTTCGGAGATCAGACCGGCGTCGGTCAGGAAAAGGGCGTCGTCGAAGCCGGCGGCCCGTGCGGTACGGCGGGCCAGCAATAGGTCCATGGTCGCCGCATGTTTCAGGTGCGGACGGAAATGCTGGTGCGTCTGGGGCTGGAGACGCCACGGCCGGTCCGCCAGGCTCGACGGCGGATCGGAGACGGCGATCATGACGCTGGGGGCGCCGGTCCAGCTGGGGTCGCGCGCGCTGATGTGGGGGGAGGACAGGCTGACCCGCAGCCATGCGTCGGTGCGCTCGCCCAGCGCCTGACGCATCCATCCGCGCAGGCGGTCTTCCTCGACCGCGACACCAAACAGTTCGGCGGCCGAGGCCTGGAGCCGAGCGATATGCAGGTCCAGTCCCCGCACCTTGCCGTCCTCGACGCGGAAGGAGGTGTAGGCGCCGTAGTTGACCAAGGCGGCGTGGGCCAGTTGCTCCGGCGTGGCGGGCGCGCCGTCGATGAAGAGGGTCACGCTTCCCTCTCCCAGAGGGAGAGGGCTTGAGGCTCCAAGAGCGAAGCGATTGGGTAAGCCGAAAGGGTGAGGGGACCGCCCTCACCTGTTGATCGCCCACCCCTCACCCTTTCGCGCCAGGACGACGGCTGCGCCGCCGTGCGCTCAAGCCCTCTCCCTCTGGGAGAGGGAGAGAAAGAGGGATTAGGCCTCGCCGTCACCCTCGACCTCGGTTCCATCATCCCCGCCCGTTTCCGCCAGACGCTCGACCGAGACGACCTTCTCGCCGTCCGCCGTGCGGAAGATGGTGACGCCCTGGCTGGAGCGGCCAACGATGCGGACCTGGCCGACGCGGGTGCGGATCATCTGGCCACTGGAGGTGACCATAAGCAGATCGTCGGTCTCCTCGACCGGGAAGGCCGCCGCCAGGCCCTTGCCGGCGCGGCCGCCCAGGCCGTGGGCCGTCAGCCCCTGCCCGCCGCGACCGGTGCGGCGGTATTCATAGGCCGAGGACCGCTTGCCGAAGCCCGTCTCCGTGACGGTCAGGATGAACTGTTCGGCGGCGCCCAGCTGGGCGATGCGTTCCAGGGTCAGTGCGGCGTCGCCGCCCTCCTCCGCGCCGTCGTCCTCGGCCTCGACCACCGCCGCGTCGTCCTCGGTCTCGCCCAAGACCGCCTTGCGCATGGCGTTGGCGTGTTTGACGTAGGCGGCGCGTTCCTCCGGCGTGGCGTCGACGCGGCCGAGGACGGCCATGGAGATGACCTCGTCGCCGGACTGCAGGCGAACGCCGCGCACCCCGGTCGAATCCCGGCCCTTGAAGACGCGGACGTCGTCGGCCTTGAAGCGGATGGCGCGGCCCAGCGCCGTGGTCAGCAGGACGTCGTCCTCGGCGGTGCACAGGGCGACGCCGACCATGTGGTCGTCGCCTTCCAGCTTCATGGCGATCTTGCCGGCGCGGTTGACCGTGGCGAAGTCGCTGAGCTTGTTGCGGCGCACATCGCCCGACTTGGTGGCGAACATGATGTCGTAGTCGCCCCAGGTCGCCTCGTCCTCGGGCAAGGGCAGCACGTTCATGATGCTGTCGCCCGGCTCGATGGGCAGCAGGTTCACGAAGGCCTTGCCGCGCGACGTGGGCGCGCCCAGCGGCAGGCGCCAGACCTTGAGCTTGTAGGCCTTGCCGTTGGTGGCGAAGAACAGGACCGGCGTGTGGGTCGAGGCGGAAAAGACGCCGGTGATGGCGTCCTCGTCCTTCATCGTCATGCCCGACTTGCCCTTGCCGCCGCGATGCTGGGTCCGATAGGCGTTGAGCGCGACGCGCTTGACGTAGCCGCCGTGGGTGACGGTGACGACCATGTCCTCGCGCGGGATCAGGTCCTCGTCCTCCATCTCATGATCGCCTTCGCCGATCACGGTGCGGCGCGGCACGGCGAACTGAGCCTTCACGGCCAGCAGGTCGTCGCGAATGACCTTCACGATGTTGGCGCGGTCGCTCAGCAGGGTCAGGTGGCCCTGGATGGTGTCGGCCAGGCCGCGCGCCTCGCCGAAGATGTCGTCACGGCCCAGGCCGGTCAGGCGGGACAGGGTCAGGGCCAGGATGGCGCGGGCCTGTTCATCCGTCAGGTTCAGCTTGTCGCCGTCGACCACGACGCTGCGCGGATCGGCGATCAGCTCGACCAGGGCCATCATGTCGCCGACGGGCCAGGACTTGGCCTGCAGCCGCTCGCGCGCCTCGGTCGGATCGGCCGAGGAGCGGATGATGTGGATGACCTCGTCGATGTTGGCGACAGCGACGGCCAGGCCGACCAGGACGTGGCCGCGGTCGCGTGCCTTGGCCAGTTCGAACTTTATGCGCCGGACGACGACTTCCTCGCGGTGATCGAGGAAGACCTGCAGCAGCATGCGCAGGCCCATCTGCTCCGGGCGGCCGTGGTTCAGGGCCAGCATGTTGACGCCGAACGACGACTGCATGGCCGTATAGCGCCACAGCTGGTTCAGGATGACATCGCCGGACGCGTCGCGCTTCAGCTCGACCACGATGCGCATGCCCTGGCGGTCGCTCTCGTCGCGGACGTCGGAGATGCCTTCCAGCCGCTTCTCGCGGACCATTTCGGCGATGCGTTCGATCAGCGTCTGCTTGTTCACCTGGAACGGCAGTTCGGTGACGACGATGGCCTCGCGGTCCTTGCGGATGGTCTCGATGGAGGCCTTGCCGCGCACGATGACCGAGCCGCGACCGTCGCGCAGGGCGTTGCGGGGCGCGGTGCGGCCCATGATCTCGCCGCCGGTCGGGAAGTCGGGGCCGGGCACCAGGTCCAGCAGGGCGTCGTCGGAGACCTCGGGATCGTCCAGCAGGGTCACCGCCGCGTCGATCACCTCGCCCAGATTGTGCGGCGGGATGTTGGTGGCCATGCCGACGGCGATGCCGCCGGCGCCGTTGACCAGCAGGTTGGGAATCCGCGTCGGCAGGACGACCGGCTCCAGCTCCTTCTCATCGTAGTTCGGCTGGAAATCGACCGTGTCCTTGTCGATATCGGCCATCAGAGCGACGGCGGCCGGGGCCATCTTGGCCTCGGTGTATCGCATCGACGCGGGCATATCGCCGTCGACCGAGCCGAAGTTGCCCTGGCCGTCAACCAGCATCAGACCCATCGAGAAGGGCTGGGCCATGCGGACCAAGGCCATATAGACCGAGGCGTCGCCGTGCGGGTGGAAGCGGCCCAGAACGTCGCCGACGACGCGGGCGCACTTCGAATACGACCGCTCGGGCGTCATGTTCAGGTCGTGCATCGAATACAGGATGCGGCGGTGAACCGGCTTCAGGCCGTCGCGCGCGTCCGGCAGGGCGCGGCTGACGATCACGCTCATGGCGTAGTCGAGGTAGCTGCGGCGCAGCTCGTCCTCGATCGTGATGGTGGCGATGTCGCCGCCGGGAACGGCGCCGCCATTGGAGGAGGCTGCGGCGTTGAAGTCGCTGTCGTCGGTCAAGAAATTCAGGCTCTATCGGCCGGTCGGCGGCCAGGAATCGGAACAGTGTCCCGTCTGCCGATTTCTAGCATTCCGGGCCTGCGGTGGCAAAGAAACGCCCGCCGCGGCGGCCCTCACAGATAAGGATCGTTCCCATGATCGCCACACGACTGCTCATCGCCGCCGCCGCCCTGGCCAGCGCCTCGGTCGCCGCCTGCGCGACGGCCCAGGATCACGACCATGCGGCCATGATGGCGGGCATGCGCGCGCCGGCCGGCGCCACGGCGACGGCGGGGCTGATGAACGCGGCGGGCGCGTCCATCGGCACGGCGGCCTTCACCCAGGGCCCGACCGGCGTGCTGGTCCAGATCGAGGCCACGGGCCTGACGCCGGGCTGGCACGGGGTGCACATCCACGCGACCGGCCAGTGCGCCGCGCCCTTCACCTCCGCCGGCGGCCACGTGAACCACCACGATCCGAAGGCGCCGCACGGCCTGCTGAACGCCGGCGGTCCGGATGACGGGGATATGCCGAACATCTATGCCGGCTCGGACGGCGTGGTGAAGGCCCAGATATTCACGCCGCTTGTGCGTCTGGCGGCCGAGGGCCCGGGCCAGCCGCTGCTGGATGCGGACGGCTCGTCCATCGTCATCCACGCCAACGCCGACGATCAGACCAGCCAGCCGATCGGCGGCGCGGGCGACCGCGTGGCCTGCGGCGTGGTCGCCGAGGGCTAGACCCGCTAGGCGCCCCCGCCGGCGCCGGCTCTCAGCCGGCGTTCGGCCAGGGCGACCAGCCCGACGCCGGCCATGGTCAGGGCGGCGCCGGTCAGGATCTGCACCGTCAGCACATCGCCCATCAGCCCCCAGCCGATGGCGATGGAGACCACCGGCGTGGCCAGCAGGTAGGGCGTCACCCGCCCCGCCTCGCGCCGCTGCACCAGCCAGAAGACCAGGCTGGTCGCGAAGACCGACGACACCAGCCCCGCCCAGATCAGGCACAGCCAGATCAACGGCGTGGCGCGGGCGAGGGCCTCGACCTGCCCCCGCTCGAAAATCGCCGAGGCGCCCGCCAGCACCGGCAGGGCGAAGGCGGCCAGCAGGCCCTGCATCTTGACCGGCGGAATGGAGGTGGTGCGCCGCGCCACCACGGTGACCAGGGCCCAGGCCGCGCTGGCCGCGACGCCCAGCAGGATCGCGCGCCAGTCCTGGATCGCATGGGCGTCCAGCGCCATCCACGCCACGCCCAGAAAGGCCACGCCGATGCCGGCGACCGCAATGCGGTTCAGCCGCTCGCCCAGCAACAGAAAGGCGGCGACGGCCGTGAAGGGCACCCACATCTGGGTCGCCACCGTCACCGGGCTGACGTCATGCGCCATCCAGAAGGCCAGATACAGCAGGCCGTAATGGATCGGTCCGCCCACCAGTACGATCAGCAGCAGGCTCTTCCAGTCCGGGAACGGCGGCCGCACGAAGGGCGCCAGGCACAGGGCCGCGATCAGGAACCGGATCGCCCCGACCATCAGCGGCGGCATGACCTCCGTGGCCGCCTTCGCCGCGGCGTTGTTCACGCCCCAGATGACGATCACCGCCACGATGGCGGCGATCTCCAGCGAGGTCAGGCGTTGCGAGCGGGGCGACATGGCGCCTCGCTACAGGGCGGGCGGCCCGGGGGCCAGCCTGCCCTTCCCTATTGGCCGAGCATCCGCTGGAACAGCGCCAGTTCGCTGAGCGCGGCGGCGGTGACGCTGTAGGTCGCGGCCGTCGACAGGGCCTCGCGGCGCATCTCGGCGCGGTAGCCGGGCTGCAGGTCGTCGAAGGCGACGACGGCGTCGATGAAGGACTGATCCGAGCGGCTGTCGACCAGATAGGCGTTGCGTTCGTGCACCGCATATTCGTGGGCGCCGCCGAAAGTGGGCAGCACCGGCACGCAACCGCTGGCCATCGCCTCCAGTCCGGTCCGGCCGAAGGCCTGATAGTCCGAGGCGTCGATGAAGACGTCGGCGCGGCGCAGCAGGTCCGGCACCTCGGTCCGGCGCAGGCGCCCGATGTTCTCCACCCCCGCCGGCAGCTCCAGATTGGCGGCGGCCAGGGCGTCGTCGTCGCAGCCGAAGACGGTGAAGCGGGCGGATGGGATCTGCTGGGCCAGGCGCGCCATGACCCGCAGAGTTCGGTGCGGCGCCCGGCGCGGCGTCGAAGGGCGCAGCATGGCCGCGACGGTCAATTCGTTCCGGGGCGCGGCGATGTCGGGGTAATAGATGCCGTGGTCGATGCTGGGCGCAACCTTTTCCGGCCGTATGCCGTGATTGCGCTCGACCATGTCTTGCAGCCACTCGGTCTTGGCGAACAGGGTGGCGCTGGGGATCAGGCGGTAGCTGTCGCGCGCCGCGCGCCAAGCGTCCGTGTCCGCCTCATGGAACAGCGGCTCGTAGTCCTGGACATAATAGGCGACCTTGATCGGCGACTTCACCGAGGCGACGGCTTCGGCGATCAGGGCGACGGACGTATAGATGGTGGCGATGACGATGTCGTAGGCGGCCAGATCCTTGGCCAGGTCCGCCGTGTCGCCGAAGCTGTGCAGGCGGATGCCGGCGCTGGCCAGCTCCGGATAGCTGCTGCGGAAGTCCGCCAGCTGCTTCTTCTGAACGGTGATGCCGATGTGGCAGCCCATGCGGGCCAGGGCCGTAGCCTCCTGGATCACCGAGTTGGCGCCACCGTTTCCACCGCGCGTCGGCAGCACAAAAAGCGCCGCGATCACTGGGCGGCCTCCAGCACCTTGGTCTTCAGGTCCTGGCGCAGCTGCAGCAGCGGGACCAGCGTCGCCAGTTGTTCCTCCAGACCCGCCAGGTTCACGTCACGGTGCTTCTTGCGCACGGCGGCGCCGCCTTGCTTGGACAGGACCGCGCGGCGTTCCTTCCCGAAGCTGGAGGACTTGTGATGGAAGACGAAGACGTCGTCGGCCACGTGCATCCGGTATCCCGCCTTGCCGATGCGGATGCACAGATCGACCTCTTCGCCGTAGCCGACGGGGAAGGTCTCCTCGTCCAGGAAGTTGACGGCCTGAAGCGCGGCGCGGCGCATCAGGGTGCAGAACCCGTTCAGCAGGGGCACGGACGGATGGGCGCGCTGGGACGAGCGACGGATGGCGTCGGACCAGGCCTCCAGCGTCAGGTCGCCCGGAATGCGGTTGATCGCCCATTGGCCGTGCGCGTCGCGCACCGCAGGGACTGACTGCCAGGTGGCGGCGTTGGACAACGGTCCGACCATGCCGATGGCGCTGTCCGACAACCCGATGTCCAGAAGGCCCTCCAGCCATCCCGGCGTCACCACCGTGTCGCTGTTCAGCAGCACGACCCAGGGCGCGCGTCCGGCCTTCAGGCCCACGTTCGCGGCGCGCGTGTAGCCAAGGTTGGTCGCGTTGTGGATCACCTCGATCCACGGCCGTTCGACGGCGAAGTCGTCCAAGGCCCGGCGCGTCGAGGGCGCCGAGCCGTCGTCGACCACGATCAGGCGGTAGGGGATGTCCGTCACCTCGACCAGGGCCCTGAGGCAGCCCAGGGTGTGGATCTCGGCGTTGTAGACGGGCACCACGATATCGACCGCCGGATAGGCCCAGTTCGACCAGGTGGCCGGCGGCGCGGCCGGCGGCGCCTCTGTCAGCGTCGAAGGCCCCTCGACCGGCACGGTCTCGCGCGCCCATCCCTCCAGTCCCACGGTGCGGCCGATCTGGGACATCAGGTTGAAGTCCTCGAACCCGGCGAATGCGTCGCGCTGAGGCTCGGGCGCGGCGTTCTGCGTCAGGACGGCTCGGGTCAGGACGGCGTCCAGCGCCCGATCCTGGAACTCTATGACCAGGAAGACCGCCGGCTGTTCGTCCATGGCGCGCCGGCCATCCACGCCGGCGGCGCCCCAGGCGGCGGCGTCAACCGACAACCGAACGCGGCGGGCGTCGGGCGACAGCAGGACGTCACGGCCCAGGACGGCGGCCTTTGGACCGCCGAGCGGACTATCGCTCAGCAGGATGCGACCGAGACGGGCCACGCCCCTGCCGCTGCCCGGGTGCCGCTGCACTGTCAGTTCCAGCGTCCAGTCACCGCCTCGGCGAACGGCCGCCGGATGCACCTGGGTCGACAGGGTGACCAGACCGGTTGGCGCGTCCGCCCTCAGGCCAAAGCCGTAATCGATCGCGCCGTCGTCGCTCTCGATCTGAACCAGGGCGGCGCGAACGCCCTTCAGGCCCTTGGGCGCCGACAGCAGCCAGCCGTCGGCTGTCTCGATGCTGGCTCCCGTGGACTGGAAGGTCAGGCCGCGCGACCAGCGCTGGAAATCGCCGTTGGCGAGGCCCTGCTTCAGCGTGTCCTGACCGTCGGACTGAACCCGCTGGAACCCCGGCGGGCCGACGTCGAGATAGGCCAGCTCGACCGCATCCGCATCGGCGGCCAGCAAGGCGACATGCGCGCCGGGCCCGGCCGGACGATCCAGCGTCAGCGTACGCCGGTGGCGGGCCCACACCCCCTCGCCGTCTATGATGACGCCGGCCAGCACGCCTTCGTCGTCGAAGACCTGAACCTCGGCCGCGCCCTCGAAGCGCGCGACGAACTCCAGATCGACAACGTCCGCGTCGGACAGATCGACGGGCTGCGCCAGCCGCAGCGGGCCGCCCGCCGCACCCAGCGCCCCCAGGCTGACCAGGGCCGGCGCGAAGGGCGCGGAGACACCGTCGCCGGGTGTCGAGGGCATGGCCGAATACCCGTCTTCCAGCGCCCAGACGGCCAGGCGGTCGCCTTGCCAGTCGCGGAAGTCGGGATTGGCCAGAAGGCCGCCGGGCGGGCTCCAGCGGAAGGTCTGCTCCGCGCTGGCCAGGGTCTCGCCCTCGAAGACGAAGGCGACCTGCAGCCGGTGATCGTCGGCGTCCTCCGCCAGCGGGCGCGCGACGAACAACTGAATGCTGTCGGCCCGCTCGCGAAGACGCGACGGGCGGGCCAGGCCGTCGATGCTGACCGTGACGTCGCAGGGCGCCAGCAGCGCCGGTCGCGTCACGGTGACGGCCAGTTCCTCATCGACGAACACCTGCTCGACCGCAACCTCGGCCAGCACCGTGGAGAAGTCGACCGGGATCGCCTCGCCGAACTTGGGCGCGATCAGCCTCGCACGGCCGTTGATCCAGCTGCCCAGATCCTGCGGCGCGAAGGCAAAGCCGCAGGCGTCGGGCGCCGTATCGGCCGGGATCGCCGGCACGGACTGATCGGCGCGAATCGTCCGGACCAGCGCACCGCGCTCCCAAAGCTCGATCGCCAGAGGTTCGTTGGGTTGTACCGAGTTCCAGGCGAAGCCCTCGATCTGGCCCCTGTCATTCACGCCGGCGGCGGCGTGCAGCAGCGGAGCGGCGCCAACGTCCATCTGACGTTCCAGGCTGTCGAGCACGACCGGCACCTCGTCGTCGGTCGCGACCGCAACCTCGAAGGTGTGCGCCCCGCCGTCGTAGTGCCGCGCCGGAACGAACCAGGTGAAGGGGCCTTCCAGCGGTTCGCGGCCCCGCACACGCACCGATCCCACATCGTGCCCGTCGAAGCGGATCGTCACCGAGCGGGGAATCGGGCCGTCGCTGCTGACCAGCTTGCCGCGAAGGCTGCCCTGCCGGAACCGGAGGTTCTCGATGCTCAGCGGGCTTTTACGCTTGCGGGCGACAGGCATGGCGACGCGAGATTTCTCCATGTGGAGTACATTCTTCGCGCGGCGACGCTGCGGTAGCAAGGCTGCAACGCGGTTAAACGTCCGTCAGATCGAGTAACCGAGCTTTTCCATCAACGGTTCCAGAATGGGGATCGCGGGCTGCAGATGATCGAGGTAGTTTCGATAACGGTAGCGGGATCGATCATACAGCCGCTCCGTGACCTGTTGGTAGCTGGCGGTGCGCGCGTATCGCGCATTGTCTTGGAAAGACAGGACCTCGGGCTGGTACGGCGCGCCGATGAACTGGAACACCCCGCGTATCGTCGTCTCCTGATCATCGACCATGTCTTCGTATCGGACCGTCCGATAGTGAAGCGTCATCTGGTCGCGATAGTGCTGGACCATGTCCGCCGAGGTCGCCAGGTGTTTCGCCGCCGTCTCCAGAGACGATCCGCAAAAGCCGCCGTGCGTGAAGATGTTCGACATGGCCGAGACCATGATGTCGAGCGGATGCCGGATGACGTGCAGCAGGGGCGCCTGAGGAAACACCAGGCCGATCAACCCCATATGCATCTCGTTGAGCGGCATCTTGTCGGTGAACCAGCGCGCGCCCGGCGTCATGACGCCCAGCTGTTTGGCGCGTTTCAGATAGACGTCGCGCAGTTCATCCAGTCCCTCCAGATGATCGCCCATCCATAGCTCCGACAGGGCCGATGGGTAGGGCGTCGGGCTATCGAACAGCTGGGGCATCACGGCGGCCAGGACATGGATCAGGGGCAGTTCGTCCCCGGCCGAGATCAATGGACTGCCGGACAGGGTCTGCTCCAGCAGCGTCGTCCCGGACCGCGGGAAGCCCAGGATGAAGATCGGCTGTGCCACGTCGTCCCGCACGCCGGCGCGCGGCAACAGGTCGACCACGTCTCGGCGGAACGCCGACTTCTGCGCCTGGACCATCTGCTGGACCTCGGGTTGAGCGCTTCATCGTCGTGCAGGGCGCGGATCAGCCGGGGCAGGTCGTCGATCTCGCCCACGGTGTGCCGCCGCAGGATCGGGGGCAGATCCAGGCCTTCGGCCGCCATCGGCGTGCAGACGCACGGCACGCCTTCGGACAGGCTGTCGAGCACCTTGATCTTGATCCCCGCGCCGTAGGCCAAGGGTGCGAGGGTCAGACGCACCCGCTCGAACACCCCGGACAGTTCGGGCACGTGGCCGATCGGGCTCAGATTGTCCTGCTCCAGCCGGGCGACGCTGTCGGGCATGTCGCTGCCGACCAGGAAGATGCGGATTTCGGGCGCCTCGGCGCGCAAGGCCGGCGCCAGCGACCGCGCGATCAGATGGGCCGCATCGACATTCGGCTGATGCCCATAGGAGCCGATGAAGGCGACGCCCGAGCGCTCGGCGAACGGCTTATGCGTCGGGGCGGCGGCGACCGCCGGCGGGACGACGTGAACCTTGCCGGGCCGCATGTTCGTGCGCAGCACCTCGGCCTCGGCCGGCGAGTGCGTGATGACGCTGTCGGCGGCCCAGCAGGCGGACAGCTCGCTGATCCGCATGCGCCCCGCCCTCGCCTCCAGTTCCGGCAGTTGCTCGATCTCGGCCTGCCGCTTCATGCGCAGGAAGGCCAGGTCGGCGACGCTGAAGACGATGCGGGCCCGCGGCTGGTGATGGCGGACCAGCGCCGTGTAGCGCGACGCGGCGTCCAGACGATGCAGATAGACGACGTCGAACCGGTTGCGATGGGCCAGCAGCACGTCCTCGACGGTCGGATACATCGGCGCCGAACAGGTGCGGACGCCGCCGGCCTCCAGATGCGTCATGTCGCCGGACAGCGTCAGAGGCGCGAAGGTGACGTCGTACCCCAGCCGCTTCAGCGAGCCGATGTGGGACAGCAGGGCGTTGGAGCCGCCGTCGCGTTCGGGCTGGGGAGGACGCTTGTCGATAACCAGGGCGCGGCGGCGGGCGTCGGCGGACGGTTGGGGCGCCGCCACGCCGGCCATCGCCTCCGGATCCGCGCGGCTGAGCCGGCGCTCGGCCTCCGACGCCCAGACGTCGTCGCGGATGTTGGCGTAGAGCCGGCGCAGACGGGCCGCCTCGCGCTCCAGAAAGACCAGGCGGTCGCGCACCGCGTCCTCGTCGGTGGGCGCGCCCAGCACGTCGGTCAGCAGGCGCCGCTTGGCCTCGTCGAAGTCGGCCGTGGGGCGCAACGTCATCGGCGCGTTCTTCAGGGGCAGCCCGTCGCTCTCGCGCAGAACCTCGACGACATACTCCCGATCCGGCGACAGGGGCGGCGCGAACGGCAGGTCGAACGCGTGGCGTCCGTCGCCGAACTCCAGCTTGACCAGGTCCTGCCGGAGCCGGTTGGCCAGGACCCGCCCGACCAGCGCCCCGTCCACCGAGACGAGCAGCGTGACCGGAACGCCCGGCCGTTCGTCATCCCACGCCCAGCCCGTCACCCCCTGAAGGGTCAGGCTGTTGATGCCCCCACGAAACGCCACGCAACCGCCAAGCTAGAGGATGATCGACAAGCCGGCTCTGTCGTTCAGGCGGCGACGACGTCGATCAGAAACGCCTCGCCCAGCACGGCGCCGTCGGCCGAGCGCCGCAGCGTGAGGCAGGACGCCCCGGCCGCGGCCTGCGGAACCGGCACGCTGAAGGTCTGTCCATGTGCGGCCGCGCCCCGCGCCAGCGCCCGCCCGACCAGCAGGCCGTCGGCGACCAGATCGAGACAGACCGGCGCCTTGGGATGCGTCCCGTTGCGGGCCCAGCCGGTGATGAGGCCGTCCTGGATGGAGACCTCACCGGTCAGCACGCCCAAATCGTCGGCCGCCACGACCTCGATGCCGGCGCGCTGGGCCAGGCGGGTCCAGACGGCCTGCAGGTCGTGGCCGTCCTGGACACGGGGAGCGCAGTAGATCGCGGGCTTCTGGTCGCTGTCGGGGTACAGCTCGGCGAACTCGGCGGCGTTGTGGAACATGGCGCGCGAGTTGTCGTCGACGAAGCTCTCGGACGCGGCGCCCTCGGCGATCAGCACGTCGTGGCTGTCCAGCTCGATGTGCCAGTAAGTGACCTCGTCCACCTCGGTCGCCTGGGTGATGGTCACGCCGTTGACCAGCCGCTCGGCGGCGATCAGCACGCCGTCCAGATACATGGCGTGCTTGGGCGAGACATGGAGGTCGCGCGCGGGGACGTCATCGCTGATCGATCCGGCCTTGAAGCAGACCGGCAGGACGTCGGCGTTGCCGCTGGCGAAGCGGCCCGCGCAACTGCGCCGGCCGATCCACTTGATGGGGCAGGACTGGCCCGAGGCGGTGATCACTCGGTCGCCGATGCTCAGCGCCTCGACGGCGACGTCGCCGGAGGCCGTGCGGATGGCCGTGCCGGTCAGATAGCAGGCGATGTCGTAGACGCCGCCCGCAGTGAAGTTGACTGTGTCACCAATAGTGTGACTGTACTGAGAATATATGTAGACGTATTGTCCAGATTAGCCAACGACACCGCCTGCGTTAGTCGTCGTGCCATAAAAGGTAAAAGTATAATCATTTTGCGAAGCACAAACAAGGAAACAGTCAGGAGAGACATCTCCGATTTGGGTTGGATTGTCTCCCGGTCCATAATATTAATCTGATACGCTGTAACCAGCTTCGGTTGAAACTATAAGGGCAGAGTTCGGCATATTGACGAACGCCTTGATAAAATAGCCCATATCTACACGCTCACTCGGACAGGACGGATCTGCATATTTTAAGACTTATAGAAACTAGAAAACCATCCCGTTCTATGTTGCGGCATTCTATAGAGAAAACAGTCTAGCCCTCCTGCATCACCAATACTTTTTCGCCGCCCCCGCAGAAGATCGACCACCGTCAGCGCCCAGCGCACTCTGCGCCAGCCGGACCGCATGGCGCGCCTTGCTGCGCTCGGCGGGGGTGGCGGCCGACCAGGTGCCCTTGCCCTTGTAGGTTTCGTGGACCGCGCGGGCGGCCTTCTCCATCGCGGTGTCGGTGTCGGCCATGACGGCGCTTTCGCACAAGGAAACGGCGGCGGTCCCTAGGGGCCGCCGCCGTCCTTATGTCACCGGTATGCGAGGCGTACAACCGCGACTAAGCGCGCGTAGTCAAACAACAATCCAAGGCACGCGACCGTACAGAACGCGTGGCGCTCGCTTGGCCGTCAGCCGGCCTAGAACGGAATATCGTCGTTCAGGTCGTAGTTTTCACGCGGGCCCGAGGGCTTGTTGGCGCCGCCGGTCTGGAAGCCCGACGAGTAGCCGTCGTCGTCCGAACGCGAGCCGCCGCCGCCGCCGCCGTCACGACCGCCCAGCATGGTCAGCTGGCCGTTGAAACGCTGCAGCACGATCTCGGTGGAATATTTCTCGACGCCGTTCTGCTCGTACTTGCGGGTCTGCAGCGAGCCCTCAATGTAAACGGTCGAACCCTTCTTCAGGTAGTTCTCGGCCACCTTGACGATGTTCTCGTTGAAGATGACCACCTGGTGCCACTCGGTCTTCTCCTTGCGCTCGCCCGAGGACTTGTCGCGCCAGGTCTCGGAGGTGGCGATGCGCAGGTTGGCGACGCGGTCGCCCGAGTTCAGCGTGCGGATCTCGGGATCCTTGCCCAGATTGCCGATCAGAATGACCTTGTTGACGCTGCCAGCCATGGGCTCGTTCCTTCGCTCGTCGAAAACCGCAGCCTAACGGACTGCGTCGGGATGTTCCAGATTTGTTCTGGTCTTAGTTGGGGGCGGCCGGGGCGCGCTGGATGGCGCCCGGCACCGCCAGACGGCCGTCGCCGGTCCGCGCCAGGGCGAAGAACCGGTTGCCGGTCAGGGTCTTGCCGAAATAAACGCCGCCCCGGTCGATGAAGATGTACTGGCCCTGATAGGCGCCGATGATATCGCGGTTCGAGCCGCCCAGGCGCAGGAAGCGCACGCGCATCTCTTCCAGACGGGCGGCGCAGTATTCGATCTGCGGCTGGTCGCGGGCGACGACATTGGTCTTCATCTCGCCGCCTTCCTGATCGGACGGCACAAGGTAGTAGCAGACGCCCGGCTGCCGCGGGGCCTTTGGCCCGTTCTGACAGGCGGCGAGGCCGGCGAAGGAGGCGGCGGCGATCAGGGCGAGGGTCGTGGCGCGCATCAGCGGAGGCTCGGGAACTGGCAGTTGCGGTCCTGCTCGGCCAGGGTGCGGAACCGGTTGTTTTCGCTGGACTGTTCGACGCGGCGCGGCACCAGGCGCAGCGTCGTGTCGCCCCAGCGGCCGTACTGGGCCTCGCCCGGGCGAACGCACGTGCCGGAATACAGCGCCTGCACACAGGCGGCCAGGCTCATGCCCGACGACAGCTGACGCCAGTCCGAACCGGTGTGGCGCAGGCACGCGGAACCGGTGGCGGCGGGCGGCGGCGTGTTGACCGTGGTGACCGGCTGGCTGGGCGACGGCAGCGGCTGCGGCTCGATCGGGGTCATGTCCATGGCCGGCAATTCCGGAGGCGGCGAGAAGGCGGCCGTCGGCGCGGCGGCCAGGGCGCCGGTCGCGTCCAGACCCACGTCCAGGGCCTCGGTCGCCACGCCGTTGCGGCGCGCGCAGTCAGCCAGGGTGGCCATGCCGACGTACTGGCCGTCGACGAAGCAGCGCAGTTCGCGCGTCGGCTCCAGGGTGGGCGCTTCCGCCAGATCGACGGTCAGGCCGCCCCGCGAGGCGGGCGGCGCCTCGGGCGTCTTGTCGCCGCCGGCGGAAAAAACCAGGCCCGCGATCACGGCCACCAGCACGGCGGCGCCGATGCCGACGATCAGGATGGTGCGGTTGTCGTTCGGAAACGCCATTGGGGGCTCGCGCGTCGAAGGGCGTTCAATAACCCCGGCGACCGCCGCCACGTCAACAGGCGGCGCGGCTTAACCTGTGAGGCGACTGAGGGCGGCCTGATAATTGGCCAGCTGAGCCGTATAGTAGGCCGGCGCCGTTCCGCCGGACTTGCCGCCGGACGTACTGCTGGCCGTCGTGGGGTTGAGGGCGCGGTAGGCGTCGCGGATGGACTTCATGGCCGCCTGCAGCGCCTCGCCGGCCGTCTTGATGGAATCGGCGCCGGACAGGCTGAGCGTCTTCGGCAGGTTCAGGCCGAAGGTCTTGATGGTGTCGGTCCCCGCGGACGAGCCGACGTAGCCCGGCGTCAGGCCCAGCCCGGCCAGGGCGTCGCGTCCCGCCTCGCCGGCGGACAGCACGGCGCCGGTCTTGCCGTCGCGCGCCATCATCGACAGGCGCTGGATCGGCGGATCGACGGTGCTGTCGGTCGAGACGGTGACCTTCAGCTTGCGGCCCGAGGCGCGCTCGATCTTGGACGCCAGGGTCGCCAGGGTTTCCTTGGCGTCGATGGTAATGGTGGAGGCCCGGCCGCCGTTGGCCGGGGACACGGTGAAGCGGTCGCCGACCCGCAGGGCCGTGGCCGACGTCAGCAGCTTGGAATCCTTTTGCTGGATCGTGCCCTGCGGCAGGCCCAGACGATCCAGCACGCTGGCGCCGCCCGACACCACGGCCAGGGTGGCGGGCGCGGCCTGCTGGCCCTTGCCGTCCCAGGTGCGCGACCATTCGACGGCGCCCGAGGTCGGGTCGATGCGCGCCAGATAGCCCCGCGTGGGGTCTTCCTCGTCGGCGCCCAGGGCGCGATCCGAGACGCCGGTGATCCAGACCTTGCCGTTCGCCACCTTCACATCGGCGGCGGTGTCGTCCCCTGCCCCGCCGAAGTAGGTCAGGCGGTCCGTCGCCGCGGCCTGGAGATCGGTCGACAGGCTGGCCACGAAGGCGTCGGTCCCGCCCGCGTGCGCGTTGGTGATCGTCCCGGCGTCCAGGGCGGTGTTGCGCGTCGTCCCGGACACGATGACCTTGCCCCCTGAGACCGACACGCCCGCGATCTCGCCCGAACCGTAGCCGAGGTCGCGGGTCGATTGCAGGGTCGCCTTGCCGGCGGCGTCCAGCGCGAACTGGCGCACGACGAAGCGGCCGTTCTCGACACCGGCGGTGTAGAGGTTCGAGCCGTCGATGGTCATGGCCTGAACGGTGTCGTCGCCAGTGGTGCCGAACTGGGTGGTGGAGTTGACCTTCACCGTCGTGGCGGCGGTCGGATAGGGCACGCTGGCGGTATAGGCCTCCAGATAGCCGTCCCAGCCGCCCACGGCGGCGGCGCCCGGCATGGCAGACTTGGCCCGGCCGGCGACATAGACCCGGCCGTCGTCGCCGAAGCTGACGGCGGTGGCTTCGTCCTCGGCGCGGGCGCCGCGCCGCTGGGTCCACTGTTCGATGCCCTGGGCGTCATAGACGCTGACGAAGCTGTCCGAGACGGTGGCGACCGTGCCGGTCGCGCCCTTGTCCAGCGCGCCGGTGACCGATCCGGCCACGGCGACCGAGCCGTCGGCCTTGACCGCGATCGCGAAGCCGCTGGCCTGGGACGCGGCGCCCAGGGTCCGGCTGTAGGTCAGGTTGCCGGCCGCATCGTATTTCATCAGGGCGACGTCGCTGGCGCCCTTGATGTCCTGGCCCGACAGGCCTTCGTCCAGATCGGCCACGACCCAGACGGAGCCGTCGGGCGCCGCCGCGCTGGCGCGGATGGCGGAGAGGCCGTTCGGCAGGCTGGTCTGGGCGACGCGCCCATCGACCCAGAAGCTTTCGCCCACGCCGGCAGCGGCGGTGGGCGCCGCGCCCCCGTCGCTCTGGAACTTCAGCAGCTGCCCCGCGCCATCGGTCCCCACGTTCTGGGTCACATAGACGGCGTCGGAGGTGTCGGCCGCCGAGAAGGTGATGGCCTCGGTCGACGTTCCCTTGACCACCAGCGCCCAATGATCGGCGCCGGCCGGCAGGGTGACGGTCTTGCCGTTGACGGTAAGGGTCTTTTCCTCGGCCTCGACCTGCTCGCGGCCGAAGCGGGTCTCGATGCCGGCGGCTTCCAGCTGGGTGTTGATGTGCTTGATGACGTTGTCGAGCGTGCGCGGCGTCCCGCCCATGGCGCTCAGGTCGACATCGACCGACAAGGTTTCGCCATTGCTGCGCTTGGCGGAGATCGAGAAGGCGACGCTGCCCTGGAAGGCCGCGACCTCGCTGGTCAGCGCGCCCTCGTGGATCGGGCCGGTGACGTAGTTGGGCTGGTCGCGCTTGACGCCGGAGGTGCTCTTGCTCACCGACGAGGAGATGCCCTGAACCAGGCGCACGCCGTCCAGCGTCGTCGAGGCCATGTAGTCGCCCACCTCGGCCAGGCCGGCGGTGAACCGCTTGGCCAGCAGGGCCGTCTCGCTGGCCGACACGCCCTTGACCGAGGCGCGGTTGGCCAGCTGCGTCAGGGTCTCCAGGCCCTGGTAGAGGGCGAACAGCTTCTTGTAGTCAGCGGATGCGCCCGAGACGTCGATCGTCTGGTCGCTCTCGCTGATGATCTTGCGCCCGCCCAAGGCCGCGCGGACCAGCTCGCTGGCCTGTGGCATGGATTTGCTGGTGGTGGACCAGGGCGCCGTCGGCTGCTTTTTCCGCGAGGCCGCGGTCAGCGAGGCGAGCGTGGTCGACGAGCCCGTCGACGTCGACGTCCCCGAGTACAGGCCAAGAAGGTAGCTGTTGTCGATCAAGGCGATTTCCTACCGCCCAAGCCTATCGCGCGAACCGTAACGGCGGCTTAACGCCTGCCGCGGGAACGCAAACATGGCGAATGTGTTAACGTCCCGTGACGGGAGGATTCGCCATGCGTGCTTTTGCCCAGATGCTTCGGACTGTCTTGGCCCTGTACGGCTTTGGACCGAAGGTGACCCACCGCCGCCGCGGCGCCATCCAGATCGGACATTCCGGCCGCCGCTTCGTCTGACGCGGCGCAGGCCCCTGACGGGGCTTATTGGAACAGCGACAGGATGATCTGCGGCGACTGGTTCGCGATCGACAGCGCCTGAGCGCCGAGCTGCTGCTGGACCTGCAAGGCCTGCAGACGCGCACTTTCCTTGGCCAGATCCGCATCGACGAGATTGCCGATGCCCGACTCCAGCGTGTCCGATAGTTTCGAGACGAAGGTGTTGTGCGCCGAGATCTGCTTGGCCTGCGCGCCGATTTCGCCGAGCGCCGAGTTCAGCTTGGTGATCGAGTCGTCCAGATTATCCAGCGCGGCGGCCGCGCCCGAGATGGTCAGCAGTGAGTCCGACAGCGAGGTGGCGATGACCGAGCCGCCCAAGCTGAGATCCTTGGCCGCCAGGGTGATGGACGACGAGGCGTCGGCATTGGCCAGGAACTGGATGCCCGAGCTCAGCGAACCGTTCAGGATGTTGCCGCCGTCGAAGGTGGCGTTCTCGATGGCCGAACCGATGGCGCGGACCAGAGCCTTGAAGTCCGCATCCAGCAGGGCGCGCGACTGGCTGGAGAGCGACTCGTCCTTCGCCGCGACGACCTTTTCCTTCAGCTCGTTCAGAAGGTCCGAAACCGATTCACCGGCCGACAGGGCCACGTCCGCGATCGAGGTGGCCCGGTCCAGGCTCTGCTTGACGGCGCCCAGCGCCCCCAGATCGGCCCGCTGGCCCTGGGCGATGGCCCAGATGGCGGCGTTGTCCTTGGCACCCTGAACCTTCAGGCCGGTGGAGATCCGGCCTTGCGTGACGTTCAGCCGCTCGTTCGTCGTCGTCAGGTTCTGCAGCGCGATGGCGGCGGACGTATTGGTGTGAACGCTGTTGGTCATCGGCTTCAAGCCCCCGGGAGTTTCACCGAAGACGTTAAGGCTGAGTCGTATTCACATGGTTAACGCGGATTCACCACGCGCGTTAACCGCGCGGGGCGGTCCCTGCACGGTGCGGATGGGCGAAACGCCCCCGGATTTTCAGCTCTCGCTACGCGTTGGTGTCGATCACCGATCCAGTGGCGTAGGCGTCGCTGTCGATCATCTCGATCAGCCGTTCCCGTGGCAGCTGGCGAATGACTTCGCCCGTGACACGATCCAGCGTCTTGTAGATGAAAGACCCCTTGGTCGGCCCTTCCTCGATGACCAGCCGGTAGACCGGCGCCTGGTCGGAAGCACCGCTTCCCTCACGGTAATCGCCGCCCGAGGGCGGCGCGCCGGCGATCTCGGCGATCGGGGCTGCGGGGGTCAGTTTCGTTGCGGCATCCATATCTCCTCGCCGGCGTCACGCCGGCGCCTCCCGGTGAAAACCGGATCAGGGCGGGACCGAAGTCCCGCCCCTTTCGGTCGATTAGCGGAACAGTCCCAACAGCATCGAGGTCGACGAGTTGGCGATGGACAGCGCCTGAACACCCAGCTGCTGCTTCGTCTGCAGAGCCTGGAGCCGCGCGCTTTCCTTGGCCAGATCGGCATCCACCAGGTTGCCGACGCCGGCTTCCAGGGTGTCTTGCAGCTTGCCCACGAAGGTCATGTGGGTGGCCAGCGACTTGGAGCCGGTGCCCAGACGGGCCAGCGAAGCCGAGACTTGGTCGATCGAGTCGTCGATGTCCGACAGAGCCGAAGTCGCCTTCGACTTGGTGTCGATTTCCTGAGACGCGCCCAGGGACACGACCGAACCCGACAGGCTCATGTCTTCGGCGCCGACGTCGATGGTGTCGCCCGAGACGTTGGCCAGGGCCTTGAAGCCGCCGGTGATCGAGCCGTCCAGCAGGTTGACGCCGTTGAACTCCGCGTTTTCGATCACGGTGCCGATCTGATCGCGGATGGACTTGAAGTCTTCGTTCAGGGCGTCACGGGCCGACGACGACAGGGTCTCGTCGGTGGCCGCCAGGGCCTTTTCCTTCAGTTGCAGCAGGAGGTCCGAAACGGATTCACCGGCGGCGACAGCCACGTCGGTGGCCGATTGGCCGCGTTGCAGGCTGTCGGTGACCGCGTTCAGCGCGCCGATTTCCGAGCGCTGGCCCTGAGCAATGGCCCAAACGGCGCCATTGTCCTTGGCCGAAGCGACCTTCTTGCCGGTGTTGATGCGGGATTGAACCGTTTGCAGTTCACTGTTGGTGACTTGCAGGTTCTGCAGGGCGACCATTGCGCCCACGTTCGTGTTAACGCTGTTCAGCGCCATGACGATAGTCCTTGTTTCAAGGTGTCCGACGCCATTTTGGCTGCCGGGAGCATTTTGCTCGAACCGTCTGGAGCAAGAGGCGCGCCTTTGATGGGATTGCGTGCCGCAATGGCCGACCGTTGTTTTTGCTACGGTACTTCCGCTTAACCATGCGACTGGCTCGGCAGATGTTGCCGGGTGGGCGGCGGCGCCCGGCCATTCTTGCCGAGCGGTCGGCAGAATGCGCCGGGCGGTCGCTGGATCAGGGCGCCGCGCCGGCCAGCCAGCGGTCGATCAGCGCCCGCTCGGCCTTCAGCGCCTCGACGGCGGCGGCGCGGGACTGGTCGCAGGCCAGGATGGCCGCGCCGCGTTCGACATAGGCGGCTTCCAGTGCGCCCGTGGTCGCCGGCTCGGCCAGGCGCGGCAGACGGCAGGGCCGTGTCGCGGCCTCATCCAGCGTCAGGCGCGGCGGCGCAGCCCTCGAGATCGGGGGCGAGGCGGCACAGCTCGTCATCATGGCGGCGCAGGCGGTCAGCCCGCACAGGGTCCAGCGGCGTAGAGGCGTCATCGGCGATCCTTGCTTCATTCAGGGTGACGGCGGTGGCCGCATGGGCGGCCGAGGCGGCGGCGGCGCGCGTGGCGGACGACCGGCGCAGGGCGACCTCGCCCTCGACCTCCAGTGCGCGCGCGACGGCTTGGCTCTCGGCGGCCTCGGCGCGGGCTTCGGCCCTGTCCGCGCGCCGGGCCGACCGTTCGAACGGGTCCCAGCGCCAGCCGAGGGATCCAAGGATCACGACCCCCGCCGCCAGGGCGACGGCCACGACCAGCAGCCAGCCCGCCGGCGCGAGCAGCCGCAACAGCTCGCGCGGGCTCATGGATAGGCCCTGCGATCGAGTTCGAAATGCGGGCCGTCGCGCAGGGAGGTCCAGTCGCCGCCCCAGACGATGGGCACGCCCAGGCGCGCCGCCTCGGCCTTGAAGGCCTGGGCGATGCGTCCATACAGCGGCCAGTCCCAGCGGATCGCGCCGTCGACCAGGGCCGCGACATCGACGGCGTGGCCGGTCAGGTGGCGCGACTTCAGCGTCCGGCTGGCCCCGGCCTTGACCAGAGCGGCCTGTCGCGCGGTCGAGCGCAGACCTTCGGTCACCATGAAATCCACCGGCGAGGCGGCGATCGCGGCCTCGACGACGCGGATCAGGTCGGGATGGACGCCCGTCATCCGGGCGCGAGAGCGGGCGGACAGGCGGAAACTCATCGCCCGCCTCCCGCCAGCCGCAGGCGCAGATTGGCCAGCAGGGCGATCAGTTGCTGGGCCGTGGGCGCCACCAGATAGAGCACCAGCGTCAGCGCCAGCAGGGCCATCAGGCCCCGCGCCGTCGCCGCCGCCTGGACCGCATCCATGCGGCGCAGGCTGAGCGCCAGCAGGGTCCACGCCGCGGCGCTGCCCGCAAAGACGTAGAGGCGACGCCAGAGCCAGCGTCCCTCCGCCAGCGTAGGGATGGGATCAGTCATCGGCGTCCTCCAGACCGAGGCGGGCGTCACTGCGACGCCAGTCGAGGCCCAGCGCCGCCTCCCCTTCTTCGCGGTCGAGATGGTCGGGGTTGTCGAAGACGTCGGGATCCAGCAGATCGATTTCATCGCGGGTGCGCATCGCTCAGCCCCCCACGATCAGGATGACGCAGCCCGCGCCGCCCACGCCTCCGGCCCCGGCGCTGGTCGTCCCCGCGCCGCCCCCGCCGCCGCCCGCGCCTGGAAGGCCGCCCGCGCCGCCGCTGCGGCCCGCGCCCGAGGCGTTGCCGCCGCCCCCTCCTCCGCCGCCGCCGCCCAAGCTGAGGGCTGTGCGACCGGGTGCGGAGCCCATACCGCCGGCCGTGCCCGAGCCGCCCGCGCCGCCGCTGACGATTGCCGTCAGGGCGGCGGCCGAACCGCCGGCGCCGCCGGTCCTCTGGGTATTGGTTGTGTCGACGCCGCCGCCCGCACCGCCCGCGCCCGGCCCTTGCACGCCGCCGCTTGAGCCGGCGCCGCCCGTGGCCGATGTGCTGGAGCCGCCGCCGCCGCGACCGGTGATCGAGCCGGCGCCGCCGGTCGCGCCGCTCGCGCTCGCCGCCGGACCGCCCGCGCCGCCGCCGGCGCCGAGCAGCGGCCCGGTCGCATCGCTGATGGAGGTGGCGCCGCCCGAGGCGCCCGCCGCCCCGCCCGCGCCAATGCTCAGGGTCAGTACGGAGCCGATATCGGAGGCGTTCCATAGCGCGGTGCTGAGGCCGCCCGCTCCACCGCCCGCCCCGCCCAGCCGCGCCGTGCCTGTGGCGCCCGCCGCGCCGGCGCCGCCTCCCCCGCCGCCGCCCACGCAGACGGCGCGGATCCAGCGCGCCCATGCCGGAACGGTGAAGGGGCCGCCCGTCGTGATCAGTGACGTCTGGACCCTGCCCGCGCCCATCGGCGCCGTGACGCGGCCGGTCGAGCGATCGACGCTGAGCGCCTCGATCCAGGCGCCGCCGTCCGGGCTGACCTTCAGGGTCAGATCGTCCGAGCCCACCAAGCCCAGCTCGGCCCGGCCGCTGTAGTCGGACTGGAACAGCAGGGACAGAACGTCGGCTTGCGACGCCTTGTTGAGCGTCAGGCGCAGATCGCCGTCGCCGCCCTCGCCCGTGGTCAGCGCCGTCCAGAGGGCCTTGTTGAGCTTGGCCGCGAAGGGGTTGGCCGCGTCCGCCTCGGTGCCGACGCCGAGGCGAGCCAGCGATTGCGTCTCGCCCAGCCGGGCGCCCAGCGGCCCCCAGTCGCCCGCGCTGCGAACCAGCACCACGCCCTCGTCGGCGACGAGGACGATCAGCCCGTCCGCCGTCGGCACGACCGTCCAGGCGCCCGCCTCGAACCGCATCAGCGCGCCGACCTGCCGATCCGACCAGGCCGAGCCCGCCGCGTCCTGCGGCAGGATATAGAGGGCGCCGTCGGGCGGGGAGGCTGGCTGGGCCTGCACCGAGCGGCTGACGACGCAGGTCTGAACCAGGGCGTCGAGCCGCGTCAGCGTCTCGTTCAGGGTGACGTGCTTCTGAAGCTGGCCGGGGGCCAGATAGGTCAGGCCCAGGCGGGCGCTGGCGTCGTCGCTCATGTCGATCTCCATGTTGGAGACCAGTGTCGCGATGGTCCGACCCCAGGCAGCGAAGCGGCCCGATCGCAGCGGCTAGAGTGGCGATTTCAGAGGGTTAACGGCTCAGCCTCAGACACCAGCGCAGATCGTGCGCGCGCAAGGCGAGTGCGGGGAGGCCGTTGGAAGGGCTGGGTGGCCTCCCCGCGGACGCGCCGGGCATGAGGGTCCGTCGCATCGGCTTCAGCTACGCGGCCGCCAGAGCGGCGGATGCGTCAGAGCGGCTGCAACTCGCCGGACGCCACGACGGGACCGTCGGGCTTGTCGCCCGCGGGCGTGTGGCCGGGCTGTTCCATAGAGATGGCGACGGCCTGGGCGTGCCCGGCCATGCCCATCATCGCGCCGAGATTATGCCGCGACGCGTTCTCGGCCGTGATGGCGCCGATCAGCTGGACCTTGCCGTCGGGCATGACGAGCCACAGGTGCGGGACCATCGGACTGGCCGGCATCCGGCCGGTCGGGGACAGCATCAGATTCCCCGTCGCGCTGTCGTAGGCCAGGCTGAGGACCGGCACGCCGCCGTCGACCTGCAGCATGGCCACGCGCGTGACGGCTGTGGGCGCGGGGGCGGGCGCCGACACCGGCGCATCCTCACGCACCAGCAGCAGCACCAGACCGGCGCAGGCCGCCGCCAGCAGTCCGGTCGAGCCCACGGCCCAGCGGCGCCAGAAGACAAGGCGGTTGTCGTTGGCCGGCTCTATGCGGCCCTGGACACGAGGCCACACGGCGGGCGACGGCTCGACAGCGGTCACTTCGTCATAGAGGGCGCCCATACGTTCGCGCCACGCATCGACCGACTTGGCGAAATCGGGATCACTAGCCATGCGCGCTTGGGCCGCCGCCTCGTCCCGAGGCGACAGCAGGCGCAGCGCCTGCTCGGCGGCCAGGGCTTCGTCGTCGTTCACGGGATCGGTCATTGTTCGAGGCACGTCCGAAGGCGCAGCAGACCGCGCCGGATCCAGCTCTTCATCGTTCCCAGCGGCGCGCCCTCGCGCTCGGCCAGGGCCTCGTAAGTCAGGCCCTCGAAGAAGGCGGTGCGGATGACCCGCGCCGTCTTGTCCTCCAGCGCGTCCAGACAGCCGTTCAGGCGGCGCGCATCGTCGGTCTTCTCCAGCGTGATGGAGGCCAGCTCGCCCCCGTCGGCGACTTCGGCGGCGGCGTCCAGAGGGCGGTCCGAACGCATGCGCGCGCCGCTGCGCAGCCGATCGATCGAGCGGTTGCGCGCGATCGTCGCCAGCCACGTGATGGGGCTGGCGCGGCCGGGATCGAAGGTCGAGGCCCGGTTCCAGATGCTGACATAGGCGTCTTGCAAAACGTCCTCGGCTAAAGCGCGGTCGTGCAAGATACGCAGGCACACGCCCATAAGTTTCGCTGACGTCGCATCGTAGACGCGGCGGAACGCAGCGCGGTCGCCGGCGCCGGTCTGGACCAGGGCGTCGGCCAATTGTTCGCGAGTCAGCGTGAAGCTCATGCGCTCAACTGGAGACAGGAGGGGGCTCGGGTCAAGCCGCGTCAGTCATGCAGATAGACGAGGCGCTTGCGCCCGGCCGCGCGCATGGCCGAGACGTGGCCGTCATGGGCGCCGGCCGCCTTGGCCTCGCGCTCGTTGGCCTCGACCCAATGGGTGCTCTCGATGTCCTTCTGCAACGCCTTGGCCGCCATCAAGTGACCAGGGAACAGGAAGTCGACGGCGTCGCCGATAACCGGCACCTCGCTGGTCGCGGCGTCGACCCCGACGTAGGCCAGCATGCGCGCCATCGTCATGGGCGAGGCCTTGGCGCGCGACGCCTGCACCATCAGCCAGCCTCCCGCGCCGACCGAATACACCAGGCCCGCGATGGGGATCCACGTCAGCAGGCCGTCCAGCCCTACGCCGAACGGGCCGATGCCGATCGCACGGTCCGAGAGCTTTTTGACGCCCTCGACATTCGACCAGATCTTCTCGATATCTGCGATCGACCGCTTGGCCATGCCATTCTCCCAGAGCGGACCCGTAACGCCCCATAACGACCCGCGTTCACCGTAAAAGGCAATGATGACGCCCGCTCGCCTTGTGATGTCCGGCCTGGCTCTCTTGGGGCTCGGCGCGCCGATGGCGATCGGCCTGGCGGCGCTCAGCGGGATCGGTCATCGGTGGGTCGATATCCTGGCGCAGTTCACCGCCCCGGCGCTGCTGGTCGCCGCCGTGATCGTCGCGGGATCGCTGGCGCTGCGCCTGTGGATCGCGGCCGGCGCGGCGGGCCTGACCTTGCTGGTCCTGATCCTTGCCTTCTGGGCTCAAGTCCCGTCCGGCGGCAGCGCACAGGCCGGCCCGAGCGTGCGGCTCTATTGGGCCAACCTCTATGCCGCCAACGCCGACGTCGAAGCGATCGACCGTTCGATCACCAAGGCGAATGCGGACATTATCATGATAACGGAACTCGGCGCCGCGCCGGACGCGCAGATCGAGAGTCTGCTGCGCGCCTATCCGCACCGGGCGGTCGGACCGCGCGTCGACGGTCTGCTGGGCCCGAACCGCAGCCTGATCGCCTCACGCTGGCCGCTGACCGGCAAGACTTACGGCGTTCGCTGGGAGGACCCGCCTGTCTCGGCCGTCGCGGAAACGCCCATCGGTCCCGTCAGCCTGATCGCCGTGCATCTGACCCGGCCGTGGCCCTATCAGTACCAGTGGGGTCAGATCACCCAGACGATCGCCCTGACCGAGCGGGCCTCCACCCTGCCCCGGCCAATGATCGTGGCGGGTGATTTCAACAGCGTCTCCTCGGCCCGTATCGGGCGGCAGATCCGCCGGGACAACGGCCTGATCGCCGCCCCCGGCTGGCCCGGCAGCTGGCCCGCCGCCCTGCCCGGCGCGGCGCGCATCAATATCGACCAGATCTATCGGTCGCCCGATCTGGCCTTCGTCCGGCGCTCGCTGGGCGCGCCCACCGGATCGGACCACCGGCCGGTCATCGTCGAAATCCGGCGCGCCCGTCCGGCCTGAAGCCTCAGGCGTAGTTGAAGCTGATCGAGATGCGGTCGCTCTTGGCGCCGTTGGTCGGCACCTCATGACGCAGCCAGCTTTCCCACATCAGAACCGTGCCGGCGCGCGGCGCCAGGTAGACGAACGGCTTCTCCGCCTCGCCGGCCTCGGCCGCGACGGAGGGACGCGCCATCATCATGGGCAGGCGCGGATCTTCCAGCTTCAGGGCGGAGGCGCCGTCCGGCACGTCGACATAGACGGTGCCCGACAGGACGGCGTGCGGATGGATATGGCCGGTGTGGCCGCCGCCCGGCTTCAGGATGTTGACCCACAGGGTGTCCAGCCGCGGCTTGCGCGCCATCTGGAACTTCAGGGCCGACGCATAGGCCGCCGCGTGGCGATCCAGATGCTTCTTCAGCTCCGCGAACTCGGGCAGCCGGTGCGGCAGGTCGGTCAGGGAGCCATAGGAGGTGTAGCCCCGGTAGCTGTTCGCCTTGCACCAGGCGCGCCCGGCGCCGTCCTCGACCGCCAGCATCCGGCAGGCGTCGGCCAGCGCTTGGTTGAACGCGGCGAAGCCCCGTCCGTCCGCCAGCGACGCCTCATAGACCTGGGTGACGAACAGCGGCCGCAGCATCAGGATACCCCGAGGATCCAGCCCTCTTCGCCCTCGACCTGTGCGATCAGCTCGGGCGAGGCGGACTTGGGCGGACCGAAGGCCTTGGCCAGGTCGCCGGCCTCGTCCATCTGGGCCAGGGCCTCTGCGGTGACGCGCACCTGCGCCTGGTCCTTGAACTCGCCGGCGTTGGGCACGGCGCCGAACAGCGACGGCCAGACCTCGACGATCAGGGTCGACAGCGGTTCGACATCGGCGGCGTCCAGCACGCGCCAGCCTGTGCCGAACGGCCAGACGGCGGCGCTTTCGCCCAGGCGTTCCAGCAGGCGGCGCACCATCGGGACGCCGACCAGGGTCTGGCCGCCGACGGCGCCGGCGCCGTGCATCTGCCAGACGCTCTTGGGTTGCAGCCGGCCCTTGCGCGCTGCGTCCTCGGTGGCGCGGAACTCGGGGATGTCGGCGGCGGACCCGGCGGGCGGCTTGGTCGTCGTCAGCCAGCGCTGCGCCTGCTTGGCCGGCGCGCCCCACATGGGCCAGGCCTGGTCGGTCATCAGCCGGTTAATCTTGGCCGCGACCTGATAGCGGTTGTTCGTGTTGTCGGCCTTGTCGACGATGTTGGCGGCGATGAATTTCCACATCGCGGACCACGGCGTCCCGTCCAGCTTCAACCGCGCGGCCGTGCCGGCTGGGTAGCCGAAGTTGAAGTCGAAGCCCAGCAGCACGCGGTCGCCGCGCTTGCCATGGTCGGCCAGCAGGGAGGCGATCAGCGCCTCGCCCTCGGCGCGCGTCGCGACATTGTGGGTCTCGGTATAGAGGCGGAAGCGCACGTCGCGTTTGGCCACGCCGATCCAGACCGACTGGTCGCCCAGCTTCCTGGTCTCGGCGGCCGTCCAATCGGCGATGATGATGGCGTCGAACAGGCGGGCCACGGGGGCCTCCGGGTTGGGCGAAGAAACGAAGGCGCGCTTCTAGCGCCCGCAGCCCGAGGCTGAAAGGCCGAAGACCCCTTTTGATCGGGCGGCCTAGGCTTTGAATAGCGCCTCGAGGTGCGACAGCCAGCGCCGGCCCAGCCTCAGGGCCTCCGCCGGAGATCCTGCCGAGGTGGTCGAGGCGGCCGACCACAGGCTGAGCTCGAACTCAGGATTGCGCGCATCGTCGAACATGAGGCGCAGCACCACCTGCTCGGCCTCGGGCGCCATGATGTCCAGCGCCTTGCGCGGCTCCCCCCGCTGCACGCGGGCGACCACGCAGCCGTCGACGATGATCTCGCCGCCCTCGATCTCCTCGAAGGCGTAGACTAGCCCGTGGGCGCCGCGACTCCACAGGACCGCGATCTGACCCTCCTCGAAATCCAGACCCGCCGCCTTGCCCTCCGCGGCCGACAGAGCCTCGGTCTCGGGCGGCGCGCCCAGGGTCTTCAGCATGGTGCGGCGCAGGCGGCGCTCCGGCTCGCCCCACCAGCCCAGGCCGATGACCAGCGTCGTCAGGGCCGCCGCGGCCAGGGCGATCAGCAGCACGGCGCGGAACGCCTCCATCATCGGCGTCAGGCCTCCAGGTCGATGTCGACGACGACCGGCACGTGATCCGACGGCTTGTCCATGTCGCGCGCGTCGCGATGCGTCTCGATGCCTCGAAAGCGGTCCGTCGCCTGGGACGACATCAGGTGGAAGTCGATGCGGATGCCGTGGTCGCGCTGCCAGGCGCCGGCCTGATAGTCCCAGAAGGTGTAGGTTCCGGCCGGCTCGCCCGCGACCTCGTGCGCATCGGACAGGCCCAGCCACTTCATGGCGCGGAAGGCGGCGCGGCTCTCGGGCTGGAACAGGGCGTCGCCGGTCCAGGCGGCCGGGTTCCTGGCGTCCTCCGGCTCCGGGATCACGTTGTAGTCGCCGCACAGGATCAGCGGCTCCTCGTAGGCCAGCAGCTCCGCCGCATGCCGCTTCAACCGCTCGAACCAGGCCAGCTTGTAGGCGAACTTCTCGGTCCCCATCGGATTGCCGTTGGGCAGGTAGAGGCCGCAGACGCGAATCGGCACGGGCGCCTCGATAACCGCCTCGATGAAGCGCGCCTGTTCGTCCGTTTCGTCGCCCGGCAGTCCGCGCCGCACGTCGGACATCGGATGCTTCGAGAGCAGGGCCACGCCGTTGTACGACTTCTGGCCGTGCACCTCGACGTTATAACCCAGCGATTCCAGCGCCTCGCGCGGGAACTTCTCGTCCACGCACTTGATCTCCTGCATGCAGACGACGTCCGGCTGGGCGGCTTCCAGCCAGGCCGTCACGGTCGGCAAGCGGGCGTTGACGGAGTTCACATTCCAGGTGGCGATACGCATGGGCCGGACGCTAATGAAAAAACGGCCCGGAGGCGACGCCCCCGGGCCGTTCGATCTGTAGAAGATGCCTCAGCCGACGCGTCGGCTTACTGACCGGCGTCCTCGTCCGGGTCGGTCCATTCCGATTCCGGCGTCAGGGTGCAACCGCCGCCGATCGGGCGGGCGATGGCGCAGCGATAGTTGGCGTCGGTCACGCCGTCCTTGACGCGGATGATGTAACCGCGACCCGTGCCGGCCTGGCACTTGGTCTCATAGAACTCGCCGTTGGCGTTGCCGCCCATCAGACGGAACTGCTCGACGACGCACTCCGAGGCGGGCGTGTTGACCAGCAGCGCCTGAACCGTGGCGTTCTGCTCTTGGGCGGTGGTGAAGCGGCACGCCTTGCCGTCCGAGACGACGCGCAGGCACGGCGTCTTGGTCCAGGCGGCGCCGTTTTGTTCGATCCAGTATCCGTCCGTGCCGGCGCAGCCGATTTCATAGACGGTGGCGCCGTTCGAGGCCCGGCCGATGGCCACGCCTTCGTCGACGGTGCAGGGAATGCCGGCGGCGCGGGCATAACCGGCGAACACCTGGTCGGCGTTCTGGTTGGCCGGCATGTCGCAGACCTGCAGTTGCTGACCGGGGTTCAGCTCGGCCTGGCTGGCCAGCAGCGCACAGTCGAACAGCTGCGCCGGGGTGCTGGTCACGACGATGAAGCCCGGGCCGGTGGCGCAGACGGCTTCATACATCGAGGCGCCGTCGGCGACCTGACCCTTCAGCGTGGCGTCGGTGGCCTGGCAGTCGCTGCCGGCGGCCGTCAGAGCCGCCTGGGCGTCAGCCTTCACTTTCGCGGGATCGGGCGCGGCGGGCTGGTTGCGGTTGCGGCGGTTGCTGTTGCGCTGATCACGTTCCTGGGCGGTGTCGTCCTGGTACTGCGAGGAGGTCGTCGGGCGGGTCAACATCGGGCCGGACTGGGCCAGGGCGACCGTCGGTCCGACGATGAGGCTCGACATCGCCAGGGCGACGGCGGCCAGTTTCAATCTGATCACGGGGCAGGGCTCCTGCTTACTGAAGTTGAGGCAATTGCTCCGGCGCTTCGGGCTGCGTCAAGGCCGACCGGTGTTCGAGAGATGGCGCAGCTGCGCCGTAGACGACGGCCGGTCCGCGCCCTAGTTTGCGCGTTGCGAATGGAAACGAACCTGCTCGACAGCGACGCCGAAACCCCGCTGCTGGCCCCGCCGCCAAAGGCGCGGCCGGTCACGCCCGCGCCGGGCGAAGCCATCGAGGTGTCGCCCGGCGTCTTGTGGATGCGCCTGCCCCTGCCCTTCGCCCTGGATCACATCAACGTCTATGCGATCGCGGACGACGAAGGCTGGGCCATCGTTGATGCGGGTCTGGCGAGTAAGGCGTCACGCGCGGGTTGGGAGACGGCGTTGGCCGGGCCGCTGGGCGGCCGGCCGGTCACGCGCGTCATCGCCACCCATATGCATCCCGACCACATCGGCCTGGTCGGCTGGCTCTGTCGCCGGTTCGATGCGCCGCTGTCGATGTCGCGTCTGGAGTATGTGACGGCCCGGATGCTGCTGGCCGACACCGGCCGGCCGGCGCCGGACGCCCACGCGGACTACTACCGCGCCTGCGGCTGGACCGACGCGCAGATCGAGGGCTGGCGCGAGAGCTACGGCCGCTTCGGCCGCGCGGTCGAGGATTTTCCGCCGACGTACCACCGCCTGACGGACGGCGACCGCATCCCGATCGGCGGCCAGGACTGGCGCGTCGTCGTCGGCAGCGGCCACAGCCCCGAACACGTCTGTCTGTGGCGCGAGGCGGACGACGTCTTCCTGGCCGGGGATCAGGTGCTGCCGCGCATTTCCTCGAACGTCTCCGTCTGGCCGACGGAGCCGGACGCCGATCCGCTGGAGGACTGGCTGTCGTCGCTGCGCAAGCTGAAGGCCGTGCTGCCCGCGCGGATGCTGGTCCTGCCGGCGCATGGCGAGCCCTTCCATGATCTGCACAAGCGGCTGGACGCCTTGATCGTCGGCCATGAGAAATCTCTGAACCGGCTGGCGCGGCGGCTGGCCGAACCGATGCGGGCGGTCGACACGTTCCGCGTGCTGTTCGCCCGGCCCGTCGACGACGGCGTCCTGGGCATGGCCACCGGCGAGGCCATGGCCAATCTGAACCACCTGGCCCGGCAAGGGCGCGCGGTTCGCCGCACGGACAAGGACAAGGTCGACTGGTGGTCGACCACGGGAGGAGAAACGACATGACCGACGCCGTTCGCGTGGATCTGGAGGGCGGCGTGCTGCGCGTCGTCTTCGCCCGGCCCGACAAGAAGAACGCCATCACCCAGGCCATGTATTCGGTTCTGGCCGAAGCGACCGAGCGGGCCCGCACCGACGACGCCGTGCGGGTGCTGAACTTCGCCGCCGAGGGCGACAGTTTCTCGGCCGGCAACGACATCATGGACTTCATCGCCCTGGGCTCGCAGGGCGCCGGGCCGGACGACATGCCGGTTTTCCGCTTCCTCAAGGCGCTGGCGGATCTCGACAAGCCGGCGGTGGCGGCGGTGAAGGGGCGCGCGGTCGGCATCGGCACGACGCTGCTGCTGCACTGCGACCTTGTGGTGGTGGCCGAGGACGCCCTGTTGTCCGTACCCTTCGTCAACCTGGCCCTGGCGCCCGAAGCGGCGTCCAGCCTGCTGCTGCCCCTGACCATCGGCCATCAGCGGGCGTTCGAACTGTTCGCCCTGGGCGAAGCCATCGACGGCAGGACCGCCGTGGCCTGGGGCTTGGCCAACCGCGCCGTGCCGGCCGCCGAAGTCGATGCCGTGGCTGCGGACCTGGCGGCCAAGGTCGCGGCCCGTGCGCCGAACTCGATGCGCAAGACCAAGGCCCTGATGCGTGACGCCGAACGCCTCTGGGCCCTGATGCAGCGCGAGGGCGAAGCCTTCGGATCGCAGATGCGCAGCCCCGAGGCGATGGAGGCCTTCCAGGCGTTCACCCAGAAACGCGCGCCCGACTTTTCCAAAGTCGGTTGATCAGGGCGGCGCAGGCCTTTACGGGCCGCCGCTCCATGACCACGCCCGCCGCCATCACTGACGAGACCCCGGCCGACGCCCCCGCTGTCGAGGCGCTGGTCGCCGCCGCCTTCGGACCGGGCCGGTTCGCCAAGACGGCCGAGCGCCTGCGCGAGCGGGCGGCGCTGGCGTTCGGACTGGTGACGCGAGGCGACGCCGGCGTCACCGGCTCGGTCCGGCTGTGGCGGATCGTCGTGGGCGAGACCCCGGCCCTGTTCCTCGGCCCCATCACGGTGAGGGCCGACCAGCGCAAGGCGCAACTGGGCGCGCGCCTGGTCGAGGCGGCCGTCGCGCGCGCCGAAGCGGAAGGCGCGGCCGGCGTGCTGCTGGTCGGGGATCTGGCCTATTTCGAACGCTTCGGGTTTGAAGCGGCCCCCGGCGTGGTGCTGCCGGGTCCGGTGGATCAGCGGCGGGTGCTGTGGCGGGCGATTTCTGCGG
Source organism: Brevundimonas sp. Leaf363 (assembly GCF_001424025.1). Lineage (GTDB taxonomy): Bacteria > Pseudomonadota > Alphaproteobacteria > Caulobacterales > Caulobacteraceae > Brevundimonas. The sequence continues at coordinate 703,866 of NZ_LMPZ01000002.1, read as the reverse complement.
ACGCGCCGGCGGGCCTCTTGGCCGCCGTGCGTTGATCGTCCCTCTCCTAGAGGGAGAGGGCTTGAGCGCCTGGGAGCCAAAGGCGATCAGACTTGCGCGAAAGGGTGAGGGGACTGCCCTGTCCTGCTGGCCGCCCACCCCTCACCCTTTCGGCTTGGCCAATCGCTTCGCTCTTGGAGCCTCAAGCCCTCTCCCTCTGGGAGAGGGAAGCCGATGCGTGCTTTCGCTGGATCGATCCCCAGCCTAGACCACTCCCATGACCGCAGCGCCGCCATCGACGCCTCCGTCCCTCGCCGCCGTGCTCGCCTCGGTCGGTGGTGAAGGCCTGCCGCCGGTGCATCTGTGGAGCCCGGATCACTGCGGCGCCATCGACATCGTCATTCGCCGCGACGGCGTCTGGATGCACGAAGGCTCGCCCATCGGTCGGCCCGAGCTGGTGCGGCTGTTCTCGACCGTGCTGCGCCACGACCCCGACGGCTATCATCTGGTCACGCCGGTGGAGAAGCTGAGCCTGACGGTCGAGGACCTGCCCTTCCGCGCCGTTTCGGTGGATGTCGAGGGCGACGACCTGGTCTTCGTCACCGACGTTGGCGACCGCGTCACGGCCGGCCCCGAGCATCCCATCGAGGTCGAGACCGGACCGGACGACGAGCCGCGCCCGCGCCTTCACGTTCGCCGGAATCTGTGGGCCCGGATCAGCCGGTCGGTCTTCTATGAGCTGGTCGAGCGCGCCGAGGATGCGGACGGCGCGTTGATCGTGCGGTCGGGCGGCGCCGCTTTTTCGCTGGGGCGCGCGGGATGAGCGCGTTGAAGCGCGCGCTGCACGACCGGCTGATCCCGGAGGCCGCCTGGTCGCCCGGCGACCGGCCCGCCTGGTCGGACTTCGATCTGAATCCCGACCTGCCGCGTACCGCCGAAACCCTGACGCCCGCCGCGGTGCTGGTGGCCGTGATGGATCGACCCGAGGGGCCGACCGTCGTGCTGACGCGGCGCGCAGACACGCTGGCCCGGCACACCGGTCAGATCGCCCTGCCCGGCGGCCGTCTGGAGCCCGGCGAACGGGCGGCCGATGCGGCCCTTCGCGAAGCCTGGGAGGAAGTCGGCCTGCCGCCGGCCAGCGTCGAGCTTCTGGGCCTGGGCGATACCTACGAGAGCGGCACGGGCTTCGTCATCACGCCCGCCGTCGGCTGGGTCGCGGCGCCCCCGCCCCTGGTCGCCAGCCCGGACGAGGTGGCCGATGTGTTCGAGGCGCCCTGGAGCTTTCTGATGGACGTCGCCAACCACCGGCGCGACTTCCTGGAGCCGACCACCGGCGGCCCGCGGCGCTGGTTCTGGACCATGACCTGGGAGGAACGCCGCATCTGGGGCGTGACGGCCGGCGTGCTGAGGTCCCTCAGCCGTCGCCTGGGTCACGGGGACGCGGAGGACGCCGCGTGATGGTCCTGCGGTCACAACCCTGGCTGACCGCACCGGCCACCCAGGCGGTGATGACCGCGCTGGAGGCGGCGGGCGGGCCCGACTGCGCCCGCTTCGTCGGCGGCTGCGTGCGCAACGCCTTGATGGATGTGCCCGTCGTGGATGTGGACATCGCCACAAAACTGGAGCCCGCAGCGGTCAAGGCGGCGCTGGTCGCGGCGGGGCTGAAGGCCGTGCCGACGGGCGAGGCGCACGGCACCATCACGGCCGTCGCCATGGGGCAGGGCTTCGAGATCACCACCCTGCGCCGCGACGTCTCGACCGACGGCCGCCGCGCCGTCGTGGCCTTCACGACCGACTGGGCCGAGGACGCCGCGCGCCGCGACTTCCGCCTGAACAGCCTCTACGCCGATCGCGCGGGCCAGGTGTTCGACCCGACCGGCGAGGGCATTGAGGACGCCAGACATGGCCGCATCGTCTTCGTAGGCGACGCCCGCACCCGCATCCGCGAGGACTATTTGCGCATCCTGCGCTTCTTCCGTTTCCATGCCTGGTACGGCCGCGGGCCGATGGACGCCGAGGGCCTGGCCGCCTGCGCCGAGCTGGCCGACGGGCTCGGCCTGCTGTCCGCCGAGCGGGTGTCCAAGGAGATGCTGCGCCTGCTGGAGGCCGCCGATCCCGTCACGGCGATCCGCACCATGGCGGACGCCGGCGTCCTGGCGCGCGTTCTGCCGAACGGCGTGGACATCGGCCGCTTCGTGGCCGTCGCGGGCCGCACGGGCGATCCCCTCGTCCGCCTCGCGGCCCTGTCGAGCAACGAGGCGCCGATCGACCTGGCGAAGCGCTGGCGGCTGTCGAACGCCCAGCGCGACCGGCTGATCGCCATGAGGGACGCGGCGACGGCCCCGGACACGGCGAAAGCCGCCCGCGCCACCGTCTATCGGTTGGGGGCGCAGGCGCTGCGAGACCGCCTCGCCCTCCTGGTGGCCGACGACGCCGTGCGCGCCGAGCTTGAGCCGATCACCCGATGGCCCGCCCCCGGCCTGCCGGTCGGCGGCGCGGATGTCGCGCGGCTGGGCCTGCCCGCCGGGCCGCGCACCGGCCTGATCCTCAAGGCGTTCGAGGCCGACTGGATCGCGGCGGACTTTCCCGCCGATGGGCATGAGGACCGCCTGCGCCGCGCCGCCGAGGCGACCCGCTAGTTTCGATTCGTCCGGGCGGCCGGCGGCGGATCGGCCGGTGGACACAGGTCGCTCGCCGCCTGATCCGGGCGCTGAACCTGCACGCAGTCCGGGCCCAATCCCTCCCACGGCTGGGCGCCGAAGTTGGCGGTCAGGACGCGGCCGTCTGCAAAGGTGGTCCGCTGCACCAGCCGGTCGTCGCTGAGCCAGGCGAAGCCGGTCAGGGCCACGGGCGTGTCCCAGCCGTGGGCGATGCGGAAATCGTCGTGCGCCGCCTTCAGCCACGGCCCGACCCGCGCCAACTCCTCGCGCGTCAGGTTCCACAAGGTCGGCGTGCCGAACAGCAGGGACCGGGCGAAGCGGCCGCGGGCCTGACCCGCCACCTTCATCAGGCCGAACTCCCACCGATCCAGCGCCACGACCGAGTCATGAAAGGCCGCCTCGAACAGCGGCAGCCGGTCCGCCGCGCCGAACAGGGCCCGCGCCTCGTCCGGCGTCGGCTCGAAGGTCTTCATGAAGATCGGCGGCCGGTCGTTCGGCCACCAGCCGCCGAACCGATCGCGATCGCGCAGCACCGGCCACACGGCCGAGGCGTTCGCCTGGCTGGTGCCGTGCGAATAGTGGTTCACCCCGCTGCTCCAGGCCGTGACGTTCTCGCCGCCCAGGACAAGCTGGTATTGGTCGATGGCCAGTCCCATGCGCGCCAGCCGGTTGTCCCGGTCCTGCGCCATGGTCAGGGGGTGGTCGGGGCTGTGGTCCTCGAAGAAACCGCCGAAGGCGTCCACGTCCAGGAACACCTGGCTGGCCCCGTCCGCCTTGTGCGCCGCAAAGCGCTGGCCCGGAATGAACGGCCCGGGATAGCGCCGGATCGCCTCGGTCGACATGTAGCAGCCGCGACCGCCGAAGCCGGTCTCGGGCGCACCGTCGGCCTTGATCACACAGCCGGACGGATAAAGGTCGGCGGGCCAGATAGCGATGTGCGTGTCCGCCGTATCGGCGGGCTGGCCGTTGTCGAACGACTCATACGGCCCGGCCAGATAGCCGCGCCGATAAGCCTCGGCCAGGTAGCCAGGCCGCACTAAATGCTCGCCCACCCGGGGGTCCTGATCGTAGCTGATGACCAGCCGCTCGATCCCCAGCGCCTGCAGGTCGTCCAGGAAGCCGATGTCGCGCGCCGTGCCCCAGACATAGGCGTGCGGCGCACCAAACAGGCGCGGCAGGTCGGGCATGGCCTTGTCGGCGAAGGACCGAAACTCGCCGCTGCCCTGAATCAGCCGCCGATAGAGCAACGCCGGCGCCAAAGGGTCGGGCGGCCCCACCGCGATCGACAGCGCCACCGTCTCGGCGCCCTCGGCGAAGTCATGCTTCAGCCCGGCCTGGAGCCCGGCGTCGTCGTGAAGGCACAGTTCGGACTTCAGCCCCTGCGACAGGGCGTAGGTCACCGCGCGCGTCTCGCTCAGGTGCGTCCAGGCCGGCAGGGACATCAGGGTCGTGCCGCCCAGGCAGTGCTCCTCGGCGTACCGGGCGCGCCAGAAAGCGTCCTGCACGCGGTAGGCCATGCCCTCGCCGTCCGGGACCACCCACGTCCCGTCGCGGGCGGCCGGCATGGGCAGCGACAGCTTCGTCCCCGCCGCACCCGTGATCGACAGGTTCAGGACGCCGTCGCCCGGCGACACGGCGACATCTCGCCCGTCCCCGTCCGTCCATCGCCAGCCGTCGCCCGCCGCCCGGACGCGAACCGCCTGGACGTCATGCACAGGCGGCAGAATGGGAACGGTCGCGCCGTTGTCATCGGCGTCGATGCGCAGGGTCGCCGGGTCGACCGAATAGGTCACCGCGCCGACCCGAACCGCCAGCGTCTCGGCGCCGGCCGCGCCTGCCCAGGCGGACAGCGCCGCCGCCATCACCAGACCGATGACCCTCATGCGCCGCCCCCCGAAGCCCCCTGTTGGAGCGACCATGCGCCCGCCGCCGGGGCCCGTCCATCCGGCCGCCCCCTGCTCGCCTTATTTGCTCTGGGCCCGGCCAGTCGCTACATCCCGCGCCAACCTCCCCGACACCTCAGACGACAGGGCGCACCGCACCTCATGGCGCAGCAATACATCTTTCAGATGCAGGGCCTGACCAAGGCCTTTCCCGGCGGCAAGAAGATCTTCGAGAACATCTGGCTGAGCTTCTACAACGACGCCAAGATCGGCGTGGTCGGCGTCAACGGCTCGGGCAAGTCCACCCTGCTGAAGATCATGGCCGGCCTGGACAAGGAGTTCTCGGGCGAAGCCAAGGCCGCCGACGGGATCAAGCGCGGCTATCTGGAGCAGGAGCCCCAGCTCGACGACAGCCTGAACGTCCGCGAGAACGTCGAGGCCTGGTGCGAAGAAAAGCAGTGGGTCAACCGGTTCAACGCCATCGCCATGGAGATGGCCGAGGACTACTCCGACGACCTGATGGCCGAGATGACGGCCCTGCAGGAGAAGATCGACGCCGGCGACGTCTGGGACATCGACAGCCGCATCGAGATGGCGATGGACGCCCTGCGCTGCCCGCCCGACGACTGGGAAGTCACCAACCTGTCCGGCGGTGAGAAGCGCCGCGTGGCCCTGGCCCGGCTTCTGCTCAGCAAGCCTGACATGCTGCTGATGGACGAACCGACCAACCACCTGGACGCCGAGTCGGTCGCCTGGCTGCAGCACCACCTGGAGACCTTCCCCGGCTGCGTCATCCTGGTGACCCACGATCGCTACTTCCTGGACCAGGTCACCAAGTGGACGCTGGAGCTGGACCGCGGCAAGGGCCACCCGCACGAGGGCAACTACTCCTCGTGGCTGGAGGCCAAGCAGAAGCGCGTCGTGCAGGAGCAGTCGGAATCCGAAGCTCGCCAGCGCGCCCTGACCCGCGAACTGGAATGGGTCCGCTCGGGCGCCAAGGCCCGTCAGGCCAAGTCCAAGGCCCGTCTGGCCGCCTATGAGCGCATGGTCGACGAACAGGACGCCCAGCGCGGCGCCCAGACACACGCCGTCATCCAGATCCCGCCCGGCCCGCGCCTGGGCAACGTGGTGCTGGAGGTCGAAGGGCTGCAGAAATCCTATGGCGACAAGCTGCTGTTCAACGGCCTGACCTTCAAGCTGCCGCCCAACGGCATCGTCGGCGTGATCGGCCCGAACGGCGCCGGCAAGTCGACCCTGTTCCGCATGATCACCGGCCAGGAAACGCCCGACGGCGGCACGATCCGCGTCGGCGAGACGGTCAAGCTGGCCTATGTCGATCAGTCGCGCGATGACCTGAAGGCGGACGAGACCATCTGGCAGGCGATCTCGGGCGGCACCGACATCATGATGGTCGGCAAGCGTGAGATTAACAGCCGCGCCTACGTCGGCAGCTTCAACTTCAAGGGCGGCGACCAGCAGAAGAAGGTCGGCCAGCTGTCGGGCGGTGAGCGCAATCGCGTCCACCTGGCCAAGACCCTGGCCAGCGGCGGCAACCTGATCCTGCTCGACGAACCGACCAACGACCTGGACATCGAGACCCTGCAGAACCTCGAGGAGGCGCTGGAGGACTTCGCCGGCTGCGCCGTGGTCATCTCCCACGACCGCTGGTTCCTGGACCGCCTGGCCACCCACATCCTGGCCTTCGAGGGCGACAGCCACGTCGAATGGTTCGAAGGCAACTTCGAAGCCTATGAGGAAGACAAAAAGCGTCGCCTGGGCGTTGAAAGCCTGATCCCGCATAGGATCAAGTTCCAGAAGTTCGGCCGCTGATAGAGGCGGCTTCGGCCGCCTCGCCCCGCGCGCAACTGATCGAACGTCACATACCGCCGTTCATTGCTAAACCGTTAAACCCGTGCAAGTTTCCGCCGCCATTTGAACGGGGGAGACTTTCATGGGCGTGATCAACGGCACCTATCAGGGCGACTATCTGTCCGGCACGACGGACGACGACGACATCTCGGGTCGCGGGGGCGACGACTCCATCTATGACACTAGCGGCGGCGCCGACATCCTGCGGGGGAACGCCGGCGACGACGAACTCTACGTGTCGCGCTACTCGGGCGATCCGGTGTCCAAGGGCAAGATAATCCTGCTGGGCGGCGCGGACGACGACACCCTGACATGGGACGTCTACAACGCCTCGACCGGCTTGCTGGACGGTGGTGAGGGCGACGACGAATTCGTCCTCCAGGCCAATGGCGGCAGCGTCACCCTGAACACCGGGATGGGCGAGGACACCATCTCCTTCTCGAATCTGGACACCCGCTTCGTCGGCGCCATTCTCGTCCAGGATTTCGACTTCAAGGCGGATTCACTCGAGATCCTGCCCTATCTGGAACGCGCGCTGACCAATTGGGACGGCGCCAACCCGTTCGGCTCGGGCCATCTTCGACTGGTCCAGTCGGGTTCGTCGACGGTGCTCCAGATCGACGCCAACGGCGGCGGCAACAGCTACGTCAACCTGGCGACCTTCGCGAACACCCGGGCCTCCAATTTCGAAGCATCGCACTTCGGCGGCTACGCGCCCAACGGCAGCGAGCCGGTGGGACAGACGCTCAACGGCGGCGTCAAGGAAGACAGCATCGAAGGCACCGTCGGTGATGACATCATCAACGGCAAGGGCGGCAGCGACTGGCTTCGCGGCGCGGCGGGCGACGACGTCATCTACGGCGCGCTCGGCGACGACAGCATCGACGGCGGCATGGGCGACGACCTCATCCGGGCCGGCGAGGGTGACGACACCCTCTGGTCGGGCGGCATGGAAAAGTTCAAGGAAAAGGAAGGCTTCGGCTCCGCCGCCGATGCGGGCGACGACACGCTCTATGGCGATAGCGGCGACGACACCTTCTATATCAACCGATCCTCGGCGTCGCCGTCGTCCATCATCAAGGCGTACGGCGGCGCGGATGACGACAGCTTCTACTACGACGTCCGCAACGGCTCGAAAGGCGTTCTGGAAGGCGGCAGTGGCGATGACGACTTCTATATCTCGGCCAATGGCGGCGACCTGACCATCCGGACCGGTATGGGCCAGGACACCATATCCCTCTCGCTCGATCCGGGCAGCGCCAAGCCCGTCGTGGTGACGGACTTCCAAACCGGGAAGGGAGGCGACTTCCTGGACATCGACGAACTGCTGAACCGCGCCGAGGGCGACACCAGCAATCCCTTTGAGGACGGCTACGTCCGCGTGCGTCAGGTCGGGGCCAATACGGTCGTGGAAGTCGACATGGACGGCGGCGGCGATGACTTCGACACGGTGGTCATCCTCCAGAACGTGAAGGCCAACACTCTGCTCGAAGCCAACTTCGACCCGATGAAAGAAGATCCGACCATCACGATCACCTTCAGCCACGGCGACCACTTCCTGTCGTAAGGCCAAGGTTGCAGGCGGCGGGGCGCGGGGTCAGCATATAGCCATGACCCAGCGCCCCGCCGTCCTCATCATGCAGCGGCATCTCGCGCCGCTGAGCGCGTTTCTCGAAAGCGCCTACGACGTCTATCGCCTGTGGGAGGGCCCGCCGGTCGAGGCGGCGCAGGATGTCCGGGCGGTCGTGGTTGCGGGCGAGTACCCGCTGGACACAGCCGTGCTGGAGGCCTTGCCGAACCTGGAGCTGATCGCCTGCTTCACGGCCGGCTATGACGGCATCGACCTGGACTGGTGTAAGGCGAAGGGGCTGCCGGTCAGCCATGCGCCGGGGGTCAATCACGAAGACGTCGCGGATCACGCCATCGGTCTGATCGTGGCCTCGCGCCGCCAGATCGTGACCGGCGACGCGGCGGTGCGCAGCGGCGGCTGGACCGTCGAGACCCGCACCATCACTCCCTCGCTGGCCGGTCAGAAGGTGGGCGTCGTCGGCCTGGGCGCCATCGGCGAGGCCGTCGCACGGCGTGCTGACGCGCTGCGCATGACGCCCGCATGGTGGGGACCGCGCGACAAGGCGGCGGCCTGGCCGCGCGCGGCGTCGCTGCTGGACCTGGCGAAGGCCAGCGACATCCTGGTCGTCGCCTGCCGCGCGGACGAGAGCAACCGGGGCCTGATCTCGCGCGCGGTGATCGAGGCGCTGGGTCCGCACGGCCTGCTGGTCAACGTCGCGCGCGGCCAGCTGGTGGATGAGGACGCCCTGATCGCCGCGCTGCGGGACGGGCGGCTCGGCGCGGCGGCGCTGGACGTCTTCATGGAGGAGCCGACGGACCCGGCGCGCTGGGCCGAGACGCCCAACGTCATCCTGACCCCGCACACCGGCGGCGCCACGACCGCCGGCGTCCAGGGCATGCTGGGCCTGCTGATACAGAACCTGGCCGCCCATTTCGCGGGACGGCCGCTGGTCACGCCGGTCGCCTAGGCCGCGGGCGCGCCGTCCGGGCCGCCCTGCCCGCGCCGGCCGCCCCACTGGGGACGTTCGTCCTCGCCGACCACGCCATCGGCGTTGGCGTCCATGCGGCGGAAGCGGTCCGCCGTCGCGGCGCGCGCCTCCGCACGCGTGATGCGTCCGTCGCCGTCCGCGTCCGCGCGGGCCAGCATGCGACCGCCGCGACCGTCCGAAGCCTCCAGCTCGGCCGCGATGACCACGCCGTCCTGATCGGCGTCGAGGCGCGCGAAGCGCTCTTCGGCGCGGGTCTGCATCTGCTCCAGCGTCTGCGGGCCGGGCTGCGGCCGCGCGGGGTCGGCTTCAGCCGCATCGCTCGGCGGCGACGCGGCGGTCGCCGGTGCGGCGTCCACCGGCTCCGGCTCGGATTTCTGGCACGCGGCGAGCAGGGCCAGCGACGCCGTGCTCGCGATCAACAGGGGACGGATCATCCAAACCTCCAAGCGTTTCGAGGTTGAACGCGCCCTCGCCCAAAATCCTTCGCGAGGCGGGCGCGGTTCAGGCTTGCTAAATCATATAAGGATATCTTTATATGACCCCATGGTTCTCGCCGCAGACCCCATTGTCGATTCCCTGCGCGCCGTCGGCGAGCCGACGCGCCTGCGTGTGCTCGGCCTGCTGGCGGTCGAGGAGCTGTCGGTGATGGAGCTGTCGCGCATCCTGGACCAGAGCCAGCCGCGCGTGTCCCGCCATTTGAAGCTTCTGGCCGACGCCGGACTTATCGAACGCTTCCCCGACGGCGCGCGGGTTTTCTACCGCCTGTCGTCCGATCCGCGCGCGCGCCGCCTGATCGACACCGTGCTGGACCTGGCCGAGGACGCCGAAGACGACCCGGACCTGATCGGTCTGGAGACCGTGCGCCGCGAGCGCGACACCGAGGCGGCCGCCTATTTCGAACAGGTCGCGCCCCAGTGGGATCGCATTCGCTCGCGCTATGTCTCCGAGACCGCCGTCGAGGCCGCCATCGAGCGCGCCGCCGGCCCCGGCCCGTTCGAGCGGCTGGTCGATCTGGGCACCGGCTCCGGCCGGATGCTGACCCTGCTGGCGCGCCGCGCCCGGGTGTCGATCGGCCTGGATCTCAGCCAGAACATGCTGAACATCGCCCGCGCCAATGTCAGCCGCGCGGGTCTGGAGCGGGTCGAGTTGCGCCACGGCGACATCTTCGCCACCCGCCTGCCGGAGCGCAGCGCCGACCTGGTGCTGGTCCATCAGGTGCTGCACTACCTGGCCGATCCGGCCGCCGCCATCGCGGAGGCGGCGCGGCTGGTCATGCCGGGCGGCAAGCTGCTGATCGTCGACTTCGCGCCGCACGACCACGAGGATCTGCGGGACGAGCACCAGCACCGCCGCCTGGGTTTCGCCGACGACGAGATCCGTCGCTGGCTGACCGAAGTCGGCCTCAAGCCGTCCGCCGCCATCGCCCTGCCGCCCGACAGCGAGGGGCTGACCGTCATCATCTGGACGTCCGAGCGGCCCGCCGAGGCCGCCGCATCCACCCTGAGGAGCGCCTGAGATGGCCGCCAATCTTGCAGAGGCCCGCGCCCTGCTGCTGTCGCCGCTGGGCCCCGTCGCGCGCGCCGGGTCGAACCACAACCCGGTCCGCGTCTCGTTCGAGTTCTTCCCGCCCAAGACCGATGAGGCCGAGGCCAATCTGTGGAAGGCGATCCGGCGACTGGAGCCGCTGAGCCCCGCCTTCGTCTCGGTCACCTACGGCGCCGGCGGCTCGACGCGCGAGCGGACGCACCGCACTGTCCAGCGGATCATCACCGAGACGACGCTGAAACCCGCCGCCCACCTGACCTGTGTCGAGGCCAGCCGCGACGAGGTCGATGAGGTGATCGAAGGCTACAAGTCCATCGGCGTGGACCACATCGTGGCCCTGCGCGGCGACCCACCCGGCGGGGCCGGCATCGGCGGCGTCTATGCGCCCCGCGCCGACGGCTACGCCAACGCCACCGAACTGACCGCCGCCATCGGCCGCGTCGGAGGCTTCGACGTCACGGTCGGCGCCTATCCCGAGCGCCACCCGGAAAGCCCCTCCATCGACCACGACATCGATGTGCTGAAGGCCAAGGTTGATGCGGGCGCCACCCGCGCGGTCAGCCAGTTCTTCTTCGACATCGACGCCTTCCTGCGCTTCCGCGACCGGGTGCGAGCGGCGGGGGTGACCATCCCCCTGATCCCCGGGATCATGCCGGTGTCGAACTTCACCGGCCTGGCGCGGATGTGCGGATCGTGCGGGGCGTCCATCCCCGACTGGCTGCGCGCCCATTTCGAGGGGCTGGACGACGACCCGGAGACTCGCAAGCTGCTGGCCGCCTCGGTCGCCGCCGAGACCTGCGCGCGCCTGCAGGAAGAAGGCTTCAGCGACTTCCACTTCTACACCCTGAACCGCGCCGATCTGGTCTACGCCATCTGCCGCGTGCTGGGCGTTCGGGAGACCGCGCAATGAGCCGATCCGACCGCATCGCCGCCCTGCACGCCGCCGCCAAACAGCGCATCCTGGTCCTCGACGGCTCCTGGGGCGTGATGATCCAGCGCCGCGGCCTGGACGAGGCCGACTTCCGCGCCGACCGCTTCGTCACCGCCAACGGCTACGACGAAAAGCATCAGATGAAGGGGAACAACGACATCCTCTGCATCACCCGCCCCGACATCATCAGCGACCTGCACGACCAGTATTTCGCCGCCGGCGCCGACATCTCGGAGACCAACACCTTCTCGGGCACCACGATCGCCCAGGAAGACTACGCCCTGGACGCCCAGGCGGTGTGGGACATCAATCTGGAGGGCGCCAAGCTGGCCCGCGCCGCCGCCGACCGCTGGACCGAGCGCGAACCGCACAAGCCGCGCTTCGCCGCCGGCTCCATCGGCCCGCTGAACAAGATGCTGTCCATGTCGTCCGACGTGAACGACCCCGGCGCGCGCAGCGTCACCTTCGACCAGGTCTATGAGGCCTATCGCCATCAGGTGCAGGCGCTGAACGAAGGCGGCGTCGACCTCTATCTGATCGAAACCATCACCGACACGCTGAACTGCAAGGCCGCCATCAAGGCGATCAAGGACCTGGAGGACGAGGGCCTGCCCGCCCTGCCCATCTGGATCTCGGGCACCATCACCGACCGGTCGGGCCGCACCCTGTCGGGCCAGACGGCCGAGGCCTTCTGGAACAGCGTGCGCCACGCCAAGCCCTTCGCCGTCGGCTTCAACTGCGCGCTCGGCGCCGACCTGATGCGGCCGTTCATCGCCGAACTGTCGCGCGTGGCCGACACCCTGGTCGCCGCCTACCCCAACGCCGGCCTGCCTAACGCCATGGGCCAGTACGACGAGCAGCCGCACGAGACCGCCCACTTCATCGAAGAATGGGCCGCGTCGGGTCTGGTCAACATCGTCGGCGGCTGCTGCGGCACGACGCCGGACCACATCAAGCACGTGGCCGAAGAGGTCGCGCCGCTCAAACCGCGCGCAATCTCGGAACGGCCGGTCGCCCTGCGCCTGTCGGGCCTCGAACCGTTCGAGTTGGTGGCCTGATGCGTCCCGTCTTCATCAACGTCGGCGAGCGGACCAACGTCACCGGCTCGGCCAAATTCCGCAAACTGGTGGTCGACGGCGACTACCCCGCCGCCTTGGATGTCGCCCGCCAGCAGGTCGAGGCGGGCGCCCAGATCATCGACGTCAATATGGACGAGGGCCTGCTGGACGGCGCCGTCGCCATGCGCACCTTCCTAAACCTGATCGCGGCCGAGCCCGACATCGCCCGTGTGCCGGTGATGATCGACAGTTCCAAATGGGAGGTCATCGAGGCGGGCCTGAAGTGCGTCCAGGGCAAGCCGATCGTCAACTCGATCAGCATGAAGGCCGGCGAGGCCGAATTCCGCGAGCAGGCGATCAAATGCCTGCGCTACGGCGCCGCTGTCGTGGTCATGGCCTTTGACGAGGTGGGCCAGGCCGACACCGCCGCGCGCAAGATCGAGATCTGCACCCGCGCCTATCGCATCCTGGTGGACGAGGTCGGCTTCCCGCCCGAAGACATCATCTTCGATCCCAACATCTTCGCCGTGGCGACGGGGATCGAGGAGCACGACAACTACGCCGTCGATTTCATCGAGGCGACGCGGGCGATCAAGGCCGCCCTGCCCTACGCCCGCATCAGCGGCGGCGTGTCGAACGTGTCGTTCAGCTTTCGCGGCAACGAGCCCGTGCGCCGGGCGATCCACAGCGTCTTCCTGTACCACGCCATCAACGCCGGCATGGACATGGGCATCGTCAACGCCGGCGACCTGCCGGTCTATGACACGCTGGACGCCGAGCTGCGCGAGGCGGTCGAGGACGTGATCCTGAACCGGCCGCAGCGGACAAACGTCTCGAACACCGAGCGGCTGGTCGACCTGGCGCCCCGCTACAAGGGCGAGAAGGGCCAGGCCCGCGTCGTCGACCTGAAATGGCGCGAACAGCCGGTCGGCAAGCGGATCGAGCACGCCCTGGTCAATGGCGTCACCGAGTTCATCGATGCGGACACCGAAGAGGCCCGCCTGTCCTTCGACCGGCCGCTGCACGTCATCGAAGGTCCGCTGATGGACGGGATGAACGTGGTCGGCGACCTGTTCGGTTCGGGCAAGATGTTCCTGCCGCAGGTGGTGAAGTCCGCCCGCGTGATGAAGCAGGCCGTCGCCTGGCTGAACCCCTTCATGGAGGCCGAAAAGGCCGGCCAGCCGCGCGAACAGGCCGGCAAGATCCTGATGGCCACGGTCAAGGGCGACGTCCACGACATCGGCAAGAACATCGTCGGCGTGGTCCTGCAATGTAACAATTACGAAGTCATCGACCTGGGCGTCATGGTTCCGGCCGACCGCATCCTGGACGCCGCCGTCGAGCATAAAGTCGACATCATCGGCCTGTCGGGCCTGATCACGCCCAGTCTGGACGAAATGGTCTTCGTCGCGCGCGAGATGCAGCGGCGCGGCTTCTCCATCCCCCTGCTGATCGGTGGCGCCACGACCAGTCGCACCCATACGGCGGTCAAGATCGAGCCGGGATATTCCGCCGGATCGACCACCTATGTCGTGGACGCCAGCCGCGCCGTGGGCGTGGTCTCCGGCCTGCTGTCGGCCACCGACAAGGCGCGCAACGAGGCCGCTACCCGCGACGAATACATCCGCATCCGCGAGCAATATGCGCGCGGCCAGGAGGTGAAGGCCAGGGCCAGCCTGCCCCAGGCCCGCGCCAACCGCTGGAAGCCTGACCCGGACCAGTCGCCCGCGCCCGCCCCGTCCTTCACCGGCGTGCGCGCCTATGACGCCTGGGATCTGCAGGACCTGGCCGATCACATCGACTGGACGCCCTTCTTCGCCAGCTGGGAGCTGATCGGCCGCTATCCGCTGATCCTGGAGGACGAGATCGTCGGCGAGGCCGCGCGCGACCTGTTCGAGGACGCCAAGGCCATGCTGAAGCGGATCATCGACGAGCGGTGGTTTGTGGCCAAGGGCGTGGTCGGCTTCTGGCCCGCCCAGGCCATCGGCGACGACGTGGCTGTCTATGCCGATGAGACGCGTGGCGAGGAAATCGCCCGCTTCCACACCCTGCGCCAGCAAATCCTTAAGTCGAACGGCAAGCCGAACCTGGCCCTGTCGGACTTCGTGTCAGAGACCGCGCCCGACTACATCGGCGCCTTCGCCGTCACCGCCGGCCACGGCGAGCTGGAGATCGCCAAGCGGTTCAAGGACGCCGGCGACGACTATTCCGCAATCCTGGCCACCGCCTTGGCCGACCGCCTGGCCGAAGCCTTCGCCGAGCGGCTGCACAAGGAGGTGCGCACCCAGCTATGGGGCTACGCCGCCGACGAAGCGACCACAGTCGATGAGCTGATCGCCGAGCATTACCAGGGCATCCGTCCCGCCCCCGGCTATCCGGCCCAGCCTGATCACACGGAAAAGGCGACGCTGTTCCGACTGCTGGACGCGGGCGCCAACGCCGGCATGGCCCTGACCGAGAGCTACGCCATGACCCCTCCGGCGTCCGTCTCAGGCCTCTACTTCGGCCATCCCGGCAGCCACTACTTCGGTGTCGGCAAGGTCGATCGGGATCAGGTCCAGGATTACGCGACCCGCAAGAGCTGGGATTTGGCCACCGCCGAGCGCTGGCTGGCGCCGATCCTCAACTACGACCCTGACGTAGCGGCGAGAGAAAGCGCGGCCTGACCCAGGCCCACCTCTTCAGGGGCAGGGACGCGGTGATCTGGGCGTCGAAGCGCTGGAAGTCTGGACGACGTTTGTCGACGGGGGCGGCCGTCCGCGCGCAGACCCTTCTGTGGCGTCGTCGACGACGCCCCTAAGCGCCTGTTTTAAAACGGCTGGCGCGCGACGGCGTGCCGGCCCGCGCGCCTGGGTTGGTGGCTGTCATATCCTGGATCGCGTGTGGCGACTGGCGCGCGTGTCGTCTCGGGTCTGTCGCTTGACGAAGACGTCGACTCTCCGGCGACGGCCGAGGGCGGATTGGACTCTTTGCACCTTTTGCACCGTGTTTTTCAGGGTGCAAAAGACTGTCGAAGCGAGCCGCCTTAGTTGGCGGCCGGGTCCGCCTCGACCGTCAGGCCCACCTCTTCAGGGGTCACCGGCGGGGTCGTGATGTTGGCGCGGATGCGGCGGGCGGCGTGTTCGCAGCGCCCGGGCAGGCCGAAGAACAGACCGAAGGCCTGGCTGCGCACCACCTCGTCAGGATTGACCAGCAGTTGCGTCCACTTGGCCGTGGCCTCTGCCGCTGCGCGGTCGGCGGCGGCCTTTGCAGCCGCACTCTGGCGCGGGGTCGCGGCGGCCAGAGCCCCACGGAAGTCCTGCGCCTCCAGCTTGGCCAACCGGATCAGCTCGGCGTCCTCCGCATTGTGGTCCGTCAGCGTCTCGCCTAGGGCGACATGACCGTTCACCAGCGCCTCGCACCAGGCCACCAGCGGGTAATCCTGCGTCGGCGCACCAGCCGGCAGCGGGTTGGAATAGGCGATCGCCTCGCGCAGCCGCACGGAGTCCGCCGCTTCGCCCCGCGCGCCGGTGACGATGGGGCCTTCATCCTGCGCGGATTGCAGGGACAGGGCGGCGGCGATGGCGAGCTCAAGCAGCATGAAGGTCTCTGACGCGGTTTGGGGAATAGCCAACCGTGGCTGTTCGGGATGACATTTTCAGGGCGTAGCGCCTCGAACCTGAACGGCGACCGAACGGAAGCCGCTCCGGCAGGCATGGGGGCAAACGAAAAGGGGCGGACCTTTCGGTCCGCCCCCCCGTCGTTTCGTAAGATCTTCCGATCCTTAAAAGCGCGCTTTCGCCGAGACGGAGAAGGTGCGGCCGAAGGTGCGGTAGACCTGACCGTCGATGTTGCCTTGGCCATACAGCGTGCCCGAGGCGGTGACCGGCGGCAGCTTGTCGAAGACGTTGCCGACGTTGGCCGTCACTTGCAGCATGTCGGTGACATCCCAACGGGCCGTCAGGTCGACGTACGAAGATTCCGGCAGGTACTCGGGCGAACCATCGAAGTAGTTCGGGCCAAAGCCGATATCGTCCGTCTCACCGATGTAGGTCCAGCGGGTGAAGAACGTCCAGTCGCTGATGTCGTAGGCGACCGACAGGACCGACTTCACATCGAAGACGACGCCGCCGATACCGGCGAAGCCGGTGCCAGCGTACTCGTCGCCGTCGATTTCCAGCGAGTCAACGTACGTGAACAGTTCGTTGATGCGCAGGCGACCCGGCAGCGGGGTGTAGTCTTCCAGCGGGATCGACCAGTCGATCTGCAGGTCGTAGCCCTTGGTCTTCTGATAGCCCACGTTGCCGCGGCTGGTGTTGACGAAGTCAACTTGGCCGTCGAGCGTGTTACGCGTGACGCGGGCGCAAGCGGCCGTGTCGGCGCCCAGGCTGTCGTAGCACTGGGAGATCCAGTACTGCGAGCCGAAGCTGGCGATCAGGTTGGTGATCTCGATGTCGTAGTAGTCCAGCGAGGCGCGGAACTGACCCATCGGGAAGGTGCTCGGTTGGAACACCACGCCGACGGTGAAGGTTTCGGCGTCTTCCGGCTGCAGGTTCGGGTTGCCGAAAGCGAAGGCTTCCGTCTGACCGTTGTTCTGCGTGAAGCCCGTGAAGTCATAGCCGCCGGCCTGCGACGAGCAGAATGCCAGCAGTTGAGCGCTCGGGTTCTGAGCGTCGTCGCAGGGATCGATGTAATTTTCGAAGCCCTGGTCGCCGTTCTGGAACAGTTCGAACACCGAAGGCGCACGAACGGCCGAGTTGTAGACGGTACGGATCTTCAGCCAGTCGGTCGGCTCGTATTCCAGACCCACCTTGTAGGTGTCGACGCCACCGATGGTGGAGTAGTCCGAATAACGGTAGCCGCCTTCCAGGCCCAGGTAGTTTACGAAGGGCAGATCCGCCAGCAGCGGGATCGCGATTTCCGTGTACAGTTCCTTGACGTCGATCGAACCCTTTTGGTTCTGAACGGCGTTGAAGCCGAAGATGTTGCCCGTGCGCTGTTCGTTGTCGACGCGGTAGTCGGCCGACGATTCACGCCATTCGAAGCCGAAGACGGTCGAGATCGGACCGGCAGGCAGCTCGAAGACCGAACCGCGCACGAAGCCGGCGATGCGCTTTTCTTCCACTTCGGTCGTCGAGAACGTCGGGACGTCCAGGAAGTTGACCATCGTCGAGTTCAGGGTGCCGGCGCCGAAGATATCGAGCGGCACGCAGCCCGGCAGTTGGCCGGCCAGCGGAGAGCCGTCCGGGTTCTGGCAGCCCGCCAGGCCTTGGGCCAGGGCGGTCTTGTTGGTCGAGTGCTGGCCGGAGTCGGTGTAGTTGTTGACGCCGTACGAACCCGTCAGGCTCCAGTCCCAGTCGCCCCAGAGCGAACCGGTCAGGGTGTTCAGGATGGCAAGAGCGTTGTTCTCCGACTCACCCACGCGGGTGCCGACTTCGTTCATCCGGCGGTCCATCGTGAAAGAGGCCAGCGGATTGGGACGCGACTGCAGAGCGGCCCACAGGTCGGGGTGACGGTTGGAGATCAGCGACTGCATCGCCGGGGTCAGGGTCACGACCAGGCCGGTGGCCGGGGTCGGGGCCAGCTGAACCTGCTGCCAGCTGTTGGTGTAGCTGACCTGCGTGCGCAGCTTGATATCGTCGGTGATGTCGTAGGTGCCGATCGTGGTGATCGTGAAACGCTCGGCCGGGATGATCAGGTAGTTGTCCGGCGCGAAGTTGTAGCGGCTCGAGCCAGCCGAGCGATCCGGCACGGCGCAGGCGCCGGCGACGGCGCGCGGCGTCAGCTCACCGGCTTCGTTGAACGACAGGTTGCCCGAGTTGTACGGCGTCGTGTTGGCGATGCCGTCGCAGGTGGTGTCATAGCCGCCGGCCATGAAGTTGTCGTTGCCCGTCGCGCCGACCGTGGCGGACAGGTTCTGGAACGGGTTGGCGCCGCTGTTGTAGACGGTGCCCCAGGCCGGGGTGCCCGAACCGCCCGAAACCAGGGTGCCTAGGGCGCCCTTGTTGTTGACGTAGTCCAGCCACTGAGCGGCCGAGTCGGCCACGACGTACGAACCGTCGGAGGCCACCAGGACGGCGCCCGAAGTGCGCGAGTAGGGCAGTTCCGACTGGAAGGTGCCTTCGCGGTTATAGTAGCTGCTGTAGACGGTCAGGTTGCCGCGGCCGTTGGCGAACGAACCGCCGAACAGGCCGTTGATTTCGAACTCCGGCGAGAAGCCGTCGAAAGCAGCGCCGTAGGTCGACGAGATTTCGGCGCCTTCGAAGTCGTCCTTCAGAACGAAGTTGATGACGCCGGCCAGGGCGTCCGAACCGTAAACGGCCGAGGCGCCGCCGGTCACGACTTCAACGCGGTCGATCAGCGAGGCCGGGATGGTGTTGATGTCGACCACGCCCGTGGTCGAGGAGGCGGGGACGCGTTCGCCGTTAACCAGCACCAGGGTGCGGCTCGGGCCGAGGCCCCGCAGGTCGACGGTGGCGAAGCTTTCGCCGCCCGAGTTGTTCGAGTTGCGCGTGTTGCCGGCGACGACCGACGGCAGGGTGTTGAGCAGGCTGTCGACCGTCAGCGTCTGGGTCAGTTCGATGGTTTCCGAGGAAACGGTCGTGACCGGGCTGATGGCTTCGAAGTCCTGACGGACGATACGCGAGCCGGTGACGACGACGTCTTCGACTTCAGCTTCGCCCGAATCCTGGGCGAAGGCCGGCGCGGCGGCGACGGCCATAAGGGCGCCGCTGATCATGGTGGTGGCCAGCAAGCGCCGGCGGTACTGAGGGTTTCTCAAGGCTCGTTCTCCCGTGACTGGCGCGGCGCCGTCGAAAATCCGACGTATCCCCACCCGAAGCCGATCACCCCGAACAAAACGTTCTGGGTTGCAGTGCAAACCATAGGAACCCGGCCTTGAAGTCCAGCCGCTCGGCCCGATTTGAACACAGTCGTCGCCAGTCTGTCGCAATCGCGCCACACTCGCGGTCGACAGCTACGGGGTTGAAACGCCGTAAAGGCCTGCACAGGGTAGGATTTCGCCCGTATGGGGCGTGACGGACCGTCGCGCCTCTGTCACGCGGGTCGGACAGATCGGGGATAAATCATGGCCAAGACCATTCGAATCGCAGCGTTCGGCGCCGCAATGCTGCTGGCCGCGCCGGCCTTCGCCCAGGACGGCGCAACGGCCGATCTTGTGCGGTGCCGCGCAACAGCCGACGACGCCGCGCGCCTGGCCTGCTACGACGCCGCCGTCACCGCCTTCGAAACGGCGCGCGCCCAGGGCGAGGTGGTGGTCCTGAGCCGCAGCGAGGTCGCGGAGACCCAGCGCCGCTCGTTCGGCTTCGACCTGAACGTCCTGAACCCCTTCAACGGGGACGACCGTCCCGTCGAGCTGGAATCGCTGGATGGAACGCTGGCGCGAGCGCGTCAGGCGGGCGGAAAGTGGACCGTCGTGCTGCAGGACGGTTCGACCTGGAAACAACTGGACAACGCCACGCCCTATTTCCGCACGGCCGCCGGCACGCCCGTGCACATCCGCCGCGCCACCCTGGGAAGCTACCTGATGACCATCGGCGGGGCCGCGCCGCTGCGGGTGCGGCGCGAAAACCCATGACCACGCCGCGCTTCCTGACCGACCGCGTCGCCGTGTCGCCCCAGATCGACCCGTCCGAGATCGCGGCTCTGGTGGACGCCGGCTTCGTCGCCTTCGTCAGCCATCGCCCGGACGGCGAGGCGGCGGATCAGCCGACGCACGCCGCGCTGTCGGCGGCGGCCGAGGCGGCCGGGGCGCGGTTCGTCGCCCTGCCCTGCCGAGGCCTGCCCGGCCCCGAGGCGGTCGAGGGCACGCGCCAGGTTCTGACCGAGACCGGCGAGGGCAAGGTGCTGATGTTCTGCGCGGCCGGCATGCGGTCCAGCGCGGCCTGGGCCATGGCGTCGGTCGCCGATGGCGCGCGGCCGGACGAGGTGATCGCGACGGCGGCGGGCGCAGGCTACGACCTGTCGCGGCTGCCGCTCTAGCGCTGGATGGCCGCGCGGACGGCGTAGGGCGCCGGCTCCGGGGTGCACGAGGCGACCATCAGCTGCGCCGCCATGAGACAGATCAACGCCGCGGCGATCGGCGCGAGCCGATTTGAGACAAAAACTGCGGCGGATAGGGCCAAGACGCGCTCCTGAGGACCGTTTACGATCCGTTAAGCGCAAGGGCCGCGCCACCGCGCCCAAAGCTGCGAGGCCCGCGTGATCCCGTTCGTCCGAGAGTTCGATTTCGCCTATGGCCGGCCTGACCGGCTGTCGCCCCTGGTCGAGCGGATCGTCGCGCCCAACCCCGGCCCGTTCACCTTCACCGGCACGGGCGTCTACATCGTGGGTCGGGCCGAGGCGGGCGCCGGCGTGGCGGTGATCGATCCCGGCCCGCTGGATGAGGGGCATCTGCGGGCGCTGCTGGGCGCGCTGAAGGGCCGGACGGTAAGCCACATCCTGGTGACCCACGCGCACCGCGACCATTACCCCCTCGCCGCGCCGCTCAGCGACATGACCGGCGCGTCCGTCCTGGCGGCGGGCGGCGCGTCGTCGACCCATGCGTCAGACCCGGAGAACCTCGAGGCCGGCGACGGCGCGTTTCGGCCGGATCGTATGCTGGCGGACGGAGAGCGGATCATGGGCGACGGCTGGACGCTGGAGACCGTCGCCACGCCCGGCCACGCCTCCGATCATCTGGCCTTTGCGCTGATCGAGGAGAACGCCCTGTTCAGCGGCGACCATGTCATGGGCTGGTCGACCAGCGTCGTGGCGCCGCCGGACGGCGACATGGCGGCCTATCTGGGCAGTCTGGAGCGCGTTTCGGCCAGAGATTTCGGCCGGCTCTATCCGACGCACGGCGCGCCCATCGAAGACCCGGCGCCGTTTCTGTCGGCCTATCGCGAGCACCGGCTGGAGCGGGAGCGTCAGATTCTGGCGCGGCTGACGGCGGGGGACACGACGATCCGCGCCATGGTCCCGGCGCTCTACGCTGGCGTGGACGAGCGGCTGTGGCCGGCGGCGTCCCTGTCGATGCTGGCGCATCTGATCAAGCTGGTCCGCGAAGGCCGCGCGGTGGCCGATCCGGCGCCGACGCTGGACGCAGCCTACCGTCCGGCCTGACGCGGCGACTGGTCGAGCGCTTCGACCAAGCGGATGGCCCGCCGACACGCCTCGCCGCCGTCCGCCGGCGCGTAGCGAGCCGCGACGTGTACATCCGTCTGCCCCGGCCGGATGCGGATCTCGGCGTCGTGGACGAAACCGTACCAGAAGCTCTCGCGTCGTCCGTTGGCCCTGAAGGCGGCGGCGCCCAGCGGCGTGAACCCCGCCTCCTGCAGCGCCCAGGCGGCGACGCCCGGTGCGACCTGAGTCCGCACGGTCCGCAAGCCTCGGCAATCCTGGGGGCCGCCGTGGACGTAGATTTCGGTCGCCCCGTCGGCCTGGCGCTGCCGGCTCACGGCCGCCGAGAAGGCGGGTGCGTTCGACACGTCGCTGGAAACGTCGAAGGGCGCCGACGCGGCCAGCAGTTGCTGCTGATAGAGGAAGCCGCCCAGCGTCGCCGCGGCGATTACCACGGCCGCAAACGCAGTCAGGCCCCGCCGCTTCCAGTCACGCGCGGCCGTCACGACGGCGGCCAGAGCGGCCGCCGCGCCGACGAACGCCATCGCCCAAGCCACCTGCCAGGTCAGCACCCGCCAAGCCAGATCGTGGGTCAGGACGCCGAACTTGGCCCCGAAGGCCGCGACGAGGACCAGCAGCGGGGCCACGACAGCGACCAGCGCCATCAGCGTCGTTAGCCGGCCGCTCGCGCCTCCACGTCCCGTCGCCATGCGGTTCAATCCTTCTGGGCGCCAGCGCTGGTCGGCAGGCGGTAGTCCTTCATCTGCTCGCGCAGCAGCTTCTTGTCGATCTTGCCGGTGGCGCCCAGCGGGATGTCGGCGACCGCCACGACGTCGTCGGGCATCCACCATTTGGCGATCTTGCCTTGCAGGAAGGCCAGGTGTTCGGCCTTGTCCAGCGTCTGGTCGGGCTTCAGCTTCAGGATCAGCACCGGCCGTTCATCCCACTTGGGATGCGCCGCGCCGATGACGGCGGCCAGATCGACCTTGGGGTGGCCGACGGCGATGTTCTCGATCTCGATCGAGCTGATCCACTCGCCGCCGGACTTGATGACGTCCTTGGCGCGGTCGGTGATCTGCATGAAGCCGTAGTCGTCGACCGTGGCCACGTCGCCGGTGTCGAAGAAGCCTTCGTTGTCGAGGATCTCGCCGCCCTCGTCCTTGAAGTATTTCCCGGCGATGGTCGGTCCCTTGACCATCAGGCGGCCGTAGGTGTGCCCGTCGTGCGGCATGTCCTGGCCGGCGTAGTTCTTCAACTTCAGCTCGACGCCCAGCGGCGGCGTGCCCTGCTTGATCCGCCATTTCATCTGCTCGTCGTAGGGTTTGGCCAGCAGTTCGGGCGGAAGGTTGGACAGGGTGCCGATGGGCGAGGTCTCGGTCATGCCCCAGCCCTGGATCACGTCGATGCCGTAGTCGTCGTGGAAGGTGCGGATCAGGCTTTCCGGCACGGCCGAGCCGCCGATCAGCACGCGCTTCACGGTCGACAGCTTCAGCCCGTTCTCCTTCATATGGCCCAGCAGCCCTTGCCAGACGGTGGGAACGGCGGCCGAGAAGGTGACCTTCTCCTCCTCCAGCAGCTCATAGATCGAGGCGCCGTCCATCTTGGCGCCGGGCATGACCAGCTTGGAGCCTGCGGCCGGACCACCGAAGGCGATGCCCCAGGCGTTGGCGTGGAACATGGGCACCACCGGCAGGATCACTTCCGACGGCGTCGCCCCCAGCACGGTCGACTGCAGGCCCATCAGGGTGTGCAGGAAGTTGGAGCGGTGAGAATAGAGCACCCCCTTGGGGTTCCCCGTCGTGCCCGAGGTGTAGCAGAGCCCGCAGGCGGTCTGTTCGTCGAAGTCGCCCCAGACGCAGTCCTCATGGCTTTCCGACAGGACGTGCTCATAGCATTCGGCCTGCGGCAGCTTCGTCGCCGGCATGGTCCATTCGTCGGTCATCACCACGACGCGCTCGACCGTCGGGCAGTGGCCCAGGATGGCCTCCAGCAGCGGCACGAAGGTCAGGTCGACGAAGATGATGCGGTCTTCGGCGTGGTTGATGATGTAGACAAGCTGTTCCGGGAACAGGCGGGGGTTCAGGGTGTGGCAGACCGCGCCGATGCCCATGATGCCGTACCAGGCCTCGATGTGGCGGGCGGTGTTCCAGGCCAGGGTGGCGACCCGGTCGCCGGGCTGGACGCCCCAGGCCTTCAGCGCCGTCGAGACCCGCTTGGCCCGGCCGTGGATCTCCGCATAGGTCGTGCGGACGATCGGCCCTTCGACCGAGCGCGTCACCACCTCGCGGCCGCCATGCCAATTCTTGGCGTGGTCGATGATCTTGTCGACCGTCAGGGGCCAGTCCTGCATCAATCCCAGCATTGCATTCCCTCGATTGCATCGACTTTTCGCGATGCTTGCGGCGACGCTATCCGGGTGATCGCTGTTAAGCAACGTGACGCTTGGGAAGCCTTGATGCGGCCCTTTGTCCGCCAGCGCTTGCCATCATGGACCATTGAACGCCAAGGAAGCGCGTGACCTTCCTGATCGCCATCACCGGCGGCTCGGGCTCTGGAAAGAGCACCCTGGCCGAAACCGTCGTCGCCGCCCTGGGCGACAAGGCCGTGCTGCTGCGCGAGGACGCCTACTATCTGGACGCCGCCGCCCTGCCCGGTTTCGACGCGGCCACCTTCGACTTCGACGACGTGGCGGCGCGTGATCACGACCTGCTGGTCGAACATCTGACGATGCTGCGGGCCGGCCGATCGATCACCGCGCCGCGCTATTCCTTCATCACCCATGGACGCGAGACCGACGGCGAGCCTGTCGAGCCGGCCGAGGCGGTGGTGGTCGAGGGGGCGCACCTGCTGTGCACGCCCGCGCTGGCGGCCTTGTTCGATATCCGCGTCTTCGTGGACACTCCGGCCGACATCCGCTTCATTCGCCGGCTGCTGCGAGACCAGGTGGAGCGGGGTCGCAGCGCCCAGTCGGTGATCGACCAGTATCTGAAGACCGTCCGTCCGGGACATGAGCGTTTCACCGAGCCGTCCAAGGTCGCAGCGGACTTCATCGTGGCCGACACCTCCCCCGCCGTACGCCTGGTCGATCCCCAGACCGTCGTCCGCCTGGCGGCCCCTTTGTTAGCGCACCCAAAAATCGCCGCCTTGTTCACCGGCTGAGCTTGCGGTTCGCTCGCAAAAGCGACACGGTTTTGGGTGAACAATATTCTCCCAGCGATGCCTGACGATTCTTCCAGCGAAACCAATGAGCCGGACCACCGGCATTCCCTGATCCTCGCCACCGCGCGACGACATTTCATGACCCACGGTTACGCCTTGACGCGCATGGAGAGCGTGTCGCGGGAAGCCGGGGTCTCGACCGCCACGCTGTACGCCTTCTTCCCGGGCAAGGCCGAGCTGTTCAGCGCGGTGATCTACGACGCCGCCGAGGATTTCGGCCGCCAGATGGCCAAGGTGCGCGCGGCGTCCGGCACGCCGCGGGAGCAACTGCTGGTGTTTGCTCAAAGCTATGCCGGCTTCATGCGTGACCCCCTGGTCCGCGCCATCTTCCGCCTGGTCATGGCCGAGCGGCCCCGCTTCCACGAGGTGGCGATGCGCTTCTTCGAGAAGGGTCGGACCGACTTCGGCATGGTGCTGATGGACGCCTTGGCGCGCATGGTCGATCGCGGCGAGCTGAAGCTGGAGAAGCCGTCCTGGGCGGCCGGTCAGTTGCTGGGCATGATCGAGCACCCGGTCTTCTTCGTACCGCTGGTGACCGGCGACGAAGTGCGCGCCCGTCGTCCGATCGAGCAGATCGCCGAGGATGCGGTCGAGACCTTCCTTGCCCGCTACGGCGCCTAGGGCTGCAGGCGGGTTCGACCCCAGGCGTCGCCGTCCCGCGTGAACAGCATCCGGTCGTGCAGCCGAAAGGCCCGGTCGCGCCAGAACTCGATGCTCTCGGGGATCACGCGCCAGCCGATCCAGCGTTCGGGGCGCGGCGGCTCCTGTCCCTCGAACCGGGCCTCGGCCTCGGCCACCTGGGTCTCCAGCGCGGCACGGCTGTCGATGGGCCGTGACTGGTCCGAGGCCCATGCGCCGATGCGGCTCTCTCTCGCGCGGCTGGCGAAATAGGCGTCGGCTTCCTCCGCCGAAACCGGCTCGACCCCGCCCCGGATCCGCACCTGCCGACGCAGGCTCTTCCAGTGGAACAGCAGTGAGGCGCGCGGCTGGCCCGCCAGCTCCTGACCCTTGGCGCTCTCGCGGTTCGAGTAGAAGGTGAAGCCGCGCCCATCGACGCCCTTCAGCAGCACCATGCGGCAGTCCGGCATCCCATCCGCATCGACGGTGGCCAGGGCCATGGCGTTGGAATCGTTCGGCTCGGTCCTGCGGGCCTCGGCCAGCCAGTCGGTGAACAGGGCGATCGGGTCGTCCCGCTCGAACTCCGTCTCATCGGCGTTGGCGGCCAGTTGGGCGGCGTAGTCCTGGGCGGACGGGCTGGGCGGAATGGGCGACTGGCTCATGCCTCACCCTATAGGCCCTGCGGGCCATCGGCGTCGATTAACCGGCGATTGACCATCTTCATTGTCTTTGTCGCCCATGCAGGTGCGCTCGCGCTCGGAAATCGCCTCCCTCGTCGAGGCCTATGCGCTGTTGGGGCTGACCGGCCCGGCGGACGCAGAAGCGCTAGGCGCCGCTTTCCGCCGTGCAGCCAAGGCGGCGCGGCCGGATGCGCCCGGCGGCGACGCCGCACGTTTCCGCCGTGTCATCGCCGCCTTCCGCTTGATCCAGGCCCAAGGCGCTCCCCGCCCCGCCCTGGCGGCGCCGCCCCGACGGCCCGCGCCCAAGCCTGTGGTCGTCATCGACCCGATGCGCGCCGTGAACGGCGGCATGGTCGATGTTCGGCTGGACCACCGCTCCCTGCGCCTCACCGTTCCGGCGGGCCTGCGCACCGGCGAGCATATCCGCCTGAAACGGGGCGGCGCGGACGGTTCGGACATCTATCTGCCGGTGCTGATCCGAGCGTCCGACGGCCTGATCTGCATGGGCGACGACCTCTACATGACCTGCCCCGCCTCACCTCGCGTCCTGCGGGACGGCGGCCGCATAGACATCGATACCCACGCCGGGATCCAGTCGGTCTGGGTCGCGCGCGGCCTGACCGATCCCATCCGCCTGCGCCTCAAGAACCTGGGCCTGCCCGCGCGTGGATCGCGGCCTCAGGGCCACCTGTTCGTCACCCTGGTCGAAGCCGAGGACGTCCCCTCGGCGGCCGAAGACCTGCTGGCCCGCTTCACACGGGTCTGGACGCCGGAGCGCATGGCGGCCTAAGGCCAAGCCATGTCCCTGAACACCTTCGGCCGTCTGTTTCGCGTGACCACCTGGGGCGAGAGCCACGGGCCGGCGATCGGTTGCGTGGTCGACGGCTGTCCGTCGCTGATCCCGCTGACCGAGGCCGACATCCAGCCCTGGCTGGACCGGCGCAAGCCCGGCGGTAGCCGCTTCGTCACCCAGCGCAACGAGAGCGACACCGCCCGCATCCTGTCCGGCGTCTTCGATGACGGAGACGGCCCGGTCACGACCGGCACGCCCATCGCCATCGAGATCCAGAACGAGGACGCGCGCTCCAAGGACTATGGCGAAATCGCCCGCGCCTACCGGCCCGGCCACGCCGACTACGCCTATCAGGCCAAATATGGCGTGCGCGATCACCGCGGCGGCGGTCGGTCCTCGGCCCGCGAGACCGCCATGCGCGTGGCCGCCGGCGCCGTGGCGAGGAAGGTGCTGGGCGACGGCGTGCGCATCCGCGCGGGGATCGTCCAGATCGGCCCGCACCGGATCGCGCCCGAGGCCGTCGATTTCGACGCCGTCAACGACAACCCCCTGTTCGCCGCCTCCGCCGAGGTCGTGCCTGCGTGGGAGGCCTATATGGACGGGGTGCGCAAGGCCGGGTCGTCGATCGGCGCCGTGGTGGCGCTGGAGGTCACGGGCGTGCCCGTCGGCTGGGGCGCGCCCCTCTACGGCAAGCTGGACGCGGATCTGGCCGCCGCCATGATGTCGATCAACGCCGCCAAGGGGGTGGAGATCGGCGCGGGCTTCGACGCCGCAGAACTGACGGGCGAAGCCAACGCCGACGAGATGCGGCTGGACCTGAACGGCCAGCCCGTCTTCCTGTCGAACCACGCGGGCGGCGTCCTGGGCGGCATCTCGACCGGCCAGCCGATTACGGCCCGCATCGCCTTCAAGCCCACCTCCTCCATCCTGACCCTGCGCCAGACCGTCAACCGCGACGGCCAGGAAGTGGACCTGCGCACCAAGGGCCGCCACGACCCGTGCGTCGCTCTGCGCGCCGTGCCGGTGGTCGAGGCCATGGCCGCCTGCGTCCTGGCCGACGCCATGCTGGGGCATCGGGCCCAGGTCGGTTGATGCGCGAGCCGGTGCACCGTCGGCTTGGACTTAAGGCGACGACACGACTGTGGCTGAGCGCGTCGCGTGAATCGCTCGGCCTGCCGATCGCGCTGTCTGGTACGGTTTTCGTTCTAGCTCTTCTCTGGATCACGCTAGATCCGCACTACCCCGCCCAGCCCGTCACAGGGCGCGTCGCCGGCCTGACCGTCACTCAACAGGGCAAGAGCGTCATCGCGGCTGCGAAGGTCGACGTCGACGGGTCGTCCGTCGTGGTCCCCGTGCCCCTTCATTATGGCTGCGACATCGGCGATCCCGTACGCCTGCAGAAGTTGGGACTGCGTTGGGGCTATACCTACACCCTCGACACGACGCGGCCGGCCTGCCGCTGACCCCTTTTCGTAACTGACACGGTTACCTATATAGCTCTCGAACGGCGCGATGCGCGCCACCGATTGAGGGAGACTTTCGTCATGATCGACGTTCGACGCTTCGACAGCCTGGGCGGGGCCGACCACGGCTGGCTGAAGGCCAAACACCACTTCTCTTTCGCCAACTACTATGAGCCCAGCCGCATGAGCTGGGGCCGGCTGCGGGTCTGGAATGACGACGAGATCGCCGCCAAGTCGGGCTTTCCGCCCCATCCCCACGCGGACATGGAGATCATCACCTACGTCCGCACCGGGGCCATCACCCACCAGGATTCGATGGGCAACAAGGGCCGCACCGGGGCCGGCGACGTCCAGGTGATGAGCGCGGGCACGGGGGTTCGGCACGCCGAGTACAATCTCGAGGACGAGACCACGACCCTGTTCCAAATCTGGATCGAGACCGACAAGCGCGGGGCCCAGCCGTCCTGGGGCGCGCGGCCGTTCCCGAAGTCGGACCGGACCGGCAAGTTCCAGGTGCTGGCGTCGGGCGACGCGGCGGATGAGGCGCTGACGATCAACGCCGATGCGCGGGTGCTGGGCGCCACGCTGAAGGCGGGCGAGAGCCTGACCTATCCGCTGGGTGAACACCGGCTGGCCTATCTGGTGCCCG
Source organism: Brevundimonas sp. Leaf363 (assembly GCF_001424025.1). Taxonomy (GTDB): domain Bacteria; phylum Pseudomonadota; class Alphaproteobacteria; order Caulobacterales; family Caulobacteraceae; genus Brevundimonas. Next base: position 674,862 of record NZ_LMPZ01000002.1, on the reverse strand, counting down.
CCGTGGGCGAGGTCGAAGTCAACGGCGTCGCGCTGAACGCCCGCGACGGCGCGGCCATACGCGACGAGGCCACCGTCACCGTGACGGCCAAGGCCGATGCCGAACTGGTGATGGTCGACAGCCTGTAGGCCGGTCGAAACGGCGGCGGGGGGCCTTGCCTTCCCCGCCGCCGGAGCCGATCTTGGAGAGACCGTTTTCAGAGGAAACGCTCTCCCATGTCCGTATCCGATCCCGTCGTCATCGTCGCCTTCGCCCGCACGCCCATGGGCGGCTTCCAGGGCGCATTCTCGGGCGTGAAGGCGACGGAGCTTGGCGCTACGGCGGTCAAGGCGGCGGTCGAGCGGTCCGGCGTCGATCCCGACAAGATCGACCAGATCTACATGGGCTGCGTCCTGCCCGCCGGCCTGGGCCAGGCCCCGGCGCGCCAGGCGGCCCTGGGCGCCGGCCTGCCTCGCTCAATCGAGGCGACGACCCTTAACAAGATGTGCGGCTCGGGCCTGCAGGCCGTCATGATGGCCTCCGACGCCCTGACCGCAGGTTCGGCCGACGTCATCGTGGCCGGCGGCATGGAGAGCATGACCGGCGCGCCCTTCCTGATGAACAAGCACCGAGCCGGCGCCCGCATCGGCCACGACGTCATCATCGACAGCATGATGATGGACGGGCTGGAGGACGCCTATGACGCCGGCAAGCCGATGGGATCCTTCGCCGAGGACACGGCCCGCAGCTATCAGTTCACGCGCGAGGCCCAGGACGCCTATGCGATCGAAAGCCTGACGCGGGCCAATGCGGCCATCGCCTCGGGCGCCTTCGCCGCCGAGATCACGCCGGTCGAGGTGCAGACCCGCAAGGGCGCCGTGACCGTCAGCGAGGACGAACAGCCCGGCAAGGCCATGCCCGAGAAGATCCCGGGCCTGAAGCCCGCCTTCGCCAAGGACGGCACCATCACCGCCGCCTCCTCCGCGTCGATCAGCGACGGCGCCGCCGCCCTCGTCATGACGCGCGAGAGCGTCGCGAAGGCGATGAACCTGCCCATCGTCGCCCGCATCGTCAGCCACGCCGCCCACGCCCACGAGCCGGGCCTGTTCACCACCGCCCCCGTGCCGGCGATGCAGAAGGCGCTGAAGAAGGCCGGCTGGGCGGTCGAGGACGTGGACCTGTGGGAGGTCAACGAGGCCTTCGCCGTGGTGCCGATGATCGCCATGCAGGAGCTGGGCATCGATCACGCCAGGCTGAACGTGAACGGCGGCGCGACGGCGTTGGGGCATCCCATCGGCGCGTCCGGCGCGCGGGTGCTGACAACGCTGATCGCGGCGTTGCAGGCGCGGGGCGGGACCAAGGGCGTGGCCAGCCTGTGCATCGGCGGCGGAGAAGCGGTGGCCGTGGCGGTGGAGCTGGCCTGACTGTCCCTACCCTCTCCCAGAGGGAGAGGGCTTGAGGCTCCAAGGGCGTAGCGATTGGCAAGCCGAAAGGGTGAGGGGTGGGCGGCTGACAGGACAGGGCGATCCCCTCACCCTTTGACGCTTCGCGCCGCCCTTCGGGTCGCGCAAAGACTGATTGCCTCCAGCTCTCAGGCGCTCAAGCCCTCTCCCTTTGAGAGAGGGACGCTACGTCTTAGCCCCGTACCGCAACCGGCTGAGCAACTCTCCCACCTTGCGGGCCGGCGCGTCGAAGTCCTTGCCGGCCTTCCACTTCTCGAAGCTCATGACGTTGTCGATGCGGGCCGCGACGTAGGCGTCGGCAGCCTCGGGGCCGTCGAACAGGCGCAGGGTCATGGCCGGGCCGATGATGCCCGAGAGGATCAGCCGCTTGGTGTAGTGGTTCCAGTCGCTGGCCGTATCGCCAGCCCAGCGCCACAGCTGGTCGGCGGTGGCCCAGGTTAGGGTCGCGCCCAGATCGGCGTTGGTCGGCAGGTGCAGGAAGCCGGACAGGCGCCGGGTCGCCTCACGGTCCGCGTCGGTCGCCTCCAGGCGAGCGTCGACGGCGCGGGCGATGCGCTCGCGGATTTTCAGGGTCGCGGGATCGATTTCGGCCAGGGTGGCCATGGCGCGGGCGTCGTGACGCCGCCACAAGAGGGCGATCAGGTCGCGGGCGCCGTTGGGCAGCAGCAGCTCCTCGTCACCGAGGCTCAGGCCTTCGGCGGCGCAGGCGGCGCGAACCAGACGGCGGTTCCAGCCGAGGACCGCAACCCGCTCGAGCGCGCGATCCAGCACGCGCTGTTCCATATCGTCGGCCCAGTCGGGCTCAGCGTTGGGAATGGACTGGGTCGTCGGCATGGGCGCAACATAGTCCCGTCAAGGCGCCCATGCGAGCAGGCTTTCCGTCACGCCGCCGTATGGACAGGCTGGGGTCGTTCGTATAATAGCGCGCCTTCGCTCGCGGGCCTTCTCGTGGGCTGCGGATTCGTTTTGTCTGCCCGTCTTCCCTGAGAGGGACGCGGCGGGCGGCCAAAGGAGAGTTGAACCTGGTACAGATTTTCGTTCGCGATAATAACGTCGATCAAGCGCTCAAAGCCCTCAAGAAGAAGATGCAACGCGAAGGCAGCTTCCGTGAAATGAAGCGCCACGTGCACTACGAGAAGCCCTCGGAGAAGCGCGCCCGCCAGAAGGCCGAGGCCGTGCGCCGCGCCCGCAAGCTGGCCCGCAAGCGCGCCCAGCGCGAAGGCCTGCTGCCGGCTCCGAAGCCCCGGGTTCCGGGCGGTGGGGGCGGCGGCAACCGGTAACACCGGGTCGTACGACTGAAGAATTTGAAAGGGCCGCTCCGAAAGGGGCGGCCCTTTTGCTTTGGGCTGCGGCGGCGGGGGCCAGGCGGCTCGGTCGGATCCCTGCTCTCACCCACGACGCAAAACCCTCTCCCAGAGGGAGAGGGCTTGAGGCTCCAAGAGCGGAGCGATTGGCTAAGCCGAAAGGGTGAGGGGACAGCCCTGTCCTGTTAGCCGCCCACCCCTCACCCTTTCGCACAAAACTGATCGCCTCCGGCTCTCAGGTGCTCAAGCCCTCTCCGTCCGGGAGAGGGAAAGTTCATTCATACCCGTGGGCGGCTTCGTTGATGACCTGGCTGGGCATGTTGGAGAAGTCGATGGCGACGGGCTGGGCCGCCTTCATCTGGAAGGTGCGGATAACGTGGGTCATGCGGCGGCGGACTTCGCGTTCGGCCTCCGTCTGCCGGTCGAAGTTCAAGGGCGACAGGCAGAAGTCGATGATGGCGTCGGTGGATGTGATCGGTTGCATGGTCAGTCTCCCTATTCGGCGGCGATGAACTGGGCGGTCTCGGTCGAGGCGCCCATGGCGGTGGTCGAGGACTGGCCGTTCGAGATGACGGTGGCGACCTGGTCGAAGTAGCCGGTGCCAACCTCGCGCTGGTGGCGCGTGGCGGTGTAGCCGGCGGCCTCATTGGCGAACTCGCGCTGCTGAAGCTCGGAGTAAGCCGCCATGCCCCCGTCGCGGTAACCGTCCGCCAGCTCGAACATCGCGTTGTTCAGGCTGTGGAAGCCGGCCAGGGTCACGAACTGGAACTTGTAGCCCATGGCGCCCAGCTCGCGCTGGAACTTGGCGATGGTCGCGTCGTCCAGCTTGGCCTTCCAGTTGAAGGAGGGCGAGCAGTTGTAGGCCATCAGCTTGCCGGGGTGCTCCTTCTGGATCGCCTCGGCGAAGCGGCGCGCATCGTCCAGATCCGGGTGGCTGGTCTCCCACCACAGGACGTCGGCGATGCTGGCGTAGGACAGGCCCCGCGCGATGCAGTGATCCAGCCCCGTGCCGGCCTTCAGGCGGAAGAAGCCCTCGGGCGTGCGGTTCTCGCGCTCGATGAAGGGCTGGTCCCGTTCGTCGATGTCGCTGGTGATCAGCTGGGCCGATTCGGCGTCCGTCCGGGCCACCGTCAGCGTCGGCGCGCCCATGACGTCGGCGGCCAGGCGCGCGGCGATCAGGTTGCGTTCGTGCGCCTGGGTCGGGATCAGAACCTTGCCGCCCAAGTGGCCGCACTTTTTCTCACTGGCCAGCTGGTCCTCGAAGTGGACGCCCGCAGCGCCCGCTTCGATGAAGGCCTTCATGATCTCGAAGCTGTTCAGAGGCCCGCCGAACCCGGCCTCGGCGTCGGCGACGATGGGGACGAACCAGTCACGCTTGGCGCCGCCCTCGGCGTGCTCGATCTGGTCGGCGCGCTGCAGGGTGCGGTTGATGCGGCGGCACAGCTCGGGCGCGGCGTTGGCCGGGTACAGCGACTGGTCCGGGTACATGGCCCCGGCCGTATTGGCGTCCGCCGCCACCTGCCAGCCCGACAGATAGATGGCCTTCAGTCCCGCCCGGACCATCTGCATCGCCTGGTTGCCGGTGACGGCGCCCAGGGCGTTCACGAACGGCTCGCCGTGCAGCAGCGCCCACAGGCGGTTGGCGCCGCGCTCGGCCAGCGTATGCGTGATCGGGACCGAGCCGCGCAGGCGCAGGACGTCGTCCGGCGTGTAAGGGCGCTCAATGCCGTCAAAGCGGCCGGTGGGGGCGGGGACCAGATCGGCGAAGGTCGTCATGGCGGTGGGTCCTGAAAGGATCTTCGATCCGGACAGGAAACACGGGCCCGTCACAATTGATACGGACAAGCTGGTGAGGATCGAGCAAAACAGTCACATCGTGACACTTGCTTAAGCGTCATGATGTGACACTGTCTGCCCATGGATGCGGATCGCAAACTGTTTCTGGGCGGGCGGCTGAAGCGGCTCCGGCGCGAGCTGGGGCTGAGCCAGACGGCGATGGCCGCCGACCTGACGGTCTCGCCCAGCTATCTGAATCACATCGAGCGCAACCAGCGGCCGGTGTCGGCGCAACTGCTGCTGCGCCTGGCCGAGACCTACGACGTAGACCTGCGCGCGTTCGGCCAGGCGGGCGGCGTGGCGTCGGAGGCGGCGCTAGCCGAGGTGTTCGCCGATCCGCTGTTCGCGGGCGTTGCCCCGCCGCGCCACGAGGTGATGCAGCTGGCCGAGGACCAACCGGCGGTGGCTGATGCGGTGCTGAAACTGTACCGCGCCTTCGCCGAACGGCGGGCGCGGGCCAATGTCGAGGCGGGCGCGGCGCCGGACGACAGCCCGGCCGACTGGGTGCGCGACTACATCCAGGCCCGCGCCAACCACTTCCCCGAACTCGACGCACTGGGTGAAACCCTGGCCGAGGCGCTGGCGGCCGCCACGCCCGGCGAACCGTTCGAGACCCGCGCTCGCGCCCGGTTGTCGGAGCGACACGGTTTGAGCGTGCGCACGCTGCCCGCCGAAGTCATGGTGGAATGGACGCGGCGGTTCGATCCGCACCGTCGCCGGCTGCTGCTGTCGGACACGCTGGGACCTGCGTCGCGCGCGTTCGCCGTCGCCTATCAGTTGGCCATGGCCGAGCACGAGGCCGAGCTGAACGCCCTGCGCGACGCGGCCGCGCCACCGGATGGAGCGACCGGCCGGTTGCTGAAGGTGGCGCTGTGCAACACCTTGGCGGCGGCCATCCTGATGCCGTACGGCGCGTTCCAGGCTGCGGCCGAGGCGTCCGGCTATGACCTGTCGCGGCTCCAGGCTCGCTTCGGCGTCAGCTTCGAACAGGCCGCGCACCGCCTGACCACGCTCTCACGCCCGACCGCGCGGGGCGTGCCCTTCTTCCTGATGCGGGTGGATCAGGCGGGCAATGTGTCCAAGCGCTTCGCCTCCGCCCGCTTCCCCTTCGCCCGGTTCGGCGGCGCCTGCGGGCGGTGGCGGCTGCACAGTGCGTTCCGCACGCCCGGCCGTGTGCTGACGCAGATCATCGAGACGCCGGACGGCGGGCGCTGGTTCACCCTGGCCCGAACGATCGAGCGTCAGGGCCGCGACGGCTACGGCGAGCCGGACGACCTGGCCATCGGCCTGGGCTGCGAGCTGAAGCACGCGCGCAAGCTGGTCTATGCGCGGGGGCTGGATCTGAACGATCCAGAGGTGACGCCGATCGGTCCGGCCTGCGCGCTGTGCCACCGCCATCCGTGCGCCGAGCGCGCCGCCGCGCCGTTCGACCGGCCGCTGTCGGTCGATGACTGGGCCAAGTCGATCAGCCCCTTCCCCTTCGCCGGAAACTAACGGCGAAGTTGAGCGCCACCAGCAGAATCGTCCTTAACTTAGATTAACCAGCAACCTTGGCGTGTTTTTTCGGTTGATTGCTCGAGGAGATACGACCTCAGGCAGTTAATACAGGAGCTGAAAATGGGACTGCTGAACAATCTGCTGTTCGCCCAGACGGGCCTGGGCAACGCCTACGCCGATCCGCACACCATCTACAGAGATGTGCTGGGTGATGGCGGCGCGCTGGGCGGTGCGACCAGCCTGAACCTGGACCAGGTCGGCGAGGCCCTGGTGGGGTCGGGCGGCGTGGTCGACGAGCTGTTCGCCGGCGACGCGCTGGGCGTGAACCATCTGCTGGCGCAGGACACGCTGATCGGCGGCATTGTGGCTGACATCGATCCCTTCGGCTGAGGGCGGCCGGGTCGAGGCGCGGACGCCCCTGCAACCGCGCCTCGCCCATCGTCCGCCTCGCCGTCCTTCGCGCCAGGGTTCCCCTGGTGCGACCTTCCGCCACCCGCACCTGCCCCAAAGTCGCCCCACCGATCCTTAGAACGCCGGTCATCGCGCTGGCGGCCCCGGTCTGTCGCGCTTCCATCCCCTTAGCGCTCAAGACGGAGACGCCGCCGAATGCGACGCGTTGCGCCGACCCCTCGTTCGATCCTGATCCACACCGGCCAGAGCGTCGCGCTGGTGACCGCCGCCCTGCTGGCCATGGCCGCCTCACCCGTGACGCTGCCGGCGGAGGCCAGCGTCGCGCCCGTCGACGCGCCGATCCAGGCCGTGGCTGCGCCTGCCGGGCCGGTGCTGCGCCAGATCGTCTTCGATGCGCCGGTGCGCCAGCACGCGATCAACTCCAACTTCGGTGCGCGCGAACTGGCCGGCGAAGGCCGCGTGCGGATGCACAAGGGTGTGGACATCGCCGCCCCGACCGGCACCGGCGTCTTCGCCGCCGCCGAGGGCGTGGTGCTGCGCGCCGGCTATGACGCGGGCGGATACGGCAACTTCATCGAGGTTCGTCACCCCAACGGCATGACGACCCTTTACGGCCATCTGAGCCGCGTGGACGTCGGCTCCGGCATGGAGATCGTGGCGGACCAGCGCATCGGCCTGGTCGGCTCCACCGGCTATTCCACGGGCCCGCACCTGCATTTCGAAGTGCGGCGCAAGGGCGTGCAGATCAATCCGACGCGCGTGCTGGGGCGCACCTTCTCGGTTCGCGCGGCCTGACGCCTCACCGGCGCCGTTTCGACTGGCGGCGCAGACCGGCCCCTTGCTAGGCTGGCTCCAAGAATAGGGGGAGGCGACATGCCGGCAGCGTTGACGCTGGATGGCCTGAGCAAGCGTTACGGCGAGTTCCAGGCGGTTCGTGATCTCAGCTTCGAGGTGGAGAAGGGCTCCATTTGCGGCTTCCTGGGGCCGAACGGGGCGGGCAAGACCTCCACCATCCGCATGATCCTGGGCCTGCAGCCGGCCACGAGCGGCCGCGTGACCATCCTGGGCGCCGACGACGGCCGCAAGGTGCGCAACCGCATCGGTTTCCTGCCCGAGGAGCGCGGCCTCTACCGCAAGATGACGCCGGTGGACGCCATCGCCTTCTTCGGCTCGCTGAAGGGCCTGCCGTCCGCCGAGGGCCGCCGCCGCGCCAAGCTGATGCTGGAAGAACAGGGCCTGGGCCCCTCGCAGAAAAAGAAGATGAAGGACCTGTCCAAGGGCATGGCCCAGAAGGTCCAGTTGATCGCCTCTGTGGTGCACAAGCCGGAGTTCGTGATCCTCGACGAACCCTTCTCGGGCCTTGATCCGGTGAACCAGCAGGGGCTGGAGGCGATGATCCGGGGCCTCGCCGCCGACGGCGCCACGGTCCTGTTCTCCACCCACGTCATGCAGCACGCCGAGCGTCTGTGCGACAAGGTCGTGCTGCTGGCGCGCGGCCAGAAGGCGTTCGAGGGCACGGTCGATCAGGCCCGCGCGACCGCGCCCCGCTGGCTGGAGCTGGAGGGCGCCATCCTGGCCGCCGCCGTCGCCCGCCTGCCGGGCGTGGCGGATGTCGAGGTGCTGTCGGACCACGACAATGTGCGCGTGCTGAAGGCCGCGATGACGCCGACCGGCTCGGGCCAGGAGGCGCTGAAGGCGGCTTTCCTGGGCGGGCTGGACGTGCGCCGCTTCGCCCTGAAGGAGCCGACGCTGCACGACGCTTTCATCAGCCTGACGGGCACGCCGCCTTCCGAAGTGTTGGCCACGCCGGAGGTCGCGCAATGAACCGCACCCTGCTGATCGCGCGCCGTGAATACATGGCCTACGCCCGCACCGTTGGCTTCTGGCTGTCGCTGCTGGCTTTCCCCGCCTTCGCCGTCATCGGCGGGGCGGTGCCGCTGCTGATCCGATCGTCAGAGCCGGTGCGCGCGGTGGCCATCGTCGAGGAAGGCCCGCAGGCGACAGGTCTGGCGCAGGCCGTGCGCGACGCGCTGGCCAACGAGGCGGAGCGCCGTCAGGAACGGGCGCGCGAGGCCGCCGAAAGGGCCGCCGAAGCCACGCCCGCCGGGACCAATCCGGCGGCGGGGGCCGGCGCGGCGCAAGGCGCCCTGTCATCCCTGTCCAAGCCCAAGATGCGCCTGGTCGCGGCGCCCGCCGACATCGCCACGTCCGCGCCCGGGCCGGATCAGGACGCCGCCGTGCGCCGCCATCTGGGCGACGACGCGCCGCAGCCGCTGAACGCGGTCGTCTTTTTGACCCGCGACGCCGCGGGCAAGCCGTCCGCCCGCGTCTGGACCGACCGCGCGACGGACGACACGGTGGAAGACTTCGTGCGTGACGCCCTGGCCGCCAACAACCGCAAGGCCGTGTTCGAGGCCGCCGGCATCGACGCCCAGGTGGTCGAGGCGACCGAGGATTTCCGCCCCACCGTGCAGGCGTTCTCGCCGCAGTCGGCGGGCGGCGGCCAAGTGTCGTTCCGCGACAAGCTGCCGTCGATCATCGGTCTGGCCTCCGGCTTCCTGCTGTGGTCGCTGATCATCACCGGCGCCTCCATCCTGCTGAACAGCGTGATGGAAGAGAAGTCGAACAAGATCCTGGAAGTGCTGCTGTCCTCGGCCTCGGCGACCGAAATCCTGACGGGCAAGGTGGTCGGCGTGGCGCTGGTCACCCTGACCATGCTGGGCGGATGGGGCCTGATCGGCGCCTTGGCGCTGGCGAACTTCGCCCCGACGCAGGCGGCCATGGTGGGCGACATCCTGTGGGGCGGCGGCATGCTGGCCTGGTTCGTGGCCTTCATGGTCGGCGGCTACATGATGTACGCGGTGCTGTTCGCCGCCATCGGCAGCTTCTGCGAGACGCCGCGCGACGCACAGACCCTGATGGGCCCGATCATGATGATCCTGGTGGTGCCGATGATCACCATGCAGATGGCGCTTCAGACGCCCGATGCGCCGGTCATCAAGATCCTGTCCTGGATTCCGCTGTTCACGCCGTTCCTGATGATCGCGCGCATGCCGTCGGACCCGCCGACGATCGAGGTGATCGGCGCCATGGCGGGCATGTTCGCGTTCGCCCTGTTCATGGTGTGGATCGCCGGCCGGGCGTTCCGGGCCGGCGCGTTGTCGGACGTGAAGCTGAGCTGGAAGAGCTTCGGCGCGGCGGTGAAGGGCGGCGGGCGGTAGGCCTGCCGCTTTCGCGAGAGAGGCCTTACGCCGCCAACGGCTGCGCGGCGCGCAGGGCGCTCATGGGGTCGGCGACCAGCGCGATCAGGTCTTCGGCCGAGAACGGCTTGGACAGATGGCCGTCGGCGCCGGCGGCATGGCCCGCCGCGACGTGTTCGGGCAGGGCGTTGGCGGTCAGCATCACCAGAGGCGTGCGGGCCAGGCCGAGCACGTCCTCGTGCCGGCGGATTTCCTGCGTCGCCGTCAGGCCGTCCATGACCGGCATCTGCATGTCCATCAGGACCAGATCGAACGGCTGCTGACGGAAGGCCGCGACCGCCTCGGCACCGTTCTCGACGATGGTCAGATCCAGGTCGAAGGGCTGGAGGATCAGTTCAACCACGCGGCGGTTGGTCGGGTGGTCGTCGGCGAGCAGGACGCGCGTCGTGCCCTGCGAGGCCTCCATCGCTTCGGCGTGGACGACGGGCGCGGGCGCCTCGGCGGCGCGGAACGGCAAGGTCAGGAAGAAGGTCGATCCGCCGCCCAGCTGGCTTTCGCAATCCAGTGCGCCGCCCATCATCAGGCTGAGCTGCTGGCAGATGGCCAGGCCCAGGCCCGACCCGCCGTACTGGCGCGTGATGGCGCCGTCGGCCTGCTCGAAGCGGCCGAAGAGGCGCGACTTCTGGTCTTCTGTGAAGCCGATGCCGGTGTCCTGGACGGCGAAACGCAGCGTGGCGCCCTCGGCCGCCTCGATCCGCTCGACCGTCAGGCTGACCAGGCCGTGGCTGGTGAACTTGACCGCGTTGGAGATCAGGTTGGTCAGCACCTGCTTGACCCGGACGATGTCGCCGCGAATCCAGCCGCGGGCGTCCGGCGCGATCTGGACAAAGAACTGCAGACCCTTTTCGCGCGCCGTGGCGGCGTACAGGTGCGCCGCCTCCTCGACCGCCTCGCCCAGGTCGAAGGCTTCGTCGGCGATGTCCAGCCGACCGGACTCGACACGGGCCAGGTCGAGAATGTCGCTGAGCAACGCCTTCAGGGTGTGGCTGGAGGACTGGATCAGATCAAGCATCTGGCGTTGGTTCACGTCCAGGTCGGTGCGGGCCAGCGCCTGGGACAGGCCGATCACGCCGTTCAGGGGCGTGCGGATCTCATGGCTCATATTGGCCAGGAACAGGCTCTTGGCGTGGTTGGCCGCCTCGGCCGCGTCGCGCGCCTCGGCCAGGGCGATGGCGTCGCGCTTCATAGGGGTGATGTCGGTGGAGACCGTCACCGTGCCGCCCCGGCTGGAACGGCGATCCTTGACCCGCAGCCAGCGGCCGTCGGACAGTTGCTGTTCGAAATCGCTGTCGCCGCTCGCGCGCAGGGCCAGACGTCGCGCCAGCCATTCCTCTTCGCGACCAAGAGCCTCGCCGTAGAGATCCTGCCCCATGCCGACGCGGACCAAATCCTCGAAACGAATGCCGCGACGCAGGTGAGGCGCCACCTCGGGGTTCACCTCGGCGTAGCGGTCGTTCCAGATCATCAGCCGGTCGTTCTTGTCATAGAAGCCCAGACCGTCGGGCATGGCCGCGATGGCCTGATGCAGTTGGCCCATGGCGCTGAGACGCATCCAGGCGCTGACGGCCGTGCCCGCCGCGCCGAAGACGATGATCAGGGCCAGGCCGCCGGCGACGCCGGTCAGGAGGACCGTGTTGGAGACGCCCTGCCCGGCGTCCGTCACCACCGGGGTGTTGAGGCCGCTCATGGCCACGAAGTGGAGGACGCAGATCGCCAGAACGGCCAGGCCGACCACGGTCGGCGCGCGCCAGCGCTCAAGCCGGGAGGCGCAGGCGGCGGCGGCGGCCAGGGCCATGCCGCCCCAGACGGCCACGCCGACGTCGTGGAAATGCCAGCTGAGGGGGCGGTCGGTGGCGACGGCGTACATGCCGACGAAATGCATGGCGCAGACGCCGCCCATGAAGGTCAGGGCGCCCAGCACCCGCCACGGCCAGCCGGAACCGGCGCGAGCGACGGCGACGCCCAGCAAGGCGCCGCCGACGATGATGACAAAGGAGGCGACGGTCAGAGCCGCGTCGTAGTTCAGGTTCAGGTCCGGCCGATATCCGACCATGGCCAGGAAGTGGGTGCACCAGACCGCCAGGGCGGCTAGTGCGGCGCCGAACGCCAGGCCGCGCCGCCGACGGGGACCGGCGGGGCTGCGCATCGCTTCGCCCAGCCGTTCGTAGGCCAGAGCCAGGCCGCCCAGGCACACGACAGCAGCGGCCAGGACCAGCCGCAGGTCGTGTTCAGCGCTAAGACAGTAGATCAGATCGCCCAAGCAAACCCCCTTGGCAGGCGGGCCGACCGTTAAGGGAGGAACATGAAGAAAACGTCTGTTGTGTCGTCTAAACGCCGCAAGCAGGCGGTATCAGAGACGAATCGCGCGACACGAGAATCGCCGCGCAGCCAGAGATATATGTCCGAAACCGCCCCCTCCCCCGTTGCGCCGTCCTCCCTCTCACCGCTGTGGCGCGCGTGGGGCGTCGAGGTCATCGTGGCCCTGGTGCTGGGCGTCCTGGCCCTGGTCTGGCCGGAGCGCGCGTCGTGGTTCATCGCCGCGGCGGTGACGGTCCTGGCGCTGGGCGGCGTCGCGCGCATGCGGATGCGACCCCTGGCGGAAGCGGCGTCGGCGACGGCCGTCGAAGCCGTCGTGGACGCCCCGACGGTGCTGGAGGAGGCGCTGGAGGTCATGGACGACCCGGTGCTGATCGTCGCCGGCGAGGATCCCGACTATCTGACGCGGCGACGCATCCTGTTCGCGAACCGGGCCGCGCGCGAGTTGATGCGGATACCCAAGGAAGGCGCCCTGCTGCTGACGGCCGTGCGCGACCCCGACGTGCTGGAGGCCGTCGACGAGGCGCTTTTCGGCGGGCTGGAGCGGGTCGTCGAGTTCGCGCCGGGCGGGGTGCAGGACCGCCGCTGGCGCGCGCGCACGCGGCCGCTGCCGGACGCGCAGGGATCGCGGGCCCTGCTGGTGCTGCGTGACGAGACCGAAGCGCGGCGAATGGAGCAGATGCGCGTCGACTTCCTGGCCAACGCCAGCCACGAACTGCGTACGCCGCTGGCGTCGCTGTCAGGCTTCATCGAGACGCTGCGCGGTCACGCCAAGGACGATCCGATCGCGCGCGACCGGTTCCTGGACATCATGGCGACCCAGGCTGACCGGATGGCGCGGCTGGTCGCGGACCTGCTGTCGCTGAGCCGCATCGAGCTGAACGAACACATCCCGCCGTCGGGCCGCACCGCCCTGGATCGCGCCGCGGCGGACGTGATCGATGCGGTCAGTCCGCTCTCCGGCGCCAAGGGCGTCGAAATCAGACTGGATGCGCCGGCGCGCGTGACGGTGCTGGGGGATCGGGACGAGATCATTCAGGTCGTCCAGAACCTGGTCGACAACGCCATCAAATATTCGCCCGCGCCCGGCGTGGTCGAAGTGTCGGTGCGCGGCGGCCTGGGCCCGGACGAGACGGCGCCGGCCGCGATCGAGGGCAACCGCCTGCCGCTGCTGACGCCCGACCGCGAGGCCGGCGTGCGCTACGCCGCCGTCACCATCCGCGACCGGGGGCCCGGCATGGCCCGCGAAAGCTTGCCGCGACTGACCGAGCGGTTCTTCCGCGTCGAGGGCCAGAAGAGCGGCGAACGCTCGGGCACCGGGCTGGGCCTGGCCATCGTCAAGCACATCCTGAACCGCCACCGCGGCGGTCTGGCGGTCGAGAGCAAGCCGGGCGGCGGCACGGTGTTCACCGCCTGGTTACCGATGGCGGACGAGCGCGCGAAGGACCCGCCTGCGCTGTAACAGAACTGTCACCAAAGCGTCGCAGAGCGCTGACCAATCGCGGGCAAAGAGCGCCATCGGCGAGCGCCGATCACGAGTCGGTCCCTCCCCGATAGAGTTCCATGATCTGGTTGCTGCTGCTTCTGAGCGCCATTCTGGGCGCGATCGCCTTCGTCGCCGGTCGCCGGCTGGCGACGCGGCGCGCCGTGGGCCAGAGCGCCCACTCCCGCCCCGGGTACCACGGCGCTTACGCCATGATCTGGGCGCTGGCCCCGGCCCTGCTGGTCGTCATCGTGCTGCTCGTCTTCGGCGGTCCGGTGAAGAACACCATGATGGAGTCCGGTTCGCCGGCCGCCGTCAGCGCGCTTGAGCCCTTTGAACGCGAAGCCTTCCTGGCCGACGCCGAGCGCGTCGCCGCCGGGGCCGAGCCGCTGCAGATCTGGGAGGGCGAGCTGGCCCCCGCCCTGCGCTCCGAGGGCGCGCGGGCGCACAGGATCGAGAGCACGATCTCGGGCGCGGGCGTCCTGGCGGTCGTGCTGCTGGGCCTGCTGGGCGGGCTGATCGCCCTGTCGCGGCTGCGGCCGAACCTGCGCGCGCGCAACCGGGTCGAGGGCTGGATTTTCGGCCTGCTGTTCGCCTGCGCCGCCGTGGCGATCATCACCACCATCGGCATCATCGCCTCGCTGGCGTGGGACAGTTTCCGCTTCTTCCAGGCCGTGCCGATCGCCGAGTTCCTGTTCGGGACGCAGTGGAGCCCCCAGATCGCCATTCGCGCCGATCAGGTCGGGTCGTCGGGCGCGTTCGGAGCCGTGCCGCTGTTCGCCGGCACCTTCCTGATCATGCTGATCGCCATGGCCGTCGCGGCGCCGATCGGTCTGATGAGCGCCATCTACCTGTCGGAGTACGCCGGATCGCTGACGCGCGCGGTGGTCAAGCCGGTGCTGGAGGTTTTGGCCGGCGTGCCGACCGTGGTCTACGGCTTCTTCGCCGCTCTGACCGTCGGGCCGACCCTGCGCGTCGCCTTCAATGACCTGGGCGCCCTGCTGGCCGGCGGGCCGCTGGACGGGATCGGCCAGTATCTGATGCTGGTCCAGAACCAGATGGCCCTGACGGCCGGCGGCGTCATGGGCATCATGCTGATCCCCTTCGTCAGCTCGCTGTCAGACGACATCCTGAACGCGGTGCCGCAGTCGCTGCGCGACGGCTCCTATGCGATGGGCGCGACCCAGTCGGAGACCATCGCCCGGGTGCTGATGCCCGCCGCCCTGCCCGGCGTCGCCGGCGCCCTGCTGCTGGCTGTGTCGCGGGCCATCGGCGAGACCATGATCGTGACCATGGCCGCGGGCCTGGCGGCCAACCTGACGCTGAACCCGCTGGACACCGTCACCACGGTCACCGTCCAGATCGTCACCCTGCTGACCGGCGACCAGGAGTTCGACAGCGCCAAGACCCTGTCCGCCTTCGGCCTGGGCTTGACCCTGTTCGCGGCGACCCTGGTGCTGAACATCGTCGCCCAGCGCATCGTCAAGGCGTACCGAGAGCAATATGACTGACGCCGCCGCCCCCATCGCCGGCGCCGTCCGCCCGCGCGATCCCGCGCGGCTGGAGGCCAGCCTGCGTCGCCGCCACGCCCGCGAGGCGCGGTTCAAATTCTATGGTCGGCTGGCCATCGGCATCGCCATCGCCTTCCTGGTCATCCTGCTGGGGCGGATCGTCCAGCAGGGGCACACCGCCTTCTGGACCCATTCGGTCACCCTGCCCGTCTACATGGATCCGGCGCGGATCGACCGCAGCTATCCGGCCGGCGCCAACTACGAGCTGATGGTCTCGCAGCAGATCCTGAAGCGTTGGGGCGTGCAGGACGACGCCGAGGACACACGCGCGGTCGAGATGAAGAGCCTGCTGTCGTCGGAGCTGAAGTTCATCGCGGCCGGGATGGTCACGAAGAACCCGGCGCTGATCGGCCAGACGGTGCAGGTCACCGCGCCCGTGTCGGACGACGCGGACCTGTATCTGAAGCACGAAATCCAGCGCTCGACACCGTCGGACCAGCGCCGCCTGAACGACGCCCAGCTCGACGCGCTGGACCGGCTGCAGGCCGACGGCGCGGTCAAGTCGGGCCTGAACACCGCCCTGTTCACCAACGGCGATTCGACCCAGCCGGAGATCGCCGGCGTCTTGGGCGCCGTGATCGGGTCGGCCCTGATGCTGCTGGTCACCGCCGGGATCGCAATTCCGGTCGGGGTCGGCGCGGCGGTCTGGCTGGAGGAGTTCGCGCCCAAGGGCCGGCTGACCGACATCGTCGAGGTCAACATCAACAACCTGGCCGCCGTGCCGTCCATCGTCTACGGCCTGCTGGGCCTGGCGCTGTTCATCAACTGGATGCACCTGCCCCGCGCCAGCCCGATCGTGGGCGGGCTGGTCCTGGCGCTGATGGCCCTGCCGACGCTGATCATCGCCACCCGGTCGTCGCTGCGGGCCGTGCCGCCTTCGATCCGCGAGGCCGCCCTGGCCATGGGCGCGTCCAAGACCCAGACCGTCTTCCATCACGTCCTGCCGCTGGCGATGCCCGGCGTCATGACGGGCGCCATCATTTCCATGGCGCATGCTCTGGGCGAGACCGCGCCGCTGCTGCTGATCGGCATGGTCAGCTTCATTCCCGGCGTGCCCGCGGCGATCGACCAGCCCGTCGGCGCCCTGCCCTCGCTGATCTACATCTGGGAGAACGCGTCCGAGCGCGCCTTCCACGAACGCACCGCCGCGGCCATCCTGGTGCTGCTGGCCTTCATGGTGGTGATGAACGCCGCCGCGATCTTCCTGAGGCGGCGCTTCGAGCGCCGGTGGTAAGCAGATGAAGTTCAACATCTTCCGCAATGCGCCCGACGGCCCCGGCGCGTCCGGCGACCCGACCGAAGCTCCGCGCATGGGCGGCGCCGTCCTGCCGGGCGCGGCCCGTTCCGCCGGCGGAGAGACCCTGACCGGCCCCAGCGACGGGACCGGCGGCTCGGCCGACCAGCCCACGCCGGTCGCGCCGCCGACACCGCGCCCAACCGGAACCGGCGCCGGCGCGCACCAGGAGATCAAGGTCGCCGCGCGCGACGTCTCGGTTTTCTATGAGGGCAAACAGGCCCTGCACGACGTCAGCCTGGACATCCGCGACAAGACCGTCACCGCCTTCATCGGCCCGTCGGGCTGCGGCAAGTCGACCTTCCTGCGCTGCATCAACCGGATGAACGACACCATCCCGTCGGCCAAGGTGACGGGTCGGATCGAGATCGACGGAGCGGACGTCAACGCCCGCAGCGTCGATCCGGTGCTGCTGCGCGCCCGCGTCGGCATGGTGTTCCAGAAGCCGAACCCCTTCCCCAAGACCATCTTCGAGAACGTCGCCTACGGCCCGCGCATCCACGGCCTGGTGTCGAACAAGGACGAGATGGAGCAGGTCGTGCATCAGGCCCTGCGCCGCGCCGGCCTGTGGGACGAGGTGTCGGACCGCCTGCACAGCTCGGCCACCGGCCTGTCGGGCGGCCAGCAGCAGCGCCTGGTCATCGCCCGCGCCATCGCCGTGAACCCCGAGGTGATCCTGATGGACGAGCCCTGCTCGGCGCTGGACCCCATCGCCACGGCCAAGATCGAGGAACTGATCGACGAACTGCGCGAGAACTACTGCATCGTCATCGTCACCCACTCGATGGCCCAGGCGGCGCGCGTCAGCCAGCGGACGGCCTTCTTCCACATGGGCCGCCTGGTCGAAGTGGGGGACACGGAGGAAATCTTCCAGAATCCTCGTGAACAGCGCACCCTCGACTACATCACGGGCCGGTTCGGCTGAGGCGGATCAAGATGAACCAGCACACCGTCAAGGCCTATGGCGACGAACTGAGCCAACTGGCCGCCGAGATCGCCCGCATGGGGGGTCTGGCCGAGTCCCAGGTCAATGACGCCATCGACAGCGTCGCCCGCCGCGACGTCGCACTGGCTCGATCGGTCATCGAGCGCGACACGCGCCTGGACCAGCTGCAGCGCGACATCGAGCGCAAGGCGACGCGCATGATCGCGCTGCGCCAGCCGGTCGCCAGCGACCTGCGCCGTGCCTTGTCGGCCATGAAGCTGGCCACCGATCTGGAGCGCACCGGCGACCTGGCCAAGGGCATCGCCAAGCGGGCGCTGATCCTGGCCGAAGGCGAGCCGATCCAGCCGCTGACCCGCTCGATCGAACGCATGGGCCGCCTGGTCGCCACCCGCCTGCACGAGGTGCTGAACGCCTTCACCGCCGGCGAACTGGATGGCGCGCTGGCGGTCTGGAACACCGACGACGAGGTGGACGAGCACTACAACGCCCTGTTCCGCGAATTGCTCACCTACATGATGGGCGATCCGCGCACGATCACGGCCTGCACGCACCTGCTTTTCATGGCCAAGAACCTGGAACGCATCGGCGATCACGCGACCAACATCGCCGAGACCGTCCACTATGAAATCACCGGCGACGAGATCGCCGGAGAGCGTCCGCGCGCCGCCGCCCCGGCCGGCCCGGACGACTTGCAGACCCACTGAGAGGCGCGATAGGCCATGGCCGTGCAAGCCCATATCCTGGTGGTCGAGGACGAAGACGCCCTGGCCACCCTGCTGCAGTACAATCTCGAGAAGGAAGGCTATGACGTCGCCGTCGCCTCCGATGGCGAGGAAGGCCTGCTGAAGGTCGACGAGCGCATGCCGGACCTGCTGGTGCTGGACTGGATGCTGCCCAAGGTCTCGGGCATCGAGATCTGCCGACGTCTGCGCAACCGTCCCGACACCCGCAACCTGCCGATCATCATGCTGACGGCGCGCGGTGAGGAGAGCGACCGCGTGCGCGGCCTGGATATGGGCGCGGACGACTATCTGACCAAGCCGTTCTCGACGGTCGAGCTGGCCGCCCGCATTCGCGCGGTGCTGCGCCGCATCCGGCCGGGTCTGGCCGACGACGCCATCACCCACGGCGACATCGTCATGGACCGGGTGGCACACCGCGTGCGTCGCGGCGGCTCGGAAGTCCACCTGGGACCGACCGAGTTCCGCCTGCTGGACCATCTGATGCAGCATCCGCGCCGCGTGTTCAGCCGCGAACAGCTGCTGGACGCCGTCTGGGGCTCGGATGTCTATGTCGAGGCCCGCACGGTCGATGTGCACGTCGGCCGCCTTCGCAAGGCCCTCAGCATCGGCGACGGCCCCAACCCGATCCGCACCGTGCGCTCGGCGGGATACTCGCTGGACCTGGAAGCGTAGGCAGAGGCTTGAGCGCTTGCGCCGACGGCGGTTCCGCCTAAGGTTGCGACGGGGTTCGACTCCCCATTGATGCGAACCGAGGCGCGACGTTCCCAAGACGCGGCCAGCCTGAAAGCGGGGCGCATCTCCATAGGGTGCACAACGGCATCCCGGCGCCTGTCCTTCGGGATAAGCCAGGGTCAGGCTCTGCGGGCTTCGCGCCCCCGCCTCGCTCTCGCGGCGCCGGGATCATTGTCTGGAGAGCGGGATGTCGGCTTCGGTATGGATCGCGTGTCTCGTCGCCCTCGTGGTGGCGGCCCTGGCGACCTGCTCCGTGTTCAAAGCTGTACGCATCAGCCGCTGGGAAGTCGGCGCTCTATATCGTGACGGCGGGTTCGTGCGGATGCTGCCGCCGGGCAGGTACACACTGCTTCGCCACAACAATCAGCAGGTCGTGCGCATCCTGGCCGGGTTGAACTATTGGCCTGTCGGACCGATCGACGTGGTCACCCAGGACGGCCTGCCGATCCGCCTGAGCGCGACGGCGGTCTATACGATCAGCGATCCCGAAGCGTCTCTGGGCGTCACCATTCCGTCCCTACTCCAACTCGCCGTGTCCCAGGCACTGCTGAAGCTTGCGTCTACCCGTGATTTGGAGGCGTTGCAGGGACGGGACGAGGCTATCGACGAAGCGCTCAAGGCCCTGGTCGGAACAACGAACGCTGCTCTGACGATCGAGCGCGTCGCGCTCGGGTCCATCGTACTCCCGCCAGAGCTTCGCCGCATGACCACCGAGGTAGAGCGCGCTCGGCTGGAGGGACTGGCGCAGCTGGAACGAGCGCGCGGCGAACAGGCGGCGCTGCGTTCGCTGGCTAATGCAGCCCGGATGCTGAAGGACAATCCCGAGCTGATGAAGCTGCGGTTGCTGCAGTCAATCGGATCAGGCAAGGGCGCGACACTGGTGCTGGGCGAAGCGGCGCTCAGTCCGGGCGTGGAGACCTAGGCCGCCTCGCGGGCCTCGCCTTCGCCTTCGCCTGGATAGAGGAAGGCGAGCGAGCGTGCGATCAGAGCCAGCGCCTTGTCGGGTCGCAGCTTGTGGCCGCCGGGATATTTGAGAACCGTGACGCGCACGCGTCCGTCCTCGGTGACGCCGTCCAGCGGGTCCAGTTTCATGAGCTTGCAGAACGGCCGGTAGAAGCCTTCGTAGTGAATGAGATCACGCCGGTTCTGATAGATCATGAGGCGGGGCGACCGACCCTCGGCGACAGCCTGGGTATAGGCGGACGCGACCTGGAGACGGTGCGGATAGGCCCGCCGGATCTTGGCGTAATGATATTCCGGATCGAACATCTTCTGCATGATGAGCGCGTGCGGCGTCTTGCGGGCGGCATAGAGGTCCAGTTGGGCGTTCACCGCCACGCAACGGGCGCCCAGCCGGATCGCGGCCATGCAGCCGGCGATGCCGCTGCCTGAGGCGCCGTAGAACAGCGTCTCCTCCGGCGTGCGGCCCAGTTGCCGGGCGACCGCGCTGACGATGTCGCTGACGCCTTCGTGCGGATCCTGAAGGCGGGGGCCCAGGAAGACGCCGCGGCGCAGCGCCAGGTCCAGCAGCAGCGACGGGTCCGAAATCGTGAGCACGTGGAAGCCGTCGGGGAAGACCGTCTCCTTCAGAGTCGGCGCCTCGGTTCCGGCGGGGATGGCGCCGAGCAGGTGGACCATCAGCCGGTCGCCCGGAGCGCCCAGCTTCAGCCGGCAGGCGAAGTCCAGCACGCCGATCCGAATGCACACCACGCGGTCATCCGGGATCGCGTCCGGCGCGCCGGCGAACACGACATCCGCCCATGCGGGTGAAAGGGTCTCTTCGGTCATATCGTCCCCCGACGCGCGCTTGATGCCGACGTTCGAGGCCGGCGGCCGGTCCCTCATAACCCGAACGGCGGTCAGCGTGGAAGTATCATGATTTCAACGCGATGACGAGCGCCGCCGATCAGGCGGCCCGGACGTCCGCCGGGTCGATGTCATAGACCGAGGCGCAATATTCGCAGGTGACGCGGATCTTGCCGTCGTCCTCGACCATGTCGGCGCGTTCGGCCGGATCGAAGGAGGCGAGCACGGCCGAGATGCGATCCCGCGAGCAGCGGCAGACCGCGGCCAGGGGACGCGCGTCCTCCAGCCTGACGCCGTCTTCGTGGAAGAGACGGAACAGCAGGGTCTCGGGCGAAATCGTGGGGTCGACCAGTTCGTCATCGCCGAGCGTGGCGAACAGGGCGCGCGAGCGGTCCCAGACCTCCTCGGTCGAGCCGCGCGAATCGTCCGACGCCACGACCTGGATCATGGCCCCGCCGGCGCGCCACTGGGCGCCGTCGTCGGTCTGGACCGAGCCGACGGCCAGCCGCACCTTGGTCGGCAATTGCTCGGACTGTTCGAAATAGTGTTCGGCGCACAGCGACAGGCTCTCGCCCTCGATGGGCGTGATGCCCTGGGTGCGTTCGAAGTCGGGGCCGCGATCCAAGGTCATGATGAAGACCCCCTTGCCCAGCAGCGTCTGGGCGCCCGGGCGCGCGAAGCCGGTCGAGGCGGCGGCCACCTCGGCTTCGTCGAAGCGGCAATAGCCGCGAATGGCGCCGGAGGTGTCGTAGTCGGCCACGACGTAGCGGACCGGGCCGTCGCCCTGGGCCTGGACGATCAGGCGGCCCTCGAACTTCAGGCTGGAGCCGACCAGCGCCGCCAGGGCGCACGCCTCGCCCAGCAGGGCGGCGACCGGCTCTGGATAGGCGTGGGCGCTGAGAACGCGATCGATGGCGGCGCCCAGGCGGACCAGGCGGCCGCGCACGGGCCAGCCCTCGATCTGGAAGGCGGCGGCGAGATCGTCGATGGGCGCGGGCGCGAGGTCGGGCACGGCAGGTCCTCAAGGGGATGACGGGAAGTGCGAAAAGATAGGCGCCGGGACGGCGCATGGTAAGAGGCGAAGAGGAACCGGCCCCGCCGGGGGGCCGTTCCGTCACGACGTGCAGGGCCCGACCATGACCTCAAAAGCTGATTTGAAGCCGATTGATCGCCAGACGATCGTCATCACCGGCGCGACGTCCGGGATCGGCCTGGCCACCGCCCGGCGGGCGGCGCGGCGCGGGGCCAAGGTCTTCCTGATCGCGCGCGGCGAGAGCGACCTGCGGGCGCTGTGCGAGGAGCTGCAGGGATTGGGCGCGCGCGTAGCCTGGGCGGTCGCGGATGTCGCCGACGCTGAGGCCCTGACCTTTGCTGCGGACAAGTGCGAGCGGCTGTTCGGCGGGTTCGACACCTGGGTGAATAACGCCGGCGTGTCGATCTTCGGCCCCATCCGCGAGACGCTGATCGAGGACCAGCGCCGGCTGTTCGAGACCAACTATTGGGGCGTAGTCAACGGCTCGCTGCTGGCGGCCGAGCGCCTGCGTCTGCGGCCCGGCGGCGGGGCGATCATCAACGTCGGATCGATCCTGTCGGACGCGCCGATGCCCGTGCAGGGCGTCTATTCGGCGTCGAAGCACGCGATGAAGGGCTTCACCAACGCCCTGCGCATGGAGCTGATGCGAGAGAAGGCGCCGGTCACGGTCAGTCTGGTCAAGCCGGCGGCGGTGGACACCCCCTACAACCGCCACGCCCGCAACCTGACCGGACAGGCGGTCCAGAACCCTCAGCCCGTCTATGCGACCCACGTCGTGGCCGACACCATCCTGTACTGCGCCAGGCATCCGATCCGGGAGATCAGCGTGGGCGGCGGGGGGCGGCTGATCGCGTCATTTTACTCAGCTTTGCCGGGACTGGCGGAACCGTTGCTGGCCCGGTTCGCTCCTAGCCTCATGCGCGATCGGCATTCCGCCTATCGGCCGTACGACGACGGGCTCTATGACCCGACGGACGACGGCCTCGACGAAGAGGTTCATTATCCCATGGTTCGACAGTTCTCCGCCTTGGCCGAAGTCCGCAAGCACCCCGGCGTGACCGGCGGCGTGCTCGCCGCCGTGGCGCTGGGCGTCATCGGCGCGGTGCTGCTGACCCAGCGCACCGGCCCGACCCGTTACGAAACCCTGCGCCGCCGCATCGACCCCCGCGGCTGGATCGACACGGATGCCTTGAGGGATCGCTTCGACGACTTCGCCGAGACCGTGCGGCACGGCGCCGAGGACCTTAGCGGCCGGGCCGGCGAGATCGGCGGCAAGACCGGCAAGCGCGCCCAGGGCCTGTTCGAGGAACTGACCGAACGCGCCGGCGATTTCGGCGGCAAGGCCGGCAAACGGGCGCACGGCCTGTTCGACGGCGCGCGGGACTATTCGCGCGACCGCCTGTCGCGAGGCGGCCGCTCGGCCCGCCGCTACGCCAGCGACGCCGGCGACTACGCGCGCGACCATGCGCGTGAGGGCGGAGCGCTGCTGGCCATCGTCACCATCGCGGCGGCCATCGGCGCGGCGGTGCTGGAAAGCCAGCAGCCGAACAGCAAGGTGCGGCGCATCACGCGCCTCTAACAGCCGCCAACAGAAGATATCGGCGCGCCCGGCCCTGCCGGGCGTTGCCGCATCGGCTTAGCTGGAGGATAGGGGGCGCATGAGCGGCTCCCCCATCCTGATCTTCGATTTCGATTCCACGCTGGTCCAGTTCGAGACGCTGGACGCCCTGGCAGACATGGTACTGGGGGGCGACCCTAGTTCGACGGCCCTGCGCGCGCAGATCGCCGAGCTGACCGATCAGGCCATGGCAGGCGAGATCGAGTTCGGCGACGCCCTGCGTCGGCGGCTGGCGCTGCTGCCGCTGCAGCGCGAGCACATCGAGGCGCTGGCCGACCGCGCCGTGTCGGCCCTGACGCCCTCGGTGAAGCGCAATGTCGAGTTCTTCGAGACGCACGCCGATCGCATCTTCATCATATCCGGCGGCTTCCGCGAGGTGATCGCGCCGGTCGCCCGCTATCTGGGTATCGCGCCGGAACGCGTGCTGGCCAACGACTTCCGCTACGACGACGAGGGCCGCGTGATCGGCCTGGACGACGCCAATCCGCTGTCGCGCGAGAACGGCAAGCCCAAGGCGATCGCGGCGCTGGGCCTGACCGATCCGGTAGTGATGGTCGGCGACGGCTGGAACGACGCCGAGGTCAAGCTGGCCGGCGCGGCCGAGCGCTTCTACGCCTTCACCGAAGTCGTCCGACGCGAGCGTGTCGTCGATGTGGCCGACGCCGAAGCCGCCTCGCTGGACGAGATTTTGTATGCCGAGGGCCTGAGCGGCCGCTGGTCCTTTCCGCGTAGCCGCATCCGCATCCTGCTGCTGGAGAACACCCACCCCGTCGGCGTCGAGCGGCTGAAAGAGGCCGGCTACTCGGTCGAGACGGTCAAGGGCGCGCTGGACGAGGACGACCTGATCGAGAAGATCAAGGGTGTCCACGTGCTGGGCATCCGGTCCAAGACCAATGTCACGGCGCGGGTGCTGGAGCACGCCGACCGCCTGATGGCAATCGCCGCCTTCTGCATCGGCACCAACCAGATCGACCTGACGGCGGCGGCGGACCACGGCGTGCCCGTGTTCAACGCCCCCTATTCCAACACCCGCTCGGTCGTCGAACTGGCCATCGGCCTGACCATCACCCTGATGCGCGACGTGGTCGACAAGTCGGCCGCCATGCACGAGGGCCAGTGGAACAAGTCCGCCGATGGATCGCGCGAGCTGCGCGGCAAGACGCTGGGCATCGTCGGCTACGGCGCCATCGGCAGCCAGCTCTCGGTGCTGGCCGAGGCGATGGGGATGCGGGTCGTCTTCCATGACCTGGCCGAGCGGCTGGCGCTGGGCAATGCGCGGCGCATGCGGTCGCTGGACGACCTGCTGGCCGAGAGCGATGTCATCAGCCTGCACGTGGACGGGCGGCGCGAGAACACCAACATCTTCGGCGCGGCCGAGTTCTCGAAGATGAAGCCGGGCGTGCTGTTCCTGAACCTGTCACGCGGACATGTCGTTGACATCGGCGCCCTGAGCCAAGCCATGGGCTCGGGCCGCGTCGCCGGCGCCGCCGTGGATGTGTTCCCCGAGGAGCCGCGCACCAATCAGGACCCGTTCGACAGCGCTCTGCGCGGCCTGAAGAACATGATCCTGACGCCGCACATCGGCGGCTCGACCGAGGAAGCGCAGGAGGCCATCGCCGAGTTCGCGGCCGAGCGGCTGCTGGGCTATCTCAACCGGGGCGACACCACCTTCGCCGTCAACCTGCCGAACGTGCAGCTGGCCGAAGTTTCGGGCGCGCACCGCCTGCTGCACATCCACCGCAACCAGCCCGGCGTGATGGCCGAGTTGAACCGCGAACTGACCGCCGCCGGCCTGAACATCGTCGGCCAGCACCTGAAGACGGACGAACGGACGGGCTACGTCATTACGGATGTGGACAAGGGGTATGATCCGGACGCGCTGAAGGGGCTGAAGACGGTGCCGGGGACGTTGCGGTTCAGGACGATCCAGTAGGGGGTAGGCTCGCCGCAATTTTCCCTCTCCCGGAGGGAGAGGGCTTGAGCGCCTGAGAGCGTAGCGATCAGTCTTTGCGCGAAAGGGTGAGGGGTGGACCTTCTCCGGATAGCGCAGTCCCCTCACCCTTTCGGCTTGGCCAATCGCCTCCGGCTCTTGGAGCCTCAAGCCCTCTCCCTCTGGGAGAGGGATGCGTGGCCAGCCGAACGCCGTCACACCTGCTCCAGCAGCCCCGGCTTCGTGCGGAACAGCGTCAGCACCAGCTCGCCGAACAGGGTGTTGGCCCAGGCGAACCACGGGCGGCTGAACTGCGTCGGGTCGTCGATGTCGAAGGCCTCGTGCATGAAGCCTGTGCCGGCGTCGGTGGCGATCAGGGTGCGCAGGCAGGTCAGGATTTCGGCGTCGTCCGTGCTGGTCAGGGCGCGCATGGTGACGGCGATGGGCCAGACGCGGCGGCCGGGGGTGTGGGGACTGCCGATGCCCTCCCCTGCCGTCCCCTTGTGGAACCACGGATTGTCGTCGCTGAGCAGCATGGCTCGTGTGCGGCGATAGACCGGGTCGCTGGTCGAGCCGTAGCCGAAATAGGGCGCCGAGATCAGGTTGGGCGCATTGGCGTCGTCCATCATCACGCGCCCGCCATAGCCATCAACTTCATAGGCCCATACCGCGCCGTGGACGGGGTGATCGACGATGGCGTGGGCCTTCAGCGCCGCATCCACCTCGTCGGCCAGGGCGCGGCATTCGGCGGCGAAGGCGGCATCGCCCGCGATGGCTTCGTGCATCTCGGCCATCTGGCGCAGCGAGACGACGGCGAACATGTTGGACGGGACCAGGAAGAGGAAGGTCGCCGCATCGTCCGACGGGCGGAACAGCGAACAGATCAGGCCGACCGGCCGGATCGGATGACCCCAGCCCTGGCCGGGCACCATGTCGGGGCTCCAGCCGGTGGTGCGCTTGTTGGAATAGGGGCCGCGCCCGTCCTTGCGCTGCTGCTCACGGAAGGTGCGCAGGGTCGCCTTCGCCGCCTCGCGCCAGACGGCGTCGAAGGGCGTGACGTCGCCTGTGGCCTTCCAGTAGGCGTGGGCCAGGCGGACCGGGTAGCAGAGGCTGTCGATCTCCCACTTCCGCTCCCAGACACCGAGCTTCATCTCGGTTTCGTCTGAGGCGAAGGGCGAGCCGGTCGGCCCCTTGTTGAAGGCGTTGGCGTAGGGGTCGAGCACGATGGAGGCGCTCTGACGGTGGATCACCCCGGCCAGCAGGCGGCGCAGCGTGGCGTCCTGCGGGGCCAAGGAGACATAGGGCTGCACCTGCGCCGATGAGTCCCGCAGCCACATGGCGGGGATGTCGCCGGTGATGACAAAGGCGTCCGGCCGCCCCTCGCGCTCGCCCAGTTCGACCGTGGTGTCCAGCGTGTTGGGGAAGCAGTTGGCGAACATCCGGGCCAGCTTGCCGCGATCGCCGCGCCTGCCGAGACGCCGCTCGACCTGGGCGATGGTCTGGTCCACCGCCGGGCTGCGAAAGTGGCGTGCCGCCGGGCCGGGGCGGCCGTTCGCCAGCGGATTGACGGCAGAGGGCTCCCCGCTGAGGGCTTCCTGAGCGCGGGTCGAAGTCGCGGTTGAGGCCAGCACGGCCGCGCCCAGAAGCTGGCGGCGATCAATCGGCATCAAGCGGTTCCTCTCGTGGATCAAGAGGATGGGCCGCAGGTGAGCTCCGGTCGAGTCAGTTCAGGACGACGCGTCCGGCGTCAAGGCGATAGGCCACGCCACTGCGCTCGAACAGGCGAGCCAGAACGGCGGACGGATTGGCCACGCCGTCGTCCAGCATGCGCGCGATGTCGATGGCCAGAGTCGGATCGCCAGACAGGCGGGTCAGCTGGGTCAGCCATTCGTCGCGCGTCAGCTTGCCGTCGGCGCCGACCGGCCCGTCCTTGAAGCCGCGGACCACGTCGAAATAATCGCCGCCCATGCGCGCTCTCTGCGCCGCCTCGATCACCAGCCCCCAAACGGCGCCGCAGGCGTAGTAGGCGCGGTGGTCGCCGCGCTGATAGGCGGTGGCGACGGGCTGGCCGGCGGCCAAACGGACGCAGTCGTCCACCTCGGTCTGCAGCTCGGCGCGGGCGTCATACGTCGGGTCGATCGCGGCGATGGCGCGCACGGCCATCAGGTCGGCCCCGCCCTCCGTGATCCAGGCGTCGCGGGCGAACTCGTATTCCAGCCCGTTGGAGCCCATCCAGAAGTGCGCCGACTCATGGCCGATGAACCAGTGGGCGCGGTCCAGGGCGGCCTTGTCGGGGCCGAGCACGCCCTCGCCTTCGAAGTTCATCGAAATCAGCCCCGGCAGGACGCTGCCGCCCATGCTGGACAGGTGCTGGGTGGGGCCGGTCCAGCTGACCATCAGGGTCGGCTGGTCGCCGCCGTGCGGGCCGACCCGCTGGGCGTAGAAATCCATGACGCGCGGGGTGAACTGCGCCAGCTCGTCGCCCAGCCAGTGCGGCAGGCCAGGGTCGATGACGGTGGTGACGCCCCGCCCCCCCTTCACCGCCGCTTCGCCGAACAGGACATAGGTCTTGGCGTCTTCGGCCGTGGGCGCGGCGACGCGCTGACCCTTGAACAGCACCGGGCCGGCGCGGTCGCGCCAGGTGACGACGGACGGCCCGCCCGGGACGTCGACGCCGTTCAGGTCGACGGGAAGCGCACGGGCGGCGGCGACGGACGGCATGGGAATGACGTCGAACTGGCCGGAGTACAGAGCCACGGCGCCGTCGGTGAATATCAGGGCCGGATCGTACTCGGCCTCAAGATCACCGGGCTGGGGCCGCATGACGATGCGGACGGTGCGGGGGACAGGCGAGCCGTCCAGGGTGTGCAGCACGTCGCGGTCGCCCTGGCGATCCAGCACTACGCCCGGCGTCTGGACCGACCACCAGGCGGGGCGCCACGGCTGGCGTGTCTCGCGCAGCAGGGCCGACTGGAAGAAGGCCCATGCCGGGACGTCGCGGTCGAACGCATAGTCCACCGTCCAGAGATCGCCGTCGCGCGTCACCACCGTCTCGACACGGGGCTTGCCCGCGATCTGGGCGGGCGGCGCCATCGGGGCGGCGGCGCAGGCGCTCGTGGCGACAAGCGACAGGACGGCGAAGGCAGCGGCGAGGCGCATCGAGGTTCGGCTCCGGATCAGCAGCGTTGCGTTAGCGGCGTCCGACCCAGGCGTCACCTTAAGCCTTGGTCATGAAGCGGCGGTCGCGGCGTCAAGAGCGCGGCGGGCGGCGGCCAGTTCCCCGGCCATCACCGCCTTCAGGCGCGGCGGCGCGACGATGGTCGCGGCCTCGCCCCAGGTGAACAGATGCCAGGCCAGTTCGCGCATGCCGGACGCCTGGAACCGCACGATGACCGAGCCGTCCGCCTGATCTTCGAACGCCTGGGTCGGGTGCCAGCGCCAGCTCCTGGCCTCGCTCGCCTGGTCAGGCGCGATGCGGATGACCACGTCCTCGATCTCGTCCTGGTAGATGCCGAAGGACTGGCTGGCATAGGCGGCCAGGTCGAAATCTGCGGGCGCCGGCGCGTGGCCCTCCTGCGCCGCGACGCTGCTCATCCGGTCCAGGCGGAAGGTCTGGATGCGGCCGCTCTCGCGGTCGGCGGCGACCAGATAGTTGGCGCGGCCGAACATGACGCCGCACGGCGCGACGCTGCGTCGGCGCGGCTCGGCGCCGGGGCGGGAGTAGGTAAAGCCCAGCGGCCATTGCGCGAGGACAGCGCCCCGGATAGCGGTCAGCATGGCCTCGTCGGCGCTGGGACGCGGGCCGGCCTGGACAGCGATGGTCTCGGCCCGGACCAAGGCTTCCAGATCGGGCGCCATGCGGTTCAGAGTGGTCGAGCGCATCGCCGCCTTCACCTTGCGCTCCAGCCCCTCCAACGCCGCCGCCCGCGCCGGTTCGCCCGCTGCGCGCAGCCCCTGCCCCGCCTTGGTCAGCTCCAGCATCTCGGTGGAGGTCGGCGCCTGTTCGAAGGCGGACAGGCCGCCCCGGATGCGCCAGCGCTTGCTGGGCGGGTCTGACACCTCCTCGACCTGGGGAAACAGCATCAGGACGGCGTCGCGCATCCGCTCCGCGGTGCGACGACCGACGCCGCTGTCGGCCGCCATCTCATCCAGCGTCATGCCCTCGGCGCTGGCGGCCATGCGCCGCGCCAGCTCGATCACCAGCACCGCCTTGTCGTGTCGCATTCAATACGTCCGTTTCTGACGCAACACTGCATCACCTTAGGCTCAACAGCAAGTCACCCAGACCGGAGACAACCTCATGGCCCGCTTCGCTCCCCACGCCGCCGTCGCCGCCAGCCGCTATCTGATCGTGCCGTGCGAGGCGCCGGGTTCGCAGGATCTGGCCGTTATCTGGGACCGTCTGGAAGAGCAGGTGGTCGACGTGATCGACGCCCGCTCGGCCGCCCGTTACTCGGACGAGGACATGATGTGGGACGAGTTCCACGCCGCCCCGGCCGCCGAGCCTGTCTATGCGATGGCGGCGTGAGGCCGGCATGGCGGGCGCCCTGATCTTCGCCATTGCGGTCGGGTTCCTGGCGCCGGCGATCCTGACCCTGGCCCTGCGGTTGCTCGGGCTGGCCATTCTTGCCGTTCAGGTCGTCGCCGTCGTTGCGGGCGTGGTGATCGGCGGCCTGGCCTGGATCGGCTGGTTCATCGTTCAACCCTCCGCCGCGCGCGCCGCGTTGAGAAGCGCCCAGACTTAATCCCTACCTCCGTCATCCTCGGACTTGATCCGAGGATCAGGTTGTCTGGTGGGCCATCGGCGAAGGCCGAAGCGGTGTCCTCCAAGCCATCGGCGATCAGCACGATCGGCGCCTGACCCTCGGATCAAGTCCGAGGATGGCGATCTAGAGGTGGGTGGATGACGGGCGGAGGGCTTTCGGATCGCCAGACGGCCGCCTAAGTGACGCATCCCACTTCAGGAGCGCACCATGGCTTACGGCGACCAGCCCACGATCACCGCCCACGGCGTCGAGATCCCTCTGCTGGGCTTCGGCACCTGGCAACTGGAGCCGGAAGATGCGACGCGCATGGTCTCGGCGGCGCTGAAGATCGGCTATCGCCACATCGACACGGCCTGGATCTACAAGAACGAGGCCGCCGTCGGTCAGGGCATTCGCGATTCCGGCGTGCCGCGTGACGAGATCTTCCTGACAACCAAGATCTGGGTCGCCCATTTCGAGCACGACGCCCTGCTGGATCAGGCGAAGGAGTCGGCGCAGAGCCTGGGCTTTACGCCCGACCTGCTGCTGCTGCACTGGCCCAAGAAGACGCCGACGTTCGAGGAGACGCTGGGCGCGCTGAACGCGGCGCGCGACCAGGGCCTGACCAAGCACATCGGCCTGTCCAACTTCCCCTCGGCCGAGTTCAAGCAGGCGCAGGCGATCTCGTCGGCGCCGCTGACCACCAACCAGGTCGAGTACCACCCCTATCTGAACCTGGCGCCGCTGCTGGCCACGGCCAAGGAGCTCGGCTCCTCGATCACCGCCTGGTCGCCGTTGGCGCAGGGGCAAATCGCCGACGACGCGGTCATCGGTGCGATCGCGCAGGCGCATGGCAAGACGGCGGGTCAGGTTACCCTGCGCTGGCTGATCCAGCAGGGCGTCATCGCCATTCCGCGCACGACCAAGGAAAGCCGTGCCGAAGAGAATTTCGGCATCTTCGACTTCGAGCTGACCGCCGACGAGATGGCCCGGATCCACGCCCTCGCCCGCCCGGACGGCCGTCTGGGCGACTGGCTGGACGCGGACTTCCAGTGGGATAAAGTCTAGGCGCAAGCGCCCGCCAAGCGGCGCGGCAGGAAACGCGTCATGGGCTCCGTTCTCGGCTTTCCCGGCATCGATCCTCAGGACGCTGCCATCGGCGCGCGCCTGAAACGATGGCGCGAGCAGCGCGGCCTCAGCGTCGAGGAGCTGGCGGCCCGCCTCGACCTGTCGCCCGAGAACGAGCGGTTGGCCGAGGCCGGACGCGCCCACCTGACCAGCCTGCACATCGAGGCGGCGACGCGGGCGCTGCACCTGCCGCTGTGGGCGCTGCAGTCCGACCGGCCGGCCTACTGATGACACTGACGCGCGCCGAGCGTCCGTGGCGCGTCGCCTTCGGCTGCGTTGGCGTGGCGGCTCTGGTGCTGCAGTACGTCCTGATGGTCGCGGGGCACGGCGATGCGCTGGTCGCGCGGACGGTCAACTTCTTCAGCTTTTTCACCATCCTGACCAACATCCTGGTCACGGCGGCCTTCGTGATCCCGGCTGTCGCGCCGCGCGGAGCGCTGTGGCGCTGGGCCGACAGCGAGGGCGTGCGGGCGGCGACGACCCTGTACGCCGCGGTCGTGGGGCTGGTTTACCACTTCCTGCTGGCCTCGAGCTGGAGCCCGCAAGGCTGGGACTGGGTCGCCAACTTCGCCCTGCACTACGTGATGCCGCTGGCCATGCTGCTGGACTGGATGCTGTTCACGGCGAAGGGCCGACTGCGCTGGGTCGATCCGGTGAAATGGCTGGCGTTTCCGTTGGTCTATGGCGGCTGGACCGCCGTGCATGGACTGCTCACGCACTGGTGGCCGTACGGCTTCGTCAATGTTGATCGGCTGGGCTGGACCGTCGCCCTGATCTGGTACGCGGGCCTGCTGGCGTTCTTCCTGGCGGTCGGCCTGATCGTCACGGCGCTGGATCGCCGGCTGGGCCGTGACAGGACGCCCGACCCCGCCTAAGCCTGCCGGCATGGCCTACAAGTCCCTGCGCGATTTCATCCAGATGCTGGAAGCCGAGGGCGAGCTGGTGCGCGTTAGCGAGCCGGTCTCGACCCATCTGGAGATGACGGAGATCCAGACCCGGCTGCTGAGGAACGGCGGCCCGGCGGTGATCTTCGAGAAGCCGGTGATGCCCGACGGATCGATCAGCCCCATCCCCTGCCTGGCCAATCTGTTCGGCACGGTGAAGCGCGTCGCCATGGGCGTGACGATGGAGAAGAAGACGCGGACCACGGCGGCCGAGCTGCGCGAGGTCGGCGAACTTCTGGCCTTTCTGCGCAATCCGACGCCGCCGCGCGGCCTGGGCGACGCGATGGAGATGCTGCCGTTGATGCAGACGGTCATGTCGATGCGGCCCAAGGTCGTGAAGACCGCGCCGGTGCAGCAGGTGGTGCTGAAGGGCGACCAGATCGACCTGACCAGCCTGCCGGTCCAGGGCTGCTGGCCGGGCGAGCCGGCGCCTCTGATCACCTGGGGTCTGGTGGTCACCAAGGGACCGTCGGATGCGCGCGAGGACGACTTCAACCTGGGCATCTACCGGATGCAGGTGCTGGGCAAGGACAGGGCCATCATGCGCTGGCTGGCCCACCGCGGCGGGGCGCAACACTATGCCCGCCACAAGAAGGCCGGATCAAAGGAGCCCCTGCCCTGCGCCGTCGTGCTGGGCGCCGATCCGGGCACGATCCTGGCCGCCGTGACGCCCGTGCCGGATACCCTGAGCGAGTATCAGTTCGCGGGCCTGCTGCGGGGGGCCAAGGCCGAGCTTGTCCCGTGCAAGACCGTGCCGCTGATGGTCCCAGCCAACGCCGAGATCGTGCTGGAGGGTCACGTGCTGCTGGACGAGCACGCGCCGGAGGGGCCGTATGGCGATCACACCGGCTACTACAACTCGGTCGAGACCTTCCCGGTATTCCAGGTGACGGCCATCACCATGCGGAAGGACCCCATCTATCTGACCACCTTCACGGGCCGCCCGCCGGATGAGCCGAGCGTGTTGGGCGAGGCGCTGAACGAGGTCTTCATCCCCCTGCTGCAGGCCCAGTTCCCGGAGATCACCGACTTCTGGCTGCCGCCCGAGGGCTGCAGCTATCGGATCGCCGTGGTGTCTATGAAGAAGGCCTATCCGGGCCACGCCAAGCGGGTGATGCTGGGCGTCTGGAGCTACCTGCGCCAGTTCATGTACACCAAGTGGGTCATCGTCGTGGACGACGACATCGACGCCCGCGACTGGAAGGACGTCATGTGGGCCATCTCCACCAAGATGGACCCGGCGCGCGACATCACGGTGATCGAGTCGACGCCGATCGACTACCTGGACTTCGCCAGCCCCGAGAGCGGCCTGGGCTCCAAGATCGGCCTGGACGCCACCGACAAGTGGTCGCCCGAGACCAAACGCGAATGGGGCGAGGAAATCCGCATGGAAGACGCCGTCGTCGAGCGCGTCAGCGAGATGTGGGACCGCCTCGGATTGCCGGGCGACAAGACGCCGATCTGGAAATAGGCTGAGCCCCTGAATCGGCGCCGGGGGGCGGATGAGCGCGTTCGAGTTCTTCTTTAGCTTCTACGGCTTGCTGCTGGGCCTGTCGGTGGCCGAGCTCGTGGGCGGGTTCGCGCGCGTGCTGCATGAGAAGGCGCGGGTGCGCTTCGGGTGGCTGACGCCGCTGCTGGCGGTGTTCGTGGCGCTAGATGTGGCGACCTTCTGGAACCAGGCATGGGGCATCTTCCGCGGGGCGCCGTTCAACCAGGCGCTGCTGATCATCGGCCTGGTGATCGCGGGGGTCTTCTACATCGCCGCCAGCGTGACATTCCCGCGCGTCTCGGCCGAGGGTAGCGAGCAACGTATCGATCTGGACGACCACTTCTGGGCGCACCGTCGGCTGGTGTTCGGCTGCATCCTGGCGGCCAACCTGATCGTCGGTGTGATGTTCATGGCGCTGATGAGCGTGGACGCCGGCTTCGCCGCCATGTCCACGCCGCGCCTGTGGATCGGCTTCGGCGTCTTCTTCTTCGGCACGGCGACGGCGGCCTTCTCGCCGTGGCGATGGGCCGTGAAGGGGGCGCTGTTTGTGCTGTTCGCCTACAGCCTGTTCAACGTCGGCCGCGCCGCCATTGCCCTTGTCGCGGCAGGCGGCTGGTCGCCGGCGACTGGAGCCTGACATGAGCGCGTTCGAGTTCTTCTTCAGCTTCTACGGGCTGCTTCTGGGCCTGTCGGTCGCCGCCATCGCCACGGGCATGGCCATCGCCATCCAGAACCGCAAGCGCGCGCGCATCGGCTGGCTGACGCCACTGCTGGCCGTCTTCGTCATGCTGGACATCGCCAGCTTCTGGGACGCCGCATGGAACACATTCCGCGACGCGCCCTTCACTTACGGCCTGCTGATCGCGGGCCTCGCGATCGCCCTGATCTACTTCCTGGCCGCCTCGCTGGTGTTCCCCTACGACGTCGAGGAAGGCGTTTCGCTGGACGACCACTTCTGGGCCAACAAGAAGCTGGTCCTGCTGCTGACCTCGCTGGCCAGCATCGTCATGATCGCCGTGTCTTCCCCCTTCTGGCTGGCGAAGCCGGGCGGCGTGACCACCATGATCACCATGGGGCTTAATCTGTTGCTGTACCTCGCCCTGATCGTGCCATCGGCCTTCACGCGCCGTCGGTGGCTCTTCGCGGCCCTGGTCGGGGCCCACACGGCCATCTACCTGGCGCTCGCCGGCTTGAGCGCGATCGCCCCTGAGGGTCCGACGCCGACCGCGAAACCAAGCGCCGTTGCAGCGGTTGGACCTGCGGCCTGACGCGCCTTGCCAATCACGAAGGCGGAGTTGAAGACGACGCCATGCGCCTTTCCGCCCTGACTTCCGCCCTGTTCACCGCCCTGTTGTTCACGAGTCCCGCCATGTCCCAGACGCCGCCCTCCGTTCCGAACGCCGCGCCTTGGGATCAGGCCTTCCTGCCGCCAGCGCCGGAGTGGGACGGGGCCAGCCGCGGCCTGCTGCGCGACGCGTCGGACCCCTGGGCCAGCGCCTTCGAGATCGACCCCGAGCACGACTTTTCGCCCAACTATGTCGACACCCGCGCCTGGTTCGACCGCCTGGACGCCGCCAGCGACCTGATCCGCATCGAACAGTTCGGCGTCTCGCCGGAGGGGCGGCCGATCTATGCGGTGATCGCGTCGAAGGACGGCGCGGCGTTCGATCCGGCCAAGCCCGTGCTGCTGGTCCAGGCCGGCATCCACCCCGGCGAGATCGACGGCAAGGACGCGGGCATGATGCTGCTGCGTGACATCGCCTTCTACGGCAAGGACAGGCTGCTGGACCGGGTCAACCTGATCCTGATCCCCATCCTGTCGGTGGACGGGCATGAGCGGGCCAGCGCCTATTCGCGCCCCAACCAGCGAGGCCCCCGCATCCAGGGCTGGCGCAACACCGGCACGAACCAGAACCTGAATCGCGACTACATGAAGCTGGACCAGCCTGAGATGCGGGCGGTGCGCGGCCTGATCCTGAAGTACCAGCCGGACTTGTACGTCGATGTCCACGTCACCGACGGCCTCGATTACCAGTATGACGTCACCTACGGCTTCAACGGCGAGGACGGGGCCTTCACCCGCTCGCCGGCCGGATCGGCCTGGCTGAACCACGTGCTGAAGCCGGCCATGAACGCGGCGCTGAGCGCCCAGGGCCACATCCCCGGCGAGCTGGTGTTCGGCATCGACGATCAGAACCCGCGCGCGGGCCTGTCGGACGGCGGTCTGGGCGAGCGGTTCTCGAACGGCTGGGGCTCGGCGGCGCACCTGCCGACCATCCTGATCGAAAACCACAGCCTGAAGCCGCATGAGCAGCGGGTGCTGGGCACCTATGTCTTCATGGAGGAGGCGCTGCGGTTGCTGGCCGAACACGGCGCTGAGCTGCGCGCCGCCAGCGCATCGGACGCGGCGCTGCGCCCCGCCGAGATCCCGGCCAACTTCGTGACCGACCGCGAGCCCAAGAGCGTGCGACCGTTCCTGGGCATCCGCTACGAGACCTATGACAGCCCCGCGACCGGGCGGCCGGAGATTCGCTACCTCGGCCAGCCGGACCCTGAGCTGTGGCAAATGCCCTTCTATGGCTCGCACCCGACGCTGACGCTGCAGCGGCCCAGGGCCTACTTAATCCCGGCCTACCGCGCCGACCTGATCGAACGGCTGAAGGCGCATGGCGTGCAGATGGAGACCTTCGGCGAGCCGACGCCGGTGACCGCCACCTTCCTGCGCCTCGGCGAGCCCCAGATCGCTACGCGCGCCAACGAGGGCCACGTCCAGATCAGCGTCTCGGAAGCGACGCCGGAGACCCGTACGCAGGTCTTCGCGCCTGGCTCCGTCCGCGTTTCGACAGACCAGCCGCTGGGCGATGTCGTCGTGCTGCTGCTGGAGCCGCTGTCCAGCGAGAGCTTCTTCGCCTGGGGCATGGTCCCCGAGGTGCTGACCCAGGTCGAGTACATCGAGAGCTACGCCATCGCCCCACTGGCCGAGGCGATGATGGCCGCCGATCCGGCGCTGAAGGCCGAGTTCGAGGCCAAGCTGGCCGCCGAACCCGCCTTCTCCGCCGATCCCGAGGCGCGTCTGCGCTGGTTCTATCAGCGCACGCCGTTCTATGATGACCGCTATCGCCTGTATTCGATCGCTCGGGAGGAGTGACGGCGGGTCGAGGGGGGATGACGCCATGACCGCCATTCAGGCCGCCGCTCTGTGGAGCGGCCTGCTCATCATCTGGATCACTGCGCTGGGCGTCCGAGTCACCCTGGACCGTCGCAAGCATAAAGTACTGCTGGGCGACGGCGGCGTGGCGGATCTGAACGTCAGCGTGCGGGTCTTCGCCAATGCGGCCGAATACATGCCGATGGGTTGGGCGGCCCTGATCCTGATGGCGCTGTGCGGCGCGCCGGTGTGGGCGATCCATGCGGTTGGCGCGGCCCTGCTGACGGGGCGGATCATCCATCCCTTCGGCATGAGGGCGACCGGCGGCGTGAGGCTGCCGCGCGCCTTGGGGATGATGCTGACGTGGCTGCCGCTGCTGGCGGCGGGCGCCACGCTGGTGATCCTGGCCTTCCGCTGAGACGCGCCGTTGCGGCGGGCCGGTGGGTCGGCCATATCGGGGCATGAGTTCCGATGCCCTGCCCGACACCCTGCTCCCCGATCTGATCGCCGCCGCGCTGAAGGCCGGCGCCGACGCCGCCGAGGCCGTCTCGGCCCAGCGCCAGTCCCTGTCCGTGGGCGTGCGCAACGGCGTGCTGGAGGATGTCGAGCGCGAGGAGAGCCGCGACCTGGGCCTGCGCGTCTTCGTCGGGCGGCGTCAGGCGACCGTCTCCGCCTCCGATCTGTCCGATGCGACCCGCGCCCGCCTGGTGGAGCGCGCCGTGGCGATGGCGAAACTGGCGCCGGAAGATCCCTACGCGGGGCTCGCGGACGAAACCCTGCTGGCGCGCGGCCCACATCCGGATCTCGATCAATACGACCCTGCCGAACGCAGCGCCGCCCAGCTTCAGGCCGCCGCCGCCGAGGGCGAGGCCGCGGCCCTGGCCGTTCCTGGCGTCGCGCGGTCAGAAGGCGGTCAGGCCAGCTGGTCGACCAGCCGTTGGCGGCACGTCACCTCGCACGGCTTTGACGGCGTCCACCGGGGAAGCGCCTTTTCGCTGGGCGTCGGCGTCATCGCCGAGAAGGACGGCGCCATGGAGCGCGGCGGCGAGGGCCGCACCACCCGCCACCTCAGCGACCTGCCCGGCGCGGCCGAGGTCGGTCTGGTCGCCGGCCAGCGCGCGATCGCCCGCACCGGGCCGCGCAAGATCGCCTCGACCACCGCCACCGTCATCTTCGAGAATCGCATCGCCGGCCAGGTGCTGTCGCCGCTGGTCGGGGCCATCGGTGGTCCGTCGATCGCGCGGGGCACGTCGTTCCTGAAGGACAAGCTGGGCCAGCGTGTGTTGCCGGAAGGCGTCGATCTGATCGACGACCCATTACGCCCGCGCGGCCTGGGCTCGGCCCCGTTCGACGACGAGGGCGTAGCGGTCCAGCGGCGCAAGCTGGTGGACGACGGCGTCATCACGACCTGGCTGCTAAACACATCTTCCGCCGCGCAGCTGGGCCTGACCTCGACCGGCCATGCTTCGCGCGGGCTGGCGGGACCGCCGGGCGTCTCGACCCACAATCTGCATCTGGAGCCGCACGAACTGGACCTTGCCAGTCTGATGGCCGAGGCGGGGACGGGGCTGCTCGTCACCTCCATGTTCGGGCCGTCGCTGAACGGGAACACCGGCGACTGGTCGGCCGGGGTGTCGGGCTTCTGGTTCGAGGGCGGCGAGATCGCCTATCCGGTCAGCGAGATCACCGTCGCGGGCGGCTTGATCGACCTCTACGCGCGGATGCGGCCGGGCTCGGACCTGGAGTTCCGAGGCAGTTTCAACGTGCCGTCGCTCAGTTTCGACCGCGTGGCCATCGCCGGCAAATGAGCCTGGACGACGACCTGATCCTGATCCGCGAGGCGGCCGTCGCCGCAGGCGCCCTGGCGCGCGCCGAACGCGAGGCCGGGCTCAAGGTCTGGTCCAAATCCGGCGGGTCACCCGTGACCAGCGCCGACCTGGCCGTCGATGCGCAGTTGCGCGAGACCCTGCTGGGCGCCCGGCCCGACTACGGCTGGCTGTCCGAGGAGACCGCCGATACGCCCGACCGCCTCACCACC
This sequence comes from Brevundimonas sp. Leaf363, assembly GCF_001424025.1. Taxonomy (GTDB): domain Bacteria; phylum Pseudomonadota; class Alphaproteobacteria; order Caulobacterales; family Caulobacteraceae; genus Brevundimonas. Next base: position 636,148 of record NZ_LMPZ01000002.1, on the reverse strand, counting down.
CGCCGACAGTTCGTGGTCGATCCGATCGACGGTACGGTCGCCTTCATGAAGAAGACTCCGTGGTGGTGCGTGCCCATCGCCGTGGTCGAGGATGGCCAGCCGATCGCCGCCGTCATCCACGCACCGATGCTGGGCGAGACCTTCGAGGCGACGCGGGGCGGCGGGGCGCGGCTGAACGGTGAGACGATCACGGCGTCCGACACCACCGATCTGGAGGACGCGGCGGTGTTGGCCGACGCCCGGCTGATGGAGGGTCCGCAATGGCCGGAGCCCTGGCCCGAGATGCGGTACGAAAAGCGCAACGCCCTGGCTTACCGCATGGCGCTGGTCGCGGCCGGCATGTTCGACGCCGCCATCGCCCTGACGCCCAAATGGGACTGGGACGTCTGCGCCGGCGCCCTGATCGCGCAGGAGGCGGGCGCCAAGGTCAGCGATCACCACGGCAGACCCTGGCGCTTCAACCGGCCCGATCCACGCCAGACCAGCCTGGTCTGCGCCGCTCCGGCCCTGCAGCCCCTGATCCTGCGGCGCTGCGCGACCATCCCGCTGGGGCTATAGCCCGCCCCAAGGTTGAACAAAGGGCCGGTCCCGCCTATGCGCAGGCCAACCTCCCCTTTGCCGCCGGACCCGACCCATGGCCCTGAACACCGCCGATCCCCAACTGCTCCACCTCGTCATTGGGGGCGAGCTGCGCCATCTGGGCGAGCCGGTGTTCCGCGACCTGTCGAAGGTCGAGTTCGTGGGTGCGTTCGGCAGTTATACCGAGGCCCAGAAGGCGTGGAAGGCCCGCGCCCAGGCCACCGTCGACAACGCCCACATGCGCTACTTCATCCTGCACGCGCACAAGCTGATCGATCCGCGCGCGACCGAGTAAGCGGAACCGTTCGGCGGGCTGGAACGCTTTCATTCCAGATTTCCGCCAGGAGCCACAGATGGCGCCGACCCTCATCCTGATCGTGCTGGCCGCCACCGTCATCGCCGGTCTGGTCTGGTACATCCGCCGCAAGCCCGCGCGGCCCTATGAGGAGCGGTCCGAGCAGGACACCGCCTGGAACGACCCTGTCGATCCGGACAGCCGTCCATGACGCTGTTCGGAACCACGCTCGGCGGCGCCGAGATCACCTCCCTGGTAGCCATGCTGGCGACGCTGGTGCTGTGGTTCGGGGTGCTGCGTAACCAGCGCGGCCAGACCGACTGGATCCGGCGCAAGCTGGCCGAACGCGAGGCGAAGGAGCAGCCCGAAGTAGGTCCGACACCCGATGGGCCGCCCGATCCCCGTCGGCCTTGGGGCTAGGCGCCGCCGAGGCAGAACATCATCCTCGGACTTGATCTGAGGATGACAGTCGGCAGGGGCAAGCCTTACTCCCGCCGCAGCAGCTTCTCTGTCAGCAGCGTGCCCCACCAGTTGGCGCGAAAATGCTCGCGGATGGCCTTGGGGTCGTAGGCGTCGCTCTCAATCCAGTCGATGAAGCTGACGCCCGTCGGCTCGACCTCCTTGATGTAGAGCTCCAGCGTGTGGTCCAGCACGCCCGTCAGGCCCTCGCGGTGGTGCAGGTGCTTCTTGGACAGCTCCTGGATCGCGACCGAGATCGGCTCGCCCAGATGAAAGTGGCGGTAGAAGACCGCCATCATCCCGGCCCGGTCCGCGCCCGACTTGCAGTGTATCAGCGCCGGATACTCGATGGTCTGAAACAGCGCTTTCGCGCGCGCGACGCGATCCTTTCCCGGCGGGTCGCGGCTGTCGAGCGGCGCGTCGATCAGGGTCAGGCCCAGACGCGCGCAGGCGTCCTTCTCCAGCGCGTAATAGGCTTCGTCCCTCACGCCGCGCAGGTTGATGACCGTCTTGATCCCGCGCGCCTTCCAATCGGCCAGCTGACGCGGCGACGGCTGGTTGGTCCGAACCAGGTCCGCGCCGATCCAGTGGGCGTTCGAAAACCAGCGCCGCAGGAAGGCATGATCCTTCCACACATAGTCCCACCGCGCCCTGAACCGGCCGCCGGGGGTGGAAAGGTCGTAACGCGCCATGCGTGGCCAGATAGGGGGTGTCGATGTCTGCGTCACGTGCAGAAGGAATCTATCGACAATACCTTCGCTCCACTTAAGGTAGCAGATCTGTTTCGGAATGACGGCAGTGCCAATGAACCCGGCTCTTCGCTTCTCGCTGGTCGTCGCGAGCCTCTCGTTGACTACGAGCATAGCAGAGGCACGACCGCTTCAGGCAGCTCGTGGGTTCATCGATGAGGCGCGGACGCAATCGGAAGCACTCTATCAGCAGGTTCCCCGGCTTCGAGAGGTTGACCTCGCCATTCGCCAGGACTGTGCGGCGAAGGTCAGGGGGCACACTGCTGATGACGCATTCTGCTCCTGTGGGGCCGCTGTCACCATGTCCATTTGGCGATCCGGCGGCGATCCTCAGATGATCTCTAGACTGAGGGATTTCATAACGAACCCGGACGCCACGCCTGACGCCTTGCTCGCGTATCAAGGTCCTGAGCTTTACCAACCGGTATGCCGGGCGGGCGGCAATCCTAGACGGCGCTAACAAGCGATCCATCGACCGCGCCTTGACTTGGCAGCGCGTCCGTCCGACCTGCTGGCAATGACCGCGCCCACCGATCCGAATGAGGACCAGCCGCTCCGGCCGCTGCTGGCGCGGATTTGGCGCGATTACCTGTCGCACCATCGCGGGGCGCTGTTCCTGTCGATGATGTGCGCAGCGATGGCGGGCGGGCTGTCGGCCCTGACGCTGAAGTTGCTGGAGCCTGCGATCAACGGGCTGTTCCTGCAGCAGAACGCACCCATGAAGTTGTGGGGCTTCATCGACATCGCGCCGGGCCAGGCGCTGATCGTCATTCCGCTGACCATCGTGGCGGTGGCGGTGGTGTGGACCCTGTCGTCGCTTGGTCAGGCGGCGCTGGTCAACCGGCTGGGGCATGGCATCGTCGGCGATATCCAGGTTCGGCTGTTCGGGGCGATGATCCGGGCCGATCTGGCGCGACTGCGCAGCCAGCATTCCGGCGCCTTCGTCTCCAGCGTCCTGTTCGACGCCAATCTGGTGCGCGAGGCCTTCACCAACGGCGTGGTCAACTACACCCAGCACAGCCTGACGCTGCTGTTCGTCATCCTGTCCATGGTCTTCATCGATTGGCGGCTGACGCTGATCGTGCTGCTGGGCGTGCCGCTGATCAGCCTGGTGATGCGGCGCTTCTCCAGGCGCACCAAGAAGGCCACGACCGGCGCGATGAGGGAGACCGAGACCCTATCCACCGCGCTGATGGAAAACCTGGACGGTGTCCGCCTGATCAAGATCGAGAACCGCGAGGCGGCCGAGGAGGCGCGCGTGGGTGAGGTGGTTCAGCGCCGCCAGCGCCATGTGATCAAGAGCGCCGACAGTCGCGCCTTCGCCGGGCCGTTCAGCAATCTGGTGGCCATGATCGTGGTCGCCGCCGTCATGGCCTATGCCGGATGGCGGGCGCAGGCGGGCGACATGAGCGTGGGCGCCTTCGCCGCCTTCATCGGCCTGCTGATGGCGGCCGGCCAGTCGCTGCGGCAGGTGACCAATCTGCAGACGGTGATGACCGAGGGGCTGACCGCCGCGCGCCGCCTGTTCGCGGCGCTGGATATCGAACCGGAGATCCGCGAGGCCGCCGATGCCACGCCGCTGACCGAGGGGCCGGCCACCGTCGCCTTCGACCATGTTTCCTTCGCCTACGCGCCTGCCATCGAGGGCGGCGCGCCGACGCTGGCCGATGTATCGCTGACCGTGCGGCCGGGCGAGACCGCCGCCCTGGTCGGGCCGTCCGGCGGTGGGAAGAGCACCCTGCTGAGCCTGCTGCCGCGCTTCTATGACGTGACTTCGGGCGCGGTGACCATCAATGGGCAGGACATCCGCGGACTGAGGTTGGCCAGCCTGCGCGACCACATCGCCCTGGTGACGCAGGAGCCCTTCCTGTTCGACGACACCATCGCCGCCAATATCGCCTATGGCCGCCCCGGCGCCACGCAGGACGACATCGAGGCCGCCGCCAGTGACGCCGCCGCCCACGACTTCATCACGGCCTTGCCCGAAGGCTACGCGACCCGCGCCGGCGAGGCCGGCCTGCGCCTGTCCGGCGGCCAGCGCCAGCGCATCGCCATCGCCCGCGCCTTCCTGAAGAACGCCCCCATCCTGCTGCTGGACGAGGCCACCAGCGCACTGGACACCGAGAGCGAGGCCCTGGTTCAGGCGGCTCTGGAGCGACTGATGGCCGGCCGCGCCACCCTGATGATCGCCCACCGCCTGTCGACCGTTCAGAACGCCGACCGCATTCACGTGCTGGAGGCCGGGCGCATCGTCGAACAGGGCACGCACGCCGAACTCTCCAGGCAGGGCGGCCTGTACGCGCGGCTGGCGCGCCAGCAGGCGCTGGGGGCGGCGACGGTCGAAACGGTCGCATGAGACCGCTGCGCAATCCGGTCGTCCAGACTGTCCTCGCCTGGCTGCTGGCCGCGTGGATGCGGTTCTGCTTCGCCACCATCCGGTGGACCTATGACAACCGTTCGGTCGCCGAGGGCGTCTGGGACCACGGCGGCGGGGTGCTGTGCGCCTTCTGGCACTCGCGCATCGGCCTGAGCCCCGCCTGCTGGCCGCTGGACCGGGCGCAACCGGCCAAGGCGCTGATCTCGCTGAGCCCCGACGGCCAGTTCATCGCCAAGGCGGTGGCGCGCCAAGGCTTTCCCGCCGTGCGCGGATCGTCCGCCAACAAGGACAAGGCGGCAGCTTCCAAGGGCGGCACGCAGGCCCTGCGCGACGGCCTGAAGCAGCTGAAGATCGGCGCCCTGGCCATCACGCCCGACGGCCCGCGCGGCCCGGCGCGGCAGATGGCCGAGGGTCTGCCGCTGATGGCCAAGCTGTCGGGGGCGCCGGTGCTGTTCATCGGCATGAGCTGCAATCCGGCCATCCGGCTGGGCAGCTGGGATCGCGCGGTCCTGCCCCTGCCGTTCGGCCGGGGCGTCATCGCCTATGATATCGACCACTTCCCCGAGGGCGGCGAACTGTCCGCCGTCGCCGCGGACTGGACCGCGCGCTTGAACGCGGTCGAGGCGCGCGCCGACGCCATCACGGGCCTGACCCCCGCATGACGGTGATGCTGGGCGCTTATCGCGTCGTCACGTCGGTTCTGGAACCGCTGGTCCCGCGCCTGCTGCAGATGCGTGTCCGACAGGGCAAGGAAGACCCGGTGCGGTGGCGCGAGAAGCTGGGCGAGACGACGACGCCGCGGCCCGCCGGGCCCTTGGTCTGGTTGCATGGCGTCAGCGTGGGCGAGGCGCTGTCGCTGCTGCCGCTGATCGATCGGTTAGGAGCCGAACGGCCGGACCTGGGCGTCCTGGTCACCACCGGCACACGCACGGCGGCCGAGATGATGGCGCGGCGCCTGCCCGAAGACGTCGTTCACCAGTTCGCGCCGGTCGATACGCCCGAGGCGGTCGACGCCTTCCTGGAGCATTGGCGGCCGTCGCTGGCGGTGTTCGTCGAGAGCGAGCTGTGGCCCAACCAGCTGTTCTTCGCCCGTCAGCGCGGCGTGAAGCTGGCCCTGGTCAGCGCGCGGGTGACGGAGAAGACGGTCAAGGGCTGGTCCCGCTTCCGCGAGGCGGCCGGCCGGCTGCTGGGCCTGTTCGACCTGGTGACGCCGCAGGACGAGGTGTCGGCCGAGCGGCTGGGCGCGCTGGGCGCGCGCATCGACGGGCTGATCAATCTGAAGCTGGCGGGCGATCCCCTGCCCCACGACGCCAAGGCCTTTCGCCGTCTCAGCGCCGCGGTCGGCGATCGGCCAGTGATCCTTGCGGCCAGCACGCACGAGGGCGAGGAGGCCGCGCTGGCGCGCTGGCTGAAAGACCTGCCCGCCCTGCTGATCGTGGCCCCCCGCCATCCGGAGCGCAGCGCCGAGATCGTCGGCGCCCTGCGCGCCGGCGGCCATGCGGTCGCGGTGCGTTCGACCGGCGCGGAGCCGGGCGCCGAACTGGGCGACGGCGTCTATCTGGCCGACACCCTGGGCGAGATGGGGCTGTTCCTGCGGCTGGCCGACGTCGTGGTGATGGGCGGCTCGTTCGCGCCTCTGCTGGGACGCCCGGTCGTGGGCGGGCATAATCCGCTGGAGCCGGCGCGGCTGTCGCGCGCCATGGTCGCCGGGCCGGACGACAGCAACTGGCAGGCGGTGACGGCGGCTCTGGTCGAGGCCGGCGGCCTGGCGCAGGTCGGCTCCAGCGACGAACTGAGGGCGGCGGTCTATCGGCTGCTGGTCGAGCCGGCCGTGGCCAAGTCGATGGGCGCCAGCGCCCAGCGACTGGCGCGCGACGCGGGCGCGCAGGTCGACCGGCTGATGGAGGCGCTGGCGCCCTTGTTGCCGGAGCGGGCCTCGTGAAGCTGACCACGCCGCGCTGGTGGTACTCGCGCGAGCGTCGCCACGCGCCGTTCGCACGCATGACGCTGACGCCGCTGGGCTGGATCTGGGCGGCGGTGACGGCGCGCAGGATCGCGCGGGCGACGCCGATGACGGTCGATGCGGCGGTGATCTCGGTCGGCAATCTGACCATGGGCGGCTCGGGCAAGACGCCGGTGGCGCGCGAGGCGCTGCGGCTGCTGCGGCAGGCGGGCGTCGAGACCCACGCCCTGTCGCGCGGCTATGGCGGGCGGCTGGAGGGGCCGCTGCGGGTCCAGCCCGACATGACCGCCGCCGACGTCGGCGATGAACCGCTGATGATCGCGCAGCACGCGCCCGCCTGGATCGCGCGTGACCGGGTAGCGGGCGCACGGGCCGCCGCCAAAGCGGGCGCGACGGTGCTGGTGCTGGACGACGGCCACCAGAATCCGGCGCTGGCCAAGACCCTCAGCCTCGTCGTCGTCGACGGTGAGACGCGCGACGGCGAATGGCCCTTCGGCGACGGCTCGGTCTTCCCCGCCGGGCCAATGCGCGAGCCGCTGAAGGCCGGGCTGGCGCGGGCCGATGCGGTGGTGGTGATGCTGCCGGCCGATGCGCCGGGCGTCGATCCCGAGCTGCTCGCCGTGTTCGCCGACACGCCCGTCGTCACCGCCCGCCTGTCCCCCGCCGCCCCGCCGCCGTCCGGCCCCCAGGTCGGCTTCGCCGGCATCGCCAAACCCTGGCGCGTCGAGGCGGCGCTGAAGGCCGCCGGCTGCGACCTGGCCGACTTCGTCCCCTACCCCGACCATGCCGCCTTTAGGCCGGAGGACCTGACCTTCCTCGCCGACCGCGCGGCCCTGTTCGGCGCGGGGCTGGTGACGACGGAGAAGGACTGGGTGCGCCTGCCGCCGGAGTGGCGCGAGCGGGTGACGGCCTGGCCGGTGGTGGCGCGGTTTGACGATGAGGCGGGTTTCTTGGCGCTTCTGATGGCCGCGAGAACTCTTGCTGAAGCGGCTGCCCCGAAGGTCTCCTGAGGGTGGAAAGCGGATGTTGAAGCTGCAAGGATTGCCCATGTCACCGCGCCTTGATGCCGCTTTGAAATCTGCGCTCACCGCGAAGGGATCAGGCCGCCTTTCTTTCTCGGAGATGAGCGCACTGCTGGTGATGGCAAAAGAACAAAGCTTGCCGGTGTCAGCGGTCGAGGCGACCGGCGAGAAGGGGCGCATTCCCCGTTCTGAGTTCAGTTTCTACATTCACCTCGACGATCTCGAAGACGCGGGTGAGGAGCGCAGCGTTGTCGCGTCGAAAAGCGTCGCTTGGACGCGTGAGAACTACGCTGAACTACAGGTGGCGGACGACACAGAGTTCGAGGTCTGGTTAAGGCCGTAGGTGTGCGATGGGTCGTGAGCAGCCAGTCGCCTATCGGCGGGAAGCAGACGCCATAAGGCGAAAACCAGACGCTAATCTGCTGGGCCGGCACGCTCGTAAAGGCACCAGTAATATGGCGGCGCTTGCGTTCTTTTAGGATCGTCGCGCCCGATGTGCGGAAGCGCATTCACCACTGTTTCTTTGGATTGCCCCGGCGGATAGGTGATGAAATCCACGGCATTTCCGGTGACAACCGCGACGTAGCTTCCGTCCCGAAAGCGAACAGTGAAGATGGTGTAGCCCATACCGGTTTCGCCCCCGGCATAAAGGGTGTTGGCGATGGTCGCCGGTAATCGGGACGGGCTGTCTGCAATAGCCGCTACGTCCTCAAGGTTGAGATACCGCTTGCCCTGATCATCTTCCGGCCAGACGCCCCAGCGGTCGAACCAAAGCTGCGCTTCGACGAGATAGACGCAGTCGAGCCCACTGCCGTCACGCAGCCTGACCAAGCAGGGTCGGTAAAGGCCGTCGGTCGGCTCCACCGTTGCAATCTGCTCGGCCAACTCGTCCGATAGAGACGGGTATCTTCGGTTTTGCACGAGGCCCCAATCTCTGAGGATGGGCGACGATGCCGCTCATCAGGGGGTCCGCAATGGGTCGGAAGCGGAGTTTGGCACACCGGCGCAAACCCGACCCGGCGTGACGCTACTCCGCCCGATAAACCACCCCCTGCCGCATCACGAACCGGACGTGCTCCAGGGTCGTGACGTCGCTCAGTGGGTCGCCAGTGACGGCGATGATGTCGGCGGGCATGCCGGGGGTGATGCGACCGGCCTCGGCGTCGATTCGCAGGTGGTAGGCGGCGCCGGTGGTGGCGGCCTGGACGGCTTCCAGCGGGGTCAGGCCGGCGCGGACCAGCAGGGCGAACTCCTGGGCGTTGTCGCCGTGGGCCGAGACGCCCGTGTCGGTTCCGAAGGCGATGCGGACACCCCCCGCATGGGCGCGGCGCACCATGTCCAGCATCAGCGGCCCGGCCTGCAGCGCCTTGGCCGTCTGGGCCGGGGTGAAGAAGTTGTTCGGTCCCGAGGCGATGCGCGCCACGAAGTCGCCCGCCAGCAGGGTCGGCACCAGCCACGTCCCCTCGCGCCGGAACAGGCGGATGCTGTCGTCGTCCAGATAGGTGCCGTGCTCGATGGAATCGCCGCCGGCGCGCAGGAAGGCGTTGATGCCATCCACGCCGTGGGCGTGCGCCGTCACCTGTCGGCCCATGCGGTGCGCGGCGCCGACGATGGCGGCCAGCTCCTCGTCCGAGAACTGCTGGCCCAAGCCTGCAGCCGTGTTCGACAGCACGCCGCCGGTGGCCGTGATCTTGATGATGTCGGCGCCGGCCCGGACCTGCAGCCGCACCGCGCGCATGCAGTCCTCCGGCCCCGAGCAGATGCTTTCGGGCGACAGCAGGTGCATGACGTCGTCGCGGTAGCCGTTGATGTCGCCGTGGCCGCCGTGGATCGACACGGCCGAACCCGCCGCGATAATGCGAGGACCCGGCACGTCGCCGCGCTGGACCGCGCCGCGCAGGGCGAAGATCGCCTCGTTCGATGCGCCCAGGTCGGCCACGGTGGTGAAGCCGGCCATCAGCGTCTTGCGGGCGTATCCGGCGCCGACCATGGCCTGTTCCGAGGCCGAGCGAGTGACGTTCTCGAGCCGTGAGGTCGGGCTCTGCTGGTGGGTCAGATGGACGTGGCTGTCGATCAGCCCGGGGAGGACGAAGGCGTCCCGCAGATCGACCACATCGCCTTCGCCGACGAACCCGTCGCGAACCTCGACCACTTTGTTCCCCTCGATCACGAGAGTTTTATCGCGCTGCACAACGCCGTTCGACGGGTCGAGCAGAACGCGCCCTGCCTGGACGTAGATCCGTCCGTCATCGGACGCGGCCCGTTGAATTTGCTGCGCTTCCTGGGCGTGCGCGGCGGCCACGCTTCCCAGCAGCAGAGCCGCGATCAGAGCCGTTAAACGCATCGGAATCGCTCCTTCGACCAAGGCTTGCAGCATAGTGTCGCATACCGTTTCGCCAAGGCTCAGGTTGAAACGGGCGGCGCGATGGGAAACATCGTCTGTCTCAGTAAACGTGCGAAGGGCGTCGCATGCAGCTTTCAAGACGTGGCCTGATCCTGGGCGCGGCGGCTCTGACCGCCGGATGTTCGTCCGCCGCGACCGTGGCGTCGGTTCCAGTGACGGGCGCCGTGCCGACCGGTTCGCAGCTGGCCGCGACCTACACGCCGGCCGTGCCGAGCGTGACGGTTACCCCGCCGCTGGATCCCTCAGGCCGCGTCCGTTCCGAGCTAATGAGCCGCGCCATGGCCGCGCTGGACATTCATCATCGCGAACTGCCGCTGCGCGACCGGATGTATCTGGTCGACTTCGCCAAATATTCGGGCGACGAGCGCCTGTATGAGGTCGACCTGGTGGCCGGCCACGTCACCGCGATGCGCACCTGTCACGGTCGGGGATCGGACCCCACGCACACCGGCTATGCGCGCGACTTCTCCAACCAGCCCGACAGCCACATGTCCTCGCTGGGCAGCTTCGCCACCGCCGGCGCCGGCTGGGGCGCGGCCCAGGGGCCGAACGTCTTGCTGGATGGGCTGGAATACTCCAACGACAAAGCGCGCGAGCGGGCCATCATCATCCACGGCGCCGACTACGCCGATCCCGACTACCTGGCGCGCGAAGGCAAGCTGGGCCGCAGCTACGGCTGCTTCTCGGTCGCCCACGTCGACCTGCCGGGCCTGCGCGAGCGCATGGGCACGGGCCGCCTGCTGTTCGCATACGCCTGAGTTCGACTGGCCTCAGCGTCGCGTTTTCAGCGCGGAGTTGTGAGCCGCTCTATCGCGCCATATGGTCGTGACGTGAGCGCCTTTCGAGCCTTCATTGCTGTGGTTGTCGCGGCAAGCGCCGCTTTCGGCGCAACGACGAACGCACAGGCGTGTCGTGAAAGAGTCCCTCGCGCTGAAGCGTTGGCCCACTACGACGACGTAGTCTTGGCTGGCGTGACCAGCGCTGAGCGGCTCCCGTCGCAGGGCTGGAACGTCTGGCGTGTCTGGGCGGAGAAACAGGCGGACATTCAACGCTCTGGTGGCCCTGCGACGTTTGAGTTCGGAGCCGCGCTGAGCAGCACCGGATGCGGTCAAACGCCGCTTCCGCCGCCCGGTGAACTCTGGGTTCTGTATCTCAGCGCGGATGGCCAAGCTGAGGTCATCGAGGCTTACCCGCTGGAATACGTCAGGCGGTACGATCCCCGCCTCTCCGAGGTGCGCTGAGGGGCGTCAGCCCCGGTCCAGCGCCCGCCAGCCGATGTCGGTGCGGCAGAAGCCGCCGGGCCAGTCGATCTTGCGGACGGCGAGGTAGGCGCGCTCGCGGGCCTGGGCCACGTCGTCGCCCTCGGCGCAGATGTTCAACACCCGGCCGCCGGCCGCCGCCAGCAGACCGTCCGGGCGACGCCGCGTGCCGGCGTGGAAGACCTGGACGTGCGGGCCGAAGTCCTGATCGGCGCCGCGGATGATCGAGCCCTCCAGGGGGCTGTCGGGATAGCCCTTGGCCGCCATGACCACGCAGATCACCGTCTGCGGCTTGAACTGGGGCGCCGGAAGGCCGGAGACGTCTCCGCGTGCGCAGGCCAGCAGGTACGGCACGATGTCCTGGTTCCAGCGCATCATCAGCACCTGGCATTCCGGGTCGCCGAAGCGGGCGTTGAACTCAACCACCTTGGGACCGTCCTGAGTCGCCATCAGACCGGCGTAGAGGACGCCGCGATAGGGCGCGCCCTCGGCGGCCATGGCGGCGATGGTCGGCTGGACCACGCGCGTGTCCGCCGCCTCGACGAGCTCGGGCGTAAAGACGGGCGCCGGGGAATAGGCGCCCATGCCGCCGGTGTTCGGGCCCATGTCGCCGTCGAAAGCGCGCTTGTGGTCCTGGGCCCCGCCGAGCAGCAGGGCCCGCTGGCCGTCGCAGAGAGCGAACAGCGAGCCCTCCTCGCCGTCCATGAACTCCTCGATGACGATGCGGGCGCCGGCCTGGCCGAAGCGGCCGCCCAGCATGCGGTCGATCTCGGCCTCGGCGTCGCGCTTGTCGGGGCTGATGGCCACGCCCTTGCCGGACGCCAGGCCGTCGGCCTTGATCACATAGGGCGGCTTGAAGACATCCAGCGCCGCGCGGGCCTCGGCGGGCTTCTCATAGACGCCATAGCCGGCTGTCGGGATGTCTTGCCGCTCCAGGAAGGCCTTGGAGAAGGCTTTGGAGCTTTCCAGCTGCGCCGCCTTCTGGCTGGGGCCGAAGCAGGGGATGCCCGCCGCCGCCAGTCGATCCGCGACACCGGCGGCCAGCGCCACCTCCGGCCCCACGACGACCAGATCGGCCTTCATCTCGCGCGCTAGGGCGGCGATGGCGTCGGCGTCGTCGGCCTTCACCTCGGGCTTCAGCTCGGCGTGTTTGGCGATGCCGGGGTTGCCAGGCGCACAGACCAGCGTCTTCACCAGGGGCGACTGGGCGATCTTCCACGCCAGGGCGTGCTCACGCCCGCCCGATCCGACCAGCAGAATGTTCATGGATCGCGAAATGACGGGCGTTCGAGCCCCGGTCAAGCGCGCGCTAGGCCGTTAACCCCACAGAGCCAGGGCGACGTAGATCGCGGCGCCGGCCAGCACGATCAGCATGACGATGGCGACCGGCCCCGTCGATGAGCTTCCGCTGCGCCGCGACAGGTCGCGGTCTGGGTCGTTGGGCGGGGGATCCAGATCACTCATACAACACCGATCCCTTGCGAGGCCGTCGTTCCGGTTCGGCCCGACGCGCGCTAGTGTGACCCAGATGAGCGACGACTCCTACAGTTTCGGCGGCCTCCCTGATGTCGCACCCGAGGTGCCGGCGCGCGACAACAACCCGCCGCTGTCGATCAGCGAGCTGTCCTTCGCCCTGAAGCGGACGCTGGAGGACCGCTTCGGCCACGTGCGGCTGCGGGGCGAGGTATCCAAGGTGAACCGGCACGCCTCCGGCCACATCTATCTGACGCTGAAGGACGACAAGTCGGCCATCGACGGCGTGGTCTGGAAGGGCTCGGCGCGCGGCCTGGGCGTCCAGCCCGAGACAGGGCTGGAGGTCATCGTCACCGGCAAGATCACCAGCTATCCGGCACGGTCGTCGTACCAGATCGTCATCGAGACGATGGAGGCGGCCGGCGCCGGCGCTCTGTTGGCCCAGCTCGAGCGGCTGAAACTGCGCCTGCGCGAGGAAGGCCTGTTCGAGCCGGCGCGCAAGACGCCCCTGCCCGCCTATCCGCGCGTCATCGGCGTGATTACCTCGCCCACCGGCGCGGTGGTGCGCGACATCCTGCACCGCATCGCCGAGCGCTGGCCGTGCCGCGTGATCGTTTGGCCGGTGGTCGTCCAGGGCGACGCCGCCTGCGGCCAGGTGGCGAACGCCATCCGGGGCTTCGACGCGATGGAACCCGGCGGGCCGGTCCCACGCCCCGACCTGCTGATCGTCGCGCGCGGCGGCGGGTCAGTCGAGGACCTGTGGTGCTTCAACGAGGAGAGCCTGGCCCGCACGGTCGCGGACGCCCGCATTCCGATCATCTCGGCCGTGGGGCACGAGACCGACACCACCCTGATCGACTTCGTCTCCGATCGCCGCGCGCCGACGCCGACGGGCGCCGCCGAGATCGCCACGCCGGTGCTGGCGGACCTGCGCTACGCCGTCAGCGATCTGGACAGGCGGATGGTGCAGGCCGGTGGGCGGCTGATCGAGGAGCGGCGCACGCGCCTGCGCGCCGTCGCGCGCGGCCTGCCGGCGCGGCCGGAAGATTTGCTGGCCCTGGCGCAGCAGCGACTGGACAACGCCGCCAGCCGCCTGGGATCCGGCCTGCAGCGCAACGTCGCCCTGCATGAGCGTCATCTGGCCGTCGCCGCCGGCCGCCTGGCCCCCGGCCTGCTGCGCGCGCGGCTCGAACGTGGCGGCGACCGGCTGGACAGCGCGGGCGGCCGCCTGGGCGCCGCCCTGCAAGCCAACACAGCCCGGCATCAGCACCGGCTGGTTCAATTGGGAGCCCGCCTCTCGCCCGAGCCCCTCCACCGTCGGCTGGATCAGCGCCGCAACCGCCTCGACGCCCTCGCAGCCCGGCTACAGACCACGACGCCCCGCCAGATCGAACGCGCCGAGCAGACGCTCGCCGCCTTGGGTCGTGCGCTCGCCAGCCTCGACCCAGCAAGGCCCAAGCCAGGCTTCGCACGGGTGGAGGACGCAGCGGGCGGCTGGGTCACGTCGGCGACGGATTTGAGCGCAGGGCAGTCCGTCGCACTGGTGTTCGGCGACGGCCGCAAGGACGCGGTGATCGACGGCGCGGCGACGGTGAAGCCGAAAGCGTCGAAGCCCGCCGCGACGTCGCAGGGCGATTTGTTCTGAACAGGCTTACCCTCTCCCGGAGGGAGATGGCTTGAGGCTCCGAGAGCGCAGCGATCGGGTAAGCCGAAAGGGTGAGGGGTTACGCCTTGTCCCGTGAGCCCCAAACCCCTCACCCTTTCGCACAAGGCTGATCGCCTTCGGCTCTCAGGTGTTCAAGCCCTCTCCCTCTGGGAGAGGGAAGTTGTTTTGCTGTGGCGCGCTCCAGCACCACGACCTACGATCTCGCCCATGACCTCCCCCGACACCGGCCCCGCGACCTTGCACTACGGCGACGGCGAGTTCGCCGTGCTGAAGCCGGGGCGTTTCGTGGCCTGCGCCGTCACCGGCAAGTCCATTCCGCTGGAAGCCCTGCGGTACTGGAGCGCGTCGCGGCAGGAGCCCTATGCCGGCGCATCGGAAGCCTTGTCGCGTCTGGGCGGCGCGGCGTGATCGACCGCCGCACCCTGCTGCTGGCCGGCGGGGCCGCCGCCGTCGCGGGGCCCGTCTTCGCCCAGGATGGCCTCAGCCTGAACGGCGCCTGGCGTCAGGGCGGCTTCGCGCTGGGCAAGACCTGGCCGCGCGCCCTGGTCTTCGTCGATGGCGAGGCCCTGACCGCCGCATCCGCCAGCGGCCTGTTCGTGGTCGGGTTCGACCGCGACGCGCCCGCCAGCGCGCGGATCGAAACGCGCCTGGGCTCGCGCACCGCCCAGCGACAGCTGACCATCGCCCCTCACCAGTTCCCGCGCGCCGTCGTCAACGGCCTGCCGCCCTCGACCGTGGAGCCGAGCGACCCGGCGCTGCTGGCGTTGATCCAGGAGCAGTCGGCGCTGAAGCAGCACGCCTTCGCCAGTCGCATCGACACCGAGGACTTCAAGGACGGCTTCGCCTGGCCGCTGGACGCCTACCGGATCTCCAGCGCCTGGGGCAGCCAGCGGGTGCTGAACGGCACGCCGGCTCGTCCGCACTACGGACTGGACATGGCGGCGCCGCTGGGGACCGTCATCAAGGCGCCCGCATCCGGCACGGTCGTCATGGCGCGCGCCGGCATGCATTTCGAGGGCGGCCTGACCCTGATCGATCACGGCCAGGGGCTGATCAGTTGCTACCTGCACCAGTCGGCCCAGAGCGTCAGCGTCGGCGACCGGGTCTATCGCGGCCAGGCCATTGGCCGCATCGGCATGACAGGCCGCGCCACGGGGCCGCACCTGTGCTGGCGCCTGAAGTGGCGCGACCGCAATCTGGACCCCTCGCTGCTGATCGGTGTTCAGTCGCCCATCACCATTTAAAACCAACGGTCACTTGGCTTTGGGTCAATGGACCGTTCACGATTTGCAACATACCCTGCCCGAATCGACCTCCGTCTTGGTCGTCGTTGCCTTGGTTTCCCATGTCCGCCTTTGCGCAGTTGAACATCTTGCTGGTCGACGACAACCAGCACATGCGCTCGATCACGTCGGCTATCCTGCAGTCGGCCGGAATCCGCAGGGTGCGTGAAGCGTCGGACGGCGCCGCCGCCCTGGACGCCCTGCGCGACCATCCGATCGATCTGGTGATCGTCGACTTCAACATGTTTCCGCTGGACGGCGTGGAGTTCACGCGTCTGGTCCGCAACAGCCCGGACAGCGCCAACCCGTATCTGCCGATCATCATGATGACCGGCCATTCCGAGAAGCACCGAGTGGTCGAGGCGCGCGACGCCGGCGTCACCGAGTTCGTCGTCAAGCCGATCACGGCCAAGGCCATTCTGGAGCGTATGCAGGCGGTGATCTTCCGCCCGCGCGCCTTCGTGAAGACCGACAGCTATTTCGGCCCCGACCGCCGCCGCACCGACAGCGCCAACTACCGCGGGCCGCGGCGCCGGGCGTCGGATCAGGCGCGCGAGGATTCCAGCGCCGCATAGACCCGGTCGGGCCACCGCTTGTGGACCCAGAACCAGTCGACAGGGCGCTCGCGCACCCGATCCTCCACGAAGCGGTTTGCCGCCTGGATCCCCGCCAGCACGTCGCCGGCCTTGTCGCCTGTGTCCGGGACCGCGATCGGCTCATGCGCCGTCACCCGGAAGCGGGCGTTCGGCAGCCGCACCACGGACAGCGGCTGCATCACCGTGCCGAACCTCAGCGCCAGTCGCGCGGCGCCGGGCGAGGCGTTGACGGGCTGGTCGAAGAACCGAACCTCCGGGCCCTGGCTGTATTTCTGATCGACCAGCAGGGCGATGGAATCGCCGCGCTTCATGCCCTCCATCAGCTCACGCGTACCGTCGCCCTTGGGCGCGAACAGGCGGATGCCGTAACGCTCGCGGCTGCGCCGGATCAGGGCGTCGACGTAGGGGTTGTTGGCGGCGCGATATGTCACCTGGCACGGCACGCCGGCCGCCATGATCACCGCAGCCATGACTTCGAAATTGGCCAGGTGGCCCGAGATCAGGACCGCCGGCTTGCCGCCGTCGCGCAGGGCGTGCAGCCGCTCCATCCCCACGACCTCGACCCGGCCGCCCTCGGGCGTCAGCCTGTCCATGACCGCCAGCTCGGCGAAGGTGCGGCCCGTGCCGTCCCACTGGTCGATGGCCAGACGCTGGCGTTGGTCCTCTGCCATGTCGGGGAAGGCGATGCGCAGGTTCTTCAGGACCGTGCGATGCGTGCCCGTCTTCGGACCCAGGGTCCGCAGAAGCCAGCCGCCCAGGTTCGAGGCCCCCTCGACGCCGAGCAGGCGCAGGAAGGCGAACAGCGCCGAAAAGGCCGCCGCCTCTAGCCGCCAGATCAAATCCTGGCGGATGCCGGCTTTGGAATCACCAGGCAATCGTCAGCCCACCATCCACGACCAGCGTCTGGCCCGTCACATAGGCGCTGGCTGGGCTGCACAGATAGACGGCCGTGCCCGCGATCTCGTCCGGCTGGCCGATCCGCTTCAGAGGCGCGGGGTCGGTGACGGTCTTCAGCAGCTCCGGGTTCTCCCAGAGGTATTTGGCGAAGTCGGTCTGAACCAGGCCCGGCGCAATGCAGTTGACCCGCACGTTCGACGGTCCGAACTCCACCGCCAGATTGCGCACCAGTTGCATGTCTGCCGCCTTGGAGATGTTGTAGGCGCCGATCAGCGCATTCCCGCGAAGCCCGCCGATCGACGAGATCACCAGGATCGCCCCGTCCTGGCGCACCGTCATCTCGGGCGCGACCATCTGGATCAGCCAGTGGTTGGAGATCACGTTGTTCTGCAGGATCTTCTCGAACTGGTCGTCGGCGATGCCGGACATCGGCCCCGCGTAGGGATTGGTCGCGGCGTTGCAGACCAGGATGTCGATCTGGCCGAAGGCGGCGCGGGTCTCGTCGACCAGTCGCTGCAGGTCTTCCTTGGACGCGATGTTGGCCGGGACCGCGATGGCCGATCCCTCGCCGTACGCCGCATTGATGGCGGCCGCCACCTCGTCGCAGGGCCCCGCCTTGCGCGACGAGATCACCACCTTGGCGCCGTGCTCGGCCAGCCGCTCGGCGATGGCGCGTCCAATCCCCTTGGACGAACCCGTGATGACGGCGACCTTGCCCGTCAGGTCAAACAGCTGCATCGACGCTTCCTTGCCGGTTTCTTCACTGCGGCTCTAGCCGTGACGCCCTGATACCCCGATACTCCAACGATTCCACCCGGGGGCGGTCGATCGTCCATGCGCAGCGTCACCGCTGGTTTTCTGTTCTTCGCCTATCTGTTCCTGTCCATGACGGCGGGCGCCTTCGCTTGGCGCGCGGGTCTCGGCATCGGGGCGGGCGCGGCGACGACCGCGGGCATGCTGGGCGTGTTCACCGCACTGCACGCCATCGTCTCGGGTTCGCTGGGCCGTGACGCCCTGCGCAAGGAGATCGCCCAGGTCCGCGAGGCGCACCGTTTGCTGGCCGACGCGATGGAGACGACACAGTCGGCCCTAACCGAACTGGCGCAGGCGATCGAGTCGGGCGCCATCACCCGCACTGACACCCTGACCACCGAAGTGCGGATGCTGGAAGGTTTGATCCAGCAGATGAGCGAGAGCATCGACCAGCGCCTGCGCGCCGCGCCGCCCGCGCCGGTCGACACCTTCGAGGGCCGACGGCACCAGCAGTCCAACGCCCTGCTTCAGACCATCCACGAAGCGCTGGCCGAAGGACGGGTCGATCTCTACCTGCAGCCGGTGGTGTCCCTGCCCCAGCGCCGGACCATCTTCTACGAAAGCTTCACCCGCCTGCGCGACGCCAGCGACCGGGTGATGATGCCGGCCGAATATCTGGCGACCGCAGAGACGGAGGGCCTGGCCCCCGCCATCGACAACCTGCTGCTGTTCCGCTGCGCCCAGATCGTGCGCCGGCTGGCGCGCCAGGACCGCAAGGTCGGCGTGTTCTGCAACATCGCCCTGACCAGCCTGGGCGACGAGACCTTCTTCCCGCAGTTTCTCGACTTCCTGGGCCAGAACCGCGACCTGAACCAGGCGCTGATCTTCGAGCTGGGCCAGGCGAACTTCGACGCGCGCGGCGCGGCCGAGGCGCGCAACATGGCCAAGCTGGCGGACCTCGGCTTCCGCTTCTCGATCGACAAGGTCCAGACGCTGGATCTGGACTTCGCGGACCTGCAGCGGTCTGACGTGCGGTTCGTCAAGGTGGCGGCGGACCTGCTGATCGAGCAGTTGCTGGACCTGGACGGCGGCGCGCCGATCCCGTCGCTGCGAGACATTCAGGCCGCCGATTTCGCCCAGCTGACCCGCCGTTACGGCATCGAGGTCATCGCCGAGAAGGTCGAGAGCGAGCGCCAGATCGTCGATATCCTCGAACTCGACGTCGCCATCGGACAGGGCCATCTGTTCGGCGAGCCGCGCGCCATCAAGGAGCAGGTGCTGGCCGAGACCGACCCGCCGGCGGACTTCATGCGCTCGACCCTGCGATCGGCCGAACAGCGCCGCCGCTTTGCCTAGGCCGAACCCGGTCGAGGGGGACGCAGTCCAACTCAGCCGACTTCGGTCCGATGCAATCCTGACATCCTGCGACAAACCGTCCGGAAGCCTTGCCGTATCCGCGAGCGTTCCTAGGTTGAGGACTTCCATCCTTAGGGACCCTATCCGCCGACGCGAGGAGCGCCGATGCACGCCGACAGCCTGATTCTCACCCTGGTCGGCGGTTTCGTCCTCGCCTTCATCTTCGGGATGCTCGCCAATCGGCTGAAGCTGTCGCCTCTCGTCGGCTATCTGGTCGCCGGTGTCATCGTCGGCCCCTACACCGCCGGCTGGACAGCGGACACGCATTTGGCGCCGCAGCTGGCCGAGATCGGCGTCATCCTGCTGATGTTCGGAGTCGGGCTGCACTTCTCGCCCGCCGACCTGATGAAGGTGCGCAAGATCGCCATCCCGGGCGCCCTGGTCCAGATCGGCGTCGCCACCGGGCTGGGCTGGGCTCTCGGCCGTTTCGCGCTGGGTATGACCGACGCCCAGGCCCTGCTGATGGGGTTCGCCCTGTCCGTCGCATCGACGGTGGTGCTGATCCGCGCGCTGGAGGAACGCAGGCAGGCGAAGGGCGACATCGGCCGGATCGCTGTCGGCTGGCTGATCGTCGAGGATCTGGTGATCGTCATCGCCCTTGTTTTGCTGCCGCTGGTGCTGGTCCCTGCGGGCGCCGAAATCAACGCCGCCGCGCTCGCCACCGGCATAGGCTGGACCTTGCTGAAGGTCGCTGTCTTCGTCGGCCTGATGCTGGTCGTGGGCGGCCGAGTCCTGCCCTGGCTGCTGGTCAGGATCGCCCACACCAAATCGCGCGAGTTGTTCACCCTGGGTGTGCTGGCCATCGCGCTCGGCATCGCCTGGCTCGCTTATGAGGTCTTCGGCGCCTCGTTCGCCCTGGGCGCCTTCGTCGCCGGTCTGGTGCTGAACGGCACGCCGCTGGGCCACAACGCCGCCGAACGGTCCCTGCCCCTGCGCGACGCCTTCGCCGTGCTGTTCTTCGTCTCTGTCGGCATGCTGTTCGATCCGACCATCCTGTGGCGCGAGCCCCTGTCGGTGCTGGGCGTCCTGGCCATCATCATCGTGGGCAAGTCGATCGCCGCACTGGCCATCACCACGATGTTTAAGCTGGACCGCAAGACCAGCCTGACGGTCGCGGCCTCCCTGGCTCAGATCGGCGAGTTCTCGTTCATCCTGGCGGCTATCGGTCTGCAGATGGGCGCCCTGACCCAGGAGACCTACGCCCTGATCCTGGCCGGGGCCCTGCTCTCGATCTCTCTGAACCCGTTCGTGTTCAAGCTGATCGACCGGATGGGCGCCGCGCCCGACCCGCGCCGCATCGCCAAGGCGGAAGCCGCACGGCAGGCGGACAGCACGGCCACCCCCAACTCCACCCCTACCCAGGCGCAGATCGACGGGGTTTAGCCACGCGCCCCCCTTCTCCTCCTGATCGCGGAGGTGAATGGGGAGGTGGCGCGGCGGCGAAGCCGGCGTAACGGAGGGGTCGTTCAAGCGCCGCGCGTGTAATCGCCCCTCCACCACTTCGTGGTCCCCCTCCCCATCAAAGCGATTGGGAGGAAAGCGGTCACAGCACCCCGATCATGCTCGCCACCAGCGGGTGACGGACGATGTCCTGTTCGGCCAGGCGGACGACGGCGATGTCCGGCACCGCCTCCAGCCGCGCCGAGATATCGGACAAGCCCGAGATGCCCGGCAGCAGGTCGGACTGCTGCGGGTCGCCCGTCACTACCATGGTCGAGTGCCAGCCCAGGCGGGTCAGCAGCATCTTGAGCTGCACATAGGTGCAGTTCTGGGCCTCATCGACGACGATGAAGGCGTTGTTCAGCGTGCGGCCGCGCATATAGCCGATAGGGGCGATCTCGATCAGGCCCTCGGCCATCAGCGCCTTGACCCGCTTCATCGACAGACGGTCCGACAGGGCGTCGTAGAGGGGCCGCAGATAGGGGGCCAGCTTGTCCTCCATGTCGCCGGGCAGGAAGCCGATGGATTCGCCCGCCTCGACCGCCGGACGGCTGAGGACGATGCGGCCGACGCGGCCCGCCTCCAGAGCCTCGACCGCCTTGGCCACCGCCAGATAGGTCTTGCCGGTCCCGGCTGGACCCAGGGCCATGACCAGGTTGTGCTCGTCGATGGCCGTCATCAGCTCGGCCTGGCCGTCCGACTTGGGCTTCAGCGTCTTCAGGTATCCCTGGTCGCGGTCGTCGTTGGACGGATGGGGCGACCAGCCGCCCTGACCGGACTGCTGGGGCAGGCGCCGGACTTTCGAATCCTCGATGAACTGATGCGAATCGAGAACCCCGAACTCACGGGACTGACGCTTGGCGGTCGCACGTTTGGTCATCAACGCCTCCAGGGCATGAAAAAAGGCGGAGCCGAAATGGCGCCGCCTTGGACGAAGTGTGGGGAGGAAACAGCCGGTGCGCACGCGCCGCCGGGATCGACGGAAGGTCCATCTTCGAGCGGGCGAACCCGCCGCAAGAACTGGGACACGCGAGACTCCAGCCTGGGACCGGACCGGGTATGATCCGGTTTCGCGGCTCGAAACCCGCAGGTCTCGAATCGCATCAACACAATGAGCCTAACGTGGTTTACAGGGTCTTAAAGCCCTGTTTTCAAGAAGATGAGAGGTGTGCGGATGAGTGTTTACGCATTGGGCGACAAGTCTCCGCAGCTTCCGCCCGCGGACGAATACTGGATCGCGCCTAATGCAGCGGTGGCAGGAGATGTGATTCTGAAATCCGGCGCCAGTGTCTGGTTCGGCGCCGTACTGCGCGGCGACAATGATCCCATCACAGTGGGTCCAAACAGCAACATTCAGGACGGCAGCGTGCTGCACACCGACCCCGGCGAGCCGCTGGTCATCGGCGAAGGGGTCACCGTCGGCCACCTGGCCATGCTCCACGGCTGCACCATCGGCGACAACAGCCTGATCGGCATTGGAGCGGTAGTGCTGGGACGGGCCGTGATCGGGAAGAACTGCCTGATCGGAGCCAACGCCCTGATCACCGAGGGCAAGGTGATCCCCGACGGTTCGCTGGTCATGGGCCAGCCGGGCAAGGTGGTGCGCGAGCTTCTGCCCGGTCAGATCGAGGCTCTGAAGGCCTCAGCGGCGCACTACGTCCAGAACTGGAAGCGCTATGCTGCGGGGTTGAAGCCGGTGGACGGTCCGGCCTAGCCTCCCGCCAACGACAGGAGGAACTCATGCGTCCCATTCTGATCCTCGGCTTCGCCGCCGTGCTGGCCGCCTGCTCGCAGCCGGCGCCGGAAGAGAAAGCGCCAACCGAGCCACCCGCCGCCGCCCTGCCGCCGGGACGTCCGGCCGTCTATCAGGCCCAGACCGAGGGGCCGGAGCCCTTCGTGCGAGCGGTCTATGAGCTGACGGCAGCGGGCGACACCGCGCCGCCGCCGCCCGGACGCGATCCGATCTACGACCGCACCCTGAACGCCCTGATCGGCGATTACTTCCGCAAGGCGGGCAACGAGGTCCCGACGCTGAACTACAATCCGATCTGCGACTGCCAGGACGGGACGCTGGCGCTGCAGACCGTGACCCTGACCCCGACCGGCGAAGGTACGGCCGACGCGGTGGTCGCCTTCACCGTCGAAGGCGAGGCCAAGACGCAGACGCTGAAACTGGAGAAGGAAGGCGGCCGCTTCTGGAAGATCGCCGACATCCTCGTGCCGGGTCGGAAGCCGCTGACGAACCAGTTGCTGGCGGCGATCAGCTAGCCAGGATCCGTTTGGCCTCGGCGGCGTCGCGGTCGATTTGGGCCTTCAGGGCGCCGAGGCCGTCGAAGGTTTCTTCGCCGCGCAGCCAGGCGATCAACTCGGTCTCGATGGTCTGGCTGTAGAGGTCGCCGTCGAAGTCGAACAGCCAGACTTCCAGCTTGGGCTCGGTCGGGAACATCGGCCGCACGCCCAGGCTGGCGACGCCGTCGAAGCGACGTCCGTCTTGAAGCCGCACCCGCACCGCATAAACGCCGAACGCCGGGCGCATGTAGTCGCCCAGCGGCACATTGGCGGTCGGCACGCCGATGGTCCGGCCACGCTTGTCGCCGTGCTCGACCACGCCCTCGATGGCGAAGGAGCGGCCCAGGATGGCGGCGGCGCGGTTCATGTCGCCGGCCTTCAGCGCCTCGCGCACGGCGCTGGACGACAGCTTCAGCCCATCGGGATCGTCACGGCGTTCGCAGGTCGAGACGGTGAAGCCGAGATCGGCGCCGTAGCCGGCCAGGGCCTGGGGCGAGCCCGTGCGGCCCTTGCCGAAGGTGAAGTCGAAGCCGACGGCGGCGTGGCGAACGCCCAATCCGCCCTCCTGGCCTTCGGCCAGCACCCGGCGAGCGAAGTCGGCGTCGGTCATGCCGGCCATCTCGGCGTCGAAGGGCAGCAGGTAGAGGCGATCCACGCCCAGCTCACCCAGCGCCTCGGCCATCTGTTCGGCGGTCATGATGCGGAATGGGGCGACGTCCTTCTGGAAGAAGCGGCGCGGATGCGGATCAAAGCTGACGACGCCCAGCGGCGCGCCGAGCCGGTCGGCGGCGGCCTTGGCCTCGGCGATGACGGCCTGGTGGCCGCGGTGCACGCCGTCGAAGGCGCCGACCGCCACGGCCGCACCCTGGTCGGCGGCGTCCAGCCCGCGCCAGTCGCGGATGATCCGCGCGGCCAAGGGTCTAGCCCTTGGCGGGCTTGCGGCGGCGCGGCACGCGGACGACGGCGACGCCGTCCATGATCAGGTTGTCGCCGACGAAGCCTTCGCACTTCAACTCGGTGCGCGCGCTTTCCTGATCGACCGAGATCACCGTGATGACGATGCGCACCGTGTCGTCGATGCGCACCGGCAGATGGAAGGCCAGGGTCTGGGAAATGTAGATGGAGCCTGCGCCCGGCAGGATGGTGCCGACCACGGCCGAGCCGAAGGAGGCGCTGAGCAGTCCGTGGGCGATTCGGCCGCGATAGGCCGTTCGCGAGGCGAAGGCCTCGTCCAAGTGCACCGGATTGAAGTCGTCGGACGCCTCGGCGAACTGGCGGATGCGGGCCTCGGTGACGTGCACCAGTTTCTCCGCCGCCATGCCGGCGTGGAGTTCGTCCAGGATGTATCCGCCGGACGGATGCTGCGTAACCATTTCGACCATCGCTCGGGTTTAGACGGCGTGCGACAAAATGGCGAGAGTTACCAAGCCAGTTCGGCGGTCGCGTAGCGCGCATAGGCCGTTTCGGCCCTCAGCAGGTCGGCCGTCTTGCCGCCGTCCAGCCTGCCGTCAGCGCCCAGCGCGCTGTCGCCGTGGATGCCGCGCGCGATGAACAGGCAGTCCAGCGCCTGGCTGTTGGCGCCCAGCACGTCGGTGATGACGCCGTCGCCGATGCACAGCACCCGCGACCGGTCGATCTGTCCGCCGCGCACCACCTCGGCCTCCTTCAGGGCCAGATCGTAGATCGGCGCATAGGGCTTGCCCGCCATGACGACACGGCCGCCCAGGCTTTCGTACAGATCGGCGAGGGCGCCGCCGCAATAGATCAGCTGGTCGCCGCGCTGCACCACCCGGTCGGGGTTGGCGCAGATCAGCTCCAGGCCCTTGGCGGCCGCCGGGGTCAGGCGCTCGCGATAGTCCTCGGGCGTCTCGGTCGTGTCGTCGTAGGGGCCAGTGACGGAGATGAAGGCGGCGGCGTCCGCGTCGTGCGCCGTGTCGAGGCCCAAACCGGCATAGAGGGGCGCGTCGCGCTCGGGCCCGATCAGCCAAGCCGGACCCGGTGCGCGGCGACCCAGCTCGACGCGCGTCGCGTCGCCCGATGTGACGAAGGCGTCCCAGCAGTTGCGCGGCACCTTCAGCAGATCCAGCTGTTCATGCACCGCCGCCGAAGGGCGCGGGGCGTTGGAGATCAGGATGACCGCGCCGCCCGCATCCTTGAAGGCCTGCAGCGCGCCATAGGCGGCGGGCCAGCTTTCGCGACCGTTGTGGATCACGCCCCAGACGTCGCACAGCAGCACGTCATAATCGGCGGCGACCTCGGACAGGTGTTCGAGGATGCGGGGCGTCTGGGCAGGATCGGGCATGGCGGCTGCTTAGCGTCCGAACGGCGCAGAGAGAAGCGTGTCCGGACGGCGCCGGGATCGGGCGCGCGAAGAATATTGCTCGCTACCGAATTCCCTCTCCCAGAGGGAGAGGGCTTGAGGCTCCAAGAGCGAAGCGATTGGGTAAGCCGAAAGGGTGAGGGGTGCGCCCTCTCCTGTGACCCTCCACCCCTCACACTTGGTAGATTAAGCCCGCGCCGCGCGGCTGGCGTCGACGCCCAGGGCGACCAGGGCCGTCGCGGCGATGTGCTCGGCGTTCAAGCCGGCCTCGGCGTATTGGACCTCGGGCTTGTCCTGGTCCTGGAAGACGTCGGGCAGGTGCAGGCTGCGGACCTTCAGCCCGTGATCCAGCGCGCCCTCCTCGGCCAGCAACTGCAGGACAAAGGCGCCGAAGCCGCCCATGGCGCCCTCCTCCACCGTGATAAGCGCCTCGTGCTCGCGCGCCAGACGCAGGATCAGTTCGGCGTCCAGCGGCTTGGCGAAGCGGGCGTCCGCGACCGTGGCCGACACACCGCGCGCGGCCAGCAGATCGGCGGCCTTCAGCGTCTCCTGCAAACGGGTGCCCAGCGACAGCAGGGCGACCGACGTGCCTTCGCGGACGATGCGGCCCCGGCCGATTTCCAGCGGCGCGGCCAGATCGGGGATTTCGACGCCTACGCCGTCGCCGCGCGGATAGCGGAAAGCGCTGGGGCGGTCGTCGATCTCGCAGGCGGTGGCGATCATGGCGGCCAGGTCGGCCTCGTCGGCGGCGGCCATCAGCACCATGCCCGGCAGGGCGCCCATGAAGCCGATGTCGAAGCTGCCCGCGTGGGTCGCGCCGTCCGCGCCGACCAGACCCGCCCGGTCCATGGCGAAACGCACCGGCAGCTTCTGGATCGCCACGTCGTGGACGACCTGATCGTAGCCGCGCTGGAGGAAGGTTGAATAGATGGCGCAGAACGGCTTCATGCCGTCCGCCGCCAGACCGGCCGCGAAGGTCACCGCGTGCTGCTCGGCGATCCCGACGTCATAGGTGCGGTCCGGGAAGGCCTGGCCGAACAGGTCCAGACCGGTGCCGGTGGGCATGGCGGCGGTGATGGCCACCACCTTGGGATCGCGCCGGGCGTGCTTGATCAACTCGGTCCCGAACACCTTGGTGTAGCTGGGCGCGTTGGAAATCGCCTTGGCCTGCTTGCCCGAAACGACGTCGAACTTGACGACGCCGTGGTATTTATCGGCGCTGTCCTCGGCGGGGGCATAGCCCTTGCCCTTCTGGGTCACGACGTGGACCAGCACCGGGCGATCCGTGATGGCGGCCGCATTCTTCAGCACCGGAACCAGGTGCTCCATGTCGTGCCCGTCGATCGGCCCCACGTAGTAGAAGCCCAGTTCCTCGAAGAAGGTGCCGCCGGTGACCATGCCCCGGGCGTATTCCTCGGCCTTCTTGGCGGCCTGCCGGAATGGACGCGGCAGATGCTGGGCGAAGTCGCGGCCCAGCTTGCGGACGCTGCGATAGGCGCCGCCCGAGACCAGCTTGGCCAGATAGGCGCTCATGCCGCCGACCGGCGGGGCGATGGACATGTCGTTGTCGTTCAGCACGACCATCAACTGGCCGTTGGTGCCCTCGACGGCGTTGTTCATCGCCTCATAGGCCATGCCGGCGGACATCGAGCCGTCGCCGATCACGGCCACGACCTTGTTGGCCTTGCCTTGCTGATCCCGCGCCGCCGCGAAGCCCAGGGCCGCCGAGATGGAGGTCGAGGCGTGGGCCGCTCCGAACGGGTCGTATTCGCTCTCGGAACGCTTGGTGAAGCCCGACAGCCCGTCGCCCTGGCGCAGGGTGCGGATGCGGTCGCGCCGCCCGGTCAGGATCTTGTGCGGATAGCACTGGTGGCCGACGTCCCAGATCAGGATGTCGTCCGGCGTCTCGAACACATGGTGCAGCGCGACGGTCAGTTCGACCACGCCCAGGGCGCTGCCCAGGTGGCCGCCGGTGACCGATACCGCGTCGATCGTCTCGGCCCGCAGCTCGTCCGCAAGCTGCCTCAGCTGGGCCGTCGAGAAGCCCCGCGTGTCGGCGGGAACGGTGACGGTGTCGAGCAACGGCGTTTCGGGCATTCGGGAGTCTATAACCACGCGACCTGACGTTGAAAGCCTGAAGAGCGGAGTGCGGCGATCAGGAACGACGATCTAGCACAAAGTCCACGCTGGCTTTCAGGATTTCCGCGTCGCGGCCGAAAACATCCAGATGCGCACGTGCCTGTTCCCGCAAATGGGCGACGCGGCTCTTGGCCTGATCGATCCCGAGAAGGGTGACGAAGTTGGTCTTGCCCAGGGCCGCATCCTTGCCGCCCGCCGCCTTGCCCAGAACGGCCGCGTCACCCTCGACGTCCAGCAGGTCGTCGACGATCTGGTAGGCCAGGCCGATGTCGTGCGCGAAGCTGATCAAGGCGTGGCGGTGCGGGCCCGACGCATCCGCGATGATCAGCGGGATCTCGAAGGCGTAGGTGAACAGGGCCCCGGTTTTCAACCGCTGCATCCGCGCGACCCCGCCCAGATCGTCGCGCACGCCGAGCAGGTCGATCATCTGGCCGCCCGCCATGCCCCGCGCGCCGCTGGCCAGCGACAGCCGCGCCGCCAGCTCGCAGCGTACGGCCGCGTCGTCGTGAGTGTCATCGTGCAGGAGGATGTCGAAGGCGGCGGTCTGCAGCGCATCGCCGGCCAGCACTGCCGTCGCCTCGTCATAGGCGCGGTGCACGGTGGGGCGGCCCCGGCGCATGTCGTCGTCGTCCATGCAGGGCAGGTCGTCGTGAACCAGACTGTAGGCGTGGACGCATTCCAGAGCGCAGGCGGCGCGCAGGACGCTGCGTTCGTCCAGATCGAACAGCCGCCCGGCCTCCAGGGCGAAGAAGGGCCGCAACCGCTTGCCCGGCCCCAGCGCCGCATAGCGCATGGCCTCGGTCAGCCGCGATTCCGGCCCTTCCGCACGCGGCAGCAACTGATCCAGCGCCACGGTGACCAGGTCGGCGACCTCCGCCACCCGGTCGATGACGGCCTGTTCGGGCGAGTTGGCTGCGACGACCCTCAAAACAGTCTCCCGCCCAGCGGCAGGTCGCGATCGACCCCGACCAGCACAACCTCGCCGTCCGCATCCGGGAAGCCCAGCGTCAGCACCTCGGACATGAACGGCCCGATCTGGCGCGGCGGGAAGTTGACCACGGCGGCGACCTTGCGGCCGTTCAGCTGCTCGGGCGTGTAATGGCGGGTGATCTGGGCGGACGACCGCTTCAGGCCGATGTCTGGTCCGAAGTCGATGGTCAGCTTGAAGGCCGGCTTGCGCGCCTCCGGGAAGGGTTCGGCCTTCACGACCTGCCCCACCCGGATATCGACCTTCTGGAAGTCTTCGAAGACGATCTGCGGCGCGCGCGCATCGCCGGTCATCAGCCGAACTCGGCCGGTTCGACGCCCTTGGCCTGACCGTCCGGGCCCATGACGATCTTCTCGACCCGCAGCTGCGCGGCCTTCAACCGCGCCTCGCACAGGGCCTTCAGCTGGGCGCCTTCTTCGTAGAGAGCGATCGATTCCTCCAGCGGGGCCTGGCCGGACTCCAGGCGCGAGACGATGGTCTCAAGCCGCGCGAGCGCCTGTTCGAAGCTGAGGTCGGATTGGGGGGCCGCATCGGTCATACGCAATGCCTTAGAGAGGCCCGCGCGGCGGTTCAACGGTCAGGCGAAGTCAGCGCTTCTCGTACCGGCGCTGCGACCAGTATTTGAAGCCCTGATTATGGGCCAGTCGCCAGCCGTCCGCCTTCAGGCGGCGGCCGACCATATGGTTGAAGTAGCCGTGCGCAAAGACCAGCACGTCGCGGCCGCCCGAGGCCCGATCGATCAGAACCTGCGCCGCCTGTTCGGCCCGCGCCTCGGCCTGACGGCGCGTCTCCTGGCCGTCGTGATGATCGAAGGCGTGCCACCAGAAGCGCGACACCACGCCCCACCATTTCGGCGACAGCTTGAACCAGTCGGGGAAGTTCGGCGGCGGCAGCGGCGCCTCGATGAACAGGGCGTCCGAGACGATCGCCTTGCCGCGCGCCGCGGCGATGGCCGTTTCCTGCGCGCGCGGGCGGGTCGAGGCGTAGATGACCCCGGCGCCTTCGGCCGCGATCAGCAGTTCCGGCGGCGGCGTCTGGCCGGCCAGCAGGCCGCCGATCTCATACTTGCCCCACCAGTCGCCGTACTGCCTGGCCGAGATCAGACATTTGCGCGACAGGGCCGGCTCGCCGTGGCGGGTCAGGATGATGGCGCCGGGCTTCTGGGCCACCAGGTCGGTGACGGGCTGGGCCTCGTCGGCGGGAATCGGCTGGTGCACGGTCATGACGTTGGGACGAACCACTCGATGGGCGTCCTCAGTCCTCCCCGAGCGCCTGAACGTGAGCTGCGGCGGAACGGCCGAGCCCTTCGAGGTCGTAGCCCCCCTCGAGCGACGAAACAACCTTGCCGCCACACCGGGCGCGCGCGACGTCCAGAACCGCCCGCGTGGCCCAGGCGAAGTCCTCCGCCTCCAGCGACTGGTGCGCCAAGGGGTCGCGGCGATGGGCGTCGAAGCCGGACGAGATCAGCACCAGGTCCGGCGCGAACGAATCGAGCGCGGGCATCAGGCGGCTGGCGAAGGCCGCGCGCCACGCCTCGCGCGCCGCATGGGGCGGCACCGGCGCATTGACGATGTTGCCCACGCCCGTCTCGCTGGCCGCGCCCGTGCCGGGATAGAGGGGCATCTGGTGGATGGACCCCAGGAACAGGGCGTCGTCCGCCTCGAACGCGGCCTGGGTGCCGTTGCCGTGGTGGACGTCGAAGTCGATCACCGCCACCCGCGCCATCCCCTCGGCCTGCGCGACGCGCGCGGCGACGGCGACGTTGGAGAACAGGCAGAAGCCCATGGCGCGGTCGGGCTCGGCGTGGTGGCCCGGCGGGCGCACGGCGGCGAAGGCCCGCGCCATCTCGCCCCGCGCCACGGCTCGCACCGCATCGACGACCGCGCCGGCCGCCAGCCGCGCCGCGCGCAGACTGCCGGGCGAAAGAACCGTGTCCGCATCCAGCCGATTGAAGCCCGACGAAGGCTCCGCCCCGAGCAGGCGCGCCACATGGTCGGCCGGATGCACCCGCTCGAGATCCGCGACCGACGCCTCGGTCGCCTCGCGCCGGTCGCGCGCCAGGGCGCCGTCCGCCAGTGCGTCCAGCACCGCCGTCAACCGCGCCGGCCGCTCGGGATGCCCCTCGCCCGCATTGTGCGCGACCATGTGGGAATGGGTGAAAAGGGTCACCGACATCCGCCGATCCTAGCGCGCCCGTCCGGCTCCCGCGAGCGGCGTTTGATGCTAGAGGCACGAGATGAGCATCGACATCCGCCCCGCCCGCCCGGACGACGCCGCCGCCCTCGGGGCCGTCGGCCGCCAGACCTTCATCGACACCTTCGTCACCGGTTTCGGCATCCCCTATCCGAAGGACGATCTGGCCAGCTTCCTGGATGCAGGGTTCAGCGAGGCGGCGACGGCGAAGAAGCTGGCGGAGCCGGGCGCCGCCTGGTGGGTGGCCGACCGCGGCGGCGAACTGCTGGCCTTCGCCAACACCGGCCCCAACAGCCTGCCCCACCTCGACGCGCGCCCCTCTCACATGGAGCTGCGCCGCCTGTACGTCGGCAAGGCCGCGCAAGGCCTCGGCCTCGGCACAGGACTGCTGAAGCAGTCGCTGGAGTGGATGGAGGCCAATACCGACGGCCCCCTGTGGATCGGCGTGTGGAGCGGCAACCTCAAGGCCCAGAAGCTTTACGCCGCCTATGGTTTCGAGAAGGTCGGCGAATATGACTACCCCGTCGGCGCCTGGCTGGACCACGAGTTCATCTTGCGGCGCGGCTGATCCCGGCTCACGGTCCTTCGATGCTCCTCCCCTTCTTCACCGCCCTGCGCGAGGCCCGGGTTCCGGTGTCGCTGAAGGAGTGGCTGCATCTGATGGAAGCGCTGGATCGTGGCGTGTCGGATCGGCGGGTGGACGCTTTCTATCACCTGTCGCGCGCCGTGCTGGTGAAGGATGAGAAACACTACGACCGTTTTGATCAGATCTTCGGCAAGGTCTTCGCCGGCGTCGAGACGGTCGGGCCGGGCGATGCGCTGTCTATGGACGTGCCGGAGGAGTGGCTGCGGCTGCTGAGCGAAAAGTATCTGACCGACGAGGAGAAGGCGCAGATCGAGGCGCTGGGCGGTTTCGACACGCTGATTAAGACGCTGAAGCAGCGGCTCGCCGAACAGCAGAAACGGCATCAGGGCGGCAACAAGTGGATCGGCACGGGCGGGACCAGCCCGTTCGGGCACGGCGGCTACAATCCCGAGGGCGTCCGTATCGGCGGACCGGGCCGGCACGGCCGCGCGGTGAAGGTGTGGGAGAAGCGCGAGTTCCGGAACCTGGACGACAGCGTCGAACTGGGCACGCGCAACATCAAGGTGGCCCTGCGACGCCTGCGCCGCTTCGCCCGTCAGGGGGCGGCGGACGAGCTGGACATCGACGGCACCATCGACGGCACGGCGCGCCAGGGTTGGCTGGACATCCAAATGCGGCCCGAGCGGCGCAATACGGTGAAGGTGCTGCTATTCCTGGACGTCGGCGGCTCGATGGACCCACACATCCGCCAGTGCGAGGAGCTGTTCTCGGCCGCCCGCACCGAGTTCAAGCACCTGGAGTTCTTCTACTTTCACAACTGCCTCTACGAGGGCGTCTGGAAAGACAACCGGCGTCGCCACAACGAGCGGACGCCGACGTGGGACCTGCTGCACCGCTACAACGGCGACTGGCGGGCGATCTTCGTCGGCGACGCCACCATGAGCCCCTACGAGATCACCATGCCCGGCGGCTCGGTCGAGCACTGGAACGAGGAGGCCGGCGCCGTCTGGATGGATCGAGCGGTGAAGCAGTGGCCCAGATCGGTCTGGCTGAACCCCGTGGCCGAGCCCTACTGGAGCTATACGGCCTCGGTCGGCCTGATCCGCGATCAGGTCGACAGTCGCATGTATCCTCTCACTCTCGACGGCCTGGACCGGGCCATGCGGCGACTGGCGGCGTAGCCGCGCAAGCCGCTTGAGAACGATCTCAACCGTGGTAGTTGTCAGCGCTGTCAGGGGGTGGTGATGAGCGCGACGGGTGTTGAGCGGCTGACGGCGCTGGATGTGCTGCGCGGGCTGGCGGTCGCAGGAATGATCCTGGTGGTCAGCCCCGGTGATTGGGGCATGGCCTGGACATGGCTCCAGCACGCGGAGTGGGACGGCTGGCGCGTGGCCGACATGGTCTTCCCGACCTTTTTGTTCAGCGTGGGCGTGTCGGTGGCCCTGGCCTTTCCGCGTGACGTGGACGGCGCGTTCTGGATGCGGGTGGGACGGCGGGTGCTGCTTCTGATCGCCCTGGGGCTGGCGACCGAGGCGACCTACAATCTAATGGTCGCGATGGGGTCCGGCGGTCCCGGCCAAGGCGACCTGGGCCACCTGCGCATCCCCGGCGTGCTGCAGCGGATCGGTCTCTGCTATGGGCTGGCGACCGCGCTGGTGGTCATGACCGGACAGTGGGCCGGCCGACGCGTCAGTCTGCGACCCGGCCGGGTCGGCACCGTCATCGCGGCCATCCTGATCGGCTACTGGCTGCTGCTGGTTTTCGTGGGCGACGGGCGGACTGACCCGGAGGGCAATCTGGGGGCGGTCATCGACCGGGCGCTGTTCACGCCCGCGCATCTCTGGCCGCTGGGGTCCGTCACCTGGGGCGGGCCCGTGGTCTACGATCCGGAGGGGCTGCTATCCTCGCTGCCGGCGACCGCCAATGTCCTTTTCGGCGTGCTGGCGGGTCACGTCTGCCGCGCCCGCGCCGCACGGGCGACCATTTTCCTCGCCGCCGGAGGCTTGGTCCTGTTTATCGCCGGCATGGCGCTGGATCCCGTCTTAGTCGTCAACAAGCGGATCTGGACCTCGAGCTTCGCCTTGCTGAGCGCGGGGGTCTCGGCTGTTATGCTGGCGGCCCTCATAGCCCTGCCCCGCCACAGGATCATCGACGGCGTCATGAGCCCGTTCCGCGTCCTTGGCGGGAACGCCATTCTGGCCTTCGTCATCTCCACGCTGCTGGGGCGGCTCTACGGCTTCCCCTTCCTGCCCACAGCAGATGCAGCACAGCGAACGCCGCAGGGCTGGCTGAATGCGCGGATGCTCAGCCTTCTCGGCGAGCCGCATTGGGCGTCCTTTGCCTGCGCCGTCCTGATGGTCGCGGTGATGACCTTGATCCTCGTGCCGCTGCATCGGCGCTCGATCCACGTGCGGCTGTAGGGCCAAAGAAAAGGCCGCCGGCGTACCGGCGGCCTTGTCGTCTTGACTGACCCTATGGATCAGTTGCGCTTGTCGTCGCGCAGGGTGTCTTTCACGCCGCCAACGGCGTTCTGGACCTTGCCTTCGACTTGATCGGCCTTGCCTTCGGCTTCCAGCTTGCTGTCACCGGTGACCTTGCCGGCCAGTTCCTTGGCCTTGCCGCCGAGGTTCTTGGCGGCGCCTTCGACGCGATCGTGATCGGGCATAGGGAGCTCCCTGTTGATGGCGACGCCCCAACGGCGCCGCGTCGATGAGAAAACCCCCGCCGCGAGAGCGGGTTCCGCCCCCTCGAGACGGCTCTATCGTCGCAGCCAGGACGCCACGGCCCATGCGTGGGCGTCGTGTCGCAGGTTGGCGACGGCGAAGGCTGGATCGAGCCAGACCAGGGTGTGGTCGGCCTCGACCTTGGCGGTCGGGTCGTGCCGCTGGATCGTGGCGGTCCAGAACCCGCCGACGTTGTTGACCGGCTGGCCGTCAGTCTTGCGGAAGGTCTGCGCCGCCTCGGCGAAGCGATCCTGCACGGTGATGAACAGGCCGGTTTCCTCGATGAACTCGCGGGACAGGGCTTCTGCTTCGGTCTCCTCGCCGTCCACCGCGCCGCCCGGCAGATCGAAGTAGCTGTTCACGCCCCGCTCGACGCGCACACAGGCGAGCAGGCCGTCCTGGAGCACGATCCCGAAGGTCGCATGGCGATAGGTGTAGTCGACGCCCGCGTCAGGCGTCCCAAACTGCAGGCGCGGTTCAGCCATGCGTCAGGTCGAACGCCAGCTTCGCTCGGACGCCGCGATGGCTGTGGTCGTATTCGACGGCTGAGCGCAGCCCGCCGGCCATGGCCGAGATGATCTTGCCGCCGAGACCCGTGCCCTTGGGCTTGGCGTCCTCGCCCAGACCCGGCCCGTCATCCTCGACGGTCAGCAGCGCACGGCCATCCGGTCCGGGCTTCAGGATGACGCGGATCTCGCCCGTCTCCCCGGGCCCGTAGGCGTACTTGACAGCATTGGTGACCAGCTCGGTGACGACGACGCCCAGCGACACCGCCTGATCGGTCGTCACGACCATGGACGAGGCGTCCAGCGTGATCCTCGGCGCGGTCCCTTCCGGGCCGACCGACTTGCCCAGCTCCTCGATCAGACCGGACAGATATTCGTCCATCGCCACCGAGCCCATTTCGTCGGAGGTGTAGAGCCGGCGGTGGACGTGGGCGACGGCCTCGATGCGGGCCTTGGCCTCGCTGAGCGCGGCGCGGGCGCCCTCGTCGACCAGCTGCCGCTGCTGCAGCGAGATGAAGCTGGAGACCAGTTGCAGCGAGTTGCCCACGCGGTGGTTCACCTCGCGCAGCATGGCCTCTGCGCGGTCGCGGGCCAGGCGCACCTGCTCCTGCGCCGCCTCGTTCTCGCGCTGAAGCCGGCGACGCAGCAAGGCGTCCTCCAGGGCCGAACGCAGCAGGCTGGTGAAGTCTTCCGACACGTCCTTGATGACGTAGTCCGCGGCCCCGGCCCGCAGCGCGGCGACAGCGATCCGGCCCTCCTGCGCGCCCGTCACATACACGACCGGCGGCGGGGCCTTCAGAGCCATGATGTCGGGCAGCACGTCGAGGCCTTCACGACCGGGCATGTAGTGGTCGAGGGCGCAAACGTCGTATTCGCCGCTCTGCAACGCCTCGAGCCCCGCATCGCCGTCCGGCGCGCAGGTCACGACGTAGCCGTGCCGCCCCAGCTCCTTCTCGACCAGCCGCGACAGCCCGCGATCATCGTCGATGTAGAGCAGGCGGATCGGCGCAAATGCTGCGGCCAGGTCTATCGTCACTCGATTTCGGGCGCCTGCATGACGGACAGGAAGAGGCCCAGCTGGCGGATCGCGCCGGCGAAGCTCTCATAGTCCACGGGCTTGGTGATGTAGACGTTGCAGCCCAGGTCGTAGCAGCGCTGGATCTCGACCTTGTCGTCCGTGGTGGTCAGAACCACCACCGGCGCGCGCTTCAGCCGGTCGTCCGACTTCACCTTCTCCAGAATGTCAGTTCCCGACATATCCGGCAGGTTGAGATCCAGCAGGATCAGCAGCGGGCCATTGGCCAGGATTTCCGCACTGAACAGATAGTCCAGCGCCGATCCGCCATCGTCGAAGTGCTTGATTTCGTTGCTGATGTTGGCCCGCCGAATGTTCTTTTCGATCAGCTTGGCGTGGCCATGGTCGTCCTCGACCATGACGATTTTCACGGCGCTGCTCATACGGCGTCTCCGATGTCATGAAGGACAAGGCGTTTGGGGAATTTCAAAATGAAAGTCGAGCCCTTGTCCAGTTCGCTCTCGATGTCGATCGAACCGCCCAGACGGCGGACGCTGTTGCGCACGAAGGCCAGACCGAGCCCCTCCCCCGGTCGATCCTGACGGCCCGACCGGCGGAACAGTTCGAAGATGCGTTCGTGGTCCTTGGGCGATATCCCGCGGCCGTTATCGGCGACGCGATAGACCACCCAACCGCCCGCCGTGGCCTCGCCCGACACCGTGATCTGGCCGGGGCGCGAGCGATCCAGGTACTTGACCGCATTGTCGATCAGATTGCCGAAGATCTGCTCGATCGACAGCCGGTCGCTGTCCAGGCGGGGCAGGTCCTCGACGGTGATGACGGCGCCCGCTTCCGAGGTCTGATGGTTGACGCTGTCGGCGATGGCCTGGACCAGCGGGGTCATTTCGATGACCTCAGGCAGCAGCGAACGCCGCCCCTCGCGTGACAGCTTCAGGATAGCGTTGATCAGCCGGTCCATCTTTTCGGTCGAGGCGCGGATGAAGCCGATAGCCTCGGGCATATCCTCGCGCACCGCGACGACGACGTCCTGATCGACGGGCCGGCTCTTTTCCGCCTCGCTGATGGCGCGCTCGACGGTCTGGCCGGCCAACTCCAGTTCGGAGGTGTAGCCCATGACGTTCACCAGGGGCGCGCGCAGATCATGGCTGACGATGTAAGCGAACCGCTGGATCTCCTCGTTGGCCCGGGTCAGATCGCCGGTGCGTTCCCGGACCTTGGCCTCGAGCCCCGCATTGGCCGCGGCGATACCCTCGCGCGCCGTCTGCAGATCCCTCACATAGCGCCGCACCAACCAGGCGGTCATGCCGGCCAGGACCAGTATCAGCGCTCCGCCAATGGCGTTCACGATCAGCGTGACGGTCGACCCCCATTCCGACTGGCGCGTGCGGAACGACAGGCGCGTGGCCAGAACCTCATCGATGGCGCCGGTTTCCACACGCATGGCGTCCATCAGGCGCTTGCCCTCGCCGTTGCGCATCGCCGCAACCGCCTCGCCGATGCGCCCTGCCCGCGCCAGGTCCAGCGTCAGGGCGATGCGCTGCATCCGCAGCTTCGACAGATCCTGCAACCGCGCCACACGCGGCTGCAGATCCGCGTCGCCCCGCGCCAGCCGGTTCAACTCGGCGAAGGTCGTCGGCAGACTGTCGACCGAGTGCACGTAGGGGGTGAGGTAATCCGACCGGCCCGTCAGCAAAAATCCACGCTGGCCCGTTTCGGCGTCCACCGACTGGATCAGCACGTCCTTGGCGGCCAGCCGCAGACGATAGCTTTGCTCCACCGTCTGGTTGAAGGCGCTGGTGCGAGCGATCATCACATAGGTGGCGAGGTTGGCGGCCAGCAGCAGCGCGATGGCCAGCGACAACAGCAACGCCACCGAGCGGCTGAGCGTCGGTGTTCGCAGGAACCGGATGACCGCCTGGGCGGTGTCGCGCGAAACCAACTTCATCACGGCGCAGCTTTAGCGGCTGACAGGGCGGTGTCCAGCACTGACGATACGCCCCACACGGGTGCAACCTTCGCCATTGCGGAGACTTAGGTTAACCTGGCTCGGGGCTGAGGGAGTGCAGGCATGATCTGGTGGTGGTGGATCCTTCCGGCTGTGGTGGCGCTTCTGGGCGTCACCCTGCTGCTGACCAGTCTGGGCCGGCTATTTCGGGGTCGGATCTTCACGGGAGGGGTCGGGACCATCCTGGGCGGCGGCGTCATCGCCGCGGCCGGCGCCGCTGCCCTGTTGGGCCTGAATGTCCAGACCTACAGCCGACTGACCTACGAGCGGCCCATCGCCACGCTGCAACTGAAGCAGATCGGCCCGCAATACTACGAGGCGACCGTCATCCAGCCGGCCCGCGGCGAGGCGGAACCAGCCCGCGCCGCCGTTTATCCGCTACACGGCGATGACTGGCGCATCGAGGCGCAGGTGCTGAAGTGGAAGCCGTGGGCCAACGTGCTGGGCCTGGACACACAGTACCGCCTCGACCGCCTGTCGGGCCGCTATCAGCGGATTGATCAGGAGATCAACGCCGAGCGCAGCGTTCACGCGCTGAGCGGCGGAGACGACGTGGACGCCCTGCCTTGGCGGATCGACGCCTGGGACGCCGCGCGCCGTTATCGCCGGTACGTCAACGCCGTGGATACCCTGTACGGAGGCGCGGCCTATATGCCGATGGCGAATAACGCCCGCTATGAGGTCTGGATCACCCAGTCGGGCCTGATCGCCCGGCCGGCGAACGATGAAGCGCGCAACGCCTCGGCCGGCGGCTGGGTCAGCGTTCGTTAGAGCGGTTCCGGGCCGCGCCCAAAGGCACTCGCCGTCCCGAACCGCGCGCCGTTTGCGCCCAGGCGCGACGCATGGCACGACGCCGCCTGTTGGGATCGCGTGAGGTGCAGGTTTGGTCGACAGCGCGCGGTTCTTCCTCAGGGAGGCGACGGCCGACGCCCATGCACGGCTGGATGTCCTGTTCTCGGGCTTCGACCTGGCTGACCGTGCCGACTACGCCCGATTTCTGAAGGCTCAGGCGGGCGCGTTTTTCGGCGTCGAGGCGGCGCTGGACAAGGCCGGGGCCGATGTCGTCCTGCCCGACTGGCCCGCGCGTCGCCGCTCGCAAGCCCTGCGCGACGACCTCATCGCGCTTAAGGAGGCCGTACCGGAGGCCATGCCTGAGCCTCTGCTGCCGAACCCGGCCGCCATTCTGGGCGCAGCTTACGTCATCGAGGGATCGCGCCTGGGCGGGGCCATGCTGGTTCGTACGGTCGCTGACACGGCGCCAATTTCTTTTCTCGCGCCCGGGAACCCATTGCATTGGCGGTCGTTCGTAGCGATTCTGGAAAAAAGGCTCAGCTCCGCGGATGAGCGTACCGAGGCGGCCCGGTCGGCTTCAGCGGTATTCGACATCTTCACGGCGTCCGCCCTACGCGTGCTTGGAGCCGACCGCCTTTGACCGATGCCGCTCAGGTCGATCTGACCAACTGCGACCGCGAGCCCATCCACATCCTGGGCGCCATCCAGCCGATCGGTTTCCTGATCGCCCTGACCGCCGATTGGCTGATCGCGCGGGCGTCAGCCAACACGCATGAGTTCATCGGTCTGGCGCCGGATGACCTGTTCGGACGGCCGCTGTCGGACGTCTTCACGACCAAGGCGGTGCACGATCTTCGCAACCGCGCAGCCATCCTGCGCGGGCCCGATGCGGTGGAGCGGCTGTTCGACTGCGTCCTTACAGACGGTCGTCAGGCCTTCGACGTCGCACTTCACTTCTCGGGCGGTCAGGTCGTTATCGAAGCCGAGCCGGCGTCCGGCGAGCATGGCGACGCC
Organism: Brevundimonas sp. Leaf363; assembly: GCF_001424025.1. Taxonomy (GTDB): domain Bacteria; phylum Pseudomonadota; class Alphaproteobacteria; order Caulobacterales; family Caulobacteraceae; genus Brevundimonas. Next base: position 596,926 of record NZ_LMPZ01000002.1, on the reverse strand, counting down.
AGCGGCACTGTGAGGTCGATGATCGCCCGCCTCGACCAGGCGCAAGACTTCGCCAGCTTCTATCGCGAGGGCGCCCGACAGGTCCGGGCCCTGATCGGGTTCGACCGGGTCATGGTCTACCGCTTCGGCGCGGACGGCTCGGGCGAGGTCGTGGCCGAGGCGGTGCGCGCCGGGATCGGCAAGTTCATGGGCCTGCACTACCCGGCCACGGACATCCCGGCCCAGGCGCGCGAACTCTATCGCCGCAATCTGCTGCGGATCATCGCCGACGTGAACGCTACGCCGGTGCCGATCGTGCCCCAGCGGGACGAGACGGGCCAGCCGCTGGATCTGTCGCTCTCGGTCCTGCGATCGGTGTCGCCGATCCACATCGAGTATCTGAAGAACATGGGCGTGGACGCCTCGCTGTCCATTTCGATCATCGTCGACGGAAAGCTGTGGGGGCTGTTCGCCTGCCACCACTACTCGCCGCGTTGCCCGACCTTCGAGCGGCGCTCGGTGGCTGAGCTGTTCGCCCAGATGTTCTCGATGCGCCTGGAGAGCCGCGAGCGGCAGGACACCGTCGAATACGAGCGTCGCGCGCGCGACGTGTCCGACCAGCTTCTGGGCGCCGTGGCGTCGGACGAGACGCTGCTGCAGGACCCCGACTGGCTAGGCGACATCCTGACACACGCCATCCCTGCTGACGGCGTAGGCGTCTGGCTAAGCGGCAAGCACGCCTTTTCCGGCGCCACGCCGTCCGTCGAAGATTTTCGACGCATCGTCCGGGCGCTGAACGGCACGGCGGCGGGCAAGGTGTTCGCGACCGACAGCATCGCGTCCATAGTGCCCGGCGCCGGAGACTTCGCGGCGGACGTGGCAGGGATGCTGGCTATTCCGATCTCGCGGTCTCCGCGCGACTATGTGGTGCTGTTCCGCAAGGAACTGATCCATTCGGTGCGCTGGGCGGGCGATCCGCACAAACCCGTCAGCTATGGCCCCAACGGCCCGCGCCTGAGCCCGCGCGAGAGCTTCGCCGAGTGGAAGCAGCTGGTCGAGGCCCACTCACAGCCCTTCACCGCCTCCGAGGTTCGCGTCGCCGAAACTCTGCGCGCCACCCTGATCGAGGTGGTGCTGCGCCTGGCGGACGAAGCGTCGGCCGAACGCCAGCAGGCCAGCGCCCGCCAGGAACTGTTGATCGCGGAGCTCAATCACCGCGTCCGCAACATCCTGGGACTGATCCGCGGCCTAATCCGCCAGTCGAACGCGGAGGAGCAGGACGTCGCGGAGTTCGTGAAGGTGGTCGACGGCCGCATCCATGCATTGGCCCGCGCCCACAACCAGATCACCGACGACCACTGGGGCCCCGCACCGCTGCAGGCGCTGATCGACGCGGAGGCGGCGGCGTTCGTCGATGAGCGCGAGCGCATCGTCACCCAGGGCGAGGCGGTCCATCTGAACCCTAACGCCTATTCGACCATGGCCCTGGTGGTGCACGAACTGGTCACCAACTCCAATAAATACGGCAGCCTGTCGACGCCCGGCGGCCGGGTGACGCTGGGTTGGCATCGGACATCCAGCGGCGATCTGGAGCTCGAATGGCGCGAGGCGGGCGGCCCAGCCGTCACCCCGCCCACGCGCAAGGGTTTCGGCACCACGATCATTCACCGTTCGGTCCCATACGATCTGGGGGGTACGGCCAAGGTCGATTACGCGCCGACCGGGGTGCACGCGGTATTCTGCATCCCCGCGCGCCATCTGTCCGAGCCGCGCACCATTACGGGCGCGCCGACGATCAAATATCCCCGCGCCGCGATCGGCCATCCGCAACCGACTCCGGACACGCTGCTGAAGGGTCAGGACATCCTGCTGGTCGAGGATAGCCTGATCATCGCCCTGGACGCCGAGGACATCGCGACGCGCCTGGGCGCCGCCACGGTCACGACCGCCGCGACGGTCGAAGGCGCCTTGGACAACATCGACGCCGCCCGGCCCACGGTCGCCATGCTGGACATCAATCTGGGCGACCGGAACTCCTATCCGATCGCTGATCGGCTGGCCGAACTGAACATCCCCTTCATCTTCGCCACCGGCTACGGCGAGCAGGCCAATCCGCCGATCGAGCATCGCGGCCGGCTGATCGTGCAGAAGCCCTACACGCTGGAGAATGTCGCGCGCGCGATGGACAGCCTGCTCGGCCCGGCGGACGAAGCCTAGACCTGCCCGATGGTCCGCAGGCGGGCCCTGGGGTGGACCTCGTTCTGGCTCATCACCGTGGTCTGGCCGCGGAAGCGTTCGATGATGGAGCGGACGTAGGGCCGGATCGCCGGTCCGGTCAGCAGCACCGCCGTCTCGCCCGCCATCGCCGCCCGCTCGAACACGTCGCGGACATTGCGGATGAAATCCTGCAGGCGTGACGGCGCCATGGCCAGCTGCTTCTCCTCGCCCGTCCCGACCAAGGCTTCGGCGAAGGCGGCCTCCCACTCGGGTGACAGGGTGACGATCGGCAGGGCCCCGTCGTCGCCGCGATGCTGCCAGCACAGCTGGCGCGCCAGGCGCCCGCGCACATGTTCGATCAGGGCCGTAACGCTCGAGGTATGCGGCGCGGCCTCGGCCAGGCCTTCCAGGATGGCGCCCAGATCGCGGATCGACACCTTCTCCTTCAGCAGGGCCTGCAGCACGCGCTGCAGCGTGGTGACGGTGACGACCGAGGGGATCAGTTCATCGACCAGCTTCTTCTCCTCGCCGTTCAACTCGGCCAGCAGCTTCTGCACCTGCGCATAGCTCAGCAGGTCGGCCATGTTCTCCTTCAGGATCTCGGTCAGGTGCGTGGTCAGCACCGTCGACGGATCGACGATGGTGTAGCCCCGGAACGTCGCCTCTTCCTTCAGGCTGTCCGAGATCCAGGTGGCGGGCAGGCCGAAAGCCGGCTCGCGCGTATGTTCGCCCGGCAGTTCGACCTGGCGGCCCGCCGGATCCATCGCCATCAAGTGGCCCAGACGCACGTCGCCGGCGCCGGCCTCCATCTCCTTGATGCGGATGGCGTAGCCTTGGGTCGGCAGGCGCATGTTGTCCAGGATGCGCACCGACGGCATGACGAAGCCGTACTCCTGCGCCATCGAGCGGCGCAGGGCGCGGACCTGGTCGGTCAGCCGGCGGCCCTCCAGGTCGTTGATCAGCGACAGCAGACTATAGCCCAGCTCGATCTTGACCTCGTCGATGGCCAGAGCCGTCCCGATGGGCTCCTCGATGTCTTCCTTCGGCTTGGAACCGAGCTCGGCGGCGGCCAGTTCGGCCTCGCTCGGCTGCGGCTTCAGCCGCGCCCGCCCCAGGCGCCAGGCCATGAAGCCGGTCGCGCCCGCCAGCGCCATGAAGGGGATCAGCGGCATCCCTGGCACCAGGCCGATCAGGGCCGAGGCGCCCGACACGACGCCCAGGCTGATCGGGTTCGTGGCCAGCTGGCTGACGAAGGCCTTGTCCGCCGTGCCCTCGACGCCCGCCTTCGACACCAGGAAACCGGCGGCGATCGAGATGATAATGGCCGGCACCTGAGTGACCAGACCGTCGCCGATGGTCAGCTGGATATAGGTGTTGGCCGCTTCCTGGATCGGCAGGCCATGCGAAATGACGCCGATCAGGATACCGCCGATGGCGTTGATGAAGGTGATGATCAGACCGGCCACGGCGTCGCCGCGCACGAACTTGGAGGCGCCGTCCATGGCGCCGAAGAAGGTCGATTCCTGCTCCAGTTCCTTGCGGCGCAGCTTGGCGGTCGCCTCGTCGATCAGTCCCGAAGACAGGTCCGCGTCGATGGCCATTTGCTTGCCCGGCATGGAGTCCAGGGTGAAGCGGGCCGACACCTCGGCGATCCGGGTCGAACCCTTGGTGATGACCACGAAGTTCACCACCAGGATGATGGCGAAGATGATCACCCCGATGATGAAGTTGCCCCCCATCATCAGCTGACCGAACGCCTGGATCACCTGACCGGCGGCGGCGTGACCCTCCTGGCCATGCGTCAGGATCAGGCGCGTCGAGGCCAGGTTCAGGCCCAGACGGAACAGGGTCGAGACCAGCAGCACGGTCGGGAAGATGGCGAAGTCCAGCGGCCGCTTCATCATCACGGCCGTCATCAGGATCAGCACGCTGGAGACGATCGAGATCGCCAGCAGGAAGTCCATCAGGAAGGCGGGGACCGGCAGGATCAGCAGCAGGATGACGCCGATGACGCCCACCGCCATCAGCACCTCGCCGCGACCCAGCCAGCCGCGCATGTCCGACACGGTCGGGCGGGCGTAGCCGTCCTTCATCAGGATGGGGGCGTCAGACATGGTCGGGCGTCGTCAGGTTGAAGCTGGCCAGGGCCAGGCGCGTCGCGGCTGCGATCACCGCCGCGTTCCGGGCGTCCGTCGTGTCGCGGGTGGCGTGATAGTAGGCGGCGACGATGACCGGCGCGCCCGAGGGCGGATACAGAACGCCGATGTCGTTGGTCGGGCCATAGCCGCCGGTGCCCGTCTTGTGCGCTACGCGCCATCCTGCCGGCACGCCGCCCTTGAGGCGGTCCGTCCCGGTCGGCGACGTGGTCATCCAGCCCAGCAGCATCGCTTTCGAGGCCGCCGACAGAGGCGAGGCCGGATCGATGAACAGGCGCTGCATGTTCGCGACTGACTGGGACGGGGTGATCGTGTCCTTGTTGCCGTCCAGGCGGTTCATCTCCGGCTCGAAGCGGTCCACGCGCGTCGAGGGGTCGCCGAGGCCGCGATAGAAGGCCTGCATGGTCTCGAGCCCGCCCATCGCCTTCAACAGCAGATTGGCGGCCGGATTGTCAGAGACCTCGACCGTGCCCTTCATTAGCTGCTCGACCGTAAGGCCGGCGCCGACAGCCGGCTGGGTCACTGGCGCGTGGTTGATCATGTCGGCGCGCGTGATCGGGATGCGGCGGTCCAGCCGCTCTTCGCCTGCCTGCACACGCATCAGGGTCGCGGCGGCCAGATACATCTTGAAGGTCGAGCAGTAGACGAAGCGTTCGTCACCGCGCCAGTGGAGCCTCTCCCCCGTCGCGGTGTTGTGGGCGGCGGATCCGATGCGACCCCCGTCCGCACGCTCCAGCCCGGACAGGTCCAGCACCGTGTCCGTGGCGGCCACGCGGCCCTCGACTTCTGACGCGGCCGGCGCGGGTCCGCAGCCGACGAGACCAAGCCCCGCCAGTCCGCTCAGAACATGCCTTCGATCCGCGCCGCCTCTCATCCGTCAGGCCGCGCTCAGGCCCGCGACGCCAGACTGGGGCGCCGGGATCGGCGTGCCTTCGTCGGCGTATTCGTTCAGCTTGTTGCGCAGGGTGCGGATCGAGATGCCCAAGATGTTCGCCGCATGGGTGCGGTTGCCCAGGCAGTGCGACAGGGTGTCGAGGATCAGCGTCTTCTCCATCGCCGCCACCGTCTGGCCGACGTAGCTGCGGGTCATGGCGTCGGCGACTTGGGCGGCGCGACCGGCCGGGCCGGCGTCGTACGGGGTGGCCCCTCCGGCGCTGAGCGGCTGACCGTCCGGCAGGCGGATGGCATCGACGTCAATCTCCGGTCCAACCGACAGCAGCACCGCGCGGTGCATGGCGTTCTCAAGTTCGCGCACGTTGCCCGCCCAGCGGTGGGCGGTCAGGGCGCGGCGGGCGTCAACCGAGATCGGCTTGGCCGGCATGCCGTTGGCGGCGGCGTATTTCTTGATGAAGTGATCCGCCAGGACGGCGATGTCGCCCGGGCGTTCACGCAGGCTGGGCAGGCGTAGGTTCACGACGTTCAGGCGATAGAGCAGATCCTCGCGGAAGCTGCCCTCGGCCACCGACTTGGCCAGGTCGCGGTTTGACGTGGCGATGATGCGGATATTGACCGGCACCGGCTTGGAGCCGCCTACCCGGTCGATCACCCGCTCCTGAATGGCGCGCAGCAGCTTGGCCTGAAGCCGGACGTCCATCTCCGAGATTTCGTCCAGCAGCAGCGTGCCGCCGTCGGCCTCCTCGAACTTGCCGATGCGGCGGGCCATGGCGCCGGTGAAGGCGCCCTTCTCGTGCCCGAACAGCTCGGATTCCAGCAGGTTGTCGGGAATGGCGGCGCAGTTGACGCTGATGAAGGGGCGGTCCGCGCGCTTGGAGCCGGCGTGCAGATAGCGCGCCATGACTTCCTTACCGACGCCGCTTTCGCCGGTGATCAGGATGGAGGCTTCTGAGCGGGCGACCTGGTCTGCCAGCTGGATCACGTGCTTCATCGACGGGTCGGCCGAGATCAGCGGGCGCTCGTCGTCGGCGACGGCCGACAGGACGGCTGCGATCAGGTCCGCCTCGGGCGGCAGAGGGATGAACTCCTTGGCCCCGGCGCGGATAGCGTCGGCCGCCTCCGTGGCGCTGGCGTCCACGCCGCAGGCCACGACCGGCACATGGATGCGCTCGGCGTCGTTGGCGGCGATCAGGGCGCCGATGTCTACGCGGTAGTCGACCATCAGCAGGTCGGCCCCCTGCCCTCGACGCAGTTGCTCCGTCGCCTGATCGCCGCGCTCGACGTGATGGACCTTGGCGCCGTGCGCCATGGCCATCTTCACTGCCGTCGCCAGCTGTCCGCTGAGCCTGCCAACCACCAGAAGCCGCATGGGTCTTCTCCTCTAATCTCTACAGCCGGTCGCCGCTTAGGCGCCCGAGTCCTCGGTCTTGATGATTTCCGTCATGGTCACGCCCAGGCGGTCCTCGACGACGACCACCTCGCCGCGCGCGACCAGGCGGTTGTTGACGAAGATGTCGATCGCCTCGCCGACCTTTCGGTCCAGCTCCAGCACGCTGCCGCGGTTCAGCTTCAGGAGCTGCGACACCGACATGTGCGCCTTGCCCAGCACGGCGGAGATGTTGACCGGCACGTCGAAGACGGGGGCCAGGTCGGCGGCGGTCTTATCGCCCGCGTCGTCGACGGGGTTCAGACTCGTGCCGTCCGGAAACTCTTCCAGGGCCATGGCGTCGGAGGCCATCACGACATCCTTTCGTTGAGGGCTTCGGCGTGCCCGGCTTCGGAAGCCAGGGCCGATGAGAGGGCTTCGGCGATGCGGCCGAAGGCGGCGTCAGGATCGAACTCGGCGCGGCCGTCGGCCCATTCCAGCTGGAAGGCGGCCGTGGGACCGGCGCCGCCGCGGAAAGCGACCTGGCCGCCGAAGCCGGCGTCGGCGCACAGTTTCTCGATTTCTGCGCGGCCGCTGTCGTCCAGGCCCGGCGCGCGGATGACCAGGCGGGGCGAGGCGTCGATCTCCTGGCCCAGCGCCTCCAGCGCCGTCTGCATCGCGCCCAGCGGGAAGCGGTCCAGCGCCGCCCCGGACACAGAGCGCGCCGCCGCCATGGCCAGGGCGGCCGACTGTTCGCGGTGCTGGTTGGCGACCTGCGCCAGCATCGGCATGGCGGACACCACCGACTGGGCGATGGCGTTCAGGGCCTGCGCCTTCATGCTCTCTACCTCGCCCAGCGCGGCCTGGCGGGCCTCCAGCCGGGCCTGGGCGGTCAGAGCCTCGACCTCGGCCGGCATGTAGGAGCGCTTCATCGGCCGGAAGGTCGACGGGCGCACGACCCCGCCGTCGGCGTCGAACTCGGTCTCGAAGGTGAAGGGGCGGTGCTGGGTCATGTCAGTAGATCAGCTCGTCGTCGCCGGACTGGCCGACCAGCATGATCTCGCCCTTGGCGGCCAGGTCCTTGGCCACCTGCACCATCGTCATCTGGGCGGTGTCGACGTCCTTCAGACGGACGGGCCCCATGCTCTCCATGTCCTCGCGCATGATCTTGGCGGCGCGCTCTGACATGTTGGAGAAGAACATTTCGCGCAGGGATTCCGAGGCGCCTTTCAGCGCCAGGCCCAACTGGTCCTTCTCGACCGCGCGCAGCAGCGTCTGCACGCCGCCCGGATCCAGCTTGGACAGGTCCTCGAACACGAACATCAGCGCGCGGATGCGTTCAGCCGCCTCACGGTTGCGTTCTTCCAGCGCGCCGATGAAGCGGGCCTCGGTCTGGCGATCGAAGCTGTTGAAGATGTCGGCCATCATCTCGTGGCTGTCGCGCTTGGACGTCCGCGCCAGGTTCGACATGAACTCGTTGCGCAGGGTCTGTTCGATCTTGTCCAGGATCTCGCGCTGCACCGGCTCCATGCGCAGCATCCGCTGCACGCACTCCAGGGCGAAGTCCTCGGGCAGCGCCGTCAGCACGCGCGCAGCGTGGTCCGACTTAACCTTGGACAGGACCACCGCGACCGTCTGCGGATATTCGTTCTTCAGATAGTTGGCGAGAACGGCCTCGTTCACATTGCCCAACTTGTCCCACATGGTCCGCCCGGCGGGACCGCGGATTTCCTCCATCAGGCCGTCGACGCGTTCCGCCGGCATGAAGGCGGCCAGCAGGCGCTGGGTCTGCTCGAAGCTGCCCATCACGGCGCCCGAACCGCTCATGCCCGAGACGAATTCGACCAGCAGCTCCTCGACGACCTGCGAACTGACGGTGCCCAAGCCGGCCATGGCCTGGGAGATTTCCTTGATTTCGTCCTCGTCCAGGCCCTGCCACAGACGCGTGTGCTCTTCGCCGAGCGACAGCAGGATGACGGCGGCCTTCTCGGGCCCCGTCAGCTTGCGGGCGTCTTCTACGGCCGGACGTTTCGAGACGAGACGGGCGGCCATCAGCCTTCGTGCACCCAGCTGCGCAGGATGGCCGAGCTTTCATCCGGATGGCGCTCGACGAACTCGGCGACCTTCTTGACGGACGACGCCTTCACCTGGCCCTCGATGCGGGCGATGTCGAGCCGCTGGTCCATCTCGGACGGACCGCCCAACTGGGCATGACCGCCGCCGGCGCCCATCGGGTCACCCGCGCCGCCGACGATGCTGGTCTGCAGCGAGGTGATAGTGGTGCCGTTCGGGCCGGCCATGACCAGGCCGCCGGAGCCCGGCGTCGAGGCCGTCTTCAGCAGGGGGCGCAGGACGAAGAAGATCAGCAGCAGGCCGGTCACCAGCAGGACCAAGAGCTCCACCCCCCGCATGATGTCGTCCTTGGAGAAGTTGAACATCGAGGGACCGCCGTCCGTGCCGCCGATGGCGGGCGTGTCGCGGTTGAAGCGGACGTTCAGCACCTCGATCTTGTCGCCGCGCGCCGGGTCGATGCCGACCGCCGCCGCGACCAGCGACTTGATCTGCTCGATCTCCTGCGGCGTGCGGGCGGCGTAGGTCGGTTCGCCCTTGCCGTCGGCGGCGGGGGTCCATTTGCCGTCGATGGCGACCGAGACGGCCAGACGCTTGATCTCGCCCGCCTCGCGCACGGTCGTCGTGGTCGTGTTCGAGATTTCGTAGTTGGTGGTCTCGCCCGTCTGGGTGTCGCGCGAACCGGCCGGCGTGACGGCCGGCGCCGCGCCGCCCGGAATGTTGGCGGTGGCGGTCGCGGCGCCGTCGGGCTGGCCTGAGGTGTCCGAGGATTCCGAACCGTTGGTCGAGGTCGATCGGACGACCTGGCCGTCCGGGTCGAACTTCTGCTCCTGGGTGGTTGAGCGGCTGTGGTCGATGTCGGCCGTCACCTGCACGCGGGCCGCGCCGGCGCCGACGACGCCCTCGACCAGATCCTTGATCCGGGCCTGCAGCTGGCCCTCTGTGTTGGCGCGCGACTGCTCGGCCGAGGCGGCGGTGAAGCCCTCGTCATCCGTGCCGGCGGCCAGGGTGCGGTTGGTGTCGTCCACGACGGTGACGCGCGCGGGCTTCAGGTTCGGCACCGAGGAGGCGACGACGTTGCGGATAGCGCGGACCTGATCGTTGCTGAGGTCGCGGCCGCCCAGGCCCACGACGACCGCGGCGGTCGGCTCCTGCGAGTTGGCCTGGAACATCTCGCGGCGCGGCATGACGATCTGCACGCGGGCCGAGGAGATGCCGCGCATCGACATGATGGTGCGCGCCAGTTCGCCCTGCAGGGCGCGCTGTTCGTTCAGCTGCTGCTGGAACTCGGTCTGGCCCAGCACCGACTGGTTGTCGAAGATTTCGTACCCGACAGAGCCAGAGGTCACGAGACCCTTGCCGGCCAGCATCAGGCGCGCCGAGCCGACGTCGTCGCGGCTGACCATGATGGTCGAGCCGTCGCCCTTGGTGCTGTACTTGATGTTGCCCTGCTCCAGGGCCGCCGTGATTTCCGACGCCTCGCGCAGGTCGAGGTTGGAATACAGCAGTGCGTCCGGCGCCTGGCCGATCCGCAGCATGATGGCGACCAGCACGGCGGCGACGCCCGCGGCCACGCCCAGGACGGCCGCCAGACGACCGATCCCAAACCTTTGCAACGCCGCCGTAAAGCCGCCCACGCGTCCCGCCTCGATACTGGCGGGCCCCCACAGACGACCCGCTAGGCAGAAAGTGCCGCCCGCGTGGTAAACGCCTCGTTAAGGGGGCTTAACGCCCGGACGATTCCGCGATCAGAGCCGGCAGGACGGGCGGCGCGCCGGACGGCAGAGGCGCGGCGGGGTCCGCCAGATAGGCCAGCACATCGCGATAGACAGTCTCGGCGTCCAGGTCGCGGTTCAGCAGGTGCCAGCCCTTTTCGTAATAGGCCGTGCGGAGGTTGGGCGGGCTGCCCGCGCGCTGAAGGGCCAGTTTCATCGGTCCCTTCTCCACGACCTGATCGTTGGCGCCGTACATCAACAGCGCCGGCGTGCGGATGTCGCCAAGGTGGCGGCTGGCCGTCTCCATCAGGTCGACCAGTCCCGAAACGGCGTCGAACCGCGTCGCCAGTATGCTGTCGGGATCCCGCCCGTTGCGAACCAGTTCTGCGGTGTTGCTGGACGCGCGGATCAGGCGCGCGACGAACTCGGGCGGCTCTAAGGCCAGATCGCCCATGGCGCGCGCGGCCAGCCACAGGGCCGCCCGGTTGGCCAGCGGCTGGCTGGACCAGCCCCAGACGCCGGGGGCCAGCAGGATGACGCGGTCGGCGGCAGGCGGGCGATCCGAAGCAAAGGCGGCGACGGCGACCGATCCCCCCATGCTCTCGCCGATGACGACGACCGGCACGCCCGGCCGAGCGCCACGCACCAGAGCCACCGCCTGGCGCACATCCTCGACCATCCGGTCCTGCCCGGCCCAGAGACCGCGGCCGGGGGCTTGGCCAAAGCCGCGCTGATCATAGGCGTACGTCTCGACGCCATGCTCGGCCCACCACGGCCCGGCCAGTCGGAACGAGGCGTCATGGTCGTTCATGCCGTGCAAAGCGACGACGACAGCCGTCGGTCGTCCTTCGGGCGCCCAGTGCAGGTACGGCAGCCGCGCGCCGTCCTCCATGACCAGAACGCCGGTGTTGTCGTCGCGCGGCCGGATAGCGGGGCCAGCGAAATCGGCGGCGGGATGCAGCGGCGGCTGGACGTAGGGCGCGCAGGCGCCGAGCGCCGCCAGCACCATCGCCAAGGCCGCCCCGCGGATCATTCCTCGGTCGCGGCCTCGGGCTTCGGCTCGGGCAGGACATCGCCCTCGACCGGCAGGCGGAAGCGGATGACGCCCTTGAAGCCGGCGGGATCGACCGGCTTGCCCTTCTTGGTGATGACCAGACGGCCCTCGCGGGCCAGGCCGACGGCGACGCCGCGCACCTTGCTCATCACCCGTTGCCAGCGCTCAGGCTGAAGCACCTTGGCGACCTCGGAGGGGTCGATGGACTTGCCCGGCTCCTTGCGGGCCAGTTGCGAAAAGATTTCGGCTTCGATCGGATCGGTCATTGGGCCTATATGCTGCACTGCAACAGCGAAAAGAAGGCAGTGGCATGGTCGCGAAGGTTACGGTTTCGGACGGCGAGTTCGCCGGATGGCAGATGTACGACCTTCACGGCACGTTCGACCAGACGGTCGGTCCCTTCTATTTCAAGCCCGACGCCGACGGCCGCATGCGCTGCGCCTTCCGCGCCGAGCCCAAGCACATGAACGCCGGCGACCGGATGCACGGCGGCTGCCTGATGACCTTCGCCGACATCGGCCTGTTCCAGATCGCTTACAATGAGATGGAGGGGAAGAATGGCGTGACGGTCCAGCTGGACTCGACCTTCATCGACGGCGCGCGCGTGGGCGAGCTGATCGAGGCGACGGGCGAAGTCACCCGCGCCGGCGGTTCACTGATCTTCGTCCGCGGCCAGATCACCACCGGTCAGCGCACCCTGATGACCTTCTCCGGCGTCATCAAAAAGTTCACGCCGCGCTAGCCGAAGATCGCCGCCGGCATCGCACCCACGACGCAGGCGGTCATCAGGGTGGCCAGGAAGCCGGCGAACAGGCCCTTCCACACAAGGCTGAGCACCTCCTCGCGGCGTTCGGGCATCAGCACCGACAGGCCCGTCACCGTGATGCCGACCGAGCCGATGTTGGCGAAGCCGCACAGGGCGTAGGTCATCAGCATCCGCGTCCGCTCACTCATGGCCTCGGCGGGCACCTGGCCCAGGTCGATGAAGGCGACGAACTCGGTCAGGGTCAGCTTGACGCCCAGCAGCCAGCCGGCCACGCCCGCCTCGGACCACTCCACCCCCGTCAGCCAGGCGACGGGCGTGAACAGGAAGCCCAGCAGCCGCTCGACCGTCACCGGCTCGCCCCACAGGCTGAACCCGCCCAGCATGACGTTGACCAGCGCGACCAACGCCACGAACACGATCAGCACCGCCGAGATATTCAGCACGACCATCAGGCCGTCCGAGGTGCCCTTGACGATGGCGTCGATGGCGCTGTCGTACTTCAGGGCGGATCCGTAGTCGGCGACCTCGCCGCCCTGCCCCGGGATCTCCGGCACGATGATCCGGGCCAGCAGCACCCCCGCCGGCGCCGAGACGATGGAGGCCACCAGCACATGGCCCGCCGCATTGGGCAGCACCGGTGCCAGGATGGTCGCATAGGCCACCATGGTCGAACCGGCGACGGTCGCCAGGCCCACCACCATCATCAGGAACACTTCCGACCGGGTCAGCTTGTCCAGGTAGGCCTTGATGACGATGGGGCTCTCGATCATGCCCAGGAAGATGTTGGCCGCCACGGCCAGCGCCGAGGCGCCGCCCAGCTTCATCGTCTTCTGGAACAGCAGGCCGAAGCCGTAGGTGATCCACTTCAGCACCTTCCAGTGCCACAGCAGCGCCGACAGCGCCGAGATCACCAGGATCAGCGGCAGCACCTGGAAGGCGAAGGTGAACAGCGCCGGCTGGTTGTCGACGGGATAGGGCTGCGACCCGCCGGCCAGATAGCCGAATACGAACTGCGTGCCCTTGTTGGTCGCCACCGCCAGCCCGTCGACGGCCCCCGTCACCGCGGCCAGAACCGCCTGCGACCCCGGGATGGCGAACAGCGCCAGCACCAGCAGCGCCTGTACGCCGATCGCCCCGACCGTCAGCCGCCACGGGAACAGCCGCTTGTTCTCCGAGACCGCCCAACAGGCGGCCACGATGACGGCCAGACCCAGCAGGCTCTGCAGATTGAGCAGGTTGAACATGGCGTCGATCCCCCGGCTGCCGCGCCGGCGCCAAGACAGGCTTCAACGACACGGGGCCCCATCTGGCAAGCGTCGCGCGGATGCTTCTCCGCCGCCACAGTGTCTGCTACCGCTGCGACCAGGGGCTTTCGGGGGAAACGCCATGCGTCGCTTCAGGACTTTGGCTGGCCGGACCGCCTGTGCAGGCGTCGCGCTGATGACGGCTTTGGGGGCCGGGCCGGCGGGGGCGCAACAGGCGATCCAGCCGGGCGGTTCGGCGTCGGGCTCTTTGCAGCAGGGTGACAGTCGGCTGGACAGCGGCGAGCTCGTGGACACCTACGTCTTTCGCGGCCGGGCCGGTCAGCGGGTCGATGCGCGGCTCTCGTCCGGCGACTTCGACCCCTATTTGATGATCCGGGGGCCGTCAGGCTTCTCGCAAGAGAATGACGACGCGGGCAGCGGCGGGACCGACTCGGCGCTCGATGTGCGCCTGCCGGCCGATGGCGAATATCGACTGATGGCCACCAGCTTCGAGGCGGGCGAGACCGGACGCTACGCGCTGTCGCTGGATGTCCGAGGCGCCGGCGGCGGCGGGCGCGATCAGGGCGGCTATACACAATCGATCGGTGGAGGCGGCGGTCGCCCCCCCGCGAGTTCGGGCGCCGCGGGCGGCGGAGAGGCCCGCGTCGGCGACGCCAACGCCGGTTTTCTGGGCGGCGGCGACCAGCGTCTGGACACAGGCGAATACACCGACACATGGACGCTACGCGGCCGGCCAGGCGCTCGCTACACCGCGCGGCTGAACGCCGGCGACTTCGACGCCTATCTGATGGCGCGCGGCGATGGCGTGTCGGAGGATAACGACGACGACCCCTCCGGCCGGGGTGATCGCAACAGCCGGCTCGAGTTCATCATGCCACGCAGCGGCGAGGTCGAACTGACCACCACCAGCTATCAGCCCCGCGAGACCGGCGCCTATACGCTGTGGGTCGAGGAAGACGGCGACGGACGCAATCAGGGGGGCGGTCGTCCCGCGCCCCAGACCCCCGCGACCGGAAATCTGATGGTGGGCGGCGACGTCAGCGGGCGGCTGGCTTCGGGCTCGTCCCAGCTCCGCTCGGGCGAGTACGCCGACGGATATGCGCTGCGCGGCCGTCGCGGCGACCGGCTGGACCTGCGCCTGACCTCCACACAGTTCGACCCCTATCTGTTCATCACCGGCCCCGGCGACTTCACCGCCGCCAACGATGACGACGATAGTGGAGAGGACGGGACCAACAGCCGCCTGATCGTCACCCTGCCGGCCGACGGCGAGTATCGCGTGGTGGCGACCAGCTATAAGGCCGGCGAGACGGGCGGCTATCGGCTGGCCGCGGCCATGGCCGGTCGCGACGCCCCGCCGCCGCGTCCTGACCGGCCGGACGCCTGGCCCGAGCCGGAAGACCGACCAGCGCCGCCGCGCCCCAACGCCTCGGGCCCGATCCTGGTCGACCAGCGCGGCTCGCTGAGCCGAGGCGACGCGACGCTGGAGGACGGCGAATACGCCGACCGCTTCAACTTCCGCGCCCGACGTGGCGACCGGATCGCGGGCGTGCTGGAATCGTCCGACTTCGACGCCTACCTCAGCATCCAGGGCCCGAACGACCAGCAGTATGACAACGACGACGGCCCGGACGGCACCAACAGCCGCGTCGATGCGGTGCTGCAGGCCGATGGCGAATACACCGCCATGGTCACTTCGTTCGAAGGCGGCGAAACCGGCGCCTATCGTCTGACTGTCGCGCCCAGCAACGGGTCGCCGCGGCAGCAGGACGTCCAGGGCGGACCGCGCGTCTTCGCCGTCATGATCGGCGTCACGGATTACGGCGGCGAGCAGCCAGACCTGCCCTACACCGCCGAGGACGCCGACAAACTGGGGCAGGCCCTGCGCCGCGAGGGTGTGCTCAATCCCGCCAGCATCACCCTGACGAACGCCCAGGCCACGGTCGGCGGCGTCCGCGCCGCGTTCAACCGTGTGGCCGAACAGGCCGGGCCTGACGACGTCTTCCTCTTCTTCTTCTCGGGCCACGGCAACCAGATCGACGGCCAGACCAGCGCGATGGAGCCCGACGGCAAGACCGAGACCCTCGTGCTGCGCGACGGTGAGATCAGTGACGTCGAGCTGGGCGAGATGTTCGGCCGCCTGCGGACCCGCATGTCGATGCTGGTGCTGGACAGCTGCTTCTCGGGCGGTTTCGCCCGCAACGTGGTCAGTCGTCCGGGCACGCTGGGCCTGTTCAGCTCGGAGGAGGATCTGACCAGCCAGGTGGCCGACAAGTTCGAGGCCGGCGGCTATCTCAGCCATTTCCTGCGGACGGGCATGGCCGGCGCCGCCAATCTGGATGGCGACGACATGATCACCGCCGGCGAGCTGTCGACCTATCTGCGCCGCCAGTTCGCGCGAGAGGTCACCGACGTCGAGGCCGAGACCCAGGACGGGCAGCGAAGCTATCAGAACCTGGTTGTCGATCGTGGCGGGGTTCAGGTGGACGACGTGGTGCTGCGGCTGTGAGGCGCGTCGCCCCCCTGATCCTTGCGGGTCTGCTGGCCGCCTGCGCATCGGCACCGACCGCCGATCCGGCCGTCGTCCGTGTCACCGACGACTTCGAGGCCTATGCCGTGGGCGCCCAGCCCACCGGGCCGTGGTCGGTCGCGACCTCAAACGGCGAGGCGGTCATTGACGACACGCGCGCGGCCTCGGGTCGTCGGTCGCTGAAGATCCATCTGACCGAGAGGGGCGGCGTGCTGCTGACCCTGCGCGGCGGGCCACTGTTTCCGGCGGGCCAGGATCACCTGTCGGGCCGGATGAAGGTCTGGCTGGAAGCCGGCCCTACCGACAACGTGCACTGGACCCTCATCGAGGCGGGCGGGCGTCGTCGCAGCGACGGGCGTCAGGCCATGGTCCGTTTCGGCGGCCAGCACCCCATCCCGGGTCTGGGGTCCAGGCTGATGTCGAACTACGACTCCCCCGAATATTATGCGACGCCGCCCGGGCCCGGTTCGGACTGCTGGGCCCATGCCGGCGACACGGACGTCATGCCCGAGGGCCGCTGGGTTCAGGTCGACTGGACGATCGGCCAGGAGGGCCTGCGCCTCTCGCTGGACGGCCGAGCGATCCACGGACTGGATGTCCGCGACCGCGGGCAGGGATGCCTCTGGGCGCCGGCCGACTATCCGTGGGAAATCCCTGTGATGGAGCGGGTCAGCATCGGCTGGGAATCATACCAGACCGACGGGCCGAGGACGCTCTGGATCGACGACGTCGAGGTCAGGAACTAGGGGCCGAAGGCTCTCCGCCCGGTGGCGGAGAGCGCTACGCTTGCGCCTACTTCAGCTGGCCGTTCACCAGCTTGGAGTAATCCTCCATCAGGCCCAGCGAGATCGCGGCCGGCTTGAAGCGGTATTCGCCGATTTCCGACACCGGCGTGACCTCGGCGGCCGAGCCCGTCAGGAAGCATTCCGAGAACGTCGACAGTTCTTCGGGGCGGATGTGGCGCACGATCACCTCGATGCCCTTGGCCTGGGCCAGTTCGATCACCGTCTTGCGGGTGATGCCGTCCAGGATGGCCTCGACGTTCGGGGTGTGGATGACGCCGTCCTGCACGAAGAAGACGTTGGCGCCGGTCGCCTCGGCGACGTAGCCGCGCCAGTCCAGCATCATGGCGTCGGCATAGCCGCGCCGCTCCGCCGCGTTCTTGGACATGGTGCAGATCATGTAGAGGCCGGCGGCCTTGGCCGTCGTCGGCGCCGTGGCCGGGTCGGGGCGGCGCCACTTGGCCCACTCTAGACGGATGCCCTTGGCCTTCACCTCGGGATCGAAATAGCTGGGCCATTCCCAGGCCGCGATAGCCACATGGACCTTGTTTTCCAGCGCCGAGACGGAGGTCTTTTCCGGGCCCAGGAAGGCGACGGGGCGCAGGTAGCAGTCTTCGTAGCCCATCTTGGCGGCCGTCGCCTTGCAGGCTTCGTCGATCTCGGCCACGCTGTAGGGCAGCTCGAAGTCCAGCAATTCCGCGGAGCGCTTCAGACGCTCGCTATGCTGGGTCAGCTTGAAGATTTCGCCGCCATACATACGCTCACCCTCGAACACCGACGAACCGTAGTGGAGGGCGTGGGTCAGAACGTGCGTTTTTGCATCGCGCCAAGGCACGAAATCGCCGTTAAACCAGATCCAGCCGTCACGATCGTCGAAGGGAACGAAGGCCATTGAAGAACTCCTGCGTCAGTACGGTGCTTAGAGCCGCCGATCTCGCCCGCGTCAACGGCGGAGCAGGTCGGTGAGCTTCACCGAATCGCGCCCGTCCGGCCGGTCAGGCCCGATCGCCGGACCCGGCGTCGGCCGACACCTGCTTGTTGTCGACGACGACGACCGCATCCGCGAACTGATCAAGGAGTTCCTGGCCCGCGAAGGCTATCGCACCACCGGCGCCGCCCACGCGGCCGCCGCCAAGCGCCTGTTGGAGTTGATCGAGTTCGACCTGGTGGTGCTGGACGTCATGATGCCGGGCGAGAGCGGTTTCGACCTGACCAGCTGGGTGCGCGAAAAGGCCGAAACGTCCAAGACGCCGGTCCTGCTGCTGACCGCCAAAGGCGACGCCGAGGACCGCATCGAGGGACTGTCGCGCGGCGCCGACGATTACATGTCCAAGCCGTTCGAACCGCGTGAGCTAGCGCTGCGCGTCGACGCCATCCTGCGCCGCACCGGCGGCAAGCCGATCACCCCGCGCGAGATCAAGCTGGGTCCGGCCGTCTTCGACATGGAGCGGCTGGAACTGACCCGCGACGGGCGGCCGATGCGCCTGACCGAGGCGGAGGCGCAGCTCTTGAAGACCCTGGCCATCCACGCCCACGCCCCGGTCGAGCGGATGAGCCTGTCGCCGGACACCGCCGATATCACCGGCCGCGCCGTCGACGTCCAGGTCACCCGTCTGCGTCGCAAGCTTGAGGCGGATCCGAAGAACCCGCGCTATCTGCAGACGGTGCGCGGCGTCGGCTACATGCTCGCGCCGGATTGACCGGCCGTGAAGCTGCCCATCGCCCTGTGGAAGCGCATCCTCAAGCGGCGGCTGCCGACCAGCCTATGGGGCCGGTCGCTGCTGATCATCGTGCTGCCGGTCGCGGTGATGCAGGTGGCGGTAACCTGGGTCTTCTTCGACGCCCACTGGCAGACCGTGACGGCGCGCCTGTCCGAGGGTCTGGCGGGCGACGTGGCCTGGGCGGTCGAGAGCTATGAGGACGATCCGACGACGGCCAATCTGGCGCTGATCTCAGAGCGGGCCGAGCGGTCCATGTCGCTGTCGATCGCGCTTCAGGAAGACCGCACACTGCCGACCGAGCAGCGGCGCGGCCCGCTGGGCGTCGTTGACCGGACCATCGAGCGTGGCCTGCGCGAGCGGCTGGACCGGCCCTTCTGGTTCGACAGCACCCGATACCCCAACTACATCGACATCCGGGTCCAGGCGCGCGAAGGCGTCTTGCGGATCATCGCCCCGCGCGAGCGCGCCGTGGCGACCCAGGCGCACATCTTCGTCCTGTGGCTGCTGGTGGCGACCGTCCTTCTGATGGGCGTCGCCATCGTGTTCATCCGCAACCAGGTGCGCGCCATCGAGCGGCTGGCCGAGGCGGCCGAGGCGTTCGGGCGCGGCGAGACCTCGCCCAAGTTCAAGCCGCATGGCGCGCGCGAGGTCCGTGCGGCCGCCGTCGCCTTCCTGGCCATGCGCGACCGGATCCAGCGGCACATCGACCAGCGCACCGCCATGCTGGCCTCGGTCAGCCACGACCTGCGCACGCCCCTGACCCGCCTGAGGCTGGAGCTGGCCCTGGCCCCGCCGTTCAAACGCGCAGACGCCATGCGCTCCGATCTCGACGAGATGGAGCATATGATCGACGAGTACCTGGACTTCGCGCGCGGAGAGGGCGGCGAGAGCCCTCAGACCGTCGCCATCCCCGAAGCGCTGGAGCGCGCCGCCGAGGATGCCCGCCGCGCCGGCGCGAAGGTCCAGGTCAACGCGCCTGCCGGCCTGACCGCCTCGCTGCGGCCGCTGGCCATGCGCCGCGCCCTGACCAATCTGGCCGGCAACGCCGCCGCGCATGGGGACCACGTGCGCCTCAGCGCCCGTCCCCTGCCCTCCGGCGGCGTCGAGATCGTGGTCGAGGACGACGGGCCGGGCATTCCAGAGGCCATGCACGAGGAGGCCTTCCGCCCGTTTTCGCGCCTCGACCCGTCGCGGAACCAGAACCGCAAGGGCGTGGGCCTGGGTCTGGCGATCGCCCGCGATGTAGCGCGCGGCCACGGCGGCGACATCACCCTGGACCGCAGCGAACTGGGTGGGCTGAAAGCCATGGTGCGCCTGCCGGGCTGACCCCTCTGGCGCGACGCCTCGCGCAGGGCCATCTTCCCTTCACGACCACGCGGTCGAGATGGAGATCATCATGCGCCGGCTCGCCTTCTTCGCACCTCTGGCCCTGACCGTCAGCTTGGCGGCCGCGGCGCAGGCTCAAGCCCCTCGGGTCACCGTGGCTCTCGGCCCGACCTTGCAGCGCGATCGGGATAATCTGGGTCAACGCGATATCACCGAACAGGCCGACCGCCTCGGCGAGGCCGTGCGCCGCGCCCTGGCCAACAGCGACTATCTGGACGGCGCCCAGGTCAACCTTGTGCTCACCGATCTGAAGCCCAACCGCCCGACGATCGAGCAGGCGAACCAGCGTCCCGGCCTGTCGATCATCGACAGTTTCAGCATCGGCGGCGCCGCGATCGAGGGCGAGGTGATCCTGGCGGACGGCCGCCGCGAGCCTGTCCGCTATTCGCGCTATTCGAACGACATCAGCTGGTCACGCGGCATGGGCACGTGGTGGGACGCCGACCGCGCCTTTGACCGCTTCGCCGTCAATGTCGCCGAAGGGCGGCTGGTCAGCCGTTAGCGGACAGCTCGCGCGCCCGCCGGACGGCGGCCTGAACAGCCGCCCCCGCCGCCGTCGACATGCCTGCCTCGGCGAGGGCCTTGAGCCCGGCCTGGGTGGTGCCGCCCGGCGAGGCCACGCGCGCGATCAGGGCGTCCAGATCGGCGCCGTCTTCCAGTCCCGCCGCCGCCGAGCGCAGGGTCGCCCGCGCCAGCCGAACCGCATCGGCGGGGTCCAGCCCTTCGGCCTCCCCCGCTTCGGCCAGGGCCTTGGCGAAGGCATGAAAATAGGCCGGGCCCGAGCCAGACACGGCCGTCGCCGCGTCGATCAGACCCTCGTCGGCCAGATCGACCACTTCGGCCACCGGCGCGAACAGGCCGCGCGCCGCCTCCCGGGCCGCCTGGGTCGCGGCCCAGATCGAGGCCACGCCCTGCGCCTGGGCCACGCCGGTCGTCGGCATGACGCGCGCAACCGCCCGCTGGCCGAACACCTCCGACAGACTGGCGGCGCGTACGCCCGCCATGACCGAGACCACCGTCGCGTCCACCGCCAGCGACGGCGCCACAGGCTCGGACGCCGCCCGCCACATGGCCGGCTTCACCGAGATCACCAGGGTGGAGACTTCGCCGAGCGCCGCTGCGCCCGGATTGATCCGCGCGCCCTTCGCCCGCGCGGCCTCGGCGGCCGGCTTGGACGACGGCGTCAGGATGATCAGCCGCTCAGGCGCGACCGCGCCCGTCTTCAGCCAGCCCTCGAGAATGGCCGAGCCCAGGCGACCACAGCCCATCAGTGCGACAGCCCCCTCGGTCACGATCGGGCCGTCGGTCATCGGATCAGGCGTTGCCGACCGTCTCGAACATGCAGGCGTCGATCGCTTCCTGCGGCTTCTTCGAGCCACGGATCATGAAGTCGAAGGCCGGATAGTAGCGATCCGCCGCCTCGACCGCCGCATCGATCATGGACGCCGCCTGCGCCAGGGTCGGGCGCTCGCCGTGCGGCAGGGCCAGGGAGTGGCGGAACACCACCTCGCCGTCCGCGCTCCACACCTCGAAATGCCCCATCCAGGTGCGCTGGTTGATCAGGCTGACCAGTTCGTTGGCGTGGACCCGCTTCGACTTGCCGACGCGCAGGTCCAGCGCACAGCACAGCTGCAGGCAATCGCCCTCGGGCCGCCAGGCGAACCACAGCTCATAGTCCTTCCAGTCGCCCGCCAGGGCGAAGGCCAGGTCGCCGTCGTCCGTGCGGTCGAACGGCAGGTTCTCCGCGTTCAGAACGTGTTCGACCACGTCCAGCGGATCCATGGGCGCGTCGAGCACTTCCGGACTGGCAGCGTCCATCAGGATTTTCCGTTCGTTGGCGGGGAGAACCGCGACTCGCGGCGTATGGACAGACGGTAGGCGTGTTGTCGGATTCGGCTCAACCGGCTGCGTCCGGAGCGGGAGTTCCGCCTGTGGACGTTCCCGTTTGAGGCTTCTTTCGCGGCTTCGGGGCGGCGGCAGGCTCTTCGCCCTTCAGTCCAGCGATCTCCGCGCGCAAGGCGGCGATCTCGGCTTTGAGGGCGTCGAACTCGTCGCGGCGCACTAGGTCCAGTTCGGCGGCGACGCGGTCGGTCTGGGCGCGGAAGGCCGACTTGGCCTCCTCGCCCGCCGCCTGGGCCAGGCCCATGGCGCCGGTCGTCAGCTTGGCGAACTCGTCGAGAATTGGATTGCGGGTCTGCATGAAGGCTCCGGTCGGCGCAGCCGAACTTCGTTAAGGAGGGTCTACCGCATATGGTGAACGAAACCTTGACGACCACAAGGCAAGGCGCGGTTCGCCGTTGAAAACCGCGCGACGTGTCCGACGCCGCTTGCTAGACAGCGGCGGCCGCAGGCTTCTCAGGACCGACGCGTGATCTTTCCAGAATTCGATCCGGTGCTCATCAGCATCGGCCCCCTGCCCATCCGTTGGTACGCCCTGGCCTATGTGGCCGGGATCGTTCTGGGGTGGTGGTACGCCGCCCGCCTGGCCCGCAACGAGGCGCTTTGGGCGCCGCGCAAGCCGCCGGTGACGACGCCGCAGCTGGACGATCTGGTGCTGTGGATCACGCTGGGCATCATCCTGGGCGGGCGTTTCGGCTATGCATTGTTCTACCAGCCGGCGATGTTCGCCCAGCTGTTCACGGGCGACACGCTCGGCGAGCGGCTGGAGCTGTTCCAGCTGTGGGGCGGCGGCATGAGCTTCCACGGCGGCTTCTTGGGCGTCACGGCGGCGCTGGTCTGGTTCGCGTGGCAGCGCAAACTCAACCTGCTGGCCTTGGCCGACCTGGTCGCGCCGGTCGTGCCGATCGGCCTGTTCTTCGGTCGCCTGGCCAACTTCATCAACGGCGAGCTGTGGGGCCGCGAGACGACCGTCCCCTGGGCCATCCGCTTCTGTAACCAGAAGATCATCGAGCTGTACGGCGTCTGTCCGGCCGGCGATGCGCCGCGCCATCCCAGCCAGCTGTATGAGGCGGGGCTCGAGGGCCTGGCCCTGTTCGGCGTGCTCAGCTTCGCGATCTGGCGACTGCGGTTGCTGTCCAAGCCAGGCTACATCGCCGGCCTGTTTCTGGTCGGCTACGGCCTCTCGCGGGCATTGCTGGAGAATGTGCGCGAGCCGGACTTCGGCATGCCGAACTTCCCGCTGGGCCTGACCATGGGGATGATGTTGTCGATCCCGATGATCCTGGTCGGCGGCTATCTAATCTGGCGGGCCTGGAACCGGCCGCCCGCCGCCGCGTGAGGCAAGCGTGTCGCTGAAACAGCGACTGGTGCGCGAGATCGCCCTCACCGGGCCTATGACGGTGGCCGACTACGTCCGCCGCTGCCTGCACGATCCCGAGGACGGCTATTACGCCGTGCGCCCGCGTCTGGGCGAGGGCGGCGACTTCATCACCGCGCCCGGCGTCAGCCAGATGTTCGGCGAACTGATCGGCCTCTGGGCTATCGAGTGCTGGACCCGGTTGGGATCGCCCGCCCGCGTCACCCTGGCCGAGGTCGGGCCGGGCGACGGGACGCTTATGGCCGACGCCCTGCGCGCCGCGCGGCTGGCGCCGGAATTCATGGCGGCGCTGGACCTGGTGTTGGTGGAGCCCAGCGCACCGCTGCGTGCGGCGCAGGCGGCGCGTCTGGAGCCGCTGGGCCTCACCCCCCGCTGGCTCGAGAGCGTTCCGGCCCTGCCCGAAGACGCGCCGATGATCCTGATCGCCAACGAGGTGCTGGACTGCCTGCCCGCGCGCCAGTTCGTGCGCACCGACGCCGGCTGGGCCGAGCGGCGCATCGGTGTGGACGATGCGGAGGGTCTCGTCTTCGGCCTGACGGCGGCTCCCGGCTTCACGCCCCCCTCTTGGCCCGTCGAAATCGGACAGACGGTCGAGACCTCAGCCGCCCAGATCGCCTTCGCCGGCGCCGTGGCGGACAAGGTGTCGCGCGCGGGCGGCGCCGCCCTGCTGATCGACTATGGCCGCGACGCGCCGGGCCCGGGCGACACCCTGCAGGCCCTGAAAGCGCATCAGAAGGTCGATCCGCTGGCCGAGCCGGGCCATGCCGACCTGACCCAATGGGCCGACTTCCCCACGGTCCAGGCGGCGGCGCGAGAGGCCGGCGCGGCCTCGCCCCGTCTGTTGACCCAAGGCGACTTCCTGTCGCTGCTGGGGATCGAGCACCGCGCCCATCGGTTGAAGTCGGGCCGTCCCGATCAGGCCCGCGTGATCGACCGCCAGTTGGACCGCCTGATCGGTCCCGATCAGATGGGCCGGCTGTTCAAGGTCGCCGCCGTCACCGCGCCCGGTTTCATCGCCCCGGGATTCGAGGAGGAGCTTGCATGACCGAACCGGTGAAAGGCCCAGCGTCCTATTTCCCATCGATTGAAAAGAAGTACGGCCGCCCCATCGTCGAATGGCAGCGGGTCGTGCGGGATGCATACCCGGCCAAACACATGGAGCTGGTCGCCGTCCTGAAGGACCAGCACGGGATGGGCCACGGTCACGCGAACGCCGTGGTCGCCTACACGCTTGCGCAAGACGGGCTGAAATGACCGAACGCGCGCCCGAGCCGATCACCCATCCGCTGCTGACCGAGGCCGGCGTGCGCCATGGTTTCTTCACCCGCGCGGGCGGCGTCTCGACCGGCCTGTATCAGGGCTTGAACGTCGGCGTCGGCTCCAGCGACGATCCAGCGGCCGTGACGGAAAACCGCCGCCGCGCCGCCGCCTGGATGGGCGGCGACCTCGATGATCTGGCCGCCTGCTACCAGATCCATTCCGCCCTCGTTCGGGTCGCCGAAGGACCGTGGAAGGGCGAGCGGCCGGACGGCGACGCCGTGGTCACCGCGGTGCGGGGACCGGTCTGCGCCGTCCTGACGGCTGACTGCGCGCCGGTGCTGCTGGCCGATGCGCAGGCCGGCGTGATAGGCGCGGCGCATGCGGGCTGGAAGGGCGCGCTGGGCGGCGTGATTCACTCCACCGTTGCGGCCATGCAGGCCCTGGGCGCTGAGCCGTCGCGCATGGTCGCCGTCGTCGGCCCCTGCATCGCCCAGGCCTCCTATGAGGTCGACGCCGCCTTCGAGGATCGCTTTGTCCATCCCGATCCGCGATCGACCGCCTTCTTCGCCCCTGGCCGCGATGCGGCGCACCGCCAGTTCGACCTGCCCGGTTACGTACTGGGCCATCTGAGCGACGCCGGCGTCGGCCGCGCCGCCTGGACCGGCGACGACACCTGCGCAGACGAGGCCCGCTTCTTCTCCAACCGCCGCGCCTTCCAGAGGGACGAGCCAGACTTCGGCCGCCTGATCTCGGCGATCAGTCTCGGCTAGGCCTCAAAGCCCGTAAGAGAAGCCCGCGTCGAAATCGATGTCGTAGTCCGAGTAGCCGTCCGACCAGGGGCTGTTGCGATAGCCGCCGCCGTAACCGCTGCCATAGTTACGCGGGCGGGGGCATTCGCGGGTGAATCCTTGAGAGCCTCGGCTCCAGCGATCCTCGCCGTAATAGCGCCCTTCTGAGACGAATCGGCCCCGGCAATCGTACCAGCCGTAGCCGGTGCGGAACTGGTCGTAGTATTCCGGGATGGTCACGCGCGGGTCATAGGCGACGCCCAGCGAGCTTTCATCCCGGCGCCACCATTCGCGCGGATAGGGATAGCTCATGCAGGTATAGCCCTGGCCGCCGCCGCCCGACCACACGGGCGCGAAGCGGTTGCCATAGACCGGCTGGTATCCCAGCGGGCACAGGCTGGTGGACCAGACGCGATTGCCCTCGGCCACGATCACGCCGCGGTTCTCCTGGTACCAGGCCCGGCGGCTGACATCGGCCAGGATGTTGTTCTTGATCGTCGCCTGACCGGCGACCACGGCGACGCCATAGGTCTCGGCGACCAGCCGCGAGTTCTCGATGGAGACCTCACCGCCATGCAGCGACACAGCGGTATCAGCCTTGCAGATGCGCGTGCGGTCCAGACGCACCGTCGCGCCCTCCACCACGATCCCTTCGGGATAGCCGCAGACCTTGGAGTTGGTGATGGCGATCTCGCCGTAGTCGCGCATGGCGCGCACCAGGATGCCGATGGCGCGCGGGCCGAAGGTGCTCTGGCGGCTGGGGCCGATGATGCGGGTGCGGTTGATCTGCGTCTGGCCGCCCGCGCCGGGCACGACCTCCAGGCCCGAGGACGAGCCGGCGATGTAGACTTCATCCGTCCGAAGCGTCGCGCCGTCTGCGACCACTGCGGGCGCGACGGTGTCGGCGTTCACCCGCATGTCGCGCAGGTCCAGCAGGCCGCCGTCGGCATAGATCGCCGCCTCGTCGCCGGTGTGGCGCATGCCGACGTTCTGGGCCACGACCTCGCCGCCGTATGACACGATGCAGGCCGCGTCACCGGCGCGCGGCGAGGCGAAGACGATGTCCCGCACCTGCACCCGCACGCCGCGCGCCACCGTCATGCAGGGCGCGCCGTCCGGCGCCTGCAGGGTGCTGGGGGCCGAAAACTCGTCATCCCGCGGATCGAAGCGGCCCTCGCCCATGACGGTCATGGGCTTGTCGATGTTCAGCCATCCGACGCAGCCGCCGGCGCGCGCGCGGATGATCAGGGTGCCGCCGGGACGAACCCGTTGCACGGCCGTCTCGACCGCTCCCGAGCCCGGATTGCCGCCGCAGTCCACCAGCACGACTTCTTCGCCGCCCAGGATGGGCGGGGCCGGCAGGAAGCCCGGGCCATGACGATACTGGCCATAGTTCCAGCGCCGCTGGTGGGGACGATACCGTGTGCCGCGTGTCGGCGGATCCAGCAGGGCGCCGAAGTTGGGGCGCGTCTGGCTTTCGACCTTGGCGGCGACCTGGCCATAGCTGGTCTGGGACGCGGCGGCGCCGGTGATCGCCAGGGCGGCGATCAGGCCGGTCGCGAGGGCGGTGATCAGTTTGGGACGGCGAATGGTCATGACTTACGCCCTCCTTTAGCGGCGCTGCGAGCGGGACACCTGGGCGAGGACCGCCTGCAGGCGCGACGCGGAGGGCGCGAAGCCCGACAGCGCCGATTCGATGCGGAAGGCGACGGCCTGGGCCTTGTCTTGGTCGGCCACCCCCGCGACGCCCAGGGCGAAGTAGCTGGACATGGCGAACTTGGCCTCCGGGCTGCCCTGGCGGGCGGCCTGGTCGAACCAGTGGAAGGCGCGGGCATAGTCGGTCGGAACCCCGATGCCCTCGGCGTACATGACCGCCAGCACCAGTTGCGCCTCGGAGGAGCCGTTGACCGCCGCCAGCTGGATGGCGCGCACCCGTTCCAGATAGGACAGGCGCGATTCCATCGGATGGCCCAGCATGGCCTCCAGGGTCTCGATCTGGTGCTTGGACAGGTCCTCGGGCCGCAGGGCCACAGTGTCGGTCACCCCCAGATAGCGCAGGGCCCGCGCCACGTGGACGAAGGGCAGCTCGCCGCCCATCCGCGACAGGGCGTATTCATAGGCGTCGCCGCGCGGGCGGCTCTCGTCCGAGAAGGGCACGCCTGACTGGGGCGCGTCGTTCGGATAGAACTCATAGGGCGGCACCCACTGGCGCGCCTTGGCCTCGACGAAGCGGCCGTACTGAGCGCGGTTGGGTGAGGAGGCTTCGAAGTCCTTCAGCAGCACATAGGCGCCCACGTCGCCGGTCTGCACCGCCAGATAGTTGTAAAGATAGGCGTCCACGTCGTTACGCTGGAACAGGCCCGCGGCGGTCCAGTAGCCGTGGCGGCCGCGCCCGTTCGGCCCCGGTTGCCCCCGCCCCCAGGCCTCGCGCGCCTCGCGGTTGTCCTCGGGCTCGCCGAAGGGGCCGTAAAGGCCGTCGTGCAGGCGCGCCAGGGTGCGGAAGCCTTCGGCGTCCTGCGTCGACAGCACGTAGACGACGCGGTCGCGGACCTTGTCCTGCTCCTCGCGACTCATCTGCGACAGCTGGCGGTCCAGCCGCTCGTACGCAACGTGGCGCTCGAAGGCGCGACAGTCGTCGAACCGGGACAGCGGCCGCCAACCGCCGAAGCCGCCGCGCTCCTGCCGATTGATCGGCGCATAGCCCTCGCCGTTGGTCAGCGCCATGGCGTACCAGACCGAGCTTTCGATCGGATCTTCGATATTCTTGTCGGTGGCGCGCTGGGCCGAATAGCGCGAACCCAGTTCAAGCTGGGCGAAGAAATCGCCACGGAAGGCGGCCCGGCGCAGCTGGCGCAGACCGATCTCCTGAGCATTGAATTCGGACCCGGTCACCGATGCCGGCCGCGGGCAGGCGTTGGCCGCGTAGTTGTCGCGGCGCCAGAACTGAAGCCCCCCGCCGCCGCCGCGATAGTCGCAGCT
Source organism: Brevundimonas sp. Leaf363 (assembly GCF_001424025.1). GTDB lineage: Bacteria > Pseudomonadota > Alphaproteobacteria > Caulobacterales > Caulobacteraceae > Brevundimonas. The sequence continues at coordinate 568,721 of NZ_LMPZ01000002.1, read as the reverse complement.
GGCCAGCGCGAGGACGATAAGGATGAGCAGTATGATCGCCGCCGCTACGCTGACGACGGGCGTCGTCATACGCCGGGGTCGCGCGCGTCCGTCATCGATGTCGCGGTCCGCCATACCCCTCACCCCACTTCAGGACACCACTTACGCGTGTCCATCCGTTAACCATCTCCCAGACCGATGGTCAGCGACCGTTAACGTGCTGTCAAGGTTAACGCAGCTTCACCATAAGCGTTGCCGCAGGGCGGCCAGAATGTTTCGTCGTTCGTTCAGACTTGGAATCCGCCGGCGCTGCGGACGCCCAGAGGCCCGCCGCCGTCGTCCATTCGCCAAGATCGGCGCGAGGCCTATATGAGCGGCCCGTCCTCGGAGTTTGTAATGGCCTACGCCGCCCGTCTCGACCGCCCCGCCGACAAGGCCGCGCGGTATCTGGAGCTTGAAGAAGAAATCGCCGCCGTGCTGGACGGCGAGCCAGATCGTACCGCGCGCATGGCCACGGTCGCCTCCATGCTGGCGGACGCCTTCGATCATTTCTTCTGGACCGGCTTCTATGTCGTCGATCCGGCCAAGGACCGCGAACTGGTGGTCGGCCCTTACCAGGGCACGCTGGGCTGCCTGAGAATCGGCTTCGACCGGGGCGTCTGCGGCGCGGCGGCGCGCACGGGCCAGACGCAGATTGTCGAGGACGTCCACGCATTCCCCGGCCACATCGCTTGCGACAGCCGCTCGGCCAGCGAGATCGTCACGCCGGTCTTCGATGCTGATGGAGCACTGATCGCCGTGCTGGACGTGGACGCGACCGTGACCGCCGCCTTCGACGCCCAGGACGCCGAGGCGCTGGAACGGCTGATGGCCCGCATCTTCGGAGCGAAGGCATGAGCCGCGCCATCGTCGTCACGGGCGGACGCGGCGCCCTGGGCCAGGCCGTCGTCGACGCCGCCCTGGCCGCCGGTCTGCGGGTGGCGTCCATCGATCACGCCGACGGCGAGGGCGCGCGCGACGGTGTCTTCGAAATCGGCGGCGTCGATCTGACGGACCCGGTCCAGGCCATGGCCGCCATAGAACGGGCCGCCGCGCACTTCGGCGGATTGGACGCCCTGATCAACGTCGCCGGCGGCTTCGTCTGGCAGACGGTCGACGACGACCACCCGGCCTGGGACAAGATGCACGCGCTGAACGTCGCCACGGCCGTGAACGCCAGCCGCGCCGCCCTGCCCCACCTGAAGACCTCGTCGGAAGGCCGGATCGTCAACGTCGGCGCCCATGGCGCGCTGAAGGCCGCCGCCGGCATGGGCGCCTATGCCGCCGCCAAGTCCGGCGTGCACCGCCTGACCGAGGCGCTGGCCGAAGAGCTGAAGACCACCTCGGTGACGGTCAACGCCGTCCTGCCCTCGATCATCGACACCGAGGCCAACCGCAAGGATATGCCGGACGCCGATCCGGCCGCCTGGGTCGCCCCGGCCGATCTGGCCGCCGTCATCCTGTTCCTGGCCTCGCCCGACAGCCGCGCCGTTACCGGCGCCCTGATCCCCGTCACGGGCCGGGTATGAACCTCTTCCGCTCCGTCCTCTTCCTGCCCGCCGACAATGCGCGCGCGGTTCAGAAGGCGCGTGGTCTGGACTGCGACGTCGCCGTGCTGGATCTGGAGGACGCCGTCGGGCCTGACCACAAGGCCGCGGCTCGCGCCGCCGCTGTCGAAGCCGTGCGCCAAGGCGGGTTCCGTCCGCGACTGGCCGTGCGCGTCAACGCCGCCGATACGCCCTGGGCCGCTGATGACCTGGTCGCCTTGGCCGAGACGGGCGTCGATCTCGTCGTCCTGCCAAAGGTTGAGAAGCCCGAAACCGTGGCAGACGCCGCCCGCGCCCTTGGCGGGCGGGCCGCCCTGGTCGCAATGATCGAGACGCCGCTGGCGCTGAAGAACCTGTGGGCTATCGCGGAGGCCGGGGGCCGGCTTGAGGCGCTGATGCTGGGCGTCAACGATCTGGCTGCGACGCTAAACACCGCATCCTCGCCCGACCGCGAGCCGCTGAAGCCCTGGCTGGCCGCCGTGGTCGCCGCCGCCCGCCTGAACGGCCTCACCGCCATCGACGGCGTCTTCAACCGGCTGGACGACCCCGAGTGCCTCGCCGCCGAGTGCGCGCAGGGCCGCCTATACGGCTTCGACGGCAAGAGCCTGATCCATCCCAACCAGATCGCCGCCGCCCATGCCGCCTTCGCCCCGTCCGAGGCCGCCATCGCCCACGCCCGCGCCGTCGTCGCCGCCTTCACTGAGAATCCGACGGCCGGCGTGCTGACGATCGATGGCCAGATGACGGAACGGCTGCATCTGGAAGCTGCGCAACGCCTGCTGGCTTCCCTCTCCCAGAGGGAGAGGGCTTGAGGCTCCAGGACCCGAAGGCGATTGGGTAAGCCGAAGGGGTGAGGGGTTACGCCCTGTCTTGTCAGCCCTGAACCCCTCACCCTTTCGCGCAAGAACGACGGCTATCGCCGCCGTGCGCTCAAGCCCTCTCCCTCTGGGAGAAGGACAGGAGGTCTGGTCGTCGCCGCCTGCCCGTCCTAAACCAGCGCTACCTTGACCGACGCCGCCCGCCCCTCGACCGACGCGCCGACCATCGCCTGGGTCAGCGCGCCCGGTGTGCTCAGGATTCCCTTCCTCCAGACCTTCCTGCCCGACTATGACCTGCGCCGTCTGCCGACGCCGGATGTGCAGGCCGTCATCGGTTGGGGCCTGAAGCCCAGCGCCGCCGCCGGGCGACGCCTCGCGGCCGCGCGCGGCCTGCCCTACATCGCGCTGGAGGACGGCTTCCTGCGTTCGGTCGGTCTGGGCGAAGCCGGCGCAACCAGCCTCAGCCTGTCGGTCGACGACCTGGGCATCTATTATGACGCGACCCGCCCCTCGCGCCTGGAGCGGCTGATCGAGACCGCCCCCGACTGGTGCGACAGCGCCATGAAGGCCCGCGCGCGGTTTCTTGTGGACCGCATCATCGAGACCGGCCTGTCCAAGACCAATATGGGCGGGCCGCTGGACCGGTCGCTGCTGCGCCCCGGCCGGCGGGTGCTGATCGTCGACCAGACGGCGGGCGATCAGTCCATCGCCAATGGCCTGGCCTCGCCGCAGAGCTTCCTCGACATGGTCGCCGCCGCGCGCCGCGACGAGCCGGACGCCCAGCTGATCGTGAAGCGCCACCCGGCCGTCGCCGCCGGCAAGAAGCAGGGCTGCATTCCTCCCGAGGTGCTGGACGGCCTGACCCTGATCGACACCGACGTGCGTGGGGCCGACCTGCTGGCCGAGGTGGACGTGGTCTATGCGGTGACCAGCGCCCTGGGCTTCGAAGCCGTGCTGCGCGGCCTGACCGTGCGGACCTTCGGCGCCGGCTTCTACACCGGCTGGGGCCTGACCGAGGACGCGGTCCACACCGGCCGTCGAGGCGTCGCGCGTGATCTGGAGACCGTCGCCGCCGCCTGTCTGATCGCCTACACCCGCTACGTCGATCCGATCACCGGCCGCCCCTGCACCGCCGAATGGGCGATCGAGCGGCTGATCAATCTGCGCGCCCGCGCAGACCGGCTGGCGGGCTCGTGGGCCGCCGTCGGTTTCGCCCCGGCCAAGCGCCCGCCGGTGCGCCGCCTGCTGAACTCGCCCAAGGCGGACCTGCGGTACTTCGGCTCGGCCGCCCGCGCGGCCGCCCATGCCCAGACGACCGGCGGCCGGATGATCTGGTGGGCCGGCAAGGAGAGCGAGGCGACGCGTCAGGCCGCCGCCGCCTTCGACGGGCCCAAGGTGCGGATGGAGGACGGCTTCATCCGCTCGCGCGGCCTGGGCTCGGACTTCTTCGGCGCCCTCAGCGTCGCGCTGGATGACCTCGGCGTCTATTACGACCCGTCCCGCCCCTCGCGGCTAGAAGCCCTGATAGAGGTGGGCGACGTCTCGACCCGCGACCTGACCCGCGCCGCCGCCCTGCGCGAACGCGTGGTCGAGACCGGTCTGTCCAAATACAATCTGAAGGGTCAGCCACCGTCGGGCTGGCCGACCGACCGGCCGCGCCTGCTGGTCGTCGGTCAGGTCGAGAACGACAAGTCGATCCTGCTGGGCTGCGCGCCCGATCTGAACACCAACTCCGGCCTGGTCGCCGCCGCCCGCGCCGATCACCCCGACGCCTTCCTGATTTATCGCAACCATCCCGACGTCCTCGCCGGCAACCGGCCGGGCCTACTGGACGCCTCGGCGCTGGACGCGGTGGACGCCGTGGCCGACGGGCTGGACATCATCGACTGCCTGAACGCCTGCGACCGGCTGGCCACCCTGACCTCCCTGACCGGGTTCGAGGCCCTGATCAGGCATAAGGCGGTATCGGTCTATGGCCGCCCGTTTTACGCCGGCTGGGGCCTGACCGAGGATCGCTTGGACTTCCCGCGTCGCAGCCGCCGCGCCAGCCTGGACGAACTGGTCCACGCCGCCCTGATCGCCTACCCGGTCTACGTCACGCCCGCCGGCTGGCCCTGCGAGGCCGAGGATCTGGTCGAGGCCCTGATCAAGGCGCGCGACACGCCAGCGCCCACCGCCCCCTCCAACCAGATCGCCCGCTGGTGGAAGGGCATCCGCGCCAGCCTCGACCGGACGCCGCCACCGTCCTATTGAGCGTTCGTCAAAAGAACAGACCTTCCTCAAGCAGCGAGGCCCCGCGGGCCGAGCGATAGGAAAACAAACCAGTGCCAAACGCTGTTATCGCCGCCACCGGTTTGTTCACCCCCGAACAGTCGATCTCCAACGAGGAGCTGGTCGCCGCCTACGACGCCTGGGCCGAACAGTGGAACGCCGACAACGCCCGCGCCATCGCCGAGGGCGAGCTGGAGGCCAAGACGCCGTCCTCGGCCGCCTTCATCGAGAAGGCCTCGGGCATCAAGAGCCGCTTCGTCCTCGACAAGGCCGGCGTGCTGGATCCCAGGCGGATGGCGCCCAACCTGCCCGAACGCTCCAACGACGAGCTGTCGATCCTGGCCGAGATGGCCGTGAAGGCCGCGCGCGAGGCCATCGCCGCCTGGGGCAAACCGGTCTCGGAGATCGGCGCCGTCCTGTGCGCCGCGTCGAACATGCAGCGCGCCTATCCGGCCATGGCGATCGAGGTGCAGCAGGCGCTGGGCATCGATGGCTTCGCCTTCGACATGAACGTGGCGTGCTCCAGCGCCACATTCGGCATCAAAACCGCCGCCGACTTCATCGCCTCCGGCTCGGTCAAGGCGGTGCTGATGGTCAATCCGGAGGTCTGCTCGGCCCACCTGAACTTCAAGGACCGCGACAGCCACTTCATCTTCGGCGACGTCGCCACCGCCGTGATCGTGGAGTCTTCCGACACCGCCGGCCCCGGCGGCTGGGACGTACTGGGCACGCGGCTGAAGACGGTGTTCTCGAACAACATCCGCAACAACTTCGGCTTCCTGAACAACGCCGCGCCGGAGGGCATCGGCAAGTCGGACAAGCTGTTCGTCCAGCAGGGTCGTAAGGTCTTCAAGGATGTAGTGCCGATGGTCTCGGACATGATCGTCGACCACGCCGGAGACCTGGGCCTGGACCCGCAGGGCCTCAAGCGTCTGTGGCTGCACCAGGCCAACATCAACATGAACGAGATGATCGGCCGCAAGGTGCTGGGCCGCGACCCCGAACCGGGCGAGAACATCATCATCCTGGACGACTACGCCAACACCTCCTCGGCCGGCTCCATCATCGCCTTCCACCTGCACCACGACGGCTTCGAGCGCGGCGACGTCGGCCTGATCTGCAGCTTCGGCGCGGGTTACTCAGCGGGCACGGTGTTCGTGAAGAAGCGCGCGTAGCGCAGGCATCGCTCTCCGCCCCCTGGGCGGAGACAGGCGCCGCAAGGCGCCAGAGGCGGGCCCGAAAGGTCGAGGCAGGACAACTTGCCCGCCTCTGCTCGCTGCGCTCGCTGTCTCCGCCCAGGAGGCGGAGATTGCTACGGCGCGGGCGTCCCGGGCGTTTCCGGCGGATGCGCCGCCTTCCATTCCATCGCCTTGCGGATGCGGTTTCCGACGCTGGGGTGGTCGTAGAAGATGAACTCCTCGATCGCCGAGGGGCTGGGCGCACGGTATTCGGCTGTCTTGATCAGCGCCTTTGACAGCCCGTCCGGCTCATTGGCGTGGACCAGGGAGAAGTGGTCGGCGTCGGCCTCGGTGATCCGCGTCATGCTCGAGAAGACCGGCGTCGCCAGCACGCCCAGCACCGCCAGCACCACGCTCAGCACCGGCAGGCCGGCCGGGTCGGCGATGTCGCCCACCTTGTTCGCGCCCAGCCACCGCCGCGCCAGCGGATAGAGACGGTCGGTCAGCCAGAAGCCGGCCGTGGCGATGACGATCATCATGCCGACAAGCCACAGGATATGGCCGCGCACATAGTGGCCCATCTCGTGGCCGACGACGCCGCGCACCTCGGCCAAATCGGCGCCCTTTTGGAACATCACGTCGCTCATCGCCACGCGCGCCGAGCCGAACAGGCCCGAGACATTGGCGGTGTAGCGGTCCGACTGCTTCGAGCCGTTGAAGATGTAGATCTTGTCGGACGGCGTGCCGGTCTCCTCGGCCAGCTTGACCACCGCATCGCGGACCGGGCCGTTCGGCGCCGGAGTGTAGGTGTTGAAGATCGGCTCGATCAGGATCGGCGAGACGACCAGGCCCAGGATGACGAACACCGCCGTCACCGCCGCCGCCCACGCCCACCACCAGCGCCGCGCCCGCCGGATCAGGGCATAGATGGCGATCAGCAGCAGGGCCGACACCACCACCGAGATCGCCGCCCCGATCAGGTCCTCGGTCAGCCAGCCGCCGAACGCCTGCTGCGTCAGGCCGTAGTGCTTCTCGCGGTACCAGGACGCATAGGCCGACCACGGCAGGTTCAGCACGAAGCTCATGACGCCATAGACCAGCGCCACGACGAAGCTGGCCAGCTTGGGTCGCCGCTTTTTCCGCTCGACCCAGTCGCGCGCGGCCCCCAGCCAGTTGGTCTTAATGATGATCCAGCCGATCAGAATGGAGACGATCAGCGAGCCTATGATCAGCCAGTGGCCGCCGTGGGTGTAGGCCACCGCTCGCGCGGTATCCTCGGGCGACAGGGTCGCCAGCCAACGCGCGGTCTCGGCCGCCGGATCGATCGCCATGACAATTTTCCCCAGCCGCGGCCGCCTGCCGCGTTCACATTATCTGCGGCCACGCTTGCGCCGCGGGCCCAAGTTTGCAACCCCATAAGACGTCGAGAACAAGGGGACGCCCGAATGGCTCAGACCAAGCCGAACTTCTGGGATCAACTGGTGCGGGACGTGACCGAGGTGCTGACCCGAATGGGCGGCTCCGCGCACCAGACCGTGGTTGTCGACTGCGTCGCCGCCATGCATCGCCAGCGAGGCGAGACGGTCAACGATCTGCCGCGCATGATCGTCGAGGCCCTCGAGCACTATCGCGACCTGTTCGTTCGGCCGTTCGGCGAGGGATCGCAGCGCTGGGCCCTGGCGGGCCACGCCTGAAACTGGAAGAGGCGCGCTGTCGCCAGCGCGCCCCCCGCACCCCCGGACCAAAGCCCGGGATGGTCGTCTGTCCCTAGAAGCGACGGACGTAGCTGACCGAATAGACATCGGCCTTGCCCGCATCGTCGGTGTAGTCGCGGCGCGTGAAGTCAGCCCGCACGCCGTTCTGGGCGTCGAAGTCATAGTTCACGCCGGCGCCGTAGTTGACGCTGGTCTGGTGGTCCGAGCTCTGCACGCCGGCCGCTTCGCTCTGCAGCTCGGTAACGCCATAGCCGACGCGGCCGAACATCGACCAGTTTTGCGCGACCGGTAGGGTGGCGACGGCATAGGCGGCCGCGTCATAGCGGTGACGAACCACACCGTTGACGGCGCCGAAGTCCTTCTTGTCGTCCGCGACGCCGAACGAGGTTTCCGCCTCGGCGCCCAGGTACGGCGTGAAGCGCGCGCCGATACGGCCGGTCACCGTGCCGAGGTCGGCGAAGTCGTCATCGACCTGGCCATAGCCCAGCGTGCCGTACCACTGTGGGGACGAGACGGTTTGAGCCATGGCGGGCGCCGCGAAGGCAGTGGCGGCGACAGCAGCGAGAATGAGAGTACGCATTTTCTTATCACTCCTAGATGTGGCGACGAAGGGGAGTTCGTCGCCGTGCCCCATCCAGCAGGGGCTCAAATGGGCGGAGTAATGGGCCGTTCCTAGACCGTTTCGTTGCGATCCTGACACTGTGGAATCACAGCCACACACCGTGTTCGCTGGGGAACAAACCGGTGGTTCGCGTAGCGACTATTTGAAGGCGAACCGGCCGTCGCAATCCATGCGGGCGACGGCCGGTTGAACGCGTCAGTTCGCCGTCGCCTGGGCCGCCACGGCGTTCCAGCCGCGCAACCTTACCGACGGGGCGCCCGTCGCCGTCGCCGGATAACGGATGTCGATCCGGCGGCTCTCGCCCGGCAGCAGCGTGACATAGTTGTCAGCATAGTAGGCCGGCAGGATGCGCCGCCCCTCGCCGTCCACCAGCGTCAGCTTCAGGTTCAACGAAGGCGCCGCGCCGGTGTTGGCCAGCTCGGCCGTCACCATGCGCTCATCACCGTCGACGCGCGCCGCGCTCAGGCTGACCGTGACCGGCTGGGCCGGCAAATCGTTCAGGCGGCGATAGTCGGCAGGGGTCGCGCCGCGCCAGTAGCGGTTGTCGGACAGCACCCGGCCCTCCCCGTCCACCAGTTGCAGCACCACCAGCGCCGCGCGCTCAGTCTCCAGGATCGACGCCAGCGGGGTGTCGCCCACCGTCGTCACCCGGTTCGACAGGGCGTCGACCGCGTCGGTGCGGGTGAAGAGCTCGCGGTTGTCCAGGCTGACGATCCGCGTCTTCACCGACAGGCCCGACCGGTCGTCTCGCGTGGTGTTCAGCACCACCACGCCGTTGTCCGGCAGGTTCATCTGAACGTGCAGCGGCTCCGTCGCCGTGCGCGAACCGTAATAGGCGGCCGAGGTGTCGTAGTCCCAGCTATAGATCTGCCAGGCGTTCGACGGCCACGCCGGATGCGTCATCCAGAGCAGCCGGCCGCTGTTCTTGGTCCACAGGTGACCCAGGAAGCCCTCGTACATGGCCTTGTGGGTCTCGAGGTTCATCATCTGCGCCTTGCGCTCGAAGTCCTCGAAGCTGGTCGCCGCGCCGAACATGGTGTCCAGCGCCGCCATGAAGGTGGCCGTGTCGCCGTTCCCGGCGAAATGCCAGTCGTGATAGGCTAGGGTGTCCGACAGCGGCCACAGGTCCTCGGCCGGAACATAGCTTTGGATCGACTCCAGCGTGGACAGCGACGGCGTGCCGGTCTCGACCGAAAAGCCCGTCGCCAGGTCGGTGAAATAGCCCACGGGCGGGCGGTAGTTGTACGGGCCGGAGCCCTGCAGGTTGATGCTGTTCGAACTGCCGGTGAACCAGCGGGTGCCGTCCAGCTCGGCGACCACATCGTCCAGACCCTCGTTGAGCATCGGATAGGGCACGCCCTCGTTGCGGCCAAACCAGAGGATGATCGAGGGGTGGTTGCGATAGCGGGCAACCGTGTCGCGGGCGTTGTCCAGGAACAGCTGCGGATCCTGCGGCTCGACCTGGAAGTTCTGCGTCGACTGCCAGAAATCGCTCAGGATCATCATGCCGTACTCGTCCGCGAGGTCGAGGAAGCTGTCCTGATAGTTGTTGCCCATCCAGTTGCGGATGACGTTCATGTGGCCGTCGCGCTGGAGCCGGAAATAAGGCTCCAGACGCTCGCGGCTGACGCGCTTCATGGCGTCGTCCATGCCCCAGTTGCCGCCGCGCGCGGCGATGCGCACGCCGTTGACGCGGATGGTCAGGTGAGGCTCCGGCAGGGTCTCGTCGATGGCGACAACGGCGGCTGAGGCCTCGCCGGCGGGCGTCAGCGATTCCGCCCAGCCACGCGGCGACTGCTTTATCCCCTCGTGCGTCACGTCGATCAGCCGCTGGCCCGCCAGACCGCCGTCAGTCGTCTGGACGTTGACGCGGCGCAGCTCGCCGTCAGCGGCGAACAGCGACAGGTCGTAGCTGACCTCGCGGATGCCGAAGCGGCTGGTCGCCGTGTCCGAGGTCTGGCCGTCCACGATGGCGGTGACGGTCAGGTCGTGGAGCACCGGATCGCCGTACCCGTTCGGCCACCACAGGCGCGGGTTGGCGACACGCAGGGCCGCGAACTCGGACGGGGCGAAGGCGACGACCGAGCGTCCCGGCGGGGCGGTGACGGTCTTCTCGACCACCACGTCGTCGAAAGCGGCGCGGACGGTGACGGTGCGCGGCCCGTCGGCCTCGTTCTCGACCGGGACATTGATGTGCACGTCGGCGCTGTCGGTGCGCGGCAGGGGCAGGTCGGTGATGACCTGCGGATCGACGACACGGACATCGCCGTGCGTGACCAGCTCGACATTCTGCCACAGGCCGGTGTTGCGGTCGCGGATGCCGGGGATCCAGTCCCAGCCCTCGGTGGCTACGAAGGTCGGGCCGTCGATGGCCAGCTGGCCGCCGTTCTCGCCCACGCCGCCACGGATCGACTGTTCGTGCGGGGTGCCGGGGTGCGGCGGCGGCGAGACCTGGATGGCCACGACGTTCTCGCCCGGCTTCAGCGTCACCTCGAACTGGCCGCGCACGAAGGCGCCGCGCGTCGAGCCGACCTTTTCGCCGTTTAACCAGACCTCGGAGGCGTAATTCACGCCATTGAGCACCAGGGTGTGTCGACGCCCGGCGGCCTCGGACGGGGCGGTGAAGCTGGTGCGATACCAGTAATCCTGACGCGCCAGGCTTTCGGGGATCTCGAGGTTGTTCAGGCCGTAATAGGGGTCGGGATAGACGCCCCGGTCGACCAGGGTGGTCAGGACGGTGCCCGGAACGGTGGCGGGGCGCCACGTCCCGGCGGGCGAGCCCGGCTGCGACAGGGCGGCGCCGTCGGCCGTCACTTCGGGCGCGGCGGCCAGGGTCCAGCCGTTGATCGTCCAGCGGCCAGGTTCGCCGGCTTCCAGCACGGGGCGGGCCGCGACGGGCGTGGCGACCGGCGCCGTGCCCTCGCCGCGCGCCTGCGGCAGGGTCCAGGGGTCCTGCGGGCGGAAGTAGCCGGTGTTGGCGCGGTTCTGCCATTCCCAGCCCTGGTTCACGCGCCAGAAATGGACGACGTCGAAGTTCGGCCGATCACCGGCCAAGGCAGTGACGGCGGCGCCATCCAGCGCCGTGTCGTGCAGGGTCGCCTCGGCCATCTGACCGCCGAAGTGACGCAGGCTCTCCCCCGCCCCCACCACCGGGGCCACGCCGATCTTCGCCGAGGTCGCGACCGCCGCGACACGTCCGCGCGCCACGCGGCGACCGTTGACGTAGAGGGTCGCTTGATCCCCCTCGGAGGACACAGCGACATGGGTCCACTGCCCCGGCGCGATCCGCTCGCGCGTGGTCAGGGTCTGGCCGCCTGACTGATATCCCAGACGGCCGTCGGTCAGCACGAGACAGCGGCAGTTCGCCCCCGCCGCGCCCAACGCCAGCAGCGTGACCGTGCCGCCCTGCGCCAGCTCAGGCCGGACCCAGGCGCTGAAGCTGAAGCTGGACCCCTCGGCCATCAGGGCCGGCGCGTTCAGGTCACGCTCGACGCCTACGCCGCCCGCCAGCACGCTGACGTTATACGGGCCACCCTGCTCGGGCACGCCGGCCTCCGCCTGCGACGCCGCAAAGGCAAGCACCAGGGCTGCCGCTCCATGAAGCCAACGCATCGTTCGTCCTCCCGCCCGGCGTCTGCGCGCCAGTCCAACACTTGAGACTAGCCTAGCGCTGCGGCTCAGCTAATCAACAAATTGAAATCCGAAATAGGACTGCTGCGCCTTTTGGTCGCTGGAAACGCTTCCCTTGGTTGTAACAGGGCGTTATCGAAAGAACGTCGCGGCTTGGGGGGCTGGCCCTCGCCGCAGGAGTTCACGCGTTCATGGGTCCGCCACGAGCTGGCATCCGCCTGTCCGGCACCAATCTGGTGCGCGCGGCCGATCACAATCAGCGCATCACCCTGCACGCCATTCGCGTCAACGGCTCGCTGACGCGCGTCGAGCTGGCCAAGATCACCGGCCTCACGACACCGACGATCGCCAACATCTCGCGCCGTTTGCTGGCCGATGGCATGATCGAGGAGGCAGGCCAGCGGCGCGGCGGACGCGGCCAGCCGCCGACCGACCTGACGATCAATGCGGACGCCTGCTTCTGCTTGGGCGTGAACATCGACCGGGACCACATCACCGTCGTGGTCGTCGATTTCCTGGGCAAGACGCGCGCCCGGGCGACGAAGGAGATCGCTTTCGCCCTGCCGGACGACGTGCGCGCCTTCTATCAACATTGCGCGCCGCTGCTGTTGCAGGAGGCGGGGGTCAAGGCGGATCAGTTGCTGGGCGTGGGCGTCGCCGCCCCCGACGACCTCGGCCTGGTCGATCTGCCGGGCCGTCCGGCCGACTACGCCCAGTGGCATGGGCTGGACGTAACGAGCCTGTTCAAGGCGCCCTACGACCTGCCGACCTTCACCGAGAACGACGCCGCCGCGGCCGCCACAGGCGAGGTGCAGTTGGGCCACGGCCAGCGCTATTCCAGCTTCTTCTACATCCTGATCTCATGGGCGCTGGGCGGCGGGCTGGTCATCGACGGCGCCTACCGCAGGGGCGCGCAGGGGCGCAGCGGCGAGCTCGGGTTCATGATGGGCGAGACGCCCGGCGGCGGCCGCGAGCAAATCCAGACCTTCGTGTCCCTGTCCGGCCTCAGCGAGGCGCTGAAGGCCGAGGGGCTGACGCTGACGGAGTGCATGAGCGCCGAAGGGCCGATCCATCCGGCCGTCGCGACGTGGCTGGACGCGGCGGCGGAACGACTGATCGACCCGCTGACCGCAGTGAACTGCCTGATCAATCCGGCGGCGGTGCTGATCGGCGGGCGGCTGCCGGTCGCGGCGGTGGATCGGCTGGCCAACCGGCTGAACGCCCTGTTGCGCGAGCGGGCCACGTCCGCTCCGGTGATCGCACCGGTGCGCTGCGCCGCCCTGGCGGAAGACGCGCCGGCCGTCGGCGCCGCCATCCTGCCGCTCAGCCACTTCCTGCTGCCACGCGGCACCGCGCTGTGGGCCGAGCCTGAGGCCGAAGCAGCGGCCGACGCGGCCTAAAGCTGGTCCAGCGCCATCGCCACGGGCCCCAGCGGCCCGGCGCGGTCGCCCAGGCCCGGCGCACGCACGATCGTCTCGTCCGGCAGAACCAGATAGCCGTTCAGGCTCTCGCGCAGCTTGGTCTCGATCAGCGGCAGCAGATGCGGCTGCCCGGTCACGACGCCACCGCCGATCAGGATGCGGCGCGGCGCGGCGGTGAGGCACAGGGTGTGCGCCAGTTGCGCCAGGGTATGGGCGACATTGGCCCAGACCGGATCGTCGGCCGTCAGACTACTGATGTCCTCGCGTCCCAGCCGCGCCCGGATGGCCGATCCCGAGGCCAGTCCCTCGACGCAGCCGCCGTGGAAGACGCACCAGCCAGGCCAGTCATCGCCATCCAACCGCTGCACACGCATGTGGCCCAGTTCACAATGACCAAAGCCGCGCATCGCCTTGCCGTTGGCGATCAGGCCGACGCCGACGCCGGTGCCGACGGTGACATAGGCGAAGTCGTTCAGACCCTGAGCCGCACCCCACCGGCCCTCCGCGAAGGCTGCGCCGTTGACGTCGGTGTCGAACGCATAGGGCACGCCATAGCGACCGGTCAGGCGCTTCGCCACGTCGGCGCCGCTCCAGTGAGGCTTGGTCGTCGCCGGGATCGAGCCCCAGGCGGGCGAGGCCGGATCGAGGTCCAACGGGCCGAACGATGCGATCCCCAGCGCGCTGAATCCGTCGTCCGCCCGCCAGCCGTCCAGGATGGCCTCGACGCCCGACAGAGTCTCTTCCGGCGTGGTCGTGTCGACCCGCGCCTGCTTGAGGATCACGCCCTCCCCATCAGCCAGGACGCAGACGCATTTGGTCCCGCCCAGCTCGACCCCCGCAATGCGTGCGCGCTCGTCCGTGGTGCTCATTGACGCTTCAGTTCTCTCGGGAGGCGATGCGGCAGGGGTGCCGACCCCTGCGACAAAGGTCAAGCCGAACCCGCCTTTACGGCGACGGTCGCGGCCCGCTAGGACTCATTCCTAGACGACGCTGAATCGTCGGGAGGACGCCATGATGCTCGACCGCCGCCACCTTCTGATGGGCGTCGCCGCTTTGACGGCGACGGCCTGCGCCAGCGTCCCCGGCTCCGCATCGACCGGGTCGGACGCATTCGTCAGCGTCGACGGCATGGGCTTCAGGCGGAACGGCGCGCCTTATCACTACGTCGGCACCAACATGTGGTACGCGGCCTGGATCGGCTCGGATGGCGCCTTCGGCGACCGAGGCCGCCTGACCCGCGAACTGGACCGGATGCAGGCCGCCGGCATCAAGAACATCCGCCTGGCCGGCTCGGGCGAGGATTCGCCGCTGACCAACTCGGTCAAGCCGGCCTTCCGCGACCACTCCGCCGAATACAACGAAAGCCTGCTCAAGGGCCTGGACGTCACCCTGGCCGAGATGGCTCGGCGCGACATGACCGCCGTCGTCTATCTGACCAACTTCTGGGAGTGGTCGGGCGGGATGATGACCTACCTGTATTGGACCAACGGCGGCCAATACATCAACATGAACGACCCGGCCCATCCCTGGCCCGCCTTCGCCGATTTCAACGCCCAGTTCTACCAGTCGGGCGAGGCCATCCGGCTCTATCACGACTACATCCGCGCCGTGGTCGGCCGGACCAACACCGTCACCGGCGTGCGTTACGCCGACGATCCCACGATCATGAGCTGGCAGCTGGCCAACGAGCCGCGCCCGGGCGGCTCGGCCGCCGTGGGCGAGCCCAACCTGCCGAACTTCTACGCCTGGGTTCGCGACACGGCGGTCCTAATCAAGTCGCTGGCGCCCAGGCAACTGGTCTCGACCGGCAGCGAGGGTCTGAAGGGCTGTCTCGAACAGGCCGCCTGCGTCGTCGCCGAACACTCGATCCCGCAGATCGACTATCTGACCATCCACATCTGGCCGCTGAACTGGAGCTGGGTGGACGACGATGACCTGGCCGGCACCGCCGCAGCCGGCGAGGCCCAGGTGCAGGATTATATCGACCGCCACCTGACCATCGCCCGCCAGATCGCCAAGCCGCTGGTGATCGAGGAGTTCGGTTATCCGCGCGACGTCGGCTATGCGCCCTCCGCCACCACCGTCTACCGCGACCGCTACTACCGCCTGATCTTCGCCGCCGTGGAGAAGAGCATCCGCGAGGGCGGGCCGCTGCAGGGGTCCAACTTCTGGGCCTGGAACGGCGAGGGCCGCGCCAGACACGCCGACTGGCGCTTCCACAGCGGCGACACCGCCTTCCTGGGCGACCCCCCGCACGAACCGCAGGGCTGGTACGGCGTGTTCGACAGCGATGCGACCACCCTGGCTCTGGTCCGCCAGCACGCGGCGACGCTGACCGGGCTTTAACCGCCAGCCGCTAAGGGATGGATGCGGAGCGTTTCCGGGTCTGCTAGAAAGCGCCTTGTGAGAGCGTCAAACCCCAGGTTGAACAACGGCCAGCGGCTGTTGCCCGATGCGTCGGGCGCGCCGGCCCTCACCGAGGCTGTGGCGGCGTGCAAGCGCCACTTCGTCGTCGCGGGCGTCTTCAGCGCCCTCGTCAACATCCTCTACCTGACGCCCACGCTGTACATGATGCAGGTCTACAACCGCGTCGTGCCGACAGGCGGGCTGACGACCCTGGCGCTCCTGACCGTCATCGTCCTATTCGCGCTGGCGACGCTGACGGCGCTGGACTCGCTGCGCACCAGATTGCTGTACCGCGCCGGACTGCGGCTGGATCGCCTGCTGGCCGGGGCGGTGCTCAGCCGCGTCGTGGGATCCGGCCGTGGGCGCGGCCATGCCGGCGAGGCGATGCGCAACCTGGACAGCGTGCGCGCGGCCCTCAGCGGCCCAGGCGTCAGCGCCGCCTTCGACTTGCCGTGGACCGTCGTCTACCTGGCGGTCTGCTTCCTGCTGCATCCGCTGATCGGCCTGTTGTCGCTGGCCGGCGCGGGCATTCTGCTGGCGTTGGCCGTGGCCAACGAGAAGGCGACCCGGCCCAAACTGCAGGCCTCGCTGAAGGCCGCTTCGGCCGCCTACGCCGCGCAGGAGACGCTTGGCAGCCACGCCGAGACCGTGCGCGCCCTGGGCATGCAGCGCGCCATGATCGGCCGCCAGCTGGCCGAGCGGGAGACCGCCACGGTGGCCCAGGCCCAGGCCCAGTTCTCGGGCGGCGGCTTCAGCGGCGCCATCAAGTTCGCCCGCCTGGCCATGCAGTCTCTGGCTCTGGGCCTCGGCGCCTTCCTGGCCGTGAAGGGCGAGATTTCGGCCGGCGCCATCATCGCGTCGTCGGTCTTGCTGAGCCGCACCGTCGCCCCGATTGAACAGATCGTGGGCGGCTGGCCCAACCTGATCCAGGGCCGCACCGCCTGGACCAATCTGGTCGCCCTGTTCGCCGGGGTCCCCGACCCCCAACACGACCGCACAGAACTGCCCCGGCCCATGGGGCGGATCGAGGTCGAGAACGTCAGCGTCCGCTTCGCCGAAGGCGCCGAGCCACAGCTGAAGTCGATATCCACCCGGCTCGAACCCGGCCAGATCCTGGGGATCATCGGCCCCAGCGGCTCGGGCAAGACCACCTTGTCGCGCGTCATATCCGGCGCACTACGGCCCGGTCTGGGCGTCGTGCGGCTGGATGGCGCCGACTATCAGGCCTGGGACAGCGACCGGCTGGCGAGCCACGTCGGCTATCTGCCGCAACAGCCCGTCCTGTTCGCCGGCACGATCAAGGACAACATCGCCCGCTTCGGCGGCGACCAGAAACTATCCCCGGTCGAGATTGACGCCGCCGCCGTCGCCGCGGCGCAGGCGGCCGGCGTGCACGAGCTGATCCTGCGTCTGCCGCAGGGTTACGACACAATGCTGAACGCGGACGGCTCTGGCCTTTCGGCGGGCCAGACCCAGCGTATCGCCCTGGCCCGCGCCCTTTATGGCGAGCCCGCCTTGCTGGTTCTCGACGAGCCCAACTCGGCGCTGGATCAGGAGGGCGAGCAGGCGCTGGCGCAGGCCGTGGTCGCGGCGGCTGAGCGCGGCGCCGCGGTCGTCGTCGTCGCTCACCGGGCCGGCTTCCTCCAGGTCGCGCACCGCCTGCTGCTGATGAAGAACGGCCAGGTGGAGATGCAGGGGTCGCGCGAGGACGTGTTGTCGCGTCTCAATCCCAAGCCCGGTCCGCGCATCGCGAGCGTGCAATGACCACCGCGTCCGAACCCCTGCCCGCCCCGACGCGCACAGGCCTGCTGGCCGACAATCCGCGCCCGGAGATCATCATCGGCGGCGCCGTCGCCTTCGCCTTCTTCGTGCTGTTCCTCGGCTGGGCCGCCTTCGTGCCGCTGGACGCCGGGGCCTATGCGCCGGGCAAGATCGTCGTCTCGGGCAGCCGCCAGGCGGTTCAACACCGCGATGGCGGCATCGTCAGCGCCCTGCACGTCTCCGAGGGCGACCACGTCGTGGCCGGACAAGTGCTGGTCGAGATCGCCGGGCCCGATCTGCGCGCCACCGAACGCGGCCTCGCCGCCCAGGTCTTCAGCCTACAGGCCCAGCGCGCCCGCCTGATCGCCGAGCGCGAGGGCCGCAGCGTCTTCACCCCGCCGGCCGAGTTCTTCAGCCTCCAGGGCGATGACAAGCGGCTGGCCGACGAGGCCGTGCGCCTGCAGCAGCTGCAGTTCCGCGCGCGCGGCTCGGGTCGCTCGACCCAGACCGGCGTGCTCAACCAGCGCGTCGCCCAGCTGACCGACCAGATCGAGGGCTACCAGCGTCAGATCGACAGCAACCGCGAGCAGGCCCGCCTGATCAGCGAGGAGCTGGCCGGCACCCGTTCGCTGGCCGAGCGCGGTTACGCCCCGGTCACCCGCGTGCGGGCGCTGGAACGCGCCGCCGCCGATCTGGACGGGACGGAGGGTCAGTTGCGGGCCCAGATCGCCGCCGCAGGCGAGGCCATCGGCGAGACCCGCCTGCAGATGAACGGCGTGGACACCACGCTGGGCGAGGAGGTCGCCGACCAGTTGCGCCAGATCGAGGTGTCGCTGAACGAGCTGCAACCCCGCCTGGCCGCCACCCGCGACGAAATCGCCCGCGCCCAGGTCCGCGCCCCCGCCACCGGCCGCGTCATCGGCCTCAGCACCTTCACGGTCGGCGGCGTCATCCAGGGCGCCCAGACCCTGATGGAGATCGTGCCGGATGACGCCCGCCTGGTCATCGACGCCCGCGTCTCGCCCAACGACGCCGACGATCTGGCGGTCGGCCAGCCCACCCAGATCCGCTTCGCCGCCTTCCACGAACGCGCCCTGCCGATCCTCCACGGCAAGCTGGAAAAGGTGTCGCCCGACGCCTTCACCGACGAACAGTCGGGCCGCAGCTTCTTCCGCGCCCAGGTCTCGGTCCCGGCCAGCGAGCTCCAACGCCTGCGCGACGGCGGCGTCACCCGCCCCCTGCAGCCGGGCCTGGAGGTCGAGGTGGTCGTCCCGACCCGCAAGCGCACCGCGCTCAGCTACCTGATCGAACCGCTGACCCACACCCTGTGGAAGTCGGGGCGCGAGGCTTAGGGGCACACGGCCGGGGCGATGGCCTTGTCCGTCGATAAGAACCTCGTTGGACGTTCGACGGCGCACCCGATCTCAGATCGCCGGCACGAGCGCCCGATACTTGAAATCGCTGAACTTCACCGCACCGTCCCCCGCCGAATACAGCCCCACCTTCAAGCTCAGGAAGCCGCCGAAGACGTTGTGGTTGAGCCCTGATACCTCGGCGCGGAATTCCTGGCGGCTCCAGGTGCGGCCGTTGTCGCGCGACCGGGCGAAGGTGATGATGTTGCGGTCGTTGGTGACCTTCAGCCGCAGCGTCCGCGCCGTCTGGGGCGACCGCATCCAGGTCTGTTCTTCCGAATAGCGGAAATGCTTCAAGCTCTGGGCCGTGAAGCCCATGCCGACGAAGGCCTTGGGGTTGTAGAACAGCAGCAGGCCGCCCTCGGCGTCGCCGTCCAGGGTGATCGACACCTCGGCCTCATAGGCCCGGTCGCCGACCCCGCACGTCAGCGGCGGGCTGTCGGCCGGTGACGCTCCGCGCCCGGCGATGGTCAGGCCGCCGTCCCCGCGCCGCAGCCGGTCGGCATCCTCCGGCTTCGGGTCGTGGAAGGCCCACTGCCCGCCCATGCGGTCAGCCGAGAAGTCGTCCGACAGCGCCCGCCCCGATGGCCCGGCGCGGCCGCCGCGCGGCTTAGCCAGCGGCCGTGACAGGTCGCCGCCGGTCGCCCGGAACCAGCCGTCGTCGGTCCACTCGATCGGCTCCAGCAGGGTCTGGCGGCCCAGCGTGCGGAACCCGTTCTCATAGCCGTGATAGACCATCCACCAGTCGCCCGCCGGCCCCTCGACCAGGGTCGCGTGTCCCTTCGACCACCAGGGCTCGGCCTCCGACGGGGTTCGCACCAGCGGATTGTGCGGGTGATGCTCCCACGGGCCGTGCACCGATCGGGACCGCGCCGCGATGACCATATGCCCCGTCACCGGCCCGGCCGTGCCGCCCACCGCCGTGACCAGATAGAACCAGCCGTCCTTGCGCAGCAGCTTGGGGCCCTCGGGTGCGAAATTCTCGACGATCCAGTCGTCGGGATAACGCCACGGTTCATAGGCCGGCTCCAGCACCCCGTCCGTGGCCAGGCCGTCGTCGGTCAGGCGGATCTTGCGGATGCCGTTCACAAAAAGATAGCGCCGCCCGTCCTCGCCCACGACGTGGCCGGGATCGATCGGGCCGTTGATGTTCAGGTCGATCGGATCGCTCCACGGCCCCTCGATCCGGTCGGCCCAGATGACGAAGATCGACCAGCCCGTCCGGTGCGGATCGGCCGGTATGTAGATGAAATACCGCCCGTCGTGCTTGCACAGATCGACGGCCCAGATGTCGCCCAGCGGCTTGTGCAGCGCCGGCCCGACGGGGGTCCAGTTCACCAGATCGGTCGACTTCCAGATGACCAGCCCCGGATAGGACAGGAAGCTGGAGAAGGTCATGTAATAGGTGTCGCCATCCTTCAGGATGGTCGGGTCCGGGTGGTCGCCCGAGACGATGGGGTTGCGGAAGGTCCCGTCGCCCAGATCGGCGATCCGCTGGCCTTCAGGGCCGCGTCCCCACGTCGGTTCGGCGGCGGGTTCGCACGGCTCCGCAGCGGCGGATGCCTGAGCGGCGCCGAGAAGCGGTACCGCGCCGCCCGCCAGAACGCCCTTGAAGAACTGCCGACGACGTAGTGTCATTTGATGTCTCCTGGGCCGTCGAGACTACGGGTCTTGCAGCCAAACTTAGCTGGTGACTACAGCGAAACCGCCACTCATCGTCCGTGGCTGTTCCCCAAGGCCGAGTGCTCGCACGCGATTGTCCGCTTGCGACCCTGACCTGACGTTCGCATCGGTCAGCTGAAGGGGATCCTACCGCTCCTCTTCCCCCACGAAGTCCTGCGCGAACTCCGGCGAGCCGTCCGCATCCTCCGGCCCGATCGGGTCCTCGTCGTCGGCCCCGCCGCGCGTGGGGTCCGGCACTTCGAACCCCGCCGGCATGGACAGGTCCAGCAGGCCCGCCGCCTTCATCTCCGACAGGCCCGGCAGGTCGTAGAGGTTGGCCAGGCTGAAGTGCTCCAGGAACCGGTCGGCCGTCGCATAGGTGACCGGCCGGCCCGGCGTGCGGCGGCGGCCGCGCAGGCGCACGAAGCCCATCTCCAGCAACAGGTCCAGCGTGCCCTTGGACAGGGAGACGCCGCGCACGCTCTCGATCTCGGCGCGGGTGACGGGCTGGTGGTAGGCGATGATGGCCAGGGTCTCGAGCGCGGCCTTGGAAAGGCGGCGCGGCTCCTCGCGTTCCTCGGTCATCATGAACGACAGGTCCGGCGCGGTGCGGAAACGCCAGCGGTCGGCGACCTGCTCCAGCTCCACCCCCCGCCCGGCGTAGCGGTCACGCAGGGCCGTCATGGCGCCCGAGACGTCCGCCCCCTCGGGCAGGCGGCGCGCGATCTCCTCGACCGACAGCGGCCCGGCGGCGGCGAACAACAGGGCCTCGACGCGGCGTTCGATCTCGGCGTGGTCGGGTGTGAAAGAGAGGTTCGACATCAGTTTTCCTCCCCATCCCTGATGGGAAGGGGGACCCGAAGGGTGGAGGGGCGATCACAGGCGCAGCGCTTGAACAGCCCCTCCACCACTTCGTGGTCCCCCTCCCCACCTTGTGGGGAGGAGAAAGCGTAGCGACTCACGGCGTCAGCTCCAGCGCCTGGCCTTCATCGCGGCGCTTCAGATAAACAGCTTCAAAGGCCGCCGCCTGGCGGGCGTTCAGCGCGCCCTCCTTCACCAGCTCCAGGCTGGCCGACAGGGTGGAGGCGACATAGCTGGCGCGCGTCGGACCGTCCTCCTGCGACGGGATCGGCGCCACCTGCTCCAGCGGCGTCCAGGTCTCCAGCGCCGGCAAGCGGTCGCGCAGCCAGTCGCGCGCCTGTTCCAGCGAGAAGGCCTCGATGCGCTGGGTCGGATTGTAACGGCGCGCCTCCTCGCGGCGGCGCTGGATCACATAGGCGGCCATCAGCTCATAGAGGCTGGCGTCGATGCGGTCCGACGGGATGATGACGGTCGCCTCGGGGTCGCCGCGCGTGAAGACGTCGCGCTTTAGCTGCGGCCGGCTGGTGATCGCCTCCACCGCCTTGCGCATGGCCTCCAGCTTCTGCAGGCGGAAGGCCAGGGCCTGAGCCATCACCTCGGCGGGCGGCTCGTCGGCCTTGCCCTTCTCGCCCCGCGGCAGCAGCAGGCGGGACTTCAGATAGGCCAGCCATGAGGCCATCACCAGGTAGTCAGCCGCCAGCGAGAAGTTGCGCCGCCGCGCCTCGTGCACGAACAGCAGATACTGTTCGGCCAGCCGCGTGATCGACAGTTTCAGCAGGTCCACCTTCTGCGCCCGCGCCAGCGCCAGAAGGACGTGCAGCGGGCCTTCATACCCTTCCAGATCGACCACGAAGGCGTCGCGGTCATCGACCGGATCGACGGGCGTGAAATCCAGATTGGGCTGGAAGGCCTCGGTCATGCCGGCGCCATCCCCATCAGGCCTGGGCCTCCCCCACATCCGGCCCCTGCGCCGCCGTCAGCCGACCTGCCAGCAGGGCGTCGAACCGGTCTTGCGCCTCGGCCAGATCCAGCGGCTCCGGCGTATGGACGATGCGGGCCAGGGCCGCGTCGGCCCGGCGTTTGGCCCCGCCCTTCAGCTTGCCGACGCCGGCCATGACCAGTTCCATCTCGGCCCGGTCGCCGGTCCAGTGGATGACCAGATCGCACCCGGCCTTCAGCGACTTCTGCGCCCGCTCGGTCAGGTTCCCCGACAGGGCGTTCATGCACAGGTCGTCGGACAGCAACAGGCCGCCGAAGCCCAGATGCTCGCGCACCAGCTTGATGGCCTTCTTCGACTGCGTCGCGGGCCGCTTCTTGTCGACGGCCGTGAAGACGATGTGGGCCGTCATGCCGATCGGCATGTCCGACAGGGCCTTGAACGGCGCGAAGTCCCAGCCGTCCAGCGCGTCGAGATCGGCGTGGACGGTCGGCAGCTCCTTGTGGCTGTCGGCGAAGGCGCGGCCGTGGCCGGGCATGTGCTTGATGACCGGCAGAACGCCGCCCGCCAGCAGGCCCTCGGCCACCGCCCGGCCGATCTGGGCCACGGTCGCCGGATCCTGGGCGTAGGCGCGGTCGCCGATGATGTCGTGGGCGCCGGGCGTCGGCACGTCGATGACCGGGGCGCAGTCGATGTTGATGCCCACCGCCTTGAGGTCATGCGCCATCAGCCGCCCGCCCAACCGCGCCAGTTCGCGCGCCGCCAGCGGGTCGTTGGTCGCCTTCAGGAAGGCCTCGCCCGGCGGATATTTGCGCCAGTGCGGCGGACCCAGCCGCTGGACCCGGCCGCCCTCCTGATCGACCAGGATGGGCGCGTCCCGACCGACCGCGTCGCGCAGATCCGACGTCAGGCGCAGCACCTGCTCGGGGCTCTCGACGTTGCGCCGGAACAGGATGAAGCCCCACGGCTGCGCGTCCGCGAAGAAGGCCCGCTCGTCGGCGCTGAGAACCGTTCCGGCGCAGCCGAGGATCGCGGCGGTCGTCACCGGACCAGGCAGTCCCGACCAGCGGCCTTGAGCGCGTTGCAGAAGGCCACGGCCCGCTCGCGGCTCAGGCCGGTGAAGGTGGTCCGGTAAACGGTCGAGCCGTTGGACGCCGTCACCTCCTGCACCCGCTTGCCGGCGCCCGAGGCGTACTGGCTGAAGCGGCCGGCGACGGCGGCGAACTCGCGGTCGGCGATGGCGGTGGACGAGAAGGCGCCGATCTGGACCGAGGCGGATCCCCCCGCCGCCGGCGGCGGGACAGCGGCGTCCGTCTTGGCCGGCGGCGGTGCGACGACCGGAGCGGTCGCGGCCGGCGCGCGCGGCGGGGCGGTTACGGGGGGCGTGGTGGACGTAGGCGCGGTCGGGCGCGGCGCCGGCGTCTCGGGCGGCGGGGCGAAGGTCGGTGTCTCGGGGATCTGGTCGGCTTCATCGCGATAGACGCGCACGCCTTGCGAGGGATCGACGGGCTGGGCTTCCAGCGGCGCATCGACCTTCAGGTCGCCGACCGGCTGGCCGATGGCGGGCGCGTCCTCGGACCGCTTGTGTCCGAGATTGTAGAACACCACCACGGCGATGATCAGCGCCAACAGCACGCCGGCCGACACCATCAGCGTCACCGGCGGCGCCTTGCCCCCGCCGCCGCCGCCCGAGCGACGGGCGTCATAGGCCGAGCGGCGGAACGTCAGATCGTCATCGGTCGGCGGCGTATAGGCCCCCCGGTCACGACCGCGATCTTCGTCGTCAAAGGACATGGCGTTGCTCCCTCGGCCGAATCAGCGGGCCGAACCGTGAGTGTAACCCCAGCCCGGACGTTACAGGTCCAGCGCCAGGTCCAGTGTGAACAGCTTTCTGTGTTCCTCGATGGCGAAACGGTCCGTCATGCCGGCGATGTAGTCGCACACCGCCCGGGCGCGGCGATCCGGATCGTCCACCATCGCCTTGGCCGACCATTCGGGCGGCATGACGGCCGGCTCCTTCATGAACAGCTGGAACATCTCCGCCAGAATGCGCCGCGCCTGGCTGCGAGTGCGATTGACCCGGTAGTGGCGGTACATCCGCTCGAACAGGAAGGCCCGCAGCCGGCCCAGGTCCGCCAGCATCCCGTCCGAGAACTGAACCAGCGTTCGTCCGGCGCGCCGGACGTCCTCGGTCGTCACGACGCCCGCCGCCGCGATGCGCCGCTCCGTCTCGGCCAGGACGTCATCGACCATGATCCCGATCATCCGCCGAACCGCCTCAAGCCGCAGCATCCGGTCGTCGATGGACGGCCAGTCGTCACGCACCGATCGCAGCGCAGGGCCGATCAGCGGCACCTGATCCAGTTCGGCCAGGCTGAGCAGACCGGACTGCACGCCATCGTCAACGTCGTGGTTGTTGTAGGCGATGTCGTCGGCGATCGCGGCGACCTGCGCCTCCAGCGAGGCGAACTCACCCAGCCGCAGATCCCAGCCGGCGGCGTAGTCGGAAATGGCGCGCCATGCCGGTTCGTCCAGGCGATCAGCCACCGGACCGTTGTGCTTTATGACGCCCTCGACCGTCTCCCAGCTGAGGTTCAGACCATCGAAGGCCGGGTAACGGACCTCCAGCTTGGTCACGACGCGGAAGGTCTGGACGTTGTGGTCGAAGCCGCCGTGCGCGGTCATCTGGGCCTGCAGCTCGTCCTCGCCCGCATGACCGAACGGCGGATGCCCCAGGTCATGGGCCAGGGCGATGGTCTCGGCCAGATCGTCGTCCAGCCTCAGGGCGTGGGCGATGGAGCGCGCGATCTGCGCCACCTCCAGGCTGTGCGTCAGCCGGGTGCGGTAGTGGTCGCCCTCGTGCGCCACGAAGACCTGGGTCTTCTCCTTCAGGCGGCGGAAGGCGGTCGAGTGGATGATCCGGTCGCGGTCGCGGGCGAAGGCGGTGCGGGTGCGGCTCTCGGCTTCGGGGACACGCCGTCCCCGGCTCAGCGAGGGCCGTTCGGCGTAGGAGGCGCGATCTGGATCCGAGGCGGTCAAGACAGTTTCCGGCGCGGGCCTTTGCGAACGACCCCGGCCGCCTCATATAGGCGGGCGTGAGCACCGTCCAATCTCCCTCCTTCGAGCTGGCCACACGGTCATCTTCCGCGCCGATCGCGCTGGGGGCCGGCGCCGCGCGTCGGCTGGCGAAACTGTCGGCCGCCGAGGGCCACGCGGTCATGCTGCGCGTCGCCGTCGACGGCGGCGGCTGCTCGGGCTTTCAGTACCGGTTCGAACTGGTCGAGACGGCGGACGCCGACGACCTGCGGATCGAGGCGGACGGTCAGGCGGCCCTGATCGATCCGGTCTCCTTGCCTTTCCTGACGGGCTCGGTCGTCGATTATGTCGATGAGCTGGCGGGCAGCCAGTTCGTGGTGCGCAACCCGAACGCGGCGTCCAGCTGCGGCTGCGGGGTCAGCTTCTCGATCTGATCGCCGGACGCGGCCATGCTGCGTCCATGTCCGAATCACAGCTTCACCGCTGCCGCTGGTGCGGGACCGATCCCCTCTACGTCGCCTATCACGACCAGGAATGGGGCGTGCCCGAGTACGACGCGCGCGCGCTGTGGGAAAAGCTGGTGCTGGACGGGATGCAGGCCGGGCTGGCGTGGATCACCATCCTCAGGAAACGCGAGGGCATCCGCGACGCCTTCGATGACTTCGATCCCGAGATCGTCGCCCGCTATGGGGAGGCCGACATTCAGCGGCTGCTGGCAGACCCGCGCATCATCCGCTCCCGCGCCAAGATCAACGCCGCGATCCGGGGCGCTCAAATCTGGCTGCAGATGCGGGACGACGGCGAGGACTTCTCGGCCTGGCTCTGGAGCTTTGTCGGCGGGGCGCCGGTGGATGGAAGGCTGATCGCGGGCGAGCCCTATCCGACCCAGTCCGATGCGTCCGTCGCGATGGCCAAGGCGCTGAAGAAGCGGGGCTTCAACTTTTGCGGCCCCGTCATCGTCTACGCGTTCATGCAGGCTGTCGGCATGGTGAACGACCACGTCGATCGCTGCTTCCGGTACGAAGAGGTCCGGGCTATGGGCCGGTCATGACGACTGCCCGCGCGACCAAGCCCAAGACACCGCGCGCCTTTCCGACGATGGCGCTGGAGGCGGTGCTGATCCGGTCGGTCGGCGGGCCGGTCTGCGGCGTGGACGAGGCCGGGCGGGGCCCGTTGGCCGGGCCGGTTTCGGCCGGGGCGGTGATCCTGAACGCCGAGGACCTGCCGTCCGGCATCGACGATTCAAAGGCCCTGACGGCCGCCCGCCGCGAGGCGCTGGAGATCGAGATCAAGGTCCGCGCCGTTGCCTGGGGCGTCGGCTTCGCTTCGGTGGAGGAGATCGCCGAGTTGAACATCCTGCACGCCACAGGCCTGGCCATGTGCCGCGCGGTGGCGGCGATGGGCGTCGAGCCGAAGGCGGCCCTGGTCGACGGCAACTATCGCTTCAAGCTGCCGTGCGATGTTCAGACGGTCGTCGGCGGCGACGGGCTGAGCCTGTCCATCGCGGCGGCGTCGATCCTGGCCAAGGTGGCGCGAG
The DNA here is from genome assembly GCF_001424025.1 of Brevundimonas sp. Leaf363. Lineage (GTDB taxonomy): Bacteria > Pseudomonadota > Alphaproteobacteria > Caulobacterales > Caulobacteraceae > Brevundimonas. The sequence goes on along the minus strand of NZ_LMPZ01000002.1, from coordinate 541,889 downwards.
ATCGGTTGATGATCGAGCTAGACGCGGAATATCCCGCCTACGGCTTCGCCAGCCACAAGGGGTACAACGCCCCTATCCACTCGGCGGCGCTCAAAGAGCATGGCCCCTGCCCGGCGCATCGCCGGTCCTGGTCGCCGATCAAGGCATTGTTGGGGGAACAAGCCTAACCGCTCATCCCGGCGGAAGCCGGGATCCAGTAAGAGCTAAACGCACCCGGCTGGCTATTGCGATCTTGGCCAAAGCACTGGGTCCCGGCTTCCGCCGGGATGCCCGGAAGCGTGTCAGATGTGCATGGCCCCGCCGAGCATGGCGCCCATGATCGCCGCGAACACGCCGCCGCCGACCGCATAGACAATGCGCGGGAGACGCCGCAGCTCTTCCATCAGGCTTGGCATCGGCTCACTGTCGGCGACTGGGGTCGGCTGGTAGCGGGGCGCGGCCGGCTCTCGCCAGCCGGTCCCGAAGGTTTGGGCGGTGTCGAACGATCGGACGGTGGGGTTGCGCATCGTTTCCATGTCGCCAAAACGACATCGCGGGCAGACCGTTCCCGTCAGGCCGCGGCGGCCACCTCGATGCGCCGGTCGGTGACGATGAACAGGTGCTCGACGTTTCGCAGCCGCCCCACCTGGCCGACCTTTTCGCCCTTCCGATTGTGGATCCCGATGCGGGCGCCGACGTATCGGGGCCGCGCGATCTCGACGACCGAGACGTGGCCGCGCGCCGACAGCATGTCGACCAGCTGATCGCGGCTCAGATAGCCCTCGTCATTGAACGACACGATCAGGTTGGGCGCCTTCAGATCCCGAATGACCGCCTCCATCGCCGGACCGATCTCGCCGCGCCGGTTGAAGGCGCTCTTGCGGGTCTTAACGTCGACCCGCTTGTTGGCGACGCCGTAGGTTTCGGGCTTGTCCCACAGCACCAGGCTCTCCCAGACGTGGTAGTTCCCGAGGTAGGAATGCTGGTTGTAGGGCGGGTCCAGATAGACCAGATCCGCTTCCACCTCGGCCGCCAGTTCGACCGCATCGGCCCGCGTCGCCCGCCCCGTGCCCGGCAGCATGTCCGGCAGGCGCAGCGCCAACGGCTTCAACGCGCGCGGCGCCCAGGCCTTCATATAGGCCATCTGCACCCCGGCCGTGGAATCGACCCGGTCGGCCGCCTCCATCAGGCTGGTCAGGGCGATGGCTTCCAGTTCGGGCTCCAGCGCCATCGCCGCGATCCGCTCGCGAACCGCATCGATCCTGGCGCCGTTGTCGGGATGGACGTAGCGCGCCTGCTCGCAGAAGGTGCGGGTGAACCACCCGGCCTCGGGCTTTACATCGGCAAGCTCGGCGATCACCTGCGCGGCCCGCTCGCGCCAATGCCCGGCGTCGGCCTGGACATAGGTGGCGGCCAGCACATGGGCGTAGGCGTTCAGGTCGTTGGACCAGACGTCGAAGCCATCCGCCTTCAGCGCCCGCCCGACCCGCGCCGTCCCCGAGAACAGATCGCAGACCCGGCCGCCCTGCGGCAGGGCGCCGCGCACGGCCGTCAGGATCGGCTCGATCAACGCGCGCTTCGAGCCGATGTATTTGATCACGGGCGGCGACTCATCGCCTGAGCTTAGGCCGCCTTTCGGCTTTGTGGGAGGCGCGGCGGCCCCCTACCCCCCGATCAGCCCAAAGTCCGCCACGCGGTTCGTCACATCTCGCACCTGACCCAGCAGCTTCAGCCGGTTGTCCCGCTCGGCCGCCACGTCGGAGTTGACCATCACGCCCTCGAAGAAGGCGTCCACCGGACCGCGCAGGGCCGCCAGCGCCGTCATGGCCGCGGCGTAGTCCTCGGCCTCGACCGCGTCTCGTACCTGCCCATCGGCGGATGCGACGGCGAAGGCCAGGGCGGTCTCGGCTTCCGGCTGGCCCGGCAGGCCGGTCTGGATCATGCCGGTCGGCACCTCGCCCTTCCTGGCCTCGGCGCGCAAGATGTTGGACGCCCGCTTGTAGCCGGCCAGCAGGTTCGCCCCGTCGTCGGTGGCGAGGAAGGCGTCCAGCGCCTCGACCCGCCGCACGATGCGGACGAGGTCGTCGTCGCCCAGCGCGAACACGGCGTCCACGAGGTCGTGGCGCTTGCCCTGATCGCGGAGCAGGACCTTCAGGCGGTCGGCGAAGAAGTCTTGCACGTCGTACTTCAGCGAGCCTTCGTCGAGCAGTCGATGCCAGTGCGGACCCAGCGTGCCGTGCGCCCAGTGAACCAAAATCGTCGTTTCGCCGATGGGAAGGCGAATGTCGTTGTCCAGCATCAGCCGGATCACGCCCAAGGCCGCCCGCCGCAGCGCGAACGGATCCTTCGACCCCGTCGGCTTTTCGTCGATGGCGAAGAAGCCGACCAGGGTGTCCAGCTTGTCCGCCAGCGCCACCGCCACCGTCAGGGGCGCGGTCGGCACGGTGTCGGCCGGGCCCTGCGGCTTGTAGTGGTCGCGCACGGCATCGGCGATGTCGTGCGGCAGGCCGAAGGCGCGGGCGTAGTAGCCGCCCATGATCCCCTGCAGTTCCGGGAACTCGCCCACCATGCCCGAGGCCAGGTCGGCCTTGGCAAGGCGCGCGGCCTCGGCGGCCTTGTCCGGGTCGGCGCCGACCAGCGGGGCGATCTCGCGGGCCAAGGCGGCGATGCGCTCGACCCGCTCGGCCATCGTCCCCAGCTTGGCGTGGAAAGTGACGCCCTTCAGCCTTTCCAGCCAGGCGTCGAAGCCGACCTTCTGGTCCTCGTCCCAGAAGAAGCGGGCGTCGTTCAGGCGGGCCGACAAAACGCGGCTGTTGCCGGCCGCCAGCGCCTCGCCGCCGTCCGTCGCCTCGACGTTGGCTACCACGACGAAATTGGGCGCCAGCCGCTGTGAAACCTCTACGAACGTGGAGGTTTGGTCCGCATCGAGCGTAGAGGGTGTCGACGTTGCGGGCCGCACCGCGAAATACTTCTGGTGCACCTTCATCGACAGCCGGATGACCTCCGGCGGCAGGGTCAGGAACTGCGGGTCCATATCGCCCGCGATCGGCGTCGGCCATTCGGCCAGGCCCGCCACCTCGTCCAGCAGGCCGTCGTCATCGACCAGCTTAAGGCCGCGTTCGGCGCACGCCGCCTTGGCCTGTTCCAGGATGCGCAGCTTGCGATCCGCCACGTCCACCAGGACGTAATTCGTCTCCAGCTGCCTGCGATAGTCGGAGAAGTCGCTGACCCGCAGCACCTCCCCCGAGCCCATGAAGCGGTGGCCCTCGGTCAGGGCATCGCTCTGGATGCCGTCGATGTCGAACGGCACCACCGCCCCGTCGAACAGGGCGAGGATGCGCTTGATCGGCCGCACCCAGCGCAGCGTGCCCGTGCCCCAGCGCATCGACTTGGGCCAGGGGAAGGCGCGGATGATCTGGTCGACCATCTCGGGGATCATGGCGGCGGTCGACTGGCCCTGGCGGCGGATCACCGCGAACAGGACGCCGTCGCGGTCTTCCAGCTGCTCGCGCGCCAGGCCGGTCTTGCGCAGGAAGCCTTCCAGCGCCTGGGGCGGCGCCGAGGCGCGCGGGCCCTTCAGCTCCTCCTCCACGTCCGCCGTCGCCGCCGGCAGTCCCTCGACCACCAGCGTCAGCCGCCGCGGCCCGCCGAACGTCGTCAGCGCCTCCCACGTCAGACCCGCCGCCTTCAGCCGCTCGGTCGCCATCCGCTCGAGATCGCGCGCGGCGCCCTGCTGCATCCGCGCGGGGATTTCCTCGGAGAAGATTTCAAGAAGAAGCTGGGGCATCAGACGCGCCCCCTTTCCTGTTCGACCCATTCCAGGGCGCAGGCCTTACAGAGGTCGCGGATGCGGCCGATGTAGCTCTGGCGTTCGGCGACGGCGATGGCGCCGCGGGCGTCCATCAGGTTGAACAGGTGCGACGCCTTCAGCACCTGGTCGTAGGCGGGCAGAACCAGCGCCTGGCCTTGCGGGCCCTTCATGGCCAGCAGGCGCGACACCTCGGCCACCATGTCTTCGAACCGCCGCTTCAGACCGTCCACGTCGTAGCCGTGGAAGTTGGCCTCTGACTGCTGGCGCTCGTTCTCCAGGAAGACCTCGCCATAGGTCAGCCCCTCCTTGGTGAACTTCAGATCGTAAACATTATCAACGCCCTGGACATACATCGCCAGACGCTCCAGGCCGTAAGTCAACTCGCCGGAGACCACGTCCACCTCGATGCCGCCGACGCCCTGGAAATAGGTGAACTGCGTCACCTCCATCCCGTCGCACCAGACTTCCCAGCCCAGGCCCCAGGCGCCCACGGTGGGGTTCTCCCAGTCGTCCTCGACGAAGCGGATGTCGTGCAGTTTCGGATCGATGCCGATGGCTTCCAGCGAGCCAAGATACAGGGCCTGCAGGTCGTCGGGGTTCGGCTTCAAAATCACCTGATACTGGTAATAGTGCTGCAGCCGATTGGGGTTTTCGCCATAGCGACCATCGCCGGGGCGGCGGCTGGGCTGGACATAGGCGGCCTTCCACGGGCGCGGGCCCAGCGCGCGCAGCACCGTCGCGGGGTGCAAGGTGCCGGCCCCGACCTCGATGTCATAGGGCTGCAGGATGGCGCAGCCCTGATCGCCCCAATAGCGATGGAGCGTCAGGATCAGGTCCTGGAAGGCGAGCGGCTGGTCGGAGGCGGGCAAGGCGGGCTCTGGGCGAGGAATGGGCGGGCCGTTTCGGGCCCGCCGTCCTTGGCCTCATACACGCCGGGGCGTCAAGCCGATCAGCCCTGCGGCGCGGGCGGGGTGGCCGTGTCGGGCTGATTGTCGGTCTCCATGCCGTCCGCGTCCGGCAGGACCGGCGGGTTGGGCACGTTGGGGTCCGCCATGCCGTCCACCTGACCATCGGTCGGATTGGGCACGGGCGGCGAGGCGACGGTCGTGACCGTGCTGGCCGGCATGCCGCTCGGCGCGTTGAGGTCCATGGTCGCGGGATCGGTGGTGGTCATAGGGGTCGGCGCGGGCGGCGGCGTCATGGCCTCGCTGGACGCCGGCATGGCCGGCATCTCCGGCTCGGCCGAAGGCGCGCTGGCGCCCGGCATGCCGTCCACCTGACCGTCCGTCGGGTTATGAACGGGCGGCGAAGCGACCGTGGTGACCGTCTCGGCCTGCTCGCCGCTCGGGGCGTTCATCCCGGCGGGCGCCGGGGTCGTGGCGGACATGGCGTCCTGGGCAGCGACGGCGCCGGCCGTCAGGGTCGAGGCGGCGGCGACACTGGTCATGAGGGCGAGGCGCATGATGGGCTCCTGGTTCGACCGCACTGCGATCGGGATTGTCCGACTTGCCCAATCAAGGCCCGGCCCGGCCGTCAGGTTCCCTTCGGCGCCCCGAGCACGCAGGCGCGCACCCACCATTCTGGCCGCGACATCCGGTCCGCCGCAGCCGCCGCCGCGTCTGCATCTCCGCACAGCCCGAAGACGGTGGCGCCGGACCCGGACATGCGGGCCATCGCCACGTCCGGGTCGGCCCGCACAGCGCTGACGGCCGTTGCGATCGCTGGCTCCAGCCGAACCGCAGGCGGTTCCAGGTCGTTGCGCTGTCGGCCCAGCCAGTCGATCAGACCGGCGAACGACCGGTCGGCGGGCCGCTCCGGCCGCGCATCCAGCGGGCGCGGATCGGCGCCATAGGCGCGGTAGACCGGCCCGGTCGGCGAGGCGACGCCAGGGTTGACCAGTACGGCGTGAAGCGGCGGCAGCCAGTCGGCCGCGCTCAAAACTTCTCCACGCCCCTCGCCCCAGACGGGCCGCGAGACCAGACACATCGGCACATCGGACCCCAAGCCCTCCGCCACCGCCAGCAGGCGCGGATCGTCGATCGCGACGCCCCAGGCCCGCGCCGCCAACCGCAGGGCCGCCGCTGCATCGGCCGAGCCGCCGCCCAGCCCGGCCGCCATGGGCAGTTCCTTGTCCAGTCGGATCGACAGGTCCTGCGGCCGCCCCAGTGCCGCCGCCAGATCGGTCACGGCCCGCAGCGCCAGATTGTCCAGCCCCGCCGGCGCCTCGCCGGCCAGCCGCCCGCCGACCGTCAGGCCCGGCGCGCCGCCTTCGATCACGCTCAGCCGGTCGCCAACGTCCGCGAACGCCGCCAGGCTGACCAGCGGGTGGAAGCCGTCCGCGCCGGGCGGGCCGACGTGGAGCAGCAGATTGACCTTGGCCGGCGCGAAGGCGGTCAGCGACACGCCAGGCCTCAGGGCTGGGCGCCGGCGGCGGGCGCCTCGGTCAGACCCTCGGCCAGCTTGCGTTCGACGGCGGCCCTCTGTTCCGCGTCAGGGTCCAGCGTCAGGACGCGCCGCCACTGGAAGCCGGCCTCGCGTTTGCGCCCGACGCGCCAATAGGCGTCGCCCAGGTGGTCGTTGATCTCGGGATTGGCCGGCAGTTTGGCGACCGCCGCCTCCAGCGTCTCGACCGCCGTGTCATACTGACCCTGGCGATACTGGGCCCAGCCGAGCGAGTCCTGGATGTTGCCGTCATCCGGCTGGGAGGCGTGGGCGCGCGCGATCAGTTCAGCGCCCTGCGCGACCCGCAGGCCCTTATCCACCCATAGATAGCCGAGATAGTTCTGCACCGAGGCGCTGTTCGGCTCGGCCTGCAAGGCGGCCCACAGCTCGGCCTCAGCGTCCTCGATCCGGCCCTTGGCCTCATAGGCGGCGCCGCGCATGAAGCGTACGTCCGGATCCTGCTCGCCGGTGTTCAGCAGCGGGCTGTCCAGCACCGCCAGCGTCTCGTCGAACCGCTTCATGTTCAGCAGCTGGCTGGCCAGGACACGGGCGATCACGGCGTCGTCGGGCGCGGCCGCGGCAGCTTCGCGCAAGCGGGCCAGAGCGGTTTCATTGTCCTTGGCCGCCTCGGCCGCCAGCCCCAGCTGTAGACGCGCGGCGGCGTACAGCAGGCTGTCACGCGGCGTGATCTGGTTCAGCACCTGTTGCGCCGGTCCGGTCAGGCCCGCGCGGCTCAGCGTCTGACCCAGGCGGTACAGGACCTCAGGATCGCGATCCAGGTTCAGCGCGAGCCGCAGATAGACGACGGCCACCTCGTTCGATCGCGCCACCGAGGCCTGGGCCGCCGCCGTGGTCAGAGCCAGGGCGGCGCCGGTCTTCAGGGTCGGGGCCGCGGGCGCCGCGCCGCCGTCCCGTACGCGGCGCAGCGCCTGATGCGTGGGCACGTCGTTCTGACCGCCCGCGATGGCGGCCTCATAGACAGCCTGCGCCTCCGCGCGCCGTCCGCGCCGTTCCAGGAACTCGCCGTAGGGAATCTTGAACAGGGCGCCCGCGCCGGGCTGCTCCGACAGCGCCTTGAACTCGGTCTCCGCGTCGGCCGTCCGACCGCGCATCTCCAGCAGCAGCGCCCGGTTGGCGCGCGCGAAGGCCGACGAAACCGGGTCCAGCCCCGTCGGCGGTTCGGCCAGGGCCGCGCGCCAGTCGCCCGCCGCGCCCGCCACCCACGGCTTCAACAACAGGACCACGCCGATATGCGGCTGACCGATCGGCTGCTTCAGCTGGGCATAGGCGCCGCGCGCATCGCCGGTTGAAAACGCCTGAACCGCGCGCACCAGCTTGCCGGTCTCGACGAACAGCGGCGCGGCGGTCGCGTCGGTCGGAGCCGTGCGCCCGGCCACGCCCATGTCGCCGGACATCAAGGCGGCGATGAAAGCCTGTTCGGTCACGGTCGGCTGCTCGGGCGTCAGGGCCTGGGCGCGGGCCAGCAGCGTCGCCCCCTCCTCGCCGACGCCTCCTGCCAGGGCGACCCGCCCGGCGAGATACAGCCCATAGGCCGAGGCGCCCTGCGCGTCGCGCGGCACGGGCGCCCAGACCGCGGGAATGGCGGGCGCGGCGGGCTCCTCCAGCGCGGGCAGCTCCGGGCCGCCGTTGGCCGGTCCGCCGTCTTCATCATCAGCCGCCGGCATCGGGGAGACGTCCGCCGGCGCGGGCGTCGGCTCGGCCGGCAGGATGGCGGGTAGCGTCTCTACAGGCGCCGCGACGGGCGCCGCGTCCTGCGCCAAGACGGGGCTGGTCAGCAGCAGAGCCGCGATGCACGAACCGAGAAGAAGCGGGAGGCGGCGAGACGTCATGTCTCGACCCTCGCGGGTTTGACGGCGGCCTGCAAGAGCCGCCGCGCCTCACCCCCTACATGTTCGGATAGTTCGGTCCGCCGCCGCCCTCGGGCGTCGTCCAGACGATGTTCTGCGACGGATCCTTGATGTCGCAGGTTTTGCAGTGGACGCAGTTCTGGGCGTTGATGACGAAGCGCGGATCGGTCTGCGCCACCTCATCCGCATAGACCACTTCATAGACCCCCGCCGGACAGTAAAGCCGCGCCGGCTCGCCGTATTTCGGCAGGTTCACCCGGATCGGCACGGTCGGGTCCAGCAGCTTCAGGTGGGCCGGCTGTTCCTCGGCGTGGTTGGTGTTCGAGATGAACACGCTGGACAGCTTGTCGAACGACAGCTTGCCGTCCGGCTTCGGATAGACGCGCGGCTTGTAGTCCTTGGCCAAGCCGGTCGCCTTCGCGTCGGTCTTGCCGTGCTTCATCGTCCACGGAACCGTCAGGCCGGTGATCGAGCCCAGCCACATCTCGACGACGCCCAGCGCCCCGCCGATCGTGGTGCCGAACTTCGAAAGATAGGGCTTGGCGTTGCGGACCAGCTTCAGCTCCCTGGCGACCCAGCTCTTCTCATAGGCAGCCTGGTATTCGACCAGGGCGTCGCCCTCGCGACCGGCCTTCAGCGCCTCATAGGCGGCGTCGGCGGCCAGCATGCCGGTCTTCATGGCGTTATGGCTGCCCTTGATGCGCGGCACGTTCACGAAGCCGGCGGAACAGCCGATCAAAACGCCGCCGGGAAACGACAGCTTCGGCACCGACTGATAGCCGCCCTCGGTGATGGCTCGCGCGCCATAGGAAATGCGCGTTCCGCCCTCCAGGTGTTCGGCGATGGCGGGGTGATGCTTGAACCGCTGGAACTCGTCGAACGGCGACAGGAACGGGTCCTTGTAGTTCAGGTGCACCACATAGCCGACGGCCACGTAGCGGTCGCCGAAGTGGTACATAAAGCTGCCGCCGCCGGTGTGCTCGTCGAGCGGCCAACCGGTGGTGTGCTGGGCCAGCCCCGACTGGTGCTTCTCTGCCGGGACCTGCCACAGCTCCTTCAGGCCGATGCCGAACTTCTGGGGCTCGGCGGTGTCGCACAGGTTGTGGCGGGCCATGATGGTCTTGGCCAGCGAGCCGCGCACGCCCTCGGCGATGAAGACGTACTTGCCGTGCAGCTCGATCCCCGGCTGGAAGTCGCCGGTCGGGGCTCCGTGCTTGTCGATGCCGAAGACGCCGGCGACGACGCCCTTCACCCGGCCCGTCTCTTCTTCCCAGACCACATGGCTGGCGGCCATGCCGGGGTAGACCTCGACGCCCAGCGCCTCGGCCTGCTCCCCCAGCCAGCGCGTCACATTGCCCAGCGAGGCGATGTAGCAGCCGTCGTTGTGCATGATCGGCGGCATCAGTGCCATCGGCAGGCTGACCTGCCCCTGCGGCCCGAGCAGCATGAAGCGGTCCTTGGTGACCGGGGTCTCCAGAGGCGCGCCGCGTTCCTTCCAGTCGGGAAACAGCTCGTTCAGCGCCTTGGGATCGATGACGGCGCCCGACAGGATATGCCCCCCTACCTCGGCCGACTTCTCCAGCACGGCGACGCTGACCTCGCGGCCCTCGGCCTCTGCGCGCTGCTTCAGGCGGATGGCGGCGGACAGGCCGGCCGGACCGCCGCCGACGATCACCAGGTCATATTCCATCACCTCGCGCTCGACGCCCTGCAGCGCCTCCAGCGGCGGCAGGTTGTCCAGAATGGCTTCCTGGGCCGGCGTTTGCGCGCCGCCCTCGATCGCTTCCTCGGCCATCGTCCCCAACTTTGTGGTGTTTGTTCCGTCGCCTGCTTATCGGGACGTGACGCAACGGCGGTCAAGGCATATCCATCCCTCACCTATGGAGATGCAAACCCTCCCGTCCGATCGCGCGCTGGAAAGCCTGCTGGCCTTCTGGTCGGAAGCCGGTGTGGACGCCTGCTATCTGGACGCGCCGATCGACCGCACCCAGATGGCGCCGCCGCCCGTAGTCAAGGCCATCGCCCGCGCGACCGCCTCGGTCGCGCCTCCGCCCGGTGCGGCGAACCCCGACGCCATCGCCGAGGCCCGCGCCCTGGCCGCCGCCGCCGACAGTCTCGAAGCACTGGAAGCCGCCGTCGCCGGTTTCCGGGGCTGCCCGCTGGTCGGCATGGGCGCGACGAAGGCCGTTTTCGCGCGGGGCAACCCCCAGGCGCCGATCCTGGTCATCGGCGAGGCGCCGGGCGCGGACGAGGACGCCCAGGGCAAGCCGTTCGTCGGGGAGGCGGGCCGGCTGCTCGATCGGATGCTGGCCGCCGGCGGCCTGACCGATCAGGTCTTCATCACCAACACCGTCTACTGGCGCCCGCCCGGCAATCGGACACCCACGCCCCAGGAACAGGCCATCTGCCAGCCCTTCCTCGAACGCGTGCTGACGTTGCTTCAGCCAAAGCTGGTGCTGCTGGTCGGGGCTGCCGCCAACAAGGCGGTGCTCCAGTCCGACGAGGGCGTGATGAAGGCGCGCGGCCAGTGGCGCGAGTGGCGACTGGCCGAAGGCGGCGTCTCCGCTCCCGCCATGGCGACGCTGCATCCCGCCTTCCTGCTGCGACAGCCGCAGTTCAAGCGACAGGCCTGGCAGGACATCTTGTCGCTGGCGGATCGCCTGACCGCCGGTTGAGAAAAGCCCCGGATTCCGGCATGGTTCTGGATTGACGACCGATCGATAAGTGCGTCGCTCCTGAATCGAGACAGGGGATGACGCCGCCGAGGGGGCCGCCTGTATGGTGTTGTTTCGCCGCGCGAACCTCGCGCTGACGCTGGGTCTTGTATCGGCCCTGATGCTGGGTGCGCCCGCGGGTGCGCGCGCCATGGAAGCCCCGACGGCCCTCAGCAGCGCGGATCGCATAAACTACACCACCGCCTTCGACGCCCTTCGCCGGGGTGATCTGGAGACCGCGCGCGCGGCCGCCCGCGCCGCCCACGACCGTGTGCTGCTGGGTCAGGTCGAGTTCGAGCGGATGTTCCACGCCGACTACAGCGTCACCTATGACGAGCTGGTGGCCTGGCTGAACGACTATGCGGACATGCCGTGCGCCGGGCGCGTCTACAATCTGGCCCTGCGCCGCCAGCCCGACGGCGCGGCGCCCCCGCCCCGGCCCGTCACCCTGATCTCTCGCACCTGGAACATAGTCTCGCCGGGCGGTGGCGCCGATCCGGAAGACCCCGCCAAGCAAGCGCGCATCGCCTACAACAACGACGACCTGACCGACGCCGTCGATAAGGGCCGCGACAGCGGCGACTGGTGGACGGTCGGGCTCGCCACCTGGCGGTTGAACCAGTTCCAAGCCTCGCTCGAAGCCTTCGACCGGGTCGCCGACGATCCCACCCAGGATGCCTGGGTCCGCGCCGGGGCCGGCGTCTGGGCTGCTCGCGCCGCCCTACGCGTCGGGCATCAGGATCGCGTCACGCCCTACCTTCAGCAGGCCGCTCAATGGCCCGCCACCTTCTATGGGCAGATCGCGCTGCGTCAGCTGGGCATCGAGCCCACGATCCAGAACCAGGGCCCCACGCCCTACCAGCCCGGCGGCCTGCAACGCGCCAGCTTCACCGCCGACAGCAACACCGAGGCAGGCGTTGACGCCCGCCAGCTGGAAGCCTTCGTGCAGTCCGACGCCCGCGCCAAACGCTCGGTCGCCTTCTTCGAGGTCGGCCGTCGACAGGACGCCGAAGCCGAACTGCGCACCGGCATCCGCACCGCGACCGAGGGCAACGCCCGCCGCCTGTGGACCGCCCTGGCCCGCGCGCTCGGGCCGCGCACGCCGGGCGGCGCCGAAGCCGCCACCATCGACGCGACCCGCTATCCCACCCCGGTGCTGGAGCCCGAGGGCGGCTTCACCATCGAACGCGCCCTGGTCTACGCGATCGCCCGCAAGGAAACCGGCTTCAACGCCTCGGCCCGCTCGGGCGTTGGCGCTTACGGCATGATGCAGGTGATGCCGGGCACGGCGGCCCAGATGACGGGCGACCGCGACTTCATCGCCCATCCCGAACGCCTGTTCCAGCCGGCGACCAACCTGCGGCTCGGCCAGGTCTATGTGAACCGCGTGCTGCAGATGCCGGCGCTTCAGGGCGACCTGCTGCGGGCCGTGGCGTCTTACAACGCCGGTCCCGGCCCAATGGTCGCGGCGGTGCGCAAGCTGGGCCCGGACGCCGATCCCCTGCTGCTCATCGAGACGATCGATGTCCCCCAGGCGCGCGACTATGTCGAAAAGGTCGTTGCGGCCTACTGGATCTACCAGCGTATGTTCGGCGGACCGCTGAACACTCTGGACGCGGTTGCATCGGGCGCCACCGCCATACCGATCAGCCTGGACTACGTCGCGCCCCCTCCCGCACCGGTCCAGCCGGCGTCGATGGAGGTCGCCGCGGTCGCTCCGCCGGTCGGAACGCGCTGACTACAGCAGGGTGGCCAGCAGCAGCGTCCAGACGCAGCCGCTGACAAGCGCCGCAAGGCCGTAACCGAGTACGGGGGACCGCTGTGCATGCGGGGCCGCAGCAGCGAGAACTTTGGTCGTCATCAGCGGTCTCCCTGCGGGCGGTCGCAGCCCTAACCGCCACACCCTGCATCCGTTCCGCTTAAACTGGCGTCACCGCGTTCGGTTAACCGGCGTTAGGCCGCCACCGACCATTCCAGATAATCCGGCTGGGCCAGCAGGCGCTTCAGATAGGCGTCCACCTCGCCGTCGTCGCCGTGATCGACCGGATCGATCTGATAGAGCCGGAACCGCGCCGCCACCGGAGTGAAGAAGGCGTCGGCGATCGACCAGTCGCCGAACAGCCACTCGCCGCCGTCCCCGAACGGCCGCCGCATCTGGCCCAGCAGCCCCACCACTCGATCCAGATCGCGCGTCAGCGCCGGATCGGACGGCGTCTCGAACCGGATGCCCGCCTCAACCAGTGGTCGGTCCGGCGCCGTCCCGCACAGGTTCCGCATCGCCTGGAATCCCGAATGCATCTCCGAACACGCCGACCGCGCCAGCGCCCGCGCCGTCGCATCCACAGGCCACAGCCCCGGATATCGCTCGGCCGCCCACTCGCAGATGGCCAGCGAATCCCATATCTGCTCGCCGGCCACGGTCAGGACCGGCACATAGCCCGACGGCGACACCGCCCGCAGCGCCGCCCGGTCTTCCTCGCTCGCATAGCGGGCATCGCGCGTCGTGAACGCCGCCCCCGCGCGCTTCAGCACCAGCCACGGCCGCAGCGACCATGTCGACACCCGGCGCGGTCCGATCAGAAGCTCCATCTTCATCCCCCTCAACCTTGACTCAGGCGTCCCATCGCTTTCTTACCCGCGCCCATGATCAGCCGCTATTCCCGTCCCGCCGCCGTCGCCATCTGGTCGCAAGAGACCAAGTACAAGATCTGGTTTGAGATCGAGGCGCATGCCGCCACCAAGATGGCCGAGCTGGGCGTCATCCCGACCGAAGCCGCCGACGCCATCTGGGCCAAGGGTAAGGACGCGACGTTCGACGCCGACCGCATTGACGAGATCGAGCGCACCACCAAACACGACGTCATCGCATTCCTGACTCACGTGTCGGAAATCGTCGGCGAGGAAGCACGCTTCCTGCACCAGGGCATGACCTCGTCGGACGTGCTGGACACCTGTTTCGCGGTCCAGCTGGCCCGCTCCGCCGACCTGATGGTCGAAGGCGTCGACCGCGTGCTGGCGGCGCTGGAGACCCGCGCCAAGGAGCACAAGTTCACGCCGGAAGTCGGCCGCAGCCACGGCATCCACGCCGAACCCATCACCTTCGGTCTGAAGCTGGCCGGCTATCATGCCGAGTTCCAGCGCGCCAAACGCCGCCTGCTGACCGCCCGCGAAGAGATCGCCACCTGCGCCATCTCCGGCGCGGTGGGCACCTTCGCCAACGTCGATCCGGCGGTTGAGGCCTATGTCGCCGACCAGATGGGTCTGGCCGTCGAGCCGGTCTCGACCCAGGTCATCCCGCGCGACCGCCACGCCGCCTTCTTCTCGGCCCTGGGCGTCGTCGCCTCCTCGGTCGAGCGCCTGGCCGTCGAGATCCGCCACCTGCAGCGCACAGAGGTCCTCGAAGCCGAGGAGTTCTTCGACAAGGGCCAGAAGGGCTCGTCAGCCATGCCGCACAAGCGCAACCCGATCCTGACCGAGAACCTGACCGGCCTGGCCCGTCTGGTCCGCTCGGCCGTCGTGCCGGCAATGGAGAACGTCGCCCTGTGGCATGAGCGGGACATCAGCCACTCGTCGGTCGAGCGCGGCATCGGCCCGGACGCCACCATCCACCTGGACTTCGCCCTGCATCGGCTGGCGAACGTGGTCGAGCGGCTGAACATCTATCCGGAGAACATGCAGAAGAACATCGACCTGCTGGGCGGCCTGGTCCACTCGCAGCGGGTCATGCTGGCCCTGACGCAGGCGGGCGTCTCGCGCGAGGACGCCTATGCGGCGGTGCAGGAGAACGCCATGAGGGTCTGGCGCGGCGAGGGCCGTTTCCTGGACTTCCTGAAGGCCGACGCCCGCGTCACCCTGCCCGAAGCCCAGCTCGAAGCCCTGTTCGACCTCGGCTACCACACCAAGCACGTGGACACGGTGTTCGCGCGGGTGTTCGGCGAGGGATAAGTCGGCATTGCACAACTTCGGCGCGTTGATATCGTCGTTCGACGATAGGGAGGCGCGTCATGGGTTCGATGTCGATCTGGCACTGGTTGATCATCCTGATCACGCTGGCGCCGATGTTTCCAATTGGGCAGGTCCTCAAGAAGGCCGGGTTCAGCCCCTGGTGGGCGCTGCTCTACATGGTGCCGATCTTCAACCTCGTTGCGTTGTTCGTTTTTGCCTATTCGAAATGGCCCAACCGCGCTTGAACGCCGCCGCATGACCGAGCGGGCCAGTCACTTCCCGCCGGTCGTCACGCCTGATACCCGCCTTCTAATACTCGGCAGCCTGCCGGGCGATGCCTCGCTGAAAGCCGCACAATACTACGCCCACCCGCAGAACGCCTTGTGGCGACTGATCGGCGGCGTTCTTGGCGAGGATTTGGCGCAGCAGCCTTACGCCCACCGGCTTGAACGCTTGAAGGCGCGCGGCGTCGGTTTGTGGGACGTCATCGCCTCGGCCGAGCGGACGGGCAGCCTGGACACCGCCATCCGCCTGCCCGTCCACGCCGACCTGCCCGGCCTGATCGCCACCTTGCCGAACCTGCGCGCCGTCGCCTTCAACGGCGGCAAGGCGGCGCAGCTGGGTCGTCGCATCCTCGGTGATCGGTCCGACCTGACGCTCATCGACCTGCCCTCCTCCAGCCCCGCCCTGACGAAACCATTTGCCTGGAAGGCGGAAAGCTGGGCTGTTCTCGCCGCCTTCCTCCCCGACCGACGCCATCCATGATCCTGACCCTGTCCTGTCCCGACCGCCGCGGCATCGTCGCGGCCGTCTCGACCTTCCTGCTCGAACGCGGCGCGAACATCTCTGACGCCCAGCAGTTCGGCGACGCCACGACAGACATTAAGTTCTTCATGCGCGTCGTCTTCGACCCGGCCGAGGGCGATACGCCCGATGCCCTGCGCGACGCCTTCGCTGCGCTGGCCGCGCGCTTCGAAATGGACTGGACGCTGCGCGGGCCCGAAGCGCGACGGGTGATGATCCTGACCTCGCGGTTCGACCACTGCCTGGCCGACCTGCTGTACCGCTTGCGCATCGGCGAGCTGCCCATGGAGGTGACGGCTATCGTCTCCAACCATCCCCGCGACATGATCGGTCACGTAGAGCTGGGCGACCTGCCCTTCCACCACATGCCGCTGAAGAACTCCGCCGATGCAGACGCGAAAGCGGAGCAGGAGGCGCAGCTGTTGGCGCTGATCGATGAAACGGGGACCGAGCTGGTCGTCCTGGCGCGCTACATGCAGATCCTGTCCGACGACCTGGCCGGCAAGCTGGCGGGGCGCTGCATCAACATCCACCATTCCTTCCTGCCGGGCTTCAAGGGCGCCAAGCCCTATCATCAGGCCCATGCGCGCGGCGTGAAGGTGATCGGCGCCACCGCCCACTACGTCACCGGCGATCTGGACGAAGGCCCGATCATCGCCCAGGACGTGGAGCGCATCAGCCACCGCGACACGCCGGACGACCTGATCCGCAAAGGGCGCGACATCGAGCGCCGCGTCCTGGCCCGTGCGGTGCGCAGCCATCTGGAGGACCGCGTTCTGCTGCACGGCGCACGCACCGTCGTCTTCGGCGACTGAAGCGGAGCCATTGCGGTTTGTCGGTCGTTAAGGCCGCATGACCCGCGCCCCCATCCTGCTGGCCGTCCTGTGCGCTCTCGCCGCCTGCGAGCGCGAGGCCGCGCCGTCTCAGCCGTCCGCTCCGCCCGTCGCGCAGCCACAGCCCACGTCGACTGTGTGGGGCGGCATGACCGCGCGACCCGACCTGACGACCTTCACCGATTCGGCCGCCGCGGCGGGCGCCGAGCCCCTGCTGCGGTCAGGCGGCCCGTGGACGGTTTTTGCGCCGACCAACGACGCCTTCGCCAAACTGCCGGTCGAGCAGCGGGAGCCGCTGCTGAAGCCAGAGAACCGCGACGCGCTGCGCGCGCTGATCACCTACCACATCATCCCTGGCCGCCTGACCACGGCGGATCTGGCCGCGCGGGCGACGGCGGCGGGCGGCGTCTTTGATCTAACCACCGTGGAAGGCGGCGCGCTAAAGGTCGCGTTCCGCGACGGACGGCTGACGATCATGGATGGGTCGGGCGCGATCGCGACCATCGCGGAACCCGACGAAGCCAGCGCCAACGGCGTCTTCCACACCCTCGGAACGGCGCTTCAAAAAAATTCGCCCAGCGGCTGAAACCAATTGGCGCAGTCGCCGTTTCCACAATGCGCAAGACGCAAAAGACACCGGGTGAGGCTTCCCCCCAAGCCCCCGGATCTAAGGGCCGCACTTTCCCCCGAGTGCGGCCCTTTCACTTTTGGGCCACATCGCATTGTAATCGAGACTGAAAGTGAAAGAGGCCGGCGGCGGCCTCGCGCTTATTCGCCGGAGCGGATCTGATCCCGCGCCAGGGAGCCCAGCTCGTCCATCTTGCGGCGGATCTCGCCTTCCGAGACGGTCAGGCCAGACCCCTCGAAATCGCCCGCTACCTTGCGGAAGACGTCTTCTTCGCCCGGTTGTTCGAAATCAGCGCGCACGACCGCCTTGGCGTATTCCTCGGCGCTGTCCGGCGACAGACCCATCTTCTCGGCCGCCCAGAGGCCCAGCAGCTTGTTCCGGCGCGCGACAGCCTTGAACTCCTGCTCCTGATCGAGGGCGAACTTGGACTCAAAGGCCCGTTCCCGATCGTCGAAGGTCGTCATTTCTGTCTCGAAAGCTCCGTTCGCCCGAACGATTGGGTTCTGGCAGCGGCCGTCTATAGCTCGCCGCCCGATGAACGCAACATGACATCGCGACCGCCGCGGTCGCGGCCTGTGCGTGGTTTGTGTCGTCGTGCCGATTCCGCTAAGGACAGCCCAGACGACCCTTCCGCCAGCCTGATTCCGGATCGCGCCGCCCAGACCCGCCTCTGGCCGCGCGTTTTTTGTTTTCGGCGCGGCCGGGTGTTTAGGACACGACGATGAACACCAAGCGCAAGAAGATCTACGAGGGCAAGGCCAAGATCCTGTATGAGGGTCCCGAACCCGGCACCCTGATCCAGTACTTCAAGGACGACGCCACGGCCTTCAACGCCCAGAAAAAGGCGGTCCTCGAAGGCAAGGGCGTGGTGAACAACCAGATCAGCGAGTTCATCATGTCGCGCCTGAACGGCATCGGCGTGACCAACCACTTCATCAAGCGCCTGAACCTGCGCGAGCAACTGATCCGCGAAGTCGAGATCATCCCGCTGGAGGTCGTGTGCCGCAACATCGTCGCCGGCTCCATGAGCCAGCGGCTCGGCATCGAGGAAGGCACGCCGCTGCCCCGCTCGATCATCGAATTCTACTACAAGAAGGATGAGCTCAACGACCCGATGGTCACCGAAGAGCACATCACGGCCTTCAACTGGGCCAGCACCCAGGAGCTGGACGACATCCTGGCCATGACCGTCCGTGTGAACGACTATTTGTCGGGCATGTTCGGCGCCGTCGGCATCACCCTGGTGGACTTCAAGATCGAGTTCGGCCGCATCTGGGAGAACGACTTCGCGCGGGTCATCCTGGCCGACGAGATCAGCCCCGACAGCTGCCGCCTGTGGGACTCCACGACAGGCGAGAAGATGGACAAGGATCGTTTCCGCCGCGATCTGGGCAACGTCATCGAAAGCTACACCGAAGTGGCCCGCCGCCTCGGCATCATGAAGGCCATGCCCACGGTCATTCAGGGCGGGCTGCACTGATGGCCAAGGTCAAGATCCACGTCTTCCTGAAGCCCGGCGTCCTGGACGTTCAGGGCAAGGCCGTCGAGGGCGCGCTCAGGGGTCTCGGATGGCCAGGCGTCTCCGACGCCCGCGTCGGCAAGCTGATCGAGTTCGACCTGGCCGGCGCGGCCGATCCGGCCGCCGAGGCCAAGAAGATGTGCGAGACCCTGCTCGCAAACACGGTGATCGAGAGCTACCGGATCGAGGTCGACTGAACCGGTCGGTCGAAGGATCGTTCGGTTCTCAGCATTCAGGAGCCGACCATGACCTTCACCCTCACCTCCAACGACATCACCGATGGCGGCGTGCTTCCGGATGCACAGGTGAAGGCGCTGGGGAACACCTCGCCGCATCTGGCCTGGTCCGGTGCGCCGGAGGGAACGAAGTCCTACGCCGTCACCGTCTATGACCCCGATGCGCCGACAGGATCGGGCTTCTGGCACTGGACGGTGGCGAACATCCCCGCCGATGTCAGTGAACTGCCGACCGGGGGCCCGGTCCCGTCGGGCGCCGTCGAAGGCCGCACGGACTACGGCAAGGCCGGTTTCGGCGGCGCCGCCCCGCCGCCGGGACACGGGCCGCACCGCTATATCTTCACGGTCTTCGCCGTGGATACGAACACGTTGGAAGTCACACCCGACGATTCCGGCGCCGTCTACGGCTTCAACCTGCACTTCCACACGCTGGCCAAGGCCTCGGTCACGGCGACCTACGAGACCAAGGCCTAGTGTAGCGCAAGGATCAGCCGGACCCCCGCCGTCAGCAGGGGGTCGCGGTCTGCGTCGCCGCCTGGATTGTAGATCCACTGCAGGTTCGGCTGCAGCGTGACGGGGCCGAACGTGTCCGCATAGGTCAGCTCGATTCCCCCCTCCGCCCTGGCGAAACGGACCCCGGCCTCTCTAGCGTTGGCGCGCGCTTTGTCTGACAGAACGCCCTCGTGAAAGCCGAGCGAGAGCGTGCTGGCGGGGCGGGCGGCGAGGACGGAGTCGACGCGAAGGCCGGCCTGCCATCCCCCTGAGAACAGCGTCGTATCTCCGTCCGAAACGCCCAGCCGCATGAAGGCGCGAATCGTGGGCTGGTCTTCGGCTTCGAACAGCGTGCCCTCCACGACCGCATATGCTCCCTGGGCGTGGCTCAGCGCGGGGTCACCGCCGGGCAGCACGTCGCGGATGTCATCTTGGCCCTCGCTGTAACGCCACCCGCCGACAGCGACCCTGACGGGGCCGGACCAGCCGGCCTCGGCGAGGTAGAGCACGCCCTGGTCCAAGGTCGTATCGACGCCGCCGTCGTCTCCGAGCGTGCCCGCCTGCGCATTGACCGCCGCGACCTGAGCGTAGCGCCCTTCTGGATCGCCGAGACGGAAACGGACCGCCAAAGAGGTCGATGGGAAGATGGCCGGGCCGTTCGGCCCGGTGGCCGCCAGCTCCGAGCCGATGCCGAACGGCGGGGCGATCAACTGGTCGGACGCCGCAGTGACGTAGAACTCGCTGTTGACGTCATAAAGGCCGGCGAGCACGGAGCCCCGCCCCCCGGCCAGCGTCTGTTTGACCCAGGCTTCGTACAGACGCACGCCGGGGCTTCCCACCTCGATATTGTCGATCCCCTCCAGGGTCTGGGCCACGGCGTTCGGTTGCCCGCCGCCATTAGCCAACAGGCTGACGTGGACGCGGGCCCCGCGCCATCCGAACTGCCGGTCCAGGTCGCCGTCCAGCGCGACGTCCAGATTGTCCAGGAATCGACCCGCGCGCGACGGGGCGCCATCGACTACGCCGATGACGTCGGCCGTATAGGCGGAACCCCAGGTCCAGACCGGCTCGCCGGGCTCGTCCAGTCGCTCCGCCCACACCGGAGAGGCCGAGAGAAGCACGCCGACGGCGCCGGACGCGCCCGCTCTGAAGAAGACGCCCATGAGCCGCCAAATCCTATCCGCTTCCAGGCGGAGTATCGGCTGATCGTGGGTCCGAAGGATCGGGCCAAGATCTACTGCCGATAGGAGCCAGCGCCTGACCGCCAGCGCTTGCAGTGAGAGAAAATGCGCTGCCGGCGATCTTGCCCTTGCGGCGCCATGAACGCTGTTTAGTGTGCACTGCAACATGACCCAGGCCGCCCTGATCCACTCCGCTCCCAGCCGATCGCGCGGAGCCGTCGCCTTGGTGCTCGGCGCCTTGGCCATGGGCGGATTCGCCATCGGCATCGCCGAGTTCGCGGCCATGAGCGTCCTGCCCGACTTCGCTGCGGGTCTGGGCGTCGACGCACCGACGGCCGGCCATGTGATCAGCGCCTATGCCGCCGGCGTCGTGGTCGGGGCGCCGCTGCTGGCGGTGGCGGGCGCGCGCTATCCGCGCTGGATCCTGTTGATCGCCTTCATGGCCCTGTTCGCCATCGGCAATGGGCTCAGCGCCTTGGCGCCGACCTACGGCTGGCTTCTGGCCTTCCGCTTTCTCGCGGGCCTGCCGCACGGCGCCTACTTCGGCGTCGCGGCCCTGGTCGCCGCCTCGGTCGTGCCTCTCCGGTATCGCGCGCGGGCCGTATCCACCCTGCTGATGGGCCTGACTGTCGCAACCGTGGTGGGCGTGCCCATCGTCACAGCGGTCAGTCACGCCTTCGGCTGGCGCTGGGCTTTCGCCGGCGCGGCCTTCTGCGCTCTGGTCACAATGCTGGTGGTCGCCCTGTTCGCGCCTCGCGACCCGGCCGAGGCCGGCGCCAGCCCGATGCGGGAACTGGCCGCGCTGAAAAGCTCCCAGGTCTGGCTGACCCTGGGTGTCGGCGCGATCGGCTTCGGCGGCATGTTCGCCGTCTACGCCTTCTTGGCCTCGACCCTGACGGCAGTGACGGGCGTGTCGGCGCAGGTCATGCCTTGGGTATTCGCCGTGTTCGGCGCCGGTATGTTCGCCGGCAATCTGATCGGCGCATGGGCCGCCGACCGCTTCGGCTACCGCGCCGCCGTGGGCCTGCTGCTGCTCAGTGCGATCTCGATGGCCCTCTATCCCTTCGCGGCTCCACACCTGCCCGCCATGCTGGTCGTGGTGGTCATGATCGGCGGTACGGGCGGCCTGGGGTCCGTCCTGCAGACGCGACTGATGGACGTCGCCGGCGAGGCCCAGACCCTGGCCGCCGCTCTGAACCACTCAGCCTTCAACACCGCCAATGCGCTGGGCCCGTTCCTCGGCGGCCTGGCCATCGCCGCGGGCTTCGGCTGGACTTCATCGGCGTGGGTCGGCGTCGCTCTGGCGCTCGGCGGGGCGGCGATCTGGTTCGTGTCGTACCGGCTGGACGCGACGCGCTGACATCGCGCGCGAACCCTGCTAAGCGCGCGCCATGAGCGCCGCCGTCATCGTCTATCCAGGTTCCAACTGCGATCGCGACTGCAAGGTCGCCGTCGAGCGATCGACCGGCGAGCCGGTCAGCATGGTCTGGCACGCCGAGACGGACCTGCCCGAAGATCTCGACCTGATCGTCATCCCGGGCGGCTTTTCCTACGGCGACTACCTGCGCTGCGGGGCCATGGCGGCTCAGTCGCCCATCATGGGCGCGATCAGGCAGGCCGCCGACAAGGGCGTGGCCGTCGTGGGGATCTGCAACGGCTTCCAGATTCTGTGCGAGGCCGGGATGCTGCCGGGGGCCCTGCTGCGCAACGCGGGCCTGAAATACGTCTGCAAGCCCATCAGCCTTACCGTCGCCAATGCGCAGACCCGGTTCACCGCCGGCTACCAGGGCCAGAGCGAAGTCGTGATGACCCAGGGCAACGGCGACGGAAACTATTTCGCCGATCCAGAGACCCTGGCCCGCATCGAAGGCGAGGGGCAGGTCGTCTTCCGCTACGTCGATAACCCTAACGGGTCGGTCGCCGACATCGCCGGCATCCAGAACGCGCGCGGCAATGTCCTGGGCATGATGCCCCACCCGGATCGCGCCTTCGAGGCCGAGCTGGGCTCCGCCGATGGCGCGATCCTGTTCCGCAGCGTCATGGCCGCGGCCTGACGTCAGGCGTCGCTGGTCGATCCCAACTGTTGATCGTCGTCCGCCAGTCCTTCGCCGGCCTCTGACTGATCGACCGCGTCCTCGTCTTCATCAGCCGTCACCACGCCGCCGGGATCTCGCTGAGCGGCGAGTTCGCGAGCGCCGATGCCCTGCCCGCGCTCGATCGCCAGATTGGCGTCGACCGTATCGGTCTCGAAGTGCGGGTTGTCAGTCGGGGTGTCGGTGTCGGCCATGGCGGTGCTCCGGTGTTCCAGACCAGATCAAACCCACGCCCGGTGCGCCAGTTCCGCAATAGATGCGTTGCCGCCGGGCCGGCGAGCCACTACGGCCAAGCACAATGCGACGCGCGATCCTGCACATAGGCACCGAAAAGACCGGCAGCACGGCGATCCAGTCCTGGCTGAATCAGGCCGACAGCGTCTTGGCCCAGGCGGGCTATCGCTACTGCGAGGCCGCCGGTCGGCCGAACAACACGCGGCTCTGCGCCTACGCCCGTGACCCTCAGATCATCGACGACGTCCGCATGCGGCAAGGGTTGCGGACGCCGGCCGACGTCGCGGGCTTCCGCACCAGTTTCGCGAAAGCTCTGGCGCGAGAGGCGGAGGGCCATGCGGACAAGACGATCATCTTTTCCAGCGAGCACTGCCACAGCCGCCTGACCACGATCGCGGAGGTGCAGGCGCTGCATGACCTGCTGCAGCCGTTGTTTGATCAGGTTCAGGTGGTTGTCTATCTGCGGCGTCAGGACCGGGTCGCGACCAGTCTCTATTCGACGGCCCTTCGCGCCGGGCAGACGCGCGCCAGCGTGCTGAACCCCGACCAGATCAACACGACCTTCTACGACTATGACGCGCTGCTGACGCGCTGGAGCACCGTCTTCGGGCGCGAGAGGCTGACCGTGCGCCTGTTCGACCGCGACGCCCGACACGACTTTTCCGTCGTGCAGGATTTCGCCGGCCTTCTGGGCGTCGTCGCCGAGGAACCCGCGTCCCGCCCGAACGAGAGCCTCAGCCGCGAACGTCAGGAGTTTCTGCGGCGCATGAACGCCTTCATTCCACTCTTCGTCGATGGTCGATCCAACCCGGCGCGCGGCGCCCTGCAGCGCTATGTGAAGGGCGGCGGCCAGGGGCGCCGTCCGGCCCGCGCGGACGCCCAGGCCTTTTGCGACGCCTTCCGTGACAGCAACGAAGCGGTCCGCCGCAGCTGGTTCCCCGACCAGGCGACGTTGTTCGACGATGATTTCAGCGCCTACCCCGAGACCGAGGATTCCGCCGAGATCGGCGTCGACGAGGCCTTCGCCGTCATGGCCGAGGTGTGGGCGCAGGCGGCGCGGAAAAACAACGCTGTGATCGAAAAGCTGCGCAAGACGAACAAGCCGTCAGTCCCGAAGAGCTCCGTCGTGCGTTCAGGCCGCAGCAGGACTTCACAGGACTCCGTCGTGGACACACCGAAACAACGCCGCAGCATCGTCATCCTCATCGCGACGGTTTTCGCGATCGTCATCGCCCAGCTTCAGATGGTCATGGGCTGGGGCCAGACGCCGTCGGAATTCGCCGCAGACAGCGACGCGACGTTGAAGGTCGCCGGCTTCGCCTTCGCCATCTGGGGCGTGATCTATTTGTGGCTCGCGGTTTATGCGGTCCGGCAGGTTCTGCCGCAGACCAGCGACAGTCCGCTGATGGCCCGTCTGGGATGGCCGTCCGCGCTCGCCCTGCTCGGCATCGGCGTCTGGATCGTGGCTGCGGCCTTCGATTGGGAATGGGCCACGGTGGCTCTGATCTTCGGATCGGCGATCGTCCTTCTGGTTCCGCTGTTGGCGGAGGGCGGGCGTATCCAGTCGCTTCGCCTGGGGTCGCGTGAGCGCTGGCTGGTGGTCTGGCCGTTGACCCTGCTGGCGGGCTGGCTGTCGATCGCGGCGCCGGTCAACCTTCTGACCATCCTCACCGGCAATGGAGAGCTGCCCACCGCCGTCTCACCGACAATCTGGGCGATCCTGGCCGTCGTCGCCGTTAGTGCTGCGGCCTTGGCCGTGACGTGGCGGTTGCGCGTCATGGCCTACACGCTCCCCATCGCGTGGGGCCTGTTTGGCGTGGCCTCGGCCGAGTCTGACCGTAATCCGCCGCTGGGTCTGGCCGCCGCGATCGCCCTGGGCGTCACCCTGATCCTGTCGGCGGCCATTGTCGTCGCCCACAGCCGCCGGGTGGAGCGCTAGCGCGGGAATGGCGTCGCGTCGTCGTCCGCCTCGCGCGGATCGTCGCCGGCGCCGACGTCGAACGCGCCCGTTTCGTCAAAGCCGACGCTGCCGACCCCTGCCGCGGAGCCCGTCAGACGCTGACGCCGGCTGGCCAACGCCGCCTCCGGCGCGGCTGCGTCCATCTCGGCCGTGAGGGCGGGGTCGTTGGAGCGGTCCATCTGCTGGCCGTCGGCGGGGGTGGGCGCGGTGGGGCCGGGCGTGCGGCTCATCACACGCCCTCCCCGTCTTCGCCCTCGTGGGGCTGGCCGGACTTGCCGGCCTTTTCCGCTAGGGCCGAGGCGCCGACGTCGTCCGCTGCGATCTCGGGCGCGTCGGTCTCTTCGGGCGTGGCGGCGGGGTCGATGGGTTGCGATGTCATGCGGTCTCTCCTGTTGCAGAGGAAATCCGCCGCGCCGCCGCCCGTTCCCCTCCGCACAGGCTGACACTGGAGCCGAGTCCGGCTAAAGCGCGCCCATGAGCGCTCTCGAAAAGACCATGGCCGAACTGGCCGCCGAATACGGCCTGGCCCCGAACGAGTATCAGGTCGTGCTGGACCGGCTGGGCCGCGAGCCCAATCACGTCGAGCTGGGCGTCTTCTCGGTCATGTGGTCCGAGCACTGCTCGTACAAATCGTCCAAGATCCATCTGGGCAAATTCCCGACCACCGGCCCCCGCGTGATCTGCGGCCCGGGCGAGAACGCCGGCGTCATCGACATCGACGACGGCGACGCCTGCATCTTCAAGATGGAGAGCCACAACCACCCCTCCTACATCGAGCCCTATCAGGGCGCGGCGACGGGCGTGGGCGGCATCATGCGCGACGTCTTCACCATGGGCGCGCGCCCCGTGGCCCTGCTGAACGCCCTGCGCTTCGGCGACCCCAGCCACGAGAAGACCCGGCGTCTGGTTACCGGCGTCGTCTCCGGCATCGGCGGCTACGGCAACTGCGTCGGCGTGCCGACCGTGGCGGGCGAGACCAATTTCCACGCCGGCTACAACGGCAACATTCTGGTCAACGCCATGTGCGTGGGCCTGGCCAGGGCCGACAGCATCTTCTACTCGGCGGCCCCCGGCCCCGGCCTGTCGGTGGTCTATTTCGGCTCCAAGACCGGCCGCGACGGCATCCACGGCGCGACCATGTCCTCGGCCGAGTTCGACGATGAGTCGGAATCGAAGCGCCCGACCGTGCAGGTCGGTGATCCCTTCGCCGAGAAGCTGCTGATCGAGGCCACGCTAGAGCTGATGGCGTCCGGCGCCGTCGCCGCGATCCAGGACATGGGCGCCGCCGGCCTGACCTCCTCCTCGGTCGAGATGGCCGGCAAGGGCGGGGTGGGCATCGAGCTGAACATGGACAGGGTCCCCCAGCGCGAAACCGGCATGTCGGCCTATGAGATGATGCTGTCGGAAAGTCAGGAGCGGATGCTGGCGGTCCTGAAGCCCGGCCGCGAGGAGGATGGCTACCGAATTTTCCAGAAGTGGGGCCTGGACGCCGCCGTCATCGGCATGACCACCGAGACCGGCCGCCTGGTCCTGAAACACCACGGCGAGACCGTGTGCGACGTGCCGCTGGCGCCCCTGTTCGACGACGCCCCGCTCTACGACCGCCCCTGGGTCCAGCCGACGCTGCAGCCTAAACTGGACCACAGCGCCATCCCCGCGCCCGAGAACTGGGCCGATGCGGTGCTGAAGGTCGTCGCCTGTCCCGACATGGCGTCGAAGCGCTGGATCTGGGAACAGTACGACCGCCACGTCATGGCCGACACCCTGCAGGACTCGGCCACCGGCGCCGACGCCGGCGTGGTCCGCGTGCACGGCACCGACAAGGGTCTGGCCGTCACCAGCGATTGCACGCCGCGCTACGTCCAGAACGACCCCTATGAGGGCGGCAAGCAGTGCGTGGCCGAGGCCTGGCGTAACCTCACCGCCGTCGGCAGCCGCCCCATCGCCATCACCGACAACCTGAACTTCGGCAACCCGCAGCGCCCCGAGATCATGGGCCAGATCGTCCGCGCCATCGACGGCATGGCCGAGGCTTGCCGCGTGCTCGACTTCCCGGTCGTGAGCGGCAACGTCAGCCTCTACAACGAGACCAACGGCGTCGCCATTCCGCCGACGCCCACCGTAGGCGCGGTCGGCCTTCTACCCAACTACGACGTGGTCGCCGGCTTCGGCGGCGCGGTCGAGGGCGACGTGCTGGTGCTGATCGGAGAGACGGTCGGAGAGCTTGGCGCGTCGCTGTACCTGCGTGAAGTGCTGGGCCGCGAGGACGGCGCCCCGCCGCCGGTCGATCTGAAGCTGGAGCGCAAGACGGGCGACTTCGTGCGCGAGCTCATCGAGAGCGGCGACCTGACCTGCATCCACGACCTGTCGGACGGCGGCCTGATCGGCGCCGCAGCCGACGTCGCCCTGGCCTCGGACGTCGGCATCGAGCTGGACGCCACCTCGGCGACCCACGCCCACATCTTCCTCTTCGGAGAGGACCAGGCGCGCTATCTGACCGCCGTCTCGAACCCAACCGACCTGATCGCCAGGGCCCAGGAAGCCGGCCTTCACGCCTCGGTCGTCGGCCGCGTCACGGGCAGCGACTTCGCCTCGGGCGAGCTGTTCCGCATCCCGGTCAAGCACCTGCGCGAGTGGCACGAAGGCTGGTTGCCGAAGTGGATCGCGGGCTGACACGGCACGCTCTCCGCCTCCTGGGCGGAGACAGCGAGCATAGCGAGCAGAGGCGGGCAAGCTCCGGGTGCGACCCTTTCGGGCCCGCCTCTGGCCGCTTCGCGGCCTGTCTCCGCCCATCGGGCGGAGAGCGATTTCAGCCCGCCCGCATCCGCACCTTCTGCAGCCAGGTCGCCGAGCGCAGGCCCCACTCCAGCGGGCCGTAGCGGAACCGCCGGAACCACAATCCCGCGAACACCAGCTGAACCGCGAACGCCACGACGCCGATCCAGAACGCCTGCGTCTGACCGATCGTCTCATAGCCCCCCAGCCCGAAGCTGTAGAAGACCGGCACGAACACCAGCGACTGGGCGATGTAGAGCGTCAGCGTCATTCGCCCGGCCGGCGCCAGCACGCCCAGCCCACGCCCCTTCAACAGACGCCACACCTCGACGAAGACGAGGATGCTCAGCACCGTCCAGCCCAGATCGACCCAGGCGCCGGTCGTCATTCCCCAGACCCATTCCGCTCCGCCCAGCCCGTTCGGAAACAGCGCCGCCGTCAGAGGCTCACGCAGTTCGCGGAACGCCAGCGTCGCCACCAGCACCGCCGCGATGGCTGCGCGCCGCGCCGTCCTGAACCGGTCCTCCGCCGCGAAGAACCCGATCCGCCCGAAGATCAGCCCGACCACGAACAGGCCTAGGATCTGCGACATCCGTCCGGACTCGAACATGAACCACCACTTCATCACCTGGCCGGTCCAGACGTTGACGGCCAGGGTCTGGATCAGGTCGCCGTTCAGATAGACGGCCATCGCCGGGTCGTTGGAGAAGTTCGGCGCCGCATTGGCCCA
Source organism: Brevundimonas sp. Leaf363 (assembly GCF_001424025.1). Taxonomy (GTDB): domain Bacteria; phylum Pseudomonadota; class Alphaproteobacteria; order Caulobacterales; family Caulobacteraceae; genus Brevundimonas. Next base: position 513,645 of record NZ_LMPZ01000002.1, on the reverse strand, counting down.
TTCCTGCCCCGCCAGCGCCGAGGCGATGCGGAACAGATTCCAAGGCTGCAGGAAGAAGAAGACCGCCACGACCCAGAGCCACCGCACGCTCCGGATCCGGTTGATGGCCAGCATCGCCAGCCCCAATACCGACAGCACGGTGATGATGTCGCCCCGGTAGACCAGCCCGTGAACCCAGCCGACCACGAACAGGATCAGCAGCCGCCACGCCAGCCGCCCGGTGAAGTCCACGCCCCGCTTCGCCGCCCCGTCCATCATGACGAAGACGCTGAAGCCGAAGCAGAAGGCGAAGATGGCGTAGGCCTTGCCGGCGAAGATGCCGAACACCCAATCGTGGAACACATTCTGGGGCGGCAGCACGGCCCAATAGAGCTCGAACAGCTCATTCATGTGCACCAGGAACAGGCCCAGCAGCGCATAGCCGCGCAGCCCGTCCACCATGTCCAGACGCGCCTCCGGCGCCGATCCCACGGTCTTCATAGCGATTTCCCCCGCCGGGTCTGACGCCCGATCCTGGCCCCTGATGAAAGCTGGGCCATGGGGTGTCAACTTGGGCCGCCCGTCTTCAAGCCTGGCCCCATACTTGAGCCTGTCACGATCGGCGATTAGGTCGAGCCGATGCTCCACCTCCCTCGCCGCGCCCTGCTGACCGGCTTCGGCTTCGGTCTTCTGAGCCCGACCGGCCCCGCGCTGGCCCAGGCGGCCTTCACGGAAAGCCCCTTCCAGCTGGGCGTCGCGGCGGGCGATCCGCTGCGGGACGGCTTCGTCATCTGGACGCGCCTGGCGCCCCGTCCGCTGGAGCCCGACCACGGCATGCCGGCCGCGCCCATGGCGGTGACATGGGAAGTCGCCCTGGACGAGGCCTTCGCCACCGTCGTGGCCCAGGGCGAGGCCGTCGCCCGCCCCGAACTGGCCCATGCCGTCCACGTCGAGGTCGAGGGCCTTCGACCCAGCCGGCCCTATTTTTATCGCTTCCGCTGCGGTGGCCACGCCAGCCCCGTCGGCCGCGCCAAAACCGCGCCCGCCCCCGGCGCCGTCGTGGACCACGCCGACTTCGTCGTTCTGGGCTGCCAGTCGTTTGAGCACGGCTTCTACACCGGCCACGCGCGGGCGGCGGCCGAGGACGCCGACTTCGTCTACTGCTACGGCGACTACATCTACGAGGGCGCGGCCGCCCCCACCTACACAGGCTCAGGCGGGACAATCCAAAACCCGCGCGTCCACCTCGGCGGCGAATGCTACAGCCTGGACGACTACCGGCGCCGCTACGCCCAGTACAAGATGGACCCGGACCTGCAGGCCAGCCACGCCGCCGCCGCCTGGTTCTGCACCTTCGACGACCACGACGTGCACAGCAACTGGGTCGGCGATTTCGACGAGGACGGCGCCCCGCCCGAGGTCTTCCGCTTGCGTCGCCAGTCCGCCTTCCAGGCGTATTACGAGCACATGCCGCTGCGCCGTTCGGCCTTCCCGACCGGCTCGGCCATGCAGATGTACCGCAACGCCCAGTGGGGCGACCTGCTGGACCTGCATCTGCTCGACACCCGCCAGTACCGCTCGATCCAGCCGTGCGAGAACGCGCGCGCCGCCACCTGCGCCGGCGTCGACGCCGCCGAGGCCCAGGTGCTGGGCGAAGCGCAGAAGGCCTGGCTCTATCGCAACCTCGACGCCTCGGCCGCGCGCTGGAAGGTGCTGGCCCAGCAGATCATGATGATGGACCTGGACCGCAAGGAAGGTCCCGAGGTCGGCTACAGCCTCGACACCTGGGCCGGGTATCGCATCCCGCGCCAGCGCCTGTTGCGACGCATCCGCGACCGCCGGATCGACAACGTCGTCGTCCTGACTGGCGACGAGCATCAGAACTATGCGGGCGAACTCCACATCGAGGGCCGGAACCCGGATGACGCGCCCGTCGCGGCGGAGTTCGTCGTGACCTCGCTCAGCTCCTCCGGCGACGGCCAGGACCAGCGCGCCGATGGCCGACGCTACTTGGCCGACAACGCCTTCCTCAAGTTCAACAACGCCCAGCGCGGCTACGTCGTCTGCGATGTGACACCCGACGCCTGGCGCACCGAGTTCAAGGTCCTCGACAAGGTCTCCGAACGTGGCGGAGCCCTGACCACGCGCGCAACCTACGCCCTCGAGCGCGGGTCCAGCCGCATCGTCGCTGCTTGACCTAGGCCTCGCGCCGCTCGCTAACCGGCTGCTTCTCGGCCGGGGCGTCGGGCACATACTCCAGGATGTCGCCAGGCGCGCAGTCCAGGTAGCGGCAGATCGCATCCAGCGTCGCCAACCGCATGCCGCGCACCTTGCCGGACTTCAGCAGGGACAGGTTGGTTTCCGAAATGCCGATGGCGCGCGCCAGCACGTTGGAGCGCACCTTGCGCCGGGCCATCACCACATCCAGCCGCACGATCAGGGGCATCAGACGAACCGCGAGGCGTCGTCCTGCACCTGCGCCCCCCACAGCATGACGCGCGCGACGACGAACAGCACCAGCCCCAGCAACAGCGCCTGAAGACTGTCGAACCGCAGCCAGCCGCGATCGTCGAAGCCGCTCAGATCGACGATGAAATGCCCAACGGTCGGCGCGACCGCATAGGCGATCAACCACGCCGCAATCCGCCCGATGCGGCGCGCATTCTCGACCGCCAGCACCACGCCGGACGCATAGAGGCCGAACAGCCGCCGCAGCTCCCACAGGATGGCCAGCGCCGGCCCCATCATCACCGTGGCCGAGGTCGCCAGCGCGATCTTCTGCACCCACGGCAGGGCGCCCACCGTCGTCCACGTCGGCGGGACCGGCGGTACGCTGGCCTCGATGTAGATCTGCATCCCGCCCGGCCAGACCTGCAGTCGCGTGCCCGTATAGGTCAGGACCGCCACCACGGCGATGGCCAGCACCACCGACCCCAGAACCAGCAGCCCCGTGAATAGCCAAGCCAGCGGCCGGCTCAGCAGGCGGATGCGGCCCAGCGCCGGCGCCTCTTCGGGCATCGGCGGCGGAAAGGACAGAAGCTGGCTCACGCCACGGATCTCCCGATTGACAGCCAAATCTTTATGTCATTCGATAAGGACACGCAAGGAGCCGCCGCATGACCGCCGCCCGCCGTTTCGTCATGCCCGCCCTCCTCGCCGCCACGCTTAGCGCCTGCGCTAGCCCCATGACCCACCACGCCCTGACCCCCGCCGATCTCGGCGTCCCGGCCGCGCCGGGCGCGCTTGAGGCTAGCCTGACTCAGCCAGGCGTCATCACCCTGACCCGCATCGCCTTCGCGGAATGGACCGCCGGACGCGGCGCCTTCATCGACCGCGAGGACCCGCGCACCGCCGCCACGCCCAAGGGGCAGGAGACGGCGACCATCTACGCCTACGTCATCGACCACCCCACGCGCGGTCGTTTCCTGATCGACAGCGGCGTCTCCGCCGATCTGGAGAGCCGCCTGAACCCCGTTATGCGGCGCGGCGTCCACGATCTGTCGGTCCGCGTCGAGCGCACCACCGCCCAGGTCTTCGCCGACCAGACGCCACCGCGCGCCGTCTTTCTGACCCACCTGCATTTCGACCACATCGGCGGCCTGATCGACCTGAACCCCACGACGCCGGTCTATGTCGGCCAGGGCGACGCCCGCGACGCCAGCCGCATCAACACCCTGCTCGGCTCCCCCGCCGACGCCATCCTGCGCGGCCACGGCCCCTTGCGCGAATGGCGCTTCCAGCCGGACCCGAGCGGCGCCTTCAACGGCGTGCTGGACATCTTCGGCGACGGCTCGGTCTGGGCCCTGCACGTCCCCGGCCATTCCCCCGGCTCGACCGCCTATCTGGTCAATGCCGTCGATGGTCCAAAGCTGGTCACCGGCGACGCGACCAGCACCCGGCTGAACTGGCAGGGCCTGCCCCAGCCGCTTTCCGCCGCCGCCCGCACCCAGGCCGACGCATCCGCCGACCGCCTCCGCCGCTTCGCCGCCGCCCATCCGACCATCGAGGTCTTCCTCGGCCACCAGTCGCTGGATCAGCGCCCGGTCAGATAGTCGTTCGCCTCGACCAGCTCGAACCCCGGCGTGCTCTCGATGAAGTGACGCAGCCAGTACAGGTGCCCCGCGCCGTAGACGACCACGATCCGGTCGCCCGGCTTGGCCGTCAGCATCAGCTTGGCGAAGATCTTGGCGTTGCGCTCATACCAGCCGGCGTTCAGTTCGGCGCCCGGCTGCTCCACCGCATCGCCATAGCTCAGCAGCCGATAATAGAAGTCGATGGCGCCGTGCATCGGATGATCGCGCCGGTTCATGTCGCGCAGCATCCAGCCCAGGGTGTGGATGCGCTGGTTGGCCTCCATCTCGGCGCTCAGCCGCCCGGGCTCGGCGATCAGGGCGTTCAACTCGGCCTCGCGACCATGCGCGGCTGCCCAGGCGGCGACCTTGTCGAACGGGAAGTAATCGTGCTCGCCCTCGTCCGGCTGTTCGTCGATGGCGTAGACGCGGCTCACGCCCGTCAGCGCCGCCAGCCGATAGCCGATCTGCACCCGCTCATCCGAATTGCTGGTCAGGGTCGCGGCCGTGAACTCGGGCCAGCGCTGATCGGCCAGAGTCGCGGTGTCCGTCGCGATCCGCTCCACCGCCACCGCCGTCGGCCGGAACCGCGCTAGGTCCTCGGCCACCTGCGCCAGCTCGGCCTGCTTCGCCGGCGTCGTCACCGGGTCGATCTGGGCATTGGCCAGATCCATGCCCGGATTGTCGAAGTGGAAGGCGCCGACCACCATCACCTGGATCGGCTCCGGCGCCGGGGCCTGAGTTTGGGCGTGGACAGCGGATGCGCCGAACGCGACGGCGGCGGCAAGGACGAGGGCTTTCAGCATGACGGCTCCAGTGGCTTTCGCCTGTTAGAGCCTGCGCCGCACGCTTCCGGATGCCCCTCGCCGCATTAAGTTTCGGACAGGCGACCGATCAGTCCAGCGGCCGCGCCGTCACGCCCTCGTTCGTCATCAACACCGGCTCGATGTGGCCGTCCTCGCGGAACACCAGTCGGTCCAGCGCGACCTCGCGGTGGTTGCCGTCCGTCTCGTCCAGCGGGCGACGGTGGTAAGCGATGACCCAGTCGTCCGTGCCGGGTATGTTGACGACCGAATGGTGGCCGGCGCCGCGCGCAATGGTCTCGTCCTGTTGCAGGATCAGCCCTTCACGCTTGAACGGACCGAACGGCGAGGCGCTCACCGCATAGGCGACGCGGTACTCCGACGTCGTCCAGTCGCCCTCCGACCACATCAGGTAATAGAGGCCCCGCCGCTTCAGCATGAAGGCGCCCTCGACGTATCCCTCCGGCGTGATCTCCTTGAAGGTCTCGCCGTCGTCGAAGGGGACGACCTGCGTCAGGTCGTCGGACAACCGCACCACATTGCAGTGACCCCAGCCGCCGTAGAACAGATAGGTCCGGCCGTCGTCGTCCACAAAGACCATCTGGTCGATGGGCTGGGCGCCGTTGTGGATCGCCCCGATCAGCGGATGGCCAAGGGCGTCCCTGAACGGACCCTCCGGCCGGTCGGCCACCGCCAGGCCGATGCCGCCCGGCTGCTGGTCTGTCTTGATGTCGTTGGCCCCGAAGAACAGGTAGTAGCGCCCGTTCCGCTCGATCGCCGACGGCGCCCAGACCGCATAGGCGGCCCAGCTGACGTTCTCGACGCTCAGCACCCGGTCATGCTTCGTCCAGTGCACCAGATCGGGCGAGGAGAAGGCGTCCATGAAGGTCTGCTTCAGAAACGGCGCCCAGATCTCCGGATTGGTCCGCATCGCCGCCTGTTCAGGCGTGAAGTCGGTGTCCAGAACCGTCTCGGCCGTCGGCGCCGACATCGTCGGATAGATCCAGTACTGGCCGTCGAAGATGCGAATTTCGGGGTCCGCATACCATCCCGGTATGACGGGGTTCTCGGCCACGGCAGGCGTCGCCGTCAGCAGGGCCAGCGCCGCCAGCCAGCCGCGCACTACGCCACCACCGGCACAGCCTGGCTCAGCCGACCGCCGACGCGGATCGGCTCGATCCGCTTGGCCAGCCCCGTTCGGTCGTCCGTCTCGACGAAGACGCCGCAGATCGTCGCTGCCCCCGACGCCGGCGAATACCGCCCGCCCGAGATGCGCGTCGTGAACCGCCGCAGCGGCTCCTCCTTCTCGTTGCCTATGACCGAGTCATAATCGCAGCACCCGCCCGCGTCGGTCTGATAGGCCGTGCCGCCCGGCAGGATCTGAGCGTCGGCGGTCGGCACGTGGGTGTGCGTCCCCACCACCAGGCTGGCCCGCCCATCGCAGAAGTGGCCCATGGCCATCTTCTCGCTGGTCGCCTCGCAGTGCATGTCGACGATGATGGCGTCCGCCGCGACGCCCAGCGGACAGGCCGCCAGTTCCTTCTCGACCGCCCCGAACGGGTCGTCGACGGCGTCCATGTGGATGCGGCCCAGCGCGTTCATCACCAGCACCATCCGCCCGTCCTGCAGCTGGAACAGGTTCGCCCCCGCCCCCGGCGCATCCATCAGGCGCGGATAGTTCAGCGGCCGCAGCAGCCGCGGCTCGCGGACGATGTAGGTCAGGGCCTCGCGCTGATCCCACGAGTGGTTGCCCAGAGTCAGGCAGTCGGCCCCCGCCATGAACAGCTCATTGGCCGTATGCTCGGTGATACCGAACCCGCCCGCCGCGTTCTCGGCGTTCACCACCACGAAATCGAGCTTCAGCTCGCGCTTCAGCCCGGGCAGGTGATCACTGATCCCGTCGCGGCCAGACTTGCCGATCACGTCGCCGAAAAACGCCAGTCTCATTGGGGAAGTCTCATGGGAAGGCCCTATAGCCCCTCTCGGTCAGAACGCCATGCAGCCGCGCGTCATGCGGCTCCAGCACCAGCCGCTCGACCTCCTGCCCCGCATAGGCGAACCCGACCCGCAGAGCCGCCGGCCGCTCCGCAAAGGTCCGGTCGTAATAACCGCCGCCCTGCCCCAGTCGCCCGCCAAACGCGTCGAAGGCCAGGAGCGGCGTCACGATCAGGTCGGGCGAAACCTCCGTCGCCCCCAACAGCGGCGCGGCGCACCCCGCCAGGTCGAGCGCCAGCGCCTCCCCCGGCGCCCAGGTCCGGAAAACCAGCGGCGCATCCCGCTGCACCACCACCGGAAGACACAACCGCCGCCCGCCCGCCACCAAGGCCAGCGCCAGCGCCTCCGTATCCAGCTCGCTCCCCGCCGCCCGATACAGCGCCGCCACGGCCCCATCCGGCAGCGCATGGGCATGCTCCGCCGCCCGCATTGCCGCCTGTGGATCAGCCTCCGCCAGCCGCCGCCGCAAAGCACGCGCCGCCCGCCGAAGTTCAGATTTGTCTGAAGAAGTCGCCACACCCCACCCTAGCGCATCCGCCCGGCAGGCGCGCGGCCGTCCCAGGCCGCGCAACGCTCAAGCAGCGACCCGGCGCGCGGGTCGCGATAGCGTCTTCAAAAAAGAAAGGGTTGGCGGCGCCGCGAGAGCCGTGAGAGTCGGTTTGATCCTCTCGAGCCTGGATAACCAGGTGGGCGCCATATACCCGGGCCCTCGAGCCCAGACAGGGACAGCTCCCTTCGAGTGAATTAAGGCCGCGAGGATATGTTGCCCTCGACGAGAGCCGCAGCAAGACCCGCCAAGAGGCAAGATAGGCTTGCGGAGTTCGAGCGACAAGCACCCCGTTCACCGCTGCAAGCTACAAATCGGTCAGCAGACAGCCGCTACCTACATGCGATACAATCGGACGCTGATTTTCTTCGCTCCCATGGATCAAAATCACGCTTTCTTTTCAATATGAACTGGCGACGCAGCCAAAAACGATTGCTGTTGAAATCTGCAATTTTCTAGCTAGGGTGGAGCTTTGGGGGAGGCGGAGCATGCCAGAGATAACGATCAACGCGCCTTCGAGCGTGGCGGAAGGTGGGTATGCCTTCATCACCGCTACCATTCACAACGTCTCATTCTTGAGCGCGACTATATCCTCGGCAATGTACGGGCGTCCTGACGGGCGAATTGATGACTTTTATAGCGGCGGAACATTGTCGATAGCCGGTGTATTCAGCCCTCCGCAGGATTACGTGATCGAGCTTGGCACCATCTATATCCAAGATAACTGGGAGATTGATTTTCCTGGCGTATTCACAGTCGCCATCAACGTGACAGGCCTTAATTTCTCAGATGGTTCAACAACGTCGATTGTGTCAGTCCCTATTATTGACAATGACCGCTCTGGAACATCCGGGAATGATCTGCTTCGCGGGGGCGATGGTAGAAATACGCTTGTCGGCCTAGCTGGGAATGACACCTTGCTTGGAGGCGCTGGGGGCGACAATCTCCACGGTGGAGCCGGCAACGACGTGATCAACGGCGGGTCAGGCGCTGACTACATGAGTGGAGGCTCGGGCAATGATACATACTGGATCGATGACTTAAATGATCGAGTGGTAGAAGCGGATGGCGAGGGAAGCGACACTGTTAACTCAAGCCTCAGCTTCACCTTGGGAGACAGCATCGAGAACTTGATCCTCGACGGCTCTGGCAACTTTGCGGGTACAGGCAATCGGCTTGCCAACAAAATCACCGGAAACGCGGGTGACAACATCCTGAGTGGTGCAGACGGGAATGACTCCCTCAGAGGGGGGGCGGGGTCTGACACTCTGAATGGCGGAAACGGGGATGACTTCCTCCGCGGAGAGCTGGGTGCCGACACCATGTTTGGCGGCATGGGAGATGACCGATATTACGTCTATAACGTCGGCGATCTCGTGACCGAGGCCTCGTCATCGGGTCGTGACTGGGTGTACAGCTCGATCAGCTGGACGCTGGGCGCCAACCTTGAAGCTCTGACGCTGACGGGCGACGATTGGATCAACGCCACCGGCAACTCCAAGGCCAACGCGATCTACGGTAACGCGGGGCGGAACGTGATTACCGGCGGTCGTGGGGCTGACGTCATGACGGGGAAGGCCTCGTCCGACACCTTTGTGTTCACCTCGATCTCGGACTCCACGCTGGGAGACTCCGACCGCATCACCGACCTGAACGATAACTCGGACAAGATCGATTTTCGCCAGATCGACGGCGATGTGAACACGGCGGGGGTGCAGGGCTTCACCATCGTGGACAGCTTCAGCGGCCACGCCGGAGAACTGGTGCTAAGCTACGACGCCTCGACCGACATCACCTCGCTGACCGTGGATGTGAACGGCGATGGCGTGGCCGACATGCTGGTGCGGCTGAACGGCGAGCATGAGAGCTTCGACCGCTTCCTGTTCGGGGGCGGCTGAACTTCAGATCGACTGAGCCAGCTTCTCCAGGCGGGCGGCGACGGCGTTCAGGGCCTCCGCCACGCCGTCGTTGCTGGGGCTGGCCGGGGCCGCTGGGGCGGCGGCGGGCGCCGCGCGTCCTCCCGCCTGCAGCCGCGCCTCGTGCAGTTCGTCGGCCAGGAGCAGCGCGCTCATTAGGAACAGGCGGATGTCGCCGACCTGCCCGACTTCGGACGCGACTTGGCGCACCTGTACGTCGAACTGCTTGGCCAGGATGCGGACGCGCTCTTCCTGGCCGTCGGCGCAGCCGACGGCGTAGGGCCGACCGTTGATCTCGACCGTCACCGTGGCCATCAGGCCTCCGTTTCTTGAACAGGGCGGTCGGCATCGGAGATCAGGCCGTCGATGACGCGCGACGCCTCGGCCAGCGCCCCGGCCGCCTCGCGCGCTGCGCGCTCCAGTTCGGCCACGCGTACGGTGTCGCCCGCGCCGGAGGGCACGGAGGCGAACAGGTCGTCGTCGGCCAGGCGCGGGGCGTCGGCCGGACGGGCTTTCAGCTCCAGCATCTTGCGCTCTACAGCGGCCAGGGCCTTGTCCACGCGCTGTCGCGCGGCGGTCGTCGCGTCGGACATGGGTCGCAACCTCCAGAATCCGTATAGAACGCGCCCGGCCGCCGGGGTAAAGCGGCGCCTTCCCGATTTTCGACCCATCCCGCATTTCGACGAGACCGCCCGTGACCGATGCCGCCGACGCCAAGGCCACCCCGAAACAGATGGCCGACGCCATCCGCGTCCTGGCCATGGACGGTGTGGAGAAGGCCCGCAGCGGCCACCCCGGCATGCCGATGGGCATGGCCGATGTCGCCACCGTCCTGTTCAGTCGTTTCCTGAAGTTCGACGCGTCGCGCCCCGACTGGGCCGACCGCGACCGCTTCATCCTGTCCGCCGGCCACGGCTCGATGCTGATCTACGCCCTGCTGCACCTGACCGGCTACAAGGCCGCGACCAAGGAAGAGCTGTCGAACTTCCGTCAGTGGGGCTCCAAGACCGCCGGCCACCCCGAGTACGGCCACATGCCAGGCGTCGAGATGACCACCGGCCCGCTGGGTCAGGGCCTCGCCACCTCGATCGGCTTTGCGATGGCCGAGCGTCACCTGGCCGCCCGCTTCGGCGATGATCTGGTCGATCACCGCACCTGGGTCGTCGCCGGTGACGGCTGCCTGATGGAAGGCGTCAGCCAGGAGGCCATCGCCCTGGCCGGCCGCTACAAGCTCAGCAAGCTGACCGTCCTGTGGGACGACAACGAGATCACCATCGACGGCAAGGTCAGCCTGTCCGACGCCACGGACCAGAAGGCGCGCTTCAAGGCGGCCGGCTGGGCCGTAAAGGCCATCGACGGCCACGACATGCACGCCATCCGCGCCGCCATGAAGTGGGCGGTGAAGCAGGACAAGCCCACGCTGATCGCCTGCAAGACCAAGATCGGTCGCGGCGCCGCCACCATGGAAGGCAGCCACAAGACCCATGGCGCGGCCCTGGGCGCCGCAGAGGTCGCCGCGACGCGTCTGGGCCTGTCGTGGACGCACGAACCCTTCGACCTGCCTGCGCCCATAGAGAAGGCCTGGGCCAAGGTCGGCAAGCGTGGCGCGAAAGACCGCAAGGCATGGGAGGCGCGTCTGGCCGCGTCCAAACAGGGCGCCGATTTCACCCGCGCCATGGCCGGCGACCTGCCTGCCGAGGCCTACAAGGCGCTGGACGCCAAGATCGCCGAACTGGTCGAGGCCAAGCCGGCCCAGGCCACGCGCCAGTCATCCGGCGCCGCGCTGGACGTTCTGTTCCCCGCCATCCCCGAGATGATCGGCGGCTCGGCCGACCTGACCGGTTCGAACAACACCTTCGTGGCCGGCACGCCCATCTATGATGCGCCCACCTATGAGGGCCGCTACATCAACTACGGCATCCGCGAGTTCGGCATGGCCGCCGCCATGAACGGCCTGGCCCTGCACGGCGGCGTCATCCCCTACGGCGGCACCTTCATGGTCTTCGCCGACTACAGCCGCCCGGCCATCCGCCTGGGCGCCCTCATGGGCGTGCGGGCCATCCACGTGCTGACGCACGACTCGATCGGCCTGGGCGAGGACGGCCCGACGCACCAGCCAGTCGAGCATCTGGCCAGCCTGCGCTCCATCCCCAACCTGCTGGTCTTCCGCCCGGCCGACACGATCGAGGCGATGGAGTGCTGGCAGGCGGCGCTGGATGCGAAGACCAGCCCTTCGGCCCTGGCCCTGTCGCGCCAGAAGACCCCGGCGGTCCGCACCACCGCCTCGACCGAGAACCTGTCGGCCAAGGGCGCCTATGAGCTGAAGGCCGCGTCGGGCGACGCCCGCGTCACCCTGTTCGGCACCGGCACCGAACTGGCCCTGGCCCTGTCGGCCGCCGAGACGCTGGAGGCACAAGGTATTCCGACGCGGGTCGTGTCGGTCCCCTGCTTCGAACTGTTCGAACGCCAGTCGCCCGCCTACCAGGCCTCGGTCATCGGCCGCGGCACGGTCCGCGTCGCCGTCGAGGCCGCGATCAAGCAGGGCTGGGAACGCTTCATCGGCGAGGACGGCGCCTTCATCGGCATGACCGGCTTCGGCGCCTCGGCCCCGGCTGAAGTCCTCTACGAGAAGTTCGGCATCACCGCCGACGCCATCCTGGATGAAGTGAAGGCGCGGCTGTAGCCGCCTCTCACGACCCCTGCGCAGACCGGCCGCGCCGAACAGCGGACGGCGTGGCTGGATTGCGCTAGAACGGACCGCATGACCCGCCTCATCGCCCCCGCACTCATCGCCCTGCTTCTCGCCGCCTGCGGTCAGGCGACCGCTCAGGATCCCGCCGGCCCCGCAGTCGAACTCGTCGCCAAGCCGCGGCTCTCGGCCGAGATCGAGGCGCTGCCCCGACTGAGCGGCGACGATGCGGCGACCGGGCGCATCAACGCCGAGTTGGACCGCATGGACGCCGCCGCGCTTCAGAACGCGGCCGGGTGTACCGCCGACGCCGAGGGCGGCCCCGGCGGCGGATGGACCCGCACCATCAGCCAGCCGATGACCGGCCCGGCCTACATCACCTTGCGCGAGCATCTGGAGACCTATTGCGGCGGTCCCTATCCGTCGACCAGCCAGAGCGCCATCACCTATGACCTGGCCGACGGCGGCCGCATCGACTGGGCCGCCGCCATCCCCGGCCTGTCCCTGACGCTCAATACCTTCGACGAAGCACCCGCCGACTATGTGCCGACCGTCGCATCCGCGGCGCTGGGCGCCTGGTACAGCCGCAAGAAGCTGTCCGATCCTGACGCGAACGCCGAATGCCAGGACGTGTACGCGCCAGACAGCCTGGCGGAACAGTCGTTCAGCATCTGGGCCGACGCCGAGAGCGGCGGCGTCAGCGTCGCGCCCGACTTCCCGCACGTAATTCAGGCCTGCGCCGAGACCGCCACCCTGACCCCCGCCGAACTGCGTGACCTCGACGCCAGGGCCGAGCTGGTCGCCGCGATCGAGACCGCCCATGCCGCCAGTCACTGGGCGCCCAAGGAGTAGATCGATGAAGCTCGGCACGCCCCTGTCCGACACCGCCGTTCGCGTCATGCTGCTGGGCTCCGGCGAGCTGGGCAAGGAGGTGGCCATCGAGCTTCAGCGCCTGGGCGCCGAGGTCATCGCGGTCGACCGCTATCCCAACGCGCCGGCCATGCAGGTGGCGCACCGCAGCCATGTCATCCCGATGACCGATCCGCAGGTGCTGAACGGCGTCATCCTGGCCGAGGCGCCGCACATCATAGTGCCGGAGATCGAGGCTATCGCCACCGAGGTTCTGGCCCAGATCGAGGCTGCCGGCCTAGCCACCGTCATCCCGACCGCGCGCGCCACCCAGCTGACCATGAACCGCGAAGGCATCCGCCGGCTGGCCGCCGAGGAGCTGGGTCTGCCAACCAGCCCCTACGCCTTCGCCGGCTCGGCCGCCGAACTGGCCGCCGCCGCTGACGAGATCGGCCTGCCCGTCTTCGTCAAGCCGGTGATGTCGTCGTCCGGCAAGGGCCAGTCCTTCGTCGAGGCGATGGAGGATGCGCCCAACGCCTGGGCCTACGCCCAGTCCGGCGGCCGGGTCGAGACCGCCCGCGTCATCGTCGAGGGGCGCATCGACTTCGACTATGAGATCACCCTGCTGACCGTCCGTTCGATCGGCGCCGACGGCCAGGTCCGCACCGACTTCTGCGACCCGATCGGCCATCGCCAGGTCAAGGGCGACTATGTCGAGAGCTGGCAGCCCCAGGCCATGAGCCCGATGGCCCTCAGCGCCGCCCAGGACATCGCCGGCCGCGTCACCGGATCGCTGGGCGGCCTGGGCCTCTTCGGCGTCGAGTTGTTCGTGAAGGGCGACCAGGTGTGGTTCTCGGAGGTTTCGCCGCGCCCGCACGACACCGGCCTGGTCACCTTGGCCAGCCAGACCTTCAGCGAGTTCGCCCTGCACGCCCGCGCCATCCTCGAACTGCCCGTCGATGTCACGCGCCGCGACATCGCCGCCAGCGCGGTCATCTATGGCGGCATGGACGCGGTGGGCATCGCCTTCGAGGGCGTCGCCGAGGCCCTGTCGGTGCCCGGTGCGGACCTGCGTCTGTTCGGCAAGCCGGAAGCCTTCGAACGCCGCCGCATGGGCGTCGCGACCGCGACGGGGGCCAGCGTCCAGGAAGCCCGCGAACGCGCGCGCGAAGCGGCGTCGAAGGTGAAGCCGGTTCGGGCCTAGGCGCGTTCAGGTCGCGTGCGCATCGCGACCTTCAACATCAACGGCGTCAACACCCGACTGCCCAACCTTCTGTCGTGGCTGAAGGACGCCCAGCCGGACGTCGTCTGCCTGCAGGAGTTGAAGGCGACGGACACTCAATTTCCCGCCGCCGCCATTCGCGACGCGGGCTACGAGGCGGTCTGGAAGGGCGAGCACCGCTGGAACGGCGTGGCCATCCTGTCGCGCCAGGGCCCGCCCGTCGTCACCCGCCGCGCCCTGCCCGGCGACCCAAGGGACGCCCAGAGCCGCTACATCGAGGCGGCCGTGAACGGCGTGCTGATCGGCTGCCTCTACCTGCCCAACGGCAATCCGCAACCGGGACCCAAGTTCGCCTACAAGCTGGCCTGGATGGAGCGCCTGATCGCTCACGCGGCGACGCTCCTCGACACCGACGCGCCCGTCGTCCTGGCCGGCGACTTCAATGTCGTGCCGACCGAGGCCGACATCTACAACAGCCGCTCCTGGAAGAAGAACGCCCTGCTCCAGCCCGAGAGCCGCGCCGCCTTCGCCCGCTTGCTGGACGCCGGCTGGTCGGACGCAGTGCGCGAGCGTTTCCCCGACGATCCGCCGCCCTGGACCTTCTGGCAATACTTCCGCCAGGCGTGGGAGCGCGACGCCGGCATGCGCATCGACCACCTGCTGCTGAACCCGAACGCGGCCGCCCGGCTGACGGACGCAGGCGTCGACAAGTCTGTGCGGGGCGAAGAAAAGGCCAGCGACCACGCGCCGACGTGGATCGAGCTGAGCCTTTAGCCTAGCCGACCTGCGCCAACTGCGGGGCCAGGATGGTCTCGCGCCAGGCGTTCGGCTGGGCCAGCAGGGCGCGCACCAGCTTGTTGTTGACCGCGTGGCCGGCGCGCACGCCCTCGTAGCGGCCCAGGATCGGCGCGCCGAGAACGTACAGGTCGCCGATGGCGTCCAAAGCCTTGTGGCGCACGAACTCGCGTTCCATCCGCAGGCCTTCGGGGTTCAGAATGTGGTCGCCGTCGATGACCACGGCGTTCTCCAGCGAGCCGCCGCGAGCCAGGCCGGCGCGGCGCAGCTCCTCGACCTCGTGGGCGAAGCCGAAGGTGCGGGCGGCCATGATCTCGCTGCGGAACGTCGCCTCGTCGACGACGAAGTCCACGACCTGGTTGCCGATGACCGGCGTGGGGAAGTCGATCTCGAACCGCATCTCATAGCGGTCGCACGGCAGCAGGGCAGCCGACTTGTCGCCGTCCACGACGCGGATCGGCTGCAGGATTTCGATGTAACGCAGGGGCGCTTCCTGACGACGGAAACCCGCACGGTCCAGAAGTTGAACGAACGGCAGGGCCGAGCCGTCCAGGATCGGCAGCTCAGGGCCATCCACCTCGACCACGGCGTTCGAGACGCCCAAGGCGCAGAAGGCGGCCATCAGATGCTCGATGGTCGACAGGCGAACGCCCGCCGCGTTCTCGATCATGGTGTTGAGGCGCGCGTCGATCACCGCCTCGCCCGAGACCGGGATGCGGTTGTCGCGGTCGGTGATGTCGGACCGCACGAAGGTGATGCCCGATCCCGACGACGCCGGACGCACGGACAGGCGCACGCGCTGTCCGGTGTGCACGCCGACGCCCGCGATGATCGCAGGGGCGACGACGGTCCGTTCGAGATGATCGAGACTCGGGGGCACGCAAAAAGTCCAAAGGCCAAGGGGCGGATTGCCCCTTGGCCTTTGATTAACCGTCTGCTCGCAAGTGCGATATGAAAGTCGGGTTTCGGATTGTTTCGTCCGAACCCGTCAGACGTCTGACCTAGTTGGCCAGCCGGCGCAGGAACGAGGGGATCTCGAGATCGTCCTCGGCGGCGTCCAGTTCGGCCTCGACCGGTGCGGCCGATTGCGTGGTGCGCATCTGAGGCTGCGGAGCCGAAGGCGCGGCCGGCCGCTTGCCGCGACCGAACAGGCTCCAGCCCGACCGGCGGTGGTCGCGATCGTCGTAGCCGTACCCGTCCTGAGCCGGCTCGGGCTCAGGCTCGCGGCGCGGGGCGTAGAGGTCGCCCTGCGCGGCGGCGCGGGTCGCCTCGGCCCGCGGCTCGTAGCGGGGTTCCGAAGCGGCGACGGCGGCCGGACGCGACTCATATTCTTCGACCCAGGGATCGACGATCGGCGGCAGACTGCGCTCGGGAGCGCGTTCTTCGGCCACATGGATGACCGGCTCCGGGCGCGGCGCGGGCGCCGGTTGCGGAGCGGCGATCGGCTGCTGAGCGGTTACTGGAGCCGCCGAAGCGGCGCGTTGAAAGGTGGGGACGACCGGCTCGGCCTGAGCGCGGGCCGCGGCGGTCGGGGCGGGCATGGTCGGCGTCGTCGGACGACGGGCGTCCAGCGGCGGCGCGGCCGGGGTCGGCTGGGCGCGGACGATGACTTCCTCGTCCATGCCGGTGGCGACCACCGAGACGCGGATCTTGCCTTCCAGCGCCGGATCGAAGGCGGCGCCGAAGATGATGTTGGCGTCGGCGTCCACCTCGGCCGAGATGGCGTTGGCCGCCTCGTCGACTTCCAGCAGGGTCATGTCCAGGCCGCCGGTGATGTTCACCAGCACGGCCTTGGCGCCCTTCAGGCTGGTTTCGTCCAGCAGCGGGTTGGCGATGGCGTTCTGGGCCGCCATCAGGGCGCGGTCGTCGCCCGCGGCCTCGCCGGTGCCCATCATCGCCTTGCCCATCTCGGACATGACGGCGCGGACGTCGGCGAAGTCCAGGTTGATCAGGCCCGGCAGGATCATCAGGTCGGTGATCGACCGCACGCCCGAGTGCAGCACTTGATCAGCCATGCCGAAGGCGTCGGCGAAGGTGGTCCGCTCGTTGGCGACGCGGAACAAGTTCTGGTTCGGAATGACGATCAGGGTGTCGACGTAGCGTTGAAGCTCGGCGATGCCCGAATCCGCCAGGCGCATGCGGTGACGGCCTTCGAAGGTGAAGGGCTTGGTCACGACGCCGACGGTCAGGATGCCGCGATCGCGCGCGCATTTGGCGATGATCGGCGCAGCGCCGGTGCCGGTGCCGCCGCCCATGCCGGCGGTGATGAAGACCATGTGCGCGCCGTCCAGGTGCGCATGGATCTCGTCGGCGCTCTCCTCGGCGGCGTTCATGCCGACTTCGGGGTGGGCGCCGGCGCCGAGGCCCTGGGTGATCGTCTCGCCCAGCTGGATGCGGCGATCGGTCTTGGCGAACGACAGGTGTTGCGCGTCAGTGTTGGCGACGACGAACTCCACGCCCTCGAGGCCGGCGTCGATCATGTTGTTGACGGCGTTGCCGCCGGCGCCGCCTACGCCGAATACGACGATCCTCGGCTTCAGTTCAGTGGCTTCAGGACGCACAAGCGAGAGAGACATATCGTTTTGACCTTCCGACCCTACCCGTTCCAGCCAATGCGAGGCCCCCGCCGATTCGCATTGGTTATGAGCGCGTTAAGGAAAGACCCAACACCGTTAAGGGAAGGTTACCGCCTAGCGTGAGTCGGCCGGCCGAATAGGCATTTCATTAACCTTGGCCGCAAAAAACCCGGCACAGTCTGAGATATCAGAGGTTGTCGCGCAGCCATCCGGCCACACGGCCCACCACGCTGCCCTGATGCACGCGGGGCGCATCGGCGGCCGTGATCTGGCGGCTCATCAACTTGCGGGCCGACACCGCTTCGCGCGGGCCATAGGCGGCGCGAAGCAGCACGCCGGCGTTGGCGCAGAAGGCCGGGCCCGAGGCGGCGTCCGCCATGTGCGGCGCGCGCTGCGGACGGCCCAGGCGCACCGGGCGATCGAACACCCGCACCGCCGCCTCGCGTACGCCGTTCAGCTGGCTGGCGCCGCCGGTCAGAACCAGGCCTGTGCCGGGCTCCAGCCCGACGCCGGCGGCCCGCAGGCGGTCGCGCACCAGCTCCAGGGTCTCCTCGACGCGCGGCGCGATAACGGTCTTCAGCATGGCGCGGGGCACCACGACCGGGCCGGCCGAGGCGTCCTCGCCGCGCGGCGGCGCCTCCAGCATCTCACGATCCTCGTTGGCGCTGGCCATGGCCGAGCCGTGCAAGGTCTTCAGGCGCTCGGCGCCCGCACGCGACGTCGACAGACCGCGCGCGATGTCGCTGGTGACGTGGTCGCCGCCGACGTTCAGGCTTTCGATGTGAAGCAGGCTGCGGTCGCCCCAGACGGCGGCCGACGTCGAGCCGGCGCCCATGTCGATGCAGGTGCAGCCCAGCTCCATCTCATCTTCTTCAAGCGCGGCCAGCGAGGCGGCGACCGGTGCGGCGACCACGCCCTGCAGGTCCAGATGCGCCAGCTCCAGGCAGTGGCCCAGGGCGGCGAAGGCGCTCTCGGCCATCGACACGACCAGCAGGTCCAGCCCCAGAGCGCCGCCGCGCATGGCGCGCGGATCGTGCACGCCGCGCGCGCCGTCCACCGACCAGGTGATGGGCAGGACATGGATGGGCCGGCGATGCGGCAGCTTGATCTGGGCCAGGGCCAGGGCGATGGCGCGCGCCAGATCGGCGTCACCGACCGGCGCGGCGCCCAGGGACACGGTGGCGCGGACGCGGTGGCTGGCCATCTGGCCGATGGCGGTGGTGACGACCACGCCGGTCACCGGGCTGCCGGCGGCGCGCTCGGCCCGCTCGACCGCATGGCCGATGGCCTGGGCGGCGTCGTCGATGCTGATGATCGCCCCCCCGCGCACGCCCTTGGACTGGACGTGGCTGGCCCCCGCCACGCGGATGGTGCGATCGGCCCGGCGCACGCCGTCCGGCTTCATGATGAAGCAGCTGACCTTGCCATGGCCCAGGTCCAGCGCCGCCGTCACCGGGGCCCGCTGGCCCGTCGGATCGAGCGCGCTCACGCCCGCAGTCTTGTCACGCACCATGCCCCACGAACCCCGATCAGACGCCGTCGCCGGGCAGCCGCAGGGCCACCTCTTCCGGCGTTCTCAGATCCACACGCGAAAAGCCAAGGTCGAGCAGACGCTCGCGCTGGTCCAGCGCATCCAGCTTGATCAGCGCCGCATCCTGGTCGAGCGCGGGCAGCTGGATCAGGGCCCCGTCCTTCAGACGCAGGTTCCAGCGACGCTCGTCGACACGGATCAGCGCGTCGACGCGGCTCATCAGGCGCGGCCGTTCGGCCAGCAGCGGCAGGATGGCGCCGGCGGCCTCGTCGGCCCCCTTGCCCACCACCAGAGGCAAGCCGGGATAGCGGCCAGCCTCGGCGCCGGTGATGACGCGGCCCTGGCCGTCGATGACGCGATTGACGCCGTCCAGCTGCCACACGGCCAGTCGGTCATGCTCGACGACGCGGACCAGCAGGGTGTCGGGCAGCATGCGCACCACCTGAACGTCCTTGACCCAGCCGACCGACTGAACCTGCGCCTGTACGGCGTGCAGGTCGATCGGCAGGATCGCTTGGCCGGACTGTAGCTGAAGCGCGTTTTCGATCGCCGGGCGGGCCTCGGCCGAGGCGCCCTCGATCTTGACGCGGCGCAGCCCGAAGCCGGCGCCGACGGTCATCCGGTCGATCGTGTGGCCGACGCCTTGGGACAGGCGCTCGCCACGCGCACCGGTGGCCATGACGCCGATCAGCAGGGCGACCCCGGCGGCCAGGCTGATGGCGACGGCGCGGGGCGACAGATCCAGCCGGCCGATCGCGGACACCTTGCCCGGCGTGGCAGGGGCGTTGCGGGCCTTGCCCCGCGCCGGGGCGCGGCGCGCGGAACCAACGGAACTCTGTCGCCGACCGCCGCGAACTACCGCGGGCATGAGGCGTCCTCCACCATCCACCGAACCAGGTCTTCGTACGCCAGTCCGGTATGGGCGGCCTGCTCGGGTGCGAGCGAGGTCGGGGTCATGCCCGGCTGGGTGTTGACTTCCAGAAGGACGAGAACGTCCTTAACATCGTCATAACGATAGTCGCTTCGGCTGACGCCCCGGCAGCCCAGAGCCGTGTGCGCCTGCTCCGAAAGCCTGAGACAGCGCTCGAAAATCAGCGGCGGCAGCTCGGCCGGAAGCTTGTGGACGGATCCACCCGGCGCGTACTTCGCCTCATAATCATAGAAGCCCTTCTTGGGCGTGATGTCGGTGACGGTCAGGGCGCGCGGGCCGCCCGCCTCGCCCAGCACGGTGACGCACAGCTCGCGCCCCGCGATATAGGGTTCGACCATGACCTCCTCGCCGTAGGTCCAGTCGTCCGCGCCGACGCCGGAGACCGGCGGATCGCCCGCCTTGACCAGGTAGACCCCGACGGACGAGCCCTCGGCGTTCGGCTTGATGACATAGGGCGGCGCAATCACGTGGCCGGCGGCCACGGCGCGCCGGTCGAACAGGCCGCCGCCGGGCACGGGCACGCCCGCCGCCTTCAGCACCGCCTTGCTCTTGTCCTTGTCCATCGTCAGGGCCGAGGCCAGGACGCCGGAGTGGGTGTAGGGGATCTGCAGGGTCTCCAGGATGCCCTGAACGCAGCCGTCCTCGCCCCATTCCCCGTGCAGGGCGTTCAGGACGACATCAGGCTTAAGCGCCGCCAGCACCTGGGCCAGATCGCGCCCGGCGTCCACGCGGCTGACCCTGGCGACCTGCCCTTCCAGAGCGTCGGCGCAGCCCTTGCCGGAGCTCAGCGAAACCTCCCGTTCCGATGACAGGCCGCCCAGCAGGACGGCGACGTGCAGGTCTGACAGCGGGCGGTCCATGGGGATCCGAAGGGTCTAGAGGGGTCGGCCGACCCTCTTGATCTCCCATTCGAGGTTTACGCCGAGTTTACCAAGCACATCGGCGCGCACCGCCTCGCCCAGGCCTTCGATGTCGGCGGCGGTGGCCTCGCCCGGGTTGATCATGAAATTGGAGTGCAGTTCCGAGAACTTGGCCCCGCCGCCGGTGACGGCGTGCAGCTTCCCGCGCCAGCCGGCCTCATCGACCAATTTCCACGACGAATGGCCCTGCGGGTTCTTGAAGGTCGAGCCGCCGGTCTTTTCGCGGATCGGCTGGGTCGTCTCGCGGCGGCTGGTGATCGCGTCGATGCGGGCCTGCACCGCCGCCGGTTCGTCGGCCGTGCCTTGGTAGGTCGCCTCGACCCAAAGAATGTCGGCCGGCGCCGCGGAATGGCGATAGGAGTAGCCGAAATCGGCCAGGGCGTAGTCCACGCGCTCGCCCGCCCGCGTCAGCCCCCAGGCCGAGACCAGCACGTCCTTGGTCTCCGAGCCATAGCAGCCGGCGTTCATCGTCAGGGCGCCGCCGATCGAGCCGGGAATGCCGGCGTAGAACTCCAGCCCGGCGATCCCCGCCTTGGCGGAGGCCCGCGCCACCATGCTGTCCAGCGCGCCCGACCCCGCCGTGATCGTCAGGCCGTCGGTCGACACCTGCCCCCAGGCGCGGCCGGCCAGCCGGATCACCACGCCCTCGACCCCGCCATCGCGCACGATGACGTTCGACCCCACGCCCAGCACCGTCACCGGCACGGCCGGGTCCAGCGCCTTCAGGAAGGCGGCCAGATCGTCCGCATCCGCCGGTATGAACAGCGCATCGGCCGCCCCGCCCACCCGGAACCAGGTGTAGGGGCCCAGAGGCTCGTCCCGCAGCAGCTTGCCGCGCACGTCGGGAAGGGTGTCTCGCCAGTCGCTCATGCCGCCGCGATGCCTGTTCGCCGGACGACGCGCAAGGCCTCTAGCGGTTCGGGTCCTGCCGCGGCCGGAAGTCGGGCCGGTTGACGGGCGAGTCCGGACTAGCGCCCGTGCGTTTCTCGGGCAGGCCGTCGCACAGCTTCAGCCAGGACAGCTTCGATTCCACGCCGAAATGTGACTGCACCGGCGCCGCCTCGGGCGTGTCCAGACTGCCGGTGGTCACCTCGATGGTGTCCTTGTGGTCGTAGTCAAAGCTCAACGGCGTGCCGCAGGCTGGACAGAAGCCGCGCTTCGACAGGCTGGAGCTGCGGAAATAGCTGGGCTGGCCACGGGTCCAGGTCAGCTGGTCTTTGCGCACACCCGACAGGGCCGCGAACACCCCGCCGGTCGCCCGCTTGCACATGTCGCAGTGGCAGAACTCGGTGTAGGGCTCAGCCGACAGCGCATATCGGATCGCTCCGCACTGACAGCCGCCGGTGAGCACAACGTCACTCATGGCTGAAGACTTTCTTTCGTCATCCCCCGGCGGAGCGAAGCGGAGACCGGGGGACAAGGCGGCGCCGAAGGCGATCGTTCGGCGGGCGCGCCCTCGACAGGTTCGCGCTCTCGCGCGCCGCTCGGTCCCCCGATCAAGTCGGGGGATGACGAAAGAAGGGCGAGCTTCACCCCAGCGCCTCAAGCTGCGCCGGCAGGGCGTAGGCCCAGCTGGTGATGTCGCCGGCGCCCAGCAGGACGACCAGATCGCCCTCCTTCGCCTCGTCCTTGATGACGCGCGGCAGGACGGCGGCGTTCTCCAGTGGATGGACCTGGCGATGGCCATAGCGGCGGATGCCCTCGACCAGGGCATGCTTGTCCACCCCCTCGATCGGCGCCTCGCCGGCCGGATAGACGTCCGCCACCAGCACGGCGTCGGCATCGGAGAAGGACGTCGAGAAGTCCTCCATCAGGTCGCGCAGCCGCGTGTAGCGGTGCGGCTGGACCACAGCGATGACCCGTCCGGCCGTCACCTGACGCGCGGCCTTCAGCACCGCCGCGATCTCCACCGGATGGTGCCCGTAGTCGTCGACGATGCGGACGCCGTGCGCCACGCCCGTGGTCGTGAAGCGCCGCTTCACCCCGCCGAACCCGGCCAGGCCCGCCTTGATAGCCTCGCCCGAGACGTCCATCTCATGCGCCACGGCGATGGCGGCCAGGGCGTTGGAGACATTGTGCCAACCGGCCATCGGCAGGTGCAGACCCTCGATCCGAACGGTCTCGCCATTCTGGATCACCACGTCGAAGCGGCAGCCATCCGCCGCCATGTCGCAGTTTTCGGCCCGCACCATGGCCTGCGGATTGACGCCGTAGGTCACCAGCCGCCGGTTATCGATCTGCGAGACCAGCCGCTGCACCTCCGGGTGGTCCAGACATACTGCGGCGAAGCCGTAGAAGGGGATATTCTCGACAAAATCGCAAAACGCCCGGCGCACCGCGTCGAAGTCGCCGTAGTGGTCTAGGTGCTCCGGATCGATGTTGGTGACGATCGCCACCGTCGATTTGAGCCGCAGGAAGCTGCCGTCGCTTTCGTCCGCCTCGACCACGATCCAGTCGCCGTCGCCGACCTTGGCGTTTGTGCCGTAGGCGTTGATGATGCCGCCGTTGACTACGGTCGGGTCCAGCCCGGCGGCGTCCAGCACGGCCGCGACCATCGAGGTCGTCGTCGTCTTGCCATGGGTGCCGCCCACCGCGATCGAGAACTGCAGCCGCATCAGCTCGGCCAGCATCTCGGCGCGCCGGACCAGGGGGATGCGGCGCGCGCGCGCGGCCTTCATCTCCGGATTGTCGGCCTTCACCGCCGTCGAATACACGACCGCCGAGACGCCCTCGGACACATGGGCCGCGTCGTGGCCGATGAAGACCTTGGCGCCCAGCTTTTCCAGCCGTTCCGTGTTGGCGCTGGCCTTGGCGTCGGAGCCCTGCACCGCATAGCCGATCTTGAGCATGATCTCGGCGATCCCGCTCATACCGATGCCGCCGATGCCGACGAAGTGGACGGGGCCGAGCTCGAACGGGACGGGACGCATGCGCTGGATCATCGCGGCGGCTTAGCAAGCGTCGCTGGCGATTGCACCTGTCTCGAAACGCCCCGAAACGCGCCGTCGAATGTCGGGCGCCCGACGCCCCGTACGATTTAAGGGCCTGACCGGCGCCAAATCGCCACAGCGACGGGAACAAGCGGATCGCGGCGCGTTACGCCGTCTCACCAGAAAGACGAACATGGCCAGCCGACCCACCTCCACGCCTGAAACCGGAAACGGCGGCGAGACGCATCAGACCGCCTCGGCGCCCGAGACGCGCCTGACCACAAACCACGGCGTCCCCGTCAGCGACAACCAGAACACCCTGTCGGCCGGCCCGCGCGGCCCGCACCTGCTGGAAGACTTCGTGCTTCGCGAGAAGATCCAGCATTTCGACCATGAGCGCATCCCCGAGCGGATCGTCCACGCGCGCGGCTCGGCCGCCCACGGCGTGTTCGAGCTGACCGACAGTCTGGCCGACTACACCTCCGCCAAGATCCTGACCGAGGTCGGGAAACAGACCGAGCTGTTCACCCGCTTCTCGACCGTCGCAGGCGGCGCCGGCTCGGTCGATACGCCTCGCGACGTGCGCGGCTTTGCGGTCAAGATGTACACGGTCGAGGGCAATTGGGACCTCGTCGGCAACAACATCCCGGTCTTCTTCATCCAGGACGCGATCAAGTTCCCCGACCTGATCCACTCGGTGAAGATGGAGGCGGATCGGGGCTATCCGCAGGCGGCCTCGGCCCACGACACCTTCTGGGATTTCATCGGCCTGATGCCCGAGAGCACCCACATGATCATGTGGGCGATGTCGGATCGCACCATCCCGCGTAGCTTGCGCATGATCGAGGGTTTCGGCGTCCACACCTTCCGCCTGATCAATGCGGCCGGCGAGGCGACGCTGGTGAAGTTCCACTGGCGGCCGCGCCTGGGGACGCAGTCGACCTGCTGGGACGAGGCGGTCAAGATCGCCGGCGCCGACCCGGACTTCCACCGCCGCGACCTGTTCGAGGCCATCGACGCGGGCGACTTCCCCGAGTGGGATCTGGCGGTCCAATTGCTGACGCAGGAGGAGGCCGACGCCCTGCCCTTCGACGTGCTGGATTCCACCAAGCTGATCCCTGAGGAGCTGCATCCGCTGCGCGTCATCGGCACGATGACGTTGAACCGGAACCCCGACAACTTCTTCGCCGAGACCGAGCAGGTGGCCTTCCTGCCCACCAACATCCCGCCGGGCATCGACTTCTCCGAAGACCCCCTGCTGCAGGGCCGGCTGTTCTCCTACCAGGACACCCAGCTGTCGCGTCTGGGCACGGTCAACTTCCACCAGATCCCGATCAACCAGGCCAAGGGCTGCCCCTTTCAGAACATGCAACGCGACGGCCAGATGCAGATGCAGGTCCCCAAGGGCCGCGCCAACTATGAGCCCAACAGCCTCTCGCAGGCGGGCGAGGACGGCGGCCCGCGCGAAGACCCCAAGGGCGGCTTCCGTTCGTTCGAACAGCCGGTCGAGGGAACGAAGGTCCGCATCCGCGCCGAGACCTTTGCCGACCATTATTCCCAGGCGCGCCTGTTCTTCCAAAGCCAGACAGAGCCGGAACAGGCCCACCTGGCCAGCGCCCTGGTGTTCGAACTGTCCAAGGTGACGCTGGACCACGTGCGCGATCGCGTGCTGGGCAATCTCCAGAACGTGGATGCAAGCCTGGCCCAGCGCGTGGCGGACGGTCTGAACGTCAAGCTTCCGGCCGCCAATGCGGCTGCGAGCGAGCCGTTTGATATGGACGCCTCGCCCGCCCTGCGCATCGTCGGCAAATACCCCGACACCCTGAAGGGCCGGGCGGTCGGCATCCTGGTCACCGACGGCGCGGACGGCGCGGTGGTCGAGGCGGTGAAGGCCGCGGCCGAGGCGGATGGCGCCATCGTCAAGATCGTCGCCCCCAAGATCGGCGGCGTCACCCTGAAGGGCGGCAAGAAGCTGAAGGCCGATGGCCAACTGGCCGGCACGCCCTCCGTCGTCTTCGACGCCGTGGCGCTGGTGCTGTCGGAAGCGGGTTGCGCCGAGCTGCTCAAGGAAAGCGCGGCGGTCGACTTCGCCGCCCACGCCTTCGCCCACCTGAAGGCCATCGGCCATACGCCGGAGGCTCAGCCCCTGCTGGACAAGGCGAACGTCGAGGCTGACGCGGGCGTGGTCGATCTTTCTGACGGCGCCGACGCCTGGTTGACCCCGGCCCGCACCCGTCAGTGGGATCGCGAGCCCAAGGTGCGCATGCTGGCCTGAACCTGTCGCCCGGCCCCGTTCGATCGGCGCCGGGCGCATTCTCATCTCCGACCTCGCCCGTCGGCTAACCCCGCCTTAACCGCAAAGATTCACCATACCGGCTTCCAATCTGAGGGCCGGGCGTGTGAGCGAATTCAAGACCGACGTCATTCTGCGGGGCGACTGCATCGAGCGGCTGAAGAGCCTGCCCGACGCCTGCGTCGACATGGTCTTCGCCGACCCGCCTTATAACCTTCAGCTGGGCGGCGACCTGCTGCGTCCCGACAACTCCAAGGTCGATGCGGTCGACGACGACTGGGACAAGTTCGACAGCTTCGCCGCCTACGACGCCTTCACCCGCGAATGGCTGACCGAATGCCGCCGGGTGCTGAAGCCGGAAGGCTCCATCTGGGTGATCGGCAGCTATCACAACGTCTTCCGCCTGGGCGCCGCGATCCAGGACCTGGGCTTCTGGGTGCTGAACGACATCATCTGGCGCAAGTCCAACCCGATGCCGAACTTCAAGGGCACCCGGTTCACCAACGCCCATGAGACCCTGATCTGGGCGGCCCGCTCGCGCGAGCAGAAGCGCTACACCTTCAACTACGACGCGCTGAAGGCCTTCAACGAAGACACCCAGATGCGGTCCGACTGGACCTTCGCCCTGTGCACCGGCGAGGAGCGGATCAAGGACGCCGAGGGCAAGAAGGCGCATCCGACCCAGAAGCCCGAGGCCCTGCTTCACCGCGTGCTGCTGTCGGCCACGCGGCCTGGCGACGTCGTGCTGGACCCCTTCTTCGGCACCGGCACCACCGGCGCGGCCGCCAAGCGTCTGGGCCGCCACTACATCGGCATCGAGCGCGACGAGACCTACGCCAACGTCGCCCAGACCCGCATCGCCGCCGTCGTTCCCGCCAATGCTGAAGACCTCGCCGTCATGGGATCCAAGCGTAACGAGCCCAAGGTGCCGTTCGGCGCCCTGGTCGAGGCGGGCCTGCTGCGTCCCGGCGATCGCCTGTATTGCCCCAAAGGCCATCGCGAGGCCCGCGTCCGCGCCGACGGCTCGCTGGTCTCGGGTGAGTTCACCGGCTCGATCCACAAGCTGGGCGCCCTGCTCGAGAACGCGCCAGCCTGCAACGGATGGACCTACTGGCGCTTCAAGACCGACCAGGGGTTCAAGTCCATCGACGCCCTGCGCTCGGAAATCCGCGCGACGATGTAGTGACCTTGGTACGCCAGCCGACAGACTTCAGCGAGTAAGCCGCCAAGATCGTTGAAATATTCCTGCCGCCGGCGGGAACTTCGCAGCTGCGAGATCATTGATCCATACGGCCCCGCTTGGGGGGTCGGAGCTCGCAAAACATGAAGATCGCCCAGGTCACTCCGCTTTACGAGGCCGTCCCTCCGAAGCTGTACGGCGGCACGGAACGGGTCGTCGCCCACCTGACGGACGCCCTGGTCGATCTGGGTCACGAGGTCACCCTGTTCGCCAGCGCCGACGCCCAGACGAAGGCGCGTCTCGTGCCGGTGCGCGATCAGGCGATCCGGCTGGACCCTGCGCCGCTGAAGTCCGACCTGGCCGCGCACATGTCCATGCTGGGCGAAGTGCTGGACCGGGCCGACGACTTCGACATCATCCACTTCCACACCGACATGATCCACTTCCCGCTGTTCAGGCAGGTCGCGGACAAGACGCTGACCACCCTGCACGGCCGGCTGGACATGAAAGACCTGGCCCCGGTCTACAAGCGTTGGGGCGAGTTCGGCCTGATCTCGATTTCGGACGATCAGCGCAAGCCGCTCAGCTTCGCGAACTGGAAGGCCACCGTGCATCACGGCATGCCGGCCGAGCAGTACAAGTTCCACGCCAAGTCGGATGGCTACCTGGCGTTCCTGGGCCGCATCTCGCCCGAGAAGCGCCCCGACCGCGCCATCGAGATCGCCACAAAGCTGGGCCGGCGCCTGAAGATGGCCGCGAAGGTCGACGCCGCCGACAAGCTGTACTGGGAAGAAACCATCAAGCCGCTGGTCGACGGCAACCCCCTGATCGAGTTCATCGGCGAGATCGGCGACCACCAAAAGTCGGATTTCCTGGGCGGCGCCGACGCCCTGCTGTTCCCCATCGACTGGCCCGAGCCCTTCGGCCTGGTGATGATCGAGGCGATGGCCTGCGGCACGCCGGTCGTCGCCTTCCGCTGCGGCTCGACGACGGAAGTCATCGAGGACGGCGCCACGGGCTTCCTGGTCGACACGATGGAGCAGGCCATCGCGGCCGCCGATCGCGTGCACCTGCTGGACCGCGAGGCGGTGCGGGCTCGATTCGAACTGCGCTTCTCGGCCACGGCGATGGCGCGCCGGTATGTGGACGTCTACGGCGACCTCCTGGCCAAGCGCCCGTTCGCCGAAAAGCCGCTGGTGGACGTGGTCACGCCGCTGCGTCCGCTGGAAGAACGGTCGTTCGCGATCGCCGGCTGATCGGCGCGAGATAGCGCCAGAGTTCCAGGCGGCGGCGAAACCTCTTCGCCGCCGCCTCATTATGTCAGCAAGCGGCCACTAAGCGTCCGCAATCGGGTGAAACGCTCCGGGACGACAGCGCCCCCAACTTGGGCTTAGAGAGGTCGGATGGACGACGCCTATTCCGTATCGGTTTCCGCATCAGAACTGACCGAGACCGGCGGTCTGGATCAGCTGATGACGCTGAAGTCCGACGACCTGTTCATGGTTGCGGACACATGGGGCGACCTGAAGGGCGGGGCCGACGGCCTGTTCGTCCACGACACACGCGTCCTGTCCCGGTTTGTCATGAGCGTGGGTCTGGCCAAGCCGTCGAAGCTCAGCTCCGGCGTGTCGCAGGATAACGTCTTCTTCTCCTGCCACACGACCAATCGGCCGCTGCCGCCGATGGGTGGCCGGTCGGCCCCGGCGGGGGTGCTGCACATCGAACGACGCCGCTTTCTCTGGGATCGGCGAATGTTCGAGCGGGTGCGCATGGTCAACCACGGAGTGGAGGACATTCTGCTGCCGCTGGCCTTCGACTTCGGGGCCGACTTCGCCGACATCTTCCAGGTGCGCGGTACCCCCCGGGCCAAACGCGGCAAGTCCGACGCGCCGACGCACGACGGCCGCCGCGTGAACTTTAGGTACGAGGGCTTGGACGGCGTCACCCGCTCCAGCTGCCTGGCCTTCTCCGAGCCGCCCGCGCGCCTGACGGGCCAGCGCGCCGAGTTCATGTTCAGCCTGCCCAAGGGCCGTTCGATGGACCTGTTCATCGAATGCGGCGTCGATGCCTGCGATACGCCTGACGCCCACCGCTTCAGGGTCAACGCCGTGGCGGCGCGACTGGCGATGCGCGTCAAGCGGCGCCGCGGCGCATCGGTGCGCGGCCCCCGCAGTCCGCGCTTCAACGACTGGCTGGACCAGTCGCGAGCCGACGTCGCCCTGCTGACGACCGACCTGCCGACCGGCCCCTATCCCTACGCCGGCATTCCCTGGTTCTCGACCCCGTTTGGCCGCGACGGCATCATCACGGCCTGGCAGATGCTGTGGCTCGATCCATCGCTCGCGCGCGGTGTTCTGACCTACCTGGCGGCGCGACAGGCGACGGAAGTCTCCGCCTTCCAGGACAGCGCCCCCGGCAAGATCATGCACGAGACGCGAGGCGGCGAGATGAGCGCGCTGGGTGAAGTGCCCTTCCATCTCTACTACGGCGGCGTCGATACGACCTGCCTGTTCGTCGCCCTGGCCGGCGCCTACGCCCGACGCACGGGCGATCTGGAGACGATCAAACGGCTGTGGCCCCACCTGATCGCGGCGACCGGCTGGATGCGGGACTACGGGGACGCAAACGGCGACGGCTTCATCAGCTATCAGCGGGGCGCCGACACCGGCCTGTCGAATCAGGGCTGGAAGGATAGCGAAGACAGTATCTTCCATTCCGACGGCCGCTTCCCCAAGGGACCGATCGCCCTTCTGGAAGTTCAGGGCTATGCCTACGCGGCCTGGAAGGCGATGGCCGATCTGGGCGCCGCGCTGAAGGATGAACGCGCCGACGAATGGCTGGCGAAGGCCGAGTCGACCCGCCGACTGGTCGAGGAGCGTTACTGGATGGATGACGAGGGCTTCTACGCCGTCGCCCTGGACGGCGACGGCCAGCAGTGCCGCGCCATCGCCTCCAACGCCGGCCACCTGCTGTTCACCGGCCTGCCCTCGCGCGAGCGGGCGGAGAAGGTCACACGCCGCTTGCTGAGCCACGAGTTTCGATCGGGCTGGGGCGTGCGGACTTTGGCGACCGGCCAGCCGCGCTTCAATCCGATGAGCTACCACAACGGCTCGGTCTGGCCGCACGACACGGCGCTGGGCGCCGCCGGCATGGCTCAGTACGGCGAACGCGAGGCCGTGGCGCTGCTGCTGGGCGAAATCTACGGCGCGGCGTCCCATTTCCAGATGCGCCTGCCCGAGCTGTTCTGCGGCTTCAAACGCGAAGCAGGCGAACCGCCGATCGCCTATCCCGTCGCCTGCCTGCCCCAGGCCTGGGCGGCCGGGTCGGTCTTCCTGATGCTTCAGGCCTCGCTGGGCGTCAGCATCGACGCGATTGAAAAGCGGGTCGATATCTCGTCGCCTCACCTGCCCAACGGCATCGACCGCCTGAACGTCACCAACCTTCAGATCGGCGACGCGCATCTGGACCTCGTCTTCCAGCGCGTGGACAACCACGTCGTGGTCACGCCCAGCAACAAGCGCGGCGAGGTTCAGGTTCGGACGTTGCGTTAATCGGCATCCTATTCGGGCAATGCCGTGCAGGATTGGCTGGGGACTAGGCGGACTTCAGCGCCTTCTTGAAGACCGTCGGCAGGGCCGCCGTCGCCGCCTCGCGGGATCGCCAGACATAGTCGCCCCCTTCGGCGCGCGCCGTCAGCACCCGCAGGCTCAGGCTGAAGTGCGTGAAAACGTGCTCCACCGTCCCCGCGTCCTCCCAGTCGGTCGCCAGCGGCCGTTCGTGCGCAACATCCGCGCCCCAGTCCGACGTCGGCAGGCCCAGCATGCCGCCCAGCAGGCCCTTCGCCGGCCGCTCGACCAGCGCCACCCGCCCGGCCGCGTCCGTCAGCACCCAGACCTCGCCGTGCCGCTGCGGCCGCGCCGCCTTGGGCGTCTTCTTCGGATAGGCCTGCGGGTCGCCGGCCTGATAGGCGGCGCACCACGCCGTCAGCGGGCACGCCTCGCACAGCGGCCGCCCCGGCCGGCACACCGTCGCCCCCAGATCCATCAGGGCTTGCGGCCAGTCGCCGGCGCGATCCGGCGTCACCAGCCCGGCGGCCAGCCGCTTCAACTCCGGCTTGGCGGCGGGCAGCGGCGTCTCGACCCGGAACAGCCGCGCCATGACCCGCTCGACATTGCCGTCGACCACATTGGCCGGCTGGTCGAAGGCGATGGCCGCTACCGCAGCGGCCGTATAGGCGCCGACGCCCGGCAGGTTCAGCAGTTCGGCCTCCGTCCCCGGAAACCTGCCGTCGTGCAGGCTGGCCACCGCGCGTGCGCAGGCCAGCAGATTGCGCGCGCGGGCGTAATATCCCAGCCCCGCCCAGGCGGCCATCAGATCGGCGTCCTCGACCGCCGCCAGATCGCGCACCGTAGACCACCGCTCGGTGAAGCTGAGGAAATAGGGAGTCGCATGCGGCGTGGTCGTCTGCTGCAGCATCACCTCGGACAGCCACACGCGGTACGGATCGATCGGCGCAACCGATCCCGGCGGGCGGCGCCACGCCAGGCTGCGTGCATGAGCGTCGTACCAGTCGAGCAGCGCTGTACGCAGGTTTGTTTTCTGGGCGGAGACGTCAGAGGTCACGGCCGCTATATAGGACGGATGCGGCGGACCCTTCCTACCGAAAGCGAGGCGCGCGAAATCCTGGCGCGGCGCCGCACGCGGCCGCCCCTGCGCCCGCCGCCGCCGGCTGGGCGGTCGCTGGCCCCGTTGATCCGCCAACTGGACGACCGCTTCGGCAAGGGCGCCGGCGCTTTGGAGACCCGCTGGCGCGAGATCGTCGGCGACCGACTGGCTGCCGTCACCCGCCCGCAGAAGCTGACCAAGGGACGAGGCGGCGCCCCCGGCGTGCTGGAGCTGCGCGTCGCTGGCCCCGCCGCTCTACTGGTCCAGCACCAGTCGGCCGAGATCCTGTCGCGCGTGAACCTGTTTCTCGGCGCCGGCGCCGTGGACCGTCTGCGCATCGCCCAGGGCCCGGTCAAACCTCTGCCCAAGGCCGCCGCCCCGGCCCGCCCCCGCGCCACGCCCCTGCCCGCCTCGGTCGAGCGCGAGATCGAGGCGTCGGTGGAAGGCGCGCCTGACGACTTGAAGGCGGCGCTAAGCAAACTGGCGCGGGCCGTGCACGGCCACTCGACGACACGCTGACCTCAATCGCCGCAGGCGCCGCCGTTGACAAAACTCCGCCGCACCTATTCTCGAAACATCCAACGGTCGCGCCTTTTCTCGGCTCGGCGGCCGGCGTCTTGTGGGAGGCTCAATGCCCGAGTTCAAATATGCGGCCATGAGCCGCCGCGCGGCCCTGACAGGCGTCGCCCTGGCCTCGATGGCCCTGGTGGCCGGCTGCGGTGGCGGCGACGCGGCGACGACGGGCGACATGGCCCTGGGCGCCGCTGAGGGCGCCAAGGTCACCGTGGTCGAATACGCCTCGGTCACCTGCACCCACTGCGCTGAATGGCAGCGGGACGTCTGGCCGCAGTTCAAGGCCAAGTACGTCGACACCAACAAGGTGCGCTACGTCTTCCGCGAGTACCTGACCGCCATGCCGGACGTCGGCGTCGCCGGCTTCCTGATCGCCCGTTGCGCCGGCGATGACAAATATTTTGACGTGGTCCACCAGATCATGGCCAGCCAGGCCGAGTGGCAGGCCGGCGTCCCGCCGCGCAACAGCCTGTTCCGCATCGCCGCAGCCGCCGGTCTGAACGAACAGGCGACCCAGGCCTGCGTCACCGACAAGGACGCCATCAAGGCCTTCGAACAGCGCTTCAAGGCGGCCCAGGCCGCCGGCATCAACAGCACGCCCAGCTTCCTGATCAACGGCGTCAAGGTGGCCGACCATTCGTGGGACAGCCTGTCCGCGGCCATCGATGCAGAACTGGCGAAGGCCTGATGAGCACCCGTCGCACCCTGCTGGTTCTCGCCGGCGCCCTGTCGCTGCTGGCGGCCTGCAACAACAACGCCAAGCCCGCCGAGGGCGACATGGGCCTGGGCGCCGCCGAGGGCGCCAAGGTCACCGTGGTCGAATACGCCTCGGTCACCTGCCCGCACTGCGCCGCCTGGCAGGCGAAGACCTGGCCGGCGTTCAAGACCCGCTACGTCGACACCGATAAGGTGCGCTACGTCTTCCGCGAACTGCCGACGCCGCCGGTCGACGCGGCCGCCGCCGGC
The DNA here is from genome assembly GCF_001424025.1 of Brevundimonas sp. Leaf363. GTDB lineage: Bacteria > Pseudomonadota > Alphaproteobacteria > Caulobacterales > Caulobacteraceae > Brevundimonas. The sequence continues at coordinate 480,215 of NZ_LMPZ01000002.1, read as the reverse complement.
TTCCAGATCGCCCGCTGCGCCGGCGAGGACAAATACTTCGACGTCGTCCATGCCCTGATGGCCAGCCAGCAGATGCTGGTCAGCCAGTCGCCGCAGGCCTGGTTGGCCGCCGCCGCCGAGGGCGCTGGCCTGGGCCAGGACCGCGTCGCGGCCTGCCTGAACGACACCGCCGCCATCGCCGCGCTGGAGGGCCGCATCCGCGCCGCCCGTGACGCCGGCGTCTCCGGTACGCCCGCCTTCTTCGTCAACGGCAAGGCGGTGATCTCGCCCGGCGGCGAGGGCGCCTCGATCGAGGACCTGTCCACCGCCATCGAGGCGGAGCTGGCCAAGTGAACGTGCTGCGCCGCGCCCTTCTGATGCTGGCCCTGTTGGGCGCGGCGTCGCCTGCGCTGGCCGGCGACCTGCCGGCGGTGACGGAGTCCGACCGTTACCTGGGGCGCGCCGACGCGCCGGTGACGGTGGTGGAGTACGCTTCCCTCACCTGCTCGCACTGCGCCGCCTGGCACACCGGCGTCCTGCCGACCTTCAAGGCGCGCTTTATCGACACCGGCAAGGTGCGGCTGGTCTATCGCGACCTGCCGACGCCCCCGGCCGACGTGGCGGCGACCGCGGCGGGCGTGGCGCGGTGCGCGGCGCCCGAGCGATTCTTCGACGTCATCGGGGTGCTGATGACCAACCAGACCATGCTTCGCGCCGGCGGCGACATCAGCCCCTGGTACGACGCCGGCATCGCAGCCAGCGGCAAGACGCGCGAGCAGATCGAGGCCTGCCTGGCCGAGCCGTCCACCATCGCGGACCTGCGCGCCAGCGTCGAGGGCGGGCGCGCGGCGGGCGTGGCCGGAACGCCCACCTTCTTCGTCGACGGCCAGAAGGTCGCCGACGGATCGATGGAAACGCTGGCCGCGGCGGTCGAATCGGCGATTCGCTAGGCGGCATGGAGTTCCAGCGACTTCGCCTCGTCGGGTTCAAATCCTTCGTCGACCCGGCCGAAGTCATGATCGAGCCGGGCCTGACCGGCGTCGTCGGGCCGAACGGCTGCGGCAAGTCCAATGTGCTGGAGAGCCTGCGCTGGGTCATGGGCGCCAACTCGGCCAAGGCCATGCGCGGCCAGGGCATGGACGACGTCATCTTCGCCGGCGCCGCCAGCCGCCCCGCGCGCAGCCACGCCGAAGTCCAGCTGACCATAGACAACACGGCCCGGCGCGCGCCCCAGCCCTTCACAGACAGCCCGGTGCTGGAGGTGTCGCGCCGCATCGACCGGGGCCAGGGCTCGACCTATCGCATCAACGGCAAGGAGGTCCGCGCCCGCGACGTCCAGCTGCTGTTCGCCGACGCCTCCACCGGCGCCAACTCCCCGGCCCTGGTGCGGCAGGGTCAGATCAGCGAGCTGATCGCCGCCAAGCCGCAGAACCGTCGCCGCATCCTGGAAGAGGCGGGCGGCGTCGCGGGCCTGCACACCCGCCGGCACGAGGCCGAGCTGCGGCTGCGCGGGGCCGAGACCAATCTCGAACGGCTCGACGACATCGGCCGCGAGCTGGAAAGCCAACTAACCCGGCTGAAGCGCGAGGCGCGGCAGGCTGAGAAATACAAGAAGATCAGCGCCGAAATCCGCGCCCTTCAATCGGCCTTGCTTTACGTTCGCTGGAACGACGCGCGCATGGCGTCAGAAGCCGCCGCCCAGGCCCTGGCCGAGGCCGAACGCGCCGTGGGCGAGGCGACCACCGCGGCCGCCCGCGCCCAGACCGAGGCCCTGAAGGCGCAGGAGGGCCTGAAGCCCGCGCGCGAGGAAGACGCGGTCGCCGCCGCATTGCTTCACCGCGCGACGCTGGAGCGCGACCGGCTGGACATGGCCGAACAGGCCGCCCGCGCCGAGATCGACCGCCTGACCGCCGAGGCCGCCCGCATCGAAAGCGACCGCGTCCGCGAACACGGCATGGCCGAGGACGCCGCCGCCGAGCTGAAGCGCCTCGACGGCGATCTGGAGCGGCTAAAGGCGGAGATCGCCGCCGCTCCCGAGCGAGGGCCGGAGCTGGACCTGGCGCTGGCCGCCGCCGAGGACGCTCGGGCCATCGCCGAGGCCGAAGTCGAACGCTCGGCCGGCGCCCTGGCCGCCGTGGAGGCCCGCGCCAGCGCCGAGACGGCCCGCAAGCGCGACGCCGAGGCGCGCCTGACCCGTGTCCGCGCCCAACTGGAGCAGGCCCAGCGCGAACGCGCCTCAATCGGCCCGCTGGAGACACCGGAGCTCGAGCAGGCGCGCGCCGCGCTGGAAGCCGCGCAGGCCGATCTCGCCGCCGCCCGCGCCGCCGTCGAGCAGGCCGAAGCCGCGCGCGGAGACGCCGCCCGCACCGAACAGGACGCCCGTGCCGCCGCCCGCGCCGCCGAGGACAAGCTGGGCCGCCTGCAGACCGAGGCGCGGGGTCTGGCCCAGCTGCTGGTCACCGGCCGCCGCGAGCACGCCCCCGCGCTGGAGAAGGTTTCGGCCGCCAAGGGCTATGAGGCCGCGCTGGCCGCTGCGCTCGGCGACGACCTCGACGCCGCCCTCGACCCCAAGGCCCCCGCCCATTGGGCTGGTGCGGAGGCAGCGCCGCCCGACTGGCCCGCCGGCGTCGAGCCGCTGTCGAAGCATGTCACGGCGCCGCCCGAGCTGGCCGCGCGTCTGGCCATGTGCGGCGTGGCCGCCCGCGAGGCCGGGCCTGCCCTCGCCAAGGCCCTGCCGCGCGGCGCCCGCCTGACCACGCGCGAGGGCGACCTCTATCGATGGGACGGCTTCGTCAGCCGGGCGGAGGCGCCGCGCCCCGCCGCCGTCCGCCTCGCCCAGCGCACCCGCCTGTCCGAACTGGAGACCGACATCGACGCCGGCAAGCCCGCGCTGGACGGGGCGCAGGCCGCCCTGCGCGCGGCTGTCGAGGCCCTGCGCGCCGCCGACGAGGCCGTGAAAGCCGCCCGCGCCGCGCCCTTCCCGCTCGACAAGGCCGTGACCGTCGCCCGCGACCGCGTCGAGGCGCTGGGCCGCGATCAGGCCCGCCGCGAAGCCCGCGCCCAGTCGCTGGACGAGGCTGTCGCCCGGCTCGAGGGCGAGGTCGCCGAAGCCGAGGCCGCCTGGCAGGCGGCGCAGACCACCGAGGGCGGCTCCGAGACCCTGACCGGCTTCCGCGAGGAGCTGGCCGCCGCCCGCGCCGCCGCCGAGACCGCCCGCCAGGCCGCCACGACCGCCCGCTCCGACCGCGACGCCGAGGCCCGTGAACGCGCCGGCCGCGAGCAGGGCCTCACCGCCCTGACCCGCGCCCGCGAGGGCTGGGCCACCCGCTCGGGCGACAGCGCCAGACGCATCACCGCCTTGGCCGCCGACGCCGAAAAGACCGCCGCTCAACTGACCCAGGCCTCGGCCGCGCCCGGCGCGTTCGCAGAGCAGCGCAGCAAACTGCTGGACGCCCTGACCAGCGCCGAGACCCGCCGCCGCGCCTCCGCCGACGCCCTCGCCCTCGCGGAGACCGCAGCCACCGAGGCGGACCGCGCCAGCCGCGCCGCCGAGACCGCCGCCTCCCAGGCCCGCGAGGCCCGCGCGGGTCTGGTCGCGCGCGCCGAGGCCGCCGCCGAACGACTGGGCGACGCCGAGAACAACGTCCGCGAGACGGCGCAGATGTCGCCGGAGGACCTGGGCCAGAAACTGCAGGACGACGCCATCGCCCGCCCGCCCGACGCCGCCGGGGCCGAGAGCCTGCTCTATGGTCTGGAGCGCGAGCGCGAGCAGATGGGCGCCGTCAACCTGCGCGCCGAGGACGAGGCGGTCGAATACGGCGACCGGCTGAACGCCATGCGCGTCGAACGCTCGGACCTGACCTCGGCCATCGCCCGCCTGCGCGACGGCATCGACGAGTTGAACGCCGAGGGCCGCGAGCGCCTGGTCGCCGCCTTCGACATCATCAACGCCAACTTCAAGACGCTGTTCGAGGCCCTGTTCGGCGGCGGCCAGGCCGAGCTGAAGCTGGTCGAGAGCGACGATCCGCTGGAGGCGGGCCTGGAGATCTACGCCTGCCCGCCCGGCAAGCGGTTGTCGGTCATGAGCCTGATGAGCGGCGGCGAACAGGCGCTGACGGCGGCGGCCCTGATCTTCGCCGTCTTCCTGGCCAATCCGGCGCCCGTCTGCGTGCTGGACGAGGTGGACGCCCCGCTGGACGACGCGAACGTCGATCGCTTCTGCCGCATGCTGCACGAGATGCGCGGCCGCACCGACACCCGCTTCATCGTCATCACCCACAACCCGGTGACCATGAGCCGCATGGACCGCCTCTACGGCGTCACCATGCCCGAGCAAGGGGTGAGCCAGCTGGTCAGCGTCAACCTGCACCAGGCCGAGACGCTGGTGGCGTAAAGGGCACAACACTTCTCCCTCCCCGTCCCGGGGAGGGCAGACGCCGAAGGCGTCGGGTGGGTACGACCCCGCAGACTTGCCTAGCCCTCCCCACCCGGCTGCTGCGCAGCCCCCCTCCCCGTCCCGGGGAGGGAGAGGTCGTCGCGCCCGAACTCCACCCGATCGCGCGGCAGCGCCTCCGGGCAGTGGTCCCGCATGAAGGCCATCATCTTCTCGCGGATCTCGCAGCGCAGGTCGAAGGCGACCGGGGCGGAGCGGGCGCTGGCGAGGCAGCGGACCTGGAGCACCCGTTCGGTGATGTCGGTGACCTGCAGCACCTGCACGTCGCCGTCCCACAGCTTGGAAGCCTTGACGATGCCCTCGAAGGCTTCGCGCAGGTGGTCGATCGGCGCTTCGTAATCGACGTAGAAGAAGGCTGTGCCGATCAGGCGTGAGTTCTCGCGTGTCCAGTTCTGGAACGGCGTGGTGATGAAGTAGCTGAGCGGCAGGACCATCCGGCGCCAGTCCCACAGGCGCACAACGACATAGGTGGAGGTGATCTCCTCGACGTTGCCCCACTCGTTCTCGACGATGACGGCGTCGTCGATGCGGATGGGCTGGGTCAGGGCGATCTGGATGCCCGCGACCATGTTGGTCAGGATCGGTTGCAGCGCCAGGCCGGCGATGATGCCGACGACGCCCGCCGAGGCCAGCAGGCTGACGCCCCACTGGCGAAAGCCGGCGATGGTCATCAGGGCCAGGCCGACCGTGACGATGAACAGGATCACCTTGGCCACCCGCTGCAGGATGCGGGTCTGGGTCAGGTGCTTGCGGGCCAGCAGGTTGTCCTCGACCCCGATGTTGAACTTCTTCAGGTGGACCGCCGTCCACATGTCCAGCACGCCCGACGCCAGCCAGCCCAGCGCCAGGATCCAGCCGAACAGCAGCACCGCGCGGATCTGGGCGGACGGCGCGGGATCCAGCGGCGACACGGTCACGCCGATGCCCACGCCGGCGATGATGATCAGCACGCGCAGCTTCTTCCGCGCCCGCTCGACCACCCCGCGCCAGAAGACGTCGCGGTTCTTCACCACCCGCCGCAGGACGGCGAAGACCAGGGCGTGGACCAGCCAGCCGGCGCCGACGAAGGCGGCGAGGACCAGAATCACGACCGCCCACTCTGGCAGCCAGTCGAACTGACGCCACAAGGACGCGACCTCTCGCGTCAGGGAGTGGATTTCGGGAGGCATCTCGAGATAGCGCCCTGGCCAGCTTGACGGTTCCCGAAGGCGACACGTGGCCGCGCCAACCCCACTGCCGTCATCCTCGGACTTGATCCGAGGATCAGGTTGTCCGGTGAGCGATCAGAGAGGGTTGAGACGCCGCGCTAAGAGCCATCGACGTTCAGCACGACCTACGCTTGATCCTCGGATCAAGTCCGAGGATGACGGATTGGATCAACTAGCCCGCCGCCGCCTCCACCAGATCGGCCAGCCGAGCCGCTGCGTCCGGGATGGCGGCGGTGCGGGCGCCGGCGGCCATGGCGGCTAGGCGGGCGCGGTCGGCCAGCAGGGGCCGGAGCGCCTCGGTCAGGGACTGGACCGTCAGGTCATCCTCCAGAATGACCACGGCGGCTCCGGCGTCGACCAGGGCCGTGGCGTTCAGGCGCTGGTGGTCGTCGGTGGCGATCTTCAGCGGAATCAGCACGGACGGCAGGCCGGCGATGGCCAGTTCCGAACAGGTCGAGGCGCCGGCGCGACCGATCATCAGATGGGCGCGCGATAGGCGGGCCGCCATGTCGCGGAAGAAGGGCGCGACCTCGGCCTGGACCCCTGCCTCCAGATAGATCTGGCGCGCGGCCTCCAGCGTTTCGGGCCGCGACTGCTGCTGCACGCGCAGGCGGCGGCGCAGGGCCTCAGGCAGGGCGGCGATGGCGCGTGGCGTCGTCTCCGACAGGATGCGGGCGCCCTGGCTGCCGCCGGTGACCAGAACTTCGATGGGGCCGTCGGCCTCGGGCGCGACATAGGCGCGGTCGATCAGGGCGCGCACCTCCGGTCGAACGGGGCTGCCGACCACGTGGCTGCGCATCGACACCTTGGCCGGCGCTCGCTCCAGCGTCGGGAAGGACGAGGCGACCTGACGCACGAAAGGGGCCAGCAGCCGGTTGGTGCGACCCAGGACGGCGTTCTGCTCGTGGATCAGGGTCGGCCGACCGTGGCTGATGGCGGCCACCAGGGCGGGCGCCGACGGGTAGCCACCGAAGCCGACCACGACCTGGGCGTCCAGCCGACGGAAGGCCTTGCGCGCCTGGACGACGCCGCGCGCAATGGCGACGCCTGCCTTCATCAGGGCGACCGGACCGGAGCCGGTGGCGGTGTCGAGGTACAGCTTCTCCTCGGCCGGGAAGTTGGCGGCGTACTGCTCGCCGCGCTGGTCGGTCGCCAGCACGATGCGCCAACCGCGCGACGCCATCTCGCGCGCCAGGGCCTCGGCCGGAAACATATGGCCGCCCGTACCTCCGGCGGCGACGACGCAGACGGGAGCGGAGGAGGAAGCGGTCACGCGGCGTCTCTCACGTCAGAAAAAATTGAGTGCACATCGTGCACATTGGTCGGGATCAGTCCTGCTGCTTAGCAGAAGCCGACGGCGGAAACGGTCGTGTCCTCACCTAAATTCCGCGGCGCTCTGACTGGGTCTCGCCTTCCGCCGGGATGAGCGGAGAGTGGAAAGGTCAGGGCAAAATCCGCCGGCGCTGCCCCAGCGTGGCGCCCGGCTCATAGGCCCCCGGCCGGCGGCGGGTCAGCGCCAGGGCGAATCCCATCGTCAGTCCCATGGCCAGCATGGACGAGCCGCCATAGCTGACGAACGGCAGCGTCATCCCCTTGGTCGGGATCAGGTTCAGATTCACCGCCACATTTATGCAGGCCTGCAGCCCGATCAGCATGAACAGGCCCGCCGCCGCCGTCTGCTCGAACGGGTCGTTCAGTTTCATCGAGAGCCGCATCCCCCGGATGACGATGAAGGCGTACAGGCCGATCATGGTCAGGCTGAGGGCCAGTCCGAACTCCTCGGCGCCGACCGAATAGATGAAGTCGGTGTGCAGGTCGGGCACGTGGCGCTTCATCACGCCCTCGCCGATGCCCCGCCCGACAAGGCCGCCGGCGCGGATCGCCTCCGAGGCGCGGTCGATCTGGTGCGTGTCCTCGACGCCCGGGCTGACGAACTTGGCGACCCGCGCCTGGACGTGGGGGAAAAGCACATAGATGGCCGCCACCCCCGCTGCGATCATTCCGCCCAGAACGGCGATCCAACGGAACGGCACCCCGGCCATGAAGAAGACGGCCATGAAGGTGGTGGTGATCAGCAGCGTCTGGCCGATGTCCGGCTGGATCAGCAGCAGAAAGACCGTCAGCCCGTAGAAGCCAAAGGCGATGGACACGCCTGGCACCCCCTGCCCCTTCTGCGCCTCGGCGAACATCCAGGCGGCGCAGACGATCAGGCTGGGCTTGGCGAACTCGCTGGGCTGCAGGCTGAACGGGCCCAGGTTCACCCAGCGCGCGGCGCCCTTCACCGTGTCGCCGATGAAGGGCAGCAGCATCATCACGAACAAGGCGCCCAGCAGGCCCAGCACCGCGATCCGCCGGACGCCGCGCGGCGACAGCAGGGACGTCGTCAGCATCAACGTCAGGCCTGCGCCCGCGAACACCATCATCCTCCACGAATAGTGGAAGGGATCGGTGATCGATTCATCCGCGAGGATCGCCGCCGGGCTGGAGGCGAAGCTCAGCGCCACGCCCACGGCCATCAGCGTCAGGGCGGCGACCAGTAGGGCGCGATCGACGGTCCAGAACCATTTGGCGACCGGGCTCTGGTCGTTGCGGGAGAATGCGGGGGCGTAGGCGTTGGTCATGCGGCCGGCTCCGGCGTGGCGCCCAGGTTGAGAACGGCGGCGCGGAAGGCTTCGCCTCGCGCCTCGAAGTCGGGATACTGGTCGAAGGAGGCGCAGGCGGGCGACAGCAGCACCACCTGGGCGCCGCCGGCAGCGCGCGCATCGGCGGCGGCGGCTGCCACGGCGGCCTCCATCGTGCGCGAGACGACGTGAGGCGCAGCGCCCAGTGTGGCGGCGAAATCCTCGGCCGCCTCGCCGATCAGATAGGCCTTGGTCACCCGGCCGAAGAGATCGCGCAGGTCCACGATGCCGCCCGACTTGGCCCGGCCGCCGGCGATCCAGAAGACGCTCGGATAGCTCATCAAGGCCTGCCGCGCGGCGTCCGCGTTGGTGGCCTTGGAGTCGTTGACGAAGGCGACCTCGCCCAGATGCGCCACCGTCTCCATCCGGTGCGCCAGACCCGGGAAACTCAGCAGGCCCGCCACCGCCTCGTCATGCGACAGCCCCACCGCCCGCGCGGCGCCATAGGCGAAGGCGGCGTTCTGGGCGTTGTGGCGGCCGGGCAAGGAGCGGGCCTTTGACAGGTCGGCGATCGCGATGCCGTCCGCGACCAGCCGCCCCTCGGTGGCGTCCAGGATGATAAAGCGGCCCTGGTCGAAGGCGGCGATCTGGTCCGGCTTGCGCGCGCGAAGCTCGGCGACCGGCACGCCGCCGTTCGGCTCGACATACTGCGGCGGGGTGCGGGTGGTGATGGTCGAGAGGCGCAGGCGCCGCGCGTTCAGCTCGCTCACGATGCGCCAGCCGTAGTCGTCATCGACGCCGATCAGGGCCACCCGCTCGGGCGCCATGCGGCGGAAGATGCGCATCTTGGCCTGCAGATAGCCTTCCATTCCACCGTGCCGGTCCAGGTGGTCGGGCGACAGGTTGGTCAGGATCGCCACGTCGGGCGCGAAGCTGTCGGTCAGGTCCAGCTGATAACTGGACACCTCGATCACATAGACGGCGTCGGGGGTCGGCGCCGGCAGGGCCAGGACGCCGATGCCGATATTGCCGCCGACGTGCACCGTCAGCCCTGCCTGCTTCAGCACCCAGCCGATCAGCGCGGTCGTCGTCGACTTGCCGTTGGTGCCGGTGATGGCCACGACCTGCGGGCGCTGGTCGGCCGGGATGGCGGCCAGGGCGCGGGCGAACAGTTCGATGTCGCCGATGACGGGCACGCCGGCGTCATGCGCCTTGTCCACTGTCCAGTGCGGCTTGGGGTGGGTCAGGGGTGCGCCCGGCGACAGGACCAAGGCCGCGAACCCGGACCAGTCGGCCTGGGTCAGGTCCTCCAGATCGAAGCCTTCCGCCTCGGCCTGCATCCGGCCCGAAACGCCGTCGTCCCAGAGTATGGGAACCGCTCCGCCGGCTTTGAGCGCGCGCGCCGCCGTGATCCCCGACCGGCCCAGGCCGAAGACCGCGACACGCCTGCCCTCATAGCCGGGGACCGGGATCATCTATCGAAGCTTCAGGGTCGACAGGCCGATAAGGGCCAAGGCGGCGGCGATGATCCAGAAGCGGATCACCACGGTCGATTCCGGCCAGCCCAGCTTCTCGAAGTGGTGGTGCACGGGCGCCATCAGGAAGATGCGCTTCTTGGTGGCCTTGTAATAGGCGACCTGGATCATGACCGAGGCGGCCTCGACGACGAACAGGCCGCCGACGATGCCCAGCACCAGTTCGTGCTTGGTGGTCACGGCGATCGCGCCCAGCGCGCCGCCCAGGGCCAGTGAGCCGGTGTCGCCCATGAAGATCTTGGCCGGCGGGGCGTTGTACCAGAGGAAGCCGGCGCCCCCGCCGATCATGGCCGCGCAGAAGATGGCCAATTCACCCGAACCGGGCACGTGGTGGATCTGCAGATACTGGCTGAAGATGAAGTTGCCCGCGACGTAGGAGATGATGCCGAACGCCGCCGCCGCCATCATCACCGGCACGATGGCCAGGCCGTCCAGACCGTCCGTCAGGTTCACCGCATTGGAGAAGCCGATAATGGTGAAGGCCGCGAACGCCACATAGAACCAGCCGACGTTCAGCAGCACCGCCTTGAAGAACGGGAAGGCGATCGAGGTCTCCAGACCCGGCGACGTCGGCGACAGGGTCATCCAGACCACGGTCAGCGTGCCCGCGATCAATGCCACGACCAGCTGGGCCGCCAGCTTCTGCTTCGAGGTCAGGCCCGCCGAGGTCTGCTTCGTCACCTTGGCGTAGTCGTCGATGAAGCCCAGCACGCCGAACGCCGCAGTCACGAAGCTGACGATCCAGATGTAGGGGTTGGTCAGGTCGCCCCACAGGAAGACCGCTACGGCGATGCCGGCCAGGATCATCAGGCCGCCCATGGTCGGGGTGCCGACCTTCGAGAGGTGGCTGACCGGGCCGTCGTCGCGGATCGGCTGGCCCCGGCCCTGCTTGGCGCGGATCCAGTTGATGAAGCGGCTGCCCATCGCCACGGCGACGATCATGGCGGTGGCCATGGCCAGGCCCGTCCGAACCGTCTGGTACTGGACCAGGTTCAGCAGCGGGTAGTCCTTCGCCGCATCACCGAAGTATAGATACAGAAGGTAAAACATAGACTTAGATCGCCCCCTCGGCTTGATCCAGTTGCGCCAGCGCCTTGGCCACCAGCGCGGCCCTGGACCCGTTCGAGCCCTTGACCATGACGATGTCGCCGGGGCCGGCCAGGCGATCGGCGACGGCGGCCAGATCGGCGGCGGTCTCGCGCCACTCGCCCCGGCGTTCCGGCGGCAGGGCGTCGTAGAGGTACCGCATCTGCGATCCGGCGGCGTGGACCTGCGCCACATCGGCCGCGACGATGGCCTCCGCCAGACCTTCGTGCAGGGCGCGCGACTGGTCGCCCAGCTCCAGCATATCGGACAGCACCAGCACGCGCCGTCCGCCCGGCCCCGGCGTCTTCGCGCCCAGGCTGCGGAAGCCCGCCGTCATGGACAGCGGATTGGCGTTATAGCTCTCGTCGATCAGGGTGAACTCGCCGCCGGGAACGCCGACGCGCCGGGTCTCGCCGCGACCGGCCAGCGGCTGGAAGCCGGACAAGGCTCGCAGCGCCGTGTCCAACGGCACGTCCAGCGCCTCCAGCATCAGGATGACGCACAGACTGTTGGGGCCCCAGTGATAGCCGGACTGGCTGAGCCGATACTCGACTGTACGTCCGTGTATCTCCGCCGTCACGAAGGCGCCGTTCTCGTCCGGATCGAAGGAGATCAGGCGCGCGTCGTGCCCCGCGCCGGCCCCGAAGGTCGCGGTGCGGGCGCCGTTGCGACGTGCGACGTCGCACAGCAGGCCCGTCCAGACGGAATCGCCGTTGACGACCGCCAGGCCGCCCTCGGCCAGCCCCTCGAAAATCGACGCCTTCTCGCGCGCCACGCCCGCCTCGCCATCGGCGAAGGCCTCGATGTGCACCGGGCCGACCGTGGTCACGCAGGCGGCGTGGGGGCGCACCTGTTTCGACAGCGGCGCGATCTCGCCCGGCGCGTTCATGCCGATCTCGAACACGGCGCGGGCCACACCCTGCGGCATCCGCGCCAGGCTCAACGGCACGCCGATGTGGTTGTTGTAGCTCTTGATCGAGGCGTGCGCCGGCCCTGCCAGGTCGACGCCCGCCTTGATCGCCTGGGTCACGCTGGTCTTGCCGACGCTGCCGGTGACGGCGCCGCGCCGGACCTGGGGCGCGCGCTCGCGGGCGGCGACGCCCAGCGCCTCCAGCGCCCTCAGCGTATCGGGGACAATGACATAGGGCCCGCCCTCGACGGGGCGCTGGGTCAGCGCGCCGGCCGCGCCGGAGGCGAAGGCGCCGGCGGCGAACTCATGCCCGTCGCGTGCGCCCGCCAGCGCCACGAACAGGTCGCCGGGCGCCAGCTCGCGGCTGTTGTAGCCGACGCCGGTCGCGGCGAAGTCGCCGTGGGCGACCCCGCCGGTCGCGCGCGCGATCTCGGCGGCGGTCCAGAGGGCTTGGGTCTCAGGCATTCAGGGCTTCAGCGGCGACAGTGGCGTCGTCGAAGGGATGCACGATTCCGCCGACGATCTGACCCTGTTCATGCCCTTTTCCGGCGACCACGACCACATCCCCGTCGCGCATCATGCCGATGGCCTCGAAGATGGCGGCGCGGCGATCGCCGATCTCGGCGGCCTTGGGGCAGCCCTGACGCACGGCGGCGCGGATCAGCGCCGGATCCTCTGAACGGGGATTGTCGTCGGTGACGATGGCCACGTCGGCCAGGCGACCGGCGATCTGGCCCATCAGCGGACGCTTGCCCGCATCCCGGTCACCGCCGGCCCCGAAGACGACGATCAGCCGGCCCGTCGCGTGGGGCCGCAGGGCCTGAAGCACGGTCTGCAGACCGTCCGGCGTATGAGCATAGTCGACATAGACCTCGCCCGGCTTGTTCGAAGCGATGCGTTGCAGCCGGCCCGGCGCGCCCTCGATGGTCTCCAGCGCGGCGATCACCTCGTGCGGCTTGCCGCCCCCGGCGATGCACAGGCCCGCCGCGACCAGGGCGTTGGACGCCTGGAAGGCGCCGGCCAGCGGCAGGACGACCTCCATGATCTCGCCGTGCACCTCAAGGGTCAGGCGCTGACCGGCCGGGATGGCGACGCGCTCGACCAGCGCCAGGTCGCGGCCGCGCGCGCCCACGCCCATGACGCCCAGACCGGCCATGATCGAGGCGGCGGCGAAGGCGGAATAGGCGTCGCTGTCGGCGTTCAGAACGGCGGTGCGGCCGCGCGGCAGCAGGGTGTCGAACAGCCGCAGCTTGGCCGTCCGATAGCTTTCCATGTCGCCGTGGTAGTCCAGATGGTCCTGGGTCAGGTTGGTGAAGGCGGCGGCCGACAGCGCCACGCCGTCCATCCGCCGCTGCTCGATACCGTGCGACGAGGCCTCCAGCGCCAGGTGGGTCACGCCCTCTTCCGCCAGGGTCGCCAACAGTTGCGCGGCGTCAAAGGCGTCGGGCGTGGTCAGGCCGGGGCCGGTCAGGGCGTGGCTGGCGCGGCCGGATTGATAGACGACGCCCAGCGTGCCCATGCTGGCCGCCTTCTGGCCCATGCCGGCCCAGATCTGGCGGCAGAAGTTGGCGACCGAGGTCTTGCCGTTAGTGCCGGTGACGGCGACGCAGGTCTTGGGCTGGGCGCCGAAGAAGCTGCGGGCCGCGATGGCGTAGGCGCGGCGCACATCGCCCGACGTGACCAGCACCGGCGCGGCCTCATCCGGGGTGCCGACGGGCGCCAGCACAGCCGCGGCGCCCTGGGCCAGGGCCTGGGCGATGAAGGCCCGGCCGTCCGCACGCGCGCCGGTCAGGGCGACGAACAGGCTGCCGGGCGCGACCTTGCGGCTGTCCGACGTCAGGCTGGTAATCACCGGGTCGGCGGTCACGTCGCGGCGCAAAAGCTGGCTGAGGCGGATGGCGGTCATTGTGCGGCCGCCGGTTCAGGTTGAGCCACGGCGGCGCCGGTGGCGGTGCGCCACGGGTCGTCCTGGCGCTGGATGTTCAGGAAGGGCGCGATGCGGTCGGCGATGCGGCCGACGGCCGGGGCCGAGACAGCGCCGCCCAGACGCGACCCGCTGGTCGGTTCGTCCAGCAGCACGATGATCGAATAGCGGTGCGCGCCCGGCGCGGCGTCGACCGGGAACAGGGCGGCGAAGGTGCCGACGCCGTGGCTGGGGTCATAGCGCCCGCCCACCAGCTTGTTGGCCGAGCCCGTCTTGCCGCCGACACGCAGGCCCGGCGCATCCGCCGGCTTGCCCGACCCGGCCACCACGTTGCGGCGCATCAGATACAGCATGGTCTGCACCGTGCCGGCCGACAGCACCTGACGCGGCTGCACGTCCTGGCGGCCGCCGGGGCGCAGGGTCAAGGGGACGAACCGGCCGCCTGAACCGATCACATTCATGGCCTGCACCAGCTGTATCGGGCTGACGGCGATAGCGTAGCCGTAGGACATCGAGGCCAGAGTCGAGTTGGACCAGTCGCTGGGCGTGCGCGGCTTGGCCAGCTGAGGCAGCTCGATGGTCGGCTGGGCCAGGAAGCCGAAGCGGCCGAAGTAGTCCTGCATCCGCCCGGCGCCCATCTGCACCGCCAGGCGGGACGTGCCGATGTTGGACGAGTGCAGATAGACCTCCTCCAGGCTCAGCACGCGATGCGTGGCGTGGAAGTCCTGGATGGTGCGCCCGCCGCCGACGTCGAAGCCCTCGGTCGCGTCCAGCATGGTGGTCAGATTGGCCGCCCCCGCGTCCACCGCGGACGCGATGGTGAAGGTCTTGAAGACCGAACCCATTTCGAAGGTCGAAGACACCACCTGATTGCCGGCGCCGGCAGGCCAGCTGGTCAGGCCCAGAACCTCGCCCGTCATGGCGTCCGCGACGATGCCGACCGCGCCCTTGGCCTTGTTCTCGACAGCGGCCGCGGCGACTTCGTTTTCCAGCACGCCCTGGACGCGCAGGTCGATCGACAGGGCGAAGTCCTGCCCCTCCTGGCCGGCCGCACGGATATCGGCGTCGAAGCTCTTTTCCGCGCCCGACAGGCCCGCGCCGCCCGCATCGGCCCGGCCGACCACGAACAGCGACGAGGGGCTCAGCGGATAGACCCGGCGATCCTCGGGCTCGAACGACACGCCGCCCAGCGCCAGATCGTGCACGGCCGTCCGCTCGTTCGGCGTCAGGCCGTCCTCGACGATGATACGCGAGCTGCCGAACAGCGCCCGGCGCAGCTTGTTGCGGCTGACGCGCGGCAGAGCCTGGCGGATCTGGTCAAAGGCCAGCTCGCGGTCCCAGATCTCCGCCGGGTCAATGTAGAGGCCGTAGTGGGTGATGTTGCTGGCCAGCAGGCGGCCGTTGCGGTCGACCAGGTCGGCGCGTGAGACCGCAGCCGGATTGGCCCCGCCGCCGATGCCACGCTTGGGCGCGAACAGGGCGGCATGGGCCGCGCCAATGGCCAGGGCGGCGAACACCAGCGAGAAGACGACCAGCAGGACGAAGATGCGGACGCGCGTGTCTTCCTCAGGCCGGGCGTTGGCGCGGGCGCGCTCGAACCCGTGCTCCAGCCGCCAGACCAGCTCCATCAGCCAGCGCGCGCTCGGGGCGCGGCGTCGCATCGCGCCGTCGTGCGGGGCGGGCCGGTGCGGCGCGAAGCGTTCGGTCGAGCGGATCGTCACTGCGCGCCCTCCGCTTCGGCGGGCGACGGGGCGGACGGGACTGGCGCGGGGGTCGGATCGACCAGCACGCGCTGCGTCGGGGCCGGCGGGCGGGCCAGGGTCGGCAGACGCGCCTCGTCGGCCTGTTGCTTCACATTGACGGGCGCCATGCCGATGCCGCGCGACAGCGTCTCCAGTCGCGCGGGCTGCTCCAGGCGGGCCACCTCGGCGCGCAGCAGGCGCACCCGCTGGCGGTTGTCGCCGATCTCGCGCTCCAGCTCGGCGATGCGCGACGCTTCGCGGGCGGCGGCGGCCTTGGCGACGTAGACGCCGGCGATCAGGGCCGCGACGACCAGGGCGCCGATGATCTCGATCCAGCGGACGCCGCGAATCTTCCAGTCGAACACGCGCTTGGCGGCGGTCGCGATCATCCAGCGGCCCTCCGGGCGGGGGCCGCAGCCATCCAATCGGGGGCGGCGGTGCGGATCGCGGCGCGCAGTCGGGCGGAGCGAGCGCGCGGGTTGCGGGCGCGCTCGGCGTCCGTGGCGTCGCGGGCGCCCTTGAAGGCGGCGGTGAAGGTGGGCGCGCGCCTGTCGATCAGCACCGGGGCGTGCCGCGAACCACCCGGCGTGGCGCCGGTCCGCTCGGTCATGAAGGCCTTCACGATGCGGTCTTCCAGCGAGTGGAAGGTGACGACCGCCAGTCGGCCGCCGGCCGACAGGGCCTGTTCGGCGGCTTCGAGGCCCGCCGTCAGCTGGCCTAGCTCGTCATTGACCTGGATGCGCAGGGCCTGGAACACCCGTGTGGCCGGATGGATCGGCGCGCCGCGTCGGCCGCCCAGGGCCTTTTCGACGACCTCGGCCAGATCCAGGGTGCGGGTGAAGGGCTGTTCGGCGCGGCGACGCAGGATGGCGCTGGCGACACGCCCCGACTGACGCTCCTCGCCGTACTGCTTGAATATGTGGGCCAGCGGCCCATGCTCCCAGCCGTTGACTACATCGGCGGCGGTCGGCCCCGTGTCAGCCATCCGCATATCCAGCGGCCCGTCGCGCATGAAGGAAAAGCCGCGCTCGGCCTGGTCCAGCTGCATCGACGAGACGCCGATGTCGAACACCACGCCGTCCAGGCGCGCGCGGCCGCTTTCGGCGAACACCGTGGCCAACTCGGCGAAGGGCGCACGGACCAGCTGGAAACGGCCGGGGAAGTCCGCGGCCAGGGCGTCGGCGAATGGCTGTACCGTCGGGTCGCGATCCAGCGCCATGACCTCGGCGCCTGTCTCCAGGATGGCGCGCGAATAGCCGCCCGCGCCGAAGGTGGCGTCGATGATCAGATCGCCCGGCTTGGGAGCCAGCGCTTCCAGAACCTCGGCGATCAGAACCGGATCATGGGGTGACGTCGCAGCGGCGCTCATGACGCGCCTCCTGTCAGGACACCCTTGGCGGCCTGACGGCTGGCGGTCTTGCGGGCCTGCCACCGTGCGCGATCCCAGATGCGGAAGCGGCTGCCCATGCCGGCGATGACGACGTCTTCGCCCAGGCCTGCATCCTCGCACAGCCCTTCCGGGAGGGTGATGCGGCCGCCGCCGTCAAAGGCCAGCGGGCGCTGGGCCGCGTAGAAGGCCTCCTCCAACGCCGTCCGCTCCTCGCCGCCGAACGGCAGGGCTTCGATGCGCGCGACGTATTCGGCCATCAGCGGCGCGCCGCCCGCTTCCAGGCAGTCGTCGGTGATGGAGAGGAAGCAGAAGACGCCGGTCTCGGCGCCGTTTTCGGCCGTGCGGAATTCCTGCGGAATCAGGAGACGGCGCTTGCCGTCCAACTGCTTCTCATAGGTTCCGAGAAACACGCCTGAACCAATCGAGCCTGTCGGCCCGCCCCTGCTCCCGAGTTCGCGCCAGCCCGACGCGTATCAGCCCCAGCCGATGATTTGGGATAGCATGGGACAAACTGGGTCACAATGGGATCAACCCCCTCATCTTAACCATACTGCATGCCAAACCTTGGGAAGTTGCTCAAAAGGCGCGGAACATACATAGAACAAAGCATGTATTCACAGGCTGTGGACCGGAACAAAGCCGGAGCCGTTAACTGTTGAAGGCGTGAAAAGGAGGCGTCAGACGGCCTGTAAGCCGGGTTCTGTTCCGCCCCGAGGGACGGCGACGATCATTCCTCTGGACCGGCCATTGCTGACCGGTTCTCGCGACCAACCCGGGCGCCTCGGGCGGTGAGCCCTGCAGCCGAAACTGCGCGACGCCCCTATTCGGTCTTGCTCCAGGCGGGGCTTGCCATGCCGTCCCTGTCGCCAGGTCCGCGGTGGGCTCTTACCCCACCCTTTCACCCTTACCGACCTCGCGAGGTCGGAGGTTTGCTTTCTGTGGCGCTATCCCTCGGGTCGCCCCGGGCGGAAGTTATCCGCCGCCTTTTCACCGTGGAGCCCGGACTTTCCTCGACGAAGCAGGCTCCGCCGCGACCGCCCGGCCGTCTGACGGCGCGACTGATGATGGCCGGGGCGTCCCGGGTCAAGCGAGCGCACTGGATTATGGGCCGCCGTCGGACTATGCCGGACGGCGCGCGGCCCGGCGGCCGGCGCCCGTTTCCGCCGCTTGAGGTTCCATGCCGGACACCACCCTGATCGCCGCTCTGCCGCGATCCGGCTCTACGCTTCTGTGCACGCTGCTCAGCAAGGCCCCGAACACGCTGGCCCTGGCTGAACCGATGCGCACCCAGCGGTTCCCCGATCCGGAGGCGGCCTGGGCCCAGATCGACAGAATCGTGCCGGTCTTCCGCGAGCAGATCCTGACCGAGAAACGCGCGCCGATGCGCACCAGCGGCGGCAAGCCCACCGACAACTTCATGAAGGCGCCAACGGCCGGTGGCGGGCCGCGACCGTCCGAGGCCAGGCTCCAGCTGGTCGAGGTGACGCAGGATCTGTCGCCCGACTTCACCCTGTATCTGAAGCATCCCACTCTTTTCACCGCCCTGATCCCGACGTCGGCCGACCGGCCGTATCGGATGGTCGGGCTGGTGCGCGCGCCGCTGGCGGTGCTGGCGTCGTGGGAGACGGTGATGCTGTCGGTCCGAGATGGACGCGCCACGGCGGCCGAGAAGCTGCACCCCGACCTGAAGTCCTATCTGGACGACGCGCCGTCCCGCTACGGCCGGCAGGCCCGCCTGATGGAATGGTTCCTCCAGCGTATGGCGCAGCTGCCGCGTCCCTCGGTGATCCGCTACGAGGACCTGATCGCCCGTCCGCAGGAAACTCTGGAACAATGGCAGCCGGGCGCCGCCTTCGACATCCAGCCGTTGCGACACAGCACCATTCAGGATCGCTATCCCGGCCTGGACCTGCGTCCGGCCGCCAAGCGGCTTCGCCGCATCGCGCCCGATATCGAGGTCTTCTATCCGGGATACAGCCGCGTCATCGAGGCGGCGCTGGACGGGGTCGAGATCGACCCGATGGCCCTGGCCGCCTAGTTCAGCACGCCCGTCGCGCTCTCGGCGCTGGCCAGTTGCAGCAGGCCGACCAGGCGGGCGCGGGTTTCGCCGTCGGCGACGCCGTCCACGCGCGACGGCCGCCAATGCCGCTGGAATGCGCGAACCGTGCTGACCGTCTCCGCGTCATAGGCGTCGCCCGGCTTCACGCCGTAGCCCAGCCGGTGCAGGCCGGCGCGCAGGACGATGACGCCGATACCCCCGTCGCCGGGTTGCAGCAGGCCGGTCAGGGCCGCGACCCGCTCGGCCGCCGGCTCGAACCACAGTCCGTGCCCCGCCTCGGCCAGCCGCTTCCAGGGAAACAGCTCGCCTGGATCTTCCTTGCGCGCCGGCGCCAGGTCCGAATGGGCGATGATGCGGGCGTCGGCTATGGTCCAGCGGCTGCGGATGTCCGCCACCAGCGCGATCACTGCGGCGACCTGCACCTCCGGGAAGGGGCGATAGCCGAATGCGTGGCCCGGATTGACGATCTCGATGCCGATGGACGAGGCGTTCAGGTCCGTGTCGCCCTGCCAGACGCCGCGCCCCGCGTGCCAGGCGCGCGCGGCCTCGTCGACCAGACGAAAGATGCGGCCGTCCTCCTCGACCAGATAGTGCGCCGAGACCTTCGCTTCCGGGTCGCACAGGCGCGCCAGCGCGGCCTCGCC
Organism: Brevundimonas sp. Leaf363; assembly: GCF_001424025.1. Taxonomy (GTDB): domain Bacteria; phylum Pseudomonadota; class Alphaproteobacteria; order Caulobacterales; family Caulobacteraceae; genus Brevundimonas. The sequence goes on along the minus strand of NZ_LMPZ01000002.1, from coordinate 460,664 downwards.
GGTCTGCATGCCGGTATAGTGCAGCACGATCGCGTCCGGCGGCGCATGGCGGCGGTCGTGATTGGGCGACGGCGCCTCGATGAAAATCAGCTCGGTCACGGCGATGACCGGCTCAGCGGCCCTGACGTTCCCAGCCGTAGGCGACCCAGGCGCCGTCGACCTTGCGGGCCTCGATGACGTCGTCGCCCGCACGCCGGTCGCGCCGGTTGGAAACGCCGCGCGCTCGCATGGCCAGACCGGCGAAGAAGACCAGGCAGCCCGCGATGACGGCGATGACGGCCAGAGCCGCCGCCGTGACCACGGCCAGCACGGCGCCGACCGTCATGGCGATGGCGCCGGCGATGGCGCCGACGATCCAGATGAACGGGGTCAGAAGCCCGGCGGACCGGCTCCTGGCGCCAAAACCGATCCGAGCCAGCGGGTCAGTGTAGGTCATCGAAACTCCTCGCGACGGGCCTTCATGACACGTCACCGATGAATGTCGGCTCAACGGATCGTGCGGTCAAGGACACCGCCCGCCAGAGGCGAAATGCCTCAGTAGAAGGACGGCTGGTCCGCCAGCACGACGGCGCCGCCGTCCCGCATGTCCTCGGCGCGCGCCTCGCGGGTCACGGCCTGGATCCGCGGATCGGCCATGACGCCGCCCAGCATGACCAAGGCCTTCGCCGCCTCGCTCTGCACGCCGAAGGCGGCCGACAGCGCCTCCCAAGGCGACTGGGCCTCGGGGAAGTGCTTGAAGCGCACCGCCTCGGTCTGAGGGATGTTCGCCAGCGCCTTGGCGCGCGCGATCGCCTCGGTCACGCCGCCCAGATGATCGACCAGGCCCAGCGCCTTGGCCTGCGCCCCGGTCCAGACACGGCCCCGCGCGATCTCGCGCACCCGCGCCGGCGGCAGCTTCCGCCCGGTCGACACGCGGGCGATGAAGTCGTCGTAAATCCGGTCCATCGACCCGGCGAAGGCCGCGCGCTGCGCCGGCGTGAAGCTCTGCGTGGGCGAGAAGGCGTCGGCGTATTCGCCGCCGACCGACAGGTTGCGCATGTCCACGCCGAACCGGCCCAGCAGGCCGTCCATGACGAACTTGCCGCCGAACACCCCGATGGAGCCGGTCAGGGTCGACGGCTGGGCCACGATCTCGGTGGCCTCGGAACTGATCCAGTAGCCGCCGGACGCCGCATAGGCGCCCATGGAGACCACCACTGGCTTGCCCGCCGCCTTGGCGGCGCGCACGGCGGCCAGGATCTGTTCCGACGCCTCGGGCGAGCCGCCGGGCGAGGACACGCGCAGGACGATGGCCTTGACGCTCTTGTCCTCGATCGCGTCGTAGATGGCGCCGGCCAGGTCGTCGGACCGGATGCTTTCGCTGGCCCCGAACGGCGAGCCGCCGCCGCCGCGACCGGTGACGATCGCGCCCTCCCCGCCGATGATGGCGATGGTGTTCCGGCCCGAGCCGGTGCGTTCGCCCTGGGCCGAGGCGTATTCGCCGAACTCGATGATCTCGGCCCCGCGCCCGGCGCGGCGTTTGACCTCGGCCTCGACCTCCTCGACCTGGCCGACCTTGTCGATCAGGCGAGCCGCACGGGCCTGTTCAGCCGTATAGGGCCCAGCCTCGATGACGGTCTTCAGCGCCGCGGGCGTCATCTTGCGGTCGCCGGCCGCACTGGCCAGTGCGGTGTCGTAGATGGACGTCATCCAGGCGGTCATCGCCTCGCGGTGCGCGGGGGTGAAGTCGCTCTGGGTGTATTCATTGACGGCGTTCTTGTACTCGTAGCGCTGCTCGAAATCGGCGCGGACGCCGTATTTTTCGAAAGCGCGACCCAGGAAGATCTGGTCGGACGAGAAGCCCGTGGCCTGGAAGCTGGCGGTGTTCTGCATCCACAGCTCGGAGGCCGAGGCGCCGACCATATAGCTGGACATCACCGCGCCCGACGGCTGGAAGCCCTGGCTGTGCGCCAGGACGGGCTTGCCGGCGGCGCGGAAGCGGCGGATCGCCTGGCGCACCTCGTCGGCCGACGCGGGCGTCATGCCGCCCTCGGGCAGGCGCACCAGCAGGGCCTTGATGGAGCGGTCCTCGGACGCCTGGTGCAGCACGTCCACGACCTGCAGCACCGACATCTTCGACCCGCCGAACGCCGCCAGCGGATTGGAGGACGCCTGGTCCGACAGGCCCTCGCGCAGGTCCAGCTCCAGCACGCCGGTCGACGGCGTCTCCGGTCCCGAAGCGCTGGCCACCGCCATGCTGATCAGCACGATCGGCATCACGACCAGGAACAGCACCAGCCCGGCGAAGACGCCGAGCACGGTCAGGAAGAACTGTTTCATCGAGAAGGTCGGTCCCGCGCGGCCAAGCTCGGCCCCGCGCAAAGCATAGGGGGCCGCTCGTCACCGTCAAATGAACGTCGCGTAACGCGCGAAACGGCCGCGCTTCGCTGCGTCGCAGCATGAGAGATTGCCCAGACCACCGCCGATCCCTATATGCCGGCCGAACGCGGGGACCTGTCGCCCGCACGGATCGGAGACCGCCATGCTGGTCACCTTGATGAAGTCCAAGCTGCACCGCGCCACCGTGACCCAGGCCGACCTGGATTACGAAGGCTCGATCGCCATCGACATAGACCTGCTGGACGCTGCCGGCATCTTTCCCCACGAACAGGTCGATGTGCTGAACATCACCAACGGCGCGCGCTTCACCACCTACGCCATCGAGGCCCCGCGCGGCTCACGCGTCATCGGCGTCAACGGCGCCGCGGCGCGCCTGGTGCAGAAGAACGACAAGGTGATCGTGGTCACCTACGGCCAGCTGCCCGCCGAGGAAGCCCGCCAGTGGTCGCCCAACGTGGTGCTGCTGGACGACGACAACGAGATCAAGCGGGCGGCTTAGGGCATTTCTTCCCCATGCAATGGGGAGGGGGACCACGAAGTGGTGGAGGGGCGCGCCCCGAGCGCCGCGCTTGAACAGCCCCTCCGTCTCGGCCTGATGGCCGAGCCACCTCCCCACCGCCTACGCGATGGGGAGGAGACGCGATCAGCGGCTGATGTCGTAGACGCCGGTCACGTCGATCCGCACCGACAGCTCGCCACCGGCGACCGAGGTCGAGGCCGAGTCCATCGCCTGAGCACGGGCGAACATCATCGGCGGCGCCGGAGGCGGGGGCGCATAGCCGCCGCCTTCCGAGAAGGACCGCAGGTCGCCCAGACGCACGCCCAGGGCCTGCGCATACAGGGCGGCCTTGGACTGCAGGGCCCGGACGGCCAGCAGGCGCGCCTGGTTTTCCGCTTCGGTCGGGTCGGTCAGGCCGAAACCGATGCCGTCGATCTGGTTGACGCCGGCGGCGACGACGGCGTCGGCGGTGGAGCCGACCTTGGTCAGGTCGCGCACTTTCACCGTAACTCGGTTCGAGGCCTGATAGCCGCGCAGGCGGGGCGGCTGGTTCTCGACGTAGTCGTACTGGGCCGACAGGTTCAGGCCCGAGGTCTGGATGTCCCGCTCGGCGATCCCGGCGCGGCCCAGGGCGGCGAACACCTCGGCCATGCGGCGGGCGTTGTCGGCCATGGCGGCCTGGGCGGTCGTCGCCTCGGTCACCACGCCGAATGAGACGGTCGCCATGTCCGGCGCGATCTTGACCTCGCCGTAAGCCGACAGGTTCAGCGCGGGCGTCGCGGTCACGGCCTGGATCTGCAAGGGAGCGCCTCCGTTCGGTTGGGACTGCGCCATCGCGGGCGCGGTTGCCGCCGTGACCCCCGCCGCCAGGGCGGTCGACAGCATCATGGCGCGAAAGGTGCGGGTCATGGACGTATCCTCTGGTCTGGGCCGACAGCCCGTGGTGGTCCCGGCTCTATGACCGGGCGATCCTGAACGACGGACAACGAAGAGACGGCGCCGATCGTTCATAATGGTCAAGCCTGCGCACGGACGGCGCCCTTTTCGCGACCGGCGGCGCCTGCTAGGCCCGGCCGTCGCCGCGGCGTCGCTGGGCCTGTAGCTCAATGGTTAGAGCCGACCGCTCATAACGGTCTGGTTGGGGGTTCGAGTCCCTCCAGGCCTAGCGACCGCGGCGGAACAAGCGGGCGCGCCATCCGCTCCCTCCCGGTGCAAGGAGATATGTGATGGCAGAGAAACAGACCGACGGCCGCGAGAAGAACGGCGCCATGCCCGTCGAGGCGGCGACGCCCTCCGATTCGGCCAAGGCCGCCAAGAAGTCCGGCAAGATGGAGCAGTCGCTGGGCGGGCCCGACGCCGGTCCTGCCCGCGAGGTCGGCGACACCTTCAAGAGGAAGCCCTGATCGCGGATGGCCCGCGCCGCGACGTCCCCTCCAGCGCGACAGGCCGATCTATTCGGGGCGGCCGCGTCGACGGACGCGCCGCCCGGGCCGCCCGGCCTGATCTATCAGGACGAGGTGCTGTCGCCGTCCCTGGCTGATGCGACCGTGGCCCGGATGGCCGACCTGCCGTTCGAGGCTTTCGACTTCCAAGGCTACAAGGGCTTCCGGCGGATCGTCTCCTATGGCTGGCGATACGATTTTTCGGCCGGCCGGCTGAGCGAAGCCGACGCCATGCCGGGCTGGCTGATGTCATTGCGAGATCTGGCGGCGGCGTTCGGCGGCCTCGAGGCGCCGGCGCTTGCCCAGGCGCTGGTGACCGAATACGCGCCCGGCGCCGGGATCGGCTGGCACCGCGACCGGCCGCAGTTCGACAAGGTGATCGGCCTGTCGTTGCTTGAGCCCTGCGTCATGCGCTTTCGGCGGCGTCGGGCGGACGGGTTCGACCGCTTAAGCGCGCCTCTGCGGCCGGGCTCGGCCTATCTGCTGGACGGACCCGCGCGAACGGAATGGGAGCATTCGATCGTGCCGATGGAGCGGCTGCGCTACTCGGTCACCTTCCGCAGCTTCAGAACTTCCGGCTGAGAAAGCGCGAGCCGACCAGGCCGAAACGCCACGGCGTCTCGGCGCCCTTGGTGACGCCGATGCGGACGCCGCTCGTGACCGCTTTCGACGCCGCGGGCGGCATCAGCTGAAACGGCGGGTCGCCCAAGCTCAGCCCACCGTGCGCGCCGGTCACGCCCAGCGCCTCGCACAGGCGTCCCGGCCCGGCGCACAGGTCGCGCAGCCCCAGGCCCCGGCGGCGATCCGTCATCACCTCGATCCCGTGCGTCGGCTCCAGCGCCCGGATCAGGACCGCGCTGCCCGCATTGGCCGAATCGACGACGGCGTTCAGGCACCAGTGCAGCCCGTAGATGCGGTAGACATAGGCCCGCCCGACCGGCCCGAACATCGGCGCATTGCGCTTCGTCGGCCCGCGAAAGCTGTGCGACGCCGGGTCGCCGACGTCATAGGCCTCGGTCTCGACGATGACGCCGCCGACGCCGTCGACCAGCAGCGTCCAGCCGATCAGCCCGCGCGCCGCGGCTGCGGCGTCCTGCGACATCAGCCTCTGGACGTCGGCCCGCGTTCCGGGCTCTGGTGCCGTCAAATCGGAGCCTCCCATGATCACGGTCCATCACCTGAACGACAGCCGCTCGCAGCGGGTTCTGTGGCTGCTGGAAGAGCTTGGTCTTCCCTACGAGATCAAGAAGTATCAGCGCGACGCGAAGACCTATCTGGCGCCGCCCGAACTGCGCGCCATCCATCCTCTGGGCAAGTCGCCGGTGATCGAGGACGGCGACATCATCGTGGCCGAGACAGGCGCCATCGTGGAGCACCTGCTGACCACCTACGCCGGCGACCGCCTTCAGCCGCCGGCCGGCAGCGCGGACGATCGCAAGCTGACCTACTGGCTGCATTACGCCGAGGGCTCGGCCATGACGCCACTGTTGTTGAAGCTGGTCTTCGGACGGCTGCCGTCAGGCGCGCCGGCCGTCATCCGCCCCATCGCCAAGGCCATCGCCGCCAAGGCGCAGTCCAGCTTCATCGACCCGCAGCTGAAGGCGCACGCGGATTACTGGGAGGGCGAGCTGGCGGCCACCGGCTGGTTCGCGGGGGCCGAGTTCACCGCCGCCGACATCATGATGAGCTTCCCGGTCGAGGCTGCGGCGCAGCGGGCGTTCAGGCGGGCGGAACGGCCCAGGCTGGACGCCTTCCTGACCGCCATCCACGCCCGACCGGCCTATCAGCGCGCGCTCGAGCGGGGCGGCCCTTATAGTTATGCGTGAGGGCAACCTTGGACGCCTCGAGCCGTTAACGGCGGATGCAACTCGGTGTCCTTCAAGTCATTACCGGCCTTTTGGCCGCGGTCGCCTTCGTTATCGCCATCATCGCGGCCGGCGCGGGACTGATATCCGGCGTCTTCATGCTGGCGGGCGTCGCGCTGCTGGCGTGGCTGACCTACAGCCTGATCCGCGGTGTCCTGCGTCACCGCGCAGGCGCCTGAGGGTCACCCCACCTTGAGTCTGGGGCGTCAATGCCCTATTATCTCTGGCCCGATCGCGGACGCCCCCCGATCGGTTCTGTCTTGAGTCCTTCCCTCCCGACATCGGGCGTAACTAGAAAACTCTCGTCTCTATGGAAAAAGTGCCGATGACGGCCGAGGGCTATCGCGTCCTCGACGATCAACTCAAGCAATTGAAGTCTGTGGAACGGCCAAGCGTCATCGCCGCCATCTCCGAGGCCCGCGAACACGGCGATCTCAGCGAAAACGCCGAGTATCACGCCGCCAAGGAACGCCAGGGCTGGATCGAGGGATCGATCGCCGACATCGAGGACAAGCTGTCGCGCGCTCAGGTGATCGACGTGTCCAAGCTGTCGGGCGCCCAGGTCAAGTTCGGCGCCACCGTCACCGTGGTCGACGAGGACACCGAGGAAGAGGCCCGCTACCAGATCGTCGGCGAACACGAAGCCGACGTGAAGGCCGGCAAGGTGTCGATCGCCTCCCCCATCGCGCGCGCCATGATCTCCAAGGAGATCGGCGACGTGGTCGAGGTGAACACCCCCGGCGGCGTCAAGGCCTACGAAATCACCAAGGTCGAGTGGAAGTAGACCCCACCGAGGGTTCGCTTCTGATCTGGGCCGTCTCGGACGGCCGGGCCGGCATGGAAAACCAGGCGCTGGGGCTGGCCGAGGCCGTCCAGCGCCTTACGTCTGCGCATGTCGTCGTCAAGCGCATCCGCTGGCGGCCGTTCTTCGACAAATGGCCCAGTGCGCTGAAGCGGCCATGGATGCTCGATCCATCGTCGGATGCGGTCGAACCGGCGCCGGGCGAACGCGAGCCCGATCTATGGATCGCCACCGGCCGCGCCACCCTGCCCCTCTCCATCGCCCGCAAGCGCCGTCCAGGCCCGCGGCCCTTCGTGGTCCAGACCCAGGACCCGCGCTTGCCGCCACGCCTGTTCGATCTGGTCGTCGCCCCCATGCATGACGCGCTGGAGGGCGATGCGGTGTTCGAGATCACCGGATCTCCTCACCGGATCACGCCCGCCCGCCTGGCCGAGGCGGCGCCCGCCTTCGAAGACCGGATCGCACCCCTGCCCCGCCCGCGCGTGGCCGTGATGATCGGGGGGCGCTCCAAGGCGTTCGATCTGCCGGTCGAGGACGCACGGGCGCTGGGCGAACGGATCGCCCACGCGGTCGCCGCCGTGGGCGGATCGGTCCTTCTGTCGTTCTCACGCCGAACGCCCGAGGCGGCCAAGGCCGCGCTGACCGCCGCACTAGCGACGACGCCGGGCTGGATCTGGGACGGCGAAGGCGACAATCCGCTGTTCGCGTTTCTGGACGGCGCCGACCACATCCTGGTCACCGAGGACAGCGCCAACATGGTGGTGGAGGCCGCCTCGACCGGTAAGCCGGTCCACATCCTGCCCATGCGCCGGATCGGCCGGGCGGCCAAGTTCGACCGCCTGCAAGACGATCTGATCCAGCGCGGCGCCGCCCGACCGTTCGACGGCAGGCTGTCCCACTGGAGCTACGAGCCCCTTGCCGAAACCGAACGCGCCGCACGGGCGGTGCTGGAAGCCATGGCGGTGCGCTAGGCGTCAGTCGCCGCCGCCGTCGCCGCCGCCATCCGACCCGCCATCGTCATGGTGACTGTGTGACGACTTCTGGGACCCGCCATCGGCGATAAAGGCCGCTTCGCTTCCGTCCTTGCCGTCCTTCTTTCTAGACGCCGTGTCGGAGTCTGACATGGCCACGCCCGATCCCGCGCCGATCGCCACGCCCAAGGCGATGCCCAGCGCCAGATTGTCCATCGCCACGCCGAAAGCCGTGCCGAGCGCGACGCCCAGCCCGATGCCGATCGGCAGGAACGCTGATTTCGACATGACCGTGCCCCCCCTGCTTCGCCATGACCATCGCACGACGGCGTGCAAAGCCCTACATAGGCGCCATGACATCCCGCACCGTTCGAGTCGCCATCATCGGGTCCGGCCCTGCCGGCTGGACCGCCGCCATCTACGCCGCGCGCGCCATGCTGAAGCCGGTGGTCATCGCCGGCATCCAGCCTGGCGGCCAGCTGACCATCACCACCGACGTCGAGAACTATCCCGGCTTCGCCGAGACCATCCAGGGCCCTTGGCTCATGGAGCAGATGCAGGCCCAGGCCGAGCACGTCGGGACCGAGGTCATCCACGACATCGTCACCGCGGTGGACCTGTCCAGCCGCCCCTTCCGCCTGACGCTGGACATGGGCGGCGAGATGTTCGCCGAGACCGTCATCGTCTCCACCGGCGCCCAGGCCAAATGGCTGGGACTGGATAGCGAGCAGCAGTATCGCGGCTTCGGCGTCTCGGCCTGCGCGACCTGCGACGGCTTCTTCTATCGCGGCAAGGAGGTCGTCGTGGTCGGCGGCGGCAACACCGCCGTCGAGGAGGCGCTGTTCCTGACCAACTTCGCCTCCAAGGTCACGGTCATCCACCGCAAGAACGAGTTTCGGGCCGAACGCATCCTGCAGGATCGTCTGTTCGCCAATCCCAAGGTGGAGGTGATCTGGAACGTCGCCGTCGACGAGGTGCTGGGCCTGACAGAGAACGGCGCCAGCAACGTCACCGGCGTGCGGCTCAAGAACGTCCAGTCGGGCGAGACGCGCGAGATCGCGGCGGACGGCGTCTTCATCGCGATCGGCCACGCCCCGGCGTCAGAGGTCTTCGCCGGTCAGCTGAGCACCAATTCGGGCGGCTATATCCGGGTCAAGCCGGGCACCGCCGCGACGGACGTCGAGGGCGTGTGGGCCGCGGGCGATGTGACCGACGACGTCTATCGCCAGGCCGTCACCGCCGCCGGCATGGGCTGCATGGCCGCGCTGGAGGCCGTCCGGTTCCTGGCCGAACAGGATCATAAGGCCGCCGGCCACCCGATCAGCCACCAGGAGGCGGAGAAGATCGGGGCCTGGTAGGCCTCAGACCGCGTAGCCGAGCCGTTCCAGCAGCGGCCGGTAGGCCGTCTCCAGCCGCTCGATCTGGTCCGCCGTCAGCTCGTCCGCATAACCGCCCGATGCGCCCTTGCGCAGGAAGTTGGCCTTGCGGGCCTCGCCCTTCTCTTCGTAGCGGGCCTTGGCCACGTCGAAGGACTGGTTCTGGATCGCCTGCTGCATGCGGTCGGCGTCGGCCGGAATGCCCACGTGATCGTGGATGCGGGTCAGCACCTCTTCAGGCCTCGCCAGCAGATCCTCGTAACGGATGTAGAAGGCGCCGTTGTCCAGGTAGCCGCGAACGTGCTGGCCCCACGGCCGACGGCAGTGTCCGTAGACGCCGCCCTTGATGACCGTCTGGGTCATGGCCTCGAACTTGTCGAGGTGGGGCAGGCCGCGTTCGTCGCGCCACGCATCGTGCTTGGCCTTGTTGAAATAGTGGGCGCCCGAGACCGTCACGTCGCGCACGTCGCGCACGATGTAGATCACCGAGTGGTAGGGCTGCATTTCCTTCAGCACGCGGTGCCGCTGGTGCGCCTTGTAGAGGGCGAACTCCGACTGGCGGTTCTTGCCTTCCTTGGCGATCTCGCGCTGGTTTTCAGCGCCGAAGAACCCCTTCACCGGGCAGTTGAGCGTCTCTGCGATGAGGCGCGAGGCCCAGGTGTTCCCGCTTTTCGGGTATCCGCAGACGATGATCTTCTTTTCTTCGGTAGCCGCGGCTTCCATTCGACCCTTGAACCCTCAGACTTTCGTCGCGCGCACAGAACCGTGAGCGACGCCCCGGCCCTCAAGACGGCGCCACGCATCATCCTGTCAATCGAAAACGCGGTGCAAGGGGCCGGCCGCGGATGCGCCGTCGGCCAGGCCGTTTCGCCTGCCGTCAGGCGAAAACGTGCAGCTCGGGAGGTGCGAACTCGACCGGCTGGCCTTGGCGGCGGCGCAGCGCATAATCGACCGCGGTCTGCACGGCGCGCTCGTCCGTCGGTTTCGAAAGAACGCCGATGGCGCCCGCCACGCCGCCGCGCACCATGCCGGGGTTGGCCGTCATGAACAGGACGGTGACGCCCATGTCCTCGCCCAGTTCGCGTCCCACCGTCACGCCGGTCGGGCCGTCGGACAGGTGGATGTCCACCAGAGCCAGGTCGACTTCGTTCTCGCGGACCAGATTACGGGCCGTGCGCGCGTCCGCGGCAGTTCCGACGACGGAGTAGCCAAGGTCCTCCAGCACGAAGCGAAGCTCCATGGCCACAAGGGCTTCGTCTTCGATGATGAGGATCCGGGCGGTCATCAGACTTCTTTTCGGCGCTGGCACGGTGAACGCCGTCCGCCGCTGCAGGTTTCACGCCAAATGTGCGCTGACCGCCTTTTCGGCGGCCCGACGCCGCGAAAGCGCGGTTCGTGGCAAGTCGGCAACAATCCTCAAGCCCTCGGCCCGCCATTCGCGTGTCAGCTTGCCGCCCAGCTGACCCTCGACGGACAGGGTCGCCAGAGCCGTGCCGAATCCCGCCCCTTCCGGCGCGGCGGTGATCGTCGGCCCGCCGGTCTCCTGCCAGATCAGCCGATAACGGTCGTCGTCCGCCTCGGTCGTCAGGTCCACCTGGCCGTGGGGCATGGTCAATGCGCCGTATTTGGCGGCGTTGGTGGCCAGTTCGTGGAACAGCAGCGCGACCGAGGTCGCCGCCTGGTCGTCGAACACCGCATCGTCGCCCGACACCCGCACGCGCGGCACGCCGTTCTCGTCCGCATAGGGGCGGAACAGGGAACTCAGGAAGGCGTGCAGCGTCATGGAGCCCACAATGGGGCGCGAGGTTTCGGAGTGGGGCCGAACGAACTCGTGCGCGCGCGCCAGTGCGTTGATCCGCGTGCGCAGCGATGCGGCAAACGCCTTGGCTTCGGGGAACTGCCGCGCGGACAAGGCCGCCAGCGCCGAGACCACCGCGAAGATGTTCTTGATCCGGTGGCTCAGCTCCTGGCTCAGCAGCTCCTTGCCCTGCTCGACGCGCTTCAGATCGTCGATGTCGGTGCAGGTGCCGAACCATCGGGTGATGCGGCCGGCGTCGTCACGCACCGCGCTCGCCCGTCCCAACGTCCAGCGGTAGACGCCCGAGTGGTGCCGCAGCCGGTACTCGATCTCGTACGGATCGCCCGTTTCGAGCGACCGGCGCCAGATCTCCCACGCGCGGGCTTGATCCTCGGGGTGGAAGATTTCGTTCCAGCCCTCCCCATCCGTCGAGCCGGGCGCCACGCCCGTGAACTCGTACCAGCGGGCGTTGTAGTAGTCGTGGAAGCCGTCGGGGTGGGTCGACCACACCATCTGCGGCATGGAGTCGGCCAGGGCGCGGAACCCGGCCTCGCTCTGTTTCAGCGCGGCGACGGTGGACGCCAGCTCCGTCTCGACCTTCTTGCGCGCGGTGATGTCGATGATCACGCCGGGGAACCGCGAAGGGGCGTCCAGAGCGTCGGCATAGACCTGGCCGCGCGCCAGCACCCAGCGCTCCTTCCCGTCAGCGACGAGCCGGTACTCGCTTTCAAAGTGGCCGAGCGCCTCCATCGCCCGCTCGATCTCGGCCTGAACCCGCTCTGCATCGTCAGGATGGATCGCATCGGTGAAAAAGGCGATCGGCGCGCCCGTCGCGGCCGTGGCGATATCGACCCCGTACATCGCGGCGAAGCGCGGATCGGCCACGACCCGATCGGCCTCGATGTCCCAGTCCCAGGCCCCGACGTATTGCGATGCCGCCAGGGCGCGCCGTGTGGCGTCTTCGCTGCGCTGCCGCTCGCGCAGCGCGCGGCGAAGCTCCAGCTGCGCCATCACCTGATGCGACAGCACCTCCAGCGTGCGGGTCTGGATCGGCGTCAGCCCTTCCGGCCTCGGCTGGGTGTCGATCACGCAAAGGCTGCCCAGGGGCACGCCGTCCCGGCTTTTCAGCGGAGCGCCGGCGTAAAAGCCGATGCGCGGCCCTCCGGTCACCAGGGCGTTGTCCTTGAAGCGCGGGTCGACCGTCGCGTCGGTCACGACCATCGGACCCTGCCCCAGCATGGCGTACTGGCAGAACGACACATCCCGCGCCGTCTCCGCATCGTCCAGACCGATGCGCGCCTTGAACCACTGGCGGTCGACGTCGATCAGACTGACCAGGGCGATGGGCGCGCCGCAGATCTCCGACGCCAGTTCGACCAGCTCGTCGAAGCCGGCTTCCGGTCCCGTGTCGAGAATATCGTAGGACGCCAGCGCCTCCAGCCTCTGGCCTTCGGTCCAATCCGGCGAGTGGGCTGGGGTGAAACTCAACGCGGATCCTGGAGCTCGTCCGCACAAGCGCGGAAGGTTTCAGTAAATGCCCACCCCGCCAGAGGCGTTGCAAGGCGGTCGGCGATCAGTTCGCTGGACGCCCGACTTCCTCGACGTCCATCGCGGTGACGCCCGGAGGAGGCGCAGCGGCGGGGGCGGGTGCAGCCGGGCTTTCAAACGCCTTCATCCGCTCGTTGATGGCGGCGATGTCGGCGGGGGTCGCCGTGCGCCGCCCGCCCAGGCTGGCGGCGCCGACGACGCGTGTCTGCCCGTCGATCTGCACGGTGCGCATGGCGATCCCGTTGCCGGCCAGCGCCTGGGCCAGCACCTCGGCCTGGGCCTCTTCGGGCGACTTGGCCGTCGGCGCCACCTGCACGCGCGGCCGGGAGAACCGGGCTTCGTCGATCAGGGGCTCGTGCGTTGCGGGCGTCTGGCGGAAGGCTGCGGTGTCGCCGTAAATTCCCTTCCAGCGATAGAAGATGTGCGCCCCGATCTGCGTGATCTTGGCCAGGGTGGGCGACCACCAGGGATGCACGTAATCGGCGTGATAGTGGGTCGCGGTCCCGACCTTCGTCGCGACATAACCCGACAGGGCCCGCTCGGCGACGCGCTTGGCGCGGTCCCATGCCCAACCGACCGGCGCCTGCCCCAGCGCCCCGTCGCAGGTGAAGCTGAACTGGCAGCCGGTGATGCGCTCGGCGCCCTGGAACACCACGCCGCAGACGCTATTGGGGTAGTTGGGATCCCGCACGCGGTTCAGCACCACCTGCGCCACACCCTCCTGGCCCTCGTTCGGCTCGAGCGCGGCCTCATAATAAACGGCCTGCGTCAGGCAGCGCAGCGCGCGGCGGCGATCCTCGGCCGTCGCGGGACGGAAGACGAAGGGACGGGCGGGTCGCAAGGCGCCGCTGGCCATCGGCATGGCGGCGTTCATGCGCTGGGCGTCAAGTCCGTTGGCGCCCAGGTCCAGGCTCGGCTTGCCCCCCAGCGTCAGGCTTTCCCACCCGGGCGTCAGGCCATAGAGCGCGGGGTTGCGCAGGGTCGGGTCATGCCGCTCGGCCTCGGCCAGCTGGGCGGCGTCGAGGCGAGCGCGGATTGCGCTCATGCCCTTGTCCGACAGGTCCCCGCGCGTCACCTGCGCGACGGCCTCGGCCGTCCGATCGACATCAGGGCGCGGTGCGGAGCTGGCGGCCATGGCCACCCCCAGAGCGGCCAGCACGGCAGGCGCGGCGGCGATCGCTCGCCCCGTCCACACCCTGCCTCGGCTACCCGGCCGCACCATCAGTCCTCATCTCTCGCCACCCAAACGGCGACGGTGTTGCACTTACACGTCAAAGCCGGCGCATATCCGACGCCACGTCCCTGATCAGCGCGAGCCCAGACTGGAGCGCAACATCCAGGCGAACTTCTCGTGCGCCGCCAGACGCTGAGTCAGCAGGTCGACCGACACGTCGTCGCCCGCCTCGTCCGCCCTGGTCAGGGCGTCGCGCATGGTGCCGATGACCGTTCCGTGGTCGCGGATCAGGTCGTCCAGCATGGCCTGGGCGTCCTTCTCCGGGTCGCCGTCCTTGATCGAGGTCAGGTTGGCGAAGGTGGCGTAGCCTTGCGGCGCCAGTTCGCCCAGCGCGCGGATCCGTTCCGCCACGTCGTCCAGCGCGCCCCAGATGTCGCGATATTGCTGTTCCAGCAGATTGTGGAGGCTGAAGAATTCGGGCCCGCGCACATTCCAGTGGTAGCCGTGGGTCTTCAGGTAAATGGCGTAGCTGTCCGCCAGCACCTTCGTCAGCTCGCCGGCGACATTAGAGCGTTCGCTCTTGCTCAGGCCCGTGTCGATCTTCGCGGCGGTCATGCTTGCTCCGGGGGGTGGGATGTCGATACTCAGCGCTGCAGGTAGGCGTTCCGGGCCGCTTCGCAAGCGAAAGAGCGCCGTGAGGGCGCCTTGGAACGCCGTTATGGGTGAAGCGTTCCGCTCGATCGCGCTGCGTGTGTTCCGGGCGCGGCAGGGGGACTTATGGACGCCAAGGCGCTCCTGAAGCGGGGGTTGGACGCGGACATCGGTCTGGCGTGGCTGGCGCGCCAGCCACCCGCCACGCCCCTGCGTGCTCTGGCCGTGGGCGTTTTCTGCGCCGGCGTCATCACGCTCCTGCGCTGGATGCTGCGGTCGGCGTACGGAGACCTCGCCGCATTCACCATCCTCTTCCCGGCGCTCATGGTGGCGTCCCTCGCGGCGGGCCGGATCGCAGGCTTCGTGGCAATGGCGGCCTCGCTGGTCGGCGTCCGACTGATCCTCGGCGACACCGACAGTCTGGACCTCAACGCCCACATCGGCCGGGTCGGCATCATCAACTACCTGATCGTCGGCACGCTGATCGTTCTGGTCGGCGCTTCTCTGCGCCGTACGGTGCGCAACCTCGACGCCACCGTCGGAGCGCTGAAGACCTCTGACGCCCGCATCGGAGAGAGCGAGGCGCGGCTGCAGGCCATGGTAGACCAGGCGTCGGTCGGCATCGCCCACGTCGGCGCCGACGGGCGCGTCACGTCTTCCAACGCCCGGTTTGCGCAAATCCTGGGCCTCGCGACCGACAAGTCCGGCGTCACCACCCCCGACGTCACCCATCCGGACGACATCGACAAGACCCTGCAACTGCTGGAGCAGATGCGCGCCGGCGGCCCTGGCGGTCAGGTCGAGAAGCGCTACATCCGGCCCGACGGATCGATCGTCTGGGCCCTGACCAGCCTCAGTCCTCTGACCGACGCCTCGGGCCGACAGGCCGGCTACATCGGCGTCGTGGTCGACATCACCGCCGAGAAACTGGCGGAGGCTGCGCTGCGGGAGAGCGAAAGCCGCTTCCGCCTGATGGCCGACAACGCGCCCTCCCCCGTCTGGCTGACCAATACCGAGGGCGAGGTCGAGTTCGTCAACGCCGCCCTGGTCGACTTCTACGGCAGGTCGGCCGACGCCTTCACGGGCCGCATCTGGCGCGGCAGCGTCCACCCGGACGACGTTCCGGCCATCCGGGAGGTGCAGGCGCACGCGCGGCCTCTCCATCTGCCCTACGGGTTCGAGGCGCGGTTCCAGCGGCATGACGGCGCCTGGCGCTGGATGCGCATCTCGGTCAATCCGCGCTTTGGCGCCGACGGCCAGTTCATGGGCTATGTCGGCATGTCGTTCGACATCGACGACACGCGGCGCGCCCTCGCCGCGCTTGAACAGCAGGAGCGACGCCAGAGCTTCCTGCTGAGCCTGTCCGATCGCCTGCGCGATCTGACCGACCCCGACGCCATCATGAACGAGGTCGAGCGGGCGCTGGGCGCCGAGCTGAACGTCCACCGCGTCGGCTACGGCGAGGTGGATGCGACGCGGGGCGTCGTCGCCATGACCCGCGACTGGACCGCCGGCGTCGTCAGCGCCCAGGGACTGTTCACTCTCGACACTTTCGGCGCGGACCTGATCACCGACCTGGCGCGCGGCGAGGTCATTCGTATCCCCGACGTGCGCGAGGATCCGCGAACACGCGCCGCCGCAGACGCCTTCGCCAGCATCCAGACCAGCGCGCTGATCCGCGCGCCCCTGATCCGCGCCGGCGCGTTGCGCGCCTTCCTCTATGCGCACAGTTCGGAGCCGCGTCAGTGGACCGATACGGAGGTCGCCCTGCTGGAGGAGGTCGCAGACCGCACGTGGACGGAAGTCGAACGCGCCCGCGCCGAGACCGAGTTGCGCGAGAGCGAGCAGCGTTTCCGCGCGATCGCCGACACCGCGCCGGTCCTGATTTGGGTGACGCGTCAGGACCGGATCCGCGACTTCGTCAACGAAGCCTACGTCGCCTTCCAGGGCGGGACGTACGACGAGGCGCGGCTGGAGGACTGGCGCACCATCGTCCATCCGGACGACCACGCGCGCCTGGTGCAGGAATCGCTGGCCGGCGAGGCGACGGCTCAACCCTTTTCGATGGAAGCCCGCTATCGCCGTCACGACGGCGTCTATCGCTGGCTGAAGTCCTTCTCGCGTCCCCGCCTCGGGCCGGGCGGCGAGGTGATCGGCTTCGTCGGCGTCGCGTTCGACGTCACCGATATCCGCGAGACCAACGCCCGCCTGGCCGCCGTCGCCGCAGAGCGCGACGCCATCCTGGGCCAGCTGGCTGAAGGCGTCATCGTCACCGATCCGCAGGGCGCCATCGTCTTCGTCAACGAGGCCGCCAAGCGCCAGCATGGCGTCGAGGCCCTGAATGTCACGCCCGACCAGTACACCGATCGGTACCATCTGCTGACCGAGGATGGGCGCCCCTTCCCGTCAGAACAGACGCCGCTGGCCCGCGCGGTGCTGCAAGGCGAGACCGTGCTGGACGCCCGCTGGCGTATCCGGCGGGCCGATGGCGACGAGGTGCTGGCCGTCGGCAACGCCCGTCCGGTCACCGGCCCTGACGGCGAACGCATCGGCGCGGTCCTGACGCTGCGTGACGAGACCGCGCGCATCAAGGCCGAGCAGCGCCTGTCCGAATCCGAGGCCCGCTTCCGCACCGTCGCCGACACGGCGCCGGCGCTGATCTGGATGACCGACGCGGAGGGCGCTACCACCTTCGCCAACCGTCGCTTCCGCGGCTTCTTCGGCATCAAGACCGAGCGGCAGCTGGCAACAGGCTGGCGGGACGCCTTCTATCCCGAGGACCTGCCGCTTCTGGACACGGCCTTCGCCCGGGCGCTGGAAGGGCGCCAACGGTTCGAACACGTAGCCCGCGTTCAGCACCCCACCCACGGACTGCGCTGGTTGCGGATGGAAGGGGCGCCGCGCTTCGACGCAGCGGGCTATTTCCAGGGCTACATCGGCGCCAGCATCGACGTCACCGAAGCCAAGAAGGCCGAGGACGACCTCAAGCGCATCAACGAGCTTCTGGAAGAACGCGTCGGCGACGCCCTGGCGGAGAAGGCCAAGGCCGAGGCAGACCTGATGCACGCCCAGCGGATGGAGGCTGTCGGCCGCCTGACCGGGGGTGTGGCGCACGACTTCAACAACCTGTTGACCGTGGTCATCGGCGCGCTGGACATCATCCTGCGCTCGGAAGACCCGGCCAAGCGCAAGAAGCTGGGCGAAGCGGCGCTGTCGGCGGCGCGGCGTGGGGAGCGGCTGACGCACCAGCTGCTGGCCTTCTCGCGGCGTCAGGCGCTGCGGCCCGAAGCCATGGACGTCAACGGCCTGATCCGCGAGGGCGAGCCCCTGCTGCGACGCGCGGTCGGCGAGGCGGTGGAATTCAAGCTGAAGCTACGGCGCGGTGGCGCCCGCGTCAGCGTCGATCCGGCCCAGTTCGAGGCCGCCCTGCTCAACCTCGTCGTCAACGCCCGCGACGCCGTGGGCGAGACCGGCAGGATCACCGTCCAGACCCAGCAGGTGTCGGTCGCGCCGGGCGAGGTCGTCGACCTGCCGGCCGGCGACTACGTCTGCGTATCCGTCAGCGACGACGGCCAGGGCATGACGCCCGAGGTCATGCGCCAGGTGTTCGAGCCCTTCTTCACCACCAAGTCGGTCGGCAAGGGCACGGGTCTCGGCCTCAGCCAGGTCTACGGCTTTGCACGCCAGTCGGGCGGCGGCGTCCGCATCGTCTCCGCGCCGGGCAAGGGCGCCGACATCCGGCTCTATCTGCCGCCGCTGGGTCCCGAGGCGCCGCGAGAGCGCGTCGTCGCCCGCCCGATCGCCCCGGTCGGCGCCGGTCAGACCGTGTTGCTGGTCGAGGATGATGCGGGCGTCGCGGCGATCGCCGTCGATATCCTGGAAGGCCTGGGCATGCGCGTCGTGACGGCCGAGACCGGGCCCCAGGCGCTTGAACGGCTCAAGCGCGGCGCCTTCGACCTGATGCTGACGGACATCGTCATGCCGGGGGGGATGACGGGCGTCGAGCTGGCCCGGCGTGCGGCCAAGAGCCATCCGCAGATGCGGGTCGCGCTGACCTCGGGTTATGTCGGGGAAGACGTCGACGAGGCCCTGGCGGATGCGCCCTGGCCATTCCTGAGAAAGCCTTACTCGGCCGACGACCTTCGCCGTCTTCTCAGCACATCACCGGACATGCCGGCTTAGGGCCCCTCGACAAAGCGACGGGTCGGCGCGACCCGAAGCCAGATCGAGGACCCTGGGAATCGAGGGTTCTAGGACAGGGGCCTAGCGCTGACGCGCCTTGCGGGCGGCGTAGCGCGCGTCGCGGGCGGCTTTCTGCTCTTCCTTCGACAGCTGCTTGCGTTCCTTGCGGGCGGCGCGCTTGTCCGCATCGATGGCTTCCTGCGCAGCCATCTCTTCGGCCAGGCGCACGGCTTCTTTCTCGGCCTTCTCGCGGCGCTGCTCGGCCTTGGCCAGCTCGTGTTCCTGACGCAGCGCCTCCTTCTCGGCGGCGCGCTTCTCGGCCAGCTTCTCGAACTCGGGGTCCGGCGCGGCGGTCTTCGGCTTGAACTTGGCCAGCAGGGCCTTCTTGGCGTCCTGCTGGGCGGAAATGCGGTCGGTGAAGCCGGTCTGCTTGAGGTCTCTCATGCGGAAGCGTTCGGATCCTTTGATGGTGTCATGCGCCGGGCCCGGCGCGAAGTTTGGATGTCGCGTCGCCCCATCGGATCGAACCTGCGAACCGGCGGCGACGGGCCGCTACATAGTCGCTGAGGCCCAAAAGGCCAAGAGGCGGCTGGCGAGGCCTAGTTTTTGGGCCGCGTGGCCGCGCCGGCGGCGCCGCCCACAGCGGCCCCGACCGGTCCCGCCACGACGGCGCCGGCGATCGCACCGGTCGCGGCGCGCTGTTCAACCGTTTGCCCACACGCCGTCAGGCCCAAAGCGGCGGCGGCGACAATTCCCAATCCGATCAGACGCATGGTTAAGCTCCCTTTGGAGAAGGAACGGCGTTCAAGCGTGGCGGTTCCCGTCGGAAGCTCGCCGGCTCGGCGTCCAAGATGTCGCACAGCAGATGTCGCCACGCAGGCACACGTCCAGACTTGATGGCGACATCTCAGCCCCAACATGTGAACAGTGCGATTACATCGCTGTTTAATATAGACGCGAACAACTCGAATGCTGGTCGCAGCAAATCTCTGTCTCGCGTCCGGTCCCGTCCTCCACAGCCTGCGCGACCTGCGCCTGGCGCCAATCTTGCGAATCAAACACATTGCCGCCATAAACTGCTGGCTTAAGGCGCGACCCGTCGATTCAGCCGTTCGCTGATCGATGGTTTCCGCGGCCCTCGGGGGATACCGAACGGCGCGCGAGACGACCCGGGGGCAGCATTCCCGCCCTGCTGAATAAGCTCACGTCCTTGACCTTCGCCGCCCAGACGCATGCGTCCTTCCGTGTTCACCGTGCGGCCAAGATTCGGCCGATGACGGCGGCCGCGGTGTTCGGCGCGGTCGTGGGTCTGGGCATCGGTTGCGCCTATCTGGGCGGCGCCACGGCGAAGGCGACGACGATCCGGGCCCAGGCCGAACGTCTGGAAGGCGCCACCTCGGCCGGCTTCACCGAAGAGGCCCTGTCCGCCGCCGCCGGCGGTCTGGACGCCAGCGCCCTGGCCATCGCCCGTCGCCACGATCCCTATTCTGTCGCGGGCGGCGCCCAGCGCGACCGCCAGGCCGAATTGCTGACCGCGCGCCTGGAGCAGCTTCGCTCCAACCAGGACGCCGGACTGCGCCGCGTCAGCCTGACCTCCGCCGCCGCACAGCCCTTCCGCATCGGCAGCGCCCTCGACAACTCGCGCGATCTCGAATGCCTGACCCAGGCCGTCTATTATGAAGCGCGCGGCGAGGGCCGTGACGGCATGCAGGCCGTGGCCCAGGTGGTCCTGAACCGCGCCCGCCACCCCGCCTTCCCCAAGAGCGTCTGCGGTGTCGTGTTCCAGGGGGCAGGCCGCAAGACGGGCTGCCAGTTCAGCTTCACCTGCGACGGCTCCATGCGCGGCGGCGTCAGCCGTGTCGCCTGGGATCGCGCCAAGTCGATCGCCGTGGCCGCCCTGTCGGGCTCGGTATACGCCGGCGTCGGCAACGCCACCCACTTCCACACCACCGGCGTCTCGCCGCTGTGGCGCACGTCCCTGATCCAGGTGGGACGCGTGGGCAGCCACCTGTTCTACCGGTTCGGCGGCCGCGCCGGTTCGGCCGGCTCGTTCCGCTATGCGGTCCAGCCGTCGCGCAGCGCCGCGCCGCAACTGGTCCAGGCCTCGATCGATCCGGTCGCCGCCGCGCGTCAGGCCGGCGACGCCGTCGCCTATTCCCTGGTCGTCGCGCAGGAAGGCCTCAGCGCCCGCACCGACGCCGCGCCCGCCGTCGTCGCCGCGCCGCGGCCCGTCGCTGCGACCAGCGCGGCGCCGGCGAACGCCACGCCCCCGGCCGTCGCTGCCGTGGCCGTCGCCCCGGCGCCCCAGGCGAACCAGCCGGCGTAAGCGCCTGCGCACATTGCGCCGGCGCCCCTGGTCCATCCGCACATTCGATTCCTGTCCGAAACGGAATCTTCGGTCCTGATCCTGCACAGTCGAAAACGCCTGTCCCGCAAGGGCACAATCCAGACGTGTTCGCCATGACCGAAGCCGCAGTCGCCACCGCCGCCAGACCCGATTCCAAGACCCGCGGCGGCGCCCTCGACGCCCTGCGTTTCGTGGCCGCCCTGTTCGTGGTGATCTTCCACTTCGGCGACCAGGCGCCCATCGCCCTGTCGTCCATTCACGGCTTCCTGGGCCGCGGCTATCTGGCGACCGACTTCTTCCTGATGCTGTCCGGCTTCGTCCTGGCCAAGGCCTACGGCTCCGCGGTCGCAAGCGGCCGGGTCAGCCTGGGCCGCTTCTGGTCCAAGCGGTTCGTGCGCTGTTACCCGACCCACATCATCACCCTGGCCATGCTGGTCGCCATGGTGCTGGTCGGTTCGCTGATCGGCGTCCAGTCCGACCACGCCGGCCGCTTCAACTTCAGCGGCATCCCGGCCCAGATCTTCCTGCTGCACGCCTTTGGCCTGGGCGGGGGGCACTGGAACATCCCCAGCTGGACCATCTCGACCCTGCTGCTCTGCTATGCCTTCTTCCCCATGCTGTGGCGGCGGATGCTGAAGATCGACAGCCCGGTTCTGGCCCTGTCCGTCGGTCTGCTCATCCTGGGCGTCTCCAATGTCGCCAGCCAGGCGCTGTTCGGGACGGAGCAGTTCAACCTGCCCTTCCAATGGTGCCTGTTCCGCGCCGCGCCCCTGTTCCTGGTCGGTCTCACCCTGGCCCGCGCCGTCCAGACCGCGCGTTGGAGCGGCGGCGAGGCGCGCATCATCGGCTTCACCGGCGGCGCCGTGCTGCTGACCAACGCCGCCTTCGTCGGGCCCGACATCGTCAACATCCTGGCCATCTGCGCCATCATCATCGGCTGCGGCGCCTCGCCGGTGACCCGCGCCCTGCCCGGCGCCGAATGGGGCGCCAAGGTCAGCTTCTGCCTCTTCATGGTCCACACCATCACCGGCGCGGTCTGGTACGACGTGATCGCGCCGCTGACGGCGCGCGTGCTGCCCGCCTTCGATCAGGGCGCGCTGGCCTGGCTGCTGTGGAGCGGCGGCGTCGCCTTCGCGGTCCTCGGCGCGGCGATCTACAATCACTGGATCGACGAGCCGATACAGCGCTGGCTGAACGGGCGGCTGTTCGCCCCGCGCACGCCGCGCACAGCGGCCCAGCCGGCCTAGGTCGCGTCCAGTCCCAGGTCCAGGATCGGCGCCGAGTGGGTCAGCGCGCCGACCGAGATCACGTCCACGCCCGTCTCTGCGATCGCGCGCACGGTCTCCAGGTTCACGCCGCCCGACGCTTCCAGCACAACGCGGCCGCGGGTGCGCGCCACCGCTTCGGACAGATCGCCCAGCGCGAAGTTGTCCAGCATCACCACGTCGGGCCCCATACCGGCGTCGACCAGCGCCAGCGCCCGGTCCAGCTGATCCAGCCCGTCGACCTCCAGCTCGATCCGCACCAGATGGCCGACCGCCGCCCGCGCCCCCGTCACCGCCGCCTCGACCCCGCCGCAGACGGCCAGGTGGTTGTCCTTGATCAGGACGGCGTCAAACAGGCCGAAGCGATGGTTCATGCCGCCGCCCGCCTTCACCGCCGCCTTTTCCAGCGCGCGCAGGCCGGGCGTGGTCTTGCGGGTGTCGGCGATGCGCGCCTTCGTCCCCGCCACCGCCTCGACATAGCGCCGGGTCAGCGTCGCCACGCCGCACAGGCGGCTCATCAGGTTCAGCGCCGTGCGCTCGGCCGCCAGCACCGCCCGCGCCGGCCCCTCGACGGTCAGGATCGCCTGCCCCGCCGCCACCGCGTCGCCGTCGTTCAGATGCACCTCGACCGTCGTCGAGGCATCCGTCAGCCGGAAGGCCGCGACCGCGCAGGCGACGCCGGACACGACGCCCGGCTTCCTCGACGCCAACACCGCCTTCATCCGCAGCGCCTCGGGAATGCAGGCCTGCGCCGTCACATCACCCGCCAGCCCCAAGTCCTCGGCCAGCGCCGCACGGACCACCGCCTCGACCGCCAGATCGTCCACGCTCATGCCGCCTCGCTGACCAGGGCGCCGTGCCGCACATGGGTGTGCTCGGCCTGCGCAGCCGTCTCCGGATAGTCCGACCGGTAGTGCCCGCCCCGGCTCTCATGCCGCGCCAGCGCCGCCTCGGCGATCAGCCGCGCCGCGACCAGGGCCGGCGGCGCCCCGTGGGCCGCTTCGAGCCGGTCGATCAGGGCGACCAGCCGGCTCAGGCCCGCCGCGTCCCGGATCACGCCGGCCTCGGCGCTCATCGCCGCGCGCAGTTCGGCGTGGGCGGCCGCAGGCAGGTCCTCGACGATCGCGCCCGCTGTGACCAATCCGTCGCGCAGCACGGCCTTCGCCGCCTCGCACCCCGTCCGCCGCCCGAACGCCGCCGCCTCCAGCAGGGAGTTGGAGGCCAGCCGGTTGGCGCCGTGCACGCCCGTCGCCGCGCACTCGCCGACGGCGTACAGCCCCTCCAGCGAGGTCCGCCCATCCGGGTCCGCCGCCACGCCGCCCATGTGATAGTGCGCCGCCGCCGCCACCGGGATCGGCGTCGTGCGCGGGTCGAGGCCGGCCTTCATGCAGGCCGCGAACACGGCCGGAAACTCTTGCGGAAAATGCTCGCCCACGGCCGTTCGCGCATCCAGGAAGGCGCCGCGCCCGGCCGCTCGCGCCGCGTGCACCGCCCGCGCCACGATGTCCCGCGCCTTCAGGTCCGCATCGGGCGCCGGACCCAGCAGGAACTCGCCGTCCTTGTCGATCAGCCGCGCGCCCTCGCCCCGCAACGCCTCGGTCGCCAGCGGCATGGGGTCCAGCCCCACGTCGATGGCCGTCGGGTGGAACTGCACGAACTCGGGATCGAGGATGTCCGCCCCGGCCCGCCAAGCCAATGCCATGCCCTCGCCCTTCAGCGCCGTGGGCGTCGTGGTCGCTCCATAGAGCCCGCCCGCCCCGCCGGTCGCCAGCACCACGGCGGGCGCCAGCACCTCGACGATCCGGCCGCTGGGGTGCTCGATGACCGCGCCGCGCACGCGGCCCGTCTCGTCCTGCATCAGGGCGCGCAGCCGTGCGTCCTCCCAGACCGTGACATGTTCGGCGGCCCGCACCGACGCGACCAGCGCCGACAGGATCGCCCGGCCCGCGCCGTCGCCCCCGACCCGCGCAACACGCGCCATCGAATGGGCCGCCTCGCGGCTGACGGCGAAGCCGCCGGCGTCGTCGCGGTCGAACGGCGCGCCGAGCGAGGCCAGCCACTCCACCGTCGCCCGGCCCTCGTCGGTCAACACCTCGGCCGCATGGTGATCCACCAGCCCGGCGCCCGCAGCCTCCGTGTCCTTCAGATGCAGGGCCGGGGCGTCGTCCTTCGATAACGCCGCCGCAACGCCGCCTTGGGCCCAGGCGCTGGACGCGGCCTGCAACAGGGGCGCTGGGCTGATGACCAGCACCGGACGCGGCGCGGCCGACAGGGCGGCGGACAGGCCCGCCAGCCCGCCGCCGATGATCAGGGGGCCGTCGTGGGTAATACGGTTCATCGACCGAACTCCAGATAGCGCAGGCCGGTCCCGACCGCGCCCTCCACCGACCCGGCCAACGGCAAGAGGGCCGCCAGCATGGCGCTGCCACATATCACGAGGGTGATCACGAACAGACCGACGCTCGACCCGGCCTCGGCGACCGTCAGCCGCCGGCCCTCGGGCCGCCAGACGCCGCGCCGCAGATGGCCGATCAGGGCCAGGGCCAGGAAGCCCGCGAAGATGTAGCTGCCGTTGGTCACGCACCACCACACGACCAGCACGCCGATCGCCACCATCACCGCCTTCTCCAGCAGCGGATGGATGCGGGCCAGCACCGGTCCCAGCGCCTTGGAGCCGTCCAGCGGCGGCGCGGGCGCCAGGTTGACCAGATTGATCAGGGCGATGGCGAAGGCGCCGACCAGCCAGGCCGATCCGCCCGTCACCATCCAGGCGGCGAAGAAGGGCAGCGTCGCCAGCATCCCGAACAGCGGCCCGGCCAGCGCCACCAGCACGCCGTGCCACTCGCTCTGGGGTAGGCGCTGACTGCGCGCCACCCCGCCCAGGAAGGGCACGATGTAGATGCGCGCCGGCCCCATGCCGAGCCGGTTCATCGCCAGCACATGGCCGTACTCATGGACGAACAGGCCGAAGATGGCGGCGCCCGCCACCACCCACGATCCGCTGACCCACCAGATGAAGCCCGCCAGCAGCAGCGTCGAGACGACGGCCCAGACGGGGTGCTGGCCCTTGTCCAGCGGCGGCTCGGATGCGGCGGGCGGCGGCGGGGCCTGCCTCCCGTCCTTCTGACCCCAAGGCCCGCTCTCGGCGCTCACGACGCCTCGCCCTTCGGCGGCGTCAGACCCAGCATCGCAAGCATCAGCCGCGCCGCCCAGCTCGGCCGCGCCCGCTCATGGATCGGCTCCGACGGCGTCAGCAACACCGCCGCCGGCCGCATCCGCACCTTGGACACATAGTGCATCAGATCAGCTCCACCGCCACATGATGCTTCGCCTTCACCAGGTCGTAGCGCGCCGGGATCTGCGGCGGCGGCAGGTCGATCATGCGCTGCACCGCCAGCCGCCCGCGCTCGGCGATCTCCGCCGGCACCGTCACCTCGAAGGTCATGTCCCGCAGGCTGTCGCGGATGTTCTCAAGGGTGATCATCTTCATGTAGGGGCACATGTTGCACGGGCCGATGAAGTCGACCTCTGGCACGTCGCCCTTGATGTTCGACGCCATCGAGCACTCGGTGATCAGCACCACCTGCTTGGGCTTGTTGGCCTCGACGTAGTCGGTCATGGCGGCGGTCGAGCCGGCGAAATCGGCGGCGGCCAGCACGTCTTCCGGGCACTCCGGGTGGGCCAGGATCTCGGCGCCCGGATAGGCGATGCGCATCTCCGCGATGTCCTCGCCGGTGAAGCGCTCGTGCACGATGCAGCGACCCTGCCAGGCCACGATCTTGATGTCGGTCTGGGCCGCCACGTTGCGCGCCAGGAATTCGTCGGGGATCAGGATGACCTTGTCGACGCCCCATTCCCTGGCCGCCCATTCCACCACCTGAACGGCGTTGGCGCTGGTGCAGCAGATGTCGGTCTCGGCCTTCACGTCGGCGGTGGTGTTCACATAGGTGACGACCGGCAGGCCCGGATAACGCGCCTTGATAAGCCGCACGTCGGCCCCCGTGATCGATGACGCCAGCGAGCAGCCGGCGCCCAGGTCGGGGATCAGGACGGTCTTGTCCGGGCTCAGGATCTTGGACGTCTCGGCCATGAAGTGCACGCCCGCCTGGACGATCACCTTGGCGCTGGACCGCGCGGCCTCGCGCGCCAGCCCCAGGCTGTCGCCGACATAGTCGCCCACGCCGTGAAAGATGTCCGGCGTCATATAGTTGTGGGCCAGGATGACGGCGTCGCGCTCGCGCTTCAGCTGGTTGATCTCGGCGATCAGCTCGGCCTTCTGCGGCCACTCCAGCGGCGTCACCTGGTGCCGGATCTTGTCCCAGACACCCGCCGTCTCGCGCTCGACCACCGCCGACAGTCCAAACCCGTCCGCCATATCCGCCTCCTCCAGAGACCCTTATGCTCAGAGTTAGCATAAGCAGGTGCAATGTAGGCCGATGCCGGAGGATTGCAAGGCGTCCTCGTCGCGGCCAAGCTCAACTCAAACGAGGGGGAGCGAGATGAGTTCGATGAAGGGCGCCGGCCTGGCCGCCGCCGTGGCCGCCAGCCTGGCGGGGCTGCTGTTCGGTTTCGACACGGCGGTCATCGCCGGGGCGACGCAAGGGCTGCGGGCGACGTTCGGGCTGGATGCGGCGGGGCTGGGCCTGGCGGTTTCGGCCGCCCTGTTCGGCACCCTGATCGGCTCGATCTTCGCCGGCGCGCCCGGCGACCGTTACGGCAGCCGTACGGTCCTGATGTGGATCGCCATCCTCTATCTGGCGTCGTCGCTGGTCTCGGCGGTCAGCTGGGACCTGTGGTCGTTGTTCGCCGCGCGGTTCGTGACCGGCCTGGCCATCGGCGCCTCCTCGGTCCTGGCGCCCGTCTATATCGCCGAGATCAGTCCGGCGGAGCGGCGCGGCCGGCTGGTCGCCCTGTTCCAAATGAACATCGTCATCGGCATCCTGGCGGCCTACCTGTCCAACTTCGTGGTCGGCCAGTTGGTGGACGGCGACATGGCCTGGCGCGCCAAGCTGGCCGTCGCCGTGGTTCCGGCCGTGGTCTTCTGGCTGGTGCTGATGAAGGCGCCGCAGAGCCCCCGCTGGCTGGCCCGCGTCGGCCGCACAGAGGAGGCCGAGGTCGCAATCGACCGCCTCGGCATGGGTGATCCCAAGACCGTCCTGGCCGAGTGGGCCGCCGCGCCCGTGGGCGAGGGCAAGCTCAGCTGGAGCCGTCACCGCACGCCCATCCTGCTGGCCGTCGGCATCGCCGCCTTCAACCAGTTCTCGGGGATCAACGCGATCCTCTACTATCTGGGCGACATCTTCGCCGCCGCCGGCTTCGATCAGGTCTCGTCCGACCTGCAGTCCGTGGCCATCGGCGCGGCCAACCTTCTGGCCACCCTCCTGGCCCTGACCCTGATCGACACCCTGGGGAGGAAGCCGCTCTTGATGATCGGCGGGGTGGGCTGTGCGGCAGCCCTCGCGGCGACGGCGTCCATCTATTCCTTCGGTCTGGACCGTTCGCTGCTGCTGCCGTGCCTCGTTGTCTTCATCGGCTTCTTCGCCGTGTCGCAGGGCGCGGTGATCTGGGTCTATCTGTCCGAGATCTTCCCCACCGCCGTACGAGCGCGCGGCCAGGCGATCGGCAGCGCGACCCACTGGGGCCTGAACGCCGTCATCGCCTTCGCCTACCCCATTGTGGCGGCGCAGACCCTGGCCCTGCCCTTCTGGCTGTTCGCCGTCGTCATGGCGGTGCAGGTCGTCGTGGTCTGGCGCTGGTTCCCCGAAACGCGCGGCCGCAGCCTCGAAGCCGTGGAAAGCGACCTCAGCGCGCGCTGACGCCCCGCTCCATGTCCAGCAGCCAGCGCTTGCGCTCCACCCCGCCGGCATAGCCCGTCAGCGTGCCGTTGGCCCCGATCACCCGGTGGCACGGCACGATGACGCCAACGGGGTTCTGACCGTTGGCCAGACCCACCGCCCGCACTGCCTTGGGCCGTCCGATCGCGCTGGCCAGCTGGCCATAGCTGCGCGTCTCTCCCGCCGGAATGGCGCGCAACGCGGCCCAGACCTCGCGCTGGAAGTCGGTGCCGCCGGTCTTGACGACCAGCCCGTCCAGCGCCGTGGGATCACCGGCGAAATAGGCCGCCACCGCCGCGCGCACCGCGGCCGGCGCTTGCCCATCGGTCAGGCTGTAGGCGCCGTAGTGCCGCGCCAGCAGCCGATGCATCCGGTCCTCATAGTCGGCGAAGTCCAGCGCCCGCACGGCGCCCTCGGCGTCCACGACCAGCAGCACCTCGCCCACCGGGCTGTCGATGCGGTCCAGCGTCAGGCTCAGCGGCTCACGCGGCTTGGTCATGTCGGGTCTCCAGAGTGTTCAGCGTCACGCCGCCGGCGACCAGATGGGCCAGGGCGTAGGCTCGCCAGGGCCGCCACCGCTCGGCGCGGGGCAGCAAATGAGATGGAAAATCGTCGGGCAATCGGTCGCTGGGCGCCGTCTCGCCCCCGTCGATCCATTCGCCGGCCAGACGCAAGCCGGGCCGCGCCTCGACCAGCGGATTCAGCACCAGATCAGCCGACAGGTCCCGCGCGATGGCCTCCGGGTCCGCCGACAAATCGAACACCCGCCGCACCCGCGCCAGCACGCCGGGCAGCGCTCTTAGATCGTCCGCCGCCACCGTGACCGACAGTCCGTCCCGCGCACCACGCTCGACCGCAACCGAACCCTCGGCGCCATCGACCTCTCGGATCAATTCCCGCCGCCAGCGACCGCCCTCAACCGCATCGCCGCGCGCCTTCAGCCGGGCCAGCAGGTCGTCGAAGTCAAAGGGCGGCCGGAACGGCAAGGTCAGGCGAGCGCCCTCCTCGTCCGTCCTCGCCTCGCGCCGACGCAGGGCCGAGGGCGGGCGGCCGTAGAGGGCCTGGAAGGTCTCGTTGAACCGCCGCACGCTTCCAAACCCTGAAGCTAGGGCCGTCTCCGCCATCGACAGATCACTGTCGTGGATCAACGCCTTGGCCAGCAGCACCCGCCGCGTCTGCGCCACGCTGACCGGCGCGGCCCCCAGATGCTGACGGAACAGGCGGCGCAACTGCCGCTCCCCCACGCCCAGCCGCGCGGCCAGCCCGTCGACGTCGCCCCCATCCAGCGCCCCAGCCTCAATCAAAGCCAGGCCCCGGCTGACGGTGTTGGACGTGCCGCGCCAGGCCCCCATGTCGGGCGCCGTCTCGGGCCGGCAGCGCAGGCAGGCGCGGAACCCGGCGTCCTCGGCGGCCGCCGCGCTGACCACGAAGACCATGTTCTCGCGCCTGGGCGTCCGCGCCGGACAGACCGGACGGCAGTAGATGCCCGTGGTCTTCACGCAGCCGAAGAACCGCCCGTCGAAGCGGGCGTCCCGGGTGGCGACCGCGCGGTAGCAGGCGTCCTGATCCAGCTCTGTCGGGGCCGTTTCCATGAGGGGGAAGATGGCGGGTTGGGCACGCGATGTCTCGCGGTTTTCGGACATAGATGCGTGATCCCTCTCCCAAAGGGAGAGGGCTTGAGGCTCCAAGAGCGAAGCGATTGGCCAAGCCGAAAGGGTGAGGGGTGCGCGTTGTCCGGTGAAGGCGGCCCCCTCACCCTTTCGCGCCAGGACAACGGCTATCGCCGCCGTGCGCTCAAGCCCTCTCCCTCTGGGAGAGGGAAGACCCCGTTCAGGTCGCCAGCACACGCCAGCTCCACGGCGCCATCTCGAAGCGCGTCGCGCTATCCACCGTCACCGCCTCACCGCTGAAAGCATCCCGGTACGCCCCATGGTGATGCGCGCCCATGAACGTCGCCGTCTGAGGCTCGCCCGACAGGTTCAGCGCCGCGAACACCGTGTCCCCCTCCACCCGCCGGAAGAAGCTCAGCACCTTGCCGGGCGCCGAGTTGACCACCGCGTGCATCCGGCCGCCCCACGCTCCGTTCCACAGCGCCGGATGGGCGTGCTTCAGGGCGAACAGGCGCCGGAACAGGTCGCCCTGTTCGTCGTCCTTCCAGACGATCGGGTCCTTCTCGAAGAACTGCAGCCGGCGCGTGTTGCCGGCTTCCTGGCCGTTGTAGATCATGGGGATGCCCTCCCCCACGACGCTCAGCACCGCCGCCGCCTCGCGCGCGGGTCCGTACCGCTCGTACTCCGTCGACTCCCACGCGTTCTGGTCGTGGTTGGAGGTGTAGGTCATCCGCATCGCGTCGCGCGGATAGGCGCTCTCGTTCCAGGAGTAATAGACGAACAGGGCGTTCACGTCGGCCTGACCCTTGGCGATCTTGGCCATCGCCTCCGTCCAGCTCCAGGCATAGGTCGCATCGAAGGCGGCGCGGTGCGGGTCGCGCATCTCCCACTCGCCCAGCATGAAGACCGGCTTGATCGTCTCCAGCTGCGCCCGCGCGGTCTCCCAGAAGTCGATCGGCACGAAGCCGGCGACGTCGCAGCGGAAGCCGTCGATATCTGCCTCGCGCACCCAGAACATCATCGCCTCGGTCATGTAGCGGCGCAGGTCCGCGTGGCCGTAGTTCAGGTTGATGATGTCGGACCAGTCCCACCAAGGCGTCGGTCGGAAATGGCCGTCCAGATCGCGCTCGTACCAGTCGGGATGCTGGACGGTCAGGGCGTTGTCCCAGCTGGTGTGGTTGGCCACCCAGTCCAGGATGACGTGAAGGCCCTGCGCATGGGCGGCCGCGACGAAGGCCTTCAGGTCCGCCATCGTCCCGAATTCGGGGTTCACCGCCAGATAGTCGCGCACCGAATAGGGACTGCCCAGCGTCCCCTTGCGGTTCACCTCCCCGATCGGCTGGATCGGCATCAGCCAGACGATGTCGACGCCCAGCGCCTTCAGCCGGGGCAATTGGTTCTGCGCTGCGCGGAACGTCCCCTCCGGCGTGAACTGGCGGGTGTTCAGCTGATACAGCACCGCCGACTTCGACCACTCCGGATGCCGCACGGTCGAGGCGGGCTTGGGCTCATACAGCCCTTCCGCCTCGCGCTGCGGCATTGTCGATGAGGCTTGGGCATGCGTCGCCGCCGCGCCCGCCAGACCGCCCAGCAAGAGGGCGCCCGCGCCCCGCCTCGATACGCCTCGCGTCATGATCGTCTTCTCCGTCCCTGACCGGAGGGCATACCTGTGAGGCGGCGGCGTCAAGCGGGGCCGTTCCCGTCCCGTCCTTTCGTTATCCTCCGGCAAAGCGCAGCGGAGACCGGGGGACGAAGCGGCGCGCGGGAGCGCGAAACTAATCAGCGGTGACCGATGCAAAGATCGCCTTCGGCGCCGTCTTGTCCCCCGATCGAGTCGGGGGATGACGAAAGCCAAGAGGTCCGGGCGGCAGACTGAAGGATCTTCGCCGCCATTCCCATTTGCCGTCAGAACGCTATGACTGCCACAGCTTCGCCTTTGGGGATCGGGGATCATGTTGCGTCGTCTGTTCAGCGGCCTTGCCGCCGTCCTTTGCCTGGCCGCCGGTCCTGCCTTCGCCGAAGACCCGCCGCTGGTCGCCGGCGCCGTCTATGATCCGGCCATCCCCAGCCTGGAGAGCGTCGTCGGCCACCCAACCGGCGCCGACATCACTCGCGTGGCCGACATTCGCCGCTACTTCGAGGCTCTGCGCGCCGCCGCGCCGGACCGGGTCGCGATCGGCGACATGGCCCGCACGGTCGAGGGACGCCCGACCTACTGGGTGGCGCTGGGCTCGGCCCGGAACATCGCCCGGCTGGACCAGATCAAGGCCAACGCCCGCGCCTTGGCCGATCCGCGCCGCACCACCCCGGCGCAGGCTCAAGGCATCATCGCCGATCAGCCCGTCATCGTCTGGCTGGCCTTCTCGGTCCACGGCAATGAGATCAGCCCGGCCGACGCCTCCATCGCCCTGGCCCGCCACCTGCTGGCCGCGCGCGATGCGACGACGCAGGCCTATCTGCAGAACACCGTTGTCGTCCTGATCCCGACCCAGAACCCGGACGGCCGCGAGCGTTTCCTGAACAGCTTCAACCCCGGCCGCGGTCCCACGCCCAACCCCGACGAACTGTCGGCTGAACGGGACGAGCCCTGGCCGTCGGGCCGCTATAACCACGCCCTTTTCGACCTGAACCGCGACTGGTTCATCCAGACCCAGCCGGAGACGCAGGGGCATTCCGCCGCCGTGCGCGACTGGCGGCCCCAGGTCGTCGTGGACGCTCACGAGATGGGCACCGACGAGACCTTCTTCTTCCCGCCCGAGGCCCAGCCGCTGAACCCCTGGATCTGGCCGCGCACGCTGGACAACCGCGCCATGTTCGGACGCAACACGGCCGCCCGCTTCGACCAGGCCGGCTATGACTATTTCACCAGCAAGGTCTACGACGCCTTCTATCCCGGCTACGGCGACGGCTGGCCCGGCTACCTCGGCGCCG
This sequence comes from Brevundimonas sp. Leaf363, assembly GCF_001424025.1. Taxonomy (GTDB): domain Bacteria; phylum Pseudomonadota; class Alphaproteobacteria; order Caulobacterales; family Caulobacteraceae; genus Brevundimonas. The sequence continues at coordinate 427,990 of NZ_LMPZ01000002.1, read as the reverse complement.
TCTCCATGACCTATGAGCAGGGCTCGGCGCGCGGCCTGGCCGCCCGCACCTCGGCGGGTGAGGAGTTCACCTATCTGGACACGGTGAAGCACCATTTCGCCGCCGTCCTGGCGACGGTCGAGACCGCCTCGCGCAGCCATGACCGGCTGCTGAACGACTTCTACGCCTTCCATCAGGACGGCCTGAACGAGCGCGGGGCCTACATCCTGCCGCGCGGCGCCGATCCGGCGGCGACGGAGCGGCTGGCGGGACTGCTGGTCCGGTCGGGCATCGAGGTCGGCCGCGCCCGCGCCGCCTTCAGCGCCTGTGGCCGCAGCTACCAGGCCGGCGACTACGTCGTGAACCTGGCTCAGCCCCAGCGCCGCATGGCCGAGGTGCTGCTGACCCGCGACGTGCCGCTGGACCCGACCTTCATGGCCGAGCAGGAGCGTCGCCGCAGTCACAACCTCGGCGACGAAATCTATGATGTCACCGCCTGGTCCCTGCCGCTGATGTTCGGCGTCGACGGCACCCGCTGCAACGGCGCGCCCGGCGTGGCGGTCGAGGCGCGTGGGCCCGAGCTGGTCCGTCCGGCCGCCGTTGCCGATGCGGACGCCGCCTATGGCTTCCTGGTCCGTCCGGGCACGGGCGGCACACGCTTCCTCGCCGCCGCCCTCGTCGCCGGTCTTGATGTCCGCTCGGCCGACAAGCCCTTCGTTCAGGCCGGCGTCGCCTATCCGTCCGGCACGATGATCCTGCCCCGCGCCGGCAACCCGGCCGATCTGTCCGCGACGGTCCAGCGCCTGGCCGCGCAGACCGGCGCGATCGCGACCGGCATCGCCTCCTCCTGGGTCGATCAAGGTCCCAGCTTCGGCTCGGCCGACGTGGTGCGCATCCGCGCGCCGCGCGTGGCCATGGCCTGGGACAGCCCGACGAGAGCCGAGTCCGCCGGGTCCATCCGCTGGGTTCTGGAGCAGGAGATGGGCTATCCCGTCACCGCCGTCCGCACGTCGACCCTCAGCAGCGCCGACCTGTCGCGCTATCAGGTGCTAATCATCCCCGAGGGCTATAACTACAAGGGCGTGCTGGGCGACGGCGGCGTGGCCAACATCAAGACCTGGGTCGAGAACGGCGGCACCCTGATCACCGTCGGCACCGGCACGCGCATGGCGGTCGACGCCGCTTTGCTGGCCACCCGCCGCGAGCAGGTGGCGGCCGAGGGCGAGGAAGCCGACGCTGACGCCGCCTTCGCCTCCGAGGCTGAATACCGCGCCGCCATCGCCGGCGGCGAGCGGTCGCCCGACAGCGTGGCCGGCGTCCTGGCACGCGCCTCGGTCGACCCGGACCAGTGGCTCTCCGCCGGCCTGCCGTCGGAGCTGACCGTGCTGGTCGGCGGCGGCGACATATACAGCCCGCTAAAGCGCGGCGAAGGCGAGAACGTGGTGCGCCTGCTGGGCGCCGACGATCTGCTGGCGTCCGGTCAACTGTGGGATCAGAACCGCCGCCAGCTGGCCTTCAAACCCATCGCCATGACCAACAGCCTGGGCCGCGGCCTGGTCGTCGCCTTCACCCAGAACGTCACCCTGCGCGGCTATCTGGAGGCCGAGAAGCCGCTGTTCCTGAACGCCGTCTTCCGCGGTCCGGCCCACGCGACGCCCAATTGGTAAGACGATCCTCCACTCTCAACCGTCATCCTCGGACTTGATCCGAGGATCAGGTCGTCCGGTGGGCAATAGAGGCAGGCCGGGACGCCGCGCTGCGAGCCATCCGGCGATCAGCACGACCAACACCTGATCCTCGGATCAAGTCCGAGGATGACGGGTGTGAGGCGGGCTGCACGCGTCGCCCAGGAAAAAGCCCGGACCGTTTCCGGTCCGGGCGTCCGGGCCTCGCGGCAGGCGACGGGAGGGGCGTCCGTCGTCCGGCTGCGGGCGTCAGAACTTGTAAATCACGCTGGCGACCAGCTCTCCGTCGTAACGGGGTCCGCTCTCATGCGTGTCGGTGTCGTACCAGCGGACGTCCAGCTCGGTCTTAGGCAGGACGTCGTAAGACCCGCCCACGTTCCAGGCCGCATAGCTGGGGCCGTTGTCCTGTGAGTGGTAACCGACGGCGGCTGAAATCCGCGCCTTGGGCGCCACGCGATAGCTGACGCGCGCCTCGGACCAGTTGGCCCGCTCCACCGCGCCCACATTGTCCGGCGTCTCCCAGGTCAGCAGGCGCACGCCCAGCGGCCCGAAGCTGCGCGACGCCTGGGCGCGGAACTCGACATAGTCGGCGTCGGTCCCGTCCCGCGCCTCGTGGAAGGCCCGGTAGAAGACCGCCAGGTCCAGGTCCCAGCCCAGAGCCTTGGGCCGCACGCCCGCCTTCAGATCGGTTTCGTAGTTCGCGCCGATCGGGATATCGACCGTGGCGATCGCGGTACCGGCGTAGAACAGGCCGTCCGCCGACTTCCAGTCCGCCGTAGCGAAGACGTAGCCGTCGTCCGCAGACTTCGACAGCCCCTTGGACCGGTAGTCGGTGGCGGCGCCCACGCCGAAAGCGAGCCCGGCGACCTGCGCCTTCGCATCCGGCGCGAACGCAAGACACAGGGCGGCGACGATCGCTGCGGCCGCCAGGGCGGCGGTGAGGCGTTTCATGTGCATTCCCCCAAGGCGTCATGACGCGCCTTCCCGGCCAGCAGGCCGCCATCGGCCCCGCGCCGCAAGCGCTTCCCGCTCCCTCATGGGTGTTTCGGACGACTTCACCTTCGGGGTGTTGCGAAGGCGCTACGACGTAGTATCGTGCCTACGCATCGGGCGACCGGATGTAGGATCATCGCCCCGGATTTCGACATGCGAATCGTCACCAGTCGCGAGTTCAACCAGGATGTCTCCAGCGCCAAACGCATGGCGCGGATGGAGCCGGTGTTCGTCACCGACCGGGGCCGCCCCACCCATGTGCTGGTCAGCATCGAGGCCTATCGGCGCCTCAGCGGCCAGGTCGAAACCATCGTCGACCTGCTCAGCGAGCCCGACGCGGTCGAGGCCGAACCCGACGCCGGCCGCTCCGACGCCGCCTGGGCCCATGGCGAGGCCGACTGATGTTCCTGCTCGACGCCCCCGTGGTTCTGGAGCTGCGCCGCGCCAAGACCGGACAGGCCGATCCGGGCCTCGCCGCCTGGGCCGGCGGCGCCGCGCGCCACAGTCTGTTCCTGTCAGCCCTGACGCTGATGGAGCTTCAGAACGGGGCGGCCCTCTTGGCCAAGCGCGATCCGGCCGCCGGTCAGGCGCGCCAGTCCTGGATCGACAATCAGGTCATGCCGGCCTTCGACGGCCGCATCTTGCCGGTGGACGCCGCTGTCGTGCGCCGCCGCGCGCACCTCCCCCAGGCCAATCCGCGCGACGGGCTTCTGGCCGCCACGGCGCTGGAGCATGGCCTGACCCTAGTGACCCGCAATGTCGCCGCCTTCAAGGCCGGGCGGGTCAAGGTCTTCAACCCCTGGGGCTATTCGCCCGAAACGGCCGAAGACGACGCCGACTGGAACCAGGCCACGCGCGGAGGCCCGATGTGGCTTCAGAACCTGTTCGTGCGCTCATGAGCCGCCTTTCCAACCCGACCGCGCGGAGCTAGGCCGAACAGATGGGGGCCAGGCGCAACATCGTCATCGTCGGGGGCGGCACGGCCGGATGGCTGACGGCCGCTTATCTAGCCAAGGCGCTGGGCGCCGGCGAGGGCGGCCGGGTCCAGATCACACTGCTGGAATCGCCCGACATAGGCATCATCGGCGTGGGCGAAGGCGCCTTTCCGACCATCCGCAACACCCTGCGCTTCCTGGGCGTAGACGAAGCCCAGTTCATCCGTGACGCCTCGGCCACCTTCAAACAAGGCATCCGCTTCGTCGACTGGGAGAAGGAAGGCACGCGCTACTTCCACCCCTTCGAGGCGCCCTTCTTCACCGAAGAGGCGGACATCGTCGGCCACTGGCTGACGCTGGACCCGGCGACCCGCCCGACCTTCGCCGAGGCCGTCACCATCCAGAACCGCGTCGCCGAGGCGCGCCGCGCGCCCAAGCGCCCGCACGAGGACGACTTCACCGGCCCGCTCAGCTACGCCTACCACTTCGACGCCGTGAAGCTGTCGGGCGTGCTGGCCGACTGCGCGCGCGGCCTGGGCGTCCGCCATGTCGAGGGCAAGTTGGTCGATGTCGTCCTGACGGCCGACGGCGCGGTCGATCACCTGGTCACCGAGGCGGGCGAGACCTTCACCGCCGACCTGTTCATCGACTGCTCAGGCTTCCGCGCCGAGATCATCGGTCAGGCGCTGAAGGCGCCGTTCAAGTCGGCCCGCCCCATCCTGTTCACCGACCGCGCCGTCACGGCCCGCGTACCGCGCGCGCCGGGCGAGGCGATCGAGAGCCTGACCGTCGCCACCGCCCACGCCGCGGGCTGGACCTGGGACATCGGCCTGAACGGCGTACGCGGCGTCGGCTGCGTCTACTCCAGCGCTCACATGAGCGACGACGAAGCCGAGGCCACGCTGCGCGCCTACCTCGGCCCCGCCGGCGCCGACATCGCCACCCGCAAGCTTGAGTTCGAGGCCGGCTATCGCCAGACGCCCTGGGTCAGGAACTGCGTCGCCGTCGGCCTGTCCGCCGGCTTCCTGGAGCCGCTGGAGGCGACTGGCCTTGTGCTGATCGAAACGGCCGTCGGCATGATCGCCGACCTCTTGCCCATGAGCGGCCCGATCGACGCCCCAGCCCGCCGCTTCAACGAGGTGATGACCGCCCGCTACGACAACATCATCGCCTTCCTGAAGCTGCACTACTGCCTGTCGAAACGGCCCGAGCCCTTCTGGCGCGACAACGCCGATCCGGCCTCCATCCCGCCCCGACTGGCCGATTTGCTGGAGCAGTGGCGCTATCGCCCGCCGGCGCGGTTCGACTTCACCCTCGATCTCGAGAGCTTCGCCTTCTACAATTACCAGTACATTCTCTACGGCATGAACTTCGGCGCCGCGCCCGCGCCGGAGCCCGAGGAAGACGCGCGGATCGCCGAACGTGTGCTGGCCCGCATCCAGAAGTTCGGCGACCAGGCCGCCCACGACCTGCCCGGCCACGACGAACTGATCGCCCAGATCAACCGGACGCCTCAGCCCCGCGCGCCCATCCCGCCGGCGGCCCCGGCGCGCAGGACACGCGCCAGGGCCTGAACTTCAGCGAACTGGATCCAGGCTCAGTCCCGGCTCCAGGCCTGACCGGTGGTCAGCTCGGCCAGGGCGCGGATGATGCGGAACACCTCCGCGATGAAGGCGAAGGTCGCACACAGCATCAGGACGAAGGCCAGAGACCAGCCGCCGGTCTGAGCCACGGCCTGCACCCGGTCCACCAGCTGGTCGATGCTCTCGACGCGGATCGCGCCGGATATCGGCGACCACATCCACACCCACCACACGCCCCAGGCCGTCGCCGCCGCGAAGCCGATGTCGCCCAGCGCCGTCAGCCTCACCGGCGACCCCGTCAACACTCGCAGAGCGTCAAAGACGATGCGGCAGGCGATGAAGCCGACCACCGGCCAGTAGGCCAGGTCCACCGTACGGGCGACCGCCACGCCCCAGTCGAAACCGTTCTCGACATACTCCGCGCCGATGGCGGCCGGCGCGATCTGCCCGCCCAGCACGCCCGTCCACCACAGCAGCACCACCGTCCAGCCGAAGGCGCTGGCCGCCGCGCGCACCGTCGGCGGCGCCTTGCGCCTGGGCTTGGAGACGCCGCCGGCCACCGTGCCGGTTCCGCTCGCCGTGGCCTTCAGCCGCTCGGCCCAGCCGTCCGCGCCGAAGGCGGTCCATTCGAACACGGACAGATCCTTCACCCGCCACTTCGTCAGGAACTCCGGCTTGGTCGCCTGGCGCTCGATGATGAAGGCGGCGATGGTGGCCAGGCCGACGATGGCGATGCCGCTGGTGAACAGGCTGTGGAAGCCCTGGCCGATGGCCTGGCCCACCTCGACATCCCCGACCAGCACGCGCACCAGCGCCCCGATCGCGGTGATGAAGACCATCACCGTCAGCGCCGCCCGCACCCCGAACATCCACCAGGGATAGAGCTCCGGGCCCACCACCACGTTCGGCCCGGCGCCGAAGCGCGCGGCGACCGCCAGCGGGTGGCCCATGTCGCGCAGCACCGCCTCGACCTCGGTGTCCGTCAGCGGCGCGCCCTTCTCGGCCGCCTTGGCCTCCAGCGTCGTCTCCAGCTCGTCGCGCAGCTCGGCGATGATGTCGTCGCGCGTCTCCCGGGGCAGCTGCGCCGCCACGGCGTTCAGGTATCGATCCAGCAGGCTCATGGCCTTCTCCCCTCCGAAATTTCTATGATCCGCGTCCGTCACAGGATGCGCTCCAGCGAGGCCGAAATGCCCCGCCACTCGATGGTCAGCCGCCCCAGCACGGCCTCGCCGCGCGCCGACAGCCGATAGAACCGCTTCTTGCGCCGGTCCTCCTCGCGCCACTCGCTGTCCAGCAGTCCCTGGCCCTCCAGCCGGCGCAGCAGCGGATAGAGGGTGCTCTCCTCCATCTCGATGCCGTCCCCGGCCAGCGCCGTGCGAAGCGAATAGCCGTACTGCTCGCTCCGCAGGCGGGCCAGCACAGCCAGGATCAAAGACCCCCGCCGCAGCTCCAGCCGCAAGCTCTCGACAATCTCGTCTTCCTCGGCCATCGGCCACTCCAAGGCGTCACATAGTGTGTGACGCACAGTGTATGGCGCATACTGTGCGAGAGAGTCAACATGCAGCTCTCCCTCTCCCGGAGGGAGAGGGCTTGAGGCTCCAAGAGCGCAGCGATTGGCCAAGCCGAAAGGGTGAGGGGTGCGCGTTATCCGGATGGGGCGTTCCCCTCACCCTTTCACGCCAGGACGCCAGCTTCGCCGCCGTGCGCTCAAGCCCTCTCCTTCTGGGAGAGGGGAAAACTCGCTTGCATCCCCCGCCCCCCTTTGCTTGACCCAACGCCCAAGGGATTTGCCGATGCAAGACGTCATCCGCCGCATTCTGACGGCGCGGGTCTATGACCTGGCGGTGGAGACACCGCTGGACGCCTTGCCGCGCCTGTCCGGCCGCATGGGTCGCCCGGTCACGCTGAAGCGCGAGGATCTGCAGCCGGTCTTCTCGTTTAAGATCCGGGGGGCGGCGAACAAGATCGCGGCGCTCAGCGCGGACGACCTGGCGCGCGGCGTGGTCTGCGCCTCGGCCGGCAATCATGCCCAGGGCGTGGCGCTGGCGGCGACCGGGCGGGGCGCCCACGCCACCATCATCATGCCGGTCACCACCCCGGCCATCAAGGTCCAGGCCGTGCGTGCGCGCGGCGGCCAGGTGGTGCTGCACGGCGACGGATACGACGACGCCTATGCGCATGGCCGTATGCTGGCCGAACAGACCGGCGCCCTGTTCATTCATCCGTTCGACGATCTGGACGTCATCGCCGGCCAGGGCACCGTGGGGCTGGAGATCGCGCGCCAGCACGCCGATCCGATCGAGGCCGTCTTCGTGCCGATTGGCGGCGGCGGCCTGGCGGCGGGCGTCGCGGCCATCATCCGCTTCCTGCGCCCGGAGACGAAGATCATCGGCGTCGAGCCCGTGGACGCCGCCTGCATGAAGGCCGCCTTCGAGGCCGGCGAGGTCGTTACCCTGAGCCACGTCGGCCAGTTCGCGGACGGCGTCGCCGTGCGCCGCGCGGGCGAGCAGACCTTCCGCCTGTGCCGCGATCTGCTGGACGACATCGTCACGGTCGACACCGACGCCATCTGCGCGGCGGTGAAGGACATCTTCGAGGACACCCGCGCGGTGGCCGAACCGGCCGGCGCCCTGGCCCTGGCGGGGGCCAAGGCGTGGGCCGCGGCCAACCCCGGCGCGGGCGCCCTGGTGGCCATCAACTCGGGCGCCAACCTGAACTTCGACCGTCTGCGCCACGTCGCCGAACGGGCCGAGATCGGCGAGGGGACCGAGGCCCTGCTGGCCGTCACCCTGCCCGAGCGGCGCGACGCCTACGCTCGCTTCCTGAAGACGCTCGACGGGCGGTCGGTGACCGAGTTCAACTACCGCTGGGCCGGACACGGCGAGGCGCACATCTTCGTCGGCGTCGCCCTGCGCGAAGGGGTCGGCGAGAAGGCCGCGCTGATCAAGCGCCTGACCGCCGGCGGCTATGGCGTCGAGGACATGAGCGACAACGAGACGGCCAAGCTGCACGTCCGCTACATGGTCGGCGGCCGCGCCACCGGCCTGCCGCACGAGCGCATCCTGCGCTTCCAGTTCCCCGAACGCCCCGGCGCCTTCCTGCGGTTTCTCAACAGCCTCCAGCCCGCCTGGACCCTGACCCTGTTCCACTACCGCAACCACGGCGACGACGTCGGCCGCGTGCTGGCGGGCATCGCTGTGCCGCCGGAAGACGCCGCGCCGTTTCAGGCCGCGCTCGACGCCCTGGGCTATCCGGTGGTGGACGAGACCGACAACCCGGCCTGCAGCCTGTTCCTGGAAGCCACGAACTGATCCTTTCCCTCCCCGGAACGGGGAGGGTGGCGGCGAAGCCGCCGGGTGGGGGCGGCTAGCGGATCCTGTAGCGCCAGATGTTCGGCTCGGCCGTCCCCACCCGGTCGCTGCGCGACCTGCCCTCCCCGTCCCGGGGAGGGAGAACGTCGCACGTCACCTCAACCGATGCGCTTTCAGCCGCTCGTACAGCGGCCGCCCAGCCTCCGCGATCGGCTTCAGCGCGTCCGGCAGATCGTCAAACGCGGCTTCCGCGCGCGGCGCCTCGAACCCGGTGGACGCCTCGACCCGGTCGTACCAGGCCGGCGCCCAGACCCCGTCAGATGCGCGCCGACCGGCCGGCCAGGCCAGCATCGCCGCATCAAACCCAATCCCGCACGCCTTGCACAGCCGCCCCAGCACCGCGCTCGGATCGGCCAGCAGGTCGCGCCCGTCGATCACCGGCGGCGCGGCGCCCAGCCGATCGGCCGCCCGCTCGAACAGCTCCACCTGTCGCGGCAGGCCGATCTCGTCCAGCGTCACAGCGCCCCGCTTCTCGACATAGGACGCCAGCACCGCCTCGGGCGCGCGGATCAGGAAGGCGTTGGTGACGCCACCCGTCCAATCCACCGGAAACTCCGGCAGCATATGGTGGGTCATGTGCTTCTGGTACCAGACCGCCCGCCCCTCCGGCGCCGGCCCAACCATCGCCTGCGCCACCTCGGCCGCTTCCTGCGGCTGCGACGCCAGCACCGCGTCCCGCATCGGATGATCGAAGCCCGTCGCCGCCAGATAGGCCGCATAGAAGGGCTCGTCGCTGACCGCCGTGTCGGGCCGGTTCTCGAAACTGCGCATCAGGGCGGTCGAGACGTTGCGCGGCCCCGACCACATGGCGATGCGGGTTGGGGCGATACGGCTCGTCACCGCCCCCGCGCCTCTTCCGCCCGCACCTGGAAATAGAGCTCGCGCAGCCGCCGCGTCACCGGGCCCGACGCGTCGTCTCCCCCGCCCAGCACGGGCAGCAACCGGCCGTCCACCACCGACACCGGCGTCAGCCCCGCGAAGGTGCCGGTCACGAAGGCCTCGTCCGCCGCGTAGACGTCGAACAACGAGAAGTCCTTCTCCCGCGCCGTGATCCCGCCCCGCGCGGCCGCCCTCAGCACCGCGTCGCGCGTGATGCCTCTCAGGCAGAAGCCGCCGCCGGACGTCCACAGCTCCCCGTCCCGCACGATGAAGAAGTGCGTCGAGTTGCAGGTGGCGACGAAGCCCCGGTCATCCAGCATCAGCGCCTCGTCCGCGCCCGCGTTCATGGCCTGGATGCAGGCCAGGATGTCGTTCAGCTTGGAATGGCTGTTCAGCTTCGGATCCTGATCGGCCGGTCCGGTGCGCCGCACGTGGGTGGTGAACAGGGAGATCCCGCGCGCATACATCTGCGCCAGCGGCGTCTTCCACTCCGGAATGATGACGATGGTCGCCGCCCCGATGGTCAGGCGCGGGTCCTGATAGGGCGAGCGCTTTCGCCCCCGCGTGACCATCAGCCGGATGTGGACGCCGTCGGTCATGCCGTTGGCCTCCAGACAGTCGAACAGCCGGTCCTTCAGCGCCCGGCGGTCGAGGCCGATGTCGATCATCAGCATCTGCGCGCCGTCGTACAGCCGGTCCAGATGCCCTTCCAGGAAGGCGATCTTGCCGTCGATCAGGCGCAGCCCCTCCCACACCCCGTCGCCCAGGACGAAGCCGGAATCGAACACCGACACCTTGGCCTGATCGCGCGGGACCAGCGCCCCGTCGACCGAGATTAGCACCGCGTCATTGCGCGGATCGTCGACGTAATCCTGGGTGCCGCCCGCCATCCGATCATCCTCACGAGCATAGGCGCCCACCCGGCTCCAGATGCAGGTGGTCGCGGTGGAAGCTGTTGTAGTCAGGGCTCAGCACCGTGCCGAAGATGCGGCAGGCGTCGTCGCGGATCCGCTTCAGGAAGCGCGCCTCGGCGTCGTCCGCGCTCCAGTCGCCCGCCACGGTGATGCGCCGCCCGTCGCGCAGGCGCACCCCGCCGAAGTCCAGCGCCGCCGCCCGTGAGTGGGCGCTGGGCCGGTTGCCCGCCTGATTGTTCACGGGCCGGCAGGCGTAGGTGCCGAAGTGGTCGATCTGGACCACGTCCGAACCCAGGATCTCGCGCGCCGCCGGCTCCACCGACTGGCGCCGCCAGATGCTGACGGCCAGCGCCAGCTCGCAGGTGGTTGTCGGCCCCGCCGGCGTCATCCGCGCGATCGTCCCCATGTCGGGTCCCAGCACCCCGGCGTCGCGCAGGAAGCAGGTCTCGGTGTTGTCCCGGTCGGGCGTCGAGACGAAGTTCACCCGCGCGGCGTCCAGCTCGGCCATGCATTGCGCCAGATCCCCCGCCGCCCGCGTGATCCGGCCCTTGGTGCCCGCGTCGATGGGCTGATCGATCAGGCCGTCCGCCACCGCCGTCTGCTGCGGCGCCGGCTGATACGGCCGCGGCCCCTGCGGGACCAGCGGCTCCGGCGCGGTGAGCGTGCAGCCGGCCAGCAGCGCCAGGCCGACGATGATCCAGGCTCGTCTCATCCCCGGACATTAGTCGGATTCGGCGCCCGCCGCCGCGTCGTGCGTTTCTAGCGGAATCCCCTCGTTCGCCCTACATTGTGTTCATGAACCGTTCTTCTACGCCCAAAGGCTCGGCCCCGCGCGTGACCAAGCCTGTCCACGTGCCCGGCGGGGTGTCCGAGGCGCCCGCCGCCTTTCTGCGCGATGACGCGGGCGCGGCGCTGCGGCCGTCGGTCAAGCCGACCCACCTGCCGATGTTCGCGCCGATCACCGGCCCGCGCCTGACGCCGGAGGAGGCGCCCGGCAAGCCGGCCGACTGGACCCCGCACCGCCCCTCGCATGACGGCAAGAAGAAGGGCGGCAAGTTCCGGCTGGAGACCAAATACACCCCCGCCGGCGACCAACCCTCCGCCATCGCCGAACTGGTGGCTCAGGCCGAGAGCGGCGACCGAGAGCAGGTGCTGCTGGGCGTCACCGGCTCGGGCAAGACCTTCACCATGGCCAAGGTGATCGAACAGACCCAGCGCCCGGCCCTGATCCTGGCCCACAACAAGACCCTGGCCGCCCAGCTCTACAGCGAGTTCAAGAGCTTCTTCCCCGACAACGCGGTCGAGTATTTCGTCTCGTATTACGATTATTACCAACCCGAAGCTTATGTCCCGAGAACAGATACTTACATCGAAAAGGACAGCTCCATAAACGAGCAGATCGACCGCATGCGCCACTCGGCGACGCGCGCGATCCTGGAGCGGGACGACGTCATCGTCGTGGCCTCGGTCAGCTGCATCTACGGCATCGGCTCGGTGGAGACCTATACCGCCATGACCTTCACCCTGAAGGTCGGCGACCAGATCGACGAGGCCAAGCTGCGCGCCGACCTGATCGCGCTTCAGTACAAGCGCAACGACCTGAACTTCGAACGCGGCATGTTCCGCAAGCGCGGCGACACCATCGAGATCTTCCCGGTCCACCAGGAGGACCGCGCCTGGCGCGTCACCCTGTTCGGCGACGAGATCGAGGGCATCGCCGAGTTCGATCCCCTCAGCGGCAAGAAGACCGCCGACCTGACCGAGATCACCGTCTACGCCGCCAGCCACTACGTCACGCCCCGCCCCACGCTCAACCAGGCCCTCGGCGGCATCAAGGCCGAGCTGAAGGAGACGCTCGACTGGATGGTCGAGAACGGCAAGCTGCTGGAGGCCCAGCGGCTGGAGCAACGCGTCCGCTTCGACCTGGAGATGATGGAGGCGACCGGCTCCTGCGCCGGCATCGAGAACTACAGCCGCTGGCTGACCGGCCGCGCGCCGGGCGAGCCGCCGCCGACCTTCTTCGAATACATCCCCGACAACGCCCTGCTGTTCGTGGACGAGAGCCACGTCACCGTCGGCCAGATCAGCGCCATGTACCGCGGCGACTACCGCCGCAAGTCGACCCTGGCCGAGTACGGCTTCCGCCTGCCCTCCTGCATCGACAACCGCCCGCTGAAGTTCGACGAGTGGAACGCCATGCGGCCCCAGACGGTCTTCGTCAGCGCCACCCCCGGCCCGTGGGAGATGGAACAGACCGGCGGCGTCTTCACCGAACAGGTCATCCGCCCCACCGGCCTGATCGACCCCCCGGTCGAGATCCGCCCGGTCTCCGGCGCCACGCGCAACCAGGTCGACGACGTCATCGACGAGGTCAAGGCCGTGGCCGCCCAGGGCTATCGCAGCCTGGTCACCACCCTGACCAAGAAGATGGCCGAGGACCTGACCGAATACATGCACGAACAGGGGGTGCGCGTCCGCTACATGCACTCCGACGTCGACACCCTGGAGCGGATCGAGATCCTGCGCGACCTGCGCCTGGGCTCCTTCGACGTGCTGATCGGCATCAACCTGCTGCGCGAGGGGCTCGACATCCCCGAGTGCGGCCTGGTCGCCATCCTGGACGCGGACAAGGAGGGCTTCCTGCGCTCCGAGACCTCGCTGATCCAGACCATCGGCCGCGCCGCCCGCAACGTCGACGGCCGCGTCATCCTCTACGCCGACCGCATGACCGGCTCGATGGAGCGCGCCATCGCCGAGACCAGCCGCCGACGCGAGAAGCAGGAGGCCTACAACGCCGAACACGGCATCACGCCCGAGAGCGTCAAGCGCGACATCAAGGAGATCATGGCCTCGCCCTACGAGAGCCGAGAGATGGACCGCCTGACCCGCCCCGGCGTCGCCGAACAGGCCAAGCCCTTCATCGGCTCCAACTTCCAGGCCGCCCTGCGCGACCTGGAGGGCCGCATGCGCGAGGCCGCCGCCAACCTGGAGTTCGAAACCGCCGCCCGCCTGCGCGACGAGATCAAGCGCATGAAGCTGATGGACCTCGAGTTCGCCAACGAAGCCCTCACCGCGGCGGGCGACGAGGTGGACAAGGCGGCGCCCAAACGGTGGCGGGCGGACGCGGCGGCGGAGAAGGCGGAGCGGTTCAGGAAGAGCAGGCTGTAGAGGCGGAGGCCCCGAAGCCCCTTGTCAGATCACACTGGTGAAGCTGATGCCGCGAGGGATATAGCGCGGAGCTAGATTTCTTTCTGTCGACACCCGAGTTGGCTTGCGGCACGGTTCAATGACGCGCCAAGGTCGCACATCAGTGTCGGCCAACGCCTGCGACATGAGAAGAAGATGCTTCAAAATATCAGCATCGATGGGTTTCGCTCTCTCGTGGGCTTCGACATCGAGTTGACGCCCGGACTGCAGGTTTTGGTAGGGCCGAACGGCTCGGGGAAGTCGAACTTCGTCGAGTTTCTCGATTTCCTAGGGGAGCTTCTCGCTACGGATCTCGACAGTGCAATTTCGGTCGCTGAGGGAGCCGGTTCAATATTCAGTCGCGAGCGTCACACGCGCGACAACGCTCACCTAAAATTTTCTATCTCAGGTGAGAACACGCAACGGTTCAGCGACGAGACGGAAGCAGGGCCTAAACCAAAGGTCGGGTATCGATATGATGTACACGTCAGATACGACAAGCGAATACCAGCGATCTACGTAAGTCGGGAATCTTTATGCGTCACTGTTGCGGGTAATCTGCCGTTCAGAATTAATAGGCATACGAATTACGTAGGTGGCCAATACAACACAAAGGTAACGATAAATAGTAGATCTCACGATCTATATGACGTTATTTACGCGAATTCGCTAAGATATAGACCGACGCAGGAGAAGGATGTTTCTCTTGAGGATATTCTTCAAGATGGTCTTTCTCCGTCGTCTACTGTACTTAGAAGATTTTTCTACCACGAAAGCGTCTTTGATGCCGTCTGGAATGATTTAACGTCATTTCGATCAATAAATTTAGAACCGACATCTGCCAGACTACCGTCTCCCGTTTCGCGAGAAAGCGGAATACAGAGAACTGGTGAAAACTTGGCCTTGGCGCTCTACAAGATGGCGAGGGGCGAATACTATGGGAAAGACTATTTTTGGGCAGCTCACCTAGACCGAAGGTTGGCGCAAAAAACCGCATTCAATAGCATAATAAACTGGTGCAGAGAAATAAATTCGGACATAGTTACAGTCGAGTCAGAGCTCGATTTGGCAGAGGCTGTTCTAAAGCCCCAAATAACATTTAGCTTTTCTGAAAAGCCGTTCGCGTTTGGTAGAATAAGTGACGGAACGGTTAAGTGGGTAGCATTGGTTACAATGATGTTCGCGGAGCAGCAGTTTTCCGTGATTGAAGAGCCAGAGAACTTTCTTCATCCCAAAATGCAAGAGGGTATGATAAGTCTGAGTAGGGAAGTTCTCGCGCGTAAATCTACCAACGCACAGTTCATAATGTCTACTCATAGTCAGACAATATTGGATATGTGCCATCCGTGTGAGATTATCATATTTGGCGTGGAGAACGGGCTTACGAGAGCGAGAAGACCATCTAACATCGAGCAGCTAAATCTGCTGTTGGAAGAGTCCGATTTCGGCGTGGGACATCTTTATAAGATCGGTATTCTTCGTGGGTAGGGTTCTTGCGTTAGTAGAGGGCCATACAGAAGCATCTTTTATGGAGATCGCTCACCCAAACTCGTTGGTGTTGAAGCCATTTCCAAACGGAATAACTGTTTCCCTCGGCAAAATTGCCGAAAAGATTGAGTTTTCCCTTAAAGCGGTAGGCGTTGATTTTGACGCAATCGTTGTTCTCTTGGACAGAGAGAGAAGAGCCCTACCGGCAGCCGACATAGCTGTTGAATTACAGCAAAGATTGGCCGAGCTTTGCCCCGGGCGTTCCTTTGTCATTGGCGTCTCCGACATTCAGGTGGAAAACTGGATACTCGCGGATGTTGACAGGATGCGTGCCAGATTTGGGAACGAAGCCTATATATATGCTGGCGATGGGGTAGGCGGAAAGCGGCGGTTGGGCGAGCTGTCAGGCGGAGAGTCATTTTCGCCCCGCGCTAAGGCAGAATTGCTGAAATCCTGCAAAGCCAGTTCCATAAGGGCCTCCTCCGCGAGTTTCGATCGGTTCTGCGGCGCGGCCAACTTCGAATGGTTTTGGTTGGCCGCGTAACAGCGATCGAACCACGATGGGATGCCAAGGGGCTAACCTCCTGACCCTCCACCCGCTAAGGTGGGTGGAGGGGGCAGGACGACAATCAGTGGTGCGAGGTTGGCTTCGCCGAACCGGCCGTCGTCTTCAAGGGGCCGACCCAAGACCGCGCGGTCGGTGACCTAGGCCTGGGTCGCGCTGCACGGCTTCTGTCCCAACTGCGCCGCAGACCGCCTGCCGCGGTTACCGAACAATTCGCTCGTGGCTGGCTTCCGATGCGACGCCTGCGGCGAGGAATATGAGCTCAAAGCCCCGCCAGGGCTGGCTCGCGTTTAGTGGCTGCCGCAGGGTCTATCGATGGGAGCAGGGGGAGACGGGGGCGTCGCTGGCGCGGCAGTATGCCAGACTTACGTAATTTGGGGCCTGGCCAACCTGTGGCGGCGGCGGGCCTCCGAGGGATGGAACCGGGACAAGCACCGCACGCCCGATCCCCGGCCCGAGCCGGTCGAGGGCTGGGACCGCTGGGGCGAGCGCCGGCTGGAGTCGTTCGAGACCGAGCGGGAGGCGCAGCGGTTGCTGGCCCTGACCCTGGTCGAGATGCTGGACCGGGACACCTTGGAGGGCGCGCCTATGCAGGCGCCGACCTGGCACATCGGCTGGCTGATGACCCAGAGGGCGCGGCGGCGGCCGGATCTGGCCGAGGCGGATCGGGCCTGGGGGATGACCCGCCCGTGGGGCGCGTGCGTCTGGGACGAGGCCGGGGCGCTGCGCTCTCAGGGAGAGATCGACGCGCGGTTCCTGAGGCTGTGGCGCCAGGACTGGCGCGAGGAGCAGGGCCTGCCGGACGGCGCGGCGGAGGCCTGGCCGGTGGCGGCGGAGGCTTAGGCGCGGGACGCTCTCCGCCTCCTGGGCGGGACAGGCGCCGCGAGGCGCCAGAGGCGGGCCCGAAAGGGCCTGTCCTGACTTTGCTCGCCTCTACGCGCTGCGCGCGCCGTCTCCGCCCGGGAGGCGGAGAGCGAACCCGTCGGCTCGAAACTTTTTGCGCGCGGTCCGAGGCACGGCGGGGCGGGGGTTTGCGGGGCGTTCGGGGGCGTTTGCGCGCCTGGGTCGGCGGCCGGAGCAGAGTGGGGGGCGGCGAAGCGGGGAGCGGGTGATGAACGAGACGGCGCGGGCGCGCGATGCGACGCTGGCGGTGCTGGCCCAGGCGGCGATCGACTGGGCGGCGGAGCGGCGCGACGGGGGCCGGGTCGGGCGGCTGCGCGCCGAGCTGGACCGGCTGGAGCGCGGGCGGCGCGGCGCCGGGGCGGACGCGGCGGACGCTCCGGACGGATCGCACGCATCGGACGGTCTGGACGCATCGGACGCTTCGGACGGCGATTTTCACCGATGATCCCCAGGATTGGAACAAACCCGGAACATTTCGGCTGTTGCGGCGGCGCCCGGCGGCCTAGCGTGGGGTCATGCCCCGTTACCTGCATGTCCGCTGCATGGCCTGCCACCACGATGCGGCGATCTCGCCCTGGATGCTGAAGGACAAGCCCGTGCCGCCGCCGGGGCGGACGGGACGGTTCCGCTGTCGCTGCGGGGCGCGCGACGCCTGGGTGACGCATGAGGAGCGGCGGCCGAACCTCAATAATCCCTGCGGCTGGCTGTAACGCAGGGGAACCCTCGGGGGCGGCGGGCATTGGGCCTGCGACCCTTCCCTCCCCCGGAGAACCTCCCATGACCCAGACCGACTTCGAAGCCGAGACCGCCGCCAACACCCTGGTCCCCCGCGACCTGAACGGCGCCTCCGTCAAGACCCGCGCCCGCCGCGCCGCCGCTCGCGTGAAGGCCAAGGCCGAGGAAGGCGCCGAGGTGGTGAAGACCCAGGCCGTCGCCCTGCGTGACAAGGCCGCCGCCAATCCGAAGAAGACCGCCGCCATCGGCGCCGCCGTCACCGGCGTGCTGCTGTCGGCCGGCGCCGTGCTGTGGGTCGCCCTCAGCGACAGCCGCCGCAGCCGCGCCTTCGACGCCTTCCGCGCGCTGAAGTCGTCGGCCCTGCGCCGCTAGGCCGCCGCCTCGGACGGCGCCGGTGCGGCGTCGTCGATCCGCCACGGGGCCTGGCCCCGGCGGGCGTTGAAGCGCTGGAGGGCGATCCCCTCCAGCCGCTTTACTTCCGAGGCCAGCACGCTCTGGTCGGTCAGCCGGGCGACGTGCGCGGCCTGGCGCGCGGCGTAGGCGGCGCAGCCGGCCGGGTCGGCCGCCAGCTCGCTCAGGGTGGCGAAATAGGTCTCGACGTCGGCCAGCCGGTGCTCCGGCGGGATCAGGCCGCCCACGTCGCCGGCCTCCAGCGCCACCACCGCCGCGCCGCCCAGCATGGCGGTCACCGCCGTGTCGCCCCCGCCCCGCCGGAACGGGTTGGCGAACAGATCCACGGTGGTCATGAAGCCGGCCAGGTCGCGCTCGTATGGCTGATGGCTGAAGCGGTCGCCCAGAACCTGGGCGCAGGCCGAGCTCAACCATTCCGGCAGGGCCCCGACGACCCGCCAGTGCAGGCCGGGGTTGGCGGCCAGCTGGGCGCCCATGCCGTCCACGAAGGCCTGGTCGAAGTCCACCGCCAGCCGGTTGCCCACCGTGGCCACGACCACCTTGTCCGCCGGCAGGCCATACGCCTCGCGCCGGCCCTTAGGCGGGGCCTGCAGCGCCGGATTGTGCGGCCCGGCCAGCGCCTCGACATAACGGGCGGCAAAGCCCGCCGGCGCCCCCTCTTCGGCCCAGCGGCGGGCGATGTAGTCGGGGCGGTGATAGAACCAGTAGGCGTCGGCGTACTGCAACGGCGGCTGGTCCCCGCAGGCGTACATGGTCACCGGCCCCATCCGCGCCGCCAGCGCCAGATGCAGCCGGGCGGCGTAATCGCACCAGACATGGTGGATCGCCGGCCCCCGGTCGATCACGCTGGACCAGTGGTTTTCGCTGTCGGTCGGGATCAGCGCCACGCGCCCGGCGGCCGCGCCCAGGCGCTCGACCAGATAGGCCTTCATCGGCGCGGCGACCGGGCCGCTGTGGTAAAGATCCAGCTGCTCCACCTCCGGGTCGGCCAGGATCGCGGCGGTCAGGTCGGCCGCGCCCCGCGAGGGCGAATGGTGCGGCGACTGCAAGGCGGCGGTCCACAGCGTCCGGCGGCGCGGGGGGCTCGGCATCGGGGCGTTCGGGAAAGCCAGCGCGTCGAAGGTCGCGCCCGCCGATGCGCGCACGGCGCGGCCCAGGCGGGCCTGACGCGCGGCGTCCATCTGCGCTCCACACCACCAGACCAGCGACGACAGGTCGCCCGCCAGGACGGCCGTCTGCTGGCCCTTGGCGCCGTGCTCGGCGAAGCGCAGGGCGGTCTCGATCGCGCCGTCCAGATCGCGGCCCTCGAAGGCCGCCGCGCCCATCATCTGCACCCACCGCTGGGCGATGACGGCCAGGCCGCGCTCATAGCCCGGCTGGGCGTGGGACAGCAGCAAGTCCAGAAGGTTCATGCGCGGTGTCTCTCGGCTGGCGCGGCGGCGAGGTCGCGCAGGGTGTCGGCGAAATGGGCCACGCGGCCCTCGTTGTCGGCGAAGATGCGGTTGGCTGCGTCCAGGTCGTAGCGACGGCTGACCCGCTCGCAGATGGCGCGGTCCTCCTCGAACACCTGGCGGTTCATGCGCGCCGAGGAGGCCAGAAAGGCGTCGGCCGGCGCCTCCATCCCGGCCATGCGGCGGGCGCCCAGCATGCGGGTGGTGAAGCGGGTCTCGCGGCCACCTTCGCTCGGCATGAAGGTCTGCAAGGCGGCGGAATAGCCGAAGGTCGAGGAGACCATAGCGAAGGGGAAGACGTGGATGGAGCGGTATCCAGCGTGGGCGTTCGGCGCCTCGAAGAACCGGCCCATCGCCTGCAACCCCCGCGCGGTGCGAGCGGCGCCGACCTCGGCCGTATAGTCGCTGTTGGCGCCGTGCAGCCGCCACGTCTCGTCCTTGAGGCCCAGCGTGCCCAGCGACGTGCCGTGGATCGGCGCGACGTGATAGGTTTCCAGCGCGTTCTCGACCGCCACCCGCCAGTCGCAGTCCCAGGTTTCGGCGTGCAGATCGGCGCGGCGCTCGATGTCCTGGCCCATGCTGAGGAGGGGCTCGGCCAGGTCGCCCAGCTGGGCCGCCAGCGTCTGCGCTGGCTGGACGCCGACGAAGACCCAGGGGCCGTGACGTTCGATTTCAAAGCGGTTCAGCACCGCGCGCTCCAGGTCGCAGGCCTTGAAGCGGGCCGCTTGGGCGACCTTCACCGCGCCGTCCCGGATCCGCCAGGCGTGGTAGGGGCAGATGGCGGCGCCCTGGCCTGACGGGCCGTCGAAGAAGCGGCCGCCGCGATGCGGGCAGACGTTGTCGAAGGCCAGCAGCTTGCCGCCGTCGTTCATGACGACCAGTTCGCCCAGCGGCCAGTCGAAGCGCAGCCAGTCGCCGGGCTGGGCCAGCTCGGCCTCGTGCGCGATCAGGTGCCACCAGTCGGTGGCCAGCCGCTCGTTTGGGGTCATGACAGTCGCCTCGCGGGCTGAGCGTACATCACCGCGCGGGGCGGGACCGCGCGCACCACCACGCTGCCGGCGCCGATGCGGGCGTCGTCGCCGATCTCGACACCGGGCAGGACCCGCGCGCCCGAGCCGAAGAAGACGCGGTCGCCGACCTTCACGCCGCCGGTCAGGTCAACCTGGCTGGACAGGCAGCAGGCGGCGCCGACGCTGGCGTCATGGCCGACGGCCGAGAAGGTGTTGATCTGGGCCAGCTCGCCGGTCGTCGAGGCGTTGGCGGCGTAGGCGAAGGGGGCGAAGACGGCGCCCTCGCCGATGCGGGCGCCGGCCGAGATCCAGGCGCGGTCGTGCAGCAGGCGGGCGAAGCGGCCGCCCCGGTCCGTCAGCGCGGCGCCCAGCGTGGCGCGGGCGCCCGGGTCGGCGATGGCCATCGCCAGCGGCCGGTCGTCCGGTGTGTGATCCTGGATGGCGCCGAGCCACGGCAGGGGCGCGCCGAACGCGGCCATCGCCTCGCCGGTGTCGTCCAGATAGCCGACGAAGCGGTCGCCGCTAAGGGCCAGTTGCGGCGCGAACCACTCCAGCATCTCGCGGGCCAGGGCGCCGCCGCCGATCAGGATGTGGTCGGTCATGTCGCGGCGTATCCACCGTCGACGGCCCAGACGGCGCCGGTGACCCAGCGGGCCGCGTCGCTGAGCAGGAAGGCGACGGCGTTGGCCACGTCCTCGGCCCGGCCGAAGCCCAGCGGATGCGCCGCCTCATAGGCCGCCAGTGCCGGACCCGGCAGGGAGCGGCTGAGGCGGCTGTGCATCTCGGTCTCGACGCCGCCGGCGGCCACGGCATTGACGCGGATGCGGGGCGCCAGTTCGGCGGCGAGGCCCAGGGTCAGGCCTTCGACCGCCGCCTTGGCCGCGCTGTAGGCCGCCATGCCCGCCTGACCGCGACGCGCGGCGGCGGAGGACAGGAAGACGATGCTGGCCCCGTCCTTCATGACGCCCGACTTGCCCGCCGCACGGGCGAGGCCGAGGCCGCCGTTAACGGCCGCGCCCATGACGGCGGCGACGTTGCGAGCCTTTGTCAGGCGGATCGGCAGGATCAGTTCGGCGCCCGCCGCATGGACGGCGCCGTCTAGACCGCCGGCCTCGGTCGCCAGCGTCGAGATCGCCTCGGCGGCCGCATCGGCGTCGGCCAGATCGGCGGCGCGGGCCAGATGCCTCTCCCCCGTCAGCAGCGCCAGCGTCTCGTCCAGCCGTCCTTCGTCACGGCCAAGCGCGATGACACGCGCGCCCAGCGAGGCGCACAGCACCGCCGTTGCCCGCCCGAGGCCGGAGGAGGCGCCGGTCACCAGCAGGGTGCGGCCGGTCAGGGCGTCGGGGGCAAAGGTCGTCATGCCGCGATGGTCTCGGCGACCGCGAGCGGCTCGAGGTCGAGCAGCGCCGCACCCCACGACAGGCCGACGCCGAACCCGGCGGCGACCAGACGGGTCGGCTCGGACGTCAGGCGCGCCGACAGGTCTGTGGTCATCAGCAGCGGGATCGACGACATCGACGTATTGCCGAACCGGTCGATGTTCACCGGCGCCGCCTCGGGCGCCAGCTTCAGCTTGCGGATCAGGTTCTGGATGATGAAGCGGTTGGCCTGATGGAAGGCGTAGGCGTCGATCGAGGCCGGATCGTCGCCGGCCAGCACGTCGGTCACCATCGCGGGCACGGCGCGCAGGGTGAAGGCGAAGACCTCCGGCCCGGCCATCTCCAGCCGCTCCATCTCGCCCGGCGCGCGGAAACCGCCGCCCGTCACGACGATGGCGCCCGCGCCCTTGCCGTCCGAGCGCAGGACGAAGCGCATGGGTTTGGCGGTCGGATCCGCCTCGATGGCCGTGGCCGTACCGGCGTCGCCGAACAGCATGACGGTCCCCCGGTCGTCGGGGCCGAGCAGAGGGCTGATGGTGTCGCCAGCGCAGAGCAGGACCCGCTTGCGGCCCGACTGGACCATGATGGCGGCCAGCCACAGGCCGTAGGTGTAGCCGGAACAGCCCAAGCCCACGTCAAAGGCGGCGCACTCCACCGGCAGGCCCAGACGGCCGTGCAGCAGCAGGGCCCCCGCCGGCATCCGCTGGTCCGGGGTCTGGGTGACGAAGATCAGGGCGTCCACGCTCTCGGGCGCCCAGTCCAGCGCGGTCAGCAGGCGGCTGGCCGCGTCGAAGCACAGGTCGGCCGCCGTCTGGCCCTCCTTGACCCAATGGCGCGCCTCGACGCCCGTCATCTTTGCGACCTCCGCCACCGCCTCGGCGCAGAAGCGATCCTCGAAGCGGGCGTTGGGGATCGCCGGCCCCGGCACGGCCGAGACCACGCCGCGCAAGGCGACGCCGTCGACGGTCGTGACCGGACCTGAACTCACGCGGCCTGACCGAGCGCCAGGACCTCCAGATCGGCGACGGTGCGCGCCTCGGCCAGGGCGGCGCCCTCGACCAGACGGCCGTAGCATTCGTCGATCAGGGCCAGGGTCGAAACGATGGCCAGGCTGTCCCAGTTGTGGGCGACCAGATCGAAGTCGGAGGTGATCTCGACGGCGTCGACCTCGAAGATCTCGGCCAGGCCTTCACGAAACGCGGACATGGGACTTCCTCTGCTTACAGGGTGATGTCGGCGCAGGCCCAGGACAGGCCTACGCCGAAACCGACGATCAGGATGCGGCGCGGGCGGTCGGAGACCGGCAGGCGCGACAGGGCGATGGGGATGCTGGCGCCGACGGTGTTGCCCATGCTCTCGACGTCGACGACGAAGCGCTCATGCGGCACGCCGAGGCGGCGGCGCAGGCTGTCCAGCACCAGGCGGCTGGCCTGATGCGGCACGACCAGATCGAAGTCGTCAAGGGCCGCGCCGGTCTGGTCCAGCAGGCGCGCGACGGCGGCCGGGGCCTCCTTCAGGGCGAAGGCCATGACGGCCGCCCCGTCCATGTGGAGGTGGGACGATCCCGCGGGTTCGCGCGCGCCGCCGCCCGGCACGATCAGCTTCGTCGCGCCTGATCCGTCGGAGCCGTAGACCGCCGCGCCGATGCGGCCGGGATTGTCGTTGGCCGTCTCGATCAAGGTGGCCGCCGCGCCGTCGCCGAACAGGGCGCGCACCGACAGGTCGTCTTCTCTTAGCAGGGTCGAGTAGGCGTCGGCATTCAGCAGCAGCACGCGCCGCGCCTGCCCCGTCTCGACCAGACCTCGCGCGACGCCCAGGCCGTAGACGAAGCCCGAGCAGCCGATGCTCATGTCGAAGGCACCCGCATGGGTCGGCAGGCCTAGCCTGTGCTGCAGCACGCAGGCGGTGGCGGGCAGGCGGTAATCCGGCGTCTGGGAGCAGAAGATCAGGTGGTCGATGTCGGCCGGATCGATGCCCTCGGCCGCGAACAGGCGGCGCGCGGCGGCCTCGGCCAGATCGCCGGCCGTCTCGCCGTCGGCGACGATGCGGCGGGTCGCGACGCCGGTCTTGTCGAGGATTTTCTCCGGGGTCCAGCCAGCCGACAGCGACGCCAGTTCGACGTTGTCCAGCACCCGCTCGGGCAGGTGATAGGCGATGCCCCGGATGCGGGCTGGCGACATGGAGACTCCCTCGCCTCCAGCCTTAAGGGCGCGGCCGTTACCCGCGCGTTAACCATAGGCCTTAATCGCTCAGAGCCGGTCGAGAGCCTGACTGAGCGAGGACGCGAGGTGATCCACCTCGGCGTCGCTCATGGTCGAATAGAAGGGCACGCCCAACTGGGACCGGGCCAAGGCATCGGTGACGGGCACGGCGGCGCGCTCGTACTCGGCGAAGGCCGGCTCGCGGTGGCAGCCCTCGCCCCACCAGCGGCGGGTAGCGACGCCGGCCTCGGCCAGGGTGTCGGCCAGGGTCGCCGCCGATCCGGCGGGAAGATCGACGACGCAGACGCTGGATACCCAGGTCAGTCCCCAGCCCGGCTGGAACGCCGCATCCGGGCGACCCATCAGCGCGAGGCGCAGCCGCTGGGCCACGCGCATGTACCGCTCGCGCACGCCCGGCCAGCCGTCCAGAGCGGCCAGGCCGACGGCGGCGGCGTATTCGCTGAGCTTGGCGTTGGTGGAGGCGATGGTCGCCACCCGGTCACCCATGAAGCCGAAGCCGGTCATGCGGCGCACGGCCTCGTTCAGCACCGGATCGCGGCTGACGAAGAAGCCCCCTTCCCCCACCCCCAGCGCCTTGGTGGCGTGCAGGCTGACCACCGCCGGCAGCGGTCCACGGTCCAGAACGTCGAAGGCGGCGGCGGCGTCGATAAGGACCTTCACCCCGGTACGCGCCTGGAACAAAACCCAGGCGTCCAGGTCGATCGGGGCGCCGTGGGCCATGACGGGAATGACGGCGTCGACCGGGCCGGGCGCGTCAGCGAGCGCGCTCTCTGTCGCCAGCGGATCCAGCATGCTGGTGGCGGGATCGACATCGATCAACCAGGGCCGGTAGCCGGCCCAGAGCACGGCGTGGGCCGTGGCGACGAAGGTCCAGGCGGGAATGGCGACGCGGGCGCCGGGCTGAAGTCCCATCGCCTTCAGCGCCAGGCCGATGGCCAGGGTGGCGTTGCCGGCGGTGACGACCTGGGCGCCGTCGCTGAAGCGAGCCTGAAGGCGCGCTTCGAACTGCATCAGCAGCGGGCCGAAGTTGGAGTACCAGCCGGCGGCGTCCATCGCCTGCAGATAGGGCAGCACCTGCTCGGCGCGTGGCATGGTCGGGCGGCTGACCGGCAAGCTGTTGGGCGCCGGCGCGACGGGGGCGGCGGGGAGGACCGCGAGCTTGCGGGCGGAAGCGGGCATGGCGGACGCCTGACGACAGAGGCCGTCAGGGAACGCCCGCCATGGTTAAGGCCGTCTTTCTTGAGGCCCTGGCCGCCCCGGAGCGGCCCAGAAGCGGCCCAGTTCCCTATCGGGGCAGGCGCGCAGCCTCGTCCGGCGTCAACTGGCGCACGATCTGGACGCGGCAAACCTGGGTCCGGGTGTCCTGCAGGGCCAGGTGGCCGCGATCGCCGACGCACAGCCGGTCGCCCGGCCCCATGTCGCCGCGCAGCCCGATCGACAGGGCGAAGTCCAGGCCGTTGCAGTTGCCGAACGAGCGCAGCTCGTAGGTCGGGCCACGGCGGTCCGTGACGTAGATGGTGCGATCGCCGCCCTGACGGAAATCGGTCGCCAGCGCGGTGTCCAGGCACTGGCTGGCCGACGTGCGCGACATCATCGGATCGCCTCCGCCGCCGGTCGGCGCGCAGGCGGCGAGGCCGGCGGCGGCCGCCGTGATCAGAACCAGAGCCCGCATGACGTTTCCCTTTGTGCTCGAGGCCGCGACGCGCGGCCTGCCGCGATGTTGCGCGACAAGCCTTTAGCTACGGTCCCCGCGCGCGGCGGGATGCCCTCAGCGCTGGGCCGGAGGCGCCGCCGCCGCGGCGACGGTCGTCAGGGTGCAGCCGCCCACCACGCGGGTGGCGTCCACGCAGGCCCAGCTCTGGGCCAGGGCGCCGTTGGTGTCGATGCGCGCGATCAAGCCGTCGGCGCCCGTGCACTTGGCTTCGTAGAAGCGGCCCGAAGCGTTGCGACCAAGGTATTTGGCCTGTTCGACCGTGCAGGCCGGGGTCTCGCCCGAGGCCAGCCACGCCTGCAGCGTCGCGACCTGTTCGGCGGGGGTGGTGAAGCCGCAGGTGCGGCCCGCCTTGACGATCTCGAAGCATTCGATCTTCGTCGCGTCGCCGCCCGTCTGAGTGACTTCGACCCAGGCGCCGTCCGCGTTGGCGCAGCCGACCTCGAACCGGTCCTTGCCGTCCGGGTTACGGCCGACCCAGGTGACCTGATCCACGGTGCATTTCACGCCCGCGGCCTGGGCGAAAGGTGCGATCTGGGCCACCGCATTCTGGTTGGCCGGCAAGGCGCAGGTGACCAGGGTGGATGTGGGATCCTCTGCCTTGGCCCTCTCGGCGTTGGTGGCCATGACCAGGCAGTTGAACGCGGTCGGCGGCGTGCCCGGCGCGATGACGTAGCCGACGCCGGTGTCGCACGTAACCTCGTAGGCCTCGCCCGCCCCGGTGTCGCCCAGCGCATTGGCGCCCGACAGATTGCAGGTCAGGCCGGCGGCCTGGGCCTGGGCCGTCGCGGCGGCGGTGACGTCGACCGGTTGAGCGGTTTCGGTGGTCGCGGCGGCGGCGCGCGGGGTGCGCCGGTTCGCGGTGTTGCGGACAGCCTCGTCGTCCGTGCGCGCACGCTCCCGATCCACAGAGCCGCCCCTGGAATCGCCGACCCCGGGCGCGGGGCCCATGGGGGTGCCGCCCTGCCAGGCCATGGCCGGAGCGGCCATCGTGGACAGAGCCATCACGGCCGCCAGGGCCAGGCTGCGAATGTTCATCGACGTTTCCTCGTTGGTTGGCGAAGGTTTCCGCCCGCGCGCGGATTTGGTCAAGCGGCGGTTCGAGGCTTCAGCCGCGGCAGGACCAGGAAGATCGACAGTCCCGCCACCGTCAGGCAGGCGGCCAGGAACAGCATGGGCGTCAGGTCGCTGCCGCTGGCCTCCTTGATGGCGGGCACGGCGGTCTGTGCGACGAAGCCGCCCAGGTTTCCGATCGAGTTGATGGCCGCGATCCCTGCCGCCGCTCCGGCCCCGCGCAGGAAGGTCGGCGGCAAGCTCCAGAACATCGGCTGGGCGCAGAAGATGGCGGGCGCGGCGACGCACAGCAGGGCGAATTTGGCGGCGTTGCCGGGGACCAGCACGCTGAGGATCAGGGCGGCCGCACCGACGAACGCAGGCCCGGCGATGAACCAGCTCTGCACCTTGGTCGTCTGCTGCATCTTCGCGGCGATGCGCGGCAGCATCCACAGGGCCAGGGCGACGATCAGCCAGGGGATTACGTTGATGGCGCCGTTCTGGGCGTTCGAGGCGCCGAAGCCCTTCACCACCGTCGGCAGCCAGTAGCTGAGGCCGTAGGCGGCAAGCGGGAAGCCGACGTACATGGCCGCCAGCATCAGCACCCGCCTGTCCAGCATGGCGCGCCAGCTGTCGGCGCCGGCGTGCGTATGGGCGGCGTGTTCATCGGCCAGATCCTCTGCCACCGACGCCTTCTGCTCCGGCGTCAGCCAGCGTGCGTCCTGCGGGCCGCTGGGCAGGCGCCACAGGACGTAGGGGGCCAGGGCGACCGCAGGGATGCCGGTCGCGACGAACACCCACTGCCAGCCCTGAAGGCCGAGCACGCCGTCCAGACCCAGCAGCAGGCCGCCGGCCAGGGCGCCGACCGCATTGGCGAAGGCGCTGGCCACCATGAAGGCGCCGACCATCCGCCCGCGGTGCGACTGCGGATACCAGAGGGTCAGGACATAGAGGACGCCGGGGAAGAAGCCCGCCTCGCACACGCCCAGCAGGAAGCGCAGGGCGTAGAACATCAGCGGACTGTTGGTGAAGCCCAGCAGGATCGTCACCACGCCCCAGCTGGCCATGATGCGGGTGAACCAGACGCGGGCGCCGACGCGGGCCAGGATCAGGTTGGCCGGCGCCTCGAACAGGAAGTAGCCGATGAAGAACAGCGACGCGCCCAGGCCGTAGACCGCCTCGCTCATACCCAGGGCGTCGGCCATTTCCAGCTTGGCGTAGGAGACGTTCTGCCGGTCGATGTAGGCGATCAGGTACATCAGGCAGAACAGCGGCATCAGCCGCGCCGTGATGACCTTGAGCGCGCCGCTGCGGCCGGATGCTGTGTCGTCAGACCGCATGTCTTCTCCCCGTCGGCGTCTTGATCCGCGCCGTCACTTTGGGACACATGACCCAGCGTAAGGCCCGCCGTCCAGTGCGGGCGGCGCGATGGGGAGGCGAATCTTGCTCAGATTTCTGCTGGCGGCCGCTCTGGCTCTGACAACGATGTCACCCGCCGCGGCCCAGACGGGTTCGCCGCGCGTCGAATCACTGCTGTCGCGCATGACGCTGGACGAGAAGATCGGCCAGCTGAACCAGGTGCCGGGCGGGCGGCAGCGGGCGCTGAACAGCCGCCTGGACGCCGCCGCGCTGGAGCGGGTGCGGCGCGGCGAGATCGGCTCCTTCCTGCACGTCGCCGGCGCCGCGCAGATCCGCGAGCTGCAAAGGGTGGCCGTCGAGGAATCCCGCCTGGGCGTGCCGCTGCTGTTCGGCATGGACGTGGTGCACGGCTACAAGACGCTGTTCCCCGTGCCGCTGGCGCTGGCGGCCAGCTGGGACCCGGACCTGGTCCAGCAGACCGCGCATGTGGCGGCCGTGGAGGCCTCGGCCGCCGGGCTGAACTGGACCTTCTCGCCCATGGTGGACATCGCCCGCGACGCCCGCTGGGGCCGGGTGGTCGAGGGGGCGGGCGAAGACCCCTATCTCGGCTCCATCCTGGCGACGGCGCAGGTGCGCGGCTACCAAGGCGCCTCGCTGGCCGACCCGTCGTCGATCATCGCCACGGCCAAGCATTTCGTCGGCTATGGCGCGGCCAACGGGGGGCGCGACTACGACAGTGCGGACATCTCCGAGCGGACCCTGCACGAGGTCTATCTGCCGCCCTTCTATGCGGCGGCACAGGCCGGGGCGGGGTCGATGATGACGTCGTTCAACGACATCGCGGGCGTGCCGCTGACGGCGCATCCGGCTCTGGTGCGCGTGGTGCTGCGGCGCGACTGGGGCTATGACGGCCTGATCGTCAGCGACTGGAACGCCATCCCCGAACTGATGAACCACGCCATCGCAGGCACGCCGCGGGAAGCGGGCGCCGCGGCGCTTCGCGGGGGCGTCGACATGGACATGGCGGGCAACCTCTATTCCGCCGAGCTGAAGGGCGCGGTCGAGGCCGATCCGACCCTGCTGCCGATGCTGGATGATGCGGTGCGAGCGGTCCTGCTGGCCAAGGAGCGGCTGGGGCTGTTCGACGACCCGTACGGCCGGGCCGATCCGGCGCGCGAGGCGGCGGCCATGCTGACGCCCGAGCACCGGGCCGTGGCCCGTGAGGCGGCGCGCCGATCGATGGTGCTGCTGAAGAACGACGGCGACATCCTGCCCATCGCCGCCTCGGCGCGCCGCATCGCGGTGATCGGCGCCTTGGCCGAGGACGCCAACTCCTCGCTCGGCAGCTGGCGCGCTCAGGGCAAGGTCGAGGATGTCCGGCCCCTGATCCCCGCCCTTCGCGAGGCCCTGCCGAACGCGACCCTGACCTATGCGCAAGGCTATCGCCCCGAGGCGGCGCAAGTCGTCGCGGTCACGGCGTCCGGCGAGGGCGCACAGGCCGTGCACGAGGTGTCGGACGCAGAAGCGCTGGCCGAGGCGGTCGAGACGGCCAAGGCGTCGGACCTGGTGCTGCTGGTCGTCGGCGAGCATTTCGACCGGTCGGGCGAGGCCCGCAGCTATACCGACATCGGCCTATCGGCGGCGCAGGACGCGCTGGCCGACGCCGTGCTGGCGACTGGCAAGCCGGTGGTTGTGATCCTGATGAACGGCCGCCCCCTGGCGATCCCGGAACTGGCAGAGCGCGCGCCGGCGATCCTGGAAACCTGGTTCCTGGGCGTCGAGAGCGGGCCGGCCATCGCCGATGTCCTGACCGGCAGCGTGTCGCCGGGCGGGCGGCTGCCGATCAGCTTCCCGCGCGCCAACGGGGCCATGCCGATGACCTACGCCCACCTGCCGACCGGGCGCCCGGCGGCGGAGGATCTGGTGCGCGACACGGCGCGGTATCGCGATCAGCCGATCACGCCCCTGTTCGCCTTCGGCCACGGCCTGACCTACAGCCGCTTCGACTACGGCCCGCTGGAGGTCGACCGCGCCAGCCTCGGCGCGACCGGCGGGGTCACCGCCAGCGTGGTCGTCCGCAATGTCGGCGCCGTCGCGGCGGACGAAGTCGTCCAGCTCTACATGCGCGATCCTGTCGCCAGCGTGTCTCGGCCCGTACAGCAGTTGCGCGGCTTTCGCCGGGTGGCGCTGGCGCCCGGCCAGGCCAAGCGCGTCAGCTTCGAGCTGACGCCCGCGCAGTTCGCGCTCTGGACGGACGGCTGGGCTACCGAGCCCGGCGCCATCCAGCTGATGGTCGGCGCCGCGTCCGACGATATCCGCGGCCGCGCCGAGATCACCTTGACCGAGGCGGGCCGGTTCGCCACCCCTGCCCCCGCCGTCGCCACGCCGAGCACCGAAAGCATCGTCCCATGAGCCTGTCCCGTCGCACCGTTCTGGCCGCCGCCTCCGGCCTGGCCCTCGCCGCCTGCGCCACCGCGCCCGAGGCCGCCTCCACGGCCTACCCCGCCATCGGCCGCATCCGCCGCCTCGATCCCGCCCTGGACGCCGTCATCGCGCCGGGCGCCGTGGTCGAGCAGCTGGCCGACGGTTTCAGCTGGTCCGAGGGGCCGGTGTGGATCCATGACGGCGACTATCTGCTGTTCAGCGACGTGCCCGAGAACCGCATCCATCGTTGGAGCGAGGCGGATGGCCTGTCCCTGTTCATGAGCCCGTCCGGCTGGGTGGGCGCGCCCGATCCGGGTCTGCGCGAGGGCGGCTCGAACGGGCTGTTCCCCGGCCCACGTGGGACGATCCTGATGGCCGATTCCGGCTCGCGAAGCGTGGCCCGTCTGGACCTGGCGACCAAGGCCAAGACAGTTCTGGCCGAACGCTATCAGGGCAAGCGCTTCAACTCGCCCAACGACGTGGTGCTGTCCAAGACGGGCGCGATCTTCTTCACCGATCCGCCCTATGGCCTGAAGGACGACGACCGGTCTCCTGTGAAGGAACTGGCCTTCAACGGCGTCTACCGGATCGCGCGGGACGGCGGCGTGACCCTGCTGGACCGCAGCCTGACGCGGCCGAACGGGATCGCCCTGTCGCCGGACGAACGGACCCTCTACGTCGCCGTGTCGGACCCGGTGGCGGCCATCCTCTACGCCTATGATCTGGATACGGCAGGCATGGTGTCGAACCGGCGGGTGTTGTCGGACATGACGGCGCAGGTGAGCGACGCCAATCCCGGCCTGCCCGACGGTATGCGGGTGGCGCACGACGGCATGCTGTTCGCCAGCGGCCCCGGCGGCATCCACGTGATGACGCCTCAAGGCCGGACCCTGGGCATCGTCGAGACCGGCGGCCCGATCGCCAACTGCGCCTTCGGCGGCCCGCGCGGGGACGTGCTCTACATGACCTCGGGCAACAGGATCGCGCGGGTGAAGACCCTGACGCGAGGGCTCTAGACCAGCGCCTCGGCCAGCTTGCCGGCATCCGGTCCGACGACCAGATGCAGGCGGTCCGCGCCTGCGTCCGCCACACCGCGCAGGCCGCTGGCGGTCAGGGCCGCTCGATCGACCTTGGCGAGGTCGCGCACCGTCACCAACACCCGGCTGCCACGCACCTCGCGCGCCGCCAGATTGTCAGCGCCGCCCAGGGCCGCCAGAACCTTGGCGCCCGAGACCGTGGGCGCGAGCGCCGCCGTTCCGCCGCCCGCGACCGCCGCCTTGAGCTCGTCAGCCAAACTGTCCGCGATCGGGCCCACCACGACCTGCAGGTCCGTGGGCGACGGCGAGATGACTCCGCGCGCGCCCAACCGCTTCAGCGCCGGTTCGTCCACCCGCTTGCGGTCGACGATGACCAGCCGCAGCCGGGTGGTGCAGGCGTTGATCGCGCGCAGGTTCGATGCGCCGCCGAGGGCCGCGACATAAGCCGCGCCGCGTCCGCCGGCAGGAGTCGGCTGGGCGCTGGCGATGCCCGCCTCCTCCGGCTCGCGCCCCGGGGTCTTCAGGTCGAACCATTGGATGAACGCGCGGAACAGGACGTAGTAGACCCCGGCGTAGACGGCCCCGACCGGCAGCAGCAGCAGCGGATTTTCCGCCAGGCCGAAGTTCAGCACATAGTCGAACAGACCGGCCGAGAAGCTGAAGCCCAGGCGTACGTGCAGCAGGTCCATCACCACCATGGCGACGCCCGTCAGCACCGCATGGATGGCGTAGAGCACCGGCGCCAGGAACATGAAGGTGAACTCGATGGGCTCCGTCACGCCCGTCAGGAAGGCGGTCAGGGCCAGCGAGAACAGCATGCCGCTGACAGCCTTGCGGCGGTGTTTGGGCGCGGCGTGGACCATGGCCAGACAGGCGGCGGGCAGGCCGAACATCATCACCGGGAAGAAGCCGCTCATGAAGGCGCCCGCGGTCGGATCGCCGGCCAGGAAGCGCGCGATCTCGCCGGTCTTGCCCTGGTACTCGCCCAGGATGAACCACGGGATGTTGTTCAGCAGGTGGTGCAGGCCGGTGATGATCAACAGGCGGTTCAGCAGGCCATAGCCGAACAGGCCCAGTTCGCCGGAGGCGACGATGCCGTTGGTGATCGCGTCCATGCCGTGGCTGAGCCAGCTGAAGCTCAGGGCCACCAGGGCGCCGACCAGCACGCCGGCCACGCCCGACACGATCGGCACGAAACGGCGGCCGCCGAAGAAGGCCAGATACTCGGGCAGCTTGATGCCGGCGAACCAATTGTAGAACGTCCCGCCGATGACGCCGGACAGGATGCCGATGGGCACGGCGAAGCGGGCGAAGGCCTTGGTCTTGAACGCCGTCTCGGCCGCGCCGACCGCGTCGGCCGCCAGTCCCTGCGTGACCTCGGGCGGTATGCTCAGCAGCGCCTTGCCCGTCTCGATCGCGATCAGGAAGCACACGACGCCCGCCAGGCCCGCCGCGCCGTTCTGGTCGCGCGCGAAGCCGACGGCCACGCCGATGGCGAACAGCAGGCCCAGGTTGTCGAATACCGCGCCGCCGGCGGCGGCCATGAACGGCAGGTTCGCCAGATCGGGCTGACCGATGCGCAGCAGCAGGCCCGCGATGGGCAGCACCGCGATGGGCAGCATCAGGGCGCGGCCCAGCGGCTGGAGGGCGGACAGGCCAAACTTCATCGGGCGTCTCCGGCGGGCGCGAGGGCCTCTCGGGCGAGGGAGCGAACGGCCTCGGCGGTGGGCGCGACCAGTGCGCGGCGGGCCAGGGCCTGGCACTGCTCCATGGTGAAGCGGCGCACCGTGGCCTTGATCTCGGCGACGGCGGCCGGGGCGGCCGACAGCTCCGTGACGCCCAGGCCGACCAGGATCGGCGCGGCCAGCGGATCGGAGGCCAGTCCCCCGCAAACGCCGACCCATTTCACGCCGCGCGCGCCGGCTACCGTCTGGCCGATCAAGCGGAGGACGGCGGGATGCAGGGCGTCGCATTGACCGGTCAGCGCGGGATGCTCGCGATCCATGGCCAGGGTGTATTGCGCCAGGTCGTTGGTGCCGATCGATACGAAGTCGACCAGCGGCGCCAGGCGATCCGCGATGACAGCGGCGGCCGGCGTCTCGATCATCAGGCCGAACAGCGGGCGATTGTCGCGGCCGCACGCGGCGTCCAGACGTTCACGCGCCCAGGTCGTCTCCTCGACCGAGGACACCATGGGAATCATGACCGCGACCGGCGCCGTGGACTTCACCGCACAGATGGCGCGCAGTTGGGCGTCGAGGATGTCGGGCCGCGAGCGCGCGGCGCGGACGCCCCGCAGACCCAGCGCCGGATTGGCCTCGGGCGGCGTCGGCAGGAAGGCGAGCGGCTTGTCGCCGGCCGGATCCAGCGTGCGGATGACCAGCGGGCGGCCTTGCAAGGCATCGGCGACGGCCTGATAGGCGGCGACCTGCTCGGCCTCGTCGGGCGCCTGGGCGCGGTCGGCGAACAGGAACTCGGTGCGCAGCAGTCCGCAGCCCTCGGCGCCGGCCTTGACCGCCAGGGCCGCCTCCAACGTCGAGGCCAAGTTGGCGAAGACCTCGATGCGGACGCCGTCGGCGGTGTGGCAGGGCTGGGCCGCCGCCTCCAGCACCGCCGCCTGACGCAGCCGGTTCATCTCCAGCCGATCCTGCGCTTCGGCCAGACGCGCGGGCGACGGCGTCAGCTCGATCCGGCCTTCGGTCGCGTCCAGAACGATGGGCGAGCCCTGCTCGATGGCGTCCAGGCCGTGGCCCACGGCCGCCAGCAACGGCAGGCCGAGACCCGAGGCCAGCAGCGAGACGTGGGCCGTGGCCCCGCCCTTCTTCAGGGCGATGCCAGCCACGCGGCCGGCCAGCGCCATCAGCTGCGACGGCAGCAGTTCATCGGCCAGCACGATGACGCCTTCCGGCGCATCGATCTTCGTGCCGCCACCCGTCAGGTTCAGCAGCACCCGCCGTTCGACGTCCAGCAGGTCGTCGGCGCGCTCCGCCATGCGGTGATCGCTCAGCGCGCGCATGGCGGCGGCGGCGGCCTGACACGCGTCACGCCATGCAGCGCCGGCGCTGAGGCCGTTCAGCAGGCCCGCCTCCGCGGCGCCGCGCAGTTCGGGATCGTCCAGGAAGGCGCGGTGCGCGGCCATGACGTCGCCGCCCTCGACGCGCAGTTCCTCGTCGGCCTGGGCCACGGCGCGGTCCAGACGGCCCGCTTCGATATGATAGCCCTCGCCCAGTTCGACCACCTCGACGGCGGCGAAGCGCAGCCAGTGAGCCGGGCCGATGGCCAGACCGGGTGACCCGGTCGCCCCGGTGAGCAGGCCGTCACGCGCGGCGCGAACCGGCGTGGGTGCGGCGACGGGGGCGGAGTGGTGTGGTTCGTCCAGACCGCCGGCCAACAGTTCGACCAATCGGTCGACAGCGCGCGCGGCGTCGCGGCCAGTGGCGCTGACGGTCACGGTCTGGCCGTTCGCGACGCCCAGCGCCATCAGGGCGATGGGACTACGGACGGCGCCTTCCTTCGATCCTGCGACGATGCGGGCGTCTGCGGACAGATCCTTGATCGCAGCGCCCAGCTTGGCCGCCGGACGGGCGTGCAGGCCGACCGGCAGAACGACCGCCACCGAGCGCGACGCCTCGCCGCCGTCCGACACGACCCCCGTTTCGGCGACGCCGGTCGAGACGCGGAAAAGAGGCTGGCCCGCACGCACCGGGCCCGCCGCGCGGGTCGACAGCACCGCGCCTTCGCTGGTCACCACGACAGGCGTGATCAGGCTGACCGCGCCGCGCGCCACGGCGTCCAGATCGACGGTCAACAGCGCCTGCCCCTGCGAAACGCGGTCGCCCTCCTTGACCTGCGGCGCGAAGCCCTGGCCGCCCAGGCCAACCGTCTCCAGCCCGACGTGGATCAGAACCTCCACGCCGGAGGCATGACGAACGCTGACCGCGTGGCGGCTGGCCGGCAGGGCGGTGACCACCCCGTCGAAGGGCGCCAACAGGGTTCCGCTGGTGGGATCGACCGCCAGGCCGTCGCCCAGCATCCGGCCGGAGAAGACCTGGTCGGGCGCTTCGTCCAGCGGGCCGGCCCAGCCGTCGAAAGGGGCGTGGACGGTGACCTGGCTCACGATCAGTTCGCCGCCGGCGCCAGTCGCACCCAGTCCAGAACCCAGGTCGGGTCGATGCCCGGCTGGGTGAACATCAGACACAGGTTATGGCGACCGGTCTGGGCCGGCAGGGTGGCGTTGACCACCGTGGTCGCGTTGTTGCGCGACGCCGCTTCCAGATTGACCACGGCGACGGGCGCGCCCTCGCAGCTGTCGACGCGGATCTCCAGCTCGCCGTAGGGGGTGGCCGGTTTGCGGACCTTCACATTGTCGATGTCGTGCAGGATCTGCCAGTTGAAGGGCACCTGGCCGACCGAAATCTGCATCTGACCGCCTGAGGACAGGTCCGCCGCGTCATACATCCAGCACGGGTTGAACAGGTCCATCGAGAAGGTGGCGCGCGTTCCGTCCGGCCCGGCCGCGTCATCGAAGACGTTCAGCGGCACGCTGTTGTTGCACGAGCGCATCTGGTGGTCATAGCGGCGCTGGCCCTGCGGCGGCGGCGGCAGCTTGGTCTGGTCCAGGGCGTTGCGGGCGTAGCCGATGCCGAGACGGTCGTAGCGGGCGAACTGCGGCGTCAGGCGAGTGACGAAGTCCTGCCAGTTGCGGCCCGCGGCGGGCGTCCAGGCCAGTTCCGACAGCGCGGCGATGCGCGGATAGAACATGTAGACCACGCTCTCTTCGGTGCGCAGATGTTCGACCCACAGGTTGGCCTGCACGCCGATCACGTGACGCGACTGTTCTTCCGTCATGCCGTCCGGCGTCGGGTTGAAGTCATAGACGCCCTGCATGGTCACCAGGTCGCCACGACCCGGCGAGCCGTCGTTCGGGCTCTGGATATTGTTCAGGTACATCATCGGCGCGGGCGCCAGGATGGTGTCGTGGCCCAGTCGAGCCGCCTGCACGGCGCCGTCGACGCCGCGCCAGGACATGACGGTGGAATCCGGCACCTGGCCGCCTTCCAGGATTTCGTCCCAGCCGATCATCTCGCGGCCGTGGGCCTTCAGATAGTTGCTGAGCTGGGTCATGAACCAGATCTGCATGGTGTTTTCGTCGGTGATGCCCAGCTCGCGCATGCGCGCCTGAACCGCCGGCGACTTCTTCCATTCGTCCTTCACCGCCTCGTCGCCACCCAGGTGGATGAAGCGGCTGGGGAAGATGGCCATGGTCTCGTCGAGCACGTTTTCCAGGAAGCGGAACGTCTCGTCGCTGGTGTTGAACAGGGTGACGTAGATGCCCCAGTCGCCCGGAACGGCGCCGACGGCCGTGCCCGGTACGTCTGTGACGCCCAGTTCGGGATAGGCGTGGACCGCCGCGCTGGCGTGGCCCGGCAGGTCGATTTCAGGGACGACGGTGATGTTGCGGGCGGCCGCATAGGCGACGACGTCACGCATCTGGTCCTGGGTGTAGACGCCGCCGGTCAGACGAGGCTTGCCCGTGGCGGGGTCGATATCGGCGCGCGGGCCGGCGCCGGCGTCGACACGCCAGCCGCCGACTTCCGTCAGGCGCGGATACTGCTTGATCTCCATCCGCCAGGCCTGGTCGTCGGTCAGGTGCCAGTGGAAGCGGTTCAGCTTGTGCAGGCTCATCCAGTCGATGAACTGTTTGATGAACTCGACCGACTGATAGTGGCGGGCCGAATCCAGCATGACGCCGCGCCAGCCGAAGCGGGGCGCGTCCTGGATGGTCAGCGCCGCGATCGGCGCCGGGCCGTCGGAGGTCTGGGTGGCCAGTTGCCACAGGCTGACGCCGCCGTAGAGGAAGCCGCCGAACGAACCGGCGGTGACGCGCGCGCCGTCCGAGGTGACGGACAGGCCGTAGGCGTCTTCCGCGTCCTGCGAGCGGGCGAAGACGACATCTCCGGGGCGGGCGTCGCCCTCGCGGACCGTCAGGGTCAGGCCGCGCGTGCGCTGGAGCAGGTCGGCGATGTGGTCGGCCGCCTTCTTCGCATCCGCGTCACCGGCCGGCACCACGATCGAGGCGCCCGAGGCTAGCAGATAGACACCGGACGTCGCGGTGGTCAGCGAGGCGGGCGCGGGGATGATCGCCGGACGGGGCGCATCGATCCGAGCCACGGCTGACGGCGTCTGCGCGCCGTTCATCGCCGTAGCGCTGCATGCCGAAACCAGAAGGCCCGCCGCAACCGCGACCGCCCCCGCTGACCAACGTGACGTCATCCGCCCCTCCCTAGGACCAATGCCAGTCCAAACCTGACCGTTGAAGCCAACCTTCCATCGTTTCAAGCGCGTGACAAGCCCAAGACGCATACCATTTTCAGATTGGTACTTGATTGGACCTATCGAACGCGGTCTAATGACGCCATGTCATTCGCCGACATCATCGGTCCGCTCGACCCGGCCCAGCCGGCGCCGCTGTATCATCAGCTGCGCGAGGCCGTGCGCGACGCCATCGTTCGAAACGCCTTGTCGGCGCACGACGCCCTGCCGCCCGAACGCGACCTCGCCTCGGCGCTGGACGTGTCTCGGATCACGGTGCGCAAAGCGCTGGACGGCCTGGTCGCCGACGGACTGCTGACCCGCCGCCAGGGCGCCGGCACATTCGTCGCCGGGCGGGTGGAGAAAAGCTTCTCGCGCCTGACCTCCTTCTCCGAGGACATGGCGGCGCGCGGCTGGACGCCCTCCAGCGTCTGGATCAGCCGCGCCCAGGGACCGGCGACGCCTGAGGAATCGCTGATGCTGAACCTCAGCCCCGGCGTCGGCGTCTATCGGTTCCAGCGCATCCGCTATGCCGACCAGACGCCGATGGCGCTGGAACACGCCCTGATCCCGGCGGCCTGCCTGCCGTCGATGGAGGCGGTCGAGACATCGCTCTACGCCGCGCTGGAGGCCGCCGGTCGGCGCCCCATGCGCGCCCTGCAGCGCCTGCGCGCCGTCGCCTTCACCGAGGACCAGGCCGCGCGGATGCAGACCACCGTCGGCGCTCCCGGCCTGCTGATCGAACGCCGCGGCTTCGATTCGACCGGCCAGGCCGTCGAGCTGACCCGCTCCTGGTACCGGGGCGACGCCTACGATTTCATCGCCGAACTCTCCGAAAGCCCCGCCGATGCGCGCTGAAGACACCCTGATGTTCCAGGAGGCCGCCTCGGCCGCCGATGTGGTCCAGGCCCAGCTGGCCGCCAACCGCGAGCTGTGCGCGGAACTGGGTGAACGTCTGCGCCGCCAGCCGCCGTCGGCCGTGTTGATCTCCGGGCGCGGCAGTTCGGACAACGCAGGGGTCTTCGCCCGCTATCTGATCGAGACGCGCACCGGTCTGATGGTCAGCCCGGCCGCCCTGTCGGTGTCGAGCGTCTATGACCGCACCCCGCACCTGAAGGGCGCGCTGTGCTTGGCCATTTCGCAGTCGGGCAAGAGCCCCGATCTGGTCGCTTCGGTGCAGGCGGCGCGCGAGGGCGGCGCCTTCGTCATCGCCCTGGTCAATGTCGAGGATTCGCCGCTCGCCAAGGCGGCCGACGCCGTCCTGCCGCTGCGCGCCGGGTCGGAAAAGTCGGTCGCCGCCACCAAGACCTTCATCGCCAGCCTGACCGCCATCCTGCAGCTGGTCGCCGCCTGGCGCGGGGACGCCGAGCTGACCGCCGCGCTGGACGCCCTGCCCGGCCAGATGCGGCAGGCGTGGGACCAGGACTGGTCGCCCGCCCTGCCCGTTCTGGAGGCGGCGCAGCACCTCTATGTCGTCGGACGCGGCCTGGGCTTCGGCGTGGTCCGTGAGGCGGCGCTGAAGTTCAAGGAGACGTGCGGCCTGCACGCCGAGGCCTTCAGCGCGGCCGAGGTGCGCCACGGCCCGATGGCCCTGGTCGGCAAGGGCTTCCCAGTCCTGATGTTCGGCCAGTCGGATGAGACCTGGGACGACATCGAAACCCTGGCCCAGAGCTTCGCCGAACGCGGCGGGCAGGTGCTGCTGGCGGGCCCTGGGAAGCCGGTCGCTGGCCCCATCGC
The DNA here is from genome assembly GCF_001424025.1 of Brevundimonas sp. Leaf363. Taxonomy (GTDB): domain Bacteria; phylum Pseudomonadota; class Alphaproteobacteria; order Caulobacterales; family Caulobacteraceae; genus Brevundimonas. Next base: position 388,668 of record NZ_LMPZ01000002.1, on the reverse strand, counting down.
CCTGCCGGCGGTCAAGGCGCACCCGGCGATTGAGCCGGTGCTGCTGGTGCAGAGCTTCTACCGCATGGCGGCGTTGCTGTCGGTCGCGCGCGGTTATGATCCCGACCGGCCGCCGCACCTGAACAAGGTGACGGAGACCGTCTGATGCAGGCGCTGGTCAACGGTCGAATCGTCGTCGATGGCGAGCTGCGCGAGGGGCTCAGCGTCGTGCTGGACGGCGACCGCATCGCCGCCGTCACCAACGCCCCGCCATTGGACGCCGAGGTCTATGACCTCGAGGGCCGCGTCCTCGCGCCCGGCTATATCGACGTTCAGGTCAACGGCGGCGGCGGGGTGTTGTTCAACGACGACCCCAGCGTCGAGACGGTGGCGACCATCGCCGCCGCCCACCGCCGCTTCGGCACCACCGGCCTGCTTCCGACGCTGATCAGCGATGACCTAGACGTCATCGCCGCCGCCATCGCGGCCACCGACGCCGCCATCAAGGCGGGCGTGCCCGGTATTCTCGGCGTCCACATCGAGGGGCCGTTCCTGAACATGGACCGGCGCGGCGTTCATGACGCGACAAAGATCCGCCGGCTGGACGATGCTGCGCTGGGAGTGCTGTCGAGCGCCCGTCACGGCCGCACCCTGGTCACCCTGGCGCCTGAAACCACGACGCCCGAGATGACCCGCGCCCTGGCCGCACGCGGCGTGCGCATCTGCGCGGGCCATACCGACGCCGACTATGAGACGCTGAAGGCCGCCTTCTCGAACGGCGTGACCGGCGTCACCCATCTGTTCAACGCCATGTCGCCGATGACCAGCCGCGCACCGGGCGCGGTGGGCGCCGCGCTTGAGAACCAGGACGCCTGGTGCGGCATCATTCCCGATGGCTGGCACGTCGATCCGGCGGTGCTGCGCATCGCCCTGGCCTGCCGCCCGCACGACCGCTTCATGCTGGTGACCGACGCCATGCCGGGCGTGGGCTCGCCGGAGGACCACTTCATGCTGCAGGGCCGCCGGGTCACGGTCGCGGACGGTCAGGCGCGCCTGCCGGACGGCTCGCTGGCCGGCTCGGACCTCGACATGGCCGGCGCGGTGCGCAACGCCGTCGCCTGGCTGAACCTGACCCTGCCGCAGGCGGTCGAGATGGCCAGCGCCAGCCCCGCCGCCTTCCTGGGCCTGGAAGCACAGACCGGCCGCATCGCGCCGGGACTACGGGCCGATCTGGTCGAGCTGAACAGCGACCTCAGCGTGCGCCGGTCTTGGATTGCGGGGCGGGCTTCCTAAGATCCTCCACCGCTCTTGGGCGGTGGAGGGGGACCGCTTGCGGTGGAGGGGGCGGAGGCATCCACGCCGTCTGCTGCTGGTCTTCGACCCAGCATTCGCCCCCTCCACCACTGCGTGGTCCCCCTCCCCCGTTTCGCTGCGCTGCACGGTGCAGGATCTTTCAGCCCCGCACCCGCTCCAGCCACCCTCGCGTCGGCCCTTCCGCCGGGACCACGTCGGCGAAATAGGCCTCCACCCATCGCCGGCTCTTCGCATCGCTGCCGATCCGGTCGATCTCGTCCCGGAACAGCGGAGGAGGCGCGCGGCCCGCCTTCACGGTCGCGGCGTTGTTGTTGGCCAGGCTGGAGACAGGCTTGAGGAATGACGCCGGATCGAGGCCCAACGGCCGAAACAGGGCCTCGTCCAGGAAGGTCTCGGCGTCCGGAGCCGCGACGAAGGCGTCCAGGTCGAAAAGCAGCACCCGTCCCGGCGCCGTCTCCTGCATCCGCTCGAACGTCTCCACCGATCGTCCCCACGCCTCGACGAAGGCGCCGACCGTGCGGAAACTGTTCCAAGGCATGATCTTCAGCGACCGCCATACGGCCCACGGATTGCGCAGGCAGTAAACGTAGCGCGCGGGCGCCTCGGCCTTGTCGAACAGCGCCTCGTAGCGGTCGAAATAGCGTTCGTGACGGGGCGTCTTGTGCCCGCGATAGGTCGCGCCCGGCCGCACGATCCGTCGCCCCGGCGCCGCCCCGGCGAAGGCGTCGAACATCACCTCATAGGACCGGTCTCGCCACAGCGCGCTGCGCGCGCCCTGCCCGTCGTGCCACGCCTTCAACGCCGCCAGATAGTCGAGGGTCTGGTCCGGCAGGGCCATCTCGCCCTGAAGCTCGACCACCGGCGAGAGGCTCAGGGCCTGGGCGCAGGTCAGGGTGCCGGAGCGTGGAAAACCGCAGACGATCAGGGGCAGGACGAGACCGGAGGCCATACCCTGTCGTCCCCTGCCCGCCCCCGCGCGTCAATCGCCTGATGCGCGAACGCAACACTTAAGGTGAAGCTGAGAACCGGCGGAACGGTGTCGCTGATTCCTGCATTGGCCAGATTGAACGGGAGCGTACCGATGGCCAAACCTATCAAGACCAAGTCACCTCCGCAGCTGCGGGTCGTCGGCGACGCCGAGATTTACGACCTGATGCGCGCGCCCGAGAACACGGCGGAACGGGTCAAGCGCCTGCAGATGGAGGCCAAGGCCCTGGCGCTGGAGGAGGTCGAGGCGCTGGAGCGCGTCCTGCTCGACGCTGCGTCCAAGGCCAAGGCCATCGCCGAAGGCGGCGACGCCTATCCCGTCGGGGCGCGCGAGATCGCGTCCCGCCTGGTCGCGGATCTGCCGTCCAAGGCCGAGACCATCCGCGTCATCGTTCAGCGGACGCTTTAAACCGCGATCAGACCAGATCGGGTCGCTCGCCGACCAGCCGGGCTCTCGCCCGCTGGATGCTACGGCCCAGGCGGTAGATCAGCACCAGCAGTCCGATCAGCAGGATCGGCACTAGAATGGGCGCGAGGAAGGTCAGGATCACCATCCCGACCGCCAGCGCGTCCTCGATGAACGATACGACCGGATTGAAGACGCCGCCGGTCGTCGCCGTCGAGGTCAGACGCGCGCCCCCTTGAGCGCCGGTGAAAAGCAGCGCTGTGGGCGCCCCGACGATCACGCCCGCGATCGCCGCCGCGGTCGGATCCAGCGCCCAGAACATGCCGCCGGCGGCCAGCGCCGCCGCAAGAGGTCGCGTGACCCAGCCGATGGCGTTCAGCGCATGATCCACGACGGGGATCTTGTCGCCCAGAAACTCGGCTGTCGCCGCAAGGCCCAGCGCCCCGATGGCCGAGAGCGAACCCAGCCAGGCGAAATGGTCGTTCAACTGGACGCCGAACAGTTCGAAGCGAGCGGCGACCGCCAGCATCAACAGCGGAAGGAAGGTACGGAAGCCCGTGGCAGACGCCAGTCCCAGCCCCAGCAGAACGGGTAGCACCCAGACCTGAAACGGCTGCGCCGCGGCGCCCGCGCCGTTCGCCAGCCCTGCCCAGTCGATGCCGTCCATATCGCCGCTCCGTGAACCTTCTCGGAACCCCTGTGGAGGTGGTCGGTTCAAAAGGCCACCCGAGCAAGGAGCTTCCCATGGACGATCTCACCGTCAAGCGCGCCGAGGACATCGCGACCCAGGAGCGTTCGATCCAGAAGGCGATTGACGCCAAGGACGCCCAGACCAAGCACGACGAGGCCAAGGCAGGTGACAGGGTGGAGGGCGCGGTGCAGGCAGGCGCTCGCAAATATCCCGAGCCGCCCTTTCCCAAGCAGCACCAGATTAAACCGGGCGACGAGGCCATGCTGGACCCCGCGCCCATGTATGACGCGCCCTTCTGGAAGGGATCAGGAAAGCTGGAGGGCTTCGCGGCCCTGATCACCGGAGGCGATTCAGGGATCGGCCGGTCGGTCGCGGTGTTGTTTGCACGCGAAGGCGCCGACGTCGCCATCTGCCATCTGGACGAGGCCGGCGACGCCGAGGACGCCAAGCGGGCCATCGAGGCGGAAGGGCGGCGCTGTATCATCCTGCAGGGCGATGTCTCCGACCCCGCCTTCAGCGAGATGGCGGTCGCCGAGACCCTGAAGGCCTTCGGCCGTCTGGATGTCGTGGTGCCCAACGCCGCCTTCCAGGAGCATGTGAAGGCGCTGGAAGACCTGACGTTCGAGCATTTCGACCGGACGCTGAAAACCAATCTCTACGGCTATTTCAACCTGGTGAAGGCGGCGGTCCCGCACTTGAAGTCCGGCGCTGCCATCGTCATGACCGGCTCGATCACGGGGCTGCAGGGCAACAAGGACCTGCTTGATTATTCGCTCACCAAGGGCGGCATCCACGCCTTCGCCCGGTCCCTGGGCACCCACCTGGCGCCGCGCGGCATCCGCGTGAATGTCGTGGCGCCCGGCCCGGTCTGGACCCCGCTGAACCCGGCCGACAAGGACGCCGAGAGCGTGTCCGAATTCGGTGCGCAGACAGTGATGAAGCGGCCGGCGCAACCCGAAGAGATCGCGCCGGCCTATGTCTTCCTGGCGTCGCCGCAGATGTCGAGCTTCATCACCGGCGAGGTGCTGCCGATCATCGGCGGCTATCCCGGCGGGTGAGGCGGGCCAAATCCTCCCTCCACCGGGGGGAGGATTTTCAGGCCAGTACGTCGTCGAAATCCTTGTGACGCTTGTGCCATGCGACGGCGTAGCCGCAGCGCGGGGCCAGCTTCAGTCCCTCGGCGCGGGCGTGCTCGGCCAAGGATTGCATGAACCTGCTCGCCGCGCCGCCGCCACGCAGCGCGGCATCGGCTTCGACGTGAAGGATCGTGCGGGTCTCGCCGTGGGCGGCGTAATCGGCCCAGACGGAGTGGGTCCCGCCGTCCGGCCCCTCGAAATCCTGCTCGAAACGCTGCTCGGCGGTGTTGTCGCTGAAGTCGGTCATGTCGCTCTCCTTGAGCCGACCGAACCCGCTGCGACGCACGCCGGTTCCGCTACGCCGGCCTGTCGCTCAGCAGGTGCAGCAGGCCGATGATGCTCTTCACCGTGAACCAGATGTGCAGGACCAGCAGCAGCAGCAGGAACACCAGCAGGAAGGGAATGCCGATCAGGAGGATGGAGGCGAACCCGCTGATGACCACCAGGATCCACAGGCCGATCGTCCACCAGAAGACCGACCAGAACAGGGCGATCTGGGCCTCGATGTGCTGACGCGCCACGCCCGTGGCGCTGCCGCGCGCGGCGTAGGCGACGACCAGGCCGACGAGCACCAGGATGTTCGCGCTGGGGATCGACAGGATGTAGAGGCCCCACGCCGCAGCGGCGGCCACCTTGCCCTCGGAGGGATGACCCGCTTCCAGGCGGGGCTGATCGGTCGGCGGCAGGTCGGTCATCTTGGCTCCTTCAGAACAACCAACCGCGCGGATTGGGAATCGGTTGCCCGGCCTTTAGCCTCAGCACGCCCCAGACGCCGCGCGCCATCAGCCACAAGGCCACGACGAACAGGACGAAGACGCCCACGTTGATCACGATCAGGATGACCCCCAGCAGGGCCACCACGGCGCCGGTCCACAGGGTGCGCTGCTGGAAGATGAAGTGGCTGCCGGCCACCGCATCGCTCGGCCCCTCGCGGCCGGTCACCGCCAGCAACGCCAGCGCCGCCGAGGCCCCCAGGGTCGGGACGGCGAACAGGATCAGGGCGTAGACGGCGTAAAGGCTCATCGGCGCGGCAACGGCCGGCGCGGAGACTGCAAGCCGGGCGACGGGCGGGGCCGGCGCCGCGCGGGTGCGTTCCGGCAAAGCCGCCCGCTCGATGCGCGGCGGGGGCGGGGGCATAATCGGCGCAGCGGCGACGGGCGCCGGCTCGTGCGCCTCGACCACCAAAGGCTCTTCGGTGCGGGCCATCGATTCGGTCGCCGGCGCCGGGGTCGGCTCGGGTTCGGGGTTCGGCTCCACCGCCTTCACCACGGGCTCGGGCTCCGGCTCAGGAGCCGGCTCGGGCGCGCGGGCGCGGCCGGTCAGGTGCGCGGGCGAGGCGAAACCGACCAGATCGTCGGGGTCGTGAGCCAGCGTGGATTTCGGCTCGTCGGGATCGCCGGGTCCGGCCATCGGTGTCTCCGCCCGCCGCCGTTGTCCGGCGGCTCGTGTTCAGCCTGACAATGGCCGGGCGGCGACCGGGGCGCAACCGCTGACGCTCGCCAGGACGTCAGGTCAGCGTGCGAGGACGACCTCGCACCCGGCCGCATCGGCCCCCGCCAGCGCCTCCGGCTTCTCGATCCGCACCGCCGCCCGCTGGACGCGGGGCAGGTTCAGACAGGCGATAGCCAGCCGTTCGGCCAGGGTCTCGACCAGCTCGATATGACCCGCGTCGACCAGGCCGCGCGCCGCCTCGGCGACCCGCTCATAGTTGACCGTGTCGCCCAGCTCTTCGACCGGCCCGGCGCTCAGGGTCAGGGTGACATCGACGATCAGCGGCTGCAGGCGGCCCTGCTCGTGCGCGTAGACGCCGATGCCGGCGTCGAGCCGCAGGCCGCGCACGAAGACCGTCAGCGCCTCGTGGATGGGGGTGAAGTCGGACAGGTCGCTACTCCGCGATGTCGGGCGTGCGCCAGGCCAGGTGCTGGCCGCCGTCGACGGCGATCATCTGGCCCGTCACCAGGTCCGCGTCCACCAGCCAGGCGACGGCGTCGGCCACGGCTTCGGGACGGCCGGGCTTCTGCAGCAGGACGGCCTGCGCCTCCGCGTCGAAGTCGGCCTGCGTTTGATGGATGGAGGGCAGCGTCGGACCGGGCCCGACGCCGTTGACGCGAATCTTCGGCGCCAGAGCCTGGGCCAGAGTCCGCGTCGCCCACCACAGGCCGTTCCGCGACAGGGCGTAGGAGACGAAGCGTGGATCCGGCTTCAGCACCCGCTGGTCCAGCAGATTGACGATGGCGGCGCCGTCGCCGGCCTGGGCCGCAAAGGCCTCCGACAGGACGATGGGTGCGCGCAGATTGGTCTCGATATGCTTGTCCCAGGTCGCGCGCTCCAATGCGCCGACGCGGTCGTCCTCGAAGACGGAGGCGTTGTTGACCAGAACCTGCAGCGGCCGCAGAGCCCGAACCGCCGTCGGAACCAGCCCCCTCACCGACGCCTCGTCAGTCAGGTCGGCCGACACGGTGGCCGCGCGGCGCCCCATGGCGCGGATCAACCCGGCCAGTTCTTCGGCCTCATCGGCCGACGCATGGTGATGGATGGCGATGTCGAAGCCGGCCTGGGCCAGCCTCAGGCAGATGGCGCGCCCGATCCGGCGCGCCCCGCCGGTGACGAGCGCCGCGCCGGTGCGTGCCGGCCGGTCAGTCAACCCGGCCGAACTCGAAGAAGTTGATAGCCATAAGCACGGCGATGAAGCCGAAGATGACGCCGAGAGCCAGCATGGGTCGCTCCTTGATATGGCGCCCGATTAGAGCGACCGGCCGCCGGGTTCAAGCGCTCAGACGCGCCATGTCTCGGCGAAGACGCGGCGGAAGTTCAGGCCCAGCACCTTTTCCACCGCCCGGTCCGAATAGCCGCGCTTCATCAGGGCCTCGGCGATCACAACCATCCGGTCTGGCTGGTTCAGGCCGATAACGAAGGGCGGCGGCCCCTCGCCGGGCGCCGCGACCGCGGCCTCGCGACGCGCCGCGATGGACGCGTCCCACTGGGCCATGCTCTCGGGCGAGGTGTCGAACGGGGTCAGCAACGCGTCGCTGCCGATGCCGACGTGATCCTCGCCGCAGACGCTCAGGGCGTGCAGCAGGTGGGCCATATAGACCTCCAGCGTCGGCTGGCCCGGCGTGGTCAGATAGGACAGTTCGTACAGGCCCATGACCCCGCCCTTGTCGGCCAGCGCCTTCATCAGCCGGTCGGACTTGTTGCGCGGATGGGCGTGCACGGCGGCGCAGCCGGCGTGGGTGATGGTCACGGGCCTGGACGACGCCGCGACGGCCGACAGGCTGGAGGCCTCGTCGCTGTGACTGACGTCCAGCGTCACGCCGCACGCGTTCATCCGCTCGACCGCCTGGCGACCCAGCGGCGTCAGGCCGGTCGGCTCGCTCGACATGACGCCCGACGCGAAGGGCGTGTTCCGATTGTAGCTCAGCCCCATGACCATGACGTCGAGTGCGCGGAAGGCATCGATGGCGTCCAGGTCGCCCTCCAGCATTTCGGCGGCCTCGAACGAGAAGATCAGGCCGATCTGCCCCGCCGCCTTGGCCGCATCGATATCGGCGACGCGGGTGATCTTGCGATAGAGGCCGTCGCTCATCTCAACCGCCTTGGCGTAGCCGGCGATGGACTCGCGCACCTCGGCCCGCGTCTCCGTGCCCGGTCCGCCGATGGTGACCTTGGCCGCCGTCAGGCCCGAGGCGCGCACCTGCGCCGCCGTCTCGGCGTCCAGCGGCCCGGTATCGTCCAGCGGCGCGACCAGATTGCCGTTGATGACCGTCGCCCGCGCATAGAGCCGCCGCGCGCGGACAGCCGCATCCTCGGCCGGCACGATTGCGCAACCGGCGGCGGACAGCATCGCCATCCCGCCCAGGACGGATCGTCGGTCCAGCTTCATCGTGCGCTCCACGGCTGCGATGCACCGATTATGTAGGAGCCTACATATCTGTCAATCGCCGCCGGGCTTGGGCAGCCGATCGAGGATGCGGTCATAGAGGGCGCGGCGATCCAGGGCGTCGTCCAGCCGGTCCAGCAGCTTCACCAGATCGCCCGCCTCGTCGTTCAGCTCGCGCGCAGCGTCGTTGAAGGCTTCCCACAGGGGCGTCAGCTCCGCGACCAGCGCCCGGCCCTTGCCGGTCAGGCTTAGCACGCGGCGCCGGCCGTCCTGCGGCGACGGCGCCGAGGCGATCAGCCCGGCCTTCTCCATCGACCGGCTGGCCTCGCTGACCGAGACATGGGTGATGCGCAGCACGGCGGCCACATCGCCCACCGACATCGGCCCCTGCTCCACCAGCTGGCGCAGCACGCCGTACCAGCGCTGCTCGAACCGCACGGCGCGCGTCGCATAGACCCGCGTCCCGTCCCGATCGATCCGCTCCGACGCCCGCCGCAGCCGAGCGCCTAGCGCGGCGCCGCCGTGGCTGCGGCTGTAGTCCGATTTATCCGCCATGGGGTGGACATAGCAGACCCTCCGGCCGGCGTGCGACGGCGTGGACGAAACTCGCCGCTCACGTCATGTTCGAACTAGGGGGGATTCAACGATGTTCCACGACTACTTTCGGACTTTGTCCCTAGCGATCAGAGGCATCCCACGCTGGGGATGGACCTGCATCATTGCTATGAGTGCGGCCGCGACACTGTTCGAGCAGTTTGTTGGCCGCACACTATCCACGCCTGAGTGGATCGCTCTAGGCGTCGCCACTGTTGGCGCTGCCTTCATCTACTTCGCCATTTCAATCGCCGCTTCCGGCGAGCGACCCACCTTGCCGCGGGTACTGCGGTACGCCGCTGGCGCTACCTTGCTGATCGCGCCTGTGGGCGCCTTGTTGCTCGTCCTCATTTTGGCTGTGCGAAGCCATCAGTGGTGGGCGCTTCTCTTCCTGGTCCCGGCCATGCTCGCATTGCCATTTCTGCTTGGCGTCCTGTCGGGTTGGCCGTTGCTACAGGCCAGAGCCGGACGTTGGATCGGCCTCGGCGCCGCATGGGCCGCGACTAAAGGTCTGCGATGGCCTTTGGCAATCTCCAGCTTCGCTTTTGGAGCTATGGATAGGGCAACCTCTGACGCTGATCTAACCAAGGCGACATGGGTGGTCGCCAGCGTCCTGGCTTGGAACTGTGTGGTGAGCGTGGTGAGTTCGGCGTTCGGCATCGGCATCAGCGTTGTTGCCGCGCGACACATGGAGACGGTTGCGGCACAGAGCCGAGGTTCGACGAAATCCCCGGGTTCTTCCTTATCGTGACCTGGCGCCGCCGTATCGAGCCCTTCACCCGCCCGCTGTTCTTCGCATTCTCGCGCGCGACGCGGGGCATGACCCTCGGCGTGCGCGTGCTCGTGCGCGACGAGGCCGGACGGGTGCTGCTGGTCAAGCACACCTATCTCGCCGGCTGGTGGTTGCCCGGCGGCGGGGTGGACAAGGGCGAGACGACGCAGGACGCGGCGGTGCGGGAACTGCGCGAGGAGGCGGGGCTGGTCGCCCTGTCGGCGCCGCGCCTGTTGTCGGTGCATTCCAACGAGCGGTTCTTTCCCGGCGACCATGTGCTGGTCTTCGCCATCGATCGGTTCGAGCCGGGCGAGCGCACCAGCCACGGCGAGATCGAGGCCGCCGAATGGTTCGATCCCGCGGCCCTGCCGGACGACATGAACGCCGCCAGCGCGCGGCGAATCCGAGAGGTGCTGACCGGCGCGCCGCCCGATCCGGTCTGGTAGGCTGGCGGGATGAACCCGTCGATTCTTCCCATCGTCCTGATCATCCTCGCGGGTGGCGCGACCGCCATGCAGGCCCCGACCAATGCGCGGCTGGCGACGGCGGTCGGCTCTCCGGTCAACGCCGCCTTTGTGTCGTTCACGGTCGGGGCCCTGGCGCTGGCGGTGCTGGCGGCGGTCTTCCAGACGCGGCCGGACTGGGCGGCGACGCGCGCCCTGCCCTGGTACGCCTGGATGGGCGGCCTATACGGCGTCGTCTTCGTGGTGGCCGCCGCCTGGTCCGTGCCTCGGCTTGGCGTGGCCCTGACCATAACCCTGATGGTGGCTGGCCAGTTGTTGATCAGTCTGTTTCTCGATCATTTCGGCGCCCTGGGCGTGCCGCAGCAGCCGCTTTCGCTGGGCCGCGCGGCCGGTGTCGCCCTGGTGATTGCCGGCGTCCTCCTCGTCCGCCGTTTCTGACCCTATATCGCAGTCATGGCTGAAGCTGTTCTGGAGCCGGCGAACCCCTCGGGCCGCAAGGCCGCCGATCTGATCCGCGACGAGGCGCGGCGCGCGCCCGACAAGCCGGGCGTCTACCGCATGTACGGCGAGGACGGGTCGTGCCTGTATGTCGGCAAGGCGCGCTCGATCAAGAAGCGCATCCTGCAGTACGCGCAGGGGCGGTTCCACACCCAGCGCATCGGTCTGATGGTCTCGCTGACCCGCTCGATGGAGCTGGTGGTCACGGCGTCCGAGACCGAGGCGCTGCTGCTCGAATCGAACTTCATCAAGAAGCTGAAGCCGCGCTTCAACGTGGTGCTGCGCGACGACAAGTCGTTCGCCGAGCTGATGATCCGCCGGGACCATCGCGCGCCGCAGGTCCGCAAGCATCGCGGCGCCCACACGACCCAAGGCGACTATTTCGGCCCCTTCGCCTCGACCTGGGCGGTGAACCGGACCCTGACGACGCTGCAGAAGGCCTTCCTGCTGCGGTCCTGTTCGGACAGCGTCTACGAGACCCGCACCCGCCCCTGTATGCTGCACCAGATCAAGCGCTGCTCGGCGCCCTGCACTGGCTTGATCTCGCTGGAGGACTACGGCGCCCTGGTCGACGAGGCCGAACAGTTCCTGCGCGGCAAGTCGCGCGCCGTCATCGGCCGGCTGTCGCAGGACATGCAGGCGGCGTCCGACGATATGGACTTCGAACAGGCTGCCCGTGTGCGCGACCGCATCCGCGCCCTGTCGGCCATCTCGATGGAGAACAGCGTCAGTGCGGAGGGCGTGGCCGAAGCCGACGTCTTCGCCCTGTTCGCCGAGGGCGGTCAGGCGTGCGTGCAGGTCTTCTTCTATCGCGGCGGCCAGAACTGGGGCGGCCGGGCCTACTTCCCGCGCGTGGACAAGGCGGACACCGACCCGGAGATCCTGTCCGCCTTCCTGGGCCAGTTCTATGAGGACAAGCCCGTCCCCCGCGAGATCCTGTCCAACGTCGTTCCGTTCGAGAAGGAGCTGCTGGAGGAGGCCTTCTCCCTGCGCGCCAAGATCACCGACGGGCGCCGCGTTGTCTCGATCGACCGCCCCCAGCGCGGCGACCGCAAGGCCCTGGTCGATCACGCCCTGACCAACGCCCGCGAGGCGCTGGGTCGCCGCATGGCCGAGAGCTCGGCCCAAGGGAAAATCCTGGACGACGTCTGCGAGGCCTTCGGTCTGGACGGCCGGCCCGAGCGGATCGAAATCTACGACAACGCCCATATCCAGGGGACGAACGCGGTCGGAGGGATGGTCGTCGCCGGGCCTGAGGGCTTCCGCAAGAACCAGTACCGCAAGTTCAACATCAAGAGCACCGACCTGGCGCCCGGTGATGACTACGGCATGATGCGCGAGGTCATGCGTCGCCGCTTCAGCCGTCTGGTCAAGGAGGAGGAAGAGGCGGAAGGCGCGGAACGTCCCGACCTGCTGCTGATCGACGGCGGCGCGGGACAACTGGCCGAGGTGCAGGCGGTGCTGGCCGATCTGGGGCTGGACGACATCCTGGCCGTCGGCGTGGCCAAGGGGCCCGACCGCGACGCGGGGCTGGAGCGGTTTTTCGTGCCCGGCAAGCCGCCCTTCATGCTGCCGCTAAAGTCGCCGGCGCTGTATTACATCCAGCGGCTGCGCGACGAGGCCCACCGCTTCGCCAACGGCGCCCACGCCACGCGCCGGTCGATGGACATCAAGAAGAACCCGCTGGACGAGATCGAGGGCATCGGCCCCGGCCGCAAGAAGGCCCTGCTGCACGCCTTCGGCTCGGCCAAGGGCGTCGGCCGCGCCTCCGTGGTCGACCTGGTCAAGGTGCAGGGCGTCAGCCAGCCGCTGGCCGAACGCATCCACGCCTTCTTCCACAAGGCCTGAAACGATTGTCGCGACGGGGGTGGCGCGGCTAGAAGGCGCGCATGCCTCATCGCGCCCCCGACTTCCTGTTCGACGGCTACCGCCGGTTTCGCATCGAGCGCTGGCCCGACGCCCGCGCCGAATACGAGACCCTGGCCGAGGCGGGCCAGAAGCCGCACACCCTGATCGTCGCCTGCTCCGACAGCCGCGCCGACCCGGCCCTCATCTTCGACGCCAAGCCCGGCGAGCTGTTCGTTGTGCGCAACGTGGCCAATCTGGTCCCGCCCTATGAACCCGACGGCGGCCTGCACGGCGTCTCGGCGGCGCTCGAGTTCGGGGTCAAGGTGCTGGAGGTCTCGCGCATCGTGGTCATGGGCCACGCCCGCTGCGGCGGCGTCGCCGCCATGCTGAAGGGCTCGCCCGACAGCTGCCGCGACTTCGTCCAGCCCTGGGTCGAGCAGGCCCAGCCCATAGCCCGCGAGGCGGCCCAGGCGGCCGGTCCCGAGCGGGCGGAATCGGCGGCTGAGGAGGCGGTGGTGCGTCAGTCCCTGACCAACCTGCGCTCCTTCCCCTGGATCGCCGAGCGGGAGGCGGACGGCCGTCTGGCGCTGACCGGCCTGCACTTCGGCATCGCGGACGGGGTGCTGCGCGTTCTGGGCCGGGGCGAGGCGTTCAAGCCGGTCGCCTGAGGGTTTCTCGCCAGAGCCGGCGAACCGTGCCAAACCCGGCGCACGATGAGGACGAACCGATGAGCGCCACGCCCCACACCAACCCGATCCCCAACATCCTGACCGGCGTGCGTCTGGCCGCCGGGGTGGTGATGTTCCTGATCCTGGCCGGCGTGACCGGCACGCCGATTCTGTCGAACTATCTGAGCCCCGATGACCAGTTCGCGCTGTACCGCGTGGCCTTCATCATCTTCATCGTCGCCGCGTCGACCGACTGGGTCGACGGTTTCCTGGCCCGTCGCTGGAACGCCACCACCCGGTGGGGCGCCATCCTGGATCCCATCGCCGACAAGGTGCTGGTGACCGGCGCCATCCTGGGCCTGCTGACCAGCGGCTCGGTGACCTTCATCGCCATTCCGTGCGGCCTGATCCTGTTCCGCGAGTTCGCGGTCTCAGCCCTGCGCGAGACGTCTTCGGGCAAGGTTCATCTGCCCGTGACCCTGTTGGCCAAGTGGAAGACGACGCTGCAGATGATCGCCCTGGGCGCGCTTCAGCTGATCCTGCTGTGGGACGGGTTCGGCCTGCCCCTGGAATGGCAGCCGGACTTCCAGGTCTTCGCTTACATCCTGATCTGGGTCGCCGCCATCGTAACGCTGTGGACCGGCTGGCAGTACTTCTCCAAGGCCCGCGAACAGATGGCGGCGAAGGCCTAGGCCAGCATCTGAAAGGCTTCGTCATCCTCGGACTTGATCCGAGGATGACGACGATGGTTGAGGGTAAGGCGCGGGATGAATCGGCGTAGTCGCCTAAAGCCGCTTCTCCAGCACCAAGAACGCCAGGTCCTGCCGTTTCGGCAGGCCGAAGCGCGGGTCATCTAAGGGGAAGGGCGCGGTCTCGCCGGTCAGCGCATAGCCGCGCCGTTCGTACCAGGCGATCAGCTCCGGCCGCTGACGGATGACCGTCATCCGCACCCGGTCGGCGCCGAAGCGGGCGGCGGCCTCCGGCTCGGCGGCGGCCAGCAGTTTGCGGCCCAGCCCCTCGCCCTGTCGCGCCGGATCGACCGTCAGCATGCCGAGGTAGGCGGCGCCGCTGCCCTGATCGACCAGTTGCACGCAGGCGAACGGCACGCCGTCGGCCTCGGCCAGCAGCAGCGCCCGCTTCGGGTCGGCGATGACTTCCCGCAGGTCCTGCAGATCGGTCCGCTGGCCGCCGAGCAGATCGGCTTCGTGCGTCCAGCCGCGCCGCGCGCTGTCCCCGCGATAGGCGCCCTCGATCAGCGCCAGCAAGGCCAGCGCGTCGTCGGGGGCGGCCGCGCGGAGGGTCAGCGTCAACGGCGAACGCCCAGTTCTCGCAGCAGCGCCGGGCTCGGGTAGATGGTGCGCAGCGCCTCGGTGACGGCGGCGGCGGAGACCACGATGGTGCGGTTCTTCTCGGAGTCGTAGCCGAAGCTGCCGGCCAGCGAGTGGATGTTGCCGTCGAAGGCCAGGCCGATCACCTCGGCCTTCGCGTTCAGCACCGGCGAACCGGAGTTGCCGCCGATGATGTCGTTGGTGGTGGTGAAGTCGTAGACGGTGTCCTTGGCCACGCGCTCCTGCGCCGCCAGGAAGCGCGCCGGGGCGTTGAACGGCGCCGAGCCTGTGGCGCGGTCGTAAAGGCCGCCTAAGCGCGTGAAGGGCCCGACCGTCTGGCCGTTCTCCTGCCAGCCCGAGACCCGGCCGTAGGACAGGCGCAGGCTGAAGGTCGCATCGGGATAGAGGGCGTCGCCGTAGAGGGCGAAGCGGGCCTGGGCGATGCGCTGGGCGGCGCGGTCGGTCGGGCCAGCCACCTCGGCCTCCCACTGGTTACGGACGGCTTGCGCCTGGTCGTCGTTAGCGATCACGAAGGCCAGCAGCGGATCGCCGGACGCGACCAGCTGTTCCGGCGTCATGGTCAGGGCCTGGGCGCGGAAAGCCGCGTCGCCCAGCTTCGAGCCTTCGACCAGCCGCTGGGCCAGGGCTTCCGGGCTCTCGCGGCCCAGCAGGGCGCGGACCCGGGCGTCATCGACGGTCAGATATTCGCGCGTCTTGGACAGCCAGAAGGCCAGATAGATCTGCTCCAGATCGGTCTCGACCGGCGCGGCCGTGGCCAGCCGGCGCCCCAGGGCGGCCAGGTCGGCGTCTGTGTAACCGGCGCGCCGCTGTTCGACCGGTTTGGCGCGCTCCTTGGCCATGCGGACGATGTCGCGCGCGAAACCGTAGAGGGCCGAACGCTGGCCCGCGACCTGCTCCAGCTGACGATAGGGCAGATAAAGAGAGCGCGCCTTGCTCTCGGAGGCGGCGATCTCGCCCCACGGGTCGCCAGTGCGTTCGGCCAGCGCCGCATCGGCCGAGATGGCGGCTCGCAGGTCCGTCTCCGCCTGCTCACGCGCGCCGAAGAAGACCGGGTCCACAAGCGCGCCCTGCTGGCCGTCGTAGACCTTGAAGCCGTTCTCGACGCTGAAGATCGGATCGACCGAGACGCGGTGCGCCTCGTCGTCGCGCATGGCGTATTGCAGCAGCCGCCCGCGCAGTTCCGACGTATGGATCAGGGTCGTCGGATTGGTCTGGTCGCGCAGGCGCTCCATCTGGGCGACCGTCAGCAGGCGCTGGGTCGAGCCGGGATTGCCGGGGATGAAGGTCGCTTCGCCGTCGCGCGGCGCAGCCGGATTCCAGGTCAGATGCTGCGGCGTCGAGACCACCTTGCCGTCGTCATAGAGGCGCAGGAAACCGACATCGAGCGCATAGCGCGGGAAGTTGAAGTTGTCCGGATCACCGCCGAAGAAGGCCGCCTGGAACTCCGGCGCGAAGACGAGGCGCACGTCCTCGTACTTGGCGTATTCGTAGAGCGAGAACCGGCCGCCCCGGAACAGGGTCACGACTTGGCAGGTGCGCTTCGGATCGCCGTTGCAGGCGGCGGTCTGGATGGCCTGAATC
Source organism: Brevundimonas sp. Leaf363 (assembly GCF_001424025.1). Classification (GTDB taxonomy): domain Bacteria; phylum Pseudomonadota; class Alphaproteobacteria; order Caulobacterales; family Caulobacteraceae; genus Brevundimonas. Next base: position 372,501 of record NZ_LMPZ01000002.1, on the reverse strand, counting down.
TCGGCGGCGCGCGCCCGCACGAAGTCGGCGCCCGTCAGTCCGGCGCCGGCGTTCTGGACCCGCTCGGTGACGTCGGTGATGCGGGTCAGGATCTCGGCCGTCTGGCCGGGGCAGCGGCGCTCTTCCTCACGCGTCGCGCTCATGAAGCCGTCGCGGACGAAGTCGTGCTGGGCGTCCGACAGGGCCTGGACGCAGGAGACGACGCAGTGATGGTTGGTCACCACCAGGCCCTGATCCGACACCACCGAGGCCGAACAGCCGCGCAGGCGCACCGCGCCCTGCTGCACCCGGTCCAGCCAGGCCTGATCGATGCGCGCGCCCGTCGCCTGGTTCGCCGCCTGGATCGGGAAGGCGTCGAAGGTCCACATCCCCTCATCGGCGAGAACCGGCGGCGCGGTCGCCACTCCCAGGGACAGGGCGAGGACGACGGAGGACAGACGCTTGAGCATGGACAACTCACGGAAAGGCAACAGACACGGTCTTGGCGCGCCCGCCTGCGACGCGCAAGCGCAGGGGGGGCGCCTTACCCCGATTTAACTTGGAAGCGCACGCGCGGCTCGTCATAGCGAAGCGGGGGAGAACAATCCGCGTATGTCGCTAGCGCTTTCCACGCTGCTCTATGAATGGCGCCGCTACATGGCCGCCGTCGTTGCGCTGGCGTTTTCGGGCCTGCTGGTCCTGGCCCAACTCGGCATGTTCGTCGGCATGGGCAAGGCCTGGACGGCGACCATCGACCGGGCGACGGCCGACATCATGATCCTGCCGCCCGGCGCCGAAGGCCTGCAGGGCGGCGGCGCCAGCCTGCCGCGCCGGGTCATGCCCATGGTCTGGAGCCATCCCGAGGTCGAGGCCGTAGCCGACCTGGACGGGTCGTGGGGCCGGCTGCGCAGCATTCCCAAGCCGGGCGACGACACCAGCAAGCCGCGCCAGCCCGAACAGGTTCAGATCACCGCCATCGACACCGGCCCCGACGCGGTGACGATCCCCAGCGACTATTCGACCGAGCTGGTCGAGGCCCTGCGCCAGCCGTTCGCCATCGCCGTGGACGAGACCTCGCTGGGCCGCCTCGGCGTCCAGCTGGGCGACAAGGCCATCTACAACGGGAAGACGGTTCACGTCCGCGCCGTGCTGCGCGGCTATCCCAACATGCAGATCGCGAGCGTGGTCATGAGCCGCGACACCCTGCGGATGTTGGGCGAGGCGAACAACGGCAACCGCGTCGGGCCGCTGATGGTGCGGATCAAGGATCCGGGGCGCGCCGAGATCGTGGCCAACCAACTGAACCGCACCGCCAATGGCCTCTATAAAGCCGAGACCCGGACAAACCTGTCGAAGTTCAGTCTGATCGACATGGTCAAGTTCCAGATCGTCGGCATCATGCTGGGCTTCTCGGTCTTCCTGGGCACCCTGATCGGGGTGGCCATCACCTGGCAGACGCTGCGCGGGGCCATCATGGCCAACATCAAGGAGTTCGCCTCGCTGCGGGCTCTGGGCGTTTCCATGAGCTCACTGCGAAACATCGTCATGGAGTTGAGCTTCTGGGTCGGCATCGTCGGCTTGCTGGCGTCCTTCATCCTCACCTGGCTGATCTCGCTGCTGGCGGCGGCGGGCAATGTGGTGATGGCCTATCCGCCTAGCGTGCTGGTGCTGGTGGGCGTCATGCTGATCCTGATCGCCCTGATGAGCGGCTTCCTGTCGCTGGGCGTGCTGAAAAACAGCCAGCCGGCGGATTTGCTGCGATGACCGCCCTGCATCACACCACCAGTGTCCACGGCAAGCACGGAGACTTCGCCATCGAGGCCAAGGGCGTCGTCAAACGCTTCAAGACGGGCCGCAGCTTCGTCGAGGTGCTGAAGGGCGTCGACTTCGACGCGCGCCACGGCGATCTGACCATGGTCATGGGCCCCTCCGGCTCGGGCAAGTCGACCCTGATCGCGGCGCTGTCGGGCTTGCTCAAGCCTGAAGAGGGCCGTGTCGATGCGCTGGACGTCGATGACATGTGGAAGCTGTCGTCCGGGGCGCTGGACAAGTTCCGCCTGGACCACTGCGGCTTCATCTTCCAGGGCTTCAACCTGTTCCCGGCGCTGAGCGCCCTGCAGCAGGTGATGACCGTCCTGAAGTACCAGGGGCTGGACAAGGCCGAGGCCCGCCGGCGCGCCGTCGCTGCGCTGGAAGAGGTCGGCCTGGGTCACCGCATCAACCAGAAGCCCTCGGCCCTGTCCGGCGGCGAGAAGCAGCGCGTCGCCATCGCCCGCGCCCTGGCCAAGAACCCCAAGCTGCTGTTCGCGGACGAGCCGACCTCGGCTCTGGACGGCGAGAACGGCCAGGTGGTGATCCGCCTGCTGCGCCGCGCGGCCACCGAGCACGGCGCCGCCGTCATCTGCGTCACCCACGACCCGCGCCTGGAAGCTTGGGCCGACCGTGTCATCCATATCGAGGACGGCAAGATCCTCGACGACCAGCGGCGCACGCCGCAGCCCGACGCCGTGCTGGCGTCGCACTGAGAGCCTTAGAACCCATGCCTCGCTTCCTGAAGAACAAGTGGCTCTGGATCGGCGTCCTGGCGATCATCGTCCTGGTCGTCGGCTTCGTCGTCATGTCGAACGCCAGCAAGGCCAAGAAGGCCGAGGTCGAGAAGGCGTCGGCCGAGGCGGTCGTCAGCCCCTACTCCGCCGTCGCCAACGGCAAGGCCGACGTCGAGGGCGGCATCATCAACGTCGCGGCGCGCCGTGGCGGCGTGGTGCGTGAGGTTCTGGTGCAGGAAGGCGATCGCGTCACCGCCGGTCAGATCCTGGCCCGCCAGGAAGACGACGAGCCACGTCTGGCCGTATCCCGCGCCCGCGCCGAAGTCGCCCAGGCCGAGAGCCAGCTGCGGATGCTCCAGGTTCAGATCAACACCGCCGTGCGTGAACGCGAGCGGCTGGAGAAGCTGGTCGCCACCAACTTCGTCGCCGCCCAGCGTATCGACCAGGCCCAGGACGCCATCGACGCCGCCCGCGCCAACTACGCCGCGCAGCAGGCCTCGATCATGACCGCTCGCGCCCGCCTGAACGAGGCCGCCTACAATCTGGAACTGACCATCATCCGCGCGCCGATGGCCGGCCGGATCGTGCGTCGCTACGCCAACCCGGGCGCCGGCGCCTCGACCCTGAACGTGTCCAACATGTTCGACCTGCAGCCCGACACACAGCGGATCGTCCGCGCCGAGATCATCGAGAGCGACATCCCCAATGTGACGCCCGGCCAGGACGTCGAGATCGTCTCGGAAGCCGATCAGTCCAAGGTCTATGTCGGCAAGGTGATCCGCATCGCCCCCCTGTTCGGCGCCCGCCGCCTGTCGTCGGAAGACCAGTCGCAGGCCACCGACGAGCGGGTGGTCGAGGTGGTGGTGTCGGCCGACACAGCGCCACTGCTGATCGGCCAGCGGGTGCTGGTGAAGTTCATGAAGGCGGGCCAGCAGGCGGGCGCCCCGCGTCCGGTCTCGCCGGGCGTCGGTCCCGAGCGTTCGATGCGGCCTGCGGCGTAAAGCGCAGGGTCTCGCGCCGACATTGCGCCGACGGGAGATCACTCGCCCCGAAAGACGCCCGCCCGCTTCTCGATCACCGCGGCCACGCCTTCGGCATGGTCGGCGCTGAGGTGAGCCAGGGCCTGAATGGCCGCCGACTGCTCCAAAATCTGGTCGAAGGTTGCGTCGCGTCCCTGACGGAGCAGTGCCTTGGTCAGGCGCAGGGCGTGAGGCGGGCGGGACGCGACCTCCTGCGCCAGCCGCATGGCCTCCGCCATAAGACCGTCGTGCGGCGTCACTGCATTGACCAGCCCCCACGCCAGCGCCGTATCGGCGTCCAGAACCTTGCCGGTGAACAACATCTCCGCCGCGCGCACGTAGCCGACATTGCGCGGCAACAGCCACGCTCCGCCGTCGCCCGGCACGATGCCCAGCTTCAGGAAGGGCACGCCGAAGCTGGCGCGATCGGAGGCGACCCGCAGGTCCGCGAGGCCGGCGATGTCGCAGCCCAGGCCCATGGCCGGACCGTTCACCGCCGCGATCAGCGGCAGCTCCAGCCCGTAAAGCGACCGCATGATCCGATGCACCACGCGGCGGTAGCGCTCGCGGATCGCCAGGCCCGAGCCCTCGAACAGATCGCGTCGGTCACGCATGGCCTTCAGGTCGCCGCCGGCGGAGAAGGCCCGCCCGGCCCCGGTCAGGACGATGCAGCGCAGGGACGGGTCCGCATTGGCCCGCTCGCAGGCGGCCGCGAAGGCGTCGCCATCCCCCAGGTCCGGCACGGCGTTCAGCCGGTCTGCGCGGTCCAAGGTCCAGACGGCGATGTCGCCCTGGCGGCTTTCGCGGATCAATGCGGTCATCAGGACCCCCAAGTTGCAACGACCCCGGCCTTTTCGGGACCGGGGTCGTTGACTGCAAGGGCGATGGCTTCAGCGCCGCGGTTTTCGCGGCGAAATCGGGCTGAAGGCCGAAGAAGGGCTGGTATGTCGCCCTTCGCTCTGCCGTCGTGTGTTCACCAGCATCCCGCCGAAAAGGGCGAAGGACATCATGGCGTGCTGTAGATTGCGGTCGCGCTCGTTCATCGGGTGTCTCCTTTCGTGAACGAAGAAAAGAGACACGTCGTGCTTGCAGGGGGTCTCACCCTCATAGTCGTTTCGTGTCCACTACAGGATACGCATCCCGTAGCGATTGGCAAGTTTTTTGATCCGATGCCGGAGTGTTTTTCGTTAGGATGTCATAAATGACCGACGCCCCACCCCGCCCCGTCATCACTCCATGCGTCAAGGTTTGCGCCGTGGATGGGGCGTCCGGTCTGTGTCTGGGCTGCCTGCGTAGCCTGCAGGAGATCGCCGAATGGTCGCGCTTGGACGACGAGCGGCGGGCGCAGATCATGGCCGAGTTGCCCGCGCGCGTGGATCGCCTGCCCGAAGCCTTCCGGGTTGGTTTCAAAGGGTAAACGCGGCGTCCACCACATCCATTCACCGCATTCCAACCCCGGTCGCCTAGACAGGTCGTGGCCGCAGAAGCGGCGCGTTCAGCGTGGATCCATGCGTTTCGACCTGTCCTCCCTCGGCGTTTTTGTTGCGGCGCTCTGCGCCTCTCTCTCTGCGGCTTTCTGGATCCATAGGCTGGACCAGCCAGGTACGGCCCAGGCCGCGCCCGCTGTGGTCGCCGCCGCACCCGTTGCCCGCGGATCGGATACTCAGATCGTCAAGGGACCGGACGGCCACTACTGGGCCGAGGCGCGCATCGACGGGCGCGCCGTGCGGGTGCTGGTCGACACGGGCGCCAGCGTCGTGGCCCTGACCCGGGACGACGCCGCGCGTCTGGGCCTGTCGCCGAAGTCCGAAGATTTCACCGCCCGCGTCGAGACCGCATCCGGTCCTGTTCGCGCCGCGCCGGTCACGCTGAGCGTCGTCGCCGTCGCCGGAGCCGAGGTACGTCAGGTGCAGGCCCTGATCGTGGAGGAGGGCCTGCCCTATTCCCTCCTGGGCATGAGCTATCTGGGCAAGCTGTCCAGCATGGAAGCCACGCCGTCCGGCCTGACGCTGCGACCCTAGAACCGGTAGTTCAGGCCCACCTGCACGACCGGCAGGACGTTGTAGTCATCCGCCTCGGCCTGAATCTCGGCTTCCTCGACGGCCAACGCCGCCTGGAACTGGGGCGTGGCGGAGACCGTGCCGCCTTCGCTCGCCAGATCGACCTGAGGCTCATCACTGAAGGCCGCGCCGACCAGCACGCGCCAGCCCCAGTGACCGCCGCTGGTGAAGGTGTTGTCGAAGCCGACCCCAACGAACGGCGCGGTCCCCTCAAGATCGATCGAGCCTTTCAGCGTTCCGATCTGCTCAGGCGTGAAGGTGACGCCGCCCACCTCGGTCGAGCCGGTAGGCGTGCTGTCGATGCTGACGCTTCGGTCCCCGAGATAGACGCCGCCCGAGATGAGCAAGGCGTTGCGGAACGGGTGCAGGTCCACGAAGGCGCCAGGCGACGAGAAGTCCGCATCGCCGTTATAGGCGATGTCGTCATAGGTATCGTCGCGCTCGATCGACAAGGCGTCGTAGCTGCCGCGCAGCACAAGGTAGTCGTTGAGCGAGAACTGGACGCCGGCGCCGGCGCCGAGCGTGCCGCCCTGCACACCGACGGCGAGACGGCTGGTCTGGGCGTCAGCGGCGCCGGCCGTCAGTGCGATGGCAGCGATCAAGGCAGAGGCGTATATTGCGGCGCGGAGCATCTCGGTCGTCCTTGAACGCTCGGGGGGAGAATCGGGGAGCAGGCCGCCAGGATCGGCTCCGACCGCTTACGTTCCCTTAACGACGTTCGGTATGTTCAGAGCGCCTTGATCATCACCGACACGGCCGTGGCCAGCAGGTAGAGGGCGAAGGCCTTTCGCAGCACCCGCTTGTCCAGCCGGTGCGCCAGCTTGGCCCCGTAAGGCGCGACGGCCGTGGTCAGCAGCCCCATCAGGATCGCCGCCGGCACGTTCACATAGCCCAGCGACAACGCCGGCCGCCCGATAGCATCCCAGCCGAACACCACGAAGCCCAGGGTCGCGGCCGCGCCGATGGCGATGCCGAGGCCGGACGCCGTCGCCACCGCCTGGTGGATCGGCCGTCCGCACAGGGTCAGGGCCATGCCGCCCAGACTGCCGCCGCCCACGCCCATCATGGCCGACAGTCCGCCGATGGCCGCAGCCAGAATGCGCCGCACCCAGCCGGTCGGCAGGGTCTTCGACAGGGTGATCCGCTCGGGCAACAATCCCATCTGCGCCGCCACCACGGCCAGGCAGGTACCGTAGACGATGGCCAGCCCGGCCATCGAGGTAAAGCCGGCGATCCCCGCGCCGATCAGGGCGCCGCCCGCCACCCACGGGCTCCACGTCTTCAGCACCTCTTCGTCCACCGCCCCGTGGCTGCGATGCGCACTCAGCGACCGCCAGGACGTGGCGACGATGGTCAGCAGGGAGGTGCCGATGGCGACGTGCAGATTGCTCTCGCCGCCCAGCCCCAGCGTCTCGAACGCATAGAACAGCGCCGGCACGATCACCGTCCCGCCGCCCACGCCGAACAGGCCCGCGACCAGCCCGCCCAGCAGCCCCGCCGCGATGACGGCGGCCAGCAGGGTCACGATCTCGCCGAGCGGCAGTCCCAGCATCAGGCGGCGTCGGCCACGTCGTCGCGGCGCGCCTCGGCCTCGCGCACGGCCTGGACAGCGCGATCCACCACATCCAGCCCCGCGCTGCGGTCGATGGCCTCGACCGTCAGGATGCGCCGGAAGGTTCGCGCGCCCGGCCGTCCGTGCATGACCCCCAGCATGTGCCGCGTCATGGCGTGCAGCGGCGTGCCTTCCGACAGCCGCACGGCCATATAGGGCTTGTAGGCCTCGATGGCCTGATAGGCGTCCACGTCGGTTTCGGCGCCAAACAGCGCCCGGTCCACCCGGCCCAGCAGCGCCGGCTCGTGATAGGCGGCGCGGCCCATCATGACGCCGTCCAGTTGCACCCCGTCGTCAGCCCGCAGATGCTCCACCGCCGCCTCCATCGTCGGCACCCCGCCGTTCAGCACGATGGTCAGCGCCGGCCGCTCGCGCTTCAGCCGCCGCACCAGGCCATAGTCCAGCGGCGGCACGTCGCGGTTCTCCTTGGGCGACAGGCCCTTCAGCCAGGCCTTGCGCGCATGGACGATAAAGGTGCTCACGCCCGCCTGTGCGCACGCGTCGACCAGGTCGAAGAGGGCGACCTCAGGCTCCTGATCGTCCACGCCGATGCGGCACTTCACCGTCGCGGGCACGTCCACCGCCGCGCCGATGGCGGCCATGCACTCGGCAACCAACTGCGGCTCCCGCATCAGGCACGCCCCGAACCGGCCGGACTGCACCCGGTCGGACGGGCAGCCGACGTTCAGGTTGATCTCGTCATAGCCCATGTCGGCGCCGATCCGCGCCGCCTCAGCCAACTGCGCCGGCTCCGACCCGCCCAGCTGCAGCGCCACCGGATGCTCGACCGCGTCGAACCCCAGCAACCGATCGCGGTCGCCGTGGATCACCGCCAGCGAGGTCACCATCTCCGTATAGAGCAGCGCCCGCTTCGACAGCGCGCGGTGGAACGCTCGGCAATGCCGGTCGGTCCAGTCCATCATCGGCGCGACGGACAGCCTGTGGGGAGGGGCGGTCATGCGAGGCCTCCTACACTAACGGCACGCCGGACGGGAGGCTCAGTCCACCCCGGCCTTCTCCGCCCGCTCTTCGGCCTCGATGGCGCCCTCGGCCGCGTCGGCGTTGATGACGCGGCCTTCGCGGCGGGGTTTGACGTAGGGCTCGGGCGTCGGGGTGACCATGTTGCCGCGCATCATGCCGCGACCGGCCGCCAGACCGCCGGTGACCTGGACGTCCAGAATGGCGTCGTCGCGGCGGCGGACATCGGCGACGGTGTCGGCCACATCGCTGTCCGACACGCCCAGTTCGGCCAGCACATTGGCGCCGAACTTCAGCGCCGATTCGAACGTCTCGCGGATCTGGTAATCGACGCCCGCCTGGATCAGGCGCAGCGAATGGCCGCGGTCGTAGGAACGGACGAACAGCTTGGCCAGCGGGAACTCGGCGCGCGCCAGCTCGACGATATGGTCGGCGGTCTCCGGCTTGTCGACGCACACCAGGATGGCCTCGGCCGTCGCGGCGCCCGACGCCCGCAGCGTATCCAGCCGGGATCCGTCGCCATAGTAGATCTTGAAGCCGAAGTTTCCCGCCGCCTGGATCATCTCGACGTCGTTCTCGATGATCGACACGTCCACGTCGCGCGCCAGCAGCGGCTGCGATACGACCTGGGCGAAGCGGCCGAAGCCGATGATCAGCACCCGGCCCACCAGGCCGTCCGCGCGGTCCACGCCCTCGGCGTCGTCGGGCGACAGGCCGGTGTCCGGCGGCGTCAGCGCCTTGAGCGCCAGGCTGGTCAGCGGCGTCAGCGCCATCGACAGGATGACGATCGCCGACATTACCGACGATGTGCGCGCGTCGAACAGGCCGACCGCAAAGGCCGCGCCATAGAGGACGAAGGCGAACTCCCCGCCCTGGGCGAACAGGACGGCGCGGTCCAGCGCCTCGCGGTGGCCGGATCTGAATAGCCGCGCCACGCCGTAGATGCCGAGGGCCTTGATGACCATGAAGGCCGCCAGCCCGCCCAGCACCAAGCGCCAGTCGGCCATCACCACGCCGACGTCCAGCGACATGCCGACGCTGAGGAAAAACAGGCCCAGCAGGATGGCGCGGAACGGCTCTACATCTGCCTCCAGCTGATGCCGGAAGGTGGAATCGGACAGCAGCACCCCGGCCAGGAAGGCGCCCATGGCCATCGACAGACCGCCCAGCGACATGGCCCAGGCGGCGCCGACGACCACCAGCAGCGCCGCCGCGGTCATCACCTCGCGCCCACCGTTCTTGGCCAGGAAGCGGAAGATCGGATTGATCGCATAGCTGCCCGCCAGCAGGACGCCGCCCACGGCCGCGACCGCGAAGCCGATGGTCTGCCACAGGGGCGGCGCTTGCTCGTGCGACACGCCCATGGTCGAGGCCAGGACGGCGACGATGGCCAGCAGCGGCACGATGGCCAGGTCTTCCAGCAGCAGGATGGACACCGCCCGCTGGCCCGACGGCGCGGAAATCTCGCCCCGCTCGTCCAGCGATTGCATGATCACGGCAGTGGACGACAGGACGAAGCCCATGGCCCCGATGAAGGCCACGGCCGGCGGCACGCCCACGGCCCAGGCGGCCAGGGTCAGCAAGAGGCCGCACAGCATCACCTGGCTTGCGCCCAGGCCGAAGATGTCCTTGCGCAGCGCCCAAAGCCGGCGCGGTCGCATCTCCAGCCCGATGATGAACAGGAAGATGACCACGCCGAACTCGGCGACGTGCAGTATGGTCTCGGGTTCGCGGAACAGGGCCAGGCCGAACGGGCCGATGGCCAGGCCGGCGGCCAGATAGCCCAGCACCGAGCCCAGCCCCAGCTTGCGGAACACCGGCACGGCGACGACGGCGGCGGCCAGCAGGGCGGCGGCGGGCGCCAGATCCAGTCCGTGTGCCGCTTCGCTCATGCCGTGCCCCTGTCTTTCGCGAGCCGTGGATAGTGGGGGCTGTGACCCGTTTGCGCCAGACCTTGGCCGTATCGGATCCCCGCCACAGTTTCGCCGAACGGCGTGCGTCACCTCCGTATCGGGGGCCAAGAGGAGGTGACGTCATGAGCCGCATTCTGAGAGCCGCCCTGACGGCTGTGATGGGTCTGGCGGTCGTCGCCCCGTCCGCCGTGGCGCCCACCATCGCCGTGGCCAAGCCTTCCGACGGCGAGCCCACGCCCGCCGCCTGCCGAGCCCTGGGGTTCGCGGTGCAGGATCCGTATCGGCAGGAGCGGGCGATCGGCGGCGTCATGCCGATGACCGCCACGGCCGGACCACCGCCGCCCCCTCCGCCTCCGCCTCCGCCCCCTCCGCCGAGCCCGCTGCAGCCGCCTCCAGTGACGGTGAACATCGAGCCTTCCAAGCGTGAGGACATCGTTGTCACCGGCTCGCGCATCGTGCCCGGCCAGCCCGTGCAGCAGGACACCGAACGCTATCCCGACGCCACGCCCAACCCGGTGCGGCGCACCGCCGACGAGCCCGTCTCGACCTTCTCTATCGACGTCGACACCGCCAGCTATTCCAACGTCCGCCGCTTCATCGACGAGGGCCGCGCCCCGCCGCCGGACGCCGTGCGGGTCGAGGAGATGGTGAACTATTTCGACTACGGCTACGCCCGGCCGACCAGCGCCGCCGAACCCTTCGCCATCACCACGGCCGTCGCGGCCGCGCCCTGGGCGCCCCAAGGTGAAAGGGAGGGGCGCCAGATCGTCCACATCGGCCTGCAGGGCTATGAGCTGCCGGCCGGTGAGCGCAAGCCGCTGAACCTGACCTTCATGGTCGACGTCTCCGGTTCGATGCAGTCGCCGGACAAGCTGCAGATGGCCCAGAAGGCGATGAACCTGATCATCGACCGGCTGCGTCCCGAGGACCGCGTCGCCGTCACCTTCTATGCCTCCGACGTCGGCACCGCTGTCGGCCCGACGCCGGGCGATGAGAAGCTGAAACTGCGCTGCGCCGTCGCGACCCTGAACGCCGGCGGATCGACCGCTGGCGCGCAGGGCATGGTCAACGCCTACCAGCAGGCCGAAGCGGCCTTCGGCGCCGACAAGGTCAACCGTATCCTCATGTTCACCGACGGCGACTTCAACGTCGGCGTCACCGACAACCAGCGGATCGAGGACTATGTCGCCGCCAAGCGATCCACGGGCATCTACCTGTCGGTCTACGGCTTCGGGCGCGGCAACTATCAGGACGAACGGATGCAGACGATCGCCCAGGCCGGCAACGGCGTGGCGGCCTATGTCGACAGCCTGCGGGAGGCGCGCCGCCTGTTCGGCCCCATGTTCGACCGGGGTGCCTTCCCCATCGCCGACGACGTCAAGATCCAGGTCGAGTTCAACCCGGCCCGCGTCGCCGAATACCGCCTGATCGGCTACGAGACCCGGCTGCTGAACGAGGAAGACTTCAACAACGACCGGGTCGACGCGGGCGAGGTCGGCTCGGGGGCGTCCGTCACCGCCCTCTACGAAATCATTCCCGTCGGCGGCCCGACGCAGGTCCCCGACCGCCGCTACGAGGCCAACCGCACCGCGCCGCGCGGCGACCCGAACGGCGAGATGGCCTTCGTGCAGGTGCGCTACAAACTGCCTGGCCAGGAGAGGTCGCGCCTGATCCAGCAGCCCGTGTCGAACCGGGCAAGCGGCCCCATATCCTCGGTTCCGCCCGAGAGCACCCGCTGGGCCATCGCCGTCGCCGCCTTTGGCCAGAAGCTGCGAGCGGACCCGTGGATGCGCGGGGACTACGGCTGGGACGCCATCCTCGAACAGGCCCAAGGCGCGCGCGGCGAAGACCCGTACGGCGACCGCGCGGAGTTCGTGCAGATGGTCCGAGCGGCGGCGGCGTTGCCGGCAAGGACGGCGCCGTAACCTCGCCTTCCCTCTCCCAAAGGGAGAGGGCTTGAGCGCACGGCGGCGAAGCCGTCGTCCTTGCGCGAAAGGGTGAGGGGTGGAGGCTCACAGGACATGGTCCACCCCTCACCCTTTCGGCTGGGCCAATCGCTTCGCTCTTGGAGCCTCAAGCCCTCTCCCGCCGGGAGAGGGAAGGCGTCATTCTGAGCGTATGGACTCGCTCTCCCCCGCCGCCGCCCGTCGTATCGCCCTCGCCGCTCAGGGCTTCGGCCGTCCGCGTCCTGACACGCCTACCGCCCGCCACGTCCGCGACATCGCCCGCCGCCTCGGCGTCATCCAGATCGACAGCGTCAACGTCGTCAGCCGAACCCACTACCTACCCGCCTTTTCCCGCCTCGGCGCCTACCCCCGCGAAGCGCTGGAGGCAGAGGCCTGGGGCAAGCGTCGCACCCTCTTCGAATACTGGGGCCACGAGGCCTCCCTCCTTCCCCTCGAACTCCAGCCCCTGTTCCGCTGGCGCATGGAGCGCGCGCGCGACGGGGCCATGTGGACCGGCCTCAGCCGCTTCGGGCGCGAGCGCCGCGATTACATCGATACGGTCTTGTCCGAGATCGAGCAGCGTGGGCCGGTTACCGGTGCCGACTTCGCCCCCGACACGCCGCGCGGCGCCCCCGGCTGGTGGTCGTGGTCGGACGGCAAGCGGGCGCTGGAGTGGCTGTTCTGGGCCGGCTTCATCACCACCGTGACGCGCCGGGGCTTCGAGCGCGTCTATGACATCCCCGAGCGCGCCCTGCCCGCCCGTATCCTCGACATCGCGACGCCCAGTGAGGCCGACGCCCAGCGCGAACTGGTCCGCATCGCCGCGCGCGCCATGGGCGTGGCGACCGAGGTCGACTTGCGTGACTACTTCCGCCTGCCCGTCGCAGACGCCAGGGCCCGCGTCGCCGAATTGGTCGAGGCCGGCGAGCTGACGCCTGTAACGATCAAGGGCTGGCGCCACACGGCTTATCTGGCGCCCGGCGCCCGCCGTCCACGCAAGGTCGAGGGGGCGGCGCTGCTGTCGCCGTTCGACAACCTGATCTGGGCCCGCGACCGCACCGAGCGCCTGTTCGGCGTGCGGGTCCGGCTGGAAATCTACACCCCGGCCCACAGGCGGACGCACGGCTACTACGTCCTGCCGTTCCTGGAGGACGAGGCGATTACCGCGCGTGTGGACCTGAAGTCGGACCGGCAGGCGGGTGTGCTGCGGGTGCAGGCTGCGTGGGCCGAGCCGGATGTGACGGCGGACACGGCGGCAAGTTTAGCGGGGGAGCTGAAGTTGATGGCGGGGTGGCTGGGGTTAGGCGAAGTCGCCGTCACCGGACCGGGGGATTTGGCGGGAGCGTTGGCCCAAGAACTGTAACCCTCTCCCAGAGGGAGAGGACTTGAGGCTCCAAGAGCGAAGCGATTGGAACAGCCGAAAGGGTGAGGGGTGCGCCCTGTCCGGTAACCCTTCACCCCTCACCCTTTCGCGCAAGACTGATCGCCTTCGGCTCTCAGGCGCTAAAAGCCCTCTCCCTCTGGGAGAGGGATAAGCCGCTTGACCCTCCCCTTGAACAAGTGGACACGCATGTCCACTTAACGCTCCGTCATGGACAAGCCTCTTCGCAAGGATGCCGCCCTCCGCCGTTCGGCCATTCTCGACGCCGCCCGCGCCGTGTTCGCCGAGGAGGGCATCGACGCGCCGCTCGACCGGATCGCAGAGCGCGCGGGCGTGGGACGCGCCACCCTGTATCGAAACTTCCCCGGCCGCACCGAGATCGCGCTGGCCGTGCTGATGGACGACGTGGCTGACCTCGGTGCGCGGTTCGAGGACGCCGACCACGACGAGGCCTTCATCGATTTCCTGACCGCCCTGTCCGAGCGGCTGGTCCGCAACACCGCTCTGGGCGGTGTCGTGCGCGCCGCGCCGTCTAACGAACTGCTGACGCCCCTGCGCGCCGCAATGCGCCAGGCCTGCGCCGGACCGATAAAGGTGTCTCAGGCCGCCGGCGTTATTCGCCCCGACCTGACGTCCGCTGACATGCGCGTGCTGTCGGCCATGCTGGGCGCGGGTCTGCACCAGGCCGCGCCGCGCGAACGCAACGCCATCGCCCGCCGCACGCTAGAACTTGTGATCGACGCCGTGAGGACGCGGCCATGAGCGGCAACCGTCGCAACTTCCATTTGCCCTGGGCCGACTACGTCCAGACGCTGCAGCCGCATGAGCGGCCGATGCTGCCCGGCTCGCCCGCGACGCCGGACCACGCGCCCGCCTACCGCGCCGCCTACGCCGCCGTCGGCCTGCTGGTCACCGCCACCGGCTCGATCGGCGCGGCCATGGTCAGCGCCAATACGCAGCAACTGGCCGGGGCATTGGGCGTCTCGACGACAGAGGCGGCCTGGCTGCCGGTCGTCTTCGTCATGACCAACGCCTGCATGAACCTGCTGCTGATCAAGTTCCGTCAGCAGTACGGCCTGCGTCTGTTCGCCCAGATCTTTCTGATCGCCTACGCCCTGATCGGCGTCGGCGCCCTGTTCTTCGAGGACTATGCCTCGACCCTGGCCGTGCGCGCCTTCGCCGGCATGGCCTCGGCGGCGCTGTCGTCGCTGGGCTTCCTCTACATCATCCAGGCCTTCCCCCAGCCGATCCGGCTGAAGGGTCTGATCCTAGCCATCGGCGCCTCCAGCCTGGCCCTGCCGGGTGTGCGCCTGTTCTCCAACCATCTGGTGGAGATATCCGACTGGACCGGCTTTCACGTCTTCGAGCTGGGGCTGTCGCTGCTGTCGCTGGCCGCCGTCTTCGCCCTGCGCCTGCCGCCGTCCGAGCGGATGAAGGCGTTCGATCCGCTGGACTTCGTCACCTTCGCCCTGTTCGCGCCGGGCATGGCGTTGCTTTGCGCCGTGCTGGGTCTGGGCCGCATCGTCTGGTGGACCGAGGCCGCCTGGATCGGCTGGGCCAGCGCCGGCTCCATCATCCTGCTGACCGCCGCCCTGGTGGTCGAGCTGAACCGCAAGACGCCCTTGATCAACCTGGGCTGGCTGACCGGCCCCGTCATGATCCGTCTGGCCCTGGCCATCGTCGGGGTGCGCATCGTCCTGTCGGAACAGACCTCGGGTGCGGTCGGCCTGTTGAGCCAACTCGGCGTCGGCCCGGACCAGATGCACGGCCTGTTCGCCATTGTCCTGATCGCCACCGCGGTCGGCAGCCTGACCAGCGCCCTGACCCTGAACATGGCCAAGCTGGACAAGCCGATCGCCATCGCGCTGGGCCTCATCGCCATCGGCACCTTCATCGACGCCCATTCCACGACCCTGACCCGCCCGGCCCAACTGTATTTCAGCCAGGCCCTGCTGGCCTTCGCCTCGGCCTTCTTCATCGGCCCGGCCCTGATGCAGGGCATCACCCAGGTGCTGCAAAAGGGCGCGCAGAACCTGGTCAGCTTCATCGTCGTCTTCGGCATCGGCCAGAACGTCGGCGGCCTGCTGGGCTCGGCCCTGGTCGGCACGATCGAGACGGTGCGCGAGAAATTCCACTCGAACCAGCTCAGCGAGGCCATCACCCTGGGCGACCCCCAGGTCGTCCTGCGCCTGCAACAGCTGTCGGGCGCATACGCCCGTGTCATCGGCGACCCGGCCCTGCGCACCGCCGAGGGTCAGATCCTGCTGCAACAGCAGATCACCCAGCAGGCCCACGTCCTGGCCTACAACGACGTCTTCCTGCTGATCAGCGCCTTCGCCGCCCTGGGCTGCGCCTGGGTGACGTTCCACCACTTCCGTCCGCGCCTTCAGGCCCGCTGGGCCGCGCGCCACCCCCACTCCGACGACCAAACGGCGGCCGCTGTCGCCGCCGTGGAATAGAGCCCCGAACGAAAGCCATGACCGACACCGCCCCCGCCCAACCCGCTTCAGCTACAGCCGCCGCACCCGCGACCCCGATGGCCGGCCCGCCGCGCAAGCGCGTGCTGGTCTCCATCCTGCTGATCGCCGTCGCCTTGATCGGCGTCCTGCTGGTTCTGTGGGCATGGAAACTGCCGCCCTTCACCAGCGGCGTTCAGCGCACCGATAACGCCTATGTGCGCGGTCAGGTGACCGTCATCGCGCCCCAGGTCTCGGGCTACGTCACCGCCGTCAACGTCCAGGACTTCCAGGCCGTCCGCCAGGGTCAGGTGCTGGCTGTCGTCGACGACCGCATCTATCGCCAGAAGCTGGAACAGGCCCAGGCCGTGCTGCACGCCGCCGAGGCGCAACTGGCCAACTCGGCCCAGAGCCAGACTTCCGCGCGCGGCTCGGTCGCCCAGACCGAGGCGACCATCGCCGGCGCCCAAGCCGCCGTCGCCAAGGCCCAGGCCGACTTCAACCGCACCCAGACCCTGTTCAACGGCGGCTGGGTCGCCCAGGCCCAGGTCGACGTCGCCCGCACCGCCCTGCGCGCCGCCCAGGCTCAGCTGGCCGCCGGCCAGGCGCAGGAGAGCATCGCCGAGACCGGCGTCACCTCCGCCGTCGTCGGCCGCGGCGCCTTGGAGGCCGCTGTCGAGAACGCTCGCGCCCAGGTCCATCTGGCCGAGATCGACCTGGCCAACACCCGCATCATCGCCCCGCGCGACGGACGGCTGGGTGAAGTCTCGGTGCGGCAGGGCCAGCAGGTCGCGGTCGGAACCCAAATGATGGCCATCGTTCCCGACGTCCTGTGGGTCACGGCCAACTATAAGGAGAACCAGCTGCCGAACATCCGCGTCGGCCAGCCGGTCGAACTGAAGGTCGACGCCCTGGGCGGACAGGTGCTGACAGGCCGCGTCGAACGCATCGCCCCGGCCACAGGCTCGGAGTTCAGCGTCATCCGCCCGGACAACGCGACAGGCAACTTCACCAAGGTGGCGCAGCGGGTGCCGGTGCGCATCCGCATCGACCCGGGGCAGGACGGGATGGACCGGTTGGCGCCAGGCCTCAGCGTCGTGGCGCGGGTGGATACGCGGGGACGCTAAGATCCTCCCCCGCTCTTCGCGGGGGAGGGGGACCGCGAAGGGGTGGAGGGGGCGAGGGCATCCACGCAGTCAGACGGCTGCCGCGGCGCCCCGCTTCCGCCCCCTCCACCGCAAGAGCGGTCCCCCTCCCCCGTTTCGCTTCGCTACACGGTGGAGGATCTGAAAGGCCTCAGTGATCGCTCGCTGCGAATGCGCCGAGCCCCGTTTCCGACCGCACCCGCTGCTCCTCGAACCCGGCGCGGTCGATCACCGCCCGCTGCCCGCGATCCAGCATCGACACCAGCCAGATGGTGAAGAAGGCCACCGGCACCGAGAAGATCGCCGCCGAGGCATAGGGGAAGATCGGCTCGGGATTCTCCAGCACCTTCACCCAGATGGCCGGCGACAGGACCGTCAGCACCGCCGCCGTCACCACGCCCACAAGCCCGCCGATGGTCGCGCCCCACGTGGTGCAGTCCTTCCACATCAGGCTCATCATCAGGACAGGGAAGTTGCCGGAAGCGGCCAGAGCGAAGGCCAGCGACACCATGAAGGCGACGTTCTGTTTCTCGAACAGGATCCCCAGCACGATGGCCACGGCGCCCAGCACCAGGGTCGTGATTCGCGACACCTGCAGCTCGGACTTGGTCCCCGCCGCCGACGGCTTGATCACCATGGCGTAGAGGTCGTGCGACACCGCCGAGGCGCCCGACAACGTCAGTCCCGCCACCACCGCCAGGATGGTCGCGAAGGCCACGGCCGAAATGAAGCCCAGGAAGGCGTCGCCGCCGACCGCATGGGCCAGGTGGATCGCCGCCATGTTGCCGCCGCCTCGCAAGGCGCCCGCCGCGTCGAGATATCCCGGATTGGTCGCCACCAGCACGATGGCGCCGAACCCGATGATGAAGGTCAGCAGGTAGAAATAGCCGATCCAGGTGGTCGCCCACAGCACCGACTTGCGCGCCTCCTTGGCGTTCGGAACGGTGAAGAAGCGCATCAGGATATGCGGCAGGCCGGCGGTCCCGAACATCAGCGCCAGGCCCAGCGAGATCGCGGATATGGGGTCCTTGATGAAGCCGCCTGGCCCCATGATGGTTCGCCCGGCCGCGGCCGGATCGGCCGTTCCGTTGGCGGCGGCCAGGTTCGTCTTCACCTCGACCGCCCTTGCGAACAGGGCCTCCGGCGAGAAGCCGAACTGGGCCATGACCATGATGGCCATGAACGTCGCGCCGCTGAGCAGCATCACCGCCTTGATGATCTGGACCCAGGTCGTCGCCGTCATGCCGCCGAACATCACATAGGCCATCATCAGGACGCCCACGAGAATGACCGCATAGTTGTACGGCAGGCCGAACAGCAACTTGATCAGCTGACCCGCCCCCACCATCTGGGCGATCATGTAGAAGGCCACGACGAGCAGGGTGCTGATCGCCGCGAAGGTCCGAACCGGCCCCTGCGCGAAGCGGAACGAAGCCACGTCCGCGAAGGTGAAGCGCCCCAGGTTGCGGATCCGCTCGGCCATCAGGAACAGGATCATCGGCCATCCGACGAGGAAGCCGATCGAGTAGATCAGCCCGTCGTATCCGTCTGTGAAGATCTGGGCCGAAATGCCCAGGAAGGACGCCGCCGACATATAGTCCCCGGCGATCGCCAGCCCGTTGCGGAAGCCGCTGATGCCGCCGCCGGCGGTATAGAATTGGGCCGTCGTCTTGGTCTGAGAGGCGGCCCAGCGGGTGATGCCGAGCGTCAGCAGCACGAAGGCGCCGAACATGCCGATGGCGATCCAGTTGGTCGCCTGCTGCTGGGTCTCGCCCGTCAGCGCATCGGCCAAAGCCGGCCCGGCGATGACGGCCAGGGCCGCCGCCATGAAGAGCATCAACCGTCCGCGATTCATTGGGCGGCGTCCTCGAGAATTTCGCGGGTCAGGCGGTCAAAGCGGCTGTTGGCGCGCGCGACGTAGAAGGCGACGATGAGAATGGCGAAGACGATCAGCCCGAAGCCCGCCGGAATTCCCCAACTGGTCACGCCGCCGGCGAAGATGGGCTTGGCCAGCAGCGCCTTGTCGAAGGCGATCAGCAGCAGATAGGCGACGTAGAAGGCGAACATCACCGTCGCCAGCGTCCAGCCCAGCCGGCTGCGCTCTTTCACCAGCGCCCGATATTTCGGATTGTCCGCGATCCTGCGCCAGTGCGGCGCGCCCTGTTCACTCATCTCGACTCCCGTGCCGGACTACCGCCAGCTTCGCCGCGATAGGGCCATCGGCCGGGCGCGGACGCAAGGGAAACGTCTGAGTTTTCGGCCCTAGATCCTTCCCCATGGGGGGAGGGGGGCCGCGAAGCGGTGGAGGGGGCTCGCAGCAAGCGCAACCTGTGCGATCATCCCTGCGTGGATGCCCCAAAGCCGACCATCGACCGCGCCCGCGACCTCCGTCGCAAACTCACCCTGCCCGAGGTTGTGCTGTGGACCGCGATCCGTGGGAGCAAGGTCGGCGGCGCCCGCTTCCGACGTCAGCATCCCGTCGGCCCCTACATCCTCGACTTCTATTGCGACGCGCTGAAGCTGGCGCTCGAGGTCGACGGCGAAGGCCATGAACGACCGGATCAGGCGCGCGCGGACATTGCGCGCGACGCATGGCTAGGCGCGCGCGGAATCGAGGTCTGGCGCATTCCCGCCCGCGACGTGCTTCAGGATCTGGCCGAGGTGGTCGAGCGGATCGAGCGGCGCGTTCGCCGCGAGCCCCCTCCACCCCTTCGGGGTCCCCCTCCCCCAATGGGTGAGGATCTTTAGAGATCGAACCTGACCCCCTGCGCCAGGGGCAGGGCGCCGGAGAAGTTCACCGTCTGGGTCTGCCTGCGCATATACGCCTTCCACGCATCCGAACCCGACTCTCGCCCGCCGCCCGTCTCCTTCTCGCCGCCGAACGCCCCGCCGATCTCGGCGCCGGAGGGCCCGATGTTGACGTTGGCGATGCCGCAGTCCGAGCCCCAGGCCGACAAAAAGCCCTCGGCTTCCGACACCCGATCGGTGAAGACGCACGACGACAGCCCCTGCGGCGCCGCGTTCTGCATCGCCACGGCCTCGTCGAAGTCGCGCCACGTCATGACATAGAGGATCGGCGCGAAGGTCTCCGTCATCACCACTGGCGTCTGGCCTGGCATGCGCACGATGGCCGGCCGCACATAGACGCCCGCCTCGCCCTCGCGACCGCCGCCGATCAGGACCTCGCCGCCCTCGGCGGCCGCCTGCGCCAGCGCCGCATCGAAGGCCGCCCCCGCCGCCTCATCGATCAGCGGCCCGACCAGTGTGCCCGCCTCGCGCGGATCGCCGATGGGCAGGCTGCCGTAGGCGGCGACCAGCCGGGCCAGCAGCGCCTCGGCCACATCCTCATGCACCAGCAGGCGCCGCAGCGTCGTGCACCGCTGGCCCGCCGTGCCCACGGCCGAAAACGCCACCGCCCGCACCGCGAGCTCCAAGTCCGCGCTCGGCGTCACGATCATGGCGTTGTTGCCGCCCAGTTCGAGCAGGCTGCGCCCCAGCCGCCCGGCCACGGTCGTCGCCACCGCCTTGCCCATTCGGGTCGACCCGGTCGCCGAGATCAGCGGCACGCGCACGTCCGCCGCCAGCACCTCGCCCACCTCGCGCCCGCCGATCAGAACCTGCGCCAGCCCCTCGGGCGCGTCCCCGAACCGGGCTGCGGCCCGCTCGAACACCGCCATGACGCCCAGCGCCGTCAGCGGCGTCTTCTCCGACGGCTTCCAGATCACCGGGTCGCCGCACACCAGCGCCAGCGCCGCGTTCCACGCCCAGACCGCGACCGGGAAGTTGAACGCGGTGACGATCCCCACCGGCCCCAGCGGCTGCCACGTCTCGCGCATATGGTGCCCGGGCCGTTCGCTGGGCAGGGTCAGGCCATACAGCTGCCGCGACAGGCCGACGGCGAAGTCGCAGATGTCGATCATCTCCTGCACCTCGCCCAGCCCCTCGGACAGGACCTTCCCCGCCTCCAGCGTCACCAGCCGCCCCAGGTCGTCCTTCGACGCCCGCAGCTCCTCGCCGAGCAGCCGAACCAGCTCCCCTCGCCGCGGGGCCGGAACCCGCCGCCAGGCCTCGAAAGCGGCGACCGACCGCGCGACCGCAGCCTCCACCGCGCCCACGGTCGTCTCGGCCACATGGCCCAGGAGGGCCCCATCGATGGGCGAACTCACCGCCAGTCCGCCTTCGGCCCACGGATCGACGCCCAGACGCGTCAGCGTGGCGCGGATGTCGTCGGTGGGCGTGGTCATGGGCGTTTCCTCAATGCGGCGACGCTTCTAGGCCCACGGCGCGCATGGGGAAATGGCGGCCGCCGGAACTCCGTCCCCACCCCCCGCATTCTGCCGCCAGATTCACCGACAGGAGAGCCCCATGCGGATTCGCGACATCATGAGCAAGGACGTCCACGTCGCCCGGCCGGGCGACACGCTGCAGGAAGTGGCGGGGCGGATGAGCCAGGGCGATTTCGGCTTCATGCCGGTCGCGGACGGCGACAGCCTGATCGGGACCATCACCGACCGCGACATCACCGTGCGCGCGGTGGCCGGGGGCGCCGCGCCCTCGTCGCCGGTGGTCGAGTTCATCAGCCGCGATCCCTGGACCGTGCGCGATGACGAAGACCTGAAAACGGCCCTGGACCTGATGGGCACCCGCCAGGTGCGCCGCGCGCCGGTGCTGGACAAGAACGGCCGGCTGGTCGGCGTGGTCTCACTGGGCGACCTGTCGACGCGCGTGAAGGAAAAGTACACCGGCGAGACGCTGGAAGACATTTCCCGCCCCGACTGACGCGTTAACCCTCCCCAAGAACGCGTCGTTCACGGCCTGTGGGCCAGTCTCGCTCCGAATACGGGAGGCTGGCCCAGATGGCGCGCGCACAATTCCAGAAAGGCCAGAAGGTCTGGGTCGAATGCGTCGGCGCCTGGGCCCATATCGAGAAGGTGCAGCCCGTCTGGGCCAAGGGCTTCGACGAGCCGGTGCGGGTAACCTACGACGTGGGTCTGGGCCGCGAATTTCTGGCCAACGAACTGGCCTTGCCGGCCGATGAGGTCGCCACCGCTGCAGGCATGGGCGAGTGGCGCCTGCTCCGCGCGCGCAACAAGTGGCAACAGGCCGACGACTGCCCGCATCACCCCTTCCCCGGCACCTATCCGGTCGTCGTGACGGACGACGCCGACTGGGGCGGCTGGCGGGTGCCGGGGGCCGAATACGATCGCGATCCCGACCGCATGGAGCTGCAGGCGCGCCTGATCGCCGCCGCGCCTCGTCTGATGGCCCTGGCCGAGGCGCTGATCGAAGTAGTGTCCGAAAGCCCCGACGATGCGCCTCCCGTGATGCTGGATCTGGCCCGCCAGGCGCGCGCCGCGCTGAGCGACGTCACCGAGACGGTCGCCTCGCCATCCACAGTGTCGGTGGCGCGAAAGGCGGCCTGATCTCGGCAAGCCTCGACACGAATCCGCGACGCAGCCTAGATTCGCCTGTTCGCTGGATCGTCGGGAGATCGCCCTTGCCGGGCACTGAGCGCCGTGTCGCCATGCCGGGTCGCCGGGCCGCCGATCGGCGGACGCGCACCAATGACTGGGTGCGCGTGCTGCTCCTCGTCGCGGCGTTGGGCGTGTCGGCCTATGTGCTGCTGGTCGCGCGTGGCCTGTCTCTGCCCATTCGCGAAGCGGACGCCCTGCGTGAAGCCGCGTTGCAGCAGAACGCTCGCCTGCTGGCCGCCGAGACCCGCGCCAGGCTGGCCCCCGTTGATGCCGCGCTGAAGACCGCGTCCGCCGCGCTGGGCCGGGACGCCGGTGCGCCCCTGGCGGCGCTGGAGCTGGCCCGCGCCACCGCGCCCGAGGCCGCCTTCGCCTTAATCGGCGTCGATGGCGAAGCGCAGGCGGTGCTGGGCGCGCCGGCCGAAGCCTTCCGCGCCCGCCGTCCCGAAGCCGCCGGTCCCGTCCCCGCCGCGACGCGTGACGGCAAGGCCCTGCTGGTCACAGTGGGAAGCGAGCCGCGCATCGTCGCTCGCATACCTGTCGGCGCCTTGTCGGGGGAGGGCGACGCGCGCCTGGCCCTGGCCAGCGCCTCCGAAGGCGTCGTCGCAGCCGCCGCGCCGGGCCTGTTGGGCCAGACTTCCATGGCCGCGTTCGGCCTGGACCTCCCGGAGTTGCGCACCCAGACAGCGCCCCGCGCGGTGAAGGGCGGCGTCGTGGCCGCCGCGCCTGTGGGGGACACCGGCCTGACGGCGGTCGCCGTCGCGCCCGCTCCCAGCGGCGCGGCCGCCCTGTTGAACGACGCCTGGGTGCTGGGCGCGCCCCTGGCCGTCGGTGTGGTGGTCATGCTTCTGATGCTGCTGTCCGCCTGGCGACGGGGCCGGTCGCGCGTGCAGTGGGCCGCCTCCGAGAACCGCTTCCGCGTCGCCGTCGAGGCCGCACGCTGCGGCGTCTGGGAGTGGGACCTGCAAGGCGAGACCGTCACCGTCTCCGACTTCATGGCCGAGATGCTGGGCCTGCCGAAGGGCGGCGCCATCGCGGCCGACGCCGTCATGGCCCGCATCCATCCGCGCTATCGCCCGGAAGTCGAGCATGCGTTGAGCCAGGCCTCCACCTTCGGCGCCTTCGAGGTCACCTTCCCCGTCGCCGCGCCCGACGGCCGCGCCCGATGGATCGACGCGCGGGGCCAGGCGCGGGGTGCGCGCGGCGACGCCGGCTTCTCCGAGATCCTGGGCGTTGCGCTGGATATCACCGAGGCCCGGCGCGCCAAGGCCGCCGCACAGGCCGCCGAAAGCCGCCTGCGCGACGGGGTGGAAAGCATCTCCGACGCCTTTGTCCTGTTCGATCGCCAGGGGCGGCTGCTGCTGTGCAATCAGGCCTTCGTGGACGCTTTCAACTATGAGCCGGAGATGGTTCGGCGGGGGGCGATGAAGGACGAGCTGAACCGCATCGCCGCCCTGGCCATCCGTCACGACCAGGCCGCGGCGGGCGGCCGCGCCGGGGCCCGCGAAGTCGAGCTACAGGACGGGCGCTGGCTGCAGCTTTCCGAGCGCTTCACCTCGGATGGCGGCTCGGTCGTCACCGCCGCGGACATCACCGACATCAAGCACCAGGAGGCCGAACGCCAACGCGCCGCAGACGCCCTGCGGCTGACTGTCGAACAGCTGGAGGCCAGCCAGGAAAAGCTGTCGCTGCTGGCCCGCAAGTACGAGGTCGCCATGACCCGCGCCGAGGCCGCCAACCAGGCCAAGAGCGAGTTCCTGGCCAATATGAGCCACGAGCTTCGCACGCCGCTGAACGCGATCAACGGCTTCTCGGAGATCATGGCGGGCGAGATGTTCGGGCCGCTGGGGGACCAGCGGTACAAGGGCTATGCCGCCGACATCCTGAAGTCGGGCCAGCATCTGCTCAGCCTGATCAACGACATTCTCGACATGGCCAAGATCGAGGCGGGCAAGCACGTCCTGCACTACGAACCCGTGTCGTTGCAGGAGATCAGCGAGGACGCCATCCGCCTGATGCGAGGCAAGGTGCAGGAGGCGGGCCTGGTCCTGTCGCTGGAAGCCGCCGACGACGTGCCCGAGATCGAGGCCGATCATCGCGGCTGCAAGCAGGTCATGCTCAACCTGATCTCCAACGCGATCAAGTTCACGCCGGAGGGGGGCGAGATCGTCGTGCGGCTGACCCGGCCGGACGTGGACTATGTACGGGTCGCCGTCGCCGACACGGGCATCGGCATCGCGGCCGAGGATCTGGCGCGTCTGGCCCGGCCGTTCGAGCAGGTCGAGAACCAGCACTCCAAGACGACGCAAGGCACCGGCCTGGGCCTGTCGCTGACCAAATCCCTGATCGAGATGCACGGCGGGGCGCTGGCGATGGATTCGGAGCCCGGTCGCGGCACCACCGTCAGCTTCGACCTGCCGATTCACCGCTCCGTCCCAGCCGCCGCGGAGCCCCATCGCAAGGCGGCCTGACAGCCATACGGTGGCCCGGGCGCCACAGCTTGGCCGCTGTCGGTAACCGTTCGGACATCTTCGAGACCGCTACGTGACACGCTGTCGCGCGTGACGTCTGCGAGCGGTCCATGCGCAGCCCTTGACGGTTTTCCGTTCACGATCAGTACAGTGACCCCTGCTGCCACACGACCGAACCGCGACAATCCCTCAGGCCACCTCCCATTCGTCACGCGACTGCCGCCCGCCTGACGCACACGCATCGCGAAAGTGAGACCTTAGCGACACCGGCCGAGCTTAGAGCCAGCCCCGCTTTCACCGGGGATATCCATGAACACCAAACATCTGCGCGCCGGCCTCCTGCTCGGCAGCGCCCTGACCGCCCTCACCGCCACCGGCGCCTTCGCGCAGGACATGGCCGACGCGTCCGCTTCCGGCGAAGCCAGCCTGGGCGACATCATCGTCACCGCGACCAAGCGCGAAACGAACCTGCAAGACACCCCGATCTCGATCTCGGTCGTCGGCGCCGAGGACCTGGAGAACCGCCACGTCCAGTCGCTGATGGACCTGGCCGACGGTTCGGTCCCGGGCCTGCGCATCGCCACCTTCGAAGCCCGCCAGTCGGCCCTGACCATCGGCATCCGGGGCATCGTCCCGAACGACGCCAACCAGCCCGCGCGTGAACAGGGCGTCGGCGTCTATGTCGACGGCGTCTACCTGGCCCGCCAGCACGGCCTGGCCTCGGCCCTGCTGGACATCGAGCGCGTCGAAGTCCTGAAGGGTCCGCAAGGCACCCTGTTCGGTCGCAACACCGAAGGCGGCGCCCTGTCGCTGGTGACCCGCAAGCCCACGGGCCAGTTCGGCCTGCGCGCCGTCGCCGGCGTCGGCAACCTGGACAGCTATACCTCGGAACTGCACCTGAACCTGCCGGCCCTGGGCGACTTCGCCTTCAAGGTCGACGGCGTGATCCAGGTGCAAGGCGCCGTCACCGACAACATCCTGCCGGGTGAAGAAGGCTTCGGCCAGTACGACCGTCGCGGCCTGCGCTTCCAGACCCGCTGGACCCCGTCGGACAACTTCACGGCCGACTTCGCCGCCGACGTCGGCAAGGACAAGAACACCCCGTTCTATTCGCAGCTGCTGAACTTCAACCCGAACGGCCTGCCGGTCGTGCCTTGGACGTCCGCTTCGGTCCCGTCGGGTAGCATTCGCGACCTGGCCCCGATCGTCGTGGTCGAAGGCGAAGAGCGCATGACCCGCGCCGACATCGGCGTGCCGCAGCAATGGTCGGTCGACGACACGCGCGGCATGGACCTGCACCTGAACTATGACCTGAACGACGCGCTGACGATCCGTTCGATCACGGCCTATCGCGATCTGGACGTCGAGCAGTACGACAATATCGCCGGCGCCCACCGTCCGCCCGTCACCGGCCCGAACGGCAACTTCAGCCGCTACTCGCTGGCCGGCTTCTGGCAGCACCAGTTCAGCCAGGAGTTCCAGGCGATCGGTTCGCTGGATCGCCTCGATTACGTGGCGGGCCTGTACTACTTCAAGGAAACCGTGTCGGACGACGCGGCGACCCCGTCGACCAACACCTGGAACGCCGACGGCACGGGCTACACCATCCGTGATCCGCTGCCGACCATTCGCGGCAACCGCTTCCTGGACCGCAAGTCGACCGCGCACGCCGAGTCCAAGGCCATCTATGGCCAGGCGACTTGGACCCCTGCGGTCCTGAACGACGCCCTGCACCTGACGGTCGGCGGTCGCTACACGTGGGACGACAAGGACGGCACGCTGGAGCTGGTCAGCAACGCCCTCCCGGTCGTGAACGGCGTGGCGGGCGAGTTGCACTTCGACTCGTCGGTCAACCGCTTCGATCCGCTGGTCACACTGGCCTATGACGTCAGCGACGACGTCAACGTCTACGCCAAATACTCGACCGGCTACCGCGCCGGCGGGGCTTCCTCGCGCTCGCTGACCTATCGCTCGTTCGATCCGGAAGAAGTGGAAGCCTACGAAATCGGCCTGAAGGGCGATTTCCTGGACAACCGCCTGCGCCTGAACGCGGCCGTCTACGCCATGGACCGCACCGACAGCCAGATCGACTTCAGCCTGGTGACCGTGATCGGCGCCTCGACCCGAAACACGCTGGAAACGGTGAACGCGCCGGGCACGACCAAAATCCGCGGCGTCGAGCTGGAAGGCGCGTTCCAGGTGACCGAGAACCTGCGTCTGTCGGCCTCCTACGCCTACACCGACGCTCAGATCCCGGACACGGTGAACCCCTTCAACGGCGTCAGCCAGAAGGTCTTCATCGCCTACACCCCGCCGAACGCCGGCTCGGTGGCCGCTGATTGGGAATCGCCTTTCATGGGCGCCACCTTCCGCGCCCATGTCGACGCCAACTACTCTGACGCGACCCAGAGCTTCGACCAGTTCGAGATCAAGAACGACCAGTCGTTCATCGTGAATGGCCGCCTGGCGATCGGCGACATCCCGACCCAGGCCGGCGCCGAGCTGGAAGTCGCTCTGTGGGCCCGCAACCTGCTGGACGAGACCGTGGTCTACCGCCGCGACCCGTCCAACCGCGCCACCCTGGGTGACTACGGCAACTTCAACATGCCGCGCACCTTCGGCATCCTGGCCACGGTCCGCTACTAGGACATCCTATCCCCGCCGCGGCGCCCTTTACGGGCGTTGCGACGACCCTTTCAACGGCGCGCCGGCGGCAACGCAGGCGCGCCGTTTTCCTTGCGCTGAAGCTAAGCCGGAACCGCTTTGCGGCGGCGGGGTTCTGTGGGGCAAGTCAACCCTGGGAGAGAGCTTCATGACTGAGACCCGCGTAGAACGCACCGAAACCGCCAACCCGGTCATCATCGAGCGCAAGAGCGGATCGGGCGCCGGGACCATCATCGCCGTCATCATCGGCCTGGCCCTGGTCGCCATCATCGCCTTCTTCCTGCTGAACATGAACCGCCAGGAAGAAGTGCGCACCGACGCCGTCTCCGACGCCGCCGCCAGCGTCGCCGGCGCTGCCGATCAGGTCGGCGACGCCGCTGGTCGTGCTGCGGATCGGGTCAACCCGGCTCAATAAGGCCCGTTTTCGACGGCTTCAGGCCCGGTCGGCGTGCGCCGGCCGGGCCTTTTTCATGCGTGAAGATCGGAGATGACGGCCCTGCGGACGGCGTCCATAACCACGCGGTAGTCGCGCGTGTATTCCAGCGACCGCGAATAAGCGCCCGCCTTCACCCGCTCAGCCCCGTGCTGCTCATAGCCGGGCGCCTCGCCCGGCTTCACGGCGTCGTAGATGGGATAGGCGGCCTCCCGCTCCGTCTGCAACGTGCCGCTCGAGCGGACGTGACTGATCTCATCCTTCAGCGGCATGTAGCGCTGGAACGCCGCTTCCTTTCGGGCGACGGCGGCGTCGTCCAGGACACGGATCAGGGCGGGTTCGTTCGGCGGCGTCCCGACGGCCGGACTGACGAGGTGGTCGATCGCCAGGCCCCGCCGTCGCACCTTCTCCACTGCGATCGTGGTCAGATGGAAGGCGGCGTCGTGCATCGGATTATAGCCGTCGCGCGCATCCGAGATCACCAGACGGCTGCCCTCGGTCTCCATCGCCGCCACCAGCATGTCCGCCGCTGCGGCGAACGGCCTGTGGTCTCCATCCATCAGGCTGGCGTACCAGTCCCGATCCGAACGCTGCCCGAACAGTTCGCCGACCGTGCCGCCCGCGCGCTGGACGCAGTCACGGGAGTAGTCGACGCGCGAGGGATTATGACGGCCTGATCCGTCGGTCAGGACACAGACCGTCGGCGCCTCCACCTCCATCCAGCCGTGCAGATATAGCTCGTGGCCGGGGTGGCCGACGACCAGCAGAGGTCGCGCCGCGCTCACGATTTCGGTCCTGGTTTCGCCATGGCCGCCTTCAGGTCCTGCATTGCACGCTTCAGGGACCGGCGCGTCGCGCGGGCCTCCTCGCTCGTCGTCGTCCGCAGTCGCGCCTCGACCTCGCGAAGCTCCGCATTCCGCCGGGCCGCCCACCCCATTTCCGATACGACGTCCCGCCACGTCCGCTCCGCCGGGCTGGGCAGCCAATCCTCCAGCAGAGACGCCGTGGCCATCGCGGTGCGGGCGGGGTCCGCCAGGGCGGGATCGTCAATGGCGGATTGGTAGATCGCCGCCATCTCGCGGATGTAGCCATCCAGCGAGGCGTCGCGTCGGACCGCGTCGCCGACGGCGCGCGCCTGCTCCGCGTCATAGGCGTCGATGGCCGCGCCGAACGCCTCGGCGGTCACCGGCTGGGACAACAGGGCGGCGCCCAGGTTGTTGTGACGCCAGGTCGGCCACCTGTCCGGCGTCAGCATCCCCGCCACGCCGCGTCCGTCACCGACGACCACTGCGCATCCGACCGCCGCGGCCTCGATCGCCATTCGCGCGGTCGCAAAGACCAGATCGAAGCCTTGTAGTTCGTCTTCGATCCGGTTGCTGAACCGGCCGACGGCCCGACCCAATTCCACAAGTTCGATGCCCCGCACCCGGCAGGCGTCGGCCACGGCCTTGCGCTGCTCGCGCGTCTTGGTCAGCAACAGCGCGCGTTTCGGCTTGGCAGGCAGCGATCCGCGCCTGGCGAAGCGGGTCTCGTCGACGGGATTGTAGACAACCGCCAGCCGCTCCGGATCGACGCCCGCCGCAAGGCATCGCTCCTTGCACAGCTGGTCCACGGCGACATGGCGTCGGATCTGGGGGTGCAGAATAGGCCGCTCGATATGGAACATGGCGCTGTGGCACACGTGAACGACGGGCGTGTCCGGAAACGCCGCCATAGCCATCAGCGTCGGCGTCACATGCTGGGCGTGGATGACGTCCGGGCGGAAGGGGACCGCGCTGAGCCGATCCACCACGCGATGACCCTGGACCCGCATGGACTCGGCCTGTTCGCCCAGCTCGGGAGCATAGACGACAGGCTCATGCCCGGCGCGGCGCAGTCCGTCCGCCGTATGCTGGACCACCACCTCCGTGCCGCTGAACCGGGCCAGCCGCATGTTTGTAATCAGGACGCGCACGTTCTCCCCCGGACACCCGGCGTTTAAGCGAACGCCGTCGCATCGGCAATCGCGACGACATGAAAAAGGCGAGGCCAGGCCGACTGACTACCTGGCCGGGAAAAGTGCATATTTAACCGCGTGATAAAACTAATCGGCAATTCTCAGCGCTTCGATCCGAGACCTGCCCATGACCGCTTTCGCCCGTGATTCCGAAGTGCGCACCTTCCGCGCGGCGGACACGCTGGACAGTCCGATTATCAAGCGCGCGACCGAGCTGGCCGCCAACTTGTTCCGTTGCCCCATGTCGTCCGTCAGCCTGATCGACGATGACACCCAGTGGCTGCTCGGCCGCACGGGGATAGACACATGTTCGACGGAGCGTGAGGACGCTTTCTGCAGCCTGACGATCGAACTGCCGCCCGGCGGCGTCATGGTCGTCGAGAACGCCGCGCTCGACGCGCGCTTCCGCGACAATCCCATGGTGACGGGCGAGCCGGGCGTACGCTTTTACGCCGGCGCGCTGTTGACCACGTCTGACGGGTTCAACCTGGGCGCCCTGTGCGTCATCGACACGGTGCCGCGTGTCCGACCGTTGGACACCGAGCTTGAGCAGTTGAAGACGTTGGCCGGGCTGGTCGTCGCCGAATTGGAACGCGCGCGCTCCGAGCGCCGCCGCGAACAGCAGCAAGACATGCTGAAGATGGCCGAGGCCATGAGCGGCGTCGGTCACTGGCGCATGCAGTTGCCGTCGGGACGCATCTTCTGGTCGGACGAAGTCTACGCCATCCACGGCGTCGATCGGAACGGCTATGACCCGCAGTATGGCGACGCCATCGCCTTCTATGCGCCCGCCTCGGGCGCGGAGCTGACCGCGGCCATTGAAGCCGCCCTGGCAGGTCGTGGCCCGTTCGAGCTGGAGCTGGACTTCAATCGCCGGGACGGCGAGGCGCGCCGCGTCATCTCCAAGGGCGCATGCGCCTTCGACGCCGATGGCCAGCCTGCCCTTCTCTATGGCGTGTTCCAGGACGTCACCGAACAGCGCGCGGCCTTGCGCGCCGCCGAAGAGGCTGCGGCGGTCAAGTCGGATTTCCTGGCCAACATGAGCCACGAACTGCGCACGCCCCTGACCAGCATCATCGGCTTCACCGACCTGGCTATGGCGCGCGACGATCTGGCGCCCATGACGCGGGACTACATGCGCCGGATCGACAACGCCGGTCGGTCGCTGATGTGCCTGGTCAATGACATCCTGGATTTCTCGAAGCTGGAGGCCGGACAGGTCGCCATCCGACCGGAGCCGACCGATGTCGAGCGGCTGTCGCGTGATGTGCTGGAACTGTTCGCGCCGCAGGTGGGCGCCAAAGATCTGTCCCTGGACCTCAAGGCGTCGCCGGGTCTGATGCTGAGCGTCGATCCCGACCGGATCCGCCAAATCCTGCTGAACCTGGTCTCCAATGCCGTGAAGTTCACGCAGGTCGGCCACGTGACGCTGGAGATGGCGTGGGCCGACGGTCGTCTGACCGGCTCGGTCACGGACACCGGACCCGGCATGACGGACGAACAGGCCGCGCGGCTGTTCCAGCGCTTCAGCCAGATCGACGGATCCGCCACGCGCAAGGCGGGCGGCACCGGCCTGGGCCTGGCCATCTGCAAGGGCCTCAGCGAGGCCATGGGCGGAACGGTGGGCGTGGAGAGCACGCTGGGCGTCGGCAGTCGTTTCTGGTTCGAGATCGCCGCCGAGGCGGCGGCGGTCGCTCCCTCCGCCTCCTTTGCAGGCAGGTCGGCCGAGCCTGCCGCTTTTACCCTGGACGGGCTCGACATCCTGGTGGCCGACGACCACCCGTCGAACCGGGAGCTGGCCCGGCTGTTCCTGGCCGGCTTCGGCGCGCAGGTCACCCAGGCCGTGAATGGCCGAGAGGCCGCAGACCTGGCCGCCGCGCGCCGGTTCGACCTGATTCTGATGGACGGACGTATGCCGGTGATGGACGGCGAGACGTCGCTGAGAGCCATCCGCTCAGGCGGCCTGAGCCAGGCGACGCCGGTCCTGGCCTACACGGCCGACGCCCACCCCTCGACGGTCGCCGAATGGCTGAGCAAAGGGTTTGTCGGCGTGGTCGGCAAGCCGCTGCTGGCGGAAGAACTCATCGCCGCCGTCGCCGAGGCCCTGGCGGCGCCGGACGCGCTCAGGCGGATCGGGACTGCGTGATGTCGTCCAGCCATATCAGGCTGCGGTCCTCCAGCACGACCCTGATCTTGGCCAGCAGGTCGGCCGATCGGATCGGCTTCACCAGATAGCCCTGCGCGCCCAGCGTGCGCGCACGGACCATGTCGTCAGTCGCACCGGACGCCGTCAGAAAGACAACCGGCACCTTGCCCCAGGCTGGAACGGTGCGGATCTGCTTCAGCGCATCCAGTCCCGAAAGGCCGGGCATGTGCAGGTCGATCAGCACCATGCTCGGCGGCGGAAAGGCCAAGCGGGTCAGCACCTCGGCGCCGTCCGCAACGGGCGTCACCTCATGCCCCGCGCCCGTCAGCACGACAGCCAGGAAATCGCGAATGTCGGCGTCGTCTTCGGCGACCAGGATGCGGGCCAAGGGCGATTCCCTTTCAACTGAACACCTTAAGCCTAGAGCCCCCGTCGCCTCGTGCAAGCGGAGCGGCTGACGGAGACGCGCTTCACTGCTAGCCTGGCGTGATGACCGGCCACCGCATCTTCGCCATGCCCTTTGCGAGCGTCTATCCGGCCTATGTCGCCAAGGCGGAGCGCAAAGGCCGCCAGCGGGCAGAGGTCGACCGGATCATCCTATGGCTGACCGGGTATAGCCCCGCAGCGTTCGCCGCGGTGCTGGAGTCCAAAGCGGACATCCAAACCTTTTTCGCAGACGCCCCGACGATGAACCCGGCCCGCAAGGGCATCACCGGGACGGTGTGCGGTGTGCGTGTCGAGGACGTCGCCGACCCGCTGATGCGCGAGATCCGCTACCTCGACAAGCTTATCGACGAGCTGGCCAAAGGGAAGGCGATGGAGAAGATCCTCCGGACCTAGGGACGGCCCACCAAGGTCTCCAGCCGATCCATCATGACGACGGCTGCGTGGGGCGTTGTCCGGTTCAGCCAGGTATGCGCCGTCGCCGCGGCCGCCTGCCTGCGCTGGTCGCCTCGGTTGTCCACCGCGTCACGCAGGGCTTGTGGCCAGTCCGTCACGAGCGCCGATCGGAAGCCCGGATCAGCCCGGTACGCAGGGCTGTCGGAGACCAGGGAACGCAGACCCAGCGCCGAGTAGTCCAGCAGCTTGATGTCCGACTTTGCGTGGTTGAAGGCCGTTTCGGCGAGCGGAGCCAAGCCGACGTCGAACGGTCCCTGCTGACGCAGCCACGCGACGAATTTCGGATAGGCCCGACAGTCCGGCGGGGGCTGAATGTGGGTCAACCAGGGCGCGGGCGTCGCTTCATCCGCGACGCCGATCAGGGTCACGTCGAACCGGCCTTCGCGATCGCGCCAAAGCGCATCCAGGTGCGGGCGAATGGTCGCGAAGTCTTCGGCGTGGGTGCCGGTGCCCATGTGGAGGAACCGGGTCATGTCGTCCTCGTCCGGTGACCAGACCCGTCGCCAGTCACGCCACAGTTTGGGATCGATGGCGTTCGGCACAACGACGGCTCGGTCAATGACGCCGGCATGCCGCGCCGCGAGCTGATAGGTCGAAAACCAGACTTCCTTCGACCCCGCCAGCACCTTTTCCAGCGCGTCGAGCCGATCGCCGTAGCCGCCGGCCGTGATCTGCTCCGCGCTCATGGCGGTGAAGTCGTCATCGAGGTCGACGACCAGAGGGACGCCGCGCCGCTCGGTCAGCGCCAACAGCGATCCGGCCGCCTCATGGTGCGGCAGCGCCGCACGCTGCACGATACAGACATCGCAGTCGGGCAGGACGCCGGTCCACCTGTCCAGCGAAACCGTCACCCGCTCGCCCAGCGCCGCGTCGGACAGGGGCAAAAGCAGGCGAATGTAAGCCGAGGACTGCGGCCCACCGGCCCCCAGCGCGGCGACGATATGGACACGCATGGCGCCCGTCCGCGCCGCCCTCGGCTCGGGTCGCCAGCCTCCACGCGCTTCGCCCCGCAGCCGGCGGGTCTCGGCGTACATCACATCGCTTTGCAGCCAGTGCTTCTCGTCGAATCGATCATTGGCCCGCGTCAGCTCTCGGCGCTCTTCGAAGCCGTCCTGCCGCGTCAGAGCGCTCAGACCCCGCCACACGCGATCGACGGTGTTTGTGAGGACGCCCCGAGGCGTGTCGATCGTCGGGAGATGGTGGCGAAGCGCGGGCTGCAGAAATGCATCGATCGCCGTCGCCTGCGCGGCGTCCGGCGCCCAGTCGCGACCCAGAATTTTCGAAACCGCCGGAAGGGCGCTGCGCCAGTCGCCCATCAGGGCGTCGTAGTCGACGGCGACGCGCGGGAAGGCGCGACTGTCGCGGTCCGCTTCGATCATATGCCGCAGCCACAGCAGACGCGCGTAGTCGCCGCTCATTTCCTCGCGAGCCTGCAGTGACTGGGCGACGCTGTCGGCCGAGCGCAGGGCTAGCACGACGCGCGTCTCGATGCCGAGGTCTTCCAGGATCTCGACGAACAGCGGCGCGAACCGGCAGACGCGGGGATCCTTGATCGCCAGCAACGGCGCGTCTGGCCAGGCCGCCTGAATGGCGTTTCCGATGCGCGACTTGGCGTCAGCCAGTTCCTCCGGCTTCAGCCGGGTCAAATCGAGCGGCCGAAAATCCGACCACGCCGACCGGGCCTGACGCAGCAACCGATTGTGCTCTGCAACGAGAGAGCGACTCTCCCAGAAGCCCATCGGATTGTCGCGCTGGGGCGGCAATGGGTCGGCCGGCAACACCGCCCCCGCCTGTCCCAGAAGCCAGGTCAGAGCGGACGTCCCCGAGCGATGCATGCCCAGAACGAGGATGGCGGTCCGCATGGGTGCCTCCGGGCCCTGGCGCCCGCCACACGGCGGAGACCTTCACGACCAATGGAGGAACATTGGTCAGGCCGCTACTTTAGCGCGCTCCGCCGCCGCGGCAAGCGTCAGCTCGACCGCATCGTACAGCTTGGCCTGGGTGACCGGTTTGGCCAGGTGGCCGTCCATGCCGGCGGCGACGCAGCGGGCGGCGTCTTCTGGCATGGCCTCGGCCGTGACGGCCAGGATCGGCACGTCGCACGCCGGCGACGCCATAGCCCTGATCGCGCGAGTGGCGGCCAGCCCGTCGACGATGGGCATCCGCACGTCCATCAGCACGATGTCGAAGGTGGCGGCGGCGACGGCGTCGACCGCCTCCTGCCCATCGGCCGCCTCCTGGGTCTCGCAGCCGGCGGCCTGCAGCATGATGCGCAGCAAGTCGCGGTTGGTCGGGTGATCGTCGACGATCAGGACGCGCAGCGGTTGATCATCGTCGCGCGGATCGGCGGCGGCGGACGCCGACTCCACAGGGGCTTCGGCGATGGCGGCGGGCACCTCGAGGGTGAAGGTCGAGCCATGCCCTTCGGCGCTTCTGACCGCGATGGTCCCGCCCAGCCGGTCGACGTGAGCCTTGGCCAGCGCCAGGCCGATCCCGGCGCCCTCGTGGACTCGGCTGATTGAGGGATCGACCTGTTCGAACAGGTTGAAGATGCGCGCCACGAGATCGTCGCCCATGCCGCATCCGGTGTCGGAAACAACGAAGCGCAGGCGGTCGCCGACGCGATCGACGGCGACGCAGACGCCGCCCTTGCTGGTGAACTTCGCGGCGTTGCCTGCGATGTGCTGAAGGGCCTGACGCAAACGACGGCCGTCGGTGCAGACGTAGGAGCCCACGTCCGGCGTAACCAGAAGTTCGAAGCTGAGGCCGCGTTCGGCGGCCCAGGCGCGCGCCGGCGAAACGGCCTCTTCGATCAGGACGTTCAGGTCGGTGACGGCCATCGCCACCTCGTCCCCGCCACGCGAAACCTCCAGCACGTCTTCGACCAGGCGCAGCATGGCGTCGCCGCAGACCCGGATGGCGTCGATCTGACGGCGCGTCTCGGTGTTCAACCCGGGGGCGCGGGACAGCACGTCGGAATAACCGGCGATGCCGGTCAGGGGTGTGCGCATTTCGTGGCTCATCAGGGCCAGGAAGCGCGACTTGGCGGCATCGGCCTTCTCGGCCCGCTCACGCGCCGCCAGGGCAGCCGCGGTCTGGGCCTTCAGACGCGCAGTCAGGCGGCGCCGCTCGGTGGAGACGGTCGTGATCGGCAGGGCCGTCGCGACGATCCCCAGCAGGAACAGGTGGAAGACGTTCATCTGCCGCATGATGTCCGGCACGCCCGCCAGCGCCGGATCGGGAGTCACCACCGTCAGCGGCACCGGCCCGTGACCGATGACCGTCGCGAAGCCCCCGATGGCGGCGACCAGAATGACGGCGGCGGCGGTCCAGGGCGGCGACAGGCGGAACGCCAGAAGCACGAGCGGAGGCAAGACGGCGAACAGGATCGGCGCCGTGCTCTGGCCGAACACCCACAGGCTGACCGCCAGCACCAGGCCCAGCAGCGCCGCCGCTTCCCACTTCGGCGCGACGTCGTCGGTGCGGAAGCGATGCTTGCGCGCCAACAGCAACAGGGACGGCGCGACGATCATCAACGCCAGCAGTTCCATGTCGAACAGATGGTGGACGCGGAACGACAGACCCCCCAGCGGGATCCGGTGCATGCTCAAGGCCAGTGCGGCAGCCATCACGGTGCTGACGGCGACGGCCGGAACTGCGGCGAGAAGGGCGAAGCGAAACAGGCGTCGCGGCCGCCGCATGTCCAGCGCAGCGCCGCAGAAGCGCCGCGCCAGGATGGTGGCGATGCCGGCCTGGATGACGTTCAGAATGACGTTGGCGATGCCGAACAGGCCCGGATCGCCGCGAACGATGTTGCTGCCCAGGTTGACGGCCACGCAGGCCGCCAGAACGGTGAGCGCCTGACGCCGATGCAGTTGCAGGAGGGCAGCGACCAGCACCGCATTCGCGGGCCAAAGCACTGTCGCATGGAAGGTATGTGCGCTCCACAAGCCGACCAGCTGGCAGGCCGCGAACAGCAGGACATAGGCCCAGGCGGGCGGCCCCGCCGCCCTGCCCCCATCATGCCGAAACAGTCGCCAACGAATGTCGTTGGCCCCCAACCGTCTGTCCATGCGCCAACCCTAAGGCGCACGTCTTAAAACTCTCTACTCGGCAGAGGCGGCGGTCTTGACCAAACAGTGCGGACCGATGTCGGCGATGCAGTTGGCGCCCGTCAGGGTCATCGCGACCCGCATTTCCCGGTCGATCAGGTCGAGCAGATTGGCGACACCGGCGGCGCCGTCCGTGGCGAGCGCGTAGATGGCGGGTCGGCCCAGCATGACGGCGTCGGCGCCCAGCGCCAGGGCGCGAACGACATCGAGGCCATTGCGCACGCCGCTGTCGGCCAGGATGCGCAGGCGGCCGGCCACGGCCTCCGCGATGGACGGCAGGGCGCGGGCGCTGGACAGAACGCCGTCCAGCTGGCGTCCGCCGTGGTTCGACACCACGATGCCGTCGGCGCCGAATGCGACGGCGTCCCTGGCGTCATCGGGGTCGAGGACGCCCTTGATGATCATCGGTCCGTCCCAGGCGTCGCGGATCCATTGCAGGTCTTTCCACGAGATCGAGGGGTCGAAGTTCTGGCCCAGCCATCCGATGTAGTCTGCCAGACCCGTGGACTGGCCGAGGAACCGCGAGATGTTGCCCAGGTCGTGCGGGCGGCCGTGCAGGCCCACATCCCAGGCCCAGGCCGGGTGGGTCGCCGCCTGCCAGAGACGGCGCATCGCCGCGTTCGGCCCGCTCATCCCCGAATGCGCGTCGCGGTAGCGGGCGCCCGGCACGGGCATGTCGACGGTGAACACCAGCGTCTTCACGCCGGCCGCCTTCGCCCGCTCCAGCGCGTCCTTCATGAAGCCCCGGTCGCGCAGGACGTACAGCTGGAACCACATCGGGCGATCGATCGCGGGCGCCACTTCCTCGATCGGGCAGACAGAGACCGTCGACAGGGTCATGGGGACGCCGCGAGACGCCGCGGCCTTGGCCAGCTGCACCTCGCCGCGCCGGGCGTACATGCCTGTCAGGCCGACCGGCGCCATCACCACCGGCATGGCCAGGGTCTCGTCGAAGAGCTTCGTCTCGAGCGAAAGTCCGGTCGCATCCTTCAACACCCGCTGACGCAGGGAGACGCCGCGGAAGTCGGAGACATTGCGGCGCAGCGTCTCCTCGGCATAGGCGCCGCCGTCGAGGTAGTGGAACAGGAAGGGCGGCAGCTTGCGCCGCGCCGCTTCGCGATAGTCTTCAGGCGAGGAGATGATCACGACCCAGCCTTAGACGAAGGCGGGGCCGCGGTCGAAGTTGCTGATGTTGGGGAAGACGGTCGCCATCTCGCTTTCGGGCACGCCGAACCAGCGCGCCAGGCTGGAGGCGTACTGGTCGATGGCGGTGGAGGGCAGCAGGCGTCCCTGCCCCACCTGGTCGTCTGTGGCGACCGAGATGTGCGGCGCCGTGCCGTAGAAGCGGCCGCCCTTGACCGCGCCGCCGACCACGAAGTGGTGGCTGCCCCAGCCGTGGTCGGAACCGTCGGCGTTGTTGACCAGGGTGCGGCCGAAGTCCGAGGCGGTGAAGGTCGTCACCTGTTGCGCCACGCCCAGCTCGACGGTGGCGACGTAGAAGGCTGCGATGGCCTCGTCGACCTTGGCCATCAGCTCGGTGTGCTTGTTGGTCAGGTCGTTGTGGTGGTCGAAGCCGTCCAGCGAGACGAAGAAGACCTGACGGCGCGAGCCCAGTTCGTTGCGGGCGCCGATCAGACGGGCGACGATCTTCAGCTGGTCGGCCAACGAGTTCTCGCCCGGCGTGGTGTCGAAAGAGGTGGTCAGATCGACCTTCGACAAGGCCGCGTTGACCGTGCCTTCCATGGCGATGGACCGGCGAGCCAGGACAGTCAGCTCATTCTCGAACACATGGTCGCGCGGCTGGGTGATCAGCTGGTTCAGCGCCTCGCTGATGGCGGGGGAGCCGTAGGCCGGCTCCTTGATCGCCTTGACCTTGATCGCGCCGGAGGGGCTGATCTGGTACTGAAGGGCGTTGCGGCCCGAGACGAAGACGGCGTTGCCCGCCGCCGAGATGCAGGTCAGCAGGCTGTTGTCGTTGCCCGACAGCGCCAGATCGCCCAGACGCCCGCCCCAGCCGACGCTGGATCCCTCGGACCCCAAGGCCTGCCACACCGACTGCTGGTCGTTGTGCGAGAACAGCTTGGGCGGCAGGGGATAGAGGGCGCGGTTGGAGCTTTCGTACTGTGCCAGGGTCAGGGGCGTGACCAGCGAGCCGACGTTCAGCTGGGCCGCCGCCTTGCCCGAGTCGAACAGCACCTTCATGCGCGGCAGATAGGGCGCCAGGGCGAACGACATGTCGTCGGTCAGGGTCTGGGGCTGAACCGGATGCAGCGCCGTCGCCGCCAGATGCTGGCGGCCCATGGCGACCGAGCCACGGATGTTGGCGTAGCGGCGGTGGTTGACCGGATCGTACGGGATCAGGGTGTTGCCGTGGTCGTTGCCGCCGTAGAGGAAGACGCAGACCAGGGCGCGGTAGTCGCCGTTGCTCATGGCCGCCGCTTCGCCGGCGCTGGCCAGGTTCATGGCCAGGGGCGCGGCCGCCCCCATCATGCCCAAGGCCCCGGCGCGGCCCAGCAAGGCGCGGCGGGTCAGGCGGCTGTGGCCGCGGTTGAGGTCGCCGAAACCGCTCATTTCTGCACCAGGTATTCGGGGCTGGCGAGGACCAGCAGGCAGGCCGAAGCGAGCACGTCGCGCTTGGCGGGGACGGAGCTGTCGGCGGTGACGCCCTTGCTGGCCAACGCCGTCCGGATCAGCTCCAGCGTCGGTTCAGACAGCTGATTGGCGGCCAGCTTCAGGTTCAGAAAATCGATCAGCGCGGGCACGTCGTGGGCCAGGGGCGTCATCTCCGCATAGGTCGGCTTGACGTCGTTCACGCCCCAGCGGACCGCGTCACGCATGAAGTTGATGTAGCCGGCGATGCTGGTCTCGTTCTGCAGCTGAAACTCCGGCGCCAGCCGCGCCGCTTCGGATATTCCCGTATGCGGCGGGACATAGCCGGGCCGGTAGAAGTTGAAGACCGAGGGCGAGCGCAGCGGGCTCTGGCCGAGGCCCTCGTCGCTGCGAGACAGGTCGTAGACTTCATAGGCGCCGCTTTCGGAGGCGACCCCCGCCGTGCGGGCCCAGCTGACCATGCGCGCGACCGGCTCGCGCAGGCGGCCGGCTAGAGGGTCTGTCGCGTCGACGGGCTTAAGGGCTTCCGGATCGGTCAGGACCGCGCGCCAGACAGCCTTCAGGTCACCGCGCTTGCCTTGGCCGTTGTCGTCGAAGGCGGCGGCGATGCGGGCGACGTAGGCGGGGCTAGGGTTCGACGTCACCAGCCGCTGGATCATCTGCTTGCCGAAGAACGGCCCGACGTTCGGGTGGGCGGCGATGTGGTCCAGCGCGATCTTCAGCGCATCCGGTCCCGGCGTCCCGGCCGGAATGGTGCGGCCCAGGAAGTTGACCTCAAGGTTCGAATGCTTGCCGGGATCCAGCTTCATCGGATCGGAGCAGAAGCGGGTGCCCAGGACCGGATAGTCCTGCCAGCTTACGTTGGTCTTGGATGTGTGGCTGAGGTCGTGGTCGTAGCCGGTGAAGACGCGGCACAGGTTGGAGATGTCGGCCTGGACATAGGTCTCGATCGGCTGGCCGGCGGCGTTCAGCTTCTCCGTGCCGTCGGGGTTCAGCTCATAGAGGCCGATGGAGAAGAGCTGCAGGATCTCGCGCGCGTAGTTCTCGTCAGGCTGGCGACCCGTGGCGGGGTCTTCCTTCAGATTGCCCTGGGTGTTGAGATACTTCCCCATGGCGGGGTTCAGCGTGATCTCCTCCAGCAGTGTGCGGAAATCGCCGAAGGCGTTGCGCGTCAGCACATGCCAGTAGCCCGCCATCATGTAGGGCGGCCAGAAGCCGTCGATGGGGTTCAGCGAGACGACGAAGAACTGGCTGAGCGCGAAGGCCGCCCTCTGGCGGAACTGGTCCGGCGCGGCGAGCAGCTGGTTCCAGATCATGTGGTCGCCGGCCATCGGCCAGAAGTAGCGGGCCTCGGCCGTGACGGCGTTGTGGCCGCGGGCGTCCAGCCATTGTGCGCCCGTCATGTAGGCGGGCTTGGCGAACTGCGCCTCCAGCCAGGCGTCGTAGCCCTCGGCGGTCAGCGCCTGAAGGTCAGCCTCATCGGCGCTGAACTGCGCACGCAGCAAGAAGCGCGCGGCCTCTGCGCGTGTCGGCTTTCCTGGTCGTTCCATGGGGTCCCCACCCTCTTTGGTCCGACAATAACGTCGCCGTGCCCGGTAGCAAGCGTGGCAGGATGACGCCCGCCAGCGGCCCCATTGGCACCCCCGTCGTGATGACCTTGGACCTTTGCGGCCCCCCGACGGTCCGATAGCGAAGTCACGTCGCTGAGGGGGGCTGAAGCATGAAAAGCGGAACGATCCGCGCCTGGGCCTGGACCCACAAATGGTCGAGCCTGATTTCGACCGCCTTCCTGCTGATGCTCTGCCTGACCGGCCTGCCGCTGGTGTTCAGTCACGAGCTGAACGAACTGCTGATGGACGAGCCCTGGGCGCCGACGCGCGCGGACGGGCATCGATTGAATCTCGATCAGGTCCTAGACGCCGCCCTGGCCCGGAGGCCAGGCGAAGTCGCCGCCTTCATGAGCTTCGACGAAGACCGGCCGGTGGTGAACGTCACCAGTATCGATCCGAACGGACCGACCGGCCGCTACAGCTTCCAGCCCATCGACCAGACCTCGGGCGAGCCGGCGCCCGCGGTCGCCGGCCATCCGGTGCTTGAGTTCCTGCTCCAGCTCCACACCGAGATGTTCCTGGGCCTTCCGGGCATGCTGTTCCTCGGCGCGATGGGTCTGCTGCTGATCGTCGCCACCGTGTCGGGGGTGGTTCTGTACGCGCCCTTCATGCGGCGATTGCCGTTCGGGACGCTGCGGATCGAGAAGGCGGCCCGGACCCGATGGCTGGACTGGCACAACCTGCTGGGCGTGGTGACCGCGGCCTGGGTGCTGGTGGTGGGCGGCACGGGGGTGGTCAACACCTTGGCCACGCCGATCCTGGAGTTCTGGAAGAACGACGCGCTGAAGACCCTGACCACGGCCTACGACACGCCTGCGCCGACGGGTCAGCGTGCGTCGCTGGACCAGGCGGTGGAGAAGGCCAAGGCCGCCCTGCCCGGCATGACGCTGCAGTTCGTCGCCTTCCCCGGCACCGACTATTCGACGGACCACCACTATGCGGTCTTCTTCCACGGCGAGACGTCGCTGACGCGCCATCTGACGACGCCGGCCCTGATCGATGCGCGAACCGGCGAGCTGTCGGCGTTGGCCCCCACGCCCTGGTACGTCAAGGCGTTGTCGCTGTCCCAGCCCCTGCACTTCGGCGACTATGGCGGCATGGGGCTCAAGATCGTCTGGGGCGTGCTGGACCTCATCACCATCGTCATTCTGGGGTCCGGCCTCTACCTGTGGCTGGCCCGCTCGCGGAGGCGGTCATGATCCGGCGGTGGCTGAACTCGACCTTCGGCTGGCCCGTCGTCCTGGGCGTGCTGAGCCTTGTCGGCCTTGTCGGCGCGCTGTTGTGGGACGGCGCCTGGGATGAGATCGGCGCCGTCTTGCTGGGGGCGTCGATCGCCGCCGTCGTCTGGGCGCGCACGCGCCGGCCCTGAAGCCTACTT
The DNA here is from genome assembly GCF_001424025.1 of Brevundimonas sp. Leaf363. GTDB lineage: Bacteria > Pseudomonadota > Alphaproteobacteria > Caulobacterales > Caulobacteraceae > Brevundimonas. Next base: position 329,675 of record NZ_LMPZ01000002.1, on the reverse strand, counting down.
CAGGACCAGCTGCAGCCCCTGCCAGACAGCCAGGCCGGTCACCAGGAAACCGACCATCCAGGTCAACAGCTTCAGCGGCATCACCTTGGTGACCCAGCCGGCGACCGGCGCGGCGATGACGCCGCCGACGATCAGCCCCAGCACCGGCCACAGGTGATCGGCCATCTCGGTATTCTTCCAGTGGCCGGTCAGCAGCGCGGCGATGAAGGACGTCGAAACCGCGATCGCGACGAACATCTCGGCCGTGTTTGTGGTGCCGATGGCCTTGCGGACATCCGCGCCGGAACTCAGCAGGGTCGAGGTCACGATCGGACCCCAGCCGCCGCCGCCGATGGCGTCGAAGAAGCCGCCGATCAGGCCCAGAGGCGCCGGGCCATGTACCGGCAGCGCGCGCGGACGGGCGCTCTTCCACGCGCGGTAGAGGATGATCAGGCCCATCAGGAACAGCCAGCCGATAACCCAGGGTCGGATCAGCTTTCCGTCCACCGAGGTGATCAGATAGGTGCCCGCCACCCCGCCGATGACGCCGCCGATCGACAGCAGCGTCAGCAGCTTCCAATCGACGTTCTTGTGCGCCACGTGCGACGCGGCCGAGGCGGCGCCCGTGAAGACCTTGGCCGCATGGACGCTGGCGGAAGCAGCGGCGGGCGACACGCCCATCGACAGCAGGGCTGTCGTCGAGACCACGCCGTAGGCCATGCCCAGGGCTCCGTCGACGATCTGAGCGCCGAAGCCGACCAGCAGGAAGATCCAGAATTCCGTGCTCATCGGCTCACCTCAGCGCCGCCAGAAGACGATCCCTCAGCTCGGGCCGGCAGACAACGATGTCGGGCAGGTAGGGGTCGCTTCGGTTGTAGATCAGAGGCGAGCCGTCCAGCCGCGAGACATGCAGGCCCGCCGCCGCCGCCACCGCGACCGGGGCGCAGCTGTCCCATTCATACTGGCCGCCGGCGTGGACATAGGCCTGCGCCTCGCCGCGCACGACCGCCATGGTCTTGGCGCCCGCCGAGCCCATGCCGACCAGACGGGCGCCCAGGGCCGCCGCCGCGCGCTCGGCCTGTTCCGGCGGCCGGGTGCGGCTGACCAGGATGCGCAGCTCACCGGGACAGTCGCCCAAGGCGCAGTCGCTGGTGCTGTAGGTCGCCGGCAGGTCCGGCTGCGCCACCGCGCCGATGGCCGGCCTGCCGTCGATCGACAGGGCGACGTGCACCGCCCAGTCCGAACGCGCCTCGCCGTACTCCCGCGTGCCGTCGACCGGATCCACGATCCAGACACGCGACATCGACAGCCGCTTGGGATCGGCCGCACCCTCCTCGGACAGCACGCCATCCTCGGGCCGCAGATGCGCCAGCGCGTGGACCAGGAACTGGTGCGCCACCGCGTCGCCCGCCTTGCCCAGCGCCTTGCCGGCGAACATCCCCGTGTCGCGCAGCGCGACCAACAGCCGGCCCGCGCCGTCGGCCAGAGCGACAGCCAGTTCGGCGTCGCTCATGTCGGCCGCCAGTCCCGGAGACAGCGTGCTCATGCCTTGTCCAGCCAGGCCACGATGGCCTCGGCGGCCTCGGCGGGGGTCATGGCCGTGGTGTCGATGACGATCTCGGCGTGCTCCGGCGTCTCATAGGGGCTGTCGATGCCGGTGAAGTTGGCCAGTTCGCCCGCCCGCGCCTTCTTGTAGAGGCCCTTGACGTCGCGTTGCTCGGCGACAGCCAACGGCGTGTCGACGTGCACCTCGACGAACTCGCCCTCGCCCATCATGTCGCGCGCCATGCGGCGCTCGGCCCGGAACGGCGAGATGAAGCTGACCAGGACGATCAGACCGGCCTCGACCATCAACTTGGACACTTCCGCGACCCGGCGGATGTTCTCGACCCGGTCTTCCTCGGTGAAGCCAAGGTCGCGGTTCAGCCCGTGTCGGACGTTGTCGCCGTCCAGCAGGTACGTGTGCCGCCCATCGGCGTGCAGACGCTTCTCGACCAGATTGGCGATGGTCGACTTGCCCGCGCCCGACAGGCCGGTCAGCCAGACGACCCGCCCCTTCTGGCGTTTGATCGCCGCCCGCGCCGCCTTGTCGACCGACAGCGCCTGCCAGTGGATGTTGTGCGAGCGCCGAAGGGCGAAGTGCAGCAGCCCAGCCGCCACCGTCCGGTTGGTGATCCGGTCGATCAGGATGAAGCCGCCCAGGTCCTTGCTGGTCCCGTAGGGCTCGAACGCCGTCGCGGTCTCCAGCGACAGGTTGCAGACGCCGATCTCGTTCAGCTCCAGCCGCTTGGCCGGTTGCTGCTCGAGGGTGTTCACATTGACCTTGTACTTGGGCTCGGTGATCGAGGCCGAGACGGTCTTGGCGCCGACCTTCAGGAGATAGGGACGGCCCGGCAGCATCGGGTCCTCGTCCATCCAGACCAGGGTGGCCTCGAACTGGTCGGCGACTTCCGGCGGATTGTCGCCGGTTGCAAGGATGTCGCCGCGCGATACGTCGATCTCGTCTGCCAACGTCAGCGTGATGGACTGGCCGGCGACGGCCTGATCCAGGTCGCCGTCCGCAGTGACGATGCGCGCCACAGTGCTGGTGCGGCCCGACGGCAGGGCGCGGATCGGATCCCCAGGCCTCACCGTGCCCGAGGCGATCAGGCCAGAGAAGCCGCGGAAGTCCAGGTTCGGCCGGTTGACCCACTGGACCGGCATGCGGAAGGGATCGGCGGCCAGGACGTCGTCGATCTCCAGCGTCTCCAGCAGCCGCATCAGCGGCGGGCCGTCGTACCAGGGCGCCTTGTCGCTGGGCTCGGTGATGTTGTCGCCCTTCAGCGCCGACATCGGGATGGCGTGGAAATTGGTCAGGCCGATCTGCTCGGCGAACTCGCGATACTCGGCCAGGATGCTGTCGAAGGTCTCCTGCGACCAGTCGACCAGATCCATCTTGTTGATGGCCAGGATGACGTGACGGATGCCCAGCAGCGACACGAGATACGAGTGCCGCCGGGTCTGGGTCAGGACGCCCCGCCGCGCGTCGATCAGGATCACGGCCGCATCGGCGGTCGATGCGCCGGTGACCATGTTGCGCGTGTACTGCTCGTGCCCCGGCGTATCGGCGACGATGAACTTGCGTCGATCCGTCGAGAAGAAGCGGTAGGCGACGTCGATCGTGATGCCCTGCTCCCGCTCGGCGGCCAGGCCGTCGACCAGAAGGGCGAAGTCGATGTCGTCGCCTTGCGTGCCCACGCGCCGGCTGTCGGCCTCCAGGGCCGCCAGCTGATCCTCGAAGATCATCTTGGAGTCGTAGAGCAGCCGCCCGATCAGGGTCGACTTGCCGTCGTCCACGGAGCCGCAGGTGATGAAGCGCAGCAGGCTCTTGTTCTGGTGCGACTGCAGATAGGCCAGGATGTCGCTGGCGATGAGGTCGGATTGGTGAGCCATCAGAAATAGCCCTCCTGTTTCTTCTTCTCCATCGAGGCGGACTGGTCGTGGTCGATGGCCCGGCCCTGGCGTTCCGAGGTGGTGGTCAGCAGCATTTCCTGGATGATCTCGGGCAGGGTCGCCGCCGTGCTCTCGACCGCGCCGGTCAGGGGGTAGCAGCCCAGGGTGCGGAACCGCACCGAGCGCATCTGCGGCGTCTCGCCGTCGCGCAGCGGGAAGCGGTCGTCATCGACCATGATCAGCATGCCGTCGCGCTCCACCACCGGCCGTTCGGCAGCGAAATACAGCGGCACGATCGGGATCTGCTCCAGGTGGATGTATTGCCAGATGTCCAGCTCGGTCCAGTTGGAGATCGGGAAGACCCGAATGCTCTCACCCGGCCGTTTTCGGGCGTTGTAGAGCTTCCACAGCTCAGGCCGCTGGTTTTTGGGGTCCCAGCGGTGCTCGGCCGAGCGGAACGAGAAGATGCGCTCCTTGGCCCGCGACTTCTCCTCGTCGCGACGGGCGCCGCCGAAGGCCGCGTCGAACCCGTACTGGCTCAGCGCCTGCTTCAGGCCCTCGGTCTTCCACACGTCGGTGTGCAGCGCCGAGCCGTGGTCGAACGGGTTGATCCCCTGCGCCACCGCGTCAGGGTTCTTGTGCACCAGCAGCTCGAAGCCGAGCTCCTTGGCCATACGCTCGCGCATTTCGTACATGGCCTGGAATTTCCAGGTCGTGTCGACGTGTAGCAGCGGGAACGGCGGGCGCGACGGGAAGAAGGCCTTGCGCGCCAGATGCAGCATGACGGCCGAATCCTTGCCGATCGAATACAGCATCACCGGGTTCTCGGCCTCGGACGCCACTTCCCGCAGGATGTGAATGCTTTCGGCCTCGAGCCGCTGAAGATGGGTCAGGGACGCCGTCATGCGTGGCCCTCGGAGCAAGAAGTCGACAAAAGCAGTCCCCTGGCGGCCCGACGTCGCGGATCACGCGGCGGTCATATGGCGAAGGAACAGGGGACTTGTCACCCTCCCTTCGCGGGCGGGCCGCGCGCAGAGCCGATGCGCTACCTGATAAATTCTCGCCACGTCTCTCAGAAGGCCTGCCAAGCGGACAGAAAAACGCCGCGACGCACGGGAGTCGTCGCGGCGTGGGAAGGTGGGAAAGGAATTCCAGGAAGTCACGAATGACCTCTCGCCACCCGCGCCTCTTGCGGCTGGCGACGTCAGAATGCCCAACCGTTGACAGCGTTGTCAATGACGAATTGATACCGGTACCACCTCGTTCGCTCGGTCAGGTGGGCGGGGGGCTGGACGATTCACGGACCAGCAGCTGGAAGGGGTGTTTGCGGTGCTCCGAAGATCCCCCGTCTTCCAGTTGGGCAATGACCATGTCGGTCGCGGCGACCGCCATTTCGAACACCGGCTGGCGCACCGTCGTGATGCGAGGCCAGGTGATGCGGGAGACCTCGGAATCGTCGAAGCCGACGATGGAAACCTGGGCCGGCACATCAATGCCGCGTTCGCGTGCGGCCATCAGGGCGCCCACCGCCATGTCGTCATTCTGCGCCAGGATAGCCGTCGGACGATCCGCCCCATCCAGCAGTTCGCAAGCCGCCTGGTGCCCGCTGTCGCGTGTGAACAGGCCCTGCTTGATTCGCTCGGGACGCAGAGTGACGCCGGCCGCGGCGAAGGCCTGGTCGTATCCCCGGGTTCTCGCGACGCTGGACGCATGGGTGGGGTCGCCGCGAATGACGGCGATCTCGCGGTGACCCAGGTCAAGCAGGTGCTGTGCCGCCTCGCGCGCGGCCGACACGTCGTCGATCAGGGTGCCGGGCCCGGCCTCCAGATTCTCCATCGGTGCAATACGGGCGAAGCGGATGCCCGCCGCCGTCAGGTCCTGCAGAATGCGGGTGTTGTCCGCCGCCGGCGGCGCCAGCACCACGCCGTCCAGCGCGGCCGAGCGCAGGAGGCCCACGACCTCGCGTTCCCGCTCCGCCACGGACGAGACCGGGATTACGACCAGGCGGTACCGCTCGTTCTTCAGCCGTTCGAGCACCCCCATCTGCAACTCGACAACGTAGCTTGGCGACGGGTTCTCGTAGACCAGACCGATCAGGTGGGAGCGGCGCCGCACCAGCGCCTGGGCGAGCACGTTGGGATGGTAGTTCAGCGCCTCGGCCGTCTCGCGCACACGCTTGCGCACCTGGTCGGTGACATTGGGTTCGTCGTTGAAGACGCGCGAGACCGTCTTGGTCGAGACGCCCGCCTCGCGGGCGACGTCGCTGATGGTCGTGCGTCGCATGCCTGTCAGCACCGAGACGATCTCTCCGGTGAGCCGTTGAGCATCTCAGCTATCCCCTCCCCGCGCCGCGGTCCAGTCAAACACGGCGTCGACGGACGGTCACTCCAGCCACACCGCAACGTCCATCGGCCGATAGCGCTAACATTTCCGTTGACAGCGTAGGACAATGGAGAGACGGTCAACCGGCTGGCGTCACAGTCCCAGCGGCAAAACACAACGGACGGCGGCGACAAGCCGCCGCGGAGGGAAACATGAGGGGTAGAACATTCATGGGCGCGCTCGCGCGCTCGTCGTCGGCGCTCGCGCTTTTGACAGCGCTGTCAGTGCCGGCTCTGGCGCACGCTCAGGACGCGGATACCGCGCAGGTCGACGACGTCATCGTCACCGGCGTTCGCGCGTCCCTGGACGCCGCCATGGACATCAAGCGCAATTCATCCGGCGTCGTGGACGCCATCTCGGCCGAGGACATCGGCAAGTTCCCCGACACCAACCTGGCCGAGTCGCTGCAGCGCGTATCCGGCGTGTCGATCAACCGGGTGAACGGCGAAGGCTCGGAAGTCACGGTTCGCGGCTTCGGCGGCGGCTTTAACCTGGTGACCCTGAACGGGCGTCAGATGCCGACCGCCAACGTCGTGGCCGTCGGCGGCGACCAGAACGTGGACTTCTCGACGGCGACCAGCCGTTCGTTCGACTTCTCGAACCTGGCGTCGGAAGGCGTCAGCCGCCTCGAGGTCTACAAGACCGGCCGCGCGGCCATCCCGTCGGGCGGCATCGGCGCCACCGTCAACATCGTCACGCGCCGTCCCCTGGACGTCAGTGAAGAGGGCGCCAGCGGCAGCATCGGCGTCAAGGCGGTGCACGACGCCAGCGTCGATCGGGGCGACGACGTCACTCCTGAAGTCTCCGGCCTGTTCAACTGGGTCGACGACAGCCACACCTTCGGCGTCTCTCTGTTCGGCAGCTATCAGCGCCGCGACAGCGCAGCGGCCAGCTCGACCGTCAACGCCTGGAACATCGTGCGCCGCGACGTCGCCCTTAACCCGGCCGGCCCCTATGTGAACGCCCAGACGACCGTGTCGAACGCGCCGTCAACCAACCAGTTGGTCGCCATCCCGAACGACAGCCGCTACCACTTCTCGGAGTCCAGCCGCGAACGCATGAACGGCCAGGCCGTCGTGCAGTGGAGTCCGTCGGACAGCCTGCGCTTCACCGTCGATGCGCTTTACGCCGAGACGACCACGGACGAGGCCCGCACCGATCAGACCAACTGGTTCAACCGCCCGTTCGGCCAGATCCGGTTCGACGACAACGACCAGGTCGCCACCGCCGTCTTCCTGCAGGAGACCATCGGCGGGGCCAAGGACGAGGGCTTCGAGCAGCAGTATCGGGCGACCAAGGACACCCTGGAGTCGTTCGGCTTCAACGCCCAGTGGGACGCGACCGACAACCTCAGCTTCGAGCTGGACGCCCACTCGTCGACGGCCGAGAGCACGCCCAATGGCTCCAACGGCGCCTCCTCGACCCTGATCGGTCTGGGCGCCAAGATCGTCGGCGGTCACTCGGTGGACTTCTCGGGCGACATCCCGGTCCAGACGGTGGTCTTCCGCGACGACCTGTACGGCAACAACAACGGCGTGCTCGACACACCCGATGTCGGCAGCTCCATCGCGCGCACCAACGCCTCGCAGCAGATGCAGGAAGTCCAGGAGATCCGCGTTTCGGGTCGCTATGACTTCAGCACCGGCGGCCGGTTCGACTTCGGCGCCGAGTACATCTCGTCGGACATGACCAGCCAGCGCGTCCAAACCCAGCAAACCCTGGGCGACTGGGGCGTCAACAATCCCGGCGACGTCAACGCCATCGCGCCGGGCCTGCTGGAAGAGTTCTGCCTGACCTGCCGGTTCGACAGCTTCGACCCCGGCTCGACCGGCTCCTCGCTGGTCGCGTTCCGCGGCGACGCCATCGCCCTCTACAACGCCCTGTCGGCCGCCTATGCGGCGGACAAGAACCCTTTCAACGGCGTCGCCGACGCGGGCAGCCCTGTTTCGATCACGGGCCAGGACTACAACACGGTGGCCGAGGACACCTGGGCTCTCTACGGCCAGGTGACCCTGGAAGGCGACCTCGGCAGCTGGCCCTACCAGGTCGTCGCCGGTGTTCGCTATGAGAGCACCGACGTCGAGTCGACCTCGCTGATCTCGGTCCCGACCGAAATCCGCTGGGTCTCTGACAACGACTTCACCCGCATCGTCGGCGCCACGGTTCAGCCCGTGACCGGCACGGGCGGCTACGACAACGTCCTGCCGGCTTTGGACTTCTCGATCGAGCCGCGCGAAGACATCAAGCTGCGCGCTTCGTTCAGCCGCACCCTGGCGCGTGCCGACTACGGCGCCCTGTTCTCGGCCACCACCGTGAACGCCCCGGGCCGTCCGACTGCTCTGGGCGGCGAGGCGACCGGCAACTCGGGCAACCCGAACCTGCTGCCGCTGGTTTCAGACAACCTGGACTTCTCGGCGGAATGGTACTTCGCCCCGTCCAGCTATGTGTCGGTCGGCTACTTCGACAAGCGCGTCCGGAACTTCATCGGCCAGGGCGTGGTCAACCGCTCCCTGTTCGATCTGCGCGACCCCAGCTCGGGCGCCGCAGGCTCGAACTCCGGCATCGCTCAGGGCCGCCTGACCTCGCTCGGCGCGGATCTGTCCGACGTGAACCTGTTCACCTACACGGCGCTGCTGATCCAGAACAACGGCAACACGGCGCAGACCGACGCCCAGTTCAATGCCCAGCGCACCGGACCGAACGGCTCGCTGAACCAGGGCTTCGTCGACCAGGTGCTGGCCGCCTACGACATCTCCGCGAACGGCAACGATCCGCTGTTCAACTTCGCGGTGTCGCAACCGGTCAACAACCGCGAGGCCAACATCGACGGCTTTGAAATCGCCGGACAATACTTCCTGGGCGACACCGGCTTCGGTATCGCCGGGTCGTACACGATCGTGAACGGCGACGTGGAAGTGGACGTCGGCGCCGATCCGAGCATCGACCAGTTCGCCCTGCTCGGCCTCAGCAACAGCGGCAACGTCACGCTGATCTACGACAACCACGGCGTCTCGGCGCGTCTCGCCTACAACTGGCGTGACAAATACCTGACCCAGACCAACCGTGACGGCTCCAACCGGAACCCGGTGTTCACTGCGCCCTTCGGCACGCTGGACATGAACGTCAGCTACGACATCACCGACAATATGGCGGTGTCGTTCGAGGCCATCAACCTGACCAGCGAGACGGTCCGGACCTATGGACGAAGCGAGCGCCAGCTCTACTTCGCCCAGGAGCTGAGCCCCCGCTATCTGCTGGGCCTGCGCGCCCGGTTCTGATCGCGAAGACCACCGAAGAAAGCAGGGCCGTCGCGTCGCGGCGGCCCTGTGCTTTTTTGCTCAGATGATATGGTGACATCGTGGGACTCGCCGCGTCGGTCCCGTCGCCAACACGCCGAGGCTCCGAGTGACGAATATCGTAATGCTGAACAACGTGGACCACGCCGATCTTCGGGTGGCCCAGGGCTATGGCGCGGCATACGGCGACGCCGTCAATGTGACCCGCGTCTTCCCCAACGAGTTCGAGGCCGTCGCCCGCGAATATCCGATCCTGTTCAAGCAGACGCCTGACGGCAAGATCGACCCCGTCGCCTTGCTGGGGCTGGACCGCGACGAGAACCTGTTCCTGGTCGGTGACGAATGGCGGGCCCGCTATGTGCCGATGGCGCATCGGCGCGGCCCCTTCTCAATCAATCTGCCGGGCCCCGACGCGCCCGATCCGCGCGACGCCAAGATCAACGTCGACCTGGACCACGCCCGCATCACGAAGGCGGGCGAGCCCGTCTTCCTGCCGCACGGCGGATCGACACCCTATCTGGACGGCGCCTCGAACACTCTGTCGGCGCTTTACGACGGCATTCGCCTGGTCGATCCGATGATCGGGGCCTGGGTCGACGCAGGTCTGCTGGACGGCGTCGCCATCGACGTGACGGTCGGCGACGGTCGGCGCTACGATATCGACCAGTTCCTGGCCGTTTCGCGCGACAAGCTTGCGGCGTTGAGCGGCGATACGCTGCAGTCGCTGCATCAGAAGGGCTGGCTGACACTGGCGATCCTGGCCGCGACGTCGATCTCGAACATCGACCTGCTGGTGCGGCTGAAGAACACGCGCGAAGGCTGGGCGTGACAGCCGCCGCGGCCCAGACCACAGACGTGGGCGTCGTCACGCGGCGCACGCGCGTGGTCGAGGCGCCCTCTGGTCCCCTGCCGCTGGACGACCTGTTGGCTGCGCAGGAGCCGGTGATCTTTCGCGGTCTGGCGAGCGGCTGGGCGCTGGCCGCCGCCGGCCGGAAGGGCCCTAAGGCGGCCATCGACTATCTGAAGCAGTTCGACGCCGGGCGGCCGGTGGTCGGCTACACCGGCGCACCGGGCATCGGCGGCCGGTATTTCTACGACGACGCCATGACCGGCCTGAACTTCGAGGGTCGACCGGTCTCGCTGAGACGATATCTCGACGCCGTGGCCGATCACCTGGACGATCCCAACCCGCCATCCTTCTATATCGGGTCCACGGATCTGGACGGGTATTTGCCCGGCCTGCGCGCCGAGAATTCGCTGAGCCTGCCGCCGCCCGCGCCGGGAGCCGCGCCGCCGCTGGTCAGCATCTGGCTGGGCAACCGCACGACGGCGGCGACCCATTTCGACATGTCCAACAATCTGGCCTGTTCGCTGGTCGGGCGGCGCCGTTTCACCCTGTTCCCGCCGGAGCAGGTCCAGAACCTGTACCCTGGCCCGCTGGAGCCGACGCCCGGCGGGCAGGTTGTCAGTCTGGTCGACCCGTCCGCGCCCGATCTGGTGCGCTATCCCCGCTACGCCCTGGCCGCCGAGGCGGGCCAGGTGGCCGAGCTGGAGCCCGGCGACGTCCTCTTCTACCCGGCCCTGTGGTGGCACAACGTCGAGGCGCTGGAGCCCTTCAACGCCATGATCAACGTCTGGTGGAACCGATCGCCGGCCTTCATGGACACGCCGATGACAACCCTGCTGCACGGGCTGCTGAGCCTGCGCGATCGGCCTGACGCCGAAAAGCAGGCCTGGCGCGCGCTGTTCGACTACTATTTGTTCGGCGCGCCTGACCGCGCCACCGCCCATATTCCAGAAGCCGCGCGCGGCGATCTGGCGCCGCTGGACGCCCTGGCCGCACGCCGCTTGCGCGCGCGCATCCAGCAGAAGCTGAACCGATGACCCAGCCGAAACGAACGCGCGTGGTGATCGCCGGCGGCGGGACGGCCGGATGGCTGGCGGCGGCGCTGCTGACCCGCCAGCTAGGCCCGCTGCTGGACGTGACCCTGGTCGAGTCCGAACAGATCGGCACGGTGGGCGTGGGCGAATCCACCATTCCTACGGTGACGCGCTTTCACGCCCTGATCGGCGTCGAAGAGCGCGGCTTCATGACCGCGACGGGCGCCACCTTCAAGCTGGGCATCAGCTTCGAGGGCTGGGGCCGCACGGGCGATCGCTACATCCACTCGTTCGGCGACGTCGGAAAATCGACCTGGATGGGAGACTTCCAGCATTTCTGGCTCGAGGCGCGCGATCGCGGCGTGGCCGGTGCGCTGGGCGACTATTGTTTCGAGCATCAGGCGGCCGACGCAGGCAAGTTCGCGGCCGGCGGCGATGGGCGCCTGAACTACGCCTACCACCTGGACGCCGGCCGCTACGCCCGCTTCCTGCGCGCCCATTCGGAGGCGGCCGGTCTGACGCGTGTCGAGGGCAAGATCGAGACGGTGGAGCGCGACGCCGGCAGCGGCGTCATCACGGCGCTGGCGCTGGACGGCGGACGGCGCGTCGAGGGCGATGTCTTCCTCGATTGCACGGGGTTCCGGGGTCTCTTGATCGGCGATGCGATGGGTGTCGGCTTCGAGGACTGGGGTCACTGGTTGCCGACCAACCGGGCGCTGGCGGTGCAGACCGTCTCCACCGAGCCGGCCGCGCCCTACACACGCGCCATCGCCCATGACGCCGGCTGGCGCTGGAAGATCCCGTTGCAGCACCGGGTCGGCAACGGCCTGGTCTACGCCTCGGACCATCTGTCGGACGACGAGGCCCAGGCGCGCCTGCTGTCGTCCATCGACGGAGAGCGCCTGATCGAGCCGGGCCTGATTCGCTTCCGCACCGGTCGCCGGTTGAAGACGTGGGAGGGCAACTGCATCGCCCTCAGCCTCGCGGCAGGCTTCGTCGAACCGCTGGAATCGACCAGCATCCACCTGATCATGACCGGCCTTGCGCGGCTGGTTCAGGCCTTCCCCTTCGACGGCATCAGCCCGGCCGTGGTCGACCGCTTCAATGCCCAGTCGCGCGAGGAGATGGAGCGGATCCGCGACTTCATCGTCCTGCACTATCACCTGAACCAGCGCGACGAGCCGTTCTGGAAAGCGCATCGCGAGAATGACGTGCCCCAGACGCTCAAGGACCGCCTGGCCCTCTTCGGCGAGCAGGCCCAGGCCTATCAGGCGCCGGACGAACTGTTCCGCGTCGGGTCATGGATGCAGGTCATGCTGGGCCAGAATCTGACGCCGCGCGCCCACCACGCCATGGCGCGCATGATGCCGACCGATCAGTTGGCCGGCGCGCTCGCCGACCTGAAGAGCAACATCGATCGCGCCGTGGATCGGCTGCCCACCCATCAGGCGTTCGTGGACAGCTATTGTGCGGAAGCGGTCGCCTAGAGCGACCGCCGCGCCGCCAGGACGACCAGTCCGCCCGCCAGGGCCGAGACCGCCGCCACGCCGAACAAGGCCGACAGGCTCCAGTCCAGCGTGGTGATCAGCAATATCCCCAGCGCCGGCGCCAGAATCTGGGGCACGGTGATGGCGATGTTCATGATGCCGAGATCCCGACCAATGTTCTCGCGCTTGGGCAGCGCCTGGGCGACCAGCGCATTGTCGGTCGTGGCGAACAGGCCCGACCCCAGTCCGTAAATCAACTGGCCGACCAGCGGCCCGGGCCAGGCCGGCGTTATCGCCATCACGGCCGCGCCCACCGCCAGTCCCACCGCGCCCACGGCGACGAAAAGCCTGCGGTTGCCGACCCTGTCCGACCAGACACCGCCGATGAAGCCGCAGGTCAGACCCGTCGCCGTGGCGCCCGCGATCAGCAGCCCCATCACCGCCTCCGGCCGCATCGACGGCAGTCGGCTGGCCACATCGGCGTCCTGCTGAAGATAGAACAGCAGGTAGAGATTGTTCAGCGCCATCGCGGTCTGGACCAACACGCGCGAGCCGAAGACGATCCGGAAATCGCGGTCGGCCAAGGCGCTGAACGAGCGGCTCAGCCGGATCGGCGGGCGCGGCGCGGGGGCGGCCGTCTCGCGCAGACCGAAGATTGCGAAGGGGGCGGTCAGGACGGCGACCGTCAGCCCCACCACCCAGTAGCGTTCGGCCGCGCCGCTCAGCGCCACAGCGATGACCAGTGCCGCGAACAGGTTTGCGATCGGATAGGCGACACCCAAAAAGGCCGACACCACGCCCTTCTGCCGATCCGGCACGCGATCGGCGTAGACGGTCACCAAGGGCGCGAACATGACGTTGAAAGCGACCTGGAAGGCGACGATGGCCGCGATCAAGCGTCCCGGCGTGTCGGCCCAGTAGACGCCGACGTAGGACAGCGTTGTCAGGACGCCGCCGACCAGGATCCACGGCCGGCGGCGGCCCCATCGCGAGCGTGTGCTGTCACTCAGCAGGCCGGTGATCAGATGCGAAAGCCCCGCCGCCGCGGCCCCCCACATGGCTGCCTGACTGAGGACCAGCGACGCGATCTCGCTGTCGATCTGGGCCGCCTTGATGGGCAGCAGGACGTTGAGCAGCGGCACGAAGCCGATGAAGGCGCCGATCTGCGCGAGCGTATAGCCGCCCACAAAGCGCGCGGTGACGCTGTCCGTCGGCGTTAAGGGAATGGCGTCGTTCGGTGGTGATGACATCGCGCCGATGGAGCCCTCTGCCGCAGCGTCAAAGGCTTACCGTTCGGCGAATGGTCAGACAAGTGGTGGTGGCGCGGTGTCGCGGCGGCGACCAAGGCGCGAGCGCTCCAGGGCCCACATCGCGACGCTCGCGACAAACCACGCCGCAAGCCAGGGCCAGGAAGAGCCGGGCGCGCGCTCGGCCGGCGGTGCGCCGGGCGCGGTCTTGGGCAGCATCAGGGTAGCGTCACGATCGCGTCTCGTGCGCAGTGCGCTCAAGCTGTCGGCGCTGTGGACGAACAGCGGCGTCATCGCGCCGTTCCCGGCTTCGATGGCCATCCAGCCAGCACGCGCGGGCCAGAAGGCCGCGCACCCCGCGGGATCGACGATCAGGCTCGCGCTTTCGGCCTTCGCGCCGGACTTCAAACCGCAGACAATGGTGCGTTCGCCTACCCACGCCTTGCCGGGCATGGCGGCGGAGGCCGGCCCGGGGCGCGCCGTCGTGGACAATAGGTCGCTCCACCATTCGGCATAGAGGTCGCGGCGACCGGTCAGGGTCAGGGCGTAGCTGTCGATCGGCGTGAAGACAGCGATCCGCCCCCGACCAAAGGCGCGCCAGGCCGCCAGCGTCGTTCCCTTGGCGTCTCGGAGCAACGGCGCAGTCTCGCCGCCGCCCGGGATCAGGCCCAGCCGCTGAAGGTCAGGCGCCACCGCTTCGGCGAACCCGGCATCCAGTGGCTGGTCAGCGGGCGGAACGCCCAGGCGGGTGCGCTGCGCGGCCTCCGCTCGTGGCGCCGGCAGCGCCAGCGTCGTCAGGCCGCCCTGCCCGCTCAGCGAAAAGCCGAGCGCCCGCCAGTCTCCCGCCGAGCCGGCGTCCAGCGGACCGGAGGGTCGCAGGACCAGGCCCATGCCGCCGCGCACGGCCGCCAGCACCGCGCCGCGTCCGCCGCCGAGCGCCCGCCAGCTGCGGTCGTCGATGACGGCGGCGTCGAACCGGCCCAGCGCGCCTGCGTCCATTCTCGCCTGCGGATCGCCCACTTCCACACCGCCCCCGATGCTGATCTGAGCAACCACGTCGAAGCCCGCATCGGTCGCCCAGCGACGCAGATATTTGACCTCTGCGCTGGGCGCCGCCGCGAGGATCAGCAGGCGCGGCCTGGCCGTCGCTTCGACCCGCACCGGCAGGGCGGCGGTCTCTACCACCTGATCGCGCGCATCCTTGATCCGCACCTGAAAGGCGGTCAGGCCGGCGGCGCGGGTGGAGCCGTTCAGGGCGAAACCGCCGTCCGCCGCGAGCGGCTGCGCGTCGGTCACCCGACCCGCCGGATCGAGCAGTTCGGCACGACCGCCCGGGACGCCGTCGACCTGTCCTCCGGCGGTGAAGGCCGCGCCCGGCGCGACACGATCCGGCCCGTTCAAAGCGACCAGGCCCTTGGGCCCAACGCTGGGGCGGAAGGAGACGGCGACGTCGCCCAAGGCTTCACGGTCGCGCGCCGTCAGGCCGGCGCCGACCACGGCGATGTGTCGCACTCCGGGATGACGTCGCAGCACGGTCCCCAGGTCCGGCGCACGCTCGGCCCCGGCGATGGGCAGCGCCTCGGGCAAGGCGTAGAGGCGTGCGCCGTCACCGCTCAGGGACGCCGGCGCGCCAGCCGTGGCGACCATGATCGCCGAGGCCGGTGCCGGGCGATCCGGCGGGAACATGCCGAAGAGCAGCAGAGCCGCGCAGACCGGCTGGAGCGCCACCAGAACCGCGAACCGCCAAGACGCGCCGCGTCGCTCAGCCGCCGCGCGCCGCCACAGGGCGAGCCTGATCCAGGCGCCCAGCACGGCCACCGTCAGCACGCAGGCCAGGATCCACGCCGGGCTCATCGACCGCCTCCGGCCAGACGATCCAGATAGCGCGCACCCGTCGCGTCCGGCGTCCGTCGACGCAGCACCTCGGCTTCAGGTCGCTCCATCGCCGTCCAGAGCACGCCGCGCAGCCGCTGGCGACACGCGCTGCAGCCGGGATCGCGCCGCACGGCGTCCAGCGCCGCCGTGATCGCCAGCGGGTCGGGCAGCCGCTCGCCGTTCGCTCGCACCCAGGTTTCCAGCGCACTCAGCGCCGCCGCCTCACCGCTCCCCGGCCGCGACTGCTCCAGGATGCGCCACGCCTCAACGGCCGGGCCGTCGGTGGCCTCCACGGCGCCCAGCGGAAGGTCACGGCTGTCGATGCCCTCGCGCTTGCCCGTCATTCGACGCGTCGGATCGATGGGCGGCAGTTCGCGCCCGACGCGGTTCAGGAAGATGCGGGTCGCCTGCTGCACCTCTTTGATCCGATCCAGCGCCTCGTTGGCATGCGGCAGGGCACGGTCGGGGTGGCCGGTCTTCAGCTCCCGCTCGGACAGCCACATGGCGTCGACCGCCTGGCGCAGGAGTCTGCGCGTATTCGGATCCAGACCCGACGCCTCCGCTTCTCCGTGCTCGTGACCGTATTCGGCCAGCACGTCCTCCATCCGACCGAAGCCCCCGCCGGCGGTTGCAGGCGGGGGCGCACCGTGGTCGTGACCGTCGTCGTCCGTGTGGGCGGGCGCGGCGGCGTCACTGGTCGGCAGTTGTGGCGCGCCTTCGGTCTCTCCGCCCAGGAACTGGCTGTAGCGGCCGCGCAGGATGGCCTGATCGCCGCCGAGGTTTTCGGACCGGCGCAGGAAGTCGGCATCGGATAGACGGCGCTGCTGACGGATCAGGGCTTCGGCGTCGATGATGATCTGGCGTTGGCTGCGGAAATAGGCCGGCAGGGTGGTGTTGATCATGCCCTCCAGCCCGCTGCTCTGCGGATCGGCGGTGGGCCAGCGCAGGATCAGGCTCGGCCCGCGCACCTCCTGCGGACCGGGCGAGCGGGTGTCGCGCACGACCAGCTGCACCACCAGATCGCCGCCGGCCGCGAAGCCAAGCTGGCCGAAGTCCAGCACCGGGGCGAAGCGACGATCGCGCGCAGCGCCGCGCGCGGTGATCGAAATCTCGCGCTCGCTGAAGGTGACGTTCTCGCCCTCGCCGATGGCCAGGGTGATGCGCAGGCGGGCATTGGCCGCCACGCCATAATCGTCGGTCGCCGAGAAGACCGGCGTCCAGCTGCGCTGGCCGGCGATGACGAAGGTCAGGCTGTTCTCGGGCGACAGGACGCGGACCTGCGGCGGGGCGTCGGGCGTCACGTCAATGCGGCGCAGAGGCCCCACGGCGGCGTCCGGCCCGGCCTGGACGCGGTAGAGCATGGACTGTCGGGCGACGATTTCGGCCTGCCAGACGTCGCCTTCATGGCGCAGCGTCGGGCTCGCGCCGCCCAGCACTTCGATACGCGGCGCGGTCGCCTCGGGCGAGAAGCGGAACGTCCATTCCAGCCGTGTCCCCTCCGGCACGCGCGCATCCAGCTCGCCCTGATCGCGCACGGGCAGGCCGGTGTAGGCGGGCGGGCGGATGCGCAGGCCCTGGGCGACCAGACGCGGCGCGCCAGGCGCGGCGGCCTGTCCCGTCACCGGCGCCAGGGTCTGGGGCAGGTCGCCCGGACGCGGCCAGGCGACCGCGGCGACCGCGATCAGGGTCCCGGCGATCCATGCGGCGATCACCCAGCGACGGTCGCGCTCAGGCGCCAGCGCCTCCGGCGATCCGGCATCCAGCCGCGCCATGAGCCGGTCGCGCTGCAGCGACTGCAACGGACCCAGCGGCGCCGAGGCGAACAGCAGTTCGGCGCTGTCCTCCAGCTCCGGCCGCCGCGCATCGAGGCGCGCGACCAGCCAGGTCAGATCGAACCGCTTCACCCGCAGCCACGCCACGACGACCGCCGCTGCGAGGGTCGCCAATGCCGCGACCAACGCGACGCCGCCCCCGCCCAGCCGCCACGCCACGGCCGTCGCTGACACGATCAGCGGCAGGGCGATCAGGGCGTCATAGGCGGCCTCGGCCCGGCGAGCGGGCGCGGTCCAGCGGGCGATCAGGGCGCCGGGGCTCATGGCGCGTCCGCCCGGCGACGCCGCGTCGCCAGAAACCGTTCGACCAGCAGGACGAGGCCGATCAGGACCGCCAGCCACGGCCGCATCTCCAGCGGCGGCTGCGGATAGGATGGTCCGCCGGTCGCGGGCCGATAGTCCGTCGCCGCCATGCCAGTCGGCGCCTGCATCCGACCTTGCAGCAGGTCACGCAGCTGAGCCGGGAAGGCCGCGTCCAGCAGGACGGGCATGTCGCCGGGCGTCAGAGGGCGGCTCAGGTGGATCAGCCGCCCGCGCCCCATCGCCGCGCCGGTGGCCAAGGCCGCGCCTGTATCGTCGCGCCACAAGACCGAGGGCTCGAGCCCCGCCGGCCAGACGGCGTCATACGACACCAGCGCCACGCCGCCCCGTTCGACCCAGTCCGCGACAGCCTCGGGGACACCCCCGGCGCCCAGCCGCGCCAACGCCTGTCCATCCGGCGGCAGGGCGGCGTCCAGGGCGCCGACTTCGACCGACCGACCGTCCTCGACCCAGGCCTCGGCGGCGGCGCGCAGATAGCGGGCGCCGGACGCGTGGGCGGCGTCGGTGCGGATGGTCAGGATCGGCGGCGGGACGGCCGGCCGCTCTGGCGTGGCCATGACGCCGGGGACCACGCGCCAGTCGACCTTGCGCGACAGCTTCAGCCGTTCGGCGTCCACGCCCTGGATCACCGGCGGCGTCACGATGGTTAGCGTCGCGCCCTTGGAAAGCTCGGCGTCCAGCTGGCGGATCAGGCTGGCGGTCTGGCCCACGGCCGGAGCGGCCAAGGTCGCGCCCGCCTCCACCTCGGCGAAGCCCGGCGCCAGCCAGTGCAGAGGAGCCTCGCCGGCAATGGAGCGCGCCTGGGTAAGGTCGGCGCCGGGGGCCACAGCGATATAGCCGGACGGCCCGCCCGCTCCCTCCAGCGCCGGCCGGGCCAGCCACAGCGCGACCAGCGCGACCAGCACCAGTCGCGCGATCAGCAGCGGCCATTCGTCGAAGCGCAGCCGAGACCGGGGCTTCGGCCTCGGGTCCAGCCAGCGCAGTGCGGCGAACACCGTCAATCGCTCCTGCTGACGCCGGGCGATGTGGAGGATCAGCGGCGCCGCCAGGGCGACCAGCGCCAGCAGTCCCGCTGGAAGGAGCAGCAGCGGCGTCATCCGAACAGCCGCCTCAGCGGCCGGTCCAGCGGCTCGCCCAGCACATGGTCGGTCCGCACCACGCCCGCGGCGTCGAGCCGGGCATGCAGGTCCGCGCGCGCCGCGCCGAACCGCCGCAGGAAGGTCGCCTTCAGCGCCGGCCCGTCGCCCAGCAGCTCTCGCCCGGTCTCGGGATCGATGAAGCGGCGACCGTCCTTGATGTCGAAGTCGCGCTCGGCCGCCGTCAGCATTTCGACGAACAGCACTTCGCGCCCCGCCGAGGCGATCTTCGTCGCGATCTCGACCAACGCCGCCTCGAACCCGTCGCTCAGCACCACCAACAGATCGCGCGCGCCGATCCGCGCCAGCAGGGGCCGCACCACATCGTCGCCGGCGAAGTCGCCGTCGGCCTTCAGCGGCTCCAGATCCAGCAGCATCCGGTCGCGGTGCCGGGCGCCGCCTGACGCCGGACCGAAGCGCACGCCCGCCGCGCTCAGCGTCATCCAGCCGAACCTGTCGCCCTGTCGCAGCGCCGCCTCGGCGACCGCCTGGGCTAGCCCCTTGGCCGCGTCCAGCCGCGCATGATCCGGACGCGCCTCGTCCGCCTGGCTCATGGAGGCGCTGGCGTCGATAATGATCCAGGCGTTGACCGGGCTCTCGCGCTCGGCCTCGCGCACGAAGAATTTGTCCGAGCGGCCGTACAGTTTCCAGTCGACCCGGCGCGGTTCGTCGCCGCGCTCATAGGCGCGGTACTGGGCGAACTCGAGACCGGCGCCCCGGCTGCGGCTCTGGTGCTGGCCCAGGCCGTCGGCGCCCTGCGCGCGGCGCGAGGCGAGCCGCAGGCTTTTCAGCCGCGCCCGTTCGTCCGCTGCGAGGAAGTCGATCACGCCCTTGACCCTTGCGATCAGCCGGCTGGCGGCGGCACGGCGCGCAGCAGGTCGGCCACGACGGCGTCGGCGCTGCGGCCCTCGGCCTCGGCCGCGAAGGACAGCAGGATGCGGTGGCGCATCACCGGCGCGGCCAGGGCCAACACGTCCTCACGCGTCGCCGCCAGCCGCCCGTTCAGCAGCGCCCGCGCCTTGGACGCCAGGATCAGGGACTGGCCTGCGCGCGGGCCCGCGCCCCACTGAACATACTGGCGGATCACGTCTGGTGCGCCGTCGCCCGGCCGGCTGGATCGCACCAGACGCGTCACCCACGCCAGCAGCCCCTCGCTGAAGTGAACGTCGCGGACCAGTCCCTGCAGCGCCAGAATGTCGTCGCCACCTATCACCGCCGGCACCGCATCGGCCTTGTTTCCGGTCGTCTGGCGCAGGATGTCGGCCTCTTCCTGCTCGGTCGGATAATCTACGCGGATGTGCAGGAGGAAGCGGTCCAGCTGCGCCTCCGGCAGCGGGTAGGTGCCGGCCTGTTCCAGCGGGTTCTGGGTCGCCAGGACGAAGAAGGGCTTGGGCAGGATGTGGGTCACGCCGCCATAGCTGACAGTCTTCTCCTGCATGGCCTCCAGCAACGCCGCCTGGGTCTTGGGCGGGGTGCGGTTCAGCTCGTCGGCCAGCAGCAGATTGGTGAAGACCGGGCCGGGCTGGAAACGGAAGCTGCGCTTGCCCGTGCCGTGGTCCTCTTCCAGGATTTCGGCGCCCAGGATGTCGCTGGGCATCAGGTCGGGGGTGAACTGCACGCGCCGGAACTCCAGATGCAGCGCCTCACCCAGCGAGCGGACCAGCAGGGTCTTGCCCAGCCCCGGCACGCCTTCCAGCAGGCAGTGTCCGCCGGCCAGCAGGCCGATCAGCAACTGCTCGACCACCGCCTCCTGCCCCACGACGGCGCGGCCGATGGCGGCGCGAAGGTCTTTCAGGCGATCGAGTCGGCTCTGGATTTCGGCTTCGGTCATGGTCGTGCTCCGGGGAGGAGAAGGTCGGTCAGCTGGAGAGGGCGTAGATGACGATGTTGACCGCGAACTTGGTGTTGTCCTCGGCCAGGAAGCGCTTGTTGCGCCAGTCGTAATCCCACTCGCAGCCGTAATCCTTGTTGCTGTAGAGGACGCCGAGCCGGCCCTCGATCTCGATGCCCTTCAGATGGTCGTGGACGATGTCGTCGCCCCAGCCGTTCAGCTCCATCGAGGTGTTCGGCGGACCATCGAAGCGGAAGAAGCTGCGATAGACGCCGTGGTCGTTGGGCAGGATCTTCAGCGCCTGAGGCCCAAAGATGGCGCGCATCTGGGCCTCGAACGAACGGGCGAAAAGGCCGTCGATGTCGTGGTTGCAGTCGTCCACGAAGACGAAGCCGCCGTTGCGGACATAACGCTCGAAGTTGCGCCGCTCGGCGGGCGAGAACTCCACCAGCTTGTGGCCGGCCATGTAGCAGAAGGGCGCTGTCAGCATCCGCGGATCCGACAGCGGAATGACGTGCTCCTCCGGATCGACGCGCAGGGTCGTGTAGTCGATCAGCGAGGTGATCATGTTCGACGGCATGCGCTGGTCGACGTCCCAGTCGCCCGAATCGTAGCGCAACCGCGTGAACCGAAAGTCGTAGGCGCCGGCCGCCCGCGCTGCGGACGGCCGGGCCAAAGCGAGGGACGCCACACCCCCGGCCGCAAACCGGAGAAACTGAGCTCGGTTCATGCGGCCGGAGAGGCTTTCATCAGACGGCGTCCGACAGCGACGTGAAGGTGAAGTCGCGCAGCTTCATCGGCGGCAACACCATGATCGGACCGCCCTCGTCCGCCTGCACCCGCACCGAACGGCCGAGTTCCTCGACATTGTTCAGCATGATCACGGGCGACTCGTTGAAGCGGAAGTTCTTCACCGGGTACTTGATCTCGCCGTTCTCGATGTAGAACGTCCCGTCCCGCGTCAGGCCGGTCAGCAGCACCGTCTGCGGGTCCACCAGACGAATGTACCAGGTGCGCGAGACCAGGATGCCGCGCTCGGTGGTGCGGATCATCTCGGCCGTCGACTTGTCGCCGCCCACCATGATGATGTTGCCCGGACCGGCGTCCGCGGTGGTTCCCTGTTTCTTCGCCCAATAGCGACTGTACATCAGGCTCTTGACCACGCCGTTCTCGACGATGGGCAGGCGCTTGCGGGCCATCCCTTCGTTGTCCCACGGCAGGGCGGCGGCGCCGTCGTAGGTTGGATCCGAGAAGATGGTGACCTCGGGCCCGAAGACCTGTTCGCCGATCTTGTTGCCGCCGCCCGCCTTGGACAGGAAGCTGCGGCCCTCGTCCGCCGAACGGGCGTCGAAGAAGTTCAGCATGAAGCCGACCAGGCCGGCGGCCGCGGCGGGCTCCAGGATGACCGTGTACTTGCCGGGCTCCAGCGCACGGGCGTCGGCCGAGGCGGCCGCCTTGCGCATGGCGATGGCGACGTCGTCGGCCGCGTTGAAGGTCGTCACGTCCTGGACGTTGTGGCCGACCCAGCCCGACCCCGTGCCCGCCTCGGTCCGCACCGTGCAGGTGTAGTCCGACGAGGTCGAGGTCTGATAGCCGTAGGCGCCCTTGCTGTTCAGGAAGGTCGTGAAGCCGGCCGCATCCTCCAGATAGCCGGCGGCCACCAGATTGGCCGCCTTGCACGGCTGGATGGAGTCGCTGGCGACCTTGGCGCGATAGGCGGCGTCGATGTTCGCCGTCGCCTGGCTGAAGGTCGAGGTCGAGACATAGGTCTCGGGATCGATCGGCGGCATGTACTCCGGATTTTCCGGCGCCAGGCGCGCCAGGGCCTCGGCCCGCCGCACCACGCGTTCCAGCGAGGCGTCGTCGAACTGGTTGATCGTCGCCGTCCCGGTCTTGGTGCCGAACGCCACCTGGACCTGAAGGTCGGTGTTGTCGACGACGCCGGCGGTCGAGACGTCGTTGCGCGCAAAGCGGACGTTGCCGCGCGTCACGCCGTCGATCTGGACATAGGTGTCATCGGCCGTCGAAAGGGCGATGACCTTTTGCAGGATGGCCTTGGTCTGGGCCTCAGGAAGAATGCTCATCTGTCGGTCTCCTGGGGCGATCAGCCGAGCGCGCGCGCGGTGTTGATGACGTTGATGCCGTTGAAGCGGGCGGTCGAAGACCCGTGCGACACGGCCGAAACCTGGCTCGGCTGGCCCTTGCCGTCGAAGAAGGAGCCGCCCAGGCGATAGTCGCTCTCGTCGCAGACGCCGACGCAGGCGTTCCAGAACTCCGGCGTGCGGATCTGATACGCCACATCCTCGATCTGGCGCGTGATCTCGCCGTTCTTGATCTCATAGAACAGCTGGCCGCCGAACTGGGCGTTGTAGCGCTGCTGGTCGATCGAGAATGAACCGTCGCCGATGATGTAGATGCCGTTCTCGACGCCCGCGATCATGTCCGACACGCTGTGCTTGGTCTTGCTGGGCTCCAGCGAGACGTTGGCCATGCGCTGGAACTGAACATTGGCCCAGTTGTCTGCGTAGCAGCAGCCGTCCGAAGCGGCCTTGCCTTCGATGTGGGCCTGGTCGCGGATGGCCTGGTAGCCGACCAGCTTGCCGTCGCGGATCAGGTCCCACTTCTTGGTGGCAACGCCCTCGTCGTCGTAGGCGACGGCGCCGAGCGAACCGACCTGGGTCTTGTCGGCGACGATGTTGACCTTGTCGCTGCCGTACTGGAAGCGGTCGCGCATCTTGTCCATGGTGGCGAAGCTGGTGCCCGCATAGTTGGCCTCGTAGCCCAGCACGCGGTCCAGCTCGAGCGGGTGGCCGACCGACTCGTGGATGGTCAGCCAGGTGTGCGAGGGGTCCAGGACCAGGTCGTAGCGGCCCGGCTCGACCGACGGCGCGGTCAGCTTGGCGCGGGCCTGCTGGGCCGCCGCCACCATGTCTTCGCGCAGGTCATAGGACTTGCCGTAGTTGATGACGCCGTTGGGCGTGGTGAACTTGCCTGACGCCGCGCCGTCCAGATATTCGTAGCCCATGCCCATCGGCGCCGAGAGGCCTTCGCGGGTGCGGAACTTGCCGGTGGTCTTGTCGATGGCGGTAGCCGTCGACGGCGCCCAGATGCGGTGAACGTCCTGGTCGATGTAGGAGCCGTCGGTCGAGGCGAAATACTTCTGCTCGTTCACCAGGAAGAGCATGGAGTTGATGAAGTCGGCGCCCGCGGCCATGGCCGCCGAGTTGACGCCCATCAGCAGCTCGACCTTCTGTTCGATCGGCACTTCCATGGCGTTCTTGGCGATCGGCGTGCGCCAGGTCACCTCGCCCACGCCGGGCGTCGGGGCCAGCTGGACTGGCGCGCTCAGCGTCGGCGCATTGGCCTTGGCGATCGCGACGGCCTGACGGGCGGCGGCGGCGACCGCCTCGATGGTCAGGCTGTTGGTCGCCGCGAAACCCCAGGCGCCGCCGGCGATGACGCGCACGCCCACGCCGGTCGATTCCGTGTTGACGATGTTCTGGACCGTCGCCTCGCGGGTGATCACGAACTGGCGCAGATAGCGGCCGACCCGCACATCGCAGTAGGTGGCGCCCGCGCCGGTCGCGGCGTTCATGGCCGCGTCCGCCAGCCGCTTCTTGTTGGCCACATCCATGACCGTCATCAGTTCCTGGGCGGCCACCGGCGTGCCGAAGGAGGCCGGTAGGGCAAGCCCGCCAGCTCCCATCGCCGCCAGCGACAGGAAGTCTCGTCTCAGCATGATGTGCCTCTCCCCTGCGCGCCCGCCCCCGGGCGTCGCGATGTCGAAAGGAGGCGCATCCAGCCCCTCCTCGGATGGGCTGGGATCATCGTCGTGGCCGGTAGGTGGGTCAAACGTTTAGCGGCCGACCCAGGTTAAACATTTGTCAGGTTGGAACCCCGTGCGCCCTCGCCGCACGCGCCGGGATCGCAGGCGTTCTAGAGCGCCCGCACCCCGGGCGCCCGCCCCGTGGCGCGCCGGAGGGTGTTTCGCAGCGGCAGGGTGAATGGCTGAGCCTCGATCTCGAACCGGTCGCCCGCCTGTGTCTCGAACCCGTCGGCGAACGACAGGGTCGCCGTTCCGAAGAAATGGACGTGGACGTCGCCCGGCCGCCGGAACAGGTCGTACTTGAAATGATGCCCTTCCAGATTGGCAAGGGCGTGGCTCATGTTCGCCTCCCCGGACAGGAAGGGCTTCTCCCAGACCACGGCGGCGCCGCGTCGGATGCGGCTGGTTCCCCGCACGTCGGACGGCGGTGCGCCGGTCAGAAGCTCCGCCCCGATCGAGGCCGGCCGTAACTTGGAATGGGCCAGCCAGAGATAGTTGTGCCGCTCGGTGACGTGGTCGCTGAACTCGTTGGCGAGACACAGACCCAGGCGCCACGGCGTACCGTCCGGCCCGATCAGATAGACGCCTGCAAGCTCCGGCTCCTCGCCGCCGTCCTTGGCGAAGTCGGGCATGGTCAGCGGCTGCTCTGGCCCGACCAGCTGCGACCCGTCGCCCTTGTAGAACCACTCCGGCTGCTGGCCGAGCTGGCCTTCCGCGGGCTTGCCGCCTTCCAGTCCTTCCAGGAACATCCGCATGGAGTCCGTGGTCTGCCCGGCGGCTGCGGCCTTGTGCATCTTGTCCCGCCCCTCGGCCGAGCCGAGGTGGGTCAGGCCGGTCCCTGACAGGGTCACGCGTGCGGGCTCATCGTGATCGATCGGCGCAACCAGCCGCCCCGCTTCGAGGGCCTCGACCAGATCGACCGCGCCTCCGAGCCCCAGCGACCGTACCGCCGCCTCCAGCCCGACGCCCGACTCAATGGCGTGCAGCGCCAGCGCGCGCACGCTGTCGACGCCGTCCACAAAGGCTGCGTCGTCGCCGAATGCCACGATCACCTGGCGGCGACCGTCTTCGGAGCGGTGTTGGAGCAGGCGCATGCAGTTTGTCCTCAGCTATTACTCCGACATATGCCCGTCGGGGGCTTGGATGCAATCTTGGCGATTGCCGCTGCCGGAGCGTTCAGCGATCATCATGCGATGAGCGACTTTCCCGAGGCGGCGCGCACCCTGCGCGGACCCGGCCGACGACTGCACGGGTCGATCGCGCACCGTATCGGCGTTGCGATCCTGTCAGGCGAGCACGCGCCCGGCGACATCCTGTCGGGCGAGGTGGCCTTCTCCGAACAACTGGACGTCTCGCGCGGCGCTTACCGAGAGGCGATGCAGGCGCTGGCCGCCAAGGGTCTGGTGGAAAGCCGGCCGAAGACCGGCACCCGCGTCCTGCCGCGTCACCGCTGGAACCTGCTGGACCCAGCCGTTCTCGCCTGGGCTTTTGCCGGAGAGCCCGATCCGCGTCTGGTCCGCAGCCTGTTCGAACTGCGGGCGGTCATCGAGCCCGCCGCCGCTCGCATGGCCGCCGAGCGCCGCAGTGACGAAGAGCTGGCCCAGATGAAGGCGGCGCTGGACCTGATGGACCGGCACACCCTGGCCACCGACGAGGGCCGCGCGGCCGATCGCGACTTTCACGACCTGATCCTGAAGGCGACGCAGAACGACGCCCTGACGACGCTGAGCGCCAGCATCGGCGCGGCGGTGAACTGGACCACCGAGTTCAAGCAGCGGGCCCGCGACCTGCCGCGCAATCCGATCCCGGACCACGCCCGCGTTTATGACGCCATCGCCGCGCAAGACGGCGCGGCGGCCGAGGCCGCGATGCGCGATCTGGTCACGTTAGCGCTGGACGACACCCACAGCGCCATGACGCCACAGCCCTAGACGGCGGGCGTCAGTCGGCGACGCTGAGCCGATAGACCATCACATGGCGATAGGGCGTGCCCGGCTCGACCCGCGCCGAGCCGAAGGCGGGGCGGTTCGGCGTATCGGGAAACTTCTGCGGCTCCAGCGCGATGCCGTCGCCCATGCGGTACAGGTGGCCGCCCTTGCCGACCAAGAGGCCGGTCAGGAAGTTGCCGGTATAGACCTGCAGGCCGGGCTCGGTGGACAGCACCTCCAGCACCCGGCCCGACGCCGGATCCTCAAGCCGCGCCGCCAACTCGGGCGTCGCCGTCTGGCCCTTGTCGAGCGCGAAGTTGTGGTCGTAGCCGCGGCCCAGGACGATCTGATCGTCCCGCCCGTCGCGAATACCCTCGCCGATGATCCGGCCGCTGCGGAAGTCGAACACCGTGCCCTCGACGGGACGCAGCTCGCCGGTCGGGATCAGGGCGGCGTCGATCGGGGTGTAGGCCGTCGCCGGAATGGTCATCCGATGCCCCTCGACCCCGCCCGGCGCGCCTTCGCCCGCCAGGTTGAAAATGGCGTGGTTGGTCATATTGACCACGGTCGGCCGGTCCGTCTCGGCTCCGAAGGCGATCGTCAGGGCGCCGGTCTCGTCCAGGCTGTAGCTGACCGTGACATCCAGCTTTCCCGGATAGCCCTGGTCGCCGTCGGGGCTGGTCAGGGCCAGGGTCACGAAGGCCGCGTCGCCGCTGCGCATCTCGCTCACCCGCCAGATCGCCTTGTCAAACCCGACGGTCCCGCCATGCAGACTGTTGGTCGTGTCATTCAGCGGCAGCTGGTAGGTGCGTCCATCCAGGTCGAACCGGCCGCCGGCGATGCGGTTGGCGTAGCGCCCGACCGTCACCCCGAAGTAGTTGGGCCGGCTCTCGAAGTCGGCCGCGTTGTCGTAGCCCAGCACCACATCGGCCGGACGCCCCTGCCGGTCAGGTCCGATCAGCGACTGCAGCGTCGCTCCATAGGTCAGGACGCGCGCCGAGACGCCGTGACTGTTGCTCAGCACGACCGCCTCGACCGCCCGCCCGTCGGCCAGCGTTCCGGCCGCCTCGCGCCGCGCGTCGGCAGCCAGCGCGCCCGTGGACGCCAGTGCGACGGCGGCGAATACGCCGGCCGCCAGACCCGGGAACCGACTTGCGGTCATGACCCCTCCCTCGAAGGTTCAGCGCGTTGACGCGCGATTGGCGTCGTTATACTCCGACAAATAGAGCCGCGCCAAGCGGTCGGGAGGAAACGATGCCTGCATCCACAGGACCTTCGACCGCGACCGCATCCGGCGGGTCGATACCCTATCGCCCGGCGCTGACGCTGCTGGCTTCGCTGTTCTTCATGTGGGGCTTCATCACTGTCATCAACGGCGCGCTGCTGCCGCACCTGCGCAGCGTGTTCGTGCTGGATTACACCCGCACCACCTTGATCGAGTCGGTCTGGTTCATCGCCTATTTCGTGGCGTCGATCCCATCGGCCAAGCTGATCGAGCGGATCGGATACAAGCGCTCCATGGTCGTCGGCCTGCTGGCCATGGCCGTCGGCGCCCTGGCGATGGTCCCGGCGGCGCGGCTGGCGTCCTATGAGCTGGTGCTGATCGCCCTGTTCGTGATCGCCAGCGGGATCACCCTGCTGCAGGTCGCGGCCAACCCCTACGTCGCCGTCATCGGACCGCCGGCGACCAGCTCGTCGCGCCTCAATCTGGTGCAGGCCTTCAACTCGCTGGGCACCACCCTGGCGCCGCTGTTCGCCGGCTATCTGATCCTAAGCCGCTCCAAGGGCGGCGTCGCCGACGGCGAGGTCGTGCTGACCGCCGCCGAGCGCTATGCCGACGCCCAGACGGTCATTCTGCCCTACATCATCGTCGCGGCGGTGCTGGTGCTGCTGGCGGTCGTCATCGCCCGCTTCCCGTTGCCCTCGATGCACAACGCCTCGCGCCGCGCGACCGCCGCCGAGCGCAAGGGCCTGTCCCTGTGGAAGCACCGCAACCTGGTGTGGGGCGTGCCGGCCATCTTCATCTATCTGATCGCCGAGATCGGCGTGGCGAACCTGTTCATCAACTTCGTCAGCCAGCCCAACATCGCCGCCATCAGCCACGCCGAGGCCGCGCGCTATCTGGCCATCCTGTGGGGCGGCATGATGGTCGGCCGTTTCATCGGTAGCTTCCTGACCCACCGGTTCCCGGCGGACAAGGTGCTGGCCGTCTTCGCCATCGGCGCCTTCGCGGCCATGATCGTCACCACCTTCACCAGCGGCCCCTTGGCCATGTGGGCGCTGATCTCGGTGGGCCTGTTCCACTCGATCATGTTCCCGACCATCTTCACCCTGGGCATCAAGGGGCTGGGACCGTTGACCGAGGAAGGCTCGGGCCTGCTGATCATGGCCATCGCGGGCGGTGCATTGGTGGTGGTGCAGGGCTGGCTGGCCGACACTTACGGCCTGCAGTTGTCCTTCCTGCTGACCGCTGTCTGCGAGCTTTACATCCTGTTCTACGCCCTGTGGGGCTCCAAGCCGACCAACGCCCTGCCCGACCTCCAGCCTGAGACCGCCGCATGAAGCGCCTGCTGACCGCCCTCGCAGCGACCACCGCGCTGATCGCCGGCGCCGCCTATGCCGAGCCATTCACCGCCACGGCCGAACTGCGCCTCGACCAGCCCGGCGTTGTGATCGCGCCGGAGGTCTATGGCCAGTTCATGGAGCAACTGGGCACCGGCATCGACGAAGGCGTGTGGGTCGGCCCGGACTCGCCCATCCACAACGTCCGCGGCTATCGCACCGATGTCGTCGAGGCGCTGAAGGCGCTGAAGGTGCCGGT
The DNA here is from genome assembly GCF_001424025.1 of Brevundimonas sp. Leaf363. GTDB lineage: Bacteria > Pseudomonadota > Alphaproteobacteria > Caulobacterales > Caulobacteraceae > Brevundimonas. The sequence goes on along the minus strand of NZ_LMPZ01000002.1, from coordinate 300,401 downwards.
CGTGCGCTGGCCGGGCGGCTGCTATGCCGACATCTACCACTGGCGCGACGGGGTCGGCGCGCGTGCTCAGCGGCCCGTCACCCTGAACCGCTGGTGGGGCAACAAGGAAGAGAACAACCACTTCGGCACGCACGAGTTCTTCGAGTTCGCCGAGCTGATCGGGGCCAAGACCTATCTCAGCATCAACGTCGGCTCCGGCACGCCGGCCGAGGCCGCCGACTGGATCGAATACGTCACCGCCCCCGGACACTCGCGCCTGGCCGAGATGCGCCGCGCCAACGGCCGCGATGCGCCGTGGAAGATCGATTATCTGGGCATCGGCAACGAGACCTGGGGCTGCGGCGGCCGTATGCGCGCGCCCTATTACGCCGATGTCTACCGTCAGTTCGTGGGCTTCGTGACCGCCAACGGCACGCCCAATATCGCGGTCGGCCCTAGTGGCGACGACTACACCTGGACGCGGGTGATGATGGAGCAGGCGCGTAACGACTTCGACGCCCTGTCCCTGCACTACTACACCCTGCCGACCGGCGACTGGACCACCAAGGGTCCTGCTCTAGGTTTCGATGAAGCGCAGTGGAACGCCACCTTCACCCAGACCTACCGTATGGAAGGCTTCCTCCAGGGCCACGACGCGGTCATGGACGAAACCGATCCCGAGAACAAAAAGATCATCGCCGTCGATGAATGGGGCGCCTGGTATGATCCCACGCCGGGCACGAACGCGGGCTACCTGCAGCAGCAAAACAGCCTGCGCGACGCCCTGCTGGCCGCCGCCAACTTCAACATCTTCCACCGCCACGCGGACCGGGTGCGGATCGCCAACGTGGCCCAGATGGTCAACGTCCTGCAGGCCATGATCCTGACGGACGGGCCGCGCATGGCCCTGACCCCGACCTACCACGCCTTTGCGATGTACCGGCCCTTCCAGGGGGCGACGGTCCTGCCGCTGACCCTCCAGTCGCCGGCTCAGGGCGAGGTGAAGGCCGTGGACGGCACGGCCGCGCGCGGGACGGACGGCAAGGTCCACATCGCCCTGATCAACCTGAATCCCGACGACGCGGCGGATGTGAACGTCAGCGTGGGAGGCGGAACAGCCCGCCGGGTCTCCGGCCAGGTCCTGACCGCCGGGGCGATGGATGCGCACAACACCTTCGACGCGCCCGACGCCGTCCACCCCGTCGCCTTCACCGGAGCCCGGATCGCGAACGGCCGCCTCACGGCGCGCCTGCCGGCTAAGTCTCTGGTGGTCCTGACGCTGGACTAGCCGTGCCCCGAGACAGGAAGGCCGAACCGATTCGCCGGCTCGAGCATTGAGTCGCCTCTCAAGGAGACGCGTCATGGCCCCCCGTCCGACCTGGCAAGGACATCTCAAGCTGTCGCTCGTCACCTGCCCGGTGGCGCTCTACACGGCCACGTCCAGCGCCAGCCACATCAGCTTCCACCTGATCAATCCCGAGACCAACAACCGGATTCGCATGGTCACCACCGACCCGGACACCGGCCCGGTCGAGCGCTCCAGCCTGGTGAAGGGATATGAGGTGTCGAAGGACGAGTACGTCCTGTTCGACGACGCCGACTTCGAGAAGGTCCGGCTGGAGAGCACCCGCACCATCTCCATCGACAAGTTCGTGGACGAGGACGAGATCGACCGCCTGTACTGGGACGATCCCTTCTATGTCGTTCCAGAAAAAGGTGCGGGCGTCGAAGCCTTCGCCGTCATCCGGGACGCGATGAAATCGGCCGGCAAGATCGCCCTTGGCCAGCTGGTCCTGCGGGGCCGCGAGCGCCAGCTCGCGCTTGAGGTTCGCGACAAGGGGCTGATCGCCTACACCCTGCGGCCGCATGAAGAGGTGCGTGAGGCCGACGACTACTTCGATGACATCCCAACGGTGAAGGCCGACAAGGACATGGTCGAGATCGCCAGCCGGATCATCGCCCAGAAAGAAGCGGAATTCGATCCGAAGGACTTCACAGATCGCTACGACACGGCCCTGCGCGAGATGGTCAAGGCCAAGCAGAAGGGACAGGGCGTGGTCGAGGCGCCCGAGCCGGACGACACCAACGTCATCGACCTGATGGAAGCGCTGCGGAACAGCCTGAAGGGCGGACCCGCCGCCAAGGCCTCGCCGAAGAAGACGACGGCCAAGAAGCCCGCGCCAAAGGCTCCGGCCAAAAAGGCGACGGCGAAGAAGAAGGCGGCCTAGCGCTTCTTGCCCAACTCCGCGGCGATGTCCTTGGTCATCCGGCCGACCTTGCGGTGGGCGGCGGTGATCTGGTCGCGCGTGACGCCCCACCGCTTCATCCAGTATTCGACGGCCTGCCGCTCCGACAGGTCCAGCCGATCCTTGTCGATGAAGCCGCGCTTGTCCTTCAATCCCGCCATGAGACGCCCGCCTATTCCTGGAACAGGTTGCCTAGCATGAAGACGCCGCCGGAGAACCCTCAGCCAGCGCCCGGGCCGCGCAGGCCGCGTCTGGTCCGCAAGGGCCAGTTGGTCGGGAGCTTGGTCTTCGTGGCCTTCTTCGTCCTGATCTGGGCCGCGGTCTTTCTGATGGCGCGATAGGCCCTAAGACACCGACTTCAACGCCGGCTTCAGGCTGACGGCGCTGGCGCGGAAGTCCGCCCATGGGTCAGCCTTTTTCAGCAGCGCCGGGGCTGTGCGAAGGGTGTAGGCCTTAGGGTTCAGCCCCGTCTTCACCTGGCCCCAGCTGAGGGGGAAGGCGATGCCCGCGCCCGGTCGCGCGCGCGGCGACCAGGGCGCCACCGCCGTCGCCATCCGCCCGTTGCGGAGATAGTCGAGGAAGATCTTCCCGCCCCGCGCCTTCTTGGCCAGGGTGGTGGTGAAGCGCTCTGGCGCGGCCTGGCGGACCCGTTCGGACACCGCCTTGGCGAAGGCCTTGTTCTGATCCCAGCTGATACGCGATCGGGCGTCAGTCTTGATCGGCACCACGACGTGCAGGCCCTTGCCGCCCGTCGTCTTGACGAAGCTGGGCAGACCCAGAGCCTCCAGCGCCTTTCGCATCACCTTGGCCGCGGCGATCACGTCATCGAAGTCCAGCCCCTCGTCGGGGTCCAGGTCGAAGGTGATCTGTTCGGGCGTTTCCGGGTCGCCCGGCATGCAGCCCCAGGGATGTAGCTCCAGCCCACCCGACTGGCCGATGGCGACCAGGCCGCCGACATCGGTGACGGCGACGTAGGGCTTCCTCTCATGCACGTCGATCAGCTTCAGCCTCGGGTTGGATCCGGGCATGGCGTGGCGCTGAAAGAAGGTTTCGCCGACGATCCCCTCTGGTGCACGGATGATCGAGGTCGGGCGGTCTGAAACGTGCGGCAGGATGCGCTCGGCCGCCATCTCGTAATAGCGCACCAGGTCGGCCTTGGTGATCGGATCGTGGCCGTCGGCTGCGGGCCACAGCACCTTGTCCGGATTGGAGATGGTCACGCCCGCGACCACCAGCTTTCCAGCCTTGCCCACGGTCTTCGGGGCGCCCAGCGTCAGTTGCGGCGGCGCCTTGGCGGACCCGCCCTTCAGTTTGGTCGGCGCCTGAGGCTCGGCGGTCACCTCGGGCGCGGTCTTGTCTTCGCGCAGGCCCTTGAACGCCGCCTGCCGCAGAGAGCCGCTGTCGGTGTAGCCGCCGTGCTCGATTTCGGCGACCAGCACGGGCTTCAGCCAGTGCGTGGTCAACCCGCCCGTCGCCTTCCTCGGCGCGCCTTTGCCGACAAACGGGCTGGCGTCCGACGCCGCCGCCTTCAACGCCGGCACCAGCGTTTTGACGACGGACGCGCTGTAGCCCGTTCCGACCCTGCCGAGGTGCCGCAGACCCTTGCCTTGCTTGGCGTCCGTGTCCTGTACGCCGACGATCAGTGAGCGGAAGCGGTCGCCTTCGCTGGTCCAGCCGCCGATCACCACCTCGTCGCGCCCCCGGCATTTGGACTTAATCCAGGTCGTCGATCGTCCCGCCGTGTAGGCCGCATTCAGATCCTTGGAGATGACGCCTTCCAGATCCATCCGGCAGGCGCTCTCCAGCACCGCCTGGCCCGTGCTGGCGAAATGCTCGACGAAGCGGACGCGCGCGCCTGCCGCCTTGGGAATGCGGTCGAGATAGGCCTGCAAGCGCGCCTTGCGATGCGACAGCGGCAGCTTGCGTAGGTCCTCCGATCCCTCAAACAGCAGGTCGAAAGCGAAGTAGATCAGCTCGTCTGTCGTTCCTCCGGAAATCGCCGCCTGGAGCGCCGAGAAGTCGGGCATGTGATCTCCGGCCAGGGCGCAAAGCTCGCCGTCCACCACCCCATCCGGCCACTGACCCGCGTCGGCCGCCAGCGCCTCGAACTTCGCCGACCAGTCCAGCCCGCTGCGGGTGCGCAGCACCGCCTTCCCGCCGCCCGCGCCGACTTGGATACGATAGCCGTCGAACTTGATCTCATGGGCCCAGCCGTCGCCGCGCGGTGGATAGTCGCCCACCTTGCACAGCTGGATGGGAACGAAGGCCGGTGGCCTGGTCGCGGTCTGCCGCTGCGCCTTCGTCGCCTTGGGCTTTGCCGGCGGGGCCCGATTGGTCGTCTTGGAGGATTTCCATTGCGTCTCGCCGTCGGCGATCTCGGCCATGGTCCGGCCGCTGACGACCGAGGCGTCGATCTCCATATTGGCGTCGCCTTCGCCCTCGACGCGATACTCGTCTCGCTCCTTGATCAGCAGCCAGTTGTTGCGTTTCGAGGGCTTGCCGCGGTCGCTCTTCAGCCGGATCAGAGCCCATTTGCCCTTCAGCCGCTCGCCGTGCAGGACCATCTTGATCTCGCCCGCCTTGAAAGCGGCGTCCAGATCCGGGTCCTGCGGCTCCCAGTGTCCGGTGTCCCACATCTGGACCGTCCCGGCGCCGTAGTTGCCCGCCGGGATCGTCCCTTCGAAGTCGCCATAGTCCAGGGGGTGGTCCTCGACCTCGACCGCCAGCCGCTTCACCTTGCCGTCGCGCGAGGGCGCCTTGGTCACGGCCCAGGATTTCAGGACGCCGTCGACCTCGATGCGGAAGTCATAGTGGAGGCGCGTCGCCGCATGACGCTGGATCAGGTAGCGAAGCGGCCGTCCCCGTTTGGAGACAGCCTTCTTGCCCTTGGGCTCTGGCGTATCGCCGAAGTTCCGCTTGGCCTGATAGGTGTCGAGCTCGCCGCGCATCTCGCCCTCCCTTGCGGCGGACTCAACGCGCGACGCGCTCTAGCGATCAACCCCCGCCGAACAGGAACCGGTCGAAGCTCTCGTGCTCGCCGTTCAGCCGCACCAGCATGTCGGCTTGCCCGTCCCCGTTCACGTCGACGGTCAGCGAGGTGATGTCGGTTCCGGCGTCGTAGCTCAGCACCAACTCTCCCGCGTGACCGCTGAAGCTGTCCACGATGGTGAAGCCCTGGACCCCAGCCGTGTTCACGTCGCCGTCGATCTGGCGGAAGTCGATCTTGTCCGACGTGTCGTTCAGGTCGGTGATGCGGTCTGAATCCGCCACGGTCGAATCCGCCGTCGAGGTGAAGACGAAGGTGTCGGAGGACGCCTTGCCCGTCATCACGTCCGCCCCGCGCCCGCCCGTGATGACGTTAGAAGCTGTCCACGATGGTGAAGCCCTGGACCCCAGCCGTGTTCACGTCGCCGTCGATCTGGCGGAAGTCGATCTTGTCCGACGTGTCGTTCAGGTCGGTGATSCGGTCTGARTCCGCCACGGTCGAATCCGCCGTCGAGGTGAAGACGAAGGTGTCGGAGGACGCCTTGCCCGTCATCACGTCCGCCCCGCGCCCGCCCGTGATGACGTTGCGCCCGGCGTTGCCGTAGATGGCGTTGCCCTTGGAGTTGCCGGTGGCGTTGATCCACGCNGTCATCACGTCCGCCCCGCGCCCGCCCGTGATGACGTTGCGCCCGGCGTTGCCGTAGATGGCGTTGCCCTTGGAGTTGCCGGTGGCGTTGATCCACGCRTCGCCCGTCAGCGTCAGGGCCTCGATGTTGGCGCCCAGCGTCCAGCTGATCTCGCTATAGACCCAGTCGCGGCCTTCCGAACTCAGCTCGATCACCTGATCGCCCGCGTTATCGACGTAGTAGCGGTCGTCCCCGGTCGAGCCCGACATCGTGTCCGCGCCCGCGCCGCCGCGCATGAAGTTGTCGCGGGCGTTGCCGATCAGGATGTTGTCCAGGTCGTTCCCGCGCGCCGTGCCGGCCGAGCCGGTGAGGGTCAGGTTCTCGACGTAGGCGCCCAGCCGGAAGCTGACCGAGCTGGACACCGTATCGACGCCGCCGCCCGCCGCCTCGATCACCAGGTCGCCGGCGTTGTCGACATAGTAGGTGTCGGCGCCCAGGCCGCCCGACATGGTGTCCGCGCCGGCGCGTCCGTCCAGCGTGTCCCGCCCCGCGCCGCCGGTCAGGATGTCCGAGCCCGACGTCCCCGTCAGCACCATGCCCTCGTCGGCTGATCCAAAGCCGCCGAAGGCGCTGTGGTCGCCGGTGAAGTTGACCCGCATGTCCGCAACGCCGTCGCCGTCCACATCCACCGTCAACGAGGTGGTGTTGGTCGTGGCGTCGTAGGTCATGACCAGCTCGCCGGCCGTGCGCGAGAAGGCGCTGACCTTAGTGAACTCCTGCATGCCGCTTGTGGTGATGTCGGCGTCGATGTTGCTGAAGTCCAGCTTGTCGATCGCATCGTTCAGGTCGGTGACGAGGTCGGTCGACGCTGAGGTGGAATCAGACAGGCTGTTCCATACGAAGACATCCGCGCCCGACCCACCCGTCAGCGTGTCCGCGCCGCCGCCCCCGATCAGGACGTCCGCGCCGGCCTTGCCGTCCAGCGCATTGGCGCCGGTGTTGCCGGTCAGGCGGTTGGCCAGTTCATTGCCCGTGCCCGACAGACCGCCGGTCCCGTCCAGGATCAGGTTTTCGACATTTGCCCCCAATGTGTAGGTAATCGCCGAGCGGACCGTGTCGGAGCCGCCGCTGGCGGAGGCCTCGCGCACCGTGTCGCTGCCGCCGTCCACATAGTAGATGTCGTCGCCCGCGCCGCCGCTCATGCTGTCGGCGCCTGAGCCGCCGTTCAAGATGTCGGCCCCCGCCGATCCCGTGAGCACGTCGTCGCCCGCGCCCCCATCGAGCCGCGACCCCGTCGGCGTTCCGACAGGCGCGTCTTCGCCGGTCAGCGAAACGTTCAGCGTGTATCGCGAGCCGGCCGTCAGCGGATCGCCGTTCAGGCTGTTGTCCTTAAACTGGCCGACGGCGATGTAGTAGGTGCCCGCCGAGGTGAAGGTGTAGGTCAGGAAGGAATCCTGCGGTGCGGCGCTGCCGGCGTCCTGCGGACCGTCATCGTCATAGGCCAGCCGCGATCCTGAGCTGTTCTGGATGGTGACCCACGCGTCGAAGGTGTTGGCGGAGTCGATGTCGATCGTGATCTGCTGTCCGGCGACCACGGTCACCGCATAGTAGTCCGTGCCGCCTGCGGACGTCGCGTTGACGGTCGCGTGGGGGATGGCGGTCGACGAGATGATGTTGACGTCGAACTGAAGACCGAATTGGCCTTCGAGCGAGACGGCCGAGCCGCGGCTGACGTTGGCCGTGCTCTGCGCCTTGGTGATGTCGGCCACGAAGACCGGCGCGGCATAGGCCTGCGCGACCATGGTGTCGTTGCCGGACCCGCCGATGGCGTGTTCGATCACGGCGCCCTGGGCGATGGACACGTTGCCGATGAGGCCGCCGACGCTGGAGAACTGGCCCTGACGAAGGTCGATCGTCTGGGTCTGGCCATAGCCCGAGAAGTCCAGGGTGTCGTAACCGCCCGCGTCCCAGACGGCGAACACGAGTTTGTCGGCGCCGGAGGCGGCGGAGTAGAAATCGCGACCGGTGTTGGAGTTGAAGCCGTAGGTCGTGTCGCCTGTGCGCGTCGACATGTTCGCGCCGTAGAGCATCTGGATCGCGGCGATGTCGTCCAGAAGCGGTGCAGCGGCATAGTAGGGGCCACCGCTCGAACCGAGGAAGTTGGCCCCGGTCTCGGCCTCGGACCAATAGCTCATCACCGTGTACTGGGTGCTGTCCTCGCGATACTCGGCGTCGGCGTAGGACGGATCACCATCGCCGGCGTTGTAGTCGCCCGGGTGCGACAGACCCAGCGCATGGCCGATTTCGTGGATCAGCACCATGCGACCATAGCCGCCCAGCACAGGGGTGGCGTTGTAGGCCAGCGAGTTGTTGTACCAGCTGTCGCCCTCGACATCACCCGTACCCCGGCCGCCGCGAGCGCCGTACGGAGCCATGTAGGCGAAGGCCGCCGCGCCGTCGGAGCCGTCGCTGTAGTTGGAGAACAGGAGGGTGGCGTTGTTCGAAAAGGCGCCCGAACCCGACGTCCCCGAACCGACGCGCGTGAAGTTGATGTTGGCCACGTCGGACCAGGCCTGCAGCGCCAGCAGGGTGGCGGCGATCTGGGCGGCGTTGAACTGGCTGAAGCCCGTGGTGTCGTCGGGCATGGTTCCCGGCGCCGTCGAGCGGAAGGCGAAGGTCAGGGTTGCGCCCACGCCCCAGCTCGATCCGTCGCGCGCGATCTGCCCGGCCGCGCCCTCGATCGTGAAGGAATCCGGGTTGCTGGAGGTGCCGCCGCGCGTGTCGTTGCCGAACAGCCAGGATGGCTGGCCAGAGTCGAAATCACCCGGTCCGGCAAGGTTGGTCGGCATGATCGGATACTCCCCACACGGCGTCGCCGGGCTGGCGATCCCCTTGACAGGGCTATCGGATCAGTCCGCCTCACGCCAGTGAATTACGCGCGAGCGGCGAGCCACGGCCTGGGTTCCAGCTAAGCTTGCAGGCTGCTCAGGCTGCTTCCGCAGGGGTGGCCGCGCCTGCCGTCCAGGGCGGAACGGGCAGGCCGCGCGCGCCCAGAAACTCGGCGTTGAACAGCTTGGACGAATAGCGCGCGCCGGGGTCGCAGAGCGCCGTGACGATGGTCTTGCCCGGTCCCAGGTCGCGCGCCAGTCGCACCGCGCCGGCGATGTTCACACCGGCCGAACCGCCCACTGACAGCCCTTCATACCGCACCAGATCGAACAGGATGGGCAGGAACTCGGCGTCCTCGATCCGGTACGAATAGTCGGGCGCGAAGCCTTCCAGATTGCCGGTGATCCGCGCCACGCCGATGCCCTCGGTGATGGACGAACCTTCGCCCGACATCTCGCCCCGGGTGTACCAGTTGAACAGCGACGCGCCGGCCGGATCAGCCAGGGCGATCTTCACGTCCGGGTTCTGCTCGCGCAGATAGGCTGAGACGCCCGTGATGGTGCCGCCGGAGCCGACCGCGCTGACGAAAGCGTCGAGCTTGCCGTCCGTCTGGGCCCAGATCTCCGGGCCTGTCGTCTCATAGTGGGCGTCGCGATTGGCGGTGTTGTCGAACTGGTTGGCCCACAGGGCGCCGTTCGGCTCGCTCTCGTTCAACTCACGCGCCAGACGCCCGGAATAGTGGACGAAGTGGTTGGGGCTGGAGAAGGGCGCGGCGTCCACCTCGACCAGGCGGGCGCCCAGCGATCGGATAGCCGCCTTCTTCTCTTCGGACTGGGTGCGCGGAATGACGATGACGACGGGGTGGCCCAGCGCCGAGCCGACCAGCGCCAGGCCTATGCCGGTGTTGCCCGCCGTGCCCTCGACGATGGTCCCGCCGGGCTTGAGGGCGCCGGACGCCAGCGCCTTCTTCACGATCGACAAGGCGGCGCGGTCCTTGATGGACTGGCCGGGATTCATGAACTCCGCCTTGCCCAGGATCTCGCAGCCCGTCTCGTCCGAGACGCGGTTGAGGCGGATCAGCGGCGTGTTGCCGATGAGGTCGATGACGGATGAGACGGTCACGGGAGGCGTCCTGAAAGCGGGTGTCAGGCGCCGACGGCCTGACGACGGCCAAAGTGGATACCGCACTCGGTCTTGTCCATGCCCGACCAGCGTCCGGCGCGTGCATCTTCGCCCGACTGTACGGCACGGGTGCACGGCCAGCAGCCGATGGAGGCGAAGCCTTGTTCCGACAGCGGGTGACGCGGCAGGTCGCGCGCCTCCAGCCAGGTCTCGATATCCTCGGCGGCCCAGTTCGCCAGCGGATTGATCCGCAGCGTGCCGTCCACGACCTCGAACGGCAGCAGCTGGGAACGGCTGGAGGTCTGGAACCGCTTGCGGCCGGTGATCAGGGCGTTGAAGCCCGCCGAGGCGCGCGCCAGCGGCCGGACCTTGCGCAGGTCGCAGCAGGCGTCGGCGTCTGTGCGCCACAGGTCGTCCTTCGGATCCAGCGACGCCTTCTCCTCGGCGTTCGGCACGACAACGCGCACATCGGTCAGGCCCAGGCGCTGGGTCAGCTCGCCGCGATATTGCAGCGTCTGCAGGAAGTGCTGGCCTGTCTCCAGAAAGATCACCGGCGTGGCCGCGTTCTCGCGCGCGATGAGGTCCAGCAGCACGGCCGACTCGGCGCCGAACGACGAGATGGCGGCGGTGCGCAGGCCCAGGCGCGGGTCCATCGTCGCGGCGAGGATCTCGGAGGCGTCGGCATCCGCGTATCGGGCGTTCAAATCCGCCGCCAGGGCGTCCAGATCGTCGGACGGCGGGACCGGGCGAAGCGTACGGCGGTTCCAAATCGGGCGCTCGACGTCGTTGGCAGGCTGATAGACGGCGGAGAAGGCCTGATCCATCCGCGTCCAGGCGGCCTTGTCCGCGCCGGGCGACAGCTCGACGGCGTCGAAGCCGGTGCGGCGCAGGTGCCGCGCCTGATCGGGCAGCAGCTTGCCGGCGGCGATCAGTCGACCCTTGTAGCCCCGCTCGCGCAGGATGGCGGCCAGCGAGAAGCCGCGCCCGTCGCGGAAGGCGTCGAACTCCAGGATCAGCCGGTCGGCGCCCGCAGCGGCGGCCTCGACCTCTTCAAGCGGCGTAATCACCGACAGGCGCAGGCCGATCTCGGCTTCGTCAAGCAGTTGCATCGAGGGCCTCGTAGATGGCGTCGCGGAACGGGTCGGGACCGACGCGGCGCACCGTGTCGATGAAGCGCTCGCCGTCCGTGCGAATTTCGAGGTAGCGGTCCAGGGTCCGCTGGATGGCCGGGGCGACCTCGTCGGACGGCAGGCTCTTGCCGACGATGTCGCCCAGGGCCGCCTGTTCGTCCGGCGATCCGCCGACGGTGATCTGGTAGTATTCCTCGCCTTTGCGATCGACGCCCAGCACGCCGATGTGGCCGACGTGGTGGTGACCGCAGGCGTTGATGCAGCCGCTCATATTAATGCGGACCGGGCCGATCTTCTCCTGATAGTCCAGGTCGGCCAGACGCTTCGACAGGGCCTGCGCGACCGGGATGGACCGGGCGTTGGCCAGGCTGCAGTAGTCCAGACCCGGGCAGGCGATGACGTCGCTGAGCAGGTCGGCGTTGGGCGTCGAAAGGCCGATGGCCTTCAGCGCCGCGAAGAGCGACGGCGTGTCGTTCAGCCGGACGTGCGGCAGGACCAGGTTCTGCTCATAGGCGGCGCGGATCTCGTCGAACGAATAGCGCTGGGCCAGGTCGGCGACGGCGTCCATCTGCTCGGCCGTGATGTCGCCGGGGACGCCGCCGACGGGCTTCAGCGAGATGATCACCGAGGCGTATCCGGACTGACGGTGGCGGCGCACGTTGTTGCGGCTGAAGCGGGCGAAGTCGCGGTCGGCCAGCACCGCCGCATCAAACGCATCGCTGGTGCGCGGCAGGTCGGCGAAGGGCGGCGGGGCGAAATAGGCCTGGATGCGCGCCACCTCCGCGTCGGGGATGCGCAGGTCCTCGTGGCGCAGGGTGGCGTAATGCTTGTCCACTTCCGCGCGGAAGGCGTCCATGCCGACGGCGGCGACCAGGATCTTGATCCGCGCCTTGTGAATGTTGTCGCGCCGACCCAGCAGGTTCCAGGCCCGCAGGATGGCGGTCAGATAGGCCAGGATCTCGGTCGCCGGGACCGCCGGGGCGATCTCCTGGCCGATGTGCGGCAACCGGCCCTGCCCGCCGCCGACGAAGACGCGGAAAGCGGTCTGGCCGTCCGACCCCTTCACGATCTGCAGGCCCACGTCGTGGGTGCGGATCGCCGCGCGATCCTTCTCGGCCGCCACCACCGCGATCTTGAACTTGCGCGGCAGGAAGGAGAACTCGGGGTGGATGGTCGACCACTGGCGGATGATCTCGCACCAGGGACGCGGATCCTCCAACTCGTCATCGGCCGCGCCGGCGAAGACGTCGGTCGTGGTGTTGCGGATGCAGTTCCCACTGGTCTGGATGGCGTGCATCTCGACGTCGGCCAGATCGCTCAGGATCGCCGGCAGGTCGGTCAGGGCGGGCCAGTTGTACTGGATGTTCGTCCGCGTGGTGAAGTGGCCATAGCCCTTGTCATAGGTGCGGGCGATGTGGGCCAGCTGACGCATCTGGCGGCTGTTGAAGGTGCCGTAGGGGATGGCGACCCGCAGCATATAGGCGTGCAGTTGCAGGTAGACGCCGTTCATCAGGCGCAACGGCTTGAATTCGTCCTCGGTCAGGGCACCGGACGCGCGGCGCGCGACCTGATCGGCGAACTCCGAGACCCGTTCGCGGACAAAGGCGTGGTCGAACTCGTCGTAGCGATACATCAGGCGTGGGCTTTCAAACTGTTGCCCACGGTCGGCCCGGCCGAGCGGATACGCTCCTTCAGCCGATCGCGGCCCGACGGGATGTGGCCCTCGGTCTCGAAGATATAGGGGCCGACGAAGACGCCAGGGTTCGCTTGCGCAGCGGCCAGGGCGAACTCGGCGCCCTCGTCGTCGAAGACAGCCGCTTGGCCGATGTGCTCGACCGGATGGTCGCCTGGGCCGACGTAGATGACACGGCCGTCCGACAGGCGATTGGCGGTGACGATCTTCACGCCGCGACCTCCGCCCGCACGTCCAGCTGGGCGGCGGAAAAGGCCGCCGTCTCACCGACGAACAGCAAGGCCGGGCCGGTCAGGTTCGCGCCGCGCACCAGGGCGCTCAGGCCGTCCAGCGTCCCGGTCAGCACCCGCTCGTCCGGGCGGCTGCCGTTCTCGACGATGGCGACGGGGGTCGAGCCCGCGCGGCCTGCCTCGATCAGGCGCGCGGCCGTCTCGTCGGCGCGATCCGAGCCCATATAGATGGCCAGGGTGTGGTTCGGCGCAGCCAGCCGGGTCCAGTCGGCGTCCTCGCCACCGACCTTGCCCTGCGCGGTCACGAAGGTGACCGCCTGTGCGTGGTCGCGGTGCGTCAGCGGAATGCCCGCCGAGGCCGCGCAGGCCAGGGCCGCCGTCACGCCGGGGATGACGAACACAGGCACCCCGGCCGCGCGCATGGCGTCCAGCTCCTCGCCGCCGCGTCCGAAGACGAACGGGTCGCCCCCTTTCAGGCGCACCACCCGGTGGCCGGCCCTGGCTTCGGCGATCATCAGGTCTTCGATCTCGTTCTGCGGCACCGAATGATGGCCGCGCGTCTTGCCGACATACAGGCGCTTGGCGTCACGCCGCGCCCGCTCCAGCACCGCCTCGGGCACCAGACGGTCGTGGATGATGACATCGGCGTCCTGCAGCACTCGCAGCGCCTTTAGCGTCAGCAGCTCAGGATCACCCGGGCCCGCGCCGACGATGTGGACGACACCTTGTTCCGGCGCCGCGACGTTCAGCAGGCGCAGCATCTCGCGGCGCGCCTCGGCCGTGCGGCCGGCCGCGGCCAGATCGGCGGCGCGACCACGGAAGGCCTTCTCCCAGAACCGGCGGCGCGCCAGGAAGTCCGGCACGCTGGCCTTGACCGTGTCGCGCAGTTCTCGCGCCATGCGGGCGACATTGTCCAGCCCCTGCGGCAGCACCGCCTCGATCTTCGAGCGGATGTCGCGCGCCAGGATCGGCGCGGAGCCGCCCGTGGCGATGCCGATCACCACCTCGTCACGGTCGACCAGGGCGGGCGTGTGGAAGTCGCTGAAATGGGGCTGGTCCACGACATTGACCTGGGCGCCGGCCGCGCGTGCCAGACCGACCAGACGCTCCGTCTGAGCCGCATCGCTCAGCGCGATGAAGACCAGACGCGCCCCGGCGAAGTCCTCGGCCGACGGCGTAGCGACCACAGGCAGGGGCGCGCCCTGGGGCGTATCGATGGCGGCGGGGGCGCCGTCCGGGGCGAACCAGTCCAGGCGTGACGGCGCCGTGAGGAAAAGTCTCAGCTTCGCGATCGCCGGCTCGCCACCGCCGACCACGACGACGCGCGCGCCGTCCAGCGGGATGGAAGCCAGGAATACACGCATCGAACGCTCCTTTGGGTCCGGCGGACCTGAGGAAACAGGCGGCACGTCGGCAGGAGACCTACATCGTGTCGGCGCCCGCCCCGTTCAAACGAGATTGTCTTGGGCGCGCCAATAGGTTTTCTACAGGCATGGCCCGCCCTCTCCTGCCCCTGAACGCCCTTCGCGCCTTTGAAAGCGCCGCCCGGCACCTGAACTTCTCCCGCGCGGCGGACGAACTGTTCGTCACGCCCGGCGCCGTCAGCCAGCAGATCCGCCTGCTGGAGGAGACCGTGGGCGGCCCTCTGTTCAAGCGCGAAGCCCGCGGCCTGCAGCTGACGCCGCTGGGCCGCGCCGCCGCGCCTCTGTTGCGCGAAGGGTTCGAGCGCCTGATGGACGCCTCATCCCTGCTGCGCGAGCCGCCACGCCGCCGGCAGGTTTCGGTCAGCGTCACGCCGTCCTTCGCCGCCAAATGGCTGATGCCGCGCATGGACGATTTCCATGCGGCGCATCCCGAGATCGAGGTCTGGATCTCGGCCGACCTGGAGCCGGTGGACCTCTATGACATGGCCGCCGATCTGGCTGTCCGCTACGGGCCGGGCGGCTATGAGGGCTATATCGCCGACAAGCTGATGGGCGAGACGGTGCTGCCGGTCTGTGCGCCGTCGCTGATGAAGGGCGAGCAGCCGATCCTGACGCCGGGGGATTTGCAGCACCACGCCCTGCTGCACGACGTTTCGGACGACGACGACCCCAGCCGGCCGGACTGGTCCATGTGGCTGAAGGCGCGGGGCGTGAAGCATCCGGACGCGCGGCGCGGCTCGCGTTTCAACCAGTCCAGCCTGCTGATCGAGGCCGCCATAGCCGGTCGAGGGGTGGCCCTGGCCAAACGCACTCTGGCCCAGCAGGACCTGGCCTCTGGACGCCTGATCGCGCCGTTCCCCGATGGATCAGAGGCGGTCGGATACGCCTATTACGTCATCCTGCCGCGCGACCGCGCGCCGACGCCCGGCGCCAATGTCTTCGCACAGTGGCTGAAGAAGAAGGCCTTCGAGCAGGACGACGCCCTGGGCGAGCTCTAGGCCGTCAGGGCCAGCAAGGCGAAGCTGGCGAGCCAGTGCTCGCCCATATAATCGCCGGTCACGTGCGGCAGGGCGGCGACCAGATGCCGGTCGGCGGCGCGCAGCATCACCTCATGACGGGGATCGCGCGTGTCCAGCGACGACGCCAGTCCGCGCCAGCACCAGGCCCGCGACAGGTTCAGCCCGTCCAGGTGCGCGATCTTGCCGTCCGAGCGGTCGCTGACCGACGCCGGGTGGAACAGGGTGGCGGGCTGTTCCCGGTCAAGATGGGGCAGAAAGGCTGGGAGCCAGGCCGCGAAGGCCTCGGGCGGCAAGGCCCGCCGCATCAGCTCGGCCTCCATCAGGGCCGGCGACAGGAACTCGTCCTGAGAGGGCTCCCATGCCTGACAGTCGCGATCGTGCATGTGCCAGGCCGAAGCCCGCTCGCGGCAGAGGTCGGCTAGTACGACATCGCCGGAGCCCTCTGCGTAGTCCAGCGCCAAGATCAGGGCGAAGGCGGTGTTGAAATGCGTGCCGACGCGCACCGGATAGGTGGCGATGGGCAGATAGGCCTTGAATCGCTCGGCGAAGGCCTGGACCAGCGGCCGCAGCGCCGCCTCCCACCGTCGGCCCTCGGGCGTCTCATGCCGCGCCAGTTCGGCGCCCAGCGCCAGCAGCCAGCCCCAACCGTAGGGCCGCTCGAACCCCCGACTACCGGGCCACGCCAGATAGTCGACCTCGACGGCGACGTTCTCCGGCGTGAACAGGGGGTCAGCCAGGTCGCGGATCGCGTCTGTCTCTGCGATCTCGGGATGAAGCCGCCGGACCGTCATCAGCGTCCACCAGCCGTGTACGCAGGAGTGCCAGTCGAAGCTGCCGAAGAAGATGGGATGCAGGTCGCGCGGCCCCCGTACGTCCTCCGGCCCTGACAGGACGTGGTCCATCTTGTTCGGATATTCGCGCGCCACGTGGCCCAGCGCGGTGCGGGCGAACAGGCTGGCGGTCTCTGCGGTCAGGCGGGTCATCGGAAGGCCAGAAGCTGCATCAGGACGATGTTGACGACCAGCATGATCGCCGCCGTCGGCGCCTGTGCGCGGATCACCCCGTTGAACGGCCGCTCCCGGTCCGGCAGATCCAGCAGGTTCGCCGGCACGACGTTGAAGTTCGCCGCCATCGGCGTCAGCAGCGTCCCGCAGAAGCCTGCCAGCATGCCGATGGCGCAGACGACCGCCGGGTCGCCCCCGAACTGGTGGACCACAAGCGGCAGGCCGATGGCGGCAGTCATCACCGGGAAGGCGGCGAAGGCGTTGCCCATGACGATGGTGAACAGGGCCATGCCGATGCAATAGGCGCTGACCGCCAGGAAGGGCGAGGTCAGGGGGATGACGCGGGTCACCGCCTCACCGACCACCCCGCCGACGTTGGACGCCAGGAAGACCGCGCCCAGCGACGCCAGCATCTGGGGCAACAGCGCCGCCCAGCCGATGGAATCCATCAGACGCCGCCCCTCCTGCGCCGGCGCGGAAACCGGCGGCCGCAGCCAGCTCATCGCCGCGATCAGGGCCAGCACGCAGCCAAGGCCCAGCGCGATCAGCGTGGTCTGGACCGGGCCGATCAGCCAGGCGCCCACCGACGTGTGCTTGGCCGCCAGCGTGCCCCCTACCGCCACGATCGGCACGATCAGGGCCGGGATGAACAGCGCCCCGCCGCGCCGCTCGGCCCCCTCGCGGCGCTCTTCGAAGCTGGTGGTCGCCGGGCTGGCCACGCCCATCTTTCCGACGGCGGCCAGCGCCACGAGGCACAGCACCAGCACGCCATTGCCCAGATCGCCGAACCGCGAGCCCAAAAGCATCGACAGGGCGATCAGACCCCAGAACAGGCTGGAGCGGATCCGCGTCGGGTGGGTCCGGTCCAGCGCGGTCAGGACGCTGAAGGCCAGGAACATCAGCCCGACCAGCCCATAGGCGTGCTCAAGCGTGATCATGAGCGCACCGCCCGATCGAACAGCCACAGCCGCACGGTGTGAACCGCGAAAGCCGCGATGGCCGTGGGAATGGCCCACAGCGAGACGTGCAGCGCCTCAACTGTGATCCCCGCCTGTTCCAGGAAGCCGACGATCAGGACGATGGAGCCGATGGCGATGAAGATGTCCTCGCCGAAGAACAGGCCGATGTTGTCGGTCGCCGCCGCCATGGCGCGGATGCGGACGCGTTTGTCCTCGCTGATGTCCGCATTGGCCGCCTCGGCCGCGCCCTCGGCCATCGGCGCGACCAGCGGCCGGACCATCTGCGGATGGCCGCCCAGCGAGGTCAGGCCCAAGGCCGAGGTCCCCTGGCGCAGCGCCAGATAGACCATCAACAGCCGCCCGGGCGTCGCCGCCCGGATACGCCGGATCAGCATCCGCGCTCGCTCTTGCAGCCCCTCACGCTCCAAAAGGCCGATCACCGGCAGCACCAGCCAGGTGATGTGGAAGTAGCGGTTGTCGTTGAAAGCCTTGCCGAAGAGGGCCAGCGTATCGACCGCCGCCTTCGTCAGGCCGTCGATCCCAGCCCCCGGCGCTACGGCCGCCAGCACGCCGGTGACGATGGCGGCAACCACGATGGTCAGCAGAGGATTGAGCCGCAGCGCGAACCCCGCCACCACCACCGCGATGCCCAGCAGAACCAGCATGGCGCCCTACCCCCTTATTCGCCGAAGCCGCCGCCGCCCGGCGTCTGGATGATCATGGCGTCACCGGGGCCCAGCGTCACCGTCGCCGTCGAGCTCAGCGCCTCGACCGACCCGTCCGTCCGTTCCAGCGCGTTCACGCCTGGCGCCGCGCTCGATCCCCCGCCTGCGCCCTGTGGCGGCACGCGCCGTCGGTTGGACAGGATGGCGGCCGTCATCGGCTCCAGGAAACGCACCTTGCGGACCACGCCGTTCCCGCCCGTCCAGCGCCCCGCTCCGCCCGAGCCGCGCCGGATTGCGAAGGTCTCCAGTCGCACCGGGAAGCGCATCTCCAACACCTCCGGATCGGTCAAGCGGCTGTTGGTCATGTGAGTCTGTACGGCGTCCGCGCCGTCAAACCCGGGGCCGGCGCCCGAGCCGCCCGCGATGGTCTCGTAATACTGCCGCCGGTCGTCGCCGAAGGTGAAGTTGTTCATCGTCCCTTGGCTGGAGGCGACGACGCCCAGCGCCGCATAGAGGGCGTCGACCACCGCCTGGCTGGTCTCGACATTGCCCGCCACCACCGCCGCCGGATAGCGCGGCTTCAGCATCGAGCCCTCCGGCACGATCAGTTCGACGGCGCGCAGGCAGCCGTCGTTCAGCGGGATGGCGTCGTCCACCAGAGTCCGCAGAACATAGAGTGTCGCCGCTCGCGTGATCGACGACGGGGCGTTGAAGTTGTTGGGCCGCTGCGCGCTGGTGCCGGTGAAATCGATCACCGCCGAGCGGGCGTCCGCGTCGATGTCGATGCGGACGCGGATGCATGCTCCGTCGTCCATCTCGATTTCGGCGGCGCCGGACTTCAGCGCCGACAGGGCGCGGCGTACGGCCTCCTCGGCGTTGTCCTGGACGTGACCCATATAGGCCTCGACGACCGGCCGACCGAACTCGCCGACCATCCGCCTCAGTTCGTCCGCGCCGCGCTGGCAGGCGGCGATCTGGGCCGCCAGATCGGCCAGGTTCTGATCCACATTGCGCGACGGCCAGGGGCCCGACGCCATCAGCGCCCGCGTCTCGACCTCCCGCAGCCGACCCTGATCGACCAGCAGGAAATCGTCGATCAGCACGCCTTCCTCTTCGACCGAGGTGCTGTCCGGCGGCATGGAGCCGGGTGTTCGACCGCCCACGTCCGCATGGTGCCCGCGCGCGGCGACGAAGAAGGCGGGCGCATCATCGTCTAGGAAGATGGGCATCAGCACGGTGATGTCCGGCAGGTGTGTCCCGCCGTTGTAGGGCGCGTTCAGCATATAGACGTCGCCGGGTTTCAGGCCCCGCCCGTCCCGACAGTCGCCCCGCGCACGCACCACCGCCGCCACGCTCTCGCCCATCGAGCCCAGATGCACCGGGATATGCGGCGCATTGGCGATCAGGGCGCCGCCCGCGTCGAAGACGGCGCAGGAGAAGTCCAGCCGCTCCTTGATGTTCACCGACGAGGCGGTGGCTCGCAGCGCCTCGCCCATCTGTTCGGCGGCGGCCATGAAGCGGCTGTTGAACAGCTCCAGCCGCACAGGATCGACCGCCGTGGCGCCCAAGCCCGCGCTGGTCAGCGGCGCCTTCCGGGTCAGGATCAGATTCCCCAGCGGGTCGATCCGCCCGGACCAGCCAGGCTCGATCATCACCGTGCCCGTCGCCTCCAGCACCAGGGCCGGCCCTGCGACCTCGGCGCCGACGCCCAGAGCTTCACGCCGCCAGACTGTCGCCTGATGCGCCGCGCCCTCTGTTCGCACCGCCGCCGCGCCGATCGCCGAAGCGGGCACCGCCTCAGGCGCCAGCGACAGGTCTGGGCGTTCGGCCCGGCCGACCGCTTCAACCTGCAGGCTCTCGATCACCAACCGCCGGCCCGCGCCCCCGTAGCCGAAGCGCCGGCGATGCTGCGCCTCGAACGCCTCCGCCATCCCCTCCGCCGGACCGAAGTCGACCAGCAGACTGGTGTCCGATCCGTCGAAGCGCACGGCCGCCCGACGCTCGATTTCGATGGTATCGGCCGCAAAGCCCTGGGCGACCAAGGCTGCCTTCGCCTCGTCCGCCAGCGCCGCGATCCGCGCCTCGGCCTGACTGTCGCTGGCGCCTTCAAGCGGCAGCGCGGCCGTCGCCTCGCGCAGCTCGCGCACGTCAGACAGCCCCATGCCCAGCGCCGACAATACCCCCGCGAACGGGTGCAGCAGCACTTGGGTCATCCCCAACGCGTCGGCCACCTTGCAGGCGTGCTGGCCGCCCGCGCCGCCGAAGCAGTGCAGGACATAGCCGGTCAGGTCGTGGCCGCGCTGGATCGAGATCGCCTTGATCGCCTCGGCCATATTCTGGACGGCGATCTCGACAAAGCCCTCGGCCAGCACCAGCGGATCGGCCGCCTGACCGGTCGCCGCCTCGACCTGCGCGCACAAAGCATCGAAGGCCTCGCGCACCGCCGTAGCGTCCAGAGGCAGGTCTCCGTCCGGCCCGAACACGGCGGGGAAGTCCTCGGGCCGCAGCTTGCCCAGCATCAGGTTGCAGTCTGTGATGCTCAGCGGCCCGCCGCGCCGATAGGCGACCGGCCCCGGATCGGCGCCGGCCGATTCCGGCCCCACCCGCAGACGCGATCCGTCGAACCGGCAGATCGATCCGCCGCCCGCCGCCACCGTGTGAATGTCCAGCATCGGCGCCCTTAAGCGAGCGCCCGCTACCGCCTTTTCGGACACCCGCTCATAGGCTCCCGCGTAGTGGGAGACGTCGGTCGAGGTGCCGCCCATGTCGAAGCCGATGACCCGGCTGAAGCCCGCCGCCTCGGCCGTCGCCGCCATGCCGACCACGCCGCCGGCCGGTCCCGACAGGATGGCGTCCTTGCCCCGGAACGAACGCGCCGCCGTCAGCCCGCCGTTCGACTGCATGAACTGCAGCTCAGTCTCGGCGCCCAGCGCCGTCGCCACGCGGTCGACATAGGCGCGCAGGACCGGCGACAGATAGGCGTCCGCCACCGTCGTATCGCCCCGGCTGATCAGCTTGATCAGCGGTGCGACCTCATGGCTGACCGACACCTGTGCGAAACCAACCTCGGCCGCGATCTCGGCCAACCACCGCTCATGCGCCGTGTGCCGCCAGCCGTGCATCAGGACGATGGCCAGGGCTTCGATCCCTTCGGCGCGCAGCCGTGTGAAGCCCGCCCGCGCCGACGCCACATCCATCGGCCGCACTACCGCCCCGTCGGCGCCGATCCGCTCATCGATCTCCAGCACCGCATCGTACAGCGGCTCTGGCAGGCGGATGTTCAGGTCGAAGAGAGCAGGCCGGCTTTGCCAGCCGATCTTGAGCGCATCACCCAGCCCGGCCGTGATGGCGAGGGCCGTGCGCGCGCCTTTGCGTTCCAGCAGGGCGTTGGTGGCGACCGTGGTTCCCATACGCACCGCTTCAATCGGCGCGGGGTCCGTCGCCACGAAGCGGCGCACGCCCTCGACCGCCGCGTCGGCATATCGCTCCGGGTTGACTGACAGCAGCTTGTCGACCTTCAGCGAGCCGTCCGGCGCGCGGGCGACGATGTCGGTGAAGGTGCCGCCCCGGTCGATCCAGAAACGCCAGCCCGACGATGCGTCAGCCACCTAGTATCCGCTCGTCACGGCGTTGCGGAAGCCGAACGCCTCGCCGGCGCGGACGGCCATCACGATGGCCACCGTGCGCTCGCCGGCCTTTGGCGGCATCCGCAGCGTCGCCTGCTCGTCACGCTGGGCGTCGCGTGCCTTCTGACCATCCAGCCAGATTTCGGCCGGCCCCGTCATGCGGCCCAGGTTCAGCACCCCGCCGCGCACCTGCGCCGCCTGATAGGGCGTGAACTTCACGCGGATCAGCACGAAACCGTTCTCGGTCGGCGCCGGAATCAGGGTGCCGGGCGTGACCCAGGTCCAGCTGTTCTGATCGGAGTCCGAGACCTGCACATTGGGGTCCGGCTTCTGGGCCGAAATCGGCGCGTGCCGCCAGCCCTCGACCATCATCACCGGGGCGACCAAGGGCGCCGACGGGACCTCCGTCCGGTCCAGATCGATGATCGCCTCGGCGAACCGCAGGTCGGTCGAGACGGCGCGCAGCCGTAACTGCCCGCGCGAACTCGGCCATGTCTGGACGATCACCTGCGCCAGCCCGTTGAACAGGCTGCGCGCCACGCCCTTCTCGGGCTCGCGGCTGTTCGGATCGCCGTTGCCCAGGCCGATGATCGCGCCGCCCTCGACGATGAAGCGGATCGCGGTATCGGCGTTGGGGATGGGGCGGTTCTTTCGATCCAGCACCTCGACCGTGATCGGCTGGGCGTCGCGGCCGTCGCCCAGCATCCGCGTGCGGTCGGGCGTCAGGCGAATGCGGCGCGCCTCCTCGGTCGTCTCGACGACCTGTTCCGATACCTTCACTCCACCCGCGTAGCCGATGGCGACCAGTCGGCCGGGCGCATAGACCGTCTCCCAGGTGTTGAACTCGTACGGATCGACGGGCTGGCGGCCCATGTTCGTCCCGTTGACGACCAGCTCGACCTCCTCGGCGTTGGAGATCACCATCACCTTGATCGGCTGGCCGACCTTGTCGGGCCAGTTCCAGTGCGGCGCGACGTGCAGGACCGGTATGTCCTTTCGCCACTGGGCCTGGTGCATGAAGAAGGCCGTCTTGGGGAAGCCGCACAGGTCCATGCAGCCGAAGAAGCTGGACGCCGAGGGCCATTCGAACGGCGTCGGCTCGCCGCGATAGTCGAAGCCGGTCCAGACGAAAGCGCCGGCCACGAATTTGCGCTCGGCCACGGCCTTCCAGCCCGCGCGGTGCGTCGCACCCCAGTCGGCCCCCCAGCTGTCGTCCGAGGCGATGACGTTGCGCGCCTTGTCCGTCTCCCACGCCCCGCGCGTCATGAAGGCCGAGGTGTCCTCGGTCGACAGCATGGGCGTCGTGGGATTGGCCGCGTGATACCGGTCGTAGGTGTCCTGGGCGTAGTTGAAGCCGACCACGTCCACCGCGTGCGAGACGTTGATCGGCGTGAACTGGCCGCCGTTCATGGCGGCGGTGACCGGGCGGCTGTCGTCCAGCTCCTTGACCGCCGCGTGCATGCGGCGGACCATCTGATAGCCCTGCTCGGACGCCTGCATCGGTTCTTCGTTGAAGACCGACCACATGAAGACGCTGGCCCGGTTGCGGTCGCGCCGCACCAGCCATTCCAGCTGGGCCAAGTATTCCGGCGAGGGGTTGAAGACCCGGTTCTCGTCCAGGACCAGCATCCCGTATTTATCGCAGGCGTCCAGCAGTTCGACCGCCGGCGCGTGGTGCGAGATGCGGATGGCGTTGCAGCCCATCTCCTTCAGCCGCCGGGTGCGGAAGTCCCAGATGGCGTCGGGCACGGCGACGCCGACGCCCGCGTGATCCTGGTGCACGCAGACGCCGTGGATCTTCATCCACTGGTCGTTGAGGTAGAAGCCCTCCTCGGCGTCGAAACGGAAGGTGCGGAAGCCGGTCTTCAGCTCCACGCTGTCGCTGGCCGCGCCATTGGCCTCGACCCGCGCGCGCACGGTGTAGAGGTTGGGCTGATCGACCGACCACAGCTTGGGATCGGCGACCGCCAGGGTCATGGTGGCGTCGGCGCTCTCCAGCGGATCGACCGAGACGTCGCCATAGCCGCTGGAGACCACCGCCCCCCTGGCGTCGACCAGTTCGACCACCGCACGCGCATTGGTCCTGGTCTCCGAGACGTTCGCCACCGTCACAGTCGCCGGGACGGTCCACTGGCCGTTCGCGCCTTTGCGCGGGTCGGCGTGGACGCCGTCGGTGGCGATGTGGATCGGACTGCGCTTCACCAGCCAGACGTGGCGGTACAGGCCCCCGCCCTCGTACCACCAGCCCTCCATGGCGTTGGCGTCGATGCGGACCACCAGGCTGTTGGTCTGGTCGCCGTAGCGGACGAAGGGGGTCAGATCGACGCTGAAGGAGTTGTAGCCGCTGAAGTTACGCTCGACGATCGTGCCGTTGAACCAGACGGTGGCGTTGGTGGCCGCGGCACCGAACTGCAGCTCGATGTGGCGGCCGCGATCGGTCGGTTCGAAACGCAACGCCCGGCGGTACCAGGCGACGCCGCGCTTGCGGTAGCCCTGCGAGATGTTGGCGTTCTGATCGAACGGCTGGCTGACCACGAAGTCGTGCGGCAGCCGCACCTGATCCCAGGTCGAATCGTCAAAGGCCGGAGAGGCCGCGCCCCAGGCGGCGCCTGCCTTGGCGTTGGCGTAGCTCCAGCCGTGGCCGATGATGATTGGCATCGGGATGTCGCCCTCGTGGAAGCGCCAGCCGTCGTCCAGCGACAAGGTCTCGCGCGGCAGGGGCGGCGGCGTCGCCGTCAGCCCTCCATGCGCATGCGCCAGAGCCGGCGCAGCCAAGGCCGTCGCCGAGACGCTCAGGAGAAAGCCGCGTCGATTCATTCCCAGACCCCTGCCGCCCCTTATGAGGCAAAGGTCTATCCGCCCCAGCGGGCGGGGCCAACCCTTAGCGGGTTGAAGCCGTCCAGGCGTCGACGAAGGCCTTGGCCCGCTCGCCCACCTCTGCGGCCGAGCGACCGGCCTTGTAGATGGCCGAGCCGATGCCGAAGCCGTCAGCGCCCGCGTCGCGCCATGTGCCCACCGACGCCGGATCGGCGCCGCCCACGGCGTATACGGGCGTGGTCTTGGGCAGCACGGCCTTGACCGCCCTCAGCCCGCCCGGTCCGGCGATCTCGGCTGGGAACAGCTTCAGCACATCGGCGCCGGCGTCCAGCGCGGCGAAGGCCTCGGTCGGGGTGAAGAAGCCGGGCATGGAGACCAGCCCAGCGTCGCGCGTGGCGCGGATGACCTCTGGATTGCTGTTGGGCGAGATGATGATCTGCCCGCCGGCGTCCGCGACCTGTTTCGCCGCCTCGATGCTCAACACCGTGCCGGCGCCGACCACCGCCCGGCCGTCCAGCGCATCGCGCAGCCGCCGCACGCTGATTAGCGGCTCCGGCGAGTTCAGCGGCACCTCCAGCGTCGTGAAGCCGGCCGACAGCAGGGCCTCGCCCACATCGACGGCCTCGTCCGGCGTCAGGCCCCGCAGGATGGCCACCAACGGCAGGCGGTTCAGTTCGGTCAGGACGGTGTCGCGCATGGCGTCCAAGTGGCTCATCATCACGGTGCGCACAAGCGCCGCAGGTCATTTCACCTGTGCTAACTTGCATCACAGGTGGCAATCGGCTCTGGTGCGGCGATGGGTCGGCAAGAACCCTGGGAGGATGGCTTGGATTTTCGTCTGACACGCAGAGGCTTGGGCTTCTCGACAGCCGGTGCGGCGGTGCTGGCCGCCACGCGCGTGCGCGCGGATGATCCGGCCTACGTGTGGAAGAATGTGAAGGTCGGCGCCGGCGGCTTCATTCCCGGCGTGGTCTTCAGCCCCATCGAGCGTGGCTTGGCCTACGCCCGCTCCGACATGGGCGGCGCCTATCGCTTCGACGCCTCACAGGACCGCTGGATCCCCCTCAACGACGCCAGCCCGATCAGCGGCGATTTCGGCATCGAAAGCATCGCGCCCGACCCCGTCAATCGGGACGTGGTCTATGCGGCGGTCGGCGTCAGCCGGCGCGACCCCGGCGCCATCCTGCGCTCGCAGGACCGGGGCACGACGTGGCGGCGCACCGACACCCCCTTCCGCATGGGCGGCAACGAGGATGGGCGCGGCCTTGGCGAGCGGCTGGCCATCGATCCGAACGACAACCGCATTGTCTATTTCGGCTCTCGCCACGACGGCCTGCAGCGCTCGACCGACGCGGGCGCCACCTGGGCCAAGGTCGAGAGCTTCCCCCTGCCCGGCCTCGGCCTGCCCGAGAGCGGTCCGACCCACGCGGGCTTGGCCTTCGTCGTCTTCGACCCTACCACCGGCGTGGCGGGCCAAGGCACGCGCACGCTCTTCGTCGGCGTCGGCGATGCGGGCGGCGCGGTGCTCTATCGCTCCGATGACGCGGGCGCGTCCTGGCGCGCCGTCGAGGGCGGACCGCGCACCGGATGGTCCGCCGCCAAGGCCGTCATCGACGGACGCGGCGTCCTTTATTTGACCGCCAACATCGGCGTCGGCCCCAACGGCGTCGCTGAAGGCGGCGTCTGGCGGCTGGACACCCGGACGAACGAGTGGCGCGACATCACCCCCGACCGCCCCTCCGGCGGCTTCATGGGCATCGCCCTTCCGAAGGATCAGCCGGGCACGGTTCTGGTCTCGACCCTGAACCGCTGGCAGCCCGGCGACACCTTATGGCGCACCACCGACGACGGCCGCCGCTGGACGTCGCTGCGCGAAAAGGCGACCCGCGACGTCAGCGTCACGCCGTATTTGTACTGGGGCAATTCCGAGCCGTCGTTCGGCTGGTGGATCGCGGCCCTGGCCATCGATCCGTTCGATGCGAACCACGCCGTCTACGGCACCGGGGCCACTCTCTACGCCACCGATAACCTGACCGACGCCGACCGCAACCGGCCCACCGCCTGGACGCCGTGGGTCGAGGGCATCGAACAGACCGCCGTCATCACCCTGGTCAGCCCGCCGGAGGGACCGCCGCTGCTGACCGGCTTCGGCGACATCTCCGGCTTCGCCCACGACGACCTGACCGTCTCGCCGCGTCTGCAGTTCACCACGCCGGTCTTCGCCAACTGCAACCAGATTGACTACGCCGGCCTTGCGCCGAATATCGTGGTCCGCAGCGGCACGCCGCATGAGGGTGTCGGCTCGGCCGGACATGACGGCTCTACGATCGCCTGGTCCGACGACCACGGCCGCAGCTGGAAGCCGCTGGGCCGGCCCCAGCCGTCCGGCGCGCCCGTCCCTGCCGACAATCCCCGCATGGACCTGTACCGCGACGCGCCGATCACGGTGTCGGCCGACGGCCTGGCCTTCGTCCTGTGCACGCCGACGCCCGCCTGGTCGCTGGATCGTGGCCGGACGTGGACGCCGTGCCAGGGCCTGCCGCTGAAGGCGCGGCCCGTCGCCGACCGCGTCGATCCCGATATCTTCTACGCGCTGGACTTCCCGACCGGCCGCTGGTTCGCCAGCACCGACAAGGCCGTCAGCTTTTTCGCCGTCGACGCGACCGGCCTGCCTGCCGAGACCGCCGCCGACCGGCCGACATGGCGCGAGCAGAGCTTCCCGCTGAAGGGCACGCCCGGGCACGACGGCCATTTGTGGCTGGTGTCCAAGGCAGGCCTCTACCGCTCCACCAACGGCGGCGTCGCCTGGACCAAGGTGGACGGCGGCCTAGGCGTCGAGATGCTGGACTTCGGCAAGCCGCCAGAAGGATCGACCTATCCCGCCCTGTTCGCCATCGGATGGCGCGGTCAGACGCGCGGCGTCTTCCGCTCGGACGACGAGGGCCGCAGCTGGGTGCGGGTCAGCGACGACCGCCACGAATACGGCCGCCGCTATCGCGCCATCGCCGGCGATCCGCGCGTGTTCGGACGCGTCTATGTCGCCACCGACGGTCGCGGCGTCGTCTACGGCGAACCGGCCTGAGAGGAACTGAAATGACCCTGTCCCGACGCGGCCTTCTGGGCACATCACTTGGTCTCGGCGCCGCCGGCTGCACGACGCTGCCCACGGCCGCATCGCCGCCCGCGCGCTTCCAGCCGACGTGGGATTCGCTCATCGCCGGCTACCAAACGCCCGACTGGTTCCGCGACGCCAAGTTCGGCATCTGGTTCCACTGGGGCCCCCAGTGCGTGCCCGAGTTCGGCGACTGGTACGGCCGCCAGATGTATATCCAGGGCAACCCGTTCTACGAGCACCACGTCAAGACGTACGGCCACCCCAGCGACTTCGGCTTCATCGACTTCATCGATATGTGGAAGGGCGAGAACTGGGATCCCGACGCCCTGCTCGATCTCTATCAGGCGGCGGGCGCCCGCTACATCATGGTGATGGCCAACCACCACGATAACCTCGACCTGTTCGACAGCCGCCACCACGCCTGGAACTCGACCCGCGTCGGGCCGAAACGCGACATCGTCGGCACGGTCGAGAAGAAGGTGCGCGAGCGCGGCCTGCGGTTCGCCGTCTCCAACCACTCTGCCCACGCCTGGCACTGGTACCAGACGGCCTATGGCTATGACGCCGAGGGGCAGAAGAAGGGCGTGCGCTACGACGCCTACGGCCTGACCACCGCCGACGGCGCCGGCAAGGGCTGGGAAGGGCTGGACCCGCAGGAGCTCTACGTCGGCCCCAGCTTCGTCCCGCCGGACGGCATCGACAGCATCGCGGCGATGAACGCCTGGCACGACGCGCGCGACGGCCAGTGGATCGAAACTCCGCCGCCGAACGATCCGGCCTTCGTCCGCTCGTGGGAGCTGCGCCAGCGCGATCTGGTCGATCGCTACAAGCCAGACATGGTCTATTTCGACAACTACGGCCTGCCGCTGGGCCAGTCGGGCCTGGACGCGACCGCCTACTTCTACAACGCCAGCCTGGCCTGGCGCGGCGAGATGCCGGTCGTGAACGGCAAGCGACTGGACGAACGCCAGCGCAAGGGCATCACCGACACGGTCGAGCGCGGCTTCTCCGACGCCCTGCGTGCCGAGCCGTGGCAGACCGACACCTGCATCGGCGATTGGCACTACAATCGCGCCCGCTACACCAGCCATTACTATGTCCCGGCGAAATCCGTGGTGCAGCGGCTGATCGACACCGTCTCCAAGAACGGCAATCTCATGCTGAACGTCCCCCTGCGCGGCGACGGCACGATCGACAGCGACGAGCGCGCCATCCTGGACGGCATCGCCAAGTGGATGACGGTCGGCGGCGAAGGCCTGTTCGAGAGCCGCCCGTGGAAGATCTACGGCGAAGGCCCGACGCAGGTCGGGGGCGGCATGCACGGCGAAAGCGGCGGAGTGGTCTGGACCGCGCAGGACGTGCGCTTCACCTCCAAGGGAGGCGCGCTCTACGCCTATGCGATGGAATGGCCCGAGGACGGCCGCATGGTCATCCCGGCGCTGGGCAACAGCGCGGGCCGCGTGGACCGGGTCGAGCTGCTGGGCTCAGCCGACGCGCTGTGGTTCGAGCAGACCGCCGCCGGGCTGACCATCACCCTGCCCTCCGGCCGCCCGGTCGACTTCGCGCCGGGCGTGAAGACCCGGGGCTCCGGGCTGGTGTAGGTGCGCCGCCTCGCTCTGCTGGCGACGATCTTCATCACTGGCGGCTGCGCGCACGGGAAGACGCAGCAGGAGGTCATCGCCATCATCCCGCTCGGCGCCTCCGAGACAGAGGTGTTCGGGCGGCTAGGCCCGACATCAAACGTGGTCCAGATGCCGGGCGGCTACGTCATCCGGCTCTGGTTCCTGAACGAGCCGTACGATGTGCTGTCCGTCGTATTCGACAGATGCGGACGTGTGATGGCGGTGTCCGACAAGGACGGCGCCCAGCGCTTCCAGACGCCCTGCACCCTGCCTTAACGGATCGCCATCTCGAACGGCACGGCTGGCAGGTCGTCCTGGCCGTAGAGGTTGCAGACCGGGCTTTCGGACCAGCAGAAGCGGACCATCGAGGCGGCCGCGCCCGCGGTCTGAAGCACAACCGTGTCGCCCTCGACCACCCCCGGCGTGAAGCGGCAGGCGTCGTCCGCCGTGCACAGTTCGAACCCGACCGCCTGGCCTGATCCCATCGTCAGAAGCCCCGGCCCGGCATGGTCGAAGCGGACCCGCACACGGTCGCCGTCGCGGGTGGCGGTCAGCGGGCTGGGCGTACGGGCGGCGGTGGTGTCGCCATAGGCCAGACGCCGCGCCTCAAGGCTCAGCCGGCGACCAACCTGCTGCTTGTTGGTCGGGTGGATGTCGTAGCGGTCGCCGATGTCTATGGCGACGGCCAGACCCGCCGCCGGATCGGCGGCGACCACCTCGCGCTGGACCTCGCGCAGACGCGCCCAGGCGGACGGATGGGGCTGGCTCGACGCCGGGCCGAAGTTGGCCAGTTGAACGACCAGGAAGGGCAGCGGCCGGCCTTCGCCGAACCGCCCGCGCCAGTTCTGCATCAGGGCCGGCAGCAGGCTGGCGTAGCCCTCCGGATCGCCCGTATTCGCTTCGCCCTGATACCAGGCGAAGCCGGTCACCGCGTACGGCCCCAGCGGGTCGATCATGCCGTTGTAGAGAGTGGTCACGCCGCTGCCGCCGATCCACGGGGCCATCGGCGGGCGGGCCACGTCGTTGATGGCGGCGGAAACCTTGAACCGCCAGGGTTGGCTCAGGGGGATGCTCGTTCCGTCGGCAAGTACGATGCGTTTCTCCGACGCCGGGCCCCAGGCGCCGCCGCCACCGGCGATGTCCAGCGCGCTGATCGCGATGCTGTTGGCGCCAGCGAGCAGGCTGCCCGCCGGCAGCGCATAGGTGCGCGGGGTGTCCCAGCCCTGGCTGTTTCCAATCTTGCGGCCGTTGACGAAGGTCGCGTCGATGTCGTCCACCGGCCCAAGCTCGATCCGCGCCGCCTGTCGGGCCTGCGCCTCGGTCAGGGTGACGGTGGTGCGATACCAGCCGATGCCGTCGAAGACGGTCATGTCCGGGATGGCGGTTTCCCAGAAGCCTTCGGGCGTTATGGCCTGCCAGCCGCTGTCGTCGAAATCGGCGGCCGACCAGGGCTGGGCGGCCTTGATCGCCGGGTCGTTGGCGGCCCACCAGCGGTCGGCCATGCCCGACCACATGGCTATGCCTTCGCTGGGATCACGGGCGTAGGCGGACAGGATGGACAGGGACTGGTCGTAGTCGCCGGCGGTGCGCAGCGACGGCTCGTCCAGCCAGTCCTCGATCACTGAGCCGCCCCACGACGCGGCGATCAGGCCGATCGGCACGTCCTGCGTGCGGCGCAACTGCTGGCCCATGAAGAAGCAGGCCGCCGAGAAGCGCGCCGCGCTCTGCGGTCCGGCGACGGCCCAGACGGTGCCGTCCGGCAGGGTCTGGCCGGGCGTCGGCAGGTTGGCGCGGCCAACGTTCAGCAGGCGCAGCGCCTGGTCGGCGGAGTTAGCGATTTCAGTGCCGAAGTTGGTCGACTGCTGGACCATGAACTCCATGTTCGACTGGCCCGAGCAGAGCCACACGTCGCCGACCAGAATGTCGCTCAGCGTCTGGTGCGATCCGCCCGACGCCTCGGCCGTCAATTCATAAGGGCCGCCCTGGGTCAGGGTCGGCAGGTGGGCGGTCCAGCGGCCGGACGCGTCGGCGCGCGCCTGCACCGACCAGCTGGCCAATCGGACGGTCACCGTCTCGCCCGGCGCGGCGCGGCCCCAGATGGGGACCGGCCGGCCGCGCTGCAGCACCGCGTGGTCCTGGAACACCGGGTCGAACAGACCCGGCGCCATGGCCGGAGCGGTCGCCATCGGGGGCGCCGTCGTCGTCTGGGCGAAGGCGGGCGCGGACAGCGCCAGCCAGGCCGCCGCCGCCACACCCGCCGCTCGCATCAGCGGCTGACCGTCACGGCCGCGCCCGTGTACTGGACGGTCTTCGTCGTCGCCGCGCCGAAGTCGCCCGCCGCCGCGTCCGGCCCGCCGATCCAGCGGATGTTGAACGTCCGGCTGGCCGGCATGCCCGGATAGGAACCGGTGCGCGCGCCGATGGTCAGCACGCCCGATCGCTCGTCCCAGCGCATCGGAATGCGCGAGAACTCGCCACGCTCGTAGGCATAGGTCGTGCCCGCGTCGTCATAGAGTTCGAATGACCCGTTCGCCCCGGCATAGACCGTCAGGGTGATCGGCCCGCCCAGGTTCTCGGCGGTATACTGCACGGCCGGGCCGGTCGGCAGGATGGCGCCGGCGCGGGCATAGACCGGGATGCGCTCCAGCGGCACGGCCACAGTCTGGGCACGACCGCCGGCGAACTTCTGGCCGGTGTAGAGGTCGTACCAGTCCGCGCCGGCCGGGAAGTAGACCGACCGTTCGCGCGACCGGTACTCATGCACCGGCGCGACCATCAGCTCGCGGCCGAACATGTACTGATCGTTGATGTCCCGGACCTTCACATCGCCCGGGAAGTCCATGATCAGACCGCGCATCATGGTGTCGTCGCGGTGATAGAGGTCGCCCGCCAGGGTGTAGATATAGGGCATCAGGCGGTAGCGCAGACGCATCTGGTCGCCGAACGCCGTGTAGAGCGGCGTGCCCGGCTGGGCCAGATTGTAGACCTCGCGCAGCGGGAACTCGCCGTGCGAACGGAACACCGGCGAGAAGGCGCCGAACTGGAACCAGCGCAGGTTCAGCTCGTCCCACTCGGCCTTGTTCTCAGGCGTCATGCCCGCCGGATTGCTGTAGCGGCTCTCGACCGCGAAGCCGCCGATGTCGTGGGTCCAGTTCGACAGACCCGACATGTTAGTGTTGATCCCGGCCGAGATCTGGTTGCGGAAGTCATCCCAGGTCGCGACCACGTCGCCCGACCACAGGACCGAGCCGGTGCGTTGCAGACCGCCCCAGGCCGACCGCGTCAGGATGTAGGTCCGGTCGTCGTCGTTCTCGGCGCGGAAGTGCTTGTAGACGTTCTCGGCGTTGACCAGCGGATAGCTGTTGAACACCAGGGCGCCCGGGCCGATCGCCGTCGGGCCCATGCGCAAGGTCCGCTCCGGCACGTCCAGGTTGGAGTGCATGTCCGGCTCGACCGAATCCAGCCACCAGCCGTCGAAGTTCATGCCCGCGAAGCTATCGGACATCTGCTTCCAATAAAGCTCGCGCGCCGCCGCCAGATAGGGGTCGTAGAAGCTGTTGGCGTAGCCCGGGCCGACCCAGTCGCGCGCGCCAGCCTCGACGTTGCGGGTGTACATGCCGCCGATCGCCGCCAGCTGCTTGTAGTGCTCGGTCGTCGGATAGAATTTCGGCCAGACCGAGATGATGATGTTGGCGTTCATGGCGTGAACGTCGGCGACCATCTGGGTCGGGTTCGGATAGCGGGCGGCGTCGAACTCGTGCGAGCCCCAGGCGTTCTCGGGCCAGTAGAACCAGTCCTGCACCACGTTATCGATCGGCAGGCCCAGCTCGCGGTAACGGCGCACCACGCCGACCACTTCTTCCTGCGTCGAATAGCGCTGGCGGCTCTGCCAGAAGCCATAGGCCCAGCGCGGCAGCATGACCGACTTGCCGGTCAGCGTCCGGTAGCCGGAGATGACCTCGTCCATGTTGGAGCCGCCGATATAGTAGTAGTCGACCGCGTGCCCGACTTCAGACCACAGCGACAGCGCGCCCTGGTCGGCGGCGGGCAGCGGGTTCTGGTGGCGCAGGGCGATGTAGCCGTCTTCCGGGGTCCACTCGACCTTGATCGAGACCTGACGGTCGGCCGGGATCTCGACGCCGAAGTCGTGGTTCCAGGGGTTCCAGTTCTGGCGCCAGCGATCCATCACCAGCTTGCCGTCGATCCACACCTTGGCGTAGCCCGAGGAGTAGAGGCGGAACTTGTGCTCGCCGCCCTCGAAGGCCTCGACCGTGCCTTCCCAGACGACGCGCACGCCCTGCTGGCCGGCGCGGCCCATGTCGCCGACCTGCACCGGCTGGTCCGCCTGCTTCTTCAGGCCCTCGGGCCAGCGCAGCTGGTCGCGGATGAACTCGTAGTTGATCTCGCGTTCCTGGCGCTGAACCTTCAGCTGGCCGTCGACGTAGTAGCTGGCGGTCAGACCGCCGAAGCGGCCCGTCTGGTCGCGCAGCGTCAGCGTTTCATCCAGCATCGTGTATTCGCGCGGGTCGCCGAAACGCGTGATGGAGTTGTTGTCCCACAGGACGCCGTAGTTGCGGCTGGAGACGACCAGCGGGATGCCGACGTCGGTGTTGTGCTGGTGCAGCTCAACGTCCCGCCCCTTGTAGTTCATCACGCCCTGCTGGTGCTGACCCAGGCCGTAGAAGGCCTCGTCGGCCGGGCTTTCCCAGACCTGGCGCACGGTCTCGAACGACTGCTCGCCGCGCTGGTCGGTGACGGTGATCGGGTCGATCTCGCGGCCGGGACGCTCGGCCAGGACTTCCTGTCCCTCGGCGTTCAGGAAGCGCACGGCGCCGGTGACGGTCGAGACCTCGGCGGTTGTTTCGGCGGTCTTCACGCTGACGGTCTCGCCCGACTGCGTCACCTCGAACGGCGTCGGCGCCGGGCCGGTGACCACCATGATGGACGGCGGCAGGTCGAAGCTGGCGTCCGGCACGGCCGTGACGCGGATGGTCTCGGGGCCGTAGACCTGCAGGCGGACGCGGCGCGCCTCACCCTCGGTCGGGGTGACGATGACGCCGTCTGCGATGCGCTCGAAGCCGGCGCCGGCGGCCACCGCCGTCGGCGACGCCGAGGTCATCATCGAGGCGCAGGCGCCCAGCGGCGCCGTCAGTGACAGGCCCGCGATCAGCGCGAGCAGGGTCTTGGTCGACATGGGGTCGGTCCTTGTCCGGATGGGTCGGTCAGTAGGTGGCGGTGACGACGCGCAACAGCTGCGGTCGGTCGGTGAAGTTGAGGCCGTAGTCGGTCTGGTCGCCGTTCCAGATGCGCTCGAAGACCCAGCGGCCCTCGGCGTCGAAATGGCCTTCCTCGTAGCGCAGGATCATCCGGCGCGACGCGGGATCCTTGGGCGCCAGCTCGACCCGCGCGTGATGAGCCGTGAGGAAGAACTCGCCGGGGTTTAGCTGGGCAATGAGGACGCCGCCGTTGGGGGCGGTGGTCGCCTCCGGCTTGGGCAGGTCGCCGAACCAGGTCGCGCCGGTCGCGCCGAACTGCCACTGCTGATAGGTGACTGTCGCGGTCCAGTCGCCCAGATCCAGGGTCTGGGCTTTGCGGTCGTCCGGCTCGGTGACGCCCCAGACGCGGCCTTCATAGGCGGCCTTGGCCCAGACGCGCTGCCACGGCGCGATCAGGCGGTAGACGTCGCGCAGCGGCGTCAGCGTCTCCTCGGTGATCTCCTTGGCGCCCAGCGGGAAGTTGGCGTAGCCGGTGTAGTCGATGCCGAACGGCGAATAGCCGATGCCGCCGCGCCCCAGCACCGAGAACAGGATGCGGGCGTAGGCCTGATCATTGCCGACCTCGGCCAGGAACAGGGCATTGTCCGGCCGGGCGTAGCGGTCCAGATGCCGCTCGAAGCGCGCCGAGGGCCGGTCGTAGATGTCGGGTGCCAGGAAATCGATGGCGGGGGCGGCGGCCTGCCACACCTCGATCATCGACCAAACGGGACCGCCCGAGGCGTAGGTCCCCGGCGGCGGGCGATCGAAGGGGTCGGCCAGCGAGGCGTTGGCGTACATGGGCAGCGGGTACTCGGCCTTGCCGGCGGCCGCGACCTGGCCGACGTAGCTGGCCACCGACCAGGCCATGAAGGTCTCTTCGGCAGTTTCGCCGAAAACCTGGCTCCAGGTGCCGGGCTGGCGGTTCAGGCGGGTGAGCAGAGCGGCCGGCACCTGACCCTGGAACAGGGCCTCGGCGGCGGGCGAATAGTCCCGGACGGAGCGGTAGGTGCCGACTTCGTTTTCCGGCTGCACCATGATGACGGTGCGCTGGCGCTCGTCGACCTCGCGGATGTGGCGCATCAGCCGGGCGAAGGCGCGGCTGTCGGCGGCGACACCGGCGGCGGTGTGGGGCGACAGGGCATAGCTGTCGGTCCCGTCCTTCTGGACCAGGAGCGGGAAGCGGGCGCGGTCGGTCTTGACCCAGGCGGGGGCATAGGCCGGGCCGGTGTTCTTCCAGGTAGCGAACCACAGCAGCACCAGCCGCTGGTCGTGCTTGCGCGCCTCCTCGATCACATGATCGACGAAGGAGAAGTCGAACTGGCCCTCGACCGGCTCGATCTGCTCCCAGGCGATCGGCACCTGCACGGTGTTGGCGCCGATGTAATCGATGGCCTCCCACGCCTGGGCCAGCGGCGCGGGATAGTTGGACGAGTTGTTCACCTGGGCGCCCAGAATGGTCCAGGGCGCGCCGTCCACGATCAGGGCATGCCGGTCGCCGTTGCGAACCATGCGCGGAATGTCGGAGGCGAACGACGCCGTGGCGCCCAGCAGAATGCCGGCGCTCATCAGCGCAGCCGTGACGGCTCGCAGCAACATCTTCATACGCCTACCCTCCCTCGCCGCGACCTGCCGAGGCGGTCACGATCATTCCCGTCTCATTCAGCACAGACGGTAGCCTGTGAAAACCTCACAGGTGAAAACTCTTTCACCAAGCCAAGCGGTGAAACGCCGCATGCCTGCCTTACAATAGTCTGACATAAGGCAAAGGCAGCCCGCCAGAGGCCGAGGGAGAATTCGATGCGCACTGCCCTGCTACTTTCCACCGCACTCCTGTCGGCGGCCGCCGCGACGGCGGTCCAGGCCGAGACCTTTGCGGTCGTCTCGCCGGATGGTCGGGTGCGTCTGGACTTCGCGCAGCAGGAAAATGGCGCGCCGACCTACGCCGTGTCTTTTGACGGCAAGCCGGTTCTGGCGCCCTCGGGTCTGGGCCTGACGCTGGAGACCGGCGGGCAGATCGGCGCCAACCTGCAGGTTGCGGGTTCGACCGAACGACGCGGCGACGACCATTACACCCTGCTGGGCAAGGCCAGCGAGGTGCGCCAGGCCTATGTCGAGCGCACCGTGGAGATGAGCGAGCCGTCGGGCGGCCAGACCGCGCCGCGCCAGCTGACCCTGACCTTCCGCGCCTATGACGACGGCGTCGCCTTCCGCGTCTCGACGCCCAATCCCGGCCCGGCGCCGATCAGCCTGAGGGCCGAGAACACCCAGTTCAGCTTCGTGGGCGGCGAGACCTGCTGGGGCCTGAACCTGGGCCGGGTAAACAGCTCGCACGAGGGCGAATACGACCCGGTCCCGGCCGCGCGCCTGCGCGCCACCGCCCTCTATGACGCGCCCCTGATGTGCCAGCGGCCGGACGGCCCGGCCTTCGCCATCGCCGAGGCCGACCTGACCCACTACGCCGGCATGTATCTGTCGGGACGCGGCGACGGCGAGCCGGGCGTGGAGATCAGCCTGGCGCCCCATCCGGCCGACCGGACCGTCGCCGTGCGCACCCGCCTCGGCGCGCCCCTGACCACGCCGTGGCGCGTCGTCATGGTCGGCGAGCGGCCCGGCGACCTGATCGAATCGACCCTGGTCGCCAACCTGAACCCCGATCCCGAATTCGACGCCAGCTGGGTCAAGCCCGGCCGCTCGGCCTGGGACTGGTGGAACGGCGGCCAGCTGGACGGCCTGCCCAACTCGGGCATGAACACCGAGACCTTCAAGCGCTTCATCGACTTCGCCGCCGAACACCACCTGGAATACGTCATGATCGACGAGGGCTGGTACATCGGCGCCGGCGGCGGCGGCATCATGCGCCCGGGCGTCGATATCACCCGCACCGTGCCCGACATGGATATCCCCGCCCTGGTCGCCTATGGCCGCGAGAAGGGCGTGCGGCTGTGGCTGTGGCTGAACTGGATGGCGCTGGAGGCCCAGTTCGACGACGCGCTGGACCAGTACGAGAAGTGGGGCATCGCGGGCATCAAGGTGGACTTCATGGACCGCGACGACCAGCCGATGGTCGACTGGTTCCACCGCCTGCTGGGCCAGGCCGCCGACCACCATCTGATGGTCGACCTGCACGGCGCCTATCACCCGACGGGCCTGTACCGCACCTATCCCAACTTCCTGACCCAGGAAGGCGTCATGGGCGCCGAGTACAACAAATGGTCCAGCCGCGTGACGGCGACGCACAACGTCACCCTGCCCTACACCCGCATGCTGGTCGGGCCGATGGACTACACCGGCGGCGGCTTCAACAACGTGCGGCCGCAGGATTTCGAGCACCGGTTCCTGCGCCCGACGGTGATGACCACCCGCGCCCATAATCTGGCGATGTTCGTGGTCTACGACAGCCCCCTGGCCATCGTCGCCGACAGCCCCGACGTCTATGCGGGCCAGCCGGAGATGCCCTTCATCGACGCCGTCCCGACCGTTTGGGACGAGACCCGCTTCATCACCGGCGAGGTCGGCCAGTCCATCGTCCTGGCCCGCCGCAAGGGCCGCGACTGGTGGGTCGGCGCGATGAACAATGAAGAGGCGAAGACGGTGTCTGTGCCGCTGGACTTCCTCGGCGCGGGGCGCTTCCAGGCCCAGCTCTATACGGACGGCGCCCAGCCCACGGACACGGTCCGCGAGACGCGCGCCGTCGCGTCGACCGACACTCTGACCCTGTCGCTGGCCGGCAGCGGCGGCGCCGCCATACGCATCACGCGGCGGTAAGGTCCCTTCTCCCCCTGCGGGAGAAGGTCCCGGCAGGGGGATGAGGGGTCGCGCTGCGGCCGGCGGCCGTCGCGTTCGCATCCGGGCGCAGACGTTGAAAGGTCGAGAGACCCCTCATCCGTCCGCTACGCGGCCACCTTCTCCCGCAAGGAGAGAAGGATCACTGCGGCCGGTTCTTCACCAAGTCGTCGACCACACTCGGATCAGCCAGGGTCGAGGTGTCGCCCAGTGCGCCCAGTTCGTTCTCGGCGATCTTGCGCAGGATGCGGCGCATGATCTTGCCGGAGCGCGTCTTCGGCAGGCCGGGCGCCCACTGGATCACGTCCGGCGCGGCGATGGGGCCGATCTCCTTGCGAACATGGGCGACCAGGGCCTTGCGCAGGTCGTCCGTCGGCTCGACGCCGGCGTTCAGGGTGACGTAGGCGTAGATGCCTTGGCCCTTGATGTCGTGGGGGAAGCCGACCACGGCGGCCTCGGCCACGTCGTCGTGCGAGACCAGGGCGCTCTCGACCTCGGCGGTGCCCATGCGGTGGCCAGAGACGTTGATGACGTCATCGACCCGGCCGGTGATCCAGTAATAGCCGTCCGCATCCCGGCGGCAGCCGTCGCCGGTGAAATACCGGCCCGGATAGGTCGAGAAATAGGTGTCGAAGAACCGCTGCGGGTCGCCATAGACCGTCCGCATCTGGCCGGGCCAGCTGTCGGTGATGCACAGATTGCCCTCGGTCGCGCCGGCCAGCACGGCGCCGTTGGCGTCGACGATCTCCAGCTCAACGCCCGGCAGCGGCAGGGTGGCCGAGCCCGGCTTCAGGTCGGTGGCGCCCGGCAGCGGCGTGATCAGATGGCCGCCGGTCTCGGTCTGCCACCACGTGTCGACGATGGGGCAGCGTCCCTCGCCCACCACCTCATGATACCAGCGCCAGGCCTCGGGGTTGATCGGCTCGCCTACCGTGCCGAGCAGGCGCAAGGATTTGCGGCTGGTCGCCTTCACCGGCCCGTCGCCCTCGCGCATCAGGGCCCGCAGCGCGGTCGGCGCCGTGTAGAAGATCTCGACCTGATGCTTGTCCACCACCTGCCAGAAGCGGCTGGTGTCGGGATAGTTGGGCACGCCCTCGAACATCACCGTCGTAGCCGCATTGGCCAGCGGGCCATAGACCAGATAGCTGTGGCCCGTGACCCAGCCCACGTCGGCGGTGCACCAGAAGACCTGGCCGGGGCGGTAGTCGAAGACGATCTCGTGCGTCCAGGCGGCCCAGAACAGGTATCCGCCCGTGGTGTGTAGCACGCCCTTGGGCTTTCCGGTCGAGCCCGAGGTGTAGAGGATGAACAGCGGATCCTCGGCGTTCATCGGCTCGGGCGCGCATTCGGCGGCGACCTTGGCGGCCTCCTGGGCGTAGTCGTGGTCGCGGCCCGGCTCCATCGGCACGTCGGCGCCGGTACGGCGGACGACCAGCACCGTCTCGACCTTCACCTTCTTCAGCGCTGCGTCGACATTGGCCTTCAGCGGTACGGTCTTGCCGCCACGCAGGCCCTCGTCGGCAGTGATGACCACGGTCGAGCCGCAGTCCTCGATCCGTCCGGCCAGGCTGTCGGGCGAGAAGCCGCCGAACACCACCGAATGCACCGCGCCGATGCGCGCGCAGGCCAGCATGGCGTAGGCCGCCTCGGGGATCATCGGCAGATAGAGGGTGACGCGGTCGCCCTTCTTCACCCCGTGCGCCTTCAAGACGTTGGCCATCCGGCACACCTCGGCGTGCAGCTGGCCGTAGGTGATCGCGGCGCTGTCCTTCGGGTCGTCGCCTTCCCAAATGATGGCGGTCTCATTGGCCCGGTGCGGCAGGTGCCGGTCGATGCAGTTGGCCGAGACGTTCAGCACCCCGTCCCAGAACCAGCGGATGCGGAAGTCGTCGGCGTGGAAGGAGACGTCCTTGATCCCGGTCGGGAAGGTCATCCAGTCCAGGCGCTTCGCCTGTTCGGCCCAGAAGGCGTCTGGATCAGTCTGCGCCGCCATTCGCGCCGCCTGGTAAGCCGCCTTGTCCATGTGCGCCTGAGCGGCAAACGCCGGATCGGCCGGATAGATGTCAGGCTGGTGCTCACTCACGACGCGTTTCCCCTTGGTAGACTTTTGCTTGACCCAAAACGGCAATCGCGGCCGAGGGCAAGGCCTGACCGCGAATTGGCCGGGCGGGTGACGCGTTCGTGCGACGCGTGGTTCGCAGAGAGGGCCCCTATTTCGCCAGCCGGCCCTTGGCCTTGTCCGCCGGGAACAGGACATCCTTGTCGGGCGCGTCGACCTCCACGCCCGGCGCGCCGATGCTGCGCAGGATGTGGCGGATGATGTTCAGGCGGGCCGTCTTTTTGTCGTCCGTGGCGACGACGGTCCAGGGCGCCGCGTCGGTGTGCGTCGCCTCAAGCATCTGGTCGCGCGCGGCCGAATAGCTGTCCCAGCGCTTCTGCGCTTCCGCATCCAGCGGCGACACCTTGAACCGCTTCAAGGGGTCGGTCGCGCGATCCTGCAACCGCTTGGCCTGTTCCTCTTTCGAGATGTCGAGCCACAGCTTGATCAGCTTGATCCCGTCGCCGGCCAGCATCTTCTCGAAGCGCGGCGCGTCCTTCAGGAACTGGGCATGCTGACCGGGCTTGCAGAAGCCCATAACCGGCTCGACCCCGCCGCGATTGTACCAGGAGCGGTTGAAGATCACCGTCTCGCCGCCGGCCGGCAGGTGCGGGACGTAGCGCTGAAAATACCATTGGGTCGTCTCGCGCTCGGTCGGTTTCGGCAAGGCGACGACGCGGGTCTGGCGCGGCGACATGAACTCGGTGATCCGCTTGATGGCGCCGTCCTTGCCGGCGCTGTCCCGCCCTTCCAGCACGATCAGGGTTCGCACCCCGGTCTCTATGGTCCAGGCCTGGGTGGTGACCAGCAGGCCCTGCAGGGCCTCGAGCGCGTCTTCGTAGTCGTCGGATTTTCCCATGCCGCATTGCTGCGCGGTCCTGTCCTCGTTGTCACGTGAAAGCGGCGGAAGCCGGCGTTAGGGTGACGGCATGATCACGAACCGTCGCACCCTGATGGCCGGAGCGCTCGCCGCAACAGCCATGCCCGCCATGGCCCGAGACGCCGCATCCGCTGACGCCGCGTTGGACGCCGTCTTCGCCGAGCACACGCCCGTGGGCCTGGGCGCCGCCATCGTCGGGCGGGACGGCGTGATCTGGTCGGGCGTCCGCGGCCTGCGGCAGGCGGGCGGCGGCGATCCCGTCTCGATCCGCGACCGCTGGCACCTGGGCTCGAACACCAAGGCGATGACCGCCGCCCTCTACGCCCGATTGGTCGAGCAGGGCCGGGCGCGCTGGGACGCGCCTTTGAATGAACTGTTCCCCGACCTGGTCATCGATGCCGCCTGGGCGAACTGCACCATCGAGACCTTCCTGCACCACCGCGCAGGACTGGCGGACGCGACGGCGATGGGGATGCCCTGGCTGATGACGGCGCGGGCCGATCCGCGCGGCCTGCAGGACCAGCGCACCGCCTTGGCCGCCGCCTTCCTGAACGCACCGCCGGCCGGCACGGCTGGGGATTTCGCCTACGCCAATGGCAACTATGTCATCGCGGGCGCGGCCATCGAACGGATCACCGGCGGCACGTGGGAAGCCGCCATGACGGCAGAGCTGTTCACGCCTCTGGGCATGGCCAGCGCCGGCTTCGGTCCGCCCGAAACAAACGCCGACGGCGGCGCCAACGCCTGGGCGCACACCGGCGAAGGCACAGCGCGCCGGGCCGTCGCGCCCGGTGCAGCCGCTGACAACCCTGCCGCCCTCGGTCCCGCCGGGACGGTGCATGCGACGCTGGAAGACTATGCACGGTTCCTGAGGGTGTTCATGACCGAAGGCGGCGGCTGGCTGACGCCGGCCAGCGTCACGCGCCTGTCCACACCGGTCGAGACGCCGCCGCCAGCCTACGCCGCCGGCTGGATCGTCCTGCCGACGCGGCCGTGGGCGGCAGGCCGCCCCCTGGTGCACGAAGGGTCGAACACGATGTGGCACGTCGTGGCCGCCGTCGCTCCGGACGCCGGCAAGGCGTTGGTGACGGTGGTGAACGAGGGGCTGGCCAATCCCGCGCCCAGCGCACTGATGCAGCGGTTGGTCGCGACTCTCTAGATCCAGCGGCGATGCCGCAGGATCGGGGATTGCTCCCATCACCGGCCCGCTCCATCTTGCGCCGGCATGAAGCGTGACGTCGCCGACTTCTGGAATCTTCTGTGGGAGACCGGCCTGGCGGCCTGCGCCCTGTTCGTGCTGCTCAACGTCTATGCGCCGCCGCAGGATCTGCCTTGGCGGCCGCTCAGCCTTGACCATCCCATCGGCGCCGCGACCGCGTCCAAGGTGGCGGATTTCGAACTGCCGGTGGCCGCACCGCCGGAACAGGTCGCCGGCGCCACCGACGCCTGCATCCAGGCTCTGCGAGCGGCGGGCGTAAAGGTCGAGCGGGTCGAGGACCGTGACGACGGCGGCTTCTGTCAGGTGCGCGGGGCGGTTCGCATCACCGGCGGCGACATCACGCCGCTGCGCCCCGGCGGGCTGGTCATGCAATGCCCGCTGGCCGTTCGCTATGTCATCTGGGACCGGCAGGTGCTGCGCCCCACCGCGCGAGACATCTATGGCTCGGCCCCCGCGGCCGTGGAGAACTTCGGCAGCTATTCCTGCCGCCGCATCTATGGATCGACCGACACGGGCGACCGGCCCAGCGAGCATGCGCGCGCCAATGCGCTGGACATCGCCGCGATCCGATTGGCCGACGGTCGACAGGTCTCGGTCGCCAATGACTGGAGCGGCCAGGGCCCGGCGGGGGCGGATGGAGAGCGGTTCCTGCACAGCCTGCGCGACGGCGCCTGCCGCGTGTTCTCGACCGTCCTGACGCCCGACTACAACGCCGCCCACCGCGACCATCTGCATGTCGACGGCGCCCCGCGCGGCCTGTGCGCGACCGGACCGGCCGGCGGCTGACTGCCGCTCGCCTGCGGCGCGAATCGCTTTGCTGTTGACCGCCTCGAAATTGCGCGAGACAAGACCTGTGCAGTCCGGATTTTGCGCGGGGTCCAAACCCGTGTCTTGCTCCTTCGTTGAACGAGCTATCCAGATGGGCTGACGGGCGACCCCAATGGGCGCCTGCCTGGAAAACGCGCGTTTACGGAGACGCTGACATGGCGACCGGTACGGTCAAGTGGTTCAACCCCACCAAGGGCTTTGGATTTATCCAACCCGAAAGCGGCGGCGCGGATGTGTTCGTTCACATCACCGCCGTTCAGAAGGCCGGCCTTGCCGGTCTCGATGAGAACGCCAAGGTCGAGTACGAGCTGGAATCCCAGCGCGGCAAGACCTCGGCTGTGAACCTCAAGGTCCTCTAAGGCCCTTAGATCCCGTTCGGGATCAGGTTTCGACGGGCGCGGATGCTTCGGCTTTCGCGCCCGTTTTCGTTCTGGCGGC
The DNA here is from genome assembly GCF_001424025.1 of Brevundimonas sp. Leaf363. Lineage (GTDB taxonomy): Bacteria > Pseudomonadota > Alphaproteobacteria > Caulobacterales > Caulobacteraceae > Brevundimonas. Next base: position 256,749 of record NZ_LMPZ01000002.1, on the reverse strand, counting down.
GGAAACCTGCGCCAGAACGACCGCGCCCAGCACAAGCGCGCCGCCCAGCGCCTGGACCGGCGCCAGCGTCTCGCCGAAGACGAACCAGCCCAGGATCGCCACCACGATCGGCTGGACCAGGATGGTCACCGCCGTCAGCGAGGCGGGCAGCCGTCCCAGCGCCCAGGCCACCCCGCCCTGACCCGCCACGTGCATCACGCCCATTCCGATGCAGGCGGCCCAGCCCGCCCCGGTCTCGGGCAGAATGTCCTCGCCCAGCACCAGGGCGACGGTCAGCAAAAGCGGCGTTCCCACCAGCGTGGCCCACAGCGTGGTCCGCATGGCCCCCGCCGTCGCCCGCGCCGCCTTCACCGCCAGGAAGTAGCCGGCGTACCAGAGCGCCACCGACAGGGAGAACAGGTCGCCCAGCGGCGGGTTGGTCCCCTGGCCCTTGGCCGCCCCCGCCGCCATGGCGAACGCCCCGCCCATGGCCACCACCAGCGCCACGATGAACAGGGGCCCTGGACGTTCCTTCAGCACAAACCAGCCGAACAGGGTCACCACCACCGGCGTCAGGTTGCAGAGCACGGTCGCGTTCGCGACCGAGGTCATGACGATGCCGTAGTGCCAGAAGCTGAGATCCAGCGCGAAGAACAACCCGGCCAGCAGCATGCACTTGCCCGGCCGACCAATCCCCTCGCCGCCCGGCCGACCCGCGAGCAGGACCAGGATCGGCAGGGCGAAGGCGAAGCGCCAGAAGCCCGCCGCCGCCGGTCCTGTCTCGGTCAACCGCACTAGGATGGGGGCGAGGCCGAGCACGCAGGCGGATAACAGCAGGACGATCAGAGCGAGGGCGCGCGGGGAGAAACGCATGGGCGCGCTCTAGGCCAAGTCGCCGGTTCTGTCTTTGCCTTCACCCGATAGCCTTTCTCTTTCGTCATCCCCCGGTCTCCGCTTCGCCCCGCCGAAGAATGACGAAAGAGAGGGGCCGCAGGTGACGAACCGCGCCCCAAGCCCTACTTTCCAGCCATGACCCTGCACACCTCGCCTCCCTCCCTGCTCGACGCGTCCGGCGTCGGCGCCGACGAGGCGCTCGACATCCTCAAGGGCGCGCTGACCGGCGCCGACGACGGCGAACTGTTTCTGGAGCGGACCGAGAGCGAAGCGCTGGTGTTCGACGACGGGCGACTGAAGTCGGCGTCGTACGATGCGAGCGAGGGCTTCGGCCTGCGGGTCGTGGCGGGCGAGACGGCCGGCTACTCCCACGCCAACGAGATTTCCGGCGCGGCCCTGAAGCGCGCCGCCGACAGCGCCGCCCTGGCCAAGTCGGGTCACGCGGCCCTTGTCGCCCAGGCCCCCCGCGCCACCAACCAGAAGCTCTACGACGAGGTCGATCCGCTGGCCGCGCCGGCCTTCTCGGACAAGATCACCCTGCTCGGCGAGATCGACGCCTTCGCCCGCGCGCGCGATCCGCGCGTGGTCCAGGTCTCCGCCTCCCTGATGGGCGAGCGCCGGGCCATCGAGATCCTGCGAGAGGACGGCCGCCTGCTGCGCGACGTCCGACCGCTCGTTCGCCTGAACATCTCGGTCACCGTCGAGAAGGACGGCCGCCGGGAAACCGCCTCGACGGGCGTCGGCGGCCGCTCGGGTTTCGAGGCGTGGATCGCGCCCGACCGCTGGCAGGGACAGGTCGACGAGGCGCTGCGTCAGGCCCTGATCAATCTGGACGCCGTCGACTGTCCGGCAGGCGAGATGGACGTGGTCCTGGGCGCCGGCTGGCCCGGCGTCCTGCTGCACGAGGCCATCGGCCACGGCTTCGAGGGCGACTTCCACCGCAAGGGCTCGTCGGTCTTCACCGGCATGATGGGCAAGCGTGTCGCCGCGCCGGGCGTGACCGTGGTTGACGACGGCTCCATCGCGGGTCGCCGGGGTTCGCTCAGCATCGACGACGAGGGCACGCCGACGTCGCGCACCGTCCTGATCGAGGACGGGATCATGGTCGGGCTGATGCACGACCGCCTGTCGGCCCGTCAGCTGAGCACCCAGGCCACCGGCAACGGCCGGCGCCAGTCCTTTGCCCACATGCCCATGCCGCGCATGACAAACACCTTCATGGAGGCGGGCAAGGACAGCCAGGCCGACATGATCGCCAACACGAAGCGTGGCCTGTTCGCCGCCAACTTCGGCGGCGGCCAGGTGGACATCACCAACGGCAAGTTCGTCTTCCAGTGCACCGAGGCCTATCTGATCGAGGACGGCCGCATCACCGCCCCGGTGCGCGGGGCGACCCTGATCGGCGACGGCGCGACGGTGCTGACCAAGATCGAAATGATCGGCGACGACTTCGCCTTCGACCCCGGCGTCGGCACCTGCGGGAAGGCGGGGCAAGGCGTCCCGGTCGGCATCGGCCAGCCCAGCCTGAAGATGGGCGGCCTGACGGTGGGCGGCACGGCGGTTTAGAGGGCCGTTGCGGGGAGGCGGGCACTTCCTTCCCGCCCGTCATCCTCGGACTTGGTCCGAGGATCAAGTTGTCGGTGCGCAATCAGGAAAGGCTGAAACGCCGCGCTGTGAGCCGCCACTTGTCCAGCACGATCGGCGCCTGATCCTCGGATCAAGTCCGAGGATGACGGTGACAGAAAGGCGCTTCGCTTATACCCGCAAATCCGCGCGCCCGTCGGAACCGATCGCACGCCCGGCGATTGATAACGCGCGGCCCCCTGCTTCATGCGGAAGCCGCTAGCAGCGGCCCGGCCCATACGCCCCCCCCCGACAGAACGGTCGGGCCGCTCACACTTTCTCTCGCCAAAGTCGTTTTTCGATGGTCTTTTGCCGACGTTCGTCGGCCGGGGCTTCATCATGATCGTGACCGCCCTTCTGGCGCTGGCCCTGCAGCAGGAAGCCAACTTCACGCCGCCGGACTGGGTGCAGCGTCCCCAGCCCCAATATCCGGACTTCGCCGCCTTCATCCGCGTGGACAGTCGGGTGACGCTCCGCTGTGTCGCGGAAGTCGACGGCACGATGGACCAGTGTGAGGTCGTCGCCGCCTCACCTGACGGCCTCGGTTTCGAACAGCTGGCTCTGGAGTCGATGGCGGGAGCACGGATGCGACCCGCCGTGCTGGATGGCGAGCCGGTGGCGCGGCGAACTCAATTTCGCATCAACTTCCGGATGGCTGACTACGCCGACCGGATGCCGAAACGGACGCCCTACCGCGGGCCGGAGCCGTCCGCTCGCGCCAAGGAGCTGGCCGAGATCATCGCCGCGCAGATGGGCGAGATACCGATGGAGGCCAGCATCACGCCCGTCGGTGGATTGGCTCTGGATCGGATTGAAACGGTGACGCCCTGGCTGCGCGAAGCCCTTCCGTTTCGCCGGATGACCGTAGCCTTCCTGAGCCGATATCTCGACGAGGCGGACCTCGAACGGATCAGGATGGGAGAGCCGCCGTTGGCCCCCGAGCCCACGATCACCGACATGAAGACGCTGCTCAGCGACTTCGTGCCGGAAGACGACCCCACGACCGGCGTGCGTGGCCGCTACTGCGCCATCTACGCCTGCGAAATCTCCGACGCCCCGGCTCCGCCCGCCGCGACGACACCCACGCCCTAAGGCTCCAGCTCGATGTCCCAGTAGAGGTAGTCGAGCCAGCTCTGGTGCAGGTAGTGCGGCGGGAAGCGGCGGCCGGCGTGTTGCAGCTGCCAGGCGCTGGGTCGGTCAGGCCGGCGACGGATCGGCATGGAGGCCTGCTCCGGCGTGCGGCCGCCCTTGCGCAGGTTGCACGGCCCGCAGGCGGCGACGATGTTCTCCCACGTGGTGCGACCGCCCCGGCTGCGCGGGATGACGTGGTCGAATGTCAGCTCGGTGTGGTCGCCGCAATATTGGCAGGTGAAGCCGTCGCGCAGGAAGACGTTGAAGCGCGTAAAGGCCGGCTGGCGGTCCTGATCGATATAGCTCTTCAGCGCGATGACGCTGGGCAGCTGGATCTCGACTGACGGGCTGCGCACGACCTTGTCGTACAGCGACACCACCTCGACCCGCTCCTGATAGACGGCCTTCACCGCCTCTTCCCAGGGCCAGATAGACAGGGGGTAATAGCTGAGGGGCCGGAAATCAGCGTTCAGCACCAGCGCCGGCCAGCCGCTGGGGGGACGGGTCAGGACCTGCATCAGGCCCTCCCGCGAACGCGAAGGGATATGGAGGCGACAGGACTGAAGACGCGTCTCCTTCCCTAGTCAGTGGCTCCAGCCTAGCCCCGATTCGGACGCTTCGCCATGACGACGCGGTGTCGGTTCGGCGACAGTCAGCGGGCCTCTGGCCCGCCCGGAAACGCCGGCAGGCTCCAGCCCCACAACAGCGCCCCGGCGCGCAGGGCGAAGCCGCAGGGCGCGGCCACGAAGGCCGCGGGCCAGGGCTCGACGCTCAACGCGCGCAGGACCACGAAGACGGTCGCGGCCAGAAGCGCGGCGGACACCGTCACCTCGCGCCTCAACAGGATCGACGGCTGGCCGGCCAAAAGGTCGCGAACGATGCCGCCGAAACAGGCGGTTAATGCGCCCATGACGATGCAGATCAGCGGCGGCACGCCAAAGGCCCAGGCCTTGGCCGCGCCCATGACGCCATAGGCGCCCAGGCCGAACCCGTCGAGCCACAGCAACAGCCGAAACCGCCACGGCCTCGGCCCGAGCATCCAGATGGCCAGCGAGGCGGCCAGGCAGACGGCGATGTAGCGCCAGTCCTGCACCCAGAAGACCGGCGCCCCGATCAAGACGTCGCGCAGGGTGCCGCCGCCCACGCCGGTGATGGCGCCGAAGAAGGCGAAGGTGACGAGGTCCTGCTTCTCCCGCGCGGCGGCCAGAGCGCCGGTCGCGGCGAAGACCGCGACGCCCAGGAAGTCCAGGGCGCCCAGAACCGTGACCGGATCGGTCAGGACGCGAGCGGTTTCGGGATCGACCAAGGGGGTCATGCCGCCGCCTGGGTCTCGGCGGCTTCGAGCTGGACGTCGCCGCGCTTCACGCCGCCGTACCAGCCCCACAGCAGATGCGCCGCCACGCTGCGATGCGGGGCCCAGGCTTCGGCGCGGGCGTATGTGGCCTTGGTCGACGGCCGCGCCTCCATCCGATCGGCCCAGCGCAGCGCCTCCTGCAAGGCGATGTCACCGGCGGGGAAGACGTCGGTGCGACCCTCGCAGAACATCAAGAAGGTCTCAGCGGTCCACAGGCCTACGCCCTTGATGGAGACCAGCGCGGCCGTCGCCTCAACGTCGTCCAGTCGCTCGAGATGGTCGAAATCGACGCCGCCCTCGAGCTGGGCGCGGGCGATCTCATGGCCATACCTGGCCTTCTGGATGGACAGGCCGAACCCGCGCAGCGTCTCGATGTCCTTGCCCAGCACCGCGTCGGCGGCCACCGCCCCGTCCAACCCCTCGACCACCCGCTTCCAGATGGCGGCGGCGGCGACGACGGAGACCTGCTGCTCCACGATCATGCGGAACAGACCCTCGAACCCGCCTGTGCGCGCGCGCCATTCGAACGCCGGCGTCTGGGCGTCGGCCCGCGCCAGCGCCGGATCGGCGGCGACCAGCGCAAGACGCGCCTGGGCGATCTGGTCGGGGGTCGGAGGGACGGCCATACGCCAGCCTAGCGCGCGTCGCCCGTCGAACAAGCCGAACGGCCGCGGGAAACGGCTGTTGTCGCCCGCGCCGCTCGGGCCGATATGTCGACGATGAGCGCCACCGACCAACCGACCGCCGGCCGCACCGAGGGCCTCGATCACCTGCTGCCGGTGCGGGTCTATTACGAGGACACGGACTTCACTGGTCTGGTCTATCACGGCAGCTACGTGCGTTTCTTCGAGCGCGGGCGCAGCGACTTCCTGCGCGTGATCGGGGTCGGCCACTGGGATCTTGCCGCGGATCCCGAGCCGGCCGCCTTCGCCCTGTCCAGCCTGGACCTGAAGTACCTCAAGCCCGCACGGATCGATGAGGCCCTGATCGTGCGGACCCGCTTCACGGGCGCGAAGGGCGCGCGCCTCATGATCCGCCAGTCGGTCGAGCGGGACGGCGAAGTGCTGTGCACCGCCGAAGTGGTCGCCGTCTTCATCCACATGGACGGCCGCCCCCGCCGGCCCAGTCGCGACATGCAGGCCAAGACGACGCCGTGGCTGGCGTCGGGCGCCACCGCCGGTTAGATTCATCGCCTCACCGGAGGGGAAAGCCGATGTCCGACCGTCAGTCCTGGAGCATCCTGGGCGTTCTGTGCCTGCTGGCTCTGATCCTGTTCGGCGGCGGCCTGGTCGGCTGCCCCTATTATAAGGTTTGGGAGCGCAAGATGGCCGGCCAGGCCGAGCTGCAATACCAGCAGGGCGCGCGCCAGGCGCTGATCGCCCAGGCGGCGGCTGAGGACGAGGCATCGATCAAGCGGGCCGAGGCGGCGACGCGGCGGGTGCGCGGCTGGGCCGATGCGGCGCGTCAGGGTTGCGCCGACCTGGGCCGCCCGAACGACCAGGCCTGCCAGGACGCCCTGCTGCGCGACGCGGCGACCTATTCGATCGCCAAGGAGGGCCACGAGGGCGTGATCGTCAGCGTGGGCGCCCCGGCGACCGTCGCGGTCCAGCCGTCGACCAACCGATCCGAATAGCCTTGGCGGGCGAAGCCGGGTGACGTCGCCGCGCCGCCCGGCTAAGTTTCGCTGCATCGCCACACAAAGGTCGTCTGCGCCCGCTGAATAGGGGCTTTCGCGACCTCTCGCCTTTCGGAGCGCCCGAATGACCGTTGCCGCCGACGCCTCCATGATGAACCCCGTCACCCTGTTCATGACCGCCGACTGGGTCGTGAAGGCGGTGATGATCGGGCTGGCGGCGGCGTCGCTGTGGTCGTGGACGATCATCATCGACAAGGCTTTCCGTTTCGCCGCCTTGAACAAGCAGGCCAACCAGTTCGAGGGCGCCATCGCCTCGGGCAGGACGCTGGAGGATCTGGCGCAACAGGCCGGCTCGGCGCCGACCCACGCCCTGCCCCGGATGCTGGTGCTGGCCATGACCGACTGGCGCGAAGCGCGGTCGCGCGGGTCGCTGAACGAGCATCAGGGCGGGCTGCTGATGACCCGGATCGACCGGTCGCTGGACAGCCTGATCGCGCGTGAAGGCCAGCGGATCGAGAACGGCCTGGGCGTGCTGTCGGTGGTGGCCACAGCCTCGCCCTTTATCGGCCTGTTCGGCACGGTCTGGGGCATCATGAACGCCTTCGGCCGCATCGCCGAGGCGGGCAACACCAACCTGACGACCGTGGCCCCGGCCATCGCCGAGGCCCTGTTCGCCACCGCCATCGGCCTGGCCGCCGCCATCCCGGCCTACATCGCCTACAACAAGTTCTCGATCGACGCGGGCAAGTTCACCGGCCGTCTGGAGAGCTTCGCCGACGACCTGCAGGCCTCGGTCGCGCGCCGTCTGGGCACGCCCGGCTCGGCCCCGCCCGCGCCCCCGCCGCCGACCAGCGACTTCAGCCTGCGCCGGGGGATCTGATGGCCCTGGGCGGTGGAGGCGGCGGTGGTGGCCGCGGGCGCAGAGGCGGTCGCCGCAAGGGCCCGCTGACCGAGATCAACGTCACGCCGCTGGTGGACGTCATGCTGGTGCTGCTGATCATCTTCATGATCTCGGCGCCGCTGCTGACGGTAGGCGTGCCGGTCGAATTGCCCAAGACCGAGGCCAGTGCGGTCGAGATGAAGAATGAGCCGATCTCGATCTCGATCGACCGGCGCGGCGACATCTATCTGGATCAGGACAACGTCGCCTTCGACGCCCTGGCCCAGCGCGTGACAGAGGCGGCCGGCGGCGGTCCCGACGCTACGGAACGCCCGGTGTTCGTGCGCGCCGACGGCCAGGCCCCCTATCAGGCGGTGGCGCGGGTGATGGCGCGACTGTCGGCCAACGGCTTCACCAAGATGAACCTGATCACTGACACGGCTCCCGACGAGGCGGGCGGCTAGATCTTGCGTCGCCCCAGCCCCGCCATTCTGGGATCCATCGCCCTGCACGCCGGGGTGGTCGCGCTCGCCTTCGTGTCCTGGCCGCGCACCGAACCCAAGCCGCTGCCGTCCTCAGTGCCGGTGTCGATCGTTTCGGACCAGATCGTCGAGGCAGGACCGGCGGACAATCCCCAGCCCGAGCCCAGCCCGGACAACGCCGCCACCGCGCCGGCGACCCCCGATCCGACGCCGCCGCAGCCCACCCCGCCGACGCCGCCCGCGCCGACGCCGCCCAAGCCTGTGCCGACGCCCACGCCGCGCCCGGTTCCGCCCCGGCCGCAGCCGCCGCGTCCGACGCCGCCCCGCCCGACCCCGCCTCGGCCCAGCCCGCCCCGTCCCCAGCCGGCCCCACCGCGTCAGGAGCCGACGCTGGACCTGGACGCCCTGGCCGGCCCGCGCCGCCCGGGCACGACCCAGGGCCGCCCCGCCGCCGGACAACAGGGTCGCGGAACCGCGCCCCAGGCCATCGGCCGCGCCAGCTTGCAGGCGCTCGCCGCTCAGATCAGGCCGAACTGGAACATCAACTGCGAGCTACCGGGCGCCGACAATTTGACCATCGGAGTTCGCGTGCGATTGGCCGCAGATGGGCGGATTGTCGGCTCACCCCAACTGACCCAGACGCGGTCGGACCCCACCTGGCGCGCCTCGGCGGACAGTATGATGCGGGCATTGAGAGCGACCGCCCCCTTCGACATGCCCGCAGGCTATGACGAACAGGAAGTGGCGTTCTCTTTCCGCACGGCAACCATGTGCACGGGCCGGTAAGGGCGGTCCATACAGGAACGATCCGTAAAGTCGCCGCATTCACCGTGAAGCTGATCTTTACCGTCGGCCACTGCCAATAGGCCCTCCCAGACACCCGATCCGGAGATTCTCGATGCGTCTCGCCGCCCTGCTGGCTCTCGCCGTCGCCACCGCACCACTGGCGTCGCAAGCCCAGACGACGACCGCCGCGCCGCCAAACGGTGGTGGACAAGAAGTCATCGTCGATCAGGGTGTTCTAAGCGCCCTGCAGATCGCCGTCGCTCCGTTCAGCGGCCAGAACGGCGACGCCCTGTCCGGCGTGATCCGCTCCGACCTGCGCCGCTCGGGTTTCTTCGAACCGCTGGATCCGGCGCGCTTCACCGAGACAGGGATGACGGTGGCCAACGCGCCGAACTTCCCGCAGTGGACCGGCATCGGCGCCCAGGCGCTGCTGTACGGCTCGGTCACGCCGCGGCCCGACGGCCGCAACGACGTCGGCTTCCGCCTCTATGACCCGTACCGCCAGTGCGAGCTGGTCAGCTATCAGTTCACCGCCACGCCAGAACAATGGCGCCGGATCGCGCACAAGATCGCGGACGTCGTCTATGCGCGGATGACGGGCGAGAGCGGCTTCTTCGACACCCGCGTGCTGTACGTCGCCGAGAGCGGCACCCAGCTGAACCGCCTCAGCCGCTTGGCCATCGTCGATTCCGACGGCGACAGCCCGGTCTATCTGACCCAGGGCGAAGAGGTGATCATGTCGCCGCGCTTCGCCGCCAACAGCCCGGACGAGATCGTCTATGTGGCGCTGGGCAAGGATTACAGCCGCATCTACCTGTACAATCTGTCGACCGGCCGGCGCGAAAGCCTGGGCGAGTTCGACGGCCAGGTGCTGGCGCCGCGTTTCTCGAACGACGGGTCCAAGGTAGCCTTCTCCATCATCCGGCGCGGCAACACCGACGTCTATACGATGGACCTGCGCACACGTGACCTGCGCCGCCTGACCAGCGATCCCGGCATCGACACCTCGCCGTCGTTCAGCCCGGACGGCTCGCGCATCGTGTTCAACTCCGACCGCTCGGGCAATCCGCGTCTGTACGTGATGAACGCCGACGGCTCGGGCCAGCGGCCGATTTCGCGCGGCGGCGGCCTTTATACTAACCCGGTGTGGAGCCCGCGCGGCGACCTGATCGCCTTCGTCAAACAGGGCGGCGGCCGGTTCAGCATCGGCGTCATGAACGCCGACGGCTCGGGCGAGCGCGCGCTGTCGTCCAGCTATTTCGAGGAAGGTCCGTCGTGGGCTCCGAATGGCCGCTACGTTATGTTCGCGCGGCGCTCGCCGGGCGGGGACACTCGCTTGTGGACCGTGGATCTGTCGGGCCGCGTCATCTCGCAGGCCGGCTACTTCGGCGGCGGCGAGGATCCGGCGTGGTCGCCCCTGCTGGACGCGCCCGCCATCGACATCGGCCCCTCGCGCGGGCCGGACGCCTGCCCCGCCTGAGGCCGGTTCCCGGCAGCGCGGGAGCCAACCGGCTCAACAGTGCGTTATCGCCGATAGCCAAGCCCGGTCCACGCCGGTAGCAGTTTCGAACAGCCAAGCTTGAGGCCGCCGTCCTCAATGATGTCAAAGGAGACGACCCAATGACCCTGAACAAGACAACCATCGCCCGCCTGGGCGCCGTCAGCCTCGCCGTCATCGCCATGGCCGCCTGCACCAAGAAGCCGCCTGTCGATGTGACCCCGGCCGGCCCCTCGACCCCCGCCTATCCGACCGCCCCGACCGGACCGGTCACCGGCGGCCAGATGGGCGCCGCCGTCCCGGGCTCGGAGCAGGACTTCGTCGTCAACATCGGCGACCGTGTCTACTTCGACCTGGACAGCTACGAAGTGCGCTCCGAAGCCTTCCCGCGCCTGGACGCTCAGGCGCAGTGGCTGCAGCGCTACCCGGGCGTGACCGTCCGGATCGAGGGTAACGCCGACGAACGCGGCACCCGCGAATACAACCTGGCCCTGGGCGCGCGCCGCGCCGAGGCCGTGCGGACCTATCTGGTCAACCGCGGCATCCCCGCCGGCCGGATCGACACCATCAGCTTCGGCAAGGAGCGGCCGATCGCCGCCGGTTCGAACGAGGACGCCTTCGCGCGCAACCGCAACGCCCACACCGCCATCGTCTCGGGCGCGGTGCGCTAACAGCGCAGTGAACGCATGAGTTGGGCCGGCGGGACGAAGGTTCCGCCGGCCTTCTCTTGACCCGTTGTCAGGCTTCACGCCTTGCCGTCGCCGCAAAACGGTGGAACCGTCCGACCATGATGCCGAAGCTTCCTTCCCTCCGCTCGCGCGCCGTTCTGTCGACGGCCGTCGGCCTGACCCTGATCGCCGGCGCCGTGGCGGCCCAGACCGCTACGCAGCTGCCGCCGGACGCCATTCAGTGGGACAAGCGCCGCCTGGATCAGCTGGATCGCAACGTCCGCCGGCTGGAGCGCGCGGTGACGCAGCGCAACGCCGCCGGCCAGCCCGTGCTGGTCGAGCCGGACCCCGAGGTTGTCGCCCTGCAAGGCAGCGTCTCGGACCTGACGCGGCGCCTGGGAGACTTGGAAGACAGCCTGCAGCGGATGAACGGCGACCTCGAACGTTCGACCTTCGAGCTTGAAGAGGCCAACCGCGACAACGCGGCCCTGCGCGCCCGCATCACCGACACCGACAACCGCATCGCCGCGCTGGAGCGCGCCAACGAGCTGAATGCGCCGATCACGGCGGACAGCGCCACGAACAGCGCCACCGGCGATCTGGCCGCCGCCATCGAACTGGTAAAGAGCGACCCAGCCCGCGCCGATCGCGCCTTCCAGACCGTGGCCGTCACCTGGCCCGACACCAACGAGGCGCGCGAAGCCAACTCCCGCCTGGGCGATTTGCGGGTAGCGCAGAACGACCGCGCCGGCGCCGTCGCGGCCTACGCCGCCGCCCTGCAGGGCTGGCCGCGCATCACCTGGGCCGGCGAGACGACGCTGAAGCTGGCCGAGAACCTAGTCGCCACGGATCGCAAGACCCAGGCCTGCGGCGCGCTGGGCGAGTTCAATCGTCGGTATGCCGAGGCGGCGGCGCCGAACCTGCGCACACGCGCCGGGGCGATCCGCACCCGCGCCGAGTGCGCGGCCTGATCGAGGCGGTCTTCGCGCGGCTCGACGCGCGGCTTGAGACGGATGTCGAACGTCCCGTCGCCATCGCTCTGTCAGGCGGCGGCGATTCCCTCGCCTTGCTGGATCTGGCGACGACCTGGGCCGAGGCGCGCGGCCGTCGCCTGATCGTCTTGACCGTCGACCACGGCCTGTCGCCCCAGAGCGGCGACTGGACCGACTTCGCCGCCGAGGCCGCTGGGCGCGCCGGCGCCCCTTTCCGCGCCCTGTCCTGGACGGGCGACAAACCCCTGACCGGCCTGCCCGCCGCCGCCCGCGCCGCCCGGCACAGATTGTTGGCGCAGGCGGCCCGTCAGGCCGGCGCTCACGTCATCCTGCTGGGCCACACCGCTGACGACATCGCGGAGGCCGACTGGATGCGGGCGCGCGGTTCGACGCTGGGCCGCTTGGCCGAATGGGGCCCAAGCCCGGTCTGGCCGGAGGGACGCAGCCTGGCGCTGTTGAGGCCTCTGCTGGGCGTATCGCGCGCAGCCTTGCGGGATCATCTGACGACGCGCGGCCTCCCGTGGATCGATGACCCGGCCAATGACGATCTCCGCTTCGCCCGGGCCCGCGCAAGGCAGTCGCTGGCTGGGACGATCGCGCCGCTCGCCGGGACGACCCCGCTCATTCCAGCCGAGATGACCGTGGACGCATTCGGAGTGATCCGGGGCTCGCGTCGCCTCGGCCTGCGTGACCTGGCGTTGGCCGTCGTCTGCGCGGCGGGGGGCGAGCGGCCGCCGCGTGGCCGCGCGCTGGCGTCCTTGTCCGACCGACTGGCGGCGCCGGGCGATGTGGTCGCCGTGCTGGGCGGTGCGCGGATCGAGGCGACGGGTGATGATCTGACCGTGTATCGCGAGGCTGGGGAGTTCGCCCGCCGCCCGCCCGGCCTGATCGACGGCGTCTGGGACGGGCGGTTTGAACTCAATCCACCGAAAGGCTTCAGCGTCGCGCCGGCCGCAGGCGTCCTGTCGCGGCTGTCGGACGCCGACAGGGCCCGGCTGGCGGCCCTGCCGGCCGGCGTACGCCCGACCATGCCCGTCCTGATCCGGAACGAAAGCGGCGCCCCGATTCTTGCAGGAGAACGGATGGGTCTTCGCGCCCTCGTCGCCGACCGCCTGGCGCTCGCTCAGGGCCGGTTGTCGCAGGAGAGCGCTCTGGCCCGTCCGTCCGATGGCGGAACGCCGCATGAAGGCCTATCTTGGCGGGGACTAGACACACGGCGGGCGCCGGACGGCCCCGACCGGGAGATCGAGAGACGGAATGAACCTGCGTAACCTTGCCCTTGGCGGCGTCGCCATCCTGGCCGTTCTGGTCGTCTGGGCGGCCTTCGCCCAGAACGGCGGCTCGCCCGTCATGCCCGGCGCGGCGGCCGGAGCGCCCACCGGCCGTCCCCAGCCCGTGACCTATTCCCAGCTGGTCCAGCAGACCGCCGCCGGCGAGATCAAGTCGGTGGTCGTGCGCGGCGAACAGGTCGAGGGCGTCTACAAGAACAACACCCGCTTCACGGCCACCACGCCCTATCCCAACTCCGAGCTGATCGCCTCGATGATGCAGAACGGGGTCAGCGTCGACGCCAAGTCCACCCGCCAGCCGTGGTGGATGGGCCTGCTCGGCCTGCTGCTGCCGATCGTGGTGATCGTGGCCTTATGGCTGTTCGTTATGCGCCAGATGCAGGGCGGCGCGCGCGGGGCGATGGGCTTCGGCAAGTCCAAGGCCAAGCTGCTGACCGAGCACAAGGGCCGCAAGATGTTTGAGGACGTCGCCGGCGTGGACGAGGCCAAGGAAGAACTGCAGGAGGTCGTCGACTTCCTGAAGGATCCCGGCAAGTTCCAGAAGCTGGGCGGCAAGATCCCCAAGGGCGCCCTGTTGGTCGGCCCTCCCGGCACCGGCAAGACGCTGCTGGCCCGGGCCGTGGCGGGCGAGGCGGGCGTGCCCTTCTTCTCCATCTCGGGCTCCGACTTCGTGGAGATGTTCGTGGGCGTCGGCGCCAGCCGCGTGCGCGACATGTTCGAACAGGCCAAGAAGAACGCGCCCTGCATCATCTTCATCGACGAGATCGACGCCGTCGGTCGCCATCGCGGGGCCGGTCTGGGCGGCGGCAATGACGAGCGCGAACAGACGCTGAACCAGCTGCTGGTCGAGATGGACGGCTTTGAATCCAACGAAGGCATCATCCTGATCGCCGCGACCAACCGTCCCGACGTCCTGGACCCCGCCCTGCTGCGTCCCGGCCGTTTCGACCGTCAGGTCGTGGTGCCGAACCCCGATGTGAACGGCCGCGAAAAGATCCTGCGCGTCCACATGAAGGACGTGCCTCTGGCCAGCGACGTCAACACCAAGACCATCGCCCGCGGCACGCCGGGCTTCTCGGGCGCCGACCTGGCCAATCTGGTCAACGAAGCCGCCCTGATGGCGGCCCGCAAGGATCGCCGCATGGTGACCCACCGCGACTTCGAGGACGCCAAGGACAAGGTCATGATGGGCGCCGAGCGCAAGTCGATGGCCATGAACGAGGAAGAGAAGCGCCTGACCGCCTATCACGAGGGCGGTCACGCCATCGTCGCCATCAACGTCAAGATGGCGGACCCGGTGCACAAGGCGACGATCGTTCCGCGCGGCCAGGCCCTGGGCATGGTCATGCAGCTGCCGGAAGGCGACCGCTATTCCATGAAGTACCAGCAGATGGTCGATCGCATCGCCATCATGGCCGGCGGCCGCGTGGCCGAGGAGATCATCTTCGGCAAGGAGAACATCACGTCGGGCGCCAGTTCGGACATCCAGCAGGCCACGAAGCTGGCGCGGCGCATGGTCACGCAGTGGGGCTTTTCGGAAGTGCTGGGCACCGTGGCCTACGGCGAGAACGAGCAGGAGGTCTTCCTGGGCCACTCGGTCGCGCGCAGCCAGAACATCTCCGAAGAAACCGCGCGCACCATCGACAGCGAGGTCAAGCGCCTGGTCACCGCAGGATGGGACGAGGCGCGCCAGATCCTGACCGACAAGGCCGGCGACCTGGAGACCCTGGCCCAGGCGCTGCTGGAGTACGAGACCCTGTCGGGGCAGGAGATCAAGGATCTGCTGGAGAAGGGCCTCGCCCCGAACCGCGACGAGAACAACTTCCCCAACGCCGGCCCCTCGGTCTCGGTGCCGATCACGCCCGTGTCGGACGGCACGACGGTGGAGCAGCCGACGGTTCACTGACCGAACCGCAGACCGGAAACGACAAGGGCGGCGTCCACGCGGACGCCGCCCTTTTTCTTTGCCGCTCCAGATCCTCGCCCGTCCAGGAACGGGAAGGATCTTTGGCCTCAGACCTTGATGATCCACCGCTTGCGGCGGAGGTAGTCCATCGGCAGCCAGACCAGGGCGATGAAGATGATGACTGGGACCAGGGCCGCGATCGGCGAGCCGACGACCGGTTCCAGCCAGCGATACGGCGCCGTCATCGCGCCCCACGCGGGCATGCCCATGACGGCCAGCAGTTCGTGCCAGACATAGGCGGCGATGGCGTTGATGCCGAAGGCCATGGGCACGGCGATCCAGACGGCATTGGCATTGGTCCCCGGCTTGTCGATGGTGGCGTGCAGGCCGGCCAGGGCCAGGGTGGTGATGCCGCAGGTGACCAGCACGAAGCTGGACGACCAGATGTCCTTCACGACGGGGAAGATGAAACCAAAGGCGATGCCCGCGACCAGCATGACGGCGCCGGCGATGGCCAGCTTGCCCGCCGACTTGGTCTCGGGCCGCTTGAGCAGGAACTCGCCGATGGCCACGCCGATCAGGCCGTGGGCGATGGCCGGCAGGTGTCCGAGCAGACCCTCGGGGTCATAGCCTTCCGGGCCTTTGACGTAGTTGTGCGGGGCGGTCAGGACGCGGTCGACCGAGGCGACGAAGTTATGCCCGCGCTCCCAGATGTCGTTGGGCAGGCCATCCAGCGCCGGGATCAGGGTCAGCGGCCAGTAGAGCAGCAGGATCGCCGCGATCAGGCCCAGTCGGACTTTCGGGCCCAGCGTCAGGAAGAGGATGGAGCAGACGCCGTAGACGATGCCGATCCGCTGCAGCACACCCCAGAGGCGCCATTCGCTGGAGGCCGGGTCCATCGCCCACCACATGTTGGACAGGATGAAGCCAATCAGGATCAGGCGCGCGGCGCGCCAGAAGATCTTGCCGCCGGTCCCGCCACCAAGGCCGGTGCGGCCCTTCAGAGCCATAGGCACGGCGACGCCCATCATCATCAGAAAGCCGGGGAAGACGACATCGGCGATGGTCAGCCCGTCCCAGCGGGCGTGCAGCAGCAGCGGGAACACCTCCAGCTGCGGACTGGCCAGTCCGGCGGTCGCATTGACCAGGATCATCCCCATGACGGTGATCCCTCGCAGCACGTCCAGCGACAGCAGTCTTGTCTGGCCCATGTCGTCGGCCAAGGTCCTGGTCATTGTTTTCCGCCCCCGTTTTGCGGGGAGCTTAGCGGCTCAGCTCGCGTCGGCAACCGCGCTCTGAAGGCTCAGGGCTTGGACCGTCTCGCGGACATCGTGAACGCGGACGATGGCCGCCCCGCGCCGGGTCGCCTCCAGCGCCAGCGCCAGCGAGCCGCCGAGGCGGTCCAACGCCTCGGTGGCGGTGGGATCGACCGCCTGGATCGTACGCTTGCGGCTGACTCCGTAGAGGACCGGAAAGCCGAGCGCGACCAGCCGATCCAGGTGCTTCGTCAGACTGAGATTGTGCGCCGCCGTCTTGCCGAAGCCGAGGCCGGGGTCGAGCCAGATGCGGTTGCGGGCCACGCCGGCCGCCATCGCCGCCTCGGCGCGATCGGCCAGATACCGGGCGACCTCGGCCGCCACATCGTCATAGCGGGGATCGGCCTGCATGGTGCGCGGCTCGCCCTTCATGTGCATCAGGCAGACGTCGCAGTTCAGGTCGGCCGCGACGGCCAGGCTGTCGGGCGATCCCGTCAGCGCCGACACGTCGTTCCACATCGTCGCCCCGGCCGCGACGGCCGCGCGGGCCACGCCGGGCTTCAGGGTGTCGATGCTGATGGGCCCCAGCCACTGCTCGCGGATCGCGGCGATGACGGGGACGGTGCGGGCGATCTCGTCGGCCTCGGCCACAGGCTCGGCGCTGGGCCGGGTGCTCTCGCCGCCGACGTCGAGGATGTCGGCCCCCTGGTCCACCAGCCGCATCGCATGGGCCACGGCGGCGGCCGCATCCTCATGGCGCCCGCCGTCCGAGAAGCTGTCGGGCGTGACGTTGACGATGCCCATGACCTGAACACGGATCGAGGTCATGCTGGCATCATGATCACAAACATCATCGACCGCCGCACCCATCCTCACCGCTGGCGCTCTATCGACGCGGTCGCGGAAGCGACGTGGCACGACAACGCGGCAAATGACTCACCAAACCACGACAATGCGACGGCGACCACTGACGGCTCGGACACCTTCGCCGTGCGCGTGTGTCTCTCCGTGACAGAAGCCATCGCCTGGGCCCAAGGTTTCGCCGATGAGGTCACGCTGTACCTCTACGACGCCGGGGCATGGGAATCCGATTGGGTCTAGCTCTCATCCGCCCGCCTTCCCGATCAACCCACCCAAGGCCTGCAGATAGGCGGCGAAGGCCTTGCGACCCTTGGGCGTGATCCGGGCGGTGGTCAGGGGCTTGCGGTTCACGAAGGCCTTTTCGATTTCGATGTAGCCGGCCTCCTCCAGCTTGCGCAGATGGATCGACAGGTTGCCCTGGGTGGCGTCCAAAGCGTTCTTCAGCACGGTGAAATCGGCGCGCTCGGCTTCGGCCAGATAGACCATGATCCCCAGGCGGAGGCGCCCGTGGATCACCTCGTCGATCTGGCCCAGATTGGACAGGGCCATGAGATCAGACCTGGGCGGCCGAGCGGGCGCTCCAGGCGCGGGCGTCCCTGACCATGATCCAGCCCGGCAGGGCGAAAAGGCCGAACAAGGCCGCCGCGCAGACGCACAGATAGGCGAAGCCGTTCTCGACCAGCACGCCCAAGGTAATGGAGGTGACGATGCCGCCCAGCGCCGTCAGCAGCATCCAGGTCCGCCGCTTCAGCTGCCAGGCCACGAACCAGGCGGCGGCCTGAACCGCGAACACCACGGCCGGATAAAACAGCCAGATGGCGAAATTCTCCATCCGCACGGCGTTGACCGCGAAGATGGTCAGGAAGGCCAGATTGGCCAGGCCTGTCGCGTTGAAGACCGCGTTCATCGACTTGGTGGCGCCGATGTTTCCGACGCGATTGCGCCGGTCGTACACGATGGCCCAGCCGATGGCGCCCAGCGTCGCCACCAGAATGAAGATCACGAAGGCCAGGCTGGCCCAGCCCGGCCAGCGGATCAGGCCCAGGATCTGGCCGATGTGGAACAGGCACTCAACGCCGTAGAGCAGCCCGCTGGATAGGTAGACGATGCCCGCCGTGTACGACGCCTTGGGCGCGCCGCCTTCCACGATGGAACGCATGAAGGCCAGGTCTTCTTCCGGCGTCGAGGGCGTGGTCATCAGGATCTCCGTTCGGCCCGGCGTGAACGACGCCGGGCCGGTTAGCAAGTGGCCCGGTTGCCAGCCGTGGGGTGACTATTGGGCGGGGACGAGTTCGGCGCGGGCGGCGCGGCGCTCGTTGCGCGCGCGCATGCCGTTCAGCCAGGTGCCGATGAAGCTGTGGCGGACCAGGATCTGATAGGTCCCGAAGGTGATGGCGAAGACGCCCGCCAGCAGGGCCGCGAACTTGAATGGCCAGGGCCAGGCCAGGTCGGCGATCGCCACCTGCAACGCCATGACGATCGGGATGTGGATCAGATAGACCCAGTAGGAGGCGTCGGCGATGTATCGGCGCAGGGCGCTGCGGTTGGACAGGCGGCGCAAGGCGAAGCCCAGCAAGCCGAAGCTGATCCCGTAGGAGGCGACGGCGTAAAGGCCGGCCAGCATTGCCTTCTGCACCGGCTCTTCAACCGGAGTGATGGCCGGCAGGCTTGGACCCAGCAGCATCAGCCCGACCACGGCGCAGATGGCGCCCAGTGTCAGGTTCAGGGGCCAGCGAGCGGCGACGCCGTTCAGCAACTCGGGCTGGCGGTGCAGGCCATAGCCGGCGGCGAAGGCGACGCCGTAGGCGACCACCGACGACAGGTGCGGGATCAGCGCCATGTCCGGCGTCGGCACGCCGAAGAAGGGCAGCCAGTTGGGCTGGTAGAACAGGGCGACGGCCAAGGGCGCGGCCAGCAGCAGCGGCGCGGCGAAGCCCAGGATCAGGCGCGCCGGTCGGTCGAAGGCGCGGCGCAGGCCGCCCTGGCGGTCGACGGCGACCATCAGGCTCCGGCCGATGACCAGCGCGGCGTAGAAGATCAGCAGCACCCACAGGAACCACAGGTGGCCCAGCGGGAAGTTATCGGGCGTGAAGGTCGGCGGCGGCGGCGCGGGCGGGGCGACGCCTCCGTTGGCGGCCGCCATGCGCGACCCGATCCAGATGAGCACGGCGATCATGCCGGTCATGACCAACGGCCAGAAGACCAGCAGGGGCGCGGCGATCCGCTTCAGCCGGTCGGCGATGAAGCCCCCCGTACCGCGCCGGTGCAGCGCCAGCCGGGCGAAGAAGCCGGCGATCAGGAAGAAGACGACCATGCGGAAGATGTGCACCGCATAGAAGAAGACGGTCAGCGCCGCCGACGGCTGGGTGTCCTGAACCACCCACACCTGGATCGGCATGAAACTCATGGAGGCATGCAGGGCCACGCCCAGCATCAGCATCCCCCCACGCAAGGCGTCGAGCCCGTGCAGGCGTTCGGTCGCGTCGGTCATCGATGGGTCCCTCCCCGTTGATGACAGCGGGATATCAGAGACTGGTTTGAGATGCAAACTTGTCTTCTTGGGCGTGTTGAGAGATCTGTTGTCACTTCGAGAACGCGCCAGCGCTTATCTGGGATGGTGACTTGGCGCTCCGCCCGTGTCCCCGTCTGGAGCCGGGACCAGCGTGGGGACAGGCACATCGTCCCGGACAGCCGCTTTGCGGATTCCGGGATCACAGGCTCACCTTCAGGCGTGGTGGGGCGCCCGCTCCGGTCTGCCGGTCGGTGATGGAACGCCCGGGCGAGGACCGATGACCGTGTGGGTTATGTGTTTCCGCATCGCTGAACGCTCCGCGCACAGGGTTTCCACGAGCCGGGATCGGGTGCGGTTGTTCGCCGCTTACTACCGATGCCCGCGGCGGGCAGGCCAGACCTGCGTCTGGTCCTGGACCGGCGTGAGTATCCCCCTCCGCCTTGGCCGACGGCTTTCCGGGTCGCCCGTTGGCTCTTCTGAACCGTGCGTCCGCCGGTGTGACCCGACTGATCCAGCGAGCCGCAGCGCCCTTGGTTCGGGTCGCCCAAACTGCGGGACTTGAGACGCACTGCCTTGATCCGAAGACCCCGCTACCTGCGCTTCCACCGCCGCAAGGTCGCAGGCCTCACAAGCCCCCATGCGATGGAACCTGCCTAGGGTGGCGCATGTGGCGACCCAGGCGGGGAAGTCGGGGCGAGAACGCGGTGGAGTGTTGAAGGGGTTGGGATTTTTGGGCGGCAGCGCGCCTATTAGACGACGGAAACCTAACACTCGTACTCCTCTCCCAGAGGGAGAGGGCTTGCTCGCGGAGAAGCGAGCTAGCCGTGCCCGAGCCGAGCCATAAGCGGCCAGCCATGCCCCAGCGGACCGTGACCACGCCCCAGGTCCGGCGCATGGCGGATGGCCTGTTCGACGTAGGTCCAGGCTTCGGCGACGGCGGTCTCTAGCGGCTTGCCAAGCGCCAGACCTGCGGCGCAGGCGCTGGCCAAGGTGCAGCCGGTGCCGTGGGTGTTGCGGGTGTCGATGCGTGGGCCCTCGAGGCGCAGGCCGCCGTCGGGCGTCAGCAACAGGTCGATGACCACCGGGCCCGGGACGTGGCCGCCCTTGACCAGCACGGCGCGGGCGCCGAGCTCCAGCAAGGCCTCGCCGGCGCGGTACTGATCGTCCAGATCCTCGACCACGATGCCGGTCAGGGCCTCGGCCTCGGGCGCGTTTGGGGTCAGGAGCGCGGCGCGCGGGATCATCAGGGAGCGCACCGCGCCGATGGCGGCCTCGGCCAGCAGGGACGCGCCGCCCTTGGCGATCATCACCGGGTCGATGACGGCGGGGGCGCCCGAGGTGTCCAGGACGGCGGCGACGCGCTCGACCACCTCGACCGAGCCCAGCATGCCGGTCTTGATGGCGTCGGCGCCGATGTCGTCCAGCACGGCGCGGGCCTGGGCCTCGATGATGTCCAGCGGGATGGGATGGACGCCGGTGACGCCCAACGTGTCCTGAACCGTGATGGCCGTGACCGCCGTGGCCGCATAGCCGCCCAGCATGGTGACGGTCTTGATGTCGGCCTGGATGCCCGCGCCGCCGCCCGAGTCAGAGCCGGCGATGATGAGCACGCGACCGCGCCATGCCGGGGCCGTCGCCTCGCTCAGCCAGGGGCCGCTGTCGGTATCGCTCACGCCTGCTCCTTCGTCAGGGCCCGGCATAGCAGCCGGGGCGACCTGCGCCATGAAAAAGGGGCGCGACCCCTTTCAGGATCGCGCCCCTCCCCCGGTCCCCGGTTGCAGGCGGGGACTTCGGACGGCCCGCTGCTACCAGCGATGGCCGTTGACGGGATCGCGGCGGTCGTTAACGCGCGTGTTGCGGTCGTGGCGGTCGACCCGGATCTGGGTCGACAGGTGGTCGAAGCGGCGGTTCAGATCGGCACGCTCCCAGCTGCTGAGACCGTTGCGACGGTACTGGGCCTCAAGGCGGACCAGACCGTTGAACTGGCTGCGCACGTTCATCGCCTCGTAGCGGCTCAGCTGGCCCGTGCGGACGCCGTTGTCGATCCGGCGGTCCAGGTTGGCCTGACGCGCGTTGATCGACATCCAGCCGTAGTCACTGGCGACCGGGCCCCGGTGCGGTTGGCCGTACGACGGCTGCGCATGGGACGGGCGCCCGTAGGACTGCGCGGCGGCCGGCAGGGCGACCGAGACGGCGGCGACGGCGGCCAGGGCGGAGATGAAATGGGTCTTGGTCATCGAACGTCTCCTTCAAGGCGTTTCAAGCAGCGGACTTGCTGCGTTGGACCCAGAAGAGACCCCGGCGGCTGAGCCTGATCTGAACGAGCCGCGTCAGGCGACGTTCATCTTGCGGACCCCGTTCTGGACCGGGCCGCTCGCATCTGCGAAAACGAAGCGTAAATCCCATGTTCAGCCGCTGTTCAGGGCCGCCCTCCTAGACAAGGTCACATGCGCCGTTACCTCCTACCCCTCGTGGCGATCTGCCTGATCGGCCTTCCCAACGCCGTCTCGGCGCAGGACCGCTCGCGCGAACCGCGTGAGCGGGACATGCGCTCGCAGGAACAATCGCGGCCACGCGACGACCGATCGCAGCGCCAGCCGCGCGCCTCGGTCGGCGAGGTCATCCGCAACGTCGAACAGGGCCGCCCAGGCCGCCGGGTGGACGTCAATCCGTCCGGCGACGACTATGTGGTGACCTGGGCCTATCCGGACGGGCGGGTCAGCCGCATACCCGTCGATGGCCGCACCGGCCGACCCAGGGGGAACTGATGCGCGTTCTGCTTGTCGAAGACGACGCCGACCTGTCGCGCCAGTTGAAGGGCGCGCTGGGCGATGCGGGGTACGCGGTCGATCATGCCGCCGACGGCGAGGAAGCCCATTTTCTGGGCGACACCGAACCTTATGACGCCATCATCCTGGACCTTGGCCTGCCGCGCATCGACGGCGTCTCGGTGCTGGAGCGCTGGCGCCGCGAGGGCAAGGCGACGCCCGTGCTGATCCTGACCGCACGCGGCGCTTGGTCGGACAAGGTGGCGGGCTTCGACGCCGGCGCCGACGACTATCTGACCAAGCCTTTCCACACCGAAGAGCTGCTGGCGCGCCTGCGGGCCCTGCTGCGGCGTTCGGCGGGCATCGCGTCCTCGACCCTGTCGTGCGGCGGCCTGCGGCTGGATCCGCGCGCGGCGCGGGCGACCGTCAACGGGGAACCCCTGCGCCTGACCAGCCTGGAGTATCGGCTGCTTCACTATCTGATGATGCATCAGGGCCGTGTCATCAGCCGCACCGAACTGGTCGAGCACCTTTACGACCAGGACTTCGACCGCGACAGCAACACCATCGAGGTCTTCGTCGGGCGACTGCGCAAGAAGATCGGGTCGGACCGGATCGAGACGGTGCGCGGCCTGGGCTACCGCCTGACGCCTCTGCCAGGCGAGGCCGAAGCGGCGTGAGCGACGGGGCCGCGGCGCGCCGTCTGCGCCTTCCCAGTCTGAAGGGATGGAGCCGCCTGATCGGACGACCGGGTCGGTCGCTGACGCGGCGGCTGATCTGGCTGGCGTCGGGCTGGATCCTGGTCGCCCTGATCCTGACGGGCTGGGTGCTGACCTCGCAGTTCGAGGAGGCCAGCCTGCGCCGCCTCAGCGTCACGCTGAACGACACCCTGGACGAGGTGATCGTCGCCACCCGCGTGGTGGACGGCGAGCTGAACACCCAGCCGATCCAGGACGCCAAGACGCTGAGGATCTATTCCGGTAAATACTGGGCCACGGCCGAACCGGCGGCGGGCGACCAGCTGGTCCTGAGGGCGCGCTCGCGATCGCTGTGGGACGCGCGTATGCCCATTCCGCCCTCCTTGGGCGGTCGCCTGCGCGCGGCGTTCGGCCAAGCCGTCACCTATAACGCCACCGGACCGGCGGGCGAGCCCATCCGCGTCGCCGCCACCATGAACGAGCTGGAAGGCCGCGATCAGCCGGTCGTTTTCATGGCCGCCATCGACCGCACCGACGTCGACGCCGACGCGCGCCAGTTCGCCACCCTGACCTGGGTCGCGCTGCTGGTCCTGGGCGTCGGTCTGGTGCTGGCGGTTCTGATCCAGGTGCAGATCGGCCTGCGCCCCCTCTACGGCCTTCGCAACGAGATCATCGCCGTCCGCAAGGGACAGTCCGCCCGTATCGAGCGAAGCTATCCGCTGGAAATCCAGCCCCTGGCCGAGCAGGTCAACGGCCTGATGGACCACAATCAGGAGGTGGTGGAGCGCCAGCGCACCCACGTCGGAAACCTGGCGCACGCGCTTAAGACGCCGCTGTCGGTCATGCTGGCCGAGGCGGGGTCGAGCGAAGGACAGCTGCCCGATCTGGTCCGGCGACAGACCGAGGTGATGAAGGCCCAGGTCGACCACCATCTGCGCCGCGCTCGCGCCGCCGCCCGCGCCCAGGTGCTGGGCGAACGTACGGCCATCGCCGAAGTGCTGGACGAGATGGCGGTGATGCTGGAGCGGGTGTTCGCGGACAAGGGTGTGGTCATCGACTGGCGGGCGCCGGACGAACTGGGCTTTCGCGGCGAGCGGCAGGACCTGCAGGAGATCCTCGGCAACCTGCTGGAGAACGCTTGCAAATGGTCGAAACGGCGGGTGCGGGTCTCGGCCGGCGCCTCGGGCCTGGGCCAGATGATCGTGGTGGTCGAGGACGACGGCCCCGGCGTGGCCGCCGAACGTCGCGCCGAGGTGCTGAAACGGGGCGCGCGCGCCGACGAGGATACGCCCGGTTCCGGTCTGGGCCTGGCCATCGTCGACGATCTGACCCGCGCCTATGGCGGTCGGCTGAACCTGGCCGACAGCGACCTGGGCGGCCTGAAGGTGATGCTGGAGTTGCCGGCGGCGGAGTAAGCGCCGTTTCCGAGACACATGGTCCGTTAACCGGCGCCGGTTAACCTAAACTCATGTCTTCCCCGGAGCGGGCTCGATGAGTGAGTTGACGGTCGCCAAGCGGCTGGCCCTCGCGGCTGTGGTGGAGGCCTGTCCGGATCGGATGCTGGCGCCGCTGGGGGCCGCGGCCGCATCGCTGTCCGGTGCGGGCGCGGCCGAATTCGCGCGTCTGATCGCGCAGGAATCCCAGGACCGCAGCCGCCGCGCCTATGCCTTTGGGCCTCTGGCCCCGCTGTTTCGTCCGCGCACAGACGGCCTGCCGGGGCTGGTGTTTCCGCGCTCGGTGATGCCCCGCCTGTGGAAACTGGCCAGCACGCGCGAGCCCAATCTGCTGCCTCAGCTGGAAGACGACGAACTGCGCGCCATGGTCGCGGACCGCATCTGCGTCGCCGCCGCCGCCGCGGTGCGCGACAACGCCGATCAGGTGTGGCCGCCGACGCTGGCCGCCGACGGTCGGACAGAGGCGTTGGACGAACTGGCGGGCTGTTGCGACCTGGCCCCCCTGGCGCGGCGTGACCTGAACCACCTGCGAGCCTGGGCCGGGCGGCCGACCGAGGACGAGATCGCGGACCTGCGCCTGTTGATGCGCGACGCCGCGGCAGTGTCGCCGGACGGGGCGCAGCGGATGCTGGAGATGGTGTTCGCCCACCTGGAAGACGCCACGGCGATGCTTCGGGTCATCACGCGGACCTCCGGCGCGGCGGCGCGTGGCGATTTCCTCAGCGGATCGGAACTGGCCACCTTCGTCGAGCGGATGATCACGGGCCTGAACCAGCGGATCACCCGGATCTCGGCGTGGAAGCCGTCGTTGGGGGCGGACGTTGCGGCCGAAGTGCGCGACGACATCGTCTGGTGCGCCCAGGTGCTGAACGAGATCGACGTGACTGTTCGGCCCGGCGCCGGCACTGCATGGGGCCAGACCCTGCGCGATGCGCGGATCAAGGTCGCGGGACAGGTCGCGGGTCTGCTCAAGAGCACCCGAAAGGCGGTCGAGAAGGCCCTGCCTATGGGCCGCATGGCCCTGACGGGGCGGATGACGCGGCCGGCGCCGAAGCTGGATGTGGCGCTCGACAGTCCGGACATGGAGACGGCGCGGGCGCTGGTGACCATGGTCGGCGGCGTGCGCGGCGCGACCGTCATGTTCGGCTGCGAGGCCGACCGGACGCGGGTGGTCGAGACGCTGACAGATTATCTGTTCACCCACGCCGATCAGGCGCTGGAGCTGATCAACGCCGGCGCCGCGGCCGATGTGGCGCGGGCGCTGGAGATCGTCGAGATCGACGCCGAATTCCTGACGCTGATCGACGCCGAGGATGCGGCGAGGACGGTGCGGCGCCGCGCCGCCGTCGCTGGCGCGGACCTCCTCTCGCAGAGCGCCGCCTGATAGGCTAGAAGGCGCCGGCAATGACGGCGTTCTGGATTTTGACGGCCCTGGCCGCCGCCCTGGCCGGGTATTCGGTCCTCTTCGGCGCCCGCCGCCCTGCGGTGGTCGGACCCGCGCCGGCCGAGCGCGCCGAGCGCGAACTCGAAGAACTGGAGCGGTTGCGGGATCGCGGTCTGATCGAGCCCGAGGCCTATCAGGCCGCCCGGGCCGAGGCGGCGCGGCGGGCGCTCGCCGATGCGCCTGAGCCGAGCGAGCTGCGCATCCGCCCGAAAGACCGCATGATCGTTCTGGGCGGGCTCGGCGTCGCCGTGGCGGGGGCGTTGGGGCTGTACGTCGCGGTCGGCTTTCCGGGCTATGGCGACCAGCCATACGCCAGGCGGGTCGACGACTGGTCGACGCGGCTGGAGACGCTGGAGCCGGCGCAGCTGGCCGCCGTGGCCGACCGCGTGGCGCGGCGCAATCCCGAGGATATGACGGCGCAGCGGATGCTGGGCGCCGCCCGCTTCGAGGCCGGCGATCCGATCGGTGCGGCCCAGGCCTTCCGCCGCATTCTGGAGCGCCAGCCGGACGATGCGCAGAGCTGGGCGCGTCTGGGCGAAAGTCTGGTGCGCGCCAATCAGGGCGCGGTCGGCGGCGACGCCGAAGCGGCCTTCTTCGAGGCGCTGAAGCGCGATCCGGGCCAACTGGGCGCGCGCTACTTTCTGGGCGAGGCCGCGCTGACGCGCGGCGATGCGGCGGCGGTGCGCGGCTACTGGCTGCCGTTGATCGCGGCGCTTGAGCCCAACGATCCGCGCAGGACCGACCTGGAACGGCGGCTTCCCCGATGAGCCTGCTTCCCAAATCCCCCAAGGCGCGGCGGCGCCTCTATGTCGTGCTGGCGGTCGCGCCTGTGCTGGCGCTGGCGGCGGGCCTGTCGCTATGGGCCATGCGCGACAGCGTCGCCTTCTTCTTCACCCCGTCCGAGGTGACCGCCGAAAAGGCGCCGGCGGGGCGGCATGTGCGGCTGGGCGGGCTGGTCGAGACGGGCAGCGTGGCCAAAAAGGGAGACGGATCCGTCTCCTTCTCAGTCACCGACAACCAGGCCTCGACACCGGTGGTCTTCCACGGCGACCTGCCGGACCTGTTCCGCGAGGGCCAGGGCATCGTCGCCGAGGGCGTGTTCCGCCCTGACCGCGTGTTCGAGGCCAAGCAGGTGCTGGCCAAGCACGACGAGACCTATATGCCGCGCGAAGTGGCCGAGAAGCTGAAGGCGCGCGGCGAATGGCGGCCCGAGGCGGGCGCGCCGCCGCCGGTTCCGCGCACATGATCGTCTAGCCATGATTGTCGAATTTGGCAGTTTCGTCCTGATCCTGGCGCTGGCGTTGTCGGTGCTGCAAACCGGCCTGGCCGTCGCCGGACGGGTGCGCCGCAGCCCGGTTCTGACCGGCGCGTCCGAGGGCGCGGCGCTGGCCACGGCGGGCGCGGTGGCCCTGGCGTTCGGGGCGCTGATCCTGGCGTTCGTGGTGTCCGACTTCTCGGTCGCCAACGTCGCGGCCAACAGCCACACCGACAAGCCGCTGCTCTACAAGGTCGCCGCCGCCTGGGGCAGCCACGAGGGGTCGCTGGTCCTATGGTGCCTGGTGCTGACCGGGTTCGGCGCCGTGCTGGCGCGGGCGAGGGGCCTGCCGTTCGGGGTCAAGGCCAGCGCGGTCGCGACGCAGGGCGGGCTGGGCGTCATGTTCCTGGCGTTCGCCGTGCTGACGTCCAATCCGTTCGCGCGACTGGCCCCGGCACCGGTGCAGGGCCAGTCGCTGAACCCGCTGCTGCAGGACCCGGCGCTGGCGATCCACCCGCCCTTCCTCTACCTCGGCTACGTCGGGCTCTCGGTCTGCTTCTCGCTGGCCATCGCGGCCCTGATCGAGGGCAGGCCCGGCTCGACCTTCTGGCCCGCCTGGGGTCGCTGGATGCGCCCGTGGGCCCTGGCCAGCTGGGGCCTGCTGACCATCGGCATCACCCTGGGCAGCTTCTGGGCCTATTACGAACTGGGCTGGGGCGGCTGGTGGTTCTGGGACCCGGTCGAGAACGCCAGCTTCATGCCTTGGCTGGCCGGCGCCGCCCTGCTGCACAGCGCCATCGTCACCGAGCGGCGCGGCTCGTTGGCTGGATGGACGGTGTTCCTGGCCATCCTGGCCTTCACCTTTTCCATGCTGGGCGCCTTCCTCGTGCGCTCCGGTGTGCTGACGTCCGTCCACGCCTTCGCGGTCGATCCGAAGCGGGGGCTGATGCTGCTGGGCATTCTGGGCGTGGCGGCGGGCGCGGCCTTCGCCCTCTTCGCCTGGCGCGCGCCGCGCCTCACCGGCGGCGGCCTGTTCGCGCCGATCAGCCGCGAGAGCGGCCTGGTCTTGAACAATCTGTTCCTGACGGCGGCGGCGGCGACCGTGCTGCTGGGCACCCTCTATCCGCTGCTGCTGCAGGCGGCGACGGGTCAGACGATTTCGGTGGGTCCGCCGTTCTTCGCCCTGACCTTCACGCCGTTGATGGCGCTGGCCTTTGTGGTGCTGCCGTTCGGGCCGCTGCTGTCGTGGAAGCGGGCGGACCTTAAAGGGGCGGCCCAGCGCATGACGTGGGCGGCGGGGTTCGCGCTGCTGGTCGGCGTCGCCTCCTACGCCTTCGTCGCGCCGAGGAAGGCGTTCGCGGCGCTGGGGCTGACGCTGGGCGCCTGGCTGATCGCCGGGGCCGTGGCCGAGATCGCCGACCGGGTGCGGCTGTTCCGGGCGCCGGGCCCCGAGAGCGCGCGCCGGGCCAAGGCTCTGCCGCTGGCGGCGTGGGGCACGATGCTGGCGCACGCAGGCCTGGGCGTCTTCGTTCTGGGGGCCGTGGTCGAGGTCGGCTTCAAGACCGAGGCGGCGGCCGTCCTGCCCATAGGCGGGGTGGTCCGGTCAGGCCCCTATGCGGTGACCCTGGACCAGGTGCGCACCGTCGAGGGGCCGAACTATCTGGCCGAGCAGGGCCAACTGACCGTGCGGCGGCAGGACGGATCGGCGGGCGAGACCATCACGGCCGAGCGCCGCTTCTTCCCCGCCGGCGGCCAGACCACCACCGAGGTCGGGCTCGATTTCCGGGGACTGGACGACGTCTATGTGGTGCTCGGCGAGCGCGGCGCGACGCCGGCCGGCCAGCCGGCCTGGCGGGTGCGGGTGTACTGGAATCCGTGGGCGCGGCTGATCTTCCTGGGGCCGTTGATCATGGCCATCGGCGCCCTGCTGTCGCTGCTGGACCGGCGGCTGCGGCTGGCGGCGCCGGGCCGCCGGAAGGTCGCGGCATGAGGCGCGCGCTGCTTGCCTTGCTGATCGCGCCGGTTCTGCTGGCGGCCGAGCCGGCGCCGCGGGCTGATCAGCCGCTGACCGACCCGGCCGCCGAGGCCCGCGCACAGACCCTGTTCGAAGAGGTGCGCTGCGTCGTCTGCCAGCACGAGAGCATCGCCGACAGCCCCGCCGGCATCGCCGCCGACATGCGCCAACTGGTCCGCAGCGAGATCGCCTCGGGCGCCACCGACGATCAGGTGCGGGGCGATCTGGTCAACCGCTGGGGCGACTACATCCTGTTCAAGCCGCCGTTCAATCCGGCGACGTGGCTGCTATGGCTGGCCCCACTGCTGATCGTCGTCGTGGGCGGGGCGTCGATGCTGGGGATCGCGCGGCGGCGGCGCATCGAACCGGAGCCGCTTTCACCCGTTGAGGAAGCCCGTCTGGCCGAACTTCTCCAATACGATGACGTCCGCCGCGATCCCGCCGCAACTGCGCCACACGACGGGCGCTCCGCAGGAACAACCATTCCCCCGGCCTGATTGGCGAACGCCGTAACCGGCCTATATTCCAACGCGAAACGGCGTCGCAGAGTCGCCGATAGAGGATCGCTAGACCACCATGCTGAAGCGCAAGGAGTTCATTCTGGGGGCCACGGCCGGCCTGACGATCGCGGCGGCCGCGACCGCCGGGGGCGTCATCAGCTGGCCGGGCGCGCACGCCGAGCCGGTCAGCGGCATGTCGGGCCGCCTGGTCCCCTCGGCCGGCGCCGCCGGATTGTTCGCGCCGCCGCAGGGCGCGCCCCTGTCGTTCGCCGACATCTTCCAGCAGGTCGCCCCGGCGGTCGTACAGATCGACGTCAAGACGCGGGTCAAC
Organism: Brevundimonas sp. Leaf363; assembly: GCF_001424025.1. Classification (GTDB taxonomy): domain Bacteria; phylum Pseudomonadota; class Alphaproteobacteria; order Caulobacterales; family Caulobacteraceae; genus Brevundimonas. The sequence goes on along the minus strand of NZ_LMPZ01000002.1, from coordinate 226,538 downwards.
CGCCCGCGCACCATGCAGATCCCCGGCCTGCCCTTCCAATTTCAGGTGCCGCAGGGCCAAGGCCAGGGCCAGCCCGGCGAGGACGGCGCGGAGGGCGAAGGCGAGACCGCCATGGGCGCCGGCTCGGGCTTCTTCATCTCGGCCGACGGCTACATAGTCACCAACAACCACGTCGTGGCCGACGCCGAAGAAATCACCGTCATCCTGTCGGACGAGCGCGAACTGACCGCGCGTCTGGTGGGCCGTGACGAGGCTACCGACCTGGCCGTCATCAAGGTGGACGGCGGCGACTTCCCGTTCGTCTCGTTCGAAGAACAGGCCCAGCCCCGCGTCGGCGACTGGGTCATCGCCGTGGGCAACCCGTTCGGCCTGGGCGGCACAGCCACGGCCGGCATCGTCTCGGCCAGCGCGCGCGGCTCGGTCGACGCCTCGACGCCCTACACCGACTATCTGCAGATCGACGCCGCCATCAACCGGGGCAACTCGGGCGGCCCGACCTTCGACATCTACGGCCGCGTCATCGGCGTGAACTCGGCCATCTATTCGCCCACCGGCGGCTCGGTCGGCATCGGCTTCGCCATCCCGGCCGGCGTCGCCAAGCCCATCACCGACCGGCTGATGCGCGGCGAGACGATCGAGCGCGGCTATCTGGGCGTCGAGATCGGCAACCTCACCCGCGAGTACCGCGAGACCATGGGCCTGCCGGCCGACACCAAGGGCGCCTTCATCAACAACGTCACGCCGGGCGGTCCGGCCGAACGCGGTGGCCTGCAGGCCGGCGACATCGTCACCCGTCTGGGCGACGAGACGATCGACAGCTCCACCGAACTGACCCGTCTGGTCGGCCAGGCGCGTCCGGGCGACACCATCCGTCTGCAGGTGCTGCGTGACGGACGCTCGCAGACCCTGACCGTCCGCTCCGGCACGCGCCCGTCGGAAGCGACGCTGCGCGGCGGCGATAATGGAAGCGACGACGAAGGTCAGACGCCGCGCGGCGAACAGAACCAGGCAGGCGAGACCGTCGCCGGCCTGACGCTGGCGCCGCTGAACGCCGCCACGCGCGAGCGCTATGCGGTGCCGGCGACGGTGCAGAGCGGCGTGGTGGTGACCGAGGCCGTCAGCGCCAGCGCACGCGGCATCGGCTTCCAGCCCGGCTTCGTCATCCTGCGCGCCGGCAACTCGCCGGTGAACAGCGTGGCCGACGTGCGCGCCGCCGAGGCCGCCGCTCGCGCCGCCAACCGGACCAACATCTTCCTGCTGGTCCGCACGCCGGCGGGGAACCGCCCGGTGGTGCTGGAACTGCCGCGCGACGGCGCCACGCCGCCGAAGTAACGGACCTGAACAAGCCTTAACTCACGGGGTCGCCGCCGATGCGCTAACATCGGCGGCGATTCTTGTTTTGGGGGCTGGTTCGATGCGCATTCTGGTGGTCGAGGACGATGCTGAGGCCGCGGCGGCGATGGTGCGCGGCCTGAGCGAAGCCGGGCACGACGTCACCCATGCGGTGGACGGCGCCTTCGGCCTGCTGGAAAGCCAGAAGGGCGGCTACGACGTCTATGTGGTCGACCGCATGATGCCGCGCCTGGACGGCGTCGGCATGGTGGAGACGGTCCGTAAGGGCGGCGACCAGACGCCGGTGCTGTTCCTGTCCGCCCTGGGCGAGGTCGAGGACCGGGTCACGGGCCTGAAGGCCGGCGCCGACGATTATCTGGTCAAGCCCTACGCCTTCGCCGAGCTGATTGCGCGGGTCGAGGCCCTGGCGCGCCGCCGCGAGACCGGCGGGGTGCAGACGGTGCTGAAAGTCGGCGACCTGGAGATGAACCTGATCAGCCGCGAGGTGCATCGCGCCGGCCAGGAGATCGACCTGCAGCCGCGCGAGTTCCAGCTGCTGGAATTCCTGATGCGCCACGCCAACCAGTCGGTCACGCGCACCATGCTGCTGGAAAAGGTCTGGGAATATCACTTCGACCCCCAGACCAACGTCATCGACGTCCACATCAGTCGCCTGCGCGCCAAGATCGACAAGGGCTTCGACAAGGCGATGCTGCAGACGGTCCGGGGCGCGGGGTATCGGCTGGAGGCATGAGCGACAGAGAGAAGAGGCTTCGCCTCTCCCTCCCCCTGCGGGGGAGGGCAGGTCGCGCAGCGACCGGGTGGGGGCGGCCTCTGGGGATCGGGCGAAGATGGGATTGATCAATACCCCAACCGAAGACGAAGGCTGGCCCGCCCCCACCCGGCTGCTTCGCAGCCTGCCCTCCCCGTCTCGGGGAGGGAGAGAGTTCTAGATGCGCCTCCCCTCCCTCCTCCGCCGCACGCCCTTCCGGCTGACGCTGCTGTTCCTCGCCCTGTTCGTGGCGGCGGCGGGGGCGATCCTGGCTTATGTCTACCTGGCCTCGGCGTCGGAGGCGCGGACGCGGGCGGAGGCGGACGTCCGCAACGAGTTCGGGTCGCTGACCTCGACCTATTCCCAGCGCGGCGTCGATGCGCTGAACCAGGCGCTGGTGGACCGCATCCTGCGCGGCGACGCTTACCTCTACATCCTGATGCGGGCCGATGGCTCCAAGATCACCGGCAGCCTGGACGCCTCGCCCGTCGACCCGGCCAAGCGCGGCCAGTGGATCACCTTCCGCCTGACCGACACCGATGTGAACGGCCGGGTCCGGCGGCGCGAGGCCATCGGCCTGGAGATGCAACTGGCGGGCGGCGAGCGGCTGTTCGTCGGTCAGGACATGGGCGACACCGAAGCCTATCTGGCGCGCCTCACCCAGGCCCTGTGGGGGGCGATGGCGCTGGTCATCCTGCTGGGTCTGGCGGGCGGCCTTTTCATCAGCCGCAATGTCGAGCGGGCCATGATGCGCCTGAATCGCGCCGTTGCGGCGGTTCAGGAAGGCGATCTGAAAGCCCGTGTCGACATGCGCGGCGGCGGCGGCGACGAGCTGCAGGAACTGGCGACCGGCCTGAACACCATGCTGGACCGGATGGAGGCGTCGATGGCCTCGATCCGCCACGCCGGCGACGCCATCGCCCACGACCTGCGCTCGCCGCTGACCCGGATGCGCGCCAAGCTGGAAGTCGCGCTGATTGACGCCGAGGCGGGCAAGATCGACGGCGTCGACGCCCTGGGCATCGCGCTGGACGAAGCGGACCAGTTGCTGAAGACCTTCAACACCGTCCTGGCCATCGCCCGGCTGCAGGCGGCGGCGGGGCGGACCCCCGATCCGGCCGTGTTCGACGTCGCCGATCTGGCCGCCGACATGGCCGAGCTGTATGAGCCCGCCGCCGAAGACAAGACGCTGGACTTCGCCGCCGAGATCGAGCGCGGCCTGCTGATCGAGGGCAACCGGCCCTTCCTGGCCCAGGCCCTGGCCAACGTCATCGACAACGCCATCAAATACACCCCGGCCGGCGGCGCGGTGACCCTGCGGGCGCGGCGGCGCTCCTCGGGCGAGATCGAGGTGTCCGTCACAGACACCGGGCCGGGCGTGCCCGAGGAGGACCGCGAGCGCGTCGTCCAGCGCTTCGTGCGTCTGGACAACAGCCGCACGGAGCCGGGCTCGGGCCTCGGCCTCTCGCTGGTCGTCGCGGTGCTGGAGGCGCACGGCGGTCGGGTGCAGCTGGACGAAGGTCCGGGCGCCTATGAGGGCTCCGGGCCGGGGCTACGCGTGGCGCTGGTGGTGGCGCCGGCGCAGGCGGCGGCGTGACGAATCTCGCCCACCGCCTGACCCCGTGCGGCCCCGTCGTGGACGCGGCGGCGGCGGGGCGGCTGCATGAGCGGCTGATCGAGGCAGCGGCCGAGGGCGGTTGGGGTGAGACGCTGGCGGCGGCGTGGCCCGCGCTGGCGCCCGTGTTCGCGGCCTCGCCCTATCTGGCCGGTCTGGCGCGGCGGCGGCCGGCGCAGTTGCGGACCATTCTGGAAAGCGGACCCGAGGATCGGCTGGCCGCCCTCCTGACCGAGACGGCGGCGCTGACCGGGCCGCCCGATGCGCTGAAGGCGCCGCTGCGGGTGCTCAAGGCCGAGCTGCACCTGCTGACGGCGCTGGCCGATCTGGGCGGGGTCTGGGATCTGGATGCAGTGACCGGCGCACTGAGCCGGTTCGCCGATGCGGCGGCCGAGGCCGCGCTGCGGTCCGTGGCCGAGGACCAGCGCGCGCGGGGGCGGCTGACCGCGGCGCCCGATGATCCGCGTGGCCCCGTGCCCGGCCTGTTCGGTCTGGCCATGGGTAAGCATGGCGCGTTCGAGCTGAACTACTCCTCCGACATCGACATCAGCCTGTTCTTCGAGCCGGAGACGCTGGGGCCGCTGCTGCCCGATCACGTGGAGCTGCAGGGGTTCGCCAACCGGATCGGCCAAGGCATCGCGACGCTGCTGTCGGACCGGACGGCGGACGGATACGTCTTTCGCGTCGATCTGCGGCTGCGCCCCGACCCGTCCTCTACCCCGCCGGTCGTGGCGACGCCGATGGCCCTGGCCTACTATGAATCTGTCGGCCAGAACTGGGAGCGGGCGGCCTTCATCAAGGCGCGACCGGTGCTGGGCGATCGGGCGGCGGCGGAGGAATTCCTGGGCGAACTGACGCCTTTCGTCTGGCGCCGCAGCCTGGACTATCCGGCCATTCTCGACATCCAGTCGATCAAGCGACAGATCCACGTCCACAAGACCGGCGAGGGCTTCGCGGCGCCCGGCGCCAACTTGAAGCTGGGCCAGGGCGGCATCCGCGAGATCGAGTTCTACGCCCAGACGCAGCAGCTGATCCTGGGCGGCCGCGACCGCGCCTTGCGCAGCAACCGCACCATCGACGCGCTGAACGCCCTGGCGGCCGCCGGGCATCTGCCGCAGGCGGTGGTCGACGACCTGGCGGCCGCCTACGCCCGGCTGCGCGCGCTGGAGCATCGGGTGCAGATGCTGGACGACGAGCAGACCCACGCCCTGCCCGTCCCGGACGAGAAACGCGCCGCCGTCGCCGCACTTTCCGGGACCGGCGATCTGGCCGCCTTCGACGCCGATGTCGAAGTGCTGCGTCGCTCGGTCAACATCCGCTACGGCGAGCTGTTCGAGGGCGGCGAGGACCTGTCGTCGCCTTATGGCAGTCTGGTCTTCACCGGGGTCGAGGCGGACCCTGAAACTCTGGCGACCCTGACGCGCATGGGCTTCTCGGACCCGGCGCGCGTGGCCGAGACCATCCGGGCCTGGCACCACGGCCGCATCCCCGCGACGCGCACTGAAAAGGGCCGCGAGCTGTTCACGCGTCTGGCGCCGCGGTTGCTGACGGCGCTGGCCGAGACCGGCGCGCCCGACGCCGCCTTCGGCCGGTTCGCCGTCTTCTTCTCCAACCTGCTGACCGGTGTGCAGGTGCAAGCGCTGTTCCTGAACCAGCCCAAGCTGTTCGACCTGATCGTCGGCGTCATGGCCTATGCGCCGCGTCTGGCGCAGCAACTGGGCCGGCGGCCGGCTGCGCTGGACAGCATTCTGGACGCCCGCTTCCAGGCCGAACTGGACGCCGAAACGGGCCTTGTCGAACAGATCCGGCAGGAAGCCGAGGGGGCGGACGACTTCGAGAAGTCGCTGGACGCCGTGCGCCGCATCTTCAAGGAACAGAGCTTCCGCATCGGCCTGCACCTGCTGACAGGCCGCGCCGAACCGGCGGCGGCGGGACGGGCCTACACGACCCTGGCTGACGCGGCGATCGAGAGTCTGGCCCCCGCCGCTTTGAAGGAGGCGCAGCGTCAGGGCGGCCGGCTATCCGGCGGCGCGGTCGCCGTGGTGGCGCTGGGCAAGGCCGGGTCGCGCGAAATGACGGCCGGGTCTGACCTGGACCTGATGACGCTGTACGAAGCCCCCGCCGACGTCGTCACGAGCGGCAAGGCCTGGAGCGCCGAGGTCTTCTACATCCGCTTCACGCAGCGACTGATCGCGGCCCTGTCGGCGCACACGGCCGAGGGCGGCCTGTACGAAGTCGACATGCGGCTGCGGCCCACGGGCTCCAAGGGGCCGGTGTCGGTGCGGCTGTCGGGGTTCGACCACTATTACGAGGCCGAGGCGGACACCTGGGAGTTCATGGTCCTGACCCGCGCCCGCGTCGTCTGGGCCAGCCGTCCGGACTTCGGCCGCAAGGTCGAGACGTCCATCGAGGCCGCCCTGCGCCGTCCGCGCCCGGGCGCGGATATCGCCGACGACGTGAAGAAGATGCGTGCCCTGATGGACCGCGAACGCCCTGGGCGCGGCTTCTGGGACATGAAGCTGGTCCCCGGCGGACAAGTGGATGCCGAGTTCGCCGCCCAGTACGGCCAGCTTCTGGCGGCGGCGGCGGACGAGCCCCTGACGGTCTCGACGCTGGAGGCGCTGAAGGGCCAGCCCGTGCTGCAGGACGCCTGGTCGAACCAGCAGGCGCTGAGCCAGGTGTTGAAGGCGGCGTTCGACGGCGGGGTCGATCCCGATGAGGAGCCGGCCGCCTTGCAGGCGCGGCTGGCGGAGGCGGTCGGCGCGCCGGACTACCCGACGCTGAAGACGCGGCTGGCGACGTTGCGAGTGCGAGCCAGGGCGGCGCTGAAAAGCACCCTGTCCCAAGGGAAAACAAGCGGCGACGGACAACGCGACTTCCTCCGTTGAACTTCCTGACAGGGACAGAACCGGCGCGTCTTGCGCGCCATCAGGAGTTTTCGAGACCATGAGGAAGACCTTCATCCTGGGCGGCGTAGCTGCTCTCTCGCTGGCGGCGGCGGTCGGTGTGGCCACAGCCCAGCAGGCGCCGGCGGCCCAACACCGCGGCCCGGACGCCGACAACGACGGCCGGATCAGCCGCGCCGAGTTCGTCGACGGGCGCATCGCCCGGCTGACGGCGCAGGACGCCAACCGCGACGGAACCGTTTCTGTCGAGGAGGTCCAGGCCGGCCGGCAGGCCCAGCGCGCCGAGCGACAGGCGGCCATGTTCGACCGGCTGGACACCAACCGGGATGGTTCCATCAGCCGGGCGGAGTTCACCACCCGCCCCGAGCGTGAGGGCCCGCGCGCCGAACGCGCCGGTCATCGTGTGGGCCACGGCGGTCATCGCGGCGGCCCCGGCCGTCACGGCGGCATGGGCGGTCCCGGCGGCCCCCGCGGCGAACGCGGTCCTGTCGTGATCTCGGACGTCAGCGCCAAGCTGACCGAACAGTTCACCAAGGCCGACGCGGACCGCGACGGCTATCTGAGCCAGGCGGAACGTCAGGCCAGCCACGCCGAAATGCGCGAGCACCGTCAGGAACGTCGCGCCGAACGCCGGGCCGCCCGCCAGGCGCAACAACCGGCGTCGCCTTCGACGGCGCCTTCGGAGTAGGATGATGTCGGGCGCGGCGGTTCTCATCGCATGGCCCTTTCCGTTGACGAAAGAAGCCGGCTTGGTTGGAACCGCCGACCCCGACGAGGATCTGGTTCGCCGCGTGGGTCGAGGCGACCCCGCGGCGATCCAAGCCCTGGTCGCGCGCAAGCTGCCGCGCGTCTTGGGCCTGGCGCAGCGGATGCTGAACGATCCCGTCGAGGCCGAAGACGTGGCCCAGGAGGCCATGTTGCGGGCCTGGAAGCAGGCGCCGAAATGGCGGCCGGGCCAGGCCAAGTTCGACACCTGGCTGCACCGTGTGGCGCTGAATCTCTGCTACGACCGGCTGAGGCGAAAGCGCGAAGTGGTCACCGACGCGCCGCCCGAGCGGCCGGACGAGGGTCCGGCCCCGGACCGGGGCCTGCTGGCGGCCGAGACAGGCGCACGCGTCAACGCGGCGCTGGCGGCCCTGCCGGAACGGCAGCGGGAGGCCATCGTCCTGTGCCATTATCAGGAGATGAGCAATATCGACGCGGCCGCCCTGATGGACGTCAGCGTCGAGGCGCTGGAGAGTTTGCTGTCGCGGGGCCGTCGGGCGCTGCGGCAGGCGTTGGGGGATTTGAAGCCCGGCGCCGAGGGGGTTGGAGGAACAGGACGATGAACGTCCAGAGAGTGCACAGTCTGATCGAGGCCTACGGCGCCGACCACCGGCGCTGGCCCGAGAGCGAGCGGGAAGCCGCGCGCGCGCTGATCGCCGCCCAGCCCACGGCGTTCGCCGACGCCCTGGCCGAGGCCGACGCCGCCGACGCCTGGCTGGACGCCGCGCCGCGCCCGCACGTCTCGGCCGCCCTGCGCGACCGGATCATCGCCCAGGCGCCGACGGCCGGTCGCGGCTGGATGATCCGGCCGCATCTGAATAAGCTGGGCTGGGCCCTGGCCGGCGGCTGGGCCGCCGCCGCCTTCGCCGGCGCCGTCGCGGGCGTGGGCCTGAGCAGCGAACTGACCCAGTCCGTGCGCGCCGATGCGGTGCTGTACCAGGCCTCGGCGACGGGCGTGGATGACGTGGAGGTGCTGGGATGAGCGACCGCTGGCTGAAGATCGCCCTGGCCATCTCGGTGGCGCTGAACCTGTTCGCGGTGGTGGCGGGCGCGACGGCCTATGTCGGCGCGCGACGGGCGGAGGCCCAGATCGCCGAGCAGCGCCGCCCCGACCGGGGCCCGCCCATTCTGCAGGTGGTGGACCAGATGGATCCCGCCAAGCGCGATCAGGTGCGCGAGGCCCTGCGCGCCTCGGCCCTGGCCGCACGCCCTGACTTCGACGCCGCGCGCGCGGCCCGGCGTCAGGCGATGGAGGCGGCCGGCGCCGATCCGTTCGATCAGGCGCGGGTGCAGGGCTTGCTGGAACAGTCGCGCCTGGCGGAAATGCGCGGACGCGCCCGCCTGGAAAGCGGCGCCCTGGCGATCTTCAGCGACCTGAGCCCTGCGGACCGCAAGGCGCTGGCGCCCATTCTGATCCGCCACGGCAAGGGCGAGCGCGGCGGCCGTCGCGGCGGCCGCGACGCCGGTCCGCCCCCGCCTGCTGAGTGAGCCTTCTCCCCTCGGGGGAGACGATGGCAGGCGAAGCCTGACGGTTGAGGGGGCGGGTGGAAGCACGCTCACCGTCAATCGTTCTGAAAGAGGCCGGCGTCCCCCTCATCCGAGCCGCTATCGCGGCCCACCTTCTCCCCCGAGGGGAGACGGTCTTCTTACTTCGCGCGGAAGGCGGCGATGGCGTCGACCGCCTTCTTCGTATTGGCCTCGATCGAGGCCCAGTCGCCCGACTTCAGCGCGGCGTCGGTGACGAGCTTCGAGCCCATGCCGCAGGCGACGATGCCGGCGCCGAACCATTTGGCGATCGACGCCTCGTCCGGCTCGACCCCGCCGGTCGGCATGATCTTGGTCCAGGGCATGGGGCCCGTCACCGCCTTGACGAAGTCCGGGCCGCCGACGCTGGCGCCGGGGAACAGCTTGACGATCTCGCAGCCCAGCTCGTGCGCCTCGCCGATGTCGGTGACCGAGCCGCAGCCGGGGAAGTAGGCGGTCATCCGGCGATTGCAGACCCGCGCCACCTCGGGCACCAGACAGGGGCTGACCACGAAGCGCGCACCCCGGTTCAGATACAGCGCCGCCGTACCCGCATCGACGATGGAGCCGATGCCCAGGATGATCTCCGGGTCGGTCTTCTGCAGCTCGCGCGCGATATCGCCGAATAGATCGACGGCGAAGTCGCCCCGGTTGGTGAACTCCACCGCCTTCGCCCCGCCGCGCGCGCTGGCGCGGATGACGTTCAGGCAGACCTCGGGGTCCGGATGATAGAAGACCGGGCATACGCCCTGCGCCTCCAGCGAGGTCAGCACGGTCAGGCGGGAATGGCGCATGGTCTTGTCTCCGGTGTCGCCGGTTCACTCGGGCGGGCGGCGGCCAAGGTCAAGCTGTGCTCGAAAAGTTTAGGCCTCCGCCATTTCGACAAGCCGCCGCACCATCGCGCTCTTCTCGTCAAATAGCGGATCCAGCACGGTGAAGTGGTCTGCGCCCTCGACCTCTATGCAGCGGGTGTCGGCGCCGGCGGCGGCCCAGGTTTCGGCCATGGTCCGGCTCTGGGCTCGGAAGGCGTCGCTTTCGGCCGCGCCGACCCAGCAATCCAGCGCCGTTCCGCCGGGCGCGCCGCCGTTCGGCGCGGGCCAGAACAGGGGCGACAAGGCCGCCGCCTCAAGCGGTTGCAGGTCCAGGGCCTCGTTCAGAGACGTCTCGACCAGCGGCCGCAGGTCGAAGACGCCGGAGATGGCCAGAGCCGCCGAGGCGCGGCCCTCGCTGAGCAGACAGGCCGCCAGGTGGCCGCCGGCGGAGTGACCCGCCACGAGCGGTCGGCGGCCCGTCTCGGCCCGCACGACGTCGGTCACGGCGCGCATCTGATCCACGATCCGGCCCAGCCGCACGGCGGGGCACAGGTCATAGGTCGGGACGACCACGCTGACCCCGTGCGCCAGCAGCGGCGGCGCGACAAAGCTGACCCAGTCGCCGTCCAGCGCTTGCCAGTAGCCGCCGTGGATGAAGACGACGACCGGCGCGCCCGGCCCCGCTCCAAACCAGTCCAGCCGCTCGCGCGCGCTCGCACCGTGTGCGATGTGGCGCGGTGGGTGAGCGTCGCGGGCCGCCTGCGACGCCGCCTTCCAGCGGGCCATGACCTGCGGATGATCGGGCACGCGGGCGCGGTTGTTGTAATCAGCTTCGAGGTCGCTTCTAACCGTCACCCATCACCGCCAGATCGCCTCGGAGAGCCGCCATGATGACCGCCATCTTCGTCTTCATCAAATGCGAGCTGGGGTTCGCGCACGAGGTCGCCGCCGACATCGTGGACAATGTCGAGAACGTCTCGGAGGTCTATTCCACCTCGGGCCAGCATGACCTGCTGGCCAAGTTTACGCTGGCGCGCGACGCCGACATCGGCGCCTTCGTCACCACCCAGGTGCAGACCCGGCCGCACATCCGCGACACTTTCACCGTCATCACCTTCTCGCCCTTCATGCCGACGGGGAAGTAGCGGGCGCAGGGCTGTGCATGCGGGCTTTCGTCACTGGTGCGCGAACGCCGGAATGCGTTAGGCACTAGGTGTCGTGCCTCCCCGCGACGCCTGTGAGCCTTCGTATGAGTGACGAGACCCCCGCGCCCTTCTCGCTCGAGGCCCTGAACGGGGCGATCGCAGAGGGTGACGAGGCAACCGTTCGCGCCGTGGCCGCATCAGCGTCGACGCTGCGGGACCAGAAGCAACTGCTGGGCGCTCTGATCGAGAGCGGGATCGAGGCGCCCGATCTGATCACCGAGACCTTCCGCCGGGTGTTCGAGAGCCTGCGAGACAAGACGGCCGACGACAAGGCGATCCTGGACTTGTCGAAGCGGGCGCGCCAAGCCGCCCTGGCGGCCGGACGGGCGGCCTATGCCGACGGCGATCGCCAGCCGCTGGTGGTCCGCCTGGCGATCGAGGCCGAGGCGCGCGCCCTGAACCGCGATGCGGTTCACGCCATCGGCAGCGAGCTTCTGAGCATGCGGCCGATCACGCGGCACCACATGGTCATGGCCAAGCAGATGCTGAACATGGGCCACCGCGAACCGGTGATGGCCTGGATCGAAGCGGTGGAGCAGGCATCGGATTTCGAGGGCGCCCGGGACGGCGCGCGACGGATGTTCGAGGATCTGGCCCGCCATATGCCGCGCGACGGATCGGACGAAAGCATCATGCAGGTGCATGAGCGGCCGGGGTCGCGGCGGGTCGTCTTCACCTTCTCCGGCCTGTCGAACCGGCTGGGCGTCTCCATCGAGCAGATGCTGACCTGGACAGCGGCGCTGGACACCCATGTGGTGGTGCTGAAGGACCCAGAGCGGCTGATCTATCTCAAGGGCGTATCGACCCTGGGCTCGGATGTGCGTTCGACGACTGAGGGGATGCGGCGGCTGGCGAAGCGGCTGGGGGCCGACGAGATCCTGTGCATGGGAAACTCGTCCGGCGGGTTCGCCGCGCTGCGTTACGGGCAGCTGGCGGGGGCGACGCGAACCGTCGGCTTCGGCGCGCTGACCACCCTGTCGGCGGAGCGGACCTCGCAGCGCGCCGACGGCCGCGCGCCGGGCATGGCGGACCGCCTGATGGCGGAAGCCCGCGAAGAACTGGGCGACTGCGCGGACTGGCTGCGCGAGCGTGATCCGCCGATGGCGGTCGATCTCTACTTCGGCGCAGACATGGGCAAGGATCGCTTCCACGCCGAAAACCTGGCCGACACGCCGGGCGTCACCCTGCACATGATCCCCGGCCTGAACGAGCACGGCGTGGTGCAGCATCTGGCCGAGCGCGACCTGATGCCCGCCATCATGACCGCCTTCATCGAAGGGAGACCCCTGCCCGACGCGATCTGAACCCTGTCTGGCTGGCCGGTCTAGCGCTTCGGACCAGAGGCGCGCCGGGCCGGGCCCTTCGCACCATGCGCCGCCCTGTGCTCAGCCTGATCCGCGCGGTCCTCCGCCTCGTCGTCATCGCCGACCTTTTCCTCGACGGTCGCAGACAGGCGCTGGAAGACGCCCAGCCCCACCAGCACCAGTACGGCGGCGACCAGCAGGGCGGTCGGGTAGATGAGTTGGGACACGTCCTCACGAGCCGTCTTGAAGACCACCACCAGAGCTTCCAGGAACAGGGCGATGACGATGGTGGACAGGAATTTGGTCAGGCTGCGGCGGGCCTCGGCCGCGCTGCGCCGCTCGTTGCCGCGCCGCACCTCGTCTTCGAAGATGTATTTGGCCACGTCGAACACGGCGATGGCCACGATCACATACCCCAGGACGTCCAGCACCGCGTCGGCGCCCGACACCTCTGGCGCTCCGATGCTGTCGAGCGCCTCCTTCACCCCGAATCCAATCAAGGCCGTGGCCGCCAGCATCAGCAGCAGGCTGGCTCCGGCGAACACCGCGCGGGTGAGATAGGTCATGAAATCGCTCCGTCAGACCGTGACCAACGCTCGGCGCAGCAAGCTGTTGCCCTTCCCTTAGGTGACCGTGGCCAATCGAAACCCATCTGCTAACGTCGGCGGCAGAGGAAGCGCGGGAATACGCGACATGAGCGATCTGGAGACCTTCCGCGCCGAGGCGCGCGCGTGGCTGGAGGCGAACTGTCCGGCGGATGTGCGCGGGCCCGCGACCGAGGCGGAATGGATCTGGGGCGGGCGCAACGCGACCTTCGCCACGCCGGGGCACAAGCTGTGGCTGGAGCGGATGGGCGCCAAGGGCTGGACGGCGCCGGAGTGGCCGACCGAATACGGCGGCGGGGGCCTGAGCCGCGAGGAGGCCAAGGTGCTGGCGTCCGAACTTCGGCGCATCGGAGCGCAGTCGCCGCTGAACAGCTTCGGCGTCTGGATGCTGGGCCCGGCCCTGCTGGCCTTCGGGACCGAAGAGCAGAAGCTGAAATTCCTGCCGCCCATCGTGCGAGGCGAGGTGCGCTGGTGTCAGGGCTATTCCGAGCCGGGCGCGGGGTCGGACCTGGCGTCTGTGCAGACACGTGCGGAAGACCGGGGCGATCACTGGATCGTCAACGGCCAGAAGATCTGGACCTCCTATGCCGATCAGGCCGACTGGATCTTCTGTCTGGTTCGCACGGATCCTGAAGCGCCCAAGCATCTGGGCATTTCCTTCGTCCTGTTCGACATGGCGACGCCGGGCGTGACGACACGGCCGATCACCCTGATCAGCGGCAAGAGCCCCTTCTGCGAGACCTTTTTCGACGATGTGCGGGTCGAGAAGGCGAACCTGGTCGGGACGCTGAACCGCGGCTGGGACGTGGCCAAACACCTGTTGGCGCATGAGCGGACCATGATCGGCGCCATGGGCGACGCGGGCGGCGGACGGCCGCTGTCGGCGGTGGCGACGGACGCGCTGGGCCTGGACGAGACCGGCCGTCTGGACGAGCCGATGCTGCGCGCGCGGATCGCCGAGCTGGAGATCGACCAGGCCGCCTTCCGCCTGTCGATGGAGCGCACCGGCGACCTGCACAAGGCGGGGCAGGCCCATCCGGCGCTGGCCTCGATGCTGAAATACTATGGGTCCGAGCTGAACAAGCGGCGGCACGAACTGGCGATGGCGGCGGGCGGGATAGACGCCCTGGAGTGGGAGGGCGAGCGCTCGCACGGCGGCGCCGCCGCGCGCGACTGGCTGCGCACCAAGGCCAACTCCATCGAGGGCGGCACCAGCGAGATCCAGCTGAACATCATCGCCAAACACCTGCTCCAGTTGCCGGGAGCCTGACGCATGCCCCTGATCCTGACCGACGAACAGGCGATGCTGAAGGAGGCCGCCGACGGCTTCCTGAGCGAGCACGCGCCGATCGCGCATTTCCGCAAACTGCGGGACGAGCGGGACCCGGACGGCGTGTCGCGCGAGCTGTGGCGGGCCTTTGGCGAGATGGGCTTTGCTGGCGTCTTGATCGATGAGGCGCATGGCGGTTCCGGCCTCGGCGCGGTCGAGGCGGGGGTGATCGCCGAAAGCCTGGGGCGGACGCTGACGCCCTCGCCCTTCTTCGGTTCGGCGGTGCTGGGCGCGACCTTGCTCAAGGGCGGGTCCGGCGATCAGCAGGCCTGGTTGGCGAAGATCGCGGCGGGCGAGGCCATTGTCGCCGTGGCCCTGGACGAAGGCGCCAAGCACGCGCCGGAGCGCATCGCCACGACGGCCGCGCGGGCGGGCAACGGCTATCGGCTGGACGGCGCCAAGGCGATGGTGCTGGACGGCCATGTGGCCGACGTCCTGATCGTGGCGGCGAAGACCGACGACGGCCTCGGCCTGTTCCTGGTCGATCCTGCGGCCCATGGCGTGGCGGTCGAGCGGACGGTCATGGTGGATGCGCACAACGCGGCGCGTGTGACGCTGAGCGACGTGCAGGTCGACGCCGATGCGCGGATCGGGGCGGGCGATGCGGCGCCGGCGCTGGACGGCGCGCTGGCGCTTGGCCGGGCCTGCGCGGCCGCGTCCCTGACCGGGGCCGGGGATCAGGCGTTCCAGATTACGCTGGAGTACCTGCGGACCCGCAAGCAGTTCGGCAAGCTGATCGGCGAGTTCCAGGCCCTGCAGCACCGGGCGGCGCATCTGTTCACCGAGCTGGAGCTGGCCAAAGCGGCGGTGATCGGCGCGCTTCAGGCCATCGACGCCGGACGGGATGACGCCGGTCTGGCCGCCTCGGTCGCCAAGGCCAAGGCGGGGCGCGTCGCCGAACTGGCGGTGCAGGAGGCGGTGCAGATGCACGGCGGCGTCGGCATGACCGACGAGTTCGACGTCGGCCTGTTCATGAAGCGGGTGCGGGTGCTGAACGAGTTGCTGGGCGACGCCGGGTTCCAGGCGGAGCGCTTGGCGCGGGCGGGGGGATACTAGAGCGACGCCTCTCCCTCCCCGTCGCGGGGAGGGCAGACGCCGAAGGCGTCGGGTGGGGGCGGCTTGGCAACTCAAGCACTGCGGGTGCTCAGCTCGGCCGCCCCCACCCGGTCGATGCGCCAGCCACCCTCCCCGGGACGGGGAGGGAGAAGGTCGCTACAAGCCGCATATGCCTGCCCCCTCCGCCCCCCTCCCCGACGCCGGCGCCAACTGGGTCGATCGGTATGCGCCGGAGGGTCTGAAGCCGTGGCTGAAGCTGGGGCGGTTCGACCGGCCGGTGGGGATCTGGTTGCTGCTGCTGCCCGGGTGGCAGGGGACCGTGCTGTACTATGCGCAAGCGCAGCGCTCACCCGACGCCTTCTTCCTCTGGCTGATCGCGGGGTTCGCCGTGGGCGCCGCGCTGATGCGGGCGGCGGGGTGCGCCTTCAACGACATCGTGGACCGCGACATCGACGCCAAGGTCTCGCGCACCGCCGGGCGACCCATCCCGTCCGGCCGGATCAGCGCGAAGCAGGCCTTCGCCTTCCTGATCGGCTGCAGCCTGATCAGCCTGCTCTATCTGCTGACCCTGAACCTGGCCTGCCTGATCTTGGGCGTCGCGTCGCTGGCGCTGGTGGCGGCCTATCCGTTCATGAAGCGGATCACCTGGTGGCCGCAGGCGTGGCTGGGTTTCACCTTCAACTGGGGCGCGCTGCTGGGCTATGCGGCGGCGGTGGGCGGGCTGCCCGCCGTGGCCTGGCTCTATGTGCTGCAGGCCCGCGCTGTGGGCGACCAGGTCTGGATGGCGCCGGAGCTGGACCGGCTGGGCCACGTTGGCCTGCCGGCGCTGCTGCTATACCTCGGCGGCGTGTTCTGGACCCTGGGCTACGACACCATCTACGCCCTCCAGGACATCGAGGACGACGCGCTGGCGGGCGTGAAGTCCTCGGCGCGGCGGCTCGGCGCCGGCGTCCAGCGGGGCGTGGCGATCTTCTATTCGCTGGCGGTCGTCATGGCCGGGGCGGCCGGATGGGCGGCCGGGTTGGGGCCGGTCTTCTGGGTAGGGCTGTTGGTCTATGGTCTGCATCTGGCGCGGCAGGTGCGCGAGGTACGCGCCGACGACCCGGTGCTGGCGCTGCGCCTATTCAAGTCCAATCGTGAGGCGGGGCTGATCCTGCTGGCAGCGATAGCGCTCGGCGCCCTAAAGTTCTGACGAAGACCACCGGAGACCCTCCCATGATCCGTTCCGTCGCTGCGCCGGCCATCGTCGTCCTGCTGACCCTGGCCGCGCTCGCCGGCTGCAAGCGCAAGGAGGACGCCCAGCCGCCCGTTCCGGCCGCCGCGCCAGCGCCCGCCGTCACCCCGGCCGACGCCGCAGCGCCTCTGAAGTACGAGAGCAAGAACCAGTACGCCGAGGTCGCACTGACCCTGCCCGAGGCGGTGAAGGGCCAGCCGGATCTCCACGCCCGCCTCTACGCCGCCGCCGTTCGCGATCTGCGCCAATTCACCGAAGGCGCCCAGGCCGACCGGTCCGAGTTCGGCGACGATTCCGGTATTCCGGCCTATTCCAAGGACGTCGATCTGACCACCGCCGCCGAGACCGGCAAGCTGCTGAGCCTGCGCCAGACGTCGTACGAATTCACCGGGGGGGCGCACCCCAACACCACCTACGGCTCGGTGCTGTGGGACAAGGCGCTGAAGCGCGACGTGACGGCGGCGACCCTGTTCCGAACCGGCGCGGATATGTCGGCGCTGGACCGCTATCTGTGTGAGGCGATCAACCGGGCCAAGAAGGTGCGCGGCTCGGACGAGCCGGTTACCCTGGGCGACGGCGACAGCGGCTTCAGCTGTCCCAAGGCCGCGGCAACCGCCTTCGTCCTGGCCCCCAGCAAGACGCCGGGCAAGGCGGGCGGCCTGACCTTCCTGATCAACCCCTATCAGGTCGCGGCCTATGCGGTCGGCCCGTTCGAGATCACCCTGCCCCACTCCGTCTTCCATGGCTTGCTCAATCCTGCCTACGCGGACGAGTTCGCCGGGGAGCCGGTGAAGGTGGGCGATACGACGCCGATGAACTGAGGCGCGGGTCGCTCTCACTTTCTTTCGTCATCCCCCGACTTGATCGGGGGACCAGGCGGCGCCGAAGGCGATGTTGCCGCCGGCAGTCCTCGACAGTTTCGCGCTCTCGCGCGCCGCCTTGTCCCCCGGTCCGCTGCGCGGCCGGAGGATGACGAAAGAGGAGGCGGCCTTCGGTGATGGGCGAGGGTTCACTCCGCCAGGAAGGCGTCCAGCAACTCGGCGAAGCGCGTCGGCTGGTCCGCCATGATGAAGTGGCGGCTGTCGTCGACGCGGATCAGGGTGACGCCCGGCAAGGTCGCATATTCGCGGGTCCACATCGCGTCGGCCATCGCCGCCGGGGCGCCGCCATTCGCATCAGCCGCATAGAGGGCCGTCACAGGCGTGGTCATCGCGGGCAGACCCGGGCGCGTGTCGGTGGTCATCACATCCTTGATCGCGGACGCCATGGCCCGGCGATCCGAGGCGATCGTCCATTCGATCATGGCGACGCGGGTGGCCGGGTCGCGGGAGTAGCCCTCGGCGGTGCGGGCCTGGCCGGTGCGGAAGGCTTCGTCCGGCGTGTTCAGGATGCCGGCGGCGGCCTGTTCGGCGAACGGCGCGGCGGTCTCGGCCGTCGCGGTCGGGCCGTAGAGGGCCGAAAAGAAGGGCAGGCTATCGACGCTCATCAGCTTGCCGACGTCGGCTGGGTGTTGCTGGGCCAGCATCAGGCCGACCAAGGCGCCCATGGAATGACCCACCACGGCGGGCGATCCCAGATGATTCTCCGCGATGTAGCGATGCAGCTCATCCACCACGGGCTGGACGAAGGCGCCGTCGCCGTGGGTCCAGGGCTCCCCGGCGAAGCCCGCCAGCTGGACCAGATGCACGCGGTGCGTGGCCCTCAGCCGGTCGGCCGTGGCGCGCCAGACCTCTCGTGATGAACCGAAGCCGGGGATCAGGATGACGTCCGGCCCCTGCCCTACGACCTCGACCGACAGCCGGTCCGAGGCGAAGGCCGGCGCGGCGACGGCCGGCGCCTCGGCGCGGGCAACACCGCCGAACACGCCGCAGGCGGTCAGGACGGCGAAGATGATCAGCCACATCGGCGGGCGTTTGGCGCAAGAGTTCAAGGGGCGCATGTCGGAGCCTTTCAGGCGTGTGGGTTTTCGAAGATCGCCTCGACCGGCTGAGAGAACAGCACGGCGATGCGGTAGGCGAGGTCCAGCGACGGGTCGTGCTTCTCGGTCTCGAGCGCGTTGACCGCCTGGCGCGAGACGCCCAGCGCCTGGCCCAGCTGTTCCTGGGTCCAGCCGCGCTCGACGCGCAGCAGCTTCAGCCGGTTCTTCATCAGCGCGACGTCCGGATCAGCGGCGTCATCACGCCCATGCAGGCCCAGAACAGCGGGAAGATCAGCCAGTTGGGCAGGTGCGGCGCATTGGCGTAACTCTCGCCGAAGCCCCAGAAGCTGGCGATGGCCATGGCCAGACCGGCCGAGACGATGAACCGCTTCGCCATCAGCGCACGCACGAACTCGTCGGACGCCTGCATCAGGCTCAGGATGGCCCAGATCCACCCGACGATCGGCGCGGCAACAGCAGCGGCCAGCACCCAGGCGGCGGGCTTGCCGATGATCTGGTCGAACACGCCGAAGATGGCGGCGACGTTCACGGCTACATAGGGGATTGTGAACGCCATGGTTCGAATGACGTATTTGCGGTCGGCTTCGGTACCCTCGCTCCAGCGGCCCATGTCCAGTTCTCCTGACTTAATGTAAGGACAACATGACATGTTGATTATGTCAGGTCAAGCTGACTTTTCGTAAGGTCGCCGTGACTGGGTCACCCTTGGCGCTCTGCTTTGATGACGCACTCATCCGGGCGGTCGGGCTTACAGCGCCGAGCCTCGCTGATAGACGTCGCCGGTGATCACCGACCCTCGCTCATTCATCCTCGCCAACACCCGCCTTCAGCCGGTCTCGCACACGCCGGAGATATCGCTGTGGCTGGCGGACGAGGTCACGCCGATCTGGCGGTTGACGGAGGCGGAACTGGGCGAGATGGGCGTGCCGCCACCCTTCTGGGCCTTCGCCTGGGCGGGCGGTCAGGCGCTGGCGCGGTGGGTGCTGGACCATCCGGACGAAGTGGCCGGGCGGCGCGTGCTGGATTTCGCCACCGGCTCGGGCCTGGTCGCCGTCGCGGCGATGAAGGCGGGGGCGGCGAGCGTGCTGGCCGCCGACATCGATCCATTCGCCGGCGCGGCCGTGGCGCTGAACTGCGAAGCGAACAAAGTGGAGTCGATTTTCACGGGCGCAGACCTGCTGGAGGCGCCGGCGCCCGACGTCGACCTGATCCTGGCGGGGGACGTCTGCTACGAACAGCCGATGAGCGGGCGGGTGCTGGCCTGGCTGGGCGAGGCGCGCAGCCGGGGCATCGAGGTGCGGATCGGCGACCCGCACCGGACCTATTTCCCACGCCTTGGGCTAGAGCTCCTGGCCGAATACACGGTGCCGACCACGCGCGAACTGGAGGACCAGACGGTCAAGCGGACGTCGGTTTGGCGGCTGCCCTAGCTTGAGCGAAACGACGCCGGACGGGGCCCGGCGCCATTCACAGAGGACGGGGCGATCAGTGCGCCGGCGGGCGCGGCGCGTCCTCGGCCTTGTGGGCCTGATCCGCGTGACGACCCTCGGCGAACGCCTCGATCATCTTGGCGTTGAAAGCCGGGATGTCGTCCGGGCAGCGGCTGGTGACCAGGCCGTCATCGACGACGACCTCTTCGTCCACGACATTGGCGCCGGCGTTGCGCAGGTCGGTGCGCAGGGTCTTGTAGGACGTCAGAGTGCGCCCCTCGACCACGCCCGCATCGATCAGAATCCAGGGCGCGTGGCAGATGGCGGCGACGGGCTTGCCGGCGTCGAAGAAGGCGCGAACGAAGGCCAGGGCGTCCTGATCGACCCGCAGCTGGTCGGGATTGGCCACGCCGCCGGGCAGCAGCAGGGCCTGATAGGCCGAGGCGTCTGCCGCCTTGACCTCACGGTCCACGGGGATCTTGTCGCCGGGGGTCAGGTGGTTGAAGCCCTGGATCTCTCCGGACTTGATGGACAGGATCTCAACCGTCGCGCCGGCCTCTTTCAGGGCCGCGACAGGCTTCTGTAGTTCGACAAGTTCGACGCCGTCGGTGGCGAGGACGGCGATGGTCTTTCCGGCCAGGGTCTGGGCCATGGGTGTCTCCTTACGGGTGTGGGGATGTGCAGCAAGAACCGCTGGCACGCCGAGCGGTTGCGGCCACGCTTGAGGCTGCGTCGCCGCACGCCCATATCTTGATCATGCGCATGCTCGCCGCCCTTATCGCCCTCTCCGCTGCCATGCCTGCGGTCGCGCAGGCTCAGGTCTATTCGGGCCTTAACGATCCGGCCCTGACGGCCGAGCGCCACCGCCTGGCCAATGAGCGGATGCGCATCCAGTCGGACCAGCGCGCCGCCTTCGCCCAGAACCAGGCGCTGAACGCCCGCATCACCTTGATGGAGCTCGACGCCAGGCGGCAGTCGCAAGCCGTCCCGGCGCAGCCGTCCTACCGTCCGCTCTACACGCCCGAGATCGAGCGTCAGTCGCGCGAGGCCGCGACGGTGCGGCGCGAAACCCAGGCCGCCTCCACGTCCCAGATCGACCGCTGGCTGGACCGGGCCCCGCAGTAGACGAGCGGGCGGACTGCATCCCTTCCCTCCGGACCGCGTTCCGGCCTAGCTTGGCTTCAAAGGGACTGGGAGGCGACCATGCGCTGGCAAGGTGGACGGACGGGCGGCGGCGTCGAGGATCGGCGCGGGATGAGCGGCGGCGTGCTCGCCGGCGGCGGGATCGGCACGCTGGTGCTGGCGGCGATCGGCTATTTCGTCTTCGGAATAGATCCGAACACCACGACCCAGCTGGCCAGCCAGTTTGGCGGCGCGGGGACCCAGGAACAGGGGCAGGTCGGCACGCCGGAGGATCAGGCCGGTCGCTTCGTCGACGTGGTCGGCACCAACATCAACGACGTGTGGAAGACCCAGCTGCAAGGCTATACGCCGCCCAAGGTCGTCATCTATTCTCAGGGTACGGGCACGGGCTGCGGGTTCGGTCAGGCCGCGATGGGGCCGTTCTATTGCCCGACCGATTCCACCGTCTATCTGGATTTGGCCTTCTGGCAGGAGATGGAGAGCAAGCTGGGCGCCTCGGGCGCCGACTTCGCCCGCGCTTATGTCATCGCCCACGAGTTCGGCCACCACGTCCAGACCCTGACGGGCGCGTCGCAGGAGGTGCAGCAGGCCCAGCAGCGCGCCCGCGGCGAGGCCGAGGCCAACCAATATTCCGTGGCGCTGGAGCTTCAAGCCGACTGCTATGCCGGCGTCTGGGCGGCCCACGCGGCCCAGGTGTCGAACGGCGAAGTGGCGCTGGAGGCCGGCGACCTTGAGGAGGGCCTGAAGACCGCCAACGCCATCGGCGACGACACGCTGCAGCAGCGTGGCGGGGGCCGTATCTCGCCCGAGAACTTCACCCACGGCTCGTCGGCCCAGCGGGTCGAATGGCTGCGACGCGGCTACCAGTCGGGCGATCCGGCCAGCTGCGATACGTTCAGCGGGGCGTAAGGCGCAGCCCTCCGTCATCCTCGGACTGGATCCGAGGATCAGGCGTTGATCGTGCTGATTTGCGATGGCTCGGAGCGCGGCGCTTCAGCCGGCGGGATAGTGCACCAGACAACCTGATCCTCGGATCAAGTCCGAGGATGACGGGTGGTGGGCGGCGGGCCTAACCCGCGCGCCGCCTCGGCCGCTCCACCCGCACGTCCATCGTGCGCGAGGTCCATAGCTTCGGCCCCGCGAGGTCCAGCGCCACGCGCCGGCCCGCGAAGGCCTCCATCCCGACCAGCGCCTGGGGAAAGCCGGGGATCGGCGCGGAGCCGTAGATGGCGACCGTGACCTGGCGATAGAGGGCGTCGCCGATGGTGACCGTCCGCGCCGTCAGGGTCTGGGCCTCGATCGCACCGCCCAGGACGATGCTGGTCCCGGTATCGGTGGCGCGCCCGTCCAGCAGGCCCGCGGTCTCGGCCGCGCCTTCGGTCAGGGCCAGGATGGCGGTGGCGCCGGTATCGACCACCGCCTCGACTTCCGCCCCCTCGGCAGTGACTATCACGGCCAGCGCCCGGCCGGCCTTTTTCGCCGGCGTCTCGCGCATGTCGGGATCGGGGACAAAGGCGTCCGGCCGGACCAGGCGGACGCGCCGCTCGCCCGCGTCCACTTCCAGCACCAGCCGCCCCAGCACATCCTGACCCAGGATTACCGGCGCCCCCAGCCCGCGTGCATCGGCCAAGGGGCCCAGGCCCAGAATCGCGGCGCGCAGGCCTGTGATCGCTACGCCGCCGACATCCAGATCCAGCGTCGTGCCGCGTCCGACCTGCGCCCCGCCGCCGACGCCATAGGCCACCAGCGGCATGTCGAACGCCTGGGTCAGGCCCAAGTCCTGGAAAAGCGCCCGGTCGATGACGGAATACTGGGCGCCGCTGTCGATCAGGGCGCGGACGGTCCGGCCGTTCAGGGTCACATCAACGGTCGGCGTCGCGGCGCGCCGCTCGGCAAAGGGCAGCCAGTCGGTCATGCCCCCGGCCGGAAACGCCAGGTCCGGCTCGCGCCACAGCACCCGGTCGCGGAGCCACCAGGCGCCGCCCAGGCCGGCGCCCAGCAGGCCCAATCGGATCAGGATGTCGCGCCGCCTCACCCTCTAGCAATGCGCTGGATCGGTCCCCGGCGCCACATCTGCGTTGTCGCGGGCCTGCGAACCGCAGTTTGCGGATGACGATGCGGCGCCGTCTGGCTACGAGCTTGACCATCATGACGACCGCCGACCAATATCTGAGCACCCGTGGCGACGCTTCCAGCGCCGACTTCTCCGACGCCCTGCTGCGCGGCATCGCGCCGGACGGCGGCCTCTATATGCCGCAGGCGTGGCCCTGCCTTTCCGAGGCGGCGCAAGGGACGACCGATTATCGCGCCATCGGGCGGGCGGTACTGGCGCCCTTCATCGGCGGCGCCCTGCCCGCATCCGCGCTGGATGCGGCGCTGGATCATCTGGCGGGCGGCTTTGACGATCCCCTGGTGACGCCGCTGGTCGAGCTGGAGCCCGGCCTGTTCGTGCTGGAGCTGTTCCGCGGGCCGACGGCGGCGTTCAAGGACCTGGCCATGCAGTTGGTCGGCAGCCTGACCGACGCGGCGCTGACCGCATCGGGCGAGCGGCTGACCATCCTGACCGCCACCTCGGGCGACACCGGCGCCGCGGCCGTCAACGCCTGCGCCGGCAAGGACCGGGTGCGGCTGGTCGTGCTGCATCCGCTGGATCGCGTTTCGCCGGTGCAGCGCAGGCAGATGACGACCACCCAGGCCGACAACGTCCTGAACCTGGCCGTGCGCGGCGACTTCGACGACTGCCAGCGACTGGTGAAGGCGCTGCTGGCGCACGAAGACCTGCGCGCGCAGGGCCGCCTCAGCTCGGTCAACTCGATCAACTGGGCACGGCTGGCGGGCCAGATCCCCTACTATGTCTCGGCGACCGCCCAGCTGGGTCAGGCGGCGACGTTCGTCGTTCCGACCGGCAACTTCGGCGATGCCTTCGCCGGCATCGCGGCCCAGAGGATGGGCCTGCCGGCGAACGGCTTCGTCGCCGCCGTGAACCAGAACGACGCCCTGGCCCGCGCCATCAACAACGGCGTTTACGCCAGGAAGCCCGCTCGCGAGAGCGCCAGCGTGTCGATGGACGTGCAGGCGCCGTCGAACTTCGAGCGCCTGATCTTCGAGGCGACCGGCCGCGACGCGGACCGCACCCGCGACCTGTTCGAAGCCTTCGCCCGCGACGGCGAAGTAACCTTCGACGCCGGCCTGCTGCGCTCCTTACGCGCCCAGGTCTCCGCGCACTCCATCGACGAGGCCCGGACGCGCGAAGAAATCGCCTACGCCTGGAAGACCTGGAACCGCGTCGTCTGTCCGCACACCGCCGTAGCCCTGGGCGTCGCGCGCACCCTCGACCGCAGCGCCGGCCCCATCGTCGCCCTGTCCACCGCCCATCCATCGAAGTTCGGCGACGTGGTGTCGGAGGTGCTTGGGTTCGAGCCCGAGCCCGCGCCGGTCATCAAAGCGCTCGGCGATCGGCCGGAACGCCTGAGCGTCATCGACGGGACCGTCGAGGCGGCGCTGTCGTCGATAAAGGCGTTCACCGGATCGCCGACTTAGCGATGGCTTAAGCGCCGCCGTGGCACATGGGGCGCATGGGGACAGGCTTCGACCAGACGGAAAGCGCCACGCGGATGCGGGCGTGGGACGCGTTGAAGCGACCCATCTGGCTGTTCGATCCGATCAATCTGACGGGCGTCTACGCCAACGCCCCGGCGCTGGCGCTGTGGGGCGCGCGGACGCTTGAGGATTTGCTGGCGCGCGACTTTTCGCAGCTGTCCGAGGCCGTGAAGGCGCGCACCGACCGCCTCGCCAAGGTCACGGCGAACGGCGAGGAGGTCTACGAGCGCTGGACCTTCTATCCCAACGGCCAGCCGGTCACCGTCCAGGCCCTGATATCCACCTACCGGTTGGAGGACGGCCGTCCGGTGCTGATGTTCGAGGCGGCCCCCGCCGACGTGGACGCCGAAGAGCGCAGGGCCGCCGAGGCGCTGAGGCATACCTCGACACTGATCACTCTGTTCGACGCCGAGGGCGCGCCGGTCTTCTGCAACCCCGCCGCCTTCGCCGCATACGGCTCGCCCAGTCACCCGTTTGAAGCGCGTTTCGCCCGACCGGAACTCAGCCAGCCGATTCTGAAGCGGGCGCTGGGCGGACAGGTCGCCTCCGAGCTGGTCGAGGCGGTCACCGTCCACGGTCGGCGCTGGCACAACATGGACGCGCGACCTGTGACCGATCCGGTCACGGGCGCCTTGGGCGTTCTGTTGAACGAGCGCGACGTGACCGAGCGGGTCGAGGCCCAGCAGGCCCAGGTCGCCGCCGAGCGCGAAGCCGCCGTCGCCCGCGCCCGCGAACACTTCCTGACCGAGATGTCGCACGAACTGCGCACCCCCCTGAACGCCGTGCTGGGGTTCTCGGAGCTGCTGCAGGGCTCGGATCTGCCCGGCGCGGCCACCAGCCAGGCGGCGCGCATTCATGCGGCCGGCCAGCGTCTGCTCACGGTCGTGAACCAGATGATCGACCGCAACGAGGGCGACCTGCCCACTGTGGCGGCGCCCTGCCCGGCCGTGCCCGCCGTCGCCATGCCCGAGGCCGCCGCCGGCGCCGTGCGCGTTCTCTATGTCGACGACAACGACAGCAACCGTCTGCTGGTCACCACCATTCTGGGCTCGCAAGGCGTGGTCTGCGAGACCGCCGAGGACGGCGCGCAAGGGCTGGAGGCCGCCGCCGGCGCGGACTGGGACCTGATCCTGATGGACATCCAGATGCCCGTCATGGACGGGGTCGAAGCGACGCGCGCTATCCGCGCCCTGCCCGGCCTGCGCGGGTGCGTTCCCATCGTCGCCGTCACCGCCAACACCCTGGGCGCGCAGCGCGATCTCTACGCCTCGGTCGGCATGAACGACTGCCTGGCCAAGCCGGTGAATATCGCCCAGCTGATGGAGACGGTCGCCGTCTGGGCCATCACCGATCCCAATGCCGGCGCGGTGGCCGCGTAGTTCTCGACCGTCATCCTCGGACTTGATCCGAGGATCAGGTGTGGATCGTGCGCGAGGAAGGATGGCGCATGGCGCGGCGTCTCAGCTTGCCTCGATGGCCCACTGGACAACCGGATCCTCGGATCAAGTCCGAGGATGACGGCAGTGGGGTAGAACCGGGTGTGGCGAAGGCCCGGCCTCGGTGTTGACTAACCGCCGCTCCAGCCCGACAAGTCACGCTTTCAAAACCCCGGCGAACCCCGCCGGGGCTTCGTGCTTTTGGAGGTCGACGTGTCCACCGAACACCTGATGGGAGTCTACAACCGCGCGCCGCTGGAAGTGGATCGTGGCAAGGGCGCCCGACTGTGGTCGACCGATGGGACCGAGTATCTGGACTGCGTCGCCGGCATCTCGACCAACGGCCTGGGCCACGCCCACCCCGTGCTGGTCGAGGCGGTGAAGACCCAGGCCGAGAAGCTGTGGCACGTCTCCAACATCTTCCGCATTCCGGGCCAGGAAGCACTGGCCGACGAGCTGTGCGCTAACTCCTTCGCCGACGTGGTCTTCTTCACCAACTCGGGCACCGAGGCGGTCGAGTGCGCGCTGAAGACGGCGCGCAAGCATCACGTGGCCAATGGCCAGCCTGAGCGCATCGACATCTACGGCTTCGACGGCTCGTTCCACGGCCGGACCTATGGCGCGATCAACGCCGCCGCCAACCCCAGCTACACCGAAGGCTTCGGCCCGCCGATGGAGGGCTTCCATCAGCTGAAGTGGGGCGACCACGACGCCATCAAGGCGGCCATCGCCCAGCCGACCACCGCCGCCATCATCGTCGAGCCGGTCCAGGGCGAGGGCGGCTGCCGCGCCATGCCCGAACACTGCCTGCGCGGGCTGCGCGAGCTGTGCGACCAGTACGGCGTGCTGATCATCTTCGACGAGGTCCAGTGCGGCATGGGCCGGACCGGCAAGCTTTGGGCCCACGAATGGGCCGGCATGGCGCCCGACATCATGGCGGTGGCAAAGGCCCTGGGCGGTGGCTTCCCCATCGGCGCCTGCCTGGCCACGACCAATGCGGCCAAGGGCATGGTGGTGGGCGTCCACGGCTCGACCTTCGGCGGCAATCCGCTGGCCATGGCGGTCGGCCTTGCGGCCTTCACCACGATCAACACCCCGGCGATCCTGGACAACGTCAACGCCATCGCCGGTTATCTGAAGCAGCAACTGGTCGGGTTGCAGGAGCGCTTCCCCGACGTGATCGCCGATGTGCGCGGCAAGGGCTTGCTGGTCGGCGTGAAGCTGATCCCGAACAATCGCGAGTTCATGGCGACGGCGCGCGATACGCAGCAGCTGCTGATCGCCGGCGGCGGCGACAACTGCGTGCGGATGCTGCCGCCGCTGAACCTGACGCTGGAAGAGGCCCAGGAAGCCATCCGCCGCTTCGAAGGCGCGTGCGAAGCGGTGCGCGCTAAGGCGGCGGCGTAAGACTGAGCTCCTTCCCCCGGCGGGGAGGGCAGGTCGCGTCAGCGGCCGGGTGGGGGCGACCCAACTCTTTTCCGGTGTCTCAGGGCCGTCCCCACCCGGTCCCTGCGGGACCACCCTCCCCGTTCCGGGGTGGGATAAGGACGGGCTATGGTTCGCCACTTCCTCGACATCCACCGGCTGGACGCGACCGAGCTGCGCGCCATTCTGGACGACGCCCACGCCCGCAAGGCCGCCCGCAAGGGCTGGCCCAAGGGTCGCGCCGACGCCGATGCGCCGGCAAAGGATCGCGTGCTGGCGATGATCTTCGAGAAGAACTCGACGCGGACCCGCTTCAGCTTCGACGCCGCCATCCGCCAGCTGGGCGGCTCGGCCATCATCGCCAACTCCACGGACATGCAGCTGGGACGCGGAGAGCCGGTCGAGGACACCGCCAAGGTGCTGTCGCGCATGGTCGATGCGGTGATGATCCGGGCTAACGACCACGAGGATGTCGAGCGGTTCGCCCGTGTCTCCACCGTGCCGGTCATCAACGGCCTGACGGACCGCAGCCACCCGTGCCAGATCCTGGCCGACCTGATGACCATCGAGGAGCATCGCGGCCCGGTCGCCGGCAAGACGATCGCCTGGATCGGCGACGGCAACAACGTCTGCCACAGCTTCCTGCATGCGGCGCCCAAGTTCGGCTTCCACCTGAACGTCGCCTGCCCGGCCGAGTATCACCCCGACCTGCATGACCTGGCCCGCGCCGGGAACAACGCCACCCTGACCAGCGACCCGCGCGAGGCCGTCGCCGGCGCCGACGTCGTGGTCACCGACACCTGGGTGTCGATGGGCGATCAGGATTACGAAGAGCGGCTGGAAGCGTTCGAGGCCTACGGCGTCGATGACGCCCTGATGGCCCTGGCGGCCCCCGACGCGGCCTTCCTGCACTGCCTGCCGGCGCACAGGGGCGAAGAGGTGACGGACGCCGTCATCGACGGGCCGAAGTCGCTGGTCTGGGACGAGGCGGAGAACCGCATCCACGCCCAGAAGGCCGTGCTGGCCTGGTGCTTCGCGGGCTGAGGCCTACTTCGCCGCCTTCTTGAACGGCTTGCCCTTGAAAGGGGGCTTTCCGCCGGGCTTGCCCTGGAACGGCTTCTTACCGGCGTAGGGCGGCTTGGCGGCGTTCGGCTTGCCAGCATAGGGCGGCTTGCCGCCGGGCTTGCGGTCGAAGCTGCGCGGACGGTCCTCGCCGCCTTCCTCGCGACGCGGCGTGAAGGCGCGCTTGGTCTTGTAGGCGCCGTCCGGAGCGCTGGACGGCGTGATCGTCACCGGCTCGCCCTTGGCGGCGTTGCCCAGGGCCGCCTGGAACTTCTCCGACGCCTCCAGCGAGATCTCGAAGCGGGTCTCGTCCGGCAGCACGCGGATCGAGCCGATGTCGCGCTTGGTCACCCCGCCCAGGCGGCAGATCAGCGGGATCAGCCACTTGGGATCGGCGTTCTGCTGGCGGCCGACGCTGGCGCGGAACCAGGTCACCTCGTGCGCCTGCAGACGCTCGGTCGGCCAGGCGGTGGCCGCATCGCCGCGCTCCTTGCGCAGCGGGCGATCGCCGGGATCGGTCAGGTCTTCGGGCGCCGGCATCTTGGCGCGCAGCATGCGGACCAGGGCGACGGCCATCTCGTCGGCGCTGCGTTCGCCCAGCAGCTTGCGGGCCAGCGCCATGTCCTCGTCGCTGGTCTCGCCAGAGAAGATGTCTGCGGCCAGCAGACGGGCGTCGTCCTGGGCCCGGATGGCGTCGGCGGTCGGCGCGCCTTCCCAGGTCGCCTCGACCCCGGCGGAGGACAGCAGCATCTCGGCGCGCCGGCGCTTGGGGTTCGGCACCAGCAGGACAGAGACGCCCTTCTTGCCCGCCCGACCTGTTCGGCCCGAACGGTGCAGCAGGGTTGCGCGGTTGACCGGCAGTTCGGCGTGAAGCACTAGACCCAGGTCCGGCAGATCCAGCCCGCGCGCGGCGACGTCGGTGGCGACGCAGACCCGCGCGTGGCCGTCGCGCAGGGCCTGCAGCGCATCGGTGCGCTCACGCTGGCTCAGTTCACCCGACAGGCCGACCGAGGAGAAGCCGCGCTCGCGCAGGGCCGCCTGCAGATGCTTCACCGACTCGCGGGTGGAGCAGAACACCAGCGCGCCCGGCGCCTCGAAATAGCGCAGCACATTGACGACCGCGTGCTCGATCTCGTTCGGCGCGATCCGCATGGCGCGGTATTCGATATCGGCGTGGGCGCGGGTGCGGTCCGTGGTGTCGATGCGCACCGCGTCCTTCTGGTAGCGCTTGGCCAACGCCGCGATCTCACGCGCGATGGTGGCGCTGAACAGCAGCGTCCGGCGCTCGGCCGGCGCCTGCTCGAGGATGTATTCCAGGTCCTCGCGGAAACCCATGTCCAGCATCTCGTCCGCCTCGTCCAGAACGATGACGCGGATGGCCGACAGGTCCAGGTTGCCCCGGTCGATATGGTCCTTCAGGCGGCCGGGCGTGCCGACGACGATGTGGACGCCGGCGTTCAGCTTGCGCGCTTCCTGGCGGGCGTCGGTGCCGCCGACGCAGGTGGCGATCTTGGCCTTCGTTTCGGCATAGAGCCACGTCAGCTCGGTCGAGACCTGCATCGCCAGTTCGCGCGTCGGGGCGATGACCAGGGCGAACGGCGCGTCGGCCATGCCGAACGCCTCGCTGTCCGGCAGCAACGTCGGCGCCGCCGCCAGACCGAAAGCGACCGTCTTGCCCGACCCCGTCTGGGCCGAAACCAGCAGGTCCTGATCGCTCAGCCCCTCTTCCAGCACGGCGGCCTGAACCGGCGTCGGCTCGGCATAGCCGCGTGCGGCAAGGGCGCGATCGAGCGCGGGATGGACGGCGGGAAAGGGCATTGAAAACCTGAAAACAGCAGCGCCCGGCGGGTGGAAGACCCGGCCGGGCGGAATGGGACGCGGGCTTTACAGACCGATCAAGGCGGACGTGGGGCAGCCGTAACGTGGGTTGTCGATAAAGCGCGTGGCCCGCTTCATTCCATCGCCAATTGCCGCTAGGAACGGAGCATGAACACCATCGCCTTCATCTTGGCCGTCATCGCCATCGTCAGCGCCGGCGGCTTCGTCTGGGCCCTGTTGGGCCGCCAGTCGGCGCTGGGGCGTCTGGCTCTGGCCGAGGAGCGGATCGTCCTGATCGAGGACAGCCGCGGCACGATGACGGAGTTGCTGCGGGCTCAGGCGGCCCAGTCGGCCGAGGCGGTGGCCAGCCAGCTGGTTACCCGCGCCACCGAGACCTTCCAGGCTCAGGACCGCGCCAACCGCGAGCGGCTGGACGCCCAGCTGAAGCCGGTCAGCGAGACCCTGGCCAAGTTCGAGGCCCAGGTTGCGGCGCTTGAGAAGACGCGCGCCGAGGAGACCGGCGGGCTGAAGGAACAGCTCACTCTTCTGATGACCGCCTCTACCGCCACGCGCGACGAGGCGCGCCGCCTGACCGAGGCGCTGAAGGGCAATACCGGCCGGCGCGGTCGCTGGGGCGAACAGACCTGCCGCAATGTGCTGGAGGCCGCCGGCATGGCGGGCCGCTTCGACTTCACCGAACAGACGTCCGAGGCCAATGACGAAGGCCGCCAGTCGCGACCGGACTTTATCGTCAAACTGCCCGGCGGCGGCATGTTCGTGATCGACGCCAAGGTCCCGCTGGCCTTCGCCGATGCTACCGACGGCGACGAGGCGGCGCAGGCGCTGGCCATGTCGCTGCGAACCGCCGCCAGCCTGAAGACCCACGTGCGTGGCCTGTCGGCCAAGGGTTATCAGGACCAGTTCAAGCCCAGCCCGGACTTCGTCGTCATGTTCGTGCCGGGCGACGCCTTCCTGGCGGCCGCCCTGGATCATGAGCCCGAGCTGATGACCCAGGCCATGGCGTCACGCGTCGTCATCGTCACCCCCACCACCCTGTTCGCCCTGTGCAAGGCCGTCGCCTATGGCTGGCGCGCCGAGGAGCAGGCCCGCAACGCCGAGGACGTCGCCCGGCTGGGCAAGGAGCTCTACAAGCGCCTGGCGGTCATGGGCGGTCACGCCGCCTCGGTCGGCCGGACGCTGGGACAGGCGGTCGATCACTACAACAAGTTCGTCGGCTCGCTGGAGACGCAGGTCATGACCCAGGCCCGCCGCTTCGAGGATTTGCAGGTCGATCACGAGGGCAAGCAGCTGCCCGAGCTGCCGCCGGTCGAACAGACGCCGCGCAGCCTCAGCAAGCCCGAGTTGATCGCCATCGACGGCGGCAACTAGGCCAGCAAAAAGCCCCACCGCCAGACGGCGACGGGGCTCAGTGTTCAGAAGGCGCTCAAGTCGCGAGCCGCCGCGCGGCGAGCATAGCGCCCTGAAGGGCTTAGCCCTTCAGCACTTCGACCAAGGTCTTGCCCAGGCGCGCCGGCGAGGGGGAGACCTTGATGCCGGCCGCTTCCATGGCCGCGATCTTGGATTCCGCATCGCCCTTGCCGCCCGAGACCACCGCGCCGGCGTGGCCCATGGTGCGGCCCTTCGGAGCGGTGCGGCCCGCGATGAAACCGGCCATCGGCTTGGAGCGGCCCTTCTTGGCCTCGTCGATCAGGAACTGGGCCGCGTCTTCCTCGGCGCCGCCGCCGATCTCGCCGATCATGATGATCGAGGTGGTTTCATCGTCGGCCAGGAACATCTCCAGCACATCGATGAACTCGGTGCCCTTGACGGGATCGCCGCCGATGCCGACGGCCGTGGTCTGGCCCAGACCCTCGTTGGTTGTCTGGAACACCGCCTCATAGGTCAGGGTGCCGGAACGCGACACGATGCCGACGTTGCCCTTCTTGAAGATGGAGCCCGGCATGATGCCAATCTTGCACTCGTCCGGCGTCATGATGCCCGGGCAGTTGGGGCCCAGCAGGCGCGACTTGGAGCCTTCGAGGTGACGCTTCACCTTGACCATGTCCAAGACCGGGATGCCCTCGGTGATGCAGGTGATGAAGGGGATCTCGGCGTCTATGGCCTCGATGATGGCGGCCGCGGCGCCCGACGGCGGCACATAGATCACGCTTGCGTCGGCGCCCGTGGCGTCCTTGGCTTCGGCGACCGAGGCGTAGATCGGCAGGCTCTCGCCGTGCGAGCCGGTCCAGTTGGTCCCGCCCTTGGTCGGGTGCACGCCCGCGACCATCTGGGTGCCGTGATAGGCCAGCGCCTGCTCGGTATGGAACCCGCCCGTCTTGCCGGTCAGGCCCTGGACGATGATCTTGGTGTTCTTGTCGACGAGGATGGACATAAAGGCTCGCTTGTTAAGTCAGGCGGGAAGGAAGGGGTTTTCGACGCGGACGGACCCATAGGTCTGGCCGTGATTGAGGTCTTCGGAATAGAGGACGCGCGCGCCGATCTTCTCGGCAGCGGCGATGATGGCGCCGTCCCAATAGGACAGCTGATAGCGCCGGGCGTTGTCGATGCCGGCTACGACCACGTCCGGCGTCACGGGCTGACACGGCTTCAGGGCGATAACGCGAACCCATTCGCGCGCTTCATCTGATGTCAGCGGGGGCGCGCCCTTGCGCGTGGCGACGTTGTAGAACTCCGCCAGAACCTGCCCCGAAGTGCAGTAGTCCTCGGTCAGCGCGATCTCGCGCGCACGGTCCCACCGATACCCCGCATGGTCCTGGCCAAGCGCGGCGTAGAGCAGGATGTTGGTGTCGAGAAAGACCTCGGGATCAGCGATCAAACCGACGGTCCCCGCTGTAGATTTCGTCGCGCTTACCGGGTCTCCAATCGCCCATCCGGCCCTTGGATTCGTCGATGAGCTTGAGCAGCGCCTCGCGTGCCTCGTCCTTGGACGTCTCCTGTTGGACCCATTGGGTCAGGAAGCCGCGCACCGCCTCATTGACCGTCGTCCGCTTCATAGCCGCCAGCACCCGCACCTTGTCGAGAAGGTCGTCGTCGATTGCGAGGGTCAGGTTGCGGGTCACGCGGAGGAGTTACACGGGTTATGTGGAGCACACAACCCGCGTGACCTACTGAGCCGTAGGGTAGTCGTAGT
Source organism: Brevundimonas sp. Leaf363 (assembly GCF_001424025.1). Classification (GTDB taxonomy): domain Bacteria; phylum Pseudomonadota; class Alphaproteobacteria; order Caulobacterales; family Caulobacteraceae; genus Brevundimonas. The sequence continues at coordinate 193,074 of NZ_LMPZ01000002.1, read as the reverse complement.
TGACGGAGAGTTCGATCCGCCGCTCCGCCGTAATCGCGGTTACGTGTAATCGATCACCGTTCGCGAAGTCCCAGATGCCTAAATTGAAGCCAGGAGGCAGTCGATAGGATGAGGGCACATCGCCTGACTCTCCAAGCGCTACCCCATCGACAGTGACGGAGGCCATGCGCTGCCGCCAATCCGTGACGTAAGGCGCATAATCTACCGTGCAGATGAGTTGCTCCGGGATGGGCAAGGGACCGTCCTGCGCAGGCCTGTGCGAGAGGCGCACGATGAGCGTGTCAACCTGATAGGCGTCTATCCAATCGTTTGGCGAGCGGGCGCTCAAAGGCAGCGATCGCCAACCTCGCGCGCGCGCGACCGCATTGAACGCATCGCGGTCGCCTCGCACGTCAAGGCACCCAGCCCGAAGCATGTTCAAGGCTGTATCGAAAGACGCTCCGGGCACGGCTTGCGGAGCAACCAGGGCCAACGCTGCGGCGATGGCCCCGAACATCAGCCGACCGCCTTGACGATCTTCTGGGCGGCGTCGTCGAGGTCGTCGGCGGCCTGGATGGTCAGGCCCGACTCGTTCAGGATTTTCTTGCCCAGCTCGGCGTTGGTGCCTTCCAGACGGACGACCAGCGGCACCTTCAGGCCCACTTCCTTCACAGCCGCGACCACACCCTCGGCGATGACGTCGCACTTCATGATGCCGCCGAAGATGTTGACCAGGATGCCCTGGACAGCCGGGTCGGCGGTGATGATCTTGAAGGCCGCCGCGACCTTCTCCTTGCCGGCGCCGCCGCCGACGTCACAGAAGTTGGCGGGCTCCTTGCCGTACAGCTTGATGATGTCCATCGTCGCCATGGCCAGGCCCGCGCCGTTGACCATGCAGCCGATGTTGCCGTCCAGGGCGACGTAGGCCAGGTCCCATTCGGACGCCTCGATCTCCTTGGCGTCTTCCTCGGTCTCGTCGCGCAGGGCCTTCATGTCCTCATGGCGGAACAGGGCGTTGCCGTCGAACGAGACCTTGGCGTCCAGGACGCGCAGGTGGCCGTCCTTCATGACGATGAGGGGGTTCACCTCCAGCATGTCCATGTCCTTCTCGGTGAAGGCTTTGTACAGGATGGGGAACAGCGACTTGCCGTCCTCGGCGGCCACGCCCGTCAGGCCGTAGGCGACGTTGATGGCGGCGACGTCGGCGTCGGTCACGCCCGCTTCAGGGTCGATGACGATGGTGTGGATCTTGTCGGGCGTGTCGTGGGCGACGGCCTCGATGTCCATGCCGCCTTCGGTCGAAACGACATAGGCGATGCGGCCGTGGGCGCGGTCGACCAACAGCGAGCAGTACAGCTCGCGCTCGATGTCGGCGCCGTCCTCGATGTAGAGGCGATTGACCTGCTTGCCGGCGTCGCCGGTCTGCGCGGTGACCAAGGTGTTGCCCAGCATCTCGCCGGCGTGCTTGACGGCTTCCTCGACCGAGAAGGCCAGGCGCACGCCGCCCTTGGCGTCGGGGCCCAGTTCCTTGAACTTGCCTTTGCCGCGCCCGCCGGCGTGGATCTGCGATTTCACGACATAGAGCGGGCCGGGCAAAGACCGGGCGGCGGCCTCGACCTGATCGACCGAGGTGACGGCCACGCCCGCCGCGACGGGGGCGCCGAAGCCCTTCAGAACCTGCTTGGCCTGATATTCGTGAATGTTCATGGACGCCGCCGGATGCCTGCGAAGAGGGAGGTGGGGGCTTATAGGACCGCCACCTTCGCAGGTGCAACCGCTTCTCCCTCCCCTTTATGGGGAGGGGTGTCGGCGCAGCCGACGCGGTGGGGTTCGTAGAGGCATCCGCTCGCGAACTTCCCCACCCGGGCTCTCGGGCTCGCCGTCCCTCCCCATGAAGGGGAGGGAGACTACTCCACCCAATCCCGCTTCAGCGTGCGCGAGGCGCCGATCAGCAGGAAGGACGACAGCACGTAGAAACCCATGCCCGTATAGATCGCCCAGCGCAGGCTCTCCTCGCCGAAGGTGGGCGCCAGCAGGTCGGACACGGCCCCGAAATAGTAGAAGCCAACGGCGATCCCCAGCAGGTTGTTGATCAGCAGGAACAGGGCCGAGGCCGTGGTCCGCATCGGCGGCGGCACCAGATGCTGGACCGCGGCGGTGATCGGCCCCAGCCAAGTCAGGTTCAGGCCCGTCGGGATCAGGAAGATCAGGAAGGCGACCGTCAAGGCCTGACCCTGGGTGCCGCCGCCGGGGATGATCTGGCCGATCAGCCAAGCCGAGTTCATCGCCAGGATGAAACAGGGCGCCGAGATCAGGAAGGCGATGGCCGGCACCAGCGGATAGGCGCCCTTGTTCTTCTTGCCCAGGCGATCGGCGATCATGCCGCCGCCCCAGATGCCGGTGATGCCGCCGACCAGGGCGATGCCGGAATAATACCAGCTGGTCTGGATCAGGCTGAGGTCGAAGCTGCGCATGAAGAAGCTGGGCAGCCAGCCGGCGACGCCGTAACCGCAGACCGAGGACGCGGCCGCGCCGAACGACAGCAGCCAGAAGCTGCGCTTGGCGAACAGCAGCTTGCACACGGCGCCGAAGCTGGGCGCCTTGGGTTTCTCAGTCGCTGCAGGAGCCGCGACGGGCTGGGCAATGACGGGGGCATCCAGACCGCCGCGCTTGGGATCCTTGACGGTCAGGCGCAGCAGGGGCGCGACCAGCACGCCCAGCAGGCCCACGACGATGAAGGCGGTCTGCCAGCCGAACTTGGCGGCCAGAACCCCGCCGACCAGCGTGCCGGCGGCGGTGCCCAAGGGGATGCCGAAGGCGTAGGCGGCCAGGGCGCGGGCACGCTGTTCCTTGGGGAAGTAGTCGGCGATCAGCGAATAGGCCGGGGCCACGCCGCCCGCCTCGCCCACGCCCACGCCCATGCGGAACAGGAACAGCTGGGTGAAGGAGCCGGCGACGCCGCACAGGGCGGTGAAGCCCGACCACACCGCCAGGGCGCCGGTCATCACCCAGACGCGGCTGAACCGGTCGGCCACCCAGGCCAGGGGAATGGCCAGGGTCGAATAGACGGAGGCGAAGGCCAGGCCGCCCAGCAGGCCGAACTGCGTATCCGACAGACCGAAGTGCGCCTTCAGCGGCGTGGCCAGGATGCCGATGATCTGCCGATCCAGGAAGTTCAGCATGTAGATCAGGATCAGCACCGCCAGGACGTAGAAGCGGTAGCCGGATGCGGCGGGTCGCGAGGTCTGTGCGGCGGCGTCCATGGCGGTCCTCGATGCGTCTTCTTGATCGGCGCGCAGCCTAGATCATCCGCGCCAGAGAGAAAAAGGGCGGCGGCCCTGTCGAACCGCCGCCCTCAAGGAAGGATTGTCTCAGCCCTAGTAGCGGGCCGTCAGCTGCACCGACCAGGTCCGCGGCGGACCGTAGAAGGCGGAGATCGAGTTGTTGTAGGTCGCGCCCGGGAAGTTGTAGCCGCCCACGCGGTACTGTTCGTCCGTCAGGTTCTTGCCGAAGACGCCCACCTCGAAGTGGCCGCTGGGCGAGGTCCACACCGCGCCGACGTCCAGCAGGGTGTAGGCGTCCTGGTCCAGCACCGGGTCGGGCTGGTCGAATAGGTGATAGTCCGAGCGGTAGGACACCGACGGCGTCACCACCAGCTCGCCGCCCAGGACCGGGGCCGTGTAGCTCACCGCGAAGAAGGCCGAGAGCTCGGGCGAGTTCTGGGGCTCCTTGGTGTCGGAGATGTCGACCGGCGAACCGGTGATGAAGGTGACGTACTCGTCGAACTCGTTCTTCAGGTAGCCGATCGACGCCCGCGCGGTCAGGGCGTCCGTCAGGAAGGCGGTGCCTTCCAGTTCCACGCCGTAGATGCTGGATGAACCGACGTTGTCGACGATCGAGGCGATGCCGACGGCCGGCGGCGTGGCCACCTGCTGCACCGTGATCTGCTGGTCCTGGTAGTCCGAGTAGAAGGCGGCGGAGGCGAACTGGACGCGGCCGTCCAGGGCCGTGCCCTTCAGGCCCAGTTCGTAGGCGGTGACGGTTTCCGGCTGATAGCCATCCACCGTCTGCGGCGTCAGTGCCGCGTCGCCGCGCATGTCCCAGCCGCCGGACTTGAAGCCCTGGCTGACGGAGACATAGCCGGTCACGTCGTCCGAGAAGTCGTAGGACAGGCTGGCGCGCGGCGTGAACTTATCGAAGGTGTCGGACGCCGTGTAGTTGGTGCGCACCAGCAGGGGCGCACGGTCGACGCCGCCGGTCAGCGGCGATCGCGTCGCGCCCAGGAAGAAGGCGCGGTAGACCGAGGCTTCCTTGTCGTCCGAGGTATAGCGGCCGCCGATCGACGCGTGCAGACGGTCGGTGATGTCGTAGCTGAAGTCGGCGAAGGCCGAGAACGACTTGGTGTCGACCGAACCGGCCGCCGCGATGGACAGGCCCAGGTTGCCCGCGATGGTGTCGAACACGCCCGACGAGGTGCCGTCTAGGTAGAACAGGCCGGCGACGCCCGACCAGCGATCGCCCTCGAACAGGATCTGCAGTTCTTGCGTGAACTGGTCGTCCGAATAGAGGGCGGGAACGTCCAGCGTCGGCAGCGGCGTCTCGTCGAAGTCGATGACGGTCGCCGTGTCGCCTTCGCGATAGGCGGTGATCGACTTCAGGGTGATGGTGTCGTTCAGGCGGTATTCGCCGGTCAGCGATACGCCCTCGGTCGTCACCTTCTGCTCGCCTACGATGCCGGCGTTGGTGTCATAGACATTGGCCGGCGGACGGTAGTTGCCGGTGCTGGAGACGACTTCGCGGTGACCGTGGCGGGGGCTGGAGTTGTCCTCCACCTTGTCCCATGCCAGCCGGACGAACAGGTTGTCCGAAGGGGTCCACTCGGCGCTGGCGCGGTAGGCGGTGACGTCCTTGTCGTACTGATCCTGGCCCGTGTTCAGGTTCGTGCCGTAGCCGTCGTGGTCATAGGTGGCGATCGCCCCGCCGATGGCGAAGGTGTCGCCGATCGGCAGCGAGGCCTGTCCGAGGAAGTTGCGCTCGTCATAGGAGCCGACCGTGCCGCGGATCATGAACTCCGGCTCGGCAGCCAGACGGCTGGTCACATATTTGATCGCGCCGCCGATGGTGTTGCGGCCGTACAGCGTGCCTTGCGGGCCGCGCAGCACTTCGATGCGCTGGATGTCGAAGATGTCCAGCACCGCACCCTGCGGACGGGCGATGTAGACGTCGTCGACATAGAGGCCGACGCCGGGCTCGAAGCCCCACAGCGGATCCTGTTGGCCGACGCCGCGGATGAAGGAGATCAGGGTCGAGTTGGAGCCGCGGGCGATCTGGACCGTGGCGTTCGGCGTCTGCTGCTGCAGGGCGGTGATGTCGGTGGCGCCGGTCTGTTGCAGCGTCTCAGCCGAGATGGCCGAGACGGCGACAGGGACGTCCTTTAGCTGTTCGTCGCGGCGACGCGCGGTGACGATGACGTCGCCCAGCGACGATTCGCCGGCGGTCGCATTGACGCTGGCGTTCTGAGCCATGGCGCCGGTCGAAAGCGCGCACGAGGCGGCCCCCGCCAGCAAGGCGGTTTTCACAAAGCGGTTCATAGGTAGCCCTCCAGATTTCCTGCCGATGACGCTTTTATTCAGCGTTCAATGATTTTCCCGGAACCTGACCGGTAATCACCTGGCTGTCAAACGGTGACGCTGGGTTAGGCGGCCCCTGTGGCGCCGTTGCACCGGCGGCCCGGTCATGACTAGTTGCGACCATGACGCTCGCGCCCAAGCCGACCCCAGCGCCGAACCCCGCGCAGACCAATCGTGCCGGCGCGGCGCGCGACGGCGCCCCCGCCCGCCGGGGACGCCCGCCCAAAAGCCGCGTCCGCGATGCCGGCAACACCCGCGAGACCATCCTGGACGCGGCGGAGGACCTGTTCTCCAAGCACGGCTTCTATGGCGTCACGATCCGCGAGGTGGCGCGCGAGGCGGGGGTCGATACGGCCCTTGTGCACTATTACTTCGGGGCCAAGCGCGAACTGTTCGACGCCGTCTTCCTGCGCCGGGCAGAGGTCTGGAACAGCGAACGGGTCGACGCCATCAACCGCTACGCCGAGCAGATGGGCGAAGCGATGACGCTGGAAGGCGTGCTGGAGGCGTTCCTGCGCCCACCGTTCGAATGGTCGCTGAAGGGCGGTCCCGGGTGGAAACACTACGCCGCCCTGGTCGCCCAGACGAACGCCAGCCCGACCTTCGGCGGCGAGACCATGGCCCGCTACTTCGATCCCGCGATTCGCCGCCTGATCGAACTGATCGCGCAGGTCCTGCCGGGGTCGCGCGAGGTCGATCTCTACTGGGCCTATCACAACCTGTCCGGCGCCCTGACCCTGACCCTGGGCGAGACCGGGCGGCTGGACCGGCTGTCGAACGGCCTGTGCCGCTCCGGCGATCTGGAGACGGCGGGCGACTACATGGTCCGCTTCGCCGCCGCCGGCTTCCGCGCCGTCTGTCAGCCCGAGCGCGGCTGATGCGACTGGGAGACTGGAAGCCGCGCGAGTTCGGACGCGGGCTGGTCGTCGCCGGCCTGGGCGGCGTCGTTCTGGCCATCACCGGGGCCTTCGAGACCTATCGCGCGCCGCTGGACGTGCGCTTCGCCTACTGGGTGCCGATGATGATCCTGGGCGGCGTCTGGGGGCACGCGTGTTCGGTGCTGCTGGACCGGTTCGTGGCCCTGGACGAGAAGCCCTGGCTGAACGTGGGCCTGCTGACCACCGCCATCTCCGGCCCGCTGGCGGTCGCCGTCTGGGCGTTCACGGGGCCGGCGCTGAACGGTCGCTGGATGCCGCTGAGCCTGCTGCCGACGATCTCCGGATATGTGGTGCTGGTCACCGCCGTCATCTGCGCCATCAACGTCTTCGTCACGCGCGCCCGCCCGATCCAGACCCACGCCCCCGCCGTCGGCCAGGCCAGGGCGCGCTTCCCCGACCGCCTTCCGATCAAGCTGAGGGGCGCCGCCATCCGCGCCGTCCAGTCCGAGGACCACTATCTGCGCGTCCATACCGACCGGGGATCGGACCTGATCCTGATGCGCCTGTCGGACGCCCTGGACGAGTTGGAGGGCCTGGAAGGCGCCCAGACCCACCGCAGCTGGTGGGTGGCGAAGGATGCGGTGCGCGACGTGGAGCGCGGAGATGGCCGGGCGCTGCTGACCCTGGACGGCGGGCTCGTCGCCCCGGTCAGCCGCCGGTACGCGCGGGCGCTAAGGGACGCGGGCTGGTACTGAGAACGCCATCCCTCTCCCAGAGGGAGAGGGTCGTCGCCCCTAAGCCCAGATCCCGTGGAAACCCGCGGGCAACGCCACGTCCGCCCGCCAGGTCGCCACCGGCCCGTCCGCCACCCGCGACGCCTCGAACACATGCAGCTCCGTCACCCCGGCCTGCAGGCTGATCGACGGCGCCACCAGCCAGGCCGCGTCCTCTTCCGACCGTCCCGGCCTGGGCACGAAGACCGCCTCCTCCATCACCTGGCGGTCGCCGAAGTCGAAGGCCTGATGCCGGCCGCTTTCCCAGTCTTGCACACCGATGCCGGTCGCCAGCGGTCGTCCGCCGGTCTCGCCGGTGACGTGCACGCTCAGCCGCCGCTGGGCCCCCGTCCGGCGCGGATCCGCGCGCGGGAACTCGGCGGTGACGCTCGTGCCGGTCATCTCAGCCCGGCCGTCGGCGTGCAGGGTGACCAGCGTCAGTTCGGCCGGCGTGCCCGGCACCGTCCCGCGCTGCTCGACCAGCACCCGCGCGCCCTCCACCGCGAAGGCCACGTCTTTGCCCGCCGCCACGTCGAAGCGGATCGTCCCGCCCGCGTCCGCCCAGGCGTCCCCCAAATGGAAGTAGGAGAAGGCCGGCAGCTCATAGATCCGCCGCCGGCTCAGGTCCGCCTTGTCCAGCACCATCACCTGCGTCCCCATCTCGGGCTTCCAAGCGAACTGACTGGCGTAGGGCAGGCCCGAATGGTCGAAGACCCAAGGCTGCATGACGATCACCATATGCCGGTCGGTGGCGGTGAAGTCGTGCATGTAGCTGGCGCGCGGCAGGTCCACGACCTGGGCGTCCCGCAGCGACCGGTCGGGGTTCAGCGCCCAGACGATCATCCGGTCGCCGTGCAGGCCGATGTTCCAGATCGAGCCGTCCGGCGCATAGCGCGGGTGGGCCTGGAACGGCATCCCCTTCAGATCGTCGCGCAGGGTGACGAAGCCCCTGGTCGACAGGTCCCCGCGATCCATCGCCATCGGCGATCCGGCCTCCCACAGGGCCCAGACCTGATCGCCGGCCGTCATCACCGCCGTGTTCGCGGCGTTGGCGTCGTCGGGCGAACCCAGCCGCGCCCGGCCGTCGCCCGCCGTGCCGAAGCCGGGGGTGACTACCGCGCCGATCTCGCTCTCGTATCGCCGCTTGGGCGTATCGGCGAACCGCGCCTCCAGCGTGGCCTGACCGTCCCGGATGCGGAAGGCGCGCATCAGGCCGTCGCCGTCGAACCAGTGCGTCGCCGACCCGCCTGGCCGCCGGAACTGGCCCGGCCCGTTGCGGAACAGCGCCCCCTCCAGCCCCGCCGGCGCCCGGCCGTGAACCAGACGCATGGCGGTGGGCGCGATGTCGCCCGGCAGGTCCTGCGTCGCCAGCGCCCAGTCGGCGTTTCCGGCGGCGGCGTCATTGGCGGCGCGGGCGAAGGCCAGCTCGGGCGTGGCCACGGCGGCCGACAAGGCGGCGGCGCCCATCAGGAAGGAACGGCGGGAGGGGGTCATGGTGAACTCGGATCTGGAGGAGGTTCAGGGATCAGGCCTCAAGCAGGCAGCGACCGCGTCGCGGCCTTTTAGGCCCCCGCGTCAGCGAATGGTGATCGTCTGGGTGACCGCGCCCGACACGGCGAACTTCGCCGCATCCCAGGAGGCGGGGCCCATGTTGCCCTTGGCGTTGTTCGAAAAGGCGTAGGGCTCGGTCGGCATGCCGAAGGGGTTGGCGTTCATCGTCCCGTCGCCGTTGACGTCGTGGAAGGCGCTGACGGCGTACTCGCCGGCCGGCAGCTGATCGAAGGTCACCGTGACCACGCCGCCGGTCGCTGCGATGCGTCCCCCGCGGAAGGTGCGATGGCCGTTGTATGCATCGGCGCTGTCATACAGGCCGACCATGACGGCGCCGGTCGCGGCGCCGGTCTCGAACTGGACGGTCACGCTGTTGTCGGCCGATTGGGCGAAGGCCGGGCCGGCGATCAGGGCGGCGACGAGGACGGCGGGGATCAGGATTTTCATGGCGGGCTCTTCGGGTCTGTGAGGACCCGACGACCGGGCCTCGATGACCAGACCCTCGACCTCACGCCGCCGCCGTTCCAGCCCGGATACGGAAACGGCCGCCTGTCCTTCGCGAACGGCGGCCGTTTGTCATTGGCGAAGCGTGAACGACCACGTGGCCGTTCGCGGGTTTCGTGATCAGACGGTCGGGGACACGCCGGACTCGGCCAGCCACTCGACGATCTTGCCCTTGGGCATGGCGCCGACCTTCAGCGAGGCAAGCTGGCCGTCCTTGAACAGCATCAAGGTCGGGATGCCCTTCACGCCCAGCTTGGACGGGGTCAGGGGGCTGTCGTCGATGTTGACCTTGGCGATGGTGACCTGGCCGGCGTACTCGTCGGCGATCTGCTCCAGGGCCGGGCCGATCTGCTTGCAGGGGCCGCACCACTCGGCCCAGAAGTCCACCAGCACGGGGGTGGACGATTTCAGGACGTCGGCGTCGAAGCTTTCGTCGGTGACCTTCACGGTGGCCATTTCGATGTCTCCTATCGGCGGATCAGCCGCGCTGATTCCTCGCCATTCGATGCTCCATGTGGGCGACCCCCAGAGCGAAATCAACGCCGGGATTTCTACGCCCACGGCGCAGATTTACTGCAGCAGCGACGCCGTCATCGCGTCGGCCGGCACGTGCGTCAGCTTCGGCCCGTCGGTCCAGACCAGGGCCGCCTCGACCGCGCGACCGGGCCAGGCGCCCTTCAGCACCTCGGCGTATACGGCCAGCTGGATGATGTAGGCGGGGTCCACGTCCTCCAGCCGATCGGGCGCGGGACGGTTCGTCTTGTAGTCGACGATCAGCACCCGGTCCGGCGTCGCCACCAGCCGGTCGATCCGGCCCGAGACGGTGCGTCCCCGGAACGGCCCGACCACCCCCGCCTCGGCGCGCGAGCCGGGGCCGAACACCGGCGCGAAGCGGTCGTCGCGCAGCACCGACAGGGCGGCGGCGATCATCTCCGCGCGCTGGTCGTCCGACAGGTCGCGCTCTCGCGCCAGCAGGCGGACGGCGGCGCTGTCCCAGTCGGCGGGCGGCAGGTCGGGCAGCCGCTCCAGCAGCCGGTGGATCAGGTCGCCGCGCCGGAACCGGCCCATGGCGGCGCCCGCCTGGGTCGCCTGACGCGCCAGGGGCGACAGGGCGGGTGGACGGGCGCGGCCGGTGCTTTCGGCCTCAGCCTGCGACGGGGCCAGCAGGCGCACGCCCGCCTCCGCCTCGGGCGGAGCCAGCAGCCAGCCCGGCGGCGCGGCCGTATCCGCCGCTCGCGTCTCCGCACGCGGCGCTGTGTCCGGATCGGGCCCGAACCGCCGGATCGTCATGTCGCCCTTCTGGACTTCGCGGCCCAGCGTCTGCATCGCCTGGGTCGCCGGACCCCACCAGGCCTCGACGCCGTCCAGCTTGCGGTTGGCGGCGATCCGCCCGCCCAGAATCAGTCGGTCGCGCGCCCGCGTCAGGCCGACATAGAGCAGACGCAGGCTCTCCTCCTCGCCCTTCTTCTTGCGGGCCTCCCGCGCCGTGGCGGTGACAGCGCAGTCGTCCTTTTTGGAGCCGCACCACAGGAAGCCGCCACCCTCGATCTCCAGCAGGGCGTCGCCCAGCGGGTCCTGGAAGATGGTGTCCGGCAGGATCACCACCGGCGCCTCCAGCCCCTTGGACGAGTGGGCGGTCATTACACGGACCTCGCCGCGCGGCTCGTCCATCTCGCGCTTCACCGTCTGGTCCAGCCGGTCCAGATCGGCGGCGAACCGTTCCAGATCGCGCGAGCCGCGCTGTTCCGCCGCCAGGGCCTGGGCCAAAAAGGCGTCGATGGCGTCGGCCGCCTCGGACCCCAGCCGCGTCAGGAACCGCTGGCGCACCGTCAGGCCCCGCCGATCGCGCCGCTCCATCAGGCCGGAGAACAGGTCGAACGGCGTCGCCCTGCCTGCCGCCGCGCGGAAGCCGCCGATCAGATCGGCCGCATCGCCCAAATCCGCCTCGCCCGCCCGGTCCCGCAGCGCCGGCCACAGGCGGCCCGAGCGCTTGTACGCCAGCTCGAACAACCGCTCTTCCGACACGTCGCATAGCGGGCTGCGCAGCACCCCGGCCAGCGATAGGTCGTCAGTGGGGAACAGGGCCGTGCGCGCCAGGGCCCGCAAATCCTCGAACACCGGGTGCGCCGCCAGCTTCAGCCGGTCCGCCCCCGCCACCGGCGCGCCGGAGCGCTTCAGCGAACGCAGCATCTCCTCGAACATCGGGCCGCGCTTCTTGACCAGCACCAGCACGTCGCCCCAGTCCATGGCGCGCAGGGAGCGGGTCTTCGGATCGTGCACCGCCTCGCCACGCCTGACCATCTCGCCGATCTCGGCCGTCAGCTTTTCGGCCAGCCGCCGCCGCGCGCCGCCGCGCTCGGCCGCATCCATCGGCTCGTCCCAGGCCCGGCGGTCGGCCGCCGGCGCATCGACCTCGACCTCCCAGACGTCCACGGTCCCAGGCAGGCCGTCGGTGCGCGCGGCGTCGTGGCGAATGACCGCATCGACCCGGTCCTCCAGCCCGCCGCGACCAGGGCTGAGCGCCTCGGCACGCGCCTGCGTGGCGAAGACGGCGTCCACGAACTGGAGCACCTCGGGCGTCGAGCGCCAGGATTGCAGCAGTTTGACCGTCTCGAACCGCCGCCCGGCCCCCTCGATGATCTGGCGATAGAGCTGGCTCTCCTTCAGCAGCCGTTCCGGCGCCGCGCCCTGGAAGGAGAAGATCGACTGCTTCTCGTCGCCGACGACGAAAACGGTGCGTTCGATCTCGCCGCGCCGCCCGGCCTCATGGGCGCCGTCGCCGCGGAAGAATTCCTCGGTCAGGGCGCGCACGATGTCCCACTGCTCGGGCGAGGTGTCCTGCGCCTCGTCGACCAGCAGGTGATCGACCCCGCCGTCCAGCTTGAACAGCACCCAGGCGGCGCCCGGCCCGTCGGTCAGCAGGTCGCGTGTGCGGGCGATCAGATCGGCGAAGTCCAGCGCGCCCGTCGCCGTCTTGGCCGTCGCATAGGCGCGCCCGTAGACTTCTGCCAGCACCAGGACGCTCAGCGTATTGGCCGCCACGCGCGCGGCGCGGGCGACGTGCACCGCCTCGGCAAGCCGGGTCTGTTCCTCGATCAGCCAGAAAGTTGTGTCGGCGTCGATCTGTTTGGTCGCCATCGACTTGCGCGGCTCGCCATCGGCCGTGAAGAAGATGGCTCGCACCGCCTCGACCACATCGCCTTGGCCACCCGCGACCGCTTCGGCCACCGCCTGCATGGCGACGCCGCGCTTCTGGTCGGTGACCGAGCCGCGCGACAGGGAGCCGGCGGCGGCGAACCAGGCAGCGGGATCCAGATGCGGCGGCGAGACCATCTCGGCCTCGACCGCTTCGGGATCGACCCAGCCGTCCAGACCGACCGCCTCGGCCAGCGCGCCCGGCAGGCCCGCCGCGCCGCCGACCGAGGCGACATAGGCGTCCAGCGCATCGCGCCGCGCCTCGAACCGGTCGAACAGGCCCTCGAAATCAGAATGGGCCAGGGCGCCGGACAGGGCCGCATAGGCATCCGCCACGATGGGCGGGTCGCCCGCCAGCGCCGCCCGCGCCACCGCCTCGCGCGCCGTCACGCGGATGGCGGCGGCCTCGGCGTCGTCGATGACACGGAAGCTGGGCGACACCCCCGCCTCGATCGGGAAGCGGCGCAGCAGCTGTTCGCAGAAGGCGTGGATGGTCTGGATCTTCAGCCCGCCCGGCGTCTCCAGCGCGCGGGCGAACAGGGTGCGGGCGCGCGACAGTTCCTTCGCCGCATACCCGGCCGGATCGCGGTGCTCCAGCCGACCGAGTTCGCCGCGAAGCTCGGCGTCCTCGGCCACCGCCCACTGACCGAGACGCTGATAGAGACGGCGTTGCATCTCGGCGGCGGCGGCTTTGGTGAAGGTCAGGCACAGCACCGCCGACGGCGGCGATCCGCGCAGCAGCAGGCGCGCCACCCGCGACACCAGGGTCGTGGTCTTGCCGGACCCGGCATTGGCCATGACGAAGGCGTTGACGCCGGGATCGGCGGCGGTGGCCTGCGGATTGGGCGCGCTCATCCCTCGCCCTCCGCCTCGTCGGCGACCGACCATTCGCGCACGCGGGCCAGGTGGTCGTAGTCGCTGTAGGCGCGCTGGGCGAACGGCGGGGCCGAGCGCGAGACATAGGCCCGCTCGCGCCTCTCATAGTCGCCGATCAGACGGTTCAGCCCCTCCAGCGCCTCGTCCACCGTCTGCTCGACCGGCTGCGGTTCGCGCTGGCCGGGCCCGCCGACGTCGGTGATGCGCGCGGGCGGATTGCGGCCGGTGACGGAGATGTAGAGCAGGTCCTTGGGCTGGACCGACCCCAGCTCGGCGAACCCGCCCGCCCGCGCGATGGCGGCGGTCAGCGACAGCTGGGGCGAGAAGCCGCTGTTGACCTGTTTCCAGCTCGGCGCCGCGCCGGTCTTGAAGTCGATCACCGAGATGCGGCCGTCATCGACCTCCAGCCGGTCCGCGCGGGCGGTCAGGACGAAGTCGCCGCGCGTCGTCGCCAGGGTCATCCGGCCCTCGCGCTCCTGATAGACATGGGCCCCGCCGGCCCGCCGCTGGGTCTCGAAGTCGGTGGCCCAGACGCCGATGGCGGAGCCCAGGGTCGCCTCGCGCGCCAGCGCCGCCTCGGGCAGACCGGCCTTCAGAAGTTCGGTGCGATAGAGGTCCGCGAACCGGGCCGGCGCGGCTTTGATGGCGCGCGCGTCCCAGCCCTCGGCGAACAGCTCCAGCGCCTTATGGATGGCCTGGCCCCGCAGCATGGCGTCGACCTGTTCGTCGGGGCGGTTGAGGACGCTGAGGCCCAGGATGCGCCGCGCGTAGATGGCGTAGGGGTCACGCACCCAGGTCTCGACGCCGGTGACCGACAACTGCAGCGGCCGGGCCTCCACGGGCGGCGTCGGCGCCGGGCGCGGCGCGGGCTTCAGGCTCATCGGCGGCGCCGGATCGGGCGCGTCCAGCGCGGCGGTCCAGGCCTCCAGACCCTCGCGTCCGGGCAGGCCGTCCAGGCCCGCGCCCCTGGCCAGGGTCTCCAGCCGCCACAGCCAGCGTGACTTCACCGACGGCTGACCGCCGCGCCGTTCGGCGTGCAGCAGGATCACTTCGGGCCCTGACGCGGCCTGGGCGAAGTCGTGGGCCGACAGGCCGATGCGGCGTTCGGGCGGCGGCAGTTCCAGCTTCGTCCGCATCGGCCGCGACAGGAAGGGATCGACGCCGGAGCCGCCCGGCCAGACGCCTTCCTCCAGTCCCGCCAGGATCATCCGGTCGGCCCGCACCAGCCGCGCCTCGATGGCGCCCAGGATGCGCAGCCGCGGATGCACGTCGCCGCCGGTCCGCACCACGACTGCGCCCGCGAGCCGCTCCAGAAGATCCCGGAAACAGTCGGCGTCGACGGGGCCGAGCGCCGCGCCGTCCTCGATGATCTGGGCCAGCAGTCCCGCCGCCGCCTCGCCGTCCGGGCCGCGCCACAGGCTGTCGGCGGGCGCCAGCCGCTCCAGCGCCTCGACCAGGGCGCGGGCCAGAACGTCCGGCGACGCCTGCGACGGCGCGCGCTCAAGGGGCGCCAGCGCGTCACGCACGCGCGCGATCAGATCGAAGACCGCCGCCGCCCGCTCCGGCTCGACGCGGCGGCGGCCGTCGTCCCGCTCGCCCCTGCCGTCGCGCGCCTCGATCAAGCGGGCTTCCAGCGCGGCCCATCCGGTCAGGCGCGGGCCGCGCAGGCCCCAGCGTTCCAGATCGCGCCGTCGTCCGGCCAGATCGCCGGGCTCCAGCCCCAGCTCGACCCGTGGATGCTTGATCAGCGCCAGCAGCGCCACGGCGCTGAAGCCGCGTCCCATCAGGGCCGCCGCCTGCCCCATCAGCACGCCGACCGGCAGTTCGGTCAGCACGGTCCCGGCCGAGGAATCGGCCGTCAATCCCCAGCGCGACAGCCGCGCCTGCACCCGTCGGGCGAACACCGGATCGGGCGTCACCAGCGCCGCGGTGGCGCCCGGCGTCTCCAGCGTCTGGCGCATCAGGACGGCGGCGGTCGCGGCGGCCGCGTCCTCGGTGCGGGCGGAAACGGCCGTCAGCCCGGCCAGCCCCTCGTCCAGCCCGGCGCGGCCCATCCGGTCGATGGTGTCGCGCCAGTCATCCGTGACCTCCGGCGGCTTCAGCGCCTGGGAGATCAGCCGCACGCGGGCCGTGTCCGGCGCAGCGCCGCCCCAGACGGCGACCCGGTCGCGAATCACGCCGGACCGGATCAGCAGACGCTTCATCGCCCCTTGCGGATGCTGGTCGTCCACTGCGTCCCAGGCGCGGTCGTCCAGACCCAGATCAAGACCCGGCAGCACCACGGCCCCTTCCGGCGCCCGACCGACGGCGGCCAGCACGCGTCCGGCGGCGGGGACCGTCCCGGTCGATCCGGCCGCCAGCACGGGGCCTGCGGGCGGGCGGGCGTCCCACTGCTCGGCCAGACGGCTCAGCAGGGCGACCTTCCTGGCCTGCGGGTCCATCAGGCCCAGTTCGGCCAGCCGCTTCGGCCAGGTCTCGACGGCGATGGCCAGGAAGGCGGCGGTCGCCTGCCAGTGCTCGGCCAGATCGGCGTCGACCAGATCGGCGACACGCGATGGATCCTTCACCTCCTCGATCCAGCAACTGTCGAGAAAGCGCCCCAGCGCCTCAGCCATCTCAAGCGCCAGGCGTGGGCGGCCGTGGGCGGGGGCGTGATGCGCCATCACCAGCTTCGCCAGTTCGAACCGCCGGGCCAGGGGTGCGATGGCCGGCGCCAGGTCCAGGCCGATGTCGCCAGGCGCGAAGGGCGGCTCGTCCTCCTCGATGTCGCCCAGCGGCCGGATCTGCGGCAGCAGCAGCGGCCGGTCCGCGCCGATCTCGGCGAAGGCGTCCGACAGGGCCCGCGCCGCGCGGCGGTTGGGCAGCAGGATCACCCCGTCGGCCAGCCGCTCGGGCGCCGCCGGGTCCAGACCGGCCAGCACGCCGCGCGCCAGATCGGCCAGGAACGGCCGATGCGCCGGAATGGTGAACCAGCCGGCCATCAGGCCCCTGTCGAGGACGTGCCGGACTTCAGGCGCGCTTCGGCCTCGTCACGCGCCTGCGGATCGCCGACGTGCATCCAGTCGCCGTCCAGGACCCGGCCGAACAGCCGGCCTTCCTCGGCCAGTCGCCGCCAGATGGGGCTGAGCGAGAAGGGCCCGTCCGGCCCGCCGTCCACGACCTGAGGTCGGGTGATATGCACCCCCATATAGGCATAGGGCGCGCTGTCGGCGTCGCCCCGGAAGCGCAGACGACCGGTCTCCTCCAGGAAGAAGTCGCCCGCCCCCTCGAAACCGATCGACCCCTCGCGCCGCGCCAGCAGCAGGATGGCGTCCATCCTGGCCGGGTCCCAGGCTTCGGCGAGGTCGGCCAGGGCATTGGCCCGGTCGATCCACACGCTATCGATATTGGCGACCCACACCGGCTGATCGCCGACCAGCTCGCGCGCCTTCTTCAGCCCGCCGCCGGTCTCCAGCAGTTCCTCGCGCTCGTCGGAGATGACGATGCGGGGCGTCATCCGCCCGGCCAGATGGCTCTCCAGACGGTCGGCGAACCAGTGGACATTGACCACCGCCTCCTCGACGCCCGCCTCGGCCAGCCGGTCCAGCACATGGTCGATCAGGGCCCGGCCGCCGACTTCCACCAGCGCCTTGGGCCGGTCGTCGGTCAGGGGCCGCATGCGAGTGCCCAGGCCGGCGGCCAGCACCATGGCGGTCTTCGGCGTCGGATAGGCCGTCATGCGCGCACCTCAGGCGGAACGTGGCGGTCGAACCAGCGGGCCACTGTCTCGAGCCCCGGCTTCGTCAGGTTGGCGTTCAGATGCGCCCACATGCGGGGCATGAAATTCAGGTAGCGCGGCTTGCCGTCGCGCGACACCAGCCGGGCGAAGATGCCCAGGATGCGCGCCTCGTTCAGGGCCGCGAGGCCGGCGTAGTCGCGCAGGAAGGCGGCGCGATCCAGGTCGGGGCGCAGGCTGAAATAGTGCTCCAGCGCCTCGGCCTCCACGTCGCCCGGCACGTCGCGACGCGCGTCCTGAAGCAGGGAGTGCAGGTCCCACGACGGATGCGCCCGCACCGCGTCCTGGAAGTCGATCATCCCGACCTGCGCCGCGCCGTCCCGCTCCGGCAGCCAGATCAGGTTCTCGGCGTGATAGTCGCGGTGCGCCATCACCGAGGCCCCGGCCACGCCCGACGCCACCACGGGCGCCCAGGCCTTGCGCCAGTCCGTGATGGCCGCATCATCGAACGACAGGCGCGGCTCTAGCTTGGGCAGCCATTCGACGAACAGATCCGCGCCGCCCTGCAGCGCCGTCTCGTCATAGACCAGCAGCGGCCAGTCCCCGGCCGGCCCTTCCAGCACGTCCGGCGTCGGCGTCTGATGCAGCCGCGCCAGCGCCTCGACGGCAGCCAGATACAGCGGCGTCTCGTCCTGCCCCGCCTCGATCACCCGGGCGAACAGGTCGTCGCCGAAGTCCTCCAGCACCGCCAGTCCCTGCGGCGCGTCCAGCGCTGGAATGTCCGGGGCCGACAGACCGGCCGCGCGCAGCTGGCCCGCCACAGCCGCGAAAGCGTCGACCCGTCCCGCCGACAGGCGGGCGACGGCGTTCCAGCCCTTGGCCTTGCGCTCCTCCGGCGACCAGGCCGGATCGCACGGCGGGCTCTCGGCCGCCGGGGCCTGGTCCATCAGCATGAAGCTGCGGCCGTCCGCCGCCGTCACCCGCTCATAGCGGCGCGTCGAGGCGTCGCCCGGCAGGGACGCGCGGTCGGCGTCCTTCAGCCCCGCCCGCTCGAGCAGGTCCAGGCGCAGGGCTTCGCGGTGGGCGTCAGAGACGGACATGGTTCAGTCGGGTTTCCCAGGAGCCTGCGCCGGAAACGGTCGCAACGCGTCCGTCGCCCGCTTCTTCCAGCGTGATGGTCAGGCGATTCGGACCCAGGATGTCGTCCTGATCGTCGCCCAACCGCTCGGGCCATTCGATCAGGGCGGCGCCGGCGTCCAGCACCTCGTCCAGCCCGATCTCGAACGCCTCCTGCGGCCGCGTCAGGCGGTAGAGGTCGAAGTGCGCCACGGGCGGCGCGGTCTCGTAGAACTGCACCAGGGTGAAGGTGGGCGACGGCACATCCTCGTCCGGCCGCGTCAGGGCCCGGATCAGCCCGCGCGCCAGCGTCGACTTGCCCATGCCCAGCGGACCCAGCAGCAGCACGGCGTCGCCGGGGGCCAGCAGGGGCGCGATCACGGCGCCCAGTCGCCCGGTCTCTTCGGTGTCCTCCAGCGCGATCCTCATGCGAAGACCGCGTCCGGCTGGCCGGGCAGCACCCGCTCGGTGAACGCCTTCAGCGCATAGGTCGCGCGGGCGGCGTCGATATCCAGCCGCGACGGCGGGATCGGCAGGCCCACGGTCAGGCGGAAGGCCTGCTTCCGCTTGTTCAGCATCTCATGGAACAGGGTGATGTCCCGCAGCTCTGGCGAGATCCGGTCGAACCAGTGGAACAGCCGGCTGTGCGGCCCCGTCACATGGATCGGCACGATCGGCGCGCCGTACTTCCGGGCCAGAGAGGCGGCGGTCGGTGCCCACTCCGGATCGGTCAGGGTCTTGTTCTCCATGCGCGCCAGCCGTCCGGCCGGGAACATGACGACGCAGCGTTCGGCCTCGAAGGCCTGTTTTGCGGCCGCCAGCGTGGCGCGGGTCTTCTCGCGGGTGCGCTTGTCGTGGACCCACTCGA
Source organism: Brevundimonas sp. Leaf363 (assembly GCF_001424025.1). Taxonomy (GTDB): domain Bacteria; phylum Pseudomonadota; class Alphaproteobacteria; order Caulobacterales; family Caulobacteraceae; genus Brevundimonas. The sequence goes on along the minus strand of NZ_LMPZ01000002.1, from coordinate 173,989 downwards.
CCGGAATGATGCTCTCGGCCAGCCGCGGCGCGACCCGCAGGGCGTCCGCGTTGGCGAAGAAGATGGCGTCGCCCCGGCGCTTGCGGATCGCATCATAGACGGCCAGGCCGTCGGCGATGCCGGTCGGATGGTTGCAGATCACCAGACAGCGCCCCGTCTCCGGCAGCCGATCCAGGTTCAGCGTCGAGACCTTGAGATCCAGCAGTTCCGACACATGATTCAGCGCATCCGCCCCGCTGAGCGGCGCCACCGCGTCGGCCATCCGGCGCGCCCGGCCGTAGTTCAGCAGCTTGTAGAGCCCCGGCCGGACCAGCGGCCAGACCGCCGAACCGGTCAGGCGCGGCGCGCGCTCGGCGATCAGTTCGTCGACGATGTGCATCGCCCGCTTGTCGCCGCTCGGCGGCTGCGCGGCAAGGGGCGGCATGCCGCGTGGCGCCCTCACACGCGCCGTCATCCTCGGTCTTGATCCGAGGATGACGGCGGTGGGTTGGAAGGGGCGTCACCGGGACGCCGCCTTTTCCCCACCCCTGCCCGGTGCTACGCCCTCGCCAGTTTCAGTGAAGGATCGCTTCCATGCGTCAACGCGCGACCTTGTCCGCCGCCGTATCCGCCCTCGTTCTGGCCGTCGCCGCCCCGGCGCTGGCCCAGACCCCGCCGGCGCCCCAGCCGCCCGGTCCCGCGACCGCCAACGCCTTCACCTATCAGGACATGATCGCCGCCAACCGGCTGGGCGATCCGCAGGTCTCGCCGGACGGCAAGACGGTGCTCTATTCCCTGACCACCACCGACGTCGCCGCCAACAAGCGGGCCTCGACGATCTGGTCGCGGCCCGTGGGCGAGGGTGAAGCCACCCAGCTGGCCCTGCCGGCCGGCGCCAACACCGCCCGTTTCGCGCCGGACGGTTCGCTGCTGTTCCTGGCCGCAGTGGACGGAACCTCGCAGGTGTGGCGCGCCGCCGCCGATGGCACGGGCGCCCGGGCGATCACCACCCTGCCGCTGGACGTGAGCGCCTTCCGCATCAGCCCAAACGGCAGCAAGCTGGCCGTGTCGCTGGCGGTCTATCCGGACGCCGCCGACCTGGCCGCCTCCGTCGCGCGCAAGGCCGAGGTCGCGGGCGTCGCCACGACCGGCCAGGTCTATGACCGCACCTTCGTGCGCCACTGGGATACCTGGAACGACCACACCCAGAACCACCTCTTCGTCGTCACCCTCGGGGCAGACGGCGCGGCCTCGGGCGATCCCGTGTGGGTCACCAAGGGCTTCGACGGCGACACCCCCTCCAAGCCGTTCGGTGACGAGGCCGACTTCGTCTTCACGCCCGGCAGTGACGGCATCGTCTTCTCGGCCCGCGAGGCCGGCAAGACCGAGCCGTGGAGCACCAACTTCGACCTCTACCGCGCCGACCTGTCCGGCTCGGGCCAGTTCACCAACCTTACCGACGACAATGACGCCTGGGACGCCGGTCCGGTCTTTTCTCCGGACGGCAAGACCCTGGCTTACCGCGCCATGGCCCGCCCGGGCTTCGAGGCCGACCGCTATCAGATCCGTCTGCGCGACATGGCCACGGGCGAAGTCCGCGAAGTCGCCGCCAACTGGGACCGCTCGGCCGACACCCTGCAATGGTCGAAGGACGGCTCGAAGCTCTACACCACCGCCGGCGACGTCGGTCAGACCCGCCTGTTCAGCGTGGACGTCCGCAACGGCATGGTCGTGCCGATCACCGGCCCGGGCCACGTCTCGGCCTTCGTCCAAGCCGAGGGCGGCTTCGTTTTCGCGCAGGACACCCTGACCACGTCGTCGGATCTGTGGTTCAAGACGTATCTGGGCCGCGAGATGCCGCGCCAGCTGACCGACGTGAACCCGTCCTTCGACGACAAGGTCTTCGGCGAGGCCGAGCAGTTCACCTTCGCCGGCTGGAACGGCGAAGAGGTCCACGGCTATGTCATCAAGCCGGCCGGCTATGAGGAAGGCCGCAAATATCCGGTCGCCTTCCTGATCCACGGTGGACCGCAGGGCTCGTTCGGCAACGGCTGGTCCTATCGCTGGAACCCCGAGACCTATGCGGGCGCGGGCTTCGCGGTGGTGATGATCGATTTCCATGGCTCGACCGGCTACGGCCAGGCCTTCACCGACGCGATCAGCCAGCACTGGGGCGATCGCCCGCTGGAAGACCTGCAGAAGGGCTGGGCGCATGCGCTTTCGGCCTACGACTTCCTGGACGGCGATAAGGCCTGCGCCCTCGGCGCCTCGTATGGCGGCTATATGGTCAACTGGATCGCCGGGAACTGGAACCAGCCCTGGAAGTGCCTGGTCAATCACGACGGCGTCTTCGACACCTTCGCCATGGGCCACGAGACCGAGGAGCTGTGGTTCACCGAGTGGGAGAACGGCGGCACGCCCTGGCAGAACCCGCGCGGCTATCAAGAATTCAACCCGGCCAACCACGTCCAGGATTGGCGCGTGCCGATGCTGGTGGTCCAGGGCGACAAGGACTTCCGCATCCCGACCGCGCAGGGCCTGTCGACCTTCAACGCCCTGCAACGGCGCGGCATCGACAGCCGCCTGCTATTCTTCCCGAACGAGAACCACTGGGTGCTGCGGCCGGCCAATAGCCTGCAATGGCACAATGAGGTGTTCGGCTGGCTGAACCGCTACATCGGGGACGACGCGGCGGGCCAGTAACCCCCTCCGCTCATCCCCGCGGGCGCGGGGATCCAGTGAGAACCCCGCGCGCACGGTCGGCCATTGCGACCTTGGCCAAAGGACTTAATCCCCTCGTCCGAGGGGATGAGCGGACGGACCGAAACGACAAAGGGCGCGGCCATCGCTGGCCGCGCCCTTTTTCTTTGGCCGGTGAGGCCGGCTTAGCGGTAGCGCGCGGCCGGGGCTTCGGCGCGATAGACGACGCGTTCGCGCAGCGCATTGGTCAGACGCTGGTGCTGCACCGCGTTCATGCAGCGGGCGCCGTCCCAGCGAGCGCCCGAGGCGCGGGCGGCCAGCACTTCATCGGCGGTGACGAAGGCGGGGCGCGAACCGTCAACCGAGCGGAAGGCCGGCTGGCTGAGGGCGTCCACGTCGCACAGCTGCACGCGGATCGGCTCTTGCGAGGCCGAGGTCGCACGGTTGGCGTCGCCGGCGAAGGCGGGCGCGGTCGTCGCGGCCATCAGGGCGGCGCAAGCGATCAAGGCGGTCTTGTTCATCTTTCTAAATCCTCCAGTCCCCGAAAAACGTCAGGGTTAGGACGAATAATGCGCCGAACCGGCGGTTTGTAAAGCGGTCGCGACAACTTCGTGACACGAACACGACTAATGGTCCGTTTTCTGACGATATTCTTGATGCCCGGTGAAGCGATTCCAGGGGCTTCGGGCTCCAATTCGGCGGTCGCGCGTTGTCAGCCCCTATGCGGATCGCTCTCCCCAACGGCCTGACCGAAAACCTTTCGTGGCCCGCCCTCAGGGGTCGCGCTGTCCAGTGGGGCGGCTGGCTCAACGATAACGACCCGGTCTACAAGGCCGCGCGCCGCCCGGGCCGACTGGAGATCGGGGCCGGCGTCGGCGCCATCCTGCTGATCGCGGCGGTGGTGATCTTCCTGGCCCTGTTCAACTGGAACTGGCTGCGCGGCCCGATCGGCCGCTGGGCCTCGGCCAAGTACGACCGCGAGGTCGCGATCCAGGGCGATCTGGACGTCAATCTGTTCAGCTGGACGCCGTCGGCCACCGTCAACGGCCTGAAGTTCGGCGGCCCGACCTGGGCGCGCGAAAAGGACACCGCGAACGTCGAGAAGATTGAGGCCTCAGTGCGGCTGCGCAAACTGTTCGCGGGCCAGATCGAGATTCCGCGTCTGGCCATCACCCGGCCCGACGTCACCCTGATCGCGGACAAGACCGGCCGCCAAAGCTGGGAGCTCGAGCCCGACAAGCCCGCGACCGGCTCTCCGGCCCGCCTGCCCGTGATCAATCAGCTGCTGATCACCGAGGGCCACGTCACCCTGGACGAGCAGAAGCGCGGCATGACGCTGGACGCCACCGTCACCGCCCGCGACGCCGTGGGCGCACAGGATGACCAGGCGGGCTTTCTGCTGGACGGTCGCGGCGCTCTGAACGGCGCGCCCCTGACGCTGCGGATCGAGGGCGGGGCCTTCGTCAACATCCGCCGCGACACGCCCTATCATTTCACCGCCGACCTGCGCGGCTCGCGCTCGCATCTCGCGGCCGACGGCTCGGTGACGCGGCCGTTCGACCTGGGTCGGTTTCAGGCCACTCTGACGCTGGAAGGCCAGGATCTGGCCGACCTCTACACCCTGACCGGCATCGCGACGCCGAACACCCCGCCCTACCGTCTGTCAGGCGCGCTCAGCCGCGATGACGCGCTTTGGACCTTCAACGACTTCTCCGGCCGCGTGGGCGCCTCGGATCTGTCCGGCGACCTGAAGGTGGGCAAGGTCAACGACCGCATGCGGGTCGAGGCCCAACTGGTTTCGCGCCGCCTGGACCTGGACGACATGCTGGCCATCTTCGGCGCCCGCACCCGCACGACGGCGGCGGGCGACACAACCACTGTCAGTTCCGGCGTGCCCGGCAAGCTGCTGCCCGACGCGCCCCTGCAGGTCGAGCGCCTGCGCGCCATGGACGGCTCGCTGACCTACCGGGCCCAGTCGGTCAAGGCCAACGACCTGGATATCCGTCAGGTCAATCTGGGCGCGGAGCTTGAGAACGGCATCCTCAACCTCGCCCCCGTTTCGTTCAACTTCAACCGCGGCGAGCTGAACGGCACGGCCCGGATCAACGCCCAGAAGGATACGCCCTACAGCACCATCGACTTCCGCCTGGCCGGCTATCCGCTGGAGTCGATCATCCCGGCCGCCAACGGTTCGGTCCCGCTCAGCGGGCGGGCGCTCGGCCGGGCGCGTCTGGAAGGGCCCGGCGCCTCGATCCACGACTTCGCCGGCGCCTCCAAGGGCTCACTCAGCCTGGTGGTGCCACAGGGCCAGATGCGCGCCGCCTTCGCCGAGCTTCTGGGCATCAACGCCAGCGCAGGTCTCAGAAAGCTGCTCTCCGGCGACGAATCGACAACCGAAATCCGCTGCGCCGTCGCCGATTTCAATGTCTCGGGCGGCGTCGCGCGGGCCCAGACCCTGACCATCGACACCGGTGTGGTGCTGGCCAAGGGCACGGGCACGATAAACCTGGGGGCCGAGACGTTCGCCCTGCGCATCGACGGCGAAACCAAGAAACCGCGTCTGCTGCGGGTCTGGGCCCCGATCACGGTCGCCGGCGGATTTACCTCCCCGCGCATCGGCGTGGATGTCGGCCAGGTGGTGGCCCAGGGCGGTCTGGCCGCCGCGCTGGGCGCGGTCATCAGTCCGATCGGCGCCCTGTTCGCCTTCGTCGATCCCGGCCTGGCCAAGGACGCCAACTGCGGCGCCCTGATCGCCTCCGCCCGCTGATTTGAATCGTATCCGCTTCAGACGGATGTTGAGAGGCGGATACGAACCATGCTGAAGCTGGCCGGATGGCGATCGACTGGACGGCGAGCATGACGCGCAGGGGGCTGCTGATTCCGGCCGCCGGCACCCTCTTGGCCGCCTGCACGCCTCTGGGCCTTCTGAACGCGGTCGGGCCGCGCGATCGCATGGCGCGCCGGGTCGCCCGTGACGTCCCCTATGGACCCGATCCCCGCCAGACGATGGACATCTACGCCCCTGACGGCGCCCAGGAAGGCGGAATGCAGCGGCCCGTGCCGCTTGTGGTCTTCTTCTATGGCGGCGGCTGGGACGAGGGGTCCAAGAACCTCTATGGCTGGGCCGCCCAGGCGCTGGCCGCGCGCGGCTTCGTCGTCGCCCTGCCCGACTACCGACTGGTGCCACAGGTAGTCTTCCCCGCCTTCATCGAGGACGCCGCCGCCGCCACCGCCCATGCGGCGAGGATCGCGGCCCAGTACGGCGGCGATCCCAACCGCGTCGCTGTGGGCGGCCACTCGGCCGGCGCCCATCTGGCGCTGATGATCACCCTGGACCGTCGCTACATGACGGCCGTCGGCGACCGCGACCGGATCAAGGCCGCCTTCGGCCTGGCCGGGCCGTACGACTTCCTCCCGTTCGACGTGGACGCCTCAAAGAACGCCTTTGGCCGGGCGCCCGACCCCACGCTGACCCAGCCGGTCACCTTCGTGCGGCCCGACGCCCCGCCGATCTGGCTGGGTCACGGCACGGCCGACACCGTTGTCCACGACGACGACACCGTCATCCTGTCGGACCGCCTGACGGCCGTGGGCGCCCCCGTCGAGGCCAAGCTCTACCCCGGCCTCAGCCACGCCGACTTGATCGCGACCTTCTCGCCCCTGTTCCGCAAGAAGGCGCCGGTGCTGGACGACGTTACGGGCTTCCTGCACCGCGTTCTGGGGTAGCGCTGTCTCGCCAATGCCATGAAGCTTCGCTATCTGAGGCCATGACAGAACAAGAAACGCAAAACCTGAGCGCGTCCGAAGCGCTCGATCTCATCCAGACCCTTTACACCGCCGCCGTCGACAATCTTCGCGAGGCGGTGCGCCGGTTCATCGACACGGGCGAACGCCCCGACCCCAGCGCCCGCGCCGACGGCCTGTTCGCCTATCCCGAGTTGCGCCTGTCGTGGCACGGCGATCGGCCCGAGGATCTGGCGCCCCGCGCCTATGCCCGCCTGTCCAAGCGCGGCAGCTATGCGACCACCGTCACCCGCCCCGACCTGTTTCGTCCTTATCTCACGGAACAGCTGAACTTGCTGGCCGCCGAATACGGCGCGGTGTTCGAGGTGGCGCCTTCCAAACAGGAAATTCCCTTCCCCTATGTGCTGGACCAGCTGGAGATCGCGCCAGACAGGTCGCTGACGGCGGCGCTGGCGCGCTGGTTCCCGACGACCGACCTGGCGAACATCGGGGACGAGATCGCCGATGGCCTGTTCGACCCTGCCGGCGACCTGCCGCTGAGCCACTTCGACGGCCTGCGGACCGACTTCTCGCTGGCCCGGCTGCGCCACTACACCGGCACGCCGGTGGACGACGTCCAGTCCTACGTCCTGTTCACCAACTACAACCGCTACGTCGATGAGTTCGTGCGTTGGGCCATCGAGCAGCTGAAGCGGCCGGATAGCCCTTACAAGACCCTGTCCTGCGCCGGCGGCGTGGTCATCGACAAGGACACCCCCGATCCCCAGAACGCCATCGGCAACGACGCCTGGAAGAAGCACCAGATGCCGGCCTTCCACCTGACGGCGCCGGACCATACGGGCATCACCCTGGTCAACATCGGCGTCGGCCCGTCCAACGCCAAGACCATCTGCGACCACCTGGCCGTTACCCGGCCGCACGCCTGGATGATGATCGGCCACTGCGGCGGCCTGCGCGCCAGCCAGTCCATCGGCGACTACGTCCTGGCCCACGCCTATCTGCGGGACGACCACGTGCTGGACGCGGTGCTGCCGCCGGACATCCCGATCCCGTCGATCGCCGAGGTCCAGCGCGCCCTCTACGACGCCACCAAGTCGGTCAGCGGCATGCCGGGCGATCTGGTCAAGCTGCGCCTGCGCACCGGCACCGTGGTCACCACCGACGACCGGAACTGGGAGCTGCGCTACTCCAAATCGGCCCTGCGCTTCAACCAGTCGCGCGCCGTTGCCATCGACATGGAAAGCGCCACCATCGCGGCCCAGGGGTACCGGTTCCGCGTCCCCTACGGAACGCTGCTGTGCGTCTCCGACAAGCCGCTGCACGGCGAGATCAAGCTGCCGGGCCAGGCCAATCGCTTCTACGAGGGCTCGATCTCGGAGCATCTGCAGATCGGCATCCAGGCGGTGGACCTGCTGCGCCAGGAAGGCCCGCGTTTGCACTCCCGCAAGCTACGCGCCTTCGACGAGCCGCCTTTCAGATAAGCAGGGGTCGCTACCGCTCGCCGCGCGGCGGCTCGCTGCCTGAGCGACAGGGAGCGGGGTCAGCCCTGTCCCCTTTACTCCCGTCATCCTCGGACTTGATCCGAGGATCGGGTTGTCCGGTGGGCAATCGGGGCAGGCTCAGACGCCGCGCTTCAAGCCATTCGAAGGTCCGCACGACCAACGCCTGATCCTCGGATCAAGTCCGAGGATGACGGGAGTGGGACGAGGCGTCCGCCACTACTCCTGCGGCCGCCGCAACAGGTACAGCCCGAACCCGATGAACTCGCGGCCGAAGTCGAACATCGCCTTCACCCGGTCCGCCGAGGTTCGCACCGCCCCGGCCTCGGGCGCATCCGGGTGCGCCGACAGCCAGGCCTGCGCCGCGCCGTCCATGGTCGCGACATAGCGGTCCCAGGTCGCGTCGGACGACATCTCAGCCGACACGACCTCCAGCCCGGCGCCCTCGGCCGCTCGGCGGTATCCCGCGTCGGTATGATAGGTGTTGGATCCCTCGACGATCAGACGCAGCGGCTCGGGCGGCGTGTCGGTCCAGACCAGGTCGCCCCACAGGATGAAGCCGCCCGGAGTCAGATGTTCGCGCAGCCGCTCCATCGCCGCCTCCGGCTCGCGCGAGCCCGGTCCGGCCGGATCGGTGGCGCCGATCACGACCATCAGGTCGAACGGCCCCTCGGCGTCCATCGCGGCCGTCGAAGTCATCTCGGCGACCCGCACGTCCAGCCCGGCGGTCCGCTCACGCGCCAGATCGGCCATGGCCGGATCGCGCTCGACCGCCGTCACCGCCATGCCGAAGCGCTGGGCCAGCCGCCCGGCGACGGCGCCGTTGCCGGTTCCGATGTCCAGCGCCCGCGCACCGGGCCGCAGGCCGCTCAGCGTCACGGCGCGGTCCACCGCCGCCATCTCCAGCGCGTTGCAGACGTCGAGCGCCTCATAGGCGATGCGGTGAAAACTGGTGCGCACGGCCGAGGTCTAGCCGTTCGCGCGGACGCCGTCAGTGGGTTAAGAGACGCGCATGACGCCGGCCCTGCCGATCGATCCCGATCCCGCCCCCTTCGCCGCCAAGGCCGAGGCGGTCCTGCCGTGGCGCGACCCGCTGGCGGTCGCGGCGGGGCTGCGCGATGCGCCAGGCGCCGTCGCCCTGCTGTCCGACGGCGCGGCAGGGCGCTCCCATGTCGCGGCGGAACCGGATGCGGTCTGGGAAGGCGGCGAGGGTTTCGCATCGCTGGCCCGGCCGGGCTGGCGCCAAGGCGTCGTCGGCCTGGCTGCCTACGACGGCGGGGCGCGGGCGGCCACCGGACCACGCCCGCCGGCCGGTGACGGCTGGCCCGACCTGACCTTGGCCCGCTATCCGGCCCGCCTGCGCTTCGACCACGCCGAGCAGCGGCTGACCGCCGTCGGGCGCGGCGTCGATGCGGCCTCGGCCCACGCCGCCCTGGAGCGCGCGGTCGCCTTCGCCGAAGCGGCCGCGGCCGCAGCCGCGACCACGCCGGCCCCGCCCGCCCGCGCCTTCGTCGCCGAGAGCTCGGACGCGTCCTATCGCGCCGCCGTCCGCGACGTGGTGGCCCGCATCGGCTCAGGCGAACTGTTCCAGGCCAATATCGCCCGCGCGTGGTCGGGCGCGCTGAACCCCGGGGGCGACCCATTCGACGTGATGCTGCGCCTGCAGGCCGGGCGGGCGTCGGCGTTCGGCGCCTGCTGGCGACTGGGCGACCGGTCGCTAGTGTCAAACTCGCCTGAGCTGTTCCTGACATATGACGCCGCGACCGGCCGCATCGAGACGCGGCCGATCAAGGGCACCCGTCCGCGCGGCGCCGATCCGATCAGCGATGCGCGTGAGGCCGAGACCCTGCGGCTCAGCGCCAAGGATCGGGCCGAAAACCTGATGATCGTCGATCTGATGCGCAACGACCTGGCGCGCGTCGCCCAGCCCGGTTCCGTGCGGGTCGATCGACTGTTCGAGATCGAGACCTTGCCGACCGTCCACCATCTGGTCTCGACGGTCTCCGGGCGCGCCGCGCCGGGCGTCGACGCCGCCGATCTGTTGGCCGCCGCCTTCCCGCCCGGCTCGATCACCGGCGCCCCCAAGCGTCAGGCCATGAAGGTGATCGCCGCGCACGAACCGCCGCGCGGCGCCTGGTGCGGAGCCCTGTTCCACATCGACGACGACCGCCGCCTGACCGCCTCGGTCCTGATCCGCACAGCCAGCTTCCGGATGTCCCAAGGACTTTGGCGCTTTCGCGCGCTCGCCGGCGCGGGCATCACCGCCGACAGCGATCCCGAAGCCGAGCGGCTGGAGGTAGACGCCAAGATCCGGGCGCTGCGGGAGGCGCTCTCGGGCGCCTGAGCCCTGGCCGCTAGTTGGTGTAGGCCACCGTCTCCACGTTCCGCGGCCTCAGGTAATAGCTGTGCGAGAACTTGGTGATCGACGGCATCAGATAGTCTACCGGCGAATCGTAGTCGTAGGTCGCCTCGGCCATGACGACGCTCTCGCCATTGGCCAGCAGGCCCGTCGGCAGGGTCACGTTCGACCCGACGGGACGCGCGGTCAGGCCCGTTCCGCGCGACCAGATGACCTTGGCCACGCCCGAGCTGTTGACCGTGATATTGCTGACCCGCTGCTTCAGCGGATTGGCGGAGAAGGGCTTCATCACCAGCGCCCCGACCGTGAAGAAGTCGTCGACGTTGGACCCGCTGAGGGTCGAGCTTTGCGCCACCAGGTCGGCCACCGTCGCGGCCACGTGGCCCATCCGCTTCTGGGCCATATAGCCCTGACAGAACTCGGCCATGCCGAAATAGAAGGCGATCATGACGGGCGCCAGCAGGGCGAACTCCACCGCCGAAACGCCGCGCCGGTCGCGGCCGAGCCGTGTCAGCAGGCCCATCACCACGGCTCGTTCTTGAAGGCGGTCACGGCCATCAGCATGGCCGACCCGTCGTTCAGCCGCGACAGGCCCTGCGACAGGAAGGGGGTCAGCAGCGGCTGCTTGTACCAGACCCGCACCACGGTGATCGTGCCCGTGCCGCCTTGGTTGTAGGTCAGCGACGCGTTGTTGAACGTCCCGGTCGCCATCGGGTCCGGCAGGGTGGTGTTGAACTGGGTGATGGTGCGAACGTCGACATAGGCGCGGCTGGAGCAGTCGCCCGAGAAGATGCTCATGTTGGCGCACAGCTTGGTCTTGAACGTCGAGGCGGTCAGCCCCTGCTGTTCCGCCTGGCCCGTACGGATCAGGCGCCCGGTCGAGATCACCGCGTTCTCGAGCACCGAGTCGATCACGAACACCAGGCCCAGCTCGAGCACGGCGAACATCATGAAGCAGAACGGCAGGGCGACGATCGCGAACTCGACCGCCGCCGAGCCTTCCTCGGCGCCGCGACGACGTTTGATCACACGAAAGAAGCGGCGCGACTGCATGGGCCGGATCAGGGGGTCGGCGTGGCGGGAGCGGCGTCGCCCCCGGCGGAACGAACGCTGGGCGCGCACGAAGCGGCGCAGGCCATCTCTGTCATCTGCCCGCCGCGCCAAACCCGCACCGCGCCCGTGGCGCCGCCGGTGACCACGACCTGGTTCTGGAACAGGGTGCGGCCGATCGAGTCGACCACCGCGATGTCGGTGACGCCGTAACCCTTGCCGACGATGTACAGGGTGTTGGCGTCCACCACCTGGACGTCGGCGATCTGAGGATTGCCGACGATCACCGAGGCCGCCGCGCCGCGCAACTGCACGCGCTGGGTGTGGTCGATCTCGACCGACAGCGTGCCGGACTGGGCGAAGGCGGGCGTGGCGATGGCCGCAACGGCGAGGGCGGCGGCGATCAGGCGGGTCATGGACATCGTCGACCTTGAAACGAGGGCGCGCGCGAACGCGAGGCCCGCAAGGTCGCGCGCAAACCTCAAGAAAGGCTGAAGCCGGCAAACGACGTCTCATTCACAGTAAACGCGAAGTAACCATCTTTCTGTTCTTGGCTCGTTTCGATTCACCGCCCTTTAATCGCTGTCGGCGATGGTCATCCTCGATGTGTGGGGGTCAAGCGGGCGAACCGAAGACCCTGAGTGGTTCAATCGAAAAGCCTGCTTAGGACAAAGGATACTCAAGATGACCAAGTTCGTTTCGCGTTTCGTCAAGGATGAGTCGGGCGCCACGGCCATTGAATATGGTCTGATCGCCGCCCTGATCGCCGTGGTGATCATCTCGGCCGTGACCGCGCTCGGCACGACCATTAAGACCAAGTTCAACGCCGTCGTCACCGGCATGGGCGGCACCGCCGGCGCCTGATCGGCCCGACGAAGCACTCTTGAAACCGGCAAGGGCCGGGGTGGAAACGCCCCGGCCCTTTTGCTGTCCGCGAGCCCTGGTTCGAAGAAATCGCGGTGAATCGCGCAGTAACCACGCCTGACGACCCAGCCTTAACCCGTCCTGTCCATGATGAACGGGTCAAACGGGGGTCAAGCGGGCGACCGGCTCCTCCCAAGTCCAACCGCCTGCTCAAACCCAAGAGGAACATTCAAATGACCAAGTTCGCCACGCGCTTCCTGAAGAACGAATCCGGCGCCACCGCCATCGAGTACGGCCTGATCGCCGCCCTGATCGCCGTCGTCATCATTTCGGCCGTGACCGCGCTCGGCACGACCATCAAGACCAAGTTCAACGCCGTCGTGACCGGCATGGGCGGCACCGCCGGCGCCTAATCGGCCCAGCGACAACGTCTTGAAACCGGGGGGCCGGAGCGGAAACGCTCCGGCCCCTTTGTTTTTGTCCCAAGTCGCGTGCGAGCGATGGGATGCGCGGACCGGCGCGCCCCGCTAAGAACAGGGCATGAGCGACGCCCGCCCGCCCTGGGAAGACGACGAACCGGACGCCCCCGAAGCGGTGGAGCGTGATCCGGACACCGACGACATGTTCGGCGCCCCGGCCGCCCCGCAGCCTGCGCCCGATCCGGCGCCCGTCGCCGCGCCGAAGCCGGCGCCCGCCCCCGTCCCCGCCGACGGCGCGGCGCCCTACACGGTGCTGGCCCGCAAATACCGGCCGACCACCTTCGAGGACCTGATCGGCCAGGAGGCCATGGTCCGCACCCTGTCGAACGCCTTCTCGACCGGCCGCATCGCCCACGCCTTCATGCTGACCGGCGTGCGGGGGGTCGGCAAGACGACCACGGCGCGCCTTCTGGCCCGCGCGCTGAACAACGAGACGGAGACGATCGACAGCCCGTCCTTGGCTCTGACCCCCGACGGCCGGCATGACGCGGCCATCATGGCGGGCCAGCACATGGACGTCATGGAGATGGACGCCGCCAGCCACACCGGCGTCAACGACATCCGCGACATCCTGGAAAGCGTCCGCTACGCACCCGTAGAGGCCCGCTATAAGGTCTATGTCCTGGACGAGGTGCACATGCTCTCGAACCAGGCCTTCAACGCGCTTCTGAAGACGCTGGAAGAGCCGCCGCCGCACGCGAAGTTCATTTTCGCCACCACCGAGATCCGCAAGGTGCCGGTGACGATCCTGTCGCGTTGCCAGCGGTTCGACCTGCGCCGCGTCGAGAGCGACGTCCTGTCCGAGCACCTGGGCCGCATCGCCGATCGCGAGGGGATGAAGGTCGAGGCCGACGCCCTGGCCCTGATCGCCCGCGCGGCCGAAGGCTCCGTCCGCGACGGCCTCAGCCTGCTCGACCAGGCCCTGGTCCAGGGCGAGGACGGCCGCCCGGTCGAGACCGCCGTCGTGCGCGACATGCTGGGTCTGGCCGACCGCGCCCAGACCATCGCCCTGTTCGAAAGCGTCATGGCCGGCCGCACGCCCGAGGCGCTGGAGGCCTTCCGCACCCTCTATGGCTACGGCGCCGATCCGATCCAGGTGATCGGCGACCTGCTGGAGCACTGTCACGCCGCCAGCGTCGCCAAGATGCTGGGCCCCGACGCCACCCGCCTGCCCGCCGATCAGGCCCGCGCCCTGACGGCCCTGGGCGCCGCCATCCCGGCCGGCGTGCTGTCGCGCGCCTGGCAGATGCTGCTGAAGGCATTGGATGAGGTGCGCCGCGCGCCCAATCCGGCGGAGGCCGTCGAGATGGCCCTGATCCGCCTGGCCTACGCCGCCGACCTGCCCGGACCCGAAGAGGCGCTGAAACGGCTTCAGAACGGCGAGCCCCTTCTGCCCGGCGGCCCGTCTGCACCGCGAGGCAGCGGCGGCGGCGGCGGCGGTGGCGGCGGCGGTGCCCAGGCCGTCAGCGTGCGCCCGGCTCCCCCGGCCGACATCCGCCCGGACCCGCAATCCTTCGAGGCCGTCGTCGCCCTGATCGGCGAACGGCGCGAGATCGCGCTGCAGCTGGACGTGCAGCGCTATGTGAAGCCGGTGTCGTTCAAGCCCGGCGCCATCGTCTACGAAAGCGGCGCCGGCGCGCCGGTCGATCTGGCCCGCAAACTGGCCTCGCGCCTGAAGGACTGGACCGGCCGCACCTGGCTGATCGCCGCCAACGGCCAGGGCGGCGGCGAGACCATCATCGAGGCCGACCGCCGTCGGGTCCAGGAGACGCGCAACGCCATCCTGGCCGACCCGCTGGTCAAGTCCGTCATGGACGCCTTCCCCGGCGCCGAACTGGGCGAGATCAAGGAGATCGCCGCGCCGGTCGAACTGCCGGTGATACCGGACGAAGCCTCGGACGACGACGAGGACTGATCCGCCGCCTTCCACTCTCCGCACCGTCATCTTCGGACTTGATCCGAGGATCAGGTGTTGGTCGTGCTGACCTTCGGATGGCTCCGGCCACAGCGCTTCAGCCGGCCTCCGTTGCCCACCGGACACCCTGATCCTCGGATCAAGTCCGAGGATGACGGCTGCGACGGCTGTGGCGGCCTCACAGGATCTTCGCCGCCTCGTCGAACTCAAGCCGCGGCGAGCGCGGAAACAGGTTCTCGTCCGAGCCGTAGCCTAGGTTGATGATGTAGTTCGGCTCGATGTTCGTGCCGGCGAAGAACTCGGCCTTCACGCCCGCCGGGTCGAAGCCCGACATCGGCCCGACATCGAGGCCCAGGGCCCGCGCCGCGATGGTCAGATAGCCGCCCTGCAGCGAGGCGTTGCGGAAGGCGCTCTCACGCCGCGCGCCCTCGTCCGCGAACCAGTCCTTGGCCCCCGGCGCATGGGGGAACAGGCGCGGCAGGGTCTCGGGGAAGTCCAGGTCCTGGCCGATGATCAGATTGACCGGCGCCTGAAGCGTCTTGGCGCGGTTGCCCTCGCTCATGTGCGGCGCCAGGCGGGCCTTGGCCTCGGGCGAGGTGAGAAAGACGAAGCGCGCCGGCGTGTTGTTCACCGCCGTCGGCCCGAACTTGGTCAGGTCGTACAGTTTGTGCAGCAGCTCGGGCGCCACAGGACGGTCTGTCCAGGCGTTGCGCGTGCGCGCCTCGGTGAACAGCTGGGCCAGGGCGGCGTCCGAAATCGGCTCGTCGCGGTGGGTGACGGTGTCGAAAGCCATGGGACCCTCTTCTTAGCAATCTGCAACAGTGACAGATCACATATAAGCGGATCGGGTGGCGGCGAAAGGCCATTCGCAACAAATAATGTTGCTATTTGAATCGCGCGCCCGCCCCTAGGTCCCGCGACCCGAACCCCCTATCTAGGCTGCATGAAAGACCTCAACGCCCTGATGCAGCAGGCCCAGCAGATGCAGCAGCGTCTGCAGGACGCCCAGGCCCGCATGGCCGACACGACCGCCGAGGGTTCGGCCGGCGGCGGCCTCGTCTCCATTGCCCTGAAGGGACCTGGCGACATCACTCGCGTCACCATCGACAACAGCCTGATGGTCCCCGGCGACAACGAGATTCTGGCCGACCTGATCCAGGCCGCCCACGCCGACGCCAAGCGCCGGCTGGACGCCGTCAACGCCGAGCTGATGCGCGAGGCGGCCGGGCCCATGGCCGGCATGAACATCCCCGGGATGCCGAAACTCTTCTGATGGCGGCTTCCGCTGGCCCCGAGATCGAGCGCCTCATCAGCCTCCTGGCCAAGCTGCCGGGCCTAGGCCCCCGTTCGGCCCGCCGCGCCGCCTTAGCCCTGCTGAAGCGCCGCGAACAGTTGCTGGAGCCGCTGGCCGCGTCGCTGGCCGAGACCGCCGCCAAGGTCGTCTCCTGCTCGGTCTGCGGGGCGCCGGACACCCGCGATCCCTGCGCCATCTGTTCGGACGGAGCCCGCGACAACGGCCTGATCTGCGTGGTCGAGGAGGCCGGCGCCCTGTGGGCCATGGAGCGCTCGGGTGCCTTTCGCGGCAAATACCATGTGCTGGGCGGGCTGCTCTCGGCGCTGGACGGCGTCGGCCCGGACCAACTGCGCGTCGCCGAACTGGTCGGCCGCATCCGGGGTGGCGAGGTCAAGGAAGCCGTGCTCGCCCTCCCCGCCACCGTCGACGGCCAGACCACCGCCCACTACATCGCCGAACGCCTGGCCGGCACGGGCGTCGAGGTCACCTCACTGGCCCGGGGTGTCCCGGTCGGCGGCGAGCTCGACTGGCTGGACGACGGCACCATCATCCAGGCCCTGCGGGCGCGGCGTCCCGCCTGAGCGGTCCAAAGAGAAAGGGCCGCCTCGTTTCCGAAGCGGCCCTTGAAATCAGCTATCCAGGAAGCTGCGCAGCTTTCGCGACCGGCTGGGGTGCTTCAGCTTGCGCAGGGCCTTCGCCTCGATCTGGCGGATGCGTTCGCGCGTGACGCTGAACTGCTGGCCGACCTCTTCCAGCGTGTGGTCGGTATTCATGCCGATGCCGAAGCGCATGCGCAGGACGCGTTCCTCACGCGGCGTCAGGGACGCCAGCACCCGGGTGGTGGTCTCGCGCAGGTTCGACTGGATGGCCGCGTCGATCGGCAGGATCGCGTTCTTGTCCTCGATGAAGTCGCCCAGGTGCGAATCCTCCTCGTCGCCGATGGGCGTTTCGAGGCTGATCGGCTCCTTGGCGATCTTCAGGACCTTGCGGACCTTTTCCAGGGGCATGGCCAGCTTTTCGGCCAATTCCTCCGGGGTCGGCTCGCGGCCGATTTCGTGCAGCATCTGGCGGCTGGTGCGGACGATCTTGTTGATCGTCTCGATCATGTGCACCGGGATGCGAATGGTGCGCGCCTGGTCGGCGATGGACCGCGTGATCGCCTGACGGATCCACCAGGTGGCGTAGGTCGAGAACTTGTAGCCGCGGCGGTACTCGAACTTGTCGACCGCCTTCATCAGGCCGATGTTGCCCTCCTGGATCAGATCCAGGAACTGCAGGCCGCGGTTGGTGTATTTCTTGGCGATGGAGATCACGAGGCGCAGATTGGCCTCGACCATTTCCTTCTTGGCCTGACGGGCCTCGCGCTCGCCCTTCTGAACCGTCTGGACGATGCGGCGATAGTCGTCGATCGGCAGGCCGGCCTCGGTCGCCACCGCCGCGACGTCGCCGCGAATGGTGGTGATCTGGCCGCCTTCCTTCTCGCTGAACTTGGTCCAGCGCACGCCCATGTCCTTGACCGCGTCGATCCAGTTTGGGTCCAGCTCCTTGCCGAAATAGGCCTTCAGGAACTCGGGACGCGAGATGCCGTAGCTGTCGGCCAGACGCAGCAGGCGGCCTTCCAACCCCATCAAGCGCTTGTTGATGGCGTACAACTGCTCGACCAGCGCCTCGATGCGGTTGTTGTTCAGCTTCAGCGTCTTCAGGCGGTCCGAGATGGTCCGCGTCAGGGTCTCGTAGGCCTTCTGATCCTTGGTGCTGAGGACGTCGCCCTTGAGGCGGCTCTCCACCAGCTTGTCCTGCAGCTTGCGGAACGCGCCGAAGTCGCCGGCGATGGCGTCCAGCACCTCCATGACACCGTCACGCAGCTCGGCCTCCATGGCCGAGATTGACAGGCCGCCGCCATCGTCGAAGTCGTCGTCGTCGTCATCGCCCTCAGGCTTGTCTTCGGAAGCCGGCTTTTCCTCGGCCTCTTCCTCTTCTTCGCCCTCGCCTTCCTGGGCGGCGCCGGGGACCGAGGCGGGGTTCAACACGCCATAGGTGGCGTCCAGGTCGATGACCTCGCGCAGCAGGATGCGGTTGTTGGCCAGCTCGTCGCGCCACACCATGATGGCCTCGAACGTAAGGGCGCTTTCGCACAGCCCCGAGATCATGGCGTCGCGGCCGGCCTCGATGCGCTTGGCGATGGCGATTTCGCCCTCGCGCGACAGCAGTTCGACCGAGCCCATCTCGCGCAGATACATCCGCACCGGGTCGTCGGTGCGGTCGTAGGCGGCCTTGGCGGGCGTTTCGGCGACGGAGGTGTCGGCGCGCTCGGCGACCTCTCCGCCCTCGCCTTCCTTCTGCTCGGCGTCCTCTTCGGCCTCGACGACGTTGACGCCCATCTCGGACAGCATCGCCAGGGTGTCCTCGATTTGGTCGGGAGTCACCTCTTCGGACGGCAGGACCTTATTCAGCTCCTCCATCGTCACATAGCCGCGGGCCTTGGCCTGCTTGATGAACTTCTTGACGCCGGCGTCCGTCAGATCGAGCAGGGGGCCGTCGGTGGCGGGTTCGGCGTCCTGCGTTTCGGTCTGAGCGCTCATTCAGTCTTCTCCGGTCCCACACGCGAGGGACGTTGCATAAACGCCGCAGGCGGCCGTTTGTTTAACGGCGCATACGGGCTTGATTGAATTCGTTCGTCGGGCCGCGCGCGAAGGGCCGGGCGCCGCACGGCGCCAGGGTCAACCTCTCCGCCGTCCGGCGAACCGGAACGGGCAACCTCGGAACCGAGCCTTGGCGGGGGGCGCAGTGTGGCCAGGTCGGCTGGTCGATCCAAGTCGCCGCCGCCTCGACCCCGCACAGGACAGGCAAGTGATCCGAGCGCGGCAGATGGCGTCGCGTAGCACAGGTGTCAAGGGGCGGAGGGCTGCGAAGCCTCAGTGCGGACCCGACGCCTCGGCCCAGAAGTCGCCGCTGGTGAGCGATCGGTTCAGGGCGTCGCGCTGGGACTTCAGACTGGTGAAGGCGGCGCCGTCGTATTCGTCCTCGCGCTTCAGCTCTTCCAACGCGCGGCCCAGGGCGAGCGCCTGAAGCAGGAGGTCGATGGCCTGGATCAGCTGCCGGCGGGCATCCTCGACCGCGCGCGCGGCGTCCAGAAAGGGGGCGTGGGCGATCGTGGCCATGCGGTCCACGCGGCGCAGCGTCTCCTCATGTCCCATGGCCAGAAGGCGTGATCGCAGCAGGCCCTCGCCCAGGGCGTCCGCCTCATAGGTCATGCGCACCAGATCGTTGACCAGCCGGTCGAGCCCGGCGTCTCCCAGCCCCTGATTGGCCAGCAGTTCGGCGCGCTCCTGGACCACCGAAGGGTGGGCGATCAGCCCCTCGACGACGGCGGCGACCAGCGGCTTGGGCGCGTGAGCCAGGGCGACGGCGGCCGTCCGGGCCTCAGGCGTCGCTTCCATATTGGTCGCATCCATGCGGAACTGGCCCTGACGGGCGCGGCGGTCGCGATAGATCGTGCGGTTGGCTTGGCGCTTCTCGGCCTGTGAAGGCCGGGTCAGCTGATAGAAGGCGCCGACCAGATAGTCTTTGTAGGTGCGCGACAGGTCGGGGTCCGCGATCAGGGCGGCGGATGCGCGCAGGCGCGTCAGCAGGCCCGCCTCCTTCTCCGGCGTATCCATTGTCCCGATCGCTTCACGCTCGCGCTCGAACAGGACACGGGCGAACGGCGCGGTCAGGGTCAGCGCCTCGCGAAGGGCGGGCGCGCCCTTCTCCCGCAGCATGTCGTCGGGATCCATTCCGCTGGACAGGCTGACGAAGCGGAACGACCGGTCGGGCTTCAACAGTGGCAATGCACGCTCGACCGCGCGGTGGGCGGCGCGCTGGCCGGCGCCGTCGCCGTCGAAGCAAAGGACCGGCTCCGGGCTGACACGCCACAGCAGGGCCATCTGCTCTTCCGTCAGGGCCGTGCCCATTGCGGCGACAGCCGGCACGCCCGCGCGCTGGCACGCGATGACGTCCATGTAGCCCTCAACCACCACGATAGCCTGGTCGGACTTCCCGCCCGCCCCCAGGATCCGGTGCGCCTCGGGCAGGCCGTAGAGGGTCGCCCCCTTGTGGAAAAGCGGGCTCTCCGGGCCGTTCAGATACTTTGCGCGGTCGTCCGGGTTCATGGCCCGGCCGCCGAAGGAGACGATGCGGCCGCGCCCGTCCAGGATCGGGAACATCAGCCGGTCGCGGAACCGGTCATAGGGCTGGCCGCCGCCCTCGGGACTGATCAGCAGGCCCGCCTCGACCAGATCGCCGGCCCGCGCGCCGCGCTGGACCAGCGCGGCCTTCAGGCCCTCGCGATCGTTGGGCGCATAGCCCAGGCCGAACCGCTCCCACTGATCCTCGGGCAGGCCGCGCCGCTCCAGATAGGCGCGGGTAGACTGCCCGACCGAGCGGCGCAGATTGGCGGCGAACCACTTCTGGGCCAGGTCCATCCAGTCGGAGAGGCTCTGGCGCTTCTCCTCGCGCTGGGCGGCCTGGGGGTCCTCGGCCGGCAGGGCCATACCCGCCTCGCCGGCCAGCTTCTGGACGGCCTCGACGAAGGTGAGCCGCTCGGTCTCCTGCAGGAAGGAGATGACGTCGCCGTGCTTGCCGGAGCTGAAGTCGTGGAAGAAGCCCTTGTCGTCGTTGACGAAAAAGCTGGGCGACTTCTCCTTAGAGAAGGGCGACAGGCCGACGTACTCACGGCCCTGACGCCTGAGCTTCACCGTCCGCCCGATCACGTCGGACGGGCGAAGGCGCGCCTTCAGTTCCTCGATGTAGCGCTCGTCGAACCTCACGGACCTCTTTAGCGCGGGCGACGGGTGGCCGCGAGCCGTTAAGCCTTTGGTAACCACTAAGGCGGTGGAAAGGCCACAACCCTCTGTTCGCGAACATCTTTTCGGCGCGAACCGGAACTATCCACAGACACTGTGGTTAACCACACGTCACCAGGGTGCAGAAGCGCCGCCCTTCAGTTCCGAGCTTCCTCATGTTCATGGCCCCGATCCTGCCGGCCGTCCAACCCGCCGGCCCCGACGCTGTCGCCACGCCCTTCGCGCCGCGCATCGAAAACATCAGCCCCCGCGCCCTGCATGCCCGCCTTCTGGCGAACGCCGCCCAGCGACGCCTACGCGGGCAGGAGCGCAAACAGGCTCAGCGGCTCGACGACGCCGACTACTGGCTGCACGCCGCGCCGGTGGCCGTCCGCAGGGCTGCGGCGCTGCGTGAAGAAGTGAGCTTCGCGCCGCTTCCTTGATAGGCCGCGGTCAGAAGGCTCCGCCTTCTCGACCCGACGCGGCCTAGAGATACCCCAGCCACCAGTCGCGGCGGCGGGCCTTCACGCCGGAGAACCAGCGGCCGAGCGGGTAGAGTATGGCCAGCACCAGCACCCAGACGGCATAGACGCCCAGCAGCGGGACGCCCCAGCCCGCCGGCGCCGCGCCGCCGAAGAAGGGGTTGATGAAGGCCGCGGCCGGATAGCCCATCAGGACGCCAAGCAGCATCGACAAGGCGTGCGCCAGGTAGATGTGGATCACATAGACAAACAGCGGCACGCGCCCGAACGGCAGGAAGAAGGCCGCGACCGGACCCTTCAGCCGCTCCAGCGTGGGGATCAGGGCCAGCACGGGCCCCAGCGTCATCAGCACATAATCCAGCGACGGCGGATACTTCAGCACGT
This sequence comes from Brevundimonas sp. Leaf363, assembly GCF_001424025.1. Classification (GTDB taxonomy): domain Bacteria; phylum Pseudomonadota; class Alphaproteobacteria; order Caulobacterales; family Caulobacteraceae; genus Brevundimonas. Next base: position 152,417 of record NZ_LMPZ01000002.1, on the reverse strand, counting down.
TGAGGAAGTCGCCGACCGTCTTCCACGGCTGGTCCTGCACGGCCCACGGACGCGGGTCGCCGTACAGCTGAAGGCCACGCAACACGACGAAGGCGGCGATCATCGACAGGCCGAGAACGACCAGCGTTCGGCGCCGCTGCGCCGCCGGCAGGAGGAAGACGCAGCCGATGCCGTAGCCGAACGCCATGACGCCCATCCACGGCAGCACCGGATAAGCGAACAGCACCGGGACGCCGCCGATGGGCATGACGTTGGCCACATGCAGGAAGTTCCAGAGCGGCGCGGCCGCTCCGAACGCCTGAGGCGTGATGCCTTCCAACAGGTTGTGCCCGGCGATGATGACGACGCCGATGGCCAGCACGGCCCGCCACGGCAGCCAGACCAGGGCGGCCAGCGCCACCATCGACCAGCCGATGGCCCAGATGACCTGCAGGAAGACCAGCGCCGGCACGAACTGCCAGCCGATGTTGATGACCGTCAGCTCCAGCACGATCAACCACAGTCCGCGCGTCAGCAGGAACCGCGACAGGGCGGCGGTCGTCTTGCCATTGGCCTTCTGCAGGAAGGCCGACACACCCGCCAGGAAGACGAAGGTCGGGGCGCAGAAATGCGTGATGATGCGCGTTAGATAAAGCGCGGGATTGGACAGGGTCACGTCCATCGGGTCGAAGGCGCCGCTGGCGTGGAAGTAGTCGCGGACGTGATCCAGCACCATCAGGCAGATGACGATGCCGCGCAGGAGATCCAGCGCATCCAGCCGCACCGCGCCAGATCGCGTTAGACCGCTCGAAACAGCGGGTGACGCAAGGGGCGCGTCATGCGCCTTCACGGTCGTCTGTGACATGCCGATCCCCCTCGTCCGTCAGGCGGGAAGTAATCAGCTTGGCCACACCGTCGCAAGCCGGGATATCAGCGGTCCATCAGCGCGCGGAATCGATCGAACAGATACAGGCTGTCCGCCGGGCCGGGCGAGGCCTCGGGGTGATGCTGGACGCTGAACACCGGACGGTCCTTAAGCTGGATGCCGCAGTTGGTGCCGTCGAACAGGCTGACGTGGGTTTCCTGAACGGCGTCCGGCAGGCTGTCGCGATCGACGGTGAAGCCGTGGTTCATCGAGACGATCTCAACCTTGCCGGTGGTCAGATCCTTCACCGGATGGTTCGCGCCGTGGTGGCCCTGATCCATCTTCACCGTCGCGGCGCCCAGCGCGAGCGCCAGCATCTGGTGGCCCAGACAGATGCCCATGACAGGCTTGCCGCTATCCACCAGCTTTTTGATCTCCGGCACGGCGTATTCGCCGGTCGCGGCCGGATCGCCCGGCCCGTTCGACAGGACGACACCGTCCGGGTTGCGGGCCAGCACGTCCTCGGCCGAGGTGGTGGCGGGCACGACGGTGATCCTCACGCCCGTCGAGGCCAGGGCCCGCAGGATGTTGCGCTTCACGCCGTAGTCGATGACCACGACGGTCTTCCGGCCTTCCGTGCGCGGGTGACCCTCCGGCCACTCCCACAGGCCCTCGTTCCACTCGAACGCCTGGAGCGTCGAGGCGGGCTTGGCGAGGTCGAGGCCGACCAAGCCGGTCCATTCGCGCGCCTGCTGGACCAAGGCGTCGAGGTCGAACTTGCCCTCGGGGTCGTGGGCGATGACGGCGTGCGGGGCGCCCTTGTCGCGGATGATCTTGGTCAGGGCGCGGGTGTCCACGCCGGCCAGACCGACGACGCCGCGCCGCTTCATCCAGTCGTCGAAGCTCGAGTCGGCCCGCCAGTTGGCCGGATCGGTCGGGACGTCGCGGAAGATGGCGCCGCGCGCCGAGGTGTCAGACCCGCCGCCCATCTGTTCGATGTCATCGACGTTAGTCCCGACGTTTCCGACATGCGGGAAGGTGAAGGCCAGGATCTGGCTCATGTAGGACGGGTCGGTCAGGATCTCCTGATAGCCCGTCATGGCCGTGTTGAAGACCACTTCGCCCAGGGCCGAGCCGACGGCGCCGACACCAATTCCCTGCAGGATCGTGCCGTCCGCCAAGGCCAGAACGCCGGTCGCGCCGGGCAGCAGTTCGGTCGTCATGGCGATCTCCGGCGGTTTAGGACAAACGGCGGCGTGGTTAGGCGCGAGGCGGTGACGGGTCAACGCATGAGGCCGCTTTTCCTCCCCATGAAATGGGGAGGGGGACCGCTTGCGGTGGAGGGGCTGTATCAGGCGCGGCGCTTGTAATCGCCCCTCCGTCTCGGCGAGGGCCGAGCAACCTCCCCATCGGCGATGGGGAGGATAGCCATTTCACCCAAGAGCGATATCCAGGAACATCATCCCTACCAGGCCGATCATCAGGCCAACCATGGCGCGCTGATCCTTCGCGTCGCGCTGGACCTCGGGGATGATCTCGGCGGTGACGACATAGATCATGGCGCCGGCCGCCAGACCCAGGCCCCACGGCAGGGCGCCGGGCAGCAGCGCCACCACCGAAGCGCCGATCACGCCGCCGATCGGCTCGACGAGGCCCGACGCCAGGGCGGCCAGGAAGGCGGCGCGGCGCTTGTATCCCAGGCTGGCCATGGCGGCGGCGACCGCCAGCCCCTCGGGCACGTTCTGGATGCCGATGCCCAGCATGGTCGACAGGCCCTGCTGGGTTCCGCCGCCGAAGCTGACGCCCACGGCCGCGCCTTCGGGGAAGTTGTGCAGGGTGATGGCGAAGATGAAGAGCCAGATGCGCCGCGCCAGCGCCGGTGATCCGGCCGGGCCGATCGACACCATGTGGACCGGCGCGAACCGGTTCATCAGCCCCACCGCCGCCGCCCCGATCAGCACCGCCGCCGCCATCGACCCGGCGGCCACGGCCCGCGTCGCGCCGTGCTCGGTCAGGGAATCGACCCCCGGAATGATCAGGGAGAAGAAGGACGCCGCCAGCATGACCCCGGCGGCGAAGCCCAGCAGCGTGCCTTGCGTCCGCGCCGAGGTGTCGCGCATGACCAGCATGGGCACGGCGCCCAGGGCGGTCATCAGACCGGCGCAAAGGCTTCCCAGCGAACCGGCGGCGAGCGGCGACAGACCTTCGAACATCGGCGGTGTGTGGCGGCTTCGCGGGCGAGAGGCAATGACGCTCCTTGCTCTTTCGTCTTCCCCCGGCGGAGCGCAGCGGAGACCGGGGGACAGGGCGGCGCGCGAGAGCGCGAAACTGCCAAGGGTGTGACCGGCCGACAGATCGCCTTCGCTCCGCTGCGGCGCCGCCTGGTCCCCCGATCAAGTCGGGGGATGACGAAAGGTAGGGCGAGGTTTCGTGGTCACGCCTTAAAGCGAACGTCGCTTCCGCATCCGCCGTCCGCCCCCTAAAGGACCGGCATGTCCGAGGCCTTGCACAGCTTGAAGGCGGCGACCGCCGCCTGCGCGCTCCGCGATGCTCGGCGCGTGGTGGTGAAGGTCGGGTCCAGCCTGCTGGTTGACGCCGCCACCGGCACGCCGGCGACGGGCTGGCTGACAGCGCTGGCGGCGGACGTCGCGCGGCTGCGGGCGTCGGGGCGCGAGGTGATCGTGGTGTCGTCGGGCGCCGTGGCGCTGGGGCGGCGTCGGCTGAAGGCGGAAGCGGGGCGGATCGAGGACAAGCAGGCGGCGGCGGCGGTGGGCCAAAGCCTGCTGATGGCGGCGTGGCAGGCAGCGCTGGCGCCCCACGACATCGTGGTCGGCCAGGTTCTGCTGACCCGCGACGACACCGAGCGGCGGCGCGGATGGCTGAATGCGCGCGGCACGGTCGAGGCCCTGCTGCGCCACGGCGTCCTGCCCATCGTCAACGAGAACGACACGGTGGCGACCGAGGAGATCCGCTACGGCGACAACGACCGGCTGGCGGCGCGCGCGGCCCAGTTGGCGCGGGCGGACCTGCTGGTGCTGCTGTCCGACGTGGACGGGCTCTATACCGCCGATCCGCGCCGCGATCCCGAGGCGAAACACCTGCTGCTGGTCGAGAGGCTGGACGGGGCGACCCACGCCATGGCCGAGGGCGCGAACGCCCAGGCCGGCGTCGGCACGGGCGGCATGGCCACCAAGCTGATGGCCGCAGAGATCGCCCGCTCGGCCGGCTGCGCCACCGTCATCGCCTCGGGCCAGACGGCGGGACCGCTGGGCGCCGTCGAGGGCGGGGCGCGCGCGACCCTGATCCCCGCGCCGCACGGTCCGATGGCCGCCTACAAGCAATGGATCGCCGGCTCGCTGGCGCCCGCCGGATCGTTGAGCCTCGACGCCGGCGCCGCCGCCGCCCTGAAGGCGGGCAAGAGCCTGCTGCCGTCCGGCGTGACCGGCGTAACCGGCGGCTTCGGCAAGGGCGACTGCGTCAGCCTGACCTCGGGCGGCGCCGTGCTGGGCGTCGGTCTGGCCGCCTATTCCGCCGATGAGGCGCGCCGCATCCTGGGTCGCCGCAGCGACGAGATCGAGACAGTGCTGGGCTATCGCGGACCCTCTGTGCTGGTGCACCGCGACGACCTGGCGCTGAGAAGCTCATGACCGACATGCTGCAGATGGGCCGCCGCGCCCGGGCGGCGGCCACCGCCTTGGCCGCATCGTCGGCCGAGACGCGAAGCCAAGCCCTGACCGCCCTCGCCCGCCGGCTGGGCGAAGCCGAGGCCGCCATTCTGGCCGCCAACGCCGAGGATGTGGCGCGCGGCGAAGCCAATGGCATGGCCGCCGCCATGATCGACCGGCTGCGCCTGACGCCGACGCGCGTGCAGGGCATGGTCGAGGCCGTCACGACCATCGCCGCCGTGCCCGATCCGCTGGGCGCCGAGATAGCGCGCTGGACGCCCGCCAATGGTCTGGACATCGCGCGGGTGCGGGTGCCGATCGGCGTGCTGGGCGTCATCTATGAGAGCCGGCCGAACGTTACGGCCGATGCGGCGGCCCTGTGCATCCGGTCGGGCAACGCCGCGATCCTGCGCTGCGGCTCGGACTGCCTGAGCTCGTCGCTGGCCATCGCGAATTGCGTGTCGGCGGCGCTAGCCGAGGCGGGCCTTCCGGCGGAGGCCGTGCAGCTGGTCGCCACGCCCGACCGGGCGGCGGTCGGGGCGATGCTGAGCGGCCTGGACGGTGCCATCGACATGCTGATCCCGCGCGGCGGCAAGAGCCTGGTCGCGCGGGTGCAGGCCGAGGCGCGGGCGCCCGTGCTGGGGCATCTGGAGGGGCTGAACCACACCTACGTTCACGCGGCCGCCGACCTCGACGTGGCGAAGGGCATCGTCGTCAACGCCAAGATGCGGCGGGTGTCGGTGTGCGGATCGACCGAAACGCTGCTGATCGACGCGGCGGGCGCCGAGCGTCTGCTTCCGCCCATCGCCGACGCGCTGACGGCGGCCGGATGCGAGCTGCGCGCCGACGAGGCCGCGCGGGCGCTGGTCCCCGGCATGGGGGTGGCCGAGGAGGCCGACTGGTCCACCGAGTATCTGGCGCCGATCCTGTCGGTGCGGGTCGTGACGGATCTGGACGGGGCGGTGGAGCACATCCGCCGCTACGGCTCGGGCCACACGGACGCGATCGTCACGACGGACGCCGCGGCCGCCGAACGGTTCCTGAGCGCGGTGGACAGCGCCATCGTCCTGGTCAACGCCTCGACCCAGTTCGCCGACGGCGGCGAGTTCGGCTTCGGCGGCGAGATCGGCATCTCGACGTCCAAGCTGCATGCGCGCGGGCCGGTCGGGGCGGAGCAACTGACTAGCTATAAGTACGTGGTGCGCGGGACGGGCCAGACGCGGCCGTGAAGCTCTCCGCCCGCTGGGCGGAGACAGCGAGCGGAGCGAGCAGAGGCGGGCAAGTTCAGGGCTCGACCTTTCGGGCCCGCCTCTGGCGCCTTGCAGCGCCTGTCTCCGCCCAGGGGGCGGAGATCGTCCCCCGCCTCAGCTCGGCAGGGCGTAGGCGATCACCTCATCGCTGACGGGTGTTTCCATGAAGTGGTGGCCGCCCGGCGCGATGACGAGATACTGCTTGGCGCCCACCGAATAGGTCATCGGCGTCGCCTGTCCGCCGCCCGGCAGGGGGGCCGTCCAGACGGTCTTGCCGGTGCGCAGGTCGATGGCGCGGATCAGGTCGTCGGTGGCGGCGGCGACGAAGATCAATCCGCCGGCGGTGACCACGGCGCCGCCGTTGTTGGGCGTGCCGATCTCGATGGGCAAGCCGGACGGGATGCCGAACGGTCCGTTCTTGCGCGCCGTGCCCAGCGGGCGGTCCCAGATCGTTCGGCCGGTGCGCAGGTCGATGGCGCGGATGCCGCCGTAGGGCGGCTCCTTGCACAGCAGGCCGGTGAAGGGCAGGCGCCAGCCGGCGTTGACGGTGATGGCGTAGGGGGTGTTGGCCTGCGGGTCGCCGGCGCCTTCGGCGTGGTTTTTCATGCCGCCGCCACGCGCCCGGGTGGGCTGGTCCAGACGCGGGTCGCCGCGCGGGAACCAGCCGTTGGCGTCGGCCTGGGCGCGGGGGACCAGGCGGTTGTAGTTCGGCATGTCGTTGTAGTTGGCGACGATGATGCCGCGCGCTGGATCCACCGCGACACCGCCCCAATCCGAGCCGCCGTTATAGCCAGGATATTCGATGTAGCGGCGCTCGGTGGTCGGCGGGGTGTAGAAGCCTTCGTAAGACGCCTGACGGAACTGGATGCGGCAGACCATCTGGTCGATCGGCGACATGCCCCACATCTGGCGCTCGGTCAGGTCATTGGGCCGGCGCAGGGTGTGGAACAGGCTGTGCGGCTGGGTGGCCGCGCGCATCTGAGGCTCGACGCCGCCCTGCGGGACGGGGCGTTCCGCGACCTGGGTCAGCGGCTGGCCGGTCTCGCGGTTCAGCACATAGATGTCGCCCTGTTTGGACGGCAGGACGACAGCGGGAACGGCCCCGGCCGGCGTCGGGTAGTCGACCAGCGTCGCCTGCGAGCCCAGGTCGTAATCCCAGACGTCGTGGTGCACGGTCTGGAAATGCCAGCGCGGCTTGCCCGTGGTCACGTCCAGCGCGACCAGAGAGGTGGCGTATTGCAACTCCAGCGGCTGGCGGCTGGAGGAATAGTAGTCGGCGGCGGTCGACCCCAGCGGCAGGTAGACCAGACCCAGACGCTCGTCGCCCGAGGCGGTGGTCCACATGTTGGGCGTGCCCAGGGTATAGGTCTGTCCGGCGGGCGGCGCGGCGTTGATGTCCGGGCGCATCATGTCCCAGGCCCAGCGCAACTGGCCGCTGACGGCGTCGAAGCCCTTGATGACGCCGGACGGCGCATAGCGGTTCTGGCCGTCCAGGATCTGGTGGCCGGTGACCACGACGCCCCGCACGATGGTTGGCGCCGAGGTGATCGAGACCATGCCGGGGATCGGCTGACCCATATTGGCGGACGTATCGACCTGACCGCCCTGGCCGAAGCCGGCGCAGCGCTTGCCGGTCCGGGCGTCCACGGCGATCAGACGAGCGTCCAGCGTGCCCCAGATGATGCGGTTGGCGCAGGGATCGGCCGGGTTGGCGGCCGGGACGGTGTAGTAGCTGACGCCCCGGCAAGCGGCCGTATAGGGGATCGATTTGTCGTCGACCTGCGGGTCCGACTTCCACAACTGGCGGCCGGTGGCGGCGTCGGCGGCGACGACCATGCTCTTGCCGGTGCAGATATAGAGGACATTGCCGATCTTCAGCGGCGTGTTCTCTGAGGCGTATTTGTTCTGTGCGCCGGGGCGATCGCCGGGCAGGTCGCCGGTGTGGATGCTCCAGGCGCGCTCCAGTTTTCCGACGTTCTCGGGCGTGATCTGGTTCAGGGTCGAGTAGCGCTGTGCGTGATAGCTGCCGCCATAGGCCGCCCAGTCGGCGTCAACCGGGATGGCGTCAGGATCGCTGGAGACCACCGCATTGGCCGCCGGCAGCGGCAGCGGGTTCATCGATTGGGCGTTCGCGACCAAAGCGCTGAATGCCACGGTCACGACCGCCAGACCGGCCAGGCTGAAGCCCGCGATCTTGCCGGCGCCGCGCCGCTTCATCAGCACCGGCAGGGACGCCAGCGCGAGGGCCAGCAACACCACCGGCCCGACCAGACGGGGCACCAGGCCCCAGCCGTCCAGTCCGACCTCCCACAGGCTCCACAACAGGGTGAAGGCGAAGACGGCGGCGTAGACGTAGAGCCCCTCGATCCGCGTCTGGGTCAGCAGGGCGCCAGAGGCGATCAGGCCGAGGCCGGCCAGGGCGTAATACCAAGAACCGCCGAGGGAGATCAGCCATATCCCCCCGCACGTCAGCACCAGTCCCAGAAGCACGAAAAGGACGCCAAGGGCCGCGACGGCCCAGGCGCCGGGCGATGCCGGCAGGCGGATAGACATTGGGAAGCTCCCGATGAGACTGCTTCAAAAAGTCGCAACTGCGGTTGCGGTTCCGCATAAGTGATCAGCGATCATATGTTCGGACGTCTTGCGACCAGCTCGCAGGCGCGTCATTCGCGCATGTCTGCAAGAACGCACCCATTTCGCGTCGTCCGCAGCACAGTTCGTGCTTTTTAGCGCGTCGAAACTCGCATCACGCGGTTAGGATTTGCGCGTTTCAAAAGCTTGTGCATATGCGAACGCGTGACCCACAAGACATTAAAACAGGGCGGAACCTTCGTGGTGGAGCCCCGCCGTCTTCCCAAGGCGGCCGTCGAAGACCGCAAGGGCTTCCAGGAAATCTACGCGCGTCCGGCGCAGACCGCCGCGGAGGCGCAGGCCTCGCGCTGCACCGACTGCGGCGTGCCCTTCTGCCAGAACGCCTGCCCGCTTCAGAACAACATTCCCGACTGGCTGCGCCTGTCCGCCGAGAACGAGGCGCGCGAGGCGTGGCGCATCGCGTCCTCGACCTCGACCATGCCCGAGATCTGCGGCCGCATCTGCCCGCAAGACCGTCTGTGCGAGGGCTCGTGCACCCTGAACCAGTCCGGCTGGGACGCCGTGACCATCGGCTCGGTCGAGGCCTGGCTGGGCGACACCGCCTTCGAGAACGGCTGGGTCGATCCGATCCGACCGGCCGCCGAGCGCGGCGAGAGCGTCGGGATCATCGGCGCGGGCCCGGCGGGCATGGCGGCGGCTGACCGCCTGCGCTCCGAGGGCTATCAGGTCACCGTCTACGATCGGCACGACCGGGCCGGCGGCCTGCTGATCTACGGCATTCCCGGTTTCAAGCTGGAGAAGCGCGTCGTGCAGCGCCGGGTGGATCGCCTGGCCGAGGGCGGCGTCCAGTTCGTGCTGGGCTGCGAAGTCGGCAAGGACGTGACGCTGAGCAACCTGCGCGACCGCCATGACGCCGTGCTGCTGGCCATGGGCGTCTATCAGCCGCGCATCCTGTCGGCGCCCGGACGTGGCGCGGACTCGACCGTTGCCGCGCTGGAGTATCTGACGCACCAGAACCGCCGCGACCTGGGCGACGCCGAGGACGACGGCTGGCACATGGCGCGCGGCAAGAAGGTCGTCGTCATCGGCGGCGGCGACACGGCCATGGACTGCGTCCGTACCGCCGTGCGCCAGGGCGCCGAGCAGGTGACCTGCCTGTACCGCCGCGACCGCGAGAACATGCCAGGCTCGGACCGCGAAGTGACCAACGCCGAGGAAGAGGGCGTCGTCTTCGAATGGCTGGCTTCGCCCAAGGCGCTGCTGAGCCAGGGCGATGTCGTGACCGGCGTGCGCGCCGCGCGCATGGCCCTGACCGAAGCGGCGCCCGGCGAGCGTCGAGGGATCATCCCCGTGCCCGGCGGCGACTTCGACGTGGCCGCCGACATGGTGATCGAGGCCCTAGGCTTCGAGCCCGAGCCGTTCGCGGCGCATGAGCCCAACCTGACCCTACGGGGTGACGGCACCATCAAGGTCGGCGCCGTGTCCTTCGCCACCAGCCTGCCGGGCGTGTTCGCCGCCGGCGACGCCGTGCGCGGCGCCTCCCTCGTCGTCTGGGCCGTGCGCGAAGGCCAGGACGCCGCCGCCCAGATCGACCGTATGTTGCGTGCCCGAACCGAGGAGGTCGCCGCGTGAGCGACTGGTTAGAACAATACGAAACCACCCGCGACCGTCTGGAAGCGGGCAACGCCTACGACCGTTCGTCGGAGCGCGACGCCTGCGGCGTCGGCCTGGTCTGTTCGATCGACGGCAGCCCGCGCCGGGACGTCGTGGAATATGCGATCAAGAGCCTGAAGGCCGTGGCGCACCGCGGCGCCGTCGATCCCGACGGCCTGTCCGGCGACGGCGCCGGCGTGATGGTCGAGCTGCCGCAAGCCTTCTTCGCCGAACAGGTCGCGGCCATCGGCCAGACCAAGCGTCCCGGCCCCGTCTGCGTCGGACAGATCTTCCTGCCGCGCACCGACCTGGGCGCGCAGGACCGCGCCCGCGCCATCGTCGAGACCGAGGCGCTGCGCTCGGGCTTCTGGATCTACGGCTGGCGCCAGACGCCGGTCGACCTGTCCGTCGTCGGGACCAAGGCCGGCGCGACCCGGCCCGAGATCGAGCAGATCATGCTGGCCCCGCCGCTGGATCAGGCGGGCGAACCGCTGGACGGCGAGGCGCTGGAGCGCGAGCTGTACTTGTGCCGTCGCCGCATCGAGAAGGCGGTCCAGTCGGACGGCGTTCCGGGCGTCTACATCTGCACCCTGTCGGCGCGCTCCATCGCCTACAAGGGCATGGTCCGGGCCGAGCTGCTGGGGAACCTGTATCCCGATCTGGAGGATGCGCGCTTCACCTCTGCCTACGCCGTCTTCCACCAGCGGTATTCGACCAACACCTTCCCCGAATGGAAGCTGGCCCAGCCCTTCCGCATGCTGGCCCACAACGGCGAGATCAACACGCTGAAGGGCAACCTGAACTGGATGAAGTCGCACGAGATCCGCATGGCGGCCGGCGCCTTCGGAGATCGCGATCAGGAAGTGAAGCCGGTGGTCCAGCCGGGCGGGTCCGACTCCGCCGCGCTCGACAACGTCATGGAGGTGCTGGTCCACGCCGGTCGCCCCGCGCCGATGGCCAAGGCCCTGCTGATGCCCGAAGCCTGGGCCAAGGGCGACGACGTCATGCCCGCCGAACATCAGGCCTTCTACGCCTACTGCAACGCCGTGATGGAGCCGTGGGACGGCCCGGCCGCCATCTGCGCCGCCGACGGCCGCTGGATCGTGGCGGGCAAGGACCGCAACGGCCTGCGCCCCCTGCGCGCGGTCGAGACCGTCGACGGGCTGCTGATGGCCGGTTCGGAAGCCGGCCTGGTGCCGATCCCCGAAAGCCGCGTGAAACGCCGCCTGCACATCGGCCCCGGAAAGCTGATCGCCGTCGATCTGAAGCATGGCCGCGTCTATGATGAGCACGAGGCCATCGACGCCCTGGCCGAGGCCCACCCCTACACGGAGTGGCTGGACAACATGGTCGATCTGGAGCCGCTGATCGGCCCCGGACCCGAGCCGCGTTCGGCCTCCGGCGAGGCGCTGACGCGCCGCCAGATCGCCGCCGGTTTCAGCCGCGAAGACCTGGACCTGCTGCTCGACGCGCTGGTGCGCGACGGCAAGGAGGCGGTCGGCTCAATGGGCGACGACGCGCCGCCGGCGGTGCTGTCGGCCCTGCCCCGCCCGCTGGCCCACTACTTCCGCCAGAACTTCAGCCAGGTGACCAACCCGCCGATCGACCCCCTGCGGGAAGCCGGCGCCATGAGCCTGAAGACCCGGTTCAAGAACCTGGGCAACATCCTGGCCCAGGAAGAGGCCCAGACGAACGTCTTCGTCCTGGACAGCCCCGTGCTGACCAACGGCATGTATGAGCGGATGCTGGACACGGTCGGGGCCGGCGCCACGACGGTGATCGACTGCACCTACGACGTGCCCGGTGACGACGCGCGTCCGGGCGTGGCCTTGCGTCAGGCGCTGGACCGCATCCGCGACGAGGCGGAGGCGGCCGCACGGGGCGGATCGGCCCTGATCGTCCTGACCGATGAACGCGCTCGGGCCGACCGCCTGGCCGCGCCGATGATCCTGGCCACGGCCGGCGTGCACCGCCGCCTGACCGATCAGGCGCTGCGCTCCTTCTGCTCGATCGTCGTGCGGACGGCCGAGACCCTGGATCCGCACGGGTTCGCGGTTCTGGTCGGGGTGGGCGCCACCACCGTCAACGCCTGGCTGGCGCAGGACCTGTTCCAGGAGCGTCTGGACCGGGGCCTGTATCCCGGCCTGTCGCTGCGCGACGCCTGCCTGAACTACAAGGCCGGCATCGAGGCGGGGCTGCTGAAGACCATCGCCCGCAAGGGCATCTCGATCATCTCCGCCTATCGCGGCGGCTGCGAGTTCGAAGTGCTGGGCCTGTCGCGCGCCCTGACCGCCGAGTTCTTCCCCGGCGCCCCGTCGCGCATCTCCGGCATCGGCCTGGCCGGTCTGGAGCAGGCGGCGCTGAAGCGGCACAAGATGGCGTGGGGCGAGGCCCAGCCCGTCCCGTCCATGGGCGGCTTCTTCAAGATCCGCGCCGGCGGCGAGGCCCACGCCCACGAGGCCAAGGCCATCCACCTGCTGCAGGACGCCTGCAATCGCGGCGACTATCGCCGGTTCAAGCAGTACACCGACCTGCTGAGAGATCAGCCGGACTTGAGCCTGCGCGACCTGCTGGACTTCAGCACCGACGTCACGCCGGTGCCGCTGGATCAGGTCGAGAGCGTCTCGGACATCCGCAAGCGCTTCCTGACCCAGGCCATGTCGCTGGGCGCGCTGAGCCCTGAGGCCCATGAGACGCTGAACATCGCCATGAACCGCATCGGGGCCCGCTCGGTCTCCGGCGAGGGCGGCGAGGATCCGGAACGCTACCACCCGCGTCCGAACGGCGACGACGCCAACTCGGCGGTCAAGCAGGTGGCGTCCGGCCGGTTCGGCGTCACGGCCGAATATCTGAACCAGTGCCGCGAGATCGAGATCAAGGTGGCCCAGGGAGCCAAGCCCGGCGAGGGCGGCCAGCTGCCCGGCTTCAAGGTCACCGAGTTCATCGGCCGGATGCGCCACGCCGTGCCCGGCACGACGCTGATCTCTCCGCCGCCGCACCACGACATCTATTCGATCGAGGATCTGGCGCAGCTGATCTACGACCTGAAGGCGATCAATCCCGACGCCCGGGTCACGGTGAAGCTGGTCTCGGCGTCGGGCATCGGCGCCATCGCCTCGGGGGTCGCCAAGGCCAAGGCCGACGCCATCCTGGTGGCCGGCCACAACGGCGGCACCGGCGCCTCGCCGCAGACCTCGATCAAGCACGCCGGCCTGCCGTGGGAGATCGGCCTGGCCGAGGCCCATCAGGTGCTGACGCTGAACAACCTGCGCGGTTCGGTCGTGCTGCGGACAGACGGCGGTCTGCGGACCGGCCGTGACGTGGTCATCGCCGCCCTGCTGGGGGCCGAGGAATACGGCATGGGCACCACCAGCCTGATTGCGATGGGCTGCCTGATGGTGCGCCAGTGCCATTCGAACACCTGTCCGGTCGGCATCTGCTCTCAGGACGAGCGCCTGCGCGAGAAGTTCACCGGCACGGCGGACAAGGTCGTCAACCTGGTCACCTTCATCGCCGAGGAAACCCGCGAGATCCTGGCCCAGATCGGCGCCCGGACACTGGACGAGGTGATCGGCCGGACCGACCTGCTGCGCCAGACGCGCCGCGGCGGCTCGCACCTGGACGACCTCGACCTGAACCCGCTGCTGGTTCAGGTCGAACGCGGCGCGGCCGGCAAGTGGGCCGACAAGGCCGCGCGCCATCCAATCGACGAAAGCCTGGACGCCCGCGTCCTGAAGGACGCCGTGCGCTTCCTGGATCGCGGCCAGACGCTTGAGCTGAGCTATCCGCTGAACAACACCCAGCGGACGGTGGGCGCGGCGACCTCCTCGGCCATCGTGCGCCGCTTCGGTCCACAGGGGCCGACCGGCCGTCTGCGGCTGAAGCTGGAAGGCATCGCCGGCCAGAGCTTCGGCGCCTTCGCCGCCAAGGGTCTGGAGCTGCACCTGACGGGCGAGGCTAACGACTATGTCGGCAAGGGCCTGTCGGGCGCCGAGATCTCGGTGCGTACGCCCGAGTGGCGCGAGAACCAGCTGATCTGCGGCAACACCACCCTGTACGGCGCGACGTCGGGCCGGCTGTTCGTGGCCGGCATGGCGGGCGAGCGCTTCGCCGTGCGCAACTCCGGCGCCGAAGCCGTGGTCGAGGGCCTGGGCGCCCACGGCTGCGAATACATGACCGGCGGGCGCGTCGTGGTGTTGGGTCCGGTCGGGTGGAACCTGGCGGCGGGCATGAGCGGCGGCGAGCTGTTCGTCTATGACGCCGACGGCTCGGCAGAGCGCGCGCTGAACGGCGATCTCGCCGGAGTGGCGGACATCGACGACGAGGCCGAGGCGCGACTGAAGGACCTGATCGAGGCCCATCTGGCGGCCACCGGATCACCGCTGGCGCGGCGTCTGCTGTCGGATTGGCGTCACACCCTGTCGCGTTTCGTACGCATCCTGCCCCAGACCATGATCGTCCGTGAACCGCAGAGACTTGCCACGCCCGCCTGATCGCGCATGACTGTGGTTCAGTTGAATCCTCCCCTTCGACCGAGCTCCCAAATGATCCGTGCGCGCACGCTCCTGGCGACCTGTCTGGCCCTGATGGGCCTGACACTGACAGGCCTGGCCTCCCCTGCCCTTGCGCAGGGCGCCCCGGCGCTCCTGGCGCACCAGGCGCCGCTGGCCATCGACGGGGCGGCGACGGCGTGGATCCTGACGTCCACGGCGCTGGTCCTCTTGATGACCCTGCCGGGTCTGGCGCTGTTCTACGGCGGCATGGTCCGCAAGAAGAACATCATCGGCGCCATCGCCCATTCGACCGCGGCCCTGGCCATCGTGACGGTGCTCTGGTTCATCGTCAGCTACAGCCTGTCATTCGGCTCCGGCCCCGATGCGATCAACGGCTTCATCGGCGGGGTGCAGGCCGCCTTCCTGAACGGCGTCACGCCGCAGACGGCGCACAGCCTCCTGCCCGGCCTGCCCGAACTGCTGTTCATCAGCTACCAGCTGACCTTCGCCATCATCACCCCGGCCCTGATCGCCGGCGCCTTCGCCGAGCGGATGAAGTTCTCGGCCGCGCTGCTGTTCTTCGCCCTGTGGCACCTGATCGTCTATGCGCCGATCTGCCATCAGGTCTGGGGCGGCGGCTACCTGGGCGGCCTGGGCGTGCTGGACTTCGCGGGCGGTGCGGTGGTGCACGTCAACGCGGGTGTGGCGGGCCTGGTCTGCGCGCTGGTTCTGGGCCCGCGCCACGGCTACGGCCGGGACAACATGGCCCCGCACAACCTGGTCTATACGGCTATCGGCACAGGCCTGCTGTTCGTCGGCTGGCTCGGTTTCAACGCCGGTTCAGCGGGCGGCGCGACCGACCTGGCCGCCACAGCCGCCTTCAACACCTTGCTGGCGCCCGCCGCCGCGGCCCTGGGCTGGCTGGCCATCGAATGGTTCGAGCGCAAGCGCCCCACCCTGCTCGGCCTGTTCTCCGGCATCGTCGCGGGTTTGGTCGCCATCACCCCGGCGGCCGGCTTCGTCGATCCCAAGGGCGCCTTCTTCATCGGTCTGATCGCCGGCCCGGCCTGCTACGCCGGCGCCGTCTGGCTGAAGCGCGCGCTGAAGTATGATGACAGCCTGGACGCCTTCGGCGTGCACGGCATCGGCGGCATCGTCGGCGCCCTGCTGACCGGCATCTTCGCCAGCGCCGCCTTTAACCCGCTCGGCGAAGGCGCGACCATCGTGAAGCAGGCCATCGGCCTGGTCGCCGTCATCGCCTGGAGCGCTGTCGGCACCTTCGTCGTGCTGATGATCTGCAAATACACCACCGGCCTGCGCGTTACCCGCGAGCAGGAGATCGAAGGCCTGGATTACACCCAGCACGGCGAGACCGTGCACTAAGGGACGCTAGTTCAGCTTTTCGGGCTCGGGCGGCAGTTGGGGCAGCGGCGCGCAAGGCACGCCATCGTCCTTCAGCTTCCTGACCTCGGCGGGCGTGGCCTCGCCGTAGATCTCGCGCTTCTCGCTGCGGCCCTCGTGGATGTCGCGCGCTTCTCGGGCGAAGCTGTCGCCGACGTAGTCGAAGTTCTGCTCGACGTGGCTGCGGACCTCGCGGGCCGCCTGCATCATCATCGACTGCATCTTCGCCCGCATCTCGAGGCCTGCGTCAGCTTTCTTCGTGCCCGCGACGTTGGGGGCCATGATCTGCTTGGCGACCTGTCGCGAACCGCAGAAGGGGCATTCTACCAGCCCGCGCGCCGCCTGGTCGTCGTAGTCCGACGAGGAGCCGAACCAGGCCTCGAAGCCATGATCCTGGTCGCATTGAAGGGCGTAGCGGATCATCGAACTGGGTCGAACTCTCGGTCGTGGCGCAGCGACGGCACCGCCGCCCGCGCGCGGGAGACCGCGTCCATATCCAGCGTGGCCGTGAGGACGCAAGGCTCGTCGTGGTCGGCCTTGGCCAGCACCTCGCCCCACGGCCCGACGATCATCGAGCGGCCCCAGGTGCGGCGCCCGTCCTCGTGCTGACCGCCCTGGGCGGGGGCCAGGATAAAGCAGCCGGTCTCAATGGCCCGGGCGCGCAGGAGGGTCTCCCAATGCGCCTCGCCGGTCTGGACCGTGAAAGCGGCGGGAACGGCGATCATCTGGGCGCCCGCCTTGGCCAGTTGTCGGAACAGGTGCGGGAAGCGGATGTCATAGCAGATGGCGAAGCCCAGCCGGCCGAAGGGCGTGTCCACCACCCGCGCGCCATCGCCGGGTCGGATGGTCGAACTCTCGCGATAGGTCTCGCCGTTGGGAAGGTCGACGTCGAAGACGTGCAGCTTGTCGTACCGGCCGACCACCTGGCCCGTATCGTCGATCAGAAGCGAGCGGTTGGCCGCCCGCGCATCGCCGTGATGGCCCGACGCCACGATGGCGGAGCCGATCAGGATCCAGACGCCAAGCTCCGCAGCCAAAGCGCACAGGCCCATGACCGCCTCATCGGCATCCTGGCCGACCACCGCGTCTGCGCGCCGGTCGCGCCGCTGCTCCAGCAGATTGGAGCCTTCGGGCGTCAGGACGAATGTCGCGCCGCCCGCCGCCGCCTGCCGCACCAGCGGCTCGAGATGCGCCAGACCTCCGGCCGCCGTCGCCGGCGTCCGGGTCTGGATCAGTGCGATATCGACCGTCGTCACCTAGGCCTGCAGCAGGGGGTCCAGCCCCCCGCGGCGATCCAGGGCGTGGATGTCGTCCGAACCGCCGACGTGCTTTCCGTCGATGAAGATCTGCGGGAACGTCGCCTTGCCCCCCGACCGCTCCATCATTTCGGCCTTCTTCTCCGGATCGTTGGACGCGACGATCTCGGTGAAGTCGACGCCCTTCTTGGCCAGCAGGCCCATGGCCATCGAGCAGTAGGGGCAACCGGGTTTGGTGTAGATGACGACGTCGGCCAAGGCAGGGCTCCGAAAGGCTGTTTGTGATTACATAGGCAATTGTCGCGCCGTTCGCACCCGCGCCACGACCGCCAGATCGACGGCGCGGGCGCCGGCCTCCAGCAGGGCCTTGGCGCAGGCCTCGCCCGTCGCGCCCGTGGTCAACACGTCGTCGATCAGAAGGATGCGGCGGCCCCGCACGCGACGGGCGCCCGTCGAGGTGACGGAAAAGGCGCCGCGCACGTTCTCGCGCCGCCCCCGGCCGCTCTTGCCGCCCTGGCTGTCGGTGCGCCGTGCACGAACCAGGGCGTCGGCCAGATAGTCGCGGCCGGCCATGACGGCCAGCGGCCGGGCGATCTCCGCGGCCTGATTGAAGCGGCGGGCCAACAGGCGCAGCGGGTGCAGAGGGATCGGCGCAATGGCGTCCGCCGCCTCGATCAGTTCCGCCGCCGAACGGTGGATCCAGCGGGCGAAGACGGGCGCCAGCGGTTGGTGATCGCCATGCTTGAACCGCAGCACCAGACCGCGCGACGCGTCATCATAGACGCAGGCCGCCCGCGCCCGCTCGAACGCATAGGGCTTGGCCAGGCATGCGGCGCAGCGGCTCTCGGCGAACATCCCGCCGTCGAATTCGAACGCCGCGCCGCAACCGTCGCAGACCGGCGCCTCCAGGAACGCGACTTGCCGCCAGGCGTCGGCTTCCAGCGACGCGCCCGCCCGCCCCGCCTCCATCGGCGGCGGCAGGATCAGGTCGGCGCAGGCGCGACCCCATCCGGCGGCGACCGCTTTCAAACGCGCGCCCAAATCCCCATCATGGCCCGACATGACCGCCGCCCCCCCTCGTCTGTTCGACCCCGTCCGCCGCCTGGCTCGCCTGAAGCGGTCCAAAGCCCGGTTCGGCGACGCCGACTTCCTGCACCGCCGCGCCGCCGACAACGCCGTCGACAGCCTTGAGGCGATCCTGCGCGACTTTCCCGTTGTGGTCGAGCTATCCGCGCACCCGGGGCCCTTCGCCGCGCGACTGGCCGAGAGCGACGCTGCGTCGCGCGTCGGCCCGGCGCAGGTGATCGGCGACCTGGCCGCGCGCGCGGGACCGGGCGAAGCCGCCCTGCCGCTGGTGGATGGATCGACGGATCTGATCGTGTCGCTGCTGTCGCTGCACTGGGCCAACGATCTGCCCGGCGCCCTGGCCCAGATCCGGCGAGCGCTGAGGCCGGACGGCCTGTTCCTCGGCGCCCTGTTCGGGGCGGGGACGCTGAAGGAGCTGCGCGGCGTTCTGACCGAGGCGGAGCTGGAGTTGCGCGGCGGGGCGCAGGCGCGGGTGTCGCCGTTCGCGGACGGCTATGACGGCGCGGGCCTGCTGCAGCGGGCGGGGTTCGCCCTGCCGGTGTCGGACGTGGACCGGGTGACGGTGCGCTATCGATCCCTGCCGGCGCTGATCGCGGACCTGCGGGCCATGGGGGAGACCAGCGGTCTGGCCGGACCGGTGCGCCCGCTGTCGGCGGCGGTCCTGACCCGTGCGGCCGAACTCTATGCCCAGCGTCACGCCGAGCCCGACGGCCGCCTGCCCGCCACCTTCGAGATCATCCACCTGGCCGGCTGGGCCCCGCACGAAAGCCAGCAGAAGCCGGTGCCCAGGGGCTCGGCCAAGATGCGTCTGGCGGACGCGCTGCACGTCCGGGAGCAGGGGCGGAACTAGAAGCCCGCCCTCGGCGCCCCGTCATCCTCGGACTTGATCCGGGGGTCAGGCGCCGATCGTGCTGATGATCGGATGTCTCAAGGCGCGAGGTTTCAGCCGTCTCTGAACGCTCACCAGACACCATGATCGTCGGATCAAGTCCGAGGATGACGACGTGGGAGGGGCGGCTGACTAGCCCCCCATCGCCGCCCGCAGGGTATTCATCGCCGTGTTGAAGATGCCGCTGGACGTGCCGCCGAAGGCCGTCAGCGCGCCCAGGATGACCAGAAACATCAGCGCCAGGATGAGGCCGTACTCGATGGCGGTGGCGCCGCTTTCATCGCGGGCGAAACGGGCGATCAGCCTTCGCATCGGCGCCCTCCCCCAGGCGTCAGAGCAAGTCGCGCAGCCAGGCGACCAGCGGTTCATCGGCGGGCGGCATGGGATAGTCCGACAGTGCGTTCGGCTTCACCCAGGCCAGGGCCGCGTGCTCTTTCGCCACGACCATGCCGGACCAGCGCCGGCACAGGTATAGTGGCATCAACAGGTGAAACGAATCGTAAGCGTGGCTGGCAAAAACGAACGGCGCCAGGCAGGCCTCGTTCACATCGATGCCCAGCTCTTCCTTCAACTCGCGGATCAGGGCCGCTTCCGGCCGCTCGCCCGACTCCACCTTGCCGCCGGGGAACTCCCACAGTCCGGCCAGCGACTTGCCCTCCGGCCGTTTGGCGATCAACACGCGACCATCCACGTCCACCAGGGCGACGGCGACGACGAGGACGGTTGGGATGGTCATCAGAAGGCTTGGCCAAGATATCGCAATGCTGAGACCTAGACGGTCTCTTCATCGAAGGCATAGAGGACAGTTGCGCGCCGGTCGAAGAAGATGCGGTAGACCACATCGTCCAGTGGACGTCCCATGCGTGGAAAATCGGTCAGAGCCTCACAGCGTCGGCGGATGTCTTCGACGAACCGCAACGCAGCTCGCGGTGAGTCCTGAGCGATGACATCATAGGCCATCGCAAAATCGAACTCGGCGCTGGGCAGAAATACGAGCCGGCGGCTCAAGCCTGGTCCCGCTTCAGGCGCGCCTCATGACGCGCGAGCAGGTTGAGACCAAGCTGCTCAGACGTCAGCGGCGGCCGGGGGTCGGCCAGCGCCTTCTCATGCTGACGCCGCGCCCAGGCGATGGCTTCGGGAGAGGGATTGTCGCTGTCCAGGTCATCCCACAGCGCCTTGCCGACGAAAGGGCTCGTCTCATCGGCATATGGGTCGACTTCAGGCTTAGGCTTGGCGCTCATGCCCCGCAACTTACCACGAAATCAGCTGCGATAGTCGCCGTTGATCTCGATGTAGCCCTTGGTCAGATCGCAGGTCCAGACGGTCGCCGAGGCGCGGCCTGAGCCGACGTCGACGGTGATCTCGATCTCGGGGCGCTTCATGTATGCGCTCATCTTGGCCTCGGAGTAGTTCGGGGCCGGGGCGCCGTCGATGGCGGCCTGATTGGGACCGAACTTGATGGCCAGACGGTCTCGGTCGACCGGTTCCTCGGTCTTGCCGACCGCCATGACGACACGGCCCCAGTTGGCGTCCTCGCCGGCGATGGCGGTCTTGACCAGGGGGCTGTCGGCGATCGACTTGGCCAGCTTGCGGGCCGAGGCCGGGCTGGCGGCGCCGTCGACCGTGATCCGCACGAACTTGGTCGCGCCCTCGCCGTCGCGAACCAGCTGGTGCGCCAGGTTCAGCATCACCTTATCCAGCGCGGCCGAGAAGTCCTTCAGCCGCCGGTCGCCGACGCGCGTGATCCTCGGCGCGGCCGAGGCGCCGGTGGCGAACATCAGGCAGGTGTCGTTGGTCGAGGTGTCGCCGTCCACCGTCACCGAGTTGAAGGTGGTGCGGACGTGCAGCCCCAGCAGCGCTTTCAGCACCGGCGGAGAAATGGCGGCGTCGGTGACGATGAAGGCCAGCATGGTCGCCATGTCCGGCGCGATCATGCCCGAGCCCTTGGCGATGCCGGCGATGCGCACCTTGGCGCCGTCGATCTCGCATTCAGCGACCGCCCCCTTGGGGAAGGTGTCGGTCGTCATGATGCCGCGCGCGGCGGCGATCCACTGCTCGGCCGGGGGCGTGTCGCCGTCCAGCGCGGCCTCGACGGCGTTCAGCCGGGCGGCGATCTTCTTGTCGTCCAGCACCACGCCGATGACGCCGGTGGAGGCCAGCATGACGTCGCGCTGGCGACAGCCGATCCGCTTGGCGACCTCAGAGGCGGTGCGCCGGGCCGCATCGGCGCCCGGCTTGCCGGTGAAGGCGTTGGCGCAGCCCGCGTTGACCACCAGAGCCCGCACGTCGCCGCCGCCATCGGCCGCGTCCAGATGCCGGCGGCACCAGTCGACCGGCGCCGAGCCCACCTTGTGCTTGGTCAGGACCCCGGCGCAGGTCGTGCCGCGCGCGAAGCGGAACACCACAAGGTCGTCGCGTTCGTGCTTGTAGAAGCCGGCCTGGGCCGTCGCGATGTCGACGCCGCCGATCGGCTTGAACTTCGGCAGTGGGACCGCCAGCGGCGAGATCGCCAAGCCCGGCTTGCCGGCGGCGGGCGGCGGGGGGGGCGCGTCCGCCTTCGGCTTGGCTTGCGTCGCGCCCTTGATGGCGGTGGCGAGCGGATCGAGCGCCTTTTCGATGGCGGATTCGATCTTCTGGCCGGCGCGGGTCACACGATTGGGCGTGCGCGTCATTGGGCGGGCGTTCCGGCGGGGGCGGGCTGAGCGACCTGCGACGGCGGGGCGGCGGCGGGCGCCGAGGCGGGCTCCTGCGCCGGGGCCGCGCCGTCGGCCGACAGCATGACATCGACCTTGGCCTTGCCGCGCAGTTGCTCCAGCAATCGCCGCACGCCTTCATAGGTCAGATAGCGCACGATCTGGGGGCGGGCCTGCTCCAGCGTGGGCGGGCTTTCCTTGCGGCGATCCTCGACGCGCAGGACGGCCCAGCCGCCTTCGGTCTGGAACGGGCCGACCGTAGAGCCGGCAGGACGGTCGCGCAGGGCGTTGGCGTAGGCCTGGGGCATGACGTCCAGCGTCGAATAGCCCAGGTCGCCGCCCGAGAAGCGCGTCGCCTCATCCACCGACCGCTCCATGGCGACGGCCTCGAAGCTGGCGCCCTGACCCAGGATGCCGATGACGGCGTCGGCCTCGGGCTTGGTGCGCGACAGGATCAGGCGCACGCGGATCTCTTCCGACGTGCGGGCCAGGCGCAGCTGCTCTTGATACAGCGTCTGCACCGCCTGGTCCGAAATGGCGCCGTTCACCACGGTCTCCACCAGCATGTCGCCCAGGATGCGTTCGCGCGTCGCCTGCAGCCGGCGCTCGGCCAGGGGGGAGTTGTCCAGGCCCCGCCGCTCGGCCTCGCGCGCCAGCAGCTTCTGGTCGATCACCTCGTCCAGGACGCGGCGGAACAGGTCGGAGGTGACATCCAGCGGCTCGCCTTCGCCGATCAGCCCCTGCGCCACCGCCTCGCGCTTGACGTCGGAGGCCCAGATCGTCTGGTCCTGCACCTTGGCCACCGCACGATCGTTCGGTTCGGGCGCACGCTCGTCGCCGCCACCGCGTCCGCAGGCGGTCAAGACCAGAAGGCTGGCCATCAAAATCGAGGCGATGCGGCTGTTTGGCGTCATGCGGCGTCGCTCCATAAGCGGCCCGGAAAGCCCCGGCGCGCGGGGCTGTGAAAGCCCCTTGCGTTGACAGGGATAGGGTCGGTGCTTAAGTCCCGCCTGCGCCCAAGTCGAGGGGTTTTCGATCGTTCGCGCGGCCCTCTTGCTCCGTCTTTCGGGCGTCGGGCCGCCCTCGGTTCGGACCTCTCAACGGCGTTTGATCGCCGCCCTTTCGGGACCTGTCCCTTCGCCTGCCCAGAGCCCGCATCCTCGCTGCTCGCGCACGTCCACCGGTAAACTTCCCCATGCTCGGCTTCGCCAGGAAAATCTTCGGGTCCTCCAATGACCGCAAGGTCAAGGACTTCATGGGCCAAGTTCAGGCCATCAACGCTCTGGAGCCCAAGTTCGCGGCGCTGAGCGACGATGAGCTGCGGATGATGACCCAGGCCTTCCGCGACCGCCTGGCGGCGGGCGAGAAGCTGGACAAGCTGGTCAACGAGGCGTTCGCCGTCGCCCGCGAGGCGTCCAAGCGCGTCCTGGGCCAGCGCCAGTACGACGTGCAGCTGACCGGCGGCATGATCCTGCACGAAGGCGGCATCGCCGAGATGCGCACCGGCGAGGGCAAGACCCTGGTCGCCATCGCCCCGGCCTATCTGAACGCCCTGACCGGCAAGGGCGTGCACGTCATCACGGTCAACGACTATCTGGCCAAGCGCGACGCCGAATGGATGGGCCGCGTCTATCGCTTCCTGGGTCTGGACGTCGGCGTGATCGTGAACGGCCTGAGCCAGGGCCAGCGCCAGGCGGCCTACACCGCCGACATCACCTACGGCACCAACAACGAATTCGGCTTCGACTATCTGCGCGACAACCTGGTCTACGACCGGTCCGAGATGGTGCAGCGCCCCCACAACTTCGCCATCGTCGACGAGGTCGACTCCATCCTGGTCGACGAGGCGCGCACCCCGCTGATCATTTCCGGCCCGACCGAAGATCGGTCCGAACTCTACAAGATCGTCGACGGCCTGGTGAAACAGCTGATCGTCGACAAGGCCACCTACGACCTCGACGAAAAGCAGAAGCAGGCGCTGCTGAGCGAGGAAGGGTCCGAGAAGATCGAGCAGATGCTCGAAAAGGGCGGCTACTTCGCCGCCGACACGACCGACCTTTACGACGCGGCCAACGTATCGCTGGTGCACCACGTGAACCAGGCGCTGCGGGCCAACACCCTGTACCAGCGCGACAAGGACTACATCATCAAGGGCGGCGAGGTCGTCCTGATCGATGAGTTCACGGGTCGCATGATGACCGGCCGGCGCCTGTCCGAAGGCCTGCACCAGGCCATCGAGGCCAAGGAAGACGTCAAGGTCCAGCCCGAGAACCAGACCCTGGCCTCGGTCACCATCCAGAATTACTTCCGCCTCTACGAAAAGCTGTCGGGCATGACCGGCACGGCCGCCACCGAGGCGCAGGAGTTCAACGACATCTACAAGATGGACGTGCTGGAGGTTCCGACCAACCGCCCGATCCAGCGCATCGACTACGACGACGAGGTCTATCGGACCTTCGCCGAGAAGAATCAGGCCATCGCGCACCAGATCGCCGACTGCCACGTCAACGGCCAGCCGATCCTGGTCGGCACCGTCTCGATCGAGAAGTCGGAGCAGCTGTCGGAACTGCTGAACACCTACGCCTACGAGGTCGAGAAGCGGACGCTGAAGCCCGAGCACCGGGCCATCGGCGACGCCATGCGTTCGGACGACGAAAAGACCCGCTTCGCCGCGCGCAAACAGTTCAACGCCCTGAAGCCCGACGCCTTCGACATCGAGACGGTCAAGGGTCGCGGCATTCCGCACAGCGTCCTGAACGCCCGCCAGCATGAGCTGGAAGCCTACATCGTCGCCGACGCGGGCCTGCCGGGGGCGGTGACCATCGCCACAAACATGGCCGGCCGCGGCACCGACATCCAGCTGGGCGGCAACCTGGAAATGCGCGTCGCCAAATGGCGGCTCGACCAGCGCAACCTGGCGGTCGCCGTCACGCCTGAGATGGAAGCGGCCGAAGAGGCGCGCCTGAAGGCCGACATCGCCGTCCAGAAGGAAAAGGCGCTGGCCGCCGGCGGTCTGTTCGTGCTGGGCACCGAGCGTCACGAAAGCCGCCGGATCGACAACCAGCTGCGCGGCCGCACCGGCCGTCAGGGCGATCCCGGCACGTCGAAATTCTACCTGTCCTGCGAGGACGACCTGCTGCGGATCTTCGCCGGCGAGCGTCTGGACTCGATCATGCGCTCCTTCGGCGTGGCCGAGGGCGAGGCGATCACCCACCCCTGGCTGAACCGCGCCATCGAGACCGCCCAGAAGCGCGTCGAGACCCGCAACTACGACATCCGCAAGAACCTGCTGAAGTACGACGACGTCGTGAACGACCAGCGCAAGGCCGTGTTCGAGCAGCGCCAGGAGTTCATGGACGCGACGGACCTGTCCGAACTGGTCGCCGAGTTCCGCCGTGATGTGATCTCGGACCTGGTCGAGCGTTACATGCCGCCCAAGGCCTATGCCGAGCAGTGGGACATCGCCGGTCTGGACGAGAAGGTCCGTGGCGAGCTGGGCCTGGAGCTGCCCCTGGCCGACTGGGCCGCCGAGGAAGGCGTGTCCAACGAAGAGATCGAGGAGCGTCTGGTCGAAGCGGCCGACGCCCGCGCCTCCGAGCGCCTGGGCGTGCTGGGCGAGGAGCGTACGCGCGGCCTCGAGAAGCAGTTCATGCTGCAGATGATCGACATGAAGTGGCGCGAGCATCTGGTCCACCTGGACCACCTGCGCGGCGTCATCGGTCTACGCGGATACGGCCAGCGCGACCCGCTGAACGAGTACAAGACCGAGGCCTTCAGCCTGTTCGAGACCCTGCTCTACGAACTGCGCCACGATGTGACGCGCTGGCTGATGACGGTGGAGTTCCGCTTCGAGGCCCCGCCCGAACTGCCCGAGTTCCAGGAGATTCACCTGAACCCGGGCACCGGCGAGAACGAGATGGCCAACCCCGGCGCCCAGCTGCCCGAACAGGCGCTGGAGGGTGACGCCCGCAGCCGCCTTCCGGTCGAGATGCTGCCCGCCGGCTGGCAGAACACCGGCCGCAACGCCAACTGCCCCTGCGGTTCGGGCCGCAAGTTCAAGCACTGCCACGGCGCGCTGGTCTAAGGCTGGGCCGCCCTCTTCCTCTGGGAGAGGGCGCGCTGCGTGCTAGACATCGGGCTATGACCTACAAGCCCCTCTTCTCGCGCGCCCTGGGCCTGGCGCCCGGGCGACTGCATTTCGCGGCGCACAGCCATCACCTGTGGCCTGACGCCAGCTACGAGGCGCAGGGCCGGGCGTGGGACGAAGCGAACCGGCACGCGGATCGCAAATGGGATTTGGTTTTCGGCGAGGTTCTGCCCGAGGCGCAGCGTCATGTCGCGGCCGAACTGAACCTGCCCGACCCCGACAGCGTCGTCTTCGCGCCCAACACGCACGACTTCCTGGTCCGCCTCCACTCCGGCTTCGGCCGGCGCCCGGTGCGCATCCTGTCGACGGACGGCGAGTTCCACAGCTTCCGGCGTCAGGCCGACCGCTGGGTCGAAGCCGGCCAGGCCGAAGTCCACCGCGTGCCGCTGGAGCCGTTCGACACCTTCGCCGAGCGGTTCGTCGAGGCGGCGCGGGGGGGCGCATACGACTGGATCGTTGTCAGTCAGGTCTTCTTCCGCACAGGCGGCCTGTTCGACCGGATCGAGGATCTCGCGGCGCTGGCGCGGCCCGAGGGGCCGTGGGTCCTGGTCGACGGCTACCACGGCTTCATGGCGACCCCGACCGATCTGAGGGCCGTGGCGGACCGCGTCTTCTACGTTTCCGGCGGATACAAATACGCCATGGCGGGCGAAGGCGCGTGTTTCCTTCACGCGCCGCCGGGGTTCTGCGAGCGACCGGTCGTGACAGGCTGGTTCGCCGAGTTCGGCGACCTGGCTGGTCCGCCGGGCGGTGTCGGCTATCGCACCGACGGCGGCCGGTTCTGGGGCGCCACGATGGATTTCACCGCCCTCTACCGTCTGAACGCGGTGCGACGGATGCTGGACGAGGCCGGGTTGAACACGGCCGCCGTCGCCGACCATGCGCGCGGCCTGGCGGCGCGGCTCCAGTCGGCCTTGCCTGAAGCAGGCGAACTAGCCGGCGCAGAGGTGCTCAATTCTGTCGAAGGCGACGCGCCGCGCGCGCGCTTCCTCGCCCTGCGACACCCGGACGCCCAGCGCTGGCGTGCGGCCCTGCTGGCGGCCGAGATCGTGACCGATGTGCGGGACGACGTCATCCGCTTCGGCTTCGGCCTCTATCAGGACACGGCGGACGTCGACCGGCTGGTCGACGCCTGCCGCCGCGCCCTGCCCGCCTGAAGGATCCCGACCTAGAAGAAGGTCGTGTCGTCCGACTTCTGCGGGGCCGGAGCGGACGGGGGCGCCGACGGCTGGGTCGGTCGAGACGGCCGCGGCGTGGCTTGACCGGGCTGGGCCGGCGAACCGGGCTGGACCTGGCCGGGCAGCGCCGGAACGGGCTGCGTCTGGCCCGGCTGCATCGGCGGCGTCTGGCCGGGGATCGGAGGCAGGTTAGGATAGGGCAACGTCTCGGGGCTGCCGTCGCCGGGCGTGACCGCGGGGGGCACGGGCGCGTCCTGCGCCGTCACGGGGTCGATCCGGTCCGGCGCGCCGAGGTCGTCGCGGATGAAGGTCCACGACCGGCTGTCCGAACAGGCGCAAGCCTTCAGGAAGCCTTCGCGATCGCGCCACAGGATGATCGGATAGCGC
Source organism: Brevundimonas sp. Leaf363 (assembly GCF_001424025.1). Classification (GTDB taxonomy): domain Bacteria; phylum Pseudomonadota; class Alphaproteobacteria; order Caulobacterales; family Caulobacteraceae; genus Brevundimonas. The sequence continues at coordinate 124,883 of NZ_LMPZ01000002.1, read as the reverse complement.
GGCTGGATGCCCGCTCCACTGAGCAGTTCGTTCAGGCGGTTGTTGAACTGCCGGCTGGCGTCGACCACGGCGCGGCGGGCCAGGTTGCCGTCGGCCTGCGGAATCCCCGCGGCCGTCCAGTTGCGGGCCGGGGTGGCGGTCCAGCGTTGGTAGAGCGTCCAGTCCCGCGTCAGCCACAGCTCGGCGATCGTGGCGCGCTCGGCGGGGGTGGACTGGGCTTGGCCTTCGCGGTCGTCACGGGCGAACAGGATGACGCGCGTCTCGACGCCCCCAGCTCGCAGCTTGGGCGTCTCCTCGCGGTCGTAGCGCATGGTCGAGGCGCTGTCGCGATAGCCGACGACATAGAGCGGCTGCCCTCCTCCGCCGTCCGACACCCACGAAGCCTCGTCCAGCAAGCGCTGGATTTCGGCCTGGTTGCGGGTGATCGTCACCGGCTGGAACCGGGCGTAGAAGTTCCAGTAGGCCCAGTAACCACCCCCGGCGAGGATCAACCCCACCAGGGCCGCGAGGGCCGACCAGACTAGAAAGCGACGCATCAGGCTCTGGCTCCAGCTTCACCGTTCCCGTCGTTAACGCCTAGCATTGAAAAGCGTTGTCCGGGCGACACATCGGCGGAAATCCGACCATGAAGCTGCGGGGGACCCGGCGTCCGAGCCGTCAGCCTGTTGGCCCCTAGGGCGTCCATCCCTGGATCTGAGCCGCCGGAGCGCTCGGATCGCCCAGCCCGCGTGTCCGCAGCACTTCGCCCCAGGCGGCGCGCAGCAACGGCCGCGTGCCCTCGCCCGAGACGCCGGACACCAGCAACGGCCGGCGACCGGCGGCGGCCTCCAGCGCGTCTGCCTTCTCCTGACGCTCTTCTTCGCTCAGGGCGTCGATCTTGTTCAGCGCCAGCACCTCGGCCTTTTCGCCCAGACCCTCACCGTAAGCCTCCAGTTCGTGCCGGATGGTGCGCCAGGCGCCGACGACGTCATCCTGGGTGCCGTCGATCAGGTGGATCAGGCAGCCGGACCGCTCGACGTGGCCCAGGAAGCGGGTGCCCAGACCCGCGCCCTCGGACGCGCCCTCGATCAGGCCGGGAATGTCGGCGATGACGAACCGCTCGGTCGTCGACAGGTCAACCATGCCCAGGTTGGGCGCCAGGGTGGTGAAGGGGTAGTCCGCGATTTTTGGCCGCGCGGCCGAGACGGCCGACAGGAAGGTCGACTTGCCTGCATTGGGCAGGCCCGCCAGCCCGACGTCGGCGATCAACTTCAGCCGCAGCCAGATCCAGCGCTCCTGGCCCTCCTGGCCGGGATTGGCATGGGTCGGCGCCTGGTTGGACGGGCCCTTGAAGCGGACATTACCCCAGCCGCCGTTGCCGCCCTTCAGCAGCAGTTCGGTCATGCCCATGGTGTCCATGTCCAGCAGGACGGTTTCCTTGTCCTCGTCCAGCACCTGGGTGCCGACGGGCACGCGCAGGACCACGTCCTCGCCCTTGGCGCCGTGCATCTGGCGGCCCTGGCCGTGGTTGCCGGTCTGGGCCTTGAAATGCTGCTGGTAGCGGTAGTCGATCAGGGTGTTCAGCCCCTCGACCGCCTCGATCCAGACGTCCCCGCCCTTGCCGCCGTCACCGCCGTCCGGCCCGCCGTTCGGTATGAACTTCTCGCGCCGGAACGATACCGAGCCGGCCCCGCCGTTGCCGGAGCGAATGTAGATTTTGGCCTGGTCGAGGAACTTCATCGCGGATTTTTCTGGGGCGCTGTCGCGCGCGACGCGGTCGCTCGCTGCTTGAGCGCCGGGGCTATAGCGCAGGAGAGCGGCAAATTACAGGCGGGCGCCCTATTCACGGGTCATCAAGCAAAGCAGTGGATGGTGCCGCGCATGATCGGCGCCTTGTCATGACCGCGGCTTCATCCGTCATGACAGGCGCGGTGATCGGGATGATGTCGCCCTCGGCGACGTCGGTCGAGGCTGCACGTCGGCGCCAGGACGACCGCGCGAAGGACGCGCTAAGCGCACTTCAGTCGCTGAAGACGCAATCCGCGTCCGTCAACGAAGACAAGAAGGCCGCCGCCCGCAAGAAGGTCGAGGCGTTGAAGGCCCGCATCCGCGCGCTGAGAATGACCATGGCGGGCGACCCCGACGCGGTCGCCAAGATGGCGGCCCAGCTGGCGCGCGAACTGGGCGCGGCGGTGAAGGCCTATGCCGCCGCTGGCGGATCAGCCGCCGGCATGGGGATGCAGTCGACCCCCGCCGCCCCGCCTGCCGCCGCCGACGCGACCGCCGCCGAGCCGAGCCCCGAGGTCGCTGCTCCCGCTACGAACGCAGCAGCCTCGCCCGAAGCCAGAACGGCCGTTGAGGCGGACGCCGCCGATGACGAGAGCGCTAAAGGCTCCGATCCGTACCGGCAGGTGATCGAACGTCAGCAGCAACAGGGGGCGGAACAGGCCCGCAAAAACGCCGACAAACAGGCGGACGCCACGTTCGCCGCCGATGCGAAGTCGCTGGTCAGCGAGCTGAAGGCCATCCTGCGCCAGGCGGCGCACAGGGCGAAGCGCGAAGATGGCGAAACGTCGTCGCCCGACCAGAAGGCGGCCGACGACGCGCTGGATCAGGTTCAGAAAGCGCTGGGCGACATAGCGTCGCCGATGGCCGGACTGATGGACCTGGGCGCCGGGATTTCCATCCAGATTTAGCGCTGAGCGGTCACGCGGATCTCGAACAGGCTGGACCACCGCTTGCCGGTGACGAAGATGCGGTCGGCCTGGCGGTCCCAGGCGATGCCGTTCAGCACGTCGTCGACCGGGTCCATCTCGGGTGTCAGGGGATAGAGGCCGGTCAGGTCGATCCAGGCCTTCACCTGCCCCGTTTCAGGGTCGATGCGGGCGATGCGGTCGGTCTGCCAGATATTGGCCCAGACCTCGCCGTCGATCCATTCCAGTTCGTTGATCCGATCGACCGGCCGGCCGTCGGCGGTGACGGAGACGCGGCCGATCTCGGCCATGGTCGCGGGGTCGAGGAAGCGCAGCTGATCGGTGCCGTCGCTCATGATCAGGCGGCGGTCGTCGCGGGTGATGCCCCAGCCCTCGCCCGGGTAGGTGAAGGCGCCTTGCGGCTCGAACCCGTCCAGCGACCAGAAGAAGCCGATCCCGTTCTTCCAGGTCAGGCTGATGACCCGGTCGCCCCAGTCGATCATGCCTTCGCCGAAATAGATGCTGGCGATCTCGCGCTTCGACAGCACATGACCGTCGTTCAGGCGGACGCGGCGAATGTCGGACGGATAGCCGCCCGTGCTCTCGAACAGGTCGCCGTCACGGTAGAACAGCCCTTCGGTGAAGGCCGCAGGGTCGTGCGGATAGGTTTTGACCATCTGGTAGCCCTGGACCGGGACCTCGGCGAACGCCGGCCCGGACAGGGCCAGCGTCGCCAGAAGGGCCGCGATGCAGCGAACGGCCGACGCACTCATCGAAGGATCAGACCCCCGGCTCTGCCGTCTCGCGCTTGTTCAGTTCGGCCAGATGCGCCGCTTCGGCCGCCTGTTTCCGGGTCGAGGCGCCGCGCGACAGCATGTTCAGGCCTTCGACCAGGGCCGAGAAGGCCATGGCGGCGTAGATGTAGCCCTTGGGCACATGGACGCCGAAGCCGTCTGCGATCAGCACCGCGCCGATCATCAGCAGGAATCCCAGGGCCAGCATGACCACGGTCGGGTTCTTGTCGATGAAGTTGGCCAGCGGGTCGGAGGCCAGCAGCATCACCAGCACCGCGATGACGACGGCGATCATCATGATGACCACGTGATCGGTCATGCCGACGGCGGTCAGGATCGAGTCGATCGAGAAGACCAGGTCCAGCAGGATGATCTGGAAGATGGCCGAGCCGACGTTGTTGATCACGACGTCCTTCTTGTCCTTGTCCATCAGGGCGTGGGACGGCGTGTGATCGGTGGCGTGGTGGATTTCCTTGGTCGCCTTCCAGATCAGGAACAGGCCGCCCGCGATCAGGATCAGGTCACGCCAGCTGAAGGCCGTGTCGAACGCCGGTTCGCCGTGGCTGTTGACCGCGCCCTGGATGCCCAGGTCGAACACCGGCGCCGTCAGGCCGACGATCCAGCCGATGGTGGCCAGCAGGCCCAGGCGCATGATCAGGGCCAGGCCGATGCCGATGCGACGCGTGCGCTGGCGATGCTCGGGCGGCAGCTTGTTCGACAGGATCGAGATGAAGATCAGATTGTCGATCCCCAGCACCACTTCCATCACCACCAGGGTGATGAGCGCGGCCCAGGCAGTCGGATCGGTGAAGAGTGGCGTGAAGTCGAACATGGAATTCCCTGTGAGCGTGATCGCCTATTAGCGCAGCTTGCGATTTGGCCCCAGCGTCAGGATGTCGCCATGGCGGCGTACAGAGCACGCCGCCAGCGGGTTGCGGCCGCATGGGCGCAACAAATATCACGCGGGCGTGAACTGCGGCATCGGCTTCGGTTGCGACGGTCCGGGACAAATGCTATCAGGCGCCCGGCTTAGCCGAGAGATGCATCACCTGATGTGCCTCTGGCGTGCTTTCCTAAAGCATTTCAAGCCTTTGTCCGGGGCGGTGACCGCCGCCGGGCTAGACCCGAACCTACTATCGCGGACCTTTTGGCTGTGGCTGACGATTTCAGAACGACGCAAGTCGGTGAGCGCTACGCACAAGCGCTGTTCGACCTGGCCGACGAGACCGGCGCCCTGGAGGCCGTGCGCGCCGACTTGAAGAGCCTGCGAACCGCCTATGGCGAGAGCGCGGACCTGCGCCGCCTGATCACCTCGCCGGTCATCGCCGCCGAGGACCAGGGCCGTGGCCTCGGCGCCATCGCCGAAAAGGCGCGCTTCAACGGCGTGACCCGCAACTTCCTCGGCCTGCTGGCCCAGAACGGCCGGATCCGCGACCTGACGGCCGTGATCGCCGCCTTTGAAACCCTCTACGCCAAGAAAACCGGCGTCGTGGCCGCCGAGGTGGTCTCGGCCCTGCCGCTGTCGGCGACTCAACTGACGCATATCCGCTCGGCCCTGCTGAAGGCCGTGGGCAAGGCGCCGGAACTGACCGCACGGGTCGACCCCAGCCTGCTGGGCGGCCTGAAGGTAAAGGTCGGCTCCAAGCTGTTCGACGCTTCGCTGAAGACCAAGCTCGACCAAATGAAGTTTGCCCTCAAGCGCGCGTAAGCGCGACCACACGAACCATGCAGCGTGCCTGACGGCCCGCACCGAAGACCAAGACGAAAGAGACCCCATGGACATCCGCGCCGCCGAAATCTCGGCCATCCTGAAGTCGCAGATCGCCAACTTCGGCGTCGAAGCCGACGTGTCCGACGTCGGCCAGGTGCTGTCGGTCGGCGACGGCATCGCCCGCATCCACGGTCTGGACAACGTCCAGGCCGGCGAAATGATCGAGTTCCCCAAGGCCGGTGTGAAGGGCATGGCCCTGAACCTGGAACGCGACAACGTCGGCGCCGTGATCTTCGGCGAAGACCGCGCCATCGCCGAGGGCGATGAAGTCCGTCGCCTGGGCGAGATCGTGGACGTGCCGGTCGGCAAGGGCCTGCTGGGCCGCGTCGTCAACCCGCTGGGCGAGCCGATCGACGGCAAGGGCCCGATCCAGTTCACCGAGCGTCGCCGCGTCGACGTGAAGGCCCCCGGCATCATCCCGCGCAAGTCGGTTCACGAACCGATGCAGACGGGCCTGAAAGCCATCGACACCCTGATCCCCGTCGGCCGCGGCCAGCGCGAGCTGATCATCGGCGACCGTCAGGTCGGCAAGACCGCCGTAGCCATCGACACCATCCTGAACCAGAAGTCGGTCAACGCCACGACCGACGAGAGCGCCAAGCTCTACTGCATCTACGTCGCCATCGGCCAGAAGCGCTCGACCGTCGCCCAGATCGTCAAGACGCTCGAGGAAGCCGGCGCGCTGGAATACACCATCGTCGTGGCCGCCACGGCGTCGGAGCCGGCCCCGCTGCAGTTCCTGGCCCCGTTCGCCGGCACCGCCATGGGCGAGTATTTCCGCGACAACGGCATGCACGGCCTGATCGTCTATGACGACCTGTCGAAGCAGGCCGTCGCCTATCGCCAGATGTCCCTGCTGCTGCGCCGTCCGCCGGGCCGCGAAGCCTATCCGGGCGACGTCTTCTATCTGCACAGCCGCCTGCTGGAGCGTTCGGCCAAGCTGAACGCCGACTACGGCTCGGGCTCGCTGACCGCCCTACCGCTGATCGAGACCCAGGCCAACGACGTGTCGGCCTACATTCCGACGAACGTGATCTCGATCACCGACGGCCAGATCTTCCTGGAATCCGACCTGTTCTACCAAGGCATCCGCCCGGCCGTGAACGTCGGCATCTCGGTGTCGCGCGTGGGGTCGTCGGCCCAGACCAAGGCGATGAAGAAGGTCGCCGGCACCATCAAGGGCGAGCTGGCTCAGTACCGCGAGATGGCCGCCTTCGCCAAGTTCGGCTCGGACCTGGACGCCTCGACCCAGAAGCTGCTGGCCCGCGGCGCTCGCCTGACCGAGCTGCTGAAGCAACCCCAGTACGCGCCGCTGACCATGGAAGAGCAGGTCGTCTCGGTCTACGCTGGCACGCGCGGCTACCTGGACGGCGTCGCCGTGGCCGACATCGGCCGCTTCGAGTCGGAACTGCTGGCCCGCATCAAGTCTTCCAACCCCGGCCTGCTGGAAGGCATCCGGACCAAGAAGGACCTGACGGCCGAGCTGGAAGCCGAACTGAAGGACGTCCTGGCCGCCTTCACCAAGACCTTCGCCTGAGACTGACCGGAAAGCTGAGAGAGTAGCCCCGGATGGCCAGCCTCAAGGAAATGCGCAATCGGATCGGTAGCGTGAAATCCACGCAGAAGATCACGAAAGCCCTGAACATGGTCGCCGCGGCCAAGCTGAAGCGCGCCCAGGATCAGGCTGAAAGCGCCCGTCCCTACGCCCGTAAGATGGCGGCGGTGATCGCGAATCTGGCCGCCGGCGTCTCCGGCGACGGCGCGCCCAAGCTGCTGGCCGGCACCGGTTCGGACCAGAAGCACCTGATCGTCGTCGCGACCGGCGACAAGGGCCTGGCGGGCGGGTTCAACACCAACGTCATCCGCGCCGCGCGCGAGCGGATCAACAGCCTGATCAACGCCGGCAAGGACGTGAAGATCGTGGCCGTGGGCCGCAAGGTTCGCGACGGCCTGGGCCGTCTGTATGGCGACCGGATCATCCGCACCTTCGAACTGTCGGAGCACAAGGTCATCGGCATGGCCACGGCCGAGCCGATCGCCGCCCTGATCGCCGAGGCGTTCGAGAACGGCGACGCGGATGTGGTGACCCTGTTCTACAGCCGCTTCCAGTCGGTCATCTCGCAGGTGCCGACGCCGCGCCAGCTGATCCCGGCGGTCGTGGACGGCGGCTCCGAGCCGATCGACCTGAACGGCGCGGTCTATGAGTACGAGCCCTCGGAAGAGGAAATCCTCGAGACCCTGCTGCCGCGCAACATCACGACCCAGATCCTGGCCGCCCTGTATGAGAACCAGGCCAGCTTCTTCGGAGCCCAGATGGGCGCCATGGACAACGCCACCCGCAACGCGGGCGACCTCATCAATGCCTTGACCCTGCAGTACAACCGCAAGCGCCAGGCCCAGATCACCACCGAACTGATCGAGATCATCGCCGGCGCGGAAGCGCTCTGATCCGATCCTGACACGACATTCCGAACGGAACGAACCGATGACCGACACCGTCGCCCCCAAGAAGACCACCCGCAAGCCGGCCGCGCCCAAGGCGTCCGCCGTCGCCGCCTCGACCAAGCCGGTCGCCGCCGTCGCCACGGGCCGCATCGCCCAGGTGATCGGCGCCGTCGTCGACGTCGAGTTCGACGGCCACCTGCCGGCCATCCTCAACGCGCTGGAAACCCAGAACGTCGACCAGAAGACGGGCGAGCCCTTCACCCTGGTCCTGGAAGTCGCCCAGCATCTGGGTGAGAACATGGTCCGCACCATCGCCATGGACACCTCGGAAGGCCTGACGCGCGGCCAGCCGGTGACGGACACCGGTTCGTCGATCCTGGCGCCGGTCGGTCCCGGCACCCTGGGCCGCATCATGAACGTCGTCGGCGCGCCGATCGACGAGCAGGGCCCGATCAAGACGGACATGTTCCGCCCGATTCACCGCGAGGCGCCCAGCTTCGAGGAACAGTCGACCTCGTCGGAAATCCTGGTCACGGGCATCAAGGTCATCGACCTGATGTGCCCCTACACCAAGGGCGGCAAGACCGGCCTGTTCGGCGGCGCCGGCGTCGGCAAGACCGTCACGATGCAGGAGCTGATCAACAACATCGCCAAGGCCTACGGCGGTTATTCGGTTCTGGCCGGCGTGGGTGAGCGCACCCGCGAAGGCAACGACCTGTATCACGAGATGATCGAGTCCAACGTCAACGTGGACCCGACCAAGAACGGCGGCTCGACCGAAGGCTCCAAGTGCGCCCTGGTCTACGGCCAGATGAACGAGCCTCCCGGCGCCCGCGCCCGCGTCGCCCTGACCGGCCTGGCCCAGGCCGAGTACTTCCGCGACGAGGAAGGCAAGGACGTGCTGCTCTTCGTCGACAACATCTTCCGCTTCACGCAAGCCGGTTCGGAAATGTCGGCTCTGCTGGGCCGCATCCCTTCGGCCGTGGGCTATCAGCCGACGCTGGCCACCGAGATGGGCAACCTGCAGGAGCGCATCACCTCGACCAAGAAGGGCTCGATCACCTCGATCCAGGCCATCTACGTTCCCGCCGACGACCTGACCGACCCGGCGCCCGCCGCCTCCTTCGCCCACCTGGACGCCAAGACCGTCCTGAGCCGCGACATCGCTGCCCAGGCCATCTTCCCGGCCGTGGACCCTCTGGATTCGACCTCGCGGATCATGGACCCGCTGGTCATCGGCGAAGAGCACTACCAGGTGGCCCGCTCGGTCCAGGAAGTCCTGCAGTCCTACAAGGGCCTGAAGGACATCATCGCCATCCTGGGCATGGATGAGCTGTCGGAAGAGGACAAGCTGGTCGTCTCGCGCGCCCGCAAGATCAGCCGCTTCCTGTCGCAGCCCTTCTTCGTGGCCGAACAGTTCACCAACTCGCCCGGCAAGTTCGTCTCGCTGGAAGACACGATCCGCTCGTTCAAGGGCATCGTGGCCGGTGACTACGACCACCTGCCGGAAGCCGCTTTCTACATGGTCGGCGCCATCGAAGAGGCCGTCGAGAAGGCCCAGAAGATGGCGTCGGAAGCCTAAGCATGGCCGGCAAGCTGTCATTCTCCCTGGTGTCGCCTGAGCGCGAGGTCTTTTCCGGCCTCGTCGATCAGGTCGACGCGCCGGGCGTCGAGGGCGACTTCGGCGTCCTGGCCAACCACGCGCCCTTCATGACGGCCCTGCGCGAAGGCGTGGTCACCGTCATCGACGGCTCGGCCCGTCGCCGCTTCGACGTCCACGGCGGCTTCGCCGACGTGACGCCCGCCGGCCTCACCATCCTGGCCGAACACGCCACGGAAGTGGCGACGGCCTGAGACCGGCGATGACGGGATCGGACATGGTTCTGATCCTCGCCTGGGCCGTCGCCATCGTCGGTCCTGTGCTGGTGTTTCTATGGGTCCGGCGGATGCTGAGCGTCCGCCGGATTTTTCTTGGCTGGACGGTGGCCGGACTGACCGCCGTGGCCTGGGCGCTCGGGGTCTGGGGGTTCATCGTCGAGCCCGCCACGCTGACCGTGCGCCACGTCACGGTCGAGAGCGCAGCCTGGCGGGGACCGCCGCTGCGGATCGGCGTTATCTCCGACACCCATGTCGCGGCGCCCCATGTCGATGTCCCGCGGATTGAACGGCTGGTCGCCCGCATGAACGCCGAGCAGCCCGACGTCGTCGTCCTGTTGGGCGACTACACCGGCGGACATCGCGCCGCCGGGGCGCGTCCTCGCGCCGAACAGGCCGAGATCCTGGCCGGGGTCGAAGCCTTCTCGGGCCTGCGGGCGCCGCTGGGCCGCTACGGCGTGCTGGGCAACCACGACAGCTGGTTCGACGAGACTCAGATCGCCGCCGCCATGCGCCGTGGCGGGGTGGAGGTGCTGGAGAACCGGGCCGCCCCGGTCTCCCGGCCGACAGGACCGTTCTGGATCGGCGGCGTGGCGGACATGGTCTCCGAACGGATGGCGCCATCAGTGCCCGACGCCGTGGCGAGCGTGCCTGCGGATGCGCCGGTGATCCTCCTGACCCACTGGCCCGACCCGTTCGAGGACGTGCCGCCGCGTGTGGCCCTGACCCTGGCCGGGCACACCCATTGCGGACAGGTCAACCTGCCGATCCTCGGCCGTCTGGTGCTGCCCTCCCTGGCTTCGTATCGCTGGTCGTGTGGTCTTTACGACGAGGGCGGCCGGAAGCTGTTCGTGACCGGCGGGGTCGGCGTGTCGATCTTCCCTGTTCGCTTCCGCGCGCCGCCCGAGATCGTGGTGGTGACGCTTCAGGCACCTCGACAGGTTGACCCCGCCGCCCGGCGCCCTAGATAGCGCCCGCAAGACGAGGCCACGTCCTCGCCCCGCGTCAACGGGTTCAAGTCCGGGACGGCCCGGCTCCTCAAAAGGGATCCGAACCATGAGTCTGCCGGATATTGTCAACGCCCTGGGCGTCGTGGGCGTGCTGCTGGTCATCGTAGCCTATGCCGGCGCCACCACCGGACGGATGGACGCCACCAAGGCGCCGGCGCTGCTGCTGAACCTGATCGGCTCGATCCTGATCCTCTGGTCGCTGTTCTTCGAGTTCAACCTGTCGGCCGTGCTGATGGAGGGCGCCTGGGCGCTGGTGGCCGTGATCGGCCTGGTCAGGCTGGCGTTCGCGCCCAGGGGCTGACCCGCTTGCTCTGGCGGCGTCCGTCCTTATTGTGGACGGACTTTCCCCGGAGCCCGACATGACCGACGCCCTGATCGACCTGACCCTGCTGAGCGGCCTGGAGCAGCTGCGGGCCGCCATGCGCGGCGAGGCGCCGATCGCGCCGATCGGCGCCACCGTCGGCTTCGATCTGGTCGAGGTCGAGGAAGGCCGGGTCGTGTTCGAAGGCACGCCCACCAAGGCGGTCTACAATCCGCTCGGCACCGTCCACGGCGGCTGGATCGCAACCATTCTCGACTCCGCCTGCGGCTGCGTGGTCCACGCCATGCTGAAGCAGGGTCAGGCCTACACGACGCTGGAGCTGAAGACCGTCTTCCACCGCGCCCTGGCTGCCGACACGCCGGTGATCGCGACGGGCCGGATCGTGCAGGTAGGACGGCGGGCGGCCTTTTCCGAGGCGGACCTGCGGGGCGTGGACGGCAAGCTGTACGCCACCGCCACCTCGACCTGCCTGGTGATGGAGCGCTAGGCGGCGAAGACGCCGAACGCCGCCACCACCTGCTCGTACGCGGGGCGCTTGAACGGCACGATCAGATCGCAGGCTTCATCGAGACGTCCCCAGCGCCAGGCGTCGAACTCCACTTCGTGCGCCTCCAGGTCGATCTCGCTCTCCTCGCCGGTGAAACGATAGGCGAACCAGACCTGCTTCTGGCCCAGATACCCTCGCGCCTGTTTGGAGCCGCCGTAGTCCTTCGGGAAGTCGTAGGCGATCCAGCCGTCGGTGCGCGCCAACAACTCGATGGACGTGACGCCCGTCTCCTCCTGAAGCTCGCGCCGGGCGGCGGTCTCAAGATCCTCGCCCTCGTCGACGCCGCCTTGGGGGAACTGCCAGCAATAATCCGAGGCGCTGCCGGCGCGGCGGCCGTACCAGACGCGGCCATCCGGATGGAACAGGACGACGCCCACATTGGGGCGGTGGCGGGGAAGGTCGGTGTCGGTCACGGCGCGCGGTTTAGCGGGATCAGGGCGCCGAGTCTCTCCCTCCCCGGCTCGGGGAGGGATGGCGCAGCGAAGCGAAGCCGGGGTGGGGGCGGCCTGGCGATACTTGGCGCACGTTCGCCTGGCCGTCCCCACCCGCTGCCTTCGGCAGCTGCCCTCCCCGAGACGGGGAGGGAGAGGCTGTGCGCCTTACCGGCCCGGCCGCTGGGTGATGGCGCTGGCGGGGGCCAGCTGCAGGCCGCGAGCGTCCAGACCGGCGGCCCAACGAGCAGCGGCCTCGACGGTGACCGGATAGCTGAAGCCGGCGCCCAGGGCCTGACCGCGCTGCTTGGCCGTCGCCTCCAGCCCGTTCAGGGCAGCGACGATGGCGGCGGGGGTCTGGGTCTCGTCGATCACGGCGTTGGCGCTGGCGCGGGTGAAGGCCCCGGGCTTGCGGGTCGATCCGTCGTCGATGAAGGCCAGGCCGCGCTGGCGCAGGGTCGACAGCAGCGTCGACATCCCCGCGTCATTGGTGACGAACCGATCGCCCAGGTAGTTGGTCACCCCGAAGTAGCCCGTGGCGCGGCCCAGCAGCCAGGCCAGCTTGGCGTGCAGATCGTCCTCGCTGGACGAAGTCAGCAGGGTATAGGGGCCGGGATCGTTGTCGGGATAGCCCGACGGTTCCATCGGGATCTCGATCATGACCTCATGGCCTTGCGCGCGGGCCAGGTCGATCCAGCCCTGCAGGCCCTCAGCATAGGGAACGAAGCTGAGGGTGACGTCGGCCGGCAGGCGTTCGATGGCGGCGCGGGTCGTGACGGCGTTCAGGCCCAGGCCGCCGACGATCAGCGACACGCGCGGCTTGCCGTTCGGGCGGAACGGACGTGCATAGGCGATGGCGGGACTGCGGCCGTCCGGCGCGATGACGGGCAGAGGGCCGTTCGGCCCAGGCTGGCTGAGGCCGGCGATGGGAGCGGTCGGCAGGGGCTGGGCCGCCAGGCGCGGCGCACTGGTCGGCACGCCGCCGGCGACGGTGGCGCCGTCCGGCAGGGTGATCAGGGCCTCGCCGCCCGCCGCATCGGTGGGCGCGCCGTCCTGGCCGGTCAGGGTCTGATAAAAGCCCATGGCGCCGGCGGAGAAGGCCTCCAACCCCGTGGGCGGCGGCGCCGCTTCGGGCGCATCGCGGTGCAGAGAGACACGGGCGGACGGCGTGCCCGCGCGCGGGTCGCCCAGCACGGTCAGGAACAGGGCCACCGCGCCGATCAGCAACAGGCCCGCCACACCGACCAGCACAGGCGGGCGGCGCAGGATCTCGAGGATCGGAGCAGCGTCGAGCCCGCGCCCCTTGGGCGGGGCGCCGGCGGCGGCGGCGAGGGCGGACTGGCGTTTGGCGAACATGACAGGCGACGCTGAGCGGGCGGACTCCCGCCCCGTCAGATTGCCCGCGTGCCGGTTAAGAAAGCCTAACGGGCGTTCACCATGATCGAGAGCCCTACGCCGCCGCCCGCACGCGCAGGGCGTCCAGCGCCGGCGCCAGATCAGCGATCAGGTCGTCCTCATGCTCCAGCCCGACTGACAGGCGGATCAGGCCGTCGGTGATGCCGGCCAGGTCGCGCTGGTCCGGGGTCATGGCGGCGTGGGTCATCGTCGCCGGGTGGGCGATCAGGCTTTCGACGCCGCCCAGCGATTCCGCCAGGGTGAAGACGTCCAAAGCCTCCACCAGACGCCGCACCTCGTCGACCCCACCCTCCAGCTCGAACGACAGCATGGCGCCGGGGCCCGACTGCTGGCGCGCGGCCAGGTCGTGGTTGGGGTGAGACTTCAGGCCCGGATAGTGGACCACCTTCACCGCCGGATGGGCGTCCAGCAGTTCGGCGATGCGGCCGGCGGTGGCCTGCTGGCGCTCGATGCGGGCGAACAGGGTGCGCACGCCGCGCAGCGTCATATAGGCGTCGAACGGCGAGCCGGTGACGCCCAGGCAGTTCGCCCACCAGGCCAGGGTCGTGTGGTCTTCGGCGTCGGCCGAGACCACGGCGCCGCCGACCACGTCGGAGTGGCCGTTGATGTATTTCGTCGTCGAGTGGACCACGAAGTCGGCGCCCAGCTTGATCGGCTGTTGCAGCGCCGGGGACAGGAAGGTGTTGTCCACCACCACCTTGGCGCCCGCCGCGTGGGCGGCCGTTGCGATGGCGGCCACGTCCACGACACGCAGCAGCGGATTGGACGGGGTCTCGATCAGCACCAGCTTCGGACCGGCGGCCAAGGCCTCGGCCAGGGCGGCGGCGTCGCCCTGATCGACGAACTTCAGGTCGAAGTGGCCCTTCTTGGCGCGGGCGGTCAGCAGGCGGCAGGTGCCGCCGTAACAGTCGTGCGGCGCGATCAGCAGGTCGCCGGGGTTCAGCAGGCTGAGCGGCAGATCGACCGCCGCCATGCCCGTGGCCGTGATGACGGCGCCGGCGCCGCCTTCCAGCTCGGCCAGGGTTTCGGCCAGCACGTCGCGGGTCGGATTGCCCGAGCGGCTGTAGTCGTACTGACGCTTCTGGTCGAAACCGGCGAAGGAATAGTTGGACGACAGATACAGCGGCGGCATCACCGCGCCGTGGGCCGTGTCGCTATCCACGCCGGTGCGCGCGGCGATGGTCGAGGGATTGGACGGGGTCTTGTGGCGGGTCATCGGCCCGTCTCCTTGAGAGCAGCGCGGAGGATGTCGCCCACCAGGGCGTCCTCCTTCAGGAAAGCATCGTGGCCATACAGGGAGGGCGCCTCGACGAAGCGCCACAGGACCGGCAGGCGCGCGGCCAGTTCGCGCATGTCGTCGATCGGCACCAGCCGGTCGGAGGTGAAGCCCACCAGCGTCACGGGCGTGCGGATCGCTTCCGGCGTGATGCTGTGGCGGTCGATGGAGTCCGACAGGCTGAGCCAGCGGGCGGGCGTGGTGTGGGTGCGATACGCATTGCCGCGCGCCTGCAGATAGTCGCATACCGGATAGGCGCCGCCGACGCTGGCCGGGGCCGTGGTCTCGAAACGGTCGCCCAGCTCTTCCGAGGTGCGATAGGTGGTCATGGCCAGCTCGCGGGCCAAGGCGACGCCGTCCTCGGGACGACCGGCCTCGGCGGCCAGTTGCAGGATGCGGCGCTGAATACCGCGCCAGGCAGTGGCCTGCGGATGGGCGCGATGGGCGGCCGAGACGACGACCAGTTGCTCGGCCCAGCGGGGGAACAGCTCGCCGAAGGCCAGGGCGACCATGCCGCCATAGGAGCAACCGATGAAGGCGCCGACCCGCTCCACGCCCAGCTTGTCCAGCAGCAGGGCCAGCAAGCGGGCCTGATCGTGGGTGGTGATGGTGACGGGGCCGGCGCCCTCGGCCGTCTCCGGCGCGAAGTCGAAGGCCAGCACCTGCAGGCGCGACAGATCGATGGGGCCGCGCGACGACACGGCGTCCGACCACCAGCCCAGACCGTTCGTCTCGGTGCGGTGCACGAACCGGCTGGCCGAAATGCCCCCGGCCACGACGACCAGCGGCGCGCCGGCCCGGCCGTGCAGCCGCCCCAGCACCCGGGTCTGTCCCAAACGCTCGCCCGAGGCCAGGCGGAAGTCCTCGGGGATGTCGGCGAAGATGTCCTGGGCGCCGCGCGGACGCGCTGCCGGGGCTTCCGGCACACGCAGCAGGGCGCCGGAGCTACAGGTCGTTTCGTCGTAGGTTGCTTCAGCCAGGGTCATCGTCGTCCGCATCATTCCGGCTCGCCAAGAGCTCGATGCGGTGACAGATCGTGGGGCGCCGCCGTGAACCGGCGCTCCACTCATCTCTCGCGGACCCCGAAGGACCCCCGCAGGAGTTGGCACCGTTTCGGGCGGAACCCGATGGTTGCCCCGGCGTCAAAGGGCCTAATCCCTCAGCCGGTCTTGATGAGTGTCTTTAAACTGAGGAAACCAGCCGCGATCGTCAAGGGGGAAAAATCGTGCCGACCGTGGCGGTAATGGCGCGGCGACGGGGTCAAGGTCATCCATCAGACGCCCTCAACGAAAAATTCATGCTGACAGGGTTGACGTATCGCCGTCACCCGGCCCACCCTTAGGCCATCGCAACCGGATCCCAGCCTGTGCAGCAGCGCTCGATCATCGCCGGCCTTTCGTCCCTCTCGCTCATCGGCGCGGGGCGTTTCGGCATGATTACCACCGGAACCGGAACCACCATCACCACCATGCCCAGACGGGCGGGACGAGTTTAGCGCGCACCTGAAGACGCCGCACAAACCCGAACCCCGCCCGGTCCGCCGAGCGGGGTTTTTCATTTCACCCCATCCCCACCGCCCGAAAGCTCACACCATGCCCGCCCTCGCCGTCGTCGAAGCCGACAAACGATCCAGTGAAAAGCCGCTCAGCCCCACCGCCTTCGCCTTCGCCGGGCAGGAGACGGTGGTGATGAAGTTCGGCAGCTCCATCCTGCGCGGCCACGCCGAGAGCGCCCTGGTCGCCTCGGCCGTCTACGCCCAGGTGCGGCAGGGCAAGAAGGTCGTGGCGGTGGTGTCTGCCTTTTCGGGCGACACCGACCGGATGCTGGCCGACGCGCGCGGACTGGGCCTCGCCCATTCCAACGACCTGCTGCCCGGCTATGTGGCGCTGGGGGAAGAGCAGGCCGCGGCCCTGGTGGCCATCGCCTGCGACCGCGTCGGGCTGGACGCCTGCGCCCTGTCGGTGCGCGAACTCGGCATCGTCGCCGAGGGTCCGGCCGAGCACGCCCGCCCCTGCGGCCTTCGGCCCGATCACCTGAAGCAGGCGCTGGACCGGCATCAGGCGGTGATCGTGCCCGGCTTCGGCGCCATCCGCCCGGACGGCAAGGTCGCCCTGCTGGGTCGCGGCGGCTCGGACCTGACGGCCGTGTTCCTGGCGGCCGAGCTGGGCCTGTCGTCGGTGCGGCTGGTGAAGGACGTCGACGGGCTCTACGACCACGATCCCAACGACCAGACGGCCCCGGCCCTGCGCTATCGCCGTGCGTCCTGGGACGTGGCGCGCCGCCTCGGCGGCTCGCTGGTGCAGCGTGACGCCATCGATCTGGGCGAACAGCGAGGGGTGGAGATCGAGGTCGCGGCGCTGGACCGGGTCGATTCGACCGTCATCGGCCGTCGTTCGGCGCCTCCCGGCCCGGCGCCGCGTCTTCAACCGCTGAAGGTGGCGGTGGCAGGGTGCGGCGTGGTCGGCGGCGGGGTGCTGACGCGCCTGCTGGTCGATCCGCGCTATCAGGTGGTAGGCGTGCTGGTGCGCGATCCTTCCAAGCCGCGCGACATCGATTGCCCCGCCGATCTGTTTACGGACGATCGCGAGGCCCTGCTGGCCCGCAAGCCCGACATCGTGCTGGAAGCCATGAGCGAGGGCGAGGCCGGGCACGCCCTGATCCGCGCCGCCCTGGAAGCCGGCTGCGACGTGGCCAGCGCCAACAAGCAGGCCGTCAGCCGCGATCCGTCGGGCCTCGAGGCCCTCGCGGACGCCCATGGCCGGCGCCTTTACTGGTCGGCTTCCGTCGGCGGCGGCGCGCCGATGATCGAGACGATGCGCGCGGCGCGTCAGGCCGGTCAGGTCGTGGCCTTCGAGGCGGTGCTGAACGGCACGGTGAACTTCATGCTGGAACGTCTGGGCGAAGGCGCCGCCTTCCCCGAGGCCCTGGCCGACGCCCGCGCCGCCGGCTTCGCCGAGGAGGATCCTTCGGCCGATCTGGAAGGCCTGGACGCGGCCGCCAAGGTGCGCCTGCTGTCCTACGAAGCTTTCGGCCGCTCGCCGGAGCTTGCCGCCGTGTCACGCGACCACCTGTCGGAAACGACCGACGCCAGTCCGGCCGTCCGCCAGATCGGCGCCTGCCGCCGCCTCGAGAACGGCGAGCTGGACGCCTCCGTCTCGCTGACGGACCAGGACGACGCCCTGTTCCTGGAGCTGCGGGGCGAGGGCAATGCGCTGAAGGTCTACGGGGCCGACGGCCGGGTCTGGCGCTGCAAGGGGCGCGGCGCCGGTCGCTGGGCGACGACGGAGAGCCTGATGGCCGATCTCGGCGAGATCGTCCGTGCACGGCGCGCCGAAGCCGGCCTGACCTGATCGGACCCCCGCCGTGGCTGTCTTCACTCCCGTATCAAACGCCCAGGCCGAGGCCTTTCTGGAGGGCTATGACGTCGGCGACCTGATGGCGCTGTCGCCCATCGCCGAGGGGGTGGAGAACACCAACTACCGTATGGAGACCGACCGTGGCCGTTTCGTCCTGACCCTGTTCGAGGGGCGGACGGACGCGGCGTCCCTGCCCTTCTGCCTGGGCCTCACCGACTGGCTGGCGCTGAAGGGTTTTCCGGCCCCACAGCCGATCCCGGATCGCGAGGGCGGCTGGATCGGAACGCTGAACGGGCGCTCGGCCTCGGTCATCGAGTGGCGCGAGGGGGCGTGGCTGCGCGCGCCGTCGCCGGCCGACCAGACGGCGGCAGGCGCTGTGCTGGCGCGGCTGCATCAGGCCGGTCAGGGCTTTGGACGCACGCGCGAGAACCCCGTGGGGCCAGCGATGTGGCGGCGGCTGGCCGACCGCTGCGCGGCGGGCGCGTCGGGCGTCGATCGCGTGCTGCTGGATCAGGTCGAGGCAGGGCTGAAGCGGCTGGGTGATCCGTTCAAGGACGACCTTCCCTCTGGTCCCATCCACGCCGACTATTTTCCCGATAACATCCTGTTCGACCAGGGCGCCGTGTCAGGGGTGATCGATTTCTATTTCGCCTGCAACGGCGCCTATGCCTACGACCTGGCCATCGCCCTGTCGGCCTGGGGCTTCGACGGCGAAGGCCGGCCGGATGAGACGGCCCTCGCCGCCTTCCAGCGCGGCTATGAGGCTGTCCGCCCGCTGTCGCCGCTTGAGCGCGAAGCCCTGCCGCGCCTGGGCGAAGCCGCCGCCCTGCGCTTCACCCTGACCCGCCTGCACGACCGCGTTTTCCACGACCCATCCAAGCTGGTCACGCCCAAGGACCCGGCCGCCTTCCTGCGCCGCCTGGACTATTGGCGCAGCGTCTCGGTGAACTGAGGCGCGCACCTGACGTCGTCATCCCCGGACTTGATCCAAGGCTGACGAAGCAGGGGCCTAGCGGGGT
The DNA here is from genome assembly GCF_001424025.1 of Brevundimonas sp. Leaf363. Lineage (GTDB taxonomy): Bacteria > Pseudomonadota > Alphaproteobacteria > Caulobacterales > Caulobacteraceae > Brevundimonas. The sequence continues at coordinate 105,949 of NZ_LMPZ01000002.1, read as the reverse complement.
CCGAACGGCACGACGTGATTGTCGGCGTCATGGCCGATCCGGGCGCGGCCGAGGTAGGGGATGCCGCTGCGCTGGCACCAGTAACGGATGATCTCCTCGGGGGTCAGGCCGAAGTCAGGGTCGTTCTCGACCACGGCGGTGACGCTGCCCAGACGGATGCCGGCCAACCGCTTCATCGAGGCCTGGCTGGTCAGGTGGAACATCATCCGGTCGATCCGGTACAGCGGCTCCGACACCTCCTCCAGCATCAGGACGTGGCCGGTCAGGTCGGGCTCCAGCGGGGTGCCGACGACCTGGTCAATGATCGACAGGTTGAAGGCGACGGCCGGGCGCGCGTCCTCGGCCAGGCTCGGCTCCAGCGAAGTCGCATCGCCGTCCCTCAGCCAGTTCAGCGCCCGCCACGCGGTCGCGTCCGATCGCAGCGCGTCCGACGCCATCGGCCCGTGCGCCACGTGCGGGAACCCGGCCTTGTAGAACAACGCCAGCAGGCTGCCGACGTCGGAATAGCCGAGATAGCGCTTCTTGCGCGCCACGGCGGTCAGGCGCGGCAGCACCGCCTCGGCGATGCGGTTGGAGCCGTAGCCGCCGCGCGCGAACCAGACGGCGTCCAGCCGCGGATCGTTGGCGAACTCGACCAGGGCGTTGGCGCGGCTGGCGTCGTCGCCGGCGAAATGGCCGTGCTTGGAATAGACCGAGGGGTGGAAGACGATCTGTATCTCGCCGTCCGGGACGTTTTGCGCGAACCACGCCTCGATCGCCGCCCCGCGCTCGGGGTCGAAGCGGGAGCTGGCGGCGACGACGCCGATCTTGAAGTGGTTGGCGATCATGATCCCCTTCGCGTCGGAAAATTGCCGTCAGCACTGGCGGATCGACGCGAAGCCTTGTTCTAAGGCGGGATGAGCACCGACGCATCCTACTTCTTCTGCGGCATCGGCGGGTCCGGCATGTTGCCGCTGGCCATGATCGTGCAGGCGCGCGGCGGGCGGATCGAGGGGTCGGACCGGGCGCTGGACCAGGGGCGGACGCCGGAGAAGTTCGACTGGCTGCGCGGCCAAGGCGTGACGCTCCATCCGCAGGACGGGTCGGGCGTGACGCGGGCTGCGCAGATCGTGGTCGCCACCGGCGCGGTTGAGGACACGGTGCCCGACATCGGCGCCGCGCGGCGCGCGGGCGCGACGATCAAGACGCGGCCCCAACTTCTGAGCGAGCTGTTCAACGGCGCCGAGGTGTCGGTGGGCGTCGCGGGCACCTCGGGCAAATCGACCATCACCGGCATGATCGCCTGGATCCTGCACAGGGCCGGACGACGGCCGACGGTCATGAACGGCGCGGTGATGAAGAACTTCGCCGGCCCGGACCAGCCGTTCGCCAGCGCGCTGGTCGGCGGCGCAGACCTGTTCGTGGCCGAGGTGGACGAAAGCGACGGCTCCATCGCCCGCTATGATCCGACGGTGGCCGTGGTCTCCAACATCTCGCTGGATCACAAGTCGATGGAGGAGCTGCGCGACCTGTTCGGCGGCTTCACCGGGCGGGCCGAAACGGCGGTGCTGAACCTGGACAACGTCGAGACGGCGGCGCTGGCGCAGACCCTGCCGGCGGGCAAGGCGGTGACGTTCGCGCTGGGCGAGGAGGCGGCGGACCTTTCGGCCCACGCCATCGAGCCCCTGCCCGGCGGCGTGCGGTTCGAACTGGTCACGCGCGACGGCCTGCGCCGCGCGGTGACCCTGAAGACGCCCGGCGCGCACAATGTCGCCAACGCCCTGGCGGCCATCGGCGCCGTCGGCGCCCTGGGCGTGCCGGCGGATGCGGCGGCCGAGGCGCTGGAGAGCTTCGCCGGCATCCGGCGGCGACTGGAGACGGTGGGCGAGGCCGCGGGCGTCACGGTCATCGACGACTTCGGGCACAACCCGGACAAGATCGCCGCCACGCTGAAGACCCTGCACGCCTATCCGGGGCGGCTGCTGATCCTATTCCAGCCGCACGGGTTCGGGCCGCTGAAGCTCATGAAGCACGAGTTCATCGACGGCTTCGCGGGATTGATGCGCGAGGACGACGTTCTGCTGATGCCGGAGCCGGTCTATTTCGGCGGCACGACCGACCGCAGCGTGGGGTCGCAGGACATCGCGGCCGGCGTCCGGGCGGCGGGGCGCAATGCCGAAGCGCTGAGCGATCGGGCCGCCTGTGGCGATCGACTGCTGGAGCTGGCCCAGCCGGGCGACCGGATTGTCGTCATGGGCGCGCGTGACGACACCCTGTCCGTCTTCGCCGCCGATCTGCTGGACAGCCTGTCGCGGCGCTGAACCTCGGCCGTATCGGTCCGTTAGGAAGCTGATGTTCCAGGATGCCCAGCCGCCCCCGCCCGCCCAGTTGTCCGACGTGGTGGTGAGCGCCGCGCGCCTGCCGCCCGCCGAGGCGCAGGCCGCCTTCTCCGTCATCCGCCTGGGCCGCGAGGATCTGGACCGGTCGCAGCGGCTGGACGAGGCGCTGCAGGAGATCCCAGCCGTCAGCCTGTTTCGCCGGACCACCAGCCTGGCGGCCAATCCGACGACGCAGGGGATCAGCCTCAGGGCCATCGCGCCGTCCGGGGCGGGGCGGACCCTGGTCCTGCTGGACGGGGTTCCGATCAACGATCCCTTCGGCGGCTGGGTGATCTGGTCCCAGGCCTCGCCGGAGAGCCTGGACGGGTTGGATGTGGTGCGCGGGGCCGGGTCGGGACCGTACGGGGCCGGCGCCCTGACCGGGACCATCACTCTGCGTGAACGCGACGGCGGTGCCATGCTGAACGCCTCGGCGGCTGAGCGCGGCGGGGCGCGCGTCGCAGGGTCGGGCACGGCGCGGATCGGCGCCTTCGCCCTGACGGCGTCGGGCCTTTATGAGACCTCGGGCGGTTACGTCCCCGTGCGCGGCGCGGCGGCGGGCGCGGCCGATACGCCGCTGGACCTGGACGCCCGCAGCGCGGCCCTGCGCGCCGATGCGCCCCTAAACACGCCACTGGGCGACGCCAACCTGTCGCTGCGCGCAGCGGCGTGGGAGGAGGACCGTGGGTCGGGCTTCGCGGGCGCCCGCGCCAATGCGAGCGGCCACAGCCTGAGCGCCACAGCGGCCCGGGCGCCGACCGACGGCGGATACGGCTGGCGCCTGCAGGCCTGGCGGATCGAGAGCGATCTGGCCAACAGTTCGGCCGCCGTCGCCGCCGACCGCGCCACCACCACGCCCGCCAACGACCAGTTCAAGACGCCGGCGACCGGCTGGGGCCTGAACGCCGCCCTGCGCCGCCGCACCGCCGACGTCATGGGCGGACGGCTGGAATGGGAACTCGGCGCCGACGCCCGCTTCAACGAGGGCGAGACCAACGAGCGCTTCCGCTACATGGCCGGCGCCTTCACGCGCGGCCGGCAGGCGGGCGGCGAGACCAGCGTCGCGGGCGGCTACGTCGACGGCTCGTGGAGCGCCGGGCCGTGGCTGGTCGCCGGGGGCGCACGCTATGACCGTTGGAAAAACACCAGCGGCTTCCGTTACGAGACCGATCTGGCCACGGGCGCGGCGACGCTGGACGAGACCGACCCGGACCGGTCTGGCGAGGTTTTCAGCGCGCGGCTGGCGGCGCGGCGAGCTATCGGCGACGGCTACGCGGTGCGTGCCGCGGCCTATTCCGGCTTTCGCCCGGCGACCCTGAACGAGCTGCACCGGCCCTTCCGCGTCGGCAACGATCTGACCGAGGCCAATGCGGCGCTGGAGCCCGAGCGACTGAAGGGCGTCGAGGCGGGACTGGCCTTTGATCGCGGGGCGGTCCGCTGGGGCGCGACCGTGTTCTGGAACGCCATCGACGACGCCATCGTGAACGTCACCATCGGCGAGGGCCCGGCGACCTTCCCGCGCGCGGGCTTTGTTCCGGCCGGCGGCGTCCTGCGCCAGCGTCAGAATGCGGGGACCATCAAGGCGGTGGGCGTGGAGGTCGACGGCGCCGTCGAAGCCGGCGACCGACTGACCCTGCGCGCCGCCGCCAGCTGGACCGACGCGGACATCGACGGCGGATCGGCCGCGCCGCAGCTGACGGGTCTGCGTCCCGCCCAGGCCCCGCGCTGGAGCGCCACCGCCGGCGCCGACTGGCGCGCCACCGAGCGCCTGACCCTCGGCGTCGCCGCCCGCTATGAGAGCGACCGCTTCGAGGACGATCTGAACAGCCGGGTGCTGGAGGCCGCCGTCGCCGTGGACGCCCGCGCCGACTGGGCCGTGCGCGAGGGCCTCGGCCTCTGGCTGGCGGCGGAGAACCTGCTCGATGCAAACGTGCAGGTCGCCGAGACCGGCACGGGGGTCGAGAGCCTCGGCCCGCCGCGAACCGTCATGGTAGGACTGACATTGTCGAGGTGACCCGAGGTTGCAATCTCAGGTTGTTAACCTGAGTGGCGTAATGTCTGCTCATGCGCGTTCATGACCCCTCGTCCGTCCCGGATCGATCCACGGTGAGCGTCCGTCCTGTCCATCAGGGCGACTACGCCGACGTCAACGCCCTGCACCGCGCGGTGTGGTGGCCGGAGCGGTCGAGCGCGGGCTGGCGCTGGCTGGAGGACAACCCGGCCCGCCAGGCGCTGGACGCCCCGGTCGGCTACGTCGTTCAGGATCGGGACGGCGTCGCCCGCGCCTTCGTCGGCAACATGATCCAGCGCTTCTGGCAAGACGGGCGCGAATACTTCGGGGCGCAGGGTTTCTCCATCGTCGTGCCCCCGGAACTGGCCGGATGCAGCCGGGGTCTGATCCGGTCGGTGTGTCGGCAGGACGGCGTATTCAGCGTCTTCACCTTCAACGCCAATCCGGCCTCGGCGCGGCTGTATCCTCGCTTCGATCTGAAGCCATTTCCCGACACCCACGCCCTGAAGCTGTCGTGGGTGATCGATCCCCTGGCCTGCCTGACCGGACGGGTGCTGCGGGGCCTGGTCAAGCGGGCGCCGGGGCTGGCCCGGCCGCTGGGCGAACGGCTGATGAGCCCGCGTCTGGGTGACGTCGATGGCCTGAAGCTGCCCGACTGGATCGAGGTGGTGACGGACCTGTCCGACGGTTCGGACTACGGCCGGTTCTGGGACACGCTGAAGGCCGAAGGGCGGATGGTGGCGGACCGCAGCCCCGAGGCGATGCGCTGGCGCGTGTCGGACCCCGACCAGACGCTGGCGCCCCTGCTGCTTGCCTATCGACGCGACGGACGGATCATCGGCTACGCCTATGCCCAGATCGGCAAGGGCAATGCGATCGAGCCGCCGTTCTTGGAGATCATCGACCTGATCGCGTTGGAGGGCGAGCGCGACGCCGTCTTCGCCCTCGCGCGGACCCTGCTGGACAACGCCCAGGCGCTGGCCGTCGCCAAGGTGCGGCTGCAGGTGGTCAACCCGGAACTGCTGGAGGCCCTAGGGCCCCTGGTGCGGACGGCGCGGCGCGAGGGCGGCTGGGGCCACTGCCACGCCTGGTTCGACCCGGACGGTCCGGGCGGCGACCAATGGGCGCCGACCCCCTTCGACGGCGACTACAGCTTCTGCACACGGCCCGCGCCGCTGCGGACGGCGGGCCGCACCGCCGGCCAGCGCGTCCCGGCCCCGCAGACCGAGGGCAAGAACGAAGGCCGGGTGGCCAAGGCCTAGCGGGTCGCCACCTCGGCCAGCACCACGTCGCCTTCCAGCATCGGCAGAATCAGCACGCCCTTGCCGTCGGCGCCGATCGTGACCGCGTGCATCACGGCCTCATCGTCAGACAAGGCGTTGAGGGCGGCGATTTGCTCGGCGGTCAGCTTCTCCGGGCGGCCCATCTCCAGATAGGCGGTGTAGGCGTCGTTGTTGCGGAAGCCGACGCGGCGGACCATCACCTGATGCGCGCCCGGCGTCAGGCCGGCGAAGGCGATCTGGACCGGGGCGGCCTCGGCGGCGGGGCGGACGCGGCGGAAGAAGGGACGGTTGCTGACGTCCTGTTCGGGCGGGCCGCTGAAGCTCCAGGCCAGGACCTGCAGCGTATCGCCGTCGCGCGCCACGATGGACTGGCCGTCGCCGCTGGGCAGTTCGGCGTCGCCCAGGGCGTTCAGGTATTTGTAGGCGAACCAGCTGGGTTTGCGGATCCCGTCCGGTGTCATCAGGCCGAAGCCGCCATCGAACGCGCGGGTCTGGGGGCCGGGCTCCTCGAACAGGTCCGAGTAGGTCCAGTAGCTCATCCCCTGCACCACGCCTTCGACCTGGTGAAGCTTCTCGATGATGTAGGCGGCGCTCATGTAGTCGTCGTGCACCGGGTCGCGCGGATTGTAGCTGACGCTCCACTCGGTGAAGAACAGCGGCAGGCCGGGGCGGCTGGAGGCCTCGATCTCGGCCCGCACGCGGCGCACGTCGGCGACGATGGCCTTGTCGGTCTGCAGGACGCGGTTGTCGCCCTCGCCGTACTCATCCAGGAAGCCGCCCTCGACGCCGTAGGTGTGGGTGGCGATGAAGTCGATCGGCAGGTTGTTGGCGTCGGCATAGGCGATGAACTCGGGCGTCCAGGCGGCGCCCGCCGTGGCCGGGCCGCCGACGCGCAGCGCCGGGTCGATCGCCTTGATCACCCGCGCCGAGCGGCCATAGAGGTCGAAATAGGCCGCCTGGTCCGCCCGCTCCCAGAAGCCGTCCAGATTGGGCTCGTTCCAGGCCTCGAAATACCAGGTCCGAACCTCCTCGATCCCGTAACGGTCGATCAGATGGCGCACGAAGGCGTCGACCAGGCCGTCCCACTTGGCCGGGACCGGGTGGGAGGTGTTGCCCTTCCAATAGAAGATGGTCTGCTCGGACGTCTTCATGGCGTCAGGCGTGAAGCCCAGCTCCACGAACGGCTTCAGCCCCATGCCCAAGAGGCGGTCGTAGAGGTAGTCGATCCGCGTCCAGTCATAGACGGGCTTGCCGTCGACCTCGCGGTAGGTCCCCAAGTCGTCGTGGAAGATGCCGTGGAAGCGAATGTAACGGAAACCCAGCTCGTTCTGGGCGGTCTGCAGCTGGCCGAGGCTGTCGTCGCGGATCAGGGTGCCGGGATAGTCCGAACCGATCGAGAAGTCGGCCATCCGGTCGCGCGGGGTGGTCGGGGCGCCCAGGTCGGCGGTGACCACGCGCGGGGCGGGTTGAGCCAGTGCGGGTTCGGCCGCCAAGGCGATCGCCGCCACAGCCCCCGCCAGAAGGCTCCGCATCCAACCCATCGTCCGTCCCCGTTTTGTCTGACTATTGGGGAGAAGGCGTAGCGGGAGTGGCGGCGAGCGGCAAGATGGCGGCCTGCGACAAAGATCCTCCCCCGTTCTTCACGGGGGAGGGGGGCCGCTTGCGGTGGAGGGGGCGAAAGCTGGGTCGAGCGTCAGCAGCAGATGGCGCGTATGCCCTCGCCCCCTCCACCACTTCGTGATCCCCCTCCCCCGCCCAAGAGCGGTGGAGGATCCTAGCGCTCCGCCGCCCAGACGTAGCCTTCGCCCAACGGCTGGAAGCGGCCGCGGCCGGGGAAGGGGAAGTGGCCGGCGTAGACCCACTGGGTGTTCGCCAGCAGCTGGCGGCGCGTGCCGACGGCGGCGGGGCTGTCGCTGTCCCAGCCGTTCACCAGGTCGGGGCGGGCGACCGAGATGACCGAGCTGTGCAGGGCGTCGCCGATGTAGAGCAGGCGGCCGTCGCCCGAGGCGATCTGGTAGCCCGAGTGGCCCGGCGTGTGGCCCGGCAGGGGCACGGCCTTGATCGAGGGGGTGACCTGGGCGCCCGGCGCGAAGGCCTGGACCTTGGGCGTGATGGCGGCCAGCAGGGGGCCGGCGCCCTCCGCCTCCGCGGTTTGCTGGGCGAAGGCCCATTCCGGCGTGCTCATCCGGACGACAGCGTTGGGGAAGGCCAATCGGCCGTCCGCATCGACCAGACCGCCGACGTGGTCGCCATGCGCGTGGGAGATCAGGACGTCGGTGACCTGGGTCGGCTGGAAGCCGGCGGTGCGCAACGACGCGACCAGCTTGCCCTCGGTCCCCATCGCCCCGCCCGCGCCGGTGTCGATCAGCACCAGATGCTCGCCGTCCTTGATCAGCAGCGGCTGGATCGACAGGCGGATCTGGTCGGTCGGCTGGCCGCCGGCGGTCAGGGCCGCCTGAACCGCCGGGCCGTCCGTCCACGGGAACTCGGCTGCGGCGACGGGCATGACGATGTCGCCGTCCTTCAGCGACCAGGCCTGCAGCGCGCCGATGCGGAACGGGCTGACGTCAGGGCTGGCGGGCGCGGCGGCTTGGGGCGCATCAGCCGGCGCGGTCGGCGCGTCGCAGGCGGCCACGACGAAGCCGGTGACCAGAAGCGCGGTGGCAAGGCGGAAGGGGACCAGGGTCACGAGCGGGCTCCGGGGTTTTTTCGAGTGCACATCGTGCACATGTCAGAACGGGAGGGGTGAAGCGAACAGAGGAAAAACGACTCAACTCTGTTCGCTTCTCGCCCGTTTACGCGGTCGCGGCGGCGTAGAGTTCGTTCGCCTTGTTCCAGTTCACCACGGTCCAGAAGGCCTTGAGGTATTCCGGGCGGCGGTTCTGGTACTTCAGATAATAGGCGTGTTCCCACACGTCAGCGGCCAGGACGACGGCGCCCTTCTGCTCAGCCACGTCCATCAGGGGGTTGTCCTGGTTGGGGGTCGAGGTGACCTTCAGCTTGCCGTCCTGGACGATCAGCCAGGCCCAGCCCGAGCCGAACTGGCCGGCGCCGGCGGCGTTGAAATCTTCCTTGAACTTGTCCAGCCCGCCCAGGTCGCGGTCGATGGCGGCGGCCAGTTCGGCCGAGGGTTCGCCGGTTTTACCGACGGGGGCCAGCAGCTCCCAGAACAGGCTGTGGTTCCAGTGTCCGCCGCCGTTGTTGCGAACCGCCTTGGGCGCCGCGCCGATGTTGGCGAACAGCTCTTCGAGCGACTTGCCCTGCAGGGCCGGATCGGCGTCGACGGCCTTGCTCAGATTGTCGACGTAGGCCTGGTGATGCTTGTCGTGGTGGAAAGTCATCGTCTCCTGATCGATGGCGGGCTCCAGCGCGTCATAGGCGTAAGGAAGAGGCGGCAGGGTGAAGGCCATCGGCAGGCTCCTTGGTCGATCCGTTCGGGGGGCCTGATCTAGGCGCCCGTTCGCCGATCCCAAGCCCCCGCAGGAACCTTTGTTCCGTTCATGGATGGTTAGGCACGATGCCCGGGAACTTAAGGTTGCGGCCGTCGGTTCTATCTCCACACGTTGAACGCGCTTCAGGAGGAGCCGTGATGGGAGACGTTCATTCACTGGCGCCGCTGTGCGTCAACGCCCTGCAGCTGGAAGCCATCCGCCAGCAGCTGTCGGACGTGACCGATCGTCTGAGCGACGAACAGATCCTGTGTCTTGCCGACAGCCTGCACGAACAGTTGCGCGCGAGGCGGCTGGTGCGGGTCCATGCGAACAAGCGGATGGAACGGCGCCTGTGCTCCAGCGGCGGCGAAGCGTTTCCGTTCTGAGGCTTGAGGGAGCGCGGTAGCGCTCAAGGTGTCACAACGCACACGACGAGGCACGACGGCCACAACGAACGCCGCGCCCGTCGTGGCCTTTATGGTCTTCGCTGTGATCGTTGTGTGGACTGCCTTTGGCTGCCCCACCACTTTCGTCATCCTCCGGCGGAGCGAAGCGGAGACCGGGGGACCAGGCGGCGCGCGAGAGCGCGAAGCTGTTCAGCCACGACCGTTGCAAAGATCGCCTTCGGCGCCGCCTGGTCCCCCGATCAAGTCGGGGGATGACGAAAGAAAAGGTCGGTTCAACCCTCAGCCGGCAGGTTCGCCTTCAAGCAGTCCCGCACGGCGCGGCGGTGGTCGCCGGTGGTGGAGGGGAAGTCGACGCCCTCGGCCTCGAACACCGCCCGCACTGCCGCGTCCAGCCCGTTCGGCAGGGCGGCGAGAACGCGCTTCTCGCCCTTTTCGTGCAGGCAGTAGCCCAGCTCGCGGCACAGGGCGGCGAACATCTCGGTGTAGTCCGGCGTGGCGTCTGACTGGCTCATGCCGGTCCCTTAAGCCTTTCCGCGTGGAAGGCCACATGATCGGCGATGAAGCTGGCCATGAAGAAGTAGGAGTGGTCGTAGCCGGGCTGCATTCGCAGAGTCAGGGTCTGGCCCACGGCGGCGGCGGCCCCGGTCAGCAGTTCGGGCTTCAGCTGGTCCGTCAGGAAGCTGTCGGCGTCGCCCTGATCGACCAGGATGTCGTCGTAGACCCCTCGCGCCGCGCCCCCCTCAATCAGCAGGGCCGCGTCGTGTTCGGCCCAGGCGGCGCGGTCGGCGCCCAGGTAGGCGGTGAAGGCCTTTTCGCCCCAGGCACAGCGGGTCGGCGAGGATATCGGCGCGAAGGCGGAAACCGACTGGAAGAGGTCGGGATGGCGCTGGGCCAGGGTCAGCGCCCCGTGGCCGCCCATGGAGTGGCCGCTGACGCCGCGCACGCCAGTCGTCGGAAACTCTGCATCGATCAGGGCGATCAGCTCGTCCGTGACATAGGTCTCCATGCGGAAGTGCGGCGCCCACGGCGCCTGCGTCGCATCGACATAGAAGCCAGCCCCCTGCCCCAGGTCATAGGCCGGATCGTCGGCCACGCCGTCTCCGCGCGGCGAGGTGTCGGGCGCGACGATGATGACGCCGTGCTTCGCCGCCGCCTCATAGGCCCCGGCCTTGGTGGTGAAGTTGTCCTCTGTGCAGGTCAGGCCGCTGAGCCAGATGAGGACCGGAAACGGCCCCTCTCCCGGCGGCGTGAAGACCGACAGGGTCATGGGCGTGCCGGTCGCGGCGCTGTCGTGGCGCAGGTATTTCAGCACGCCGCCGTGGACGATGTGGGTCTTGGTGGTTTGCAGGGTCATGCGGTCTTCGGTCGGTGCAGGGCGCAGATCTTGTTGCCGTCCGGGTCCCGCAGATAGGCGAGGATCATCGCGCCGAAGGGGCCGGCGCGCTCGCCGGGCGGGTCCTCGATGGAGCGGCCGCCGGCGGCGACCCCGGCGTCGTGGAAGGCCTGGACCATCTGGGGCTCGCGGGCCGAGAAGCCGATCGTGCCGCCGTTGGCGTGGCAGGCGGCCTCGCCGTCCAGCGGGGTGGTAATGGCGAAGTTGCCACGCGGCGTGCGCCACCAGATGCGCCCCTTTGGGTCGGGCGTTCCGGGCTCGATGCCCAGGGCGCCGAGGGCGGCGTCATAGAATTTGCGCGACGCCTCGATGTCGTTGGCGCCCAGGACGACGTGGGTGAACATGCTCTCGCTTCCTTAGAAGACGACGACGCTGCGGATGCTCTCGCCCGCATGCATCAGGTCGAACGCTTCGTTGATGCGCTCCAGCGGCAGGGTGTGGGTGATCATCGGGTCGATCTCGATCTTGCCGTCCATGTACCAGTCGACGATCTTGGGCGTGTCGGTGCGGCCGCGGGCGCCGCCGAAGGCGCTGCCGCGCCAGACGCGGCCGGTGACCAGCTGGAACGGGCGGGTGGCGATCTCCTTGCCGGCTTCGGCCACGCCGATGATGACGCTCTCGCCCCAGCCGCGGTGGCAGGCTTCCAGCGCCTGACGCATCACCACCGTGTTGCCGGTGCAGTCGAAGGTGTAGTCGGCGCCGCCGCCGGTCATCTCGACCAGATGGGCGACCACGTCGGGGACGGTCTTCGGGTTAACGAAATGGGTCATGCCGAAGCGGCGGCCCCACTCCTCCTTCGTGTCGTTGATGTCCACGCCGATGATCATGTCGGCGCCGACCATCTTCAGACCCTGGATGACGTTCAGACCGATGCCGCCCAGGCCGAAGACCACGGCGTTGGCGCCCGGCTCGACCTTGGCGGTGTTGACCACCGCGCCCACGCCCGTCGTCACGCCGCAGCCGACGTAGCAGGCCTTCTCGAAGGGGGCGTCCTTGCGGATCTTGGCCACCGCGATCTCGGGCAGGACGGTGTAGTTCGAGAAGGTCGAGCAGCCCATGTAGTGGGCGATGGCCTGACCCTTGTAGCTGAAGCGCGAGGTGCCGTCGGGCATCAGGCCCTTGCCCTGGGTCGAGCGGATGGCAGTGCACAGGTTTGTCTTGCGGCTGAGACACGACTTACACTGGCGGCATTCCGGCGTGTAGAGCGGGATGACGTGGTCGCCGACCTGCACGCTCGTCACGCCCGGCCCGACCACGACGACGACGCCCGCGCCCTCGTGGCCCAGGATCGAGGGGAAGATGCCCTCAGAGTCCAGGCCGTCCAGCGTATAGGCGTCGGTGTGGCAGATACCGGTCGCCTTGATCTCGATCAGCACCTCGCCGGCGCGCGGGCCTTCCAGGTCGACCTCGACGATCTCCAGCGGGGTCTTGGCCTCGAAGGCGACGGCGGCGCGGGTTTTCATCGGTCGTGTCTTTCCTTAGTCCTTCTCCCTCTTGCGGGAGAAGGTGGCTGAGCGAAGCGAAGTCGGATGAGGGGTCGCACTGGCGCCGGCCGGTTTCAACCCTCATTTGGCAAAGCTCGCGAAACCCCTCATCCGTCCGCTACGCGGCCACCTTCTCCCGCAAGGGGAGAAGGATCAGGAGCCCTCAATGCGCTATCTGCACACCATGGTCCGCGTGACCGATCTGGACGCGTCGCTGCGGTTCTGGTGCGACCTGCTGGGGCTTCAGGAGGTGCGGCGGCAGGACAATGAAAAGGGCCGGTTCACCCTGGTCTTCCTGGCGGCGCCGGCGGATGCGGCGCGCTCGGCGGCCGAGCGGTCGCCGGAGGTGGAGCTGACCTGGAACTGGGACCCGGAGGTCTACACGGGCGGCCGCAACTTCGGCCACCTGGCCTATAAGGTCGATGACATCTACGCCGCCTGCCAGCGATTGGCCGACGGAGGCGTCGTCATAAACCGGCCGCCGCGCGACGGCTGGATGGCCTTCGTCCGCTCGCCGGACGGCATCTCCATCGAACTGCTGCAGGAGGGCGAGCCGCTAGCGCCCGCCGAGCCGTGGGCGTCGATGCCGAACACGGGCGTCTGGTAACGCGACGCGCACCCTCTCCCGCTCGACAGCGGGAGAGGGTGCGGATCTGCTTACGCCAGGACCACGATCGCCACGCGGCGGTTCTGGGCGCGGCCGGCGGGGTTGTCGTTCGAGGCCACGGGGGCTTCCTCGCCGTAGGAGATGGTCGCCATCCGGTTCAGGGCGACGCCCGAGCGGTTCAGGAAACGGCGCACGGCCTCGGCGCGCTGTTCGCCGAGCTGGTCATTGTAGGATTCCGGCCCGGACGCGTCGGTGAAGCCCTGGATTTCCAGGTAGACGTTGCGGTTCTCGCTCGCGAGGCGCTGGGCGAACTCGGTCAGGCGCTGCTCGGCCTCGGGCGACAGTTGCGAGGCATCGACCGGGAACTTGACCGAGTCGTCCGACAGCACGACCTCATAGAGGAACTTGCCCTCGGCCAGCTTCTGGGCCGCGGTGGCGCGTTGCAGGGCCTGGCCCGCAGTGCCCTCGACGGTGGCCAGATGGCCCTCGACGCCGGTGACGCGCGTGTCCACCACCTCAACCTGGTCCCGCACGAAACGATGGCTGGCGCAGCCGCTGGCGGCGAAGCCCATGGCGATCAGCGCGCCGCCTACCAGCGCGGTCTTCAGGGTCGATCTGTTCAAGGGAGGTCTCCAATCTGGCCGGGCGCGCAGCCCCGGGAAAAGCGCAGCTGAACAAACTGCGTCTGAGACGGCGGAGTAATGGCGCGCTTTGGGCGAGAATCGTTCAGCTTGACCATATTGTGCGACAGAAAATTGCGCGGCTGCGGAACCGCCGCCTGAGTCGAGACGTTGCGCCGATTGAGCACTTCGTGCGTCAGCGGCAGCGTTTGCCTATCGTCGGTCGATGGGTGACTTTTCGCGCAGCACGGGCCGCGCCACGTTCCTGACGCGTGCGAATGTTTTTTCACGTCGGCATGAGCGATATCCGTCGCGAGACACAAAGGACGCCCGCCGCGCGGGCGCGTAAATGGGGCGTGGCGGCCGTGGTGGTGGCGGGTCTTCACCTCGGCCTGTTCGCAATGCTGGGCATCGGCCACGCCCTGCCGCCATCCCTGCCTGCGGCCGAGCCGGTGATGGTCGAGCTGTTCACGCCCCCACCGGTCGAGCCGCCCCCGCCGCCCGTTGCCACGCCCGAGCCGGGCGGCGCCCCGGCAGCCGATGCCGCCTCGGAACCGGCCGCCCCAACGCTTGAGCCGGCCACGCCGGCGCCGGCTCGTCCGCGCCTGGCCGTCGCGCCCCCGCCCCAGGTCGAGACGGTCGCCGCCGCGCCGGTCGCCGCCCTGGCCTCCGCCCTGCCTCTGCTGGGCGCCGATCAGCTGGCCGGGGCGCTGACGGCCGGAGACGGCGGGGGTGGCGGCGGGTCGGGCACGGGGGCGGGCGGGGGCAACGGCTCGGGCGTCGGCGCCTGCGACATGGTCCGCCGCGTCCAGGACCGCCTGCGCGCCACCCCCACCGTCCGCACCGCCGTCGCCGAAGCCGAGCGCACGCTGAACGCGTCCGGCCGCGCCATGCTGGTCTGGAACGGCGACTGGCTGCAGAGCGGCGCCCAGGCCGGAAAGGGGCTGGCGGGCGTGCGTCAGGCCATCGCGCTGGAAGTGGCCTTCGCCCCGGAGGCGTGTCGCAGGCAGTCGATGCGCGGGCTGGCCGTGGTGTCGCTGAGCGACGGCGGGCCGAAACTGGCGCTGGGACGGGCGGCGTGGCGGTGGTCGGATTTGCTGGGGGTGTAAGCGCCCGTTGCTCCCTCTCCCAAAGGGAGAGGGCTTGAGGCTCCAGGAGCCGAAGGCGATTGGATAAGCCGAAAGGGTGAGGGGTGGGCGGCTCACAGGATAGGGCGGTCCCCTCACCCTTTTGCGCAAGACTGATCGCTGCGCTCTCAGGCGCTCAAGCCCTCTCCCTCTGGGAGAGGGAAAAGGTGGCCTACCCTCGAGGCCCGAACAGGATGATCGCCGCGCCGGCCAGACAGATCACGCCGCCGATGAGGTCCCAGCGGTCGGGCGCCGTCTTCTCGACCAGCCCCATCCAGGCTAGCGACGCCACGATATACACTCCGCCATAGGCGGCGAAGGCCCGCCCCGCCGCCTCGGACGGGATCAGGGTCAGCAGCCATGCAAAGGCGATCAGGCTGACCACGCCCGGCGCGATCCACAGCGGCGAGCGATCCAGCTTCAGCCAGGCCCAGAAGGCAAAACAGCCGCCGATTTCCGCAAGGGCCGCCAGCGGGTAGACGAGCAGTGCTTTCACTCGCCGGTCTCAGCTCGCTTCTTCGCCGCCAGCTTCTCCAGCACCCGGCCGCGGCCCTTGGCCAGGGCGTGGATGACGCCTCGGAAGCTGGCGACCTCCTGCTCGGAGAAGGCGGCGCGGCCCAGCATGACGCGCAGGTTCTGGCTCATCGACGGGCGCTTCTCGGGCGGGTGGAAGAAGCCGCCGTTGTCGAGCTCTGTCTCCAGATGCTCGTACATGCCGACCAGCAGTTCGTTGGCGGCGGGCGGGTCCTGCTCGCGGAACTTCGGCGGCGGGGCGTCCAGAATGAGCGTGCGCCATTCGTAGGCGTTGATGGCCACGGCCTGGGCCAGGTTCAGCGAGTGGTGGCGGGGGTCGATGGGGATGGTGACGATGCCGTGGGTCAGGGCGATGTCGGTGGTCTCCAGCCCGGCCCGCTCGCCCCCGAACAGCAGGCCGACGCCCAAGCCCGAGGCGCGGTCGTCATAGAGGATGCGGGCCGCCTCGCGCGGGGTGCGCACCGGCATCCGCGTCTCGCGCGGGCGGGCGGTGGTCGAAAAGACCGTGTTCAGATCGGCGATGGCCTCGGCCACGGTCGGATAGACGGTGACGGCGTCCAGAACCCAGTCGGCGCCCGACGCAGTGGCCCAGGCGCGATCCTGGGGCCAGCCGTCGCGCGGGTTCACCAGCCGCAACTGGTCCAGGCCAAAGTTGGCCATGACGCGCGCCACGGCGCCGATGTTGTCCGCCAGCTGCGGCTTGTCGAGGATGACGACGGGGGGAAGCATGGCTTCCGCATAAACGTCCGCTCATCCCGGCGGAAGCCGGGATCCAGTCCTTTGGCGTCAGGCAGGCTTCTGGACGAGGGAGCGCGTGTCGTTCTCACTGGATCCCGGCTTCCGCCGGGATGAGTGGGGTGAGAGTCAGTCCTCGCCGATCAGGGACAGCCACGGATCGGCCGCGCCGGCCTCGACCTCGGCGACCTTGACCGCCGGCCAGCCGATGGATCCCTGGCCCGCGGCCTGCCAGGCCAGGACGATCAGGTCGCGCAGCTCCGCCGCCGCCACGGCCAGACGGCCGTTGATGAAGGCGGCGCCCTCGGTCGTGCCGTCGCCGCGGAACGCGCCCGCCTTTTCCAGGCGATAGAAGGGGACCACCTGGGTCAGGCTGGCGTTCAGATAGGCGGCGACGCGCGGCGCCAAGTCGGCAGTCGAGTTCGCCGCCGGCATGGCGGCCTCGATCGCGTCCAGGCGGGTGGCGCGGGCCGTGGCGGCGCCCTCGAACTGGCCGTGCGTCTGGCGGCTGCTGGTGAAGCGTTCCGGGTTCGGATAGTCGCCCCAGCCGTTGTAGTGGACGCTGACGTGATGCGGCTGTGAGCCGTCGCCGACGTAGTGGCTGAGCATGCCGATGTCGCGCAGCAGCAGCGCCTCGCGCCGCTCGCGGTCGGCGCGGTACCAGGCGCGGCGCTCCATATTCATCTCGCGCGCCTCGGCCGCGACCAGCACGCGCCAATAGGCGAAGTCCTGCTTCAGCTGCAGCTGGGCGTCCATGATGGCGTAAGGCAGGTAGCCGGCGTCGTCGACGTCGAGACCCGCGCGGGTCAGCATGGCGTCATATTCCGACTTCAGTCGCGGCAGCTGGGCCAGGGTCGGGCCTGCGGCGGTCAGCACATGGCCGTCGTCGTCCAGATCGACGAAGTGGGCGGTGTCGCGCTCGCGGTCATGCGGCTGGCCGGCGCCCTTCCAGCGGTCGGGCTCACGCGAGAACTCGCCCACGTCGGCGGCCGCGGCGGCCGAGCGCACGAAGGCCGGCAGACTGTCCGGCAGGCCGCGAATCCCCGCCACGCCGATGATCCGGTGGCCGGTATTGCCCCAGGCGTCGACCGGTCGCGGCGTCGCCAGGATGCTGAGGCCGAGGATGGCCGCGACGGCGGCGAAACGAGGAAGAGTCATTACGAACCGCGCTTGAAAGAAGGCCTGACGGGTGACTGCGCATGGCTGTGACAGGCTTTGGCGGCGGCGCAAAGGTTCCCGAATGAGGCGAGGCAGGGTGTCGCACCCGTCACATTCGCCACTTTTCCGTCACAGGAGGAAACGACACGGCGAGGGCTGGACGACGTCGGGGCCAGCGCCACGCAAGTCGATTTGATGCTGAACGCCGCTGCTGCGCTCGCCATGCTTTTGTCCATGGCGTTCCCGGGCCTTGAGGGACCCATCAGCTATGAGGCCGCCGTTGCGGCGGACGCTGGTGCTCAAACAACCGGACAGGCGGCGGAAAGTTCCCAGACCGACGAGACCTCGCTGACCGATGCGCAAGCCGAGATGATGGCACGCGATCCCGACTGGCAGGGCGTCAACTGGACCATGTATCACGCAGGCGGGGGTGGAGCGACGGGCAACGATTCGCTCGGCTGTCGTCCGGTCGCCATGCGCACCATCGCCACCGACCCGCGCGTCATCCCGCGCCGGACCCGCGTCTTCATCCGCGAAACGGTCGGCATGCGGATGGCCGACGGCTCGATCCATGACGGCTACTGGTACGCGTCCGACACCGGCGGCGCGATCAAGGGCGCCAAGGTTGATCTCTACACCGGCAACGGTTCGGCCTCGATGCGGCCGGTGCGCGCCATGAACCTGCGCCGCCTGACCATCGTCGACGCCGGCCGCTTCAACGGCTGCCCCCCGCAGTGGGAAACGGCGTCTGCGGCGAGCCGCACGGACGTTCGCTAAAAGGCCTTCGGGCCTCCAGCTCTACACAACACACCAACCGTCTTCCTCGGACGTGATCCAGGGATCAGGCGTGGATCGGATCAGGCCGTCGTCGCGGCAGCCGGCGCCGCCTTCCTCGCGCGCTTGCGCATCCAGCCGGTCAGGAAGACGGCCACGATCCCGCCGCCGGCGACGATGGCCAGCGACATCAACGGCCGCACCGCCAGCCAGGCCAGGGCGATCATTACCAGCCCCAGCGTCAGGCCCAGGAAGGTCCCGACCAGCCCCGTTCCCATCCGCACGACCGCGCCCAGGAACGGAAGGACGTCGGCCAGCGCGCCCAACGGCGCCAGGATCAGGCCGAAGCCGACGCACAGGAAGGCGACGCCCGCGCCGCGGATGATCCAGGTCAGGATGCGGTTGCCGTCCTGCGCGCCGGCGAACATCTCGTCGGCCGGGACCGAGCCTTCCGAGACCAGCAGCACCGTCTCGCCGTTGCGGGTGCGGTAGGGGATCAGGTCGTCGCCCGACTGGCGGCCCACAACGCTGATCTCGCCCGGATCGACCACGGCGTAGCTGACGCGCACATCGCCGATGGCGGGGGTCGCAGGCGCGGCGCCCAGGTAAATCAGGGTCGCCGAGACGGTCGCAGGGCGGCCGTCGCCTATGGCGGCGCGGATGGCCTCTTCCTGGTCGCCGAGCCGCAGCGGCGCCGTGTCGTCCAGTTGATTCAGGATGTCGTCGTTCAGTGCGAAGGCGCCCAAGTGCGCGTCCGGCGCGTTCCAGGTCTGGCTCTCGATGTCGAAGGGCGGGTTTTCGTGACCGACCGGCTCCTTGAACTCCGAGGACTTGTTCGCCTGGCCCGACCATTCGCGGGTGTAGATGTAGGTGGTGACCGTCTCCTCGCCGCCGCCCAGCTTGGTGCGGGTCTCGGACTTGGAGTCTTCCTTCCACTGGTACATCTCGACCCGGCGCATCAGGCGCACGGCCGGGGCGGTGACGCCGAACAGGTCGTCGGTGATCCGGCCTCCGACGGTGACGGGGCCGGAGACGTGGACCAGGGCGGCTTCGCGGGCGGGATCCAGGGGGACGGTCGGAACGGCCACCACCTGGCCCGCGCCTTCCTTCAGCGCATGCTGGGTGCGGATGGCGCGGTTCTCATTCCATGCCAGGGCGACGACGCAGACCAGGATCATCACCAGACCGAACACGACGCCGGCGAAGGCCCCGCCTATGCGGCTGAACCACGACTGGCTGGTGGTTTCCGTGAACTGATCGCCGCGACCGACCATAAAACGTCCCCCCGAACGCGCGCCATTTCCCCGGCGCTGAAGCTTCAGCATAGCAGCGTTCGGCGGAGGGAAAAGACGGCGCGACGCGGAGGGTGTACCGCTTAGAACTTGCGCTGGCCGCTGACGGTCTCGAAGAACATCCGCCAGTCGCCCATCAGGCTCCACAACGGGTACTGGAAGGTCGCGGGGCGGTTCTTCTCGAAGAAGAAATGCCCGACCCAGGCGAAGCCGTAGCCGACCAGCGGCATGGCGAGCAGCCACCACGGATTCAGCGTGACCACGGCCGCCGCCAGAGCCGCCAGCACCAGGGCGGAGCCGACCACGTGGATGCGCCGGCACGTCCGGTCGGAGTGCTGGTGGATGTAGAAGGGGTAGAATTCCGAGAAGGAGCGGTAGCGCTCCGGCGCTGCGTCGCTCATGCGTCCTCCGGCGTCTACCGCCCCCCCACGGGAGGCCCTTCAGCGAAGCATGGGGCAGACGGCGGCGAGTGTCGAGACGGTCGCATCCGTTGATCGGGATGGACTAGGCGGGCTTCTCCGCCTTGTCCGGCAGGGTGAACCAGCCGAGGAAGCGCCCGGCGACGGCGGCGTCGCCCTCGACCGTCACAGCCCCGGCCGCCTGCAGGGCGGCGAGCGGCTGGCCTCCATAGGCGACGGCGGCGATGGCGGGAGCTTCGGGGGCGATGATCGTCGCCTCCGCGCCGTCGATGTCGCCGCGCGCGACCTCGAGGGCGCCGCCGCCCACCCTCACGCGGAAGGTCTCGGCGCCCAGGCGGAATCCGACGTCCGCCGTTCGGCCGGCCGCCTTTCGGGCGTCGAACATGGTGCGGAACGACAGCATCAGCGACGAGACGCTGAGCGGCAAGGTGGGGTCATGGTCCGGCGACCGGGCGGCCCAGCGGCCCAGCACCTGGAAGATGGGCTCGCTCTCCTGCCCCCAGGGCGTCAGCGCATAGACCTGGACCGAGGCAGGGGGCGGCAGGCGGCGGCGCTGAACCACGCCGGCCGCCTCCAGACTTTCCAGGCGCTGCGTCAGGACGTTGGCGCTGATGCCCTGCAGGGACGCCTTCAGGTCGCCGAAGCGCTTGGGACCCCAAAACAGCTCGCGCATGACCAGCAAGGCCCAGCGTTCGCCGACGATCTCGAGCGCATGCGCGGCCCCGCAGGCGTCATGATACCAGCGCCCGCCCATGGCTGTGGTCGGCGTAACGGACTGATCGGTTACTTTTTCTAACTTCATGGTTGACTCATATAATCACGTGATCCACCGTTGGCAACGTCAACGAGAGGAAACGCCGATGACCCAGATGATCTTCGTCAACCTGCCGGTCGCCGACCTGCCTCGATCCATCGCCTTCTACGAGGCGACCGGCGCGACCAAGAACCCGATGTTCAGCGACGACACGGCCGCCTGCATGGTCATCTCCGACACCATCTATGTGATGCTGCTGACTCACCCGAAGTGGAAGAGCTTCACCGACAAGCCGATCCCCGACGCCCACGCGACGTCCCAGGTCTCGTTGTGCCTGACCCGCGACAGCCGCCAGGCGGTGGACGACATCATCGCCAAGGCCGTCGCCGCCGGCGGCAAGGCCGAGCCCGCGCCCCAGGATCACGGCTTTATGTACGGCCAGGGCTATGACGACCTGGACGGCCACCACTGGGAATACGTCTGGATGGACCCGGCCGCCGCCGCGGGCGGTCCGCCGGACATGGCGTCCGACACCCCGGCCCACTGAGGAAACGCGATGTCCGACATCCCCCACGAACTGAGCGTCAGCCGCTTCATCAAGGCCAGCCCCGAGACGGTCTGGAAGGTGTTCACCCAGCGCCCCACGGAATGGTTCTGTCCCAAGCCGTGGACCACGCCGGTGGCCGAGATGGATCTGTTCTCCGGCGGGCGCTTCAACTTCACCCTGCAGTCGCCCGAGGGCGAGCAGCATCCCTACAAGGGCGTGGTGCTGGAGATCGTGCCGGCGCGCAAACTGGTCGCCACCGGCGCGATGACCGAAGGCTGGGTTCCGCAGGCGGGCGACCTGTCCTTCGTCCGCATGGACACCTTCGAGCCCGAGAACGGCGGCACCCGCTACGTCACGCGCGCCCGTCACTGGAACGCCGAAGCGGCCGACAAGCACAAGGCCATGGGCTTCGAGCAAGGCTGGGGCGCCGTCGCCGATCAACTGGCCGCGCTGGCCGAAGCGGAGGCGTGACCATGCGTGACAAGATCACCCCCTGCATCTGGTACGACAAAGGCCAGGCGCGAGCGGCGGCCGAGTTCTATGTCTCGCTGGGCCTGCCCGACAGCCGCCTGGACACGGCGTCCGACAGCCCGTCGGACAATCCCTCGACCAGGGCCGGCGAAGAGCTGGTGGTGGAGTTCACCCTGGCGGGCCGGTCCTTCATGGGCCTGAGCGGCGGGCCGCAGTTTCCACAGACCGAGGCGGTGTCCTTCCAGATCTACACGGACGATCAGGCCGAGACGGACCGCCTGTGGGACGCCATCACCGGCCACGGCGGCGCCGAGAGCCAGTGCGGCTGGTGCAAGGATCGCTGGGGCGTCAGCTGGCAGATCACGCCCCGGCGCCTGATGGCCTTCTACGCCGAGAGCCCCGCCCGCGCGAAGGCCGCCTTCGAGGCCATGATGACCATGAAGAAGATCGACATCGCCGCCCTGGAAGCCGCCGCCGACGCGGCGGGCTGAACCAGACCGCCCCCTCGACCCAAGGAGCATCCCATGAGCTACGTCAGCGGTTTCGTGATCCCGGTGAAGGCCGAGAACAAGGACGCCTACCTCGCCACCGCCAAGGCCGGCTGGCCCCTGTTCAGGGAGTTCGGCTGCATCGCCCAGGTCGAGACGTGGGGCGACAACGTCCCGGTCGGCGAAGTGACCGGCTTTCCCCAGGCGGTGAAGCTGGAAGAGGGAGAGGTGGTCGTCTTTTCGTGGCTGATCTGGCCGGACAAGGCCACGGCCGACAGCGGCTACGAGAAGATGATGCAGGATCCCCGCATGGAGACCCTGGACATGCCGTTCGACGGCAAGCGCATGATCTGGGGCGGGTTCGAAACGCTGTTCGAGGCCACGGCCTGACCGATCGATCCCGCTCCGCCGTCTTGAACGGCGGAGCGGGAGACGGCGACTAGAGCTTCAGCGCGTTCTCGATGCGGGCCGCCGTGCCGGCGTCCAGACCCAGCTGGTCGTAGGTCCAGCGCAGTTCGACGCCATCCGGGACCAGGGCCTTGCACAGGTCGGGCTTGTCGCGAACCAGGCTGATGGCGGCCGGTGCGCCGTCCGTGACGCTGACGGAAAAGTCGGAGGCCTGGGTGCAGCCGTTGCTGTCGACCCGCACGACCAGGGCCTGGCCGTCGAAGCGCGCGGTGCGCAGCACCTCGGTCGGGGCGTCGGTCACGGTGTGGGCCGCGGCGTGGTCGCCCACGCGCACCTCGACGTTCTCGCCCTCGGAGCCGCTGTAGATGACGCAGCCGGACAGGGCCGCGCCGGCCGCCATCAGGGCGACGGCGGCGATCAGACGGCGGATCATTGCGACGGTTCCGCCGGGGCCGAGGTCACCACGCGGGTCGACGGCTTGTCGCTGGCGATGATGATGCAGCCGCTCAGCAGCGGGGCGGAAACGGCCAGAAGGCTGGCGATGATGATCAGACGGCGCATGGATGGGATCCCCTTTAATGCAGGCTGCATATGGCGACGCTGGCCCACCGGGGTCACGTGAATAATCGGAAAGGGAAAGGACGCTGGGCCCTTGAACGGGACCGCAACCGGCATAGCTGCGGTTGCCCCTGTTCCTGCCTGACGGACCCCGCCGATGAGCCAACTGTTCTCGCCCCGCGCCATCGGGCCGCTTACCCTGAAGAACCGCATCGTGGTGGCGCCGATGTGCCAGTATTCGGCCGTCGATGGCGTGCCCCAGCCCTGGCACTGGCAGCACGTGGGACGCCTGGCGCTGTCGGGCGCGGCCCTGGTGATCCTGGAGGCCACGGGGGTCGAGGCGGAGGGGCGGATCACGCCGGACGACACCGGACTATACAATGACGAACAGGAGGCGGCCTTCGCGCGACTGATCGCCGAGCTGCGGACCTATTCCGACACGCCGATCGGCATCCAGCTGGCCCATGCCGGGCGCAAGGCCTCGACCACGGCGCCGTGGATCGACGGCGGGCGGGCGTGCCGGCCCGAAGAAGGCGCGTGGGAAACATTCTCCGCCTCGGCCGAGCCGTTCAAGGACGACTGGCACACGCCCACCGCGCTGGACGCCGCGGGCATGGACCGGGTGGTCGACGCCTTCGTCGACGCGACCCGGCGTGCGGACCGGGCGGGCTTTGACCTCGTCGAGCTGCACGCGGCGCACGGCTATCTGCTGACCCAGTTCCTGTCGCCGCTGTCGAACCACCGGACGGACGAGAACGGCGGCTCGCTGGAGAACCGGATGCGCTTTCCGCTGCGGGTCGCGGCGGCGGTGCGGGACGCGTGGCCGCGGGACAAGGCGCTGGGCGTGCGGTTTAACGGGTCGGACTGGACCGAAGGCGGCGTCACGCCGGAAGAGGCGGTGACCTTCGGCCGCGCCCTGCACGACCTGGGCTACGACTATCTGCACCTGACCAGCGGCGGCAATGTCGCCAAGGCGCGGATTCCGGGCGGCGAACCGAACTATCAGGTGCCCTTCGCGGAGCAGGTCAAGGCGGGCGTGCCGGACGCCGTCGTCATGGCCGTGGGCATGATCGCCGGACCGGACCAGGCCGAGGCCATCGTGGCCTCCGGCCAGGCGGACCTGATCGCCCTGGCCCGCGCGGTGCTGGACGACCCCAACTGGGGTCACCATGCGGCCGTGGCGCTGGGCGCGCCGGAGGCGATGCCGAAGCAGTATGCGCGGGCGGCCGAGCCGGTGTGGCCGGGGTACAAGCTGGCCCACGGCTAGATCAGAGGCCGAGGATCGTCAGGACGTCGGCAGCAGGCTGGCCGGCAGCTGGTAGGGATTGTTGACCGAGACGGGGGCGCCCTGCGGCAGGCCCAGTTCCTCGAACGACCACTGCAGCTCGACGCCCTCGGTGACCGGCTGGTCGCAGGGGTCTTCCTCGATGCGGCGCAGGGTGATGACGGCCGAACCGCCGCGCATCTGGACGATTGGGCGCAGGTCGTCCTTGGTGGTGCAGCCGTTCGAACTGACCCAGAAGACGGCCAGGTCGTTGGTGAAGGCGGCGGCGTGCAGGGGCTCGACCTGGCCGGGCATGGCGGCGGCGACCGCGTCGTCGTCCTTGCCGCCCATCGACAGGGTCTGGCAGGCGGTCAGTGACAGGCCGAGAGCGGCGATCGCCAATGAGCGTTTCATCTCAGCCTCCCTCTCCAGCCAGCCGAACACAGAATGCCAGCTTTCGCGTGCGGCGGGAATGGGCGGGGCATCAAACAAAAAAAGGCCCCGGGACGCGCCCGGGGCCTTTCGTATCTTGGGGTCGTTCGCCGATCAGGAGGAGTAGTATTCCACGACCAGGTTCGGCTCCATCTTCACCGGGAACGGCACGTCGGCCAGTTCCGGCACGCGGGCGTAGCGGACCGAGAAGCCGCGGTCGCCCAGTTCCAGGTAATCCGGCACGTCGCGTTCCGAAGACTGCTGGGCTTCCAGGACCAGGGCCAGGGCGCGGGACTTTTCCTTGACCTCGACGACGTCGCCGACCTTCACGCGGTAGGAGGCGATGTTCACCTTCTTGCCGTTGACGGTGACGTGGCCGTGGTTGACGAACTGGCGGGCGGCCCAGACGGTCGGCACGAACTTGGCGCGGTACACGACGGCGTCCAGACGGGCTTCCAGCAGGCCGATCAGGTTCTCGGAGCTGTTGCCCTTGCGGCGCGAGGCTTCGTCATAGGTAGCCGAGAATTGCTTCTCGGTGATGTTGCCGTAGTAGCCCTTCAGCTTCTGCTTGGCCTTCAGCTGCAGGCCGAAGTCCGAGACCTTCTGCTTGCGGCGCTGACCGTGCTGGCCGGGGCCGTACGAACGCTTGTTGACCGGGGATTTCGAGCGGCCCCACAGGTTCTCACCCATGACCCGATCGAGTTTGTACTTGGCGCTATGGCGCTTGGACATAAGTCACTCTCAATGCTGATGCGGCCCGGCATCCCCGTGAGTGGGAATGCGATCTCAACGGCGGTCCACGCATCGTCCGTACTGGTTCGCGCGGACCGGCATGCCGGTCGCGTGAAGGCGGGGCTTATGACGGCGGGGCGAGGCGGAGTCAAGGTTCGGCCGGCCCGTACACCGCGCCGTGGACGGGCCGGCGAAGGCAGCCAGGACTACGCCTTCGGCTGCGCCCTCAGTTCGTCGCGGATCTCGGCCAGCAGGGTCTCGGTGGGCGTGGGCGCCGACGGCGTGGAATCGGGCTGGGCTGCCTGTTGCCGGCGCAGGGCGTTGACGCCCTTGACCATCAGGAAGACGACCCAGGCGACGATCAGGAACTGGATCACGGTGTTGAGGAAGGCGCCGTACATGATGGCGACCTTCTCGATCTCCGGCGTGGCCAGGTTCTCGGGCCGCAGCACCCATTCCAGCTTGGAGAAGTCGATGCCGCCCGTGATCAGGCCGATGGGCGGCATGACCACCTGATCGACCAGGCTTTTGACGATGCCGTTGAAGGCCGCGCCGATGATGACGCCGACGGCCAGGTCGACGACGTTCCCCTTAACCGCGAACTCGCGGAATTCGGACAGCAGGCTCATCGGGCGGCTCCAGGCAAACGTGAACGTCCGCCTATCTAACGGCCACGCTTGCCGGGCCTCAAGTCAGGCGGAGCAGAAATCGGGCCTCAAGCAGCGCATGAGCGCGACAGGCCCATTCAAAATGTCAGGCGTCGCCCGATGCGTTCAGGCGCTCGCGCAGCTCCTTGCCGCTCTTGAAGAACGGCACCGCCTTGGCCGGGACCTCGACCGCCTCGCCCGTGCGCGGATTGCGTCCGGACCGCGCCGGACGGGCGCGAACGGAAAAGGCGCCGAACCCACGCAGCTCGACACGCCCGCCCTCTGACAGGGCCTCGGTCATCTGTCCGAGCACGACGTTGACCACGCGCTCGACCTCGGCGTGCGTCATGTGGGTGTTTTCCGCCGCAAGGCGTTCGATCAGTTCAGACTTGATCATTTCAGGCCCCCGCCTGTCCGACCTCAGTGGCCGTGACCCTTACCGTAGCCTTCGCTTTCGGCGCGAAAAAGGGGTTTGCGTGGCTAACGGCCAATCTTATCGTTGATAACGTCCGGCACCGGACACTTTACGCCCACGAAAAAGGGCGGCCGGATCGCTCCGGCCGCCCCTCTGTCGTCATGGGACGGGATCAGTCCTTGGCGGCGTTCTTCAGCGCGGCGCCCAGGATGTCGCCCAGCGAAGCGCCCGAGTCGGACGACCCGAACTGCTCGATGGCTTCCTGCTCGTCCTTCATTTCCAGCGCCTTGATCGAGACGGAGACGCGGCGCGAGGCCTTGTCCACGCCGGTGATCATGGCGTCGACGCGGTCGCCGACCGAGAAGCGCTCGGTGCGCTGCTCGTTGCGGTCGCGGCTCAGGTCCGACTTGCGGATGAAGCTGGAGACCGGCGCGTCGTCTTCGCCGAACTTGACCTCGATGCCGCCGGTTTCGATCGCCGTGACAGTGACCGTGACCTGCTGGCCACGCTTGTAGGTATCGCCCTCGCCGACCGGATCGCCGCCCAGCTGCTTGATGCCCAGCGAGACGCGTTCCTTCTCGACGTCGACGTCCAGCACCTTGGCGCGGACGGTTTCGCCCTTGCGGTAGCGCTGGATGGCTTCTTCACCCGACACCGACCAGTCAAGGTCGGACAGGTGCACCATGCCGTCGATGTCGTTGTCCAGGCCGATGAACAGGCCGAATTCGGTGGCGTTCTTGACCTCGCCCTCGACGGTCGAGCCGATCGGGTTGGCGGCCACGAAGGCGTCCCACGGGTTGTCCTGGGCCTGCTTCAGACCCAGCGAGATGCGGCGCTTGGAGGCGTCGACGTCCAGCACGATGACGTCCACTTCCTGCGAGGTGGAGACGATCTTGCCGGGGTGGACGTTCTTCTTGGTCCACGACATTTCCGAGACGTGCACCAGGCCTTCGACGCCGGCTTCCAGCTCAACAAACGCGCCGTAGTCGGTGATGTTGGTGATGCGGCCCGTGTACTTGGCGCCGACCGGGTATTTGGCTTCCACGCCGTCCCAGGGATCCGACTGCAGCTGCTTCATGCCCAGCGAGATGCGCTGGGTGTCCGGGTTGATCTTGACGATCTGGACCTTGACGGTGTCGCCGACCGCCAGCACCTGCGACGGGTGCGAGACGCGCTTCCACGACATGTCGGTGACGTGCAGCAGGCCGTCGATGCCGCCCAGGTCCACGAACGCGCCGTAGTCGGTGATGTTCTTGACGACGCCGTCGCGGACTTCACCCTCTTGCAGCTGGCCGACCAGTTCGGTGCGTTGCTCAGCGCGGGCTTCTTCCAGGATGGCGCGGCGCGAGACGACGATGTTGCCGCGCGGACGGTCCATTTTCAGGATGGCGAAGGGCTGTTCCTTGCCCATCAGCGGGCCGACGTCGCGAACCGGACGAATGTCGACCTGCGAGCCCGGCAGGAAGGCCGAGGCGCCGCCCAGATCGACGGTGAAGCCGCCCTTGACGCGGCCGACGATGGCGCCGTTGACCGGCTCGCCCTTTTCGAACACGCCTTCCAGGCGGGTCCAGGCTTCTTCGCGGCGGGCCTTGTCGCGGCTGATGACCGCTTCACCCAGGGCGTTCTCGACGCGCTCCAGATAGACTTCGACGTTGTCGCCGACCTTGGGGATCACGGCGCCTTCGCCGATGCCGAACTCGCGGGCGGCGATGCGGCCTTCGGTCTTCAGACCGACGTCGACGATGATGATGTCCTTCTCGACGCCGACGACGCGGCCGTGGACGACTTGGCCTTCGCCGAAGTCGCGGCCCTGAAGTTGTTCTTCGAGCAGCGAGGCGAAGTCGTCACGCGAGGGATTGAAAGCTTGGGTGTCGGTCATGAAGCTCTGGAATTTCTAAACGGTTGGGGCGCGAAGCCGGACGGCCCCGCGCGGGTGGGTGAGATCGGATAGGCGGGTCGTGTGATGCGAGGTCGATAGACCAGGGCGCCCGCGGAAGGATCGAAGCGGCGCGTTGGATTTGCCTTTAGCGGGCGCGCGCGGCCTCGACGATACGGCGGGCCGCATCGAAGGCGGTCTCTATATCCAGATCGGTCGTATCCAGCAAGACGGCGTCGTCGGCCTGGACCATCGGCGCCGCGCCGCGACCGGCGTCCCGTTCGTCGCGCGCCACGATGTCGGCCAGCATGGCCTCGTAGGCGATGTCGAAGCCGCGCGCCGTCAGCTGCTTCCAGCGGCGCGCGGCCCGCACCTCGGCGGTCGCGGTGATGAACAACTTGGCTTGAGCGTCCGGCGCGATGACGGTGCCGATGTCACGCCCGTCCAGCACGGCGCCGCCGTCCTGCTGCGCGAAGGCCTGCTGCAGCTCCAGCAGGGCGGCGCGCACGCCCGGATAGCCGGCCACGCGGCTGGCCGCCTCGCCCGCCTCGCCGGTGGTGAGGCGCTCATCCTCGGCCAGGCCGGCCGGAACCAGCGACCAGGCTGCGCCCTCTGCGGCGTCGGCGTCGTCCAGCGAGTGACCCTCGCCCAGCATCTTCACCCCGACAGCGCGGTACAGCAGGCCCGTATCCAGGTGCGGCAGCCCATAGGTCCGCGCCAGCCGCGCGGCGATGGTGCCCTTGCCCGATGCGGCCGGGCCGTCGACAGCGATCACGATAGGCATCAGGCGGCGGTTTCCACGCGAACGGGGGCGAGGCGCAGGCCCAGAGCCTGCATCACCTTGAAGATGGTCGACAGCTCGGGCCGCCCCTCTTCGCTGAGCGCCCGATACAACGCCGTGCGCGACAGTTCGGCGTCCTGAGCCATCTGCGTCATGCCCTTGGCCCGCGCGACATTGCCCAACGCCTTGGTGATGATCCGGGGATCGCCATATTCAGCCGCGTCCTCGAATGATGCGATCAGATAGTCTTCGACCGCCTCGGGGCTGTCGAGGAAATCGGCCGCATCATAGGCGTAGGTTTTGATCGCCATCGTCCAACTCTCCTGCCATGCGCTGGGCATCGGCGATGTCCCGGCTCTGGCTTGATTTGTCCCCTCCGCAGAGCAGGATCACGATCCTATTCCCGCGTTGGGTCGCGTAGAGACGGTAGCCCGGCCCGAAGTGTAGCCGTAGTTCAGTGACGCCGCCTCCGACCGATTTGGCGTCGCCCCACAGACCGTTCTCAAGGCGATCGAGCCGGGTGGTGATCCGAGCGATCGCCTGCCTGTCCCTCAAGCTTCGACGCCAACGCAGGAAGGCGTCGGTGTATCTCAGCTCGAGGATCAGATTGTCGTCTATAGGCGACAAATAGTCAAGCCTCGCCGATGGCGGCGCCCAGCCTGTTCATCATTTCCACGAACCCCGGGAAGCTGGTGGCGATCATGCCGGGTTCATCGACGGTGACGGGTTCGGCGGCGGCGAGGCCCAGGATCAGGTGGCTCATGGCGATACGGTGGTCGCTGTGGGTGGTGACGTTCGCCCCGCCGCGAACGGGGCCGCCGGTGACCGTGAAGCCCTCCGGCTCCTCCTCGACCTGGACGCCGCAGGCCTGCAGGCCCGCCACCATCAGGGCGATGCGGTCGCTTTCCTTGACGCGCATCTCGCCGATGCCGCGCATGATCGTCCGGCCGTCAGCAAAAGCCGCTGTAGCCGACAGGATAGGATATTCGTCGATCATCGAGGCGGCGCGCGCCTCTGGGACGACGATGCCCTTCAACTGGGAATAGCGGGCGGTGATGTCGCCGACGTCCTCGCCGCCGGCCTGGCGGCGGTTCGAGATGGTCAGGTCGGCGCCCATGTCGATCCAGGTCTGGAAGAGGCCGGTGCGCTGGAGATTGAGCATGACGCCCTCCACCGTCACTTCCGAGCCTGGAACCACCAGACCCGCCGCCAGAGGGAAGGCCGCCGACGACGGATCGCCCGGCACGGCCACGAACGTCCCCTTCAGCGGCTGACCACCGGCCAGTGACACCTTCCAGCCCTCGCCGATCTCTTCGACGCCGACCTCGGCCCCAAAGGCGCGCAGCATACGCTCGGTATGGTCGCGGCTCTTTTCCGGCTCCAGCACCGTGGTGACGCCCGACGCATTCAGGCCCGCCAGCAGGATGGCCGACTTCACCTGGGCCGAGGCGACGCTCTGCACATAGTCGATGGCGCCCAGCGCGCCGCCGTGCACGCGCACGGGAAGCCGGTCCTCGTCAGCCAGCCAGTCGAAGCGGGCGCCCATGGACGCCAGCGGGCCGGTGACCCGCTTCATCGGCCGCTTGCGCAGCGACGCGTCGCCGTCGAACCGGGCCTGGATCGGATAGCCGGCGGCCGCGCCCATCAGCAGACGCACGCCCGTGCCGGCGTTGCCGCAGTCGATGACCTCGGCGGGCGACTTCAGACCGCCCTGGCCTTCGACCCGCCAATGACCGTCGCCCAGCCGTTCGACACGGGCGCCGAAGGCCGCGGCGGCGCGGCCGGTGGCCAGGATGTCGTCGCCTTCCAGCAGGCCCTCGATTTCGGTGACGCCGGACGCCATCGCCCCGAAGATCAGGGCACGGTGGGACATCGACTTGTCGCCCGGCGCGCGCACGACGCCGGCCAGGGAGCGGGCAGGCCGCGCGGTCAGTTGTGAAGGCGTCGTCACCCGCTGAGGCTCCACGTCTGTGCTGGCGCGCGGGTGGCGCGAGGATTTGCGTTTTGACAGCGGCCCCATCGGGTGGCAAGTGAGCCGCCCTAAATCCCCCCCTCCCGCCAAAGGTATGCGCCCCGTGGCCAATCCTGAACTTGGCGCCAAGCAGATCTGCCCGAACTGCCAGGCCAAATTCTACGACCTCAACCGTCGCCCCGCCCACTGCCCCAAGTGCGCCACGGAGTTCGACCCCGAGGAAGCCCTGAAGAACCGCCGCGTCCGCGGTCGTCTCGCCCCCGGCTACGCCGCCGATGACGAGGCCGAGGATCAGGTCGCCGACAAGAAGGCGGACGCCGATGAAGAGGACGAGGACGAAGCCGTCACCGCCCCGGAAATCGACGAGGAAGGCCATGAGCCCATCCTAACGCCGGACGACGACGACGAAAGCACCCCGGCCGACGCTTCGGAAGAAGCCGGCATGGGCACGACCGACGGCGACGACGACGACGTCCTGGCCGACGACGACGATGACGATGTCCCGTTCATCGAGGACGAGGACGAAGACAATCTGGACGGCGAAATCTCGCGTCCGGGCAAGGACGAGGACTGACCAAAACAGCCTGTTTCGGGACGCGAAAAAAATCGCGTCCCGACGGGTTGATCGCGGAGGGGGCCTGACATAGGTTCCGCCGCCTCGCCGCAGGGGGCCCGCAGGGGTTTCGGCGGCGAACCGGCCGAAAGGCTTGGGGCTATAGCTCAGTTGGTAGAGCGCTTGAATGGCATTCAAGAGGTCAGCGGTTCGACTCCGCTTAGCTCCACCAGTTTCCTGAAGGGGTCGGACGCATGTCCGGCCCCTTCTTCGTTTCCGGCCCTGCAGGCCCTCTGCGTTGCGGCGACGCTGTCCCGTCCCCATCTGACAATCACGGCCAGCGCCCTGCCGATTTCGGGGGGCGATCGACGGCCGGGGGCTGCTTTCAAGGGCTCGAGGATCACGATGACGACGCGCACCATCCTGTTCGACAGCCCCTTTCTTCTGGGCTTCGACCACACCCGGGCCCTGATCGACCGGGCGGCCAAGGCGGCGGCCGAGAGCTATCCGCCCTACAATGTCGAACAGCGCGAGGACGGCGGGGTGCGCATCACCCTGGCGGTCGCCGGCTTTGCGCCGGACGAGCTGAGCGTCTCCGTCGAGGGGCGCCAGCTGACCCTGATCGGCAAGCGAGAGGGTCTGGCCAAGACCGAACAGGCCTTTTTGCATCGCGGCATCGCGGCGCGGGGCTTCGTCCGCAGCTTCGTGCTGGCGGATGGGCTGGAGGTCGAGACGGCCAGGCTGGAGCACGGCCTGCTGCACGTCGACATGAGCCGGCCGGAGCCCGAACGCACCGTGCGGCGCATCCCTATAACCGCCGGCTGAAGACGCGGCGGTCGAACCGCCCGGCGTTGTCGGGCGTTAGCAAGCTTGAGGAGGCGGTCCTATGACGCCCGTGATGATGATGACCAAAGAAGACTTCGCCGGCCTGGGCGCCCCAGACCTGGTGTATGTTCGCCAGATCCGCGCGGCCGATGTCCTGTCCGACACGCCTGTCACCGCCGTGAAGGGACTGGAGATCGACCCGGAAGCGACCCTGTACGCGGTCCACAGCGCCGATGGCGAGCGCCTGGCCGTGATGGTGGACCGCGAGTCCGCCTTCGCCGCCGCCGTGGCGCACGAACTGGCGCCGGTCTCTGTCCACTGACGGCTTAAGGGCAACCCTGTCCGTCATTGCGGGGCGAGCGTAGCGAGGAGACCTAAAGCCAGGAGATCACGCTTAGCGCGGGATGTATCGGCGGTCCGCTGCGCGGTCCAAGGAGCGACGATCTAGCGACCGAAGCTTCACGCCGCCGTGGTGGTGATTTCCTGGGGGACGAACATGGCCCGCACCGCGTCCTCCGACTTGGCTTGACGCAGGCGTTCGCGAAGCTCGGGAGAGCGCATGGCGCGCGAGACAGCCGCCAGGGCGCGCAGGTGGCCCGCGCCGTCGGCCGGCGGAGCGAACAGAGCGAACAACAGGTCGACCGGGCGATCGTCAACGGCACCGTAGGCGACCGGCGTGTCCAGTCGCACGAAAACGCCGGAGACGTGGGTCAGCCCCCTCAGGCGCGCATGCGGGACCGCGACGCCGGAGCCCAGGCCCGTGGCGCCCAGAGCCTCGCGCTCCATCAGCGCGTCGAACACGCGCTGGCCGTCGACGCCCAGGGCCGAAGCCGCAACCTCGGCCACCGCGTGCAACGCCTGCCGCTTGGACGACGCCCCGCCGCGCAGCACGATGCCGCCGTCCGACGCCAGAAGATCTCCGATTTCCATGAAATCCCCGACTCGAACGCGAACAACCCGCGAGGCGGGCGCCGTGTAGACGCACACGCCCCGCGAGGGAAGCTCTTACTAGTGACCGTTTGTTGAACCGTTACCGTTCAGGCGCACGCCCTGACGTTCAGGATCGATCCAGCCGACGTTGCCGTCGGGACGGCGATAGACGACCGACAGGCCGCCGTGCGCCGCGTTTCGGAACATGACGAGCGGATAGCCCGTCATATCGAGCTCCATGACCGCGCGTCCGACCGTGATGGTGCGGATCTCCGACTGCGTCTCGGCGATGACCATGCCGACGGGCGGCGGTTCGTCCGCGCGATCGGTGTCGCCGAAGGCGTCGTCCTCGACCGTGTCGGGATTGCGCAGGACGATGGAGTGCGCGACCTCGCGGGCCGCGTTCTCGGTCTTCTCGGGCGACAGGCCCTTGGGACCGATATGGTGGTCCTTCAGGCGCCGCTTGTAGCGACGGACGCGGGTTTCAAGCTTCGACAGGCTTTCGGTGAAGGCCGAATGGGCGTCGCCGCCCATGCCGGTCGTCACCACGACCTGACCCGAAGCAAGCCGGACCCAACAGTCCACCTTGAAGCTATGGCCCTCCTTGGCGACGATCACTTCGGCGTCCTGAGCTCCTCGCTCAAAGTATTTGCCGATGCCGTCTTCGAGTTCCTGGGAGATGCGCGAGCCTAACGCTTCGCCGACATCCACGTGCTTGCCGCTGACTTGGACTTGCATGCGGATAGAACGCGACCGGACGTCTTTGGTGTCAACGGCCGCTCACGCATTCGTGGGAATTCCGGAGCGGCCAGATGTCGCGCGCTGAAGTCCGCTCAGGCCGTCTTGAGCATCCGCTTGCGCGCGACAGACGACGGAATACGCAGGGCTTCCCGATACTTGGCTACGGTCCGGCGGGCGATGTCGATGCCCGCCTCCTTCAGAATTTCCACGATGCGGTCGTCGGAAAGGACGTCGCCGTCCGACCCCTCCGCATCGATCATCGATTTGATCCGGTGGCGCACCGCCTCGGCCGAATGGGTGGAGGCGCCGTCGACGGACTGAATGGCGGCGGTGAAGAAGAATTTCAGTTCGAACACGCCGCGCGGGGTCGAGACGTATTTGTTCGAGGTCACCCGGCTGACGGTGCTCTCGTGCATGCCGATGGCGTCGGCGACCGTCTTGAGGTTCAGCGGCCGCAGGAACTCGACGCCGAAGGCCAGAAAGGCGTCCTGCTGGCGCACGATCTCGCTGCCGACCTTGAGGATGGTCTTGGCCCGCTGATCCAGCGACTTGACCAGCCAGCTGGCCTGGGCGGCGCAGTCGGCGACGAAGGTCTTTTCAGTCTCGGTCCGCGCGCCGGCCTGGACCACGCCGTGATAGCGCTTGTCGATCAGCAGGCGTGGCAGGGTATCGGCGTTCAGCTCGACCCGCCAGCCGCCGGCGGGATCGGGCCGCACATGGACGTCGGGGATGACCGTCTGGGCCGGCTCGCCGCCGAACCCGGCGCCGGGGCGCGGCGTCAGGCCTCTCAGCTCGGCGATCATGTCGGTCAGGTCTTCGCCGTCGACGCCGCAGACCTTCTTCAGCCCGATCAGGTCGCGGCGCGCCAGAAGCTCCAGATTGTCCAGCAGGGCCGCCATGGCCGGGTCGAAGCGGTTGCGCTCGATCAGCTGCAGCTTCAGGCATTCGGGCACCGTGCGGGCCATGACGCCGGTCGGCTCGAACCCGTGGCAGACGGCCAGCACCGCCTCGACCCGCTCCAGCGCGCAGCCCAGGCGGTCCGCCACCTCAGCCAGTTCGATCCGCAGATACCCGCCCTCGTCCACCGCATCGATCAGGGTCAGGGCGATGGCCTGGTCCGGGGCGCTGAAGGCCGCCTGCGAGGCCTGGGCCTGCAGATGCTCCCACAGGGTCGCCTCATGTTCGTCGGGGCGTTCGTAGTCGCCTTCGGGCGCCGAGCCGCCGGCGCCGACGCGCGACCAGTCCGACAGGCCCGGCTGGCTGTCCTCGGCTGCGCGATCCGAGGCGCGCTCTCCGGGCGAGGCCTCGCCGTGCACGTCGTCGGATCGGGCGTCCACGGCGTCGCCGCCATCTTGGGCGCGGCCGTCGTCAAAGCTCATTTCGGCGCGATCCGCCGCCTCCGTGGCGGCCGGGGCGTCGCCCGTCTCGCCCTCGGGCTCGTCGCGCTGCAGCAGCGGGTTGCGCTCCAGCTCCTGCTCGACGAAGGCGTCCAGCTCCTGGTTCGACAGTTGCAGCAGCTTGATGGCCTGCTGCAGCTGGGGCGTGACGACCAGCCCCTGACCCTGCCTGACCTCCAGCCTCTGACCGAGCACCGCGTTTCCCCAGACTTTCCGCAGATGGGCCGACGTGGCCCGATACTTGCTGGAGCAGAATGTCGGGGGGAGGTTAACGCGAGGCGAACACGCCCCCGCTGCCGCATGCGATGCGGTGTCCGGACACGATCGCCGCCTGTCCGGACACGGGGTCGCTTGGAGATTGAGGCAGAGCGGGCTTTGCTGCCGCCATGACCGAGACACCCGAAACCGCCGCCGATCCCTGGGCCGAAATCCTGGACACGGTCCGCACCCTCATCATCGGCCTGGCGGCGGCGCTGACGCTGCACGCCGTCTTCCTGCAGCCCTTCACCATCCCCTCGTCCTCGATGGAGCCGGGGCTGAGGACCGGCGACTACATCGTGGTGTCCAAGCCGACCTACGGCTGGAGCCTGGCGTCCGTGTCGTTCAGCCCATGGGTGTCGGGGCGCGTCTTCGGGCGTGATCCGAAGCGCGGCGACGTGGTCGTGTTCCGCCTGCCGCGCGACCCGAAACAGGCGTGGATCAAGCGCGTCATCGGCCTGCCGGGCGACCGGGTCCAGATGATCGGCGGCCAGGTCGTCGTGAACGGACAGCCGTGGGCGCAGGAGGCGCTGGATCTGACCGTCGATCTGGACCGGCCAGAGCGCGTGGTGCGGCGGGTGCGCGAGACCCAGCCGTCAGGGCGCAGCTATGTCACCTACGACGGCGGCCAGACCCTTGCGGACGACACCGGCGTCTATGAGGTGCCTGCGGGGCAGTACCTGGTGATGGGCGACAATCGCGACAACTCGCTGGACGGGCGTTTTCCGGCGGACGTGGGGGTGGGGTTGCTGCCGGCCAGCAATCTGGTCGGCAAGGCGGAATGGGTGCTGGCGTCCTGGAAGCCCGGCGCGGGGCTGTTCAAGCCGTGGACCTGGCTGAATCTGAGGGGCGACCGGTTTTTCAAGCGGATCCAATAGGTTTTCCCTCTCCCAGAGGGAGAGGGCTTGAGGCTCGCAGAGCGAAGCGATGCGCCAAGCCGAACGGGTGAGGGGTGGCGGCAAACAGGATGGGGCGGTCCCCTCACCTTTGACGCTTCGCGCCGCCCTTCGGGTCGCGCAAAGACTGATCGCCTGACGGCTCTCAGGCGCTCAAGCCCTCTCCCTCTGGGAGAGGGAAGGGCTTAGCGGGCGCGGAATTCCTCGAAGCTCACCACGCCATCCCTGTTCGCGTCCAGCTTCGCAAACGCCGCCCGGTCGGACGAGACCTTGCCCGCCGCGGCCGCCAGCGACGGCGCCGCTACGGCCCCGATCGCCAGGCCGATCAGGGCGGCGATGATCGCCGGCGCGCGGCGCGTCTTGCGGGGCTGCCCTTCGATATGGGCCCGCAACGCCTCGGACGCCGTCACACCCGCCGCGCGGCAGCGCTCCATGAAGGCGGTCTTGGCCGCGTGCGACAGCCGGATCTCCAGCGTCTCGCTCTTCTTCGGGGTCATGCGTACATCTCGCCCAGATAGACCCGGCGGACCTCCGGGTCGTGGATCACCTCGTCGGCCGTGCCTTCGAACAGGACGGCGCCGCCCGAGATGATGGACGCGCGGTCGATGATGTCCAGCGTCTCGCGCACATTGTGGTCTGTGA
This sequence comes from Brevundimonas sp. Leaf363, assembly GCF_001424025.1. GTDB lineage: Bacteria > Pseudomonadota > Alphaproteobacteria > Caulobacterales > Caulobacteraceae > Brevundimonas. The sequence continues at coordinate 68,730 of NZ_LMPZ01000002.1, read as the reverse complement.
TCAGGACGCCGATCCCCTCGTCCGCCAGATAGCGGATGACCTGGCGGATATCGGCGATGGCCAGGGGGTCGATGCCTGCGAAGGGCTCGTCCAGCAGCATGAAGCTGGGCTTGCCGGCCAGCGAGCGGGCGATCTCGACCCTCCGCCGTTCGCCGCCCGACAGGCCGGAGGCGGGCGCGTGACGCAGGTGATCGATCCGCAGCTCTTCCAGCAGGCGGGTGACCTCCTCGGCCTGTCTGGCGCGCGACGGTTCGTGAAGCTCGACGACGGCGGCGATATTCTGCTCGACCGTCATGCCCCGGAAAATGGAGGCCTCCTGCGCCAGATAGCCCAGGCCCATGCGAGCGCGCTGGTACATCGGCTGCAGGGTGATGTCCTCGCCATCCAGCCAGATGGAGCCGCTGTCGGCCGGGATCAGGCCGGTGATCATGTAGAAGCAGGTGGTCTTGCCCGCGCCGTTGGGGCCCAGAAGGCCCGCGACCTCGCCCCGCTGGACCGTAAGCGAGACGTCGCGCACGACCTGACGGGCGCCGAAGCTGCGGGCGACGTTGCGCACGCGCAGACCCTTGTCGGCCACGGAGGGCGCCGGCGCCGGTGCGGGCGCCTCGTTGATGTTGAGGGCGGAGAGTTCCTTGCGGGCCACGGTCAGGGCGAGCCGTGAGGCTCAGCCTCCGTTCTGAGGATAGAAGACGCCCTGGATGCGCGTGCCGGAGCCGCCGCGCGGCGCGCCCTCCATCCGGGCCTGTTCCGTGCGCACGTTGTAGACCAGGCGGCCGCCGGTCAGGACGTTCTTGCCCTGGGTCAGGATGACGTCGCCGGTCACCACCACCTCGCCGTTGCCCAGCGTGTAGACGGCGCGGTCGCCGCGGATCGTCTCGTTGGCGGTGACGAAATAGACGCTGCCCGAAGCCTCGACCCGTTGCAGATCGCCGCCCGCGGTGAAGCCGTTGATGCTGTCGGCGCGCAGGCGGTTGGTCCCCTGCAGCACCTCGGCGGCGCCGCGCAGGGCGAAGCCGTTCGAGGTGTATTCGCCCGAGTTGGCGCCGTACATCACCGGCTGGTCCCCGGCGTTCGATTGCGCGCCCGCAGGGGCGGCGGCCAGCACGCCGGCGATGGCCAGCAGCGGCAGGAACGTGCGCACCTTGCGGTTCATGTCGATCACCTGTCCGAGGCGGGGTTGATGACCCCGCGCACCTTGTTGTCGCCCTGGCCGTTGAAAACGACCCGCTGGCCTTGGTCATAGATCGCATAGGACGAAGCGTTGATGGTTCCAAGGGGGCCGGCGCCCTGGACCCCCTTCGACCCCGTCACCACGCCAGTCGCCGTATCGACCACCGCCTCGGGCGTCGTCAGGGTGAAACCCGAACCGCCGTCGGTGATCTTTACGTTCGGACCGATCGTCACGGTGCGCGCCGCCTCGTTGTAGATGCCCGCGTCGGCGGTCATCTGCGTCACCTTGCGCCCGCCCAGGTTCAGCCGAAGCACCGGCCCGTTCAGACGGAAACGACCGGTTTGAGGGTCGCGCACCGCGCCCTGCGCCCCGATCATGAAGGCGCGCCCTTGCGCGTCCTGGCCATGGAACATGGGGTTATCGAGGCGGATTTCCTGCGTCTCGCTGGCCCGGCGCTCGACGCCAGACATGACCGAGCGGAAGATGGTCCACGTCAGCGCCCCGCCCGCCAGCACCAGGATGATGATGGGCAGAAGCCGGCGATACAGCCGCACCCGCTGGGACCGTTTGCGCCACGCCGCGCCCGCCTCGGCCAGCCGCGCCTCATCCCTCGCCTTCCTGGCCTCCAGGGTTTCGGCCGGTGCGGATGCCTGCGGATCGAGGTCGGTCATGCGGATCAGGCGTGGGCGAAGATGTCGATTTCATCCCAACCTTCCAGGTCCAGCCTGGACCGGGTCGGCAGGAAGTCGAAGCACGCCTTGGCCAGCTTCATCCGGCCCTCGCGGACCAGCATCTCGTCCAGCTTCGCCTTGATGACGTGCAGGTGCAGGACGTCGGAGGCGGCGTATTCCAGCTGGGCCTGGCTGAGGCGCTCATTGCCCCAGTCCGAGGACTGCTGCGCCTTGGACATGTCCACGCCCGCCAGTTCGCGCGCCACATCCTTCAGGCCGTGGCGGTCGGTGTAGGTGCGCGCCAGCTTGGAGGCGATCTTGGTGCAATAGACCGGCCGCGTCTCGATCCCGAGATGCAGCTGGAACATGGCGATGTCGAAGCGGCCGAAGTGGAAGATCTTCAGCACGTTCGGGTCGCCCATCAGCTTTTTCAGGTTCGGGCAGTCGTAGTCGGGGCGCTTCAGCCGCACCACGTGGGCGTCGCCGTCGCCGGACGACAGCTGGACCACGCACAGCGGATCGCGCCGATAACGCAGGCCCATCGTCTCGGAATCCACCGCCACCGACGGTCCCAGGTCAAGCCCGGCGGGCAGATCGCCTTCGTGCAGGTGGATGGTCATGAAAGCAGGGCCTCAAAAGTCGCGCGCGTCCGCCCTCAAGTAGCGTCTCGCCGCGCGAGACGCGATAGGGCCGAGAAATCTGCGCCAAAAACAGAAACGGCGCCGCCCGTCAGGACGACGCCGTTTCAAAATATGGTGCCCAGAAGAGGACTCGAACCTCCACGACCTTTCGATCACTGGCACCTGAAGCCAGCGCGTCTACCAATTCCGCCATCTGGGCCCAGAACCGCGCCGCCGAGGCGTGCCGTTCCGGAAGGCGCGGACCCTTAAGGCAGTGATCCGGTGCGGTCAACGGCGGATTTCATGTTGTGAACGCGCATTAAGCCTCTTCTCTTACCGGGCGTTTCCGGCCGCCGGCCTAGAGCTGTGGGATGAACGCCCACGTCTCCGACTTCCAAGCCGTCCAGGACGACCGCCGGGCGAGGCCGCGCAAGCCACACCGGCTGCGGCGCCGGGCGCTGGAACGCGTGCGTCTGCTGGGCGAGGCCGTCGACCTGATCAGACCCGAAGAGGTCATGCACCACGTCCAGGCCTGGGTCGCAGAGGGCAGGAAGGCGCTGGTCGCCAACCACAATCTGAACAGCATGAAGCTGGTCCGCGAGAACGACGGCATGCGCCGCTTCTACGACCAGGCGGACATGATCGAGGTCGATTCGACGCCGCTGATCTGGTTCGCGCGCCTGATCGGCCTGCACAGCCGGCCGCTGCATCGCTGCACCTACCTGGACTGGCGCGAGCATTTCTGGAGCGTGGCCAATCGGTCGGGCTGGAAGGTGCTTTACCTGGGCGGGGCGCCCGGCGTGGCCGAAGCCGCCGTCGCCAACGTCGCCGCCCGCTATCCCGGCGCGCGCATCCTGGCCCGCCACGGCTACTTCGACGCCGCGCCCGGTTCGGCCGAGAACGCCTCGGTGGTCGCCCAGATCGAGGCCTTCCAGCCCGACGTCCTGTTCGTCGGCATGGGAATGCCGCGCCAGGAGGCGTGGATCATGTCCAACCTCGACGCCCTGCCCGATTGCGTCATCTTCTCCGTCGGAGCCGCCTTCGACTATGAAGCCGGTGTCCAGAAGTCGGCGCCGCGCTGGATGGGCCAGGCGGGGCTGGAGTGGCTTTATCGCCTGCTGTGCGATCCGAAGCGTCTGGCCCGCCGCTATCTCTACGAGCCCTGGGCCCTGACCCCGCGCATCCTGTCCGATGTGACCCAGGCGGCGCGGCGCCGCCTGAAGCCCGCGCGCACACCCCGCAACGCCCCCGCCCCGGCCGGACCGCCGAAGCCGGCCGGCCGTTGAGTTTCGGCCCGAGTGAAGAGTGCTGGTGAGCAAGGCGTGATCAGGCGAGCGCGCATCGGCTCACCTCTTGCTCACTCGCCCTCTTCACCCCTCCATCCGCACCACGGTTCAACCCTCCGCCGCGTCCTCGATGGCGTGGATCTGGTCGTCGTCCAGGCCGAAGTGGTGGCCGATCTCGTGGATCAGGACGTGGGCGATCAGCTCGGCCAGGCCGACATTCCCGCGCTCGCACCATTCGTCCAGGATCGGGCGGCGATAGAGGAAGATGCGCGAAGGCTCGGCCGCCGGTCCCAGGCTGTCGCGCCGGCCGATGTCGACGCCGTGATAGAGGCCCGACAGCTCGAACGGATCCTCGATCCCCAATCCGTCCAGCGTCTCGTCATCGGCGAAGTCGTCGATGCGAAGGACGACCTCCCCGGCTGCTGATCGGAACTCGGGCGGCAGGGCGTCGAAGGCCTCGCGGGCCAACCTTGCGAAGTCGTCGAGCGAAGGGGCGATCGGGTCGGTCATGGCCCCTGTATGGATACGACCCGAAACGGGATCAAATCGGCGGATGGTCGCGCGTGGCTTTTCGCGCGGCTGGGGTATGGTGAACGCCGAATCAGACCGGGAAGAAGATGGCAGGGGCCGACCTCGCCTATGTCGCGACCGCCGGGGCCACCGGGCTGGCGCTGGCGCTGAGCCTGTGGGGCGTGAGGTTGCGCGCCTCGCTGAACGCCGAGCGCGACCGCAGCGACGCCGCCCGCGAGGCGCTGGCCCAGGCGCTGGCGGAGCACCGCGCGGCGCTGGCCGCCTTCGACGACATGCGCATCCCGGTCGGGCCGGACGCCACAGCCGGTCCGGCGCTGGGCGATCCCGCCGTGGCGCGGGCCTTCGCCAACGCCGAGACCGCCGATTCCGCCCCCATCCTGGACGCCGTGCGCGAGGCCGCGCCGGGGCGCCTGGCCGCCCTGGTCGAGCGGGGCGAACCCATGGACCTGACCCTAGCCCACGCCGAGCGGCTCTGGCGCGTCGAGGGGCGGGCCAGCGCGGGCGAGGCCTGGCTGCGACTGGCCCCGGCCGATCCGGCGCCCGGCGCCGTCGAGGGCGCGTCCGAAAGCGGGCTGGGCCTCTTGGCCGACGTCTCCCCCTCCCCGGCCTGGGTCGTGGACGCGGCCGGGCGGCTGGTCTGGGCCAACCGCGCCTGGCTGACCGAGATGCGGGTCGAGACCCTGGAAGAGGCGCGCAAGGCCGCCCTCAGCTTCGATCGCGGGGCCGACGCCCTGATCGCCGAGGCGCGGCGGCTGAACGGCCGGCAGGAGGGCTTCCGCTGGGTCTCCGGCGGCGGACGCCGCAAGGCCTGGCTGGTCATCGCCGAGCCGGCGCCGGGCGCGGCCGGCGCGGTCCTGGCCTTCGCCATCGACATGACCGAGGCCGAGGAGACGCGCGACACCCTGCGTCGCCACGTCGAGGCCCACGACGAAACCCTGAACCATCTGGCCGACGCCGTGGTCATCTTCGGCCCGTCCAAGCGGCTCGCCTTCCACAACCGCGCCTTCCAGACCCTGTTCGATCTGGAGCCCGCCTGGCTGGACGACCGGCCCACCCACGCCGAACTGCTGGACCGCCTGCGCCAGACCCGCCAGCTGCCCGAGGTGGTCGACTATTCCGGCTGGCGCGCCCGCGAGCTGGACTTCTACGGGGCGTCGGAGGCCGCACCGGACGACAGCTGGTCCCTGCCCGACGGCCGCACGCTGCGCGTGGTGCGCCAGCCGCACCCGCTGGGCGGCGTGCTGCTGCTGTTCTCGGACATCACCGACGAACTGCGCCTGCGCAGCCGCTTCAACGCCCAGATCCAGGTCCAGCGCGCGACGCTGGACAAGCTGAACGACGCGGTCGCCGTGTTCGGGTCGGACGGCCGCCTGCGCCTGCACAACGAGGCGTTCGAGAGCTTCTGGGCTTTGTCCGGCGAGCGGCTGACGGCGGCGGGCGACTTCGACCGCATCGCCGAACTGTGCAAGGCGGTCCTGCCCGACCCGGCCTTGTGGCTCAGCCTGAAGGCGCGCGTCGCCGATCCCGATCCTGAAAGCCGCGTGCCGATCTCGGGCGAAGGGCGCACCGCCGACGGCCGCGTGGCCGCGTGGCAGACGCGCCCCCTGCCCGACGGCGCCACCCTGGTCGCCTTCTCCGATGTCACCGCCCGGCGCGAGCTGGAGCAGGCGTTGGCCGCCAAGGCCGCGGCGCTGGATGAGAGCCAGGCGCTGAAGAGGGAGTTCGTCGGTTCCGTCAGCTATGAACTGCGCACGCCCCTGACGACGATCGTCGGCTATTCCGAGCTGCTGGAGACCCTGGGCGACCTGCCCGAGCGCAGCCGCCAGCACGCGGGAGCCATCCGCGTCGCCGCCAGCCAGCTGGCCGCCTCGATCGACGACGTGCTGGACATGGCCCAGATCGATGCCGGCGAGATGGAGCTGACGCTGGGCGACGTGCGGATCCGCGACATCCTGGACGAGGCCGCCGAGCGGGTGCGCCCGCGCATCGTCGGCCGGGGCGCGGTCCTGACCGTCAGCTGCCCCACAGGCCTGCCGACCATCCGGGCGGACGAGCGCCGCCTGGTCCAGGCCATCGACCACCTGCTGGACAACGCCGCCCGCGCGGTCTCCGACGACGGCGCCGTCACCCTGTCCGCCGAGGCGGGCGCCGGCGGCGAGGTCCGCATCCGCATCGAGGACACCGGCCGGGGCATCCCGTACCACCTGCAGGCCCATGTCTTCGACCGCTTCGTCAAACGCGAGCGCGGCGGCCCCGGCGTCGGCCTGGCCCTGGTCAAGGCCCTGGTCGAACTCCACGGCGGCTGGGCCGAGGTGCAGAGCGAACCGGGGAAAGGCGCGGCCTTCATCCTGCACGTACCGGCGGAGCCGCCGGTGCAGGTCGGGGCCCCGGAGCTGGCGCTGGGCTAGGCCGCCATCGCCGGGGTGGCCGCGGCGATCGTGACGGCCGGAGCCGGTAGCATGACCCGGAAGGTGGAGCCGCTGCCCACCCGCGTTTCGGTGGTGATCTCCCCGTTCATGGACGTGACCAGCCGCTTGGCGAGCGCCAGGCTCAGGCCCGCCCCGTCGACGGAGCGCGTGGCGGAATCGTCGCCCTGGCTGAACGGCGTAAACAGGCGAGACTGAGTTTCGGGCGACATGCCCACGCCGGTGTCCGCAACCACGAACGTCACTCGATCGGGCGTCGCTTCCAGCTCCAGACGGACCGAGCCCTGGGGGGTGAACTGGATCGCGTTGTCGATCAGGGCGTGCAGCACCTTGGCCACGCGACCCGCATCCCCGAGCCGGACGCCGGTCGGTTCGAACGCTTCGGTCATGGCCAACCGCTTCGCCACGGCCTTTCCATGCAGGCCCGCCGCCACCTGGGCGAACACCGCCGCCGGATCGAACGCCTGCGCTTCCGGCGCGGCCAGGGTGGCGTCGACGTGCGCCATCTCCAGGATGCGCTCGATCATGCTGAGCAAATGCTCGCCGGACTGCTTGATTATACCGACCTGAGCGCGCTGCGGTCCGGTCAGGCCGCTCATCGTCAGCACCTCCGACATACCGAGCACGCCGTTCAGGGGTGTCCGAAGCTCGTGGCTCATGTTGGCGAGGAAGCGGGTCTTTGCGACATTGGCGGCGTCGGCCGCGGCCAGCGCGTCGCTCAACGCCGCCTCGCTGTGGCTCAGGCGGCGGACGTTACTGGCGATGCGCCGCCACATTGCGGCTGCGGCGATCATGAAGGCGATGAACAGGCCCGCGAACACCGGGATGAGGGTCATGAGCACCTGCCGACCCGGCCGTTCCGGCGTCCAGGCAAGGCCGGCCAGCACCGCCCCGTCCTCGGATCGCAGACGGCTCAGACTTGGCGCATCCGCCGCCGTCAGCCGCGGCGCGCTGAGCCCCAGGTCCGCACTCATGGCGGTTACCAGCGCCTGGACTGGCTTGGCCGAGATCACGACGGCGTCCTCGGGCGGGCGCGCCACGGGCGTTTCCGCCTCAGGGACGATGGTCGCCGCCGCGACCAGGTATAGCTGACCGCCCGCACGGACGACGCCCGAGCGGGTGGCGACGGCGGCGAAGCCGACGGCCCGGCGGCGCTTGGCGTCCGTCGAATCCTTGCGCACCTCGGCCAGCAGGCTCTGCGTCGCGGCGATGATGGGCGCCTCGCTGGCCGCACTTGCCGGCTCGCTGTCGCGCGACGCCTGCAGCAGCCGGCCATCCCCGTCGAAGACCAGGGTGACGGCATGGTCCATATAGTCGGCGTAGTAGTCGCCGAAGTTGACCTGCATCCACTCCCGGTCGTCGCGCTCGATAGCCGTGACGGCGTCGTTCCAGATGGTGGCGGAGGTGATGTCTTCAGAAATCGAAGCCAGGCTGCGGGTCACGCGACGCTCGACCAGGGCCTGCTCGTCACGCAACGCTCGAGCGTCGATCGCGCGGCTGACCAGGAACAGCGCCAACGCCATGCCCAGGCAGACGACGCCAAGAATAGTGGCGGCGCCGATCTTCATCAGCCGCATCTCGTGCGCCTGGCCGCTGCGGGCGTGGTCCATGGCTAGCTTTCCCGGCCTTCCTGGTGTGACCGTCCCACCTCAGCGTTAAGACATGAATACTTCCGGGAAATTTAACCTTCCTCGCGCTAGCCGTGCAGCGAAGAGGAACCCGCATGAAGTGCATCGGACTGTTGATCGGCGCCATGGCGTTGGCTGCGCCAGGCGCCGTGCTAGCGCAGGATGAAGGCGACTGGAGCGTGGAGGCGACGGCTGGCGCGGTCAGCGACTATCGCTTCCGCGGGCTCAGCCTGTCCGGCGGGGATCCGGCGCTGCAGGCGGGCGTCACCGTCTCGCACGCCTCGGGCTTCTACGCCGATGTCTATCTGTCCAGCATCGAGACGTACGGCGCCGGCGACGACGGTGACGGATCGGAGCTTGAAGTCACGCTGACCGGCGGCTGGGCGGGCGCATGGCTGGGCCTGGATTGGGACGCGGCCGTCTCGGCCTATCGCTACCCCGGCGGCGACGACGTCGACTATGTGGAGGTTCCGGTTCAGGCGAGCCGCACCTTCGGCCCCGCCACGGCCACCCTGGGCGTCGCCTACGCCCCCGCACAGCGCGCCCTCGGCGAAGAGGACAATCGATACGCCTGGGCCGGCCTGGACTACGCCCCGGAGGCCTGGCCCGTCAGCTTGGCGGCGTCGATCGGCTACGAGGACGGCGCATGGGCGCCGGACGGCAAGACCGACTGGCGGATCGGCGCCTTCCTCCCGCTCGGCCGGTTGACCGCCGGCGTCGAATGGATCGACAGCGACGCCGACACGGGCGCCCTGGTCGGCAGCGTCTTCGCGAGCTTTTGACGCCGGGGCCGGGTCCGCAGACGACATATCGCACTGGCCCGGTGTTCTGACGGAGCCGACGGGCGTATCATGGCGTTATCGGCGACGCGTCGCCGGGTCAGCCCCTTGCGTCCTGCTGCGCCCTTCCATCCCATGAGGTCCCCCATGCAAACGATCGGTTACGCCGCACCCGCCGGCGACAAGCCGCTGGCGCCCTTCAGCTTCGAGCGTCGCGAACCGCTGGAAAGCGACGTCGCCATCGACATCCTGTACTGCGGCGTCTGCCATTCGGACCTGCACACCGTCCGCGCCGAGTGGGGCGGCACCCTGTTCCCCTGCTGCCCGGGCCACGAGATCGTCGGCCGCGTCAGCGCGGTGGGCGGCAAGGTCAGCCGGTTCAAGGAAGGCGATCTGGTCGGTGTCGGCTGCATGGTCGACAGCTGCCGCGTCTGTCCGTCGTGCGTGGCGGGCGAGGAGCAGTACTGCACCGGCACGGGCATGGTCGGCACCTACAACGGCCCGGACAAGCATCTGGGCGGCCACACCTTCGGCGGCTATTCCAAGCATATCGTCGTCGATCAGGATTTCGTCCTGAGCATCGGCCATGACGAGAGCCAGCTGGCCGCCGTGGCGCCCCTACTGTGCGCCGGCATCACCACCTATTCGCCGCTGCGGCATTGGAAGGTCGGGCCGGGCCAGAAGGTCGGCGTCGTCGGCCTGGGCGGCCTGGGCCACATGGGCGTCAAGCTGGCCGCCGCCATGGGCGCGGACGTCTATGTCTTCACCACCTCGCCGGGCAAGGCCGAGGACGCCGCGCGCCTGGGCGCCAAGGGCGTGGTGCTGTCCAAGGACAAGGCCGACATGCAGGCCCACGCCGGCAGCTTCGACTTCATCCTGAACACGGTGGCGGCGCCCATCAATCTGGATCCCTACGTCATGGCCCTGAAGCGGGACGGCACGATGGTGCTGGTCGGCGTGCCGGCCGAGCCGCACCCCTCCCCCTCGGTCGGCGCCCTGATCTTCGGCCGCCGCTCGATCGCCGGCTCGCTGATCGGCGGTATCGCCGAGACGCAGGAGATGCTTGACTTCTGCCGCGACAACAACGTCGTCTCGGACGTCGAGATCATCCCGATCGACCAGATCGAGACGGCCTACGAGCGGATGCTGAAGGGCGACGTGAAGTACCGCTTCTCGATCGACCTGGGCTCGCTGGCCGCCTGACGCCCGACGAGGCGTCTGTGGGCGTCAGGGTGAAAAGTGCTAGTGAGCGAGGAGTGAGCAGAGCTTGAACCTGCTTTCTCCTCACCTCTTGCTCACCAGCACTCTTCACCAAAGCCGCCCGAGCCCCCCATGCCCGCCCCTCTGAAGACCGCCCTGATCTACGATTTCGACGGGACCCTGGCGCGCGGCAACATGCAGGAGGTGACCTTCATCCCCTCCGTCGGCATGGGCATCGGCGACTTCTGGGGCGAGGCCGACCGGCTGACGCGCGAGGCCGATGGCGACAACATCCTGATGTACATGCAGCTGATGCTGCAGCGGGCGCGCGAGAACGCGGCGCCGATCACCCGGACCCTGCTGCGCGAGCATGGCGAGGACGTGAAGCTGTTCGACGGGCTGAAGACCGACCTGACCGGCCCGGGCTGGTTCGACCGCATCAACGCCTTCGGCGCACGCTACAACCTGGACATCGAGCACTACATCATCTCGGCCGGGCTGGAGGAGATGATCGAGGGGTGTCCGATCCGCGACGCCTTCCACCACGTCTTCGCGTCCAAGTTCGCCTACGACCGCGACGGCGTGGCCATCTGGCCGGCGGTGGGGGTCAACTACACGACCAAGACCCAGTACCTGTTCCGCATCAACAAGGGCGTGCTGAACCACTGGGATCACGAGCGGATCAACCGCTTCATCCCCGACGACGCGCGGCCGGTGCCGTTCGAGCGCATGATATTCCTGGGCGACGGCGACACCGACGTGCCGACCATGAAGATGATGCACACCAAGGGCGGCTTCTCGATCGCCGTCTACGATCCGCGCAACTCCGAACGGGATCAGCAGAAGATCTATTCCCTGATCTCCGAGGACCGGGTGAACTTCGTCGCCGCCGCCGACTACCGCGAGGGATCGCCGCTGGACCTGATCGTCAAGGGTCTGGTCGGCCGCATCGCGGTCAACGCCGGGACCATGCCGGCGGAAGACTGACCCGCGCTGGATCCAGCGGAACGACCACGTCCATTCGCACCCCTCCGGCCAGCATGTGGCGGGTGATGCGTTCGAAATGCTGGACGAAGGCGTCGATGGCGGCGCGGCGCTCGGGCGGGACGGCCTGGAACGAAACGCCCATCAGCCCGGCCTCCTGCTCCAGCCGCCATCCGGCGACGACGTCGAAGCCGGGCGCGGCCAGGAACAGCGTGTGGTCGAACTGCGCGAAGGCGGCCTGATACGGCCCGGCCAGCGCGTCGTTGACGGCGCGCCGCCAGCCGCCGTCCGGGTCGTGGTCGCGCTCCAGCACATTGATCGGCGTCAGCAGGTCGCCCGCGGTCTGTGCGGTCGCACCCAGGCACCAGCCGTCGATCAGGATGGCGCGGGGCCGGCCGTGAAACACCGGCCAGTCCACCTCGGGCAGGCGGTCGTCCTTCAGCTTGTCAAAGGCCGGCAGGGACGTGACGTTGTCCGGTCCGGCGGCGCGCAATCGGTCCACCACCTCGAACAGCAGGTCCAGGTCGTGCGTGCCCGGCGGCCCGCGCACGCCCATGAGGGGATGGACCTCGGCGGCCGCCTGCGCCCGTTCGGACCGCGTCCGATAGACGTCGTCCAGCGACAGGTGCGCGGCGCCCAGGGCCCTCGCCGCCCGCCGCGCCAGCGTCGTCTTGCCCGAGCCCTGCGCGCCCGCCACGCCGATCAGCGGCGGCGGCGCGGCCAAATCGGCGCCGCGGACCCAATCCGCCAGAACCTCGATCGGATCGAAGGCCACGGTCAGTCGATCTGACGCGCGTCCTCGGCCAGCATGATCGGCACGCCGTCGCGGATCGGATAGGCCAGCTTGGCGCCCGCCGAGACCAGCTCCTCGCGGTCGCGGTCATAGGTCAGCGGCCCGCGCGTCACCGGGCAGACCAGGATCTCCAGCAGGCGGGGATCGACGGTGACGGGTGTGTGGAAGACGTCGCTCATGCCTGCGTCATATCGCGCCTGACGCCACACCGCTACTGGACCCCCGTTGCATGGCGCCCATGTTGGTCGGGACGCCGGCTCCCCTCGGCGCCTGGCTTGTTGCGTGAGTATGTCTGTTCCCAAGGCGCGTGCCGTCCGTGCACGGCGCGAGCGTCGGCTTCGGCTGTTCGCCGGCTATGCGTCTCTGAACGGCGTGGGTACAGCCTTCGTCGGCGACAGCCTGATCGAGCATGCGCAGTGGGACCGCCTGACCCCGCACGAGCCCAGCCGCAACTTCGGCATCAGCGGCGACGCGGCCAGAGACGTCCACGACCGAGCCGCCCAGGTTCTGAGCGTGCGTCCGGCCCGGATCGTCCTGCTGGCCGGCACCAACGACATCACGCATGGCACGGCCGAGGCGGCGCCCGACTGGTTGGGGCGGACGCTGGCCACATGGCGGGCCTTGAGCCCCGACGTCGCGATCGCCGTGCTCGCCGTACCGCCCCGTGCGGCCGAACGCGCCGACGCCGTCGCCCGGCTGAACTGCACATTGCTCGAGACGGCGCAGGCGGCCGGCGCGGTCTTTCTGGACGGCGCTGAGGTTTTGGCTTTGTCGGACGGCGGGCTAGATCCCCGACTGACGCGCGACGGTCTGCACCTGAACGCAGCGGGGTATCGCCAATGGCTGGAAGCCCTGACGCCGGGTCTGCGCCGCCTTGGCGTCGAAACCGGGCCGAGGATCGCGCCCGAGCCGCGTATCCTGGCGGCCGAGCCGATGAACGATCCAGAGCCCGGAGCCCAAACCACGCGGTCGTGCGGGCCCACGTTGCTGCGCGCGTCCCGAACCTACTGAACCGAGGGCGCGGCGTCGTCGCCCGCGTCGGCGGCGTCGATGCGCAGCAGGGCGGTCAGGGCCTCGGCCCGCGCGGTCAGGTCCAGCGCCTCCAGCAGAGCCTGCTTCTCGGCCGGATCGAACGGCAGGGCCATGGACAGGCTGTTGACCAGGGCGTCCACGGGTGCGCCCTCGGCGGTCTCCCAGTCGATCTCCAGCGCGCGGTGATCCAGATATCGGCGCAGGGCCTCGAAGAAGCCGGGCCGGTCCAGCTCGGCGTCCAGGTCCGGCTCGGCCAGATCGGACTCATAGGCCTGAAAGGCGGCGCGCACCTGGCGGTACGGGGTGGAGGCGGGCATTTCGGCGGCGACGCGGAAGCGGCAGACGCCGGTCAGGGTGACCAGATAGCGGCCGTCCGACGTCTCGGCGAAGCTGGTGATCCGGCCCGCGCAGCCGACCTGCGACAGGCGCGGTAGGTGGCTGGGGCCGCCCGTCGGCTGGATCATGCCGATGATCCGGTCGCCCGCCATCGCGTCGTCGATCATGTTCAGATAGCGCGGCTCGAAGATGTTGAGCGGCAGCTGACCGCGCGGCAGGACGATGGCGCCGGCCAGCGGGAAGACGGGGATGACCTGAGGCAGGTCGTCGGCGCGAACATAGCCCTGCGGCATCGGTCTCAGGCTCAGGCGAACAGGATCGAGGACAGGCGCTTGCGGCCGTCGCGGGCGATGTCGGAGGTCGCGCCCGCCGCATCGAAGACGGTCAGCAACTGCTTGCGCGCGGCCTGCTCGCTCCATTCGCGGTCGGCGGCGACGATCTTCAACAGGTGATCGACCGCTCCCTTCAGATCGCCCGACGCCGAGAGGGCGTTGGCCAGATCGAAGCGGGCCTGGTGATCGTTGGGATCGGCCGCGACCCTGGCCTCCAGATCGGCGTGCTCGCCCGACGGCGCATGGTCGGCCAGGGCCAGTTGCGCGCGCACGCTCTGGATCGCCGGGTCGTTGGAGCCCGACGCCATGGCCAGGGTCTGGCGCGCCTGGTCGATGTCGCCGCCGCCCAGGTAGACGCGCGCCATGCCGGCGATGGCCTTGGGGTTCTCGGTGTCGATCGACAGGACGTGGGCGAAGGCCTGGGCCGCGCCGCCGAAGTCGCCGAGGCCCAGCGATTCCTCGCCCAGCGCCATCAGCTGCTCGATGTCGTTGGAGGCGTCGTCGCCGCCGCCCGCCAGCTTGGCGATGAAGGCGGTGATCTGGCTTTCGGGCACCGCGCCCTGGAAGCCGTCGACCGGCTGGCCGTCGACGAAGGCGTAGACGGTCGGGATGGACTGGACCCGCAGCTGGCCCGCATAGGCCGGGTTCTTGTCGACGTCGATCTTGACCAGCTTCACCGCTCCGCCGGCGGCCCGGACCGCCTTCTCGAGCGCCGGCGTCAGCTGCCGGCACGGCCCGCACCAGGTGGCCCAGAAGTCGACGATGACCGGCTGGCTCTTCGACGCCTCGACCACATCGGCCATGAAGGAGGCGTCGGAGCCTTCCTTGATCAGGTCGGCGGTGGCGGTCGGGTCGGCGAAGGTCATGGAAGTCTCCGTGTGAGCTTTAAAACGCGGCAGGCGGGAGATGGTCGCGCGAGGCGGGTGCGGCAAGGTGGCGGGGACCAGGAAGCGCGGTCGCAAGCGCGGGCCGGGACTTGAACCCGGCGTCTTCAGGGCGAACCTGATGCACTCTCCGGTTATGCTACCGCGCTCGGCGTCAGCTTACTGACGTGGGGAATGTCCGCAACGGGTGGAAAGCAGTCATTTCTCCAGACGCTGTGATAGAATGTCCAGAACGACCTTGGGATGATGCCTGAATATCCATGAAAGCACCGAAATCTGCTTTCCAGACGCCAGTGAGAAAATCAAAGCTTCCGGCGACGCGATATGACTGGGCTCAAGCCGGAGCGACTGCACGTATGATATGCGAATTGTCTTGCGGACCGGCCAGTTAAGAACAAATGCGTCGCCATCCAGTCTCAATACCGGAAAGCCTGTCAGCATCAATGAAACAAGCTTGGCCGCCTCAATGCCGAAATAGACTGTCCCTACGGCTAAGACGACCAACTGCATCCACGCGCCCAGGGTGCCTTTATCGAAAAGCAAAATAGCGCAGGCCACGCCTCCGAATACAAAAACGAGGCAAATCATAATCGAAATGCAGGCGTTTTTCCTGTTCGGCATCAGCATCTGGTCCACCTCATCCCTCCTGACCATTTGAAACGACCCAGCTGTCTCCGGGACTCTTCATTCCTCATCGGTGGGTGGTGTGCAAAAACCGCGATGTCCGCAATGGGTCAGGAGCGGACCGTCGCCTGAGGGTGGCTATCAGCCTAAAGCGATAGGCGACATGGCGATCGAATACCAAAGGAACAGGGCCAGCGGGATGGCCAGAAGCAACTTTGAGACCCGACCCAACACCATGCACAGGGTGCAGATAAAAAACGCCAAGATGAAGCTAGCGAGGGTTCCGAGGGCGACAGCCTGCCAACTCGTGGGCGCAGATCCGAATGAAATCAGGTAGGCGGCAAAGTAGGTTATTGGGTTGAACCAGATTCCGATGTTCGCAAGCCTCAAGGGAATCTCGCCGCCCCAGCAATACGGCACCACCAAACCCAGAAAAATCATGGCGTAGCCCGTCCCTGCTAAGACGGGGACGCGCAACCTAGCGAGGAACGACGCTGTCATCGCATGATGATGTGGTCAGGCCGCGCATACGGCAAGCTGCAACTGCGAAAGTCTGGGGTGGGTCGGGAACAGACCTTCGCCGAAGGGTGGTTAGAGGACTTGGCGGGTGAGAGCGAAGCCGGAAGGCAACTCCGCAATCTGGAAGCCCGCGTCTCGGAAAAGATATTCTAGGCCGTTGGTGAGCGACGCGCCGATGAAATCAACGCGAGACCAGTTTGGATGGTGAAGGTCCACAGTCGCGAACATGCCTTCGACGTCCGGTGCGTCGCCAGACTTCAATATCGCACTGTTCGGATCGGTCGATTTGGCTTTCCACTTCTGTTCAGCGATGGCGCGATTGGCCGGCGACTCGACCAGCCAGAAGGCGTTGCCGAGTTCGGGGGCATCTGCTGTCCCATAGTTTGGGGAGAAAGCCACAACCACATGCATCAGCGTCAGTCCCACGATGCTGCGATGTCCGCAACGGGTCGAAAGGAGACGCTAGCCTTTATTCCAGCGCCTCAAAATCCACCACCACGGCCTCGCGCCCCAGAGCCGCCATTACCGCTCGCAGCGCCTCCCGCATCAGCGTCGTGGTGGCCGTATTCACCAGTGGGTGGAAGTTGACCTGATCCGCCTCCCACAGCCGCCGGTCGATGACGAAATGCACGCGCCGGTCGACGTCATTCACCAGCCCCAGCGCCGTCACCGATCCTGGCCGCACGCCCAGCGTCTCCCACATCAGCCCCTCGTTGCCGAACGACAGCCGGTCCGAGCCAATGACGGCGGGCAGGCGCTTCAGGTCGATGACCGTGTCCTGGGCGGCCGAGACCAGCCACAGCTGCTGCTTCTTGTCCTTGAGGAACAGGTTCTTGGTGTGCAGCCCCTCGATCCCGACCTTCATGTCGTGGCCGTCCTCGACGCGGAAGACGGCCGGGTGGTCGGTGGTGACCTGATCGATCCCCCGCTCGGCCAGCCAGTCCAGCAGGGCGTCGCGGTCGAAGGGGGGAGCCGGATCAGAATCGGGCGTCTTGTCGGGCGTCATCGGGGACCGCTAGGAGAGTGGCTCCCTCGTTAGCGTTCGGAGCGTCGCCTTGGAACTGGAATGCTATCCCATGACCGCCCGGCCGCCGGACCTGCGTCCCGGCAGCCAGTCGCGCAACTGGATGGACGCCTTCGCCAGCCGGCATCCCTATCGCTGCCTGCCGCTGAACATGGCCAACACCACCGGGTGGGAGATCCTGTGCCCCTTCGGCTTCCAGGCCGAGTGGAACGGCGGCCCGCGTCAGGAAGACATCGTCATCACGCCGGACCGGCCGCAGCCGGACATCAAGCATGTGGTGACCTCGCACTTCTCGCGCGGCGTCCTGACCATGCACCCGCAGTATCTGTTCCGCTCGCCGCCGGGCTGGGGGATGCTGTGCTCGGGCTCGCCCAACCATCTGAAGGACGGCATCCAGCCGCTGGTCGGCCTGATCGAGACCGACTGGCTGCCCTTCCCCTTCACCATGAACTGGGTCTTCACCCGGCCGGGCAAGATCCGCTTCGAGAAGGGCGAACCCTTCTGCTTCATCACCCTGGTCGAGCATCGCAAGATGGAGGAGGTCACCCCCATCATCCGCTCGCTGGAATCCAACCCGGTGATGCATGGCCAGTTCGAGGCCTGGAATCGCCAGCGCACCGACTTCAACAAACGCCTGGCCTCGGGCGATCCCGATGCGGCCAAGGAGGCGTGGCAGCGCTTCTACTTCAAGGGCGAGCTGCCCGAGGAGTTGGGCACGGCGCCCGAGACCCACGCCAACAAGCGCCGGCTGCAGACGCCGAGGCTGGCCTGATGTGACAAGGGCGGGCCCACGGCCCGCCCTCTCACGCTTCGCTCAATGAGACGAAGGCCTTACATAGGCCGGGCGACGCGGCCGCCCAGGTTGGCGATGACCTCGCGCGCATCGAAGGCGTTGGGATCGTTGGCCGGCTTGGGCCCGCGTCCCAGCACGATCTCGGCGTTGGCCTCGTAGCGATCGACGGCGCGGACGTCGAAGTCGTCGCCGAACGGATCGCCCCAGGGGCTCCAGTAGCCGCGGCTGTAGTAGCGCCACGACGGACCCCAGTAGCCGCCGTAAAGGCCGCCGCGCCGGGCCCACGGGCTGACGCCGCCCAGGTAGCGGACGTCACGGTCGGTGGCGCGGCTGGCGGTCATGAACCAGTCGGCGCCGTTCTCGACGGTGATCTCTGCGGCGCGCAGCAACAGGCTGGTCTCGACCTGCTCGCGCGAGGTGGCCGAGTTGCCGGCGAAGGTGACGCGGAAGCGGTCGGCTTCCAGCCGCTGCTCGGCATAGCCGCCGCGCTGGCCGTTGTAGCCGGCGGGCTGATAGGGGGTCGGGGTGGCGCAGGCGGCCAGGGCCAGCGCGGCCGCCGTGGCCAGCAGGGCCGGCCGGATCCATGTCTTTGTCATCGAAGACTCCTTTGCGCCAGACGACGCGTCCCAAGCTGAACCGCGGATGAACAAGGCGGGTTCCATCACGTCGGAACCCACTCAATTCGCAAAACAATCATCACAGCGGCCGATAAGAGAAGTACGCCGGTGAAGACCCCGAAGATGCGCCGAAAACGCGGCTCTGTCATCCGCCTGGCCAATGCGGCGCCGCTCAGCGCATAGGCGCTCATCGACAGGGCGTCCAAGCCGATCATGGCCACGGCGAACAGGCCCAGTTGCGGCGCGACCGGCCGCGCGACGTCGATGAAGGGCGGCAGGACGGCTGTGAAGAACAGGACCGCCTTGGGATTGGCGATCTGAACCATGAAGCCGTCCATCAGCGCGGTGCGCGCGCCGCGCACCGACGGCGCCGGGTCGGTCGCGATGACGGCGGGCGCCCGGGCCGCCGGCTTCAGCGCGCTGTGAAAGGCCTTGAGCCCCAGCCACGCCACGTAGGCGGCGCCCAGCACCGCGACGATGCGGAACACGCCGGGGAAGGCCGACACCAGCGCGCCCAGTCCCAGGGCCGCCGCGCAGAACCAGACCAGGGTCGCCAGGTTCATCCCCAGCACGCCCAGCAGCGCCTTGCGCCGCCCACGCTCAACGCCCGCCGCGATGGCGAACAGATTGGCCGGGCCGGGCGTGACGGCCATCACGGACATGACGGCCAGGAAGGTCAGATAGAGATGCGGATCGACGGGCATGGGCCCGCTTCGGTCGGCGACGAGCCAGCGTCAAGCTCGTGCTTCCCAAAACCGCTAATCCCGACGGGAGCCAGGATGAGCTGGCGGATCAGCGCCTAATGCGGATCCGCCGCTTCGGCGTCGTCGGCCGCCATGCCGGCCTCGTCGAGCGCATGCTGGGCCATCAGCTGGTAGGTGACCATCTGGTCGGCGTCGGGATGGGTCCAGGCGCTGTTGGCGGCGATGCCGACACCCCCGGCGATGGCTTGCTGGACCTCGGGGCTATCCATGGCTTCCGCGACGATGGCGGCCACGTCCACATCGGCCATGGCGGCGGCGGTGGCGTCGGCGGCGAAGGCGGCGGCGGCGCCGGCGAAGGCGGTGATCTCGCCCTGGTGCGCGGCCATCAGGGCCGAGATGCGGGCGCCCTGTTCTTCCTCGCTCAGGCTGTCGTCGGCCTGAATGGCGTCGGCCTGTCGCTCGACCGCCTCCATCCTGGCCTCGAAGGCGGCGGCCTGGGCCTCGAACGCGGCCTCGGCGGCGCTCTCGGGCTCATCGGCGGCGAAGGCGGTGGATACGGGCAGGACCGCCAGCAGGGCGGAAAGAGAGATGGCGCGGATCATGGCGGGCTCCTTCGGCGGACGCCCGAAAGGTCCGCCGAACGCCGTCCGGCCACAAGTGAAATCGCGGTAAGGCTTGGCGGCGAGGCTACTGGGGCGCGGCCGGAGCCGCCGGGGCCGGCGGATTGGTCAGGCGCTCCAGGATGCCGGCGCGAGCCTGATCGGGGATGCCCCGGATCGAGGCGCTGGCGCTGGTCGCGGCCTGGGCCAGACCGGCCTTCTCTTCCGGATCGGTCGACTTGGCGGACTCGCCGTTCAGGAACGTCGCGACGTCATCGGCGAAGGTATTCACCTCGGGCCGATAGCGGCCCAGCACGACGTCCACGTCAGCCATGGTCTTGGTCTGATCGCCGGCGCCGGTCGTGATAGCGGCCTCCAGTTCGGTCCCGAGTTGCTGCATGCGGGCCGAAAAGGCCTGCGCCTTAACGTTCAGCGCGGCCTCTTCCGGCGAGATCGGCGCCTCGGCGGCGGCGGGCGGCGGGGTCTGGGCCATGACGGGCGCGGCGACGAACAGGGCGGCGGCCACGGCCAGGGAAGAGGCGATACGCATGGGAACTCCCGATGAAGACCCGGCCACCGTGATCGGCGGGCCGGGCTAAAACAAGGCTGTCGAAACGAAGGCTAGCGCTGGTCCCGCCGCGCCAGGACACGCAGGCGCAGCGCGTTCAGCTTGATGAAGCCGGCGGCGTCACGGTGGTCATAGGCCTGGACGCCCTCTTCGAAGGTGACCAGGTCCTGATCGTAGAGGCTGTGCGGGCTGGTGCGGCCGATGATGGTGACATTGCCCTTGTAGAGCTTCACCCGCACCTCGCCGGAGACCTTGGCCTGTGAATGGTCGATGGCGGCCTGCAGCATCTCGCGCTCCGGCGCGAACCAGAAGCCGTTGTAGATGAGCGATGCATATTTCGGCATCAGCTCGTCCTTCAGGTGCATGGCGCCGCGATCCAGGGTGATGCTCTCGATGCCCCGGTGCGCGGCCAGCAGGATCGTGCCGCCCGGCGTCTCATAGACACCGCGCGACTTCATGCCGACGAAGCGGTTCTCGACCAGGTCCAGACGGCCCACGCCGTTGTCGTGACCCAGTCGGTTCAGCTCGGTCAGGAGGGTGGCGGGCGACATCGCCACGCCGTCGATCGCGACCGCGTCGCCCCGCTCGAAGCTGAGGGTGAAGATGTGCGGCGTGTCCGGCGCATCCTCGGGCGCGATGGTGCGCATATGGACGTATTCGGGGGCCTCGACCGCCGGATCCTCAAGCACCTTGCCCTCGCTGGACGAGTGCAACAGGTTGGCGTCGACGCTGAACGGGCTCTCGCCGCGCTTGTCCTTGGAGACCGGGATCTGGTTCTTCTCGGCGAAGTCGATCAGGGCCTCGCGCGACCGGTATTCCCACTCGCGCCACGGGGCGATGACGTGGATGTCGGGGTTCAGGGCGTAGTAGCCGACCTCGAACCGGACCTGGTCGTTGCCCTTGCCGGTCGCGCCGTGACAGACGGCGTCGGCGCCGACCATGCGGGCGATCTCGATCTGGCGCTTGGCGATCAGCGGCCGGGCGATCGAGGTTCCCAGCAGATACTGGCCCTCATAGACGGTGTTGGCGCGGAACATCGGGAAGACGAAGTCGCGCACGAACTCCTCGCGCAGGTCGTCGATGAAGATGTTCTCGGGCTTGATGCCCAGCTTCAGGGCCTTCTCGCGCGCCGGGCCCAGCTCCTCGCCCTGGCCCAGGTCGGCGGTGAAGGTGACGACCTCGGCCTGATATTCGGTCTGTAGCCACTTCAGGATGATCGAGGTGTCCAGCCCGCCCGAATAGGCGAGCACGACCTTCTTGATCTTCTTGTCTTGGGGCATGGCTGGCGTCCGGGCGGCGTCGAGGAGAGGGCTGCGCTTAAAAGGCCGGACGCCCTCTTATGCAAGGGCGCTATTGTGGCGGGAAGCGATAGCTCTGCTGAGCCCACCTGGCCGCCAGCGTCGGTTCGTTGCCGCGCGTCCAGTCGAAGAAGGTCGCGTTCTCCCAGTTGGAGCCCACGCCCCAGCGGGTGGAGCAGCGGGTCGAGACCCACGCCGGCTCCCAATAGACGACGCCCGTGCCGCCCGCGTCGATGACGCCCTGGGTCAGGTCGGTCATGTATTTCAGCTGGCCCGCCTCGGTCGCCGGGTAGCCGTCCAGCAGGCTGTCGGTCCCCAGCAGGTTCGGCGAGGCATCCTCGCCCTCGGCGGTGAAGGGGTAGGCGGTTTCGACCACCACAACGTCGGCCGTATAGGCGCCGCGCAGGCGGCGGATCGTGTCGTAGAGCTCGGCCGGGGTCTTCGTCGACCACTTGCGATAGTAGCTGACGCCGATCAGGTCGTAGTCGGTGACGCCATGCGCCTTGGCGGCCGCGAACCAGGGCTCGACGTTCTCGGGCTGGGCGATGTGCAGCATGACGCGCGCCGGATGGCCGGAAGCCGCGCCCGCATCGCGCACCGCCTTGATCCCAGCGTTGAACAGCGCGGCGTTGCGCTGCCAGTCGATGCCCGGGCGCGCCGTCTTCCAGTCCAGCTCGCCCATCAGATCTGGATTGGTCTCGTTGCCGACCTGGACCATGTCCGGGTCCAGCCCCTCTGCCGCCAGAGCGTCCAGCACGCTGCGGGTATAGTCATAGAGCGCCGCCGACAGCGCCGGGACATCATCCCGGATCGGCCGCCAGGCCTCCGGCACGATCTGCTTGTCCCCGTCGGCCCAGTCGTCCGAATAGTGGAAGTCCAGCAGCACCTGCATGCCCGCCTCCTTCGACCGGCGGATGGTTTCCTTGACGTCGTCCAGGTCGCTGTAGGGCGTCCACTTGGCGTCATTCCAGATGCGGACGCGGACCAGGTTCGTGCCCAGGCTGGCGAACAGGCGGTATGGGTCCTGCGCCTCGCCGTCCGAGCGGTAAACCGCGCCGCAGTCCTCCATCTCATTCACGTAGGACAGGTCGGCGCCGAAGTAGAAGCGTGGGGTCTCGGCATGCGCCGTCGAAGCGGCGAGGACGGCGGCGAGAGTCAGGCTGAGGGTGCGGGTCATGATGTCACCATAGCATCCCTCTCCCAGAGGGAGAGGACTTGAGCGCCTGAGAGCGTAGCGATCAGTCTTTGCGCGAAAGGGTGAGGGGTGGGGCCTAACAGGACAGGGCGCACCCCTCACCCTTTCGGCTTGGCCAATCGCTTCGCTCTTGGAGCCTTAAGCCCTCTCCCTCCGGGAGAGGGCGGCCAATCTGTGATGTCAGCTCCAAGGCCCCGGGCTTGGTGTCACCGGAACACCGGTGCTGGCGGATGGCGCGCTCCAGGCGGTGGCCGGACGCCGCACAGCGCCGCCGACGCGTTCCAGCAGCGCCCGCACGCGGTTCGCCGTCGCCGGATGGGTCGAGAACAGATTGTCCGCGCCCTTTCCCGCCAGCGGGTTGATGATGAACAGCTGGCCGGACGCGGGATTGCGCTCCGCCGTCGGATTCTGAATCCCGCGCGCATAGGCCTCGATCTTCTCCAGCGCCGAGGCTAGGGCCTGCGGGTCGCCGGCGATCTCGGCGCCGACGCGGTCGGCCTCGTATTCGCGGGCGCGGCTGATGGCCATCTGCACCAGACCGGCGGCCATCGGCGCCAGGATCATCAGGGCCAGCGCGCCGACGATTCCGCCCGGCCGCTCTTCCTCGTCACTGCCCCCGCCGCCGAAGAACAGAGCGAAGTTGGCCAGGGCGGCGATGGCGCCGGCGATGGTGGCGGTGACCGTCATGGTCAGGGTGTCACGGTTCTTCACATGCGCCAGTTCGTGCGCCATCACGCCGCGAACCTCGTCACGGGTCAGCATGTCCAGCAGGCCCGTGGTGGCGCAGACGGCGGCGTTGGCCGGATTGCGGCCGGTGGCGAAGGCGTTCGGCTGATCCTGCGGGATGATCGCCACGACCGGCTGGGGCAGGCCCGCGTCGGCCGCCATCTGGCGCACATCGGCGACATAGTTGCGGACCACGGCGTTGGGATGCGCCTCGTCCACTGGCTGGGCGCGGTACATCTTCAGCACGATCTTGTCGGCGTTCCAGTAGCTGAACAGGTTCATCCCGCCGGCGATCAGAAGCGCGATCAGCATGCCGCCGGCGCCGCCGATCAGGTAGCCGAGACCGCCGAACAGGGCGGTCAGGGCGGCCAGCAGGGAGAAGGTCTTCAGGTGGTTCATCGGCCCGATCGTTTGAAGGCGGGTGACCCCGCGCCTCTGGACGCCTAAACTGGCGCTCCCCGCCCCCTGCCTCAAGGCATCCGCCCTGTGACCGAACATCCCACCCCCGAGACCGCAGAGACCCCCGCCCTGAACGCCGATGTCCCGCACGCACGGGACGATCGCCCGCTCAGCGAGGTCGCGCGCCGGGCCCTGCTGGAGGCGGCCGAACGTCGCAGCCAGGCCCAGCCGGCCGATCTGCCGCCCGAAGACGGCGGCCCGCGCGGGCCTGAACCGACGCGCTACGGCGACTGGGAGAAGAAGGGCCTGGCGGTCGATTTCTGACGGCCAAGCTAACCCCCTGACAGGCGAAGGACAGGGTTAAGACGCCCCACAGGGATGCGAACGACTGCGGGCGCCGTCCGGGGTCCATAGGGTGCGCCTCCGAATCCGGAGACTGACCATGCGCCTGCCGATCCTGGCCGCCCTTCTGGCCCTCGCGGCCGCCAGCCCCGCGCTTGCCGGCGGAAGCGGCGGTGGTCACGGCGGCGGCGGCTGCAGCTCATGTGGCGGCGGACATGGCGGCGGCGGACATGGCGGCGGCGGACATGGCGGCGACGGACACCCGCCCCAGCCGCCTCGCCCCCAGCCTCCGCACGGCGGCGGTCACTATGGCGGAAACACCAACATCAACGTCAACGTGAATGCCTCGGCGCGCGCCTACGCCAGCGCCTATGGCGGTGCGCGGGCCTATTCGACCGGCGCCTTCCAGGGTCGCGGCGGCTATGGCGGAACCATCATCGGCGCCGGCGGCGGCTTTTCGTATGGGGACTACGACGGTTACGGCGGCGGCTATAGCGGTCCCATCTACGCCGAGACGCGCGGCCCGGCCCCGATCAGCCGGCCCTACGGCTATCGCGTCTGGGGCTTCGGCCGCGACTACCGCACCACCGACACCTGCTATCGCGGGTGCCGGCCGCCCGCTCCCCCGCCTCCGCCGCCCTGCGACTGCCGCGGGTCCGAGAGCCACGGCGGCGGTTACGGCTATCAGGACGGATACTCGGGCGGCTACCCGCAAGGCGGCGGCTACGGCTACGACAGCGGTTACCAGGGCGGCGGTTACCAGGGCGGGGGCTACGGCTACCAGGGCGGCTATTCCAGCAGCGCGGTCCGTGGGGGCTCGTCCTACTCGAGCTACGAAGCCTCCAGCGAAGAGGTCTATGTCCAACCCGAGAGCGTCTACGTCTATCCCGACCAGGGCGGCGATCAGGGCCAGGGCTATCCGTATCCGGACGCCCAGCCCTACATCCCGGACTACGTTCCGGCCCGCAACGACCAGGGCTACTATGGCGACCTGCCGCCGCCCGGATCGGCCGTTCCCTATCGCCAGGAGCCCGGCGAGCGCGGCTGAGCCCCGCGCATAAGGTGAAGACAGAACGAAACGGCCACGCTACGCATTAACCATTCCGTTCAGGGAAGGGAGTGCGCCATGCGGCGACTGTCGATCATCATCGCGGCGGCGGCTCTGGCCGCCATCGCCGCCCCGGCGGCGGCCCAGGGCTATGGCTCCGGCTATTCCGCCGGATACTCGAGCGGTTACGGCCAGAGTTACGGCGGACAGAGCTACGGGGGCCAAGGCTACGGTCAGAGCTACGGCGGCCAAGGCTACGGCGGACAGGGTTACGACCAGAGCCACGGCGGACAGGCCTACGGCGGCTACGGCCGGGGCGAACCGCAATACGGGCCGCCCCCCTATCCCGACTATCAGGGATCCTGGGGCCAGCCGAACTATTCGCGCGGCCCCGAGGCCGTGGCCGGTTTCGCCACGCGCGGTTACGCGGCCGGCGGCGGATATTCCGGCTACAGCTACGGCGGCTACACCGGCTATAGCGGCTACAACCGGTACGGAAATCCGTACGCCTATCAGGCGCCGTATCGCGGCTACGATCGCGGCGGCCGCTATGGCTACAGCGCACGCCAGGGCTATCGCGACGTCTATGGCTATAATGACGACCGCCCGCCCAGCGCCCGGTATCACGGCTATGGCGACCGCACCCGGTACGGCGACTACAACCGCAGCTGCGGCTGCTACGACATCCTGGACGACCGCTAGGCCCTAGTGGATCGCCGACATCTCGGCGGCGATGCGGGCCGCCGCCATCTGGGGCTTTTCGTCGCCGATGACGGGGCGGGCGACCACCAGATGCGAGGCGCCGGCCTGCAGCGCCGCCGCCGGCGTCGCCACCCGCTGCTGGTCGCCCAGATCCGCGCCGGATGGACGCACGCCCGGCGTCACGATCAGGAAGTCGGGCCGTCCTGCCTCATCGGCCAGGGCGCGGGCGGCGGCGGCCTCGAGGGGGCTGGAGACGATGCCGTCGACGCCGCATTCCAGCGCCTGCCGCACGCGTTTCAGCACCAGATCGCGCGCCGTGAATCCGTACCCCAGATCGACCAGATCGCCGTCCGACAGACTGGTCAGGACGGTGACGCCCAGGATTTTCGTATCGCTGGAGCCCCGCCCCTTCACCGCGCCGGTCATGACCTGCGGCTCGGCATGGACGGTCAGCAGGTCGCAGCCGCCCTCGGCCACCGCCCGCGCCGCGCCTTCGACCTGGGCGCCGATGTCGTGCAGCTTCCAGTCCTGGAACACCTCCTTGCCGCGCGCCCGCAGCTCATGGGCGAAGGCGACGCCGCCGGGTCGCGCCAGCAGGGTCAGGCCGATCTTGTAGAAGGTCACCACATTGCCGATGCGGTCGACCATCTCGCGAGCCGCCTCCACCGAGGGCAGATCCAGACCGACGATCAGGCGCGGGTCGGCGAGCAGCGGCGAGGACATCGACGGACTCCTGTCAAACGGCTAAGCAGGCCGTTCCTTTGATTTGCGAGGCTGGGGCGGCATGAACGCGGTCGATCTGGGCGTCAACCTGTTCGTGACGCTGTTCGCGCTGCTGGACCCCCTGGGCAACATTCCCATCTTCGCGGCGGCCACGGCGGGCGCGTCCCTGCGCCAGCGTATTTCCGTGTCGGCCCTGATCTGCCTGTTCGCGGCGGTCTTCCTGGCCTTCTTCTTCTTCACCGGCCTGGGCCTGCTGCAGTTCTTCGGCATCTCGCTGGCGGCCTTCCGCATCGCAGGCGGCGTGCTGCTGCTGCTGCTCGGCCTGGACATGGCGCGCGAGGACTTCCTGGCCACCTTCGCGGACAAGGACGCGATTCATGACGCCAAGGACGTGCGCGGCTACGCCCGGCGGCGGTTCCAGCGACTGGTGGTGCCCTTCGCCATCCCCCTGATGATCGGGCCCGGCGCCATCTCGGCCATCATCATCCAGGCCGGCGAGGCCGAGAAGCTGGGCGCCAGCGGCACGGTCGCCTCGCTGGTGGCCGTCGCCGCGGCGGCGCTTGTGTCATTCGTCTGCTTCGCGCTGACCGGACCGCTCAGCCGCATGCTGGGCGAGGTGGGCCTGGCCATCGTGGTGCGGGTGCTGGGCCTGATCCTGTGCGCCCTTGCGATCCAGTTCATCCTGATGGGTTTGTCCGAAGCCCTGCCCGGCATGTTCGCCGGCTCGGTGACGACGCCCTACCCGGCGGCTGGGCACTAGGGCTTGTCCGGGGTCGAGGCCTTCATCGAGACCTGGCCCGAGGCGATCCGACCGCTGACGCGGCGTCTGCGCGACATCGCCCTGGCCGCCGCGCCGGACGTGACCGAACACATCAAGTGGAACGCGCCCAGCTTCTGCGTCGAGGGCGACGACCGCATCACTTTGGGGCTGGAGCGGTCGGGCGCGGTGCGGGTGGTGCTGCACCGGGGCGCGAAGGCGAAGGACGCGGCGGGGTTCGCGTTCACCGACCCCGACAGACTGGCCCGCTGGGCGGCGCCGGATCGCGGGGTGCTGGTGTTCAAAGACGCGGCGGCGCTGGAGGCTGTGGAGGGGCCGTTCGGCGACCTGTGCGAGCGCTGGCTGGCGGCCACGCGTTAAGCCCACCCAAGCCCGTCATCCTCGGACTTGATCCGAGGATCAGGCTATCCGGTGGGCTATCACGGCAGGCTGAGACGCTGTCGCTTGGGCCATCCGACGTCAGCACGATCGGCGCCTGATCCTCGGATCAAGTCCGAGGATGACGGCCTTGGGAGGCCTGCGCGACTAAAGCCGGTCCAGCCTTTTCGCGTGGCCGCCGACCATCTTCAGCGCCATGCCGTCCGGCAGGTGCTTGGCCAGGAACGCCAGCGCCTTGTTGGCGGCGCCCGGCACCACCACCGGCCGGTTGTCCTCCAGCCCATGATAGCCGATCTCGGCGACGCGGTCGGCGTCCATCCACATCCAACCGGGGTATGCCCCCGACACCTGCGCGCGCGAGCCGTTGGCGTCGTGAAACTCGGTCAGGGTGTAGCCGGGGCACAGGGCGCTGACGTGGACGCCCCGGTCCTTCAGCTCCAGATGCAGGCCGTTCGACGCCTTGATCAGGAAGCTCTTGATCGGGCCGTACAGGGTGTCGCCGCCGGTCGCCGGCATCAGGCCGGCCAGGGACGCCACGTTCATGATCCGGCCGAAGCCGCGCTCGGTCATGGCCGGGGCCAGGCGCCGGCTCAGCTCGATCGGCGCCGACAGCATGACCTGGATCATGGCGGCGTGATCGGCGGGCGACAGCTCAAGGAAGCCTTGCGTCAGCGAGTAGCCGGCGTTGTTGATCAGGGCGTCGACGACGAGGCCCCGCCCCTCGATCTCGCGCACCAGACGCAAGGGCGCGGCGGGATCGGACAGGTCTTCGGGGATGATGGCGGCCGTGATGTCGAACTCGACCGCCAGGGCGCTTGCGATCTCGGCCAGCCGGTCCTCGCGCCGCGCGGTCAGGATCAGGTCCCAGCCGTTCTTCGCATAGGCGCGCGCCAGCGCCGCCCCAAGACCGGCCGAGGCGCCGGTGACCAGCGCCGTCCTTCGTTCCGTCACGCCGCGACGGGGCAGGACTTGTGCGGCTCGTAGCCCTGCAACGCGGCGGGGTTGTCGGCCAGCAGGTCGGCGATGGTGATCTTGGACAGGCAGGCGTTCGCCGCCTCGTCCACCGCCGTCAGGGCCTTGGCCACCTGGCGAGGAATGTGTTCGCTGACGGGGCAGCCCGCGGCGCCCATCGGCGTGGAGCCCAGGTTGGCGCAGCCGTTCACCGCGCGCAGCACCTCGTCCAGCCGGATCGTCTCTGGCTTTCGCAGCAGCCAGGAGCCGCCCGCCGCGCCTGGACGGGTGGCGATCAGACCCGCCTTGGCCAGCAGGGCCGTCACCCGCCGCACCACCACCGGATTGGTCGGAATGGAGGCCGCCAACACGGCGCTGGCCGCCGCCTGCGCGGGCGCATAGGCGCCCTTGTGGGCCAGATAGGCCAGGGTGTGGGCGGCGACGGGGAAGCGTTGGCTGTCTGACATGGCGTTTCGCCTGCCTAGATAGTGCGGATCGGGTCATTTCCCAAATCTGCAACCGGAGTGAAGCGGAATCCCAGGTGGCGCGATTGAACCGCTACCGGAATAGGCGTAAGCGCTCGCCGCTTTGATGGGCCCGCCTTCGCGGCGCCCGGAGGATACGCATGACTGGGGAAACTCCCCTCGGCGACGGCGCTCCCCCCGCCTCGCTGGCGCCGGCGTCCGGGTCCGCTGAAGCCCCGCACAAGCCCGCGGCCGACGCGCACGCCGCGCACGGTCCCGGCGGGCACGCCAAGGGTCCGTTCTGGGCCCTGACCCTCGGCGCCATCGGCGTCGTCTTCGGCGACATCGGCACCAGCCCGCTCTACGCCCTGCGCGAAGCCATCGACCATGCCCGTTCGGGCGTGGGCGGCGACCTGGCCGTGGTCGGCGTCGTCTCGCTGGCCTTCTGGGCCCTGATGATCGTGGTGACGTTCAAATACGTCATCTTCCTCATGCGCGCGGACAACAAGGGCGAGGGCGGCACCCTGGCCCTGATGGCCCTGGCCCAGCACGCGATCGGCCGGCGCAGCGCCTGGATCTTCATCCTGGGCGTCTGCGGCGCCGCCCTGTTCTACGGCGACGGCATCATCACGCCCGCCATCTCGGTCCTGTCCGCCATCGAGGGCGTCAAGGACGCGCCGGGCGTGGGCGGATCGCTGGACCCCTTCATCGTGCCGGTCTCGGCCGCCATCCTCATCGGCCTGTTCCTGGTCCAGTCGCGCGGCACCGCCGGCCTGGCCAAGTTCTTCGGCCCCATCACCGCCGTCTGGTTCCTGTGTCTGGGCGCCCTGGGCCTGCTGCACATCGGCGACGACCCGTCGATCCTGCGCGCCCTGTCGCCCCACTACGGCGTCCAGCTGCTGATCGAGGACGGCCTGCTGGGCTTCATCATCCTGGGCAGCGTCTTCCTGGCCGTCACGGGCGCAGAGGCGCTGTACGCCGACATGGGGCATTTCGGCAAAAAGCCGATCCGCGCCGGCTGGCTGTGCTTCGTCCTGCCCTGCCTGACGCTGAACTATCTGGGCCAGGGCGCGATGATCCTGGACAACCCGGCGGCCTCCGAGAACCCGTTCTGGAGCATGGTGCCCGAGATCGCCTACTGGCCGATGCTGCTGCTGGCGACCGTCGCCACCGTCATCGCCTCGCAGGCGGTGATCACCGGCGCCTTCTCGGTGACGCAGCAGGCGGTTCAGCTGGGCCTGCTGCCCCGCATCGACATCCGCTTCACGTCCGAGACCCAGGCCGGACAGATCTTTGTGCCGGCGGTGAACACCTTCCTGATGGTGGGCGTCCTCTTGCTGCTGGTCGTCTTCCAGAGCTCGCATAACCTGACGGCGGCCTACGGCGTCGCGGTCACCGGCGTCATGCTGATCAACACCCTGATGAGCTTCTCGGTCATCCGGCGGAAATGGAAGTGGCCGCTGTGGGCGACGCTGGCGGCGCTCATTCCGTTCGGCTTCATCGACAGCGTCTTCCTGACGTCGAACCTGCTGAAGATCCCCGACGGCGCCTGGCTGCCGCTGGTGCTGGGCGCCATCCTGATCGTCATCATGTGGACCTGGACGCGAGGCAGCCAGATCCTCAGCGACAAGGCCAAGAAAGACAGCCTGCCGCTCAGCGACCTGATCGAAATGCTGCACGCCCGCCCGCCGCACCGCGTGCCGGGCACGGCCATCTTCCTGACCAGCGACCCCGATGTCGCCCCGGTCGCCCTGATGCACAATCTCAAGCACAACAAGGT
Organism: Brevundimonas sp. Leaf363; assembly: GCF_001424025.1. GTDB lineage: Bacteria > Pseudomonadota > Alphaproteobacteria > Caulobacterales > Caulobacteraceae > Brevundimonas. The sequence continues at coordinate 37,825 of NZ_LMPZ01000002.1, read as the reverse complement.
CCTGCACGAGAAGAACGTCATCCTGACCGTGCGCACCAGCGAACGGCCGCGCGTGCCCGAGGGTCAGCGCGTCAGGATCGAGCCCATCAGCGACGACTTCAAGAAAATCACCGTCTCCTACGGCTTCATGGAGAATCCCGTGATCCCGCGGGCGCTCAGCCAGTGCCGCAAGCAGGGGGTGAAGTTCGACATCATGTCGACCAGCTTCTTCCTGGGCCGGCGCTCGGTCGTGCCATCGGCCAGCCAGGGCATGCCGCTGTGGCAGGACAAGCTCTACATTTTCCTGATGCGCAACGCCGCCAACCCGACCGACTTCTTCCACATCCCGCCCGGCCGTGTGGTCGAGCTGGGCACACAGGTCGCGGTTTGACCGATCCGGTCGAGACCCCCGCCGATGCGGGCATCGAGGCGCGGGTCGCGGCCGGCGTCCTGCTGAACGCCGCGCTGGAGAAGCGTCAGGGGCTGGACGAGGCGATGACGCGCCCGCCGGTCTCGACCCTGGCGCCCGCCGACCGGGCCTTCGCCCGCGCCGTGGCCATGGCCGCCCTGCGCCGGCTGGGCGAGATCGACGCCATCCTGTCCAAGCGGATGCAGCGTCGTCCGGGGCCGGAGGTGACGACCCTGCTGCGGGTGTCGCTGGCCCAGACGCTGGTGCTGGGCACGCCCGCCTTCGCGGCGGTGTCGACGGCGGTCAAACTGGCCGAGCGCGATCAGAAGACCCGCCCGTTCAAGGCGCTGGTCAACGCCGTCCTGCGCAGCATCGAACGTGAGGGACCGGGCAAGACCTCGCCCGTCGCCAACCTGCCCGACTGGCTGGCCGCCCGGTGGCGCGCCGCTTACGGTGAGGCGGCCCTGACGGGTCTGGCCGAGGCCACGCGGCAGGAGCCGGCGACCGACCTCAGCCTCAAGCCCGGCGTGGACGCCGCCGCTCTGGCCATGGCGCTGGACGGCGTCGTCCTGCCGGGCGGCGGCGTCCGCACCGGCAAACGCGGCGACCTGACGACCTGGCATGGCTATGCGGACGGCGACTGGTGGGTGCAGGACGCGGCGGCCGCCGTGCCCGCCCGCCTGCTGGACATCCAGCCCGGCCAAAGCGCGCTGGACCTGTGCGCCGCGCCCGGCGGCAAGACGATGCAATTGGCCGCCGCCGGCGCGTCGGTGGTCGCGCTGGATCGATCCGCCCCCCGCCTGCGCCGCCTGACCGAGAACGCCAGACGCATCGGCGCCGAGGTCGAGGTCATCGCCGTCCCGGCCGAGGACTGGGAGGACGACCGCACCTTCGACGCCGTCCTGCTGGATGCGCCCTGCACCGCCACCGGCACCTATCGCCGCAACCCCGAGGCGCTGCGCGCGGTGAAGCCCGCCGACGTCGCCAAACTGGCCGACGTGCAGCACCGCCTGCTGGACGCGGCGGCCCAGCGGGTGAAGCCCGGCGGCCGGCTGGTCTATTGCGTCTGTTCGCTGGAGCGCGAGGAGGGCGAGACCCAGGCCATCGCCTTCGCCCGCCGCAACGCCGCCTTCCGCGTGATCCCCGCCGATCCGGCCGCCGTCGGCGCGCCGGCCGAGGCGCTGACGCCCGAAGGCTGGCTGCGCATCCTGCCGTCGATGTGGGCGGACAAAGGGGGCCTGGACGGCTTTTTCATCGCCGCCTTCGAGCGGATCGCCTAGAATTCTTTCCAGCTGTCGCCCGGGTCGCGCTCGCCCGGCATGGCCTGCTGCTGGCCCCAGCTGAGCATCATCAGCAGTTTATGGCTGCGGATGCGGTAGTCGCCGATCAGCGGCGCGATGGCGCCGAGCGGTGCGCCCGTGCGGCCGTCGTAGAGGAAGCCGGAGAACTCGGCGATGCCGACCCGGTCACGGCGGCTATAGATCGACAGCTCCGGCAGGGAGACCACGTTCAGGTTCTCGTTGATCGGCACCGCCATGGGCGGCAGGCCGACGACGCGGCGCATCTGTTCCAGCGACAAGGCCCCGATCCGCAGTTCGAACACCGCGTCGGCCGTCGCCTTGTCCGGCGACAGCAGATAGCCGGCGTCCGACAGCGCGCCGCGAATGGCGCTGATGGCGTAGGCCGAGCCGTCGCCCTGGAAATAGGTCTGGTCCACGAACACCCGCGACCCCGGCGGCACCGGCAGCGTCAGGCCCTCGACGGCTCGATCGGCCGCGCGGGCGATCAGCAGCTGCTCCGTCGCCGTCCGCGATGTGTAGCTCTCGGTCGTTGAGGCGCAGCCGGCCAGAGCGGCGACCGCCATTCCGGATACGATCAGTCGAAGCATCGAACGCTTATCCCCTGGAGGTCGCCCATCGCCAGGCGGCGGGCGGCGAATGGCAAGATCACACGCCAGATGGCCGAAATTACGACACCGTGCACATTGTGGACGCGCAACGCCTAACACCGCGTTTCGACGGCCCCCTCTTCCCAAGCCCGGCAGTCGGCGTATGCAAGGGCGGGCGCGGCGATCCGATCGCGCCGATGCGCGGGGGCGCATCGGAAGGGGGACAGGCATGGGTTCGATCATCCGTCAGACGGCGGCGCGCGCCGCCGGCAAGGGCGCGCCGGCCAAGCTGGGCGTGACCAAGAGCCGGGGGTACGACGTCACCCTGTCCGAGCGGCTTCGCTATGCATTCGACAAGTCGATGGCGGCCGGGCCGATCGCCCTGATGGGCTGGCTGGCGCTGATCTCGCTGATCGTCATCGTCGTCGCCGCCATCCTGCTGACCGTCACCCGCATCGGACCGGACGGCGGCTTCGACGTCATTGAGGCGGCCTGGCAGTCGTTGATGCGGACCATGGACGCTGGCGCCATGGGCGGGGACGACGGGTGGGCGTTCCGGGGGATCACCCTGGTCGTGACCCTGGCCGGCATCCTGGTCTTCTCGGCGCTGATCGGCATCATCGCCACCGGCATCGACACCAAGCTGGACGAACTGCGCAAGGGTCGCTCGCGCGTGCTGGAGAGCGACCACACCGTCATCCTGAACTGGTCGGCGTCAATCTTCGACATCATCTCCGAACTGACCATCGCCAACGCCAGCCGCAAGCGGCCGCGCATCGTCATCATGGCCGACAAGGACAAGGTGGAGATGGAGGACGAGATCGCCGACAAGGTCGGCCCGACCGGCAAGACGCGCATCATCTGCCGCTCGGGCGATCCGACCGATCTGTTCGACCTGTCGCTGGTCAATCCGCAAGCCTGCCGCTCCATCGTCGTGGTGTCGCCGGACGGCGCGGACGATCCCGACAGCCAGGTCATCAAAACGGTCCTGGCCCTGACCAACGATCCCAAGCGCCGCGACGACCGCTATCGCATCGCCGCCGAGCTGCGCGACGCCAAGAACGCCGAGGTGGCCCGCATCGTGGGCGGCGACGAGGTGCAGCTGGTGCTGGCCGACGACCTGATCAGCCGTATCGTGGTGCAGTCCAGCCGCCAGGCCGGCCTGTCGGCCGTCTATTCCGAACTGCTCGATTTCGACGGCTGCGAAATCTACACGACCGAGCTGGAGGGACTGGCGGGAACGACCTACGGCGAGGCGCTGACGGCCTATGAGGACTCGGCCCTGATCGGGCTGCGGTTCGCCGACGGCCAGACGCGGATGAATCCGCCGATGGACACGGTCATCCCCGAGGACGCGCGCGCCATCATCATCGCCGAGGACGACGCCGCCATACGCATGACGACCCCGCCCGAGGACGCGGTCGATCCGACGCAGATCCGCAAGCCCAAGGCGGCGCGCCGTGCGGCCGAACGGGTGCTGATCCTGGGCTGGAACCGACGCGGACCGATCATCGCCTCGGAGCTGTCGAAGTATGTGAAGGCCGGCTCCCTGCTGACGGTCGCCGCCGACACGCCCGGTCTGCTGGACGAGATCGCGGCCCTGCCGCTGGGGTCGAAGAACCTGAAGGTCGAGACCCGGATCATCGACACCAGCCACGCCGCCTCGATCGATGCGCTGAACCCGCTGGGCTATGACAGCGTCATGGTTCTGGGATACTCGGACACGATAGAGGCCCAGTCGGCCGACACGCGGACGCTCATCACTCTGCTGCACCTGCGCAAGCTGTCAGAGCGCGAGGGCCAGCGCGTCAGCGTGGTCTCGGAAATGATCGACATCCGCAACCGCGAGCTGGCCGAAGTGACCCGCGCCGACGACTTCGTGGTGTCGAACAAGCTGATCAGCCTGATGCTGGCCCAGGCCTCGGAGAACGAATACCTGTCCGACATCTTCGGCGACCTGCTGGATGAAGAGGGCTCGGAAATCTACATGCGTCCCATCGGGGACTATGTGGACCTGGGCCGGCCGGTCAGCGGCTATACCCTGATGGAAGCGGCCCGCCGCCGCGGCGAGACCGCCATCGGCTACCGCCGCCGGCGAGAGGAAGACGGCGCCGACGCCCGCAACATGGGCGGCGTTGTGGTCAATCCCTCGAAGAGCCAGGCGCAGGAGTTTCTGCCCGAAGATCGGTTGATCGTTCTGGCCGAAGGCTGATTTTCCCTCTTCGTGCTGAACCTTACCTGAGTTAACCAAGCGTACGGTTGCGTTCAGGGAGGGGTTGCAAGCGGATGGAGAAACTGACGCCCGCGCAAGAGGCTTGCCTGCGGATGGCCGCGCGCGGACTTCAGGACAAGGAGATCGCGGTTGAGCTGAACCTGTCGCCGCGAACCGTCGCCAACCATCTGGCCGCCGCCTATCGCAAGCTGGGCGTTTCGGACCGCCGCGCCGCCGCGCGCGTGCTGGGCGTCGAGTACCAGCCGAACATGAGTAGCGACTACTCAGGTCAACCATTACCCATTCCCCACCCCGGCGCCGCCCCGCAGATCGGAGCGGTCACCGACGGCCGTTCGTTCGCCGGGGACAGCTACCGGCGGACCGGCGGAGGCCTTCTCGGGCTCTACGCCAGCATGGGACGCTGGCGCACCCCCGCCGCCTGGCGGGGGCCGAAACTAACCCTGATCCTGCTAAGCGCGCTGCTGCTGGCGGTGATCCTGGTGGTGCTCGGGGCGGGGCTGTACCTGATGGAGGCGGCCTACCGGTGAGCGTGTCTCGCCATTGGAGGTTCCTGCCCTTGTCCAAATCCCTGCATCCCCTCGAATACAGCGCCGGCGCCCAGTCGCGTCTGGCCGCCGTCGGCGCCGTCCTGGCCGAAGACGTCAACCAGCTTGAACGCCTCATCGACGAGGCCATCATCCGCGCCAGCTCCATCGGCCAGACCCTGACCGGCGGCCGACTGGACGCCCGCATCGCCGCCGGCCTGGGCCAGGGAGTGCTGGAGGATCTGGCGCAGGTCATCCCCACCGCGGTCGCCCTGCGCGGCCAGGTGGTCGGCATGCATGCGCGCATGGAGCGGATGGCGGGCCGCATCGGGATCGAAGCCCCGTCGTGCGGCTATGAAAAGCCCGGCGAGAACGTGCCGGAAAAACCCCGCGTCATCGGCTAAGCCCCACGGAGCCATGGAGTATCTCGTCGTTTACGGTCTCGGCGCCGTCCCACTGATCGTCCTGGCGGCGATCGGTCGGCCGGTCGACCGGTGGGCCGTTGCGGCGATCGTGGCCTCGGTTCTGGTCGAGACGCTGGCCTCGCCCCTCCAGATCGGAGGCTGGCGGGCCGGCGTGGCCCTGACCAACACCGCGCTGTTCCTGATCCTCTGGGCCCTGGCCGAGCGTGGCGAGCGCTGGTGGCTGATCTTCGCGGCGGCGTCGCAGCTGCTGACCGTCGTCAGCCATGCATGGCCCTGGATCACGCCGGGCATCCACACCTGGTCGGGGGTCGGCCTCAGGCGCGCCCTGTGGCTGGCCTTCACGGCCTTTCTTTTCATCGGCGCCCTGGAAGCCTGGCTTTCCCGGCGCCTCGCGCAGGAGATGCGCCTTGTTCAAGACACCCGCCCAGATCCAGGAGGCCATCGAGACATGGCGTAGTCTGGCCTTCAAGCCCGACCTCGACGACGACCAAGCCGAGCTCATGGAGGGGTGCGAACAGGTGATCCTGCGCACCACCGTGGTCGATCCCCAGCACGCCGCCGCCATGTGCGACGTGGTGCTCTACAACATGGATTCCGGCGGCCGCACCGACCGGTCAGAGAGCAAGGCCCTGGCCGCCCTGCGCTTCTGGATCGCCCGCTCGCCGACGCGGGTCGCAACCGACGGCCTGTCGCTGATCGAGCGCTAGGCCGTGGCCCGCTCCGGCGTCCTGCTGTTCGCGGCGTGTGACGGGGCCTTCCACGACCAGTTCGGACGCGCCTTCATTCTTTCGGCGATCACGTCCGGCAATCGCGTTCATCTGCACCTGATCAATCCGGCGCCGGACACGCACCGGGTCGACCACCCGGCCGTAACCTATTCGGAGGAAGCCGGCGCGCCGGTGAACCGCGCCTGGTACGCCGCCTGCCGCTTCATGCGCGCGCCGCTGGTCTATCGGTCCCAGCCCCAGCCCCACGACCGACTGGTGATCCTGGACGCCGACTCCATCGTGCGGCGACGGCTGGACCCGCCACACGTTCCGGTGGGCCTGTTTCTGCGCGACACGACCGGGCGCGCGCCCGAGGCGGTCGAGCACAGCCGGGTGATGGCGGGCCTGGCGCTGATGGGCCCCGGCGGAGAGATCTTCTTCGACGCCCTGGCCCGGCGGCTGGGCGCGGCGACGACTTGGGACTGGTACGTCGATCAACTGGCGCTGGCGCAGACGGTGGACGCTCTGGCCGGGCGCGTCGCGATCCACGACTTCGGACAGGATCCCGGCTGGATGGACTGGACCTTCAGCCCCGACAGCGCGGTCTGGACCGCCAAGGGCCCGCGCAAGTTCGAGGATCCGACCTATCTGGCCGAACTGGCCCGCTGGAGCGAACCGGCGACGAACTAGGGCAGGTCGCGGTCGACCTGTTCGACCAGGGCGGCATAGACATCGGCCATGCGAGCGAGCGCGGCCGGGGCGGCTTCCTCGATCCGATCGGCGGGCGAATGGATGACTCGGAAGACCTTGGGCATGGTCTCCGGCGTAAAGCCGCCGTGGTCCGGCGTGTTGACCAGCAGCCACATCTGGTGCGCGCCGATCTCATCCTGGAAGCCGACCGAGACGGTCGGAACGCCGGCCGCCGAGAACACGCGGTCGTCGCTGGGCGGATACATCGGGTAGCCGACGCATTGCAGGGCCTGCGCCGCGCACGTCATGCGCAGCGAGCGCACCACGCCGGCCGACTGCGCCCCGTTGTTCAGCCCGTACATCATGGTGTCGCCGTAAGCCGCGACATCGGAGTTGATGACGGCCGCCAGGCCTTCCTTGCCGTGGGCCGCCAGCCAGGCCTTCGCGCCGACCAGCCCCAGCTCTTCCTGGTCGGTGAAGAGGATGCGGACGCGGCGCCGCAACGGCCGGTCCTTCAGCCGCTTGGCCGCCTCGATCATGGCGACGACCGAGCCGCCGTTGTCGACCACGCCCTGCGACAGCGTCCCGTCCTGCAGCACGACGGCGTCATAGTGGGCGACCAGCAGGATTTCGGGGCCGGTCTCGGGACCGAAGGCGGCGACGATGTTGCGGCCCTCCATCGGCGAACCCTCGCCACCGCCGGCGAAGGTCTCGATCGCGGGCTCGAAACCGGCGGCGCGCAACTGGGCGACGACCGCCTCGGTGCGGGCCGCGTTGGTCGGCTGGATCAGGGCGGCGACCTGGGCGCGCAGATCCAGATCCTGGGCCATCACGGGCTGGGCGGCGATCAGCAGCGGCGCGAGCGCGGCGGCGATGTGGAACAGGCGCATGGATGGCTCCCCTCGAAAGCGAGAGCCAGCCTAGGCGGTCAGCTCTTCAGCCGCCAGCCCGAGCGGAACACCAGCCAGCACGCGACGGCCAGGGTCAGGACCAGCACTCCGGTCATCGCCATGCCGATCCAGATCTGGCTCTCCGAATGGCCGATGAAGCCCGAGCGGAAGCCGTCGATCAGGTAGAAGAACGGGTTGAAGTGGCTGATGGTCGCAAACGGCTCCGGCAGTCGGTCGACCAGGTAGAAGGCGCCCGACAGGAAGGTCATCGGCATGACCACGAAGTTCTGGACCGCCGAAAGGTGGTCGAACTTCTCGGACCACAGGCCGGCCAGCACGCCCGCCATCCCCATCACCAGCGATGCGGTCAGGCCGAACCAGACGATGGCGAACAGGTTGGCGACGCCCAGCCGCGCGAAGGGCAGGACGCAGATCGCCGTGACGGTCCCGACCACCAGCCCGCGCGTGGCGGCGCCCAACGAGAAGCCGATGGTCAGCTCCAGCGGGCTGAGCGGCGGGGTCAGGAAGTCGGTCGAGGTGCCCATGATCTTGGCCTGGATCAGGCTGGACGAGGCGTTGGCGAAGGCGTTGTTCATGATCGCCATCATGATCAGACCCGGCGCCACGAATTCGGCGAAGGGGGTGCCGTGCAGCGGCGGGCGCGACCCCTTCAGCGCCACCACGAAGACCAGCATATAGAGCAGGGTCGTCACCACAGGCGCGGCGACCGTCTGGGCCCCGACCTTCCAGAAGCGGCGAACCTCCCGCAAATACAGGGTCTTCAGTCCAACCCAGTTGATCCCGTCGTAGCGCCGCGGTTGCGGCAGGGCATGGGGCGTCGGGTCAGTCAGCAGGGTCATGGGCCGCAGATGCGGCGGCGCGGGCCTTATCGCAAGCCTGCCTGTGGACGATTCAACATCTTGTTTCTGTGGACAGGGTGATTCCCAGATGTTGCGTCTGTTAAGGGGTCGTTTACGATTAGTGGTGGGTCGAGATTTCGACGACCCAAGATATTGAATCGATATCGGAGGGTGGGATGACCGCAGGCTGGACTGATGATCGCGTCGGCGCGCTGAGGAAGCTGTGGCTTGAGGGCCAATCGGCCAGCCAGATCGCCAAGGCCCTGGGCGGCGGCGTGACCCGCAACGCCGTGATCGGCAAGGTGCACCGTCTGGGCCTCAGCGGCCGTGCGGCGCCCTCTCAACCGGCGCGCGCCACCTTCCGCACGGCCCGTCCGCGCCCGGCCCAGCCGGTGATGGCCCAGCCGTCGGCCCCGCGCCGCATCGAAGCCGTTGCCATGCGTCCGAACGGCCCCGTTCCGCCGACGCCGCCCGCGCCGCCGATCGTCGACCTGCCCGGCACCGCCACGGTCATGACCCTGGGCGCCCACATGTGCAAATGGCCGATCGGCGACCCCTCGTCGCGTGAGTTCAGCTTCTGCGGCCGCCGCGCCTCGGAAGGCGTCTACTGCGTCGAACACGCCCGCGTCGCCTACCAGCCCCAGGTCCGCCGCGGCGGCAAGGACGGCGCGACCGAACTGGCCCGCTCGCTGCGTCGCTACATCTGATCGAAGACGCCGGCCCCGTCGCCGGGCCGGTTTTTCAGACGCCCCCAGCCCGGATCGCCGGGCCAGGGCCGCATCCGCCCCGTCGGCCGCAGGGCCGCGGGTTCGGGGGCGGGGCTGCGGTTCATCCGGGTTGACGCAGCCCCGACCCGCTTCGCCCGTCCGATCAGTGAAAATCCCGCGATCCCGGCAGGATCCGCACGTCACGTGGATGCCGCCCGCCGGCCTGCGGACGGGTGTGGCGCGAGTACTGCGGATGCGCCCCGACATCGGCGCGTGACAGCTCCACCGTCGTCTGGTGATCCTCCGACAGTCGGCCCAGTTCGTCGGTCCGATCGAAGATGCGCCGCGCCATCAGGTGGGTGACGCCCTCCGGGCTCTTCTCGACCACCCCTTCGACCTCCATCAGCCGGGCCGACATGACCACGCCCCGGAAGGCCTCGAAGGTCTTCTCGAACATCACGACGTTGGTCACGCCGGTCTCGTCCTCCAGGGTGACGAAGATGGCTTTGCCGCCGCCGGGTCGCTGTCGCACCAGGACCACGCCCGCCGTGCGCACCACCGAGCCGCCGCGCTTCGCCTCCGTCGCCGCGCAGCTGATCACCCGTTCGGCCTCGAACACCGGCCGCAGGATGGCCATGGGGTGCGCCTTCAGGCTCAGCCGCACGGTCTGATAATCCGCCGCCACATGCTCCCCCAACGGCATGACCGGCAGGCGCGCATCCTCCTCCGCCCCCAGCTCGCGCGCATCGGCGGCGGCGAACAGCGGCAGGGCGTCGTCGTCCGGCAACCGCCGGATCGCCCACAGCGCCTCACGCCGGTCCAGCCCCAGCGACCGGAAGGCGTCGGCATCCGCCAGCTTGCGCATCGCCGCCGCCCGCAAGCCCGCCCGCCGCGCCAGGCTCTCGACATCATCCCCCGGCCGCACCGGACAGGCCGCCAGCTTCTGCGCCCACTCGGTCTTGAACCCGTCGATCTGGCGATACCCCAGCCGCACCGCCACCCCGCCCGTAGAGCCGGCCGCAGCCTCCAGCGCATTGTCCCAGCCGCTGAAGCTCACATCCACCGGCCGCACCTCCACCCCATGCTCCTGGGCATCCCGCACCAGCTGCGCCGGCGCATAGAACCCCATCGGCTGGCTGTTCAGCAGGGCGCAGCAGAAGGCGGCGGGGTGGTGGTGTTTGATCCAGGAGGAAACGTAGACCAGCTTGGCGAATGACGCCGCATGGCTCTCGGGAAAGCCGTAGGAGCCGAAGCCCTTGATCTGGTCGAAACAGCGCTGGGCGAAGGCGGGCGGATAGCCGCGCGCGGTCATGCGGCCGACCATCTTGTCTTCATAGAGGTGGATATTGCCGTCGCCCCGGAAGGTGCCCATGGCCTTCCTCAGGCCGTTGGCGTCGGCGTCGTTGAATCTGGCGGCGACCATGGCCACCTTCATCGCCTGCTCCTGAAACAGGGGCACGCCCAGCGTCTTCTTCAGCACAAGCTCCAGTTCGTTCTTCGGTCCATGATCGGGATGAGGCGAGGCGTACTCCACCACTTCCTGACCGTTCCGGCGCCGCAGATAGGGATGGACCATGTCGCCCTGGATCGGGCCCGGGCGCACGATCGCCACCTCGATCACCAGGTCATAGAAGACGCGCGGCTTCAGGCGCGGCAGCATGTTGATCTGGGCCCGGCTCTCGACCTGGAAGACGCCGATGGAATCCCCCTTGCACAGCATGTCGTAGACGCCCGCGTCGTCGTTCGGGATGCTGGCCAGTTCGTGCTCCACGGCCTCGTGCCCAGCCATCAGGTCGAAGGCCTTGCGGATGCAGGTCAGCATGCCGAGCGCCAGCACATCCACCTTCATCAGGCGCAGGGCGTCGATGTCGTCCTTGTCCCACTCGATGAAGGTACGGTCCGGCATGGCGGCGTTGCCGATCGGGACCATTTCGTCCAGCCGATCCTGCGTCAGGACGAAGCCGCCGACGTGCTGTGACAGGTGGCGCGGGAAGCCCAGCAGCCGCGTCGCCAGATCGACCGTGCGGCGGATTTCCGGGTTCTCCACCGACATGCCCGCTTGGCGGATGTCGCGGTCGGGGATGGAGGCGCCGTAGCTGCCCCACTGCCCGCTCGCCAGCCGGGCGGTGACGTCCTCGGTCAGGCCCATCGCCTTGCCGACCTCGCGGATGGCGCTGCGCGGGCGATATCGGATGACCGTCGCGGCGATGCCCGCGCGCTGGCGGCCATAGCGCTGATAAAGATGCTGGATGATCTCCTCGCGCCGCTCGTGCTCGAAATCGACGTCGATGTCCGGCGGTTCGTCCCGGTCGTCGGACAGGAAGCGTTCGAACAGCACGTCGCTTTCGGCCGGGTCGACGCAGGTGACGCCCAGCACGTAGCAGACCGCCGAGTTCGCCGCCGACCCCCGGCCCTGGCACAGGATGCGCATGTCCCGCGCGACGCGGACGATGTCGTAGATGGTCAGGAAGTAATGGGCGAACCTCTTTCTGGCGATGAAGGCCAGCTCCTTGACCAGCAGACGCTGGACCTTTTCAGGCACCCCGTCGGGATAGGTCTGCTCGGCATGACGGCGGGTCAGGGTCTCCAGCCAGGCCTGGGCCTCCCAACCCGGCGGGACGGGCTCTTCAGGATACTGGTAGCTGAGTTCCGACAGGTCGAAGCCGACGCGGGCCAGCACGTCCTGCGTCGCCGCGATGGCGTCCGGCGCATCGCGGAACAGGCGCGCCATTTCCTCGGCCGGCTTCAAATAGCGTTCGGCGTTGGCGTTCAGACGCCGGCCCGCCGTGTGGATGGTCACGCCCTCGCGGATGCAGGTCATGACGTCCTGAAGGTCTCGCTGGCCCGGGTCGTGGTAGAGCACGTCGTTGACGGCCAAAAGCGGCGTCTGCGTCCGCTCGGCCAGGGCCCGCAACCGCATCAGGTGCCGGCGGTCGTCGCCCGCCCGGCTCATGACGCAGCCCAGCCAGGCGGCGGCGGGCGCCGCATCGGCCAACCGGTCCAGCAGCCGCTCCAGACCGTCCAGCCGCCGTCCCGGCATGACGATCAACAGCAGATCCTCCGGCGCGGCCAGCAGATCGCCCAGGCCGATCTGGCAATCGCCCTTCTGGGCGCGCCGATTGCCAAGGGTCAGCAACCGCGTGAGCCGCCCCCACCCCGCCCGCGTCTCGGCATAGGCGACGATGTCTGGCGTGCCGTCGTTGAAGGCCAGCCGCGCGCCGGTCGCCAGCTTGAAGCACTGGGCGCGGGCCTTCACCAGATCGGGATCGACGCCGGCGTGCAGCGGATTCTCGACGAAGCCGATTTCGCCGGGGCCGCCGCCCTCCCGCACCTTCTGCAAGGGCGAGCAGCCGTCCAGCCGCATGGCCTTCAGCGTGCTCCAGGCCCGCACCACGCCCGCGACCGTGTTTCGGTCGGCCAGTCCCAGACCGGTGTGACCGCGCAGGATGGCGGTCAGAACCAGATCTTCCGCATGCGACGCCCCGCGCAGGAAGGAGAAGTTGCTGGCGCAGACCAGGTCCGCATAGTCGCTCATGGAAACAGGCCGTGCAGGTACCAGCGCGGGCCGGGCTCGTCTCCGAACCGGCCGGCGCGGAACAGCCAGAAGCGGCGGCCTTCCGCATCCTCGACGCGGTAATAGTCGCGCAGGCGCGCCTTGGGCCGCAGCCACCATTCCTCCTCGATCCGCTCGGGCCCCTCGGCGCGCACGATGCGGTGCTGGATGCGGCGCCAGGTGAAGCGGGCGGGCGGGCTGTCGGGCGCCAAAGCCACCGCCTCGACCGGCTGGGGCGGGTCGAACAGGTGCAGCGGACGCAAAGGCGGATCGCCGGGCAGCAGCGACGGCCAATCCGATCCCACTGCGGGTTCGGTCCGGGTCGCCGACGACATCCGACCGGCCTGCTCCGGCAGATGTGACGCACCGGACGTCAGGGTCAGCACGGCGCCGGCGCCCAGGCGCGCGGACAGCTGGTCCACCAGGGGATCGAGCGCTGCGGCCGGGCGGCCCAGGACCTCGAACGCCGATTGGTCCGGCGCCATGACCCGCAGCCGCGCCGCCTCGATACGGACCTGGTCCAGGCCGAAGCCGGGATCGATGGGCGTGGCCAGCGACGCCAGTCGCTCGCGCAACAGCCGTTCGATCACGCGGGCGTCCCGCAGCGCCTCGCGCACCCCCACGCCGATCCGTCGCTGCTCGCCATCGATGCGGAAGACGGTCAGCAGGAACAGCCGGGCGCCCAGGCCGCGCGCCTCCAGCAGGCCTTCCGTCTCGGTCAGCAGATCGGCGATGACGCCCTGCAGGGCCTCGGTCTCCTGGATGGGCTCGAAGAAGACGCCGTCCGCGCGAATAGGGGACGGGGACCGCGCCGGCGTGATGCGGACATCCGTCAGGCCCAGCGTGCGATCCAGCCGCTGGGCGAAGTCCGCGCCGAACCGCGCAGCCAGCGATGCGCGGGGCCGGTCATCCAGATCGCCCAGCGTCTTGAGCCCGGCCCGCTTCAGGGCGACCGTGTCGGTGCCCGGCGCCTCCAGCGCCGCGACCGGCAGACGGCGTGCGACCGCCCGATCCTCCCCTGCAGCCACGATGCCGCCGCGCCCGAAACGGCTGAGCGCGCGGGCGGTCTGGGGCGTGCGCGCCAGGGACAGTCGCGCCTGCAGTCCGGCCCGCTCCGCCAGGGCGCGCGCCGCCTCGACCAGTCCGCCTTCGCCGCCGAACAGGTGGGCGCAGCCGGTCACGTCCAGCATCAGCCCGTGGGGTTCGTCCCGCGCCGCCATGGGCGAGAACCGCCCGAAGGCCGTCACCAGGCGGCCCAGCCACGCCGCATCGGCGGCCGCGTCATAAGGCATGGCCTCGACACCCGGCGCACGCGCCCGCGCGTCCGCCAGGGTCATGCCGGTCTGCAGGCCCAGCGCCAGCGCCTCGGGATCGACCGCCGCCAGTCGCAGCGCGCCGCGCTGCTTCTCGACCAGCACGACCGGGGCGCCCGACGCCTCAGGCCGCGCGCGCGCCAGCCGGTCGGTGGGCAGGAAGGGGAACCAGACGGCCAGGTGCCTGCGGGAGGATGAAAGACCCCGCGTCACGGTCCCACTCCATGATCCAGGTTTGAAGGGCGCCGCCGCCCCGACGCCGGGTCAGGGTGGCGGCGATCCGAGGGCGGCCGGGTGCATCGGCCTCCAGAGGATCGGACGGAGCCGAGCGCAGGCTCCAGCGCGTCTCTGCCGCGCTGGTCGCCGGCTCGGCCGAGACGCGGGCCATGAAGACGGTCCCTCCCCCGCCGCGCGCCGCCATCGACAGGCGCCGGCTGGCGGTCAGGGAAAAGGCCTTGGCCTCGCCCCAGGCGCTGAGCACCACCGCCCCGACAGCGGGACTGGCCAGCGCCTCCTCGCCCACGCCCAGCAAGGCCGTCTCATCCGTGGTCCTGACCAGCAGCACCTGGCCCGGATCGACGCCCAGTTCATTCAGCCCTGGGCCGTAGGGATCGCCGCCTTCGTGCAGGGCCATGCTCTGCAGCGTCCAGACGATGGTCCTCCCCCTGGCGGCCCGCACCGCGCATCCCAGGGCGAAGGCGTTCAGCGCCGCCGCATCGGCCGCGCTCTCGGCATAGAGGTCATGCAGAACGCCCGATCCCAGCTGGGTCGGATCGAACGCGGCGTCCGCGCGGCCCTGCAAGCCGGCGTCCCACGGCGCGCGTCTTTCCAGCGTCGCCAGGCGCCGCCGCAAAGCCTCCATGTCTGACTTTTTGTTCTCCATTTGTTCTCATATGCCGCCTTCCAGCGGGTCAGAGTCAAGCGGAGTCCGAAAGGCGCCCTCTCCTTTTCTGGGGAGGGCGCCGCCGGGATCAGGCCTGCATCATCCAGCCTTCGACATCCATAGCCGCCTGGCGGACGGCTTCGGAGCGGGTCGGGTGGGCGTGGCAGGTGCGGGCGATGTCTTCCGAGGCGCCGCCGAAGCTCATGGTGATGGCGGCCTCGTGGATCATCTCGCCGGCCTGCGGGCCGACGATGTGGACGCCCAGCACCTTGTCCGTC
Organism: Brevundimonas sp. Leaf363; assembly: GCF_001424025.1. Classification (GTDB taxonomy): domain Bacteria; phylum Pseudomonadota; class Alphaproteobacteria; order Caulobacterales; family Caulobacteraceae; genus Brevundimonas. The sequence goes on along the minus strand of NZ_LMPZ01000002.1, from coordinate 22,486 downwards.
GTCGCGTCGGCCAGCACCTTCACGAAGCCGTCGGTCTCGTGGTTGATCTTGGCGCGGCTGTTGGCGGTGAAGGGGAACTTGCCCTTCTTGTACTGGACGCCGGCGGCCTTCAGCTGGTCCTCGGTCTGGCCGACCCAGGCGACTTCGGGGAAAGTGTAGACCACGCTGGGGACCAGGGCGTAGTCGACGTGGCCGTACTTGCCGGCGATGGTGTCGATCACGGCCACGGCGTCTTCCTCGGCCTTGTGCGCCAGCATCGGGCCGTGGGTCACGTCGCCGATCACCCAGACGCCATCCGCCACCTTGAAGTGGTCGTGGTCGATGAAGCCGCGCTTGTCGGGCGTCACGCCCAGCACGTCCAGACCCAGACCGTCCGTGTACGGACGGCGGCCGATGGCGACCAGAACCACGTCGCCCTTGATCGTCTCGGCCGCGCCGCCGGCCGCCGGTTCGACCGTCAGTTCCACGCCGTCCTTGCCCGACTTGGCGGCCGTGACCTTGGCGCCCAGCTTGAAGCTCATGCCCTGTTTGGTCAGGACGCGCTGGAAGGTGGTGGCGACCTCGGTGTCCATGCCGGGCGTGATGCGGTCCAGGAACTCCACCACCGTCACCTCGGCGCCCAGGCGACGCCAGACCGAGCCCAGCTCCAGACCGATGATGCCGGCGCCGACGACGATCAGCTTCTTGGGCACCGCCGGCAGGAAGAGGGCGCCGGTGCTATCGATCACCTTGCCCTCCTCGAACGCGACGCCCGGCAGCGGGGTCGGCTCGGAGCCGGTGGCGATGACGATGTTCTTGGCGGCCAGAACCGACTTGGAGCCGTCGGCGGCGGTGACTTCGACCTGCCCCTTGCCGACGATCTTGCCCTTGCCCTTGATCCAGTCGGCCTTGTTCTTCTTGAACAGGAACTCGATGCCCTTGGTCAGGGCCGTGACGCTGTCGTCCTTGGCCTTGTGCATCTGGGGCAGGTTCAGCTTGGGCGAGACCTCGATGCCGATCTTGGCGAACTCGCTGTTGGCGGCGTCGAACAGTTCCGAAGCGTGCAGCAACGCCTTGGACGGCATGCAGCCGACGTTCAGGCAGGTGCCGCCCAGGGTGGCGCGCATCTCGACGCAGGCGACCTTGAGCCCCAGTTGGCCCGCGCGGATCGCGGCGTTGTAACCGCCGGGGCCGCCTCCGATGATGACGACGTCATATTGGGCTTCGGCCATGGGTCTGCTCGGGGTCTCTGAGGGGCGCGGGAAGGCGGGAGGCGCGGCGATAACTAGCGCCCGACCCGCCCGGGTCAACCGCCAAGGCCTAGATGGGGCGGCGAAACGTCCGCCGCCAGTCGTTCAGACGGCCAGGCGCCCCGGCGTACGGACGCGGCGGATGCGGCGGCTGGCGACGAAGACCAGCACCCCGACCACGACCAACGCCCCCAGGATCAGCCAGGTCGGATCGACCCCGCCCGTCGTCATCGGGGCCGCCATGTCGGCCGAGCGGGCGTTGATGTCCGCCGGGCCACTGGCGCCGCCGCGGTCGATCGCCAGGCGCAGCGCCGCATCGGCCGCGAAGCCCAGCAGATAGGCCAAGGCCGCGCGCGGATTGCCGGAGCCCAGCAGCAGCGCCGCGATGATGTAGAGCGCGCCCGCCCCGACCCACAGGATGGCCGTGGGAATGCCGTCTGTGGTCACCTCGGCGCCCGCGCGGTTGGCGGCGACGCTGGGGGCCGCGCCCTCCAGGAAGGGCGACACCACCGGCCAGATCAGCCAGCCGGCATAGCCAAGGATCAGGATAACGATCAGAAACCGAAGGATTTTCATGATGAACCGTCCCAGTGTTCGGGTCAGCCTATCACCGGTCGACGAGCGCGGCGACCCTTAGCCGTTGGCCGAGCCTACGCCGGCGGAACCGCCGCCCGGCACGCGGGCCAGATCCAGCAGCTTCAGCTTGAACACCAGCACCGCATTGCCCGGGATGGTCGGCGGCGCGCCCTCTTCGCCATAGCCCAGGGCCGGCGGCACGTAGAGCACCCACTCGTCGCCGACCTTCATGTGCTGCAGGGCCTCGGTCCAGCCGGGCACGACAGTCTCGGGCGTGAAGACGGCCGGGGCGCCGCGCTGATAGCTGCTGTCGAACACGCGGCCGTCGGTCAGCGCGCCCTCGTAGTCGACGCGGACCAGATCGTTGCGGTCGGGGCTCTCGCCGCCGGGCGGGCCGGACTGGACCACCTTGTACTGCAGGCCGCTGGGCAGGGTGGTCACGCCCTCGGCGCGACCATTCGATTCCAGGAAGAAGCGCGCGGCCGCGGCCTGCTCGGCGCCGTCGCCGGCGGGCGCTTCGGTCTTCTTGCAGGCCGCCGTCGCCAGAACGGCGACCACCGCGACGCTAACCCATCCGAAGCGCATAGCCTTGGTCCTTCAAAGCCTTGCCGATCTCGTCGGCGTGGGCGCTATCGCGCGTTTCGACCATGATGTCGAACTCGGCGCCCTTGGCCGGGACGTCCAGCGCCAGGCGGTTGTGGACCACGTCGATGATGTTGCCGCCCAGGCCGCCGATCACGGCCGCCATGGCCGACAGCATGCCCGGCCGATCGTCGCCGAGGATGCGATAGACGATCAGGCGCCGCTCGCGGACCATCTCGCGGTTCAGCACCACGGCCAGCATCCGCGCGTCGATATTGCCGCCGCACAGCACCAGCCCGACCCGCATCCCGGCGAACCGCTCCGGATAGCGCAGCAGGGCGGCCAGACCGCCGGCGCCGGCGCCCTCCGCCACCGTCTTCTCCAGCGTGGCGTAGAGCGAGACCGCCTTTTCGAAATCCTCCTCGGCGCAGACCAGGATGTCTTCGACCAGCGGATCGGCCAGGGCGAAGGTGATGTCGCCCACCGCCTTGATGGCGATGCCCTCGGCGATGGTGGCCCCGCCGCACTTGGGCGTCTCGCCCCGCCGCCGGGCGGCGAAGGACGGATACATCTCGGTCTCGACGCCGAAGATGCGGATGTCCGGCTTGATCGCCTTGGCCGCGATGGCGCAGCCGGCGATCAGGCCGCCGCCGCCGATCGGGATGATGAGGGCGTCGAGGTCCGGCGCGTCCTCCAGGAACTCCAGCGCGCAGACGCCTTGGCCGGTGACGATGCCCTCGTCGTCGAAAGCGGAGATGAAGACCATCCCCTCCTCGTCGCGGAAGCGGTGCGCCTCGGTGGTCGAACCGGTGAAGTCGGCGCCCTTGATGACCACGGTCGCGCCGTGGCTGCGGGTGCCGTCGACCTTGGTGAAGGGGGTCCCCTCGGGCATGACGATGGTCACCGGCACGCCAAGGCGGCCGCCGTGATAGGCCAGGGCCTGGGCGTGATTGCCGGCCGAGGCCGCCACGACGCCGCGGCGTCGTTCGTCCTCGGTCAAGGACAGCAGGCGGTTCAAGGCGCCGCGCTCCTTGAAGCTGCCGGTGAAGTGCAGGTTGTCGTATTTCACCCAGACCTCCGCCCCCGTCAGGCGCGACAGGCGGCGGGAATGGCGAACCGGGGTGCGATCCACCTGGCCGGCGATGCGGCGCTGGGCCGCGCGGATGTCGTCGTATGAGACCGTCACGGAACACTCGTACTGGGTGATCGCGCCTTGTGGCGCCGGGTCCGCTCGCCCGCAACCTTGACCTTGGCCGTTGCGTTAGGCGTGATGTCCGGAACTGTCCGTCGGGAGGACACGCCATGATCCGCCGTTTCACCGCCGCAGCCGCCGCCCTGTCGATGCTGGGCCTGGCCGCCTGCGCCACCACGCCGGGGCCGATGATGTCGGGCCCGGGACCCGCCCGCTTCGCCGCCGAGGACTTCGCCTGGTCCGCGCGGGGCGGCCAGAACTCCGTGCAAGGCCGCGTCGCCTACCGCGCCGACGGCAAGGCCTTCGACTGCATCGGGTCGGTCGGCCTGACGCCGGACACGCCCTACACCCGCGCCCGGTTCCAGACCCTGTACGGATCGACGGATCGCGCCGCCGTGCCGGTGGCCGTGGTGCGCGCCCGCGACGTGGCGGATCCCAACGCCGACTACCGAAACTTCGTCCGCTCGGCGACGTGCGCGGGCAACGCCTTCAGCTTCTCCGGCCTGCCCGACGGCAGCTGGTTCGTCATCGTCCCCGTTCGCGCCCAGGGCGGGGAGCCCATCGTCCTGATGCAGCGGGTCCAGACCCGCGGCGGCCGCATCGCCAACCTGACCCTCTAAACCCCTCGCCCGGCCCGCGAGGGTCTGGCCGCGTCCCTGGAGATTAACCATGCGCAGCCTGCTCTTCGCCGCCCTCGCCCTCGCCGCCGTCCCGCTGGTTACGCCCGGCGCCGCCCAGGCGCAGGGCTATTACGGCCAGGGGTACTCGGGCCAGGGCTACTCGGCCTATGGCGGCTACAACTCGGGCTACGGCTATCGTGCGCCGCAGCGGCGCAGCTGGGGCTACGACCGCAGTTACAACGGCCAGGCCGACGTTCCCGGCGACTATCGCTGCGACGCCTTCTGGGACGCCAACCGCACGGACTGCGGGGCGCGCTGGCGTGATCAGCGGCGCGCGTCCAGCCGCTGGAACAGCGGTTACGGCCACAACTACGGCTATGGCCAGAGCGGCTACTACGGTCACGGGCGCGGCTATGGCGGCGGCTACGGCTACGGCTATCAGCCGGCCGGACAGGCCTACTACGGGGCCTACGGCCGGCCGGATCTGGTCTACGGCGCCGGCGGCGGCGGTTATGGCCATAGCTACGGCCAGACCTACAACGGCCCGCGCGATCCGGGCCGCATCGGCTACTGCCGCGCTCGTTTCCGCTCCTACGATCCGGGCAGCGGCTTCTACCGCGGCTACAGCGGGCGGCTGATCTTCTGCGGCTGATCCGTTCGGGCGCCTGGGGGCCGGGCGTGCGGCAAAACGCACAAAGCCGTGGGTGATCCGCGTTCGCCATCCTTTGGCCATCGCGCACCCGTCCCTGAACCCATCCAGTTCAGGGGAGCGCGTTCATGTCCCAGCACAACATCACCGGCTCTGAGGCTTTCGAGCGCCGGCCCTTCGTCTACATCAGGGCGCTGAAGCCCGGCGGCCTGCGTCGTCGCAAGGCCCGCACCGCCATCGCCTTCGCCGCCGGTGCGGCGGTGGCCACGGCGGCGGCCATCACCGCCGTGGTCGTATTCGTCGCGCCCGCCATCGGCGGCTAGGCCTCTACGGCAGCCACACCATGCGGCGGGTCTGCGTCTCGGCCGCCCGCGCGCGGCTGAAGCCCGTGCGGACTTCGCCGGTGTAGAGAAAGCCCGCCTTTTCCAGCACCCGGCCCGAAGCCGGGTTGTCGCTGAAGTGGCCGGCCACCAGGGCGCGGCGCTTCCAGTTGCGACTGGCCCAGACCAGGGCGCCGTCCAGCGCCTCGGTGGCGAAGCCCCGGCCCCAGTAGTCGCGCCCGATCCAGTAGCCCACCTCCGGCGCGACATCGCCGTCCTCGAACAGACCGATGACGCCGACCGGGCCGTGGTCCTCATGGTCGATCAGGAAGGTGCGCGCACGCCTGGGATCCTGGACGGCCACGTTCAGCACGAAGCTTTCGGCGTCCTGCGATCGGTAGGGGTGCGGCATCCGCAGGGTCATGCGGGCGATGTCGGGGTCGTTGGCCATGCTGGCCAAACGGCTGATGTCCTGGGCCTGCGGGCTGCGCAGGGCCAGACGCCGCGTCTCGACGACGGGGGCGGGTTCGATCACGCACATGGAATAGGCGCCTCAGGTCTCGAACGCCGCCTCCTTCGGAGGGCTCGGGCGGCTTGAGGCGGGGAAACGAAAACGGGGAGCCTGGTGATCCAGGCTCCCCGCGGAATACTTCCCTTGGACCCCGATCGGCTGCTTCTCTGGAGGAGCAACACGACCCGGCGATGTCGGGCGTGTTACTCGGCGGCGACGGCGGCCGCAGCGGCGTCATCATTCGCCGCAAGGATCGACACGTAACAGCGGCCATTGCCCTTGCGCGTGAACTGCACGGCACCCGGCGTCAGGGCGAACAGGGTGTGGTCGCGGCCCATGCCGATGTTGTCGCCGGGATGGAAGGTCGTGCCGCGCTGGCGCACGATGATGTTGCCGGCCAGCACGCGCTCGCCGCCGTATTTCTTCACGCCGAGGCGTTTCGACTCGGAGTCGCGACCGTTACGCGACGAACCACCGGATTTCTTGTGAGCCATCTGGGCGCTCCTGCTTCCTTAGCGCGCGACCGGCCTTGCGGCCCGATTGAGCGCGGTCTGTGTTCTTACGCTTCGTCGGACGAGGCGGCGGTTTCAGTCTTGGCGGCGGCCTTCTTGGCCGGAGCCTTCTTGGCCGGAGCCTTTTCGACGGGCGCCGAGCTTTCGACCACCACAGCGTCGACATGAGCGCCGTCGTGATCGGTCACGACCGTGGAAGTCGAACCCAGATCGGACGCGGCGTCACGCGTGGCCAGGCCACGGGCGCGCAGGTTCATCTCGGCCTTGGTCATCAGCGAGACCGAACCGTCCCACTTGGCGCTCTCGCCGGCGCCGTCGATGCCGGTGATGCGCAGGACCGATTCGTGCTGACGGTGACCGGTCGTGCGGCGATAGCCCTGGCGACGGGTCTTCTTGAAGATCTTGATCTTCTCGCCCTTGCGGGTCTCGATCAGGGTCGCCGCGACGGCCGCGCCGTCGATCAGCGGGGCGCCCAGGGTGACGCCGGCGTCGCCGCCCAGCATCAGGACGCTGTCGAACTTCAGCTCGGCGCCGGCGTCGCCGTCCAGCTTCTCGACGACAATCACGTCACCCGGTTGAACCCGGTATTGCTTGCCGCCGGTCTTGATCACCGCGTACATGGTTGAGCCTCAGTCGACGCAAAAAAGAATGCGCCCGCCGGGAGACCCCCGCGGGCGAAGAGCGGCGACATATACGGACAGGCGCCTCGGAGTCAACGCGAAAGGCCCCAGATTCCGCACCGGACCCACACCCGGACGGCGCCGCATCGCGTGATAACGGCGGTCTAGCCGCGCCGCCCGCGTCATGCCAAGAGCGATCGCAGTCCCATGTCCAAGCCCGATCCCCGCATCGACGCCGCCCGCCGTATGGCGTCGCATTTCGCAGACCTGCTGCAGGCCGATCTGTCGCTGCGGCTGTGGACCGGCGAGGTTCTGCCGCTGGGTCCGAACGCGCGGGACGACATCCAGGTGGTGGTGGCCCGGCCGGACGTCATCCGCCGGCTGATCCTCAAGCCCGGCCTGATGATGCTGTTCGAACTGATCGCGACCGGCGAGCTGCGGGTCGAGGGCGGCAGTCCGCTGGAGGCCGTGGACCGCTGGGACTACGGCAAGGCGATGAACCTGGCCAAGCGGCTGGACAAGGGGCTGATGCTGCGGCTGGCCGTCCCCTTCCTGTTGAAGCGGGGCGATGGCGAGGCGACCCAGCCGCCGGCCTGGGATGCGTCCGGCGTCGACGGCGTCGGGCACGCCCGCAAGCAGCGGCGCGACAAGGACTTCATCAGCTTCCACTACGACGTCAGCAACGACTTCTACCGTCTCTTCCTGGGGGAGACGATGGCCTACTCCAGCGGCTGGCACCCCTCGCCGGACGCCACCCTTGATGAGGCGCAGGGGGCCAAGTTCGACCGGATCTGCAGGAAGCTGCGTCTGAAGCCCGGCCTGAAGCTGCTGGACATCGGCAGCGGCTGGGGCGGCCTGTCGTGCTGGGCCGCCGCCCGCTACGGCGTGCACGTGCATGGGGTCACCCTGTCGCAGGCCCAGCTGGACTGGGCCCGGGCCCGCGCCGAAGCGATGGGCGTGGCGGACCGCGTCACTTTCGAACTACGCGACTACCGCGAGATCGCCGGGTCGGGGCTCTATCACGCCGTGGCGCAGGTGGAGATGTTCGAGCACGTCGGCTTCGCCAACCACGAGGCCCACTTCCGCCATATGCACCGGCTGCTGAAGCCGGGCGGCCTGTACTTCCACCAGGCGACGGTGAGGCGCGGCGACGCGGACGGCGCGGCGCGCCCGAACGCCACGACCAAGGTCATCACCCGCTTCATCTTCCCGGGCGGCGAACTCGACACCATCGGCATGACCGTCAACAACCTGGGCCGCTACGGCTTCGAGGTGATGGACGTCGAGAACATGCGCGCCCACTACGACCTGACCATCCGCGAATGGGCCAAGCGTCTGTGGGACAACCGCGAGGAAGCCTACGGCCTGGTCGGCGAGGCGCGCACGCGCCTGTGGGCCCTGTATTTCGCCCTGTTCGCCAAGGGCTTCGAGCGCGGCGTGTCCCTGAACTACCAGACGGTGGCCCAGCGCCGCCGCTCGGGCCGCTCGCGCCTGCCGCTGAACCCGCGCAGCGAATACGACCGCTAGGCCGAGGCTTGTCGATAATGGAGACGCGTATGCTGAAGTCTCTGATGGTCGGCTGCCTGCTGGTGCTCGGCGGCCTGTCCGCAGCTTCGGCGCAGGACGTCCCCACCGCTCAAGCCGTGGCGAGGCGGGACGCGGCCGGGGTGACGGTGCACTACCGCCTGCCGGCGCCGGTGCGGCGCGCCGTCTTCGCGAACCGCGACACGATCCGCGACCTCTGGACCGTCACGACGCCGGGCCTGACCCTGACGGACGGCGCCGTCGCCGGCGACGCGCCTTTCGACAGCTTCGATCTGCAGATCCGGCCGGACGCGGCCGAGGTGGACCGGGTCTACATGGGCCTGAGCACGGCCGGAGACGGCCGTGTGATCTACGGTCCGGGCCTGATGATCCAGGGAACGCGCACGGTCCTGTCGGTCGAAACGGCGCCGGGCGAAGACAGCCTGCCCCAGAGCGGCCAGATCGACGGCTACAGCTATGTGGGGCCCGCAGCGGACGTGACGCAGGACGGGGCGGCCAGCCTGGCGATCGGTTCGAACGTACCGCCCGAACTGGCCCAGACGCTGCGTCAGACCTTCTTCGGCGCGCTCGAGTTCTATCACGATCGGCTGGGGCTCGACCTGTCGTTCCGTCCGACCCTGGTCGGCAGCATCGATAGTCCGGGCCCCTACGGATTCCGAGGCGATGTGACGGACACCGGCCTGATCTCCGTCCGCTTCCATGGCGACACCTGGCGCGAGGAGATCGACCTGGTCGGCCCGTTCGTCTGGCACGAGGCCTTCCATCTCTGGAACGGACACGGGATCGGCCTGCGCGAGGGCGATCAGGTGCCCTGGCTGCACGAAGGCGGAGCGGAATACGCCGCGGTCGTCGGCTCGGTCTCGACCGGCGGAATGAGCGAGGCGACCGCCCGGACGAATCTTATCCGCCGCGTCAACGGCTGCCGCCGCGTGCTGGGCGCGCGGGACATGGACCCGGCGCGGCTTCGGTCCGGCAATGGCCCCTATGACTGCGGCGTGCTGATCCAGTGGCTGGCCGACCTTGAGGCGCGCAAGGCGGGGACCGGCGACGTCTTCACCCTGTGGCGCGCGATGCTGACCGCAGCCCGCACATCGCCCGACGGCTATGGCGTCAGTGACTTCCGCGCCCTGCTGCAACCCGACAGCGCCGTCGCAGGGCTGCTGGACGGCCCCGGCGCCACGCGATGGGCGACGATCAAGGCGCGGCTGGCCGAGCTGGGCGTGACGATCGAGAACCAGCCGCAGGACAAGGACTTCATGGGCGCGGCCCTGTTTCACGTCGGCGGACGCAACTGCCGCTCATCCTACGGCTTCTTCGACGATCCGGGCGCTCTGAAGCTGGACGGCGCGGAGTGCGGCGCCCTCTCCGGGGAGCCGATCATCGACACGGTCGAAGGCCAGAACCCACAGACCGCCGGCCGCGCCATGTTCGACGCCGTCCAGGCCCGCTGCGCGCAGGGCCTGACCGTGCGGTACGCGACGCGGGACGGCCGCATCCTGGAGGCCGTGTGCGACCGCCCGCTGGAGACGCCCGAGGTCTGGGCGATCGCCGACGCCCCGGCGCTGGCCATCCAGGCGGAATCCGCTAGACTGTTATAGAGTAACACGCTATTCGGGCGGCGATGGCCGATGTCGATCTCGCACGTCCCGTTCTGGCTTCGCTGCTCGCGGCGGGTTTCGCGGCCGCCTTCCTGCACGCCGCCCTGCCGACCCACTGGCTGCCGTTCGTCCTGGTCTCGCGCGCGCAGAAGTGGAGCGCCGGGCGGATGCTGGCTGCCGTAGCGGCGGCGGGCGCGGCCCATGTGGCGACGACGGCGGTGGTCGGCGGCCTGCTGGTCGCGGCCGGCCTGGCGCTGGACCCGCTGCTGGGCGGGGTCCTGCCCTACCTGTCCGGCCTGCTGCTGCTGGGCTTCGGCGCCTTCTATCTGGCGCGGGCGACCATGCGGCGGCCCCTGCCGGCCGGCGGCCCCGCCGGAGCGCCGGGCATGGAACTGACCGAGCCGCAGGTGTCGAACAGGGCCGCCTTCCTGGGTCTGGTGGCCATGCTGGCCGTATCGCCGGGCGAGGTGCTGCTGCCCATCTATCTGTCGGCGGCCCAGGAAGGCCTGACGGTCCTCGCCCTGCTGACCCTGATTTTCGCGGCCGGGACCATCCTGGGCATGACGCTGTTGTCGCTGCTGGCGCGCGCGGGCGCATCGATCCTGCGGCTGGAGCGGTGGGCGCGCTATGAAGGGGCGGTGCTGGGCGGGGCCCTGATCGTTCTGGGTCTTCTCGTGCTGGCTCACCAGCACTAGGGTCCGCCCATGGCCCAAGACGCGCACGCCCACGATCATGGGCACGACCATTCCCATGCGGCGCATGGACATGGCCACGGCCATGCCCACGGCCACCATCACGGGCCGACCGACACCGGCGACTGGCGCTACGGCGTCGGATTGATCGTCAATCTGGCCTTCGTGGCGGCCGAGTTCGGGGCCGGTTTCCTCAGCCACTCCACCGCCCTAATGGCCGATGCCGGCCACAATCTGTCCGACGTGCTGGGGCTGGCCATGGCCGGCGGCGCGGCCTGGCTGGCGCGGCGCGGTGCGCACGGCGCGGCGGGCGGGCGGCGGACTTATGGCTTCGGCAAGGCGACGGTGCTGGCGGCGCTGGGCAACGCTCTGCTGCTGATCTTCGCCTGCGGGGCCATCGCCCTGGAGGCCGGCCAGAGGGTGTTCGAGCCGGCGCCGGTCCAGTCGGGCGTCGTCATGGCCGTCGCCGGCCTGGGCTTCGTCATCAATCTGGGAACGGCCCTGCTGTTCATGAAGAACCAGCACGACCTGAATGCGCGCGGGGCCTATCTGCACATGATGGCGGACGCTGCGGTCTCGATCGGCGTGGTCATCGCCGGCGGCGTGATCTGGCTGACGGGGTGGAGCATCCTGGACCCGCTGGTTTCGGTCGCCATCGTGGGCGTGATCCTGATCGGGACCTGGGGGCTGCTGAAGGATTCGGTGAACCTGGCGCTCGACGCGGCGCCTGCGGGAATGCAGGTCGCCGAAATCCAGGACGGGCTCATGACCGTGCCGGGCGTCAGCGCGGTCCACGACCTGCACGTCTGGGGCCTGTCCACCACCGAGACGGCCCTGACCGCCCACCTGGTTCATGACCGCAGCGACACCGAGGCCCTGCTGGTCGAGGCGCAAGGCCTGATCCGCCGGCGCTTCGGCATCGGCCACACCACCCTGCAGCTGGAAACGCGGCCTCTGGACGATTGCCCCGGCTGCTGAGCCTTCCGCCGGACGCCCGGGCCTCCTAGATGGTCGCCATGACCGACAAAATCCCCGTCACCGTCCTCACCGGCTACCTCGGCGCCGGCAAGACCACCTTGCTGAACCGCATCCTCACCGAGGACCACGGCAAGCGCTACGCCGTCATCGTCAACGAGTTCGGCGAGATCGGCATCGACAACGACCTGGTGGTCGGCGCCGACGAGGACGTGTTCGAAATGAACAACGGCTGCGTCTGCTGCACGGTGCGCGGCGACCTGATCCGCGTGGTCGCCGGGCTGATGAAGCGCCAGCGTCCGGGCAAGCCCGCCTTCGACGCCATCATCGTGGAGACGACCGGCCTGGCCGACCCCGGCCCGGTGGCGCAGACCTTCTTCGTCGACGAGGAGGTCAAGGCCAAGACCCAGCTGGACAGCGTGACGGCCCTGGTCGACGCCAAGCACGTGATGGCGCGGCTGGACGACTCCAAGGAGGCGCGCGAGCAGGTCGCCTTCGCCGACCGCATCATCCTGAACAAGGTCGATCTGGCGTCGGCGGAGGAGCTGGACGCGGTCGAGGCGCGACTGCGTGCGCTGAACCCCCTGGCCCCCATCGTGCGGGCCGAGCGGTCGAACGTGCCGCTGGATCAGGTGCTGGGCGTGCACGCCTTCGACCTGGACCGCATCCTGGAGGTCCGCCCCGACTGGGTGAACCCGCCCCACGGCGCCGAGGGCCATGTGCACGGCGACGACTGCGGCCACGATCACCACGATCACGATCATGGGCACGATCATCACCACGACCACGACCACGGCCCGCGCGGTCACGCCCACCAGGACGACATCAAGGGCGTGGCTTTGTCGCTGGACCGACCGATCAACGGCGACAAATTCACCGCCTGGCTGGACCGCCTGCTGGCCGAGCAGGGCCAGAACATCCTGCGCGCCAAGGGCATCATCGACCTGAAGGGCGAAGACCGCCGCCTGGTCTTCCAGGCCGTGCACATGATCCTGGAGGGCGACCTGCAACGCCCCTGGGGCGAGGCGGAACGCCGCTGGAGCCGCGCGGTCTTCATCGGCCGCGACCTGGACGAAGCCGCCCTGAAGGCCGGGTTCGAGGCCTGTGCGGCCTAGGCGGCGATTGACGCCACCCGAACGGCCACTACACCCGCGCCCATGCAAAAGACTTTCGACGCTCAGGTGACGGCCGCCGTGTTCGAGCGGGACGGGGCCGCGTTCGCGCTGGGTGACGGCTCGGTGCGGTTCGAGGACGGATCGTGGTCCGAGGCGCACGACGGGGCGATCCTGTGCGCGGCGCCCCACCCTTCCGGCGAGGGTGTGATCACCGGCGGCGACGACGGGCGGGTGATCTGGCATCGCAAGGAGGCGGCGGGCGTGCTGGCCACCTCGGCCAACGGCCAGTGGGTCGACAGCCTGGACGCTTCGGCCGACAGCAAGCTGATCGCCTTCTCGCACGGCAAGACCGTCAGCGTGATCGACGCGGCGGACGCCGGCTTCCGACGCGACTTCGCGCACGAGCGCACCGTCTCGGCCGTAGCCTTCGATCCCAAGGGCCGGCGCATCGCCGCCGCGACGTATGGCGGGGCGGCCCTGTGGTTCGCGCGGATCGCCCAGCAGAAGCCGACTTTCCTGAAGTGGGCCGGGTCGCACATCGGAGTGATCTGGTCGCCGGACGGCGCCTTCGTGGTCACGGCCATGCAGGACAACCAGTTGCACGGCTGGCGGATGAAGGACGCCAAGGATCTGCGCATGGGCGGCTATCCCAGCAAGGTGAAGTCGCTGGCCTTCCTGTCGAAGGGATCGCTGCTGGCCACGGCGGGGGCGCAGGGCGCCGTGTTGTGGCCCTTCATCGGGTCGAACGGCCCGATGGGCCGCGAGGCGACCGAGATCGGCTATGACGAGAGCTCCATTGTCGCGCGCGTGGCCTCCAGCGTCCCGCACGGACGGCTGGCGGCCGGGCTGGAGGACGGCCGCGTCTGGGTGGCCGATCCGGCCGGTCAGGGGCTGAACTTCATCCGCGCCGAGAAGGGCGCGGCGATCACCGCCCTGGCGCTGAGCCCCGATGCGAAACGCGTCGCCTGGGCCGACGAGGACGGCGAGGCCGGGGTGGCGGACGTCGCGCTCTAGTCACCTAGTCTTGAAACGGCCGCGAGCTTGGCCATTGATGGTGGGATGACCGACGGGACGCCGAAGAAGACGCGGGGCTGGGGGCGACCGATCCTGATCGCTTTCGTGGTCTTCGCCCTGCTGCCCATCGGCGGGGTGTTGTCCCATGCGGTCGCGCCCCCGCTGACGACGCTGCTGATGGTGGGGCGCGCGGTGGGCGGATCGGGGCTGGATTATCGCTGGCGCTCGCTGGACGACATCTCGCCCCGGCTGGTGGATGCGGTCATCGCCTCGGAGGACGCGCGGTTCTGCGAGCACCGCGGGTTCGACATGAAGGCGATCCGCAAGGCGCTGGAGAGCAACGCCGAGGGGCGAAAGGTCAAGGGCGGCTCGACCATCAGCCAGCAGACCGCCAAGAACGTCTTCCTGTGGCCGGGCCGCGACTGGATCCGCAAGGGTCTGGAGGCCGGCTACACCGTCATGATCGAGACGGTCTGGGGCAAGCGGCGGATCATGGAGGTCTATCTGAACGTGGCCGAATGGGCGCCCGGCGTCTACGGCGCCGAGGCGGCGGCGCACCACTGGTTCGGCAAGGGCGCGGCCGATCTGACGGCGGCCGAGGCGGCGCGGCTGGCGGCCATCCTGCCCAGCCCCAGGCGCTATCAGGCGGCCGATCCCGGCCCCTATGTCCGCCGCCGCGCCAGCCGGGTGCAGGCGGCGATGGGCACGGTGCGCAACCAGGGCCTGGACGCCTGCGTGGTTGGATCGCGGTCGTGACGGAGACTCCCGAGCCCGAACTTCGGCGTCCGCGCCATGTCCTGACGCGGGTCGCCGTGGCCTTGCGCCGCCAGGACTGGGCCGCCGTCGCCGTGGAGTTCCTGGTCGTGGTCCTGGGGGTGTTCATCGGCCTGCAGGCGACCAACTGGAACAATGAGCTGGCGGACCGTCGGCAGGAGGCCGGCATCCTGCGCGACATCGTCTCGGACTTGAAGCAGGACCGCGAAGAGCTGGCCGAGGGTCGGGCGAATGCTCTGCGCCGCATCGCAGCCGCCGGCTATGTGCTGGACAAGGCGACAGGGCGCCGCCTGACGACGCTGAACGGACCGCGCATCGACAACCTGTCGCTCGGCCCGGGCACGCCCGTGCCGGTTACCGCACCGCCGGACGACGCGGATCGCCGCGCCCTCTGGTCGGCCGTGGTCACGGGATACTATCCCACACCTTCGACCACCGCCTTCGATGCCCTGACCAGCGCCGGACGGCTGGACCTGATCCAGGACACCGGCCTGGTGCGCCAGCTTCAGGCCTATCGACTGGAGCTGAACGGGCTCGGCTCCACTCAGAATAACGCGCTGCGACCCCAGATCATCGGCGTGCGTCAGGTCGGGGAGGCGCACGGCCTGTCAGCCTTCGCACCCGTTGACGAGGCGGTGCTGATCCGGGACGTCGCCGCCTCGCCGCAGTTGCGGGCGACCCTGGAATCGCAGATGGGCTGGGCCGTCATCCACCTGGCCCAGATCGATGCGGTGGATCGGCAGGCCGTCGCCCTGCTGGCTCGGCTGAAGCGCGCCGGCGTCTCTGACGGCTCAGCTTGACCTCAAGCGCCGCCCGTCTTCTCCTGCCGCATCCTTGGGAGACTTTCATGAAGCGCACCCTCATGACCGCCGTCGCGGTCTGCAGCCTGGCCTTCGCCGCCGGCTTCACCACCTCGAACAGCCAGGCCGCCGTCCAGGCCGCGCCGGCCGCAGCGACCACCGAATACCCCGCCACCGCCGAAGGCGCCGCCGCCTTCATCGCCGCAACGGAGGCCAAGCTGGCCGAGGTCAGCGAATACGCCGCCCGGGTCCAGTGGGTGCGCGCCACCTACATCACCTATGACACCATGTGGCTGGAGGCGAAGGTCAACGCCGAGGCCACCGAGCTACAGGTCCAGCTGGCCAACGAGGCCGCCCGCTTCAACGACGTCGAGGTCCCCGCGGACGTCCGGCGCAAGCTGAACCTGCTGAAGCTGGGCATCGTCTTGCCGGCCCCCAGCCGGGCGGGCGCCGCCGACGAGTTGGCCCAGATCAACACCCGGATGGATTCGACCTATTCGACCGGCAAGTTCGACTTCCAGGGCCGTCCGATCACCCTGACCGACGCCGAGCAGCTGATTGCGTCCAGCCGCGACCCGAACGAGACCAAGGCGCTGTACGAAGGCTGGCGCACCGTCTCGCCGACCATGCGCACCGACTACGCCCGCATGGTCGAGATCGCCAACGAGGGCTCGCGCGACCTGGGCTTCGCGGACACAGGCGCCCTGTGGCGGGCCGGCTACGACATGAGCCCGGACGCCTTCGCCGCCGAGACCGACCGGCTGTGGACCCAGGTGAAGCCCTTCTACGAGAACCTGCACTGCTACGTGCGGGCGCGGCTGAACGCCAAATACGGCGACGCGGTCCAGCCGGACCACGGCCCGATCCGCGCCGACCTGCTGGGCAATATGTGGTCGCAGGAGTGGGGCAACATCTATGATGTCGTCGCCCCGGCGCAGGGCGGCCAGTCCAGCTATGATCTGACGCAGCTGCTGGAGACGGCCGGCTACGACGCCACGCGCATGGTGAAGACGGGCGAGGGCTTCTACACCTCGCTGGGCCTGGCGCCCCTGCCCGAAACCTTCTGGGAACGCAGCCAGATCACCCGCCCGCGCGACCGCGAAGTGGTCTGCCACGCCTCGGCCTGGGACGTGGACAACGTGGACGACATCCGCATCAAGATGTGCACCAACGTGGATGCGGACGACTTCTTCACCGTCCACCACGAGCTGGGGCACAACTTCTACCAGCGCGCCTATTCGCAGCAGCCCTTCCTGTTCCGGAACGGGGCCAATGACGGCTTCCACGAGGCGATCGGCGACTTCGTGGGGCTGTCGGCCCTGACGCCCACCTATCTGAACCAGATCGGCCTGCTGGAGACCGTGCCGGGCGAGGAGGAGGACATTCCCTTCCTGCTGAAGATGGCGCTGGACAAGATCGCCTTCCTGCCGTTCGGCCTGATGGTCGACCGCTGGCGCTGGGACGTCTTCTCCGGGAAGACGGCGCCGGATCAGTACAACGCCGCCTGGACGGCCGACATGCTGAAGTACCAGGGTCTGGTCCCGCCGGGACCGCGTCCGGCCGACGCCTTTGATCCGGGCGCCAAATATCACGTGCCGGCGGGCGTGCCCTACACCCGCTACTTCCTGGCGCGGATCTATCAGTTCCAGTTCCAGCGCGCGGCCTGCAAGCAGGCGGGCTGGACCGGGCCGCTGCACCGCTGCTCGATCTACGGCAACGAGGAGGTCGGCCGGCGCTTCAACGCCATGCTGGAGATGGGCCAGTCGCGCCCGTGGCCGGAAGCCATGCAGGCCTTCACCGGCGAGCGCGGAAACGACGCCTCGGCGGTGGCGGACTATTTCGCGCCGCTGAACCGCTGGCTGATCCGCCAGAACCGCGGCCACGACTGCGGCTGGACCAGCCAGAGCGCCTGAGGCCCGCGTAACACCCGCTTAACCCTGGCCGTTAGGGCATCCCTTAACCGGCCAGGGTGCATCGTCCCGCCCCAGTGTGCGGACCCGTCGGTCCGAGCAGGATCGGTGCGGGCGGACGATGGGCCTCATGAACGGGATCGCAGAGCTGGGCGGGCGCATGACGCGCTTCAGTCGGCGGCTGCGCGACGCCCAGCGCGGCAATGTGGCGATGATCTTCGCCCTGGCCCTGCCCGGCCTGGTGATGATGACGCTGGGCGGGGTCGATCTGCACCGGGCCGCCACGGTTCAGGTGAACCTGCAGGACGCCCTGGACGCCGCCGCCCTGGCCGCCGCGCGGTCCAGCTATACGACCGACGCCGAGCTGACGACGGTGGGTCTGACGGCGCTGAAGGCCAATCTGCAGGCCTATCCCGACATCACGTTGCGGGAAGATCAGACGACCTTCCACCTGAACGACGACCAGATCGTGGTGGCCAACTCCAAGGTCGATGTGAAGACCATCGTCGCCAACATCTTCCTGCCGCCCTACGGCAAGTTCATGGACGACAAGGTGCCGGTCGGGGCCCATTCGGAGGTCAACCGGTCGTCCAAGAACCTGGAAGTCGCCCTGGTGCTGGACATCACCGGCTCCATGTCGGGCAACCGGATCACCTCGCTGAAGAGCGCGGCCAACGACCTGGTCGACATGGTCGTGCAGGACCTGCAGACCCCCTACTATTCCAAGATGTCGGTCATTCCCTATTCGATGGGGGTGAATCTGGGCAGCTACGCCAACACGGCGCGGGGGACGGCGACGCAGTCCACCAGCATCTCGAACATCACCTGGTACACCGGCTCGACCTTCAGGATCACGGCCGGGACCAAGGCCAATCCGGTCCGGCTCACTTCCGCGACCAATCACGGGCTGGCGGTCGGCGACAAGGTGGCGTTCTGGGATGTCCAGGGCGGGTTCGACGGCCTGAACGGCGTCGTTCTGACGGTGGCATCGGTGCCGTCGAGCAAGACCTTCACCCTGAAGAACGCGGCCAACACCGGCAACATCGACAGTCGCTACTGGGGCGACTTTGCGGGGGCGGCGGCTTACGGCGCCAAGTGCGCGCGGACGGACTGCAAGCCGACGGTGACCGCCAACGCCCATGGCCTGCTCAGCTCAGGCGGGTCGGCCTACTTCAGCGGAGTCGGGGGCATGACCCAGTTGAACGGCAACGGCTTCACGACGACCTATGTCGGGACCAACTCCTACCTGATCGATACGGTCGGGGCCCGAACCTATACCTCGGGCGGCCTCAGCTGGTGTGGCCAGTACGGCTGTGAGTGGCGAGTGTTCACCAACGCCAACGGGTCGCTGCAATGGCTGCAGAACTCCACCTGCGTCAGCGAGCGGACCGGCTCGAACGCCTACACCTCGACCTATACGTCCAGCGCGAAGGTCGGCTTCAACTATCCGGCCGATCCGTCTGATCGGAACAGCAACAGCTGCCCCGGCTCGGACAGCGCCTTCGCGCCGCTGAGCGCCAGTCGGTCCAGCCTGCACAATCTGATCGACGGGATGACCGTGGGCGGATCGACCGCCGGTCAGATCGGCATGGCCTGGGGTTGGTATTCGATATCGCCCAGCTTCAACGCCATGTGGCCCTCGTCCAGCGCCGGCGCCCTGAACGACGACGACATCATGAAGGCCGTGGTCTTCATGACGGACGGCGAGTTCAACACGCCATACTGCAGCGGCGTCATCGCGTCGGACGCCGCGACGGGCTCCGGTTCGGCCTCCGACCACATCAACTGCGCGGCGACCAACGGCAATCCGTTCGCGCAGACCCTGGCGCTGTGCAACGCCATCAAGGCGCAGGGGATCATCATCTATACGGTGGGCTTCTCGGTCGCGGCCGGCGGAGACGCGGCGAACCTGATGTCCAGCTGCGCCACCAGCGCCGACTACGCCTTCCTGCCCGCCAGCGGCGCGGACCTGACCGACGCGTTCAAGGCGATCGGGCGGGACATCACGCGGTTGCGGATATCGAAGTAGTCTCTCCTCCCCATTCGCGGATGCGGATGGGGAGGTGGACCGGCCGTCAGGCCGAGACGGAGGGGCTGTTCAGGCGCGGTGTGTGAGGCGCCCCTCCACCGCAAGCGGTCCCCCTCCCCACTGCATGGGGAGGAAAAGATCACAGCAGGCGGATCTCCCGCAGCCTTTGCAGCAGGAAGTCCTCGGCCGTGATCGCCTGGTCGGCGTAGCGGTCCGGGTGGTCCGCATCGACCGTGGACGGCAGGGTCTCGATCAGGAAGTCCGGGTTGAAGTGCAGGAAGAAGGGCGTCGAGTAGCGGGCGAAGCCCCGGCGCTCGGGCGGCGGGTTGACGACGCGGTGGGTGGTCGACGGCAGGACGTGGTTGGTCAGCCGCTGCAGCATGTCGCCGATGTTGACCACCAGCGCCCCCGGCGGCGGCGCGACGTCCAGCCATTCGCCGCTGCGCTCCAGCAACTGCAACCCGGCCTCCTCGGCGCCGAGCAGCAGCGTGATGACGTTGATGTCCTCGTGCGCCCCGGCGCGGACGCCCGGCGCATCGGCCGACACCGGCGGATAGTGCAGCAGGCGCAGGACGCTGTTGCCCAGCTGGACCTTGTCGTCGAACCAGTCGTCCGCAAGGCCCAGGTGACGGGCGATGGCCGACAGGATGCGGCGACCCAGCAGGTCCATGGCGTCGAACATGCCGTAGACGTGACGCCGGAAGCCCTCGATCTCCGTCGGCCAGACGTTGTCGCGCATGTAGCGGCGATAGGGGTGGCCCTCCGGCAGTTCGCGGCCGACGTGCCAGAACTCCTTCAGATCGACGGTCGCCGCGTCCTTGGCCGCCTCGACGCCGAAGGGGGTCAGGCCGCGCGCGCCGCCCGTGCCCGGCTGGTGGTATTGGCGCTTCACATCCTCGGGCAGGGCGAAGAAGGCCTTGGCGTCATCGATGGCGGCGCCGATCAGGTCCGCGTCCAGTCCGTGGTCGGTGACGACGGCGAAGCCGTAGCGCTCGAACGACTGGCCCAGGGCGTCGCTGAACGCCTGAAAATCGCGGTCGTGCAGGGTCATGGAGACCGGCTGGATGGCGCGGTCGGTCGCGGCGGCGGGGGCGAGGGTGTCGGTCACGAAGGCGTCCGTCTGTCTGTGGCGTGCGGATGCATAGCGCCTAACGCGGGAAAGCGGCAGGGCGGAGGCGTTCGTTCACCCAAGGTACAGCTTGGAACCGTGAAGCTGTGGCGACGTTCTGGCCGCACAGAGCCGAACCATCAGAAGGAAGACACCATGCGCAGCAAAATCCTCATCGCCGGCGTTTCGATCGCCGCCATGCTGGGCGCCAGCGCCTGCACCACCACCGACCCCTACTCCTCGGGCCCGCGCCGCAACAACACCGCGACGGGCGCCATCGCCGGCGCCCTGGGCGGCGCGGTGCTGGGCTATCTGACCAACACCTCCAACTCCGAGCAGGGCCGAAAGAACGCGCTGATCGGGGCCGGCATCGGCGCCCTGGGCGGCGCGGCCGTCGGCAACTACATGGACCGCCAGCAGCGCCTGCTGGAGCAGGAGCTCAGCGGCACCGGCGTCGGCGTGGCCCGTCAGGGCGACGTCCTGGTGCTGCGCATGCCGTCGGACGTGACCTTCGGCTCGAACCGCGCGGACGTGACGCCGGGCTTCTACGCCGTGCTGGATGACGTCGCGGCCGTGCTGAACCAGTACGACCAGTCGACCGTCGACATCCTGGGCCACGCCGACAGCGACGGCACGGACGAGTACAACCTCGACCTGTCGCGCCGCCGCGCCTCGTCGGTGGCCAGCTATCTGGTCAGCCGCAACGTGCTGGCCGCGCGCCTGTACGTCGAAGGCCGCGGCGAAAGCCAGCCGCTGGCCAGCAACGCCACGCCGGAAGGCAAGGCGCAGAACCGCCGCGTCGAGATCACGATCCGTCCGTTCCAGGGCTGATCCAAAAGCCCGACGACGTCTGAACGAGGGGCGGCGCTGCGGCGCCGCCCCTTTTTCATGGCCCTTTTCGCGGGCGACACCGTTCCGTGACTTGTGCTCGCCCGGCCGAATATGGTTAGGGGAATCTCGGTCCTCGAGACGTTGGACTGCGCCGGGGGGCGACCATGGGATCCGAACGCGAAGAACTGCTGCACGGCGTGAAGCTGGCCGCCGTGGCGGTGATCTCGGCCGTGCTGACCGCCTCGGTGGTCATCGGCGCGGGGCATGCGCTGCAGCCGCGCCAGATCCAGGCCGCGCCGGCCGAAGCCGCGCAGGACGCCATTCTGATCCATACCGCGGGCTGATCCGGGCCCGTTAGGGCGGCTGAGCGCCGGTGACGCGGCCGCGGGCGGCCGCGCGGCGCCGCTGCGAGCGGTTTATGGGCGCCGAGGGCGACGGCGACGGCTTGCAAGGTTTTTTTGAGTGCACATCGTGCATTTCGTCCATCGCCGGCGCGGGCGTGTCGCCCGGTCGAGCGCGGGCCTGGGCGCTCAGCGCGACGTGGACGCGCAGCCAGCGCATCGCTTCGGCCGAACGGTTGCGGTCGATGGCCCGAGCGACGCGGCGCATGCAGATATCGGCCATATCGGCCAGGGCGGGCGCCTTGGACCCCATCGCCAGATCGTCGTCTAGCGGTTCCGGGTCGGACGCATCGACACGCCGCCACTGTTCGCGCTGGGCGCGGGCGCGCAGGGCGCGAAGCCCCAGATCATAGCGGCCGCACACCTCCTCGGCCGTCACGCCGGCGAGATAGTCCGCGCGCGCCCGGGCCCAAGTGTCGTCGGATCGGATGCGGTAGGGGTCGCCCATACGACCGGCATAGCGGCGCGGTGCGTCAGGAGCGGTCGGAGGGGGGTAAGGGGCGAAGCAAGTGCGAGCGCGTCCCCTGCCCCACCGTCATCCTTGACTTGATCCGAGGGTCAGGTTGTCCGGTGCGCAATAGCGGCAGGCTGAAACGCCGCGCAATAGGCCATCCGGCGTTCAGCGCGATCAGCGCCTGATCCTCGGATCAAGTCCGAGGATGACGAAGCAAGGTCTTCCGCCTCGTCCTTCGCGCCCCTTCTCGCAAACAAAAGCCGCCGCCCCTTTCGGAGCGGCGGCGATCGTTATCGTGGCGTCATCGACGCTTCCAAGGTCCGGCCGGGGGTGTCCCGGCCGGGCTGGATCAGAAGTTGATGTCGATGGTGGCGCGACGGTTCAGCGGCTCGCGCACGCCGTCGGCGGTCGCACGGGCCAGCTGGGTTT
>NZ_LMPZ01000001.1 GCF_001424025.1 Brevundimonas sp. Leaf363 | reverse complement strand
TCCCGACCCAAAGCGGACATCAGGTGATGGCGATCACGCTTGGCGGCAGATCAGGTCCAGCTTTGCTGCCAGTACCAGTGATAAGGTGGTCCAGTGACGGCCTTGCGGTCGGCTCCCCGCCCCGCATCTCCCTCGCTCTGTGGAGGCTCGCTCAGCGGTTGCACCGAGTAAACGAACTGGGTGTCGAGACCCGAGACGGACAGCCCAGCCGAGAAGACGGTAATCGCTACCGACACCAACTCGCTGTTAGCCGCGCGAAGGCTGGGGCTGTCCACAGTGTAGTACATGACCGATGTGGCTCCGGCTTTCCTCAGGGCGTCAGCGATGAGGTCGATTGATTGTCCGTCCCTCGCGCACCTCAACCCGCTGCCTGTCGAGTTCTCGACCGGGTTGCTGAAGACCTGACCTGGCCCGCTGCCGACGGGTCGGCACCTGTCAACGAGCGCGACTATCTCCTCATAGTGAGAGCGATGGGATCGGAAGTGATCGACTGCTTGTCCTTCATTGACCTGCGCACCGTAACAAGCCGACAGGGCCATCAGAGCCAGCCCACGCGTTAGCCATCGGGATACGCGCATCTAGCTCCCTCCTCCATTGGTCGACAGTATTAGCGTCAAGCGGCACGCTACCGCGCTTAACTTCCGCTAACCACCCATTAGCCATCGGGATACGCGCATCTAGCTCCCTCCTCCATTGGTCGACAGTATTAGCGTCAAGCGGCACGCTACCGCGCTTAACTTCCGCTAACCACCCAATGCGGACCTTCGTCTCACGTGACTATTTTCGGGGGGACCAAAGGGATAGAACGAGCGCCGTGCCAATGCACAGGATGAACCCCAAAACGATTGCGATCGTCGCCAACGTCATTCTGCTCACCTTGTCGCGCTTAGACCGTAGTCGGCTGAGCGGTCATAGGATCATAGCAGAGATGCTCATGACCGCTAACCACCCGTAGCGGACATCGAATGCATCCGCTTACGGCTCTACGCCCCACGCCACCGTGACCCGGCGCCGCCTTGACCCGGGGGTGTCGCATCCCTAGCTGACGGGCGAACCGAGAGAGGCCCTCCCCTAGTGACCGACTCAGCGACCGATCAGACCCTGGCGGCGACGCCGCAAGCCGACGCCGATCCCGTGCGCGCCTTCATCGCGCAGACCGTGGCGGAGCATGACGTCGTCCTGTTCATGAAGGGCGTGCCGGACCAGCCGCGTTGCGGCTTCTCCTCGCTGGCGGTGCAGATCCTGGATCAGCTCGAGGCGCCGTTCGTCGGCGTCGACGTGCTGCAGGACGAGGCCCTGCGCGAAGGCATCAAGGCCTTCACCGACTGGCCGACCATCCCGCAGCTGTATGTGAAGGGCGAGTTCGTCGGCGGCTCCGACATCGTCAAGGAGATGTTCCAGGCCGGCGAGCTTCAGGCCCTGATGGTCGAGAAGGGCGTGGCGCTCGGCCAGGAATAGGCCGCGATGGCGCGCAGCCTGCTGGAGCCCCGCGCCGACCGCGAGGTCTTCGTCACGCCGCTGGACGTGCGGCCCGAGCACATCGACGAGAACGGGCACGTCAACAATGTCGTCTATGTCGGCTGGCTGCAGGAGGCCGGCACGGCTCACTGGAACGCGCGCTTCGATGAGGCGACGCGGGCCCGGTGGTCGTGGGTCGCCCTGAGGCACGAGATCGATTACCTGCGCCCCCTGCCGCCGGACGCGCAGGGCGTCGTCGCCCGCACCTGGGTCGGCGACCCGCAGGGCCCGCGCTTCGCCCGCTATGTCCGCATCGAGGACGGCGAGGGCCGGCTGGCCGCCCAGGGCGTTTCGGAGTGGTGTCTGGTGGATGCGGCGACCATGCGCCCCCACCGCATCCCGGCCGACATCCTGCCGGCCTTCTCGCGGGTCTGACGCCCCTGCCCTGACCGCCGGGCCCCGACGCCGGCGGAGGATCAGTCCTCCGGCGCGGCGTCCTTGTCGGCCGTGGGCTCGGTCACGTCCTCGGGCTTGCCGTCCACGACCACCGTGGCGGGCGGGGCGGCGACATTGGCCACCACGCCGCCGGCGCGCAGCACGTCCAGCGCGCGTTCCAGCTGGTAGTCCTTGTCCTTCGGATACTCGAGCCCCGGCGCCTCATGCGGCATGTGGGCGCCCTTGCGCTCGGCCCCGATGGAGCTGTCCAGCGCGGTCGCATAGGCGGCCTCGGAATAGATGAAGCTGCTGCGCGAGACGATGCGCGCCTCGGCGGCCGAGCGGGCGACCTCCAGGTCCGGCTCGATGCCGATCTTCTGGATAGAGCCGCCGGACGGGGTGTAGTAGCGCGCCGTCGTGATCGACAGGGCGCCGTCCTGGCCGTTGCGTAGCGGGATGACCGTCTGCACCGACCCCTTGCCGAAACTGGTCAAGCCGACGACCACGGCGCGGGCGTGGTCCTTCAGCGCGCCGGCGACGATCTCGGACGCCGAGGCCGAGCCGTAGTTGACCAGCACCACCAGCGGCGCGCGGTCGGTCAGGTCGCCGGCGCGCGCGGCGTAGCGCTCGATCTGGTCGGGCCGGCGGCCGCGCTGGCTGACGATCTCGCCGCGCTCCAGGAAGGCGTCGGACACGTCGATGGCCGCCGTCAGCAGGCCGCCGCCGTTGTTGCGCAGGTCCAGAACCCAGCCCTTGATGCCGGGCTTCTCGCGCTTCAGCCGCGCGATGGTGTCGGTCAGTTCGCGGCCGGTGTTCTCGTTGAAAGTGGCGATCCGCAGATAGCCGAAGTCGCCCTCCAGACGGCCGGTGACGCTGTCGACGCGGATGATGTCGCGGGTCAGGACGACCTCGCGCGGCTCCTCGCCATCGCGCAGGAAGGTGACGTTGACGGTCGTGCCGACTGCGCCGCGCAGCTTCTCGGAGACCTGCGAGACCGTCAGGCCCGCCGCGTTCTGGCCGTTGATGGCCGAGATGACGTCGCCGGCCTGGACCCCGGCCTTGGCGGCGGGGCCGTCGTCCATTGGCGAGATGACCTTCACCAGGCCGCTCTCGGCCGTGATGGTCAGGCCGACGCCCGAATACTGGCCCTCGGTCCGCTCGCGCAGGTCGTCGTAGTTGGACGGCGCCAGATAGTTCGAGTGCGGATCCAGCGCGGTCATCATGCCGCTGAGCGCCGCCTCGATCAGCTTCTTGTTGTCGACGGGCACGACATAGACCTGCTCGACGATGCCCAGGACGTCGCCGAACAGCTGAAGCTGGCGGAAGGTCTCGTTACGGGGCGTCTGGCTGGCCACGGCCACGGCGGACACGCCGAGCGCCAGGACGGCGCTGCCGACGAGAAGGCGTTTACGCATTAGGTCTCTTTCGAACGGCCCCATGGGGAGGCTCAAGCTGGGGCGTCAGGGGCGACTATCCTAGCCGCGAACAAGGATAAAATCAGGCGGGCGGGCGGTTGCATAGCGGTTTCGGGCCACGGGAGAGCGGTGTTCCGATATCGCTCTCCGCCCGCTGGGCGGAGACAGGCGCCGTTGGGCGCCAGAGGCGGGCCTGAATGGTCGAGCCCTGAACTTGCCCGCCTCTGCTCGCTGACGCTCGCTGTCTCCGCCCAGGAGGCGGAGAGCGCGCCGACTACTTCAGCCAGGGCGTGGGATCGACCGGCTGGTCGTCGCGGCGCAGCTCGAAATAGGCCTCGCCGTCGGCCTGGCCCAGCACGGCGCCGTCGGCGACGCGCTGGCCGGTCTCGACGTCGGTGGAGCTGAGGCCGGCGACGACGCCGCGCCAGCCGGGGCCGAGGTCCAGGATCACCACCGACCCCCAGCCGGCCAGCGGCCCGACATAGGCGACGCGGGCGTCGGCGGGCGCCTTCACCGGGCCGGAAGCGGCCCAGCGCAGGCCGGCCGAGCGGGCGCCGAAGGGGACGCGGGGCGCGCCCTCGACCGGGGCGGTCAGGCGGCTGCGGCCGGCCGGGTTGGCGGCGGTCAGTTGCGGCGCCTCGGGCGCGTCGAGCGGACGGCCGCCGAGAGCGCGAATGCGGTCGTCCAGCGCGGCGGCGGCGCGTTCGGCCGTCTCGGCGTCCAGACGCAGCACCTCGGCCAGATCGGCCTTGCGCTGGCGCAGCGCCTCCAGCGCGGCGCGTCGGTCGCCCTGGTCGCTCTCTGCGGTCAGCAGGCGCTCGGACGACAGGATGGCGTCGCGGCGCAGGCGGGCCAGTTCGGTCTGGCGGGCGGCCAGGACCGAGGCGCGCTTGCGCAGATCCGGCGTCATGGCGCGGATCAGGATGGCCGCGCGGACCGTGTCGACGGCCTTGTCGGCCGGCACCAGCAGCGGCGGCGGCGGGCGGCGGCTGAGCATCTGCAAGGCCGAGAGCAGACGGCCGGACGCGGCCTGTTCGCGCGCCAGATCGCGGGTCAGGGCGCCTTCGTGGGCGTTCAGGGCGGCGAGGCGGGCGCGCTGGGACGCCAGCACCTGATCGCCGGCCGCGACGTCGTCCACCATGGTCTGAAGCCGGCGATCGAGGGCGGCGATCTCCACGGTCGCGGCAGCCGCATCGGCGCGCAGACGCCGCGCGCGCGCCAGTTCATCGCGGCGCTGGGCCTGCAGGGCCGGCAGGTCCCCGGACGGCTGGCGCGCCGGCGCCGGGCCGGCCAGGGCCATGAGGGCCAGAGGAATGAGGAGGGCCGCGCGCTTCATGTCTAGTCGCGGTGATAGGGCGATCCGGCCAGGATGGTCACGGCCCGATAGAGCTGTTCGGCCAGCATGGCGCGGGCCAGGGCGTGGGGCCAGGTCTGGGGTCCGAAAGCCAGGGTCGAGCGGGCCGCGTCGCGCACCGAGGCGTCCAGCCCGTCCGCCCCGCCGATGGCGAAAACCAGCCGCCGCTCGCCCGCGTCGCGCAGGGCGGCGATCATCTCGGCGAAGGCGCGGGAGGAATAGGCCTTGCCGCGCTCGTCGCAGGCGATCAGCACCGCGCCTTCGCAGGCGGCCAGGATCGCCTCGGCCTCCGGCGCCTTGCCCGTCTTGCGCGGTTCCAGGTCGATCAGGTCGAGCGGGCCGAGACCCAGCGGGCGGCCGGCCAGGGTCGCGCGCCGGGCGTAGTCGTCGGCCAGCGACGCCTCAGGCCCCCGCCCCGGCTTGCCGATGGCGACAATGCTGAGTTTCATCGGCCTGTCGCCCCGCGCGCGGCGCGGGGCTGCTTGAGGCCGAACGCCACTTTAGACGCGCGCGGTGCGGTGGGCGCTGTCGACGGCCCAGATCTTCTCGATGTTGTAGAAGGTGCGCACTTCGGGACGGAACAGGTGGACGATCACGTCGCCCGCGTCGATCAGCACCCAGTCGCAGTGCGGCAGGCCCTCGACCTTGGCCTTGCCGAAGCCCTGGTCCTTCAGGGTGCGCAGCAGGTGGTCGGCCACGGCGCCGACGTGACGGTGCGACCGCCCGGACGCCACGATCATGGCGTCGGCCATCGAGGATTTACCCTTCAGGTCGATCAGCACGATGTCCTGCGCCTGGTCGGTGTCCAGGCGTTCCAGCAGGGCGACCTCCAGCGGCGTCGCGCCTTTCGGCAGCGGCTGGCGATCGCTCGAAATCGGGCCGTCTTCGTCGTGGAGCGGTTCGATCGGCTCCATTTCACGGGCCGTGTTTGAAACGGCTTCGTCTTGCGTGTCGTACGCGGATTGGGCGGGCAGCGGAAAGCTCCGGGGTGGTGACTTGAGGGATGGTCCTATCACAGGCGGCCCGAAAGGTCACCGTGCGCCGAGGACACACCCCATCACCGTCCGTTGAAGCGCGCTATTTGCGGCGCGCCGCGCGGATGGCGCTGGAGGATCGGTGGTTCAGGGGGGCGCTGAGATAGGTCCAGGCCGGCGCCTCCAGCAGGGGCAGCAGGCCCGCCTGTTCGGGCCGCACACGGTAGCCGGCGAAGCGGGCTGCGGCCGGGGCGGTCAGACTTTCCATCTGACTGCCGGGCCGGGCGATCACCGCCACGGGCATCAGGCGCATGATGTCGGTCCAGCCGCGCCAGCGATGGAAACTGGCCAGATTGTCCGAGCCCATCAGCCAGACGAAATGCACGCCCGGATGCCGGGCGACCACCGCGCGAAGGGTGTCGACGGTCCAGCTCACGCCGGTGCGCGTCTCGAAGTCCGAGACGATCATGGCGGGGCCATGGGCCTGGCCGCGCGCCGAGGCCATGCGGTCGGATAGCGGCGCGCTGTCGGCCGCGGACTTCAGCGGGTTCTGCGGCGAGACCAGCCAGACCACACGGTCCAGATCCAGCCTCTGCAGCGCCGTCTCCGCCACATGGGCGTGGCCGTCGTGGGCGGGATTGAACGAGCCGCCGAACAGCCCGACCCGCATCCCCGGCGACAGGCTCAAGCCGTCACGCAGCGCCCCGCTGGCGGGGCCGGTGCGCAGGGGCGCGGGGCCGGCGTGGAAGAAGGACAAGGGCGGGACGGGACCTTTTGCTCAGCGGCGCCATAACACGGTGATGCGCGATCTGTCGCGCGCAAAGCCCGTGGTCGGATCAGCCCATCGTGGGAATGACGAAGGCGCTGTCGGCGTGCTCCAGCGCGCTGTCGGGCCAGCGGGCGGTGACGGTCTTGGTCTTGGTCCAGAAGCGGACGCCCTCCATGCCGTGCTGGTTGATGTCGCCGAAGGCCGAGCGCTTCCAGCCGCCGAAGGTGTGATAGGCGACCGGCACCGGGATCGGCACGTTGATCCCCACCATGCCGACATTGACCCGGGCGGCGAAGTCGCGGGCCGCGCGGCCGTTCTGGGTGAAGATGGCGACGCCGTTGCCGTACTGGTGGTTCGACGGGAGGCTCAGCGCCTGTTCGAAGGTCTCGGCGCGGACGATCTGGAGGACAGGTCCAAAGATCTCCTCCTTGTAGGCCTCCATCTCGGGCTTCACGTGGTCGAACAGCGACGGGCCGATGAAGTAGCCGTTCTCGTGTCCCTGCAGGCTGAAGCCGCGGCCGTCCACGACCAGTTCGGCGCCCTCGGCGACCCCCTTGTCGATCCAGCCCTCGACGCGGGCCTTGTGCTGGGCGGTGACGACGGGGCCGTAGTGGGCGCCCGCGTCGGTAGAGACGCCGACGCGCAGGGTCTGCATTTCGGCCACCATCCGCTCGCGCAGTTCGTCCGCCGTGCGGGCGCCGACCGGCACGACCACCGGCAGGGCCATGCAGCGTTCGCCCGCGCTGCCGAAGGCGGCGCCGGCCAGATCCTTGACCACCTGGTCCATGTCCGCGTCGGGCAGGACGATGCCGTGGTTCTTGGCGCCGCCCATGGCCTGGACGCGCTTATGGTTGGCGGCGCCGGTCTGGTAGACATAGTGGGCGATGTCGGACGAGCCGACGAAGCTGACGGCGTGGATCAGCGGGTGGGTCAGGATGGCGTCAACCGCCGCCTTGTCGCCGTGCACGACGTTCAGCACGCCCGCCGGGGCGCCCGCCTCCATCATCAGCTCGGCCAGACGCACCGGCAGCGACGAATCCCGCTCGGACGGCTTCAGGATGAAGGTGTTGCCCACCGCGATGGCCACGCCGAACATCCACATCGGGATCATGCCGGGGAAGTTGAACGGGGTGATGCCGGCCACCACGCCCAGCGGCTGGCGCATCGAATAGACGTCGATGCCGGGGCCCGCACCCCAGGTGTATTCGCCCTTCAAGGCATGGGGGATGCCGCAGGCGAACTCGACCACTTCCAGACCGCGCTGGATGTCGCCCTTGCTGTCCGCCACGACCTTGCCGTGCTCGGAGCTGAGCAGATTGGCCAGCTCCTCGACGTTCGCCTCGACCAGGCGCTTGAACTCGAACAGCACCCGCGCGCGGCGCTGGGGGTTGGTCGAGGACCAGCCCTCGAAGGCGTTCTGGGCCGACTGGACCGCCCGATCCATCTCGCCGACCGAGGCCAGCTGAACGCGCGCCTGGACCTGGCCGGTGTTGGGATCAAAGACGTCGGCGAAGCGGCCGGACGCGCCCTCGAAAGCGGCGCCGTCGATAAAGTGGCGGATGTCGCGCATGATGCGGCGTTTCCCTTGGTTCTTATGGTTTGTTGGGCGGAGCTTTAGACCCCTGCCCGCGCGCGCGCATCTGTCTTTCTCAAGATCCTCCACCGTGGAGCGCAGCGGAACGGGGGAGGGGGACCGCGCGAAGCGGGGTGGAGGGGGCGAGGGCATCCGCTCCACGTCTTGCAGAGGCCGGAACCAGCCTTTGCCCCCTCCACCACTTCGTGGTCCCCCTCCCCCGCCCAAGAGCGGCGGAGGACCCTCAGACCGCCGCGTCGAACAGGGCGTCGCGAGCGATGTCGGGTTGCAGCATGGGGAAGAAGTGGTTGCCGCCCTCGACCCGCTGGACCGTGACGTTGGGCAGCCCGCGCGGGCCGGGCGTGACCGAGCAGGTCGACTGGACGGCGCCCTTCAGGATGTGGATCGGGCCCGGATAGCGTCGCAGGGCGCGCCAGGGGTCGTGGGCCTGGGCGGCGTAGTTGGCCGCCTCGGTCGCGGGCGCGCAGGTCAGGGCCATCTCATCGCCCGAGGGCATGAAGCCGTCGGTCAGATAGTCGGCCAGCTGCAGGTCGCTCCAGCCCTTGAAGGCGCCGCGGCCGCGGTAGGCCTTCATCGCCGCCTCCCGGCTTTCGAACACGGCGCGGCGCTTCAGGGCGTTCTTCACCAGCGGGATGCGCGACGGCAGCCGGTCTAGCAGCGGCAGGTTGAAGGCCAAAACGGCCGGACGGCTCCAGATCACCGGGTCCAGCAGGACCAGCTTGGACACCCGGTCAGGGCGCTCGGCGGCGGCCAGCAAGCCCGATACGGCGCCCATCGAATGCCCGCCCAACACAACCGGCGGTCCGTCCATGGCGGCCAGCAGGTCGATCAGGTCGTCGCGATGGTCGATCCAGCCGCGCCGGCCCTTGGCGCCCACGGGCAGGCGGCTGTGACCGTGACCGCGCAGGTCAGGCGCCCAGATGCGAAGACTGGCCGACAGCGGCGCCAGAAGGGTGCGGTAGGTGACGGCGTTGAAGCCGTTGGCATGGACGAAGACCAGGTCGACGGGCCGCTTGGCGTCGCCGAAGTCCAGCACGGCCATCTCGCCCTTGCCCCACCGGTTCACGATGGGCCGCATGATGCGCCGGGGCGGGGAAAGCAGGGCGGCGTCCATGCCCCTAGGCCGCGATGCGGCAGGCGGCGCAGCGCCCATGCGCCTCCACCGTGGTGCGCTCGATGACGTAACCGGCGTCGCTGGCGGCCTGGGTCAGGGCGCGGCCGGACGGCAGGCGCACCTCGCGCGCGGCCCCGCAACAGTCGCAGATCAGGAAGGCCGCGGCGTGTTCGGCGTCGTCGCCCTCCTGCGTGTCGGCGCAGGCGACATAGGCGCTGACCGAGGCGATGCGGTGGGCCAGGCCCTGCCGCTCCAGGAATTCCAGCGCGCGATAGACGGTCGGGGGCTTGGCCGCCTGGCCGTCCTCGCCAAAGCGGGCGATCAGATCGTAGGCCTTCACCGGCTCGCCCGCCTCCAGCAGCATGCGCAGGACCCGCCTGCGCGGCGCGGTCATGCGTTCGCCGCGCGCCTCGGCCCGCGCGACGACGCCCGACAGCACGGCGTCCAGGGCCGCGGCGTCGGTCGGTCGGTGATGATGGTCGTGGTCGCAGGACGACATGATGACCGAGAGCTAGTGGTTGCCGCACGCGCCTGCAACCGGCGCCCGTTTGCCGCAGGGCCGGGCGTGCGCTAGAAGGCCCGCCTTCGCAAGTCCCAGAGCCGCTTGAATGACCGACACAACCTTCTCGACCGACAGTGAACTGGCGGGCAACGTCCTGTTCTACAGCCAGCCGGAGCCGCTGGCCGCAGAGCTGCACGCCAACCTGGGCGTCAACCCGATCGAGAATCCCTATTCGTTCGTCGCCGAGTCGAACATCGTGCCGCTGACTGTCACCGAGTTCTCGGCCGCGGCCCTGGCCTTCCCGGTCATCTTCATGGGCGAGGCCAAGCTGCCCGTCGCCGTCATGGGCATCCAGCAGGGCCAGAACCTGTTCGTCGAGAACGGCGTCTATCGCCCCGACGCCTATGTGCCCGCCTATGTGCGCCGCTATCCGTTCGTCTTCGCCAACGACCCGTCCAAGCAGCGCCTGCTGCTGTGCATCGACCGCGCGGCGCCGTTCGTGGTCGAGGGCGGCCAGTCGCCGCTGTTCAACGGCGACGAGCCCAGCGAATACACCAAGATGGCGATGGAGTTCTGCAACAGCTTCGAGCAGGAGCGTCACCGCACCGAAAGCTTCGTCAAGCTGCTGATCGATCTGGACCTGTTCGAGGTCCGCGAGGCCATGTTCACCCCGCGCGACGCCCAGGGCAACGCCCAGCCGGCCCAGCGCCTGGCCGAATACTACGCCGTGTCGGAAGCCAAGCTGAAGGAGCTGCCGGCCGACAAGCTGGTCGAACTGCGCGACAACGGCGCCCTGGGCCAGATCTACGCCCACCTGGTGTCGCTGCTGGGCTGGGACCGCCTGGTCGCCATGGCCTTCGCGCGCCAGATCCTGCAGCCGGCCGCCGCGAACGCCTGACTTTCTCCCTCCCCTCCTGGGGAGGGACGGTGAACGAAGTGAGCCCGGGTGGGGTCCGAAAGGACATCCGGCCGGGCTTTTCTTTTGGTGGTGGAGGGGTGGAGTGAATGCCCGTTCGAGCCCCACCCGTCTGACGCTTCGCGTCAGCCACCCTCCCCATGAAGGGGAGGGAGAGCTACCGCCGCGCGATCAGCTGGCGCGTCAGGCACGAGAAGACCAGCCGACCGCCCTCGTCCAGCAGGTCGTGCTGGGCGATGACGATGCCCTTTTCGTCGCCCACCGGATCCTTGCCCATCACCGTCAGCCGGCCGCGCAACAGCTCGCCGGCCGGCGGGTTGCGCATGAAGCGCAGGCCGTCGACGGCCAGGGTCTTGCTGCGGACCCAGCCGGCGGTCTTGTCCGCGGCCAGGCGGCTCCAAAGGGCGTAGACCATGGCGTCGGGCGCGCCATAGGCGGCGTCCCAGCCCGGCGAGAAGGTGGTGACGAAGCCGTCCAGCGCCGCCTCGTCGACCGCGCAGGCGCCCAGGGGGATGACCTGGCCGACGTCCAGGTCCTCGAAATGATCGCCGAGCGCCTCGGTCATGCGGCGGGCTCTTCCGAAACACGCACCAGCAGCTTGCCGTCGTGGTCGCCCGTGAACAGCCGGTCCAGCGAGGCGACGGCGCCCTCCAGCCCGTTGTCGACGTGGACCTTCCATCTGATGTCGCCGTTCGCCAGCCACGGCCCCATCTCGGCGACCATCTCCTTGGCCCGACTGGCGTAGTCCAGGACGAGGAAGCCCTGGATATTGAGCCGGTGCGTGATGATCCGTGCGAAGTTGGGCGACGGCGGCATGCGCGTGGCGTTGTAGGAGGACACCAGGCCGCAGACGGCCATGCGGCCGTGCACCTTCAGCCGGTTGAAGACGGCGATCATGATGTCGCCGCCGACGTTCTCGAAGTTCAGGTCGATCCCGTCCGGCGCCAGGCGGTCCAGCGCCGCGCCCACGTCCTCGTTCTTGTAATCGATGGCGGCGTCGAACCCGAGGTCGCGGGTCAGCCAGGCGCATTTCTCGGGCCCGCCCGCGATGCCGATGACGCGGCAGCCGCGCTGCCTGGCGATCTGGCCCGCGATGGAG
This sequence comes from Brevundimonas sp. Leaf363, assembly GCF_001424025.1. Lineage (GTDB taxonomy): Bacteria > Pseudomonadota > Alphaproteobacteria > Caulobacterales > Caulobacteraceae > Brevundimonas. The sequence goes on along the minus strand of NZ_LMPZ01000001.1, from coordinate 630,352 downwards.
CCGACGGCGCCGGCGGCGGCGGAGATGACCAGCGTCTCGCCGGCCTTGGCCTTCAGCACGTCGGTGACGCCGAAGTAGGCGGTCATGCCGGTCATGCCGAGCACCGACATATTCGCCGTCAGCGGCAGACCGGGCGCGCGGTGGACGCGCGAGGCGTCGGCGGCGTTCATGATCGCATAGTCGGCCCAGCCGCCCGCGGCGGTGGTGACGACGTCGCCCACGGCGAAGCGCTCGGACCGGCTGTCCTCGACCACGCCCAGCGTCAGGCCGCGCATGACGTCGCCCAGGCCCACCGGCGGCAGATAGCCCTCGCTGTCGTTCATCCAGGTGCGATTGGTGGGGTCCAGCGACAGGTAGAGGGTGCGAACCCTGATCTGGCCATCGCCCGTCTCGGGCACCGGACGCTCGACCAGCTCCAGATCACCGTCGGCGATGGCGCCTTTCGGCCGGTTGCGCAGAACCCATTGGCGATTGATCGACGACATCACGGTTCTCCTGAGGTCTCTTTTGAGAACCCATGAGCATCCTGCGCACTGCTGTCGAGCCCAAAGAAAGGGCGGGTCCGCCCGCCGGACGCCGCCAAAGAAAAAGGGCGGACCTTTCGGCCCGCCCGGGAAGTGGCATCATCGAGAATGAGGCGCGGAGGCGACAGACCGGCTATCGCCAGTCTCAAGTCGGGGGGGCGTCGCCGCCTCCGCAGGTGGATAACACGGGCGTATCGAACCGGTTCCAGCACCGCAGGCGAGTTTTCTCGCACGACGCGAACCCGGGCCGGACGGAACGTCGGGGGGCGCGGCGACGTTTCAGCGGCAACGATATCGAGCCAGCTGCGGAGCACGTCCATGAGCGACACCAACAACCCCCACGACAAGGTCGCCGACGCCGTCCACGAAGGCCGCCCGGTCGAGGCCCAATACGTCCGCCAGGGACGTCCGGGCGTGCGCATCCTGATGCTGCTGATCGTCTCGGCCGTCGCGGCTGCGGTGCTGCTGATGGGGATGTGGTTCGTCAGCCAGGGCGGCTTCTCGAACACCAACGCCAACGACGGCGACCAGGCCGTCGACAGCGCGGCCTTCTCGGGGGATGCGGCAACCGCGCCCGCGGCCGATGCGCCGACCAGCGCGACCGGCCAGGCCGCCCCGGTCGCCACCGGCGACGCCCCGAACGTCAACGCCCCGACCACGCCGTCGAACTAGTCTTCGATCCCCCCGCTCTTGGGCGGGGATGGGCGCCGTTTGCGGCAGCGGGGGCGAAAGGCCGGTGCTGTCTTCGAACGGAGACGGCGTGGACGCCTTCACCCCCGCCGCCACCTACTGCGTGGCCCCGCTCCCCGTTTCGCTTCGCTTCACCGCGGAGGATCAAACAAAAAAGGCCCCGGGATCGCTCCCGGGGCCTTTTGTCTGCGCGGTGGAAGGGCGGGTTAGGCCGCTTCCTTCTGACGCGAGGGGTGGAAGAACAGCGCCTGGCTGATCGCCGCCTTCACCGTTTCCGGCTGGAAGGGCTTGGTGATCAGGAAGGTCGGCTCGGGGCGTTCGCCGGTCAGCAGGCGCTCGGGGAAGGCGGTGATGAAGATCACCGGCACGTCGATGCGCTTCAGGATGTCCTTCACCGCATCGATGCCCGAAGAGCCGTCGGCCAGCTGGATGTCGGCCAGGACCAGGCCCGGGCGGTGGCGGGCGACGGCGTCGACGGCCTCGTCATGGGTTGTGGCGGTGCCGGTGACGCGGTGGCCCAACTCCTTCACCAGGCTTTCGATGTCGGCCGAGATGATGGCCTCGTCCTCGATGATCAGGACGTCGGTGGCCAGTTCGGCGTCGATGTCGGCCTGGGCGTCGGCGATCAGCCGCTCGACGTCACGCGGATCGGCCGACAGGATCTGGGCTGCTTCCGAAGGCGTGAAGCCTTCCAGCGCGGTCAGCAGGAAGGCCTGGCGCGAGCGCGGGGCGATCCGCATCAGGCGGCGCGATGCGTCGTCGCCGGTTTCCAGACCCGAAGCGTCCTCGAGGCGCGCGCCGGTCGAGGACCAGATGGCGTGGAACACATGATACAGCGCCACGCGCGGCGTCATGTCGGTCGGCAGCTGCTTCTCGCCGGCGGCGAGGGCCTCCAGCGCGACGCGGACGTAGTTGTCACCGGTGGTCTGATCACCGGTGAGGGCGCGAGCGTAACGACGCACGTAAGGAAGGTGCGGCGCAAGTCTGGCCAGTAGGCTCATGGATAGTCCCCGACATATCGGCCGCTTCACGCAGCGGCGCGTCAGGCCATGAAACGTCGCCGAAAACGACGGGTTCCATCGAAATCGCTCAGCTTCACCATATTTGCGTTCGCGGATGGAACCGGACGCCCTTGATGACGTTTTGGGCCCGTAGCTACGAGCGGCTAAGGGGCGCGCTGTTCTTCTCATGACCAATACACCGGGGGCCGAGCGGCCGACCACGTCCGGCAAGGACGATACGCCGCTTGAAGAAGCGCGCCTGCGTCAGCAGGCGATCGGCGTTAAGCTGCGCCACATGTTCGATCAGGTGGTGAACGAGCCGGTCCCGGACGAGTTCCTGGACATCCTTCGCCGCGCCGACGAGAAAAACGCGGGCGGCAAGGCGTGAGCATTTCAAGCGCGCCGCCCAAGCCGGCCTCCGCAGACGACGCCGGCTTCAAGACGCAGCTGGTCACCCTGATCCCTCACCTGCGCGCCTTCGCGCGAACGCTGACGGGCGACCCGACCGCCGCCGACGATCTGGCGCAGGACGCCATGATGAAGGCGTGGGACGCCCGTGCCAGCTATCAGATGGGCACCAACATGAAGGCCTGGACCTTCATGATCCTGCGCAACCAGTTCTATTCGGAGAAGCGCCGCTCGTGGCGCTCGACCCAGCTGGACCAGGAGGCCGCCGAGCGCACCCTGGTGGCCGTGGACGACCCCGAGGCGCCCGTCGCCCTGGACGAACTGCGTCAGGCGCTGAACACTCTGCCCGAAGAGCAGCGCGAGGCGCTGATCCTCGTCGGGGCCGGCGGCTTCGCCTACGAAGAGGCGGCGGCCATCTGCAACTGCGCCGTCGGCACGGTCAAAAGCCGCGTCAGCCGCGCCCGCAAGGCGGTTCTGGCGACCCTGGAAAAGGGCGGCTACAGCCGCGACGGCCGCGCGGCCGGCGACGCCATGCGCTCCATCCTGGCCGACGCGGACCGCCTGAGCGGCGCCCGACACAACTAGATGGCCGCACCGGGACTCTTCGCAGGCTGGGGCCGGCGCCTCAGCCTGGGGCGGGCCCGCACTCGCGCATCGACCCAGCGCTTTCAGGGCATCCGCTTCCGGCTGGGCGTGGCCATGGCCGTCGCCCTGCTGCCGATCTTCGTGCTCAGCATCCTGCAGACCCAGGCGGCGTTCACCGACCAGGCGGAACAGCGCCGGGTCGACCTGCAGCAGGCGGCCGAACGCACCGCCAACGACACCAGGGCCCGCATCGACAGCGCCCAGGTTCTGCTGCAGGTGCTCAGCCCCGAGGCCGCCGGCCCCTTCTGCCCGGCGCGCCTCAGCGATCTGACCCGCCGGCTGGACGGCTATGCCGGCCTCAGCCGCGTCAGCGCCACCGGCGACATCGTCTGCGCCTCCACGCCCGAGGCGTTGAACGGCGGTGGGTCGGTGCGCGAGGCCGACTGGTTCCGGCGCCTGCGCAACGGCGAGACCGTGGTCATCACCCGATCGGCCCGCACGACATCGGCCGGACCGGCGCTGCTGGTGGCGGTTCGCGCGCAGCGTCCGCTGGGCGTCTTCGACGGTGCGATGGCGGCGGTCATCCCGCTGTCGACCCTGCAACCCGACCTCGCCGACCGCTCCCTACCCGAAGGCGCGCAGGCCGCCCTGACCGACCCAGAAGGCCGCATCCTGGTGGCGACCGACCCGGTGGCGTTCGATCTGAAGAAGGGCGACCTGACCGGCTGGGTGGAGCGCGCCCGCAGCAGCGCCTCGGCCGTATTCGAGGGCAAGGACGTGTCGGGCCAGCGCCGCGACTACGCCGGGGCCGCCCTGGCGGGTCGCGACGTCTATGTCTTGCTGTCGGCTCCGTCGCCGGGATGGCTGTCGTGGGCGCGGCTGAACCCGATCGGCGCCCTATTGCTGCCGCTGGCGGCCTGGCTGACGGCGTTCGCGGCGGTGCTGCTGCTGTCCGAGCGGATCGTCATCCGCTGGCTGGATTATCTGGAGCGGGTCGCCGCCATCTACGCCCGCGGCCGGTTCTCCGTCCGCCCGGTCCAGGCGGTCAACGCCCCGTCCGAAATCCGCATCCTGGCCAAGACGCTGGACGAACTGGCTGAGACGATCGGCTCCCGCGATAAGGCCCTGACCGACGCCCTGTCCGAGAAGGACGCGCTGATGCGCGAGATCCATCACCGGGTGAAGAACAACCTGCAGATCATCTCGTCCCTGCTGTCGATGCAACAGCGGGCCCTGACCGACGCCCCTGCCAAGGCGGCGCTGGGCGACACGCGTCAGCGGATCTCGGCCTTGGCCCTGATCTACCGCACCCTCTACCAGTCCGAGGACATCCGCCATGCGGACGCCCGCGACTTCCTGACCGAACTGGTCGGCCAGTTGGTGGCCAGCGACATCAGCATGGGCCGGATGGTCGAAAGCGCGGTCGAGGCCGACAGCCTGATCGTCGATCCTGACAAGCTGGCGCCGCTGGCCCTGTGGCTGGTCGAGGCGGTGACCAACGCCCAGAAGCACGCCTTTGCGAAACGGGGCGGCAAGCTGGTCGTCCGGTTCAAGGTCGATGGCGCGACCAGCGTTCTGGAGGTGCAGGACGACGGGCCGGGCGCGCCTGACGAAGCCGTCAGCGCCGGGGTCGGCCGCACCCTCATGGGCGCCTTCGCCAAACAGCTGCGCGGCGAGGCCGAGATTGTCGGCGCGCCAGGCGGCGGCACGATCGCCCGCATGACCTTCGCCACGCCCGAAGCGTCGACGCCGCAACAGCCGGGAACCTTCGTCGTCTCGCGCGGTTTATCCTCCGAATAAGGATTTTCGCCATGCGCAAGCTGTTCGTCATCGTCTCCGCCGCCGCCGCCCTGGTCACCGCCGCCTGCAACACCGTCGCGGGCGTGGGCCAGGACGCCCAGGCGGCCGGCAGCGCGATCAGCACCTGCGCCGACGGCGGTCCCTGCTAAACGCCAAAGCTTCCTCCCGAAGCCCCGAGAGGCCCGCCGTGAACCGGCGGGCCTTTTCGTTGCGCGGCCGGCCCGCTAAGCCTCGCCTCGAGCGCCCGCCAGAGGTGCCGGGAGCGAGACGATGGATCAGGACACGGCCAAAGCGCCCAACCTTCGCACTGTCGTGGGCGCCTCGGCGGCCGGAACGGCGTTCGAGTGGTACGACTTCTTCATCTTCGGCTCGCTGACCACCGTCATCGCCAGGCATTTCTACGCCGATGTCGGCGAAGGCACGGCCTATATCCTGGCCCTGCTGACCTTTGGCGTCGGCTTCGTCGTGAGGCCCCTGGGCGCCCTGGTGTTCGGCTGGTTCGGCGACAAGACGGGGCGCAAGACCACCTTCCTGGTGACCATCACCCTGATGGGGCTGGCCACGGTGCTGATCGGCGTCCTGCCGGACTATGACGCCATCGGCATGGCCGCGCCGATCCTGCTGCTGACCATGCGCGTGCTGCAGGGCTTCGCCCTGGGCGGCGAATACGGCGGGGCGGCCATCTATGTCGCCGAGCATGCGCCGGTGAAGAAGCGCGGCTTCCTGACCGGCTGGATCCAGACCACCGCCGCCTTCGGTCTGATCGGAGCGCTCGCCGTCATACTGACCACCCGCGCCGTCGTGGGCGCCGAGGCCTTCGACGCCTGGGGCTGGCGCATTCCCTTCCTGCTCTCGGCGGTGCTGCTGGCCATTTCGCTGTGGATCCGGCTGAAGCTGCACGAGAGCCCGGCCTACACGCGGATGGAAGCCGAGGGCGGCGCGCGGCGCGCCCCCTTCCGCGAGGCGTTCCTGACCTGGCGCAACGGCCGCTGGGTGCTGATCGCCCTGGCCGGCATCATGTTCGCCCAGGGCGCCGTCTGGTATGCGGGCTACTTCTACACGCGCTTCTTCATGGAGCGGGTGCTGAAGGTCGACACCAACACGGTCGACCAGCTGATCCTGCTGATAACCCTGGCGTCGGCGGCCATGTATGTCTTCTTCGGCTGGCTGTCGGACAAGGTGGGGCGCAAGCCGGTGATGCTGTTCGGCATGATCCTGGCCCTGGTCGCCTTCTTCCCGGGCTTCCACGCCCTGACGCGGGCCGCCAATCCGGCGCTGGCGGAGGCGCAAGCCCGCGCGCCGGTTGTGGTGGTCGCAGATCCCGCGACCTGCGCGGTCCAGTTCGACCCCGTCGGCAAGACGGCCTTCAGCTCGTCCTGCGACATCGCCAAGAGCGTGCTGTCCAACGCCGGCGTCTCCTACGCCAACGCCGCGGCGCCGGCGGGTTCGACGGCCTTGGTGCGGGTCGGGTCGATCGCCGTGCCGTCCATGGAGGCCGCGAGCCGCTCGCCCGCCCAGATCAAGGCCGTCCGCGCCGAAGTCGAGACCCGCATCAAGGCCGCGCTGACCCAGGCCGGCTACCCGACCAGGGCGGATCCGGCCCGGCTGAACTTCGGGCTGTGCTTCCTGATCCTGATGATCTTCATGACGGCGGCCTGCGCCCTTTACGGCCCCCAGGCGGCGGCCCTGGTCGAGCTGTTCCCCACGCGGGTCCGCTATACGGCCATGAGCCTGCCCTACAACATCGGCACCGGATGGGTCGGGGGCTTGCTGCCCGCCGCCAGCTTCGCGCTGGTGGCATGGTCGGGGAACATCTACTTCGGCCTCTGGTATGCGGTCGGCTTCACCCTGATCGCGGCCGTCGTGACCCTGATCTGGCTGCCGGAGACCAAGGGCCGGGACCTCGACGTGATCGAGTGACGAGCAGCCCTTGCCGGTGCGCGGCGTTAGGCTGACATCCTTCCCGTCTTCGCCTGAACGGAGCCACCCATGTCAGACGCCCGCGCTCTCGGCCTCAACCTTCTGCGTCAGCACGCCCTGATCGCGGGCGAGCCGATCCAGGCGGGGGCGAACGGCATCGCGGTGGACGATCCGGCGACCGGCGAGATCATCGGCTACATTCCCGATCTGGGTGTCGCCGAAACCGAGCGGGCCATCCAGGCGGCGGCCGACGCCTTCCCCGACTGGTCTCGCAGCGATCCTCACAAGCGGGCCCAGTTCCTGCGCGACTGGGCGGGGCTGATCGACGAAAATCTTGAGGGCTTGGGCGCCCTGATGGCCATCGAGAACGGCAAGCCGTTCGAGGAGGCCAAGGGCGAGGTCGCGTACGCCAACGGCTTCCTGAAATGGTTCGCGGGCCAGGCCGAGCGGCTGATCGGGGAAACGCAGGACAGCCCGCTGGGCCACCTGCTGCTGACCTTCCGCGAGGCCGTCGGACCGTGCGCCCTGATCACGCCGTGGAACTTCCCGGCGGCCATGCTGACGAGGAAGCTTGGCCCGGCCTTCGCGGCGGGCTGCACCGCCGTGGTCAAGCCGGCGTCACAGACCCCATTTACGGCCATCGCCCTGGCCGAACTGGCCTATCAGGCGGGCCTGCCCAAAGGCGCGCTGTCGATCGTGACCGGCGATGCGGCGACCATCGGCGGGGTGCTGACCGCCTCGCCCCTGATCCGCAAACTCAGCTTCACCGGCTCGACGCCGGTGGGGCGCAAGCTGGCGGCGGACTGCGCCCCCACGCTGAAGCGCGTGTCGATGGAGCTGGGCGGCGCGGCGCCGCTGATCGTCTTCGCCGACGCCGATCTGGACCTGGCGGTGGCCGAGACCATCAAGGGCAAGTTCCGCAACTCGGGGCAGACCTGCGTCTGTCCCAACCGCGTCTATGTCGAGCGGTCGGTGGCCGAAGCCTATGCCGAAAAACTGGCCGCCGAGGTGGCGAAGATCCCCGTCGGCCCGGCGTTCCAGCCGGGCGTCGAGGTCGGGCCGCTGATCGAGGACAAGGCGCTGGACAAGGTCGAGAAGCATCTGGCGGCGGTGAAGGCCGCCGGTGGCCGCGTCCTGACCGGCGGGGCGCGTCACGCCCTGGGCGGCCGCTTCTTCCAGCCGACGGTGACGCTGGGCGGGGACGACGCCCTGTTCCGGCGGGAAGAGACCTTCGGCCCTATGATCCCCGTCTTCGCCTTCGACACCGAGGACGAGGTTCTGAACAAGGCCAACGGGTCCGAGTTCGGCCTGGCGTCATACCTGTTCACCCGCGACCTGGACCGCGCCATGCGGGTCAGTCGCCGGATCGAGGCGGGGATGTGCGGGGTCAACACCGGCCTGATCTCCACCGCCGTGGCGCCCTTCGGCGGGGTCAAGTCGTCCGGCTATGGCCGCGAGGGCTCGATCCACGGCATCGACGAGTATGTGGACATCAAGACGGTGACGCTGGCGCTGAAGTAGAGCTGGGGCATCGTTTTGCGCAGGTCCGCCGGGGCCAGAGGCCTGATCTTGCGCGTCAGTGGCCGTTTGCGCACTGGTTGCGCAGCCCATGCTGTCGTATGTGCGTTCCAGCCCCGACCAAGAGGGTGAACAGAGGACGGACACCATGCGCGTCGGCGTGCCCAAGGAAATCAAGAAGAACGAGCACCGGGTCGGCCTGACCCCCACCGCCGCGCGCGAATACGTCGCCCACGGCCATTCGGTCTCGGTCGAGCAGGGCGCCGGTCTGGGCGCCGGCTTCACCGACGGCGACTACAAGAAGGCGGGCGCCACCATCGCGCCGAACGCCGCCACCGTCTTCGCCGAGAACGACATGATCGTGAAGGTGAAGGAGCCTCAGAAGGTCGAGTGGGAGCGCCTGCGCGAGGGCCAGATCCTGTTCACCTATTTGCACCTGGCGCCCGATCCCGAGCAGACCAAGGGCCTGATCGCGTCCAAGTGCGCGGCCGTGGCCTATGAGACCGTCACCGATGCGCGCGGCGGCCTGCCGCTGCTGGCGCCGATGTCGGAAGTCGCGGGCCGGATCGCGGTCTTTTCGGCGGCCGAGACCCTGCTGAAGCACAACGGCGGCATGGGCCTGCTGTTCTGCGGCGTGCCGGGCGTGGCGCCGGCGCGGGTGCTGGTCCTGGGCGGCGGCGTGGTCGGCATGAACGCCGCGCGCATGGCCATGGGCCTGGGCGCCGAGGTGGTGGTGCTGGAACGCTCCATCCCCCGGATGCGCGAGATCGACGAACTGACCGGCGGACGGGTCATCACCCGCTTCTCCTCCATCGCCGCCATCGAGGACGAGCTGACCAAGGCCGACGTCGTCATCGGCGCCGTGCTGGTGCCGGGGGCCGAGGCGCCCACCCTGGTCAAGCGCGAACACCTGAAGATCATGAAGCCCGGCTCGGTACTGGTCGACGTGGCCATCGACCAGGGCGGCTGTTTCGAGACCTCCAAGCCGACCACCCACGCCGATCCGACCTATGTCATCGATGGCGTGGTCCACTACTGCGTCGCCAACATGCCGGGCGCGGCCCCGCGTACGTCGTCGGAAGCCCTGAACAACGCCACCCTGCCGTTCGGCCTGGCTTTGGCGGACAAGGGTCTGGACGCGCTGAAGGCCGACCCGCACCTGGCGCGCGGCCTGAACGTGCTGAACGGCGAGATCACCTATCCCGCCGTGGCCAAGGCCCTGGGCCTCAGCTTCAGCGACCCGTTTGGGGTCTGGGCGGGGCGGTAAGAATATACCGCAACAGAGGGACTTCTCTAGATGACGCAGGGTTGGTTAGTGGAAGCGGAGCACCCTGACGGCGCTCTCATTTTCAAGGTCAAAACGGCCAGCCCAAGCCACGCCGAGGAACTCGTTCGGAAGCAGTTGGGCGCTCGCAGGGACGCTTGGATCGCCGTTTTGCGCGAACTGTCTAAAGACGAGGTGCAACAGTTCCCTATGTTCAGACGGGTCTTTGGTCCCTTCTAGGCAGCAGCCTGGTCACAAGAAGCTGTACGGGTCCACGTCCACCGTCAGGCGGACCGCGCCCGGCACCTTCACCCGCGCTAGCCAGGCGCGCAGGAAGCCCTGCAGGTCCACGTCGCGGTCGGCGCGGACCAGCAGGCGCTTGCGCCGCCTGCCGCGCACCAGCGCCAGGGGCGCATCGGCCGGGCCGTAGACCTCCAGCCGCTCGGCGTTGGGGATGGCGGCCGCGAGATCGGCGGCGACCTTCTCGACCGCCTCGGGCTTCTCGCTGGACAGGATGATCGCGGCCAGCCGGCCATGCGGCGGCAGGGACGCGGCCTCGCGCTCGGCCATCTCGGCCTCGACGAAGGCGTCGCGGTCGCCGGCGGCCAGGGCCATCAACACCGGATGCTCGGGCGTCCAGGTCTGAAGCAAGGCGCGCCCCGGCCGGTCCGCCCGTCCCGCCCGGCCCGTCGCCTGGCTGAGTAGCTGGAAGGTGCGTTCGGCCGCGCGCAGGTCCCCGCCGCGCAGACCCAGGTCCGCGTCGACCACCCCCACCAGCGTCAGATTGGGGAAGTTGTGGCCCTTGGCCGCCGCCTGGGTGGCGACCAGGATGTCGATCTCGCCGTCCGTCATCCGCTGGATCATCGCCCGCATGGCGCGCGGGTCCGGGATGGTGTCGGACGAGAAGACGGCGGTGCGCGCCTGGGGGAACAGATTGCGCGCCTCCTCCTCCACCCGCTCCACGCCCGGTCCGACAGAGACCAGCGAATCCTCCGCCCCGCACGACGGACACAGGCGCGGCCGGGCCATCGAGAAGCCGGTCAGGTGGCAGACCAGACGTCCGGTATAGCGATGCTCGACCAGCCAGCTGTCGGTGTCGGGCGCCGTCAGCCGGTGGCCGCAGACCCGGCACAGGACGACGGGCGCATAGCCGCGCCGGTTGAGGAACAGCATGACCTGCTCGCCCCGCAGCAGCGTCTCGCCGATGGCCTCCCGCAAGGGTTGGGACAGCCAGGTCTGGGGGTCCGGCGGGCATTCGCGCAGGTCGATCAGGTCGATCGACGGCAGCCGCGCCGCCCCATGCCGCGCCGCCAGCTTCAGCCAGTGGTACCGGCCGCTCTGGGCGTTCCACAGCGTCTCCAGCGAGGGCGTGGCCGAGGCCAGAACGACGCCCGCCCCCTCGATCCGCGCCCGCGCCACCGCCAGGTCGCGACCGTGATAGACCAGGCCGTCCTCCTGCTTGAACGAACTGTCGTGCTCTTCGTCGACGACGATCAGGTCCAGCGCCTTGAACGGCAGGAACAGGGCCGAGCGGGCGCCGACGACGATATTGACCGCTCCGGAGATCACCGCGTCCCAGACCTGGCGACGGCGCGGCGGGGCGACGCCGGAATGCCATTCGGCCGGGGCCGCACCGAAGCGGTCGGTGATGCGCTGGATCAGCGCCTGGGTCAGGGCGATCTCGGGCAGCAGGATCAGGATCTGCGCCTGAGGGTTGGCCTTCAGGCGGCGCGCTACGGCCTCCAGATAGACCTCGGTCTTGCCGGACCCGGTGATGCCGTCCAGCAGGAAGGCGGTGAAACCCCGCGCATCGGCGATGGCCTCGGCCGCCGCGGCCTGGTCGGGGTTGAGCGTGGCGGGCGCGTGGTCCGGGTCGAGCGGGCCGAAGCCGGCGCTGGCCGGGATCTCGATGACCTGAAGCACGCCCTCGTCCACTAGTCCCTTGACCACGCCGGAGGAGACCCCCGCCGCGCGGGCCAGATCGACGCCTGACATTTGAGCATTGGCCATCTGAGCGTCGCCCAAAGCGGCGAGAACAGCCGTCCGCGCCGCCGTCGGGCGGGCGGGCTCGGCGCCCGGTACGCGCTGGAGCCGCCGCAGCGGGCTGGGCGGATCGGACCGCAGGCCCTTCAGCGCCGTCGCCGCCATCTCGCCCGGCGGCGACAGGGTCCACCGCGCCGCCCATTCGACGAACGCCAGCGTGCCCTCGGGCAGGGTCGGGGCGTCGATCCGACTCTCGACGGCCTTGAGCTGGCGGTTGCTGCCGGTGGTCTCGCGCACCTCGGTGACCAGCCCGCGCACCAGCCGGGGGCCCAGCGGCACGGCGGCCTGGTCGCCCCGCACCAGTTCGACGCCGTCCGGCATCTCGTAGTCGAAGGCCTCAGGCACCGGCAGCGGCAGAAGAATGGACGCGACCTTCATTTTCCTCCCCATGAAATGGGGAGGGGGACCACGAAGTGGTGGAGGGGCGCCCCGAGCGCCGCGCGTGTGATCGCCCCTCCGTCACGCTGCGCGCGCCACCTCCCCATCTCCGATGGGGAGGAGAAAGAGGCTCGCGCTTTCGGCGCTCTTTGGCTATTAGCCCGCGCCATGAAACTGTTCCTCGACACCGCCGACGTCGCCCTGATCCGTGAGATGCTGCCCACCGGGATGGTGGACGGGGTCACCACCAATCCTACGCTGATCGCCAAATCCGGTCGTAACATCGCCGAGGTCATCGCCGAGATTTGCGCCCTCGTCGAGGGGCCGATCTCCGCCGAGGCCGTGGCGATGGATTACGAGACCATGGTCAAGGAGGGCGACAAGCTGGCCGCCATCGCGCCGAACGTGGTGGTGAAGCTGCCGCTGACCTGGGACGGGCTGCGCGCCGCGCGCATCTTCTCGGACAAGGGCATCAAGACCAACGTCACCCTGTGCTTCTCGGCCGCCCAGGCGATGCTGGCGGCCAAGGCGGGCGCGACCTTCATCTCGCCCTTCGTGGGCCGTCTGGAAGACCACGGCGCCGACGGCGTGGCCCTGCTGGAAGAGATCCGCACCCTCTACGACATCCACGGCTTCGAGACCGAAATCCTGGCCGCTTCGCTGCGCAACCCGCCGCATGTCTCGGCCGCGGCCCTGGCCGGCGCGGACGCCGCGACCCTGCCGGTCGACACTTTCAAGGCGCTCGTCAAACACCCCTTAACCGACAAGGGGTTGGATGCCTTTATGGCGGACTGGGCCAAGACGGGTCAGTCCATCCTCTAGCGTTCGACCTTGGAGAGGTTTTTTGAGCGGTACGCCTGACCTCTTCGCCGAACACGACCACGGCCCCTCGTGGCCGCAGGTGCGCGCCTGGATCCAGGCGCACGCCCAGACTTTGGTCGAGGATCGCACCCTGCTGGAAGAGATCGGCCTGAAGCCGATGGGGCCGAACGTGGTCGATTTCGGCCGCGCCGCCCTGGGCCGTCTCGAGGCCGCCGCCAGCCGCGAGGCCGATGCGCGCAAGCAGATCGAGGCCATCGCCCGCGCGAACTTCGCCGCGCAAACCCAGACGCACGTCGCGGCGCTGGACCTGATGGAGGCCCGCAACCAGTCCGATCTGGCGCGCCGCCTGGACGCGGCCGCCCAGGCCCGCTTCGGCCTCAGCGGCGCCGCCATCGCGCTAGAAAAGCCCGGCGGCATCCCCTTCGGTTGGAAGGCGCTGGAGGCCGGCGGGGTGGACAGCCTCGTCGGTGAGAACGGCCTGGCCTGGCTGGGTCCGGTGTTCGAGGGGCTGGACCTGTTCGGCCCCGCCGGCGCCGAAGTGAAGTCCGTCGCCCTGATCCGCATGGCGCCTCAGTTCGCTGGCAGCCCGGCGCGCCACGCCCTGTGCGCCTTCGGATCGCCCGAGGAGGACGGCTTTACGCCCCAAATGGGCTGCGAACTGGCCGCCTTCATCACCCGAGTTACCGAACGGGTGGCTGAGCGATGGCCGGTCCTGAGCTGAAACATTCTCAGCTGGGCGCCGACGACGCCCTGGGCGCCTGGCTGGACCATCTGGCGCATGAGCGGCGGCTGTCGCCTCGAACGCTGGAGGCCTATGGCCACATCGGGCGACTGTATCTGGCCTTCCTAGAGCGGCATCGCGGCGAGGGCCTGACGGTCGCGACCCTGGCCGCCACGACGCCCGCCGAGGTGCGCGCCCACTTGGCCGACCGGCGCAGCGGCGAGCGCCCCTTGAGCGCCCGCTCGATCAGCCAGACGCTGAGCGCCATCCGGGGCCTGCACGATTTCCTCGATCGACGCTTCGATGCGCCGTCGCCGCAGTTGGCCCTGGTGCGCGGGCCGCGCGTGACGCCGTCCCTGCCCCGCCCCGTCACCCCTGCCCAGGCCCGCGCCCTTCTGGACGAACCGGCGAAGGACCCGGACGCTGAGCCATGGGAGGCCGCGCGCGACCATGCGGTGCTGACGCTGCTGTATGGCTGCGGTCTGCGGATTTCCGAGGCTCTGTCGCTGAAACGGTCGGACGCGCCCCTGCCTGACCAGCTTCGGATCACCGGCAAGGGCGGCAAGACGCGGATGGCGCCGGTGCTGCCGGCCGTGCGGCAGGCCGTGGACGCCTATCTGGCCCAACTGCCCCATGTGTCGGGTCCGCAGGACGCCCTGTTCCGCGCCCGGCGCGGCGGGGCGCTGGGGCCGCGCCAGGTGCAAGCGGCGGTGCAGCGTTTGCGCGGGCGTCTGGGCCTGCCGGAGCGGACGACGCCGCACGCCCTGCGCCACAGTTTCGCGACCCACCTGCTGGGGGCCGGCGCCGACCTGCGCTCGGTCCAGGAACTGCTGGGCCACGCCAGCCTGTCGACGACCCAGAAATACACCGCCGTGGACGCCGCCCGGCTGATGAGCGCCTACACCGCCGCCCACCCGCGCAAAGCCCCCGCCGACTGACAGACTTGCCAGAGGCCGCGTGCGGCGCGACGCTCTCTCCAAAAGGACCGGGGAGGGTTCCAGGGATGGATCGGCGGACCCTGCTGGCGGCAGGCGGCGCATGGGCGCTGGCCGGCTCCGCGCACGCCCAGTTGGCCCAGCCGGACGAGGACGATCCGCCGCTGGCGCCCGAGGTTCTGGCGCTGCTGCCCAACATCTCCACCCGTCTGGCTGTCTCCGTCGGCATCGAACGCTTTGGCCGGTTCGAGTTCGTGGTCGATACGGGGGCTAGCCGCACCACCATCTCCGACACGCTGGCGCGACAGCTGAACCTGCCGCCCGGCCCGCGCGTGGTGGTCAACGGCGTCAACTCGGCCGAGCCGACCGCGACCGTGCGCGCCGCCGAGGTCGAGATCGCGGGCGTGAAGCTGCGCAACGTCGACATGCCGGTCTTCCCCCGCTCGAGGCTGGCGGCGGACGGCTTGCTGGGGCTCGACGCCCTGACCCAGTTCCGGCTGGTGTTCGACCTGATCCATCGGCGGCTGCTGCTGGGCCGCTCGGCGCGCGAGGTGCGTGGCAGTCAGGAGGCGACGCGCCTGCCGCGCGACACCCAGATCGAAGCCCTGCGCCACGGCGGCCAGTTGCTGTTCGCCAATGTCGAGGTCGACCGCGTGCCGGTCGTGGCCTTCATCGACAGCGGCTCTCAGTACACCATCGGCAATCGAGCCCTGATGCGCGCGGTCCAGACCACGCGGCCCGAGGACCTGGCGACCCGCTACACCGTGCCGATCGTCGGGGTGACGGGCCAGAGGCGCACGGGCGAGGTGGCGATGGTGCGGTCGCTGAAGCTGGGCGGGTTCAGCCTGCGGCGCACGGCGCTGGTCTTTTCGGACCTGCACATCTTCGACTACCTGGGACTGGGGCAGACCCCCGCCCTGCTGCTGGGCGCCGACACCCTGGGCCGCATGGACCGGGTGACGGTGGACTTCGCCAGGAGCCGGGTGACCTTCGGGCGGCCCCGACTGATCGGGAGCTGAGGGAAAAGAATTAAGGCGCGGTTCCGGTGGCCTGCATGATGGCCAGGCGCAGTTCGGGCATGCCCAGACCCTTTTCCGCCGAGGTGACGGCGACCGCCGGATAGGCGGCGGGGCGTTTGGAGACCGCCTTCAGCGTGGCCGCCTGGACCACTTCGGCCTCGCCCTTCTTCAGCTTGTCGGCCTTGGTCAGGACGATCTGATAGCTGACGGCCGCGAGGTCCAGCGCGTCCAGCGCCTCCTTGTCCACGTCCTTCAACCCGTGCCGGCTGTCGATCAGCAGGTAGACCCGCTTCAGCGTCACGCGGCCGCGCAGATAGTCGCGGCCCAGGTCCTGGAACTTCTTCACCGTCGTCTTGGACGCCTTGGCCCAGCCGTAGCCGGGCAGGTCGACCAGACGCATCTGGCCGTCCAGGTCAAAGAAGTTGACCTCGCGCGTGCGCCCCGGCTCGGTCGAGGCGCGGGCCAGCTTGTGCATTCCGACCAGGCCGTTGATCAGGCTGGACTTGCCCACATTCGAGCGGCCGGCGAAGGCCACCTCAGGCAGGTCCGGCGCGGGCAGCTGCTCGATCTTGGCGGCCCCCATGACGAAGGTCGCCTGGCGCGAGAACAGGACGCGGGCCTGCTCCAGCGCTTCCTCGTGGGCCTGGAGCTCTTCCGGCGTCACGCCTTCTGCAGCCGCGCCCGCACCTTGGCGATGAAGCCGTCGATCGGGTTCGGGGCCTTGAAGCGATGCATGATGACGTACTGCTGCAGCACCGACAGGATGTTGTTCCACGCCCAGTAGATCAGCAGGCCCGCCGCGAACGGCGCCATGATGAAGGTGAAGACCAGGGGCATGAAGGCGAAGATCTGGCGCTGCACCGGATCGGGCGCCGGCGGGTTCATCGACTGCTGCAGCCACATGGTCAGGCCGTAGAAGATCGGCAGCACGCCCAGGTGCAGCGGACCGCCCAGCAGACCCCCCAGCATCGGCAGGGTCGCCGGATCCCAGGGGATCAGGCCGAACAGGGTCCAGATCGACGACGGGTCACGCGCGCTGAGGTCGTGGATCCAGCCGAAGAAGGGCGCGTGCCGCATCTCGATGGTGACGAACAGCACCTTGTACAGGGCGTAGAAGACCGGGATCTGGATGATGATGGGGATGCAGCCGGCCAGAGGATTGATCTTCTCCTTCTGGTACAGCGCCATCGTCTCCTGCTGCTGCTTCTGCGGATCGTCGGGGTTCCGCTTCTTGATCTCCTCCATCTTGGGCTGGAGGGTCCGCATCTTGGACAGGCTCTCGTAAGCCTTGTTGGCCAGCGGGAACATGATCAGCTTGACCACGACGGTCAGGGCCAGGATGGCCAGGCCGAAGTTGCCGAACAGGCCGAAGAAGAACTCCACCACCATGAAGATGGGGCGCGTCAGGAAGAACAGGTGGCCCCAGTCGATCGCGTAGATGAAGCGCGGCAGCTTGAGGCTTTCCTCGTAGCTCTTGAGGATTTCGTTGCGCTTGGCGCCGGCGAACAGGCGCTGGGTCTCGACCGAGGTCTGGCCCGGCTGGATGGTGCGCGTGGCGCCCAGCAGGTTGGCCTCGTGGATGTTAAGCGCCTCGCCGCCGTGGACACGGAACTCGGCCTGGATGCGCTCGCCCTGCGGAGGGACCATCGCGGCCAGCCAGTATTTGTCGGTGATGCCGAGCCAGCCGCCGGTCGATTCGAACGTCTCGCGCGGCTTCTTGGCCCAGTCCTTGTACTTCAGCAGCTCGGTGACGTAGCCGCCCTTGCCGGTCTTGAAGGTGCCGATGGCGCCCTCGTGCAGGATCATCTGCTTGCCCAGGTCGGTCGGCACGCCCTGGCGCTGGACCGATCCATAGGGGGCGATGGTGATGGCCTGGGTCCCCAGGTTGGCGACCGTGTCCGTGACGGTGAACAGATACTGGGCGTCAATGGCCACGACGCGCGTGAAGCGCAGACCCTGGCCGTTGTCCCACGTCAGGGTGACGGGGCTGTTGGGCGTCAGGACCGAGCCCTGCGTCAGGCTCCAAACCGTGTTCGGCCCCGGCACGCCGCCGGCGACATTGGGTCCGGTCCAGCCGAACTGGGCGAAATAGGCGTGCTCCATGCCCTGCGGGCGGAACAGCTCGACCGGGTCGGAATCGGCGTCGATGGTTTCGCGGTAGCGGATCAGGAACAGGTCGTCGATGCGGCCGCCCTGCAGCGACAGCGAGCCCTTCAGCGTCGGGGTCTCGATCGGCACGCGCGCGGCGGTCCCCAGCGCCTGGGTGCGGTCGGAGACGAAGATGGCGCTGTCCGGGCGCAGGGCCGTGTTGGCGGCGTCGGCGGCGGCCGGGCTGGCCTGCTGCGAAGCCTCGGCCACCTGGGCGGCACGGCGCTGATCGGCCTGGGGCCGCAGCACGGCCACCCAGTAGACCAGCAGGATCAGGGCCGAACACGCGATGAAGATGATCGTGTTGCGGGTGCTATCGTTCTTCATCGGGAATCCTGGCGGGCGTCGCGGGGCGGTACGGGGCGATCGGGGGCCGGCCGCGCGGTCGCGAGCCTTGTAAGCGCCGATTTCACATCGTCAAGCAAACGGTCCCACGGGCGCTCGGCCGTACCCATGCGGGCGATCAGCACATAGTCGAAACCGGGCTTGGCGTTGTCGGGAAGGATGGCGCGCGCGGCCTGGCGCAGGCGGCGCTTGGCGCGGTTTCGGACGACGGCGCCGCCGATCTTGCGGGTGGCGGTGAAGCCGACCCGGACGACCGGGCTGTCGTCGCCGCGTTCCAGCGCCTGGATCACCACGCCGCCCCTGGCCTCGGAACGACCCTTGGCGGCCGCCAGGAACTGGGGCCGCCGGGTCAGTCGCTCGATTTTGAGGACGTCGGTCATCATCCTCCTCCTCAGAGGAGGAAGCGAGGCGCTTAGGCCGTCAGGCGCTTGCGGCCCTTGGCGCGACGACGCGCAACGATCTTGGCGCCGTTCTTGGTGGCCATCCGCGAGCGGAAGCCGTGACGGCGCTTGCGCACGAGTCGCGACGGCTGATAGGTCCGCTTCACGGTCGGCTCCAGTTTCAAATAAAACGTAGCGAGCGGATGCCGAAGGCGTCCGTCGCAGGAAGGGCGGGCTTATAAGGGCGGGACGGCCTGGGTGTCAACGCCGTCCGACCAACGAGAGGCTCATTCGTCCATGGCGACGCGTACGGCAGCAACCCAGCGCAAGGCGGGGGAATGGGCGGTCCGGCTTTTGCCGGTCGTGCTTCTGGCCGGCTTCGTGGTGCTGTTCTTCGCCATGGGCTGGAATCGCTATCTGTCGATGGACCTGATCCGCGACCACGGCCTGCGGCTTCAGGCCTACGCCCAGGCGCACTACTGGCTCGCCCTGGCCGCCTTCATCCTGGTCTACGCCCTGGCCACGGCCTCGACGGTGCCCGGGCCGGTCTTCCTGACCCTGCTGGGCGGCATGATGTTCGGCCCCTGGGTCGGCGCCCTGGCGCAATCGACGGGAGCCACGATCGGCTCGGTCGTCATCTATTACGTGTACCGCACCGCCATCGGCGCCTGGCTGCGCAAGAAGTTCGAGGCCGACGCCGGCCTGATGGACCGCCTGGCCAAAGGTCTGGACAAGAACGCCTTCGTCACCCTGCTGACCCTGCGCCTGATCCCCAGCGTGCCGTTCGTGCTGATCAACGCCACGGCCGGCATGGTCGCCGTTCCCCTGCGGCCCTACATCCTGGCCACCTTCCTGGGCCTGCTGCCGTCGACCTTCATCTACACCTGGATCGGGTCGGGCCTGGGCGACCTGCTGAAAGCGGGCGTGCAGCCGGACCTGCCCATGCTGGTGCGCCAGTTCTTCTGGCCGCTGATGGGCGTGGCCTTCCTGTCCCTGCTGCTGCCGGCCCTGATCAAGGGCGGCCAGTGGCTGGCCCAACGACGCAAGGCGGCGGCATGAGCGCGCTGGACCGCCTGCCGTCCGGTTGGCGGCAACGCCTGACGCCGCACGCGCCGGACGGCCTGTCGCGCCAGCTGCTGCTGCTGACCGCCGCCTTCACCATCGCGGTCGAGGTGCTGATCGTTGCGCCCAGCGCCGCCTCCTTCCACGAGCGCTGGCTGCTGGACCGGCTGCAGGCGGCGGAACTGGCCTCCGTCGGGGTCGAGGCCCTGCCCTATAGCGCCGTCGAGGACGACACCGCCGCCGAGCTGCTGCGAATCGGCGGGGTTCAGGCGGTGGTGGTGGGCGATCAGGGCGTGCGCCGCCTGTTGCTCCAGGCGCCCAACCTGCCCCGCGCGCCCGATGTCATCGACCTGCGCCGCACCGACACCGTCGCGCGCCTGATCGACCCGTGGAAGACCCTGTTCGGCCACCCGGACCGGTCGATCCGCATCCAGGCGCGGCCACGTTATCGCTCGGGTGACTTCATCGAGGTGCTGGCCCCCGCGCAGCCGCTGAAGCTGGAGCTGCGGGCGTTTTTGCTGAACAGTCTGCTGGTGTCGCTGGTGATCTCGCTGGTGGCGGGCGCCCTGCTGTACGCCGGCCTGTCGCTGCTGGTGCTGCAGCCGCTGCGGCGCGTGACCCGCTCGATCGAACGGTTCGCCGCCGCGCCGGACGTCGAGGGCGAGCCCCCCAGCGAGCGCAACGACGAGATCGGCCGGGTCGAGCGCGAACTGGCCCGGATGCAGGAAGAGGTGCGCCAGTCGCTGCGCTCGCGCGCGCGTCTGGTGGCGCTGGGCGAGGCGGTGGCCAAGATCAATCACGACCTGCGCAACATGCTGACTTCGGCCGAGATGGCGTTCGAGCGGCTGTCCGGCAGCGCCGATCCGATGGTCGCCAAGGCCCTGCCCCGGCTTGAGCGCGCCCTGACCCGCGCCGCCGCCCTGTCGCGCAACGTGCTGGACTACGGCAAGTCCGAGGAGCCGGCGCCCGACAAGCGGCGCATCGGCCTGGCCGGCGCCGTCGCCGCCGCCGCCGAGGATGCGGGCCTGGAGCCCGGCGGAGTGCGCGTGGAGCGCAAGATGCCCGCCCGCTTCGCCGTCATGGCCGACCCGGACCAGCTGCACCGCATCCTGGTCAACCTGATGCGCAACGCACGCCAGGCGATCGAGACCGACGGCTATCGCTCGCCGTCGAGGCGCGGCAAGGGCGTGGTGCGGGTGACGGGGGCGCTTGAGGACGGTTACGCCGTGTTGCGCCTGACCGACGACGGGCCGGGCATTCCGGCGCGTCTGGCCGAACGGCTGTTCGAGCCCTTCGTGTCGGGCAAGTCGACCGACGGGGCCGGCCTGGGCCTGACCATCTCGCGCGAACTGGCGGCCAACCACGGCGGCGACCTGCGGCTGGTGGACACCGGCGGCGACGGGGCGACGTTCGAGTTGCGCCTGCCGGCCTGAGACTCGGGCCGCGTCGGGCGCAGCCGTTTCGCGTCTTGCACGTTAGGCCGTGACGCCACGATGCGGCCTATTTAGCTTGGCCTTATGCCCGCCTTCGCCGGAGACGCTGGACCCATGATCGCCCGCACCCTTCTCGCCTTCACCGCCGTCGCCGCGCTGGCCCTTCCGGCTGTCGCCCAGACCACCGCGCCGTCCGCCACCGACGCGGTCCAGCCGGCGACCGCCCGGGCGCAGTCGCCCGAGGAGCAGGCGCGCCTGCAGGCGCTGGGCGAGACCTATCACCGCGCCCCGGACGCGGCTCAGACGCCCGAAGAGCTGCAGGCCACCATGCGGCTGAACGCCGAGATCACCGCCCGCAACGACGCGGCGGCGAAGCAGGAATCGGCCGATCAGGCCGCCTATGCCCAGGCCCAGGCCGAGTACGAGGCCAGCGTCGAGCGCGGCCGCGCCGAGCGCCTGAACTACGAAGAGGGCGTGCGCGCCTCGGAGGCCGCCCAGCGTCAGTACGAGGCCGACAAGGCGCGCTGGGAGCAGCGCGTGCGCGACTGCAACGCCGGCGTCCGCGCCGCCTGCCTGCAGCCGGGCGAGGCCTACTAGAGCGCGACGTCGCGGCGCTCGCGGGCGCTGCGTTCGCCCGCCTCGATGACGCGCATGACCTGGATCGCCTCTGCGGCGGTGACCGGGTTGGGCCCCTCGCCCCGCAGCGCCGCCGCCACGGCCGCATAATAGGCCTGTTGCCCGCCCGCCTGCCCCGGCGTCTCGCGCCGCCGGCCCGTCGCGCCGTCGGTCAGAACGCCCGGTCGGGGATCGACGCCCCACCCCGGCGCGCCCGGCGTCATACCGGCCTTCAGCTGGTCTTCCTGCACGTCCATGCCGGTCTTGATCCAGCCGCCCTTGTCGCCCTGCACAGCCATCCGCAGGTCGGGCGCGGGCGAGGTGACGTCGGCGTGCAGGATGGCCCGCACCCCCGGATAGCGCAGCACCACGTGGACATAGTCGGTCGACTGGCCGCCGGGCCGCAGGGTCGCCAGATCGGCGGTGATCGCTTCCGGCCAGCCGAACAGCTGCAGCGCCTGGTCCACAAGGTGCGGACCCAGGTCGAACCAGAGGCCGGCGCCCGGCCCGGCGTTCTCGCGCCAGCGGTCGCGCACCTGCGGTCTGTAGCGGTCGATATGGCTTTCGAACCGGCGGATGGTCCCCAGCGACCCGTCCGCGATCAGCCGCTTGAGCGTCAGAAACTCGCCGTCCCAGCGCCGGTTGTGGAACACCGACAGCAGCCGCCCCATCTCTTCGGCCAGCCGCTCCAGCCCCTCGGCCTCGGCCACCGTCAGGGTGAAGGGCTTGTCGACCACGACGGCGCAGCCGGCCCGCAGCGCGGCGCGCGCCTGGGGTTCGTGCAGATCATTCGGGGTGGCGATGACCACCAGGTCCGGCCTGGACGCCAGCAGCGCGTCCAGCGTCGGGTGGACCGCCGCGTCCGGCCAGTCCGCCGCCACATCGTCCGGTCGGCTCGAGACGACGCCCGCCAGCCGCATCCCCGGCGTGGCGGAGATCAGCGGCGCGTGAAACGTCTTGCCGACATAGCCGTAGCCCACCAGTCCGACGTTCAGATCAGTCACCGGCCGTCTCCTCCAGATACCGCGCGCGCCACAGGGCGTTCGTCGCCGTCGCCTGCCGCGCGGGCATCCCGTCGCCGTCCGGCAGGGTGGAGAGAGCCGGCAGGTCCAGATGCGCCCGCGCCGCGTTCAGCGCGTCCAACGGCCGCGCGACCAGGTCTTCATAGGCGATCCTCAGCGGCGTGACCCGCTCGCGCGCGAAGAAATCGTCCCAGCCGGCCGCATCCTGCGCCAGCCGCACCCGCGCCGCGGTGATCGCCGCCCGATCATAGATCAGGGCGCCGCTCGAGGGCCGAAAGCTGATGGGCGAGCGGGTCTGTTTGGCCACCACCAGCGAGATGGCCTGATCCAGCGCATCGTCGCGGACGATCCGTACCCAGCGCTCGACCGCCGCGGCGCCGGGCGCCGCCGCGAACTGGGCCCAGTGCGCCTTGACGCCGAACCAGCCGGAGGGCGACGTCCGCCGCCGCTGGATCGCCCGCACCGTCTGGGCCGCGCCCGCCGTCCCCAGGCGCTCGCCCCAGTCCGCCAGATGCCGCGGATGCAGATATTCCAGGGGCGCGCCCATGTCCCCGCAGGCCCGGAACAGATGTCCCAGCCAGTGGCTGCCCGTGCGCGGGCTGGACGCGATCAGATAGGTTCGCGCCGCCCCGTCGAACGGCGCCAGATCATAGGCCGGGCCGAACTGGTCCCACGGCGCGCTCACGCCGCGCCCCACGCCGGCACACATCCCGCCACGCCCAATCTCCCAACCACCGCCACGAATGGCCAGTCGATAGGGGCGCGTGCGCGCGGGCTATGCGTAACGGGCGCCCAGAGTAGTCGGTACCCAGGTCGGGTTCGGTCAGATCACCTTGGCCAGTTGCAGGCCCTGGAAGAGCGCCAGGATCAGCAGCAGGACGCCGACGGCGTAGGTCAGCACGCGGTGCGGCACGCGCTTGGTGATCAGGCCGGCGAACGGCGCCGCCATCAGGCCGCCGACGATCAGGCCGGCGACGGCGGTCAGGTGGTCCTGCAGACCCTCCGCCTCGCGCCAGTGGCCGGTCACAAGCGCCCAGACGAAGGTCGCGGAGATGGCGACGGTCAGGAAGAACTCGGCCGTGTTGACCGTGCCGATGACCTTGCGCGGCTCCTCGCCGGCGCCGACCATGGTGGAGGAGACCGTCGGCCCCCACCCCCCGCCGCCGATGGCGTCGAAGAAGCCGCCGACCAGTCCCAGGGGCGCCAGGATCCACGCCGGTCGGATCGCCTTGGGCTTCACGCCGCGCACGGCCCGGAACAGGATGTAGACCCCCATCAGCGCCAGATAGGCCACCACGAACGGCTTGATGACCGAGCCGGTGATCCCGCTGAGCAGATAGGCGCCCGCGACGCCCCCGATCACGCCCGCGATGGCCAGGGGCACGAACAGCTGCCAGTCGACGTTCTTGTGCCAGACATGGCTGCCGGCCGAGGCCGCCGTGGTGAAGACCTCGGCCCCGTGCACGCTGGCCGAGGCGACGGCCGGCGGCACGCCGAAGGCCATCAGCACCGACGAGGAGATCACGCCGTAGGCCATGCCCAGCGCCCCATCGACGGCCTGGGCCAGCAACCCGACCAGCAGGAAGAGGAAGAAGGTTTCCATGCGTATCCCCGTTCGCGCAAACGTCCTGCGCTAAATCCCACCGTCGCCATAGGAATAAAGCGACGCCCTTGGCAACGCAGAATGGCTCGCCGCACGAATAAGATGCGCTGCCAACCGCGACGGGTCGCGCCGAATCCGCCGCCCCGCATCGACACGCCGCGGGCGCACCGCTAATCCTCCGCCCCTTCCGACAAGAGGTTCCTTGCGTTGCGACTGCCCCAGGCCCGGCTCGATCAGGTGCTCGACCGCTTCCACCAGGTGGAGGCGCGGATGGGCGCGGCCACGGACGGGCAGGAGATCGTGCGCCTGTCCAAGGAGCACGCGGAAATGAAGCCGGTCGCCGACGCCGTGCTGGGTCTGGCGAAGGTGCGGGCCGAGATGGTCGATCTGGAGGCCATGGCCGCCGATCCCGAGATGGCCGAGATGGCCGCCGACGAGTTGCAGTCGCTGAAGGACGCCCTGCCCGACATGGAGCGCGATGTCGCCCTGCTGCTGGCGCCGCGCGATGCGGACGAGAACGCCAGCGCCGTGCTGGAAGTGCGCGCCGGCACGGGCGGCGACGAGGCGGCCCTGTTCGCCGGCGACCTGTTCCGCATGTATTCGCGCTACGCCTCCACGCGCGGCTGGCGGGTCGAGGTCGACAGCGCCACCGAGGGGGACGCCGGCGGCTACAAGGAAGTCATCGCCACCGTCACCGGCGACGGCGTCTTCGGCCGGCTGAAGTTCGAAAGCGGCGTCCACCGCGTCCAGCGCGTGCCGACCACCGAGGCGGGCGGGCGCATCCACACCTCGGCCGCCACCGTCGCGGTCCTCCCCGAGGTCGAGGACGTCGAGATCGACATCCAGGACAAGGACATCCGCATCGACACCTTCCGCGCGTCGGGCTCGGGCGGCCAGCACGTCAACAAGACCGACTCGGCCGTGCGCATCACCCACTTCCCGTCCGGCATCGTGGTGACGTCGTCGGAGAAGTCGCAGCACGTGAACCGCGACAAGGCGATGAAGAACCTGCGTGTTCGCCTCTACGACATGCAGCGCCAGGCCAAGGACAACGCACGGTCCGACGCGCGCAAGTCGCAGGTCGGCTCCGGCGATCGGTCGGAACGGATCCGCACCTACAACTTCCCGCAGGGCCGCGTGTCGGACCACCGCATCAACCTCACCCTGCACAGCCTGCCGCAGATCCTCGAGGGCGACATCGACCCCCTGCTGGACGCCCTGATCGCGGAAGACCAAGCGGCAAGGTTGGCGGACCTGGAAGCCGAGTTCTCGTGAGATCCTCCCCCATAGGGGGAGGGGGACCCCGAAGGGGTGGAGGGGGCTTGAAGCTGGGTTCGCGGATTCTGGATTGAGCGCGGCGCGTGCGGTTAGCCCCCTCCACCGCAAGCGGTCCCCCTCCCCCAAGGGGGAGGATCTCGATCAGACCGTCAGTTCGCCCTCATCCTTGCCATCCCAATAGTGGATGCGGCTGGCGTGGCATTTGATCAGGACGATGCCGGGCGTATCGACGCCCTGCTCGAACCAGATCTCCAGGTCCTTGTTCCAGTGCTTCTCGAACTCGGCCTTGTCGCGGATCAGCTCCGCCCGGGCCTCGATCGAGATGAAAATGCCAGGCGCGCCCAGCAGGCTCTTGTTGCCTTGCAGGCTGAGCCCGACGTTCGCATCGCGCTGGATGTCGCGCACCGTGTTGGTGTCTTCATACGAGAAGAAGAAGCTGTCTCCGTCGTATTCGACATCGCCGTTATTGCTCATCGGCCGGGCGGCGATCTGGCCGCCCTCGGCGCGGGTGGACAACATCGTGAAGTCGATGTCGGCCATCGTCTTGGCGATGTCCTTCAGGGTCAGGTCGGCCATGCGATCAGTCTCGCAGCGACGCCGGCACCTGGCCGCCGTTCTGGGCCAGTTTCTGCCAGACGGCCTTCGACAGGGCGATGTTCTGCTCGGCCGAGCCATGTTCGCCGGCGTGGACGTTCAGCTCCTCGGCCAGCTCCTTGCGGGCCGCGAGGCTGGAATCCAGGTCGAGCAGCTTCAGCAGGTCGACGATCGAGGTGCGCCAGTTGCCGCCGCCGCCCTTGCTGTCCGCCAGATTGCTCAGGATGGCCTCGACATCGACAGGCGCGGCGGGCGTGGCCTGCGGGGCCGGAGCCGGGGCGGGTGCGGCGGTGGTCGGGGACGGCTGGGGCGCGGGCTTCGGCTTGTGGCCGGTGATCTTGTCCCAGATCTTGCTGAAGATGCTCATGGTGGGTTCCTTCCAGTGAGCATCGGTAACGCCGGCCCCGCGAGCGGGTTCAGCGCATCATGCGGGCCGCGCCGGAATGCCCGAACCCTTCAGCACCGCCGGGCGCGCGAAGCCGCGCCCCAGCCAGGCGGGCACGGCCTTCAGGTCGTCCCAGCCGACCAGATCAGCGGCGCCGTAGAAATCGCGCAAGGTCTTCACCCAGCCCAGCATGGAGACGTCGGCGATGCTGAAGTCGTCGCCCATGATCCAGGTGCGTTCCGCCAGTCGGGTCTCCAGTACGCCCAGCAGCCGCTTGCTCTCCGCCGCATAGCGGTCGCGCGGTCGCTTGTCCTCGAAGGCGGCGCCGGCGAACTTGTGGAAGAAGCCCAGCTGGCCGAACATCGGGCCCACGCCGCCCATCTGGAACATCAGCCACTGGATGGTCTGGTAGCGCGTGGCCGGATCGGCCGAGAGCAGCTTGCCGGTCTTTTCGGCCAGATAGATCAGGATGGCGCCGGATTCGAACAGGGCCAGCGGCTGTCCGCCCGGACCGTTCGGGTCGATGATCGCGGGGATTTTGCCGTTGGGGTTCAGCGACAGAAACTCGGGCGTCCAGCTTTCGTTCTTGGTGATGTCGACCAGATGCGGCTCGTAGGGCAGGCCGATCTCCTCCAGCATGATGGAGACCTTCATCCCGTTCGGCGTCGGCAGCGAATAGAGCTGAAGCCGCTCGGGATGCAGGGCCGGCCAGCGCTGGGCAATCGGGAAGGCGGACAGGTCGGTCATCGGCGGCGCTCCAGCGGCGGTTGAGCGCTCTATGTCGGAAGAAGGGGTAAGGTTCGCAACCGGGTTGGGTGCTGATACGGTGTGTCACCCAGCGGACATTGCGGTTGACGGTCGCGGTGATCCCGATGAACCCTTCGAACCGGCTCGACGACGAGTCGCAACCTCGAAGGACGCGGTCATGGCGCACAAGTTCGAAGTCTATAAGGACAAGGCGGGCGAGTACCGCGTCCGCTTCAAGTTCAACTCGGAAGTCATCTTCTCGACCGAAGGGTATTCCGACAAGTCGGGCGCCAAGCGCGCGATCGACTCGATCAAGAAGCACGTGCCCGACGCGCCGGTCGAAGACGCGTAGAGCCCTACTCCGGCTCGCGCTCGCCGATCTCGGTGGGACGCACGGCCAGCACCCAGCCGTCGGCCAGGTGCAGTTCCGGCACGGCGTCCTTGGTGAACGGCAGGTACCAGGTCGGGCCGCCCTCGCTCGGCGCGATTTCGAGCATGTCGTCGGCGCCGAAGTTCTGGACCGATTTCACCCGCCCGATCACGGCGCCCGATGGATCGCGCGCCTCCACGCCGATCAGGTCGGACAGATAGACCTCGTCCTCGTCCGGTTCGGGCAGGCGGCTGCGGGGAATGTGCAGCTTCAGCCCGCGCAGGGCGTCGGCCTCTTCCTTAGTGGCGATCTCCTTCGCCCGGCCGACGACGCCGTTCTTGTCAGGTCGCGCGCTGTTCAGGGTCAGGCCCACCGACCCGTCCGCACGCAGCAGGGGGCCGTAGCCCATCAGGGCCATCGGGTCGGCCGTATAGGCGGTGACCCGCACCTCGCCCTTGACGCCGAAACCGCCGGCGACCTGGGCGACGAGGATCAGTTTGTCGGAGGTCATCTATCCTTCTCCCCTCGGGGGAGAAGGTGGCTCGCGAAGCGAGACGGATGAGGGGAACGGCAGCTGCCGCTCGACGTCACCCGCATCACTCCGCGTCCAACCAACCCCTCATCCGAGCGCCTGCGGCGCCCACCTTTTCCCCCAGGGGGAGAAGGATGTCAGGCTTACGCTTCGGTCTTTTCTTCGGCGGCGCCTTCGGCCGGGGCGTCTTCGACGGCCACTTCGGCCGAGCCGTCAGCGTCAGCGGCCGGAGCCTCTTCAGCGGGGGCTTCCTCAGCGGCCGGAGCCGGAGCGGCGGCCGCGGCGGCGGCTTCTTCCTTGGCGCGGGCGGCGGCTTCAGCGGCCTCGACCTTGGCGGCCGCTTCGGCTTCCAGACGGTCGGCTTCGCGTTGCGCACGCTCGGCGGCGCGTTCCTGGGCCTTCTTGCCCGGCTCGCCCTTCTTCAGGTTCTGACCGGCGGCCCACTTGACCTTGCCGACCAGGGCTTCGTCCGTGCTCTGGCTGATGAAGCGCGCGACGCGGTCGGTCGGTTGGGCGCCCTTGCCCAGCCATTCCGAGACGCGGTCGGCCTTCAGGGTCACGCGGGGCTTTTCGCCGTCCTTGGGTAGCATCGGGTTGTAAGTGCCGACGCGTTCCAGGAACTTGCCGTCCCGGGGCGCGTGCGAGTCGGCGACGACGATGTAGTAGTACGGGCGCTTCTTGGAGCCACCGCGGGCCAGACGAATCTTCAGCATTTTCAGTCTCTTTCGTTAGGTCGTATTATTTCTTGGGAGGGAAACCGGGCAGGCCCGGAAGGCCCCCCGGAAGTTGTCCGCCGCCCAGGGCCGCCATGCGGTCCTGAAGGGCTTTCAATTCGTCGGCCGAGGGCTCGGCCATCTTGCCGCCGCCCATCGCCTTCAACCGGTTCAGGTCGGGACCGCCCATGCCGGGCAGCCCGCCGCCGCCGCCGCCGAGACCGCCCAGCATGGCGGCCATCTGCTGCATCTTCTTGGGACCGCCGCGCGACATCGCCTTGACCATGTCGGCCATCTGACGGTGCTGTTTCAGCAGGCGGTTGATGTCCTGGACATCGACGCCGGCGCCGGCGGCCACGCGCTTCTTGCGGCTGGCGTTCAGCAGGTCCGGCTTCTTGCGCTCCAGCTTGGTCATGGAGGAGATGATGGCTTCCTGGCGGGCGATCATCCGATCGTCGACGCCGCTTTCGGCCATCTGGTTCTTCATCTTGGCCACGCCGGGCAGCAGGCCCATGATCCCCTGCAGGCCGCCCATCCGCTTCATCTGCTGAAGCTGGCCCATCAGGTCGTTCAGGTCGAACTGGCCCTTGGCCAGCTTGCGCGCCATCGCCTCGGCCTTGGAGGCGTCCAGTTCCTGGCTGGCCTTCTCGACCAGGGCGACGATGTCCCCCTGACCCAGGATGCGGCCGGCGACGCGGCGGGCGTCGAACACGTCCAGCGCATCGACCTTCTCGCCGGCGCCCAGATATTTGATCGGCAGGCCGGTGACGGCGCGCATCGACAGCATGGCCCCGCCGCGCCCGTCGCCGTCGGCGCGGGTCAGAACCAGACCGGTCAGCGGCAGGCGTTCATGGAAGGCCTTGGCGGTGCGCACCGCGTCCTGACCGGTCAGGCTGTCGGCGACCAGCAGGGTCTCGACCGGCTTGGCGACCTGAGCGACCTCAGCCACCTCGTTCATCAGCCCTTCGTCGAGCGTGATGCGGCCGGCGGTGTCGAGGATCAGGACGTCGAAGCCCTGCAGTTTTGCGGATTGCAGCGCGCGCCTGGCGATCTGAACCGCGCTCTCGCCGGCCACGATCGGTAGAGTGGCGACCTCGATCTGGCGACCCAGGGTCTCCAGCTGCTCCATCGCCGCCGGACGACGCGTGTCCAGCGAGGCCATCATGACCTTCTTGCGATCGAATTTGGTCAGGCGCAGCGCCAGCTTGGCGGACGTCGTCGTCTTGCCCGAGCCCTGCAGGCCGGCCATCAGGATCACAGCCGGCGGCGTGGCGTTCAGATTGATGCCGACCGGCTCCTCGCCGCCCAGCATCTCGATCAGGCCGTCATAGACGATCTTGACCACCTGATCGGCCGGCTTGACCGAGCGGATTACCTCTTCGCCCGTGGCGCGCTCGGTGGCGAAGGCGATGAAGTCCTTGACGACCGGCAGGGCGACGTCGGCCTCCAGCAGGGCCACGCGCACTTCGCGCATCGCCTCCGCCACGTCCTTTTCGGACAGGGCGCCGCGACCGGTGATCCGGTCGAAAACGCCTGTCAGCCGCTCGTTCAGAGCCTCGAACATCAACACCTCATATGGCGAGCGGTTCGATCTCCATACGAAAGCGGCCTCTGGCGACGCTCACGTCGGCAGAGGGTTCTCGCCATCCTCGTCCCAAGCTGTTGGGGGTCGTGATGGTGGAGACGCGAGGTTCACTTGCGCCGGAAGCGGCGGCTTATGCTCGAAAAGCGCGGCGAAGACAAGGCGGGCGCCCTAGTGCGCGGGCGCAGGCGCGTCCGGCTTGTCGTGGCGGCCGACGCGATCGACCAGGGCGCGGCCGGTTTCGTTGACGCCGATCACCTCGACCTCGGCGCCCTGGCGGCGGTAGCGGAAGACGACCTTGTCCAGGGCGGCGACGCCGGTGCGGTCCCACAGATGCGCCTGCGTCATGTCGATGCGGACCCGGCGCGGATGACCATGATGCTCGAAGCTGGCGGCGAAGACGTCGGCCGAGGCGAAGAACAATTGGCCGGTCACGCGATAGCGCAGCTCGTCCGGGGCGGTCGCGTCGTCGGCCTCGACCACGATGGTCTTGGCGACTTTCCGCATGAAGAAGATGGCCGACAGGATCACGCCCAGCACCACCCCTTTCGACAGGTCATGGGTCACGACCACCGTGCCGGTGGTGGCCAGCATGACGACCGACGACTGGAACGGGATCGACCGGATCCTGGTCAGCGAGCTCCAGTCGAAGGTGCCGACCGAAACCATGATCATGACCGCCACCAGCGCCGCCATCGGGATTCGCGCCACCCAGTCCTGAAGCACCAGGATCAGGAACAGCAGAAACAGCCCCGCCCACAGGGTCGACAAGCGGCCCCGAGCCCCGGAGGTCACGTTGATGATCGACTGGCCGATCATGGCGCAGCCCGCCATGCCGCCGAACAGGGGCGACAGGATGTTGGCGACGCCCTGGCCGCGGGTTTCGCGGTCCTTGTCCGAGGGCGTGTCGGTAATGTCGTCGATCAGATTGGCGGTCAGCAGGCTTTCCAGCAGGCCGACGAAGGCCAGGGTGGCCGAGATCGGTGCGATGATGATCAGCGTCTCCCACGTCAGCGGCACGGCCGGCAGGTGGAACAGCGGCAGACTGGTCGGCATCTGGCCCATGTCGCCGACGGTGCGGACCGGCGTCCCGGTGATCATGACGAAGGCGCTGACGACCACGATGGCGACCAGGGCCGAGGGCACGACCTTGGTGATGCGGGGCAGGCCGTAGATGATGACCAGCGACGCCGCGACAAGGGCGTAGGTCTGCCAGTTGGCGCCGATCAGCTCGGGCATCTGGGCCAGGAAGATCAGGATGGCCAGGGCGTTGACGAAGCCGGTCATGACGCTGCGTGACACGAAGCGGATGTAGCGCCCCAACTTCAGCAGCCCGATGCCGATCTGGAACACGCCGCACAGGATCGAAGCGGCGAACAGATATTCCAGGCCGTGGTCGCGGACCAGGGTGACCATCAGCAGCGCCATGGCCCCGGTCGCGGCCGAGATCATGGCCGGGCGGCCGCCGACGATGGCGATCGTCACGGCGATGACGAAGGAGGCGTAGAGGCCCACCGCGGGATCGACGCCGGCGATCAGGGAGAAGGCGATGGCCTCGGGGATCAGGGCCAGGGCCACAACCGTGCCGGCCAGCAGGTCGCGACGCGGATTGGCCAGCCACTGCTGGCGTTCGGAAGGATAGAGGGACATGGGATCGTCTTGTCGTCTGCCGCCGACCCCGCCTGGGGGTCCGGTCGCGGCGATTTCCCGACGGATGGGCGGACGGGATAGCCACCGGGCGGCGATGGCCCGGATCCTGGTCGGCCGTCCCTGCCCGGCCCTGGCGGTCAAGGCAAGCGCCGCGCGCCGGAAAACGATGCGCCGCACACATCGCGTTTCGGCGTTCACTCCAGCGTAGCCATCCGCCGCGCGCCTGTTACGGTAACATTCCCAGCCTCCCCGCTGAGAGATGACGCCCATGAGCCCTGCCGCCGACGACCGCCTGCGCGACGAAGTGCGCCAACTGGGCGCCCTTCTGGGCGAGGTGATCCGCGACGAGGGGGGCCAGGAGCTCTACGACCGGATCGAGGCGGTGCGGCAGGCGTCGGTGGCCTATCACCGCGATCCGGCGTCGCGGGACGCCTCGCGGCTAGAGGCCCTGCTGGCCGATCTGCCGCTGGATCAGGCGGTCGGGCTGGCGCACGGTTTCGCCTGCTTCTCGCTGCTGGCCAATGTCGCCGAGGACCGCGCCGGCAAGCGCCGGGCCCAGATCCAGACCGCCGAGGGGGCCCGGCCCGATACGCTGGAAGGCGCCCTGGCCCGGCTGGCCGACGCCGGCAAGACCGAAGCCGACGCGCGAGACCTGCTGAACGACGCGCTGATCTCGCCGGTCCTGACCGCCCACCCGTCCGAGGTGCGGCGCAAGAGCGTGATCGACCGCATCGCCTCGGTGTCGGCCCTGCTGGACGCCTGCGACCGCGACGACCTGTCGTGCACGCCCGACATCCTGACCAAGGGCCTGCGCCGCCAGATCATCATCCTGTGGGCCACGCGCCTGGTGCGGACCACCGGCCTGGTGGTGCAGGACGAGATCGAGACGGTCGTCTCCTTCCTGGACCGCATCTTCCTTCGCGTCGCACCGCAGCAGCTGGACGCCTGGCGTCGTCGGCTGGAGGCGCCGGACCTGAAGCCCTTCATCCGCATCGGCGCCTGGGTCGGCGGCGACCGCGACGGCAATCCCAACGTCAACGGAGAGACCCTGACCTCGGCCATGGCGACGGCGGCGCGGGCGGTGCTGCGCTTCTATCTGGACGAGGTGCACGCCCTGGGCGCCGAGCTCAGCCTGTCCGGCTCGCTGGCCCATGTGTCGCCGGAGCTGGCGGCCCTGTCCAAGGCGTCGGACGACGAAAGCCCGCACCGCACCGACGAGCCCTATCGCCGCGCCCTGACCGAGATCTACGCCCGCCTGTCCGCCACCCATCAGGCCCTGACCGGCATGACGGCGCCCCGCCCGGCCCGCTTCGCGGCGCCCGCCTATGACGGCCCCGAAGAATTCCGGGGCGAGCTGGCGGTGCTGCGCGACAGCCTGGTGGCCAACCACGGTCAGGCCTTCGCCGACGACAGCCTGTCGGGCCTGATCACGGCGCTGGACATCTTCGGCTTCCACATGGCGACGCTGGACCTGCGCCAGAACTCGGACGTGCACGAACGCGTCGTGGCCGACCTGTTCAAGGTCGCCGGGGTCGAGGCCGACTATGCGTCGCTGGACGAGGAGGCGCGCATCGCCCGCCTGTCGGCCGAACTGACCTCGGGCCGCCCGCTGTTCAATCCGTACGGGACCTACACCGAGGAGACGTTGAAGGAGCGGTCGATCCTGGAGGCCGCCGCCCGCGCCCTGAAGACCTTCGGCCCACAGGCCATCCGCACCCACATCGTGTCCAAGACCGACGCCGCCTCGGACATGCTGGAGGTCTATCTGCTGCTGAAGGAGGCGGGTCTCTACCGCCCCGAGGCGCCCGGCGAATGCCCGATCCAGGCGGCGCCCCTGTTCGAGACCATCGACGACCTGCGCGCCGCCAAGCCGACCCTGGAACGCCTGTTCCGCGAACCCGCCGCCCTGGCCGTGGCCCGTGCGCGTGGCGTCCAGGAAGTGATGATCGGCTATTCGGACTCGAACAAGGACGGCTCCTACTTCACCTCCAGCTGGGAGCTGCATCAGGCGTCGCGCGCCATCCTGTCAGTGACCGAGGCGGCCGGCGTGCGACTGCAACTGTTCCACGGCCGGGGCGGCGCCGTCGGGCGCGGGGGCGGTTCGTCCTTCGCGGGCGTGCTCTCGCAGCCGAAGGGCACGGTGGCCGGCCGCATCCGCATCACCGAACAGGGCGAGGTCATCGCCAACAAGTACGGCGAGCCAGACGTCGCGCGGCGCAACCTCGACGCCCTGACCGCCGGGACCCTGATCGCCTCGCTGGCCCCGCCGCCGGACGACGAGCTGACCCGTCTGCACGGCCAGACGGCCTCCACCCTGTCGCAGGCCTCGATGAACGCCTACCGGGCGCTGGTCTATGAGACGCCCGGCTTCGTCGACTATTTCCGCGCCGCCACACCGATCGCCGAACTGTCGGAGCTGAAGATCGGCTCGCGCCCGGCCTCGCGCACCACCTCCACCGCCATCGAGGACCTGCGCGCCATTCCCTGGGTATTCAGCTGGTCGCAGAGCCGGGTGATGCTGCCGGGCTGGTTCGGCTTCGGCTCGGCCGTTCAGGGCGCGGACGCCGGCGAACTGGCCGAGATGGCCAAGTCCTGGCCCTTCTTCCGCACCGCCATCCAGAACCTGGAGATGATCATGTCCAAGTCGGACATGACCATCGCCCGCCGCTACGCCTCGCTGGTGCCCGACGCCGGTCTGGCCGAGCGCATCTATGGGGCGATCAAGGCGGAGTGGGAGCGCACGCGCGACGCCGTCCTGACCATCACGGGCCAGACGGCGCTGCTGGACGGCCAGCCCGAGCTGGACCGGCTGATCCGCTTGCGCATGCCCTATGTCGAGCCGCTGAACCACGTCCAGGTCGAGCTGATCCGCCGCCGCCGCGCCGGAGACGACGACCCGCTGGTCCGCGAGGGCATCCTGCTGGCCGTCAACGGCATCGCGGCGGGATTGCGCAACAGCGGGTGACAACCCGCAATAAATCCGTCATCATGAACTTTAGATCATGACTTTCATTTCATGACGCGAAAGTCATGACTTCGATTTATACTTTGGCCTAACTTTAGCCGGCGAAAGCGCATCTTGCGGCGCCATGCGACGGCCATCGTTCCCTCGCCGCCGATCAGAGCGGCTGCCCCAAGGGACGAAGCCAATGTTCAGGATCACCGCCGCTCTCGCCGCCACCGCCATGCTGGCCGTCGCCTCCGCCGCCTCGGCGCAGGACGCCCGTGTCGCCTATGGCGATCTCGACCTTTCCACCGCCGCCGGCGCCCAGACGCTGGACCAGCGCATCAACACCGTCGCGGCCGACCTGTGCCGCAACAGCCGCGCGTCCGACACCCGCCTGAACCGCCGCGCCAACCGCTGCCAGGCCGACACGCGCGCCCAGATCCGCAGCCAGCTGCCCCGCGAAGCCCGCGCCGCCCTCAGCGCCCAGGTCCGCACCGCCGCGCTGTAAGAAGACCCGCTCTCCCGCGGCAAAAAGGAAGCCCCGGCGGATCGCTCCGCCGGGGCTTCTGTCGTTTCAAACCGTGGCTCGCCTTACGAGACCGGGAAGCCCCGGACCCGCAGCAGGGCCGCCACGTCCGGGTCGCGACCGCGGAAGGCGCGGTACGCCTCGGCCCGGTCGGTCGTGTTGCCGGGGGCCAGCATGATGGTCTTGAAGCGGTTGGCGATGTCCGGATTGAACACGTCGCCCGACTCCTCGAAGTAGGCCCAGGTGTCGGCGTCCATCGTTTCCGACCACAGGTAGCTGTAGTAGCCGGCCGAATAGGCGTCCGAGGTGAACAGGTGATTGAACTGCGGCAGGCGGTGCCGCATCACGATCTCCCTGGGCATGCCGATGCGCGCCAGCGACGCCTTCTCGAAGGCGTCGATGTCGGTCGGCGGCACAGCCTGCGTATGCAGGTCCATGTCGACGATGGCCGACGACAAATAGCTGACCGTCGCATAGCCCTGGTTGAAAGTGGACGAGGCCTGGATCTTGTCGACCAGCGCCTGCGGCATCGGCTCGCCGGTCTGATAGTGCTTCAGATAGCCGTCCAGGATCGGCCGGCTCAGCACCCAGTGCTCATGCACCTGCGAGGGATATTCCACGAAGTCGCGCGGCGTGTTGCCGAACGACGGATAGGTCACGTCGGCCGAGAAGTAGTGCAGGGCGTGGCCGAACTCGTGGAACAGCGTTTCGGCGTCGTCCAGCGAGATCAGCACGGGCTCGCCCGGCTCCGGCTTGGTGAAGTTGTTGTTGTTCGACCCCAGGATGATCTTGGAGCCGTCCAGCTTGGAGAACGACCGGTAGGTGGTCATCCAGGCGCCCGAGCGCTTGCCCGGACGGGCGTAATCGTCGGTGTAGTACAGGCCGACCTGACGGTTGCCCTTGGTCTTGTCGTAGACCTCGTAGACCTCGACGTCCGGTTCGAAGACCGGAACCGTCCCCTTCGGCAGCTTCTTGAAGGTGAAGCCGTAGAGGCGCTCGGCCATGGCGAAGGAGCCGGCGCGCACGGCGTTCAGCTCGAAGTACGGCTTCAGCTGGTTCTGATCCAGGTCGTACTTGGCCTTGCGGACCTTCTCGGCGAAGTAGAGGTAGTCCCACGGCTCGATGTCGTAGCCGGCGATCGCCTTCATGTCGGCGACCTCTTCGGCCACCCGCGCCTTGGCCGGGGCCCAGACGCGATCCATCAGCGACTTCGCATTGGCCGGCGTCTTGGCCATGGTGTCCTGCATGCGCAGTTCGGCATGGTTGGCGTAGCCCAGCAGCTTGGCGCGCTGGTCCCGCAGCTTCACGATCTCGGCGATGGTGGCGTTGGTGTCGTTGGCGTCGCCGTTGTCGCCACGGTTCACGAACTTGGTCCAGACCTGCTGACGCAGGGCGCGATCGTCGGCGAAGGTCAGGAACGGATCGACCGCCGAACGGGTGTTCAGGATCGCCCAGCCCTGGACGTTGCGGGTCCGCGCGGCTGCGGCGGCGGCGGCCTTGTTCGAGTCCGGCAGACCGGCCAGGCCGGCTTCGTTCGGGATCACCGTCCAGGCGTTTTCGTCCGCGACCACCTTCTGGCCGAAGCGGGTGAAGGCGTTCGACAGGGCGGTGTTGATCCGGCCCAGCTCGGCCTTGCCGGCCGCGTCCAGATTGGCGCCCGAGCGCACGAAGCTGTCGCGGGCGCGCTCGGCCAGACGCTTCTGCTGGGCGTTCAGGCCCATGGCGTCGGCGTTGTCGGCCACCGTCTTCACGCGCTGGAACAGGGCGTCGTTGAAGCTGATTTCGTCGAAGAAGCCCGACAGGATGGGCGACAGCTCCGTGTCGACGGCGTCGTATTCATCGCCGCCGATGTTGCCGGTCATCACGCTGTAGATGTTGACGATGCGGTCCAGCGGCTGGCCCCACAGCTCCTGCGCCGCCATGGTGTTGGCGAAGGTCGGCGGCGCGGGGTTATTGGCCACGGCGGCGACGTCCTGACGGGCCAGCTCGATGGCCTCCATCATGGCTTCGCGCAGCTTGGCCGGCGTCACCTTGTCCCACGGCGGCGTGCCGTCGTACGGCCCGGTCCAGGGCTGCAGCAGTTCGGCGCGCGGGGTCTGCATCGGCAGGACGGCGCGGGCCTCGGCCGCCTCGGCCGCCAGGGCTTCGGGCGACAGGTCGCCGCTCATGGCGCCGCCGCTCATCGCACCCGCACTGGCACAGCCGGCGAGCACGAACAGGCCCGCGCCGCCGAGAAGAAGCTGGCGTCTTTGCATGGAGGAATATCCTTGTTCATCACTGATCGACGACCCTAGTCCTATCGCCAGGCTGCGTCACTTGACACGGGCGTAATCTTGTAACGCCCCAAGGTCGAGTCCGGCGCGGCCGATTAGCCGTTGACCCTTCATGTAGGGCGTCTAAAGCCCCGGGCCATGGCCATAGGTGTTTTCGATAGCGGCGTGGGCGGCCTGACCGTCCATCGCGAACTGACGCAGCGGTTCCCCGAGCGCGACTTCATCTATCTGGCCGACCAGGCCAACGCCCCCTACGGCGGTCGCGGCGGCGAGGACATCGTCGAGCTGACCCGCGCCGGTTGCCAGCGACTGGCCGAGGCCGGCGCGTCGGTCATCGTTCTGGCCTGCAACACCGCCTCTGCCATCGCCCTGCGCCGCCTGCAGCAGACCTGGGCGCCCGAGATGCGCAAGACGCTGGGCCGGCCCTTCAACGTGCTGGGCATCATCGTGCCGACCATCGAGGCGGCGACCGGCCTGCCCTGGAGCTATGAGGCCGAGCGGCGCGGCGACAAGGTCGAGGCCATCGACATAACCGGCGTCTTCTGCACCGCCGCCACCGCCATCAGCCGCGTCTACGAGATCGAGATCGACAAGCGGCGCGAGGACATCGCCGTCTTCTCCGAACCCTGCCCCGGCCTGGCCGGCCTGATCGAGCTGGGCGCCACGGCCGAGGAACTGAAGGTCGTGGTCGACGAGCACGTCGACGCCCTGCGCCGCCGCATCGGCCGCCACCCGGACAAGGCGATCCTGGGATGCACCCACTATCAGATCGTCGCGCCCCTGTTCGCCGCCGCCCTGCCCGCCGGCGTCGAGCTGATCCACCAGCCCAGCGCCGTCGCGGACGCCCTGGAACGCTATTTCCAGCATCACCCGGAATACGACCTGGGCTCGACCGCCCGGCGCGACTTCCTGACCACGGGGACGCCCGGCCCGCAGTCGGACCTGGTCGCCCAGTTCTGGGGCGCCCCCCTGACGTTCCAGCCGGCCTGAAGGCCTATTGCTGGCTGACGAGGGCCTGGACGATGGCGGCGTTGTAGCTTCGGTAGGCGTCGCGCACGAGGCCTTCCCAGACCGGCAGGTTGACCACCACAGCGTCGCCCCGAGCCCGGGCCACCGCCTGATAGTTCTCGTCCACCGTGTCGGACAGCCCGGCGCCGGCCCGTACCGCTGCGGCGCCCGTGACGATCTCCGCAAACGGGGTGCTGGTGAACGCATCCGCGCGCGGGGCGAAGCCACCGGGGGTGCCGACGTTCATGCGACCCGCGGGCTTCTGGGCCGCCACGCGGGATGACGCCAGCACGCCGAAGCCGACCTGGCCGCTGGTCGAGGCCGCGCCCCCGAACATGCCGCCGCGCGCGGCCTCCATGCGCACGAAGTCCAGCTGGAGCGACGGGGCGATGAAGACCAGATCGGCCGAATCCGGCGTGCGGTTCAGCCCGTTCAGGGCGCTGATGGCGCTGATCTGGGCCAGCGAGTTGGCGGCGCCGCGCATGGTGGCGAGCGGTTGAAGCGCCGGCGCCGCGTCCGGCCCCATGGTCACCCAGCCGCGCCGGATGCTGGAGCCGATGGTGACGCCCGGCCCGATGCCGGCGACCTCCAGATTGTCCGGCAGTTCGCGAATGCCCGCCGCCTGGGTCATGGCGCGCGTCTCCTCGGCCGAGACCAGGCTCAGGCCGGCGCCCTCCATCTGGGTCCGCAGGTCGGCATAGGCTTCGTTGGTCAGCCGGCGCATGGTCGCCTGATCGACGCCCTGCAGCACCATCGCGAGACGCGCGCGCGACCCGATCGACATGACCGAGGTGGCCTGCTGCGAGGTCACGAAGTTCACATGATAGGTCGGAATGGCGAAGCGCTGGCCCCGCACGACGCCGCGATGCTGGCCCGCCATCTGGATGTTGAACGATTCCGCCAGCGCCGCCGTCCCGCAAGCCATGGCCATGGCGACGCCGAGCGTGGCCGACAGGATTGCTGTTTTCATTGAACTTTCTGCCTCTTGGCGACCATTGGTATCGTAACGCTGGTCTCGCTTCAACCGGAGGCCGTGCGACAAATTCGGACGTCTGGCGAACCGGCCCAATGAGAACATCTTGGCAACCGGAACAAACCGTGCACATAGTCCGTCTCACAGGGAGCGGGCCAAGGCGGGTCTCTCCCGTAACCAGATGGGAATCATGGCAAGGGAGAGCAGTAAGATGGCTTCGCAGGCGGCATTGAAGTTGGTGGGCAAGGAAGACGGCGACAAGCAGCGCGCCCTGGAGGCGGCGATCGCCCAGATCGATCGCGCCTTCGGCAAGGGCTCGGTCATGAAGCTGGGCAAGGCGGGCGTGGTGGCCGAGATCGAGAGCGTCTCGACCGGCTCGCTGGGTCTGGACCTGGCGCTGGGCATCGGCGGCCTGCCGGTCGGGCGGGTGATCGAGGTGTTCGGCCCCGAATCGTCGGGCAAGACGACCCTGGCCCTGCACACCGTGGCCGAGGTCCAGAAGCGGGGCGGCGTGGCCGCCTTCGTCGACGCCGAACACGCGCTGGACCCGATCTACGCCGGCAAGCTGGGCGTCAATCTGGACGACTTGCTGGTCTCCCAGCCGGACCACGGCGAACAGGCGCTGGAGATCGTCGACACCCTGGTGCGCTCGGGCGCCGTGGATATCGTGGTGATCGACTCGGTCGCCGCCCTGACGCCGCGCGCCGAGATCGAGGGCGAGATGGGCGACAGCCTTCCGGGCCTGCAGGCACGCCTGATGAGCCAGGCGCTGCGCAAGCTGACCGCCTCCATCTCCAAGTCCAAGTGCATCGTGCTGTTCATCAACCAGATCCGTCACAAGATCGGCGTGATGTACGGTTCGCCCGAGACGACCACGGGCGGCAATGCGCTGAAGTTCTACGCCTCGGTCCGCCTGGACATCCGCCGCACCGGCGCGATCAAGGACCGCGACGAGGTCACCGGCAACACGACCCGCGTGAAGGTGGTCAAGAACAAGGTCGCCCCGCCGTTCCGCGAGGTCATCTTCGACATCATGTACGGCGAGGGCATTTCCAAGCTGGGGGAGATCATCGACCTGGGCGTCAAGGCGGGGATCATCGAGAAGTCGGGCAGCTGGTTCAGCTACGACTCGACCCGCATCGGGCAAGGCCGCGAGAACGTGCGCAACTTCCTGAAGGCCAACCCGGACGTGGCGGACGCCATCGAGAAGGCTGTCCGCGCCTCCACCGGCAAGATCGCCGACGAGATGCTGGGCACGCCCGAGCCGGACGAAGGCCAGGACCTGGAGGGCTAAGGCCCCCTCGTCTCGTCACCGGACACCCTGGCGAAGGTCCCCGCGACCCGCCCACCGACCCCGCGGGGATCGGCGCCAGGGCAGCCGCCCGGTCCTCACGGATCGGGCGGCTTTCTTTTTTGGCGTCATTATACTTGACGTACCCACTTTTCCGGCTAATGTAGGTTCATCAAGGAGATGAGCCGTGTCCGCCCTGTCAGCGCCCCACTTTCACAACGAAGAGGCAGCCTACGCCTACGTTGAGGCCCGCATCTGGCCCAACGGCGCTGTTTGCCCTCACTGTGGCGGGGTTGAGCGCATCGGCAAGATGGGCGGTGCGTCGACCCGGATCGGCACCTACAAGTGCTACCAGTGCCGCAAGCCCTTCACCGTGAAGATAGGAACCATCTTCGAGGCGTCGCACGTCTCGATGCGTCTCTGGCTGCAAGCGATCTATCTGATAGCGTCCAGCAAGAAGGGTTTCTCATCGAACCAACTCCACCGGACTCTTGGCGTCACCCTCAAGACGGCGTGGTTCATGTCGCATCGCATCCGCGAGGCTATGCGGTCTGGCGACCTGTCTGCGTTCGGTGCGGATGGGGGCGTTGTCGAAGTTGATGAGACCTACATCGGCCGGGAGCCCGGCAAGCCCATTAAGCGCGCCTTCCATCACAAGATGAAGGTGCTCTCGCTGGTTGACCGATCGACTGGCCGCGTTCGTTCGATGGTCGTGGACAACATTCGCCCCGCGACGATTGCGCCTATCGTACTTGCGAACCTTCACCGCGAGGCGCGCCTTATGACCGACGAGGCCGGTCACTATTTGGCGGTCGGCCGCGAGTTCTCCGAGCATGGAGTCGTCCGTCACGGCAAGGGCGAATACGTCCTGTCGGGCGGCGTCCACACCAACACCATCGAGGGCTATTTCAGCATCTTCAAGCGCGGGATGAAGGGCGTCTATCAGCACTGCGCGAAGAAGAACCTGCACCGCTATTTGTCAGAGTTCGATTTCCGCTACACCGAGCGCGCAGCCAATGGCGTCAACGATGCTCTGCGCGCCGACAAACTGCTGTCCGGCGTCGTTGGCAAGCGTCTCACATATCGACCAGCTCACGGCCTCGCATGACCAAGAAACCAATCCCGCGAGACGACCCGGAGCAATCAAAACGCTTCGAGGAAGCGGCGCGCGAAATCGAAGCCGATGGCGGACTAAACCCCACCGAGGCTGAGACCGCCCTAGGTCGTGTAATGGACGGCGTCGCTACGCTACGGCAGCGGTGGCTTGAGGGGGACGAGGATCAGGAAAATCTCCCTTGAGAACCTTGTCCACCAAGCGCGCAAACAGCGCCGTATCTAGGAAGTAGTTCGGGTAGGCTCGCTTAAGGGCGTTGATA
The DNA here is from genome assembly GCF_001424025.1 of Brevundimonas sp. Leaf363. Classification (GTDB taxonomy): domain Bacteria; phylum Pseudomonadota; class Alphaproteobacteria; order Caulobacterales; family Caulobacteraceae; genus Brevundimonas. Next base: position 587,871 of record NZ_LMPZ01000001.1, on the reverse strand, counting down.
TCCGCGACTGACACCAGCACGACTTGTCGACGGGAATCGTCCGGTATCAGGCTTTCGAGGGTCGTATACTGGCGGTTGGCTTGTTCCGACTCCTTGGCCTTGAAGCGCCAGACCGTGACGTTCCCTCGGTCCGGGTCGAGTTCAACGATGAAGTATTTGGCGTCCTTCGCCGAACCCAGCGTGTCGATTGTCGTGTTGTAGGCCCGCAGCATATCCCTCGCCCTAAGCGAGGCTGTCAGGGTTTGCAGTTCCGCTAGAAGTTGGGCCTTCGTTGACGGCGTGCCCGGCACGCAGGGGGTGCCTTCGATGGCCGATATCGCCGTGCCCATCAGAGAGAAGAACCGGAGCCAGTCCGCATCCCCCTGGTTCGACTTCAGGGCTTGTTTGGTGAAGATGCCAACCGCTTCGACTGCCGTTGCCCAAGCATGCTGGATCTGGGTGCGGACCTGTATCTCAACTCGGAGTCCCGAGTACGGAACGCCGGGACCGGTGCCGACGTATTCGTAGACGAGGTGATAAGACCGATAGCCGTCAGGCTTGGGATCGGCGATGTAATCCTTCTCGTTCCTAAAGGTGTGGCCGAACTCACGGTTCTTGTAGAGGGCCACAAGCCGGTAGACATCGGCGAGCTTGGTGAAGACGGCACGGCAGCCGGCGATGTCCTGCATTTGCGTCATGCGCATGGTGGCCTTCGCCACTAGCTTGCGATGGATCGAGTCCAACCGCTTTTCGCGTTGAGCGATGATCACCTTCCGCTCGATCCGGCGGGAGCGGTTGCGCAGCGTGATTTGAAAAGTGTTGAGAGGATATGCGTGCGACGAGCGCCAGTTATTGATGACCGTGAGGGCATCCTGCCCTTCGTCGGTTGTCACAGGGAACGCGGTTCGCGCGAGCGCCTTGCCCGCCGCGTTGACCTCTTGCGGTGTATACTGAGGGGTGGCCCAAGCCATTTCATTCTCCGCGACTCATGCAGAGATATCATGGATCACTCGGACGAGTGGGTACGCGAAGTATTATAGCGCCTCTTTTTTGGAAGGGGGCGCTGCGCGCTGCGCTATCGCGAGCGACGCGGCCGCTCGCTGCTTGAGCGCGAAGGCCTGGGCGCCATCCTTTCCGCAGGGAGAGGCTTGGGCGCTCGAAAGCCGTCGGGCGATCGGACTTGAGCGGCCCGAAGAGCGGGGCGAAGCATCAGAGGATGGGGGGTCCAGGGCCAACAGGAAGAGGCGTAACCCCTCACCCTTTCGGCCTGACCAATCGCTGCGCTCTTGGAGCCTCAAGCTCTCTCCCTTTGGGAGAGGGGCCATGGGTGATGAGGTGCTAGAGCAGCGCCTTCGACGCCGTCTCGATCCGCTCTTCCAGCGTCTTCATGAACTCGGCGCGTTTCAGACCGGCGGGGATGGGTTCCAGGAACTCGAACACCACGGTGCCGGGCAGGCGTTTGAAGCCGTGGGCGGGCCAGTGGACGCCGGAGTTGGTGGCCATGGGCCAGCAGGGGCCGGCGAGGTCGCGATACAGGGCGGCGACGCCCGGCTTGTAGTCGGGCTCGGCGCCGAGGGCGGCGCGGGTGCCTTCGGGGAAGATCAGGATCTGGCGGTCGTTGGCCAGCCGGTCGCGGGCGTTGCGGACCATGTCCTTCAGGGCCTTGGCGTGGGCGGCGCGGTCGACCGGGATCATCGCGCTCTTCCAGGCAAACCAGCCGAAGAAGGGCAGCGGCAGCAGCTCCTTCTTCATCACGAAACAGGGATCGTCCAGGAAGGTGAAGGGCGCGATGACGTCCAGCATGCCCTGGTGCTTGGACGCCACCAGGGCGGCGCCGGTCGGACGGTGCTGAAGCCCGCGCACCTCGACCCTGACCCCGGCGATCCAGCGCAGGCCGAACAGGACGCTGCGCGCCCACATGCGCACCACGACCATGGCCGCGCCCCGCGACAGCAACAGGGCGGGCGACATGCCGACCGCGAACACGAAAATCGACAGATAGAGCCAGACGACGAAGGCCAGCGAACGCACGGTGGTCATTGGGCCGGCGCCGCCTCTTCAGGCTCCAGCGCAGGCTCGCTGTGGGTCAGGCGCCGCACGCCCTCGCGGCCCAGCACCGCGAGGTACTTCACATATTCGAGCGTCATGCGCCGGGCGGTGACGGCGGCCCGCCACCAGCGCGAGTTGTCCAGCGACGGGGTCGAGACCGCGTAGGGCGTCAGCTCCAGCCCCGGCGCGGCGCTGCGGATTTCCAGCAGGGAGCGAGGCATATGATAGTCCGAAGTCACGACGATCAGGCGGCGATAGCCCTTGGCCTGGGCCCAGGCCGCGATTTCGGCGGCGTTGCCCGAGGTGTCCTCGGCTTCGAAACCCAGATCGACGCAGCAGTTGAACAGGCGGTTCGAACCGGGGGTCAGCTCGCGCAGCTCCTGCCGGCGAACCTCGCGGTTGACGCCCGAGATCAGCAGCCGCTGGCCCTTGCCGTTCTCCAGCAGGCGGACGGCGGCGTTGACCCGTTCGGCCGAGGGACCGGTCAAGGCGACGATGCCCTGGGCGCGTTCGGGCTCGACGGCCGGCGTCAGGTCCCGGACGCGCTGGGCGAAGGCGAACAGCCCGACCAGCCACATCAGGGCGACGATGGCTATGGCGGCCAGTAGCTTCATCCCCCCCTCCTATCGGCCCCTTGGGCGTCCGCCAAGCCGGAGGCCAACCCGCGCAGGGTGGCGAATCTGGCGGCCGCGAAGGCCAAGGTAACCGCGACGAGCGGACATGGCGAGAGCAGCAGAAGGTCGGCCCAGTCGACGGGCACGGCCGGACTGATCCCCTCGGATCCGCCCGCCAGCCGGGTCAGGGCGACGGCCAGGGCCGCCAGAACCGTTCCGGCCGCCGAGGCGACGGCGGCCAGACGGGCGGCCCGCGCCTGGAACAGGCCAGCGATCTGGCCGTCCGCCGCGCCGTTCAGCGACAGGGCCACGACGACGTCGCGCTGGGCCTTCAGGTCGGCGCCGACCGCATAGACGATGACGGCGCCGGCCGCCCCGGCCGTGATCAGGCAGATCAGCAGGGCCAGCGCGGTCAGACGGCCGGCGGCGGCCGAGACCTCGCCGCGCCACAGGCTGTGGTCGTCGACCGTGGCGTCCAGACCGGCCTCGGCCAGGGCGCGGCTCAGGGTCACGGCGCTGGCGGGCGCGTCGCGGTCCAAGCGCACCGTGACCAGCATGGGGATCGACAGATCGGCCAGCGCGGCCTGGCCGACCCAGGGGCGCAGCAGGTCCTCCGCCTGTGCGCGGCTCATGGCCTCCGCCTCGGCCACGCCGTCGACCCCGGCCAGGGTCTCCGCGGCGCGGGCGGCGGCGGTGGGACCGGTCTCGCCGACACGCGGGCGAACCTGCACCGTCGCCTCGGCCGACAGCCGCCCGGCCCAGCCATGGGCGGCGCGCGTCGCGGCGCCGGCGCCCACGGCGGCCAGGCAGGCGATGAAGCACAGGCCGGCGATGACGGCGCCCAGCCAGCGCTGGCCGGTCGGATCGGGACGCAGCAGAATCACGACAGCCGCCCTCCCTCGATCCGCAGCACCGCCGCGCCCGACCGATCGGCCAGGGCCCGGTCGTGGGTGGCGACGACGACGGCGACGCCCAGCCGGTTCAGCGCCTGGAACAGGCCCAGCAGCCGCTCGGCCATGGCGGCGTCGACGCTGGCGGTCGGTTCGTCGGCCAGCACCAGCTCGGGCTTGACCACCACGGCGCGCGCGATCGCCAGCCGCTGTTGTTCGCCGCCCGACAGCTGGGGCGGATAGGCCTCCATCCGCTTCGTCAGGCCGACCCAGGCCAGCATCTCTCGCACGTCGGCGGCGTAGTCCTGGCGCCCCGCCAGACGCAGCGGCAGGGCGACGTTGTCGAAGGCGGTCAGGTGATCCAGCAGGCGAAAGTCCTGGAACACCACCCCCATCCGGCGGCGCAGGGCCGGCAGGTCGCGCCGGGGCGCCTCGGTCACATCCTGGCCGAACAGGCGGATGCGGCCCTGGGTCGGGCGGGCGGTGAGGGTCAAAAGACGCAGCAGGCTGGTCTTTCCCGCACCCGACGGTCCGGTAAGGAAGTGGAAAGAGCCGGCGGGCACACTGAGGTTAACGTCCCGAAGCACGCCGGGCGCGCCCCCATACCCGAACGACACGCCAGAGAGGCGGGCGACTTCGGACACGGGAGCGGATTCGGCGGCGCGGCGGGCGGGTTCGACCATCAGTGTAATCGGGCGGCGGAGACGCCGCGGCGGGGAGAGGCTTCCGAAAGGAAGCCGCGCAGTCAGACAGCATGATACTGACCTGCCCCGCCTGCGCCACTCAATATTCCCTGCCGGACGGCTCCGTCGGTCCGATGGGCCGAAAGGTGCGCTGCCAGTCGTGCGGCGAGACCTGGCAGGCCTCGGCCGACGACACGCCGCTGGAGCTGACGACGGCGCCGGTCGCGGCGACGCCCGAACCGGCGCCCGGGATCGCCCCGGACACCCCGGCGCCCGTCCTGCCCCGCGCCTTCCGCGCGCGCGCCGAGCAGCAGCGGCGGGTGCGCCGCGCCGCCACCCACGGCGCCGTCTGGGCCGGCATGGCCAGCGCCTTCGTCGCCCTGCTGGGGGCCGCGTGGCTGATGCGCGTCGATGTGGTGGAGCTGTATCCCCGCGCGGCGGCGGCCTACGCCATGATCGGCGCGCCGGTGAACCCGGTCGGGTTGGAGTTCGAGGCCGTGGGCGCCAAGGTGGCGCCGAACGACCCGGGCAAGGTTCTGGTCTCCGGCGCCCTTCGCAACGTACGCGACAACGAGATCGTGGCCCCGGCGGTGCGCGTCGCCCTGCTGGACGCCCATGGGGCCGAGATCGGCTTCAAGATCGTGCGGATCGACGCCGCACCGGTGCTGCCGGGCAAGGTCCAGGGCTTCGCCGCCGTCATTCCCGACCCGGGCGGTCACGGCGTGGACGTGGGCGTGGCCTTCGTCAGCGCGCCGGTCCTCGCCGGCAAGGCGGCCGCCCACGACGCCCCCGCTGACCACGCCGCGCCGGCGCACGGCCAGGACGCAGCGGCGCCCACCCAGGATCATGCGGCGGCGGACCAAGCCCCCGCCCCGATGCGCGTGCCGCCCGGCGCCGAGGAAGGCGGCCTTAGGCCCGCGCTGGACGTCGGCGGGCCGCACGGGGCCGATCCGGCGCCCGTCGACGCCCGGCCGCTCGACAATCATCACGGCGAGGCTGTATCGGCCTCGCATCATGGCTGACCTCCCCAAGCCGACCATCCTTCTGCCCCAGGCCGACATCCACGCCGCCGTGCGCGACATGGCGCGCCGGATCGCGCCCGTCATCGACGACGAGACGGTGGCCGTCGTTCTGCTGACCGGCGGGCTGTGGTTCGCCGCCGACATGACGCGGGCCCTGGCGATGGAGGGCCGCCACGTCCGCTTCGACGCCCTGTGGCTGGCGTCCTACGGCGACGAGACCGAGAGCCGGGGCAAGGTCGACGTCCGCGCGCCGTTGCAGCGCGACCTGACGGGGCGGCGGGTGCTGATCCTGGACGACGTGTTCGACACCGGCCTGTCGCTGGCCGAATCGGTGCGGATCGCGCGGGAGGCCGGCGCGGCCGAGGTGCTGACCGCCGTCTTCGCCCGCAAGCCCTGGCCCCATCCCCGCGCACCCGAGCCGGACTTCGTCGGCTGGGAGGCCCCGAACCGGTTCCTGGTGGGCTATGGCCTGGACCACGCGGGGGCCTGGCGCGGCCTGCCGGACATCTGCGCGCTGGATTGAGTTTTTTGAGTGCACTTCGTGCCCTTCGGCCGGGCCGCTTCCCTTATATGCCCCGCCATCCTTGGACGTGATCCGAGGATCCGGCGTGGGTCGTGCTGACCGTCGGATGGCTGACGGCGCGGCGCTTCAGCCTGCCTCCATGGCGCACCGGACAACCTGATCCTCGGATCAAGTCCGAGGATGACGGAGGATGCGTGGACTGCGAGAATTCGAGTCCACTTCGTCCACTTCGTCCACTTCGTCCACGTCTCCTGCCGACGATCCGTTCTAGCGCCTCGCTGCGCCCGATCCGGTCGCGGCCTACCGCCCGGTCGGCGCCAACCGGACCAGTTCGCCGCTGTCGGTGACGGCCCACAGGGCGCCGTCATTGCCGACCGACACCTGGCGCACGCGCGAGCCCAGGTCGGTGAGCAGGCGCTCTTCGCCCACCACCTTGTCGTCCTTGAGCACAAGACGGGCGATGTGTTCGCCGCGCAGGCCGGCGACGAACAGGTCGCCCTTCCACTCGGGCACCAGATCGGCGCCGTAATACGCCAGACCGCCCGTCGCGATCACCGGGTCCCAGTAATAGACCGGCTGTTCCGTGCCCTCGCGCTGGCGCACCCAGGCGCCGGGCTGGCCGCTGTATTCGATGCCGTAGGCCACGTTGGGCCAGCCGTAGTTCAGGCCCGCGCGGTCCAGGTTCAGTTCGTCGCCGCCGCGCGTGCCGTGCTCGACCGTCCAGGTGCGGCCCCGATCGTCGATGGCGACGCCCTGGACGTTGCGGTGGCCCAGGCTCCAGATCTCCGGCAGGGCGCCGGCGCGGCCGACGAAGGGGTTGTCGGCGGGGACCGACCCGTCCGCGTTGATGCGGATGGTCTTGCCCATGTGCGAGCCCAAGTCCTGCGCCTGCGGACGCATCGGCGCATCCGAGCGCTCGCCCAGAGTGATGAACAAGTGGCCGGCCGGGTCGAAGGCCAGGCGCGAGCCGAAATGCTTGTCGCCGTCATAGGTCGGCAAGGCGCGGAATATCACCTGAACGTCGCCGATGGCGCGACCGTCCGACGACAGCCGGCCGCGCGCGACCGAGGTGGCGTTGCCGCCCTGACGCGGCTCCGAATAGCTCCAGTAGACCAGGCGGTCCTGGGCGAAGGCGGGGCTGATCGCCACGTCCAGCAGGCCGCCCTGCCCCTTCGCGTCCACGGGCGGCAGGCCGGTGATGGGTTCGCCGATCTCGCCGGCGGCGGTGACGATGCGCAGCGCGCCGCCCTTTTCCGTGACCAGCCAGCGGCCGTCCGGCAGCGGCTCCAGTCCCCACGGGTTGTCCAGCGCAGCGGTGACCACGCGGTGCTGCAGCGCCACGCTGGTCGTCACCGACGGCGCGCGGGTCTGGCCGGCGAAGGCGGGTTGCTGGGCCGGATCTTCCGGCGGGCGGGTCTCCAGCGGGGCGCCGGTCGGCATCGCCTCGGCCTGCGGCTCGCCGTTGGCGCAGGACGCGGTCAGGGCGAAGAGGGCGGCCGAGGCCACGGCGACAAGAGGACGGGTGGGGCGCATGAAACTCTCCGCAGCGATGCAGTGTGGAATGGACCCGGTCGAGCCGCGTTCCGCAAGGCGCTGATCGGCCGCACCCTCGCGCGAAGGGCATGCTGTTCAAGGCGCGACTTGAACCCCGGGGGCGACAGCGATATAGGCACGCTCCTTCCGCGTTCCGGCCTTGGCCGGAGGCGTCGATGCGAGCGTCTGGGCTGGGTAGCTCAGATGGTTAGAGCGGTGGATTCATAACCCACAGGTCGGCGGTTCGATCCCGCCTCCAGCCACCAGACGCCGCATTGCGATTCGCGCCGGACCGCCAGGTCGCGGCGCCCTTCGCCCCTCGATTTGCAGCACAGGACGCGCCCCGGCGACGCGGTCGGCCACGGCGACTGACGGCCGAACGACGGCCGAACGCCGTAGGCACGTCGCTAGATTCTGCGGCCGGAATCGTAGGTACGTTTCTACCTTGTGACGCCTCCGCAACAGCCGGACGGCCATCTGGGCCGAAAGGCGTGTCGACCCCTGGAAAACGCCGCGAAGCCGCTTGCGCCGAGGGCCGCGCCCCGCCCTCCTGCACGGCGAACGAGGCTGGGGGGCACCGGCCGGGGAACGCATTCGGGGGCTATCCATGCATCATGCGATGAACACGACCGAGATCTTTCTGATCGCGATGCTGATCATCTTCACCGTGCCGTATCTGGTCTGGCGCGGCTTCAAGACCGACTATTACGCGCCGCTGGTGGTGGTGCAGATCATCGGCGGGATCCTGCTGGGGCCCGGCGTGCTGGGGGCGGCCTTCCCGGCCTATTACGACTTCGTCTTCAATCCTCAGGTGATCACGGCGCTGAACGGCATCGCTTGGTGGGCGGTGATGATCTTCGTCTTCATCGCCGGCATCGAATTGGACCTGAAGCAGGCCTGGGCCAAGAAAACCGAAACGAGCGTGACGGCCGGGTTCGCCCTGGCGACGCCGCTGGTGTTCGGGGCTGTCGCCGCCATCGGAATGCTGCAGTTCCCCGGCTGGGTGGGGGCCAAGGGTCAGGACTGGCAGGTGGTGCTGGGCATAGGCATGGCCTGCGCGGTCACCGCCTTGCCGATCCTGGTGCTGTTCCTGGAGAAGCTGGAGATCCTGCGCCAGCCGCTGGGCCAACGCATCCTGCGCTACGCCAGCCTGGACGATATCGCCATCTGGGGCGTGCTGGCCCTGATCATCATGGACTGGGAACGGGTCGGCCGTCAGGCCGCCTTCCTGATCGGTTTCGCCGTCGCCGCCGTCGTGGTGCGGGCGATCATGAAGCGGATCGAGGAAAAGGACCGCTGGTACGTCGCCCTGATCTGGCTGGCGCTGTGCGGGTTCGCCGGCGACTGGTCCGGCATGCACTTCATGGTCGGCGCCTTCCTGGCCGGCGCGGTCATCGACAAGGAGTGGTTCAATGAAGAGCGGATGGACCTGTTCCGAAACCACATCCTGCTGGCCGTCATGCCGGTCTTCTTCCTGTCCACGGGCTTGCGGACCCAGTGGGACGTCGGCGGCATGGCGGTGTTCGCGGCGGCGGCGGTGCTGCTGGTGGTGTCGGTCGTCGGCAAGCTGGTCGGCGTGCGCATCGCCGGCCGTATCCTGAAGTGGGACAAGGGCGAGGCCTCGATCATCGGCTGGCTGCTGCAGACCAAGGCCCTGATCATGATCATCTTCGCCAATATCCTGTTGGACAAGGAGATCATCACCAACGAGACCTTCACCGCCCTGCTGCTGATGGCGGTCGGATCGACCATGCTGTCGATCCCGATGGTCACGCCCAAGCTGAAGAAGCTGGCGGGACTGATCCAGAAAGCGGGCTGAACGGTTCGTCGCAGGCTGTGAACCGTCGCCGTCGCCTCTGCGTTACGGCGACGGTTCATTCAGCCTGGAGAAGCGCCATGAGAATCCGCACCGCCGCCGTCGCCGTTGGCGCCACCCTCCTGCTGGCGCTGGGCGCCTGCACGGCCGCCGAGCAGCAGGACGCCAAGTCCGAAACCGCCGAGGCCGGCGAACACGCCGAAAACGCCGCGCAACAGGCGGGTGAAGTCCTCGAGAGCGGCGCGATGAAGGCCGCCCAGGCCGTCGAGAGCGGCGCCGGCGCCGTTGCCGACAAGCTGGAAGCCAATCAGGCCGAAGCCGCCGCCGAAGGCCGCCCGGGCGCGATCGATCCATCGACCGACCAGCGCGTGCCGGCGCCGGCGAACTAGCCTTTCTTGCTTTCGTCATCCTCCGGCCGCGCAGCGGACCGGGGGACAAGGCGGCGCGCGCGAGCGCGAACCTGTAGAGGGTGCGACCCTCGCAACGATCGCCTTCGGCGCCGCTTGGTCCCCCGATCAAGTCGGGGGATGACGAAAGATGGTGTGGTTTAAGCCGCTTCCGCCAGCAGCGCGTCCATCAGGGCGCGCGCCTCGGGGCTGGACCAGTCCGCCTCGCCGGTGAAACTGGCGCGGATGCGGCCCTGTTTGTCCAGGATCACCGTCTTCGGCATGGCCCCGGCCGAACCCGGAAACAGGAACGGCAGCTTGAACGTCATGTCGCTGTAGAGCGGCAGGGGTTCGTGCACGTCGATGAAGCTCTTGGCGTCGGCCAGGCCGTCCGGTGTGGCGTCGACGTTGATCGGCAGCACCACGAAGTCGGGCCGATCCGCATAGGCGGTGGCCAGGCGCGCCAGCGTCGGCATCTCGGTGCGGCACGGCGCGCACCACATGGCCCACAGATTGACCACCACCAGCTTGCCGCGGAAGGCGGCGAAGCTGGTCGGCCGGTCGTCGCGATCCTTGAAGCCGTAGTCGGGCGCCAGCGGCGTCTCGGCCGGGGTCTCCAGACGGGTCAGGGAGCCCTGCGCGAACCGCGCCAACTCGCTTTTGGCGGGCGCGGCCGCTTCTGGGCCTTTGAATACAGCGTCGCGGTTAGCGTATAGCCAAGCCCCGCCCCCGATCGCGCCCACGGCCAAGGCCGCCGCGATCACCAATACTGCTGTCCTTGAGCCGCTCATGTCCGAACGTCCCGCCCCTGATGATGTGACTAAGCCTTCGGGGGACGGCCAAGGTCAAGCCATGTGGGGCGGACGCTTTTCGACCCAGCCGGCCGAGATCATGCAGGCGATCAACGTCTCCATCGGCGTGGACAGGCGTCTGTGGGCCCAGGATCTGGCCGGGTCGCGGGCGCATTGCCGGATGCTGGCGGCGCAAGGGATCATCGGCCAGGCCGACGCCGACGCCATCCTGAAGGGCCTCGACACGATCGAGGGTGAGATCACGGACGGCAGTTTCCCGTTCCGCGACCAATACGAAGACATCCACATGAACGTGGAGGCGCGCCTGTCCGAGCTGATCGGCGAGCCGTCCGGGCGTCTGCACACCGCCCGCAGCCGCAACGACCAGGTGGCGACCGACTTCCGCCTGTGGGTGCGGGGCGCCTGTGACCAGACGGGCGAGCGGCTGAAGGCGCTGCAAGTGGCCCTGCTGGACCGGGCCGAGCAGCACGCGGGCGACCTGATGCCCGGCTTCACCCATCTGCAGACCGCCCAGCCGGTGACTTTGGGCCACCACTTCATGGCCTATGTCGAGATGTTCGGGCGCGACGCCGGGCGGTTCGCCGACGCCCGCAAGCGGATGAACGAGAACCCGCTGGGCGCCGCCGCCCTGGCCGGATCGCCCTTCCCCATCGACCGCCATGCGACGGCGCGGGACCTGGGCTTCGACCGGCCGATGGGCAACAGCCTGGACGCCGTTTCGGACCGCGACTTCGCGCTGGAGAGCCTGGCCGCCGCCTCGATCACGGCGGGGCACCTGTCGCGGCTGGCCGAGGAGATCGTGGTCTGGATGACGCCGATGTTCGGCTTCGCCAGCCTGCCGGACGACCTGACGACCGGCAGCTCCATCATGCCGCAGAAGCGCAATCCCGACGCCGCAGAGCTGGTGCGGGCCAAGACGGGGCGGATCATCGGGGCCTTCGTCGCCCTGTCGACGGTGATGAAGGGCCTGCCGCTGGCCTATTCCAAGGACATGCAGGAGGACAAGCCGCCGGTGTTCGAGGCGTTCGACGCGCTTGATCTGGCGGTCGGGGCCATGACGGCGATGGTCCGCGCGATCCAGCCGAACACGGGGCGCATGGCCGAGGCGGCCGGCGCGGGCTTTTCCACCGCCACCGATCTGGCCGACTGGCTGGTGCGCGAACTGGGTCTGCCGTTCCGCCGGGCGCACCATGTGACGGGCGCGGCGGTGAAGCGCGCCGAGACGCTGGGCGTGGGATTGGCGCAACTGCCGCTGGCCGATCTTCAGGCGCTGGAGCCCGGCGTCACGGACGGTGTTTACAAGGTGCTGTCGCCCGAGGCTTCGTGCGCCAGCCGCCAGAGTTTTGGGGGAACCGCGCCGGAGCAGGTCCGCGCGCGCGTCGCCGAGTGGAGACTGCGCCTGTGAGAACGATCTTGATCCTGTCGGGCGCCGCCCTGTTACTGGCCGGTTGCGGGCGGATGGCCGACCTGGAGGCGCCCAGCGCGCGCGAGACCCAACGCGCCCCGCGCTCGGCCCAGGCCCCGTCCCTGCCCGAGCCCGCCACCATGAACCGCCCGTCCAGCCAGACGCCGATCGACGGCGGCCCGTCCAACCCCATCGGCGGCACCGCCGCCGGGCGCGACCCGCAATAGGTCTTGGACGCGTTCTCGGCGAAGGATGACGGCGCCCTGTTCGCCGAGGGCGTGAGCCTGGAAACCCTGGCCGATGCGGTCGGGACGCCGGTCTATGTCTATTCGGCGGGCAAGCTGCGCGAGCGGTATCGGGCGCTGGCGGACTCCCTGGCGGGCCAGCCGGCGCTGGCCGGCGCGCTGGTCGCCTTCGCGGTGAAGTCGAACCCGAACCTGTCGGTGCTGGGCGTGCTGGGCCAGCAGGGCTGCGGCGCCGACACGGTGTCGGAGGGCGAGATCCGGCGGGCGATGACGGCGGGCATTCCTGCGGACCGCATCGTCTTCTCCGGTGTCGGCAAGACGGACGCCGAACTGGCCTTTGCGATCCGGTCAGGCGTGCGCCAGATCAATGTGGAATCGGCGCCCGAGCTGGAGCGGCTGATCGCCGTGGCGGCGACTGAAGGCGCGTCGCCGGCCATCGTCTTCCGCGTCAATCCGGCGGTCGGCGCCGGGGGCCATGAGAAGATCACCACCGGCGGCGAGGGCGACAAGTTCGGCGCGCCGGTCGCCGAGGTGATGGCGCTCTACGCACGCGCGGCCGCCTCGCCGCACGTGACCCCTGTCGGCCTGGCCTGCCACATCGGCAGCCAGATCACCGACCTGACCCCGCTGAAGGCCGCCTGGGCGGTGCTGCGGGCCATGACGATGGAGCTGCGCGCGCAGGGGCTATCGGTCGAGCGGCTGGACCTCGGCGGCGGGCTGGGCGTGCCTTACCGGCCGGGCGAGACGCCGCCGTCGCTGGCCGACTATGCGGCCCTGGCGGCCGAGGCGGTGGAGGGGCTGAACGTCGAGGCGGCGTTCGAGCCGGGCCGGATGATCTCCGCCGAGGCGGGCGTGCTGCTGGCCTCCGCCATCCAGGTGACCGAGCGACCGGACGGGCGACGCTTCCTGGTGCTGGACGCGGCCATGAACGACCTAATGCGCCCGGCCCTCTATGACGCCTTCCACGCCATCGAACCGGTGCGGTGGCGCGATGGCTCGGCGCGCCTTTACGACGTCGTCGGCCCCGTCTGCGAGAGCGGCGACACCTTCGCCAAGGGGCGCGACCTGCCGCCGATCCAGGCGGGAGACCGGGTCGTGTTCCGCACGGCCGGCGCCTACGGCGCGGCGATGTCGAACCAGTACAACAGCCGGCCGCTGGTCCCCGAGGTGCTGGTGGACGGAGACGCCTGGCGCGTGGTGCGCAAGCGGCCGACCTTCGACGAGATGGTGGCGGCGGAGACCTGATCCTTCTCCCCCTGCGGGAGAAGGCGCCGGCAGGCGGATGAGGGGCCGCGCCGCCGTCGGCCACCGTCGCGTCTAACAAGGCCTCGACCATCAGACGTCGCGAGACCCCTCATCCGTCATGCTTCGCATGCCACCTTCTCCCGCAAGGGGAGAAGGGCGCTAGATGTGTATCGCGTGCCCGAGCGCGCGCAGGCTGGCTTCGTGGAAGGCCTCGCCCAGCGTCGGGTGGACGTGGATGACGCCGGCGACGTCTTCCAGCACCGCACCCATCTCCAGCATCTGGGCGAAGCTGTTCGACATCTCGGCGACGTGCTGGCCCACGGCCTGGACGCCCAGCAGGCGGTGATCGTCCTTGTTGGCGATGACGCGGACGAAGCCGCCGTCGTCGCCGGCCTCGATGGCCAGGGCGCGACCGATGGCGGCCAGGGGGAAGACCGCCTGGATCACGTCGTCGCGTCCCTCGATGTCCTGGGGGCCTAGGCCCGCCGAGACGATCTCCGGCTCGGTGAAGCAGACGGCGGCGATGGTGACGGGATCGAAGACGCGGTCGCGGCCCGCAATGATCTCGGCGACGATCTCGCCCTGAGCCGAGCCCTTGTGGGCCAGCATGGGTTCGCCGGTCAGGTCGCCGACGGCCCAGACGTTCTTCATGGCGGTGGCGCAGCGGGCGTCGACCTTCACGAAGGGGCCGTCCATGGCCAGGCCCATGTTTTCCAGGCCCCAGCCCCTGGTGCGCGGCCGGCGCCCGACGGTGACCAGCACCTTGTCGGCCTCCAGCTGCATCGGCTCGCCGTCCCTCGTCGTGATCGACAGCTTCCCGTCCCCGAAGCCGCCTGCGCGGGCGCCGAGGTGCAGCTCGACCCCGTGCCGCTCCAGCCATTTGGCGACGGGGTCTGTCAGGGCCTTATCGTAGAGCGGCAAGATGCGGTCGGCCATTTCGACGATGGCCACCCGTGCGCCCAGCTTGCGGAAGGCGATGCCCAGCTCCAGCCCGATATAGCCGCCGCCGACGACCACCAGCCGCTCCGGCACCGCATCCAGCGACAGGGCCTCGGTCGAGGAGATGACGTCGCCGCCGAACGGCAGGAAGGGCAGTTCGACCGGCTCGGACCCCGTCGCTAGGATGACGTGCTCGGCGGTGATGCGGATGTCGCCGTCGTCCGTGCCGACCGTACAGGTCTTGGCGTCCGAGAAGGTCGCCCAGCCGCGGATGACTTTGACCTTGGATTTGTTCAGCAGGGCCGCGACGCCGTTGTTCAGCTTACGGACGATGCCATCCTTCCAGGCCACGGTCTGGCTCAGATCGATCGCCGGCGCGGCCGCCGTGATGCCCAGCGTGCCGCCGCCAGCTGCCTTGGCCACCGTCTCGAACTTGCTCGCCGCATGGATGATGGCCTTGGACGGAATGCAGCCGACGTTCAGGCAGGTGCCGCCCAGCCCATCGCCGCCGTCCACCAGCACCGTGTCCAGCCCCAGCTGCCCACAGCGGATCCCCGCGACATAGCCGCCGGTGCCGGCGCCGATGATCAGGACTTTGGTCTTGAGGACTTGCACTCAAACTCTCCGCTCATCCCCGCGGAGGCGGGGACCCAGGTTTAGGCTACGCGCTCAGTGTCTCGACGAGATCGCGCCAGCCGGGGTTCATTTCTTCGATCAGGCGCAGTTTCCAAGGCCTGTTCCACTTCTTAATCCGCCGCTCGCGGGTGAACGCGCCCTCCCGCGTGTCATGCGCCTCGAACCATACCAGCTTGTGCACGTCGTGCTTCGCCGTGAAGCCGCCGCGCGCCTTGGTCTGGTGCTCCAGCATCCGGCGCAGCAAGTCGTCGGTTGAACCCACATACAGCGTTCCGTTGCGCTGGCTCGCGACGATGTAGGTGTAGAAGGCCATCGGCGGCTCAGCGGCTAAAACCTGGGTCCCCGCCTCCGCGGGGATGAACGGAGAAGAGAGTGCTCACCCCGCCATCCACAACGTCGCCGGCTGTTCCAGCAGGCCCTTGATCCGCTGGACGAAGACGGCCGCGTCGTGACCGTCGACGATGCGGTGATCGAAGCTGGAGGACAGGTTCATCATCTTGCGGATGACCATCTGGCCGTCGCGCACCACGACCCGTTCGGCGATCTTGTTGGGGCCGACGATGGCGACTTCGGGGTGGTTGATGATGGGGGTGTGGACCACTCCGCCCAGCGTGCCCAGCGAGGTGATGGTGATGGTCGATCCCGAGAGTTCCTCACGCTTGGCCGTGCCCGCCTTGGCGGCGCCGGAGACGCGGGCGATCTCGTTGGATGTGGCCCAGGCGTCCAGCGCCTCGGCGTGGCGGACCACCGGCACCATCAGGCCGTTCGGCGTCTGGGCGGCGATGCCCAGGTGGACGGCGGCGTGCTGGGTCAGGGTGCCGGCCTCGTCGTCATAGGTCGCATTGATCTGGGGCTGGTCGCGCAGGGCCACGACGATGGCGCGAGCGATGAAGGGCAGCAGGTTCAGCTTGGGCTGATCCTTGGTGCGCGTGGCGTTGAGGTGGGCCCGCAGCTCCTCCAGCGCCGTGACGTCGATCTCCTCGACATAGGTGATGTGCGGGATGCGCCGCACGCTCTCGGCCATCTTCTCCGCGATCTTGCGGCGCAGGCCGATGATGCGGACCTCGGTCGCGCCCTCGGCCTTGGAGAAGGGTGTTCCGTGGACGGAGGACTGGCCCTGGCCGCGCGCCAGATGGGCGTCGAGGTCGGCGTGTTCGATGCGGCCGGCGGGGCCGGATCCGGTGACTTCGGACAGGTCCACGCCCAGGTCGCGGGCGCGGTTGCGCACGGCGGGGGATGCGAGGGGGCGCTGGCCGGGTTTGCTGGGGCGGGCGAGCGTGGACTTGCCCCCCTCCCCCGCTGCGCGGGTACTCCCCCCAAGGGGGGGAGATTTGGTAGGCGCGACTGCGGCCTCATCAGATCCTCCCCCATTGGGGGAGGGGGACCGCGAAGCGGTGGAGGGGGCTTCCACGGACGCAGCCGCCGGAGCATTTCCCGCACCCTCGACCGCGAACGTCACCAGCGGGCCGCCGACCGGCGACTGCTGACCCGCTTCGCCGTGCAGGGCCACGACGACGCCGGCGACGGGGCTGGTGATCTCGACGGTGGCCTTGTCGGTCATGACGTCGGCAAGGATCTGGTCCTCCTCGACGCGGTCGCCGACCTTGACATGCCAGCCGACCAGCTCGGCCTCGGCGGTGCCTTCGCCGACGTCGGGGAGCTTGAAGACGTAGTTGCCGCCGGCCGCCACGGGCGCGGCGACCTTAGCGTGCGCCGGGACGGGCTTGGCCGGTTCAGCTTTGGTGGCAGGGGCCGGTGCGGGCTTGGGCGCGGCCGTCTCGGCCTCCGCATTACCGGCGCCCTCGACCTCGAACTCGACCAGCGGGCCGCGCACGGGGACCATGGCGCCGGCCTCGCCGTGCAGGGCGACGACCACGCCGTCGACGGGGGCGGTGATCTCCACCGTGGCCTTGTCGGTCATGACCTCGGCGACGATCTGGTCCTCGGCGACGCGGTCGCCCACGGCGACCTTCCAGGCCACCAGTTCGGCCTCAGCGGTGCCTTCGCCCACGTCGGGCAGTTTGAAGACGAAACGTCCCATCTCAGCGACCTCCCGCCATGACGGCCTTCAGGGCGTCGGAGACCCGTTCCGGGCCGACGAAATATTCCCACTCGAACGCGTGCGGATAGGGGGTGTCCCAGCCGGCGACGCGCACGACGGGCGCCTCCAGGTGGTAGAAGCAGCGTTCCTGAACCAAGGCGGACAGCTCCGCTCCGTACCCGGACGTCTTGGGCGCCTCGTGCACGACGACGCAGCGGCCGGTCTTCTTCACGCTGGCCTCGATGGTCTCGATATCCAGCGGCACCAGGCTGCGCAGGTCGATCACCTCGGCGTCGACCCCGGCGTGTTCGGCGCCGGCCAACGACACCCAGACCATGGAGCCGTAGGCCAGGACGGTGACGTCACTGCCCTC
Organism: Brevundimonas sp. Leaf363; assembly: GCF_001424025.1. Classification (GTDB taxonomy): domain Bacteria; phylum Pseudomonadota; class Alphaproteobacteria; order Caulobacterales; family Caulobacteraceae; genus Brevundimonas. The sequence goes on along the minus strand of NZ_LMPZ01000001.1, from coordinate 570,680 downwards.
GCGCATGATCCGCGCCTTGCCCAGCGGCGTGACGTGGCGACCGGTCGGCACCTGGGCCAGTTCCTGCGTCTTCCAAGGGCTGACGGGGTTCTGGTGCCAGCCGTCGAAGGGGCCGTTGTAGAGGCGCTTGGGCTCGAAGAAGATGACCGGATCATCGTCCTCGATGGCGGCGGTCAGCAGGCCCTTGGCGTCCAGGGGATTGGACGGGATCACCACCTTCAGGCCGGCGATATGGGTGAACAGGCTTTCCGGCGACTGGCTGTGCGTCTGGCCGCCATAGATGCCGCCGCCGTAGGGGGTGCGCACCACCATCGGGGCGGTGAACTGGCCCGCCGAGCGATAGCGCAGCTTGGCCGCCTCGGACACGATCTGGTCGTAGGCCGGATAGATGTAGTCGGCGAACTGGATCTCGACGACCGGACGCAGGCCATAGCTGGCCATGCCGATGGCGGCGGCGACGATGCCGCATTCGCTGATCGGGGCGTCGAAGCTGCGGGTCATGCCGTGCTTGGCCTGCAGCTTGTCGGTGACGCGGAATACGCCGCCGAAATAGCCGGTGTCCTCGCCGAACGAGAGCACGTTCGGGTCCTCGGCCATCTTGATGTCCAGCGCCGAGTTCAGCGCCTGGATCATGTTCATGGTGGCGGTTCCGGCGCCTTGCGGGGCGACGGAGACCGGAGCGTGGTTGGCGTCAGCCATGTCCGGCTCGATGCCGTCGGTGCGGTCCGCTTCGGTGAAGGTCGCGTCGCTCATGATCAGACCCCCACTTCGCGGCGTTGTTCGACCAGGCGCCAGTCCTCGGTCGCATAGACGTCCTCGAACATCGTCTTCACCGACGGGCGCGACTGGCCCAGGGTGCCGACGGCCTCGGACGCCTTGCCCGCGTCGCGGACCTGTTCGACGGCGTGGCGCAGGGCGGCCTCGTGCCGGGCGTCATCCCACTCGCCGATGACGGTCAGGTGCTGGCGCAGGCGCTGGATCGGATCGCCCAGCGGCCAAAGGTCGGCCTCGTCCGCGGGGCGATAGCGGGTCGGATCGTCGGAGGTGGAATGCGGGGCGCCGCGATAGCTGAACAGCTCGATCACGGTGGCGCCCAGGTTGGCGCGCGCACGCTCCTCGGCCCACTGGGTCGCCGCCCAGACGGCCAGGAAGTCGTTGCCGTCGACCCGCAGCGCCGGCAGGCCATAGCCGATGGCCTTGGAGGCGAAGGTGGTCTCGTCACCGCCGGCGATGCCCTGGAAGGACGAGATTGCCCACTGGTTGTTGACGATGTTCAGGATCACGGGCGCCCGATAGACCGCCGCGAAGGTCAGCGCGCTGTGGAAGTCGCCTTCCGCCGTGGCGCCGTCGCCGGTCCAGGCGACCGCCAGCTTGTCGTCGCCCTTGTAGGCGCTGGCCATGGCCCAGCCGACCGCCTGGGGCACCTGGGTGCCCAGATTGCCCGAGATGGTGAAGAAGCCGAATTCCTTCGATGAATACATGATCGGCAGCTGCCGCCCTTTGATGGGGTCGGCGGCGTTCGAATAGATCTGGTTCATCATGTCGACGAGCGGATAGCCGCGCGCGATCAGAAGCCCCTGCTGGCGATAGGTGGGAAAGCCCATGTCCTCGCGCGGCAAGACCATGCCCTGCGCCACCGCGATGGCCTCTTCGCCGGTGCACTTCATGTAGAAGCTGGTTTTGCCCTGACGGTGCGCCCGGTGCATCCGGTCGTCGAAGGCGCGGGTCAGGATCATCGCCACCAGCCCCCGGCGCAAGGTCTCGGCGTCCAGACGCGGATTCCACGGCCCCACGGCCTTGCCGTCCTCGTCCAGCACCCGGACAAGCCGGAAGGCCAGGTCGCGTATGGCGGCGGGCTCGACCGCCGTGTCGGGCCGGTCCACGGCGCCGGCCGCATCCAGGATCAGACCCGAGAAGTCCGGCGCATCGCCGGGCCGGCCCTTAGGCTCGGGGACTCTCAGGGACAGCGGACGAGCATTTTTCGTCATTTCAGCCTTCGTGCGGTTGATCCGTACGCGTTTCCTCAGCCACCGGCATAGCATGGCCGTTCGGGTCGTGCTCGCTCATTCCGACCTTGCGTTTAGGCGTTCGAGGGTATTTTATTTCGCCATAATAATAAACGGAGGAACGCCTTGGCCGAACAGCTGGATCCCATCGACGCCCGCATCCTGGATATTCTGCAACAGGACGCCGGTCTGTCGGTGGCGGAGGTTGCCGACCGTGTCGGCCTGTCGGCCTCGCCCTGCTGGCGCCGGATCAAGCGACTGGAGGACTCGGGCCTGATCCGCAAGCGGGTCACGCTTCTCAACGCCTCGCTGCTGGGCCTGGACTTCGAGGTCTACGCCATCGTCAAGCTGAGCCTGCCGTCGCGCGAGAACCTGGACCTGTTCGAAACCGCCGTCGCCAACTGGCCCGAGGTGGTCCAGTGCGCCACCATCACCGGGCGCGAGGACTATGTGCTGCGGATCATCACCTCCGACATGCACGCCTTCGACCAGTTCCTGCGCGACAAGCTGCTGAGCCTGGCCATCGTCTCGGACTGCGAAAGCCACATCGTCACGCGCGGCGTGAAGAATGTGACCGCCCTGCCTCTTGGCATCGTGACGCCGCACGTCGGATAATCCCGTTCGCGCCGGCCGCTCCCCGGGCCGCGGAGGGACAGGACCATGATCGAACTCATCATCGACGCGCGGCGCAAGGATCTGGGCGGGTTCGAGGTCGGCCGCGTCCTGCCGTTTCATAGCCGGCGGATGGTCGGGCCGTTCATCTTCCTGGACCAGATGGGGCCGGCGGAGTTCGCGCCGGGCGCCGACGCCATCAATGTGCGGCCGCACCCGCACATCGGGCTGTCGACCCTGACCTATCTGTTCGAGGGCGAGATCATGCACCGGGACAACACCGGTGCGACCCAGGCCATCCGGCCGGGCGAGGTCAACTGGATGACGGCCGGCAGCGGCATCGTCCACTCCGAGCGCACCGATCCGCTGAAGAAGGCGCAAGGGGGCCCCATGCACGGCATGCAGGCGTGGATCGCCCTGCCGACCGAGGCCGAGGAGATCGACCCCAGTTTCCACCACTTCGGCGAGGACGCCCAGCCGGCCTATGAGAACCAGGGCCTGTTCGCGCGTCTGGTGGCGGGCGAGGCCTACGGCGCCAGGGCCGCCGCGCCGGTGTCGTCACCGTTGTTCTATGTGCACTGGGAGCTGCAGGAGGGCGTGCGCACCGCGCCGCCGCCAGGTAAGGGCGCGGGCGGCATGAGCGAGCGCGCCATCTATGTCGCCAAGGGCGAGATCGAGGTCGGCGACCAGGTGATCCGCGAGGGCCAGATGGCCGTGCTGGCCGCGACCGGCGAGCCGACGGTGAAGGCGCTGCGCCCCTCCTCGGTCATGGTGCTGGGCGGCGAACCGGTAGGCGAGCGGCTGATCTGGTGGAACTTCGTCTCGTCGTCGCAGGCGCGGATGGACCAGGCCAAGGCGGACTGGAAGGCCGGGCGGATGTCCCTGCCGGCCGAGGACGATCTGGAGTTCATCCCCCTGCCCGACGAACCGCCCACGCCGCCGGTGGTCAGCTATCCGTAAACCCTTGTCGTCATTCCGGGGCCGCGCAGTGGAACCCGGAACCCAGGGCGACGAGCTTTGCCAGATGATGCATCGACCGCCGGGCATGATCTCCTGGGTTCCGGGTTCTTCACTGCGCTCGCCCCGGAATGACGGTTTGGGGGTGGGGGCGGCAAAAGCAACAGTCAGGGTTCTTGAACGGGCGGCGATCGATACGATCTCTCGCCCATGATCCCGTTCTCCGTTCTCGACCTGTCCCCCATCGTCCAAGGCTCTGACGCCGGCCAGGCGCTGCGCGACAGCCTGTCGCTGGCCCAGGCGGCCGAGCGGCTGGGCTACCAGCGGTTCTGGCTGGCCGAGCATCACAACATGCCGGGCATCGCCTCGGCTGCGACCGCCGTCGTGCTGGCCCACGTCGCGGCCGGGACGAAGACTATTCGTGTCGGGTCCGGCGGCGTCATGCTGCCCAACCACGCGCCGCTGGTGGTGGCCGAACAGTTCGGCACGCTGGACGCCCTGCACCCCGGCCGCATCGACATCGGCCTGGGCCGCGCGCCCGGCACGGACGGCGAGACGGCGCGGGCGCTGCGGCGCTATTTCGAAGCGGCCGACCAGTTCCCGCGCGACGTGCAGGAGCTGATCGCCTTCCTGGAGCCGGCTACCGAGCACCAGCGCGTGCGCGCCGTCCCGGGTCACGGCAGCCGGGTGCCGGTCTGGCTGCTGGGCTCCAGCCTGTTCAGCGCGGAGCTGGCCGGCCATCTGGGCCTGCCCTACGCCTTCGCCTCCCACTTCGCGCCCGAGATGCTGATGGAGGCGCTGGAGATCTATCGCCACCGCTTCCGGCCCTCGGCGCGATTGGCCAAGCCCTACGCGATGGCGGCGATCAATGTGTTCGCGGCCGATACGGACGCCGAAGCCAACCGCGTCGCCACCACGATGATGCAGTCGTTCGCCGCCGTCGTGCGCGGCCGGCCGGGCCTGGTCCCGCCGCCGGTGGACGACGTCAACGCCGTGCTGACGCCCTCGGAACAGGCGGCGGTGGCTTCGCGCCTGAAGTATTCCGCGATCGGCGCCAAGGAGACCGTCCGTGAACGGATCGCGCAGTTCATCGCACAGACCGGCGTGGATGAGCTGATGGTCACGGGGATGATGTTCGACCTGAAGGACCGGGTGCGGAGCCTGGAAATCACGGCCGAGGTGCGGGCGGATTTGGGGCGGGCGATGGCGGCCTGATCCGTTTACCCCGCTCATCCCGGCGGAAGCCGGGATCCAGTGAGAACTCCGCGCACCACTTCAGCCGTAGCGACCTTGGCTAAAGAACTGGTTCCCGGCTTCCGCCGGGATGAGCGGAGAGCTTGGGTCTAAAGCCCCGCCAGAAAGCCCAGCAGCAACCGGTTCACCTCCTCCGGCCGCTCCTGCTGCAGCCAGTGCCCCGCGCCCGGCAGGACGTGCGAGGCGCGCAGGCCCGGCGCCCAGTCCTTTAGCGTCGCTTCGTGCCGGCCGGCGTAGAAGCGCACGGGATCGTCCTCCCCAACGATGAACAGCGCCGGGACCTCGATCCGCTTGTCCTGCAGCCACGCCGTCAGCGACCAGTTCAAGTCCAGCGCCCGGTACCAGTTCAGCGGCCCGTCGAACCCGCCCGCCGTGAAGGCCTCGACGTACTCGGCGAAATGCTCGGGCGTCATCCACGGCGGCAGGATCGCGGCGTCATCGATGCTGTCCAGCAGACTGACGCCCGGCGTCAGAAAGCCGGTCGAGCGCTTGTCCGCCGGCGTCGCGCCATCATAGCTCCAGAACATCTTGCGCAGCGCCTTGGCCGGATCGGCGTCCATCGGCAGGTGCGCGTCCGCCGCCTGGAAGCGGTTGATGTAGAGGTCGCCCATGCCCGAGCGCTTGGCGATGGCGGCCATGCTGGCCAGCGGCAGCCCACCCGCGCGGCGTGGCTGGAACGGCGTCGACAGGCTGGCCACCGCTCGGAAGATGTCGGGCCGCATCAGGGCGCAGTGCCAGGCGACCGGTCCGCCCCAGTCGTGGCCCAAGACCACGGCGCTGTCCCGCCCCAGCGCCCGCACCAGATCGACCGCATCGCCGACCAGCTGCAGGATCGAATAGTCCGCCACGTCCTCCGGTTTTTCCGTACCGCCATAGCCGCGCATGTCGGGCGCCACGGCCCGGTAACCCTCCGCGCCCAGCGCCTCGATCTGCGCCCGCCAGCTGACCGCCAGTTCGGGAAAGCCGTGCAGCAGCAGCACCAGCGGCCCGTCCTGCGGTCCGGCCTCCAGCACCCGCTGGGTCAGACCGTCGGTGCGGATCGTGCGAGCGATCATGGGCTAACCTTTGGGCGGCACTGGTGGAACGGCGTGGAAGTGCTAGATTTCACGCGCGGCCATCAAGAGCCGCGGGGGAATATTCCATGTTCATGCGTAAAGCGATCGCCGCCATGGCGACGGCTGGCCTGCTCGCCTTCGCCGGCGCGGCCCATGCCGAAATGGTCACTCTGGGCTTCTCGATCGAGAACAACTCGGACCAGACCATCACCAACATCTACTATGGCCCGTCCAGCAGCCAAAACTGGAGCGATGACATCCTCTCGGGCGTGATCGCGCCGGGCGAGACGGTCAACATCACCGTCACGGACAACCTGCCGGACTGCGACTACGACTTCAGCTACACGTTCGACGACGGTCAGGAATACACGGAGTACCACGTCAACATGTGCGAGATCGACGGCACGGTGCATCAGTTCACAAACTGATCCGTCCGCACCCGGATGATGGACGGCGGCGCTGGATCCAGCGCCGCCGTTTTCGTGTCAGGCCGCCGCCTTTTCCGGGGCGAAGCGGCCGTAGAAGGTCTCGCCCTTGGCCGCCATGTCGCGAAGCAAGCCGGGCACCTTGAAACGGTCGCCATAAGTCGCCGCCAGACGGTCGGCGGTCTCGACGAAGGCGCTCAGGCCGATCTGATCGATCATGCTGATGGGGCCGCCGGTCCAGGGCGCGAAGCCCCAGCCCAGGATGGCGCCCAGGTCCGCCTCGCGCGGGTCGTCGATGACGCCCTCTTCCCAGCAGCGCGCCACCTCGACCGCCTGACGATACAGCAGGCGGGTCTTCAACTCTTCGATCTGCGACAGGGCGCCCGGCTCTTCGGGGCCGTCGATGGCCTTGGTGACGGGCGCCAGTTCGGCCAGGCCCGGCCATAGGGTCTTGGGCTTGGACGCGTAGTCGTAGAAGCCCAGACCGTTCTTGCGCCCGAAGCGGCCGCCTTCGACCATCGCCTTGACGATTCCTTCGCCCTCGTTGGGCACATATTTGTCGCCCAGATCCTCGCGGGTCTGTTTGGCGATCTTGTAGGAGAGGTCCAGCGCGACGTCGTCGTGCATCTCCAGGGGGCCGCGCGGCATGCCGGTCATGCGGCCGACATTGTCGATCAGGGCCGGAGCATAGCCCTCCTCCAGCATCGCCATGCCTTCCATCAGGAAGGTGGAGAAGCAGCGGGAGGTGTAGAAGCCTCTGGAGTCGTTGACGACGATCGGCGTCTTCTTGATCTTCAGGACGTAGTCCAGCGCCTTGGCGATCGCCGCCTCGCCGGTCTTTTCGCCCAGGATGATCTCGACCAGCATCATCTTGTCGACGGGCGAGAAGAAGTGGATGCCGATGAAGTCCTCCGGGCGCACCGAGGCCTCGGCCAGGCCGGTGATCGGCAGGGTCGAGGTGTTCGATCCGAACACGGCGCCCTCGGCCAGCTGGGCCTCCGCGCGCTTGGTGACATCGGCCTTGATCTCGCGGTTTTCGAACACCGCCTCGATCACCAGGTCCGAGCCCTTGATCAGGTCGTAGTCGGTGGTGGCGGTGACGGAGGCCAGCAGGGCGTCATACCTGGCCTGATCGATCTGGCCGCGCGAGAGACGCTTCTTCAGCAGCTCCTCGACGTGGGCCTTGCCCTTGTCGGCGGCTTCCTGGGTCTGGTCGATCAGGACGGTCTCGATGCCGGCCAGGGCCTGCACATAGGCGATGCCGGCGCCCATCATGCCGGCGCCGATGACGGTGACCTTCTTCGGATCCGACTTGGGCACGCCGGCCGGGCGCACGGCGCCCTTGTCCAGCTCCTGCTTGGACAGGAACAGGGAGCGGATCATCGCCTGGGCCTGCGGCGTCATCAGGGTCTTGATGAAGTAGCGGGTCTCGATGCGCAGGGCGGCGTCCATCGGCACCTGCACGCCCTCATAGACGGCCTTCATCAGGTTCACGACAGCCGGATAGTTGCCGTAGGACTGCTTGCGCAGCATGGCGTTGCCGACCAGGAAGTTCTGAATGCCGGCCGGGTGATAGGGGCCGCCGCCGGGCAGTTTGAAATCCTTGCTGTCCCAGGGCTGCTGGGCTTTTCCGCCGCCCTTGATCCAGGCCTTGGCGGCCTCGACCTCGGTTCCGACCGGCACGACCTCGTGCACGATGCCGGCGCCCTTGGCTTCGGCCGGGCGGAAGGACTTGCCCTCGCTCATGGCTGTCATGGCCGCCATGACGCCGATCAGTCGCGTCAGCCGCTGGGTGCCGCCGCCGCCGGGGAACAGGCCGACCTTGATCTCGGGCAGGCCCAGCTGGATCTTGGGGCTGTCGCCAACCACGCGATAGTGACAGGCCAGCGTCAGCTCCAGCCCGCCGCCCAGGGCCAGACCGTTGATCGCCGCCGCCACCGGCTTGCCGCAGGTCTCCAGCGCGCGCAGGGCGCCGTTCAGCTTCCAGCCGGCGTCGAACGCCTCCTGCAGCGACCCGCCCGCCAGCATCCCGCCGGCCATATCGCCCAGATCGGCGCCGGCGCAGAAGCCGCTCGCCTTGCCCGAGGTCAGCACCGCACCCTTGATGGCGTCGTCGGTCCTGATGCGCTCGACCACCTGCGGGATCTCGGCCATCACGCCCGAGGTCAGGGTGTTCATCGACCGGTTCGGCACGTCGAAGGTGACGAGGGCGATGCCGTCGGCGTCGACGTCGATCTTGAAGTTTTCCATTGGCCCAAGGCCCTTCATTCTGAAACGTCAGCCTGGGCTGACCGATTTCAGTTCGTCACAACGGACACAACGGGGGCACAGCGGACACTACGGGCTCGGCGCTCGTTGTGATCGTCGTGAATTCGTTGTGGTCGTTGTGATGAACCCTTTTCTAGGCGCTGACGCGCCCGGCTAAGACGTCAGACGCGTTCGATGACGGTGGCGGTGCCCATGCCGCCGCCGATGCACAGGGTGATCAGGGCGGTTTCCTTGTCGGACCGCTCCAGTTCGTCCAGCACGATGCCGGTGATGATGGCGCCGGTTGCGCCGAGCGGGTGGCCCATGGCGATGGCGCCGCCGTTCACGTTCATCTTGTCGTGCGGGATATCCAGCGCCTGCATGTAGCGCAGCACGACGGCGGCGAAGGCCTCGTTCAGCTCCCACAGGTCGATGTCGGCCGTTGTCATGCCCAGCTTGCCCAGCAGCTTGCGGGTCACATACTCCGGCCCCGTCAGCATGATCGACGGCTCCGAGCCGATCGAGGCCCCGCCGCGGATCTTGGCGCGCGGCTTCAGGCCCAGGGCCTGACCGGCTTCCAGCGAGCCGATCAGCACGCCGGCCGAGCCGTCGACGATGCCGGAGCTGTTGCCCGGGGTGTGGACGTGATTGACGCGCTCGACCTCGGGGTAGCGCTGGTTGATGACGCTGTCGAAGGCCATCTCGCCCATCATGGCGAAGGACGGGTTCAGCGCGCCCAGGGTCTGCATGTCCGTGTTCGGACGAATCGTCTCGTCATGGTCCAGAATGTTGAGGCCCAGCTGGTCCTTCACCGGCACGACCGAGCGCTTGAACCGGCCCTCGGCCCAAGACCGGGCCGCGCGTTTGTGGCTCTCGACCGAATAGGCGTCGACGTCATCGCGGGTGAAGCCGTACTTGGATGCGATCATGTCGGCCGAGACGCCCTGCGGCACGAAATAGGTCGAGAAGGCGCTGGACGGATCGACCGGCCAGGCGCCGCCGTCGCTGCCCATCGGCACGCGGCTCATGGCCTCGACGCCGCCGCCGACGGCGAAGTCGGCCTCGCCGGATTTCACCTTGGCCGCCGCCATGTTCACCGCTTCCAGGCCCGAGGCGCAGAAGCGGTTGATCTGGACGCCCGCCGTATATTGCGACCAGCCGGCGTTCAGCACGGCGGTGCGGGCGATGTCGGCGCCCTGTTCGCCTACCGGAGTGACGCAGCCCAGGATGACGTCGTCCACCTTGGAGGTGTCCAGGCCGTTGCGGTCGCGCAGCGCCTCCAGCACCTGGGTCGCCAGGCTCAGGCCGGTGATCTCGTGCAGGGACCCGTCCTTCTTGCCCTTGCCGCGCGGCGTGCGCACGGCGTCGTAGATGTAGGCGTCGGCCATGGTGAGCGTCTCCTAAAAGGACGGAATCGAGGCTGGTCGCCACAAAGCCTACGTTTACGTCAACGTCAAGTAACAGTTCGGCGGCGGTCACTCCGCCGCGTGGCAGACCGCCTCGATGTTGAACCCGTCCGGATCGAGCACGAAGGCGGCGTAGTAGTTCGCCCCATATCGGGGCCGCAGACCCGGCCCGCCATTGTCCCGCCCACCGGCCTGAAGGGCGGCTGCGTGGAAGGCGTCCACCTCCGGCCGCGTGGCCACGCCGAAGGCGACGTGGTTGCCTTCGCCGGGCCGCTCGCCGTCGGCGATGACGAAGTCCGGCTGGCCGCCGACGCCGAACATGACGACACGGCCGCCGGTCTCGTTCTCGAAGGGCTCGCCGATTAGGGCGTATCCGAGCGGCTTCAGCGCCGCCGCATAGAAGGTTCGCGACCGTTCCAGGTCGCTGACGGCCAGGCCGATGTGGTCGATCATCGCATGCTCCGAAATGTCGGCTGATGAACGCACGAGGGCTCAAAACGCCCGTGGAGAGTCGGCTGCACGACACCCCAGGCGGTTATTCGCGCGAACGACTCTCAGCTTGGGGGGCGCACGGAACACGCGTGTCAGCAGGGGCTTACCACCGCCGAAGCCCCCCGCTTTATCTGGAGAGACCCCATGGCCAAGACCTACGAAGAGATGGACGCGATCGCGATGCTGAAGGCCGATCACCGCAAGGTGGAGGACATCTTCGAGCAGTTCGAGAAGGCGACCAGCGCGGACAAGAAGCAGGCGCTGGCCGAGCAGGCGTGCCTGGAGCTGAAGGTCCACACCATCATCGAGGAAGAAATCTTCTATCCGGCCTGCCGCGGCCTGATCGAGGATGACCTGCTGAACGAATCCTACGTCGAGCACGACGCCGCCAAGACCCTGATCAACGAGATCGAGGCCGGCGGTCCGGACGAGGCCTTCTACGACGCCAAGGTCAAGGTGCTGTCCGAGATGATCGAGCACCACGTCGAGGAAGAGGAACAGTACGTCGAGGGCATGTTCGCCCAGGCGCGCGAAGCCGGCCTGGACATGGACGACTTGGCCGCCCGCATGCGGGCGCGCAAGGAAAGCGCCATGGCCGAACTGCAAGGCCACCCGGAAATCCCCGCCGAGACCCGCACCTTCCAGGGCGACGACGTCGAAAGCGCCCTCGCCGACGCGCCGCTGGACGGCGGTCAGCCCTCGGTCGAAGCCGACGCGCGATAAGGCCGGCGGTCCCCTCGATGGGGACGGTCATTCGATAAGACCATGAGGCGCGACGGCTGGATCGACCGGCCGTCGCGTTTTCGTGTGGGGCTCAGCGCCCCGCGAACTCGCTCAGCGCGTCCAGGACCGCGCGGTTCTGGTCGTCCGTGCCCACGGTGATGCGCAGGCAATCAGGCAGGCCGTAGCCGCCGACCGGCCGCACGATGATGCCCTTTGAGTTCAGGAAGTCGCTGGCGGCCGTGGCGTGCGCGGTGTCTGCGAACTTCACCAGCACGAAGTTGCCCGCGCTGGGCAGGACGTCGAAGCCGAAACCCTTGATGGCCTGGGTCAGGCGCGGGCGCCATTGCTGGACCAGCTCGCGCGAGGCGACGACGTGGGCCTCGTCGCCCAGCGCGGCGACCGCCGCCTCGATGCCCGGCACCGAGACGTTGAACGGCAGGCGGATGCGGTCGACCGCCTCGGCCACGGCCACGGGCGCATAGCCGAAGCCGATGCGCAGGCCGGCCAGCCCGTGGATCTTGGAGAAGGTGCGGGTGACCACGACGTTCTGGGCGTCGCGCGCCAGGGGGAAGCTGGTCTCCCAGTCCGGCTCGGTGACGAACTCGGCATAGGCCTCGTCCACGACCAGCAGAATCGACGGCGGCAGGGCCGCGTGCAGGCGGCGGATCTCGTCGCCGGAGTTGTAGCTGCCGGTCGGGTTGGAGGGGTTGGAGACGTAGACAATCTTGGTCCGCTCATCGACCTGGGCCAAGAGGGCGTCGACCTCGGCCTTGTAGTTGGGCTCGGGCGCCGACTTCACCTCGGCCTCGTTGGCCATGGCGCTGATGCGGTAGGCCAGGAAGCCGTATTCGCCGGTGACGATGTTGTCGCCTGGGCTGAGGTAGGTCTGGTTCAGAAGCGCGAAAACCTCGTCCGAGCCGTTGCCGAAGATCAGCCGCTCGGGCTCCAGCCCGTGGTGCTCGGCGACGGCGGTGCGCAGCTTGGTCGCGCGGCCGTCGGGATAGATGGCCAGGTTCCTGATCGCGGCTTCATAGGCCGCGCGCGCCTTATCGCCGGCGCCCAGGGCGTTCTCGTTGGACGACAGCTTCATCGGCTCGGCCACGCCGGCGATGGCGGACTTGCCGCCGACATAGGGGGCGATGTCGAGGATGCCGGGCCGCGGGGCCGGAGCCGTCGTGTCTGTCATGAGTGAGTCCTAGAACACAGGCGCGGCGCCGATGACGCCGCTGAGGGCGCCGGGCGCATCGGCCAGGCGCGGATCGTCGGCCTGCACATAGCCCGCCAGCGCGAACAGCTTCAAGCCGCGCGCCTCGGCCAACGGCTCGGCGACCAGGCCGGCGTCCGACAGGGCGGCGACGATGCGGGCCGTGGGCTCGCGCGCATCGGTGACCCAGAAGGTGCGGTCGCCGCCGGTCGGACCGGGCTGGCGCATTTCGATCCGCAGGGCGCGCGGCGGCGACCCGTCGTCCGGCAGGGCGGCGACGACGCGCAGAGCCGGCTCGGCCAGCAGGCGCGCCCACCACCCCGATCCGGCGACATCCGCCAGCACGGCCGCGCCCCTGCGCGCCGCCTTGAAGGCCTCTTCGACGGTCGCGACAGCGGCTGACCCCAGCCCGTGACGATCGGCCGACAGCAGGGCGGCGGCGTTCCCGAAAACGGTCGGCGCCCGGCCCAGCCGACCTCGCGCCGCCATCAGCACCCGCCTCTGCCCGGACGTCAGGCCGGACAGCGCCTCGCGCAGGGCGATGACCTCGGCGTCCGGCTCCCCCCCTGGCAGGGTCGCCACCCGCGCCGCCGCGGCCGCCAGCGCACGCTCGGCCTCCAGCCGAGCCGGATCGAGCGTCGGCTCGGTCAGCATCAGAACAGCTTGGGCGCCGGGGCCAAGGCGAAGGGCCCCAGATAGGTGCGGCCATTTCGGAACTGCAGCACCAGATCGACATCGCCCTGCCCGCCCGTCACGGCGGTGGCGGCCGCGGCGCCGGCCGCGCCGACGCGGTTGACGGCGCCCGAGCCCGACCGCGCGAGGCCGGAAATGGCGGGCAGCGGCTTCACGGCCTTCAGCGACACATCGCCGGTCAGGCGGCCGTCGGGGCCGGCGACCAGCAGGTCGCTGGACAGGGTGGCGCGGCCCTCGCCCGCCTGGGCCTCGCCGCGCACGCGGGTGAAACGGCCGCCGGCGGCCGTCCAGTGCGAGAACACCCCCGCCGCATCCATGCCGGTCAGCGTGCTGGCGCGTTCGATCACCGCCTCGGCCTGGATGGTCAGCTTGCCGTCCTGGGCCAGGCCCTCGACCGGTCCGCGCGTCCGACCCTCGGCCTCGATCAGGCGGAACAGGACGTCCACGTCGTCGGCCGCCGCCGTCGTCGCAGCCTTGTGCGGGCGCATGTAGAACTCAAGCCGCGCCGCCCGCGCGATGGGGAAGGGCTCGGCGCCCGGCAGGGGCTGGAACACCGGATTGACCAGTTCCAGCGCCACATTGGGCCAGCGCTGGGTCAGGCCGTGGACGCTCATCCGCACCGCATCGCCGCGGACGCCGACCTTGCCCTTGCCCGGCCGCGTCAGGGTCAGGCCGTCGGGGGCCACGACGACCCACTTCACCGGATCCCACGCGTTGGCCTCGGCCTTCAGGGCGGGACCGGCCAGGCCGTGGCCGGACGGCGCCAGGATCGACGGATGGGCGTAGGTCAGGCTGACGCGGAAGGGCCAGCCGCTGAGCGAACGGCCGCCGTCCTTGATGGTCCAGCCCTGCCCGCGCAGCACCGTCATCTGGGCGTCCAGCCGCTGTTCGACCTGACTGGCCAAATAGAACCACCAGCCGGTCCAGGCGGCGAGCAGCAGGCCCACGATGATGAAGGGGGCGAAGAGGCCCTTGCGGCTATGGCGGACGACGTCGGTCATGCGGCTCCCTTAGCAGATCAGGGCGCGACGATAAGGGCCGTCTGGCGACCCTTTTCCAGAGGGAGAGGGTCAGGTTTGGAGAAACCCGCCCGTCAGTTCGATCGCCTCGACCAGGGTCATGCGCTGCACCTCCGCGCCGGGCGGCAGGCCGGCGAAGAGGCGCGTGGGGCAGGCGGCGTCGAGCATGACGAAGACGCCCTTGTCGTCCGCCCGGCGGATCAGGCGGCCGAACGCCTGGGCCACCTTCGCGCGCGCCAGGGCGTCGTCATAGGCGCGGCCGGCGGCGCTTTCGCCGCCGAACTTCAGACGGCGCGCCCTGTGCAGCAGGTCCGGGCGGGGCCAGGGCACACGGTCGAAGGCGAGGATGCGCAACGACCGCCCCGGCACATCGACCCCGTCGCGCACGGCGTCGGTCCCGAGCAGGCAGCTGTCCTGCTCGGCCCGGAACACGTCCACCAGGGCGCCGACCTCCAGCGGATCGACGTGCTGGGCGTAGAGGGGCACGCCGGCCTTGGCCAGGTCTGGGCCCAGCCGCTCGTACACCGCCTTCAGCCGGCGGATGGCCGTGAACAGGCCCAGCCCACCGCCGCCGGCCGCGAGGAACAGCTCGCGCATCGCCGCCGCCGTCTGGCGCGGGTCGTCCTTGGCCACGTCGGTGACGACGATGACCCGGCTGTTTGCGGCGTAGTCGAAGGGGCTGTCGACCTTCAGCGTGCGCGCCGGCTCGATCAGACGGGCCGAGCCGGTGCGCAGGCGGGCCATATCGAACGGATCGTCGGCCATCGGGTCCGACAGGGTGGCCGAGGTGATCAGCACGCCGTGGGACGGCACGACGACCGCGGCCTCCAGCGGCACGGTCGGGTCGATCCAGTGGCGGCGCAGGGCCACGTCGTGGATGCGGCCGAAGGCGGCCTCGGCCGACAGCCAATCGACGAAGTCCGGGTCCGCCTCGCCCGTGTCGTTGTCCAGCGCCGCCAGCATCGACCGCCAGGCCGGAAGCGTCATCCGCGCGCGCCGGTCCAGACCCCGCAGCGCCCCCTCGATCCGCGCGCGGGCGCCGCCGTCCAGCTCGGCCGCCTCGTCGTCCAGGATGTCCTCCAGATGCCGGGCCAAGGCCAGCAGCGGCGCCTCGACCGCCTGGATCGCCCGGGCCGCCTCGCGCGCCGTCTCCAGCACCGGCTCCGTGACCGGGCGCAGCGCGCATTCCATGCCGAAGTCCGCGCCGCCCGGTTGCGATCCCTCGGACGTCCGCGCGCGCAGTTGCTCCAGCGACGCGGCCAGGAACCGCTCGATCGGCCCGACCGGGTTCATCTCCCCCGACGGCGGCGCGATGCGGCCGGACACGCCCTCGCCCGGCAGCTGGGCCGCCGCGCGGATGGCGTCGTTCAGGGCCGTCAGGGCGTCGGGCGTGTCGGCGCACAGGTCGCCAAGGCGCTGCTCCAGCCCCCGGCCCCGCCGTCCGCGCCCCTCCGGCCCCCGGATCCAGCGGCGCAGCTCAGCCGCCTCCTGGCCGGACAGGCAGGCGGAGAAGGCGCTGTCGGCCGCGTCGAACAGATGGTGGCCCTCGTCGAAGACGATGCGCTTCAGCGCCGCCGTCTCGCCGTCCGACTTCAGCCCCCGCGCCGAGCGGGCGCCGTCGAAGGCGGCCTGGGTCAGCACAAGCGCGTGGTTGGCGACGACCAGATCGGCCCGGCGACTGGCGCGGATCGTCTTCTCGACGAAGCAGACGCGGTAGTGCGGACAGGCGGCGTGGACGCATTCGCCGCGCCGGTCGACGAGGTTTGCCGGGCTGGCCTGATGGCCGGCGGTGGTGGCGAACAGGCCGGGCAGCCATCCGGGGTAGTCGCCGCCGGTCATGTCGCCGTCGCGACTGTGCATCGCCCAGCGGCTGGCCAGGGCCATGCCGATCAGGTCGCCGTTCCCCAGCTGGGCCGCATGCACCATCTCCTGCAGGTTCAGCAGGCAGAGGTAGTTTTCGCGCCCCTTGCGGACCACGGCCTTCTTCTTGCGCTCGGCCGGATCGGGCCACAGGGCGGCGCTCTCGCGGTCGATCTGGCGTTGCAGGGCGCGGGTGTAGGTCGAGACCCAGGCGGCCCCCTGATTGCGCTCGGCCCACAGGCTGGCGGGGGCCAGATAGCCCAGGGTCTTGCCCGTGCCGGTGCCCGCCTCGGCCAGCAGCACGCGCGGACGCCCTTCCTCGTTGCGCGGCGAAAAGGCGAAGGCAGCCTCGGCGGCGTAATCGGATTGGGTCGGCCGGCTCTCATCCAGACCGGACGCCTGCAACAGCTTCTCCAGGCGGATGCGCGCGCTCTCGCTGTCGACCGGCGCGGACCCCGCCTCTCCTCGCGGCGCCTCGTCCTCCCATTCCGGCAGCCGGGCCCAGGCGTCGATACCGGCGCTGCGATGCTGGCGCGGCCGCAGCGGCTGATGCTGCAACGCCCCCGCCACAAAGGGCGACCAGGCCCAGCCCGCCCGGCCCAGCGTCTCGTTCAGGCCGAACGCCTCCTCCCGTCCCGGATAGGCGGGCGAGGCCAGCTCCAGCAGCAGCAGCCGCGCCGCCTCGCGCAGCGCCGCCGCCTGCGCCTCCGCCCCCTTCGGCTCGCTCAGCCCCAGCGACAGGGCCAGCCCCGCCGCCGAGGGCGCGCAGAACCGCGCGGGCCTTGCGAAGGCGAACAGCTCCAGCACGTCCAGCAGATCCTGCGACCGCCCCGGCGCCGCCAGCCCCAGCCGCCGCGCCGTCAGGCTGGCGTGCGCCACCATCACCGGCGCCGTCGTAAACGCCCCCTCGGCCGCCCCCCGCCCGATCTTGCGCGCCCCCTCGGCGTCACAGATCGCCCCCGCGCCTGGCGGTGTGGCGAGCGCGGGCGGCAAGGCGAGCCACGGCTCGGCGCCGGTCACGGTCGCGGGTTGGAGGGAATCCAGGGTCACGATTGGAAGATAGCGACGATGCGCGCGAAACGGAACGAGAACATTTCTTTGACGCGGGCGCTAAAGGCGTATATGGCCATACGTTCTGGCTATATGTGGAGACCGGTCGTGAACTGGAGTGTCGCCAAGGCGAAGGACAACCTCTCGGAGGTCATCCGTCGGTCGCGCAGCGAGGGCCCGCAGGAGATTTCCCTACATGGCGAGGCAGCGGCGGTGCTGGTCTCGGCGGAGGACTTCAAGCGCCTGAAGGATCCGCGCGCCTCGCGTGATTTCAAGGATTGGTTGCTGAACGGGCCGTCCCTTGAAGACATTGACTTGGAACGGGATCGTCGGCCGTCGCGAGACATCGATCCATTCTGATGTTCTTGCTGGACACCAATGCGATCAGCGAGCCGAAACGCGCGCGTCCCGATCCCGTCGTCGTCCGCTGGCTGAACGACCAGCTGCTCTCCGACCTGTATCTGAGCGTGATTACGGTGGGGGAGTTGCGACGCGGGATCGTCCGGCTCGAACCCAGTCGACGGCGGGACGATCTGGACTACTGGCTCGCCGAGCTCATCCTGCGCTTCGACGAGCGTATTCTGCCTATCGACCTGGGCGTCACCGAGCGGTGGGCGTCCCTGGCCGAAGCCCAGCGCGCGGCAGGTCAGGCATCCGAGATGGCGGACGAAATGATCGCCGCGACGGCGCATGTGCATGGCCTGACCATCGTCACCCGCAACACCCGGCACTTCGAACACACCGGTTGCCGCGTTTTGTCGCCATGGAGCGCGTGACCTCGACCCTTCCCCCCCTCTTCGCCTCCTGGTTCGCGTCGCGCGGCTGGAGCGCTCGGCGGCATCAGATGGAGATGGTGGCGGCGGCCGGGCGGGGGGAGCATGCGCTGCTGGTCGCGCCGACCGGCGGGGGCAAGACGCTGGCGGGGTTTTTGCCGACGCTGGTGGAGCTGGCGGAGCGGGGGCCTCGGCCGGCGTTCGGGCCGGGGTCCGGCGTGCATACGCTCTATCTGTCGCCGCTGAAGGCGCTGACCACCGACGTGGAACGCAACTTGATGACACCGATCCGCGAGATCGGGCTGAACATCCATGTCGAGAGCCGGACGGGCGACACCAAGGCCTCGAAGCGCCAACGCCAGCGCGAGTTTCCGCCGGACATCCTGCTGACCACGCCCGAGCAGCTGGCGCTGTTCTGCGCGTGGGAGGGGTCGCGGGCCTATTTCGCCGATCTGAAGTGCGTGGTGCTGGACGAGGTGCACGCGATTTGGAGCGGCAAGCGGGGGGACCTGCTGAGCCTGGGACTGGCGCGGTTGCAGCAATACGCGCCGGCGATGCGGCGGGTGGCCTTGAGCGCGACAGTCGACGATCCGGCGATGATCGCGGACTGGCTGAAACCTCACCCTTCTCCCCTCGGGGGAGAAGGTGGCGTGCGCAGCATGACGGTTGAGGGGGACGGTTCGGACACCCTGCGGGCGTCCAGCCTGGAGCAGACCATCCCCTCATCCGAGCCGCTTCGCGGCCCACCTTCTCCCCCGAGGGGAGAAGGCAAGGTCACCATCGTCCTGGGCGATCCCGGCGCGCCGCCTGTGGTGGATGTGCTGGTCAGCGAGGGGCATGTGCCCTGGGCCGGGCATACCGGCGCCCACGCCATTCCGGAGGTCTACGCCGCCATCAAACAGGCGGGTATGGCGCTGATCTTCGTCAATACGCGCTGGCAGGCCGAGTTCGTGTTCCAGTCGCTGTGGGCGATGAACGACGACGATCTGCCGATCGGACTGCACCACGGCTCGCTGGCGGCGGAGCAGCGGCGCAAGGTCGAGGCGGCGATGGCGCGGGGCGATCTGCGCGCGGTCGTCTGCACCTCGACGCTGGACCTTGGCATCGACTGGGGCGACGTCGATCTGGTCATCCAGCTGGCGGCGCCCAAGGGGGCCAGCCGGCTGGTCCAGCGCATCGGCCGGGCGAACCACCGTCTGGACGAGCCCAGCCGCGCCCTGATGGTCCCCGCCAGCCGCTTCGAGATGCTGGAGTGCCAGGCGGCGCGCGAGGCGGTGGCCGAAAACGCCTTCGACTGGGAGCCCAAGCATACCGGCACCCTGGATACCCTGGCCCAGCACGTCATGGGCTGCGCCTGCTCCGAGCCGTTCGACCTGCAAAATCTCTATGACGAGGTCCGGTCCAGCGCCCCCTACAAGGACCTGCCGTGGGAACGGTTCGAGGAGGTGGTCGATCTGGTCGCCACCGGCGGATACGCCCTGCGCACCTATGAGCGGTTCGCGCGCATCGTGAAGACGCAGGACGGTCGCTGGAAGGTGCGCAACCAGATGGTGGCCCAGCGTCACCGCATGAACGTCGGCGCCATCGTCGCCGCCTCGAACCTGAACGTCCGCATCGCCTCGCGCCGGGGCAAACAGCTGACGGGCGGCCGTAAGATCGGCGAGGTCGAGGAGTGGTATTTCGAGCAGATGACGCCGGGCGACACCTTCGTCTTCGCCGGCCAGGTCTGGGCCTTCCAGGCGGTGGCCGGAATGGACGCCCTGGTGCTGCCGGCCGTGCACAAGGACCCGAAGATCCCGTCCTACGGCGGATCGCAGTTCCCGCTGGGGACGTCGCTGGCGGCGCGGGTGCGGGCGATGGTGCAGGACCGCGACCACTGGCGCGTGCTGCCCGGTGACGTGCAGGAGTGGCTGGAGCTTCAGGAGACGCGCTCGGCGATCCCGCAGGCGGAGCAGCTGCTGGTCGAGACCTTCCCGCGCGGCAGCCGGCATTTCCTGTTGGCCTATCCGTTCGAGGGGCGGCTGGCGCACACCACCCTGTGCATGCTGCTGACGCGGCGGCTGGACCGGCTGGACATCGGGCCGCTGGGGTTCGTGGTCACAGACTATTCCTTCGCCATCTGGTCGATCCGGCCGATGGACGGGCTGGACCTGGACCGCCTGTTCGAGCCCGATATGCTGGGCGACGATCTGGAGAGCTGGCTGGAGGAAAGCTTCATGATGAAGCGCACCTTCCGCAATTGCGCCCTCATCTCCGGCTTGATCGAGCGCAAGCAGCCGGGCGCCGAGAAGACGGGCCGGCAGGTGACCTTTTCGACCGACCTGATCTACGACGTGCTCCGCCGCCACCAGCCCGACCACCTGCTGCTGCGCACCGCGCGGTCCGACGCCGCGTCGGGCCTGCTGGACGTCGCGCGCCTGGGCCAGATGCTGGGGCGGATCCAGGGCCATATCCGGCATGAGCGGCTGGAGCGCGCGTCGCCCTTCAGCGTGCCCGTGCTGGTCCAGATCGGGCGCGAGCGCGTCGGCGGATCGGCGGCCGACATGATCCTGGACGAAAGCGCCGAGGACCTGATCGCCGAGGTGATGAACGACGCGCCGCCGGAGCTGATGCAGTGAGGGCGGTCGCGCATGTCCTTCTCCCCTCGGGGGAGAAGGTGGCTCGCGGAGCGAGACGGATGAGGGGGCGGTTGGCCGCAGGCTCATCGCCGGCGTCTACGCGCGCTGGCGCCAACCCCTCATCCGAGCGCCTTCGGCGCCCACCTTCTTCCCCGAGGGGAGAAGGATGAGCCCTGCCCTGAAATCCCTCCTCTCCCCCGCCCGTCGCCCGTGCGGCGGCCTGACCGTGCGGGTTGAGGGGGAGACCTGCGTGCTGCGCTGCTCCGGCGCGCTGTGGCTGCCGGCCTTCTCGGCCTTGGTGGCTGGGGACCTGCACCTGGAGAAGGGTTCGGCCTTCGCCGCGCGCGGCCAGATGCTGCCGCCCTATGACAGCGCCGCGACCCTGGCCAAGCTGGCCGCAGAGGTGGCCGAGCTGCAGCCGCAGACGGTGGTGCTGCTGGGCGACAGCTTCCATGACTCGAAAGCGCTGGCCCGGCTGGCGCCCGGCGACATCGCGGCGATCGAGGCGCTGGCGGCGGGGCGCGACTGGGTCTGGCTGGAGGGCAATCACGACCGCGTCGCGCTGGGCGGCGCGCTGGAGCGCCTGCCGGGTCGGGTGGTCGAAACGATGTCGCTGGGCCGCCTGCACCTGATCCACGAACCGCAGTCGGGGCCGCAGGCGGGCGAGGTCGCGGGCCACCTGCACCCCTGCGCCAAGGTCGCCGCCTATGGCCGCGGCGTGCGGGCGTCCTGCTTCGTGACGGACGGGCGGCGGCTGATCCTGCCGGCGTTCGGGGCCTTCACCGGCGGGCTGAACGTCCGCGATCCGGCCATCGCCGACCTGTTCGCCGAGCGGCCCATGGCGGCGGCCCTGGGCCGGGACAGGGTGCATGCCATCGCGTGGGGGCGGTTGCTCTAGAGCGACTGCATGACGACGCCGAGGCTGAGCGCCGCGCCGACGGTCGCGACCAGGCGCAGCGGCCGGTACCAGGTCGGCTGGTCGCGGAAGTCCCAGTACAGCATGGCGATGAAGCCGAAGATCAGCACCAGAAACTGGAACGCGTGCGGCACGCTCGGCAAAAAGGTCAGCCAGGCGGCGACGGCGGGCAGGTTGCTGAGCACCAGCGGCAGCGCCCTGGGCTGCGGCTCGGCCAGTTCCCGCCCCCATCGCGCGCCGCCCAGGAAGGACAGGATGATCGCACCGTAGGCGCCCAGCGGCGTCAGCCAGACGTCGCCCCCATCCGGCGCGAACAGCGCCAGACCGGCGCAGCCGAAGAAGGGGATCAGTCCGGCCAGGGCCAGGCCCCAGGCGACGGTGCGAGCGGTGGGCATCAGCTTCTCCGGAACACGCGGCTGGCCCCGTAGCCGATCGCGGCCGCCAGCAGGACGCACAGGACGCCGTAACTCCACGGCCGCCGATGGGCGAACTCATAGATGTCGCGTTCGAAGCCGATCTTCTCGACTGTCAGGGTCAGGTTGGACACCGCCGCCGGCGCCCCGTCCTGGAATAGCCAGACCTCGGCGTAATACTGCCCTGTCGGCGCGACGGCGGGCAGCTTAACCTCGGCGCGGAACAGGCCACGGTCCACGAAGGTCACCCCGTCCGGGTCGGTGTCGTAGAGCGCCGCCGCCTCCTTCAGCCGGATGACGGCGCGGCGCCAGTCCAGATAGTCATCGCCCAGCCGGCTCACCACCACGTCGCGCACGCCGTAGCGGGTGACCGTGCGCCGCTCGTCCGGGGCGTTGATGCGCAGGTGATCGACCCCGACGCCCAGGCGCCGCAACTGGCCGAAGTTGGCGATGTCGCTGAGCGGCCGGGTCGAGGCGGTCATGTAGAAGCCGGGGGCGCCCTCGAACAGGACGGGACGGCTGTTGATCCAGACGCCCGCGCGCTGGACCTTCTGGACCAGACGCACCGGCGCCTCGGGCCCGCGCACCACCACCACGACGTCGACCGGCCGGTCGGTCGGATTGAAGACGGCGCCGTACAGGACGATGTCGGCGCCCCGGAAGCTGGAATCGACGTGCACGCGCGCCTCGGTCAGGGCGGCGGCGACGCGCAGCTCGGCGTCTGTCGCGACCGAACGCTCGGGCGCCGGCGCCGCGATGGCGGGCGGGGTCTCCAGGGCGGGGACGGGGATCATCCGCCGCCTCCGGGCGCCAGCAGGAACAGGTCGCTGGGTCGCACGAACAGCCCCAGCCCCATCTGCACCCCGACCAGCAGCACGATGAGGCCGAGCGCGGCGCGCAGTTCCTCGGCGCGGAACCGGCCGGAGAATCGCGCGCCCAGCTGCGCCCCGACGACCCCGCCGACCAGCAGCAGGGTCGCCAGCACGATATCGACCGTCTGGTTGCGCCCGGCCTGCAGGATGGTGGTGATGGCGGTGGTGATGATGATCTGGAACAGGCTGGTGCCGACCACGACATTGGCCTTCATCCGCAGCACATAGAGCATGGCGGGCACCAGGACGAAGCCGCCGCCCACCCCCATAATGGCCGACAGCACGCCGGCGAAGACGCCCAGGCCGAACGGCGGAATGGCCGATATGTAGAGGCCCGAGCGGGGGAAGCGGTATCGGAACGGCAGGCCGTAAAGCCACAGGGGCCGTCGCCGCTCCTTGCGCACAACGGGCAGGCCGCGCCGGCGCCGCAGGATTTCCCTCAGGCTCTCGTTCAGCATCAGGGATCCGATGGCGCCCAGGAAGATCAGGTAGCTGACCGCCACCGACAGGTCGGCCTGGCCCAGCAGGCGCAGATAGCGGAACAGCTCCACTCCGAGCAGGGCGCCGAGGGCCCCGCCCACGGCCATCAGGCCGCCCATCCGGTAGTCGACCTGCTTCAGCCCGCCGTAGCGGATCACGCCCGAGGTCGAGGAGGCGACGACGTGGCTGGCCTGGCTGGCCACGGCGACGGTCGGAGGGATGCCCATGAAGACCAGCACGGGCGCCATCAGGAAGCCCCCGCCGATGCCGAACAGACCCGAGACGAAGCCGACCAGCCCGCCTAGCAGAACCAGGAGCGGCCAGTTCACCGAAACCTCGGCGATCGGCAGATAAATCTCCAAGGAGCGCGGGCCTCGGGCGTTCGGGAGCGGAAGCTTCAGTTAGACTGATGCGCCGGGAGTCGCCACCCGCTTTCCCTCTCCCAGAGGGAGAGGGCTTGAGGCTCCAAGAGCCGGAGGCGATTGGCCAAGCCGAAAGGGTGAGGGGTGGGCGGCCAACAGGACAGGGCGAACCCCTCACCCTTTCGCGCAAGACTGATCGCTACGCTCTCAGGCGCTCAAGCCCTCTCCCTCTGGGAGAGGGGGAACAAAAGACTCACCCCGCCGCCTGGGCCTGGAAGGCGTCGGCCGCCTTGCGGGCGGCGCGGCGGGCTTCGGCGGTGGCGGCGGGGGTCAGGCGATTGACGGCCGCCTGGGCCTGCTGGTCGCCGGCGCGGGCGGCGACGGTGTACCACTTCAAGGCTTCCGAAGGGTTCTTGGCGATGCCCTCGTCGCCGTTCTCGTACAGGCGGGCGACGTTGTACTGGCTGTCGACCAGGCCTTTCTCGGCGGCGCGTTTCAGCCAGTCCAGCGCCTCGGCGCGGTTGCGACCGCCGCCCACGCCGTCGAACAGATACATGCCGTAGGCGTGCATGCCCTGGGCGTCGCCGCCCTCGGCCGCGCGGCGCACCCACAGGCGGCTCTCGCCCGTGTCGGTCGCGACGCCATGCTCGCCGGTCTGGTACAGGCCGGCCAGTTGCAGCTGGGCCGGCGCATAGCCCATGTCGGCGGCGCGGCGCAGGGTCTCGACGCCGCCCGGCTTGTCGGCCGAGATCTTCTCGCCCGCCTCGGCGAACAGGGCGGCGGCGTCCTCGGACGACGAAGGGGTGGCGTCGGTCGCCGTCAGGGCCAGAGCCGCGATGGGCGCGGCGTCGGTCGGCTGGTCCGCGCCCGGCAGCGGGATGCCCGCGCCGTCGCTGAGCCGCACATAGCCATAGCCGCCGCCGATGATGGCGGCCGAGACGGCCGAGGCCACCAGCGCCTTGCGGATGGTCGAGCCGTCGCGATTGGCCTGCTGGTCCAGGCGTTCCTGCAGGCGGGACTTGCCGCCCTTTTTGGAACGGCCGAAGGCAGCCTGGGGGGCGGGAGCGTCGGCCGGTTCGGCCATGGCGGCGCGGGCCGCGTCGATGGCCGACCGCGTCGAGGCCGCGCGGCCGGCTGCGGCGGCGGCGCGCAGGGCGTTCTGATCGACGAACTCGGTCTCGGCCGCATAGCCGCTGTCGCCGGCGTCGAAATCGCTGAAGGTCGGGGCCGTAGGGGCGGACGACCCGAAGGCCTGGGCCGAAAGGTTGGGGGCGCCGAAGGGCGCGGCCTCTGGGGCGGTCGCCTCCAGCGCGTCGTCCACCCGGGCGCCGCCGAAGGCGCCGAAGGCGTGAACCGGCTCGGACCACGACTCTACCGTAGCGGGTTCAGGCTCAGGCGCCGGCTCGGGCGCGTAGATCACCGGCTCAGGCGCGGCGGCGGCGGCGAACACGCTGCTCGGGAAGGGCGCGGGATCGGCGACCCAGAGATCGTCGGCGGGCTCTGCGGCCGGTTCGGCTGCGCCCGCGAAGGCGGCGGCGCGCCAGTCGGGCTGGGCGAAGTCCGGGATGATTTCGGCCTGCGCTGGCTCGGAGGCGACGTGAGCCGCCGGCGCCTCGATCGGCGCCTCGACGGGCGCGGGGGCCGGCTCGGGCCGGGCCGGACGCTGCTCGATGCTTTCGCGCGCCTCGGCCAGCAGGCGGGCGGTGCGTTCTTCGGACAGCCGCATGCGCTCGGCCAGTTCGCCCGAGGCGCGGTCGTAGCGTTGCTCGGTGCGGTCCGCGCTTTCAGCCAGGCGGCGGCCGATGTCTTCCAGAGCCTGGGCCGACTTGCGTTCCGACTGGGAGATGCGGTCCGACAGCCGGTCCGAGATGCGGGTGATCTCGCCGCCCAGTTTTTCCAGCGCCAGAGCGTGACGGTCGTCGGCCGTGATCAGCCGCTGCTCCACCACCTGGGCGTAGCGGGTCATGTCGCGTTCGACCTGCTGCGACAGGGTCTGGCCCAAGGTCTGCGACAGGGTCTGCCCGAGACGTTCGATGCGCTCTGCGCCGTTCGCCTCGACCTGCTCCATCCGGCCGTTCAGGTTCTGGGCGATCCGCAGGACCTCGCGGCCCATGGCGTCGATGCCGCGCGCCGACCGCTCCTCGGCCGCCTTGACCTGGTCGCCTACGCTGACCAGCGCGCGCTCGACGCGCTCCAGCCGGCCTTCCGCCTCGGCCGTCTCCAGCCGGTGCAGCATTTCGGTGCGGCTGGCCTCGACCTGACGGGACAGCACCTCGGCCAGCTTTTCGAAGCGGGCGGCCTCGCGGGCGCCCTCCGGCTCGATCCGGCCCTCGGCGGTGCGCAGGCGCTGGTCCAGGCCGGCGAAGGATTGCTCCAGCCGGCGCAGGGCGTCGGTGGTGCGGCCCTGGGCGGCGTCCAGTCGCGCGCCGACCTGGCTGAGGACCTCGCCCGCATTGGTCGTCCCGGCGCCCTTTTCGGCGGCGTCGAGGCGCAGGCGCAGCTCGTTGATGTTGGTCCGCTGGCGCTCTTCGATGTCGTAGAGGCGGCTGGCCAGGGTTCCGACGGCGGTCTCGACCTTGCCGAAGGCCTCGGCGGTCTCGGGGCCGGTTTCCTGTTCCAGCTTGCGCAGGCGGCGGTGCCCCTCGCGCAGCTCGTCGGCGATGTCGCTGATGCGCTTGTCGGATTTGGCGGCCGCCGTGTCGCGCGCTTCCAGCTGGCGCACCAGACCCGAAACGGCCTGGTCGACGCCGGTGATGGCGACGGTCGATCGACGCTCGGCCGCCTCGAGCCGCGCCGCGATCGCCTCGACCGAGGCGGCAACGCGTTGAAGGGTGTCGTCGCCGCCGCCTGCATAAGCGTCGTCCAGCCGGCGGGTGCGGCCGCGGCGGTCAAAGGCGTCGGCGGCGTGGGTGCGGCGCGAGAGCGGCGTGAACAGCTCCTCTTCGTCGCCGTCCTCCATGATCATGGAGTTCAGCCACTCGCCCAGCGTCATGCCGGAGCGACGAGCCAGGTCCTTGGCGATCTCGCGCGCTTTCGGGTCAATGCCCTTCACGCTCCAAGGCGCGGCTGCGCTCACTGATTCGCCTCCCGACCCACGGCTGAACCGTGGTTCGCACGCTAAACGCCCACATGCAGGGTGTAAACGCGTGGTTAACCGCTAGATGTTGGGCTGGACCAACGATCCTGTGGAAATCATTCGCTCACACCGCCTCATCTCGGGCGATCATGGTTAACAGCGGGTAAAGGTTAACCGCCAAGCAAGGATCAGCGGGCTGCGCGCTTGCGATCCGGGCATGTCGAGGTCAAGTGGGCCGGCATGTCTCTCTCCGTCACCCTTAGTCTGATCGCCGGCGTCCTGGCCTTCACTCTGTTCGCCGCCTGGCGCGGCGCGCGGCCGCTGAACGTACTGAAGGGCCCGCGCATGGCGCCGTGGCGCTTCATGATGCTGATGGGGGCAGCGATCCTGATGCTGCTGCTGATCCACCTGGCGACGCTGCTGGGCGCCGAGCGACCGGCCTGGGTCCAGATCTGAAGGCGGGGCGAAAGGAACCGCCCTGCGCGCCCGACATTTCCCAACGGAACGCTGATGATGCGATTGCCTGGGAGCACGACGCCATGTCCGACAAGACCCTGACCCCCGCCGAGGCGGAAAAGGAATTCTGGGATCACCTGAAGAAGTCCAACACCGGCATGCTGGGCCTGGACCAGCCGGGCTATCACGCCCAGCCTATGACGGCTTACCGCGAGGAGGAGACCGGCACGATCTGGTTCTTCACCCGCGACGACACCGACCTTGCCAAGGACGCCGCCGTCGGCTCGGGTCAGTCGGCCATGTTCCATTACGGCTCGAAGGACCAGTCGGTGTGGGCCTGCATCCACGGCAACCTGTCGGTCCAGTACGACCGCGCCGTCATCGACCGTCACTGGAACCCGGTTCTCGCCGCCTGGTATCCGGACGGCAAGGAGGACGCGCATCTGACCCTGCTGAAGTTCGTCGCCGACGAGGGTCGGGTGTGGGTGTCCGACAAGGGCGCCCTGGGCTTCGGCTACGAGATCCTCAAGGCCAACCTGACCAAGACCATCCCCGACGCCGGCGGCGTGGCGGACGTGAACCTGCAATAGGGTTCGCCAGACTGAAACGACAAAAGGGCCGGGCGGCGACGCCCGGCCTTTTTAGTGCGCCGCGTCCCAGTTGGCCGCGGCCCTGGCCTCGACCACCAGCGGCACGCTCAGCGCCACCGCCGGTTCGGCCGCCGTCTCCATGACACGGCGGATCAGCGGAATGGCGGTCTCGACCAGACCCTCGGGCGCCTCGAACACCAGTTCGTCGTGCACCTGCAGCAGCATCTTCACGTCCGTCAGCCCGGCGTCGGCCAGCGCGCCCGGCATGCGGATCATGGCGCGCCGGATGATGTCGGCGGCCGCGCCCTGGATCGGGGCGTTGATGGCGGCGCGCTCGCCGAACTGACGCTCGGCGTTGGACTTGGACAGGATGGCGGGGATATGGATCTTGCGTCCGAAGACGGTGGAGACGAAGCCGCTCTGGCGCACCTCGGCGCGGGTCGCGTCCATATAGGCGCGAATGCCGGGGAAGCGTTCGAAGTAGGTCTTGATGTAGGCCCCGGCCTCCGACTGGTCGATGCCCAGCTGGTTCGACAGGCCGAAAGCAGAGATGCCGTAGACGATGCCGAAGTTGATGGCCTTGGCCCGGCGGCGCGTCTCGGGGTCCATCTGGTCGACCGGCACGCCGAACATCTCGGACGCCGTGGCCGTGTGGATGTCGATGCCGGCCTTGAAGGCGCGCTTCAGCTCCGGGATGTCGCCGATATGGGCAAGCAACCGCAGCTCGATCTGGGAGTAGTCGGCGCTGATCAGCACATGGCCGTCGCGGGCGATGAAGGCCTGGCGGATCTGGCGGCCGGTCTCGGTGCGGATGGGGATGTTCTGCAGGTTCGGATCGGACGAGGCCAGTCGCCCCGTGGTCGCCGCCGCCAGCTGATAGCTGGTGTGCACCCGGTCGGTCGCCTCATCCATCGCCGCGATCAGGGCGTCAGTATAGGTGCCCTTCAGCTTGCTGAGCTGCCGCCATTCCAGCAACACGCGCGGCAGGTCGTGGGTCAGCGCCAGCTCTTCCAGCACGCTGGCCTCGGTGCCCCATTGGCCCGAGGCGGTCTTCTTGCCGCCCGGCATGTTCAGCTCGCCGAACAGGATCTCGCCGATCTGGCGGGGGGAGCCGACGTTGAAGGGCCGGCCCGCCAGTGCGTGCGCCTGCTCCTCCAGTTCGGCCATGCGGAAGCCGAACTCGCTGGACAGCCGCCGCAGCCGCGCCGGATCGACGCGGATGCCCTCCAGCTCCATGTCCGCCAGCACCGCGGGCATGCCGCGCTCCAGCGTCTCATAGACGGTGGTCAGCCGGTCGGCCGACAGTCGGGGGCGCAGCACCTTCCACAGGCGCAGGGTCACGTCCGCGTCCTCGGCGGCGTAGTGCGTCGCCGGCTTCAGCTCGACGTGCTTGAAACTCTTCTGGCTCTTGCCTGTCCCGGCCACCGTCTTGAAGGCGATCGGCTCGTGCCCAAGGTGGCGCTTGGCCAGTTCGTCCATGCCGTGCCCGTGCAGACCGCCGTCCAGCACATAGGAGATCAGCATGGTGTCTTCGATCGGCGCCACGCGGATGCCGCGCCGGGCCATGACCGCCAGGTCGTACTTGATGTTCTGGCCGACCTTCAGCACGCCCGGGTCTTCCAGCAGCGTCTTCAGTCGGCCCAGCGCCGTCTTCTTGTCGATCTGCTCCAGCGCCGGCCGGGCCTCGGGCGCATCCCCGAAATCCAGGCCCCCGCCACCGCTGCTGGGCGCATGTTCGTGCGTCAGGGGGATATAGCAGGCCACGTTCGGACCGATGGCCAGCGACACGCCGCACAGGCCCGCGTGGGTGGCCGACAGCTTGTCCGTCTCGGTGTCGAAGCCGACCACACCCGCCGCCCGCGCCCGTTCGATCCAGCCGTCCAGCGCCTCCAGCGTCTGCACGCACTCATAGGCCTCGCGGTCGATCACGTGCGCCTCGGCGGGCGCGGTGATCTCGGCGCCGTAGCGCGGCGTCATCACCGGGGCGGTGGGCAGGACGCGCGGGCGGGCGGGCGTGAAGGCCGAGCCCTCCTTCTCCGGCGCCTTGCCGTCGCCGACGCGCCGCCCCAGGCTGCGGAACTCCATCTCGTTCAGGAAGGCGCCCAGCACCTCCGGGTCTGGATCGCGCACGGCGAAGTCGTCGATGGCCTCCGGCGCCGGCGCGTCGCAGGTCAGCTTCACCAGCTCGCGGCTGAGCAGAATCTGGTCCTTGAAGTTGATCAGCGTCTCGCGGCGCTTGGGCTGTTTGATCTCCTCGGCGCGGGCCAGCAGGGTGTCGAGGTCGCCGTATTCGTCCAGCAGCTGAGCCGCCGTCTTGGGTCCGATGCCCGGCGCGCCGGGAACGTTGTCGACGCTGTCGCCGATCAGGGCCTGCAGGTCGATCATCTTCTCGGGGCCGACGCCGAACTTCTCGAACACCTCCGGCTCGGCCAGCCGCTTGTCCTTCATCGGGTCCCACATGACCACGCCGCGCCCGATCAGCTGCATCAGATCCTTGTCGGACGACACGATGACCGCCTCGCCGCCCGCGTCCCTTGCCTTGCAGGCATAGGTCGCGATCAGGTCGTCGGCCTCGTAGCCCGGCAGCTCGACGCAGTGGACGCCGAACGCCGCCGTCGCCTGGCGCACCAGGGGGAACTGCGGCACCAGATCCTCGGGCGGGGCCGAACGGTTAGCCTTGTACTGGTCGTACATCTCGTTGCGGAAGGTCTTCTCCGAGTGGTCGAAGATGGCCACCAGATGGGTCGGGCCGTCCGGGCCCTTCATGTCCTGCAGCAGCTTCCACAGCATGTTGCAGTAGCCCTGGACGGCGCCCACCGGCAGGCCGTCGGACTTGCGCGTCAGCGGCGGCAGGGCGTGATAGGCCCGGAAGATGTAGGCCGAGGCGTCGATCATCCACAGCCGCAGCGCCGGACCGTCCTGGGTCAGGGCGTGGTCTGAAGTTTCGCTCTGGGGCTCCGGCTGGATCTCGGGCTCAAGCGCGGGCGGCAGGTCGGCGGCGTCGGTCATGACGCCTAGATAGGGCAAGCGCCGCCCGGCGTCAGCCGCCGCCTGGTGCGTTATGTCGCGGCTCGGCCCGCTTGAACGGCGCCGACCAGGGCTTAGCTTCCTCTCAGCGATGCGGGCCCCTCTGGCGCTGCGCGGCGTCCGGCTTCCCCCTTCCCCTGCCGGGCCCCTGCGCGCGCGATGTCGGATCGCGATGGGCGTCCGCCGGCTCTCCCCCGGGTCGGCGGCGCCTGTCATCCCTGACGTTCAAGGATCGAGGACGGCCGATGCCCCTTCTGATGTGCCCCAACGACGACCAGCCCATGCAGACCATGGAGCGGTCGGGCGTGCAGTTCGACATGTGCCCCAAATGCCGGGGCGTTTGGCTGGATCGCGGCGAGCTGGAAAAGCTGATGGAGGCCGCCACCCACGAAGGCCGCGCCTCGGCCCCGGTCGCCGCGCCTCAGCCGACTTATGCGCCGCCGCCCCAGCAGCCCTCGCCCTGGCAGGGCCAGCCGCAGCAGCCACGCTACGACGACCGACGCCGCTACGAGAACGACGACTACTATCGCAAGAAGAAGAAGCGCGACTCGATCTTCGACATCTTCGACTGAGGCAGGCGCTCTCTCCTCTTGCCTTCGTCATCCTTGGACTTGATCCGAGGATCGGCTTGTCCGGTGGGCAATCGGCAAAGGCTGAGACGCAGCGTTTCGAGCCATCGACCTTTCGCACGACCAGCGCCTGATCCTCGGATCAAGTCCGAGGATGACGGTGCGGGATGAGTTAAGCCGCCAGTCCCGCCGCTCGCAGCAGATCGCGCATGGGCGCCAGGGTCTCCGGCTGGCTGGCCAGGACGGCGCGCGTTTCCGGCGTACGGAACAGTTTGACAGCCTCGACCTTGGCGCGGTCCGCCGCTGGACCGATCGGCGCGGCGACGCCGGCCGCCATGCGCAGCAGGGCAGACAGCTTCTGGGCGGGCGGAATGGCGGCGCGGACGAGCTGGGCGACCAGCTTGCCCTCGGCTTCCACCGAGCCGCCGACCTGGCCGATGGCGTTCAGAACCTGCTCGGTGTCGTGGTCGCTGAGGGCCGCCGCGCGGGCCGAGCGTTGCAGGCCGGCCAGGATCGCCAGCTTCTGCGCCGGCGTGCCGGCGCCCTGGCGCATCTCGCTCTCGAACCGCAAGGAGCCGACGCAGGCCGCCAGCCAGCGCGCCGCCGAGCGCTTGTTGGCCACGCCCATGACGTTCTCGCACAGCCGCGCCAGATGCTCGGCCTCCTCCAGCACCGTCTCGCAGCCGCGCACATAGGCGTCGACGAAATCGGCGGTGACCAGACTTTTGGAGCGTTCGACGAAGGCGTTCTGGACCTCCTCCAGGCTCAGCAAGCGCCCGGCGGCGGCCGTCAGGGCCGTGGCCAGGGTGCGCAGGATGTCGATTTCGCCCGCCGCGTCCGAAGGCCGCAGGCGGCGCGGGCTCATCAGTTCGCGCAGCACCATCCGGGCCAGAAAGCCGCTGAGCAGCGGCAGTTCGCCCTGGGCCATCCGCCTGGCTACCCGCGCCGCGGGCCCGTCCACGGCCGGCACCATCAGGGCCAGGCGCGCGTCGGCGGCGACCAGCAGTTCGATCTCGCGCGGCGCCACCATCCGCACCACGGCGGCCAGGCTGCCGCCCTGGTCCAGCGATGGGCCCAGCACCTCGGCCAGACTGGTCCGGGCCGCCAGGATTTCGATGGCCAGCTGTTCGATCGGCACCATGACCAGGGCGTGGCCCGGGCCGGACGGCGGCGACTGGTCGGCCAGGTCCATCAAGCGGTCCAGCCGCGCCCGCGCGCCGCGCAGACCCTTCACCGCCCCGCACACCGAGCCGCCCATGCGGAAGGCGCGGTCGGACGCGCCCGCCAGCTTTTCGGCCACCTGGGCCAGCGGCTTGTGCGACAGGTCCGGGAAGGTGTCGCCCGCCCCGGCGGCGATGACGCGCGCCACGGCCGCGTCGGCCAGCTTCTGATAATGGCGGATCAGCTCGTGGACCGGCTGGCCGACGGCCGAGCTTTCGGGCACGGCGACCTTCTGGATGGCATGCTGCAGCTCCACCCCTGACGCCTCCAGCCGTTCGGCCAGGTCGGGGCGGTGCAGCAGTTCGAAGGCCGTGGCCCCCTGACGCGCCAGCCAGTCCTCCAGCACCCGGCCGATCAGGTCACGGGCGTGCGGCGCATAGAGGTCTTGCGGTCCGTTGCAGGCGGGACCGGCGTGGGCGTCGTCCACGACCCGCCTGCGTTTCACCTCCGGCGCCCCCTTGGTCAGGAGGGTGACGCTGTTGAACTCCATGCTGTCGGGATCCAGCGTCTCCTTGGTGACGCGGACGGCGGCGGCGCGGTCGTCGCGCAGCAGGTCCTCGGCCGTCTCGATCGCGATCTTGCGGTCTTCGGTCGCCATGAGCAGCGACCAGGGGGCCGGCGCGGTCTTTCGGATGAAGACCTCGTAGTGGACGGGACCGGCCATGACGCCTCGACTCAAAATACTGATCGGCCAGCATGATGACGAGGGTTTAAGGTCGCGTTTCACCCGGAACGCTGGCGAAGCAGGCCGACGCGCCCTAATCTGGACGGCATCCAGCCCAAGAACGGTTACGCTTGCCGTGCGTTAAGGGCGGGCCACGACGGCCGCAGGAGACAGACTTGGCGAACATCACCCTTGTCGACGACGACGAGAACATCGTGGCCTCCGTGTCGCTGGCCCTCGAAAGTCACGGCCACAAGATCACGGCCTACCACGACGGCGCCACCGGACTGGCCGCGCTGGAAGCGACGCCGCCCGACCTGGCGATCCTGGACGTGAAGATGCCGCGCATGGACGGCATGGAAGTGCTGCGTCGCCTGCGTCAGACCAGCCAGATCCCGATCATCATGCTGACCAGCAAGGACGAGGAGATCGACGAGATCCTCGGCTTCAACCTCGGCGCCGACGACTACATCCACAAGCCATTCAGCCAGCGCCTGCTGATCGAGCGGGTGAAGGCGCTGCTGCGCCGCACCGGCGCGGACGGGATCGAGCCCGAGGCCGCCGCCGCCGAGGGCGCCGGCAAGGCCATCCGTCGCGGCAAGCTGACCATGGATCCGGCCCGCCACGAGAGCACCTGGGACGGCCGGGCGGTCAAGCTGACGGTCACCGAGTTCCTGCTGCTGCAGGCCCTGGCCCAGCGCCCCGGCTTCGTGAAGAGCCGCGACAACCTGATGGACGCCGCCTACGACGATCAGGTCTACGTCGACGACCGCACCATCGACAGCCACGTGAAGCGCATGCGCAAGAAGTTCCGCATGGTTGACCCCGAGTTCGACGCGATCGAGACCCTGTATGGCGTCGGATACCGCTACCGCGAGAGCTGATCGACCGGCTGACGAGACGGCGCCGCGCCGGTTCGAACGGTTCCGGTTCGGAGGATCGCGCCTCGGCGGCCTGATCCTGGCGCTGAACCTCGTCAGCCTGCTGATCCTGTTCGGCGGCGCCTTGGCGCTGAACGAATGGAGCCGGGGGCTGATCCAGGCGCGGCAGCAGTCGCTGGCCGTGCAGGCGGCGCTGCTGGCCAATCTGCTGGGCGAGTTCGGGGCCACCTCGGGCGATCCCTATCCGGCGCTGAACCCCGAGAACGCATCCATCCTGCTGCGGGACAACTTCATCCCCAGCGACCAGCGCGCGCGCCTGTTCGACATCGACGGCCACATGCTGACCGACAGCTATGCCGTGACTGACGAGATTCCCGGCCGCGGCCTGCCCGCCGCCCATCCCGCCGGCACGCCGGTCGCCCCACAAAGCACGCCCGAGACCCAGCGCCGGATCGACCGGGCCCATGTCGAGCTGGCCGGCGAGATCGAGCGCGCCCTGGACGGCCAGCCCCAGTCCTCGGTCCGCCGCAACGAGAACGGCGACCGCGTCGTCTCCGTCTCCATCCCCGTGCGCCATGTGCAGCAGGTGCTGGGCGTGCTGACGCTGGAGACCGGCGACGTCGACGCCATCCTGGGCGCCCAGCGCCGGGCGCTGCTGCCTTTTGCCTTCGTGGCGCTGGCGGTGTCGCTGCTGTCGTCGCTGCTGCTGCACCTGTTCATCGCCCGCCCGGTCAAGCGCCTGTCGGCCGCCGCCGACGCCGTGCGCCTGCAGCAGGCGCGCGCCATCTCCCTGCCCGAGCTGGAGGGCCGCAAGGACGAGATCGGCGATCTGGCCCGCTCGCTGGAGACCATGACCG
This sequence comes from Brevundimonas sp. Leaf363, assembly GCF_001424025.1. Classification (GTDB taxonomy): domain Bacteria; phylum Pseudomonadota; class Alphaproteobacteria; order Caulobacterales; family Caulobacteraceae; genus Brevundimonas. Next base: position 535,902 of record NZ_LMPZ01000001.1, on the reverse strand, counting down.
AGACCCTGTCGGACCGGATGGACGCCATCGAGGCCTTCGCCGCCGACGTCAGCCACGAGATCAAGAACCCCCTGACGTCGATCCGATCGGCGCTGGAGACCCTGTCGCTGGTCAAGACCGACGCGCAGCGCGACCGTCTGACCGCCCTGTTGCAGCAGGACGTGCGGCGTCTGGACCGGCTGATCACCGACATCTCCAACGCCTCGCGCCTCGACGCCGAACTGTCGCGCGACCGGCCCCGTGCGGTGAACCTGGCCACCCTGCTGACCGAGATCGTGGGCGTCTACCGGGCCGGGGCCAAGCCGGGCGAGGCCGAGGTGCAGCTGTCCCTGCCCCAGGGCGACGCCGCCCCGGTCATGGGCCGCGACGGGCCGCTGGGCCAGGTGGTCCGCAACCTGATCGACAACGCCCGCAGCTTCAGCCCGCCCAAGGGCAAGGTCCGCGTCGCCCTGTTCCGCGAGGACGCCGATCCCCTGCCGATCCGCATTCGCATCGAGGACGACGGGCCCGGCATCCCGCCCGACAACCTCGAGACCGTGTTCGAGCGCTTCTACACCTCGCGGCCCAAGGGCGCGGCGTTCGGGACCAACTCTGGCCTGGGCCTGTCGATCGTGCGCCAGATCGTCGAGGCGCATGGCGGCCGCGTCTGGGCGATAAACCGGACCAGCGCCGACGATCAGATCCAGGGCGCCCGGTTCGAGATCGCCCTGCCCTCGGTCGGGCGGCGGCCGTGAGCCAGATCGGGACCGGCGACGGCGGCGGGCCGCTGAAGCAGACGGTCCACGCCACCACCGTCGCGCGGTATCGCCAGGGCGGGTGGCGCGGCGTCCTGATCCTGGGCCCGTCCGGCGCGGGCAAGAGCGACCTGGCCCTGCGGCTGACGGGCGCCGGGTGGCGGCTGGTCGCGGACGACCAGACCCTGGTCTGGTCGTCCGGCGGGCGACTGTTCGGCGCGGCGCCGGCGTCGCTCAGGGGCCTGATCGAGGCGCGAGGCGTGGGACTGATCGCCGCGCCCGCCCTGACGCCCTCCCCGCTGAGCCTGGCCGTCCAGCTTCAGTCGGCGCCGCCGGAACGCCTGCCCGAGCCTGAAGGCTGGACGCATCTGGGCCTGAAACTGCCGTTGATCCGGCTGGACCCGACGCACGCCTCGGCGGTGGACAAGATCGCCGCCGCCCTCGCCACGATTTGACCCGCACCGTGGGGGGTCTATGAAGGCCGGCTTGCGGGCCAGGTGGGGCCGGGGGCGCGTCTTGCGCCGGCCGGACCGGGGATTCACGGGGCGAGCGGTTTTGGTGATGGCTTTATGATCGGCTTGGTGATCGTCACCCACGGGGGACTGGCGGCCGAGTTTCTGTCGGCGATGGAGCATGTGGTCGGCCCGCAGCGCGGCGTCGCCGCAATCTGCATTGGGCCGGACGACGACATGGAGCGCCGCCGGCGCGACATCGTCGACGCCGCCGCGGCCGTCGACGACGGCGAGGGCGTCATCCTGCTGACCGACATGTTCGGCGGCACCCCCTCCAACCTGGCGATCTCGGTGATGGAGCAGACCCGCGCCGAGGTGATCGCCGGACTGAATCTGCCCATGCTGATCAAGCTGGCCAGCGTGCGCGGGCGCGAGACGCTGGAAAGCTGCGTCGCCCATGCCCAGGACGCGGGCCGCAAATACATCTCCGTCGCGTCGTGGGTTCTGGCGGGCGAGAAATGAGCGACGTCGTGACCGCCACCGCCGGCATCTGCAACCAGCGCGGCCTGCACGCCCGCGCCAGCGCCAAATTCGTCAAGCTGGCCTCGTCCTTCGACAGCGAGATCAAGGTCACCCGCGACGGCGTCACCGTCGACGCCCGCTCCATCATGGGCCTGCTCATGCTGGGCGCCGGCAACGGCTGCGACATCGGGATCGAAGCCGAAGGGCCGGACGCCGAAGACGCGGTGACGGCGCTGAAGGAGCTGGTCGACCGCCGGTTCGACGAGGATCAGTAAGCCGACGCGTCGTCTCTGATCGTCACCGTGCGAGGACACATGATGCGAAGCCTGCCCGCCCTTCTGGTCGCCCTGGCCTGCCTGGCCGCCACCCTGCCGCTGCGCGCCGAGGCGCGGGAGACCCTGGCGATCACCGCCGCTCGTATCTTCACGACGCCCGGTGCGCCCGTGATCGAGGACGGCGTCGTCGTCGTGGAAGGCGATCGCATCGTGGCGGTCGGGCCCAGGGCCTCGATCTCCGTGCCGGCGAACGCCCGGGCGATAGACGCCGCAGGCGCAAGCGTGGTGGCCGGTTTCTGGAACAGCCACATCCACCTGACCCGGCCGGTCCTGCTGACGGCGGCTCAACAGACCGACGCGGCCCTGCAGAATGAACTGCAGGCCGACTTCACCCGATGGGGCTTCACGACGGTGTTCGACCTGGCCTCGACCAGCGACATCGCCGCAGAGGTGCGAAACCGCATCGCTTCCGGCCGCGTCCACGGTCCTCGCCTGCTGAGCGTGGGCGATCCCTTCTATCCGCCGAACGCCACGCCGATCTACGCCAGAGAGTTCTACGAGGCCTTTGGCCTGCCCTCGGCAGAGATCACGACCGTGACCGAGGCGGCGGCCCGCGCGGATCGACAGCTGGCGGCCGGCGGCGACGGCCTCAAACTGTTCACCGGCTCGATCGTCGGCGGCCCGCGCGAGGTCGCCTATATGGAAGCGGAAGCTGTGAGGGCGTTGACCGACGTCGCCCACCGGCATCACCGCCTCGCGTTCGCCCATCCGACCGACCAGGCAGGCCTTGAGGTGGCGGTTCGCAACGGCGTCGATGTGCTGGCGCATGCCGCGCCTCTGATGGGCGAGTGGAGCCCTGACTACGCGCGTTGGGTGGCGTCGACCGGTGCGGCCCTGATCCCGACGCTGGCGCTCTACGAGGAGGCAGCCAACCCCCGCACGCCGGCGGCGACCGCCATCCAGCAGACCCGCGCCTTCGCAGGCGCGGGCGGCGCGGTGCTGTTCGGCACCGACGCCGGCTTCACCGACGCTTTCGATACTTCGGCGGAACTCCGGCTGCTGGAGCAGGCCGTGGGCTGGCGCGGCGTCCTCGCCGCTCTGACCACAGCCCCTGCGGCGCGATTCGGCGAAAGCGAAACGCGCGGCCAAGTCGCCGAGGGCTACATCGCCGACCTCGTCATCGTGGATGGCGACCCGCGCGACGCGATTCAGGCTCTGGCCATCGTCCGAACGGTCATTCGCGACGGCCAGGTGATCTACACCCGCCCCTGACCGCAACCCTGTGATGTCCGCCAGATCCTGCGAGGCAGGATGGTGGAGCCGAGGGGAGTCGAACCCCTGACCTCGTCATTGCGAACGACGCGCTCTACCAACTGAGCTACGGCCCCCCGTCCGGTATGGCCCGGTCAGGCGAGGGCGCGACATAGGCGGGCGGGGGCGTCGGTGTCAACGGGTTCGCGGCGCGCGCGCGTCGCAGTGGCGGCGGCGCTTTCGCCGGGCTAGAAGCGGTGAAATCCCCGGAGACGCCGCCGCCCATGCCCGCCCTGATCAACTTTATCTTCTTCATCGCCGACTCGATCCTGTCGCTGATGCTGTTCGTGATCATCGTGACGGCGATCCTGAGCTGGCTGTTCGCCTTCGACGTGCTGAACCGGCGCAATCGCGGCATCGCCCAGATCGCCGACATGCTGGACCGGATCTGTTATCCGCTGCTGGCCCCGTTCCGCCGGGTCATTCCGCCGCTGGGCGGCATCGACGTCAGTCCGGTGGTCGCCATCATCCTGATCCAGGGGATCAAGGCCTATCTGCTGCCGGCGGCCCACGCGGCGGCGCTCAGCGCCTTCTACTGATCCGTTTGTATTGACCCTGTCGCGTTTGGGGCCTTGCGCGGCGGCTGCTTCGCCATAAGGTGCCCGGCCGACCTTTGAGCCTTCCAGCGTACAACCTTCGCCCATGACCACGATCAGGACAGTCGCCGTGCTCGGCGCCGGACAGATGGGGGCAGGCATCGCCCAGGTGGCGGCGCTGGGCGGCTATGACGTGCTGATCTACGACGTGGCGGCCGAGCGGCTGCCGCATGCGCAGGCCGCCATCGCCGCCAGCCTGGCCCGTCAGGGCGAACGCGGGGTGGTCGACGCCGGCGCCGGTCAGGCGGCGCTGGGCCGCATCAAGGTCACGGACAGCCTGGCCGAGGCGGCCCGCGCCGATCTGGTGATCGAGGCGGCGGTCGAGGAAGAGGCGGTCAAGAAGGCCCTGTTCCAGTCGCTGACGCCGCTGCTGGGCCCCGACACGCTTCTGGCATCCAACACCTCCTCCATCTCGATCACCCGCTTGGCGTCGGTCACGGACCGGCCGGAGCGGTTCATCGGCCTGCACTTCATGAAGCCGGCGCCGGTGATGAAGCTGGTCGAGATCGTGCGCGGCATCGCCACGTCGGCCGCCACCTATGACACGGCCGTCGCCTTCGCCGAGAGCCTGGGCAAGACCACCACCAACGCCGAGGATTTCCCGGCCTTCATCGTCAACCGCATCCTGGTGCCGATGATGAACGAGGCGATCTACGTCCTGTACGAGGGCGTGGGCGACGTGGCCTCGATCGACAAGGCGCTGCGCCTGGGCGCCAACCACCCGATGGGCCCGCTGGAGCTGGCCGACTTCATGGGCCTGGACGTCGCCCTGGCCATCATGAACGTGCTGTACGAGGGGCTGGCGGACTCGAAATATCGGCCCTGCCCGCTGCTGGTGAAGTACGTCGAGGCCGGCTGGCTGGGTCGCAAGTCGGGGCGCGGCTTCTACGACTATTCCGGCCCTGAACCGGTGCCGACCCGATGATCCGCGACCTGAAGCCCGATGACCTGCCCGGCCAGACGGTCGTGGCGTGGCGCAAGGAGAGCTGGACGCTGGCCGCCGCCTGTGTCGCCGGCGCCCTGTGGCCGCCGCTGCTGATCACCCTGCTGATCTGGCCGCCGCAGAACTGGACGCCGGGGATCGAGCTGGACTGGCGCATCATGGTGATGATCGTCGGCCTGATCGCCCTGCCCTTCGGCATCTGGCGGCTGAAGGTCGAGCGGGCGCGGACCGGGCGTCCCGGCACACGGCTGGGCGTCGTCTGGCGGGTGATGCTGTACGGCGGCATCCTGGCGGCGGTGCTGCAGACCATCATGGCGGTGCTGATGGTGGCCGCCGGCGCCTTCGAGGCGGGCGACGTGGCCCAGGCCTTCGGCGCATCCGAGACCACCGTCCTGATCTTCGGCGTCGGCGCCCTGCCCGTCGCCATCCTGGTGGGCGTCAGCTACGCCCTGTGGGCGGGCCTGTGCCTGGCCTTCATCGCCTTCCGGGAGGCGCCGGTGGTGCGGGACCGCCTGGGCCTGATGCGGTCGGGCGACGCCTCCTGACCTTGTGGCCCATCGTCCGATAGGCCACGGTGAGCGCGGGTTCGCCGGGGGGCTTCCATGACACAGACCGTACCGGCCGAGGCCGGATCCGCGACGCCGCTGCGGCCGGTGGCGCCCAAGGCGCGCATCGCCGTGCTGGACCTGATCCGGGGCCTGGCCATCCTGGGCATCCTGGCCGTGAACGCGGACGGGTTCGCCGGCCCGATGTCGGCCTATGGATCGATCGCGCTGTGGCCCTTCTCGAACGAGGGCGGCGCGGCCATCGCGAAATGGGTGGTCGACGCCTTCTTCCACGAGAAGTGCATCACCCTGTTCTCGATGCTGTTCGGGGTCTCGCTGTTCCTGGTGGGCGGCGACCGGACGGACAAGGCGCGCGGTCGCCTGGTGTGGCGGCGCGTCGGCTGGCTGTTCGTCATCGCCATGATCCACGGCTTCCTGATCTGGTGGGGCGATGTGCTCAGCCTTTACGCCGTGACCGCCATGGTCGCGGCCCTGTGGTTGCGGGGCCTGAAGGCCAGGACGCTGATGCGCGTCGGTCTGCCGCTGTTCCTGCTGTTCGCCGCGCTGCAGATGGCGCCGGCCGCGATCAATCTGGCCCCGCCCGAGCAGAAGGCGAAGGCGATCGAGCAGTTCGTTCCGGGACCCGAGCGCCAAGCCGAGATGAAGGCCAAGGTGGCGGCGGACATCGCGGAAGGTCGCGGCTCCTTCCAGGGCGCGCAGGCGCTGAACGCGCGCCAGTACGTCAATCTGATGATGTTCGAGACGATCGCGGTGATCCCGACCCTGGGGCTGATGCTGATCGGCCTCAGCCTCTTCAAGTCCGGCTTCCTGGCCGGGCGCTCGAGCGCCTGGCGCTATGGCGTGATGATCGCCGTCGGGGCCGCGAGCCTGGCGGTCGTGGGCTGGCTGGAGTGGCAGGCGTCTGTCGATGAAAGGCTTATTCTGGGGGCCGACGGGGTCGTCGCCCTGCTCACGCCGCTGATCTCGCTGGCCTACGCCTCGATCCTCATCCTGCTGTGGCGCGGCGGGGCGACGTGGCTGACCCCGCTGGCGCGCGCGGGACAGATGGCGTTCACCAACTACCTGACCCAGTCGATCATCATGACGTCGATCTTCTATGGCGGGCGCGGCGCCTTGCTGGGCCAGGTGGACCGCCCCGCGCTGTGGGGCATCGTCATCGCGATCTGGGTGCTGCAGCTGATCTGGTCCAGCTGGTGGTTGTCGCGCTTCTCGATGGGGCCGCTGGAGTGGGTCTGGCGCTGCCTGAGCTATGGCCGCCTGCTGCCGATCCGGCGCGACGTTGCGGGGGCTCCGGCGATCGCGTAAGCGCGCGCCATGACGACCGAAGACGCTGCTCAACGCCCCGAAGCCCGCAATCCGCGCGGCTTCTCCGACAAGCGCGGCGCCGCCCTGGTGGCCGAGCGCCGCATCGTGCGGGCGGTGTCCGAGGTGTACGAGCGCTGGGGCTTCGAGCCGCTGGAGACGCCGGCCTTCGAATACGTCGACGCCCTGGGCAAGTTCCTGCCCGACACCGACCGCCCGAACGAGGGCGTGCTGGCGTTGCAGGACGACGACGACCAGTGGATGGCCCTGCGCTACGACCACACGGCGCCGCTGGCCCGGTTCGCGGCCCAGACCTGGGAGACCCTGCCCAAGCCCTATCGCCGGTACGCCTTCGGTCCGGTCTGGCGCAACGAGAAGCCCGGCCCCGGCCGCTTCCGCGAGTTTGTCCAGTGCGACGCCGACACCGTCGGCTCGGATCGCCCGGAATCGGACGCCGAGATCGTGGCCATGGCCTGCGAGGGACTGAAGGCGGCGGGTCTGGACGATGGCCAGGCGGTGGTCCGCATTTCCAGCCGCAAGCTGTTCGACGGCCTCTTCGAAGCTGCGGGCGTCACCGACGCCGGCCAGCGGCTGACCGCCCTGCGCGCCGTGGACAAGCACGACCGGCTGGGCTGGGACGGGACGGCCCTGCTGCTGGGCGAAGGTCGGCTGGACGAGTCGGGCGACTACACCAAGGGCGCGCAGCTGGCGCCGAAGGCCGTCGACGCCATCCAGGCCTTTTTGACCTCGGCGTCGGATCCGGCCGCGTCGCGCGGGGCCATCCTGGATGCGGTATCCGACGCCGTCGATCTGGGCGCACCGGGCGCGCGGGCGCTGGAGGAGCTGGCGGCGATCGACGCGGCGCTGGGCGCCCTGGGTCTGTCGGAGGACGAGGCGCGGTTCGACCCGACCATCGTGCGCGGGCTGGAATATTATACGGGCGCGGTGTTCGAGGCCGAGCTGCTGCTGAAGACGGTGGACGACAAGGGTCGGCCCGTGCGCTTCGGCTCGATCGGCGGCGGTGGTCGCTACGACGATCTGGTGGCGCGCTTCACGGGCGAGCGGACGCCGGCGACCGGCTTTTCGTTCGGCGTCTCGCGGTTGGCCTCGGCGCTGGCGGCGGCCGGTCGCGCGCCGGGCGCCGATGTGCGCGGCCCCGTGGTTGTGATCGCCTTCTCGCAGGACGACATGGCCCACTACCTGGCCGCCGCGACCGAGCTGCGGGCGGCAGGCGTCGCGGCAGAGGTCTATCTGGGCCGCGCCGGCATGAAGGCGCAGATGAAGTACGCCGACCGACGCCGTGCGCCGGCGGTCGTCATACTGGGCGGGGACGAGCTGGCGGCCGGGATCGTCACGATCAAGGACCTGGACGCCGGCCGCGCGATGGCGGCGCAAGTCTCTGATAACGCAGCGTGGAAGACCGATCGGCCGGGCCAGGTGACGGCTCCGCGCGGCGACCTGGTCGCGGTCGTTCGCGGGATTATCGAAGGTTCTTCGATAAAATAGCTCACGACGCTGTGAGTTATCGAGGTTTAGTCAAAGAATTTCGGGTTTTCCCCCATGCGTTGATTGACTTGGACCAGTCGTTGGCGGCATCTGGCGTAACTCGAGGCGGTGACGCGAAAGCATCCCCTCTCGAAGGCGTTTCGGGGAGGAAACGTCCGCTCCGTCAGAGAGCGAAAGAAAGCCCGCTGCGATGTATCCCCCGCAGCGGGCTTTTTCGTGCGCGCTACCCAGCCCCGACTGAGCAAAGAAAAGGGCCGGAGCGTGAAGCCCCGGCCCTGAACTCGATCAACCGTCGAACGCAGTCCTACCAGAGGCGGACGCGGTCCTCCGGGGCGACGTAGTATTTCTCGCCCGGCTGGACGTTGAAGGCTTCGTACCAGGCGTCCGCGTTGCGCACCGGGCCGATAACGCGGAACTGCGCGGCCGAGTGCGGGTCGGTGGCGACCTGCTGCTGCAGGGCCGTGTCGCGGTACTTGGAACGCCACACCTGCGCCCAGCCCAGGAAGAAGCGCTGGTCGCCCGTCAGGCCGTCCAGCACCGGCGCGGGCTGACCGTTCAGCGACAGGTGGTAGGCGTCCAAACCCACCGTCACACCGGCCATGTCGCCGATGTTCTCGCCCATGGTCAGGGCCGGATCGATGTGGAAGCCCGCGATCGGCTCATAGGTGGCGTATTGCGCGCCCAGTTGCTCGGTCTTGGCCTGGAAGCGCGTGGCGTCCCCGGCGGTCCACCAGTCGCGCAGCACGCCGTCGCCGTCCGACTTGCGCCCCTGGTCGTCGAAGCCGTGGCCGATTTCGTGACCGATGACCCCGCCGATGCCGCCGTAGTTCACGGCCGGGTCCGCGTTCGGATCGAAGAAGGGCGGCTGCAGGATGGCGGCCGGGAAGACGATCTCGTTCTTGGTCTGGTCGTAGTAGGCGTTCACCGTCTGGGGCGTCATGCCCCACTCGTCCTTGTCGACCGGACGGTTCAGGCGACCCAGCTCGAAGGCCCAGTCGAACTTGGCGACCGCCTCGACATTGCCGACCAGATCGTCGCCGCTCACCGACAGGTCGGAGTAGTCGCGCCACTTGGTCGGATAGCCGATCTTCACGTTGAAGTGGTCCAGCTTGTACTGGGCCTGGGCCTTGGTCTCTTCGCTCATCCAGTCCAAGTGCTGGATGCGGTTGGCCAGGGCGGTGCGCAGGTTGGCGACCAGCTGCTCCATCTGGGCCTTGGACGAGGCCGGGAAATAGTCGGCGACATACAGCCGGCCGAACGCCTCGCCCACCGCGCCTTCGGCGAAGGACACGGCGCGCTTGTCACGCACGCGCTGTTCCGGCGCGCCGCTCAGCTCATGCGAATAGAAGGCCCATTGGGCGTCCGAGAAGCGTTGCGACAGATAGGGCGCCGCCTCTGACGCGGTGCGGAAGGCCTGCCAGGCGCGCAGGGTCTCGATCGGCGTTTCGGCGAAGACGGCCGCGATCTTGGGGAAGGCGGTGTCCTGGCGAACGATCACCGTGTCCACGGCGCCCAGGCCGGCGGCGTTCAGATAGCCCGCCCAGTCAAAGCCCGGCGCCGCGGCGGTCAGCTCGGCCGGGGTGAAGGCGTGGTAGGTCTTGTCGTCGTCGCGGTTCTCGGCCGGGGTCCACTGGACTTGGGCGATCTGGGTTTCCATGGCGACGATCTGTTCGGCCGCCGCGGCCGGGTTGTCCCAACCGATCATCTCCAGCATCTGGGCGGCGTAGGCCTGATAGGCGGCCTTCTTGTCCGCGTAGCGCGCGTCCAGATAATAGTCGCGCGTGGGCAGGCCGATGCCGCTCTGGTTCAGATAGGTGACGTAGCGCGAGGGGTTCTTGGCGTCGTCGCTGATGAAGGCGCCGAAGATGCTGGCGCCGAAACGGGCCTGCGAACCGCCCATCCACGCCGCCATCTGCTCACGCGTCTGGATCTGGCGGATCTGGGCCAGCAGGGGCTGGATCGGCTGGGCGTCCAGCTGATCGACGCGGGCCTGGTCGGCATAGCTGCGGTACAGGTCGGCGATACGCTGTTCATCGGTGCCGGCCCGAAGATCGCTGCGGGCGGTCAGTTCATCGACCATCACCTTCAGCCGGTTGTCGGACAGCTCGCGCAGCAGGTTGAACGAACCATAGCTGGTCCGGTCCGAGGGGATGACCAGGGTGTCGAAGGCCGAGCCGTTGGCGTAGCGGAAGAAGTCGTCGCCCGGCTTCACCGAGGTGTCGCGACCGGCGAGGTCGAAACCCCAGGTCCCGTAGCGGGGCGACTCTGTCCCCGTGTAGTGGCCGCCGGCGTCCTGCTCGAGGAAGGCGTCCATGATGCTGACCTGGGTGCAGGCCGCGTTGAGGCAGGCGTGATCGTGGTTGTCCGCAATGGCCTGGGTCTGGGCAGACGCGGCGGCGGGCAGGAGCAGGGCCGCGAGCGCGCCCCCAATCAGAAGCGACTTCATGAAATACAATCCACTGGCCCGCGAAACACCACGGGCGGATGGTCGACGGTTTAGGCCCGTCGGGCGTCGAGGTCTGTTAAATATTGTTCATGTCGAATGGCTTCGCCCTCGTGCAAGTCAGCTTGGCCGTGCTTATGTGACCGGCACACGGGGATGCGAATGCACGAGAGCGGCGCCAGGGCCTACAGCGACCTACTGGTCTTTCTGGCCGCCGCCGGCGTGGTGGTTCCGCTTTTCAGCCGCCTGAAGATCAGCCCCGTACTCGGCTTCCTCGGCGCCGGCATCCTGTTGGGGCCCGACGGCATCGGCCGTTTCGTCGGCGAGCATCCCTGGCTGTTCTGGCTGACCATCAGCGACCAGGCCGAGCTGCACAGCCTGTCCGAACTGGGCGTCGCCTTCCTGCTGTTCATGATCGGGCTGGAGTTGTCGTGGGAGCGGCTGAAGGCCATGCGGCGGCTCGTCTTCGGCCTGGGCATGCTGCAGATGCTGGCCTGTACGCTGGTGCTGGGCGTCGCCTTCCGGGTGATGGGCCAGACCTTCGTCTCGTCGGCGGTTCTGGGGATGGGGCTGGCCTTGTCGTCGACCGCCGTGGTCATGCCGGTGCTGGCCGAGCGCGGACGACTGAAGGGCTCGGTCGGACGCGCCACCTTCGCGGTGTTGCTGGCCCAGGATTTGGCCGTGGCGCCCATCCTGATCACCGTCGGCTTCCTGGCGGCCCTGGCCCTGCCCGGCAAGGCGCTGGACTTCGCCACCATGGGGCCGACGCTGCTGACGCTGGTGCCCGCCGCCATCGGCCTGGGGCTGCTGGTCGTGCTGGGCCGGGTGGTGCTGCGGCCCATGTTCCGCTCGGTCGCCCGGGTCCAGAGCAAGGGCGGCGGCTCAGAGCTGTTCCTGGCCGCCTGCCTGCTGGTGGTCGTCGGTTCGGGCATGGCGACCCAGGCGGCCGGCCTGTCCATGAGCATCGGCGCCCTGATCGCCGGCGTCCTGCTGGCCGAAACGGAGTACCGGCGCGAGGTCGAGGTCTCCATCGAGCCGTTCAAGGGCCTGCTGCTGGGCGTGTTCTTCATCAACGTCGGCCTGGGGCTGGATCTGGACGCGGTGGCGCGCAATCCGTGGATCGTCCTGGGTCTGTTGGCCGGGCTGACGGCGCTGAAGGCCGCGGTCATCTTCGGCCTGGCCCGCCTGTTCGGCCTCAGCGCCCGCGCGGGACTTGAGACGGCGCTGGTGCTGGCCCCGGCGGGCGAGTTCGCCTTCGTCATCCTGGCCACCGGAATGGTCGAGGGCGTCGCCTCGCCCGGCTTCACCCAGACCGTCATCCTGGCCGCGACGCTGAGCATGTTCACCGTGCCGCTGCTGGCCATGCTGGGTCAGCGGCTGTCGGGCAAGAAGCCGGCGACCGCGGCCGAGGTCGCGCCCATGTTGCCGCCGCCCGCCGACGGGGCCGTCATGATCGTCGGTTTCGGGCGCGTCGGTCGGCTGATCGGCGAGCTGCTGGCCGAGCATGAACAGACCTTCATCGCCATCGATTCCGATCCGCAGGTCGTGCAGGCGGCGCGCAAGGCGGGCTTCGACTGCTACTACGGCGATGCGGGCCGCAGCGAGATGCTGAAGGCCTGCGGGGTGCAGTCCACCCGCGCCCTGATCGTCACCATGGACGCCCCCACCAAGGTCGACGAGGTGGTCGTCGCCGCCCGCGCCATCCGCCAGGACATGATCCTGATCGCCCGCGCCCGCGACGACCGTCACGCCGCGCGCCTTTACGCCCTGGGCGTCACCGACGCGGTTCCCGAGACGACGGAGGCGACCCTGCAGCTGGCCGAGAACACCCTGGTCGACCTGGGCGTGCCGATGGGCCTGGTGCTGGCCTCGATCCACGAGCGGCGCGACCAGTTCCGGCAGATCTTCCAGGCCGCGACGCCGCTCGAACGGCGCTCCAGCCCGACCCGCGCCCTGCGAGCTGCGACCGCTCGCCACAGGCCCGCCGAAGAAACCGCTTGAACTTCAAAGGGCCGCACGACGGTCCGACGGCGGACGGATCGAACGCGTCGGCGCGTTAATCTCCGCGACCCATTTTGGTCATCTTGCGGTAGCAGAAACCGCCGTTCCGGGGGCCGCCGAAAGCGACCGACCGCCTTTGCTTTGCGGGGCGGCCCTGACGTTTCTCAGCCCTTTCAACATCTTTCAAGGCGGGCCTGAACACCGCCGCAGTAGTAGAGTGCCGTCAGTCGCATGTCTGAGTCCCACACGCTCGCCGCCGAGCCCGTCCGCATGAACCGCCGCCAGGCCGCCAAGGTCCGGACGCGCGAAAAGGTCCTGGAAGCCGCCAGCCAGCTGTTCGCCGAGCGCGGCTACGACGCCGCCACCATCCGTGACATCGCCAAGGCCGCCGGCATGTCGACGGGCGCCGTCTTCGCCAACTTCCAGGACAAGGCCGAGCTGTTCGAAGCCGTCTTCACCGACCGTCTGTCCCGCTCGCTGGAACAGTTCCAGGCCGGCGCGGCGTCCAAGGGTTCGGTGCGCGATCGCCTCGTTGCGTCGCTGTCGGGCGGCTATCATGCCATGATCGACCAGCTGCCGCTGATCCAGGCGGTCATCGCCCGCTCGTGGTTCCAGCCGACCGAGGCGGACCAGCGCACGCGCGGCGCCGTGGGCGCCCAGATCGATGTGCTGGCCAATGTGCTGCGCGACGGCGTCGGCTCGGGTGAACTGGGCCAGGACACCGACGTGCCGCTGATCAGCCGCCTGGTGTGGGAGCTGTATCTGTCGAACGTCCGCTACGCCGCCTACGACGGCTGGGACGTCAAGGCGCTGACCGAGCACGCGGGCAAGCAGATCGACGTCCTGCTGGCCGGTTCGCTGGCGCGCTAAGCCGGCCTACGACTTCCAGCGCAGGGTCCGGGCCTTGACCGGATTCTCAAAGGGCCGCGCCTCGGCGCGGCTCTTTTGCCATTCGCGCTTCAGCTGTTGATACCATTTGGCCTGAACGTCGGCGTCGTCGATCCAGATCAGCGCCGGGTCGTAGCGCAGGCCCTCGTTCTGCAGGTTCACCATGCCGCCGTCCTGCTTCAGGAAGGCGACGACCCCCATGCGCAGGAAGGGCTTGGCCAGGCCGAACACCCAGTGGTCGGACCAGAAGATCTGGGTGATCTCGGTCTTGGTGTCCGTGACCGGCGTCAGGCAGGTCAGGGCCAGCACCTGCTTCTCGCCCACCTGGATATGCTCCCAGCGATAGCCGGGCAGGCGGAAGGTGATCTCGGTCGCCGGGGCGCCGCCCAGGATCTTGTAGGCGCGGCTGTTCGACGAGGGCGCGTGGCGGACCATGGCGAAGCCGTGCTCGCGCGGTTCGAACAGCTTGGCCTTCTCGTGCATCGAATGCTCGGAGCGCCACCACCACTGCTGATGCACATAGGGCCCGTGCGCCGGGTCCATCAGGCCGATGACGGCGTGATCGATATGGCTGTCGAAGATCATGCTCTCCACCAGCCGCGGCTTCCCGACCGCGCCAGGGAACAGTGGCGGCTCGTGATCGGGTTCCGACGCCGGGGTCGCGCCCATCCAGACGAAGATGACGCCCTGGCTCTCGCGCACCGGATACGACCGCACCCGGATGCGATCGACCTCCATCGCCTGATCCTCGACCAGCGACGGAATAGCCGCACAGGCGCCGTCGGTGCGGAAGCGCCAGCCGTGATAGGGGCACTCGATCGTCTCGGCCTCGCCCGGCTTGTGCACCATGCGGCCGGCCGACAGAGGCGCGGCGCGGTGGGGGCAGATGTCGCGCAGGCCGTAGACATCGCCGGCGCGGGTCCGGCCGATCAGCACCGGCTCGCCCATGATTTCGTATCGCTTCAGCGAACCAGGCGCGGCGTCGCCGGCCAGGGCGACGAAATACCAGGCGTCGCGCATGAAGCCCTTGCCGAAGGGCGTGGTCGGGCTGGGCGTCTTGGCGGTCGCGGGGGCGCTGTCGGCGGGGCTCATGGCCTCAGTCTAGCCCAAGACATCGCGTGAAGTCAGCGCCGGGACTTGGCCCGCGCATCCGTTCGGGCTACCGGCGACGACATAGGGGCATGGCCGCGTGCGGCCGGCGGAGGACGACGCATGAACATCCAGATCCTGACCGGCCTGATCGCCGCGCTCGGCCTGTTCGCCAATCTGGCGGGCGTGGGCGAAGTCAGCGCCGAAAGCTCCGAAGGCCAGGAGGAGCATGCGCACCACATGGGCGCGACCGGTCACGCGCACGCCGACTTCGCTTCGAATCGCCTGCACGTGCGGGTGGACGGCGACGGCCCGCGCGACGTCATCCTGATCCCGGGGCTCAGCTCTTCGCCCGAAATCTGGCAGTCGACGGTGGATCACCTGGGCGCCGGCTACCGCGTCCACCGCATCCACATCCAGGGCTTCGCCGGCGCGCCGGCCGAGGCGAACGCCCAGGGCCCGGTCGCCGCGCCCGTGGCCGAGGAGATCGCCCGCTACATCCAGGAAAAGGGCCTGCAGAAGCCCGCCGTCATCGGGCACTCCATGGGCGGGACCATCGGCCTGATGCTGGCGGCGCGTCACCCGGACCTGGTCGGCAAGCTGATGGTCGTGGACATGGTCCCCTTCATGGGCGCCATGTTCGGCGCGCCGGGCGCGACCGCCGAGAGCGTCGCCCCAGTGGCGGACCAGATCTACGCGGCCCAGGCCAACAGCCCGCACGACGCCTACGTCGCCCAGGCGACCACCGCCATCAACGGCATGATCAATACCGAAGCCCTTCGCGCTGGTCCGCTGGAAGACATGCGGGGCAGCGACCAGAAGGTCTCGGCCGCCAGCTTCCGCGAGCTGATCACCACCGACCTGCGCCCCGAACTGGCCCGCATCTCCGCCCCGACCGAGGTGGTCTATGTGAAGTTCAACGACGCCCGCATGACGCCCGAGATTACCGACCAGATCTACGCCATGAGCTACGCCAGCCTGCCGAACGTCGAGCTGAAGCGGATCGACGACAGCGCCCACTTCATCATGCTGGACCAACCCACGCCCTTCTTCGCCGAAGTCGACGCCTTTCTGGCCCGGTGACGCCCGCCTTGGTTTCGGCGAAATGCGCCCTCACGTTCGCGTGAAGTGAATGGCGACGTTTCAGCCTTCATCCGTTACGGCTAAGACGGCCTTCTAGAGGCGCAAGGGGTTTCGATGGCGGTTGCAGGGTTCGGGCGCAATGGCGCGGGCGGTGGTGGCGGCGGCCCCAAGCCGGCGCGGACCCGTCTGCAGCAACTGTTCTACTGGGCCGCCGTGCTGGGCGTCTGGGGTCTGATCTTCCTGGTCGTATTCTTCGCCGTGTTCGCGCGCGGCCTGCCTGACACCTCCAGCCTGTACGAGGTCGATCGCCAGCCCTCGATCACCTACCTGGATCGCAACGGCGCCCTGATCGCAACCCGCGGCACGCAGCAGGCGCCGCCGGCCGATCTGGACAGCCTGCCCGACTATGTCCCGGCCGCCTTCATCGCCATCGAGGACCGCCGCTTCTACCACCACCCCGGCTTCGACCCCGTCGGCATGGCGCGCGCCATGGCGGCCAACATGCGCGCCGGACGCGTGGTCCAGGGCGGCTCGACCCTGACGCAGCAGCTGGCCAAGAACCTGTTCCTGACGCCCGACCAGAACATGCGCCGCAAGGTGCAGGAGCTTATGCTCGCCGTCTGGCTGGAGCTGAAGTTCACCAAGAAGGAGATCCTCGCCCTCTATCTGAACCGCGTCTACTTCGGCGCCGGGGCGTACGGGATCGAGGCGGCGTCGCAGCGCTATTTCGACAAGCCGGCCAAGAACCTGTCGGTCGGCGAGGCGGCCCTGCTGGCCGGCCTTCTGAAGGCCCCCTCGCGCTATTCGCCCGTGTCCGAGAGCGAGCGGGCGGCCACGCGCGCCACCGTGGTGCTGAACGAGATGGAGGACGCCGGGGTCATCACGCCGGCCCAGCGCGCCGCCGCCGTCCTGGAGCCCGTGCGCGTGTCGCGCACCCTGGCGACGCAGCATGCGCAATACTTCATCGACTGGCTGGACAAGTCGATCCGCGGGCTGGTCGGCGAACCGACCGAAGATCTGGTCGTCGAGACCACCCTGGACCTGACGCTGCAGACCGCCGCCGAGCGGTCGGTGCGACGCATCCTGGACCGCGACGAGTCCAAGGGCGTGGAGCAGGCCGCCCTGGTCGCCATGGACGGCGACGGCCGGGTGCGCGCCATGATCGGCGGCGCCTCATACGCCGACAGCCAGTTCAACCGCGCCGTGGACGCCCGCCGCCAAGCCGGATCGTCGTGGAAGCCCTTTGTCTATCTGACGGCGGTGGAGGCCGGCTATACGCCCAATACCCCGGTGGTCGACGAGCCCATCCGCATCGGCAACTGGTCGCCGCGCAACTACTCAGGGACCTTCTCTGGGCCGATGACGCTGGCCCAGGCCGTGGCCCAGTCGACCAACACGATCGCCGCCGGCGTCGCCGACCAGGTCGGGCGCGACAGCGTGGCGCGCACCGCCCGCCGCCTGGGCATCACCAGCCGCGTGGGGCTCGAGCCCGCCATGGCGCTGGGCGCCGTCGAGGTGGCCCCGGTCGAGATGGCCCAGGCCTACGCCGCCTTCGCCAACGGCGGCCGCCGCGCCGAAGCCTACGGCATCAGCCGCATCCGCACGCCGCAGGGCCGGGTCATCTACCAGCGCGGCCCGCGCGAGGGTCAGGCCCAGCAGGTCATCAACAATCCGCCGCTGATCTACATGAACCAGATGCTGCGCGGCGTGATCACCTCGGGCTCTGGTCGCGGCGCGGCCATCGCCGGACGCGATCTGGCGGGCAAGACCGGCACCACCTCGGACTACAAGGACGCCTGGTTCGTGGGCTACACCGGCGGCTTCGTGGCCGCAGTCTGGGTCGGCAAGGACGACAACACCGCCATGCGCGGCGTGACCGGCAGCTCCAGCCCCGTGGCCATCTGGCGCGGCTTCATGGAGGCGGCCCTGCCGCGCCTGGCGGTCGAGCGCATTCCCGACGGCCCGCCGATGCCGGAGGGATGGTCGCCCCCCGACCCGGTCGGCGACATGCTGGGCCAGGTCGAGGATCCGTTCGGCGGCAGCCCGTCCGAGCCGGTCGATCCCGAGCAGGGCACCGCCTACAACACCCTGCCCGCCAAGCCCGAGCCGACGCCGTCCGAACCCGTGGTCCGGCCCAACACGCCCCAGCCGGAGCAGAAGCCCGAAGCGGATCAGCCCGCCGAACGCCGCCGCGACCCGCTGTTCTTCTAAGGAAGCCGTCCCATGCGCCTGACCTTCGCCCTCGCCGGCCTCGCCGCCCTGGTCGCGACCGGCGCCCAGGCCCAATCCTCGGCGCCGGGGGGCGGCGAATACGGCGCCGACCTGACGCGGATGATCACGTCGGTGGCGGGCGGCGCCTGCCCGGACGACATCATGGGCGGCCAGCTCCTGACCGCCTGCCAGACCCAGCTGGCCGGGATGCAGGCCGGCCTGTCGTCGCTGGGCGCCGTCGAGAGCGCAAGCCTCCTTCAGTCGCAGGATGCGACGCAGGGCAGGATCGAAACCTACCGCGTCCGCTTCGCCGGCGGTCAGGAGATGAACTGGGCCATCGGGGTCAAGGTGGGCGGCAAGTACGAAGCCGCCTTCACGCGCGGCGACTGACGCCTAACGTCCCACCGCCTGCAGCGCGGCCCCATGGTCGCGCAGCCACTTCCTGAACGGGCGATGGTCTCCCACCAGCCGCTCCACCACCGACCAGTAGGCCGGGCTGTGGTCGGCGTGGACCAGGTGCGCCACCTCGTGGGCGGCCAGGTAGTCGATGACGGGCTCCGGCGCCATCACCACCCGCCACGAGTAGCGGATCGAGCGATTGTGCGGACTGCACGACCCCCAGCGCGAGCGGGTGTCGACGATGGAGACGCGCACGGGCTTTTGCGCCAAAGCGGTCAGGTGAACCTCGGTTCGTTCGGTCAGCGCCGCCCGCGCCTCGCGTTTCAGCAGGTTCTCGACGCGGCGTTCGAACGCCTCGCCCTCGCCGCCGGAGCGGATGACGGGGCCGTCCGGCGTCTGGACCAGCCTCGCCGCACCGGCGCCGCCCATGCCCTCTAGCCGCACCGGCCGACCTTTCAGATTGACCGAGCCCCCCGGCTCCAGCCCCTCCGCCTGGGGGCGGGCGGCCAGCCGGCTGGCGATCCAGGCGGCCTTCTGGCGCGCGAAGGCGACGCCGTCGGCCAGCCGCCGCTCGGACGGGGCCACCACCACGGCCTCGCCGGCCCGGCCGTCGATACGGATGGAGACCCGGCGCGAGCGCGGGTTGACCGACAGGCGTACCGGCAGGTCGCCGGCTAGCCCGTCAAGCCGCAGCCGCTGGCCGTTCCGGTACGCCACGCGCCGCCTCGCTGATCCCCTCGTTCAGGGCGATAAAATCGCGGACGCGCGGGTAGATGTCGTCGCGGAACCGGCGGCCGTTGAAGACGCCGTAGTGGCCGACCTGGGGCTGGACGTACAGCACCCGGCGCTCGTCCGGGATGTTGGGCGTCAGGCCGTGCGCCGCCTGGGTCTGGCCGACGCCCGAGATGTCGTCCTTCTCGCCCTCGACGGTCATCAGGCCGATGTCGGTGATCTTGCTGAGGTCCACCTTGCGGCCGCGGTGCTCCAGCAGGCCGCGCGCCAGCAGATGCTGCTGGAAGACGATGTCGATGGTCTGCAGATAGAACTCTTCCGTCAGGTCCAGCACCGACAGGTATTCGTCGTAGAATTCCTCGTGCTTGTGCGTGCCGTCGCCGTCCCCGGCGACCAGGTCGCGGAAATACTCCCAGTGCGCATCCGTATGCCGCGCCTCGTTCATCGACATGAAGCTGTAGAGCTGCACGAAGCCCGGATAGACCCGCCGCCCAAAGCCCGGATAGGGCAGCGGCACGGTGTGGATCATGTTCGACTTGAACCAGGTGAAGGGCTTTTCCTCCGCCAGCTGGTTGGTCACCGTCGGCGACAGGCGCGCATCGATGGGCGAGCCCATGAAGGTCATGGAGGCCGGGCGGTTGGGGTCGTTCTCCTCGGCCATCACGGCGCAGGCGGCCAGCACCGGCGGACCCGGCTGGCAGACGCCGACGACGTGCGCGCCCGGTCCGACCTTGGCCAGCATGGAGCGGACGTGGTCGATGTAGTCGTAGAAGTCGAAGCGCCCCTCCAGCATCGGCACCTGCCGGGCGTTGATCCAGTCGGCGACGTAGACGTCGTGGTCCTGCAGGAAGGTCTCGACCGTACCGCGCAGCAGGGTGGCGTAGTGGCCCGAGAGGGGGGCGACCACCAGGACGGCGGGCGCAGCCGTCGGCTTGCCGGCGCGCTTCAGGTCCGGGAGGTTGCGGGCGAAGCGAACCAGGCGCACCCACGGGCTGGACCACACCACCTGTTCGACCGTGCGGACCGGCTGGCCGTTGATCGTCAGCACGTCCAGGCCCCACGCCGGCTTGCCGTAGCGGCGCGTCATGCTCTCGAACACCTCGGCCGAGGCGTAGGCCGTGCGCGCGATGGCCGTATCGGCGGCCGGGTTGAAGGGCGAGGTCCAGAAATCGCGCGCCAGTCGGGCGCCGATCCGGAATGGCGTCGCCGAATGATAGGCGAGCTCGTGGAATGCGTAGAGCATGGATACCTGTGAACGGCCCCCGCCGAAGTTGGGCAGGGCATCATAGAACGCGCCGCACTGCAAAAGGATTATCGTTGATAATCCCGTGATGCGGCCCGGCGGTGCCCCTACCCCCGCGCCATCGCCTTGCGCAGCACGTCGGCCGAACGGTCGGGGTCCAGGTCGTGGGCGATGGCGGTGCGGAACTGGCCGTCCGGGCCCATCAGATAGACGGTCAGCGAGTGGTTCATGGTGTAGGCCTCGCCCTCGCCGACCTTCTGGTAGTAGGCGCGGTAGGCGTCGGCCGCCTGTTTCACCTGCGCCGGCGTGCCGGTCAGGCCAATGACGCCGCGCGGGAAACCTTCGGACGACAGATAGTCCTTCAGCGCCTGGGGCGTGTCCCGCTCCGGGTCCACCGAGATGAAGACGATCTGGATGTCGTCGGCCTGGGCGCCCAGCCGGTCCTGAACCGCCTTCAGCGTCGCCAGCGTCGTCGGGCAGAAGTCGGGGCAGTAGGTGAAGCCGAAGAAGACCAGGCTCCACTTGCCGTTCAGCAGCGTCTGATCGACAGCCCGGCCGTTCTGGTCCGTCAGCTGGAACGGGCCGCCGACCGACGGCTGGCCCGTCGAGATCACGGCGCCGGGCGCGCCAGAGGCGTCGCGGCCCGTCGTCACGATCACGGCGACGATGGCCAGGGCGGCGGCGATGGCGATGCAGGCGCCGGCGAACAGCAGGATGGAACGGCGAGGCATGTTCGAGGGGCTTTCGCGTCTGAGGGGCGACGGGTCTATAGAGGCGCCGTGACCTCATCCCAAGTGCGCTCAATGTCGCCCGCCGCCGAAACCGACGTCAGCGCCGCCTTCGCGAGCTGGCGCGATCTGCCCCAGCGCGGGCGCGGCCTGTCCCTGCGCACCCTGATCGTGCTGCGCTGGCTGGGCGTGTTCGGACAGGCGACGGCGGTTCTGACCGCCTATGTCGGCCTGCACTTTCCCCTGCCGATCTGGCCCTGCCTGATCGTCATCGGCCTGGGCGCCGCGATGAACGTGGGCGCCATGTCCAGCATCCGCCGCGTCGACGGCCGCCTGCCGGATTCGCGTCGCACGGCGACCCAGCTGGGGTTCGACATCCTGCAGCTGGCCAGCCTGCTGGCCCTGACCGGCGGGCTGGAGAATCCGTTCTGCCTGCTGCTGGTCGCGCCGGTGACCATCGCTGCGGCGGCCCTGCCGGCGCGCCAGGCGCTGGTCCTGGGTCTGCTGGTGCTGATCGCCACGGCGGTGCTGTTCTACTGGTCCCTGCCGTTGCCCTGGCGGCCGGGCGAGCACCTGACCCTGCCGCCCCTCTATCGCTTCGGCATGGGCCTGGCCCTGATCACGGGGGTGGTCTTCACCGCCGGATACGCCTGGCGCGTGGCCGCCGACGCCCAGAAGCTGGAGCTGGCGCTGGCGACCACGTCCGACGTGCTGCAGCGCGAGCAGCGGCTGGCGGCCCTGGGCGGGCTGGCGGCGGCGGCGGCGCATGAGCTGGGCACGCCGCTGGCGACAATCCAGGTCGTGGCCAAGGAACTGCTGCGCGCCTCGCCCCCCGACAGCCCGGCCGCCGAGGACGCCGCCCTGCTGCTGGTCCAGGCCGACCGCTGCCGCGAGATCCTGAAACGCCTCTCCCAGCGGCCCGAGGACGGCGACATCCTCTATGCCGATGTCGGGCTGAAGGCTCTGATGGAAGAGGTCATCGACCCCCACCGGGGCTTCGACCTGGAGTTCGAGGTCAAGCTGTACAGCGCCGGCGGCCAGCCCCCGCCGCGCGTCAAACGCCTGCCCGAAGTGATCCACGGCCTGTCGGCCTTCGTCGAGAACGCCGCCGATTTCGCCACGTCCAAGGTCAGCATCGAGGCGTCCGTGGACGCCGGCTGGATCACCATCGCCATCGTCGACGACGGCCCCGGTTTCTCGAGCGAGATCCTGCCGCGCCTGGGCGAGCCCTATGTGACCAGCCGCCCGCACGGCAAGCAGCGCCGCGCCCTGGCCGCCCAGATCGCCGCCGCCGCGCGGCCGCCGCAACTGCTGGGCCGCAAGAAGGCCAGCGCGGCCGCCGTTCCCCCCGTCCCGCCCGTGATGGCGCAGCCCAGCCAGGGCGGCATGGGCCTGGGCTTCTTCATCGCCCGCACGCTTCTGGAGCGTACCGGCGCCCTGGTGACGGTCGGATCGGGCGGCGGCGACGGCAAGACCCAGCCCCGCGGCGCCCGCGTCGCGGCGCGCTGGGCGCGACCCGCGCTCGAAGTGTCGCAGGTCTGACGCCTTGACTGCGGCGCGTGCAAGACAGACCTGAGGGCCAAGGAGACACAAAGAACAATGTCCGATCTCGACGCCCGCATCGAAGCCCTGCCCGACAAGACCCTGCTGCTGCTGGATGACGACCAGGCGCTGCGCACCCGCATGGGCCGCGCCCTGGCCGCGCGCGGGTTCGACGTGACCACCGTCGGCTCCGTCGCCGAGGCCACCGAGGCCCTGAAGAATCCCGCCCCCGCCTTTGCCGTGCTCGACATGCGGCTGGAGGACGGCAACGGCCTGAAGGTCGTGGAGATGGTGCGCGAGCGCCGCGAGGACGCCCGCATCGTCATGCTGACCGGCTACGGCGCTATCGCCACCGCCGTGGCGGCCGTAAAGGCCGGCGCGGTCGACTATCTGTCCAAGCCCGCCGACGCCGACGACGTGGTCAAGGCGCTGCTGTCCTCGGGCGACGTGGCCCCCGAGCCGCCGGACAACCCCATGAGCGCGGACCGCGTGCGCTGGGAGCATATCCAGCGCGTCTACGAGCTGTGCGAGAACAACGTCTCCGAGACCGCGCGGCGCCTGGGCATGCACCGCCGGACGCTGCAACGGATCTTGGCGAAGAGGGCGCCGCGCTGACCCCTTGTCCCTCTCCCAGAGGGAGAGGGCTTGAGGCTCCAGGAGCGAAGCGATTGGCTAAGCCGAAAGGGTGAGGGGTGGGCCCTTTCCTTTTAGCCCCCGCCCCTCACCCTTTCGCGCAAGACTGATCGCTGACGCTCTCAGGCGCTCAAGCCCTCTCCCTCTGGGAGAGGGATGGCCTTAGATCAGCGGATCCCGCAGCGTTCGCATCGCGCCCAGCCGGGCGAACGCCAGCGTCAGCGCCTTGCGCCGCGCCGGGGCCAGCGGCAGCACCGGCGCTTCGCGGATCACCGCCCCTCCAAACGCATCGGCGCAGATCAGCCCCGGCTCCTGCGGCAGCACGTCCTGCGGAAACTCCGGCGATACGGCGAAGAAGAAGGCGTCGCAGAACGGCGCATACTCAGGCCATTTCTGATCGACCCGGAAGTCGTCCACCCCCGACTTCACCTCGCAGATGACGATGTCCCCCTTGCGGCCCAGCGCCATCACGTCGGCGCGCCGCCCGTTCGGCAGACACACCTCCAGCAGCGGCGCATAGCCCATGTCGGCCAGCAGCCGCGCCGCGCCGCGCGTGACCGACAGCGTGGTCTCCGGGCGGCTGAAGACGAGTTCGAGATGGACGGCGGCGAGAGCCATCCGCCGTTATGTTCCGGTTGCGTTCCGCATTCAAGCGGGGGCGTCAGCCGCCGGTGTGGACGATGCGGTTCATGTCCATGCCCATGGCGCGGGCGCGGGCCAGCAGCCGGGTGCGCTCGGCCTGGCTGACGTTCTGGCTGCGGTGCCAGACCCACCAGTCGGACTTGTTCGGCAGCGCCAGGATGGCCCAGTTGTAGTTGGGGTCATGGTCCCAGACCCAGTAGTTCTGACCCGCCAGACCGCCCACGCCCAGAAGGCCCGGCAGGGTGAAGCGGAACTTGGCGTTGGTGGTGGTGTCGGTGATCCGGGCGTTGGCGCGCAGTGTCTCGACCTGACCGTCGGCGCGGCGCGTGCAGGTCACCAGCAAGGCGTAGCGGTCGGCGGCGTCGCGGCGGGTGAAGTCGATCTGGGCCCGGCTGCAGTCCTTCTGGACGTCGTTGTGGCTGCGCTCGATCTCGAACCAGCGGCCGTCGAAGCGATCCAGATCGACGTCGGTGGATTGGGCGGACGCGGCGGCGGGGGTGGCGAAGGCCAGAACGGCGGCAAGTATCCAGATCGGCTTGGTCATGACGGCTCCGTCGGCGAACGATGTCGCCAGATACGCTCGGCGGCGAGCTAAGGTTTCGCCGCGTCCTTCCTGGGCGCCAGGCTGATGACGGTGGTCAGACGCATCGTCTGACCAGTCAGGCGGGCGCCCAGGGCGTCGTTCTCGGTGATCTGGTGATACGCCGGCGCGTACCAGCCCTGCAGTTCGGGCTCGGTCTGCCCCCGCACCCGGATCAGGCTCATCTGCGCGCCCTCGACCGCATAGGCGATCCGGCCGCCCCGGAAACGCCAGCCGCTCTCGCGCGGTTCGGCGATCCTGTGGGGCGCCAGATGCAGCCACGCCGTGACCTCGCCGGGCTCGTCCAGCACGATGGTGTCCACCAGCTTCAGCCGCTTTCCGGGCAAATAGCGGAACAGTCGGTGGTGCCGCGCGCCGATGGCCGGGCGCGATATTTCGCCCTCGATCTCCCAATGCCGCCCGACCTGCCGCAGGTCGGTCAGCAAGCCTCCGGCCGGCTGCGTGACCGACAGGGCGTTGTTGGGCCGGTCGCGGGTCAGTTCGACGCTGTTGTGGGCCCGCGCGCTGTTGGTGAAGGCGCGCCAATCCGCCTTGGAATAGGTGTATTTGCCGGTGTCGACGATCCACATCCGGCCGCGCTCGAACCATTCGAACGACAGGTCGTCGGTGTGCTTGTGCACATGGCTGTGGTGGCCGCCGGTGACGAACAGCATGGACGCCGCCGCCTTG
Organism: Brevundimonas sp. Leaf363; assembly: GCF_001424025.1. Lineage (GTDB taxonomy): Bacteria > Pseudomonadota > Alphaproteobacteria > Caulobacterales > Caulobacteraceae > Brevundimonas. The sequence continues at coordinate 510,791 of NZ_LMPZ01000001.1, read as the reverse complement.
CGCGTGCGGAAGCCGCTGCGCACCACGGCGTAGCCCGCCTCGCGGAACAGCCGGCCCTGCATCCCGTCGTCAGCGCCCTTGGGCTTGCGAACCGACGGCGAGACCCTGTCGGTGTCGCCGGCGCCGGACAGGACGCCATGGGGAAAGACCAACCACGGCAGGGCCTCGCGCGCCCGCGCCACGATGTCGTGCAGGTGGGGCATGGCGCCGTACCAGCCGGTGGCGATCATGCGGCGCAGGGTCTGGATGACGAACAGGTGGTAGCCGGGCGAGTGCTCCAGATGCACGCCCTCCTGACCGAACTGGGCGTCCAGGATGCGGTCGAGCATCCGTTCGGCGAAGGCCTGCCCGCCCTCGGCCTCGGGCGCGGCCGGCAGGGCGTTCAACAGGGCGACCAGGCCGTGCACCTGGAACAGGCCGTGGTTGGAGGTGCTGAAGAAGCCCTCGTCCCGCAGGCGGGCCAGATGGCGACGGGCCAGCGCCTCGACCCAGGCCCGGTCGGGATGATCGGGCGCCAGCCGATTGACGACATAGGCCAGCTTGGCCGCGCGCAGGCCCGAGCCCATGTCGTTCCAGTACAGGGCGTCGTCGCCGGGCGCCGCCTCGGCCGCCGCCCACGTCTTCATGACCGCGATGGCGCGATCCAGATGCGCGGCGTCGCCCAGAAGGTCGTGGGCGACCACATAGGGATCGATGGGCCGCCAGCTGTGCAGCTGGAACCGCCAGTTGCGGTCGTGGAAAGGATCGGCGTCCCATGCCTCGACGCTCAACGGCAGCGGGGCGGGCGGCGAGTCGGCCCGCGCCGTCCAGCCCACCGTCTCCAGCGTCGCCACCGTCTCCAGCGGGTCGGTCAGAGGTCCGCAGAAGGCCGTCCGGAAGGTGTGGCCATGGGCCTGGGGCGGGGCGGAGGGGTTGGACAAACCGGCGGGTTTCCTGTTCCCGGTGCTTCAAGCCGGTTATGCGCCTGATTCCAAGCGGGATCGCGCCGCGCCCAGGGTGGTGTCGGCCGTTGACCTCGCGCCCAAGAGGCTTCACCAAGTCGCCGGGGCGCGGCCTGTGGGGCCGAATGAGAGCGACGCACGTAAGATTTCATGGCCACGCCTGACGCCTTCATCCGCGAGCTGGGCTCCGGCTGGCCCGCCAAGGCGCCCTATGTCGAGATCGGCGCCGCTGCGCCCGAGCTGGAGGCGGCCCTGCGCGAAGGCGGCGCGGCCGTGGGGGCCGTGCTGCGCCTGCAGCCCGAAGACGCCGGGATCGTGGGCGGCATGGCCCGCGCCGGCCTGGTCCGCATCGACGCGCCGGGCGCCGTGCTGGAGGTGCTGGAGACGCTGGACGCCTGGCTGGGCGATCCGGGCGCGCAGACCCTGCTGATCCGCGCCGAGGGCGACGCCGTTGCAGCGGTCGCGTCGGCCCTGGCCCCGCACCGATACATCAAGGCCGATGCGCCAGACGGCTGGATGGCCTTCCATGCGCCGGAAGAGGGCGCGGACGCCGTCGGCATCGGCCGGTCCCTGTTCGACGACGACGCCCCGGTTGATGCGGCCGTGCGGCGGCAGGACAAGCTGACCCAGATCGTCCGCCTGCGCGAAGAGGTCGGCGAGAGCCTGGCCCTGGCCGTCGAGGCCCGCGAGCTGGCCCTGGCCTACGAAAAGGCCTCGGTGCATCTGGTCGGGGCCGTGCGTCGGTCGCGGCACGACACCGCGCGCGCCCTGGCGGACCAGAAGGCGGCTCTGACGGCGGATCCCGCCTGGGCGGTCGGGCGGCTGGTGCTGAAGGCCAGGACGCCGCGCGACTGGCTGGCCCTGCCCGGAAAGGTCGCAGAGGCGCGCAAGGCGGCGGTGAAGATCGCCAAGGCGGCCCCGCCCGCCGCGCCTACGCCGCTGGATGTCGGCCCGCGCATCGCCAGCCCGTCGCCGGACCTACACACCCTGGATCTCGACGCCGGCAAGGTTCTGTATCTCGCCGGCCGCGCCATCGGTCCGGCCTGGTCGCGCGTCGCGGCGGTCACCGCCCGCCTGCGATGGCTGGACGCCGGCGGGCGCCCGGTCGTGACCGGCGCGGAGGCGGCCGCCGGTCCGGCCAAGGGCTTCGCCGAGCAGCCGCTGGAGATCGACGCCCTGCGCGGCTTCCGGATCGCCCTGACGCCGCCCACCGCCGCGACGAGGCTGGAGATCGCCCTGGCGGCCGAACGCGGCGACGCCGTTCACGTCACCCTGACCCAGGTCGAACAGGCCGACGCCGAGACCGTCGAAAGCTGGCAGGCGCAGGCGCAGGCGGCGCTGGACCGCCCCTCCCTGATCGACCGCCTGCGCGCTATCCGCGACCGGCCGCGGCTGGAGAAGCAGGCCAAGGCGCAGGCCCAGATCCGCCGGCAGGTGCACCACCTGAAGCGCCGCCTGCTGTCGCTCGGCTTCGGCGACCGCGCCGTGCAGGACTTCGAACAGGTCATCGCCGAGACCCAGAATGACGAGATGCGCGGCCTGGTGGCCTTCGAACTGGCGACCTGGCGGGCCAATCGCTACACGGCCGATGACGCGCGCGATTGTCTGCGCCTGCTGGGCATCGTCGAAACATCGCTGGAAATGGATGACGACTGGCGCCGACGCATCGCCATCCTGCGCGCCGAATCTCAGGCCCTGCTCGGCGACGTGAAAGCCGCCTGGACCACGCTGCAAGACGCCATGGCGGCCCGGCCGCACGCCGATCTGCACCTGGCCCTGACGCGGCTGGAGGCCGAGCCCGAGGCGCGCCTGAATTCGGTCAACCAGGCCCTGGCGCTGCATGGGCTGGAGACCGCCGAGCTGGTCGAGGGCGAGGTGCTGTACGACCGACTGCACGCCGAGGCCGCGCCGGTCGCGACCGGGGCCAGGGTCACCATCATCATCCCGGCCTACAACGCCGAGACCACCATCGGCACGGCCATCCGCTCGCTGCTGGAGCAGAGCTGGCAGGACGTCGAGATCCTGGTCTCGGACGACTGTTCGACCGACGGCACCGCCGCCGTGGTCGAGGCCTACGCCGCCCGCGATCCGCGCGTGAAGCTGATCCACGGCGTCTCCAACTCCGGTCCCTATGTGGCGCGAAACCACGCGCTGAAGGTCGCGACCGGCGACTTCGTCACCTGCAACGATTCCGACGACTGGTCGCATCCGCGCAAGATCGAGCTGCAGGCCCGGCACCTGCTGGCCAATCCGGGCGTGGTGGCCAATACCTCGCCCCAGGCGCGGACCAGCGAGGACCTGGTCTTCCACCGGCGTGGCAATCCCGGCTTCTATCTGCAGCCCAACATGTCGTCGCTGATGTTCCGGCGCGTCCCGGCGATGAAGCAGCTGGGCTATTGGGACTCGATCCGCTTCGGCGCCGATTCCGAGTTCCTGCGCCGCCTGAAGGCCGTGTTCGGGCCGGACGCCATCGTCGATCTGGAGTGCGGGCCGCTGTCGTTCCAGCGCCAGACCGAGACCTCCCTGACCGGCGGATCGGCCTTCGGCTACCACGGCTTCAAGATGGGGGCGCGGCGCCAGTACGAGGAGAACGCCAAGCGTTTCCACCGCGCGTCCGACAGCCTCTACATCGACTTCCCGCTGACGAAGCGGCCCTTCCTGGCGCCCGAGCCCATGCTGCCGGAGCGCAGTCGGGATCGCGAGGCGCGGCGGAATTTCGATGTGGTCATGGTCTCGGACTTCCGCCTGCCGGGCGGGACCAACATGTCCAACGCCGAGGAGATCAAGGCCCAAAAGCGGATGGGGCTGAAGACCGGCCTGGTCGAGCTGTCGGTCTATCACCTGAACCCCGACCGCTCGCTGAACCCCCGCATCCTGGAACAGATCGACGGCGACAGCGTCGAGATGCTGGTCTTCGGGGAGAAGATCACCTGCGACCTGCTGATCGTGCGCCTGCCGTGGGTTCTGGAGCACTGGCAGGAATATGTGCCGGACATCGAGGCCAAGGCGGTGCGGGTCATCGTCAACCAGCCGCCCCAGCGCGACTATTCTCCCGGCGCCGAGGTGCTGTGCGACATCGGCCGCTGCGCCGACAATCTGGTCGGCTATTTCGGCCAGTCCGGCAGCTGGCACCCGATCGGCCCCCTGGTCCGCGACGCCCTGACGACGCATCACGCCGCGGAGATGGCGACCATCGAGCTGGGCGACATCTGGCCCAACATCATCAACGTCGATGAATGGCGCCGGCCCGCCCGGCCGCGTCCGCACAAGGCCATCCGCATCGCCCGCCACTCGCGCGACCAGTATGTGAAGTGGCCCGATACGCCCGACACAATGCTGCAGGTCTATCCGGCCCACGCGAACTTCGAGATCCACGTCCTGGGCGGCGCCGAGGCGGCGCGCGAGGTGATGGGCGGGGCGTTGCCGGTCAACTGGTTCGTGACTGAGTTCGGCGAGGCCGAGCCGCGCGACTTCCTCGCCGACCACGACGTCTTCGTCTACTATACCCACCCGGCGTGGGTGGAATCGTTCGGCCGGGTCATCTTCGAGGCCATGGCCGTGGGTCTGCCGGTCTTTCTGCCGCCAATCTACGAACCCCTTTTCAAGGACGCCGCCCTCTATGCCGAGCCGCACGAGGTCCGCGCCCGGATCGAGGCCCTGATGGCCGACGACGCCGCCTATCAGGCGCAGGTGGAGCGCGCGTGGGCCTATGTCGAGGCCCACTTCGGCTACGCCCAGCACGCCATCCGCCTGGGTGCGGCGATGGGGCGTGACCTGCTGCCCGCGCTGACCCCGCGCGCGGCGGCCTGAGGTCGACGATGGCGCGCATCTATTTCGGCATTCCGCTGCGGGCCCGGGGCGCTTCCAGCAACTGGACGATGGTGCAGGAGAACCTGCTGCGCACGGTCCGTTCGCTGCTGTCGCAGGAGAGCGAGGATGTCCGCATCCTGATCGCCGGCCACGATCGGCCCGGCAAGCTGAAGACCTATCTGGAGGACGGCCGCGTCCACTTCATCGATGTGTCCAAGGAGACGCCGGTCCCCGACAGCGTCGAGGGCTTCAACGCCGACAAGGCCGTCAAGAAGAACTGGCTAGGCTACGCCGTGCGCGAGATGGAGCCGGAGCCGCTCTATTACATGCACATGGACGCCGACGACCTGCTGCACCGGCGGCTGGCGCGCTACATCGCCCAGGGCGACAACAGGCAGGGCTATCTGATCCAGCGCGGCTGGATGGTCGATGTCGCCAACCGCCAGGTGGCGGGCATGGACGAGCGGACGGCCCCCTTCTACGCCCACTGCGGCAGCTGTGCGCTGATCCATTTCACGCCCGACGAACTGCCGCGCAGCCCGACCCACTTCCGGTCGAACTTCTCGAAGTTCCGCAATCACAACAAATACGTCGAGACCGCACAGGCGCAGGGCAAGACCCTGACGGCCTTCTCCCAGCACGTCGGCGCCTATCTGGTGAACCACGGCGAGAACAACCGGAACTACCGCGGCATGATCGATCGCAAGGTCCGCTATGTTCAGCGCCACGCGGTCAAGGACCCGGCCGAGGTCGCCAAGCTGGCCCGCAACTTCCATGATCTGGGCAAGCTGCTGACCTCCCGGACAGAGACGGACGAGCGCCCATGATCCGCTGCATCCTTTGCGGAACCGAACTGGCGCCCGTTCGGGACGACGACGCCTGCCCCAGCTGCGGCGCGCGGGACCGGACGCGCATGCTCGGCATGGTGCTGATGCGCTGCGCTCCCGGCCCGACCGGCAGCAAGCCGGTGGTGCACGTGGCGCCGGAACGCAGCCTGACCAACTTCATGCGCGCCCGCTACGGCCTGACCTGGGCGCCCGTGGACTTCGAGCCGGCGCGCTATCAGCAGGCGCACATGGACCGGGAGGTGAAGTTCATCGACCTGACGCGGCCGCTGGACTTCTACGCGCCGGAAAGCCTTCGCGGCTTTGTCCATTCGCACGTGCTGGAGCACATTCCGGTTCCGCTGGACCAGTTCCTGCCTCAGATGAACGCCCTGGTCGCCCCGCGCGGCTTCCACGCCTTCATCGTGCCCGGGCCCTTCCCGCCGAAGTACGAGGAGAACTTCGACCCCGCCTTCGGTCCCGAAGAACGGATGAGCCAGTACGGCCACCCGGAGCACATGCGGCTGTTCGGCGGCGAGGACTGGGACGACGTCGTCGGCCGACACTTCGAAGGCTGGACCAAGGTCGAGTTGAAACGCTTCATCAAGGTCGAGGAGCTGGAGCCTGCGGGCATTTCGGCGCGGCGCGCGCTCAGCGCCCTGACCGGCAAGACCGTCCACCTCTACATCAAGGCATGACGGGCGGGCTGCTGGAGCGCCTCCGTCTGATCCTCGGCCGAGGCGCCGGGGCCGAGCGGTGTCCGGCAGCGCCCATCGTCGTCCGCATCGGCGACCGGACCGAGACGCCCGGCCTGCGCTGGCCCTCCGCGCGGCCGCACGATGCGGTCGCGGTGCCCATGGGGCGTGGCCTCGCCATCACCCTGGAAGGGCCGCCGATCACCGCCGAGATGGTGCTGACCGACGCGGACGGCGCCGTGCGCCGCCTAACCTCGCGCCTGCAGCCGGGGTGGCTGCGCGTCACGGCCTGGAGCGAGGCGCCGCTGGCCGGGGACGTGTCGCTGATCGCCACGGCGCTGGACGCGGCGGGCAAGGTCATCGGCCGCGCGCCCATGCCCCTGTCGACAGACCGGCGCGACTGGCTGCTGGAGGCGCCGGAGGGCGTGAACCGTGTCGTCCTGGCGTTGCGGTTCGCCGGTGAGGCGCAGATGGGCGGGGTGCGCGTCGTGCTGGTGTCGGGCGCCGAAGGCGATCTGCCGCCGGCAGGGGGCTGGGCCGACCGGACGGGCGACCTGGCCGACCATCTGCGAGACCGTCTGGCGCGCCGCGACTACGCCGGGGTCGTCGCCCTGACCGGCGCACCCGTCTTCCAGACCGGCGCCGCCGTTCGCGCCGGACTGACCGCCCTGGTCGAGCTGCGCCGGTTCGAGGAGGCGCTGCGCTTCCAGTCCGACTTCGACCTCGGCGACGACGCGGGCGCCGAGCAGCGGGTGCTGGAGGCCCTCGGCAATCTGGGCCGCTGGGGCGAGGTGCGGCGTCGCATCCGCCGAACGCTGACGCGCGAACCGGCGCAGGTGCGGTCGCCCCTGCTGCTGCGCAGCTTCGCCTTCACCGCCGCCGATCCCGACCTGCGACGCCGCGTGCTGGCGCGCCTGGCCGAGGCGCCCGAGGCCGTGCCTCCCGGCGACCGCGCGTCCCTGGACGTCGCCGCGGCGATGGCGTTCGAGCCGGGCGCGCCGGGGGCCGCGCGGTTCGTAGAAAGCGTCGCCGTCGATGACGCCCTGCCCGCTGTCCAGCGCTACCTGCTGACCAGCCAGATCGCCCTGGCGGGTGGCGACCTGGCGGGCGGCGACCTGGCGACGCACTGGGCGGCCGTGAACCGGGCCCTGGCGCTGCATGCTCTGGAGCCCCTGGTTCCACCCGCACCGCTTACGCCCATGGCCGTAGGGTTATTGAACTGCGCCGCCCTCGCGTCGTCCTCCCAAGGGCCTCTGGTCACGGCCGTCATGACCACGTTCAACAGCGCCGCGACCGTCGCGCATTCGCTGGCGTCACTGGCCGCGCAGACCCACGGCGCGCTGGAGATCATCGTCGTGGACGACGCCAGCACGGACGACACCGCCCAGCGCGTCGAGGCCTTCGCCGCCGCCCGTCCCGACATTGCGCTGACCCTGCTGCGTCAGACGACGAACGCCGGCACCTATGTCGCGCGCAACCGCGCCCTCGAACAGGCGCGCGGCGCCTATGTCTTCAATCAGGATTCCGACGACTGGGCCCATCCGCGCAAAATCGAGCGGCTGCTGGCCGCCGCCACGGCGCCGGGCCGGGTCGCAGCCTATGGACAGGGCTTGCGGCTGTCGCCGGACGGCAGGCTGACCGCGCGGCGCGGCTTCCTGGCGCCGGACACCAGCATCCTGTTCGAGCGCGCGCGAGTGCTGGACGCGCTGGGCGGCTACGATCCCGTGCGCGCGGGGGCGGACGGGGAACTGCAGCGGCGGATGGAGAGGACGTTCGGTCTGGACGCCATCGCCGTCCTGTCGGATCCGCTGTCGATCATCGCCGCCCGCGCCGGCTCCTTGTCGCGCCGGGGCCGGTTCGCCATCGACGAAGCGACAGGCGTGTTCTCACCGGAGCGCAACGCCTATCGCCGGGCCTATCTGGAGCGGCACGCGGCGATGACGCCGCGGCGCGGCGACTAGGCCCAGATGCCGCAGGCGTCGACGACGACGCCCGCCGGCCTCGGCTGGGTGCGGAACTCGCGGTGGCCGACCAGACCGACGACGACGTCGCAGGCCAGGGCCGCATGGGTCGCCACCATCGTCAGGCCGTCGCGCTCCGTCAGCATGGCCTCGAAGGGGTCGGCGCAGACGACCCGGCCCGGGAACAGCCGGCTCAGTTCGCGGCCGATCTCCAGCGAGGGGCTCTCGCGATAGTCGTCCACGTCGGGCTTGAAGGTCAGGCCCAGGCAGCCGACCCGGGCGTCCGGCTTGCCTTCCCGCGCCATCGTCTCAAGGGCCTGGCGCACCTTGTCGATGACGAAGTGCGGCTTGGCGTCGTTGACCTCGCGCGCGGTGCGGATCAGGCGGGCCTCTTCAGGGGCCTGGGCGACGATGAACCAGGGGTCGATGGCGATGCAGTGGCCGCCGACGCCGGGGCCCGGCTGCAGGATCTTCACGCGCGGGTGGTGGTTGGCCAGGGCGATGACCTCCCACACGTTCAGGCCGATCTTGTCGCAGACCACCGACAGTTCGTTGGCGAAGGCGATATTCACGTCCCGGAACGCGTTCTCGACCAGCTTGACCATCTCGGCCGATCGGTCGTCCGTCAGCAGCAGCTCGCCCGACGTCAGGCTGCGGTACAGGCGCGCGGCCCGCAGCGCGGCGCGCGGCGTCGCGCCGCCCAGGGCGCGGGCGTTGGTCGATAGCTCCTGGATCGTCTTGCCGGGGATGACCCGCTCCGGCGAATAGACGACGTCGATGTCGATCTCGCTCTCGGGACGGCCCGGCGCCGGGAACTTCAGGTCCGGACGGGCGGCGGCCAGGCGTTCGATCACCTGACCGGTCGCCCCGACCGGCGAGGTCGATTCCAGCACCACCAGGGCGCCCCGCTCCAGCACCGGGGCGATGGCCTGGGTCGCGGCGAAGACGTAGCTGAGGTCCGGCGTGCGGGCGTCGTCGTGGCCCACCGGGGTCGGCACGGCGATCAGATAGGCGTCGGCCGTCGGCATCTCGGTCGAGGCGCTGAGCCGTCCGCCACCGACGGCGGCCTCCAGCAACTCGTCCAGGCCCGGTTCGACGATATGGCTCTGCGCCTTGTTGACCGCCTCGACCACGCGCGGGTTGACGTCCACGCCGATGACGCTGTGGCCCGCCTGGGCCAGGGCGGCGGCGGTGGGCAGGCCGATGTAGCCCAGGCCGACGACGACGATCTTCTGCGGCGTGAAGGCCGGCTGGTTGAACTCAGCGTAGACGGTCAGCGACATGTCTCAACTCCTCGACGATGCGCTGGGCGGCGCGGCCGTCTCCGTACGGGTTGGTCCGGTCGGTCGGTTCCGGCCGGGCCAGGGCGGCGGCGACGCCCGCCACGATGCGATCGGCCCTGGCGCCCACCAGCTCGGCCACGCCGGCCTCGATCGCCTCGGGACGCTCCGTCACGTCGCGCATCACCAGCAGGGGCTTGCCCAGCGACGGGGCCTCTTCCTGTACGCCGCCCGAATCCGTCAGGATCACGCGCGAACGCGACATCAGATAGACGAACGTCGGATAGTCCACCGGGTCAATGAGATACACGCCAGGCGCGTCCGCCACCAGTTCACGCACCGGCCCCTGGACGTTGGGGTTCAGGTGGACCGGATAAACGATCTGGACGTCGCCGCGCTCGCTCAGCTGGCGCAGGGCCACGCAGATCTCGCGGAAGCCGTCGCCGAAACTCTCGCGCCGGTGGCCGGTGACCAGGATGATCGGCCGGTCGTCCAGAAAGTCGAAGCGCGCGTCCAGCTCGGCCCGCGCCGCCGTGCCCGGGCCGACCCGCTCGACCGCGTCCAGCAGGGCGTCGACCACGGTGTTGCCGGTGACGATGATCCGCTCGGCCGGCACGCCCTCGGCCAGCAGATTGTCGCGCGAGCGGGCGGTCGGCGCATAGAGGTGCTCGGCGACCAGATCGACCAGGCGGCGATTGAACTCTTCGGGCCAGGGCTGGTCCATGCGGCCGCTGCGCAGGCCCGCCTCGACATGTCCGACCGGCACCTTGCGATGAAAGGCGGCGGTGGCGGCCGCGGCGGCGCTGGAGGTGTCGCCATGCACCAGAATCAGGTCGGGGCGCTCAGCCTCGATAGCGCGATCGACGCCCGCGACCACGGCCGAGAAGATCCCGTTCAGCGTCTGGCCGGGCGTCATGACCTTGAGGTCGAGGTCGGTCTGCAGATCGAAGAAGGTCAGCACCTGATCCAGCATCTCGCGATGCTGGCCGGTCGACCAGACGCGGCAGTCGACGCCCTCGGCGGCTCGCAGCGCCTTGACCACCGGCGCCATCTTGATGGCTTCGGGACGGGTCCCGAAGATGACGGCGACACGCAAAGGCGAAAGCTCCCAGACGGACACAGCCCCCGCCGCCCCGTGAACCCGGTCGATAGCCGCTTTTTCGAAACGGTGAAACCGGCAACCCTTATTCGGGCTTGGCGTGCCAGACCTTGTCCAGCTCCCACGATTCCCAGGGCCGGATCAGACGCAGGGTGATCTCGGCCGTCATCCGCTCCTCGTCCGACGCGTGCGGCAGCACGGCGGTGACGGCGTCGATGGCGTCATTGTCGCGCCAGACCCTGCGCACGGCCCCGATCTCGAAGCCCAGCCGCATGGCCAGGATGATCCAGCTGGTCGGGGTCAGGAAGCCGTATCCGGCCGGTCCGCCATGCGGCGATGCGCAGCCGACGTGCAGCAAGGCCTCGCCGCCCGGTCGCAGCAGGTCATAGATGCGCTTCAGCCCCTCTTCCAGGTCGTTCAGCGCGAACAGGCTCTCCAGATCGCGGGCTAGCACGAGGTCGAACGACGCCAGATCGAAGGCCTGCAGATAGGCCATGTCGGTGTGCAGCTCGAGCCGGTTGGTCTTTTCCTCTTCCGGCCAGCGGACCTCGCCGTCGGCGGTGAACCACACCGCGCGCGGATCGACCCCGACGCCCGAGCGAGCGCGCTCGGGGTGGGTGGACAAGAGATGCGCCAGCACCCGCCCGTCGTGGGCGCCCAGCTCGAGGATGTCGGCGTCCTCGACCATCACGTCCAGAGGCGCGAACCGCTCGTGCCACAGCCGCTGGGCCTGACGGTCGCCCTCGGCGGCGTCCGGATCCTTGGGCTCGAAGGTCGGGAAGACCAGCTCCTTGGCGCCGTGCAGAAGCTTCAGCGCCTTTTCCTGAAAGGTCGGCATCAGGCGTCTCCCCGGCGGCGGAAGCGGGCCAGAAACCGGCCGGTGGTCAGCTCGACCGGATCGAACGCGGCCAGACGCGGCGCATGGGTCACGGCCACGCTGTCAGGCAGCGGGCTCTCGCCCAGACCGGCCTGAGCCACGCACTCCAGTCCGCAGGCATGAAACAGCATCATCCAGCCCGAAGCCGACAGGGTCGTGGCCCGGGCCGCTTCACCCAGATCGCCCGCCGAGGCCGGTTCGGGGAACAGCAAGGCGTCATAGGCGGCGGCCGGCGTCACGCCGTCCAGCGGGGCGGCCAGGGTCGACAGCCAGGCCGCCAGCTCGCCGCCCGGCCGAAGCCGCAGGGCCAGCTCCGCCACCCGGTTGCGCGTCTCGGCCAGACCGAGCGTGGCCACCCCTTCGCCCACGACGATGAGGTCGAAGTCGCCTTCGAGGTCTGACAGGCTGTCGATGGCGGGAATGGATTGGACGCCAAGGGCGGCGGGCAGGGCCTTGGCCACCGCGGCCGATACCCCGAAGGCGACCGCGCTCGCGGCGCCCGGCGCAACGCCGAGGGCGGCCAGGCCCTTGGCGACGGCGGGGCCGGTCTGCGGCTTGGCGGCGACGGGTTGGCGGGTCATGCGTCGGCCCTCAACGACAGGCGATAGGCGTCGTCATAGCGCCGGACGGCCGATCGGCGCATCCGCCGCGGCCCACGGCGCTTCTCGATCATCGGCTCGTAGGCCACCGCGCCCGGCGCCCAGCCCGTCGCCTGGGTCGGATCGAACACGTCCGACCAGCGCGCCCAGGGCAGCGTCACCTGCGAGAGGTTCTGCATCATGCCGGAGAGCAGATCGAGCCGGATTTCGCTGAGGCCCCGGGCCATCGCATAGGCCTTGGTGGACCGCTTCCAGCCGGCGGCGAACCAGGCCGGCAGCAGTTGCTTCAGCGTGCTGTTCCACGCATGGGCCGCGTCGGCGTCGACGGCGATCCGGCGGTCCAGCATCAGCAGCGGATCAATCTCGGCGATGATCAGCCGGGTCGCCTCCAGACGGCTCATGTTGTCCACCACGGCCGCGATGTTGGCCGCCGCCATGGAGTCGCGGTTGTCGAAGGTGTGCCGGGTGACCCGGTCGCGTGCGTGGGCGGGCGTCGACAGGAACAGGGCCGTCGGCAGGACGATGGTCGTGGGCGACGCCGCAAACGCGCTCGAGCGCCAGCGCATCCAGCCCGGCAGCGCCAGCTGGGCCTCGCGCGACACGACCACCGCCGGCAGCCTCGCGTCGACGCAGGCCTTCAGCCAGCTCTCGCGATCGGGCCCGGCGCCCAGCATCACGCCGACGTGGGCCCGCGTCGGCATGCGCGCCAGCATCGCCTGCAGCCGCTCGTCGATCGACCCCTTCGGCGCCAGAAGGCCCAGCCCGATGTAGAGGCCGACCTCATGGCCGCGCCCGACCAGCCGTTCGGCCAGATCGGCGATGATGTCCGGCGACATGGCGTCGCCCAGCTCGACGTCGAGGAAGAACCAGCCGCGAAGATTGCTCAGTTCCAGCGTTCGGGCGATGCGATCGACCGCCCCGCCGCCATGGCCGTCGGACCACTGGGTGTCGACCACCGACTGGACCGTGGGGTCCGGTGCCAGGTCCGGCTGGGCCGAGACGGCGACGGCGACGGCCAGGTGCGCCGTCCGCGCCGGGGCCGCCGGCAATGCGATCTCCTTGGGCGTGGGCCATGTGACGCCCTCGGCCTCGGGCCGGACGCGAACCTCGTCCTCGATCGCGATCATCCTCAGCGCCCGCTCGCGCGCCGCCTCGATCGCTTCGGCCGACAGGGGCGACCAAGCCGCCTTGCGCCATGTTCCGGCGACCCGCGGCCGCAGCGTCCACTCGACCTCGCGCGACTTGATCAGACCGGGCGGAACCAGAGCCCAAGGCTCATCGACCACCATGTCGACCAGAACGTCCTCGCTCAGCGATTCGCGGACCATCAGGCGGTAGGCCGTGGCCCCGGCCACCTCGGGCGAGCGCACGACGTCCGGCGCATGGGGCGCCAGGTCGTCGCCGAAGCGCGGGATGCGGGTGAAGGGCTGGACGTTGACGTAGGGCGCGTCAGGGGTCTCGGCGTCACGACTCTCGACGCGGAAGCTCAACTGGTTGGGCGTCAGCCGCAGTTCGGGCGGCAGGCGGCATTCCTGGCGGAAGCCTTCGTAGATCGTCTGCTTGTCGCCGGTGTCCTCGTTGCGGACGCCGACGCGATACTGGCGGTTGGCGCCGGCCGAGCGCCACTGCAGCAGCGGGCTGGCCGCACGGCGGCGGATCGTCTTCACGCTTGCGTTCCCTTCACGTCCAGCTCCAGCCGGCCGCCTTCGAGCCGGACCGCGACCCGGCGGCCGTCGCCGAGGGTCAGGGTCACCGAACCTTCCAGCCGTCCGTCCAGATCCATCGACGCCATTGTCGGACCGAAATCGGCGAACGCCAAGCTCACGGCCGCCAGACGACCGCGACGCGCGAAGGCGACGGCGGGCGCGGGCTCGAAGACATTGGCGCGCGGCGACCACCAGCCCTGGTAGTCGGGCTGGACCGCCAGATGGGGACCGACCGCCTCGCCGGCGTTGAGCGGATCGATCCGCACCACATCCTGGTCCGACACGGCCCGGAACCCGGCGCCGTCGGCCGACAGCGTCCATTCCGGCCCCAGGTGCAGCCATTGGCGCGTCTTGGGCGGCAGGACCGCGCCGAAGAAGCCGTCGATCAGGACCAGCCAGTTCAGGCCGTCGCCGATCATCAGGCGGGTATGCTGGTGCGGCTTGCGCGACACGCGGCCCAGGGTGGCCAGCAGGCCGTCGTGTTCGGCCGACGCGAGCAAGGCCGATCCGTAGGGCGCGCTCTGACGGGCGTCTCGCGAGCCTTCGATCTCGGGGATGTTATGGGCCGAGGCGCCCTCGCAGAAGACGCGGCGCGGATCGGCGTAGCGATAGCCGCGCTTCTCCAGCGCGCTGCCCTTGTCCGGTCGCTTGCCGTAGCGCAGACGTCCGGCGTCGATCAGCACCTTCTTGCCGCGCGCGCTCCAGATCACCGACAGGTCGTCAGCCTGTTTGTGCACCCTGGAGTGATAGCCCAGCGTCTGGGCCAGATAGCCCGCACGCGGCCCGCGCCCGGCGCGCAGGATGGCGTAGCCGGCCTCCGGGAAGACCTTCGCGCCCGCCGTCGGGGTCGGCAGGATGCGCGCCTCCTCCACCTTGAGCTTGCGGTTGTCGCTGTCGCCGAAGTTGGCCACGCGGCCCTCGGGCGTCAGGAACCACGTCAGGGTCCTGGCGATCTGGTCCAGCCGGCGGGCGGCGGCGCGCCCAGGCATCAGGCCGCGCACGCGCAGGGCTTCGAAGCCGCGGTGCAGGAAATAATGGTAGTCGGGCGAGTGTTCCTTGTGCACGCCCTCGCTGGAGAAGTGGGTCTCCAGGATCATCTGCAGGCGGCTGAGGGCGACCGAGCGCGTCTCGGGGTCGGTGCGGAAGATGCTGTCGCCGATCGCCATCTGGCCGGCGGCCTGGAAGAAGCCGTGGTTCGATCCGGCGGTGAAGGTCTCGTCCGGACGCAGCCGCTTCTCGTGTTCGGTGACGCACTGGTGCAGCAGCCGGCGCCGGCCGATCGGCATCTTCTCCTCGCGCGCCGCCTCCAGCGCATAGGTCAGACGCCAGGCGCGCAGGCCGGTGGCCATGTCGTACCAGTCGGCCTCTTCGTCTCGCGTGTCCCGTGTCCGCCAGAAATCCAGGCCGATCTGGATCGCCAGTTCCAGCGCCGCGACGTCGCCGGTCTGGGAATACTGGACCAGCAGCGGATCGATCAGATCCAGCGACAGCAGGTGGAAGCTCCACGACCGCTCACCGGTCGCGGCCAGGGACCAGTCGACCGGCGTCGCCAGCGGGATCGCCGGATTGGCGCCCACGCGCCAGCCCAGCTTCATCGTGGACTCGTACGGCGGCGACGGAATGAGAGGCGCGTAGGGAAGCGGCATTCGGCTCAGGCGTTCAGGGCCGAATAGGCGTCATCCAAACGCTTCGCGGCGGCGTCCCATGTATACAGCTTCTTGACGTGGGCGCGACCGCGACGCGCGACCGCACGCGCGTGCTTGGGCTGGTTCATAACGCCTTCCAGCGTCCGGAACAGGGCGTCGGGGTTGCCGCGCTCGAACAGGAAGCCGCTTTCCTGGTCGATGACCGATTCCGCGATGGCCGCCACGTCGGACGCCACCACCGTCAGGCCCATCGCCATGGCCTCCAGCGGCTTCAGCGGCGGCACCAGTTCGGTGACCTTGGACGGGCGGCGCGGATAGACGGCGATGTCCATCAGCGAGTACCAGCGCATCACGTCCGTATGCGGCACGCGGCCGGGCATGATCAGCCGGTCCAGCACGCCCAGGCTGCGCGCGGCCTCGCGCACCTCCGTCAGGGCCGGGCCGTCGCCGACCAGCAGGGCGCAGACGTCATGACCGTTGCGGCGCAGGCTGGACAGGGCGGTGACCAGGTCGATCAGCCCCTCGTAGGTCGTCATCGACCCCAGGAAGCCCAGCACCTTGCTGTCGCCCAGGAACAGCTCCTTGGCCAGGGCGCGGTCCTTCTTGCGCGGGGTGAAGACGTCCGGATCGACGCAGTTGGGGGCGATCATGATGCGGCGCTCATCCACACCACGCTCGATCAGTTCGTTCTTCAGGCCGTTCGAGATGGCGACCACCAGATCGGCCTCGGACGCCACGCGGCTCTCCTGCTGGCGCTGCCATTCGAAGCGCTCGCTGTGCTCGAAGCGCGGATCCTTGGCGGCGTGGGTCAGCTCCCACAGCCCCCGGACCTCATAGACGAAGGGCAGGCCCGCCCGCCGCGCGGCGATCAGCGCCGGCGCCGCGTTCAGATAGTTGGACGCCGCATGCACCAGGGCCGGGCGAGTCTTGATGATGTGGCTGTAGAGCGCCTGCGAGGCGTCGGCGCAGTAGCGGTCGAACGGCGTGGTGTTCGAGCGGGGCCCCGACAGGCGCGAATAGGTCACCCCGTCGATGTCGGCGACCGGGCCGTCGGGCATGTGGTGGATGTCGTTGCGATCGTCCGGATAGCCGGGGCGGGTGACGGCGTTGACCGCCCAGCCCTGGCCCTGGATGGCCTTAATCAGCGCCTGGGTCCGGGAGGTGTAGCCGCTGGTGTGATAGGGCACCGAGCTGGCCGCGACATACATCAGCGACCTGGCCCTGGTCGGCTTCTGGACCGGCTGGGTCTTGCGGGGCGGCACGGCCAGGCCCCGGTCGCGCACCCGCACCCAGCCGTCCAGCAGCTGCGATCGGATCTGCCCGCTTTGGGTCAGCGGACGATGCTTGGCGATCTGCGCCAGGATGGCGCGCGGCTCTTCGATGGCGCCGGCGTTCATCAGATCGACGGCCGCCGCGATGCCGCGCGAATGGGTCGGATCGGCCTGAATGGCGGCGCGCAGCAGCTTCAGCCAGCGATCATGGTCGGCGTCGCGCACCAGGGCGGCCAGCTCCGACAGGACGGCGGCGCGGCGGCGCGGCGTGATCTTCTGCTGGGCCGAGAGGGCCGCGACCAGCGCCTCCACATCCGCGGTCTCGGGATGCATCAGCGCCTTGCGGACTTCCAGGTCGAAGGCGACGTGGTCCTTGCCGCCACGGCCGCGGCGGCGACGCGATTCCAGGATCAGGTGGGCGATCTCGCCGGGAAAGCCGATCAGCCCGCGCCAGTGCTTGGCGCGCAGGAGAGCCGAGCCCAGTTGATAGGAGATGGTGTTGCGAAGCCGCTCGTTCTCCGCCGCGAGGGCGAAGACCTTGAGCCGCATCTTGGTCAGTTCGATTTCCGCAGCGTGCCGTTCAACGACCACCGGCGGTCGCACCGCCCCTACGTCACTGTCGATCGTCAACGAAGGCCCCGGACGTACGCATCTACCCGGCGCGCAAGCGCCGTTTCTCGCGGCTAAAGAGGCTCATTTCCCTGCAAACGCAAGTTTAACCGCCGCCAAAGGCGTGGCGCCGACGCCACGCCTCGGCATAGGCGACGCGCAGCGCCGCGCCGGTGCGGCTGAGGCCGGTGCCGGGGGCGCTCATCAACGAACGGTGGCTCCATTGGGCCACGACCAGGCAGGGCTTGAGCCGCGGCGCGTTCCATCGCCCCAGCCGGGCGTCCAGCCGCGCCAGATATTCGGAATCGCCGCCCAGCCGCACTTCCTCGAACAGGCCCACCTTCGCCATCGCCTCGCGCCGGATCATGATCAGGATCGGGTTGGGCCGCAGCAGGGGGAAGATGCGCGGGTTCATGATGCGGCCCTGCGGCGTCAAGCGGAAATAGCTTCCGACCGAGGCGGCGGCCGTCTTCAGCGCATCGGCCTGGACCTCCAGCCGGCGCGGGTGGGCCCAGTCGTCCGCGTCGTGGAAGGTCATGACGTCGCCGGACGCGGCGCGCATGCCGGCGTTGCGCGCGCCGTAAGCCCCCGCCGCACGATCGTTGCGGACCAGGCGGATGCGTGGATCGGCGGCGGCCAGGTCCGAGACGATGGCCACCGTCTCGTCCGACGAAGCGTCGTCGACGACCAGGATCTCGATCGGCGACAGGCTCTGGGCCTGCAGCGATCCCAGCGCCATGCCGATCGTCGCCTGGGCGTCCTTGGCGGCGACGATGACGCTGATGCGGGGCCCCGCCACCGAACGCGCGGATTTCACATGGAAGGCGTCCAGGGTCAGCGGCGCGTCGTCGACCGCCAGCGGCGCCTCCAGCCCATCGCTTTCGAACAGGCCGTTGATGGCGCGGCGGGCCAGGCGGTGGCGGCCCTGCGCCGAGTGGGACGCGGCGCGCAGCAGGCGCCGCTCGCGCCCGCCGCCCTCGTCCAGCAACGCCTCGGCCTCGGCGGGGCGGTCCAGCGCCAGCAGGCAGGCGGCGCGCGCCTCCGCGGCATCGGGAGGCAGCAGCTCCAGCGACCACTCCGGCGCGGTGGGCGCCGCCGCGCGCGCCAAACGGAAGCGGTCGGCGGCGGGCAGGTCGGCGATCTGCGCCATCCGCTCGCGCGCCTCGCCGATGCGGCCCAGTCCCGCCAGCCCGATCATCCGACCGACCGGGTCGTCATGAGCTGCCGCGCTGTCATAGAGGCCAAGGTCGACCAGCACCTGCCAGTCGTCGCGCGCCGCCCTGAGGGCCGGGACGCCCATGCCGCGCTTGGCCGACAGGCGGGCGATCGCGCGGCGCCACGGCGACGGCACGGCCGCCGCCGTCATCAACAGACGGTCGGAAAGGACGCGCGGCATGGCGCGGACTTAATGCGAGGCCGTCTCGCGGCGTTTTTCGAGCATGGCGTCGAACGACGACCACACCCCGTCGGCCCCGTGCCAGGCGCCCTTGGTGGCGCCCTTGGAGTATTCGGTCGCGCGCGCCTCGAAGAAGTTGGCGTGCTCGACGCCGCTGAGCAGCGACTGCAGCCACGGCAGCGGATTTTCGGTCACGCCGTACAATTCAGGCAGCTTCAACTGGCGCAGGCGCCAGTCGGCGATGAAGCGGATGTAGGCCTTGATGTCGCCGGGCGTCATGCCGTTCACCGGACCCATTTCGAAGGCCAGGTCGATGAACTTGTCCTCCATCTCGACCACGGTGCGGCAGCACTCGACGATGTCGTCCGCCACCGACTTGGTGACCGCGCCGGTCTCTTTGTTGAAGGCGTGGTACAGCTTGATGATGCCCTCGCAGTGCAGGCTCTCGTCGCGCACCGACCAGGACACGATCTGGCCCATGCCCTTCATCTTGTTCTGGCGCGGGAAGTTCATCAGCATCGCGAACGACGCGAACAGCTGAAGCCCCTCGGCGAAGCCGCCGAACATGGCCAGGGTGCGGGCGATGTCGGCATCGCTCTCGACGCCGAACTTGCCCATGTAGTCGTGCTTGTCCCGCATGGCCTCGTATTCCATGAAGGCGCCGAACTCGCTTTCGGGCATGCCGATGGTCTCGAGCAGCAGGGCGTAGGCGGCGATGTGGATGGTCTCCATGTTGCCGAACGACGCCAGCATCATCTTGACCTCGGTCGGTTTGAACACCCGACCGTATTTCTCCATGTAGTTGTCCTGCACCTCGATGTCGGCCTGGGTGAAGAAGCGGAAGATCTGGGTCAGCAGGTTGCGCTCGCTGTCGGTCAGATTGACCGCCCAGTCCTTCATGTCCTCGCCCAGCGGCACCTCTTCGGGCATCCAGTGGACCTGCTGCTGCTTCTTCCACATGTCGAACGCCCACGGGTACCGGAACGGCTTGTAAGCGGCCGACGCGGTCAGCAGGCCAGGACGGTCGGTGGGCAGGATCAACGATGCGGACACGGCGGCGCCTCTTGGGTGGATGAGGCACATTCGTTCAAAACCGTGGCTTCGTCCATATCTTGTGTATGGCTCAGTTAACGGCGACCAGATGTTGATGTGGACATCTGGGACCGCCCTGTGGACGGGCGGCCTTTCGCGTGTCGGGAATTGTTGTGTTGACGCCTGACCGCCCGCTTACCTACATGGCCGCGATGGGACGGGGTTCTCCACAGCGTCACGAGCGCTGGGCGACCTTCGACAACCTGGACGCTGCGTGGGGGCTCACGGCGGGATTCGGGCGTGTTCCGTATGGGATTGAGAGCGTCGTGAGGCTGAGGTCAGAGACAGGTCTGCGGACCTGCGAAGGGGGCGTGCAATGAAGCTTTGCGTCACCGCCGTCTTCGCGCGCCGTACGGCGCTGCGCGAGCAGATTTTCCTGATGGACCGCCTGTCCAGCGCCGAACCGGTGCTGGAGCGGATCGGTGCGCGCGAACGCGCCCTGTTCAAGCGCTTCTGGCTGGGCGGCTGGGTCTACGAACCCAGCCCGAGCCTGGAGGCCGCCTTGGGCGCCGAAGGCCTGCGTCAGGTGCAGTTCACCTGGTCGGCCGTGCGCGATCTGGCCCGTTCGGCCGTCACCGAAGCCTCCGAGACCGCGGATCCCGCCGCCGTGGCGCTGGAGCTGACAGGCGACTGCCTGGCCCTGCGCATCGCCCTGGCCGATCCCGGCAGCCGCGACCTGGCCCCGAGCGACCTGTGGCAGCAGGCCAAGAAGATGCGGGCCGAGGCGCGCGGCGCGCTCAAGGCCCTGCGCGACGGCCGCACCGCCGAAGACATCCCGCTTCTGGCCCGGGCCGATGTGGATCGCGCCGAGCTGGACCTCTACCTCGGCGCCCTGGACGAGGCCGACGGGACGATGGACCCGAGCGAGTCGCGTCGCCGCGTCGCCCTGCTGACCGACGCCCCGCCGGTGCTGGTCGAGGCCGAGACCGTCTTCACCGCCGGCGCCGATCCGGCCCAGGACGTGCGCTTCGCCGATCTGCTGGTCCGCGCCGGACGACCGGCCGAGGCCCACGCCCTGCTGGGCCGACGCCGCGACAAGGAAGGTCTGGCGCGCCGGCTGATCCTCGACCACGCCCTGCGCCTGACCTGGAGCGATTACGGCGCGCTGCTGGATTCCGTCGCCGACCTGTCGCTTGAGCCGCTGGTGCGGATGTTGCGCCGCTCGGCCCAGATGGCCGGACGCGGCGTCGGTCGCCAGCGGCTGGACGGCGTGCGCGATCAGATTCTGGCCCTGGGTCTTCCCAACGCCTACGACCGCGCGCTGGAGGCCGGCTGGAAGGCCGCCGACGCCGCGCCGCACGCCGCCCTCGCCGCCTGGCGCGCCGGAGCCGCCCTGGCGGCCGTCGCCCTGACGCCGCAGGAGGCTCCGCAAAACCCGGCCGTGGTCGTACTGGCGGACGGCGCCGCGCCCACGGACGCCTGGCTGGCCCACGCCCGCCGCCTGTCCTCCGCCGGCGTGAAGATCGTGGTGGTCGGCGCCGACGACGGCGCCTTTGCTGATGCGCCGGTGCAGATCGCCGCCGACGCCGATGCGCTCGCCGCCATCCTCGGCGAGACCGGACCGACCCTGGTCACGCGCGGACCGCAGTTCGTCAGCGCCGAGCACCTGTGGGCCTGGGCCGCGATCGCCCCGCCGCGCGCCGCGATCCAGAGCTGGACCGACCATGTCGCCGAGCACGTCGCCACGCCGCTAGGCTTCGAGTTCGCCTATCAGTCGGCCGTGCCCGAGGCCGGGCTGGTCGGCGCCGGGACGGACCTGGACGCCGCGGCGCTGATCGCCGCCCCCGACGCCTATCTGGCGCGCCGGTTCACCACCGCGCCGGACCGCCGGATCGCCACCGTCCGGCCCGAGACGCCGTCGCAGGTCGCCGATGAGGCCCTGACGCTGATTGTCGTGCACGACGCGCCGACGCCGCCCGACCTCGACTTCGTGGGCGCGGTCCGCTTCGTCTGGCTGGGCGACCTCTTGCCGACGGACGGCCAGCCGGCCGAGGCCCCGCCTTCCCTGACCCCGCCGACCCTGGCCGGCCTGCTGCCCCAGATGGCCGATGCGCCGGCCGATACGCCGGTTCTCTTCATCTGCCAGGACCTGCCCTACCCGCCGAACTACGGCCGCAACGTCGTGCGGCAATTCCAGGATATCGGCGGGCTGGATCTCAGCCTTCTGGCCATCCGCCGCACGACGCATCTGGAAGGCTGCCAGCCCGTCGCGGCCAGCACTGCGGGCATCTCGCGCCTGGCCTGCGTGGCCACCGCCTGCTTCAGCCTGGGCTCGCTGCGCCGCGTCGCGGCCTCCCTGCCCGCCCGCCTGTCGACCGTGGTCGACATGGAGGAGCCCGGCTTCCTGCTGACCCCCCTGTTCGACACGCCGTTCCTGGGCCGGGTTGAGGATCAGGTGAAGCGCTATCTGGCCGGCGAGAGCCTGCGTGGTGTTCGCTCGATCGCCGGCGGTCCGCCGCTGACCGAAGAAGCGCTGGCGGCCATGACCGAGCCGGCGCGCCGGCTGCTGGCCCCCATCATCCGCAACCGCGCCTATTATCGCGCCATGGCCGACAATCTGGCCGAGGACGATTTCTCGGAGCTGGAGGATCGCGATCTGGAGGGCCGGGCCCAGCTGGCGCGCGAGCTGCTGGATCTGGGCTATCTGACCGTCGCCAAGCGGGTGTTCGAGCGCACCGTGGCCGTGACGCCGCGCGAACTGGCCCGCTCGGGGGCCCTGCGGCCGATGTTGAACCTGGCCAGCGAACTGGGGCTGCAGCGTCAGCTGGCCGAGCGGCACCGCTTCATGGTCGGCGACCTGATCCGCAGCCGCCCCACCGAGATCGGCCCCTTCTTCGAGGTGATCGGCACCGTCCTGTCGCCCGATGAACTGGACCGCGCCCTGCTGGTCGCCATCTCGGGGGCCAAGGAGGGCAAGAGCGATCGCGGCCTGATGCGCATCCTGGACGCCATCAACAAATACGCCTCGTCCGCCGCCGTGAACTGGATCCTGTTCGAGCTGCTGACGCGCATTCCGCGCGAGGCGCTGAACCGGCCGCCGGTACAGGAGATGCTGCGCGGCATGGCCTGGCGCGCCGCCTTCACGCCGGAGCAGCTGGAGGCCCTGGGCCTCTCGGCTAGCCTGACCAAGGTTCTCACCGAGGTGCCTCTGGTCGACCAGGTCCGCCGTTCGGTCGCCGCGCGCGACTGGTCCGAGCTGGCGGACGCGGTCAACGCCTGGATCGGTCGCAACCTGCCCCTTTCGGACCTCATCAAGGAGATCCGCACCTATTCGCACGAGCTGAGCCACAGCGATCTGGCCGAGATGGCGGGCTATTACCGCGTCTACGACACGCCGGACGCGCGGTTGATGTTCGCCGCCGTCATCGGCGACCAGGCCTATCTTAACCAGGCGGTGGAGCTGCGCGAAGGCGACGCCTCCATCATCGCCCGCGCCCGCATGGGCCAGTTCGACTGGCTGGAGGCGCGGCTGGACGAACTGGGCGCGCCGCTGGGCGTGAAGACGCCGTCCTTCAACCCGGACACGGTGCAGGACGTCTTCGGTTCGGTCCTGGCCGCACGCGATCCGAAGGTTCGCAAGGCCGCCCGGGCGCCGAAGGTCACGGCGATCATGACCCTGTTCAACCCGGACATGGACCTGCTGCCCTTCGCCATCGATTCGGCGCTGACCCAGGAAGGGGTCGAGACCGAGCTGGTGGTCATCGACGACGGCTCCGAGCCCGAGATCGCCGACGCCATCGAGGCCCTGCTGGCCGCGCGGCCCGGCGTCATCTTCGAACGCAGCGCCGTCAACACCGGCCCCTATGTCGGCCGCAACCGCGCGCTGCAGCTGTCGAAGGGCAAGTATGTCGCCATTCAGGATGGAGACGACGTCTCCCACCCCGCGCGCTTCCGCACCCAAATCGAGGCGCTGAAGACGGCGGGCGACCAGGCCATGCTGACCACCGCCGGCCACCTGCGCATCGACGGCGGCGGCCGGCCCCAGTTCGAGCACGACTTCAGCCTGGTCGGCGACGGCACCATGACCTCCATGTTCCGGCGCGAGGTGTTCAAGGCGGTCGGCCCGTTCGCCAGCGTCCGCTCGCGCGGCGACGTGGAGATGCGCGAGCGCATCCGCGCCGCCCTGGGCGCCGGGGCGGTGATCCACGTCGATTATCCGCTGGTCTACTGCAACGCCGCGCCGGACACCCTGTCCAACCGCACGGCGCGCAACACGCCGCAATACCTGAATCTGTTCCGCAACAACTTCGCCAAGCAGCATCGCCACCTGCGCCAGGCCGTGGCCGTGGGAGAGCGGATCGCGCCGCCCGACGCCGCGGTGCCCGTGATGCTGAAGCCGTGAGCGACATGACCGAGACGACCACCGAGCCGCACGTCTTCATCAGCCTGACGACGATCGACAGTCGCATCCACGCGATCGACCGCACGATCGAGTCCCTGCTGGCCCAGAGCCACAGGAACCTGTCGGTCATCCTGCACCTGTCGCACGAGCCCTATCTGCTGGACCAGGGCATCGCCGAGGCGCCCGAGGCGCTGAAGGCCCTGATGCGGCGCGACCCGCGCTTCTCGATCCGCTGGGTCCCGAACATGGGGCCGTACCGCAAGCTGCTGCCCCTGCTGGCCTGGCTGGGATCGCGCAGCGCCCTGGTGGCCACGGTCGATGACGACACCCTGTACCCCGACACCTGGCTGGAAGAGCTGGTGCGGCTGCACGAACGCTATCGCTGCGTCATCGCCTATCGGGCCCACCGGATGCTGGCGACCAAAGGCAAGCTGGCGCCCTATGCGCAGTGGATGAACTCCACCATCAGCCGCAACCCGGACCTGCTGCTGCTGCCCACCGGCAAGGACGGCATCCTTTACGATTCCGCCTACTTCCCTTCCAGCGCCCTGGACTATCAGGCGGCGCGGCAGGTGGCGCCGACGGCGGACGACATCTGGTTCCGCTGGCATGTCGCCATGTCGAATATCCCCGTCTATGCGGTCAGCACCGACTTCAGGAAAGACACGTTCGACAGCACGGACGAGCGGCCGGTCTCGCTGTTCCACATGTTCAACAAGGGCGGCGGCAACGACGCCATCATCGACCGCATCGACGCATGGGCGCGTGAGAACGCCCGCTTCGACATCGTCGCCTCGTCCGCCGACGGCGGCTACTATCGGACCAGCGCCTAGGCCTCGACCTCGGCCGCCATCCAGTCTCGCAGGGCGTCGGCCAACACCAGGACGCCAGGCTCGAACGGCGCGATCTCGCCGGCGGCGATCATCGCCTCCAGACCGTCCAGAAAGGCCTCCGGCTGCTCCATCGGCAGGTCGCCGAAGTCGGCGTAGTTGTAGCGCCACCACTGGATCTTCAGCATCCGCTCGACCAGCGGTTCGGGGAAACGCAGGCGGATGGGCCTGGCGTTGACGCCGCCCACGATCGTGTAGGGCGCGACGTCCTCGGTCACCACCGCGCCCGCCGCGACGATGGCGCCCGTGCCGATCGTGACGCCGCGCCGGATCATCACGTCCTGGCCGATCCAGACGTCGTCGCCCAGCACCGGCCAGCCGCCGCGCGACGGGCGCGCCGCATCCGGGCCGTCCTCGACCTCAGGACCCGCGCCGAACGGATAGGCGCGGGTCGTCACCCAGTTGTCGGGCGTGTCGGGCTCCAGCACCTGCACATTCTTGGCGACGCTGCAGTATCGCCCCATTCGCACCCCCGGCGGCATTTCGCGCGAGATGCAGTAGGAATAGGCTCCGGCGCTGACGAACCGGCGTGCCGGCATGGTGGCGTATCGCTCGACCCGCACGACGGGATCGACCGTGACGGTGTCGCCGGGGCCGTAGATGCCGTCCACCTTGAACGGGTGCCGCAGGAAGATGCGGTTGGTCTCGAAGAAGGCCGCCATCCGCTCGTTGAACGGACCGACAAAGGGCGCGGTCGTGGTCATGGTCTCAGGCCTTCGCCAGATGAGCTTCGAGGGCCGGGGCCAAACGGAAACGGCTGATGGGATCGCGCGTGATGACGCCGCTTCGCTCCCGGCGCTTGATGCCGTCCACGAACAGGTCGGGTTCGTCCGGCGGCAGGTGGGCCAGGTCCGTGGGCGAGAACTCCCACCACGCCGACTTCAGCAGCCGCTCCACCGTCCGGGGTGCGAAGCGCAGGCCTTCGGACCGACCGGGAACGCCGCTGACGATCTCATAGGGCGCGACTTCCCGGGTCACAATCGCGCCTGGCCGCACGATGGCCCCGTGTCCGATCTTCACCCCCTGCCGCAGCAGGGCGCCGTAGCCGACCGTTGCGCCGTGGCCGATCACCACCTTGGCGGTGACCTCGCTGAAGCGCGCCTTGCGGAACGTCTTGCCGAAGTCGCGCGCGGCCAGTTCTGGGCCGTAGTCGCGGAACGCCAGCGGATGGGTGGTGACCCAGTCGGTCGGATGGTTGATGCCCATGATCCGCACCTCGGGCGCGACATAGCTGTGGCGGCCGATGACGGTGGACGGCGGGATGTGATCGGTCAGACAGGCGGAATGGGCGCTGACCGACCGGAACAGGCCGGGGGGCATGGTCGCATCGCGCTCCACCACCACGTCGTGGTGGATGAAGATCTTGCTCCCCTGACGATAGACGCCGTCGATCTCGCGCGGCCACCGCAGGAAGATGCGGTTGGCCACGAGGAATTCCCGCACGCGGTCGTCATAGGGCGCTGTCAGCGACGCCACGCTCTTGACCATTCCAAGCCTCCGATCCTGACGCCTAGCCGTCCGACGCACGTCCCGCAACGCGGCACGTTTCCAACAGGCGGTCGGGTCGCTATCAAGGTCCGGGACTGAGCAACGGGGAACGGCCGTCCAATCGCCGGCCATGCAAACGATGACTGACAAGCGCCCCGTCTTTTGGGCCGTGGTTCCGGCCCGATCGGGCTCCAAGGGACTGCCGGGCAAGAATGTGATCGAGATTTGCGGCATGCCGCTGATCGGCCACGCCATCCGTTTCGCCCAGGCCTCGGGCGCGTTCGAGCGCGTGATCGTCTCGACCGATTCCGACAGCTATGCCGACACGGCGCGCGGTTTCGGCGCCGAGGTGCCCTTCCTGCGCGATCCGGCCGCGGCCCAGGACCACAGCATGGAGGAGGACATCCTGGCCGACTTCGCGGCCAAGGTCGAAGCCTCCGGCCTGACCCCGCCCGACGCCCTGGTCTGGCTGCGGCCCACCTTTCCCTTCCGCAGCATCGAGGATCTGTCGGCTGCGCTGAACCGACTGACGCCCGAGGTGGATTCGGTGCGTCTGGTCACGGAGGGCGAGCCGCGGCTCTACGCCATGCCGGACGGGCTGCTGACCCCCCAGTTCGACGATGGCGGTCGTTCGATGATCCGGCGCCAGGAGTTCGAGCCGGTCTACCGGGTCTTCCACACCGACATCTTCTGGTATCGCAACATCGCCCTGGGCAAGCGCTTCCTCGGCGAACGGTCGGTGGGCCACAAGATCCACAAGATCTGCAGCATCGACATCGACACCTCCGAAGACGCCGAGATGGCCGAGGCGCTGATGCGCGCCAACTCGCCGTTCCTGAAGGCCTACACCCACTCGATGGACCCGGCCTGAACCGGCCCAGGCTGGCGAGACCCGCCCTGCTGTGCCAGTGAACGGCCAGGGAGCGGCACGATGAGCGATACGACACTGAGCGCGGCCAAGGCGGCGATCCGCGACGGCCTTCCGTCCGTGGCCCTCAGCGGCGATCGGGGCGCAAAGACCACCGTCCGTTTCCGATTCCTGCGCGGGAAGGACGAGGCCGGCGTCATCGAGCGCACCTGGCCCGACGATTTCCGCTTCAAGGACGACGGCCCGATGGGCCGCGCCACCCTGAAGGACGCCCCCGCCTTCGAACCCTATACCGAGGTCCGCGTCCAGGTGGACGGCAAGGACCTGAAGCCGGGATCGGGCTGGGGCCTCGGCAAGCTCTACGCCCTGTCGGACGACGACTTCGAAGGCATCTTCTTCCGCGCCAGAGACCGGCCGCAGGACAAGGAGACCCAGCATTTCGCCACCCGCCAGATCACCGACCACTACCAGCTGAACGCCAGCCACCGCGCCGTCGCAGCCGTGGTCCAGGCCTACCGCGCCATCGACCTGGCCAAGCCGGAGATGACCGACGCGGCCGTCGCGGTGCTGCAACAGGAGCTGGCGACGGCGGGCGCACTGCCGGAATCCTGGCGGGCGAGGCTGGATGGGGTGCACCTGCAGGCGTCGCTACGCAGCGTGCTGTGGCAGTTGCACCTGTTCCGCGGCGAGAACGACGCCGTGATGGCCGAGCTGGACCGGCTGGTCGACTTCCTGAAGACGGCGGTCGAGCCCCTGCCCTACATCTCGATCAACGGCTGCCCCGCCATCCTGGTGCGCGCGCACCTGATGCTGGCCGAGGGCCGCGCGGAAGAGGCGTCGGAGCTGGGCTTCTGGAACGCCGACTTCTACCTCGGCTGCCTGACCCGGCTTAAGAAGCGCCGCAAGCTGTGGCAGGAGCTGATCCCGCCCTATCGGCTGGTCATGACCTCGATGGACCTGGCCCAGCGCGTGATCGACAAGGAAGACCAGCTGGCCGCCCGTGCGGTCATCACCGAGGCCATGCGCGTCGAGGGCGACCAGCCCAGCGCCGAGGTCATGGTCCAGAACTACGAGGCCCTGAACCGCCGTCTGCGCACCCGTCGCCGGGCGCAGGCCGAAAAGGCCTCCGCTCAGGCCGACTGAAGCCGCCGGACGTCCGTGTAAAAGGCGCGATTGGCCGCGCGGCACTCCTCCAGCGCCTCGGGATAGACGAACGTCTCGCCCAGCCGATCCCGCCAATCGTCATGCCAGGCGAGCAGCGGCGGGTGCTTCATCCGGTGCAGCTTGGACAGGCTGGGCAGAGCCACGACCCGCCGCCCCAGCAGGGTCGCCCAATAGGCGCCGTGGTACGAGTTCGTCACCACGACCTCGCCGGACGCCAGGAAATCCAGCACCGCGGCGATGTCGGCGCCGTCATTACTGCGATGCGGCGCGCCCTCGGCCGGGATGGGGATGCGCTTGTGCTCATAGACCACGACCGGATGGCGGATCTCGGCCGGCCGGTCGAAGCCTGGCAGCATGCAGCTGGCGCAGGGAACCCAGCGATGGCCGTGGCCGACGTCGCGCAGGCCGATCAGGTCGAACGCCTGCAGCCAGTCCGGCAACGGCCCATCATATCGCTCGACCCGACCGCCCGACTTGTCGTTCACGAGCGACTCGCCGATCCCCCAGGCGACCAAGGACGTCATCCGGGGCCGCGCCGCAGCCAGCCGCGCCATCCGCGCGTCGAAGTTGGCCGAGATCAGGCCTCCTCCGCCCACCACGATGTGGTCAGCCAGGGTGTCCAGGTCCAGATCCTTGATGTCGGCCACGGCCGGATCAGGCAGATCGAAATACCGCGACGGCGGGCACCACCAGTCGCCGACATTGGTTTCGTCCGCGCGAAAGACCTGGCCCGCGCGGGTCATGCGAGGTCGGCGATCTCGCTCTCGGTCAGTTCGCCCGGCACGATGGTGACGGGCAGCTTCCGACCGGCGCCGACGCCCTGCTTCAGGATGGCGGAGACCAACGGGCCCGGTCCGCGCGCGCTGGCGCCGGCGGCCAGCACCAGGATCTTGATCTCCGGATCGTCGTTGACCACGCGCCGGATGGCGTCCTGCGCCTCGCCCTGCTCGATCAGGAACAGGGGCGCCGCGCCCGAGCGCTCGGCCGTGTCGTCGGCCAGGCGGGACAGCAAGGCCTCGGCCTCGGCGCGTTGCTCGCGTTCGATTTCCTCGCGCACGCCGGTCCAGTGTTCGTCCGTGCTGGTCGGCAGGACGCGGAGCAACGCCACCCGCCCCCCGGTCGAGCGGGCCCTCCGCGCCGCATAGCGCAGGGCCGATTCGAACTCGGGCGTGTCGTCCACGACGACCAGGAACTTTCTCGGCACGCGCCCTCCCTCGGTTGCAGCACTATAACGCCGAACGGCCGGCGCGTCGCGCCTGCCCTCCCCACCGGGGGAGGGAAAGGGATCACCCCGCGCCTTGGGCCACGTCGCGGATCGCGCTGTTGGCGATGGTCAGTTTGGCGAAGGTCCAGCCGGCGCCGGAAGCCTCGATCTCGTCGACCGAGGCGCGGACGCCCTCGACCACCTTGGCGCGCTCGCCGACCCACGCGTCGACGGCGGCTTCGGCGGCGTCCTCGCTGGCCCCGACGCTTTCCTTGGCCGAGGCGGCGACGGCGCGTGTCAGCACCCTCTGCTCGTTCATCAGGTCCTCGATCAGGCGGCGCACGGCCAGCCGGTCGAAGTGATCCGCCGAGGGGATCGACCCGGCCGCGGCGCGCAGCCGGTCGAAGTCGAACGCGGCGCCGACCTGGTGATACAGGCGCGCCATGGCCGGCGCGGCCCATCCGGCCTCACGGGCCAGATCGCCGATATCGGCGGCGGCGGTCATCGGCCGCATCAGGGCGACGCGGGTGGCCAGATCGCCGTCCACGCCCATCTCGGCGAAGCGCTTGCTGCGATCCTCGAACCGGCCCTGTTCAAAGCGCGACAGGACGGCGGCGCCCTCGGCCTTGAGGGCGTCGGCGACGGGGCGGTAATCGGCGATCAGCTGACCGACGGAGGCGCCCGACCGGGCCGCACGGCGCGCCAGCCAGAATGTCTGGCGACGCAGGACCACGGCGATCTCTTCATACAGCGCGGTCTGCGCCTCGGCCGGGATCTTCAGGTCCAGTGCGGACACCGCGTCCCAGGCCTCGTCCAGCCGGAACACTCGCCGCGCGGCCTCGAACGCCACGGCCAGGGCGGTGGTGTCGCACTCCGCCGCGGCGCGCAGGCGCTCGGGAAAGGTCGGGCCGGCCATGTTGACGATCTCGTTGGCCAGGACGGTGGCGACGATCTCGCGCCGCAGCCGGTGGCCCTTCATGGCGTCCTCGTACTTCGCCAGCTCGGCCGGGAAGTAGCGGACCAGCGTCTCCTCGAAGAACGGATCCTCCGGCGCGGCCGAGGCGACGATGTCGTCCGACAGCTCCAGCTTGGCATAGGCCAGCAGCACGGCCAGTTCGGGCCGCGTCAGGCCCTGACCGGCGGCCATCATCTCGGCGATCCGGGCGTCGTTCGGCAGGCCCTCGACCTTACGATCCAGCTTACCCTTGGCCGTCAGCCACTGCATGAACTGCTGCTGGGCTTCCAGCGCACCAGCGCCGGTCGCCTGGATCAGGGTCAGGGCCAGGGTCTGGTCGTAGTTGTGCGCCAGCACCTTCTGGCCGACCTCTTCGGTCATCGAGGCCAGCAGCGCCGGGCGCTCCTCCGGCGGCAGCAGGCCGTTGGTCACCACCGAACCGACCAGGATCTTGATGTTGACCTCGTGGTCTGATGTGTCGACCCCGGCGGAGTTGTCGATGGCGTCGGTGTTGATCCGCCCGCCACCCCCATTCCAGCCAGATCTGGCGAACTCGATGCGGCCCGCCTGGGTGAAGCCCAGGTTGGCGCCTTCGCCCACCACCGACACGCGCAGATCGCCCGCGTCGATCCGCAAGGCGTCCGTGCCCTTGTCGCCGACCTGCGCGTCCGTCTCGGCGGCCGCCTTCACATAGGTGCCGATGCCGCCGAGGTAGAGCAGTTCCGCCGGCGCCTTCAGGATGGCGCGCATCAGGCCGACGGGGTCCAGGCTGTCGTCGGAAACGTCCAGCACGGCCTTCATCTCGGGCGTCAGGGCGATGGACTTCTCACCGCGCGAGAAGACGCCGCCCCCCTGGGAAATCAGGCTCTTGTCATAATCCTGCCAGGACGAGCGCGGCAGCTGGAACAGGCGGTTGCGCTCGTCCCACGACACGGCCGGATCCGGGTTCGGATCGATGAAGATGTCGCGGTGGTCGAAGGCGGCGACCAGCTTTGTCGCCTTGGACAGCAGCATGCCGTTGCCGAACACATCGCCGGACATGTCGCCCACGCCCACGACGGTGAAGGGCTCGGTCTGGATGTCCTTGCCGATCTCGCGGAAGTGCCGTTTGACCGCTTCCCACGCGCCGCGCGCGGTGATGCCCATGGCCTTGTGGTCGTAGCCGATGGACCCACCGGACGCGAAGGCGTCGCCCAGCCAGAAGCCGTAATCGGCCGAGACCGAGTTGGCGATGTCGGAGAAGGTCGCCGTGCCCTTGTCCGCCGCGACGACCAGATAGGGATCATCCCCCTCATAGGCGACGACGTTGGCCGGGTGCGTCACCGCGCCGTCGGCCGCGATGTTGTCGGTGATGTCCAGCAGGCCGGACAGGAAGGTCTTGTAGGCGCGGATCGCCTCGGCCTGGATCGCGTCGCGGTCGGCCGTGCGCGGCAGGCATTTGGGATAGAAGCCGCCCTTGGAGCCGACCGGAACGATGACGGCGTTCTTGACCTGCTGGGCCTTCACCAGACCCAGAACCTCCGTGCGGAAGTCGTCGCGCCGGTCCGACCAGCGCAGGCCGCCGCGCGCAACGGGGCCGAAGCGCAGGTGCACGCCCTCGACGTGCGGCGCCCAGACGAAGATCTCGCGGAACGGCTTGGGCAGCGGCAGGTCGTCCAGCTCGCGCGAGGCGATCTTGATCGAGATGTAGGGCTTGGGCTGGCCGTCGGCGGCCAGCTGGAAATAGTTGGTCCGCTTGATCGCCTGGATCAGCAGCATCAGCCGGCGCAGGACCTTGTCGTGGTCCAGGCTCTTCACGGCCTGCAGCGCCTCGGTGATCTCGGCGACCTTGGCGTCGACGTCGGCCTGACGGGCCTCGGTCGTCGCGCCCCCCGAAGCCGACATGGCCGGATCGAACTTCCGCTTGAACAGGGCCAGGAGGCCCCGCGCCACGTTCGGATAGTCGCGCAGCGCCTCTTCCTGCACGGCCTGCGACGGGTCCATGCCGGTCTGCTGGCGATAGCGGGCCAGGGTGCGGATCAGGGCCGCCTCGCGCCAGTCGACGCCCAGCTCCAGCACCAGCCGGTTGAAGCCGTCGCTCTCGGTGCGACCGGCCCAGACCGCCGAGAAGGCGTCCTCGAACGGCGCCTTGACCAGCTCGAAGCTGAGCGCCTCGCCGCGGGGGTCTTCCAGGAGAAACTCGTGGATGTGGATCTCGGGCCCGCCGACCGGCCGCACGGCGTGGCCCCATTCCTCCAGCGTCTTCAGACCCATGTCCGCCAGGATCGGCAGCACGTCCGACAGCGGCACCGCCGAACCCCGACGGTACAGCTTGAAGCGCAACTGGAGCGGACTGTCGCTCGCATCGCGGAAGGCGCGCACCGCCACCGGGTCGCCGTCTCGATCGTGCTCACCGTCGTTCAGGACATCGAACGCCTGCAGGTCGCGCACCGCCTCGGCGGCGTCGTAGCGGTCGCGGTAGCCGGCCCCGAAGGCCTCGGCCCATTTGGCGCTGGTCGGGCCGACGGCGACGTCCTGCACGTCGGCGTCGCGCAGAGCGGTCTCGAAGCGGTCGATCCAGCTGCGACCCGCCTCGGCCACCTTGGCCTGCAGGGCGGCGTCGTCCGGCGTCGGGTGCGCGCCGGGCTCAACGCCGATGATGTAGTGGACCCGCACCAGCGGCTGGTCGGTCAGCTGCGGATACCAGGCCGACATCCGCCCGCCCCAGGCCTCGGCCAGGATGCGGCCGATGCGTTCGCGCAGGGCTGCATCGAACCGCTCGCGCGGGATGAAGCACAGGATCGAGACGAAGCGGTCGAACGGGTCCTGGCGCGTGAACAGCCGGATGCGCGGCCGGTCGTTCAGGTGCAGGATGCCCAACGAGGTGTTCAGCAGCTCGTCTTCCGTGATCTGGAAGAGCTCGTCCCGCGGATAGTTCTCCAGGATGTTGCGCAGCCGCTTGGCGTTGTGGCTGCCCGGCGTCTTGCCGGCGCGGTCCAGCGCATTGGCGACCTTGCGGCGCAGCAGCGGCACCTCGGACGCGGCGCGGTCATAGGCCTCGGCGGTGAACAGGCCGACGAAGCGGGTCTCGCCCGACGGCTTGCCGTCCGCGCCGTACCGCTTGACCCCGACGTAATCCATGTAGGCGCGGCGGTGGACGCGCGAGCGGACGTTCGCCTTGGCCACCGTCACCGGCTCGCTGAGGTCCAGCTGGCGCTTGATCTGGCTGGTCAGGACCGCGGGCTCCGACGCGCGGCGCAGGATGCGGCGTTCCGGGTCGCGGAGGACACCCAGGCCGTCGCTGGACTGACCCAGCGGCGCCTCGGCGGCATAGTCGCCGTCGTTGCCGCGCGGATAGTCGTAATCGCGCGCGCCCAGGAAGACGAAGTGGTCGTCCTCCATCCAGCGCAGGAAGGCGATGGTCTCGTCGATCACGGCGCGGTCCAACCCGGGCGGGCAGGCGCGCAGGTGGGCGATGGACCGGGCCATCAGCGCCGACATGGCGCCGTGGTCGGCGACGGCGAAATGCACGTCGGTCATGGCCCCGGCCAGACCTTCGCCCAGCACGTCGCGCCTTTCCTGCGGCAGAGGCTCGATGACCACCAGGATGGTCGAGACGCGGCCCGACGACCCCGGTGCGATGGGGTGATAGAGGCCACGCACCGACACGCCCGCCTCGGCCAGTTCGCCCATCACGCTGTCGACCAGGAAGGGACTGTCCGGCTGGATCAGGCGAACCTGGTCATAGCCGCTGGGCTTGCCGTTGGCGCACAGCAGCGGGCCGACCGAAATCTGGGGCGGGGCGCCGGGCGGCAGGCCCTTGGCTTCGGCCCACATCGTCGCCAGCACGACGGCCAGGTCCGGCCCGCCCAGTTCCGGCGTCTCGTCCGCCGCATAGTCCTCGAAGGCGTGCGCCAGATAGGCGGCGCGCTCGGCGTCCACCGCCTCGCCGGTGTGGGCGACGAAGGCCGCCTCCAGCGCCTTGAGGGTCAGGCGATCGCGCTTGGCGGCGGCGGGACGGGAATCGGCGGGCATGCAGGCGCCTCGAGCTCGCGGCGCGGAGGGGGCCGCATGGGGTGACTAGGCCCGTTACATGCCTCCGAGAACCCCCAAAAATAAGGCAGGTACGGACGTGCCCTCTGAACGCCGATCACCCCGGGCGGCGTGCACGAAACGTGCGCGATCAAACCAAAACGGCCGGCCCCCGAGCAAGGGGGCCGGCCGTCCCGGTCAGTTCAAACCGTCCGTCGCCCTAGAAGCGATAGTTCAGGCCGACGCGAACCGAGTGGACGTCGAAGCTGTCGTTCGAGCGGATCATGTCCGTCCCGGTCGTGTTCGGCGCCAGGATGAAGGGGTTGGTGGCGGGGGCCGTGCCCGGTCCGACGCGGATGTTGTGATCGTCCACGTCCAGCGAGGTGTAGAGATACTCCCCGACCAGGCTCCAGCCGCCGCCCCAGTTATACTCGACGCCGCCGCCCAGCTGGTAGCCGTCGGCCTTGTCGTCGTCGGACGTGGCGGTGAAGCTGTTGGCGCCGTTGGTGGTGGTGAAGCTGTTCTCCACCTTGCCCATGGCGTAGCCGCCGGTGGCGTAGATCAGCATCGGCCCGGTGGCGTAACCCGCGCGGGCGCGGATGGCCGCGACGTGCTCCAGATCGCGGTTGAAGACATAGTTGGCCGGGGTGGTGCTGAAGCCCGTGACGCTGTCGGTCACATTGGTGAAGTCGACCTCGCCGACGACGCCCAGCACGAAGCTGTCGCTTACCGCCCAGTCGTAGCCGGCGCGCACGCCGCCCGAGAAGCCGTCGTCATCGTCCTCGCAGCCGTCCGCCGCCAGGGCGGTGTTGGCCTTGCCGCCGCAGAAGCCGGGGCTGAAGGCGTTTGTCCCGGCCGGGGTCAGGATCTGGTCGTCGTAGGCGCCGTCCAGGTCCTTGTCGAACAGCAGCGTCTCGTCGCCGTCGTCCGATCCGGTCGAATAGCCGACGAAGCCGCCGACGTAGGGACCGGTCCAGTCCG
This sequence comes from Brevundimonas sp. Leaf363, assembly GCF_001424025.1. Classification (GTDB taxonomy): domain Bacteria; phylum Pseudomonadota; class Alphaproteobacteria; order Caulobacterales; family Caulobacteraceae; genus Brevundimonas. Next base: position 475,082 of record NZ_LMPZ01000001.1, on the reverse strand, counting down.
CAGCGGATTGGGCGTAGGCCGGAGCCGCGCCGGCCAGCGCGAGCGCGGCCGCCGCACCGAGTGCGTGGATTTTCATGAGGTTTCCTTAAAGCTCGGCCACCTGGCCTCGCCCTTCCGAACGCTCAACGGGGGCGTCACCTCGGCCGTTCCGAGGGCAGAACGTCGCACTCTGCTCGCCCGGCCCACGGACGGCCGGACGGACGGGCGGCGCACGGGCTGGAGCCGCAAAAGACAAGGCCGCCGGGCGCTTTCGCGTCCGACGGCCTGTTTTCGGAAACCGACACCCGGGAGGGGGGAGGGGAGGATGTCGGCCCCATTCGATGCCGCGACGGGAGGGGGGAGGGGGTCGCGGCGTCAGAAGCGTATGTGGAAGCCAATCTGGGCCGTTCAAGGGCCTTAGGAGGCCTTTGTCTTGGCGACAGCACGGCGGGCCTTCGCCACAATCTTCTTCACCGGCGACGGCTTCTCGTCCTTTTCGTCTTTGGGATCATCGGCGTAGGGCTTGCCGTCACCGCTGAGCAGCACCGCCATCCAGGCCGACCCTTTGAATTCGGCCAGGATGGCCATGGCCATGACCGCCAGCGGCGTTGACAGGAACATCCCGACCACGCCCCACATCTTGCCCCACAGCGCCAGGCTCAGCAGCACCACGACCGGGTCGATGTTCTGGTTGTCGCTTTGCATGCGCGGCTGGATGACGTTGCCGGACACGAACAGAATGATCTGCAGCCCCACCAGCAGGATCAGTGCGGGCCAGTAGGTCGGGAATTGCACCAGGGCGAACAGCGGCGGGGCCAACCCCGCCACGGCGCCGCCCAGCACCGGGATGAAGCCGACGACGAAGATGACGAAGGTCCAGAACTCGGCGTTCTGAAGACCGACGGCCCGCATCAGGATCCACGCCGCCAGACAGATCATGGCGCCCGTCACGGTCTGGACCCATAGATAGCCCTCGACCCCGCCGCGAACGCGCTGGAACACCTCCATGGCCTCGTTGCGGCTGTCGCGGCTGGGGAACATGCCGATGATCTTGCGCCGGAAGCCGATCTGCGAAGCCAGCAGAAAGCCCAGGTAGACCAGCACGAAGAAGGCGCCCGAGGCGATGCCCTGCATCTGGAAGGCCAGCTGACCGAGGTAACTGCGGATGTCGATGCTGGCGATCAGCTCGCCCGCCGTCGGCGGCTGTTCGATCCGCAGCAGCGCGGCGCCGTCGGTGATGATCTTGTCGATCCGGGGCCCGATGTTGCTGCTGACGCCCGACGCCTCGCCGAAGAAGCCGGCCGCCCCGTTCACGATGATGTAGATCGAGGCGAAGAAGCCCACGACCACAAGGGTCAGGGCGGCGATCCCGGCCCATCGCTCCGACAGCGGGGTCCGCTCGGCCACCCACCGCTTGATGCCGTCGATCATGATCAGCAGGAAGATCGCCATGGCCAGCGGCGTCAGGATGTCACGCAGCCAGTACAGCGCATAACCACCCGCCACCGTCGCGATCAGGACCAGGGCGTTGCGCGAGGCCGTCGCGGACGGGACCGAAATAGGGGATTTCATACCGCGGTTGTCGGGGCGGCCGCGGGGGGCGTCAACCGCTACTTTGCGGGACCGGCGCGCCGTCCTAGAGAGGCAGGACTGCAAGGAGCTTTCCATGTCCGACACCGGCGTCTTCCTGGGCCAGGCCGATGCGCCCCAGATCCTGCGCTTCGACCGCGCCAACCGGCACGGCGTGGTGGCGGGGGCGACCGGCACCGGCAAGACGGTGACCCTGCAGATCATGGCCCAGGGCTTCTCGGACGCGGGCGTGCCGGTCTTCTGCGCCGACGTGAAGGGCGACCTGTCGGGCATCAGCCAGATCGGCACGCCGAGCGAGAAGCTGCTGGCCCGCGCCGCCGGCATGGGACTGACGCTCAATCCCAAGGCCGCGCCCACCGTCTTCTGGGACCTGTACGGCCAGAAGGGCCACCCCATCCGCACGACGGTCAGCGAGATCGGCCCGGTGCTGCTGGCGCGGATGCTGAACCTGAACGACGTGCAGGAGGGCGTGCTGTCGGTCGTCTTCCACGTCGCCGACACCGAAAAACTGCTGCTGCTCGACCTCGATGACCTGCGCAGCCTGCTGACTTACGTGGGCGAGAACGCCGAGCGGATCGGGCGCGAGGTCGGCAACGTCGCCCCCGCCTCCATCGCCGCCATCCAGCGCTCGCTGCTCCAGCTGGAGCAGCAGGGCGGCAAAGCGTTCTTCGGCGAGCCAGCCCTGCGGCTGGAGGACATGATGCGCACTGGCCTGGACGGACGGGGCCAGGTCAATGTGCTGGACGCCACCCGTCTGATGAACAGCCCGCGCCTGTACGCCGCCTTCCTGCTGTGGCTGCTGTCGGAGCTGTTCGAACAGCTGCCCGAGATCGGCGACCCGGAGAAGCCGCGCCTGGTCTTCTTCTTCGACGAGGCCCACCTGCTGTTCAACGACACGCCGGACGCCCTGCGCGAGAAGGTCGAGCAGGTGGTGCGCCTGATCCGCTCCAAGGGCGTGGGCGTCTATTTCGTCACCCAGAACCCGGCTGACATCCCCGACAGCGTCCTGGCGCAGCTGGGCAACCGCATCCAGCACGCCCTGCGCGCCTACACCCCGGCCGAACAGCGCGGTCTGCGCGCCGCCTCCGAAAGCTTCCGCCCCAACCCCGCCTTCGACACCGCCGAGGCCATCCAAGGTCTGGGCGTCGGCGAGGCGCTGGTCTCGGTGCTGGACGAAAAGGGCGCGCCCAGCGTGGTCGCCCGCACCTCGATCCGCCCGCCGGATTCGCGCCTGGGCCCGGCCACCGACGCCGAGCGCGCACAGGTCATGGCGACCAGTTCCGTGAAGGGTCTCTACGATCAAGTGGTGGATCGCGAGTCGGCTGAAGAGGTGTTGGCCGCCCGCCGCGCCCAGGCCGAACGGATCGAACAGCAGGCTGCGCCCGAGCCCGCCCCTGCCCCGTCTCGCACCCGCGCACCGGCCCCCGCTCCCGCCCCGCGAGAACGCGCCGCGCCCAAGCCACGCGCCTCGACACGTCAGACGCCGATGGAAGCCCTCACCAAATCGGTGCTGCGTACGGCAGGCTCGACCATCACCCGCGAAATCCTGCGCGGCATCCTGGGCGGGATGCGGCGGCGCTAGTCCTCAAGGCGCGGGACGCTCTCCGCCTCCTGGGCGGAGACAGCGAGCGAAGCGAGCAGAGGCGGGCAACGTCAGGACTGGCCATTTCGAGCCCGCCTCTGGCGCCTTACGGCACCTGTCTCCGCCCAGAGGGCGGAGAACGATCAGTCGTCCTGGTCCCGTCCCGGATCCAGCGAGTTGTCGACCCGGTCGTCCCAGCCTTCACGGTCAGACCGGAACGCCAGGTCCATCAGCAGCCAGGCCAGCCAGACGGTTCCGGCGATGCCGATGCTCATGGCGATCCAGCCGTGCAGGCTCAGATCGCCCCCGCCGATCAGGCCCCAGACCCAGGCCACGAATACGGTGAACACGCCCGCGACGGCGAGCGCGATGGCCAGCCGCCCGAGAAAACGCATCAGGCGGGGCATGGCGAACTCAGCCTAGCGCTGGACCCACTGGCCCTGGTCGTTGCGATACCACTGGCCCGAGGAGATGCGCGGCAACAGCTGGCTCTGGAACATCCGCGCGCCGGCGACGTCGGCCGAGGTGCCGGCTTCGGCGGCTGAGCGGGCGTAGAGCGCCGACCGACCCGAGTTGGTCGCCTGAACGGCGGCGCGCAGATCGGGGCTGCCCGGGCCGACGCGGAAGCCGATGAAGCCGTCGGACTGTTCGCCGACGGTCCCGGCCGCCTTGGCGGCGTCGATCAGGGACTTCTGGGCGTTGGTCTGGGCGAAGGCCGAAGTGGCGGCCACACCGAGCGCCGCGACGGCGGCGCCGATCACGAAGAGCTTGCGGAAGGTCATGGCGGTCATCCCGATCAGAACAGGTTGGGGTTTTCTTGCAGGAGCGTTTGCAGCTCCTGGTCGAGGCGGACGCGGACGTCGGCGTCCAGCTTGGCGTAGATCTGGATCGGCGCGACCTCCAGGCGGATGGTCGGCGCGCAGGCGGCGCTCAAGCCCAGGACCGTGAAGCCCATCAGGGCCGCGAAACGGCGCTTGTTGATCATGTCGCGGCTCCGAAAGGCGTTGTCGTCGCGTCCTAATAACGCGCTCGAGGCTGAACGGGTTCTGAACGGCCGGGCTGAGCTTATCAAGGCGATGGAGCCGGTACGGCCGCGGGCGTGTCTGGTTCGCCGCGGCGCGCGCGGTCGATGGCCAGCAGATCGGAGATGATCTGGTTGATGTTGAACGTCGTATCCAGCGTCAGGTCGATGCCGGTGTTGGACGGCAGCGGCAGCTCGCGCTTCAGGAACTCCCGGCTGATCAGCTCGGCCAAGGTCAGGCGCAGCTCCTGCCGCTGCGGCGGATCGTGGCGCCCGACGATGTGGAAGTTGACGCCCAGCCGGTCCGAGCCTTCGCTGTTCACATTGGCGGTCAGGGTGTCGAAGGCCAGATTCTCCATCGCCTGATAGGCCAGGTCCTCGACGGTGGACGGCGGCAGTTCCTCGCCCCCGCCTCCGGCCTCCAGCCCGTCCAGCGCCTGGCGCTTGATCGACAGCCGCCCCGGCTGAACCGCGTTCAGCGTGCCGCCCAGGATCTTGAAGGCGCCGTTGTCGACCGCGAACGGCAGGCGGCCCGAGACCACTGCGTCCATCTCGACCGTATCGCCGAAACCGGCGCCGGCGATCAGGTCGCCGAACTGCACCCGGTCGAGAACGATCGCCCCCTGATACGATCCGCCCGGCGTCAGCGGCAGGCGTAGCGGTTCGATGCTGACCGTTCCCTGCGCCGCGCTGAGACGCCCTGAGGTCAGGGTGATGGCGTCGGCGTCCAGCGACAGGCCGACATCGACGTCGGTCAGCAGCGCCGGGGTTTCGATCCGGTCCACCCGCAGATGCTGGTCCGGTGCGGTGATCAGGGGCGTCAGGCTGGTGAAGACGATCTCGCCGTTCAGTCCCTTCACCGGTCCCGCCGGGCTGGTGAAATCCAGGTCATCCAGCACCAGGCGCCCGCTGCTGGTCCCCGCCCCGGCGTCGGCCGTCCAGCCGATGCGGCCCTCGAAGGCGGCGCGGCCCGTGGCCGGTGACTTGGCGTACTGACCGGCCAGAGGGCTGAGGTCCGAGGGCTGCAGTCCGCCCTCGACGAAGGTCACGTTCGGCGCGTCGATGACCACGCCACCGACGCTGCTCAGCCCGTCGTGGCTCAGCGTCAGGTGCGCCAGGGGGGTCTGGCCGTGCGCCAGGGCGAAGTCGCCGGACCACCGCTCGCCGGCCAAGGTCGCCCGGCCCGTCCCGCTCAGCGCATTGAACCGGCGCGGCGTGGTCATGTCCTCGACGCGCGCGGCCGCGACGGTCGCATCCAGCCCCAGACCTTGCGGACCGCCGGTGGCGGTGAAGCGGCCGGATGCATCGCGGGCGCGGGTCTCCAGGAAGGGCGCATCGGCGTCCAGGTCCTCGAACCGGCCCCGCGCCGTCCACCGCCCGTCCACCACGCTGACCAGCGGCTGGCCACCCTCGGCGCAGACGCGAGCGGACACCGCCTCGGCGTCGTTCTCGTCGAAGTCCAGGGTGGCGATGCTGACCGGCGTGCAGCCCACCAGACGATAGGTCAGCCGCCCGTCGTCGGTCGCCAACACGCCGCGCGTATCCAGCGTCAGCCCGCGCGCCGGACCGAAGTCCCATTCTGCATGGGCGCTCAGGTTCGCCGAGAAGCCGCCGGAGGTCAGGCTCCAGCGCGGGACCGAGGCGCGCAGCAGCGGCAGCCCGCGACCGCGCGTCGCCGTCAGGTTCAGCGCCCCGCCGCCCCGTTCGCCGTTGCGGGCCGAGAAGACCGGCTCGCCTGCGGACGTCACGGTCAGAACGCCGCCGTTGCGCGGCGCGACCCGCACCGGCGCGCCCAGAAACACCGTCGTGCCCGATCCGCCGCTGACCAGCCGCAGGTCGGGCGCGGCCAGCGAAAAGTCGCCCAGCGCCCGCTTCAGCGCGGCCAGTTCGGGCAGATCGTCCTTGGTCGCCGGCCCGAACAGCGGCCAGGCGCCGCCCGCCGCCTGAAGCCCGCCGTTCACCCGCACATTGGTCGCGCCCTGAAGGGTGACGTCGGCGTTCAGCCGCCCGCTGACCTGGCGCAGCGACAGTGCGTCGTAGGCCAATCGTCCCGCCGCCACGTCGACCGGCCCCGTCGCCTCGAACCCGTCCGATCCGCCGCCCAGCGTCAGGGCTTGCGAGCTCAGGGTCAGCCCTTCGCTCGACACCCCCATGCCTGCGATCGACGCGGTCTGCACCGTCGCCGGCCCGTCCAGCCGCCAGCCGACGCCTTGGTCGCCGCGTTCAATGCGCAGTTCGGCCTGGCGGGTCGCCAGCGACAGTCGTCGCCCGGTCGCGGCGCCGCTGATCCGCTCGGCGGTCAGGGCTGCGTCGCTGCGGCCCTCGACGCGGAAGGCCTCCAGCCACCCCGTCGTCTGACCGTCGAAGGCCAGCCGCAGATCGGCGCCGTGCAGGTCCGTCCCGCCGCCCCCCAGTCGCCCTGCCGTCAGATGGCCGTTCAACACCGCCCGTCCGTCGCCGCGCCGCCGCTTCAGGTCCGGGTATGGCAGGTCGCCGTTCAGCGAGAGAGCCAGCGTCTCGCCCCTCGCCTGCCCCATCCGCGCGGCCTGCGCCGCCAGATCCAGCCGAACCGCCACGCGGTCGCCGGTGGTGGTCAGGTCGATCGACCCGGCCAGACCCCGCGCCTCGGTCTCGCCGCTCTTCAACGACGCCGCCGGCACGCGGGCGACCAGCCGCATCAGCTTGCCGTCCACCATCCGTGCGTCGCCCAGCACGGCGACCGGCCCGTATTCCGTGGTCACGTCCACGCGGCCCTGTTCGACGATGACGACCGGAGACGTGCTGTCCGGGCGGGGCGGCTTGCTGGTGAAGCTGTCCACCAGCGGATCCAGAGAACCCAGCGACAGCTTGCCGTTCACCCATCGCGCGCGCAGCACCGGCCGCACCAGACGCACCCGGCTGGGGGCCAGGCCCAGGCCCGTCCGGCTCCAGGGCGCGGCGATGGCGTAATCGACCTCGACCCGCTCGACGGTGACATCCGGTCGGTTCGGATCACCGATGCGCACCCTGGCCGTGAAGCCGTTCAGCTCCAGCCGCTCGATGTCGACTTGCGACGGCACGCCCTTGCGGTCCAGCCATCCGACCAGGACCTCGCGCGCCACATACCGGCGGTTGAGCCACAGCGCGGCCGCGACAACCACAAGGGCCAGCAACACAATTGTTCCGACCTGCAATGTGCGTCGCATCGTCGCAACGTAGCCATTGCGTGGCCTGGGCGACGGGCTGTTAGCGGTCACGAAACGGGCTCGTGTCGAAACGGGACAGGCGACGGCCTCTGAAGACAGGCTCTCAAGCGTCGATCCTTACAGGGCCGAGATTCCGCCGTCGACCGGATGCGCGTCCGACACGGCGGCTTAGGAAACATTCCGATCGGCCGAGGGTTCACGCGCCCTCGCCAAGCTCAAGCATTCTAGCGCCTTATCAAGCTTCACGCGTGTTAACCGTTTGTAACGGCCGCCTTCCAACAATGGGCCGGTCGAGGTATAGGACCGCCTTCGCATCCCCGGGGCTCTGGGGCGCGATCTTTGCTTCTCAGTGGCTTGGCGCCGAATGGCGTCGTCGAATACCGGGGACCGATGGCTCAGTTCGATCCGCGCCGCCAGCCGATGCGCCTCGCGCCGCACGTCTTCACGGCGGTTGCAGCAGTGTCGGTCGCCCTTCTGGCCGGCCGCGTCTATCAACCCGCCCACGCCAGCGAGAGCGCGCCCAGCCTCTCCGACGCCCAGATCGCCGCGCTCGAAGCGCGCGCCTTCGCCTCCGCCGGCGCCCCTGCCGGGCTCGAGACGCCGGAAGCCATCCCCGTCCAGATCCGCAAGGGCGAGACCTTCGAGCAGGCCGTGCGCCGCACCGGCGTCGCGCCGGAAGAAGCCTCGGCCGTCGCCGCCACCATTTCCAACGCCTTCGACGTCTCGGCCATGCGCGCCGGTCTGAAGTTCGAGACCGCCATCGCCCGTCCGCGCGGCGGCCGCGGCGACGCCCGCTTGATCGGCCTGACCATGCGGACCGGCCCGGCCAGCCAGCTGACCGTGTCGCGCAGCTTCGACGGCGCCCTGCGCCTGCGGTCGCTGGACGAGAAGGTCACCGAGGAAACCACCGTCCTGCAGGGCGATGTCGAGCGTTCGCTGTCGGCCACGGCCCGCGGCATGGGCGCGACGGCCGCCATCGTGCGCCGCGCCAGCCAGCTGTTCGGCCACAAGTTCGACATGCAGCGCGACGTGCGTTCGTCGGACCAGTTCACCCTGGTGTTCGACCGCACCTCGACGGAATCGGGCCGCACGGTCTCGACCGGCGACCTGCTGTACGCCGAACTGAAGGGCGTCACCTTCTATCGCTTCCAGCCGGCCGGCGCCCGCGAGGCCCAGTATTTCGACGCCTCGGGCAAGAACCTGCGCTCGGCCATGATGCGCACCCCGCTGCAAAGCTTCCGCCGGGTGTCGTCGGGCTTCGGCGTGCGGACCCACCCGATCTCGGGCTTCCGCAAGGTGCACCAGGGCATCGACTTCGCAGCCGGCACCGGCACGCCGGTCGTGGCCCCCGCCGACGGCGTGGTGGTCGAGGCCCGCCGCTGGGGCGGCTACGGCAACTGGCTGCGCATCCGCCACGCCAACGGCCTTGAGACCGGTTACGGCCACCTGTCGCGCTACGCCTCGGGCATGCGCGCCGGCCAGCGCGTCACGCAGGGCCAGATCGTCGCCTACGTCGGATCGACCGGCGCCTCGACCGGCCCGCACCTGCATTACGAAATCTGGCGCCGGGGTCAGCGGATCAATCCGGCGGGCGTGCAGACCCAGCAGGGCACCGAACTGGCGGGCGCCGACCTGGCCGCCTTCCGCGCCGAAAAGGCCCGGATCGACCGTATCATCGCCTCGGGCGGCCAGCGCCGCACCGTCGCGGCTCCGGCCTCCGAAGGCCTGCGCCCGGCCCAGGCCTAAGAGCCCGAACGCCGTCAGCCGACCAGCGACGGCGTGCCCGGCGTCCCATCCGGACAACTGACGCCCAGCACCTGGGTGTCCGCCTGGCCCAGCTTGAGGCCCAGAAGGTCCAGGATCGGCTCGACCACGCCGTCCAGCACCGGCCCCAGCGGGGTCAGCACGGCGCCCAGCGCCTGGGTCAGGCCGCCCAGGCCCAGACCTAGCCCCAACACATGCACCGTCAGCTGAAGCCGGCCGATCAGGCTGGCCACCAGGCTGGTCACAGGCCCGGTCGCCGTCGTCGTCCGCACATGGCCGGCGTCGATCTGGCCTCGCGTGAAGCGTTCGGCCCGAAAATCCGGCGAGGCGATCTCGATGTCCGCCGCCCCCGTCACCTTCACGATGCCCGCGACGTTCAGGATCGTTGCGGGGGTCGCCGTCGGCGCGCGGGTGAAGTCGTTCAGGCCGGCCGTATCGATCTGGGCCACCCGCGCCCGCGCCAGCCCCGGCCGCACGCCCAGCGTCACGCGATCGGCGCCGTCGCAGTCGATCGCCTCCAGGCGCGCCTCGGCCGCCGCCAGCTCGATCAGCACGGGCAGGTCCGCCTGCGCCAGGCCGGAAACCGACGCGGCCGTCCTGGCCCGCAGATAGAGCCGCGCCTGCGCCGTGCGTACGACCGGCGCGCCGTCCTTGGTCACCGCCAGCCAGGGCGATTTGTTCGGCCGCTCGCCGATGGCCAGCTTCACGTCCAGGCCGGCCAGTCCCGCCTGCGCCCCGGTCGCCAGCGACACCTGTCGCCCTCCCGCCCCCGTCTCCAGCGCCGCCATCACCAGGTCCAGCGCCGACACCTGCGCGTTCATCGCACCGCGCAATCCGTCCCGCGCGCCCGCCTCGGCGCCGATCAGGTCGCTGATCCTCAACTTCATCCCGCTCGCCGCCGACGACAGCTTCCCCAGCGCGCCCGACGCCGAACTGTCCGTGATGGGCCGCAACAGCGCCAGCGCCTCGCCCACGTCGATCCGCGCGTCCGCCAGGCTGTCGTAATCGCCGGCCTTCACCCCCGCCTTGACCGCCAGGGCGTCGGTGAACGTCAGCAGATTGACCTTCGCGTCGGCCAGCGACCGGTAGTCCATGACGCTCAGCGAGACCGAGCTGCCGGTCAGGCCGCTCAGCAGCTGATTGGCGATCCCGCCGTCCAGCGCCATCAGGCGCGAGCCGATGCTGAACATGGCCCGCGGCTCATCGGTCGTCAGCGCCGCGGTGGCCGAGCGCGAGATCGGCGTCGTGTCCCGCCCCAGCACCCAGCGACCGAAATACAGCGGCGCCTGACGCGTCAGGGTCACCCGCACGGCGTTGGGCCCCGCGCCGCCGGCGGTGAATCGCAGGCCCGGCGCCACGACAGGATCGGCGACATAGCGGCCGGGGCTGACAACCCCGGCGACCGCGCTGTCGACATTGGCCCGGGCCGTGGCCAGGGCCGCGCGCTCGGCGCGGTTCATGTCCCGGGCCGCCGCCAGGGCCGCCAGATCCGCCGCGCCTTGCAGTCGCCGCGCCTCCAGCGACACCGAGGCCAGATCGATGGTCACCGCCGCGATGACGCACAGCACACCGCCCACCGCCGCGCCGATGGTGGCGATGCCGCCGCGGCGGTCCGTGAGCAGGCCGCGCATCGCCCCCGCCTCAATAGCCGCCGATCCGCACGACGGCGGTGCGGGCGATGGTGCCGGGCGGCGAAGGGATCAGCCCCGCCAGCGACATCACGGGGTGGTCATGGGCGTCGTAGTCGATGCGGACCTGGATGGAATCGGCGTCGCTGACCACCGTCAGCCTGGCCCGCGCGGGGTTCAGCCCGGCCAGCTCGTCGGCATGTCCCTGGACGTAGGCCTTCGCCAGGCGGTCGCGCTCGGCCACATCCAGGCCGGCGATGGAGGCCCGCGCCGCCTCGCTGGCCAAGCTCTGGACCGATTGGGCCAGCCAAAACCAGCCGCCATAGACGACCATGCCGATCAACAGCAGGATCAGCAGGGGTCCGACCAGCGCGAACTCCACCGCCGCCGATCCCCTCTCGTCCTTCCACCTCGATGCGCGCACGACGCTGCTCCCTGACGTTTGCAATCTAGGGTGGTGGGATTAACCAGCGGTTACGTGCGACGGACGCTGCGACCTCGGCGTGCCGGAACTCGGACCGCTCCGTCCTCGTTCTCAGTGCCTTGGAGGGCTCCTACGTGTCGGAAAGTATTGAGACGATCGGCGAGGCGGCGTCCGAGGGACGGGTCGCCTATGGCCCGGCCGCGCTGGACGCCGATGCGATGGATGTGGTCCGCCGTCAGCGACGCCGCGATCGCGACACCCCCCCGGCCTGGTGGTTGCATGCCCGCCGCGAGACGCGATCCTTCAAATAAGACCATTGCGGGCGCCGGCCGACTTCGAACTGTGTTCGATCAGCGTCACGTCTCCGGAAATACCACTGAAAAGACGCCCTGAACGTCTTTTCCGGCTCAGCTTGCGGAACCTAAGCGTGGCCGCAGGCTTGTCAGTCTGCAATGGTTAATATACCGCTGCTTTTGCGGCTCCGGGACTGTCAGGACATTTCTCCTGTCAGGGGAAAATGAGCCTTGTCAGAGGGTTAGGGGACTACTCATGAGTGCAACAGCTACCCTGCTCGCCGCGCTGCTCGCCTCGAGCGCCGCCGCCGGCGACGGTTACCACGACCACGGTTGCCCCGAGGCGCCGCACGATGGCGGGGCCTGCGCCTGCGAGCGCGAGGTGACCTTCTACGGTCCCTGGACACCGCCGCCGCCCATCTACGTCAACGCCCCCGGCGTTCACGTCTACAGCCGCCCGATCAACATCGAAGGGCCCGCCGTCTATATCCAGAGCCCGCCGGTGTGGGTCGACGCCCCGCCGATCCGCGTGGCTCCGGCCCAGATCTATGTCCAGCGCCCGGACGTCCGCGTCCGCCCGTCGGAAATCACCATCGCCCCGCCGCAAGTCCACTTCGCGGACTGCCCGGACGGCTCGACCTGCGTCTCGGCTCCGCCGGCGCACTAAGCCAAAGGCTGCAAACGAGATCACGCCGGTCGCTCCTCGAAGCGGCCGGCGTTTTTCGTTTCAGGACGCTGGACGCATCAGGCGGGCGGCGTCGAGCGCGCGGCGCCGGCCGTATCGGCGTTGGTCTGTCCGGCGCAGAAGTCCCGCGCCTCTCGGGCCAGGGCCAAGTTTCCGGTCTGCAAAGCCGTGCGAACGGCCGCATCGCACTGGTTCTGGCCCATCAGGCTGGTGACCTGCAGCCGCACGGCCTGATAGGCCGTCTGACGGTCGCGCAGAGCCCGCGCCTCGCGCCGTTCGGCCGGCAGACACAGCGACGCCCAGCCGGCGTCCGCGCAGCGCGAGACCAGCTTCTGCTCCCGCTCGTTCAGAACCCCCGGATCCAAGACCGCCTCGGCGGCCGCCACGACCGGCGCATTGGTGACGGCCGGCGCGGGAAGCGTCGGGGCGGGCATCACGATCGCCGGGGGCGCGGCCACCGCCGCGGGCGGGCCGGCGGGTGTCACCGTGGCGTTCGTATAGACCTGGGCCGCGCCGCTGCCGGGCGTCGGCACGATCTCCAGCGCCGGCATGGTGTAGCGACACACCCAGCGGCCGCCTTCCATCACGCAGCCCTCGAGCGCCGCCCGCGTCTCGCCATTGGCGGGCTGCGCCGTATAGGCGGGCGTCTGCGCCTGGGTTTGGGCCTGGGTCTGGGCGGCCCTCTGGGCGCCGGTCTCGCCGCTCTGGACCTGGATGAGCAGGGCCAGGATCATGGACAGCATATCAGTCCTCCTCGGCGCCCGTTGCGACGGCGGCCAGGCGGCCGGTTCCATCGGGTCTTGAAGGGTTAATCTAATCTAATTTCGAGACATTCCAATCGATGTCACGCGGAAGTGGTCCCCTCGTCGCGCAGGGGCATGGCCCGGCTGCGCTGAAACCGCTGCAGGGCGTGAGCGATCAGCCACAGGGTCATGGCCCAGGCCACGCCCACGCACCATCCGCCGATCACGTCGGACGCCCAGTGGGCGCCCAGATAGATCCGGGTCAGCCCGATGACCGCCGCGACCGTCACGGCGACGACCAGCGCATAGGCCTTCAGCCGGCGCTGCGGAAAGGCGCTGGTCAACATGACGCCCAGGGTCAGGTAGAAGACGGTGGACAGCAGGGCGTGACCGGACGGGAAGCTGGCGTTCAGCGTCTCCACGATCTGGTACTGCGCCGGCGGCCGGGCGCGCTCGAACACGGCCTTCAGTCCCTCGCTCAGCATCACGCCGCCCGCCAGTCCGACGACCAGCAGCGACGCCGACAGCCACTTGCGCGAAATCAGCAGGAAGCCCACCGCCGCCAGGGCGAACAGGGTCAGCACCGAGATGCCGCCCAGCGACGTCAGGTCCGCCGCCGCCTCGTGCAGCCACCACGGGCCCCAGGGCTGGTCGGGCGCCGCCGGATTGGGCCGCATGGCCATCAGGACCGCGCGGTCCAGGCTCTGGCCGCCCGCCTCGCCGGACTCGTCCGCCACATTGAGGAAAAGCGTCACCGCCGACAGGGCGATGCCCAGGGCGATCAGGGCAGGGGCCTCGGCGCGGGCGAAGCGCAGCGCATGGTCGCGCCGGGTCGTCATTCGGTCTTGCATCGGACGCCAACGGCCAAGCTCCCGGGGGCGTTCCGTTCACGCGTTCGTGATCGATGGGGAAGCGGCTCGGTCGCGCCCGTTCCGCCGCCTTTTCCCCAGTCCGCACCCGCTTATCCCTGCGATTCGCGGACAATGTGATCGTCAACCCCGTTGACGGGTCGTTAGGCATCTGCGCCCCATATGTTGGTCTACCGGGGGAGACGGCCACTAGATGATGTGGTTGCAGCGGCCCTTTCCGGTGTGGACGTTTGTACAGGGACAGGGACGAGCATGGCTGGCGGCGAGGCACTGAAGACGGTCGAAACTCTGGCGGCGGATACGTCGACGGCTGCTGAACGCCCCCATCTGACCGTGGTCCGCGGCCTGACGCTGGACCGGTCGCGCGACGACCTGCTGACCGACTTCGGCAAAAAGACGCTGGAAGACCGCTATCTGCTGAAGGGCGAGAGCTATCAGGACATGTTCGCCCGCGTCGCCACGGCCTTCGCCGACGACGAGGTGGTGAACCCCGGCCACGCCCAGCGCATCTATGACTACATGAGCCAGCTGTGGTTCATGCCGGCGACCCCGGTGCTGTCGAACGGCGGCGCGGATCGCGGCCTGCCGATCTCCTGCTTCCTGAACGCGGTCGGCGACAGCCTGGACGGCATCCAGAACACCTGGAACGAGAACGTCTCCCTGGCCTCGAACGGCGGCGGCATCGGCACCTACTGGGGCGGCGTCCGCTCCATCGGCGAGAAGGTGAAGGGCGCGGGCCAGACCTCGGGCATCATCCCCTTCATCCGCGTGATGGACAGCCTGACCCTGGCGATCAGCCAGGGCTCGCTGCGTCGCGGTTCGGCCGCCGTCTACCTGGACGTCCACCACCCCGAGATCGAAGAGTTCCTGGAGATCCGCAAGCCGTCGGGCGACTTCAACCGCAAGTCCCTGAACCTGCACCACGGCATCAACATCACCGACGCCTTCATGGAGGCGGTGCGCGACGGCAAGACCTTCGATCTGGTCTCGCCCAAGACCCAGGAAGTCCGCAAGACGGTGGACGCGCGCGCCCTGTGGCAGAAGATTCTCGAGATCCGCCTGCAGACCGGCGAGCCCTATCTGATCTTCTCCGACACGGTGAACCGGCAGATGCCGCAGCACCAGAAGGACCTGGGCCTCAAGGTCAAGCAGTCCAACCTGTGCTCGGAAATCATGCTGCACACGGGCGTCGACCACCGCGGCGTCGACCGCACCGCCGTCTGCTGCCTGTCGTCCGTCAACGCCGAGACCTTCCTGGAATGGCGCGAGGAGCCGCGCTTCATCGAGGACGTGATGCGCTTCCTGGACAATGTGCTGGAGGACTTCATCCGCCGCGCGCCCAAGGACATGGCGGCCGCCGTCTATTCGGCCATCCGCGAACGCTCGGTCGGCCTGGGCCTGATGGGCTTCCACTCCTTCCTGCAGGCGCAGGGCGTGGCCTTCGAAAGCGCCATGGCCAAGTCGTGGAACATGCGCCTGTTCAAGCACCTGCGCCGCGAGGCCGACAAGGCCAGCCGCGTGCTGGCCGAGGAGAAGGGTCCCTGCGAGGACGCCCGCGAGCGCGGCGTCATGGAGCGGTTCAGCCACAAGCTGGCCATCGCCCCGACCGCCTCGATCTCGATCATCTGCGGCGGCACGAGCGCCGGCATCGAGCCGATCCCGGCCAACATCTACACCCACAAGACCCTGTCGGGCTCCTTCGCGGTCAAGAACCCCTATCTGGCGCGCCTGCTGGCCGCCAAGGGCATCGACACCGAGGCGGTGTGGAACTCGATCCTGGAGCACGAAGGCTCGGTCCAGCATCTGGACCAGCTGGACGAGGACGAGAAGGGTGTCTTCAAGACCGCCTTTGAACTGGACCAGCGCTGGGTCGTCGAACTGGCCGCCGACCGCTCGGCCGACATCTGTCAGGCGCAGTCGATCAACCTGTTCATCCCGGGCGATGTCGACAAGTGGGACCTGCACATGCTGCACTGGCAGGCGTGGGAGCGCGGCGTGAAGTCGCTCTACTACCTGCGCTCCAAATCGGTTCAGCGCGCCGCCTTCGCCGGCGCCGAGGACAAGGCGGAAGAACTGGATCCGAACCAGCCGGACCTCTTCGCCATCGCCAAGACCGACTACGAGGAATGCCTCGCCTGCCAATAGGCGCCGCGGCCAGGGGGCGCCTTCGGGCGCCCCTTTTTTCGTCTCCGCGCTCCGGCTCCTGAACGCAGATCAGTTAACAGCGGAACCTCCCCCGCCCCGCTTGCGTTCGCCCGGTGTCCGAAATCTGACTGAAAATGTCATTTGGCGACGAGCGGCTGTTGGTGCAGTCTGCGATTGTTAACGGACTGGGGAGGCCCGTTGATGCTTTGGAAGACATGTCTTGCTGGCCTGGGAGCTGCGACGATCGCGTCCGCCGCCTCCGCCCAGACATGGCTTGCCGGCACGTGGGACGCGCCTTCCGAAGATGACGCCGCCACCGTCCATCTGAACCGCCAGAGCGCCTTCAACGCCGAGGCCGGTCGCGACTTCGGCCCCGCCGTCGAATACGAAGACGCCTTCATCGACGCGGATGCGGACGCCGATCCGGCTTTCGCCGCCAACACCCGACAGGACGTCTGGGTCTCCAGCGAGGGCTATGCGGAGCGCTGGCGCCTGCGCACCACCGGCGAGCTGCGCCGCGCGGACGGCGCCCCCCTGCCGTTGACGCCGCTGCAGGCGGGCGACTACCGGCCCGACAACTACGACGTCTCCTATGTTCGCGGCTGGCAGGGTGCGCGGGGCTATACCGCCTCAGGCCTGGAAGTCAGCCTGACGCCGCATGCCGGCGTCGGCTACGGCACGCGCGGCCCCTCGGCCGAGGCGGGCGCCACCCTCCGCATCGGGTCCGGCGTCGAGCGGATCGCCCCCGACGGCCGTCAGGCGTTCGGCGACCGCCCGCGCTGGTACCTCTACGCCGCCGGATCCGGCCGGGCCGTCGGCTACAACTTCGCCCGCAACCGCGACGGCGCCTACGCCGGATCGGGATACAGCCACGACAGCGGCTCCTTCCTGGGCGACGCCTCCATCGGCGTGGCCTGGCGGCGCGGCGACGTCCAGAGCTCGTTCGGCCTGGTCTACCGGGAGATCGAGCCCGAGGGCCTGCGCCGCGGCCGCAACTTCGACCGCGACGTCGATGAGGGCCTGGTCGCCTTCCAACTGTCGATCAAGCCCGAGAGCTGACCGCCGCTACGGCGCCGCCTCGACGATGCCTTCACGACGCCCGTCCGCCCCGGCGTCCCACCGACCGTCCCGCCAGATCGCGCCGTGCAGGCCGGACCCCTCGGTCGCGCCGGGCCGCAGCGGCATCCCCGCCGCCGCCAGCGCCGCCTGGATCGCCGGACTGAACGCCGCCGTCTCGGATCCGATATTGTCGCCCCGCACCACCAGATTGGGCAGGTCGAACGCCGCCTGCATCGGCAGGCCCCAGTCCAGCACGGCGATCAGCCCCTTCAGATTGTAGGCCAGGATCGAAGAGCCGCCGGGCGAGCCCAGCACGCCCTCCAGCCGCCCCTGCTGGTCCAGGATGATCACGGGGCTCATGGTCGAGCGCGGCCGTTTGCCCGCCGCCACCGCATTGGCCGCCGGCAGTCCGGCCCCGTCGCGCGGCGTGAACGAGAAGTCGGTCAGCTGATTGTTCAAGAAGAAGCCCGCCGCCATCCGGCCCGATCCGAAGGCGCTCTCCACCGTCGTCGTCATGCTGACGGCGGTCCCCCAGCGATCCACCACCACGAAGTGCGAGGTGCCGCCCGGCTCGGGCGTCGCGTCGGGACCGGCGGGCCGGGCGCCGGGCGGAGAGCCCGCCTCGACCGGTCCGTTCACCTGGGGCGCCATCGCCGCGCGCTGGGCGACGTAGTCCGCGTCCAGCAGGCCGTCGACCGGCACGCCCACGAAGTCCGCGTCCCCGACATAGCGGTCGCGATCGGCGTACATCAGCCGCTGCAACCGCCCGAAGGCCACCCAGGCGGCGGGGCTCTGGGCGCCCAGGGTGATGTCCGGCGTATGCTCGGCCATGGCCAGCAGCTGCAGCAGACCCACTCCGCTGGACGGCGGCGGCGGCACGCAGATGATGTGGACCCGGTACGGCCGGCACAGCGGATCGCGGCGAATGGGCCGGTAGCCCGCGATGTCCGCCGCCGTCAGCCCGCCCGGTCGTGGGCCCGCCGCCACCGCCTGGGCGATCTCCTGCGCGATCGCGCCGCGATAGAAGGCGTCCGGCCCCTTCTGAGCCAACGATCGCAGCGTCCGGCCATAGGCGGCGTTGACCAGCCGGTCGCCGGCCTGAAGCCGCGTGCCGTCCGGTTTGGTGAAATAGGCGTTCGCCCAGCGCGTGCGGCCCTGCAGCGTGCGCGGATCGTTGATCATCCCGGCCAGCCGCGGCGAGACGACGAAGCCGTCCTCGGCCAGGCGGACGCCGTCGTCGAACAGCGCCGACCACGCCAGCCGCCCATGATCCTTCTGCGCCATGGCCAGCATGGCCACCGCCCCCGGCGCCCCGGTCGACCGGCCCGACAGCACCGCATCCGAGAAGCTCAGCGGCCGTCCGTCTTCGTAGAACAGCTCCGGCGTCGCCGACGACGGCGCCGTCTCGCGCCCGTCGTAGCTGCTGACCCGCCCGGTTCTCGCGTCATAGACCATCATGAAGGCGCCGCCGCCCAGGCCCGACGATTGCGGCTCCACCAGCCCCAGCACAGCCTGGATCGCCACCGCCGCATCGACGGCCGAACCGCCCCGCTCCAGCACCCTCAGACCCGCCTCGGCCGCGAGGGGGTTGGCCGCGGACACCAGCGGGCCGTGCGCCGCCTCAGGCGCTGCCGCAGCCGTCTGGGATCGAGCCAAGGCCCCCGGCGCGGCGCAACCGACCAGGGCCAGAGCGGCGACAAGCGCGCTCGCGCGACGAAGAACAGGCGCAAGGATCATGGCCCCTGCGGTACCCGCCTCGCCCGCCGTCGCCAAGCCCGGATCGCCCCGCCGGCCCACAGCGCGAAATCCCGCTTGCGTCCGCCGCCCCCGCTCGCTAGATACGCGCCCCTGCCGTCAAGGCACAGCGCGCCCGTAGCTCAGCTGGATAGAGCATCAGACTACGAATCTGAGGGTCGGACGTTCGAATCGTTCCGGGCGCGCCACTTCTCCTCTGAGATGAACTTATCCGCCTCGCCGACGCGCTGCTTGGTGTTCACAGCCATGTGGGCGCGGTGCGGGGGCGGCTATGCGCCTGTGCCGGCGCGAAGGGCCACATAGGCGGCGACGATCAGGATCAGGCCACCGAACAGCGTCCGGCCGAGCGCGGCGTGAGAGCCCAGGCGGCGCGCCAGCGGCAGGCCGGCCAGCGTGCCGATGACGCCGCCGATCGTCATGGCGCAGACCAGAGCGGGGTCGACCCACCCGGCCAGCGCATAGTTCCCCGCCGTCGTCGCCCCGAACGCGGCCACGCTGAGCAGCGACGTGGCCTGGGCGGTCGCCAGGCTCATGCCCGTGGACGCCATCAGCCCCGGCACGATCAGGAAGCCGCCGCCGATGCCGAAGAAGCCGGCGGCCGATCCGACGCCCACTCCGGCCAGGCCGACCCGCGGCGACATCGCCCAGTTCAGTCGGGGCTCCGACCGGGCGACCGTCGCCTTGGGCCGCAGCATCGATACCCCGACGGCGCCCATCGCCACCGCGAAGATCAGCAACAGCTGATGGCCGTCGATGGTCTTGGCCAGGGACGATCCGGCCCAGGCGCCGGCGGCCCCGGTCAAGGCGAACAGGGTCGCGCACGGCCAGCGGACGCGCCCGGCGCGGGCATGACCGGCCAGGGCCGTCAGGGCGTTCAGCGCCACGCCCGCCGCCGCCACGCCGATGGCGACATGGGGATCGGCGACCCCGACGACGTACATCAGCAACGGAACCGCCAGCACCGACCCTCCGCCGCCGAACAGGGTCAGCAGCAGGGCCACGACACCGCCGCTCAGCGCGGCCAGCAGCAGGGGGATCGCCTCGGTCGTCATGGCGTCACGCGGCCCCGTACGCCTTGCGGTTCCAGGGCATGACGGCCAGCACGCGCGCCATGCCGCAAAAGCCCGTCGCCCCAGCCACGAACAGCCCGGCCCCGACGAAGGCCGACAGCCCCCAGAACGCCGGATGCACCAGCAGCCCCAGCGCCGCGCCGATCAGGATCAGGCCGCCCGCCGTCATCTGGACCTGGCGCATCAGCTCGATCGGCTGGGACCGGTCCGCCTGAACCGGCAGGCCGTGCGCCTTCCAGGCGTCCAGTCCGCCCTCCAGCACGAAGGCCTGACCGGGCACGCAGCTCGCCAGCTTGACGCCATTGGTCGCGGTCCGATTGCCGGTCCGGCAGGTGTAGATGATGTCGCGCCCGGCGTGACGTTCCAGGCTGGGGGCGTCGATCCGCGACAGGGGCGCGTGCACGGCGCCCGAGACGTACTCGCGGGCGAACTCGTCCGGTTCGCGGATATCCACCAGGACGGCGCGCCGTGCCTTCAGGCGCTCGGCGACGTCGGCGGGCTTCAGGGGGGTGAGGCTTGTCATGGAATCAGTCCTTCCGGGGAGAAAGCGGGGGGCAGAAAATCTCGGCCAGCACGGCGATGACCTTGAGCACCGAGGGGTCGGCGATGCGGTAGAAGATGGTCGTGCCGTCGCGGCGCGTGTCGACCAGCCCCTCCTCGCGCAGCCGCGCCAGATGCTGCGACAGCGCCGACTGCGACAGGCCGACCGCTGGCAACAGCTGGCCCACCGACAGCTCGCGGTCGCCCAACTGGCACAGCACCATCAGGCGCTTCTCATTCGACAGCGCGCGCAAGAGTCCCGCCGCCTGGCCGGCGCTGGCCTGAAACAGTTCGAGGGGCAGGTCGTGGGGTGCGGTCATGGACGCCAATATATGCGTGGTTGCTAAATAAGCAATACCTAATATATTGGGCATCGAAAGGAGCCCTTCCCATGGCTGCACACCCTGACGTCCGAGGGTTCTTCGACCCGGCCACCCACACCATCACCTATCTGGTCAGCGACCCGCAGACCGGCCAGGCGGCGATCATCGACCCCGTGCTGGACTACGACGCCGCCTCGGCCCGGACCTCGACCGGCTCGATCGACGCCGTCATGGCCGCGCTGCGCGAGGCCGGGCTGACCCTGGCGATGGTGCTGGAGACCCACGCCCACGCCGATCACCTGACCGCCGCCGACCATCTGCGGCGCAGCGAGGGCGTGCCCATCGGCATCGGCGAGCGCATCACTGCAGTGCAGTCGGCCTTCGGCCCGCTGTTCGACGCCCGCGACGTGACCCACGACGGCGCCGTGTTCGACCGGCTGCACGCCGACGGCGACACCTTCCCGCTGGGTGGGCTGGAGGTTCAGGTCATCCACACGCCGGGCCACACGCCGGCCTGCGTCAGCTACCGCATCGGCGACGCCCTGTTCACCGGCGACACCCTGTTCATGCCGGACTACGGCACGGCGCGCGCCGATTTCCCGGGCGGCGACGCGCGCACCCTCTATCAGTCGATCCAGCGGCTGCTGGCCCTGCCGGACGAGACCCGCATGTTCGTGGGCCACGACTATCTGCCCGCCGGCCGCACCGACGTCCGGTTCCAGACCACGGTGGGCGATCAGCGCGCGCATAACATCCACATCGGCGGCGGGGTGACCGAGGACGCCTTCGTCGCGATGCGCCAGGCGCGCGATGCGACCCTGAAGGCCCCGCAGCTGATCCTGCCGTCGCTGCAGATCAACATACGCGCCGGGGCGATGCCGCCGCCCGAGCCGGACGGCCGACGCTTCCTCAAGACGCCGCTGAATGTGATCTAGACCGCGTCCCGCCCGACATCAGCGTTTGACACGGCGGCCTCGCGCCATTAGTCACCGCCCCTTCCCGGTCCGCCGGGGCATGACGCGGGATGGAGCAGCCCGGTAGCTCGTCAGGCTCATAACCTGAAGGTCGTAGGTTCAAATCCTACTCCCGCACCCAAGAAAACAGGCCCCTCGGCGCAAGCCGGGGGGCTTTTTCGTTTCCGGCGCCGCCCTTGATTGCGCGCCTGCGCGGGCGCATCTGCGGGCCATGTTCATCCAGACCGAACCCACGCCCAATCCGCGCGTGCTGAAGTTCCTGCCGGGCCGAGAGGTCGCGCCGCTGGGCGCGCGGGATTTCCGCACCATCGACGAGGCCGCCGCCGCCTCGCCCCTGGCCGAAGCCCTGTTCAGCCTGGAAGACGTCGAGGGCGTCTTCTTCGGCGAGGACTATGTGGCGGTCACGCGCGGCGATCACGGCGACTGGAGCGAGATGAAGCCCGCCGTCCTGACCACAATGATGGATCACTTCATCAGCGGCGCCCCGGTCCTGCTGGCCGCCAGCGGCGACGCGGGGCCCCAGGTCGAGGACGACGAAGTGGTGGCCGAGATCAAGGCGCTGCTCGACAGCCGCATCCGCCCGGCGGTCGCCCAGGACGGCGGCGACATCCTGTTCGACGCCTTCGACCGCGAGACCGGCGTCCTGTCGCTGAAGATGCGCGGCGCCTGCGCCGGATGCCCGTCGTCGTCCGCGACGCTGAAGGCCGGCGTCGAGCAGATGATGAAACATTACGTCCCCGAAGTGACGCGGGTCGAACAGGCGGCCTGATTTGGCGCGCTATGCTCGCGACTCGGTCGCTCGCGGCTTGAGCGCGAGACCGGAGGCTCGATGAAAATCCTGGTCATCGACACGGCGCTGGGCGCCTGCACCGCCGGGGTGTTCGAGAGCGACCGCGCCCTGGCCGTCCGGTCGCCGTCCATGGACAAGGGCCATCAGGAGGCGCTCGCCCCGCTGGTCGCCGAGGCGATGGCCGAGGCGGGCCTGACCTTCGACCAGCTGGACCGCATCGGCGTCACCGTCGGCCCTGGATCCTTCACCGGCCTGCGCGTCGGCCTCGCCTTCGCCCAAGGGCTGGGCCGGGCGCTGGACAGGCCGGTCGTCGGCGTCTCGACCCTGGACGCCCTGGCCGCCTCGGTGGAAGGCTCCGCCATCGCCGCCCTGATCGATGCGCGGCGGGACCGGGTGTATGGCCGCCTCTACCGCGACGGCCTGGCGCTCGGTCCCGAGGCCGCCCTGACGCGCGAGGAGGCGCTGGCGCGGATCGAGGCCCTGGGCACCGGCGTCCTGCTGGTCGGCTCCGGCGCACGCCTGTTCGCCGAGGCCTTCGACTCGATCGACGCCCGCAGCGCGCCGGCGCCGGGCGCCGTCGCCCGCCTGGCCCAGGCCGCCGATCCCGCCGCAGCGCCGCCCCGGCCTCAGTATCTGCGCGAGGCCGACGCCACCCCGCCCAGCCGCAAGCCCGGCGCGCCGCGCCTTGTCGCCTCGTGAGCGGATCGCCGGAGGCGCTGGCCGCCCTGCACGCCACGGCCTTCGACGCGCCGTGGGACGCAGCCGCCTTCGCCGCCCTGCTGGATCAGCCGGGCGTTCAGGCTCTGGTGCGCGACGACGGCTTCATCCTGATCCGCGTGGTCGCCGACGAGGCCGAGATCCTGACCCTGGCCGTCCGGCCGCAGGCGCGCCGCCACGGCCTCGGCCTGTCCCTGGTGGAGCAGGCGGCGCAGACGGCGGCCGAACACGGGGCGGCCAGGCTGTTCCTGGAGGTAGCCGAGGACAACGCCGCCGCGCGATCCCTGTACGCCCGCGCCGGCTTCGAAACCGCCGGCCGACGCCCCCGCTACTACGCCCGGGCAAACGGTCCGGCCGTGGACGCCCTGCTTCTCAGTCTCAACTTGTCGCGCCCGCTTCCCAGCGGGGCCGGTCGCGCTTATCCTTAAGCCATGGACCGGATCGAGAAGCTTTGCGCCGACCGCGGCATGCGGATGACCGAGCAGCGCCGTGTCATCGCGCGCGTCCTGTCGAACGCCGCCGACCACCCGGATGTCGAGGAGCTGTATCGCCGCGCCTCGGCCATCGATCCCCACATCTCGATCGCCACCGTCTACCGCACCGTGCGCCTGTTCGAGGAAGCCGGCGTGGTCGAGAAGCACGACTTCGGCGATGGCCGCAGCCGCTATGAAGAGGCCGGCGACGACCACCACGACCACCTGATCGACACCCGTACCGGCGAAGTGATCGAGTTCTTCGACGCAGAGATCGAGAAGCTGAAGTCCGAGATCGCCAAGCGCCTGGGCTTCGACCTGGTCGGTCACAAGCTGGAACTGTACGGCACGCCGATCGACGGCGCCGAACCCAGCGCCCGCGAGGGGCTGGAGTTCAAGCGCCACGCCGCCCGCGTCGATCCCGCCAGCGTGGATCCCGCGTCCTGACGTCTTCTGGCGACACGGTCCCGGCCGCGCTAAAAGCTCCCATGACCGACCACCCGACCCCCGCCGAGGTCGCGGGCCCCAAGCGCCTGTTCATCAAGACCTACGGCTGCCAGATGAACGTCTATGACTCGGAGCGCATGGCCGACGTGCTGCGCCCGCTGGGCTATGCGCCGACCGACACGGCGGACGACGCCGACTTCGTCATCCTGAACACCTGCCACATCCGCGAGAAGGCGGCCGAGAAGGTCTATTCGGAGCTCGGCAAGATACGCGAGCTGCGAGAGCTGAGGATCGCGCGCGGCGGCGACCGAATGACCATCGCCGTCGCCGGCTGCGTCGCCCAGGCGGAGGGCGAGGAGATCATGCTGCGCCAGCCGGCGGTCGACCTGGTCGTGGGACCGCAAGCCTATCACCAGCTGCCCGAGCTTCTGGCCCGCACCGCCCGTGCGCGCGGCGAGCGGATCGGCGCCGACTTCGCGCCCAACGCCAAGTTCGACGCCATGCCGACTGGGCGCGGCGGCTCCGGCGTCACCGCCTTCCTGACCGTGCAGGAGGGTTGCGACAAGTTCTGCACCTTCTGCGTGGTGCCCTATACGCGCGGCGCCGAATGGTCGCGGCCGGTCGCGGCCGTGCTGGAGGAGGCGCGGTCGCTGGCGGATCGCGGGGTGCGCGAGATCACCCTGCTGGGTCAGAACGTCAACGCCTATGACGGCGAGGGCGCGGACGGAAAGCGGTCCACCCTGGCCCGGCTGGCCTACGCCCTGGGCGAGATCCCCGGCATCGACCGCATCCGCTACACGACCAGCCACCCCAACGACATGGGCGACGACCTGATCGCGGCGCACGGCGATCTGGACGCCCTGATGCCCTATCTGCACCTGCCGGTTCAGGCGGGTTCCGACCGCATCCTGCGGCTGATGAACCGCAAGCACGGCCGCGCGAAATACTTCGAGGTCATCGACCGCCTGCGCGCCGCCCGGCCCGACCTGGCCCTGGCCGGCGACCTGATCGTCGGCTTCCCCGGCGAGACGGACAAGGATTTCGAGGACACGATGGATCTGGTGCGGCGCGTGAATTACGCCGCCTGCTTCTCCTTCATGTACTCGCCCCGCCCCGGCACCCCGGCCGCGACCATGGCTGGCCAGGTCCCGTCCGAGGTCATGAAGGCGCGCATCCAGACGCTGCAGGCCCTGCTGACCGAACAGCACATCGCCTTCAATGAAACTCAGGCTGGGCGCGTCCTGCCCGTGCTGTTCGAGAAGCCCGGCCGGTTCGCGGGCCAGGCCGTCGGCCGCTCGCCCTATCTGCAGTCGGTGCACGTCGAGGGCGCCGCCCACCTGATCGGTCAGATCGTGCCGGTTCATATCGTCAGCGGTCAGCAGAAGAGCCTGACCGGGCGCCTGCTGTCGGAAAGGGTCGCCGCCTGATGGCACGAGGCCAGGAATTCATCGCCCTGTCGGACGCCGCCCTGCGCGCCGTGACGGGTCCGCGCAGTCGCCACCAGGCCCTGATCGAAGACGCCTTCAAGGTCTTGATCGAGACGCCCGGCGGCGGCGTGCTGCTGGACGGCGCCCAGCCCGACCGGGCCCAGGCGCGGCGCGTCATCGAGGCCCTGGCCGATCGCGCCGAGGGCGAACGCGAGCTGAACGAGGCCGACGTGCGCGCCGTCATGGGCGCCGTCGTCGCCGCCCCGCGCTCCAGCCCCAAGCCGTCGTCCGAAGGCCGCACGGTGCCCGACGGCGTCGCCCTGCCGGTCGGTCGTCGCGGCGCCATCGCGCCCAAGACGGCGGCCCAGGCCCAGTATCTGGACGCCCTCGGCCGTTGCGAGCTGACCTTCGGCGTCGGTCCGGCCGGGACCGGCAAGACCTTTTTGGCCACGGCCTACGGCGCCTCGCTGTTGCGGCGGGGCGAGGTCGGGCGGCTGGTTATCACCCGCCCGGCCGTCGAGGCGGGCGAGAAGCTGGGCTTCCTGCCCGGCGACATGAACGAGAAGGTCGATCCGTATCTGGCGCCAATCTGGGAGGCGCTGAACGACATCCTGGGCGCCGACGACGTGCGCCGGCGGCGCGAGCGCGGCGAGATCGAGGCCGCCCCCATCGCCTTCATGCGGGGCCGCACCCTGAACCACGCCTTCGTCATCGTCGACGAGGCCCAGAACACCAGCCGCCTGCAGATGAAGATGGTCCTGACGCGCCTGGGCGAAGGCGCGCGCATGGTCGTCACCGGCGACCCCAGCCAGGTCGATCTGCTGAACCCCCGCGACAGCGGCCTGGCCCATGCGGTCAGGATCCTGGAAGGCGTCAAGGGCGTCGCCGTGCAACGCTTCGAGGCCGCCGACGTGGTCCGCCACGCCATGGTCGAACGCATCGTCCGAGCCTACGACGCCGACGCCGAGCGCGGCAGGCCCAAGGCAGATCTGGAAGACCCGTCGTGACCATCGAGATCGAGGTCGAGGACGCCGCCTGGACCACCGCCCTGCCGGACGCCGAGGCTGTCGCCCGCCGCGCCGCCGAAGCCGCACTGGAAGGCGTCCAGGGCGATGTCGTCATCATGTTGGCCGACGACGCAACCGTCCGCGACCTGAACGCCCGATTCCGCGACAAGGACAGCGCCACCAACGTCCTGTCCTTCCCGGCGTCCGAGAGCGCCCAACCGCACCTGGGCGACATCGCCCTGGCCTACGGCGTGTGCGCGGCGGAGGCGCAGGCGCAGGGAAAGTCGCTGGCCGCCCATCTGACACACCTGACCGTCCACGGCGTCCTGCACCTGCTGGGCCGCGATCACGCGGACGACGCCGAGGCCGAAGAGATGGAGGCCGAGGAGCGCGCCATCCTGTCCGCCCTGGACGTCGCCGATCCCTATGCGGACCGCCATGTCGATTGAGCGCCTCTCCTACGGCCTGATCGGGCGCCTGCCTGAACGCCGGTGCGCCCTGGCCCTGCGGCTGGTGCGCGCCGTACTGGCCCTCATCGCCGGCGCGGCCGCCGCCCTGGTGCATCCCCCGTTCGGCTTCCTGCCGGGCCTTCTGGGCTATCCGCTGCTGCTGATCCTCAGCGACCGCTCCAGCCGTGTGCGAGGCGCCGCGTGGATGGGCTGGCTGGCCGGCTTCGCCTATTTCTTCGTCAGCTGCTGGTGGGTGGCCGAGGCGTTCATGGTCGATCCCGACCAGGCATGGATGGCGCCCTTCGCGGCCAGCCTGCTGCCGATGGGTTTGGGCCTGTTCTGGGCCGGCGCCTGCGCCCTCTATCGTCGGTTCAAGTCCGATACTCTCAGCCGCGTGCTGCTGTTCGCCGGCCTGTTCGCCCTGTTCGAATGGCTGCGCGGCCACGTCCTGACCGGCTTCCCCTGGAACCCCGCCGGCGCCGGCTGGCGCGCGGGCGGGGCGGCGTCGCAGTTCGCGTCGGTGGTCGGCGTCTACGGACTGGGGCTAATCACCGTCGCCGGCGCCGCGGCGCTGGCCGCGCCCCTGCTGGACGGCCGGCGCAAGACGCGGGTCGGCGTCGCCTTGACCGGACTGGCCGTCCTCGTCTGCCTGCCGATCTACGGCTGGGGACGGCTATCGAACGCCCAGGTTCGTGACACCGACACCTGGGTCCGCGTCGTCCAGCCCGACGTCGAACAGGCCAGCAAATGGTCGCCCGAGGCCTATCGGTCCATCGTCGAGCGCTATGTGAACCTGACCGGGCGGCCGGGCGGGCGTGAGCCGGATGTCATCATCTGGCCCGAAGGCGCCCTGCCCACCACCGCCAACGCCGCCTTCGCGGACGGCGCATGGGAGGGCCAGGCCATCGCCCGCGCGCTGAAGCCCGGCCAGACCCTCATCCTCGGCCTCGGCCGCGCTCAGGCCGACCCGAAGGCGACCGACGGCGCCCGGTATTTCAACAGCCTGTTCGCCCTGCATGACCAGGGCGACGCCGGCCTTCGCGTCGCGGCCGTCTATGACAAGTACCGGCTGGTGCCGTTCGGCGAGTACCTGCCGCTGGGCGGGATGATGACCGCTCTGGGCATTCGCAGTCTGGTGCACATGGAAGGCGACTTCTCGCCCGGTCCCCGCCCCGCCCCGATCGCCCTGCCCAACGCCCCGCCGGTTCAGCCGCTGATCTGCTACGAGAGCCTGTTTCCGGGCTTCACGCCCGGCGGAGCGGCCCGGCCGCGCTGGATCGTCAACATTTCCAACGACGCCTGGTTCGGCGGCGGTTCCGGACCGCTTCAGCATCTGAACCTGGCCAGCTATCGCGCGATCGAAACGGGGTTGCCCATCATCCGGTCGACGCCGACGGGCGTATCTGCCTTCATCGATCCGTGGGGGCGTGTCATCGCCGATCACCGGCTCGATCCGGGCGAGAGCGGCGTCATCGGCGGATGGCTTCCTCAACCCACAGGGGAAACCGTCTATGGCCGCATCGGCGACCTCATCTTCTGGCTCGGTCTCGTTGTAATGCTAGGGCTTGGATTACCTGTGGGAATGTTGCTGCGGCGCAATCGTGCGGCCCCAGTTACGGAAGAATAAGAAGAAATCAGTCGACGTGTGTCGGAAAACGGCGCATTTCCCGGCTTGGCTGTTAACACTGTTTCGAAGTGGGTTACGCGAATGGCGAGAGGCAGTGTTGAGGATGGACCCCACCCGGTTGACCGGCACGTGGGGCGCAGGGTCTGCGAGAAGCGCATCGCCATGGGCTTCAACCAGAGCGACCTGGGTCGCGCCCTCGGCCTGACCTTCCAGCAGATCCAGAAGTACGAGAAGGGGACCAACCGCGTCTCCGCCTCCAAGCTCTGGCAGATGGCCCGCTTCTTCAAGGTGGACGTCAGCTACTTCTTCGAGGGCCTGGCCCCGGTCAGTCAGCCCGGCATGGCCGAGAACGACGCTCCGGTCTTCACGCACGACTTCCCGGCCACGCGCTACACCATCGAACTGTCGCGCCTGGCCCCCGCCCTGCCGGCCCGCAAGCAGAAGCTCCTGCTTGAGATGGCCCGCGAGATGGGCGGCGGCGAACCCGCCGAAGAAGCCGACGCAGCCTGATCGCCGCGCCGGCCTGACGTTCGATCGCTACCCCTCCGACGAGCGCCGCCGCTGACCGAAGGTCGGCGCCGCCGCCTTCTGTTCGGCCCAATAGGCGGCCGCGTCGTCCGGCTTGAACATGGTGCGCGGCGTGCCGTCGCTCGCGACCACCGCAAAGGTATTGGTCGACGCCTGGTACAGCAGCACGTCGCCGTTCGCCCGCTCGACCCGTTCGGTCCCCGCCGGCGGATTGCGGATAAAGGCTTCGATCTTGGCCAGATAGTCGTCGGCGTCGCGCGCGCCGAACGCCGTGCCGTTGCGCGCATAGAGCCGTTCGATCTTGGCGTTGGCGGTCTCGCGCCGGTTGGCGGTGACCGGCGGCTTCTCCGCGCCTTCGGCCGACGTGGGGGCCAGGCTCGGCGCCGCGTCCCCCTGCGCATCCGGCGCCGTTTCGCCTGCCCGATCCCGCGTCTCGACCGCCGACGGCCCGTTGTCGCACCCGGCCAGCATCAGCACCGCCGCCACGCCCGCCACCACAAAATACCGCATGGGTTGAACCTCCCTGAGAATACCCGCGAGCCCAGCTTAAGCATGAGACCTGTGTTCTTGCAATGTTCTGTTGCCCGCCTCGACGCCGTCGCACGGGGCGGCTAGAGCGGAGGCATGGAAGCGACGCGCCTGTCCGGACGAAAGATCCTGCTGATCGTGGGCGGGGGCATCGCCGCCTATAAGTCGCTGGAGCTGGTCCGCCTGATCCGCAAGGCGGGGGCCCAGGTCCAGGCCGTCCTGACCGCCTCGGGCGCCCAGTTCGTGACGCCGATGTCTCTGGCCGCGCTGACCGGCCATCCGGTTCGCCAGGACCTGTTCCTGCCCGACGACGAGACCGCCATGGGCCATATCGAACTGTCGCGCTGGGCCGACCTGATCGTCGTGGCGCCGGCGACCGCGGGCCTGATCGGCAAGGCGGCCAACGGCTTGGCCGACGACCTGGCCTCCACCCTTCTGATCGCCACCGACAAGCAGGCCCTGTGGGCGCCGGCGATGAACGTGCGGATGTGGCTGCACCCGGCGGTCCAGGCCAATGTGGACAGGCTGAAGCGCTTCGAGGGCTTCCATCAGGCGGCCCTGATCGGCCCTGACGACGGCGAGATGGCCTGCGGCGAGTTCGGCCCCGGCCGCATGGCCGAGCCGGCCGCGATCCTGGCGGCCATCGACGGCCTTCTGGCCGGCGCGGGCGGCCGGTCCCTGGCGGGCCGCAAGGCCGTGGTCACAGCCGGCCCCACCTTCGAACCCATCGACCCCGTGCGCGGCCTGACCAACCGGTCCAGCGGCAAGCAGGGCTACGCCATCGCCGCCGCCCTGGCCCGGCTGGGCGCCGAGGTGACGCTGGTGTCCGGCCCCGTGGCGCTGGGGGCGCCGACTGGCGTCGCCCGCGTCTGGGTCGAGACGGCGACCGAGATGCAGGCGGCCGTCCACGCCGCCCTGCCCGCCGATATCGCGGTGATGAGCGCTGCCGTGGCCGACTGGCGGGTCGACGGCGTCGCATCAGGCAAGATCAAGAAGGCGCCGGGCGGGCCGCCGACCCTGTCGCTGATCGAGAACCCCGACATCCTGGCCGGCGTCGCCCGCGCCGGGCCGCAACGCCCCGCGCTGGTGGTCGGCTTCGCGGCCGAGACCGCCGACCTGGCGGCCAACGCCCGCGCCAAGCTGTCGAGAAAGGGCTGCGACTGGATCGTCGGCAACGATGTCTCGGACGACGTCTTCGGCAACGACGCCAACGCCGTCACCCTGTTCCTGAAGAACGGCGCCGAAGAGACCTGGCCGCGCCAGTCCAAGACCGCCGTCGCCCGCGCCCTGGCCGACCGCATCGCCGCCCATTTCAGCGAGCCGCAATGACCCAAGTGCACCTGACCCGCCTGCCTCACGCCGAGGGCCTTCCCACGCCGGCTTATGAGACCGAGGGCGCGGCCGGCATGGACCTGCGCGCCGCCGTGCCGCAGGACCAGCCGCTGACCCTGGCGCCGGGCCAGCGCGCGCTGGTGCCCACGGGCCTCAAGATCGCTCTGCAGCCCGGCTATGAGGCGCAGGTGCGCCCCCGATCGGGCCTGGCGCTCAAGCATGGCGTCACCTGCCTGAACAGCCCCGGCACGGTCGACAGCGACTATCGCGGCGAAGTCGGCGTCATCCTGATCAACCACGGCGCCGAGCCCTTCGTGATCCAGCGCGGCGAGCGCATCGCCCAGATGGTCATCGCCCGCCACGAGCGCGCCCAGTGGGTCGAGGTCGAGACCCTGGGCGACACCGCGCGCGGCGCCGGCGGTTTCGGATCGACCGGCCGCTAGGGCTTTCGGACCGAACCAATTGTCGAATACCGGCGTTAACCGTGCTGTCGCGGGCCGGGCGCCCGCCTTTTCTTGATCGAAGGAGGCGTCGCGTGAACGATCTGCTGCAACAAATCTACGGCCTGTTCCAAAGCATCGTCGGGCTGGCCGACACGGGCTTCGACGGCGTCAACCAGGTCGTCGGCCTGGTCATCGCGGCGCTCGCGGCGCTGATGATGACGTCCTGGCGCGGCCTGTGGGCGACGGCTCTGGGCGCGGTCGTGGTGCACATCCTGATTGGCATGGTGAAGCCGATGCTGGACGGCGGTGCGCTGCTGCTGCCGGACATCCTGACCGCCGGCTTCTGGATCGCGGGCTTCGCCCTGTTCCTGGGCTACGCCATCGTCATCGCCATATTCTTCTTCATCAAGTCGCTGCTGACCGGCTCGCTGTTCCGCCGCCACGGCCACAGCCACGCGCACTGATGATTGGCCGCGGTCAGAAGGCTCCGCCTTCTCGACCCGACGCGGCCTGGAGCGTAAGCGGAGCCCCGTTGCCAGTCGCAGCGGGGCTTCTGCTTCTCTGATCTTCGCGCTCAAGCAGCGACCGACCGCGTCGCGAGCGTAGCGCGGCGGCCGTCAGGCCGCTGTTCCGGCAGGCTACGCCTGACGGAACCCTAGAACATCCTGCATGTCGTAGAGGCCGGGGCGGCGTTGGCGGACCCAGGCGGCGGCGGCGACCGCGCCCTTGGCGAACAGGCTGCGGTCCAGCGCGGTGTGGCTGAGGCGCAGGATCTCGTCCTCGGCGGCGAAGGTGACCGTGTGCTCGCCAATCACCCCGCCCGCCCGCGACACGGCGAAGCCGATCTTGCCGGGTTCCCGCTCGCCGGTGATCCCGTCGTAGGGCGGCGACTGCAGGTCCGCCAGATCGGCGCCGCGTCCGTTGGCGGCGGCCTCGCCCAGCATCAGGGCGGTGCCCGACGGGGCGTCGATCTTGCGGCGGTGATGGGTCTCCAGCACCTCGATGTCCCAGTCGCGCGCGTCCAGCCGCAGCGCCGCGTGCTCGACCAGGCCGATCAGGATGTTGACGCCCAGTGAGAAGTTGCCGCTTCGGACCACGGCCACCCGCTCCGCGGCGACGGCCAGCGCCGCCTCCTGCTCGGGGGTGAAGCCGGTGGAGCCGATGACCAGGGCCGGTCCGCCCGTCTCCGCGCAGGCCTGGGCCAGGGCCAGCGAAGCCTCGGCCGTGGTGAAGTCGATCACCACGTCGCACATGCTCAGGTTCGGCTGATCGCCCCAGTCGAAGCGGGCCGCGACCACCACGTCCTCTCGCGCGTCCAGCACCTGGGACACGGCCCGGCCCATCCGGCCCCGCGCGCCGGAGATGCCGACGTGAAACAGGGCGCTCAAGCCGCGGTTTCTTTCGCGTCGTCCTGGCCCAGGATATCGGCCCAGAAGCGTTTGGCCTTGCCGGCGAACGAGGCGTTCTTGGGCGTTTGGGTGTCGCCCAGCGAGGCGGCCAGTTCCTCCAGCAACTCACGCTGGCGCGCCGTCAGGTCGGTCGGCGTCTCGACGAACAGTTCGACCACCAGATCGCCGCGCTGGCGGCCGTTCAGGTGCGGCATGCCCTTGCCCCGGATGCGGACGGTCTTGCCCGTCTGCGACCCCGCCGGCACGGTCACCGCCGCCTTGCAGCGTCCGTCGCAGGCCTCTGACGTCAGGCAGGGCGCGTCGATCTCGCCGCCCAGGGCCGCCGTCGGCATCGACACCGGCACGGTGACCAGCAGGTCCAGATTGTCCCGCTCGAACAGCTCGTGCGGCGTCACCGAGATGAAGACGTACAGGTCCCCGCGCGGGCCGCCGCGCGTCCCGGCGTCGCCCTCGCCCGACAGGCGGATGCGCGATCCGTCGTCCACGCCGGCCGGCACCTTCAGGCTCAGCGTGCGGGTCTTACGGACCTGGCCGTGGCCGTGGCAGGTGGCGCAGGGCTCGGCGATCATCTGGCCATTGCCGCCGCAGCGGGGGCAGGTCCGCTCGACCTGGAAGAAGCCGTTGGCCTGGCGGATGCGCCCGGCGCCCTGGCAGGTGCTGCAGGTGGTCGGCTTGGTGCCCGGCTTGGCGCCCGAGCCTTCGCAGGTGTCGCACGTCGCGGTCGACGGCACGCCGATCTCGACCTCCGCGCCCTTATAGGCCTGCTCCAGACTGATCTCGAGGTCGTATCGCAGGTCCGACCCGCGTCGCGCGCCGCCCTGGCCGCGTCCGCCCTGGCGACCGCCGAAGACGTCCCCGAAGGCGTCGCCGAAGACCTGGGAGAAGATGTCGTTGACGTCCGCGAAGCCCTGGCCGCCCTGGCCGAAGGGATTGCCGCCCCCGCCGCCGTTCACGCCCGCATGGCCGAACCGGTCATAGGCCGCCCGCTTCTGGTCGTCGGAGAGGACGGAATAGGCCTCTGAGATTTCCTTGAACTTGGCGACCGATTCCTCCGAGCCGCCGTTGCGGTCGGGGTGATGCACCATCGCCAGCTTGCGATAGGCCGCCTTCAGGCCCGGCGCGTCGATGGTGCGCTCGACCTCCAGGATTTCGTAATAATCACGCGCCATGCGGCGTTCGTCCTCTTAACCCCTGCCGCTCGCCCGCGCCTTAGCGGCGTCTGGGTTCACGGCCGACCGGGCTGACATGGGCGCCCGATCCGATGATGCAAGTTTCATGAAAAAGCCCCGCCCGTCGGCAGACAAGCGGGGCTTTGATCTTTTTTCCTTCCCATCGTCGATCGGGAGGGGGACCGCTTGCGGTGGAGGGGCTAACCCACGCGCGGCGCTTGAGGCGCCCCTCCACCCCTTCGGGGTCCCCCTCCCCACTTTGTGGGGAGGAAAAACCGACTTAGGCGCTCTTCTTCTCGTCCTGGTCGGTGACGTCTTCGAACTCGGCATCCACGACGCCGTCGTCGGCCGGCTGTTCAGCCGCGCCGTCCGAACCTTGCTGCGAGGCGTACATGGCCTCGCCCAGCTTCATCGAGGCCTGCACCAGGGTGTTGGTCTTCTCACGGATGGCTTCCGGATCCGTGCCGTCCTTGGCCGACTTCAGGTCGTCCAGGGCGGTCTGGATGGCGGCCTTCTCGGGCTCGCCGACCTTGTCGCCATGCTCGGCCAGGGCCTTTTCGGTCGAGTGGATCAGGCTGTCGGCCGCGTTCTGGGCCTCGACCATATCCTTGCGGGCCTTGTCGGCCGAGGCGTTGGCTTCGGCTTCCTTGACCATCTTGTCGATATCGGCGTCCGACAGGCCGCCGTTGGCCTGGATGCGGATCGACTGTTCCTTGTTGGTCGCCTTGTCCTTGGCCGAGACGTTGACGATGCCGTTGGCGTCGATGTCGAAGGCGACCTCGATCTGCGGCATGCCGCGCGGGGCCGGCGGAATGCCCATCAGGTCGAACTGACCCAGCACCTTGTTGTCGGCGGCCATCGGGCGCTCGCCCTGGAAGACCCGGATGGTCACGGCCGACTGGTTGTCGTCGGCGGTGGAGAACACCTGGCTCTTCTTGGTCGGGATGGTGGTGTTGCGTTCGATCAGCGGGGTGAACACGCCGCCCAGGGTCTCGATGCCCAGCGTCAGCGG
This sequence comes from Brevundimonas sp. Leaf363, assembly GCF_001424025.1. Lineage (GTDB taxonomy): Bacteria > Pseudomonadota > Alphaproteobacteria > Caulobacterales > Caulobacteraceae > Brevundimonas. Next base: position 440,095 of record NZ_LMPZ01000001.1, on the reverse strand, counting down.
GGTCACGTCCAGCAGCAGCACGTCCTTGACGTCGCCTTGCAGCACGCCGGCCTGAACGGCGGCGCCCAGGGCCACGACCTCGTCAGGGTTCACGCCCTTGTGCGGCTCCTTGCCGAAGAAGGCCTTCACGGCCTCTACGACCTTGGGCATGCGGGTCATGCCGCCGACCAGCACCACTTCGTCGATGTCCGAGGCCTTCAGGCCCGCGTCCTTCAGCGCCTTGGCGCACGGCTCGATGGTGCGCTGGACCAGATCCTCGACCAGCGATTCCAGCTTGGCGCGCGTCAGCTTGATGTTCAGGTGCAGCGGGCCGGTCGCGTTCATGGTGATGAACGGCAGATTGACCTCGTACTGGGTGGTGGAGCTGAGCTCCTTCTTGGCCTTTTCGGCCTCTTCGCGCAGGCGCTGCAGGGCCAGCTTGTCCTGGCGCAGGTCGACGCCCTGCTCCTTCTTGAACTCGTCGGCCAGATAGTCGGCCAGGCGCACGTCGAAGTCCTCGCCGCCCAGGAAGGTGTCGCCGTTGGTCGACTTCACCTCGAACACGCCGTCGCCGATCTCCAGGATCGAGACGTCGAAGGTGCCGCCGCCCAGATCGTAGACCGCGATCTTCTGGCCTTCGTTCTTTTCAAGCCCGTACGCCAGCGCGGCGGCCGTCGGCTCGTTGATGATGCGCAGCACTTCCAGGCCGGCGATCTTGCCGGCGTCCTTGGTCGCCTGACGCTGGCTGTCGTTGAAGTAGGCGGGAACCGTGATGACCGCCTGGGTCACCGTCTCGCCCAGATAGGCCTCGGCGGCTTCCTTCATCTTGGTCAGAGTGAAGGCGCTGATCTGCTGGGGCGAATAGTCCTTGCCGTGGGCCTTCACCCAGGCGTCGCCGGTGGGGCCCTTGACGATCTCGTAGGGCACCATGCCCTTGTCCTTCGCCACGACGGGGTCGGAGAAGTTGCGGCCGATCAGGCGCTTGATGGCGAAGAAGGTGTTCGACGGGTTGGTGACCGCCTGGCGCTTGGCCGGCTGGCCGACCAGCACTTCGCCGGAATCCTGGATGGCGACGACCGACGGCGTCGTGCGGTTGCCTTCCGCGTTCTCGATGACCTTGGGGTTCTTGCCGTCCATGACGGCGACGCACGAGTTGGTCGTGCCGAGGTCGATGCCGATGATCTTGGCCATAAGCCTGTCTACGCTCCTTTTTGGCGGGCGGTGCGGCGGCCTTCGTCGAAGCGCCGCGCCTGACCGCCCCCGGGTTGGTCAAACGATCGGATTGGCCCTGCCGAATGCAGGGTTTCTCCGCGTGGCGACGGATATGGGGAGGCGGCGCCGGGCCGCAAGGGCTTGCGAAACGCCGTCTCCGACCCCTGTTCGGAAAGGCATATTTCAGATGCGAACGTCCGCGATCTGAGCCATAACGTCGTAATCCGGCCGTTGGGGGCTTCGGGGACCGGGGGCCAAGAGAGGGAAAACCCATGACCATCAAGACGCTTGTTCGCGCGGCCGTGCTCGGCTGCGCCCTGTCCGCCGGCCTGACCGGCATCGCTTCGGCCGCCGAACCGGCCGCCGTCCAGTCGCGCGACGGCTATAACCGTCAGGTCCGCATCCATAACGACACCGGCTGGACCATGCTGCGCTTCTACGCCTCGGACTCGCGCGCCTCCGACTGGGAAGAGGACATCCTAGGCCGCAGCACCCTGGCGTCGGGCCAGAGCGTGAACATCAACATCGACGACGGCTCGGGCGCCTGCGTCTACGACTTCAAGGCCGAGTTCACCAACGGCCAGGAGCTGACCCGCATGCGCATCAACGTGTGCCAGATCGCCGACTACTACTACACCCGCTAAGGGCCGCTCGAGCCCAGCGACGAAAGGCCCCTGGCGCCCGCCGGGGGCCTTTCTTGTTTCCGACGCGCGCCCGGCTCATGGTGCGGCCTCTCTTGCAGGAGCGCCCCATGAGCCTGACCCCCGACATGACCCGCAGAGCCGCCACGGCCGGGCTTCTGTTCACCGGCTATGCGGGGGCGGCGCTGGCCCGGGAGGCGCATCCCATCGTCACGCCCGGCGACGGCCTGGTCACCGAAACGGTGATGCTCAGCCCCGCCGACGGCTTCGACCTGCCGGCCTATGTGGCGCGGCCCGCCGGCGACGGCCCCTTCCCGGTCGTGATCGTCGCGTCCGAGATCTTCGGGGTCCACGCCTACATCATGGACGTCTGCCGCCGCCTGGCGAAGCAGGGCTACGCCGCCGTCGCGCCCGCCTTCTTCAACCGGGTCGAGGATCCCGCCCGGGTCCAGGACATGTCGCGCATCATGCAGATCGTCGGCGCCGCCGGCTATGAACAGGTCATGGGCGACGTGTCCGCCGCGCTCGACTGGTCCAGCCAGCAGCTGTGGGCGCGCGACGACCGCATGGGGATCACCGGCTGGTGCTGGGGCGGCAAGGTGGTCTGGCAGGCCTGCGCCCGTTTCGCCGCGCTCAAGGCCGGCGTCGCCTGGTACGGCCGCCTGGCCCCGGCGGCCGACGCCAGCGAAGCCCAGATCGCAGCGGGCCAGCCCTGGCCCGTCAACCTGGCCGAAGACCTGAAGGCGCCCGTGCTGGGCCTCTACGGCGGGGCGGACACCGGCATTCCGCTGACCAGCGTCGAAACCATGCGCCAGGCCCTCCAGCGCGCCGGCCAGACCGAAAGCCGGATTCAGGTCTACGATGGCGCGCCTCACGGCTTCCACGCGGATTACCGCGACAGCTACACCCCGGCGGCGGCCACGGACGCCTGGGGCAAGGCCGTGGCGTTCTTCGACGGGAAGCTGAAGTAGCGCGCCTTCGCTCTCCGCCTCATGGGCGGAGACAGCGAGCGAAGCGAGCAGAGGCGGGCAAGTGGCGGACTCGACCTTTCGGGCCCGCCTCTGGCCGCTGACGCGGCCTGTCTCCGCCCAGCGGGCGGAGAGCTTTAGACCCTACGCCTGCCCGTCGAAATTCCCGCCGTCGCCGGCCGGTTGAGCCGCATAGGCGGCGGTCCCCGCCGCCGCGCCGGAGCCCTTGGCCGCCACCACCACCATCGCCGGGCGCAGCACCCGGCCGAACAGCGCATAGCCCGCCTGCAGCGTCTGGATCACCTGCCCGCCCTGAACGGTGTCGGAGGGTTGCTCCATCATCGCCTGATGCAGGTTCGGGTCGAAGGCCTCGCCCGCCTGCGGGTCGACGCGTTTGACGTTGTTGCTCTCCAGCGCCTGGGTGAAGCTCTTCTGGATCAGCTCCAGACCCGACACCAGGCTGGCGGACGGCCCCTCGGCCTCCTTGGGCGCGGCCTGCAACGCCCGCTCCAGGCTGTCGGCCACGCCCAGCAGGTCCCGGGCGAAGCGCTGGATGGCGTAGGCGCGGGCGTCGTTCTGCTGGGTTTCCGAGCGACGCTTGACGTTCTCGGTCTCGGCCACGGCGCGCAGCGCGCGGTCCTTCCACTCGTCCCGCTCGGCGATGACGGCGTCCAGCGGGGCCAGGTCGTTCTCGGGCTCGGCGTTGAAATCGGGCTCGCCGTCCAGCTCCAGCTCGGCGTCGGTCTGATCTTGATGGGTCACGTGTCTCTTCCGTCCAGCATTCGGCCCAGCACCCGGGCGGTATAGTCCACCAACGGGATGACGCGGGCGTAGTTCAGTCTCGCAGGTCCGATGACGCCGATGGCGCCCAGAACCCGTTGTCGGCCGCTCATATAGGGCGCCGCGATCACGGCGGAACCCGAAAGCGAAAACAGGCGCGTTTCCGCCCCGATGAAGATGCGCACGCCCTGCGCCGCCGACACCCCGTCCAGCAGGCCGATCAGCTGCTGCTTCTGCTCCAGATCGTCGAACAGGGTGCGCACGCGCTCCAGGTCCTCCAGCGCCCCGGCGTCCTGCAGCAGATTGGCCCGGCCGCGCACGATCAGGCTGCGTTCGCGCTCGGCGCCGCCCGACCAGGCGGCCACCCCGTCCTCGACCAGGCGCGCGGCGGCGGTGTCCAGCTCGCGCCGGGCGGCCTCCAGCTCCTGCCCCATTTCCTGGCGCGCTTCGACCAGCGGCCGCCCCTTCAGCCGCGCGTTCAGGAAGTTGGACGCCTCCTGCAGCGTCGAGGGCGTGACCCCGGCGGCCAGCGGCATCAGCCGGTTCTCGACCGTCCCGTCGTCGCCCACCAGCACCGCCAGCGCCTGATCGTGACCCAGGGCCACGAACTCCACGTGCTTGACCCCCGCCTCGCGCACCGGCGAGGCGACGATGCCCGCCCCGCCCGCCAGCCCGCTCAGCAGATTGGTCGCCTCGTCCAGCGCGTCCTCGAAACTGCGTCCCCGACCCGCCAGACGGCCGTCGATCTCGCGCCGCTCGTCCGCGCCGATGTCTCCGACCTCCAGCAGGCCGTCGACGAACAGGCGCAGACCCGCATGGGTCGGCACCCGCCCGGCCGAGGTGTGCGGCGACGCCAGCAGCCCCGCCATCGTCAGGTCCTGCATGGTGTTTCGGATCGACGCCGGCGACAGGGCGATCCCCGCCCGCGACAGCGTCCGCGACCCCACCGGCTCGCCCGACTGCAGATAGCTTTCGACGATGCGGCGGAAGATGTCGCGCGCGCGCTCGTCCAGCACGGTCAGGCCGGCGGGCTGGTCGCCGAACGGCGGGGGATGGGGGGCATACAGGCTCACGCTTTCAGGATAAGCACCCGCGCACCCGCTTCCAAGGAAAGACGATGCGCCCGTCCGAACGCCTGCCCGATCAGCTCCGCCCCGTCACGCTGGAAACCGACGTCAACCGATACGCCGAGGGCTCGTGCCTGGTGTCGTTCGGCCATACCAAGGTGCTGGTCACCGCCTCGGTCGAGGACAAGGTGCCGGGCTGGATGCGCAACAGCGGTCAGGGCTGGGTTACCGCAGAGTACGGCATGCTGCCCCGCGCCACCCATACGCGCGGCCGTCGCGAAGCCGCCGCCGGCAAGCAGTCGGGCCGCACCCAGGAGATCCAGCGCCTGATCGGCCGGTCCTTGCGCGCCGTCGTCGATCTGAAGGCGCTGGGCGAGCGTCAGGTGCTGATCGACTGCGACGTCATCCAGGCGGACGGCGGCACGCGCACAGCCTCCATCACCGGCGCGTGGGTCGCCATGGCCCTGGCGCTCAAGCGGCATCGCGAAAAAGGCCTGCTGGCGGGCGACCCCATCCTGGACCAGGTCGCCGCCGTTTCGTGCGGGCTCTACAAGGACCTGCCCGTGCTGGACCTCGACTACGACGAGGATTCCACCGCCGAGACCGACAGCAACTTCGTCCTGACCGGCTCGGGCCAGATCGTCGAGATCCAGGCCACGGGCGAGAAGCGCGGATTCTCGCGGGAGGAGTTCAACCAGCTGTTCGCCTTGGCCGAGCTGGGCTGCAACGAGCTGTTCACCCTGCAGCGCCACGCCATCGCGGGCTAGGGCTGGCGGCGCGCCGCGTTCCGGCGCATCGTCCCCGCTTCGCGATCGGAGACACGCTGATGCGCCTGTTGCTCGCCGCCTGCGCCGTTCTGGCCCTGACCGCCTGCGGCCCCTCGTCCGACCCGGCCGAGACCGAGACGGCCGCCGATGACGCCGCCGCCCCGGTCATGCCCACGGACGCCCCGCCCCAGGAAGAGGCGCCGCCCGAGGTCACGCCCGCCGGCAGTGATGTCCTGGGCCCAGCTGACCGCACCTGCCGCGACAGCATCGGCGAGGCCGCCTCGGCCAAGCTGGTCGAGCGCTGCATCGCCGTCAGCCCCGCGACCCACCCGCCGTGCAACGCCGACAACGCCTGCGCCCTCATCCAGGACGAAATCGACCGCGCCTGCGCCCTGTTCGCCGACGACCCGCCGGCGGAGTGCAAGGCCTAGCGGACCCGACCGAACGGCCGGGCGTTTTCCTTTCATCGAAAGGAGCGCCCATGACCCGCCTTCGCCCCTCGCCCCCGGCCGCCTGGTCCGCCCTTGCGGTCCTGTCGCTGAGCCTCGCCGCCTGCGGATCGCCGCCGGCAGCGCCACAGCCCGGCGATCCCCCGCCGCCCGCCGAGGCGCCGACGCCCCTTCCCGTACCCGCCCCTGCCCCAGTTCCCGTGCCAGCCCCCGCGCCCGCGTCGGCCTCACTCGCCGAGGTCCAGCGCGACTGCCTGCTGGTCGTGGACGAGGTCGCACAGGTGGAGGGACGCTGCTGGGTCTATCCCATGGGCGACGGCGGCCTGACGCTGAACACCTGGACCCACGGCAAGCCCGCCCGGTCCCACTTCGCCGTCGTCTCCGTCACCCGACCGGGCGTCGCGGACGCCAGCTGGAACCAGGATCCGGACGACACCCACGCCTGGGATGCACTGGGCGAAGTCACGCTGCAGGACGGCTGCTGGACCAACGCCCGCGTCCGGGTCTGCGCGCGCTGAAACAGCTCATTTGATCCCTCTCCCAGAGGGAGAGGGCTTGAGGCTCCAAGAGCCGAAGGCGATTGGCCAAGCCGAAAGGGTGAGGGATGGACGGCCAACAGGATGTGGCGCTCCCCTCACCCTTTCGCGCAAGACTGATCGCTGCGCGCTCAGGCGCTCAAGCCCTCTCCCTCTGGGAGAGGGACACAATGCCAAAACGAAAAAGGCCCCGCCGTTTCCGGCGGGGCCTCCTTCAACTCAAACCGTCAGCGCTTAGTCGCGACGACGACGGCCGCGGTCGCCGCCGCGATCACCGCCACCGCCTTCACGCTTCGGACGGCCACCGGTGTCTTCCGACATCGGGGCTTCGCCGCGTTCGGCGCGCTCGGCGTTGATCTTGTCCGTCAGGTCTTCACCCGTGGCCTGATCGACGACCTTCATCGACAGTTTGGTCTTGCCGCGATCGTCCATGCCCAGGAACTTGACCTTGACCTCTTGGCCTTCGGTCAGGACGTCGGCCGGGTTGGCGACGCGTTCCAGGGCGATCTGCGACACGTGGACCAGGCCGTCCTTGGCGCCGAAGAAGTTCACGAAGGCGCCGAAATCGACGACCTTCACGACCTTGCCCGAGTAGATCGTGCCTTGCTCGGGCTCGGACACGATCGACGAGATCCAGTTCTTGGCGGCGTCGATCTTCTCCTGGTCGCTGGCGGCGATCTTCACCGTGCCGTCGTCCTCGATGTTGATCTTGGCGCCGGTCTTTTCGACGATCTCGCGGATGATCTTGCCGCCGGTGCCGATGATGTCGCGGATCTTGTCGGTCGGAACCTTGATCGACTCGATCTTGGGCGCGAACTCGCCCAGCTCGGTGCGGGCGCCGTCGATGGCCTTGTCCATCTCGTCGAGGATGTGCAGGCGGCCGGCCGAAGCCTGGGCGATCGCCTTGCGCATGATCTCTTCGGTGATGCCCGCGACCTTGATGTCCATCTGCAGCGAGGTGATGCCTTCGCGCGTGCCGGCCACCTTAAAGTCCATGTCGCCCAGGTGATCTTCGTCACCCAGGATGTCGGACAGGATGGCGAACTCGCCCGACGGCTCCAGGATCAGGCCCATGGCGATGCCCGAGACCGGACGAACCAGCGGCACGCCCGCATCCATCAGCGCCAGCGACGAACCACAGACCGTGGCCATCGAGGACGAACCGTTGGACTCGGTGATCTCCGACACCAGACGGATCGTGTAGGGGAAGTCTTCCGACGACGGCAGCATCGGACGGATCGCCCGCCACGCCAGCTTGCCGTGACCGATTTCCCGACGGCCCGCGCCGCCCATACGGCCGGTCTCACCGACCGAATAGGGAGGGAAGTTGTAGTGCAGGAGGAACTTCTCCTTGTACGTCCCCGACAGCGCGTCGACGTACTGTTCGTCCTCGCCGGTGCCCAGGGTGGCGACGACGATGGCCTGGGTTTCACCGCGGGTGAACAGGGCCGAACCGTGGGTGCGCGGGAAGACGCCGACTTCCGAGACGATCGAGCGGACCTTGTCCAGGGCGCGGCCGTCGACGCGGTGACCGTTGTCGATGATGTCGCGACGCAGGACGTGGGCTTCGCATTCCTTGAAGGCCGTGCCGAACTTGGCGCTGTCCACGCCATCCGGGTTCTCGTCGGTCTTCACCAGCGCGGCCGAGGCCTTCTTCTTGGCGGCGCCGACGGCTTCATGACGCGCGTGCTTGGCGACGTGGGTGTAGGCGGCCTTGATGTCCTCGCCGACCAGCGACTGGATCTGCGTGACGACGTCCGAGTGATCCTCGGCCTGGAAGTCGAACGGCTCCTTGGCGGCGTGTTCGGCCAGTTCGATGATGGCGTCGATCACCGGCTGCATGCCGCGATGCGCGAACATCAGGGCGTTCAGCATGATCTCTTCCGACAGCTCCTTGGCTTCGGATTCGACCATCATCAGGGCGTCCTGGGTGCCGGCGACGACCAGGTCCAGCTGCGACTCGGGCAGTTGGTCCAGCGTCGGGTTCAGCACGTATTCGCCGTCGATGTAGCCGACGCGCGCGGCGCCGATCGGGCCCATGAAGGGCACGCCCGAGATCGTCAGGGCGGCGGAGGTGGCGACCATGCCGACGATGTCGGGGTCGTTCTCCATGTCGTGCTGCAGCACGGTGATGACGACCTGGGTCTCGTTCTTGAAGCCCTTGACGAACAGCGGGCGGATCGGGCGGTCGATCAGGCGGGAGACCAGGGTCTCCTTCTCGGTCGGACGGCCTTCACGCTTGAAGTAGCCGCCCGGGATCTTGCCGGCCGCGAAGGTCTTTTCCTGGTAGTTGACGGTCAGCGGGAAGAAATCCAGGCCCGGCTTGGGCGCGCGACCATAGACGACGGTGGCCAGGACGACGGTCTCGCCATAGGTGGCCAGGACGGCGCCGTCGGCCTGACGGGCGATGCGGCCCGTTTCCAGCGTCAGCGGGCGGCCGGCCCAGTCGATCGTCTTGCGTTTGATATCGAACATATTTCGTCTTTCGTATCCCGGCGGGCGTATTCCAGCCGGGGTCCCATCAGTGGGGCGGAGCGTCGGGCGTTCAGTCCTTCGGTCCATGGATCGCCGCGCCATCGCGATCGATCCGGGAGTTCAAAGAGGACCGGTATCCAGCCCTCGCGTCTGCGCCGAGATACAACGGCGGCGCGCCGGTCGCTTAGGTACGGAAAGAGGCGCGGACATGGCCCGCGCCTCGAAATCTTCCGTCGATCCGACGCCTAGCGGCGCAGGTTCAGCTTGGTGATCAGAGCGGTGTAACGCTCGCGATCGACCTTCACCAGGTGGTCAAGAAGGCGACGACGCTGCGAGACCATCTTGAGCAGGCCGCGGCGCGAGTGGTTGTCCTTCTTGTGGGTCTTGAAGTGCTCGGTCAGGTTGGCGATGCGTTCCGACAGGATCGCGACCTGGACCTCGGCCGAGCCGGTGTCGCCCGCGGTGCGGGCGTTGTCGTTGATGACCTCAGACTTACGCTCAGGCGTAATCGACATCGGTGTGCTCCATTATGGGAGGTTGAAGATGCGATCGGGTTCATACCGACCGGCCCGCACCTGACCGAGAGCGACGAGGGTCTGGCCCTGGAAGGCCGAAACGGTTGTCGAGCCCTCCCGAAGGCGGCTCATCAGCGTCTCGACCTGACGGGGGATCAGAACGATCGGTCGTCCCTGCCGAAGCGAGAAGGCGTCTTCGGTCGTCACGGCCAGCTCCGGGATGTCGTCCAGGGCGATCGCGACGGGAAGCAAGCCTTCCGAGGCGGCGCTCCTATGCACCAGATCGGTCAGGAAATCCAGCGTCACGCTGTTCTCGGTCGAAAACGGCCCGACCCGCAGCCGTCGCAGGGCCGAGACATGCCCCTCCGCGCCCAGGGTCAGCGCCAGGTCGCGCGCCAGCGAGCGGACATAGACGCCCTTGCCGGTGTGGATCGTGATCTCGACGTGGTCCACATCCGGCGCGTCCGTCACCTCGGCCGAGTGGATGGTCACCGGTCGGCTCGCCAGCTCGAACTCGACCCCGTCGCGCGCCAGGTCATAGGCGCGCTGGCCGTCCACCTTGATGGCGCTGAACCGGGGCGGGGTCTGCTGGATCTCCCCCACGAAGGCCGGCAGGGCGGCGCGCACCTGTTCCACCGACGGCCGCACGTCCGAGCGGCCGATCTCGGCGCCTTCCTTGTCGACGCTGTCGGTCGAGACGCCCCACTCAATGGTGAAGCGATAGGCCTTCCTCGCCTCCATCATGAAGGCGACGGTCTTGGTGGCCTCGCCCAGGGCGATGGGCAGGATGCCCGACGCCAGCGGGTCCAGCGTCCCCGCATGCCCGGCCTTGTTAGCGTCGAACAGCCGGCGGACGGCCGACACCGCCTGGGTCGACCCCATGCCCAGCGGCTTGTCCAGACAGACCCAGCCGCTGATCGCCTGGCCGCTCTTGCGACGGCCCATTACCGACCTTCTCCCCTCGGGGGAGAAGGTGGCATGCGAAGCATGACGGATGAGGGGGCCGCCAGCCTCGTCGCCAACGTCGCGAATGAGGCAAGCCATCCCCTCATCCGAGCGCCTCCGGCGCCCACCTTCTCCCCCCAGGGGAGAAGGGCCTCAGTCATCATCCCGCCCCAGGTCCGCCCGCACGCGCGGGTCGTCCAGCAGCCGGTCGATATGGCTGGCGGCGTCAAAGCTCTCGTCGTGGCGGAAGCGCAGGTCCGGGGTGAACTTCATGTCCATGCGCCGGCCCAGCTGGCCGCGCAGGAACTTGGCGTGGTTGTTCAACGCCTTGATGATTTCGCTCTCGTGACCGGCCGTGTCCGCCGTATCGACCCCGGCCCCCAGCGGTTCGACGAAACAGGTGGCGTGCTTCAGGTCCGGGCTCATCCGCACCTCGGTCACGGTCACCGACACGCCCAGCAGGGCCTCGTCGTGGATCTCCTCCTCGCGCAGGATGTCCACCAGGGCGTGCCGCACCAGTTCGCCGGCGCGCAACTGGCGCTGCGAGGGGCCGGCGGGACCGGAGGCGTTACGGGTGTGCTGTTTGCGAGCCATGAGGCCGCGCGGTCTAGGCGTGAGGGGCTGAAAAGTCCAGTTCGGCGGCCTTCATCACCCCGCCGGAGGTGATCGCCCGCACCGGCTGGATCGGTATTCCGGCGGCGTTCAACAGGCCCGCCGTCCAGTGATTGCACAGATGGCCGACCCAGAAGGTCTCGGTGCTGGCGTAAAACCGCGCATCGTCGCCGGGACGCTGGGCGGCGATGACGGCGCGCCCGTCCTTCAGGAACATGGCCCCCTCGACCCGCGCCCTCAGCGACGCCAGCGCCGAAGCCGACAGGGGCACGGCGACGTGCGCCTCCTCGCCGGTGGAGGTCGCCGGATCGGATTGCACCGGGTCCAGCATCACCACCGACCGGTTGCCCGGCATGAAGAAGGCCCGCGCACCGTCCGGGATGCGGTCGGCGATCGGGGTCTGGTCGACGTAGAAGACGGCGTCGCCCCAGCCGATGCGGACCCAGTCGCCGGGCGGCAAAGCGCGCGCCGCCTCGGCCAGCGGCCCGGTCCCCTCGATCAGGGCCGCGCGCGGCAGGGCGATGTCGGTATGGAAGCCGTTGTCCAGCACCAGCAGGGTGGCGACGGGCGGTTCGGTCCCCCGATCCGGCGCGCCCGGCTTCGTCCACGTCCAACAGCCGGCGCCCGCGGCCACGGCGGCGACGATCATCAGGGCGCGGGTCACCGCTTGGCGTAACGCCAGACGCCGCACAGGTCGGCGCCGGTCATGTCGGGGCCCGGCCGTTCGCCGACGCCGAACGCCGCCACCGTCAGGGCCCGGCCGCGCGGCTGCAGGGCGATCCAGCCCACCGGCTGGCCGTCGCACAGCGCGGTCGGCGCGGGCGCCTCCGCCTTGTCCGACGCGACCTGCCGCACCTCGATCTGTTCGGCCGAGCCGCCTTTCAGCGCCTCGGACCACGTCTGGCGCAATGACATCCGGTCAGCGCCGGTGACGATCGCGCCGGGCCGGGTCCGGATCACGGCGGTCTCACCGATCGTCAGGCTCGCGCCTTCGAAGCCGATCGCGCCTATGTCGCGCGCGGCGTCGTCCGCCGGGTCATAGGCGCCGTCCAGCATGACGTCCGGCCCCATCGGCGGCGGGGCGAAACGGGCTTGGACGTGGTCGACCTGGCGCCCGCCCCAGCGGACGGCGACGCCGGACCAGGCGCGCCCGACGCTCCAGGCCTGGGCTGCGCCCGCCACCGTGGCTGTCCACGCCCGGTGGGCGGCGACCGGCTGCCAGACGGCGAAGCCGACGCCGCCCCCCACCACCAGGATCATGACGACCAGCATCGCCCACAGCCCGTTCGAGCGGCGGGGGCGGCGGCTGGGTCTTCCATCGGCGAGGGTCGTGACGGTCACGAACCCACGATACCGGCGCCGCCGGAGGAGAGTCGACCGCTATCGCGTCAGGGGGGTGGAAGGCGTGTCCGGCGTGGCGCCGGGGTCGCGTCGGGGCGGGACGGCCCACTCGCCGCGCCAGTCGTAGCTCAGGGCCACGCAGTGACGGTACTGGCCGTCGGCCCAGCGGCCCACCGCCTGCATCGTCATGGGCCGGCCCAGCCGGATGCGGCTGATGGCCAGCCAGGCGTCGTCGGCGCCGGGACACAGCGCGCGGGCCAGCCCCCGGCCGTCGCCTTCGCTCGAGACCTGGTAGAGGGCGTCGCCCCGTGCGCCCTCCGGCAGCAGCGACCGCGCGCCCTGTGGCCCGCCTGAGCGGAACCGCGCCGAGCCGCGCTGGGTCGTAGAGGCCAGCCCCTGCACCCTCATGCCGCCCAGCAGGCTCTGCTCGACCTCCAGCGTGACGCCGTTGGTCAGGGCGCGCGTGACGCGGTCGCTGGCGTCGAAGGCCAGGAACCGTGTCTCCGCCCGTGCGTGCGGGGCGGCGGCCATCAGACCGATCAGGACAAGAAAAAGGGCCGGGATGCGATGCATGCCCGGCCCTTGCTCAGCTTTCGTGGCTTCTTTCAGGCAAGAGCCCGGCGCCCGCGGACTACTCCAGCGTGCGCTTGACCTCTTCGACGGTGAAGCACTCGATGTAGTCGCCTTCCTTGATGTCCTGGAAGCCCTGGAACTGCATGCCGCATTCCTGGCCCGACGGCACCTCGTTGACCTCGTCCTTGAAGCGCTTGAGCGTGTTGAGCGTGCCCAGTTCCAGCACCACCACGTCGTCGCGAATGATGCGGACGCGGGCGCCCTTGCGGACCACGCCTTCGGACACCCGGCAGCCGGCGATCTTGCCGACCTTGGTGATGTCGAAGACCTGCAGCACGGCGGCGTTGCCCAGGAAGGTTTCCCGTTGCAGCGGCGCCAGCATGCCCGACAGCACGCCCTTAATGTCATCCAGCAGGTCGTAGATGATCGAGTAGTAGCGGATCTCGACCCCTTCACGCTCGGCCAGATCGCGCGCCTGCTTCGAGGCCCGGACGTTGAAGCCCAGGATCGGCGCCCCGGCCGACTTGGCCAGGTTGACGTCGCTCTCGGTGATGCCTCCGGCGCCCTGATAGACGGTGCGGGCGCGGACCTCGTCGTTGCCCATCTTGTCCAGCGACCCGACGATGGCTTCGGCGGAACCCTGAACGTCGGCCTTGATGAGGACCGGCAGTTCGCTGATCTTCTTGGTGCCCAGGCGGGCCATCATGTCGGCCAGCGACACGGAGCCGCCGGAGACCTGGCTCTTCTCGCGCTTCACCCGCTGACGGTATTCCGTCAGCTCGCGGGCGCGGGCCTCGCTCTCGACCACGGCGAAGACGTCGCCGGGCGACGGCGTCTCGTCCAGGCCCAGGATCTCGACCGGCACCGAGGGACCGGCGTCGGCCAGCTGCTCGTTGCGTTCGTTCAGCAGGGCGCGCGCCTTGCCCCACGACCCGCCGGCCACGACGATGTCGCCGCGCTTCAGCGTGCCGCGCTTGACCAGTACGGTCGCGACCGGGCCGCGGCCCTTGTCCAGCTTGGCCTCGATGACCACGCCCTCGGCCGAACGATCGGCGTTGGCGCGCAGGTCCATCAGCTCGGCCTGGATCAGGATGGCTTCCAGCAGACCGTCGAGGTTGATGCGCTCCTTGGCCGACACCTCGATGATCTGGGCGTCGCCGCCCAGGCTCTCGGCGATGACTTCGTACTGCAGCAGTTCGTTGACGACCTTCTGCGAGGTGGCGCCCGGCTTGTCGATCTTGTTCACCGCCACGATCAGGGGCGCATTGGCCGCCTTGGCGTGCTGGATGGCCTCGATCGTCTGCGGCATGACGCCGTCGTCGGCGGCGACCACCAGAACCACGATGTCCGTCACATTGGCGCCGCGCGCCCGCATGGCGCTGAACGCCGCGTGGCCCGGGGTGTCCAGGAAGGTGACCTTCTGGCCGTCCTCCAGCCGCACCTGATAGGCGCCGATGTGCTGGGTGATGCCGCCAGCCTCGCCGCCCGCCACGTCCGTGGTGCGCAGCGCGTCCAGCAGGCTGGTCTTGCCGTGGTCGACGTGGCCCATGATGGCCACGACGGGGGCGCGGACGTCCGCGTCATCGACATCGTCGGCCTCGGCGATGAAGCCGGTCTCGACGTCGGATTCCGAGACCCGGCGAACGGCCATGCCGAACTCTTCGGCCACCAGCTCGGCGGTGTCGCTGTCGATGACGTCGTTGATCTTCATCATCATGCCCTGCTTCATCAGGAACTTGATGATGTCGACGCCGCGCACGGCCATCCGGTTGGACAGCTCCTGCACGGTGATGACGTCGGGGATGACCACTTCGCGCGGACGGTTCGGCGCGTCGGTCGAGCCGCCGCGGCGCTTTTCCTTCTCGCGTTCACGGGCCCGGCGGACCGAGGCCAGCGAGCGCATCCGCTCGGCGGCGTCCTCGTCGCCACCGGCCACGGCCTGGATGGTCAGGCGGCCTTCACGGCGCTTGGGTTCGCCGCGCGTGCGGCTGACGGCCTTGCCCGGACCGGCGTCCGAGAAACGCTTGTCGCGATCCTCCTCGGCCTTGGAGCCTGCGGGACGGCCGAAGCCGGCGCGTACGGGGCGCGCGACGTCCGGCGTGGCGGGCGGGGCGTTGGGCGTCGGGCGACCGCCCGGGCCGGTGCGCGCCGCGCCCGGACGGGCGGCGCCGGGGGCCGGACGCGGGTTCAGCGCCGAATAGCGCACGGTCTGCGTGGCGGCCGGACGGGCGGGCGCCTGCGGACGGTCCGAATAGTTGCGCTCGCCGCCGCCCATGGCGGTCTCGCGGGCCGAACGGCCGCCGAAGGCGGGGCCGGCCGGGGCGCGCGGCGCCTGGCCGGGCTGGGGCGCACGCGGCACGCGCTGGCCGAAGTTGACCTGCGGGCGGGCCGGAGCGGCCGGACGCGCGGGCGCAGCCGGAGCCGGCGTTGGAGCCGCCGCCTGGGGAGTCGGAGCGGCCGGGGCCGGGGTCGGAGCCGGAGCCGGAGCGGCGGCGCGGGTCGGCGCGGCGGCTTCGGGAACGATGCGCGGGGCGCGGGCCGGCGGGGCCGGCTGCGGCGCGGCGGCGCTCAGCTTGGCGGCTTCGGCGCGCGCGGCTTCGGCCGCGGCCTTGGCCGAGGCGGCCTCGGCGCGGGCGGCGCTGGCGGCCTGTTCGGCGGCGGCGGCCTGCTGGCGCGCGGCCTCGTCGCGGCGGGCGCGTTCCTCGATGGCGGCGCGTTCGCGCTCGGCCTGCTGGCGGGTCGCCAGCTCGATAGCGCGGCGGCGGGCTTCCTGTTCCTCGTTGGACAGGCGGCCGTCGGCGCTGGGCGTGGCCGGACGCGGCGCGGGGGCCGGAGCCGCCGGCGCGTCGGAGCGCGGACGCGCCACGTCGAAGCCCTGCGGGCGATTCACGCCGACAGGGGCGCCGACGCGCCGCTTGGTCTCCACCACGACGGTCTTGGAGCGGCCGTGGCTGAAGCTCTGCTTCACCGTGCCGCTGGACACCGAGCCGGCGACGCGCGGGCGAAGGCTCAGCGGGGCGCGGGGGCCGGTCGCGGAGGCTCCACCGGCAGGGCCGGTCTTGGCTTCATCGTGGGTCTTGTCGTTTTCGTCGCTCATCCGGTCGCTTCATTACGGCGTGGCCGAAACCACACCCGCCTCAAACACAAAAAGCCGGCGCGCGGCTCCGCTTCGCTCAGGAAGCGGGGTCGCGCCCGTCGTAAACTCGTTCGGACCCGTCGCCGGATCCTGCCTCAGGGGTCTCGTCTGACCCGCTCCCGGCGTCGGCGCCCGAACCGCCCCTGGGCGTATCCTGGCCCCATTCGGGGGGACGGAGCGGTCGAAATCCCGCCAGTCGCTCGACCTCCACGGTCCACCGATCGGCTCGCCCGCCCACGGGCAGGACGGCGTGTATCGCATTTTCCAGCCCAAGGGCCAAACTCAAATCGTCCGCCGAGAACAGACCGCACACCTTCGGGGGCGGCGACTGGTGTTTCGCAAGGGCCATAAGTTTGCCGCGACCGTCGGCGGACCCGTCCGCCGCCTCGATCAGCCAGGCCGTGCGTCCGCTCCTCAGCGACGCGGCGACCTTCTCGAACCCAGAGATAAGCACGCCTTCGCGCCGGGCAAGACCCAGCTGGTCCAGACAGCGCCGGAACAGCAGCTGCTCGACGATGTCCGACAGGTCGGCCGCCGGCTTCAGCGGCGCCTTGGCGGCCCGCGAGAACAGGTTCTTGGCGGCCGCCGTCGCGATCGAGGCGCGATCAGCGGCGACCCACATCCCCCGGCCCGGCAGACGCCGGCCCAGGTCGGGCGCGACCGAACCGTCCGGGGCGGCGACGAAGCGGATCAGGCGAGATTCATCCATGACCTGGCGCGTGACCAAATCCCGGCGTTCTCTATCCTGCGTCGCCTCGGCCAACCCCATGAACGGTCCGGGCTCCCATCACGCGTCGCGCGATTTTTCGAGGTCTTCGCCGAAGACCTCCGCATCGCTGTCTGCCGGCAGGTCCGCGTGCTCGCGGCCCTCGTGGCCCTCGTTCGCGTCCGGGTTCTGGGCGAAGACGGCCTCGGGGTCGTACTCGCCCTCGGCGTATTCGCCCTCTTCCTCGTACTCCGGCTCGGGCTGCGGCAGTTCCGAAGCGTCGATCCAGCCGGCGGCCACGCGGGCCTGCAGGATCAGCAGCTCGGCGTCTTCCTGCGCCAGGTTGAAGCTCTCCAGCACGCCAGGGACCTTCACGCGTTCGCCGTTCTTGACTTCATAGCCGCCGCGGATCTCGTCGGTGGCCAGGTCGGCCAGGTCCTCGACCGTCTTCACGCCGCCTTCGCCCAGCGCCACGGCGATAGCGCCGGTCACGCCCGGAACCGCCATCACGCCGTCCTCGACGCCCAGCTCGACGCGCTTGGCGTCCAGGGCGGCCGCCAGCTTGTCCAGATAGTCGCGGGCGCGGGCCTGCAGTTCCTCGGCGGTCTCCTCGTCGAAGCCCTCGATGTCCGAGATTTCGTACGGCTCGACGTAGGCCAGGTCTTCCACCGTGGCGAAGCCTTCGGTGACCAGCAGCTGGGCGATCACCTCATCGACGTCCAGGGCTTCCTGGAACAGCACGGTGCGCTCGGTGAATTCCTTCTGGCGACGCTCGCTGTCCTGCGCCTCGGTGATGATGTCGATCTGCCAGCCGGTCAGCTGCGAGGCCAGGCGGACGTTCTGGCCGCGGCGGCCGATGGCCAGCGACAGCTGTTCGTCCGGCACGACCACTTCGACGCGGCCCGCTTCTTCGTCCAGCACCACCTTCGACACCTCGGCCGGGGCCAGGGCGTTGACGATGAAGGTCGGCTCGTCCGGATTCCACTGGATGATGTCGATCTTCTCGCCCTGCAGCTCGGCGACGACCGCCTGCACGCGCGAGCCGCGCATGCCGACGCAGGCGCCGACGGGATCGATCGAGTTGTCGTTCGACAGCACGGCCATCTTGGCGCGCGAGCCCGAGTCGCGGGCGGCGGCGCGGATCTCGATCACGCCGTCGTAAACCTCGGGCACTTCCTGCGCGAACAGCTTGGCCATGAAGCCCGGGTGGGCGCGGCTCAGCATGACCTGCGGGCCCTTCGCCTCGGCGCGGACGTCATAGATGTAGGTGCGGATGCGGTCGCCGATGTTGAACAGCTCGCGCGGGATGGACTGGTCGCGGCGCATGACGCCCTCGCCCCGGCCCAGGTCGACGATGGTGTTGCCGTATTCGACGCGCTTGACCGTGCCGTTGACGATCTCGCCCACGCGGTCCTTGAACTCTTCGTACTGATTGGCGCGCTCGGCGTCGCGGACCTTGCCGGTCACGACCTGGCGGGCCATCTGGGTCTGCACGCGGCCGAACTCGAACGGCGGCAGGACCTCGATGTATTCTTTGCCGACGACGGCCTCCGGATCGCGCTTCAGCGCATCCTTCAGGCGCACCATGGCGCTGTCGTTGAACTCTTCCAGCTCGTCTTCCGGCTGCCAGTCGTCCTCGACGATGGTGACGTGACGGGTCAGGGCCATCTCGCCGGTCTTGACGTCGATCTTGGCGCGGATGTCGTGGTGGGCGCCATAGCGCGACTTGGCGCCCTTCTGGATCGCCTCCTCGATCGCCTCGACGACGATCTCCTTGTCGATGTTCTTCTCGCGCGCGACGGCGTCGGCGATCTGGAGCAGTTCGAGACGGTTGGCGGAAACGCCGGTGACAGCCATCAGTCGATATCCTTGGTCGCAGTCAGGTTGGGGTCGCCGGCCGGCAGGCCGTCGTCTTCGGGTTCGCCTCTCTGAGCGCGCAGCAGGGCGCCGCGTTTCAGCAGGGCGTCGTTCATGACCAGCTTGGCGTCCACCAGCCAGTCGAAGGGGATCAGGGCGGTGTCGTCCTCGCCGTCCAGATCGATGGCGATGCTGTCGCCCTCGACCCCGGCGACCATGCCCTTGAAGCGCTTGCGGCCCTCGACCATCCGGTCGGTCTCCAGCCGCGCCTCGAAGCCCTCGAACAGGTCGAAGTCCAGCTTGCGGGTCAGCGGCCGGTCGATGCCGGGCGACGAGACTTCCAGCAGATATTCGCCGGCGATCGGATCGGCGGCGTCCATCACCTCCGACACCGCGCGGCTCAGGCGGGCGCATTCCTCGACCGAGATGTCGTGGTCGGTCACCCGCTCGGCCATGATCTGCAGCCGGCGACGCAGCGTCCCGCCCATCAGCCGCACACGCACGACCGCCAGCCCCAGGCTCTCGGCCACGGGGTCGATCATCTCGAGAATGGCGCGGTCTTCGGCGGTCTTGGCGCGCAAGCGGTTTGGCCCAAAAAAAAAGCGGCTGGCCTCCGGGGCCGCCGCTTCAAACGGCGCCGTCGGACGCCGGTCTAACGATGTGGGAGGCCATATAGGCCAGCCGGGGGGCCTTGTCAGCCCCCCAGAGTCTCAGCGGTGGAAAACCGGCGGCGCGGTCAGATCGACCTGCCCCAGGAAGTCACGCTTGCCGATGGTCACACCCGCCTGGCGCAACAGGGCGTAGGCCATCGAGATGTGGAAGTAGAAGTTCGGCAGGGCGAAGCTGGTCAGATATCCCGCGCCGACGAACGTCATCGTCGCCAGCGGCGTCTTCAGCTCGATCGGCCGCGTCTCGGCGCCGTCATAGGCTGAGGCCGGCGTGTCCGCGACGAAGGCGCGCGACAGGGCGATGGTCGCCTTCAGCTCGGCGAGGGTCGCCTCGTCGTCGCCCGTCTTGGGCCAGTCCTGCCGGGTCAGCCGCGCCACGCAGCCGCGCGCCGAGAAGGCCGCCATGCGAACCTGATCCGGGAAGGGCCGCATATCCGGCGCCAGCCGCGCCTCGAACAGCGCCGCCTCGTCCAGCCCCGCCGCGACGGCCTTGTCCAGCAATCCGTCCAAGGCGTCGAGCCCGCGCAGAAAAGCGGGGGCGGCGATATCATGCAGCGACAAAGTCATGGGTCCATCCTTTTTAGCAACGCACTAATGGCGCGGTTCGCAGGCGCCGTCCAGCCTGCGCTTGCTCGCCCTCGCGGACAATGGTCTGACGCGGCCATGCGCCCCGCCCTGCTCCGCCCTCTGCTGGCCCTCGCCTTCGTCGCCCTGATGGCCGCCTGCGCCCAGATCACCGTGCCGATGACGCCGGTGTCGATGACGATGCAGACCTTCGCCGTGCTGATGGCCGGCGCCGTGCTGGGCCCGCTGTGGGGGACGGGCGCGGTCGTGGCCTATCTTGTTCTGGCGGCGCTGGGCCTGCCTATCCTGTCCGACGGCTCGGGCGGGACCGGGCCCTTCCTCGGCGCCACCGCTGGCTATCTGGTCGCCTTCCCCATCGCCGCCGCCATCGCCGGCTGGGCGTCGCGCGCGGGCGGCCTGCGGCCCGTCATCCGCGGCCTGGCCCTGCTGTTCGGATTGCACCTGCTCATCCTCTGCCTCGGAACCGCATGGCTGGCCGCCGGCCTCGGCGCGGCCGACGTGCTCCGCTACGGCTTCTGGCCCTTCCTGCTCGGCGCCGCCATCAAGTCGGCCCTCGTCTGGCTGGCCTGGCGATATTGGCCGCTCAGACGCGGATGAACTCCAGGAAGATGGGCGCGGTGTCGCCCAGCTTCTTTTCCTCGTAGCGCGTCGTGACATGGTCCTGCGGCGCCGTGCTCCAGTCGGCCTGGCTCTGCGCCTGCCACTCCAGCCCGGGCGTCTTCAGGAACCGCTCCAGCGCCCAGTCGGCGTAGTCCTTCCAGTCGGTCACGAAGCGCAGCCGCCCGCCCGGCTTCAGCACCCGCGCCATCGCCGCCGCGCTATCCTCCTGCACCAGCCGCCGCTTGTTGTGCCGCGCCTTGGGCCAGGGGTCGGGGAACAGCACCATGACCCGGTCCAGCGACCCGTCCGGCAGGGCGTTCAGCACATCGCGCGCATCGCCGGCGTGGACCCGCACATTGGTCAGCGCCATCTCCTCGATGTGCCTGAGCGCCGAGCCCACGCCGTTCACGAAAGGCTCGCACCCGATCATCAGGGCGGTCGGATGACGCCGCGCCTGCTCGGCCAGATGCTCGCCGCCGCCGAAGCCGATCTCCAGCCACACCGCCTCGGCCCCCGGCATCAAGCCTTGCGGGTCCAGCGGCCCCTTTACCGGGTCCGGCAGGGCGACCTGCGGCAACAGCGTATCGAACAGCGCCGCCTGCCGGGGCTTCAGCGCACGCGATTTGATGCGGCCGAACGACCGGAGCGGACCGTGGGCGACGGAGGGGGTGAAGGATGACATGGCGGCTCCATACCTCTCCCTCCCCTTCATGGGGAGGGTGGCTGGCGCGAAGCGCCAGACGGGTGGGGAGGTTCAGAGAATCGACTGGATGCCCGTTCGAACCCCACCCGCGACCGCTGCGCGGTCTGCCCTCCCCATGAAAGGGAGGGAGCAGGCCCTACGCCAACGCCTTCAGCTGATCGACCAGATCGGTCTTCTCCCAGCTGAAGCCGCCCTCGGCGTCGGCTTCGCGGCCAAAGTGGCCGTAGGCCGCCGTGCGGGCGTAGATCGGCTTGTTCAGGCCCAGGTGCTCGCGGATCGCGCGCGGGGTGGCGCCGCCGATCAGGCCCAGGATCTTCGACTCCAGCACCGCCGCGTCGATCTTGCCGGTGCCGTGCAGGTCCACGTGGATCGACTGGGGTTCGGCCACACCAATGGCGTACGAAATCTGGATGGTGCAGCGGTCGGCCAGACCCGCCGCCACCACGTTCTTGGCCAAGTAGCGGCAGGCGTAGGCGGCCGAGCGGTCCACCTTGGTCGGGTCCTTGCCCGAGAACGCCCCGCCGCCGTGCGGAGCGGCGCCGCCGTAGGTGTCGACGATGATCTTGCGGCCGGTCAGGCCGGCGTCGCCGTCCGGGCCGCCGATCTCGAACACGCCGGTCGGGTTGATGTGCCAGACGGTCTCGTCGGTGATGAAGCCTTCGGGCAGGACCTCGCGCACCACCGGCTCGACCACGGCGCGCACGTCGGCCTGGTTCAAGCCCTTGCCGTGCTGGGTCGAGACCACGATCGACGACGCGCGCACCGGTTTGCCGTCCTGGTAGAACAGGGTGACCTGGCTCTTGGCGTCCGGCTCCAGCCGCTTTTCGCCGCCGTGGCGCAGTTCAGCCAGGCGTTTCAGAATGCGGTGGCTGTAGGCCAGGGTGGCCGGCATCAGCTCCGGCGTCTCGTTCGAGGCGTAGCCGAACATGATGCCCTGATCGCCCGCGCCCTCGTCCTTGTTGCCGGCGGCGTCCACGCCCACGGCGATGTCGGCCGACTGGGGGTGCAGGTGGTTCTGGAACTCGAAGGTCTCCCAGTGGAAACCGTCCTGTTCATAGCCGATGTCCTTGACCGCGGCGCGCACGGCGGCCTCGATCTCGTCCTTCACGCCCGGCGCCCATTCGCCGTCGGTGTCCATGATGCCCTTGCCGCGGATCTCGCCGGCGATGACCACCAGGTTCGTCGTCGTCAGGGTCTCGCACGCCACACGCGCCTCGGGGTCCTTGGCCAGGAACAGGTCGACCACGGTGTCCGAGATGCGGTCCGCGACCTTGTCGGGGTGGCCCTCGGAGACGCTTTCCGAGGTGAAGTGGAACGACGAACGGGCCAAGGGCGATCTCCGGCGCGGCCGCGCGGGCCGCCTGCATCAGGTGATGTCGGCAGACATATAAAGATATGCTTATACGATCAAGCGAGCGCTTCTACACGCCGGCGTAGAGCGCCTCTATCAGGGCCGTCGCGCGCGGATCGCCGATCAAGTAGGGCGACTGGCGCGTCATGACATAGCTGCCCGACAGCCGGCGCTCCGGGTCAGCGAAGGCGCACGACCCGCCCCAGCCATAGTGGCCGACCGTCTGCTGGCCGGGTCCGAACACGTCCAGCCCGACGTTCCTCGTATAGCCGGCCGCCCAGCTCATGACGAAGGGCAGCACCCTGTCCTGCCCCCGCACCCGCTCGCGCGTCAGCGCCGTCAGGGTTTCCGGCGACAGCACCGACCGCCCCTCGAACCGGCCGTCCACGACCACGGTCATGATCCGCGCCAGATCGCGCGCCGTGCCATGCAGATTGGCCGACGGGATCTCCATCATCCGCCACTCGGCCGAGCCCCGCCCGCCCGGCGCCGAGCCCCGGTCCAGGAAGGCGGCGGTCTTGATGGCGTCGATGGTCCCCAGGTCCGGCGCCCGCGCGGGCTTCTTCATCTGCGCCACGCGCCCGTGTTCGCTCTCCGGCAAGCCAATCCAAAGGTCCAGCCCCGGGAAGTCCTGCCTCAGCGCCTGCCCCATGGTCCGCCCGTCCACCCGGCGGAACAGCTCGTTGGCCAGATAGCCGATGGTCACCGGGTGATAGCCGGACGCCGTCCCCGGCTCCCACATGGGTTCTTGCGCGCACAGCCGCCCCAGCACCGCCGGCGGGTCGAACCAGATGGCCGGGTCCACAGCCTCCGAGAAGCCCGGCAGGCCCGACTGGTGGCTCATCAACTGGCCGACCGTGATCCGGTCCTTGCCCGCCTGGCCGAAGTCCGGCCAGTGCCGGGCCACCGTGTCCTCAAAGGACAGCAGCCCCCGCTCCACCGCCGTGGCCATCAGCAGCGCCATCACCGCCTTGCCGGTCGAGAAAACGGGAACCAGCGTCTTCGGCGTGAACGGAACCGTCCCCGCCGCATCGGCCGAGCCGGCCCACAGGTCGATGATCACCTCGCCGTCCTGCGTCGCCGAGAAGCGCGCGCCCACCTCGTTCAGCCCCTCGGGCGCCTCGGTGAAGTTGCGGGCGAAGGCGTCGCGGACGGCCTGATGTTCCGGCGGGCAGACGCCCTGAATCTCGACGCTCATTGGCGCGCCTCCGCCGAGGCGTCCCGCGCGGCGCGGAACTCGTCGCCGGCCTTCCAGTTCGGCCAGGCCGTCCCGTCGGCCAGCTCACGCCCGACCTCATAGATCAACCCGATGTCCTGGGCCGCGCCCTCCATGGTCCAGTCGGGGGTCCATTCGTCCGACGGCTGGTGATAGCGCGTCGCCACATAGTCCCGGCTGGCCGCGCTTGCCCCGGTGAAGCCCGCCGCCGGGAAGAGGGTCGGCACGCCCCGCAGCGCCAGCGGGAAGTGGTCCGAACGATAGAAGCCGCCCGCCTCCGGCTTGGGATCGGCGATCAAGCGCCGGCCCAGCGGTTCGGCCCGCGCGGCCAGCAGGGCGTCCAGATCGTTGCGGCCATAGCCGATGACGACGATCTCGGGCTCGGTCGGGCCGGGCAGGAAGCTGTCGACGTTGATGTTCGCGACGGTCGTCTCCAGCGGATAGATCGGATGCGCCGCATACCAGGTCGCGCCCAGCAGGCCCGCCTCCTCGGCCGTCCACGCGGCGAACACCACCGACCGCTTGGGCTTCGGACCCTCGGCGAAGGCGTGGGCCAGTTCGACCACCGCCGCCACGCCCGTCGCATTGTCCACCGCGCCGTTATAGATGGCGTCCCCGTCCGGCGCTGGCTTGCCGATCCCGTAGGCGTCCCAGTGGGCGGAATAGATCACCGTCTCGTCCGGACGCTCTGTCCCCGTGATGCGCGCCAGCACATTGCGGCTGACGACCTGATCCGCCGTCTGGCCGAAATCGACCGACAGGGTCACGCCCGTCAGCTCGACCGGGCGGAAGTTCGCCTGCTTGGCCGCCTGCTTCAGCGTGTCGTAGTCCAGCCCCGCCCGGCTCAGCAGTTCGGCCGCCCGGTCCCGCTGGATCCAGCCCTGGAAGGGCGCGCGCTCGGCGTTCGGGTCGGCCCGCACGATGTCCAGCTTGGGCGCAAGGGCCGAGTTCTCCAGCGTCGACCACGGATAGCCCGCCCCCGCCGTCTCGTGCACCACCAGAACGCCCGCCGCCCCCTGACGCGCGGCCTCGGCGAACTTGTAGGTCCAGCGGCCGTAGAAGGTCATGGCCCGCCCGCCGAAACGGCCGAAGGCGTCGTCGCCCTCAGCCGCCTCGAAGTCCGGGTCGTTGACCAGCACCATCATTATCTTGCCGGTCAGATCGACGTCCTTGAAGTCGTCCCAGCCCTGCTCGCCCGCATCGGCGCCATAGCCGACGAAGACGATCGGCGCGTCGGCCACCGTCACATGGCTGACCGGCCGGTCGCTGGAGACCAGCACCTCCGGGCCCCGCTCCAACGTCCGCGTCCAGTCGCCGGCTCGCGCGGTGATCACGGCCGGCCCGTCCTGCCGCGTCCGCGACAGCCGCACCGTCTGGATCCAGCTTCTATCATCCCCGCCGGGCTCCAGCCCCATGGCCGCGAACTGTTCTGACAGCCACTGGACCGTCTTCTCCTCGCCAGGCGTCGCGGGACCACGTCCCTCGAATTCGTCGGAGGCCAGGATGCGCACGCTCTCGTTCAGGCGGTTCGCATCGATGGTCTGGGCGTTAACGGGCGCGGCCGCCAGCAGGGCGGCGAGCGACAGGAGGACGGGCTTGAAGGTCATCCCTCAGTCCTGCCGCCGGATCAGTCCGAAGTCGAGGCCTCAAGCCACGCCAGCGCGCCCTTCGCGGCCACGACGCCCGAGGCGAACGACGCCTGCAGCAGATAGCCGCCCGTCGGCGCGTCCCAGTCCAGCATCTCGCCGGCTGTAAACACGCCCGGCCGCGCCGCCAGCATCAGCCGGTCATCCACCGACCCCGCCGTCACGCCGCCCGCCGTCGATATCGCCCGCTCCAGCCCCTGCACCCCAGTCGCCTTCAACCGTACGCCCTTGATCCGCAGCGCCAGCTTCTGCGCCCCCGGCGGCACCGGCCCGATGTCGCGCAGGATCGCCGCCGCCGCCGGCGACAGGCCCGCCGCCTTCCGCAGCCAGTTCGAAACGCTGTCCTTGCCGCGCGGCCGGCTCAGCCGTTCGGCCAGCTGTTCGACGCTCATATCCGCCCGCAGATCGAGCACCAGATCGGCCGCGCCATCCGTCTCGATCGCCGCGCGGATGTCGGGCGACAGCGCATAGACCGCCCCGCCCTCCAGCCCGTACCGCGTCACCATCGCCTCGCCCCGCACCGTCCGCTCGCCCAGCGTCAGGCCGATCCCTTTCAGCGGCGACCCGGCGAACCGCTCGCGCACGATATCGGACCACGCCACGTCCACGCCGACGTTCGACGGCATCAGCGGCGCCACCTCGACCCCCGCGCCCTCCAGCACCGGAACCCAGGCCCCGTCGGATCCCAGCCGCGGCCAGCTGGCCCCGCCCAGCGCCAGCACCACCGCCTTGGCGGCGACCATCCGCGCACCCTCCGGCGTCTCGAACGCCAGCGCATCCCCGTCGAAGCCGGTCCACGTCCACCGCGTTCGCACCTCGACGCCCAACTCGCCCAGCCGGCCCAGCCACGCGCGCAGCAGCGGCGAGGCCTTCATCGCCTTGGGGAAGACCCGCCCGCTCGACCCCATGAAGGTCTCCTGCCCCAGCCCCTCGGCCCAGGCCGTCGTCTGCGCCGGCCCAAACGCATCCAGCCAGCCGGCCGCGACCGACCCGGCGCCGTAGCGGCCCACGAACCGCTCCACCGGCTCCGAATGCGTCAGGTTCAGCCCGCCGCGCCCCGCCATCAGGAATTTACGCCCCACCGAAGGCATGCGGTCCAGCACGACCACGCGCCGCCCGCCGTTCGCCAGCGTCTCGGCCGCCATCAGCCCGGCGGGCCCGGCGCCCACGATCACGACGTCGCAGGACTCGGTCTCGGTCATCAGATTTCCTGGTTGTAGGCGCCGACCTCGGCGTATCTCGCCAGGCGCGGCTTCACCTCCTGGCGGAACAGGTCGCGCATGTCCTGATCCGATCGCATGCTTTCGACCACCACCACCAGCTCCGGCTTGTTGGACGACGCACGCACCAGCACCCACGACCCGTCCTCCAGATGCACCCGCGCGCCGTTGACGGTGATGACCTCGACGATCCTGCGGTCCAGGATCGACCCGCCGGCGTCGGCCAGGTCGGCGTATTCCTTCACGACTCGCTCCAGAACCTCGTACTTCAGCGCATCGTCGCAGTGCGGGCTCATGGTCAGGCTGGTCCAGGCGTCCGGCAGGGCCGCCTTCAGTTCGCTCAATCGCTTGCCCGGATTGCGGTCCAGCATGGCCAGAACGGCCCCGGCCGCCACCAAACCGTCGTCGTAGCCACGGCCGATATCGCCGGCCATGAAGAAGTGGCCCGACTTCTCGAACCCGGCCAGGGCGCCCAGCTCGGCGGTCTTGCGCTTGATATAGCTATGGCCCGTCTTCCAGTAGACGGTCTCGGCGCCGTTGGCCTTCAGCACCTCGTCGGTCTTGTAGAGGCCGGTCGACTTCACATCGACCACGAAGGTCGCGCCCGGATAGATCGCCGACAGGTCGCGGGCCAGCAGCAGGCCGATCTTGTCGGCGAAGATCTCCTCGCCCGTGTCGTCCACCACGCCGCAGCGGTCGCCGTCGCCGTCGAAGCCCAGGGCCAGGTCGGCGCCGGTCTCGCGCACCTTGGCCGCCATCTGCATCAGCATCGCGTGGTCTTCCGGGTTTGGATTGTATTTCGGGAAGGTCCAGTCCAGGTCGCAGTCCATCTCGATGACCTCGGCGCCCATCATGCGCAGAGCCTCGGGGGCGAAGGCGCCGGCCGTGCCGTTGCCGCAGGCGCAGACCACTTTCAGCGGTCGGCTCAGCGTCAGCTTGGACGACACCTCTGCCAGATACGTCTGCCGGAAGCCGTCGATCACGGTCAGCTTGCCGCCCGACCGCTCGACGCCGAGATTGCCCAACACGATCTCTTTCAGACGCCCGATCTCCTCGGGACCGAAGGTGACCGGTGGCCTGGCGCCCATCTTCACCCCGGTCCAGCCGTTCTCGTTGTGGCTGGCCGTGACCATCGCCACGCACGGCGCCTCCAGCGCGAACTGGGCGAAATAGGCCATCGGCGACAGGGCCAGGCCGATGTCCAGAACCTCCATCCCGCCCTGCAGCAGGCCAAGGATCAGCGCCTGCTTCACGGCGATCGAATAGGACCGGAAATCGTGACCCACCACGATCCTCGGCGCCGTGCCGATCTCGTGGACATAGGTCGCCAGCCCCAGCCCCAGGGCCTGGATGCCCAGAAGGTTGATCTCGGTCTCCAGCACCCAGCGCGCGTCGTACTCGCGAAAGCCCGTGGGTTTGACCAACGGGATGGTCTCGTACTCAAGCGTGTTGGGCTTGATGTCGGCGCGGGGCGTCTGCATCGGGAAAAAGCCCTTGGGACCGAAGGTTGGCAGGCCGCTATAAAGAGCCCCCGCCAAGGGGACAACACGGGGTGGAATCCTCGCGGGTCCGTCGCGCGCTTATCCAGCGTGGGTTGACCCGCCCCCCGGCGCGGTCCTACGGCGGAGCATCGTTCGGAGACCCTGATGCCGCGCCTGATCCTGCTTCGCCACGGCCAGAGCCAGTGGAACCTCGAAAACCGCTTCACCGGCTGGGTCGACGTCGACCTGACCGACGAGGGCGAGGCCCAGGCGAGGAAGGGTGGCGAGCTGATCGCGAAGGCCGGCTTCAAGCCCGCCGTCATGTTCACCTCGGTCCTGAACCGCGCCAAGCGCACCGGCGCCCTGGCCCTGCAGTCGGCCGGTTTGAAGGACGTCCCGGTCATCGAGGACTGGCGCCTGAACGAGCGGCACTACGGCGGCCTGACCGGCCTGGACAAGGCCGAGACCGCCCGCAAGCACGGCGAGGATCAGGTCAAGGTCTGGCGCCGCAGCTATGACGTGCCCCCGCCACCGCTGGAAGCGGGCAGCGAGTGGGACTTCACCGCCGATCCCCGCTACGCCGGTCAGGACATCCCCTCGACCGAGAGCCTGAAAACCACCCTGGACCGCGTCCTGCCCTACTGGAACGAGGCCATCGCTCCGCGCCTGAAGGCCGGCGAGGACGTGTTGATCGCCGCCCACGGCAATTCGCTGCGGGCGATCGTGAAGCACCTGTTCAACGTGCCGGACGACAAGATCGTCGGCGTCGAGATCCCCACCGGCAATCCGCTGGAGATCGACCTTGACGCGGACCTGCATCCCACGGCCGCCCGCTATCTCGACGCCGACCGCGCCGAAGACCTGCCGCCCGTTTCGTGAGCACGACCGCGCAGGACAGCGCCATGATGCGCCGGGCCATCGACCTGGCCCTCGCGCGCATGGGCGAGACCTGGCCCAACCCGGCGGTCGGCTGCGTCATCGTCCAGGACGGTGAAGTGATTTCCGAGGCCGCCACCGCGCCAGGCGGCCGTCCGCACGCCGAGGAGCAGGCCGTCCCCGCCGCGGGCGACGCCGCCAAGGGCGCCACCGCCTATGTGACGATGGAGCCGTGCGGCGCCCGCTCGTCGGGCCGCACCTCCTGCTCGCACTTCCTGGCGCACGCCGGGGTGTCGCGGGTCGTGGTCGCCGCCGTCGATCCGTCGCCCTTCGCCTCGGGCCGGGGCGTCGAACGCCTGCGTCAGGCCGGGCTGACGGTCGAGACCGGCCTTCTGGCCGACGACGCCGCCGTCCTCTACGAGGGCTATCTGCACCGGCTAGAGACCGGCCGCCCGATGGTCCGCATCAGCCCCGACGGCCAGGGCTTCGACGCCCGCCTCGCCGTCTCGCCCAAGGCCGACCTGGTCACCGAGCTGAAGCGCCTGGGCGAAGCCGGCTACACCCGTCTCTGGGTCGCCCCCGGCGAACTGGCCGACACCCTGGCGTCGCAGGGCCTGCTGACCCTCTAAAGATCCTCCACCGCTTTAGCGGGGAAGGGGGACCCCGAAGGGGTGGAGGGGGCGAAAGCTTGCGTGAGCGGCTTCTTATCTGACTGCGGCGGCTGCCCTCGCCCCCTCCACCATGCTGCGCATGGTCCCCCTCCCCCGTTTCGCTTCGCTACACGGTGGAGGATCTGGTCAGCGTCAGAACGTATTCCGCCACCGCGTTCGGGTCCTTCAGGATGTCCCTTGCCGGAATCCGCGCCGTCCGGATGCCCTTGCTCGCGGCGAAGGCGTCTCGCCGCGCATCGTGATCTTCGTCGTGATCCTGACCATCGACCTCGAAGCACTGGCGCGTCGCCTCATGGAGGAAGTCGAGTATGTACGGCTCCAGCGCGTGCTGTTTCCGAAACCCCGTCCCTTCAGCCTCTGCCACAGCAACACCTCCGGCAGCGTCATCTTCCGCCGCGGCGCCCGGGCGCGCTTATGTGTCAAAGTCGAGCCGCGCATCACACCACTATAGATCCTCCACCGCGTAGCGGGGGAGGGGGACCGCTTGCGGTGGAGGGGCGAGGGCATCCACCGTCGCCGGCCGCCAACGCAGCATCCGGCTTCCGCCCGCTCCACCCCGCGTCGCGCGGCCCCTCTCCCCGCTTCGCTGCGCTTCATGGTGGAGCATCAAGGGGAACGCCCCCTTAACCCGCCCCGGCGCAGTCTATCGGGATGTCGGAGCCTGCCGAGGAGATCATCCGTCGTCGCCTCTCCCAGGAGGAGCTGGACGCCATCTGCGTCCGGCACGACCGGCTGTGGAACGCCAAGCCCGGCGGGGCGCGCGCCGTCTTCGCCTGGCTGGACCTGTCGGGGCTGAACCTGAAAGGCCGCAATCTGGCCGACGCCGATTTCAGCGCCGCCTGCCTGGTCGGTTGCGACCTGACGGGCGCCAAGCTCGACAACGCCAACTTCTTTGGGGCCGACATGCAGGACGCGATCCTGTGCGAGGCGTCGCTGCGCCGCACCGACCTGCGCGGCGCCTGCCTGCGCGGCTGCGACCTGTCGGGCGCCGACCTGTTCGAGGCCGACCTGCGCGAGGGGGCGGTCGCCGCCGCCGATCCGCGCCTGGGCTTCCGCATCATCGACGCCTCCAACCGCAAGGACACGGAGGCCACGGGCGCCTGCCTGGCCGGCGCCAACCTGCAGCGCTCGCGCCTCTCCGGCGTCGTCGCCATCAAGGCAGACTTCACCGACGCGGTGATGAAGGACTGCAAGCTGGTCCGCGCCAATCTGAAACAGGCCAGCTTCCGCGGCGCCGACCTGGCCGGGGCGGACCTGTCCGGGGCCGACCTGTCGGGCGCCGACCTACGCGACGCCGTCCTGGTCGGCGTCCGCTCGGCCATGTGGCGCACCGACGGGGCCAATCTGGAGGGCGCCCTGACCGACGCCCGTTCCGGCGCCGCCCCCGTCGCCGCCCTGCCCGCCGCCGAGATGCTGCGCGACCACGCCGCCTGGTGCGAAAGCGGCGGCGCGGTCGGCCAGCCTTCGGTCTTCGACAAGGTCGACCTGCGCGCCCTGCGCAGCATCACCGGCCTGAACCTGACGGCCCTGTCGGCGCGCGGCGCCGTCTTCTACGGCCTGGACATGGAGGGCGTGCAGCTTCAGGGCGCACGCCTGGAGAACGCCGACCTGCGCGCCTGCCGCCTGCGCGGGGCCGACCTGCGCGGCGCCCGCCTCTCCGGGGCCCGCCTGGCCGGCGCCGACCTGCGGGAGGCCCAGCTGGGCCCGCTGCTGATCGCGGCCGACCGCATGCTGCCCGCTGATCTCAGCGGCGCCTCGCTGCGGGGCGCGGACCTGTCCGGCGCCGACCTGCGTCACGCCAATCTGCGACAAACCGACCTCAGGCGGGCGCGTCTTCACGGAGCGTTGACGCGTGACTGCGATTTCACCGACGCGGATCGCGCGGGGGCGCAGGGTCTGACCAACGGGAACATCGCCGCATGAGCTTCGACCGCCGGCAGCTTTCACAGAACGACTTCGACCTGCTGGCCGCCGGCCATCAGCGCTATGTGGAAGGCCGTGCGGGCGGACGCCGGATGTCGATCAAGTTCATGGACCTCAGCGGCCTGGACCTGTCGGGGCGGATGCTGGACGACGCCGACCTGTCCGGCTCGGCCCTGATCAACACCCGCATGCAGGGCGCCAGCCTGGAGCGCGCGCTGCTGTTCGGCTGCGACCTGCGCGGGGCCAACATGACCGGCGCCCGGCTGAAGCGGGCCGACCTGCGCGGCTGCTGCCTGCGCGGCGCCAATCTGTCGGACGCCGACCTGACCCAGGCCGATTTCCGCGAGGGCGTCATCGCCATCCCGCACCCGACCAAGGGCCTTTCGGCCATGAAGCGCGAAGCCCGCAAGGGCGACGCCGAGGGCGCGCGCTTCTCGGGCGCCACCCTGGACGGCTCAAACTTCGACGGCGTCACCGCCGCCAAGGCCGACTTCAGCGACTGCTCGATGCGGGGCGCCCGCCTGACCGGAGCCAATCTGAAGGAGGCCGACCTGTCCGGCGCCATGCTGGAGGACGCCGAGGTGGGCGGGGCCAACCTGGCCGGCGCCCGCCTGATCGGCGCGGTGCTGACCAATGTGTCGATGGAGACGGCCAAGCTGGACCGCACCGACATGACCGGCAGCCTGCGCGCCCCTTCGGCCACCGCCAAGATGCGGGCGGAAAGCCTGTACCAGATGGCGCTGGACGCCAACGCCTGGGCCGAAAGCGGTGGCGTGCTGGGCGAACCGGCCGTGTTCGACGGCGAGGACCTGCGTCCGATCGGCGCCCGCCTGCGGGGCTTGAAACTGCCGGCGCTCAGTGCGCGCGGCGCCTGCCTGCAAGGGCTGGACCTGCGCGACGTGGCGCTTCAGGGCGCCATGCTGGAGGGCGCCGACCTGCGCGGCGCGGACCTGCGCAACACCGATCTGCGCGGCGCCCGTCTGTCGGGGGCCCTGCTGTCCAAGGCCGACCTGCGCGGCGCCAGCCTGGCCAGCCTGCCGCTGGGCGGCGGGCGCACCGCGCCCTGCATCCTGGCCGGCGCCCGCCTGCGCTACGCCCGACTGGACAACGCCGACCTCACCGACGCCGTCCTCGACGACGCCGACCTCTCCGGCGCCAGCCTCATCAAGACCATCCGCCCGGCCCCTAAGGCCGCGTAGGGCGCTAGATGCCGCCGGAATAGGCCAGCAGGAACGGCCCCAGCATCAGCAGCGACAACGCCGCGACGCTCTTGAGCAGCCACCGCCAGCGTTTCAGGCCGTTGCAGAGACAGACCGTGGCGAAAACCACGAGGCCCACGGCGGCGGGCCACCACACGTACATCTGGACCTGCCCGGAGTTCGGGAACCCGGTGATATGCTGATCCGCCAGGCTCCCGATCAGGTTATGGCCGACCAGGAACAGCCCGAACCATATCGTGGCTGATACCAAAGCCAGGATGTTCGCCAGACGCATAGATCCCCCCGTGCTGCACGCAGCTTAGTGACACGGTCTCGGTCAGACCATCCGCTCCCAGACCTCCGCTCATCCCGGCGGAAGCCGGGATCCAGTGAGAACCTCACACAACCGCGCCCGACCAACTGCAGCCGCTCTCAACGACTGCGTCCAGGAGCCAAAGAACTGGATCCCGACTTCCGTCGGGATGAGCGGATCGAGAGCAAAGAAAAAAGGCCGGCGCGAACGCCGGCCTTTCCCATAATCGACAGAGCTGGATCGCTTACGCGGCCTGGCCCTCGATCAGCGCGGGCTGGCCCACGCCGATCTCGATCCGCCGGGGCTTCAGGGCCTCGGGCAGTTCGCGCTTCAGGGCGATGGTCAGCAGGCCGTTCGACAGGTCCGCCTCGGTCACCACCACATAGTCGGCCAGCTGGAAGCGGCGCTCGAAGTCGCGCTCGGCCAGGCCGCGGTGCAGATAGGTGCGCTGGGTCGTGTCGTCGTTGGCCGCCTTCTTGCCAGAGACGGTCAGGAGGTTCTCCTTGACCTCGATCGAGAGCTCATCGGCCTTGAAGCCGGCGACGGCGATCTCGATCCGGTAGGCGTTCTCGCCCGTCGTCTCGATGTTGTAGGGCGGCCAGCCGGCGTCCTGGCTGGTGCGCGCGGCGCTTTCCAGCAGACCGGCCAGACGGTCGAAACCGACGGCCGAACGGTACAGCGGCGAGAAATCATAGGTACGCATCGTGTCCTCCTGAGGATCAGCAAGGTTGGACCGCCCGGCGGTTTCCCCGGACGGCGGGTGTCAGTCCCTTCGGTCCTGCAAGAGGCCCCGCCGGGTCTGGAGAGCCCGGGATCGGCGCTCTCGAGGCTTGATTTGGGAAGCCCGCGACCGGCGTCAAGGGGTCGCGCTGGTCGCGCCGCGCAAGCTCTACTAGGGTCCGCGCCTTCACCGTTTCAGGAGGGCCTTCATGCGCCCCGTTGTTTTCGCCGCCGCCGCCCTCGCCGCGCTGATCGCCGCCCCGGCCTCGGCCCAGACCGAGCAAACGGCGCACGCGCCGCGCTCGGCCCTGTCCACCACCATTCCTGAGCTACAGGAGGACGCGGCGCTGCAGTCCGCCATCGCCTCCGCCACCCGGCCCGAGGGCGACCGCGCCCGCGACGTCTTCCGCCATCCGTACGAGAGCCTGACCTTCTGGGGCCTGACGCCGGGCGCCGCCATCGTCGAGATCGCGCCTGGCCAGGCCGGCTGGTGGCGCCACATCCTGGAGCCCTATGCGGCGGCGACCGGCGGCCGCTACGTCGCCGTCAACAACCCGGCCGAGGGCATGGGCGTCGAGGACGGCACGGCCGATTTCATCCTGGCCGCCCGCATGATCCACAACTGGGCGCGCGGCGGCGTGGTCGACAGCAACTTCGCCCTGTTCGCCAAGGCCCTGAAGCCCGGCGGCGTCCTGGCCGTCGAACAGCACCGCAGCGCCGAGGGTCTGAACGCCGCCCAGACCGCCTCCACCGGCTACGTCCCCGAAAGCTACGTCATCCAGGCGGCCCAGCGCGCCGGCCTGGTGCTGGACGCCCGTAGCGAGCTGAACGCCAATCCGGCCGACGACCACGACCATCCGTTCGGCGTCTGGACCCTGAAGCCGACCCGCAACTCGGAGGGCGACGGCCGTACCCTCACGGCCGCCGAACGCGCCGAGTACGACGCCATCGGCGAGAGCGACCGGATGACGCTGCGCTTCCGCAAACCGTGAGCTCCTGGGGCCTTTGACCCGATCCGGGAACCCCGGTAATCCAGACCCCTCGAACCCGCCTGGCGCCGCTGGGTGGACGTTCGACAGGACCATCGCATGACGTCATCCGCCACCCCCCGCTCGTCTTCGGCCACGCGCCGAAGCCTGCTGGCGGGCGGGGCGATGGCGGCGGTCGCCCTGGCGGCGGGCTGCAAGCCCAAACAGGGCGACAGCGACGCCGCCGCGGCCGATGCGGCCCCCGAGGTCGAGGGTCCGCCCGAAGGGTCGCTGGAATGGGCCGTCGTCGGCCCCTGGCGCGCGGGCGACCGGCCGCGCGACGAGTTCCGCCATCCGATGGAGACCCTGCGCTTCTTCGGCCTGCAGCCGTCGATGACCGTAGTCGACTTCTGGCCCGGCAGCGGCTGGTACACTGAAATCGTCGCCCCCTATCTGAAGGCGGGCAAGGGCACCTACTACGCCGCCCTCTTCGCCGTCGGCCCCGGCTCCGACCCGGCCCAGGGCGCCCTGAACACCGCCTTCGAACAGCGCTTCACCGGCGACCGGCGCCTCTACGGCAATATCGAGATCACCGCCTTCGGGGCGACCAGCGGCCCGGCCGCGCCCGCCGGCACCGCCGATCTGGCGCTGTTCATGCGCACCCTCCACGCCTGGATGGCGGCCGGGATCGTGGAAAAGGCCTTCGCCGACGCCTTCTCGGCCCTGCGTCCCGGCGGCGTTCTTGGCATCGAACAGCATCGGCTGGAGGCCGACGAGGACCAGGACCCCGCCGCCGCCAACGGTTATGTCCAGGAGGCCTTCGTGCGCCAACTGGCCGCCGAGGCCGGATTTGTCTTCGTCGAGTCATCGGAAGTTAACGCGAACGAAGCCGATACCAAGGATCATCCCTTTGGCGTCGAGACCCTGGCGCCCCAACGCCTGACGGCGCCGCAGGGCCAGCCGGCCAATCCCGCGTTCGACCGCGGTCCCTATGACGCGATCGGCGAAAGCGATCGCATGACCTTGAAGTTCAGGAAGCCCGAGTGAACCGCGCCGCCGCCCTCGCCGCCCACGCCCCCCTGATGGGGGTGCCCGGGGCCGCCTCGCCGCCCGGCGGCCAGGGCGACTGGTTCCGGGGCGCTGGAGGCCTGCGCCTGCGCGCCGCCTTCTGGACGCCCTCGGCCCTGGTGGCCGCCACGCCGCGCGGCACGGTCGTGCTCAGCCCCGGCCGCACTGAGCCGATCGAGAAGTATTTCGAGGTCATCGGCAACTTCCTGGCGCGCGGCTGGTGCGTGCTGGCCCACGACTGGCGCGGCCAGGGCCTGTCGGCCCGCCTGCTGCCCGACCGTCTGCGGGGCCATGCCCGCGCGGTGGAAGAGTTTCTGGACGACTACCACCGCCTGCTGGACGTCTATGAGGCCCGGATGCCCAAGCCGTGGGTCATGGTCGGCCACTCCATGGGCGGCGCCCTGAACCTGCTGACGCTCGAGGCTGGCGAGGAACGCTTCGCCGGCGCCATCCTCACCAGCCCCATGCTGCGCATCAAGACCGGCAAGCGCTCCATGTGGTCGGTCAAGTTCGCCGTCCGCTGGAACCTGCGCCACGGCAAGGCGGGCGACTATGTGCTGGACGATGCGGACGATCCCTTCGACCACACGTTCGAGAAGGACGCCCTGACCTCGGACGAGAGCCGCTACGAGCTGTGGCGCCAGCAGCTCTACGCCTGCCCGCACCTGGCCGTCGGCGGCCCGACCTGGGGCTGGCTGGCCGTGGGGCTGGACATCGGCGAGCGGGCGCTGAAACCCAAGGCGTTGAAGGTCGTGCGCATCCCCGTCTCCATCGTCCAGTCGGGCGAGGACGACCGCGTCTGGAAACAGACCAACCGCTGGGCCGCCAAACGCCTGGGCCGCGGCCGCTATGTCGAGGTCGCCAATGCGCGCCACGAGGTCATCATGGAGACCGACGACCTGCGCGCCCAGTTTCTGCACGAGTTCGACGCCATGGCCGAATACGTCATCCCGCAGGATGCGGTTCCGGTCGCGCCTTTGCAGCCCGAAGCCGTCAGCGCCTGACTTTCTTTCGTCATCCTCCGGCCGCGCAGCGGACCGGGGGACAAGGCGGCGCGCGAGAGCGCGAACCTGTCACACGCAGAGCCTGCTGACATATCGCCTGCGCTTCGCTTCGGCGCCGCCCTGTCCCCCGATCAAGTCGGGGGATGACGAAAGTATGCTAGATCGCCGCCCGCTTCAGCGTCACCAGCGCCTGCTCCGTCAGGGCCGCATCCCCGACCGCCAGGATGCGCCCGTCGCCCGAGGGCGCGCCGCCGCTCCAGTCGGTGACCTTGCCGCCCGCCGCCTCGATCACCGGGATCAGGGCGGTCCAGTCCCATTCCTTCAGGCTGGTCTCCGCCACCAGGTCCATCGTGCCCTGGGCCACCATGGCGTAGGCGTAGGCGTCGCAGCCCAGACGGGCCAGGCGCGCCGTCGCCCGCACCTGGGTCCAGGCGCCCAGTTCGGCGCCGTTGAAGATCTCAGGATCGGTGGTGGAGATCACCGCGTCGGTCAGCCGGGGGCACGACCGCGTGCGGATCGGCGTCGTCTCGCCCCGCGCCATCAGCACGGCGCCCGACGGCCCGCCCAGGAACAGTTCGCCGATGTAGGGCTGGGCGATCGCGCCGATCGTCGGCTTGCCGGCGACCTTCAGGCCGATCAGCGTCGTCCACAGCGGCAGGCCGGAGATGAAGGCGCGCGTCCCGTCCACGGGGTCCAGAACCCAGACGTGCTCCGCGTCGGGCCGGTCTTCGCCATACTCCTCGCCGATCACACCGTGGTCGGGATAGCGCGCGCCGATCAGCTTGCGGATCGCCGCCTCGGCGCCCTTGTCGGCCTCCGTCACGGGATCGAAGCCACGCTCGGCCTTGTTCTCCTCGCCGCAGTCGGTGCGGAACAGGGGTACGGTCACGGCCGCGGCCGCGGCGGCCAGTTCGACGCAGAAGGCTTCAAGTTCGGTCATCAGCAGTGGCGAGTGGCGAGTGGCGGGTGGCGAGTCAATCCGCCGCCGCCGTCGCCTTGGTGAAAAGTGCGAGTGAGCGAGAGGTGAGCGGGTCGAGCCTGGAGCAGGCGTGCTCACGCCTTGCTCACTCGCACTCTTCACTCTCTCGCCACTCGCCACCCATTCAGGCGGCGTCGCCTTCCGCGTGCAGCGACTTGGCCAGATCCAGCAGGCGACGGCGCGGACGCTCGCCCAGCTGGTAATAAGCCTGGATCAGATCCAGCGTTTCCTTGCGCGAGAACACCTCGCCGCCGCCGCTGCCCGTCTCTGCCCGCTCGATGGCCTCGGCCAGACCGTCGTAGAAATAGTTCACCGGCGTCTCCAGCGCCTCGGCCAGCTGCCACAGGCGCGCGGCCGAGATGCGGTTGGCGCCGCACTCGTATTTCTGGATCTGCTGGAAGCGGATGCCGACCTGCATGGCCAGCTGCTGTTGCGTCAGGCCCAGAAGGCGGCGCCGACGGCGCAGCCGGCGGCCCAGGTGAAGATCGATGTCGGTGGCCATGCCCCAAATCCCTTGTTGGCGGGCTGTCCCGAAGCGGGACGGCTCGCCTGGCATGCGGCAAGGGCGGCGCCAGTCTCGCCCTTGGGGGGAATACCGATGAACACCGCTATTTCGACACGACGCAACCGATTGGCCGTGGCCGCATTATGCCGCCGAGCTTAACCTTGGAAGGAGCATCACCATGGGCCTCGGAATCATTGGCTGGATCGTTATCGGCGTCGTCGCCGGCTGGCTGGCTGAAAAAGTCATGGGTCGTAGCCACGGCCTGCTGACCAACCTGATCGTCGGCGTCGTCGGCGCTCTGCTGGGCGGCTTCATCGCCGGCAACCTGCTGGGTATCCCGGTCGGCGGCTTCAACCTGATCACGCTGCTGGTCGCCTTCCTCGGCGCCTGCCTGCTGCTGTTCCTGCTGGGCCTGGTCAAGCGCCGCGCCTAAGCGACGCCATCGGGTGAATGAAGAGGGGCGGTCCGCAAGGGCCGCCCTTTTTCTATGCGCGGATCGCCTCCGGCCCGTCATCCTTGGACACGACTCGAGGATAAGGCCCGCCGGTGGGCCATCTGAGAAAGACCCAGCGCCGCGTCGGGACCCATCCGGTGGTCAGCACGACCAACGCATGATCCTCGGATCAAGTCCGAGGGTGACGGCGCAGCCGCGATACCCCGAGCGCCGAGACCCCAAGCGGCAGGTGCAAGCCGGAATCAAAAAGGCCGCCGGATCGCTCCGGCGGCCTCTTCGCTATTTCAGGACGCCCGTCTTACGACTGGGGTTCCTCGGTCATCGGCTCATCCGAGGTTTCCGGCGTGGTCGAGGTCGACATGTCCGGGGTGCTCGGCTCGGCGGCCGGGTCGCTGGGGGTGGTCGGCGCCGCGGTCGGTTCGTCGGCTTCACCGGCGACGTTCGAGGCGTTGTCCGACGCGTCCGGCGTCATCGGCGTGGCGGCTTTGAACTCGGCCTGGCTCCAGCCGACCACGACGCCCTCGCCTTCCTGGCGCAGGCCGTTCAGCGGCACGGCGCGGATCTGGCCGTCGGTCCCCTTTACGGTCAGCTCCTGATCGCCCGACGCATTGGTCTGGGCGCCTTGCAGCTGGCCGAGGACGATGCCGTCCGACGAGGTGACGTTGGAGCCGGCGGTCAGGCTGAGGGCCGCTTGCGGGGCAGGCGTAGCGGC
This sequence comes from Brevundimonas sp. Leaf363, assembly GCF_001424025.1. Taxonomy (GTDB): domain Bacteria; phylum Pseudomonadota; class Alphaproteobacteria; order Caulobacterales; family Caulobacteraceae; genus Brevundimonas. The sequence goes on along the minus strand of NZ_LMPZ01000001.1, from coordinate 400,674 downwards.
CGGGGCGGCGGTCTCGGGCATGGCGGGTGCGGTGGCTTCGGCCGGGGTCGTCATGGCTTCGGCGGGCTCTTCCTGAGCCAGGGCCGGAGCGGCGATGAACAGCGTGGCGACAGTGGCCAGCAGAGCGGTCTTGCGAATCATGGGTTTTCTCCTGTGATGCGAACCAAGGCTCGTCGGGATAGGAAACCCGCCGGGCTCCGCTATGTTTCGGCCGTCCCTAAATGACCCCGCCCCTGCCGCATTCCAGGCAGACCGGGGCGCTGATGGGGCGAGAAAGGGGTGCGACCCATGTCTGACGGCGCCGCCCCCGGGCGAAAGCGCGGCCTTATCCGCCGCCTGGCCGCCCTGGCCTTCGAGCTGACGCCCAACGTCTTCGCCCTGCTCAGCTTCGCGGCCGGCGCCCTGATGCTGGCCTCGGTCCTGACCCCCGCCTTCGCCGGACGGGTCGAGGCGCTGTCGCACGTCGCGCCGCCGCTTCTGATCGACCTGTCCCATTTCGCCGCCAGCGTCGTCGGCTTCCTGTTGCTGCTGCTGTCGGCCGGGCTGTGGCGACGGCGGCGGGGCGCCTACTGGTCGGCCCTGGGCCTGCTGCTAGCCGGCGCGGTCTTCTCGATGCTGAAGGGCCTGGACTGGGAAGAGGCGGCGGATCTGGCGATCGTCGCCCTTCTGCTGGCGCCCTGCCGCGCCGCCTTCACCCGGCGTTCGCGGCTGGTTGAGCCGCTGCGCCCCGCCTGGCTGATCGCCCTGGTCGCGGCGGTGGGCGCCCTGTTCTGGCTGGGCGAGTTCACCTGGCGCAACGTCGGTTATTCGGACGAGCTGTGGTGGACCCTGATCCGCGACCAGGAGGTCTCCGGCTTCATCCGCGCCCAGGCCGTGCTGGCCCTGCTGACCCTGTTCATCGCCGGAAAGTCGCTGTTCGCCTCGCCCGGCGCCGGCACGCACGGCCCCGCATCGCCCGATCAGGTCGAGCAGGCCGCCCGTGTGCTGGCCGCCGCCGACGGCGCCGGGACCGACGCCTGGCTGGCGCTTCTGGCCGACAAGGCCCTCCTGTTCAGCCCGTCGGGCGACAGCTTCATCGCCTACCGCGTCCGGGGCCGCCGCTGGCTGGCCATGGGCGAGCCGGCCGGCAAGCTCAGCGAACGCCGCGCCCTGCTCTGGGCCTTCGCCGAAATGGCCGACAGCCACGGCGGCGCGGCCGTCTTCTACGGCGTGGGCGAGGGGCTGCTGGCCGATCTGGCCACCATGGGCCTGGCCATCCGCAAGACCGGCGAGACCGCCGTCGTCGACGCCGCGACCTTCAGCCTGGAGGGCAAGGCCCGCCAGAACCTGCGCACCGCCGTCAACCGCGCCGAGCGCGAGGGCGCCTCGTTCGACCTCTTGCCCCCCGGTTCGGCCGGTCCGCTGGAGGGCGAGCTGCGCGCCGTCTCCGACGCGTGGCTGGCGGCGCAAGGCGGCGGCGAAAAGGGCTTCTCCCTCGGCCGGTTCGACATCGCCTATCTGGACCGCACGCCCCTGGCCGTGGTCCGCCAGGGCGGCCGCGTCGTCGCCTTCGCCAATCTGCTGACCGGCTCGGACCGCGATCTGGCCGTCGACCTGATGCGCCACGACGCCTCGGCCCCGCCCGGCACGATGGACTATCTGTTCATCCGCACGGTCCAGTGGGCCGCCGCAGAGGGCTGTCGCAGCCTCGACCTGGGCATGGCGCCGCTGGCGGGCCTGGACGACCGCCGTCTGGCGCCGGTGTTCGCCCGCGTCGGCGCCCTGGTGTTCGATGAGGGCGGCGCCCTCTACGGCTTTACGGGCCTGCGCGCCTACAAGGCCAAGTTCAGCCCCGACTGGCGCCCCCGCTTCATCGCCGCCCCCGCCTCTACGCCCCTGGCGCTGGCCCTGCTGGACGTGGCCCTGCTGACCAGCGGCGGCTGGCTGAGGATGCTGGGGCTGAGGAAGTAATCTCCCTCCCCTTCATGGGGAGGGACAGCGGCGAAGCCGCAGGGTGGGGCCCGAAAGGGCATCCACCGCCCTGCACGCCCAAAAGAAAAGCCCGGGTGGATGTCCTTTCGGACCCCACCCGGGCTCACTTCGTTCGCCGTCCCTCCCCATAAAGGAGAGGGAGAAGCGCCCTTCTACTCCGGACGGACGCGCTTCTTGCGGAAGCTGGGGTTCAGCGTCTGCTTGCGCAGGCGGATCGACTTGGGCGTCACCTCCACCAGCTCATCGTCGTCGATGTAGGCGATGGCCTGTTCCAGGCTCATGACGCGCGGCGGCGTCAGGCGCACGGCCTCGTCCTTGCCCGAGGCGCGGACGTTGGTCAGCTGCTTGCCCTTGATCGGGTTGACGTCCAGGTCGTCCCAGCGCGCGTTCTCGCCGATGATCATGCCCTGATAGGTCTTCTCGCCGGCGCCGACGAACATCACGCCCCGGTCTTCCAGGTTCCAAAGGGCGAAGGCCGCCGTGTCGCCGTCCGAGTTGGAGATCAGCACGCCCTTCAGACGGCCGGCGATCGCGCCCTTGTAGGCTTCATAGTGGCTGAACACGCGGTTCAGCACGCCCGAGCCGCGCGTGTCGGTCAGGAACTCGCCCTGATAGCCGATCAGGCTGCGCGACGGCGCCTTCAGGCTGATGCGGGTCTTGCCGGCGCCCGACGGGCCCATATCGGTCATCTCGGCCTTACGCGCCGACAGCTTCTCGATGACGATGCCCGAGAACTCGTCGTCGACGTCGATCATGACGTCCTCGATGGGCTCCAGCCGCTCGCCGTTCTCGCCTTCCTGGAAGACCACGCGCGGACGCGAGATCGACACCTCGAAGCCTTCGCGGCGCATGTTCTCGATCAGCACGCCCAGCTGCAGTTCACCCCGGCCCGCGACCTCATAGGCGTCGCCGCCTTCGGTGGTCGCGACGCGGATGGCGACGTTGGCCTCGGCCTCCTTCAGCAGGCGGTCGCGGATGACGCGCGACTGGACCTTGTCGCCTTCGCGGCCGGCCAGCGGGCTGTCGTTGACCGAGACGGTCATGCTGATGGTCGGCGGATCGATGGGTTGCGCGGGCAGGGCGTCGGTCACTTCCATGGCGCACAGGGTGTCGGCCACGGTCGCCTTGGACATGCCGGCGATGGCGACGATGTCGCCCGCTTCCGAACCCTCGTCCAGCGCCTGACGCTTCAGACCGCGGAAGGCCAGCACCTTGGTGATGCGGCCGCGCTCGATTTCCTTGCCGTCGCGGTCCAGGGCGTGGATCGCCATGCCCGGGATCGCCTTGCCGCTCTCGATGCGGCCGGTCAGGATGCGGCCCAGGAACGGATCGCTCTCGATCAGCACGTTCAGCATCTGGAACGGCTTGTCCTTGTTCTCCTGCACCTTGGGCGGCGGCACGTGGCGCACGATCAGGTCGAACAGGGGGGCCAGGTTGTCGTTCGGCTGGTTCAGATCCAGCGTCGCCCAGCCGTTGCGGCCCGAGGCGTAGATGTGGGGGAAGTCCAGCTGCTCGTCCGTCGCGCCGATGGCGGCGAACAGGTCGAAGGTCTCGTTGTGGACGCGGTCGGGATCGGCGTGGGCGCGGTCGACCTTGTTGATGCAGAGGATGGGACGCAGGCCCATCTTCAGCGCCTTGGTCAGCACGAACTTGGTCTGGGGCATGACGCCCTCTTCGGCGTCCACCAGGATGACGCAGCCGTCCACCATGCCCAGGATGCGCTCGACCTCGCCGCCGAAGTCGGCGTGTCCGGGCGTGTCGATGATGTTGATCCGGGTCTCGCCCGCCTCGCCGTTCCACAGCACCGACGTGCACTTGGCCAGGATGGTGATGCCCCGTTCCTTCTCTTGGTCGTTGGAGTCCATGGCGCGCTCGGTCGTCGCCTCATTGGCTCGGAAGACGCCGGACTGGGCCAGCAGCTGGTCCACCAGCGTGGTCTTGCCGTGGTCGACGTGGGCGATGATGGCGACGTTGCGAAGGTTCATGGTCGTTCAATGCAGAAAGGCGGCCGGAAAAGGCGGCCGCTGAAAAGGGCGTGGTTCGGGGAGCGCGCGCCTCATACAGGGACACGCGCGAAAAGGCCAGAGCAGGCGTCCGCGCCCAACTTCTTCCCTCTCCCAGAGGGAGAGGGCTTGAGCGCCTGAGAGCGCAGCGATCAGTCTTGCGCGAAAGGGTGAGGGGTCTGGGGCCGACAGGTGAGGGCATAACCCCTCACCCTTTCGGCTTACCCAATCGCCTTCGGCTCTTGGAGCCTCAAGCCCTCTCCCGTCGGGAGAGGGAAGCCCCGCCCCTACACATTCGCCGCCCGTCCCCGCACCCAGGCGTACAGCCCGACGCTCAACACCACAAACGCCACCAGCCCGACCAGCATCGCCGGCCACGCCATGCCCTCGGGAATCATGCCGAACGGATTGTCGTTGCGCGTCGCCACGATCACCCCGGCGGTGATGACGCCGAACAGGCTCTCGCCCACGATCAAGCCCGAGGCCAGCAGGACGCCCATCCGCTTGGCGACCTCGGCATAGCGGGTCGAGCGCACCGACCGCTCGTACAGCCAGCCAGCGACGGCGCCGATCACCAGGGTCGCGGTCACGGCGGCCGGCAGATAGAAGCCGATGCCGACGGCCAGGGGCGGGCACTTCACCTTGCCCTTGGTCACCGTGGACAGCACCGCGTCAAGGATGATGATAGCCACGCCGATCACGGCGCCGACGCCGATCAGGTCCCAGCGCAGGTCGCCGCCGATGACGCCCTTGGCCAGGGCGGAGATCAGGGTCGCTTGGGGCGCCGCCAGCGTCTGGGCGCCCTCGACGATGGCCGGCGGGCCGCCCTCGAAGCCGAACGCCTTGTTCAGCAGGTTCAGCACCAGCGGAATGACCAGCGCCCCGGCCACGCAGCCGACGATCAGGGCCGCCTGCTGACGCCACGGCGTCGCACCGACCAACTGGCCGGTCTTCAGGTCCTGCAGGTTGTCGTTGGCGGCGATGGCGATGGCGAAGACCACCGCCGTGACGATCAGGGCGAAGGCGATCACCGACGGATCGGCCGGCACGCCCGCCACGGCCATGACCCCCAGCATCAGCAGCGAGGCGATGACGATGGCCAGGATGCCGACGCCCGACACGGGACTGTTGGACGATCCGATCAGCCCGGCCATGTAGCCGCAGATGGCCGAGACCGCGAAACCGATCACCACCACATAGACGAGCCCCCCGATCAGCAGGACGGGCGTCGAGGCGGCCAGGGCCGGCGCCGACTGGGCGAACCACACCAGCAGCCCCGCGATACCGACCAGACAGACGACCGAGATGCCGCCGACGATCGAGATCGGGATGTCCTGTTCGGTCCGGTCCAGAACCTCGCCCGAGTTGCGCTTGGCCTGGGCCGCCAGGGCCGAGGTCAGGCCGCCAACCAGCGGCCCGGCCAGCTTGATCAGGGTCCAGATCGCCGCCACGCCGATGACGCCGGCGCCCATGAACCGCACCTCGTTGCGCCACACGGTCGTGGCCAGCTCTTCCGCGCCGGTCCCGGCCGGCAGGCCTGCGGCGATGGAGGGAATGCCGTGGCTGGTCAGCCAGGCGACCGTGTCGGGGCTGGTCAGGATCGGCACGGCGATCAGCCACGCCAGCAACAGGCCGAACAGCTGGGCCAGACCCACGGTCAGCCCGATCAGATGCCCGGCGCCCAGCAGGGCGAACTGCATGCCGAAGCCCAGGCCCGTCGCCCCGCCGCCCAGCGCGGCCGGCAGCTTGACGAACCGCGCCGCCTCGCCGGCGAACGCCCGGCCCGACACGAACAGCGCATAGGCCGCCGAGATCACCGAGCCCCAGACCACGACCCACAGGCCGGACTTGTTCTCGCGCACCGCGCTTTCGGTCTGTTCGGCCCCGCGCGATCCGACGCGCAGCACCTCGGCCGCCGCCACGCCTTCGGGGTAGGGCAGGTCCGAGTTGACCACCAGCGCCCGGCGCAGCGGGATCGAGAAGGTCACGCCCAGGATGCCGCCGAAGATGCAGATCGCCACCGACTGCCAGAACGGGAACTCCATCCACCAGCCGATCATCACCAGACCCGGCAGGACGAAGATGATCGACGAGATGCCGCCGCCCACCGAGGCCACGGTCTGGACGGTCATATTCTCCCAGATGGTCGAATCCTTGAACGCCCGCAGCAGCGCCATGGAGATGACCGCCGCCGGAATGGCCGAGGCGAAGGTCAGGCCGACCAGCAGGCCCAGATAGGTGTTCGCCGCCGTGAACACGACCGCCAGAATGCACCCCAGCACCAGCGCCCGAAGGGTCAGCTCCACCCGCTTCCTGGCGGGCGGCGGCGAAACGGCGTCGGTCATGGCACGGGCGTCCTGGTTAAGACGCGGACCTAATCCCGAAACGGGAGGCGGCGCTAGTGCCATCGCCTCGGGCGCTTTAAACCGTCCCCATGCCCGAACTTCCCGAGGTCGAGACCGTCCGGCGTGGCCTCCAGCCCGTCCTGACCGGCGCCCGCCTGACCCATGTGCGCCAGAACCGGCCGGACCTGCGCTTCCTCTTCCCCGATCGCTTCGCCCACCGTCTCAGCGGCGCGGTCGTCGAGCGCGTGGATCGCCGCGCAAAATACCTCCTGATGCCGCTGTCGACAGGCGAGACCTGGGTGACGCACCTGGGCATGACCGGCCGCTTCACCCTGGACGGAACCCTGCTGGGCGAGTTCGAGGAGCCCGCCCCGATCGCCGGAAAGCATGAGCACGTGAGCCTGTGCGCCCTGCGCGACGGCGCCGCCACCCGCATCGGCTTCGCCGACGCCCGCCGCTTCGGCTTCATGGGCCTGATCGACACCGCCGCCCTCGACGACCACCCCTGGTTCAAGGGCCTGGGCCCCGAACCCCTCGGCAACGCCTTCTCGGCCCAGACCCTGATCGACGGCTTCGCGGGCCGGAAGCAGAACGTGAAGGTCAGCCTGCTGGACCAGCGCATCGTCGCCGGCCTGGGCAACATCTACGTCTGCGAGGCCCTCTACCGCGCCCGCATCTCACCCCTGATCGCCGCCGGCGCCGTCTCCCGCTCGCGCCTCGAGCGACTTACCGGCGTCATCCGCGACGTCCTGAACGACGCCATCGAGGCCGGCGGCTCCACCCTGCGCGACTTCGCCAACGCCGAGGGCGGCCAGGGCTATTTCCAGCACCGCTTCGACGTCTACGGCCGCGAGGGCGAACCCTGCCGCGGCGAGGGATGCACCGGCGTCGTCAGACGCATCGTCCAGGGCGGACGCTCCACTTTCTACTGCCCGAGCTGTCAGCGACGATGACCGACCACCGCATCATCCTGTTCCGCGGCATGAACACCGGCGGCGTCCGCGCGCCGGTGACCGAGCAGCGCGCGATGGCCGAGGCGATGGGCCTGAAGAACCCGCGCACCCTTCTGGCCAGCGGCAATCTGGTGGTCGAAAGCGATCGCGATCCAGCCGATCTGGAGTCCGCTGTCGAGGATGCGTTCGAGGCGCGCTTCGGCCGCCGCATCGCCGCCATCGTGCGCACGCCCGAGCAATGGCGCGCCCTGATCCAGGCCAACCCCTTCGCGGCCGAGGCCGCGGACGCCCCGTCGCGCGTCCTGCTCCTGCTGACCCGCGATCCCGTCCCGCCCGCCGCCATCGACGCGATCCGCGCCTATGCCGTAGACGGCGAACGGGTCGAGGCGGTCAGCGCCGGCGGCGGCGCGGTCGTCTTCTGGTTCTCGAATGGCATGGGCGGCTCCAGGATGGCCGAACGCCCCGTGGGCCCCGGCGTGGTCACCGGCCGCAACTGGAACACCGTCCTGAAGCTGGCCGCCATGGTCGGGCTGGAGATCGAAGCATGAGACGCACCCACCTCTGGATCAGCCTGATCGTCGGCCTGGCCGTCTGGGGCGCCTATTTCGGCCATGTCGTGCTCAGCCTGCGGCGGGGCGAGGCAGGCGACCTGGCCCTCTGGTTCCTCGGCGCCCTGGTGGTCGTCGTCCTGGCCGAGGTCGTGGTCACCGGCCTGATCGGCTGGCTCTTCCGCCGCCGCCACTGCGTGCTGGACGAAGGCCCCACCCTGCAGTCCGCCCTCCAGGCCAGCCACGTCGCCCTGATGCTGCTGGTCTTCATGATGCTGTCGGCCGCCGCCATCCTCGCGCTGGCTTCCCTGTTCGGCTGGAGCCTCGACCTGGCCGGCGCGCGCGGCCAGGCCCTGGCCGCCAACATCCTGCTCTTCATGGTCGTCGCCACCGAACTGACCCGCGCCGCCTTCACCCTGGCCCTGCTGCCGAGGCGGTGAGGGGGTGGAGAGCCGCTATCTTTCTTTCGTCATCCTCCGGCGCAGCGCAGCGGAGACCGGGGGACAGGGCGGCGCGCGAGAGCGCGAACCTGTCAAGCACGCTGCCTGATGAAAGATCGCCTCCGCTTCGCTGCGGCGCCGCCTTGTCCCCCGATCAAGTCGGGGGATGACGAAAGAGAAGGCCCCTAAGCCCTCGCCCCCCGTCCGTTTCCGACGCACCCGCGCGCTAGCACCGGCGCCATGACCGACATGGCCCCCACGCCCCGCCGCATCCGCCCGGACAGCGTCTGGAACGACGCCCGCGAAGACTATCTGATCGGCTTCACCGCCCAGGAGGTCTGTCGCCGCCACGACCTGGGCCTCTCCGCCTTCTGGGCCCGCGCCCAGCGCGAGGGTTGGCGCCGCGCCGATCAGCCCGCGCCGGATCCGGTGGACGACGCGCTGGACCCCGACGCCCCCGTCGCTTCGCGCGAACAGGCCATCGACAAGGCCTGGCGCCGGGTCGATGCGGCGCTGGACGCCGGCCGCTCGACCGACGCCCTGCGCTGGATGCGGATCCACGCCATGCTGCTGGCGGGCGAGCGGGCCGACATGCGCGAGGGCGACCGCCGCTCCATGGCCGATCTGCGCCAGGCGACCGAGGCCGCCCGCGGCCGCAGCGCCGCCACCGTCGCCGTCATGCAGCGCGTCCAGACCGAGATCGACATCGTCGACGCCCAACTTGCCGCCCGGCGGACCCGCGACCAGGCGAACGAAGTGGAGTCGAAAAACGCCCTCGACCCCGACGAACCCGGCCTGAACCGCGCCGAGCGCCGACGACGCCGCAGACTGAGCGGCTGAACCCGCCTTTCGCCCCCGCCCCCCGCTTGGTAAGCCCCAACCGAGCTTCAGGAGCGCCCCATGACCGACGCCTATTCCACCCTCGCGATCGAGCGGCACGCCGACGGCTACGCGGTGGTCACCCTGAACCGGCCCGAGGCCCTGAACGCGCTCAACTCGGCCCTGTTCGCCGATCTGGCCGCCTTCCTCGACGCCGTCGAGCATGACGACACGGTCCGCTGCCTGATCCTGACCGGCGCGGGCGACAAGGCCTTCGCCGCCGGCGCCGACATCAAGGAGATGGCCGACCAGACCTACGCCCAGATGTATACGGGCAACTTCTTCGCCCTGGGCCACGACCGCATCGTCCGCTTCCGCAAGCCGATCATCGCGGCGGTCAACGGCTTCGCGCTGGGCGGCGGCTGCGAGCTGGCCATGTTGTGCGACTTCATCCTGGCCAGTGAGAAGGCGAAGTTCGGCCAGCCCGAGATCAACCTGGGCGTCGCCCCCGGCATCGGCGGGTCCCAGCGCCTGACCCGCCTGGTCGGCAAGTCCAAGGCGATGGACATGGTCCTGACCGGCCGCATGATGGACGCCGCCGAGGCCGAACGCTCCGGCCTCGCCTCCCGCGTCTTCCCCCACGAGACCCTGATGGACGAAGCCCGCGCCATCGCCGCCAGGATCGCCGCCCAGTCCCCCCTGGCCGTCATGGCCAACAAGGAGATGGTCAACACGGCCCTGGAGACCACACTCACCCAGGGCGTCCAGTTCGAACGCCGCCTGTTCCACAGCCTCTTCGCCTTCGAGGACCAGAAGGAAGGCATGGCCGCCTTCGTCGAAAAGCGGAAGCCGAGCTTCAAGGGGAAGTAGGCTAACCTTCAAAATCCGTCGTCCTCGGATCAAGTCCGAGGATGACGGCAGTCCCTCATGGATCGCCACTCATCACTCCCCTGGACTCTCGCCTTGCCTCTCCCGCCGCCTTCCGCTATACGCCGCCGCTCTTGAGATTTATGCGCCGTGGACGGGCTGTCTGCGGCGTCTTTCGTTCCGAAGGTTTGACTGATGGCCAACAACGCCGGCGCCCGGAAGGCGATCCGCAAGATCGCCGCCCGTACGGAAGTGAACAAGGCGCGCCGCACGCGCGTCCGCACCTATCTGCGCAAGTTCCAGGAAGCGGTCACCGGCGGCGACGCCGACGCCGCCAAGGCGGCTTTCGTGACCGCGCAATCCGAGCTGATGCGCGCCGTATCCAAGGGCGTGGTTCACAAGAACACGGGCTCGCGCAAGGTGTCGCGCCTGGCCGCCCAGCTGAAGAAACTGGCGGCAGCGTAAACTACCGGACACAGAGCGGTCGTCATCGCTCCGTCATCCAATAGGCAAATGATTTCAACGGCGTGGGGGCATCCGCTCCCACGCCGTTTTGCATTCCTCCGACAAGTGAAAACCGAAAAACGGCGCTCGCCCGGGACGCGAAGTCGCCATTTTTCGAGGCCGGGTGGGCGCTTACGGGAGTCAACAGATTTAGTTACGAATCGGCTCGCGAATCATCGTTGACGGTGCCTTGGCCGGGCGTAAGTTTGGGCCTCAACGCTCTTCCATCCCACCACGGATGAAGACGGCCGGGGACAGGGTTCCAGGTCGACGCGTGTTGTCAGATTGCGAAGGCGACCCCGCCCGTAAAGCATCCGCTTTTCGGGACAGGAGAAGTCGTCTCCGATCCGGCCGCGGCGGGGGTTGAACGGGTTGGTGCTGGATCAAGGGTGGAACCATGAACGGAGGGGCGGCGATGGCGCGACTGACGGATCCGGATCGGATCTGGACCGAGGCGGCGGGCCGCCTGCGGACCGAGATCGGCGACGGCCCCTTCAGCTCCTACATCGCCCCCTCGGCCGTGCGCGCCGACGGCGCCGGCCAGCTGATCCTGGTCACCCCGACCGCCTATGCCCGCGACTGGGTCCGCAAGAACGCCCTTCGCCGCATGAATGAGCTGTGGCTCGGCCTGGACGGCCTGAACCGCCGGCTGGACGTGCGCTGCCGGGCCGAGATGGGGTCGACCCCGACCTCGGCGTCCCTGGCGGCCCAGGGCGGAGCCCAGAGCGCGGGCTTGAGCGTCCTCGCCGACGACACGCCGTCCGCCCAGGCCTTCGCCCGCGTCCCGGCCGCCACCGTGGCCCCGGTCGCCGACGGCGCCCGCGCCGTGCGCGCCGCCGGCCTGCAGGACCGCCTGACCTTCGACAGCTTCGTCGAGGGTCAGGGCAACGCCTTCGCCCTGGCCATCGCCCGCCAGGCGGCCAGCTGGGCCGACGGCCACTTCAACCCCATCGTCTTCTGCGGCCCCTATGGCTACGGCAAGACCCACCTGCTGAACGCCATCGCCTGGGAGGCGCAGCGCCTGCGCCCCGACGCCAAGGTCGTCTATCTGACCGCCGAACGCTTCCTGTCGACCTTCGTCAAGGCGATGCAGGACCGCTCGACCGCCGCCTTCAAGGACAGCCTGCGCTCGGCCGACATGCTGCTGCTGGACGACGTCCAGTTCGTGGGCGGCAAGGCCTCGACCCAGGAAGAGCTGCTCTCCACCCTGACCGCCCTGATCGGCGACGGCAAACGCATCGTCCTGTCGGCCGACCGGCCGCCGATGGCGATGTCCGAGGTCGAGCCGCGCCTGCGCAGCCATCTGGCCTCGGGCCTGACCTGCCCGGTCGAACCGGCCGACCGCGCGCTGAAGATCGCCGTCGCCCAGAACCGCCTCAAGGCCCTGGCCAGGCTGGGCGTCATCTCGGGCGCCTGCCGCCCCGAGGTGCTGGAGCACCTGGTCGATCGCACCCCCGGCTCGATGCGCGAGCTGGAGGGCGCCGTGAACACCCTGGCCGCCGCCGCCGCGGCCCGGCTGGAGAGCCTGACCGTCGAGGAGTGCCAGGCCCTGCTGGGCGCCGCCCTGCGCGGCGGTCCCGAGCGCCGCATCACGGTCGACGAGATCCAGAAGACCGTCGCCGAACACTTCAGCCTGAAACAGGCCGACCTGCTCAGCGAGCGCCGCACCCGCACCGTCGCCCGCCCGCGTCAGATCGCCATGTGGCTGTGCAAGCAGCACACCACCCGCTCCTACCCCGACATCGGCCGCCGCTTCGGCGGGCGCGACCACACCACCGTCCTGCACGGGGTCCGCAAGATCGAGGAGCTGATGGCCCAGGACGACCAGATCGCCCGTGACGTCGAGGCCCTGACCCGCAAGCTGCGGGGCTGAGGCCTTCTCCCTCCCCTTCATGGGGAGGGAAGACGCCGAAAGGCGGCGGGGTGGGGCCCGAAAGGGCATCCACCGCCCTCAATCCCCAGGCTTTTCCCCACCCGGATCGCTGCGCGATCGTCCCTCCCCATAAAGGGGAGGGAGAGGGCCGTTGCTCCACCGCACCAATCCGCTAGTGTCCAAGCCCCTTATCTGGCGGCCGGGGTATCGAGTCGCCGCACGGGCCGAGACGACATGCAGCTGACCATCGAACGTTCCGCGCTCCTGAAGGCCCTCGGGCACGTCCAGAGCGTGGTCGAGCGCCGCAACACCATTCCCATCCTGTCCAACGTCCTGCTGTCCGCCGGCCGCGACCGGCTGAGCTTCGCGGCGACCGACCTGGACATGGAGATGGTCGACGAGGCCGAGGCCCAGGTGAACGTCGAGGGCCAGATCACCGCGCCCGCCCACACCCTGTACGAAATCGTCCGCAAGCTGCCCGACGGCGCCGAGGTCTCGCTGACCTACAACGGCGACGATCCGCGCCTGACCGTCTCGGCCGGCCGCTCGCGCTTCAATCTGCCGGTCCTGCCGGCCGGCGACTTCCCCGTCATGTCGACCGAGGCCTCCGGTTCTCAGTTCACCATGGCCAAGGACGACCTGGCCCGGCTGATCGACAAGACCCGCTTCGCCGTCTCGACGGAGGAGACGCGCTACTATCTGAACGGCCTCTACTTCCACACCGTCGCCGAACAGGGCGTGCCGCTGCTGCGCGCCGTCGCCACCGACGGCCACCGCCTGGCCCTGGCCGAGACCCCCGCCCCCGACGGCGCGGCCGGCAGCCCCGGCGTCATCGTCCCGCGCAAGACGGTCGATCAGGTCCGCCGCCTGCTGGACGACGCCCCCGGCGCGGTCCAGCTAATGGTCAGCCCGCAAAAGATCCGCTTCGAGCTCGGGAACGCCAGCCTGACGTCCAAGGTCATCGACGGCGCCTTCCCCGACTATCTGCGCGTCATCCCCAAGGGCAACGACAAGACCGCCGATATCGACAACACCGTCTTCGCCTCGGCCGTCGACCGCGTCGCCACCATCTCGGCCGAGAAGAGCCGCTCGGTGAAACTGGCCTTCGAGAACGACCGCGTCACCCTGACCGTGCGCAACATGGAAGCCGGCCAGGGCGTCGAGGAGGTCGAGATCGGCTATTCCGACGAACCCTTCGAAATCGGCTTCAACGCCCGCTACCTGCTCGACGTCGCCGGCCAGATCACCGGCGAAACCGCCAGCTTCAAATTCGCCGACCCCGCCAGCCCCACGCTGGTCCTCGACCCGGGCGACCCGGGCGTGCAGTACGTGCTGATGCCGCTGAGGGTGTGATTGAGACACCGGTCGAGGTCTGGCGGCTTCATCGTTGGAAGGCCGTCGTCTTGTTGTTCGGGCTGGCGGCTTTGTTCGCGATGGGCTGGTGGATACTCGCCATGGGCGCCCCGGCGACCCGGCGGTTCTCCCACGAGCATGCCTTCTTCGTGGGCTGCTTCTGCACCCTGGCCGCAAGCGGCGGCTTCATCCTAAGCCTGCGCGAGCTGTTCAATCCCACGCGCCTTGTCGTCAGTCGGGACGGCTTCGAGCATCTCGGCGCCCGGAAAAATCCGCTTGTGCGATGGGAGGATGTGGCCGAGTTCGTGGTGGTCCGTAAGCACTCAACGTGGATTATCGGCTATCGCCTGACGGAGGGGGCGAAGGGTCGTCAGAGGCCTGTTTGGTCGAGCATCTTCAGGCCAGCCGGCTGCGATGGATGGGTGTCGAACCAATGGAGCAAGCCGCATCGCCTGTTGGATCTGCTTGAAGGCTATCGCCAAAGCGCGGTGGATTCCGACCCGAGCCGACAGGCCATAACCTGATCCGTTCATCCCGGCGGAAGCCGGGATCCAGTGCTTTGGGTGATGGAGCATCGCAGACGAAGCTGTCAGGGATATCCAACCAACGGCCTGCCGTGGCCAAGGACTGGATCCCGGCTTCCGCCGGGATGAGCGGGAGGTAGGGTTTGTTCGCCACCTACATCGTCGCCAGTGACCGAAACGGCTCCATCTACACCGGCTCCTCCGACGACCTGATCCGGCGCGTCTGGGAGCACAAGACCAAGCTCCGGCGCGGCCATACGGCGAAGTACAGCATCGCCAAGCTCGTCTGGTTCGAGTGGCATGAAACGCGTGAGGCCGCCTTCACGCGCGAACGCCGGATCAAGGAGTGGCCGCGCGTCTGGCGGCTGGAGTTGATCGAGAAGACCAATCCGGGGTGGGTCGATCTGTACGACGCCCTGCTGGCGCCCGACGGCGTTCACGCTAAGGACTGGATCCCGGCTTCCGCCGGGATGAGCGGAGTGGAACGTGGCGCGGTCACGGCAAGGACATCGGACCCCGTGATCACCACCCTCGCCCTCACCGACTTCCGCTCCTACGCCGCCGCACGGCTGGACGTCGGTCCCGGCCCGGTCGTGCTTCACGGCCCCAATGGCGCGGGCAAGACCAATGTGCTGGAGGCGCTCAGTCTGTTCACGCCGGGCAAGGGGCTGCGCGGCGCCTCGGCGCCGGAGATGGGGCGGCGTGAGCCGGGCGAGGCCGGCGGGCGGGCCTGGGCCGTCGCCCTGACGCTGGAAGGCGACGAAGGCGAGGTGCGTCTGGGCACCGGCGTCCAGTCGCCCGGATCGGCCCGGCGCATCGTCCGCATCGACGGCGAGACCGCCTCTTCCGGCCGGTTCCTGGACTTCCTGCGCCCCGTCTGGGCCACGCCCGAGCAGGACCGGCTGTTCTCGGACGCGCGGGCCGAGCGGCTGAAGTTCTTCGACCGGCTGGTCTTCGCCGCCGACCCCGGCCATGCCACCTCGGTCGCCGTCTATGAAAAGGCCCTGCGCGAACGCCTGCGCCTGCTGACCGACGCGGCTGAAACCGGCGCCGCCGCCGACGCCCTGTGGCTGGACACCCTGGAGCAGCGCCTGGCCGAGAGCGGCGCCCGCGCCGTCATGGCTCGCGTCGCGGCGCTGGCCTCGCTCCAGGCCGGCATCGACGCCCGCACCGACCGCCCCTTCCCCCAGGCCGACCTCGGCCTGGACGGCGCCGCCGAAGCCCAGGCCGCCGATGGCGCGGACGAGACCGCCGTCGCCGCCGCCCTGCGCGACGGCTTCCTGCGCGCCCGCCCCCGCGACGGCGCCGCCGGCCGTTCCCTGTTCGGGCCGCACCGCACCGACCTGACCGCCCTGCACCGCCAGAAGAATCGCCCCGCCGCCGAAGGCTCCTCCGGCGAGCAGAAGGCGCTGGTCCTCAACCTGATCCTGGCCCAGGTCGGACGCCTGAAGGTCGAGGGCGGCGCCCCGCCCATCCTCCTGCTCGACGAGGCCCCCGCCCACCTGGACGCCCACCGCAGAGCCGCCCTGTTCGACGAGATCGTCGCCCTGGATCTGCAGGCCTTCATGACCGGCACCGAAGCCGACCTGTTCGATGACCTGAAGGGCCGCGCTGCCTTCGTCCGCGTGGAGGGCGGTGCGCTGGCGACCGAGGGTTAGCGCGGCCCTTTCCCTCGCTTTTCGTCCGCGAATTCCTATATAAACGCAGCGTCGAATCCGCCTGAATCGGACGGTTTCCTCACGCGCTTTCCAGCGGGCCGGGTCGGCCGTTTCAGACCCCCACGACGCCCGCGCCACCGGATGACCGAATGACCGATCCCACCGACGCCGGCCGCAATGAAGACACCGCCGCAGAGGCGGCGTACGGCGCCGAATCCATCAAGGTTCTCAAGGGCCTGGACGCGGTGCGCAAGCGGCCTGGCATGTATATCGGCGACACCGACGACGGTTCGGGCCTGCACCACATGGTCTATGAGGTGGTGGACAACGCCATCGACGAGGCGCTGGCCGGTCACGCCGATCTGGTCCAGGTCATCCTGAACGCGGACGGCTCGGTCACCGTTACCGACAACGGCCGCGGCATTCCTACCGACATCCACGCCGAGGAAGGCGTCTCGGCGGCCGAGGTCATCATGACCCAGCTGCACGCCGGCGGTAAGTTCGACCAGAACTCCTACAAGGTCTCGGGCGGCCTGCACGGCGTCGGCGTCTCGGTCGTCAACGCCCTGTCGGACTGGCTGCGGCTGGTCATCTACCGCAACGGCCAGCGTCACGAGATGAAGTTCGAGCGCGGCGACACGGTCGAGAGCCTGCGGGTCACCGGCGACGCCCCCATCCGCGAGGACACCGGCCAGCCGCTCAGCGGCACCGAGGTCACCTTCTATCCGTCGGTCACCACATTCAGCCACATCGACTTCGACCTGAAGACGCTGGAGCACCGCCTGCGAGAGCTGGCCTTCCTGAACTCGGGCGTCGTCATCAAGCTGCAGGATCACCGGGCCGAGCCCATCGACATCCTGCTGCACTACGAGGGCGGCGTCGAAGCCTTCGTGCGTCACCTGGACAAGTCCAAGACGCCGATCCTGAAGGACGTGATCGTCATTCGCGGCAAGAAGGACAACATCGAGATCGACCTCGCCCTGTGGTGGAACGACAGCTACCACGAGACGATGTTGTGCTTCACCAACAACATCCCCCAGCGCGACGGGGGCACCCACCTGTCGGCCTTCCGCGCCAGCCTGACCCGCGTGATGAGCGCCTATATGGAAAGCTCGGGCGCCCTGAAGAAGGAAAAGGTCGCCCCGTCCGGCGAGGACGCCCGCGAGGGCCTGACCTGCGTCCTGTCGGTCAAGGTGCCGGATCCCAAGTTCAGCTCCCAGACCAAGGACAAGCTGGTCTCTTCCGAAGTGCGCCCCGCCGTCGAGGGCCTGTGCACCGAGGGCCTGTCGACCTGGTTCGAGGAACACCCGGTCGAAGCCAAGCTGATCGTGTCCAAGATCATCGAGGCGGCGTCGGCTCGCGAGGCCGCCCGCAAGGCGCGCGACCTGACCCGCCGCAAATCGGCGCTGGAGATCAGCTCCCTGCCCGGCAAGCTGGCCGACTGTCAGGAACGCGACCCGGCCAAGTCCGAACTGTTCATCGTCGAGGGCGACAGCGCCGGCGGCTCGGCCAAACAGGCCCGCAACCGCGAGAACCAGGCGGTCCTGCCCCTGCGCGGCAAGATCCTGAACGTGGAGCGCGCCCGCTTCGACCGCATGCTGTCGTCGGAACTGATCGGCACCCTGATCCTGGCCCTGGGCGCCGGCATTCGCGACGACTTCAACGCCGACAAGCTGCGGTATCACAAGATCATTCTGATGGCCGACGCCGACGTCGACGGCGCCCACATCCGCACCCTGCTGCTGACCTTCTTCTACCGTCAGATGCCGGAGCTGATCGAGCGCGGGCACATCTACATCGCCCAGCCGCCGCTCTACAAAGTCGCCAAGGGCAAGCAGAGCCGGTACCTCAAGGACCAGGCGGACATGGACGCCTATCTGATCGAGGAAGGCTCTGCCGAGGCCGAGCTGGACCTGCCGGGCGGCGAGCGCCGCACCGGGCTGGACCTGCAGTCGCTGGTGCGCGAGGCCAAGGCCTTCAAGGCCGGCGTCGATCGTCTCAGCCAGCGCGCGCCCGCCTTCGCCATCGAGCAGTCGGCCCTGGCCGGCCTGTTAGACCCGGAGGGCGATCCTGCCGCCACGGCCCCGGCCGCCGCCGAGCGCCTGAACCGCTTCGCCGAGGACGGCGACGGCCCCTGGACCGGCGAGCCGGGCCTGCAGGGCGCCGTGGTCTTCACCCGCACCCGCCGCGCGGTGCAGGAGACGATCGTGCTGGAAGAGACCCTGATCCGCTCGCTGGACGCCCGCCGTCTGGCCGAGCGCGCGCAAGGGTTCGAGGGCGTCTACGACCAGAACTCGATCTACCGCCGCAAGGACAAGGCCACGACCATTCGCGGTCCGCTGGACCTGCTGGGCGCCGTGCTCGAGGCCGGCAAGAAGGGCATCGCCATCCAGCGCTACAAGGGCTTGGGCGAGATGAACCCCGAACAGCTGTGGGAGACCACGCTGGACGTCAACGCCCGCACCCTGCTGAAGGTGAAGGTCGAGGACCTGGCCGAGGCCGACGACCTGTTCGCCAAGCTGATGGGCGACGTGGTCGAACCGCGCCGCGAGTTCATCCAGGAAAACGCCCTGGACGCCGCGGTGGACGTCTGACGCTTCTCCCTCCCCTTCATGGGGAGGGAAGACGCCGAAGGTGGCGGGGTGGGGCCCGAAAGGGCATCCAGTCGGCGCTCTGAACCTCCCCACCCGTCTGGCGCTTTCGCGCCAGCCACCCTCCCCATAAAGGGGAGGGAGAACGTCGTCGTTTCGCCGGGTTCGTGCGTTAGGACGCCGCCATGATCCGACTGCTGCTCGCCCTTCTCTTCCTCGCCTTGTCGGCCGCCGCCGGCGCCGGCGCCCAGGCGCAACAGCCTCCCGCTCCCTTCCGGTCCGACCGCATTCTGGTGGAGACGCGAGGGCCCGCGAACGGCCCGGACATCCTGTTCATCCCCGGCCTGGGCTCGACCGCCTCGGCCTGGCGCTCGACGGCGAGCCAGCTTCAGAACCGCTACCGCGTCCACCTGATCACCCTGCGTGGCTTCGGCCAGACGGATATCGGCGCCAACGCCTCGGGCGGGCTGGAAGGGCCCGCGACGACCGAGATTCTTCGCTACATCCGGCAGCAGAACCTGCAGCGCATCTCGGTCGTCGGCCATTCGATGGGCGGCCAGCTCGCCCTGCGGGTCGCCGCCGCGTCGCCGGATCGGGTCAGCCGGGTGATGGTGGTGGACGCCGCCCCCTTCTTCCCCGCCCTGATCGACGAGCGCGCCACCAGCGCGGAGGTCGAGCCCATCGCCCGCATCGGCTACCAGGCCCTGATGCTGTTCGGCGACCAGGCGCTGCAGAGCCAGGCCGCGCGAATGGGCGGCGACCTGGGCGCGGCGGGCGACGTGCTGTTCCGCAGCCTGGGCCTGCAGGGCGGCGACCGGCGCGTGCTGGCGCAAGGCCTCTATGAGGTCATGACCGTGGACCTGCGCCCCCGCCTGCCCGCCATCCGCGCGCCCGTGACCCTGGTCTATGGCTGGAGCGCCGACAGCAACAATCCGCGCAACCGCCTCGACGCCCTCTGGCGCGCCAGCTTCCGCACCCTGACCAGCCCCATCCGCTACGAACGCATCGAGGGCGCCGAGCATCAGGTGATGATCGAACAGCCCGCGCGTTTCATGCAGGCGATGAACCGGTTCCTCGGCGAGTAGCCACACAGCCGCTTGACGAAATCCTTTCTCACGGTCTCTATTACTCCGACAAATACGCCGAAGCGGCGATTGGGGGAGGACGACCGATGACGGCCCTACGCATCCTGTGCGCGACATCCGCGCTGGCCTTCGCCCTGGTCGCCGCGCCCGCCCTGGCTCAGTCGCCTTCGCCCGTGACGGTGCGGGTCGATCCCACGACCCCCGGCGCCGTGATCGATCCGGACATCTTCGGCCAGTTCGCAGAGCATCTGGGGACCGGCATTTACGGCGGCGTCTGGGTCGGGCCGGACTCGTCCATCCCCAATGTCCGCGGCGTGCGCTCCGACGTGGTCCAGGCCCTGCGCGACATCAAGGTCCCCAATGTGCGCTGGCCCGGCGGGTGCTTCGCGGACGAATACCACTGGCGCGACGGGATCGGCCCCAACCGCACCGCCCGTCTGAACGCCAGCTGGGGCGGGGTGATCGAGCCCAACACCTTCGGCACGCACGAGTTCATGGACTTCGCCGAGCAGGTCGGCGCCGACGTCTTCCTGTCGGTCAACGTCGGCTCGGGCACGGTGCAGGAGGCGGCGGACTGGCTGGAATACCTGACCGCCGACCAGCCCACGGCCCTGGCGCAGGAGCGCGCCCGCAACGGCCACCCGGAGCCCTACAAGATCAAGATCCTGGGCCTCGGCAACGAGAACTGGGGCTGCGGCGGCGCCATGTCGGCCGACCACTATGTCGAGGAGATGAAGCGGTTCGCCCACTTCACCCGCAACCTGAACCCGGCCCAGAACGCTGACCCCGCCACCGGGCCGGTCAGCCCCGACGCCATGCAGCGCGTCGCCGTCGGATGGGACAGCCAGAACGCCGACTATACCGAACAGGTCATGCAGGCCTGGAAGGACCGGGTGTGGAGCTGGAACATCGAGGGCGTCTCGCTGCACGCCTACACCATCCCCAATGTCTGGGAGCACAAGGGCCCCAGCCAGGACTTCGGCGAGGACGAATACGCCAAGGCCATCCGCGCCACCCTGCAGATGAACGGCTGGATCGAGCACCAGACCGCCATCATGGACCGCTATGACCCGGAGAAGGTTCTGGGCCTCTACGTCGACGAATGGGGCCTGTGGGCCGACCCGACGCCGGGCAGCAATCCCGGCTTTCTGCAACAGCAGAACACCCTGCGCGACGCCATGCTGGCGACGCTGAACCTGAACATCTTCATGCGCCATGCCGACCGGGTGCGCGGGACCAACATCGCCCAGATGGCCAATGTGCTTCAGGCCATGATCCTGACGGACGGGCCGAAAATGGTTCTGACGCCGACCTACCACGTCTATCGGATGTACGTTCCGTTCCAGGGCGCGACGGTCGTGCCGGTCACCTTCGAGGCCGGAACCTACGCCTTCGGCGACATCCGCCTGCCCCGCGTCGACGCCGTCGCCGCTCGCGACGCGCAAGGCCAGGTCTGGCTGTCCCTGACCAACCTTGACCCGCACAACCCCGCGACCCTGGACGTCGTCCTGGCCAGCGTCACGCCAAGAGGCGCGACAGGCCAGATCCTGACCGCCCCGGCCGTCGACAGCCTGAACGACTTCGACCACCCGCAGGCGGTCAAGCCCGTCGCCTATACGGCGCGTGCTGCGCAGGGCGGGTTGCGGTTCGAGTTGCCGCCGAAGGCGATCGTCGTGGTGCGGGTGGAGTAGGGCTACGCCGCCGCCCTAGAAGTAGGCCGTCAGATTGAGCGAGACGTAACGGCTGGCGTCACCCGACGCCGGTGCGTTCGGCGCGTCGCGCAGGAACGATCCCTTCGACAGCCAAACGCCGTCGGCCTCGAACCGCAGGCGGTCGGGCACGACCCACCACCGCACCCGCCCGTCGATCTGGCCGCCGGCGTCATCACCGGAACGACCCAGCGGATCGCGCACGCCCGTGGTCGCGAAGCTGTCCACGTCGCTGGCCAGCCACATCAGCCGCCCCGACACGAAGGCGTCCCAGCGGCGGTTCGGCGTCACCTCCAGCCTCAGGCCGGGCGAGACCAGATTGGACCGGCTGACCGCGTTGTAGAGCCCGGCCGGCGCGAAGTCGGCCCGGCGCATGCCGAACAGGGTGTCGAACCGGCCGTAGGACGCCGCCCCGTCATCCCCGCTGGCATAGTCGAACTCGGCCACCACGTGCGGCGCCCAGGCGGACCTGAAGCTGTAGCCGACGTCGGCGTGCACGAACTCGGCGGAGACGTCGAGCACGCGATCGGATGGACCCAGGCCGCTGCGGATCGATCCGGTCTGGCGCAGCACCTCGACCTCGCCGTCCAGAGCGCCCGGCTTGGGATCCCGGATCAGGCGCGCCCCATAGGTGTCGAGCGAACGGTTGCGCGTCGGCCGGCCGGGCGCATCCTGCTCCTCCAGCCGCACATAGGTCCCCTCGACCGTCATCCCGGCGAAGGCGTTCGCCTTGCTGACCAGACCGCCGAACAGCACAAGGTCGTCGCTCTCCCGATCCGTCCGCGTGCGATTGTCCAGCACCGACGGCAGGCCATCCGGCAGGCGAACCTGCGGCAGGACATAGAAGGCGGTGGCCTTTACGCCGTCCCGCGCGGTCAGGTCCGCCCGCACGCCCGTGTAGCTGTTTGTCGTGTTGCGATAGTCGTCGGCCGCCACCAGCCGGCGCGACCCCAGGTTCATCAGGAACCGCCCGGCCTGAACGGAGGCGCGCGTTCCCGCGCCGAGCGGCGCCGACCAGTCGGCCGCCACATAGGCCTGGACGAGCTCCGCCGTATTGACCTCATTGGTCGAGATCGGCGTCCGCACATCGCCGCCGTAGGCCCGGCTGTCGTACAGCTCGCCGCCCACGCGCAGCCCGCCGAAGTCGTATTCCGCGAAGACGGTGGTGCGCAGATTGACCAGATCGCTCTCAGCCTCGAAACCCGGCCGGACTTGGCCGTCGATGGCTTCATAACGGGCCCGGACCGACCCCGAGACCCTCAGCGCATCGCCGGCTCCAAGAACGTCGGCGAGCAAGCCGGGCGACGTCGTCTGCGCCAACGACGGACCGGCAGAGAGCAGGAGAGCCGCGCCGGTGGCGAACGACACGGCGGCGACGATGGGGACTCTGAACATAGGCGCTCCTCGTCCCGCACAGGGCGTGAACGGTGAGCGGGTCTTGGGCGAACGAACTGCCGACACCGGGCGCCCGCGTCGGCCCGGATGGTTTGTCTACTAACAGACTAGGGTTTCGACAAGACCCCTCAACCCGCCGCCGCCAACGCCTCCAGCAGCGACGCGCCATAGCGGTCCAGTTTCCCCGCCCCCACGCCCGGCAACCGCCCCAGCGCATCCAGGCCGCCCGGATCGCGCGCGGCGATCTCGGCCAGCACCTTGTCGTGGAAGATCACATAGGGCGGCACGCGCTGTTCGGCGGCGCGGTCCTTGCGCCAGGTGCGCAGGGCCTCGAAGCGGGCGCGGACGTCGGCGGACATGGCCTCGGCGGCCATGTTGCGGCCTTCCCCCCGGCGTCGAGGGTTGCCGGACCGGGTCGAGGCGTCAAAGCCGGCCAGTTCCCTGCGCACCTCGATCCGTGTCTCGCCCTTGTAGACGGCGCGCACAGCCTCTGGGTCGCCGAGCCGGATCAGCGGGCGGCCGTCGTTGGGATCTTCTTCCAGCAGGCCTTCGAACAGCAGGTGGTCGATCACGTCGCGCCAGCCGTTCGGCGATACATCCGCCCCGATGCCCCAGGTCGACAGCCCCTGCTCCCAGTCCTGCACGTCCTTGGTCCGGCCGGTCAGGTGATCGATGACCCGCCCGCGCCCGAACCGCTGGTCCAGCCGCTGCACCGCCGCCAGCGCCTTCTGGGCCGGGGTGGTGGCGTCATAGAGCTCCGGCGGATCGCGGCAGACGTCGCAGACGCCGCACACCTGCGCGTCCGTCTCCCCAAAGTACCGCCGCACCGCCTGGGGCCGGCACCGCGCGCCGTCCAGCATGGCGAACAACTGGCGCGCCTTGGCCGTCTGGACCCGCCGCACCTCCTCGGCCATCGGCCGCCCTTCCAGCCGCCGCAGCGACCAGGCGATGTCGCTGGGACCGTACAGGGTGATGCCCTCGGCCGGTTCGCCGTCGCGCCCGGCCCGGCCGATCTCCTGCCAATAGGCTTCCAGGCTGCCCGGCGGATCGGCGTGGATGACGAAGCGGACGTCCGGCTTGTCCACCCCCATGCCGAAGGCGATGGTCGCCACCATGACCGCGCCGTCCTCGGCCAGGAACCGCGCCAGCCGCCGGTCGCGCTCGTCCCCGCCGAACCCGGCGTGATAGGCGATGGCGTTGACGCCCGTGGCCTTCAGGGCGTCGGCCACCCGCTCGCAGGCGTCGCGCGAGCCGCAGTAGATGACGCCCGACTGGCCGGGGCGAGCCGCGACCAGGGCAGCGACCGTCTCGTCGGTCTTCTGGCGACTGGCGCTGGGTTTGCGAACCGCGGCCAATTGCAGGTTCGGTCGCTCGAAGCTGTCGACCACCACGACCGCCTCATCCAGGTCCAGCGAGCGGACGATGTCCTCGCGCGTGCGGGCGTCGGCGGTGGCGGTGACAGCGATGCGCGGGACGCCGGGGAAGAGGGTCTTCAGCCGCCCCAGGTTGCGATAGTCGGGGCGGAAGTCGTGGCCCCACTGACTGACGCAGTGCGCCTCGTCGATGGCGATGAGGCTGAGCGGCAGCTCCTGCAGCCGGTCGGTCATCGACGGCCCGGCCAGCCCTTCGGGCGAGACATAGAGCAGGTCTAGATCCCCCTCCCGCGCCGCCCGCCAGATGGCCGACCGTTCGTCCATGCTCAGCGTCGAATCCAGACGCGCCGCCTTCACCCCCAGTTGCTTCAGCGCCTCGACCTGATCGGTCATCAGGGCGATCAGCGGCGAGACGACCAGCCCGAGGCCGGGCCGCAGCATGGCGGGGATCTGATAGCAGACCGACTTGCCGCCGCCGGTCGGCAGCACGGCCATGACGTCGCGCCCCTCCAGCGCCGCCTCGACCACCTGGGCCTGACGCCCGCGGAAGTCGGCGTGACCCCATACGCGATGCAGCGTCGCCCGCGCCTCGGCGAGCGGGTCGTGGTGGATGGTTGAGGCCAGCATCGGGCGTTTGTGCCGGAAATGTTCCGGTGTGTCAGCGGCAAATCCTCCCGGGAGGGGAACCACGAAGTGGTGGAGGGGGCTCAAGGCCGGTCTGGAGTTCGCGAGGTCCGGCGCCGCGCGTGGGGCAAGCCCCCTCCACCGCAAGAGCGGTCCCCCTCCCCCTATGGGGGAGGATCTTCAGCGCTCAAGCAGCGAGCGTCCGCGACGCTCGCGATAGCGCCCCTCTTAGAAAGGCAGAATGTTCCGCTGGCGGCTGTAGCTCATGGTGCCGACGTTCGCGCCCAGGCGCAGGCCCACGCCGGTGCGGACCGGGGCCAGCACGATGCCGTCGGCGCGCTGATAGTTCACCCCCACGCCGCCGATCAGATAGGCCGAGCCCTCCACGCCCGGGTAGCGGCGATAGAGCATGTCGGGGTGATAGAGGCCGTAGACCAGGGTGAAGACGCGGCTGGCGTTGCCGCCCCAGTCCCAGCCGATCGAGGCGCCCTGCCAGAACACTTCCTGCGAGGCCGACAGGTCCTTCATGTGCAGCGCGCCGCGACCGTAGCGGGCGCCCAGGACGATGGCGCCCGAGCCTTCCTCGCCGGCGATATAGGCGGTGGGGCTGTCGCCCTGGTCGGCGAAGATGCGCTCGATGGCGCCGCCCATGGCCTCGGCGGCGATGCCCAGCTCGCGCGAGCCGGCCGCGACCAGTTCGTCGGCCGTGTAGGACTGGGCGTTCTGGTCCGAGCGGATCGGATAGGCCGGATCGGCGGCCGGCCGCGTGGCGCAGGCGCCCACGGCGGTGACGGCGAGACCGGACAGGCCGGTCTGGATCAGCTGGCGACGATGCATGGGGGAGGCTCCGAAATCGAAGCGCCACCGTCGGCTCACTTTGCGGCAGGCTTTGGGCCTGAGGGTTAACGGGACATTACGCGCCCGCCCCACACGCAGCCTGCGCTCAAGCAGCGAGCGTCCGCGACGCGAGCGATAGCGCCCCCTCTTCGCTCAATGCTTCTCGGTCTTGCCCGACAGCCAGTCCATCAGGGCCAGCAGCACGCCGGAGCAGACGAAGGCCAGGTGGATGATGACGCCCCACATGGCCTCGCTCTCGTTCACGGCCTGGCCCAGCTCGGCGAAGTTCATGAAGGTCTTCAGCAGCTGGATGCCCGAGATCGCCACGATGGAGGCGATCAGCTTCATCTTCAGGCCCGAGAAGTCGACCGTGCCCATCCACGGCGGCCGGTCCGTCTCGCCCTCCAGGTCCAGCTTGGAGACGAAGTTCTCATAGCCCGAGAACATCACGATCAGCAGCAGATTGCCCGCCAGCGACAGGTCCACCAGCGTCAGCACCGCCAGGATGGCGTCGTTGGAGCTCATGGCGTGATCGGCCGCGAAGGCCTGCGGCACATAGTAAATCAGCTCCCGCACGAACACGACCAGCAGCATGAGCAGCGCCGCGACCAGGCCGACGTAGAAGGGCGCCATCAGCCAGCGCGAGCGGAACAGCATCCGCTCGAAGGCGGTCTCAAGGCGGGGCTTCATGCTCATGCTCTCAGGCGGGCGCCCAGCTTCTGGGCGGCGGCGACGACGCGGGCGGACAGGGCCTCGATCTCGGCCTCGGTCAGGGTCGCGTCGCGCGGCTGGATATCGACCTCCAGCGCCACCGACTTGAAGCCGGCGTCGACGCCCGGTCCGCGATAGACGTCGAAGACGCGGACGTCGGCGATCAGCGCCTTGTCGGCGCCGGCCACGGCCCGGATCAGATCGCCGGCCGCCCTGGCTTCCTCGATCACGAAGGCGAAGTCGCGGGTCAGGGGCATCAGGTTGGTCAGGCCGGCGGCCGGGCGCGCCTTGCCGCCTTTCGAGCGAGGCTCGGGCACAGCGTCGAGGATGATCTCGAAGGCCAGCATCGGGCCAGACGCGTCCAGCGCCTGTAGCACGCGCGGGTGCAGGGCGCCGAACTCGGCCATGACGGCCTTGGGCCCCAGCTGCAGCCGGGCCGAGCGGCCGGGATGCCACCAGCTGCGGTTCTGGCCCTGGGCCAGCTGCAACGATCCGACCGGCGCGCCAATCAGCTCCAGGAGTTGCAGGACGTCGGCCTTCAGGCCGAACAGGGCGTCATCGCCCTGACCGCTCCAGTGACGGGTGGCGTTCGGCGCGATCAGGCCGGTGATGGCCGTGCGCTGATCCTTGGGGCTGTCGCCCAGATAGATCGGGCCGATCTCGAACAGGGCCGCGTCGGCGAAACCGCGCGCGGCGTTGCGCGCAGCCGCCTGGATCAGATTGGGCAGGATCGACGGCCGCATGCAGTCCAGATCGGCCGCGATGGGGTTGTCGATGACCAGCCGCTCATCGCCGCCATCGAACAGGGCGGCGGTCGCCTGGCTGGTGAAGGACCAGGTCACGGCCTCGGCATAGCCCAGCGAGGCCAGGGCGCGGCGGGCGGTGCGGACGCGGGCCTGACGCGGGTTCAGCACGCCGCCGGCGGCGCGCGGGGCGTTCGGCAGGGGCGTGGACGGCAGGGCGTCGAACCCCTCGATCCGTGCGACCTCCTCGACCAGATCGGCCGAGCCCTCGACGTCCCGACGCCACGACGGCGGGGTGACGGTCCAAGGCGTTCCACGCGCGATCTCGAAGCCGAGCGCGATCAGGATCTCGGCGATGCGGTCGTCCGACAGCTGGAGGCCCGTCAGGCGCGCGACGTGGCCGGGATCGAAGGCGACCGGCGCAGGCAGGGCCGGCGCCATACCGGCCACCACGATCTCCGACGGCTCGCCGCCGCACAGATCGAGGATCAGCTTGGTCGCCAGCTCCAGCCCGGGCACGAGCGAGGCCGTGTCCACGCCGCGCGCGAACCGGTACTGGGCGTCCGAGCTGATGGTCAGCGACCGGCCGGTCTGGGCCGTCGCGATGGGGTCGAACCAGGCGCCCTCGACGAAGACGTCGACAGTGTCGTCCGAACAGCCGGTGCTTTCGCCGCCCATGACGCCGCCCAGGCCGATCGGCCGCTCGCCCGCCGCATCGGCGATGACGGCCATGTCCGGCCACAGCGCATACGTTTTGCCGTCCAAGGCGATCAGGTGCTCCAGCGCATCCCCGATGAACTTGCCGTCGATGTGATGTGGTTCGGCTGCCCTGCCCGCTCGCACCACGATCTCGGCGCCGACAAGTTTGGCCGCGTCATAGACGTGTAGCGGCCGGGCGCGGTCGTAGGCGATCAGGTTGGTCACATCGACCAGCCGGTTGATGGAGCGCAGGCCGATGGCGGTCAGGCGGCGTTGCAGCCACTCCGGCGACGGGCCGTTCCTGACGCCCCGGATGACGCGGCCGGCGAAGACCGGGCAGATCTCGGGGGCCTCGATCCGCACCGTGATCGGGCTGGCGAAGGTTCCCCGCACCGGTTCGATGGCCGGGGTCTTCAGCGTTCCTACGCTGGCGGCGGCCAGGTCGCGGGCGATGCCGGCGACACCCAGCCAGTCGGGCCGGTTCGGCGTCACCTCGAAGTCGATCACCGGCTCCGCGCCGAAGACGCCCGCCGCCGGCGTTCCGACCGACAGGTCGTCCGCCAGCTCCAGAATGCCGTCGCTTTCGTCGGCCAGTTCCAGCTCGCTGGCCGAGCACAACATCCCGTTCGAGACCACGCCGCGCACCGGCTTCTCGACCAGGGTGACGCCCAGGCCGGGCACATAGGCGCCGATGGGGGCGTAGATGGTGGTGAGCCCCGCGCGCGCGTTCGGGGCGCCGCAGACGATCTCCTTCATCCCGTCCACGGTCTCGACCTGGCAGACGCGAAGCCGATCGGCGTTCGGATGCTGTTCAGCCGAGACGATGCGGGCGACGGTGAAGGGGGCCAGCTTGCCGACCGGATCGACGACTTCCTCGACCTCCAGCCCGGCCATGGTCATGGCCTCGGCGACGGCGCCGACCTCCGCCTCGGTGTCGAGGTGGTCCTTCAGCCAGGAGAGGGTGAACCTCATGCGTTCCCCTTGGGCCCGCCGAGCTCATTGATCATCAGATCGATGAAGTTCTGGTGGCCGGTGAAGCCGGTGGCCACGAAGGTGCAGTCCTCGAACACGCAGTCAGCCATCGGAATGGCGCCGATCGCCTTGGTCGGCGAGACGGGCGCGAACAGGATCTCGCGGATGTCGCCCGGCGAGTTGAAGTTGGTGCGCAGGAAGCGCGTGCCCAGCAGAACCAGCACCACGGCCGGCCCCTCCAGGATGCAGCCCTTGAAGGTGCGGCCCTTCAGCACCGTCCCGCCGCCCTTTTCCAGATTGGCGCGGAACAGGTCGAACAGCGGCACCTGCACCTTGTCGAACACGGTGGCGCTCGGATCGAAGCGGGTCGCCGTCTTCTGGGTGACCAGATTGTTGGTGAAGCTCATGTCAGGACAGTCCGGAAGCGGGGTTGGGGGCCTGGAAGGCGGTGAAGCCGTAGTGCGCCAGCCAGCGCACGTCGGTCTCGAACATGGGGCGCAGGTCCGGCACGCCGTACTTCAGCATGGCCAGGCGATCGACGCCCATGCCGAAGGCGAAGCCCTGCCATTCATCCGGGTCCAGGCCACAGTTCCGCAGCACATTGGGATGCACCATCCCGCAGCCCAGAACCTCCAGCCAGTCCTCGCCGGTGTTCAGCGTCAGCTTGCCGCCCGAGCGGTCGCAGCGGATGTCCATCTCGGCGGACGGCTCGGTGAAGGGGAAGTGGTGCGGCCGAAACCGCGCCTGCACGTCGTCGACCTCGAAGAAGCGCGCCACCAGCGTGGTCAGGGTCGTCTTCAGGTGACCCATGTGGATCCCCTTGTCGATCACCAGACCCTCGATCTGGTGGAACATGGGGGTGTGGGTGGCGTCGCTGTCCTTGCGGAAGGTGCGGCCCGGCGCGACGATGCGGATCGGCGGCGTCTGGCTCATCATCGTGCGCACCTGCACCGGGCTGGTGTGGGTCCGCAGCACCTTGCGCTCGCCCGTTTCCGGGTCAGGCTTCAGGAAGAAGGTGTCGTGCATCTCTCGCGCCGGATGCTTGGGCGGGAAGTTCAGGGCGGTGAAGTTGTGGAAGTCGTCCTCGATGTCCGGGCCTTCCGCGACCGCGAAACCCATCTCGGCGAAGATGGCGATCAGCTCGTCCATCACCTGCAGGGTCGGGTGGACCGAGCCCTTGCGACGCGGCCGGGCCGGCAACGACAGGTCGATGGTCTCGGCGGCCAGTTTGGCTTCGAGCGCGGCGTCTTCCAGCTCGGTCTTGCGGGCGGCGATGGCGGCGGTCGCACGGTCGCGCAGGCCGTTGATGACCGGCCCCTGCTCGCGGCGCTCATCGGGGCTCATCGCCCCCATGCCTTTCAGCAGACCGGAGACGACGCCCGTCTTGCCCAGCGCCGAGACGCGCACGGCGTCCAGCGCCGCCAGATCGTCGGCGCCGCCGATGGCGGCCATCAGGTCGAGTTCAAGCTGGGGGAGATCGGTCATGGACGGCAGGCTCTAGCCGCCCCGGGCGCTTTCGTCACCTAGCTAGCGGTCTAGAACCTTATCCAGATCCAGGCGCTGGTCACGGCCGCGACCCCGATCAGACCGGCGCCGATCCAGTGAACGGTCCGAAACCGCCGAGGCAAGTTGGGTCCCCAGAAGGTCCCGGCCGACCACAGGAACACCGCCATTCCGGTGGCGACGGCTCTTGTCCGCATGTCGGGGCCGTCCGGCGCGTCGTCGTCAGGCGCGGCGAACTCGCCGGCCTCGGCGCGCGCCAGCAGGTCGCGCGCGGCTTCGGCCAGATGGGCGGGCGCCAGCAGGCGGATGCCGAGCGCCCGCTGCATATAGGGCTCGACCGTGGTCTGGAACCGCTCGGTCACATCCACGTCGATGCCGTGATCCGCCAGGAAGGCGGCGGCTAGGTCGGCGCGGTAGACGTCGTCGAAGCGGGCGATCTCGACCAGCGACATCGCCCGCCCCGGGCCTTACAGGTCCAGCAGCGCGCGCTGCGGGTCTTCCAGCAGTTCCTTGACGCGCACCAGGAAGGTCACGGCTTCCTTGCCGTCCACGATGCGGTGATCGTAGCTGAGGGCCAGGTACATCATCGGGCGGATCTTCACCTCGCCGTTGATGGCCATCGGGCGCTGCACGATGTTGTGCATCCCCAGGATGCCCGACTGCGGCGCGTTCAGGATCGGCGTCGACATCAGAGAGCCGTAGGTGCCGCCGTTGGTGATGGTGAAGGTGCCGCCCTGCAGCTGGTCCATGGTCAGGGCGCCGTCGCGGGCCGCCTTGCCCAACGCCGCGATGCCCTTCTCGATGCCGGCCAGCGACAGCGTATCGGCGTCGCGCAGCACCGGCACGACCAGCCCCTTCTCGGTGCCGACGGCGATGCCGATGTCATAGTGGTTCTTGTAGATGATGTCCGTGCCGTCGATCTCGGCGTTGACGGCCGGGATCTCGTGCAGGGCGGCGATCACCGCCTTGGTGAAGAAGGACATGAAGCCCAGCTTGACGCCGTGGCGCTTCTCGAACGTGTCCTTGTAGGCGGTGCGCAGGGCCATGACGTTGGTCATGTCCACCTCGTTGAAGGTGGTCAGTTGGGCGGCCGTGTTCTGCGATTCCTTCAGGCGACGCGCGATGGTCTGGCGCAGGCGGGTCATCTTGACCCGCTCCTCGCGCGGCTGATCCGCGCGCGGGGCGGCCGGGGCAGCGGCCGGAGCCGGAGCCGGAGCGGCGGCAGGGGCGGCCGAGCCGATGGCCGCGAGGGCGTCGCCCTTGGTGATGTTGCCCTTCGGACCGGTGGCGGCGATGGCCTTGGGATCCAGGTTGTTCTCGGCGACCACGCGCTGCACGGCCGGCGACAGGGCGCCATTGGTCTGGACGGCGTCGGACTTTACTTGGGCCGAACCGCTGTTGGCCGGAGCCGCGGCAGCGGGGGCGGCGGCAGGGGCGGAAGTCGCGCCTGCGCCGCCGGCGATCGAGCCGATCTGCTGGCCGGGGGTGACGGTCGCGCCGGCCTCGGCGGTGATGGTCAGGATGCCGTCGGCGGGGGCGGAGACTTCCACCGCCACCTTGTCGGTCTCGATCTCGACCAGCAGTTCGTCCTTCTTGACGGTATCGCCCGACGCCTTGAGCCAGGCTCCCATCGAGCCCTCGGCGACGCTTTCGCCCATGGTCGGGACGTTGATCGGGCTGGCGGCGGCCGAAGCCGCGGCCGAAGTCGGGGCGGGCGCGGCCTTGGCGGCGGGGGCCGGCGTGGCGGGGACCGACGTCGTCGCGGCGGCCTTGGGCGCCTCAGCCTTGGGCGCTTCAGCCTTGGGCGCGGCGGCTGCGGCCGACGCCGGGGCGGCGGCGCCTTCGCTCACCGAACCCAGGACGGCGCCCGGCGTGACGGTGTCGCCCTCGCCGAACTTGATGGCGCCCAGGGTGCCGTCCGACGGGGCCACGACTTCCAGCGAGACCTTGTCGGTCTCCAGCTCGACCAGGACCTCGTCCTTCTTGACCGGTTCGCCGACTTTCTTGGTCCATTTGGCGATGGTCGCCTCGGAAACGGATTCGCCCAGGGCGGGGGTCAGGATGTCGGCCATGTCGGGTCCAGGTCTTCTTGCGTCGTGTGCGGTTCAGCGTACGCCTATCAGGCGAACGCCTCGGTCGTGAAGGCTTCGAGTTCTTTCAGGTGCCGGCTCATCAGGCCCGCGGCGGTCGAGGCCGAGGCCGGGCGACCGACGTAGCGGGCGCGCTTGGCCTTGATGCTCATCTTGTCGAGCGTCAGCTCCAGCCACGGATCGACGAAGGTCCAGCCGCCCATGTTCTTCGGCTCTTCCTGGCACCAGACCAGTTCGGCGTTGGGGAAGCGGTTGAGCTCGTTCGTCACCGACTTGATCGGCCACGGATAGAACTGCTCCAGGCGCAGGATGTAGACGTCGTCCACGCCCGCCTTATCGCGGGCGTCCAGCAGGTCGTAATACACCTTGCCCGAGCACATGACGACGCGGCGGATGTCCTTGTCCGCGCGGATCTTGATGGCGGTGATGTCAGGACGCGTCTGGGCGTCGTCGTGCAGGACGCGGTGGAAGGACGACCCCTCGGCCAGCTCGCTCAGCTTCGACGTCGCCTTCTTGTGCCGCAAAAGCGACTTGGGCGTCATCAGGATCAGCGGCTTGCGGAACGACCGGTGCATCTGCCGGCGCAGGATGTGGAAATAGTTGGCCGGGGTCGTGCAGTTGGCGACCTGGATGTTGTCCTCGGCGCACTGCTGCAGGAACCGCTCGAGGCGGGCCGAGGAGTGTTCCGGGCCCTGGCCCTCATAGCCGTGCGGCAACAGCATCGTCAGGCCGCACATCCGCAGCCATTTGCGCTCGCCCGAACTGATGAACTGGTCGATCACCACCTGGGCGCCGTTCACGAAGTCGCCAAACTGGGCCTCCCACAGCACCAGGCTGTTCGGGTCGGCCAGGGCGTAGCCGTATTCGAAGCCCAGCACCGCCTCTTCGGATAGGGCGGAATCGATCACCTCGAACGCCGCCTGGCCTTCGCGCAGGTTGTTCAGCGGGACGTAGCGGACCTCGGTCGTCTGATCGATGACGCCCGAGTGGCGCTGCGAGAAGGTGCCGCGCACCGAATCCTGGCCCGACAGGCGGACCGGGAATCCTTCGTCCAGCAGGCCGGCGAAGGCCAGGCTCTCGGCGGTGGACCAGTCCAGACCCTCGCCGCTGTCGATCGCCTCGCGGCGACCCTCATAGACGCGCTTCAGCGTCTTGTGGACGTCGATCGAGTTGGGGACGGTCGTCAGACGCGCGCCCAGGTCCTTCAGCTTGGCCAGCGGCAGGGCGGTGTCGCCACGGCGCTCCTCGTCCTTTGGACGCTCCAGCCCGACCCACTTGCCGTCCAGCCAGTCGGCCTTCTCGGCCTTGAAGGCCTTGCCGGCCTCGAACTCGCTGTCGAGGAAAGCCTCGAAGCGGGCCAGCTCGGCGTCCACCTCGGCCTGGGTGATCACGCCCTCGGCGATCAGGCGCTCGGAGTAGATCTCGCGCGTCGACGGCTGGGCGCGGATCTTGGCGTACATCACCGGCTGGGTGAAGGTCGGGTCGTCGCCCTCGTTGTGGCCGAAGCGGCGGTAGCAGAACATGTCCACCACCACGTCCTTGTGGAACTTCTGGCGGAACTCGGTCGCGACCTTGGCGGCGAAGACGACCGCTTCGGGATCGTCGCCGTTGACGTGGAAGATCGGCGCCTGGACCATCAGGGCCACGTCCGACGGATAGGGGCTCGACCGGCTGTTTCGCGGCGAGGTCGTGAAGCCAATCTGGTTGTTGATGACGAAGTGCAGGGTGCCGCCGGTGCGGTAGCCCTTCAGTCCCATCAGGGCGAAACACTCGGCCACCACGCCCTGGCCGGCGAAGGCGGCGTCGCCGTGGATCAGCAGCGGGGCGACCTTGGTGCGGTCCAGCGCCCATTGCTCTTCCGGCACGCCGGCGTTGGCGTCGCGGATGTCGAACGCCTGCTTGGCGCGCGCCTTGCCCAGCACGACCGGGTTGACGATCTCCAGGTGCGACGGATTCGCGGTCAGCGACAGGTGGACGGTGTTGTCGTCGAACTTGCGGTCCGACGAGGCGCCCATGTGGTATTTGACGTCGCCCGATCCCTCGATGTCCGACGGCACGGTCGAGCCGCCCTGGAACTCGTGGAAGATGGCCTTGTAGGGCTTGCCCATGACGGCCGCGAGCACGTTCAGGCGGCCGCGGTGGGCCATGCCCAGCACGATCTCGTCGATGCCCAGCTGGCCGCCGCGCTTGATCACCTGCTCCAGCGCGGGGACCATGGCCTCGCCGCCGTCCAGGCCGAAGCGCTTGGTGCCGGGGAAGCGCTTGTGCAGGAACCGCTCGAAGCCCTCGGCCTCGATCAGCTTGTTCAGGATCGCCAGCTTGCCCTCGCGGGTGAAGCCGTTCTGCTCGAACTTGTCCGGACCCTCGATGCGGGCCTGCAGCCACGCCTTCTCCTCGGGTTCGGCGATGTGCATGTACTGGACGCCGATGTGGCCGCAGTAGGTGCGTTGCAAGAGGGCCAGCACTTCGCGGATGCTGCCGGTCTGCATCCCCAGCACGCCGTCCAGGAAGATCGAACGGTCCAGGTCGGCTTCGGCGAAGCCGTAGAACTCCGGCGTCAGCTCGGGGTTGTTCGACGGCGCTTCGATGCCCAGCGGGTCCAGCGTCGCCGCCAGGTGCCCGCGCACGCGATAGGCGCGGATCAGCATCAGGGCGCGGATGGAATCGTGGGCGGCGGCGCGGACCGCCTCGGCCGACACGGCGGGCGGGGCGGCCGGGGCCTGGGTGGCGGCGGCCGGGGCGGGCGCGGCGGGCTTCTTGGGATCAAGCTTAGGGGCGGGCCAGCGACCGTCGAACACGCCGGTTTCTTCCGTCGGTTCGGTCGCGGTCGAGCGGCCCCAGGACCCGGCCTGGGCCGAGGCGCTGACGACGGCGGCGCTGTCGCGCAGCTGGTCGAAGAACCGGCGCCATTCGTCGGGGACGGAGGCCGGATCGGCGGCCCACTTGGCGTGCAGCTGCTCGATGTAGGCCGCGTTCGAGCCGTACAGGAAGGCGGTCTCGGCAAAGACCTGGTTCAAGCGGCCGGAATCGTCAGCCATGTCGTCCTTCGTCCCTCGGGCTTCTCGGCGCGCACCCCGCGCGGGAAGCGGCGCCGCTCATATAGGCGCTGTTTCCTTATGGGTCATGACCGAAGAAGGGCGAAACGACGATTACGCAGACAATTGGCGCACTTTTTCGGCCGGGTAACGTACATCGGCCGTCATCCTCGGACGTGATCCGAGGATGACGGCAGCGGGTGTGGCGAATGCCGGAACCCCGCCCTCAGCGCTCCAGAAACGCCAGCGCGCTCCAGACGTGGGTCTTCACCCCCAGCGGCAGGATCGCCTCGTTGACGTCGAAGCCGGGCGAGTGGTTCGGGGCCGCCGTGGCCGGATCCTGCCCGTCGGCCGTGCCGCCCAGATGGTAGAAGACGCCCGGAATGGCCTGCTGGAAGTAGCTGAAGTCCTCCGCCACAGTCGTCGGCGGGCTGGCCGGATTGACGTTGTCGGCGCCCGCCGCCCGCTGCAGCACCGGCGCCAGCCAGGCCGACAGGTCCGGGTCGTTGTAGGTCAGGGCCGCGTTCTGGCGGATCGAGAACTCGGCTGTCGCGCCGTAGGCCTCGGCCACATGGCCGATCGCCGCCTCGGCGCGGCGGACCAGATCGTTGCGCTGGGTCTCGTCGAAGGTGCGCAGCGTGCCCGACATCACCGCCTTGTCGGGGATGATGTTGTAGCGGACGCCCGCGTCGATCGTGGCGATGGTGAAGACCGTCGGCGTCGTGGTCGGGTCGATGGTCCGCGCCGTCAGGGTGTTGACCGTCTCGATCACCTGGCTGGTCACCGCGATGACGTCGACGCCGCGCCAGGGCCAGGCGCCGTGGGTCTGGCGGCCGTTCAGGGTGATGTCGATCCGGTCCGACGCCGCCATGAAGCCGCGCGGGCGATAGAAGACGGTCCCCGCCTTCCCCGGCACGACGTGCAGGCCGAAGATGGCCTCCACCGCCGGGTTCTGCAGCGCGCCTTCCTCGACCATCAGGGCCGCGCCGCCCTTGGGCTCTCCGGGAGGGGCGCCCTCCTCGGCGGGCTGGAAGATGAACACCACCGTGCCGTGGATCTGGTCCTTCATCCCGGCCAGCACCTCGGCGGCGCCCATCAGCATGGCCATGTGGGCGTCGTGACCGCAGGCGTGGGCCACCGGCACGACCTGGCCCATGTAGGTTCCCGTATCGGTCGAGGCGAAAGGCAGCCCTGTCGCCTCCAGCACCGGCAGGGCGTCCATATCTGAGCGCAACGCCACGACGTGACCTTGGCCATCTCCGGCCGCCGTGCCGCGCAGCACGCCGATCACGCCCGTCTTTCCGACCTGCGTCCGGACCTCCAGCCCCAGGCCCCTCAGATGCTCGGCGATGACGCCGGCCGTCTGCGTCTCGGCGAAGCCCAGTTCGGGATGACGGTGGAAGTCGCGCCGCCAGGCCACGACCTCGGGCGTCACCGCCGCGACCGCCGCATCGACGGCGGCCGCATCGGGCGCAGCCAGCGCGGGCGTGGCGAACAGGCTGGCGGCGGCCATCAGGGCGGCGCGGGCGGCGAAGGTCATGGGCGTCTCCGTTTCGAAGCCGAGTTGAGCCTGCGCATCCGGCTTGCGCAAGGCGCGGCGATGGTCGATGTCCCCGCCATGGCCGCCTTCAAGACTGCAAAGACCCGCTGGAAGGACGTCGTCCTGGTCTGCAGCAAATGCCAGAAGAAGGTAGGCAAAGGCTTCGGCCCCGACGAGGACCTGACGCTGAAGAAGGCGCTGAAGCGCTATCTGAAGCCGGGAAAGGGCCGTAAGGCCGAGATCGCCGTGCTGGCGGTCAAGTGCTTCAACGTCTGTCCCAAGGGTGCGGTCATGACCGTCAACGCCGCGCGACCGGACGAGATGGTCGTCATCCCCGCCGGCGCCGATCTGGTCGAGGTGAGCGATCGGCTGGGCCTCGACCGGCGAACGACCCGGCGCAAGGGCCTGCTGGCGTGAACCCCCGCTCGCCCGCCTTCATCCTGCTGTTCGTCGTCAGCATGGTCGCGGCGTCGGGCAATATGGCGCTGCAGTCGGTGCTGCCGGCGATCGGGCGCGAGTTCGGCATAGGCGACACCGCCGTTTCGGCCGCCTTCGCCCTGTCCGCCGTCTTCTGGACCATCGCCTCGCCGGTCTGGGCCAAGCGATCCGACCTGTTCGGGCGCAAGCGGATCATGCTGGTCGGCATCGGCGGCTTCGTCGTCTCCATGTTCGGCTTCGGCCTGGCGGCGACGGCCGGACTGGAGAAATGGCTGGGGCCGATGCTGGCGTTCGGCCTGATGGTCATCGCCCGCTCCATCTACGGCCTGTTCGGCTGCGCCGCGCCGGTGGCGACCCAGGCCTATGTCGCCGACCGCACCGCGCCGGAGAACCGCACCCAGGCGCTGTCCTGGCTGGCGTCGGGTCAGGGCCTGGGCACGGTGATCGGCCCGGCGCTTGCGCCCTTCTTCATCCTGCCGGTGCTGGGTCTGGCCGGTCCGCTCTACGCCTTCAGCCTGATCGGCCTGGTCGTCTTCGTCCTTCTGTGGCGCAGCCTGCCCAGCGGCGAGGCGGTGCGCAAACCGTCCGAGGCGGACAAGATCGCCGCAAAGGGCCTGTGGCGCGATCCGCGTCTGCGCGGTTTCCTGATCTACGGCGTGCTGGTGACGGGCGTGCAGGCGACCAACATCTCGGTGCTGGGCTTCCACATCATCGACGAGATGGCCAAGACCGGCATGGCGGCCCGGCAGGCCCAGCCCTTCATCGGCGTGGCCATGCTGGCCGGCGCCGCCGCCACCCTGATGGCCCAGTGGGGTTTGATCCCGCTGCTGAAGATGAAGCCGAACGAGCTGATGGTCTGGGGCGCCGGGCTCGCGCTGGCCGGCAATGCGCTCAGCCTGGTCGCGCCGGGCTACAACGGCGTGGTGGTCAGCTACGCCCTGGTCTCGATGGGCGTCGGCTTTGCCCGGCCCGGCTTCACCGCCGGCGCGTCGCTGGCGGTGACCGCGCGCGAGCAGGGCGCGGTGGCGGGCCTGATGGCCTCCATCGCAGGCGTCAGCTTCCTCGTTCCGCCGGTGCTGGGCGTCGCCCTCTACGAACTGGCCACCCCCGCGCCCTTCGCCGCCAATGTCCTGTTCCTGGCGGCGGCGATGGTTCTGTGCTTCCGGCGGCCGGAGATGCGCCTGCCCCCCTCTAAGTCAGGAGGTGGCCGGCGACGAAAGGCCACGGCCCAGGCCCCCGCCAGCCAGCCCGGGCCCGAAGGCGCGGTGTAGTCAGCCCCCCTGCCCGCCGCTAAGAGCGAGGCATGAACAGTCGCATTGAGAACCGCATCGGCGTCCAGGCCACCTCGGACCGCATATGGGAGGTGCTGGCCGACCTCGAACGCTGGTCGCTCTGGAACGCCTATGAGGCCGTCGAGGGCCGCCTGGCCTTCCACGCCCCTCTGCAGCTGGTCGAGACTTTCCCCGGACAGCCCGAGCGTAACGCCGTGGTCTCCCTGAACGACTGGACGCCGCTGAATCGCCTGGTCTGGGTCGAGAAGCGCGGCTTCCTGTTCAACGCCGTGCGCTATTTCGAGATCGACGAGCTGAACCCCGGCAACTGCATCTTCGCCAACGGGATCCAGTTCGCTGGCCTGCGCGGCGAGCTCCACTACGACAAGCACCGCGCCGCCCTGCGACCCGCGCTGGAGGAGATCGGCGATAAGATGAAGGCGCTGGCTGAGGGCTGAAGCGCCTTGCCGCGTCTTCATTCTTGGTCATATTGAAGACGCCTCGCTGGAGAAGCAACTCATGTCTCGCACCACGACGATGACTGTCCGTCTTAGCGGCGCGCTCAGCGACTTCGTGGCCGCCAACGTCAATGAGGCGGGCGCCTATGAAAACATCAGCGAGTATGTTCGCGACCTGATCCGCCGAGACAAGGAACGGGCTGAAGCCGAGGCTTTCGAGCGGTTGAAGGCCGAACTCACCCAAGCCTTCGCGGCTCCGGACAAATCCTACAAGCCGCTCACTGCGGCCGAGGTGATCGCGCGCAACCAGGGCTGATCGAATGGCGACGGTCCTCGTCCAGACAGCGGCCTCGCACCGCATCGACGAAATCTACCGCTACACCCGCGACAACTGGGGCTCGGCCCAGGCGGACCGCTACATCACCGGCCTGTTCGAAGCATTCGAGCAAATCGACGACCACCGCATCCTGTCGAAGCCGGCGCCGGCTGACTTCGGCGTCGAGGGATTCTACGTCCGCTACGAGCGTCACGTCGTCTATTGGCGGCGGTTGCGGAACGGCGACATCGGTATCGTCACGATCCTGCACGAGCGAATGCACCAGATGGATCGCTTCCGTGAGGACACGAATCCCTAAGCCGCCTCAGCCCCCGCCCTTGGCCATCGTGTCCTGGATGTTGATGATCGCCGGGGTCAGGATGACGATGAACAGCACCGGCAGGAAGAACAGGATCATCGGCACGGTCAGCTTGGCCGGCAGGGCCGCCGCCTTCTTTTCCGCCGCCGAGAGACGCAGTTCGCGGTTTTCCTTGGCCATCACGCGCAGCGCCGAGCCCAGCGGCGTGCCGTAGCTTTCGGCCTGGGTCATGGCGGTGGCGACCGACTTCACGCCCGGATGGTTGGTCCGCTTGGCCAAGCCTTCATAGGCCAGGCGCCGATCCGGCAGATAGCTCAGCTCGGCCGACAACAGGGTCAGTTCCTCGGCCAGGTCGATGGACGATCCGCCGATCTCCTGGCTGACCTTCTGGATGGCCGCCTCGATCGACATCCCGGCCTCGACGCAGATCAGCAGCAGGTCCAGCGCATCGGGGAAGGCCTGCATGATCGAGGTCTTCCGCTTCGAGATGCGGTTCGAGAGATAGAGGTTCGGCGCGTAGAAGCCGACCACCGCCGCGCCCATGACGATGGTGACCCGCACCATTACGGCCAGGCCGAAGTCGTTGAACACGAACAGATAGAAGGCCGCGACCAGCAGGAAGATGAACGGCATAGAGAAGCGGAAGAAGTAGAAGGTCGTCAGCGGCTTGGGCCCCCGGAACCCGGCCTGGGCCATCTTGTCCGCGACCTGCGGATCTTCCAGCAGCTTGGTCAGGTTCAGCCGGTCGACGACCCGCTTCTTGAAGCCGTCATCGGTGTGGCGCAGGCCGCCCATCCCGCCGCCCTGCCCGGCGATGGCCGCGCGCGACCGGCGCTTCAGCTCCTCGCGGCGCACGGCGACGGCCTTCATCCGGCCTTCCAGCTTCTCGCCGCCGCCCAGCGAGGACAGCAGGGTCAGGATGGCGGCGAAGGCCAGGACGCCCACGATCAGGCTCAGCAGGCTCTGAGGGTCGGTCATGAAGCTCATGAGGTCGGAAATCATGTCGCGCCCTCAGAACTTGAACGAAATCATCTTCTTCATCACGAAGACGCCGAAGCTCATCATGACGACGGCGACCAGCAGCATGAACTGGCCGCGCCGGTCGGTGAACAGCAGGGCCATGTAGGCCGGGGTCGTCAGGCTGACGAGGATCATCACCGCCGGCGGCAGCGAGCCGATGATGCCCGCCGAAGCGGTCGCTTCGGACGACAGCGCCTTGATCTTCTCGGCCATCATCCGGCGCGCGCGCAGCACGGTGGTCAGGTTGGACAGGGCCTCGGCCAGGTTGCCGCCCGTCTTTTGCTGGATGGCGATGACGATGGCGAAGAACTTCAGCTCGGGCGTCGGCATCCGCTCGTACATCTTGGCCAGCGCCTGCTCGAGCGTCAGGCCGACGGACAGGCCCTCGGTCAGACGCTGAAACTCCGGCCCCAGGGGCGCCGGGCTCTCGCGGCCGATGATCTTGAAGCACTCATGGACCGGCAGGCCCGACTTGATGCCGCGCACGATGACGTCGACGGCGTTGGCGAACTCCATCGAGAACTTCTTCATCCGGCGCTTGCCCAGGAAGCCGACGACCCAGCGCGGCAGGCCCAGACCGAAGACGACGCCCAGACCCAGGGCGATGAAGATGTTCATCCCGAACAGCAGCGCCAGCAGGCCGGCGGTCAGGCCCAGCGCCACGCTGATGATGACGAAGGTCCGCATGGTGATCGACAGGCCGGCGTGCTTCAGCTTGGCGGCCATGGTCAGGCGCGCCTTGCGCTCGCGGCGTTCGGCCTCCTGCAGCTGACCCATGATCTGCTTGCGGCGCGCCTCCGGCGTATTGGCGGCGGCCGCGGCGGCGGCGGCCTTCTTGGCGGCGGGCGACTTCTTGCCGTTCAGACCCTCGATGCGCTTGATCGCCTGGGCGCCGTCGCTGCTGTCGCCGCCCACGAAGGCCCAGCCCAGTCCGCCGATGGTGATGAAGGCCAGCAGGGCCGCGAGAATGGGAAGCATCGGCCGTTACTCCGCCGCGTCCAGGGCTTCGGCCAGTTCGCGCTCCAGCCCGTAATATCGGGCGCGGTCCCAGAAACGCGGGCGCGCGATGCCGGTCGAGCGGTGACGGCCGATGATCTTGCCGTTCTCGTCCTCGCCGGTGATCTCGTAGATGAACAGGTCCTGGGTGACGATCACGTCGCCTTCCAGACCGACCACCTCGGTGATGTGTGTGATGCGGCGCGAGCCATCGCGCAGGCGGGCGGCCTGGATGATGACGTCGACCGAGCCGGTGATCATCTCGCGGATCGTCTTGGACGGCAGGCCGTAGCCGCCCATGGTGATCATCGATTCCATCCGGCTGATGGCTTCACGCGGCGAGTTGGCGTGCAGCGTGCCCATCGAGCCGTCGTGGCCGGTGTTCATCGCCTGCAGCAGGTCGAACGCTTCGGGGCCGCGCACCTCGCCGACGATGATCCGCTCGGGACGCATCCGCAGGCAGTTCTTCACCAGGTCGCGCATGGTGATGGTGCCCTGACCCTCCAGGTTCGGCGGCCGGGTCTCCAGGCGCACGACGTGCGGCTGCTGCAGCTGCAGCTCGGCGGCGTCCTCGCAGGTGATGACGCGCTCGGTCGGGTCGATGAAGGCGGTCAGGGTGTTCAGCAGGGTCGTCTTGCCCGACCCCGTACCGCCGGAGATGACGACATTGCATCGGCAGGCGCCGATGACGCCGAGGACGCGCGCCCCTTCCGGGCTGATGGAGGCGTACTCCACCAGGTTGCGCATCGTCAGCTTGTCTTTCTTGAACTTCCGGATCGTCAGCGTCGGCCCGTCGATCGCCAGCGGCGGGGCGATGACGTTGACGCGCGACCCGTCCGGCAGGCGGGCGTCGCAGATGGGGCTGCTCTCGTCCACGCGGCGGCCGACCTGCGACACGATCCGCTGGCAGATGTTCATCAGCTGGGTGTTGTCGCGGAAGCGGACGTTGGTCAGCTGGACCTTGCCGCCCACTTCGATGAACACCCGGCCGGCGCCGTTGACCATGATGTCGGCGATGTCGTCGCGGCCCAGCAGGGGCTCCAGCGGCCCATAGCCAAGGACGTCGTTGACGATGTCCTGAACCAGGTGCTCCTGCTCGGCCACCGACATGGAGACGTTCTTGATCGCCACCAGTTCGGCGACGATGTCCCGGATCTCTTCCGCCGCCGCCTTGGGGTCCAGCTGCGCCAGCTGGGCCAGGTCGATGGTGTTCATCAGGGCGTTGAAGATCGTCGTCTTGGTCGCGTGGTAGTAGTCCGACTGCTCGCGGACGATCTCGGCGACGGCCTGGGCCTTCTTCAGCTGTTCGAAGCCGGCCGTGGCCTTGGGCCCGGCGCCGTTGGGCGCGGACTGGGCCGGGGCTTCGGGCTTGGGACGCGGGCGCGAAGCCAGGGCGTCCAGTCGGTCGGTCGGCTGCGCGCCGCCCGCAGGCGCGGCCGACGGAGCCGGTTCGTCCAGCCCCATGCTGAACGGCTGGGTCTGAACGCCCGAGAACTCGGGCTGGGCGGGCTGATGCGCCGGCTGCACGGGCTCCGGCGCGCGATAGGCGGCCGGGGCGTCGCCGGGCGATCCTGTGCGCTTGCCGAACATCCGGTCAGCGCTTCTTGAACAGACCGGCCAGCAGCGACGACTTGGCGGCGGCGTCGGGCTTGGCGCCCTTGGCCTTGGGTCCGCTCAGCGCCGGCAGCTCGCGGCGCGAGACGATCTGGGCCAGGGTCTGGAAGGCCTCGGCGGCCTTGGTCTTGGCGCCGGCGTCCAGGATCATCTGGCCGTTGTTGGCGGCCGACCCGAACAGTTTGGCGTCGAAGGGAATGATCAGGCTGGGGTGGACGCCCAGGGCGGCGCCGAAGTCCTTGGCCGGAATTTCCGGGCGGCCGGGCACGCCCACCTGGTTCAGCACCAGGCGCGGCGGCGCATCGTTCGGGCGCCCGTGGCGGATCAGGTCGATCATGTTCTTGGCGTTGCGCAGGCTCGCCAGATCGGGCGTGGCCACGACCACCACCTCGTCGGCCGAGATCAGGCTTTTGCGCATCCAGCCGGACCACAGGTGCGGCAGGTCCAGCACGACGAACGGCGCCGTCGAGCGGATGCGCGTGGTCACCTCCTCGAACGCATCGGGGCTGATGTCCCAGTCGGTGTCCAGAGTGGCGGGCGCGGCGAACAGGCTCAGCTTGTCGGTGCAGCGGACCATCATCCGGTCCAGCAGGGTGGCGTCCAGCCGGTCCGGCTGGCCCAGCGCATCAGCCACGCCGCCCAGCGGATCCTGGTTGAAGTCCAGCCCGGCGGTGCCGAACGGCAGGTCGTAGTCGACGATGACGGTGTTGGCGCCGATCCGTTCGGAGATCGCATAGGCGGTGTTGTGCGCGACCGAGCTGGCGCCCGCGCCGCCGCGTGCGCCGACAAAGGCGATCGACCGGCCGACGAAGGGCTGGGCCGGATCGTTGAACAGGCCGCCGATGGCGCTGATCAGCTGCAGCGGCTGTAGCGGCGCGACCAGATATTCCGACACGCCGCGCCGCATCAGTTCGCGGAACAGGATGATGTCGTTCGTGGGCCCCACGACGATGACCTTGGTGCCGACGTCGCAGACCTCGGCCAGCATGTCGACTTCGTGCAGCAGCGCCTGGGGCGTCGCCTGGCTTTCGACCACGATCAGCGGCGGGGTCGGTTCGTGGCGATAGGCCTCGACCGCGGCCGCGACGCCGCCGATGCGGATCTGGGTCGTGGCGCGAGCCAGCCGGCGGTCCTGCCCTGCGCGCTCGGCGGCGGCGAGGGTGTCCTGGCGCTCGGCGAAGACGTGGATGGCGATGCGCGGCACCGACACCTCGCCGATGTTTCCGGCAGGCGTCAGCGAATAGCCCGGACCGGCGGCGGCGATCGGCGCCTGGTTCAGCGCGGTCTGCGCGCCCGCGATCAGGGCGCCGGCGGGATTGAAGCCTTCGCTCG
Organism: Brevundimonas sp. Leaf363; assembly: GCF_001424025.1. Lineage (GTDB taxonomy): Bacteria > Pseudomonadota > Alphaproteobacteria > Caulobacterales > Caulobacteraceae > Brevundimonas. Next base: position 356,145 of record NZ_LMPZ01000001.1, on the reverse strand, counting down.
CGGCCATGCCGTTCGCGCTGGGCATGCCTTGCGGACGCCCCGTCGGAGCGCCGGCGGGCGCGGTGAACTGCAGGGGTTCACGCGGGTTGATGTCGCCGCTGGGGAACGGCTGGGCGCGGGCCGGATCGGCGAACGCCATGTCCAGCTCGAGGTCGTCGTCGAAGTCGTCGAAGGCGCGGGGGGCGGCGCTGGTCATGCCTTACTCCACCGCCCGGGCGACGCGCTGATTGGACAGCAGCGGCTCGCGTTCGGCGCCCGTCAGGGCGCCGGTGCGGTAGTTGTCGATCACGACCGAGCGACGTCCGGCGTCGGCCGGCGTCATGCCGCGCGGCTGGACGATGTCGCGCGGGTTCTCGATCTGGGCCGCCAGATTGGCGGTGACGGCGCAGCCGAAGTTGACCGAGGACTGGTTCTCGAAGGTGCGGGTCTGGCTGCCCCATACGGTCCCGCACTGCGGCACCACGGCCCGCACGGTCTCGAAGCCGGCCAGGATCGGGGCTCGGGGGTCGGGCGCGGCGTAGCCGAGGATGCGCACCGGCGGGCTTCCTGCCGCCTCCAGCGCCGCCTTGGCGCGGTAGGCCTGCTCGTTGGCGGCCGGATCGCCGCCCACGGGGGCCTCGATCACCAGCTCAGGCGCGCCGTCGATCAGGGCGCGGTTGGCCAGGGCCGTCAGGGCGTCGACCTGGGCGCCGGACAGGCCGCTGTCGTGGACCGCCAGGGCGATGCGATCCAGGCCGGGCTCGACCTGAAGCGTGTAGCGAGACGTCGGCGTCAGCGGCGCAATGCCGCCGCCGCCGGCCGGCGCGCCCATGCAGGCGCCCAGCAAGGCCGTGCCGGTCAGAACCGTCACAAGGGCGAGGGTGCGAGAGGTCATGGGGCGTCTCACTCGATCACATATCCGACCGGACCGGCCCAACCGGTGCCGCCCTGGGCGGTCGGGGCGGGCGAGCCGTAGGCCTGGTTCAACTGGCCGAACAGGACGGTCTGGGCGTCATTGGCGATGCGCAGGCCGTCGGCGGGGGTCTGCATCCGCCCCGGCGACGTCGGCGTCACGATGTAGGGCTCGACGATCACGACCAGCTCGGTCTCGCCCATCAGATAGTCGCGCGAGCGGAACAGCGTGCCCAGGACGGGCATGGTCATCAGGCCGGGGAAGCTGTCGATGTTCTGACGCGTGGTCTCCTGCAGCAGGCCCGCGATCATCATCGAGCCGCCCGAGGGGATCTCGACGGTGTTCTGGACCCGCCGGACGTTCAGGCCGGCCAGCGTCAGGGCCGAGGCCCCGGTGCCCAGTGTCACGGCGCCGTTGTTGGTCAGTTCGGAAACCTCGACCGAGATCTGCATCGAGATCCGGCCGCCCGACAGCACCACCGGGCGGAACGACAGGTTCACGCCGTACGGCTTGTACTCGGTCAGGATGGTGCCGGTGTTGTCGCGGCCGACGATGACCGGAAACTCGCCGCCGGCCAGGAAGGTCGCCGCCTCGCCGTTGACCGAGGTCAGGTTCGGCTCGGCCAGGGTGCGGATCAGGCCGACCCGCTCGAACGCCTTGATGGTCGCCTCGCCCGAGTTCAGTCCGTCGTCGCCGACCGTGTCGCGCGGCGTGGCGGTGTCCCAGTTGGAGATGTTGCCCGGGTTCCCCGCGTCGTGAATGATCTGGTAGCAGGTGCCGTCGCCGCTGGTGCAGGGAACTTCCAGCATCGGCTGGCGCGTGGTGTCCAGCGACGTGCCGCCGGAGAAGCCGCCCTGCAGCCCGCCGTTGATGCCGAACGTCGCGGCCTGCGCCAGCATGTACTGGGCGTCGCCGATGCGGCCGATGACGGCGGCGGTGTCGAAGCCCAGTTGCTTGATGGCGTTGCGCTGGATCTCGACGACGCGGACTTTCAGCGTCACCTGGTCGGACCCGGCGACGGTGATCATGTTCAGCACCTTCTCGGGCGCCGAGACGAAGGCGGCGGCGACGCGCTGCGCCTGGGCCGACTGCTGGTTGCTGACGGCCTGGCCGGTCAGGATGATGCTGTCGTTGACCGCCTCGGCGTGGATCGTGGATCCCGGCGCGATGCGGTTTAGCGTGTCCTGAAGCGCGCTGGTCCCCGCATCGACGCGGACGCGCAGGGTCAGGATGTTGCGGCCGGCGGCGTCCAGGAAGACGGCGTCCGTCTCGCCCGGCGCGATGCCCAGCACGGTGATGCGGCGCGGCGAGTGCAGCACGGCCTCGGCCACCTGCGGGTTGGAGACCAGCACGTCGCGCGCGTCGGCCGGCAGGTCGACCGCGAAGGACGATCCGCGCGGCAGGTTGATCAGCTGGGGCGCCGTGCCCATCGACACGGCCGCCCGGCTCTGCGCCGAGACGCTGACGGGCGAGGCGGCGCCGAACAGCACCAGGCCTGCGGAGACGGCGGCGAGGGCGCGCTTCATCGGTGTCGAGCTCATTGAACCACCACCACTTCCGGCGCGCCGCCGCGATAGATGCGAACCGCCGAGGTCGTGTTGCGGGCGGCGGCCACCCGGCCGGACGGACCGGCGGTATCGGCGTAGGAGCGCAGCACCAGGCTCAGCTCGCCCTCGGACTTGGCCAGGGCCAGGGCCTCGGCGGAGGAGGCGCTGACTTCCAGCGTCGCGGTGGCGCCGATCACGGCCTGCTCGTCGTCCCCGGCGCGGGTCGACTGGTCGATGGCCAGGACCTTCACGTTCTGCATGACGGTGGCGGAGGTGAACTTGGACCGGTCGCCCTCGGTGGCGCCGATGTTCCCCAGATTGGTCTCGCGGGTCAGGACGACGTCGACGTGGTCGCCCGGCAGGATGAAGCCGCCGGCGGCGGTTTCGACCGTCACGCGGATGGCCATGGCGCGCATGCCCGGCTCCAGGTAGGCGGCCATGTAGCCGCTGTCGCCGGCGCGGACGATCTTGCGGGCCAGAATGGGTTCGCCGGCGGCGATGGGCTCGCGCACGACGGAGCCCAGGTAGTCGGCCTTGGCGCCGCCGGTGGCCATTTCGGTGGCGGTGCGGGCGACGCGGGCGACGGCGCCCTCGGCGGTTTTCTCGGCGGGCTTGGCCTCGACGGGCGCGGACTGCGTGCCGTCGGTGATGAAGATCGGGGCGACCTCGGCGGCGGGCCAGTCCTTCCACGCCAGGTCGGCGTCTTCCAGACGCTTGCCGGGGGCCAGGTCGCGGGCGGCGACCAGCACGCGGGTCATGGGAATGGACGGCGCGGGCGCGGCGGCCGCGGCGGGCGTCGGCGCCTTGTTCGACGAGCCCATGGCGCGAACCACGAGCGCCAGGCCGATGGCGGCGACGGCGGCGATGCAGATGACGATGATACGGGCCGGCTTCATGGTGCTCTCCGGCGCGAACCAGGCACACAGCCCCCGCCGTTAACGAGGATGAAGCGCGCGGGTTAACGCGTTCCTAAACGGGACAATCCGGTGTTCTTTGTCTTGCAGCCGTGGCCTCACAGCCCCGCGGCGAAGACCGACATCAGGTCGCATGACGGAAAGGCCATCAGGGCTCCGGCGGCGATGGCGACGCCGTAGGGGATGTCGCCCCTGGGCTCCAGCAGATGCGCCACCCAGCCCGGCGCCTGATGCGCATAGGGGCGCGCGTAGAAGCGGCTGAAGATCAGAACCAGGCAGAACAGGCCGCCCGCAACGCCGGTCCACAGCAGGAACATGCCGGACCCGGACACCCCCAGCCACAGGCAGGACGCCGCCATCAGCTTGGCGTCGCCGCCTCCGATCCAGTTCAGGGCGAACATCCCGGCGCCGACGAACAGGGCCAGCAGCCCCACGCCGACGTGCGCCGCGATCGTCCACGGATCCAGCCCGGCCAGCAGCGCCGCCGGAACGAAGCCGAGGATCAGCAGGCCCGAGACCCAGTTCGGAATGGTCATGGTCGTCAGGTCGTGCAGGCCGCCCACGATGACCAGGGCCGGGAGCACGGCGAAGACCGCAAGCGTCAGGGTGTCCATGACCCGACCCTGCGCGCAGACCCGTTAAGTCCGGGTTTCCCTTGATCCCCTCCTGCGCAGCAGGGGAAGGCCGGGGCTTCAAGCCGCCGGAAAAGCGGTGGGCCTAGAAGAAGGCCACAAAGATCAGGGCGACGACGGTGACGTCGACGATGCGGCCGATGGCGTGGAAGGCGTGAGACACGGGCGGCTCCGGAAAACGGGTCGCCGCGCCTCCAGCAAGTCCCGTGCCGCCGGGATCCAGGGCGTCAGATGTCCTCGATCTTGGCCACGCCCTTGCGCGGGCGACGGTCGGCGCCCCCGGAGTATTTGGTTTCCAGATAGGCCGAGCGGGCGGCGTTCAGCACCGGCTCGCCGCCGCGCAATCCGCGCTTCTGGCCGTCCTGGCCCAGCAACTGGGCGGAAAACGCCGGGTCGCCCCCAGCCTTGGGCGCCGCCTTGGCCGACGGCGTCTCGTCGCGGCGTTCGCCGGCAGGCACCAGCGCGCGGCCAGCGGCGCGGCGATCGCTCGCCCGACGATCGGCCTTGCGCTGCTCGTCGCTCATTCGCCGGAAGGGGCGGCACCGGGCTTGCGGACGCCGGCCAGGGCGTCGATCTGGGCCCGCATCTCGTCCATCTGACGGCGCATCAGGTCCAGGGCGTCGCCGCCGGCGGAAGCCGCCGCAGCAGGCGGCGGAGCGGCCTGCGCCGTCTCGCCGTCGCCCGCCTCGCCCGGGCGGCCATAGGCGAAGGCCGGGAACATCTTCAGGGTGCGCTCGAACAGGGCCATGTTCTGCTTGACCGCCTCCTCCATCAACGTGCCGCCGGGCGTGCCGCCGAAGGCGCGCGTCATCTGGGTGCGGAACTGCTCCTGCTGCTGCCCGAAGGTGGCCAGCGACATCTCGAGATAGGACGGCAGCACCCCCTGCATCTGACCGCCGTAGAAACCGATCAGCTGGCGCAGGAACTGGACGGGCAGCAGGGCCTCGCCCCGGCTCTCTTCCTCGAAGATGATCTGGGTCAGGATTTGGCGGGTCAGCTCCTCGTTCGACTTGGCGTCGAAGACCTGGAACTCGACCCCCTCGCGCACCATCCGCGCGAGATCCTCCAGGGTGACGTAGGCGCTGGTCGCGGTATTGTAGAGGCGGCGGTTGGCGTACTTTTTGATGATGACGACGCCGTCGTCGGTCTTCTCGCGCTTGTCGGCCACGCCGTCACATCCTCGTTGCAATGCAGCGTTTATCCCGCAGTGCGAGCGGAAGCGCCAGTCTCATTGAACGCCGTCCGTGCAGCGCCGCATCGTCAGGCCGCAGCGGGCGCCAGCACCACGCCGATCAAAACGGCGGCCCAGTGGACGCCGGCCCCGGCGACGACGAAACCGTGCCAGATCGCCCGGCGGAACTTCACGCGCGGGCTGATGAAGACGAAGACGCCCGCCGTATAGATCAGGCCGCCGATGACCAGCAGCGCCAGAGCGACCGGGTGCACCGTGTCGATCATCGGCTTCAGCGCGATCACCGCCAGCCAGCCGAACACCGCATAGACCGCGCTCCAGAAGCCGTCCGAGATGCGCGGCGCCACCAGCTTGGTCGCGACGCCCGCGATGGCGATGGCCCAGACCAGGGCGGTGAAGCCGAAGGCCCAGGCCCCCTCGAACCGCTGTGTCGTGAAGGGGGTGTAGCTGCCCGCGATCATCAGAAAGATCGCCGCCTCGTCCACGCGCCGCAGCACCGGCCGGGCGGCGCAGGGCCGCGTCAGGTTATACACGGTGGAGCTGGAGAGCATGGCGATCAGGCACAGGGCGTAGATGGCGGTCGCCATCACCACGCCGGCCCCGCCGTTGACGGCCGACAGCACGGCCAGCAGCACGCCGCCGATCGCCGCCAGCGTCAGGCCCACCACGTGGACCCACAGGTCGGCCAGCCGCTCGGCGCGCGTCTGGTAGTGCTCGATGAAATCGAGGTCGTCGGCCCGACATACGCGGCCGCCCATGGCTTTCAGACGCATCAGCATGGCCCTTTCAATCAAGTCGGACGCCGATCGTTCCCTCACTGTGCAATGGCCAAGGTGACGATCGGCTGAACGACGGGCTCAGCCGCCGTTAGGACGTGACGAAAGGGGTGCGATGCGGCAAAAGCGCCACGGTCTTTTCCTCCAGGAGCGCTTCCATGGCCCAGGACGTCGTCATCGTTTCCGCCGCCCGCACGCCGGTCGGCTCCTTCCTCGGCGCCCTGGCGTCCCTGCCCGCCTCCAAGCTGGGCGAGGTGGCGATCAAGGCGGCGCTGGAGCGCGCCTCGGTCGATCCGGCCGACGTCGACGAGGTGATCCTGGGTCACGTGCTGCAGGCCGCGACCGGCCAGGGCCCGGCCCGTCAGGCCTCGATGGGCGCGGGGATTCCCAAAGAGACGCCGGCCTGGTCGCTGAACCAGATCTGCGGCTCGGGCCTGCGCGCCGTCGCCCTCGGCTACCAGCAGATCAGGGAGGGCGACGCCAAGGTCATCGTCGCCGGCGGCCAGGAGAGCATGAGCCAGGCGCCTCATGCCTCCCAGATGCGCGCGGGGACCAAGATGGGCGACGTCGGCTTCGTCGACACCATGATCAAGGACGGCCTGTGGGACGCCTTCAACGGCTATCACATGGGACAGACGGCCGAGAACATCGCCGAGAAGTTCCAGATCACCCGCGAGGCCCAGGACCAGTTCGCCGTCGCCAGCCAGAACAAGGCCGAGGCCGCGCAGAAGGCCGGGCGCTTCGATGACGAGATCGCGCCGGTCGTGATTGCCTCGAAGAAGGGCGACACCGTCGTCGACAAGGACGAATACATCCGCCACGGCGCGACGATCGAGGCGATGGAGAAGCTGCGCCCCGCCTTCTCGAAGGACGGCTCGGTCACCGCCGCCAATGCGTCCGGCCTCAACGACGGCGCCGCCGCCCTGGTGCTGATGAGCGCCGAGGAGGCCGCCAAGCGCGGTCTGGAGCCGCTGGCCCGCATCGCGTCCTGGGCCACCGCCGGCGTCGATCCGGCCGTCATGGGCACCGGGCCGATCCCGGCCTCGAAGAAGGCGCTGGAGAAGGCGGGCTGGACCGTGGCCGATCTGGACCTGGTCGAATCCAACGAAGCCTTCGCCGCCCAGAGCCTGTGCGTGCTGAAGGAACTGGGCCTCGACGCGGACAAGGTGAACGTCAACGGCGGCGCCATCGCCATCGGCCACCCGATCGGCGCGTCCGGCGCCCGTATCCTGACCACACTGCTGCACGAGATGAAGCGCCGCGACGCCAAGAAGGGCCTGGCCACCCTGTGCATCGGCGGCGGTATGGGCGTCGCCCTCTGTGTCGAGCGCGCCTGACTTAGAGGTCAGGCCCTCGATGAGAGCGCTTCGGACAACACAGGTTTACGTATGGTAACGTTATCAAGCCATATTTTAACCAAGGATTTGGCCTACATCAGCAAAACCATAACAATAACAACATCAGGCTCTCCCCACCTTGTTGTATCGGCTGATCTACGTCAGCGACGCCAGAGGCGCCGCTGGCGCGAACCTGTTTGTGCTGGCCGACATTCTCGGCGCCTCCGAGCGGAACAACCGTCGCGATCGCTTGTCCGGCGTGCTGGTCCAGCATGACGGCCGCTTCCTGCAACAGCTGGAGGGCGCGCGCGTCGATCTGGACCGTCTGATGGGCCGTCTGAGGGTCGATCCGCGCCACGGCGACATCCGCGTCCTGCACGATGCGCCGATCGCGGCGCGCACCATGCACTGGCCGATGGCTCATCCGCCGCTGACCCCGGCGCTGAAGGCGTTCATGATCGCCCCCGATCCGGCCATCGGCGCCGCCCGCGTTCCCGAGATGCTGCGCGAGGCCGCCGCCGCCCTGCCGGCCGCCGCCTGAAGGCTGACGCCGGACTTCAGGCGCGCTAAGCCCGCGCCATGCCATTCTCCGACGACGAGGTCGAACGCTACGCCCGCCAGCTTGTGCTGGCCGAGCTGGGCGGTCCGGGCCAGCAAAGACTGAAGGCCGCGCGCGTCCTGATCGTGGGTCTGGGCGGCGTGGGCGGCCCCGCGGCGCTGAGCCTGGCGGCCGCGGGCGTGGGCACGCTGGTTCTGGTCGATCCCGATCACGTCGGCCTGTCAAACCTGCAGCGGCAGATCCTCTTCACCTCCGGCGACATCGACCGGGCGAAGGTCCAGGCCGGGGCCGCGCGCCTGACCGCCCTCAACCCGCACGTCCGCCTCGAGCCCCATGTCGCCCGCTTCACGCACGATCTTGTCGCCGGCTGCGACGCGGTGATCGACGGCACGGACGACTTCGAGACCCGCTTCGCCGTCAACGCCGCCTGCCTCGAGGCAGGCGTCCCCCTGGTCAGCGCCGCCCTGGGTCGCTGGTCGGGCCAGATCGCCGTGTTCCAGGGCCGGCCCTGCTATCGCTGCCTCGTCCCCGACATTCCGCCCGAGGCCGAGACCTGCGCGCGCGTCGGCGTGGTCGGCGCCCTGGCCGCCACGGTCGGCTCCCTCGCCGCGCTGGAGGCGATCAAGCTGGTCACCGGCGCCGGCCGACCCCTGACCGGCCGCCTCATGTTGCTGGACGGGCTGGAAGGAACCAGCCGCGTCGTGCGCGTCGCCGCCGACCCGGCGTGCCCGGCCTGTGGTCACTCCATCGACGACGCCGGCTCCGGCTCGGCAGGCGCGGGCGGCGGATAGACCGGCGCCGACGCTGGCATGTGCTGGGCCAGGAAGGTCTCCATCTCGGACAAGAGGATGCGCTGGGCGCGCGACGAGCCGAAGTGGTGGTCGGTGTTCTCCACCATCACCAGCTTGACCGACCGGCCCGCCCGGCTCAGCGCCCGCTCCATCTGGCGCGACTGGACCGGCGGCACCACGTCGTCGTCCTCACCGTGGATCAGCAGAACCGGCGGGCCATAGCCGGCCGCCCGCGTGATCGGCGACACCGCCAGCAGCGCCTCTCGGTCGGCGCGCGGATCGCCGATCGACTTCAGCCAGTATTGATACCGGTCTGAATCCGCGTCCGCCTGCCCACGCTCCCAGTTCATGATGCCGACCAGGTCGCTCATCCCCGCGATGGAGATGACGCATTTGTAGAGCTCATGCTGCGCGGCTCCGCCCCACAGGGCCGCATAGCCGCCATAGCTGGCGCCGACGATGCAGATCTGGCCGGCGTCGACCAGACCCTGCGCGATCAGGTGTTCGACCCCGGCCGTCACGTCGGCCTGCATGACGCCGCCGTACTGGCGATAACCGGCCTCGGCGAACGGCCGCCCCATGCCGGAGGAGCCGCGGAAGTTGGGCTGGAACACCTGATAGCCGCGCGTGGTCAGGAACTGGGCCCATTGATCATAGGTCAGGGTGTCGCGCATCTCGGGCCCGCCGTGCGGCATCACGATCAGCGGCGGCCGCGCCTGGTCCGTGGACCCGGGCGGGCGGGTCAGATAGCCGAACAGCGCCTGGCCATCGCCGGCCTGGTAGTCGATGCGCCGCATGGTCCCCAGACGTTCCTCGACCAGGGCCGGGAAGCGTCGCCCGACGAAGTCCATCCGCTGGGCCGCGCTGTCATAGATGTAGTATTCGCCCGCGTTGTTGGGCGACGACACGGCCACCAGCCAGCGCGAGGCGTCCCGCGCCTGTGAGATGACGCGCACGCTCCAGCCGTCGCCCATGAAGCGGCGGATACCTCGCATGGTGCGTTCCAGCGTCCGGTCGGTGAAGTCGCACTGGTAGATGTCGGCCCAGTAGCAGCCGGCCAGCAGTTCCTGCGTCCCCTCCTCGCGCACGATGCCGACCACGTCATAGGTCGGGTTTCGCCAGACCGGCGGGCCCATGCTGCGGGTCTTGAAGTCGAACACACGCACCGAGGCGGTGGTCTCGACCTCGCCCTCCTGCGGCTTCATGGCGACATAGATCTGGCCGGGCTGCGAGGTCGGCCCCAGGAAGCGATACTCCGGCAGATCCTGCACCTCGTCGGTGCGCAGCCGGAACACTTCGGTCCAGCGGCCGTCGGCGCCCAGGGCCTCCATCACCATGGTCCGGCCCGACAAGCCGCGCAGGGCCGAGCGTCCCACCACCTTGCCGTCGCGGTCGACGATGTAGTCGAACACCCGTCCGTCGCCGTCGATGATCCGCTCCGCCTCGCCGGTCAGGACGTTGACCTTGAAGACATCCAGCCCGAAGCCGCGCGCGCCATAGGTCAGCAGGATGTGGTCCGGGTCGTTCTCCAGGAAATCCAGCACATCCCCCGGCTCGCCTGTGCGCGCGTTCGCCGCCTCCAGCCGGCGCACGTTGGAGCCGTCGCGGCCGACGCTGACGATGTTCTCGCCATAGCGGTAGGAGCGGATGGAGCCGGTTTCACGGTTCGAGTGTCGCCGCACGTCGAACTGGGTCACGCCCAGCAGCAACCGGTCGTCGGTCTTCCACTCGACCCAGGTGATGTAGACGCCGCCGAAGCTTTCGCGCGCAACCGCTCCGCCGATGGGCAGGGTCACGGCGCCGGTCTCCAGATCCTTGACGACCACGTCGCTCTGGTCGCCGTTGCGGCGCACCAGCACCAGATAGCGGCCCGAGGGCGACAGGCTGGCCTGGCCCAGCCGCGCGTCCTCGATGAAATCGTCGATGCTGGGCGCCTGGGCTCGCGCCATCGTCGGCGCAATCAGCGCCAGCGCGCACATCCACAGGACGACCCACGCCGCCCGACACCCAACGAACATTCCGTCCCCCCGGACCCCTTTGCAATCAGAGTTCTATGGTAACGGCAGAGCTGTCAACCGGAGCGTGCGCTCAGAACATCGCCGGAATGACCCGGTCCGGCGGCCGGTGTCCGTTCTGGTAGGTCATGACGTTCAGGATGACTCGGTCGCCCATGTCCTGGCGCGCCTCGATCGTCGCCGAGCCCAGGTGGGGCAACAGCACCACGTTCGGCTGGTTCAGCAGGCCCGGATGCACCGCCGGCTCGTGCTCGAACACGTCCAGGCCCACGCCGCCCAGCCGCCGCTGCGCCACCGCCTCGGCCAGCGCCGCCTCGTCGATCAGGTCGCCGCGCGCCGTGTTGATGACGATGCAGTGCGGCTGCAGCAGCCCCAGCCGCCGCGCGTCCAGCAGATGCCGCGTCGTCGCCGTCGCCGGGGCGTTCAGCGAGACGATGTCCACCCGCCCCAGCATCTGGTCCAGATCGTCCCAATAGGTCGCGCCCAGCTCCTCGGCGACCATGTCCGGAACGGGCTTGCGGTTATGATAGTGCACCTGGAGGCCGAAGGCCTTGGCGCGGCGGGCCAGCGCCTGGCCGATGCGGCCCATGCCGACGATGCCCAGCCGCTTGCCCCACAGCTTGCGCCCACACATCCACGTCGGGCTCCAACCCTCGAACCCGCCGGCGGCCAGGACGTTGGCCCCCTCCACGATCCGGCGGCTGACCGTCAGGATCAGGCTCATGGCCAGGTCCGCCGTGTCCTCGGTCAGGACGCCCGGCGTATTGGTGACGATGATCCCCCGCGCCACCGCCGCATCGACGTCGATGTGATCCACCCCGGCGCCGAAGTTGGCGATCATCTTAAGCTGCTCGCCCGCCCCCTCGATCAGGGCCGCGTCGATCGTGTCCGTGATGGTCGGGACCAGAACCTCGGCCTTCTGAACCGCCGCCTCCAGCGCGGCGCGATCCATCGCACGGTCGGTCAGGTTCAGCTCGGCGTCGAACAGCTCGCGCATCCGCGTCTCGACCGCGTCGGGCAGGCGTCTGGTTAATACGACTTTAAGCCTGCGGGCGGACATATCGGGCCTTGGTCTGAAAGGGGCGCGCGTCGTCCCGCGTGCGACGGGTCGTCCGGGTGTCTAGCAAAGCCGCCGCCAGCTTCAAAAGCCTGCGCCGCCCCCTGACGGTGGCGCTCGTGGTCGCGGGCGCGGTCCTGGCGAGCGCCGGGACCGTCATGCCCGGCGACCGTCCGACCCCGACGGGTCTGGAAGTCCCGCGCTGGATCAGCCTGAAGTCCGACACAGTCTCGGCCCGCCAGGGGCCGGGCATGGACTACCGCATCCTGTGGCAATACCGCGCCAAACACCTGCCGGTTCAGGTCATCGCCGAGACGCGCGAGTGGCGAAAGATCTGCGACCCCGACGGCTCCATCGCCTGGATCCACCGCACCGTCGCATCCGGCCGCCGTTCGGTCTTCAACCCCGAGACCACCGAACTGGGGGTCCGCACCGGCCGCTCGGACATGGCCAGCCTGCGCGCGCGCCTGCAGCCCCGCTCCATCGTCGCGCTCGACAGCTGCAAGGACGGCTGGTGCCGCGTCCAGGCGCGCAAGGTCCGGGGCTGGGTCCGCGCCGACAGCGTCTTCGGAACCGCCGAACGCCCCTTGTGCGACGCCCGCCGCGCTGCGGGATAGACGCTTCGCAGACGCCACAGGTGTTGAGCCGATAGGATCGGTGGTGTAACGCGCGGGCCACATCGCCGGGCCGCCTTCGGTCCGGCTCCGCCCCCGGAGCGCGCGTGAGCCAATCCCGTTTCCCCTCGTCCTTCGATCACGCAGCCCTGCTGGCCTCGGGCCGCGGCGAGCTGTTCGGCCCGGGCAACGCCCAGCTTCCGGCCCCGCCGATGCTGATGTTCGACCGGATCACCCAGATCAACAGTGACGGCGGCGCGCACGGCAAGGGCTATGTCGAGGCCGAGCTGGATATCCACCCGGACCTCTGGTTCTTTCAGTGCCACTTCATCGGCGACCCGGTCATGCCGGGCTGCCTGGGCCTGGACGCCATGTGGCAGCTGGTCGGCTTCTATCTGGGCTGGATCGGCGGTCCCGGCCGCGGCCGCGCCCTGGGCGTCGGCGACGTCAAGTTCACCGGCCAGGTCACCCCGGACGTCAAGAAGGTGGTCTACAAGATCGACCTGAAGCGGGTCATCAATCGCAAACTGGTCATGGGCATCGCCGATGGGGTGCTGGAAGCCGACGGCGTGACTATCTACACCTGCAACGACATGCGCGTCGGCCTGTTCGGCGCGCAAGAAGGCGCGGCCGAGCCCGTCGGGGGCTAGGAAGAGCCGCGTTCATCCGGGGCCAACCCGGGGACCATTGCGTATACAAGGAAACACCATGCGTCGCGTCGTCATCACCGGTCTGGGCATCGTCTCCTCCATCGGCAAGGACGCCGCGGAGGTCACCGAGTCGCTGCGCAACGCCCGCTCGGGCGTGGTCGCCGCCCCGGATCACATCAAATACGGCTTCCGCTCGCAGGTCTGGGCGCCGCCGTCGATGGGCGTGACGGCCGAGGACTGGGCCCCGCTGGTGGACCGCCGCGCGGCCCGTTTCCTGGCCAACGGCACGGCCTGGGCCCACATCGCCTTCGAACAGGCCCTGGCCGACAGCGGCATGACCGCGGATGAGATCAAGGACGACCGCATCGGCCTGATCGTCGGCGAAGGCGGCCCCTCGACCCAGATCATCCTCCAGGCGGCCCAGACCACCATGGAGAAGATGTCGCCCAAGCGCGTCGGCCCGTTCGCGGTGCCCAAGGTGATGGCGTCGGGGCCGTCGGCCGTCTTGTCGACCTGGTTCCAGATGCGCGGCGTCAACTATTCGATCTCCAGCGCCTGCGCGACCAGCGCCCACTGCATCGGCGCGGCCATGGAGCAGATCCAACTGGGCAAGCAGGACGTCGTCTTCGCCGGCGGCTGCGAGGACATCGACTGGTCGATGTCCAACCTGTTCGACGCCATGGGCGCCATGTCGTCCGACTATAACGACACGCCCTCGGTCGCCTCGCGCGCCTATGACGCGGCGCGCGACGGCTTCGTCATCGCCGGCGGCGCCGGCATCGTGGTGGTCGAGGAATACGAACGCGCCAAGGCGCGCGGCGCCAGAATCTACGCCGAGATCGTCGGCTACGGCGCCAACTCGGACGGCTACGACATGGTCGCCCCGTCCGGCGAGGGCGCCCAGCGCTGCATGAAGATCGCCCTGGCCCAGGCCGGCGGCCGCACGATCGACTATCTGAACCCGCACGGCACCTCGACGCCCGTCGGCGACCTGAAGGAGATGGAGGGCGTCCGCGCCGTCTTCGGCGACGCCATGCCGGCCATCTCCTCGACCAAGTCCCTGACCGGTCACAGCCTGGGCGCGGCGGGCGCGCAGGAGGCGATCTACACCCTGCTGATGATGGACGCCGGCTTCATGGCCGAGAGCGCCCACATCGAGACGCTGGACCCCGCCTTCGAGGGCATGCCGATCCTGCGGGAACGCCGCGACGGCGCCTTCACCACCGCCATGTCCAACTCGTTCGGATTCGGCGGCACCAACGGCACGCTGATCCTGTCCAGGGCCGATCTGTAAGGGCGCACCCGCGTGCCCCTGTTCGAAGACCGCCGCAGCGAGCCGCGCCGTCCCGCCAACCGACGCGCCGTCGTGGTCGCCCCGGGGCTGGAAGTCGCCTGTCTGATCACCGATGAATCGAACGGCGGGGTCCGCATCCGGCTGGACCGCCGCGTCGGCTTGCCCGACGCCGTCCAGGTCATCGACATCGTGGACGGGTTCGCGGACGAGGTCGCCATCGCCTGGCGGCGCGAAGCCGAGATCGGCGGGCGGCGCGGCGCCCGCGCGCCGCTGCGAGGCCTGGTCCCCCACCGCCTCGCCGCCGCCCGTGACGCCTGGATCCGCGCCGGCGGGCGCTAGGTCGAGCTTGCCCGTCAGGGCGTTGGCGTCCAGAAAGACCGCGATTCTACGAGGAGACTGAACCGATGGCCGCCGAATCCGCCTGGACCATGCCCAAGGGCGAGTTGATGAAGGGCAAGAAGGGCCTGATCCTCGGCGTCGCCAACGCCAACTCCATCGCCTGGGGCATCGCCCAGCAGCTGGCCGCGCAGGGCGCAGAGCTGGCCTTCACCTACCTCGGCGAAGGGCTGGAGCGCCGCGTTCGCCCGCTGGCCGAAAGCGTCGGAGCCAAGCTGATCGTTCCGGCCGACGTCACCGACGACACCTCGATGGACGCCGCATTCGCCGAGATCGAAAAGACCTTCGGCACGATCGACTTCGTCGTCCACTCGGTCGCCTTCGCCAACAAGAACGAGCTGCAGGGTTCGTTCGTGGACAACACCACGCGCGACAGCTTCCTCCTGGCCATGAACATCTCGGTCTTCAGCTTCGTCGACGTGGCCAAGCGCGCGTCCAAGCTGATGCCGAACGGCGGCTCCATGATCACCATGACCTATCTGGGCGCCGAGCGGGCCATCCCGAACTACAATACCATGGGTGTGGCCAAGGCCGGGCTGGAAGCCGCGACCCGCTACATCGCCCGCGACCTGGGGCCCAAGGGCATCCGCGTCAACGCGATCTCGGCCGGCGCGATGCGCACCCTGTCGCTGGCCGGCATTTCGGGCGGCCGGGGCATGATCGCCCAAGGCCGCGCCATGAGCGCCATGAAGGAAGACACCTCGATGGAAGGCGTCGCCGGCGCCGCCCTGTGGCTGTGCTCGGATCTGGGCCTGTCGACCACCGGCGAGGTCATCCACGTCGACGCCGGCTTCCACATGATGGGCCTGGCGGGAGATGAGGAAGCGTAATTTTGCGTCCTTCTCCCCTCGGGGGAGAAGGTGGGCGGCGAAGCCGGCCGGTTGAGGGGGCGGTTTCAGCGCACACCCCAACTGGCCGATTACGCGTTTCAGGCGTCCCCCTCATCCGTCTCGCTAACGCGAGCCGCCTTCTCCCCCGAAGGAAGAAGGATCGCTAGACCGGCTGGTCCGGGGCGCTGGCCGCCTTGCGCCTCAGCACACGTTCGGCTGCCGCCTCCGCGTGTTTCAGCGTGAAGGCCAGGGCCGCCGGGTTGCCGCGACGCGGTCCGACCGTGTCGGCCACCACGGCGCCGCGCTCGCCGATGGCCTTGGGCGAACCGGTCGTGGTGTCCAGCGCTGTCTGGTGCTCGATCTCGGCGTTCAGCTCCGCCCCCATCAGGACGATCTGAACCGAAATCCAGGTCCACAGCAGGAAGCCCATCACGGCCGCGAGCGGACCGAAACTGTCCACCCGCACGAAGGTCGCCAGGTACCAGCTGAACAGCAACGACACCGCGACGCTGAGCGCCGCCGCGGTCAGGGCGCCGGGCGTCAGCCAGCGCCAGCGCGCGCGCTGGCGGCACGGTCCGAAGCGATAGATAACTGTCAGCGCTCCGACGTAGCCGATGAACAGCACCGGCCACCGGAAGACCGCCAGGTCGCCCCACTCCTCGGCCAGGCCGACCAGTCCGAGCAGGATGGGCAGACCGACCACCAGCCCGGCGCAGATCAGCACGCCGATCAGACCCGTCAGGGTGAAGGCCAGACAGATCAGGTTGTAGTGGACCAGGTTGCGCTTCTCGACCTCGTGATAGGCGACGTTCAGGCCGTAGAAGAGCGTCTTGATCGCCCCGTTGGCCGACCACAGCGACAGCATCAGGGTCCAGATCAGGGTGAAGGTCAGCTGGCCCCGGCCATTGGCCGCCAGCCGGGCCATCTCGTCACCCAGGAACGCGGCCACGTTGGACGGCAGCACCGAATAGAGAAAGGCCAGCCGGCCCCACGCATCGGCCGGGTCGGCGAACAGCCCGTAGATGGTGACAAAGGCGCCCAGGGTCGGGAACAGCGACAGCACGGTGAAGAAGGTCACGCCGCCGGCCACGAAGCCGACGCGGTCCCCGAAATACGCCGCGCCGGTCCGCCACAGGATGTCGCCCCATCCCTTGTGCGGAATGTGATGCGGACGCGTCGCCAGCCGCCCGCGACCCGGATCCTTGGCGTCGAAATCCTCCGGTGTCGCCGGGCGGGGCGGCAGCAGGTCAGGCCGCCTGGGCCTCAGCTCCACGCCGTACTTGTGCCCCTGGCTGTACAGCAGGTGCGCCGCGGCGCCGCCGGCCGCCAAGCCACCCACGATGGCGGCGCCCAAGGCCCACAGCCCGCCGTTTCCGGCGCTCCGGCGGGGCGTCAGGGTCTTTGGACGAAAACGGTATGAGGGCATGGAGGGGCTAACGGCGAAGCTGGCGGGGACGTTCCCGCCGACCGCCTGATCTTGCCCGGTTCGGTGTCGTCAGGCAGGAGAGGCGCCGACCGGACGGCCCCCCGCCGTTTCCGCCTGCCCGGAGGCCGCCCATGTCCGACACCCTGCTGACCGCCTGGAAGGGCGCGCAAGGCCGCCTCAAGGACGCCCGCATCGACAGCCCGTCGATCGACGCCCGCCTGTTGCTGGAGGCGGCCGCCGGCGTCTCGCGCACCGACATCATCACCGACCCCTACCGCCCCCTCAGCCCCGAGCAGAGCGCCGCATACGAGGCCTTTGTCGAGCGCCGGCTGAAGCGCGAACCGGTGTCGCGCATCCTGGGCCGAAAGGGCTTCTGGAAGATTTTCCTGAACGTCACCCCCGACGTCCTCAGCCCCCGGCCGGACACCGAGACCCTGCTGGACGTCATCCTGCTGGCCTTCCCGCCCGAGCGCGCGTTCGAGATGATCGACATGGGCACCGGCTCGGGCGCCATCCTGCTGGCCGCCCTCAGCGAGCGCTGGGGCGCGCGGGGCGTCGGCACCGACATCTCGACCGAGGCCCTGGCCGTGGCGCGCGAGAACGCCGCCAATCTGGATCTGAACGGTCGTTGCACCTTCATCCGCACCGACTGGGGCGCCGGTTTCGCCGACCACAGCTTCGACCTGGTCGTCTCCAACCCGCCCTACATTCCGACGGGCGACATCGCCGGCCTGGATCCCGAGGTGCGCGAGCACGATCCGCATCTGGCGCTGGACGGCGGCGAGGACGGCCTCAAGGCCTACCGCGACCTGGCCCCGGAAGTCGCACGCATCCTGAAGCCGGGCGGAACCTTCGCGGTCGAGATCGGCTGGGACCAGGGTGCGGCGGTCAAGGCGCTGTTCGAGGCGGCCGGCTTCAGCGACGTCATCGTCGTCAAGGACCTGGGCGACCGCGACCGCGTCGTCACCAACGGCCCCGATCCCCGGACCAATCCGATCCCGGCCTGATGAGGCTTCGCGGAAAACTTCCCTTGGAAAGCGCCTCGGGGCGCGCTAAGTCTTGGGCGTCTCCCCAACTCTAGCGCCGTTTCGGACCTGTCCGATGCTTCGCGTGTGGGGCCGAACGACGGCTTCGGGCTTCAGGTCCGGGCGGACCGTTCGGCGGCGGCGACGGCTTTTCCGACCAGTGACCCCGGGGATCGGCCCCGGATGCAGCGGAAACACTCTGGCGCGACCAGGCTCAAGGCGAGCCGGTCGGGCCTCCCAGGCAAGAAGCGACGGTAGCCTCGATGAGAGATTTCAAGGGCATGAAGCGGCAGCGCGGGCGCAATCGCAAGCCCGGCGGCGGCAACGGCGGCAACGCCAACAGCGCCAATCCGAACCGTTCGTGGGACTCCCAGGGCCCCGAGAACATCAAGGTCCGGGGCAACGCCCAGACCGTCTATGAGCGCTACATGCAGCTGGCGCGCGACGCGACGTCCGGCGGCGACCGCGTTCTGGCCGAGAACTATCTCCAGCACGCCGAGCACTATTTCCGCGTCCTGCGCGCCCTGCAGCCGGCCCGCCCGGTCAGCGAGATCGCTCAGCGCGAACTGTCCAACCAGGGCTTCGACATCGACTTCGAGGACGAGAGCGGCGCCCAGGCCGCCGCCTTCCTGGCCGCCCAGCAGGCCGCCGAACGTCAGGCCCAGTACGAGGCCGAACGCGCCCAGCGTCAGGCCGAACAGTCCGAGCGCGGCGAGACCCAGAATCGCGACCAGAACCGCGATCAGCCCCGGGATCGCGACCGGGACTATCAGAACCGCGACTATCAGAACCGCGAACCGCGCGAGGCTCGTGAGCCGCGCGCTGCGCAGCCTCAGGGCGACGGCCAGAGCCAGGGCCAGGGCGGCGAACCGCGCGCCGATGGCGAGCCCCGCGAGGGCGGCCGCCGCGAGACCCGCCGCGAACGCTGGGAACGTCGCCGTGACGAGCGCTATCGTCGGGACGACGACGGCGAGATCGGCGGCGCCGACGCCGAACAGCCGGCGGAGACCGTCGCCGAAAGCGCGCCCGCACCCACGCCCGTGGAGACGACCGACGGCGACGCCCTGCCCGGCTTCCTGACGCGGCCCAGCCGCGCGACGCGCAAGCCGGCGGCCGAAGCGACCGCCTCGGAAACCGCCGAAGACGCGACTCCGGGCGAGCCGGTCGAGGAGGCGCCGAAGCGCACCCGCGCCCCACGTCGCCGCGCGGCCGCCGCCGATACGGAAGCCTAAGACCAGGAATACGCCGCGCAACCTTTGCGCGATTTGTTCAACTTTCGGCAACCGACGCGTGCCACCGTGCATCCTCATTTCGGGGAACATGGTCCATGCAACTGATCCTGCTTCTGCTCAGCGCAATCCTGGCCACCGGGTTCGCGGGCCTGCGTCTTTGGTTGAAGGCGCGCACCGCGCCGCATCCCGCCGCCGCTCGCGCCTGGGATCTGGAAAACCGGCTGGCGGCGGCGGAAGCGGCGCTGGAGCGCCGCGTGGGCGCCGATCACGACGCCGCCGCGCTCGTCTCCGGACTGGCGGTCGAGGCGCGCACGCCGCTGAACGCGGTCATCGGCTTTTCCGAGCTGATGCGCCTGAACCGGGCCCAGGAGCCTCTGACCGTCCGTCAGGCCCAGGCCGTGGACCAGATCCTAGCGTCCGGCCGCGCGCTGCTGTCGCTGCTGGACGAGGTGTCTGATCTCGCGCGGTTGCAGGCGGGCGTGTTGCCCTTGGCGCCCGAGCGCGTCGATCCTCGCCTGATTGCCCGGCAGGTCTGCGACCGGCTGCGGCCCGAGGCCGAGGCCGCGGGCGTCATCCTGAACGCGCCCAAGCCCGGCGCCGGCCCCGTCGTCCGCGCAGACCGAAGCCGCCTGCGCCAACTGCTGATGACCCTGGTCGCCAACGCCATCGCCACGAACCGCCCCGGCGGCGCCGTCTATGTCGAGGTCCGCGCCCAGCAGGGCTGCGCCGTCGTCTGCGTGCACGACACCGGCCTGGGCGTGCCCGACGACCGCATGGCGGACCTGTTCCAGCCCTTCAGCGACGCCGCCGGGCCCGGATCGGGGGCCGGGCTGGCGGTCGGCCGCGCCCTGGCGCAGGCCATGGAGGGCGACCTGCACGCCGTCAGCCGCCCGGGCGAGGGATCCACCTTCACCCTGACCCTGCCTGTCGCACAGGCCGCCCCGGACCTGCCGCGCATCGTTCCGGCGCCCCCTCGCACCCTGCCGGCCGCGACCCTGCTCTATGTCGAGGACAACGCTTCCAACATCGCTCTGATGCGGCGGGTGCTCGGCCTGATCGGACCGCAGCTGAGCCTCCACGTCGCGGAGGACGGCTTTCAGGGTCTGGCCTTGGCCCGTGACCTGCGCCCCGACGTCGTCCTGACGGACATCAACCTGCCCGGCATGGACGGTTTCGAGCTGCGTCGCCGCCTGGCGCAGGAGCCGCTGACCCAGGACACGCCGGTACTGGCCCTGTCCGCCCGCGCCCTGGCCGACGACCGACGCCGCGGACTGGAGGCTGGCTTCGTCGACTACCTGGCCAAGCCGCTGGACATCGCCGCCCTGGCCGACGCCCTGGCCCTGGCTCTGGCGCCCCTGATCGGCCAGGAGGCGGGCGGCCTGGAGGAAGCGGCTTGACCTCGGCCGCCCCGCGCGGCCTTTAGACGGCCATGCGCCGTCCTGTCCGATCCCGCATCCTGATCGTCGCCTGCGCCGCCACCCTGGCGGCCTGCGCCTCCACGCCGCCGGCTCCGCCGCCGCCGACCCAGCCGGGTCAGGTCCTGATGGACTGGCGCGGCGTCATCACCGCCAACGACCGCGACCGATACCAGCGCGTCGACGCCGCCTGGACGCTGGCGCTGGAACAGGCCCGCCGCCTTCAGGGCTCGGGCGATCTGAACAGCCTGGGCGACCTGATCGACCCGGACGCCGGACGCGCCAACGTCACGCCGCCCGCCGGCGACTATCGCTGCCGCACCGTCAAACTGGGCTCGCAGGGCGGCGAGCAGGGCCTCGGCTACGTCGTCTATGGCTGGTTCGCCTGCCGTATCGAACAGACGCCGCGCGGCCTGCGCTTCACGAAGTTGACGGGCTCTCAGCGCCCGGCCGGCCTGCTGTTCCCCGAGAACGCCCGCCACATGGTGATGCTGGGGTCGATGGCCTTGGCCTCTGAGCCCGCCGCCAACTCCTACGGCCAGCGGCCGGAACGCGATCTCGTCGCCATCGTCGAGCGCATTGACGATCGTCGCTGGCGCCTGGTCCTGCCCTGGCCGCAGAACGAGAGCAATCTCGACCTGATCGAGCTGGTCCCTGCCGCCTGAGATTCAGGACATCGCGGTCGTCGGCGCCGGTCCATCGGGCCTCGCCGTCGCCCTGATGCTGGCGCGCCACGGCCGCCGCGTCGTCGTCCATGAGCGGTTCGATCAGCCGAAACCCGTCGGCGCCGGCTTCATGCTGCAGCCGACCGGCCTGTCGGTCCTCGACAGCCTGAACCTGACCGAGGCCGTCGCCCACCTCGCCCAGCCCATCGACCACATCATCGGCCGCGCCCGTCCGACCGGCCCCCATCCAAATGGTCGCGTGGTGCTCGACGTCCGCTACAGCGACCTGGCCCGCCCCCGCCAGTCCCTCGGCGTTCACCGCGCCGCCCTGTTCCACGTCCTGCATCAGGCCAGCCTCGATGCAGGCGTGACCTTCGAGACCGATTGGTGCGTCACCGGCGCCGACAACGGCCGCCTGATCCGCGACGACGGCTCCACCAGCGCCGGCTTCGATCTGGTCATCGACGCCTCGGGCGCCCGTTCACCTATCGCAAAGGCGCTCGGCGCTCGCCGGCTCGACCTGAAGTATGGGGCCCTTTGGGCCACCGTTCCCTGGCCGGGCGCCCCCTTCGACCCCGCCGCCCTGCAACAGGTTTACCGGGGCGCGGAGAAGATGATCGGCGTCCTGCCCATCGGCCGCCGCCCCGAAGCCCCCGAACCGCTCGCCTGCTTCTTCTGGAGCCTGAAGGCCGAAGACCACCCCGCCTGGATCGCGGCCGGTCTCGACGCGTGGAAGGCCGAGGTCCTGTCCCTCTGGCCCGAGACCGCGCCCCTCCTCGAGACGATCACCGAGCCGGACCAGCTGACGCTCGCGCGCTACGGCCACCACACCCTGGCCCGCCCGGTCGGCCCGCGCCTCGCCGTCATCGGCGACGCCGCCCATTCCACCAGCCCCCAGCTGGGCCAGGGCGTGAACATGGGTCTGCTGGACGCCGCCGCCCTGGCCGACAGCCTGATCGCCCACAGCGACCTCGACGCCGCGCTCGGCGCCTACGCCCGTCGCCGTCGCTGGCACATCCGCCTCTATCAGGCGCTCAGTCTCGGCTTCACGCCCTTCTATCAATCCGACGGCCGCGTCCTGCCCTGGGTCCGCGACCATGTCCTGGGTCCTGTCGCCCGCGCCCCCGGCGCCGCGCGCCTGCTGGCCGCCGTCGTTTCGGGCCTGCTGCTGGATCCGCGCGCAGGGCGATGAGGTCGTTTGGGGAGGGCTACGGTGAACGCTCCCGCCGCCCGGCCGTTGTCGAACACTCGACTTAGCCGGAGCGCCCCCATGCCGCGTCACGCCCTAGCCTTCGCCAGCCTCGCCGTTCTGGCAACGGCCGCCTGTGGCGACAATCGCCCGAACAGCCCGGCGGAACAGTCGCCCGCCGTCTCAGAGCCCGCCCAGGGCGTTCCCGGCCAGTCCGCGCCAGAGGCCTCCGCCGACCCCGCGCCAGTCCCTGCGCCGTCCGCGCCGACGCCGGGCGAGCAGGGCGGCGCGTCGGACTGGCGCTCGGTCGCCAGCCCGGACGACGCGGCCCGCCTGGGCCGTCTGGATCAGGCGTGGCGCCTGGCCCGCGCCCAGGCCGAAGACGCCGGCTTCTCCAGCCAGGTCGAAGCCCTCGGCCCGCTGGTCGATCCCAACGCCGGCCTGCCCGGCCGCCTGCAGCCGCCGCCGGGAACCTATCGCTGCCGCACCATCAAGCTGGGGACCATGGGCGAGGGCGCCGGGGGCCTGGCCTATGTGCAATATCCCGCCTTCCGCTGCTCGATCGAACTGACGCCCGGCGGCGACCTGGTTCTGACCAAGACCACGGGCTCACAGCGCACGCGCGGGCTGCTCTATCCGCACACGGACCGTCAGCTGGTCTATGTCGGGGCCCAGGCTTGGGGCGCCGACGAGGCGGGGTACCCCGCCTACGGCCAGATGCCCGAGCGCGATCAGATCGGCGTGCTGGAACGCATCGGCGAGAGCCGCTGGCGCCTCGTTCTCCCGTGGCCGAAACAGGAAGCCAAGCTGGAGCTGATGGAGATCGTCCGCTAGCGGAGGATCGGCATCCAGGGCTGCCCGGGCGTTGATGAACCTCTCCCGCCCAGGGGAACTGTCATCAACATGAAGCGGAAGTAACTCGGTCTGAACCCTGTCGGCTGTTACCTGAGCGCCAGGCGCACCAAGCGCGCCCGGGGATATCTCTATGTCGTATCGTTCGCTGCTTCTGGCCGCCTCGGCGCTCGCGCTTGTCTCGGGTCCCGCCTTCGCGCAGGACGTTCCCGCCCCGGCCCCCGCCCAGACCGACGAAGCGCCCGCACCCCAGACGCCCGACGAGGCCGCGCCCGAGGAGGAATCGACCGTCGAGGACGTCGTCGTCACCGCGACCCAGTCCACCGTCCGCGCCTCGATCGACGCCGTCAGCTATAGCCTGGCCGACGACGTCCAGGCCCAGACCGGCGCCCTGGCCGACGCCCTGCGCAACATCCCCTCGGTCGACGTCGACCCGTCCGGCAACGTCTCCCTGCGCGGCGACAGCAATGTCACCATCCTGGTCGACGGCCGCCCCTCGGCCATCTTCGCCGGCCAGAGCCGCGCCAACGCCGTGCTGCAGCTGCCGGCCGACCAGTATGCGCGCATCGAGGTCATGACCAACCCGTCCGCCGCCTACAGCCCGGAGGGTTCGGGCGGCGTCATTAACCTGATCACCAAGCCCACGGCCGTGAAGCCGGGCAGCGTCTACTCCGGCTCCATCCGCGCCAACGTCGGCGCCGAAGGCCGCTGGAACGCCGGCGCCAACATGAGCTGGCAGCGCGACAAGCTGACCCTGTCGGGCGACATCGGCCTGCGTCATGACGTGGGCGAACAGAACCTGTTCCGCACCCGCGAGACCCTGGACGAGGACACGGGTGACTTCCTGCCCAGCCGCCAGACCCAGCTGAACTCCGGCGCCTTCGACAGCGGCAACGCCCGCTTCACGGCCGAATACCGGCTGGACGACAAGACCCAGCTGACCGGCGAACTGCGCGCCAGCCGCTTCCAGATCAACGACGGCGTCAGCCTGGAGACCTTCGAGGCCGAGGACGCTTCGGGCGCGGTGGTCACCCGCTACCGCCGCGACGGCTCGGGCGGTTTCGAGGGCTCCAACTGGGGCGCCACCGCCCGCGTCCTGCGCCAGTTCGACGACCAGGGGCACGAGTGGTCGAACGAGATCCGCTACGACGCTGGCAGCTTCGACATCGACAGCCTGTCGACCCTGACCTACCTCACGCCCGCCGCCGACCCGACCTATCAGCGGCTCAACAACACCAGCGAGAGCGAGACCATCGGCTTCACCAGCGCCTATGTCCGGCCGCTGTCGGACGACGGCAAGCTGCGCCTCGGCTATGAGCTGAAGATCGACCGGCCCACCCAGGACAACGCCTATTCGATCGGCGACGCCCCCGGCGCCCTGGTCCCCGTGCCCAGCGCGACCAACCTGTTCGAGGCGGAACAGACGGTCCACGCCGCCTACGCCACCTATGAGCGCAAGTTCGGCGAGAAGTGGGGCGTCCAGTTCGGCCTGCGCGCCGAACAGGCCAATATCGACGTGGAGCAGGTCACGACCGGCGACCGCGCCTCGCAGGACTATTTCCGCCTCTATCCGACCCTGCACGCCCAGTACCAGCTGACCGAGAACGACAGCCTGAACTTCAGCTACAGCCGCCGCATCCAGCGGCCGGACCTGAACCAGCTCAACCCCGCGATCTCGTATCAGGATCCGCTGAACCTGAACTCGGGCAATCCGGACCTGGAGCCTCAGACCACCGACGCCTTCGAGGCCGCCTGGCAACATCGCCAGGGCCAGACCTTCTACCAGGCCACCCTCTACTACCGCGACACCAAGGGCGCCTTCACCGACACGGTCACGGATCTGGGCGACGGCGTCTTCCTGACGCGGCCCGAAAATCTGGGCGCCTCCACCAACACCGGGCTGGAACTGGTGGCGTCGGGCCGCTTCACCTCGACCCTGCGTTACAACGCCAGCGCCAACATCTTCTATCAGCAGATCGACGCCGCCGGCATCGCGGGCGGCGATGACCGCTCGGCCACGGCCTACAGCGCCCGCGCCTCGCTGAACTGGCAGCCGACCGACCGCGACTTCCTGCAGGTCTCCGGCTTCTTCATCGGCGACACCCTGATGGCCCAGGGCGAGCGTCAGGGCGGCGGCATGATCAATCTGGGCTATCGTCGCAAGCTGACCGACAAATGGGCCCTGCAGGCCACGGTCCGGGACCTGCTGGACGACTTCGGCTTCACCACCGTCTACGAGACGCCGACCTTCATCGACCGCTCGGAACGCAAGTTCGGCGGCCGCATGGGCTTCATCGGCCTGACCTACACCTTCGGCGCCGTGAACCCCCGCCGCCAGGAACAGTTCGACTTCTCCGGCGGCCAGCAGGGGCAGTAACGCAAGATCCTCCACCGCTCTTGGGCGGGGGAGGGGGACCACGAAGTGGTGGAGGGGCGAGGGCATCCGCGCCTTCTGCTGCATGAGACGGCGCCCGGCTTCCGCCCCCTCCACCCCGCTTCGCGCGGTCCCCCTCCCCCGTTTCGCTACGCTTCACGGTGGAGGATCTGATCAGCGTCAGCACATACTCGGCGACCTCGTCCGGGTCCTTCAGGATTTCCTTTGCTGGAATCCGCACTGTCTTGATGCCCTGACTGGCCACGAAGGCTTCCCGCCTGACGTCATGCGCCTCGTCATGATCCTGCCCATCCACCTCGAAGCATTGACTGGTCGCTTCGTGAAAGAAATCCAGAATGTACGGCTCCAACGGATGCTGCTTGCGAAAGCCGCGCCCCTTCAGCCGTTGCCACAGCAACACCTCCGGCAAGGTCATCTTCCGCCGCAACGCCCGCGCGCGTTTGTGTGTTACGATCGAACCTCTCATCTCGTCACCATAGATCCTCCACCGCGCAGCGGGGGAGGGGGACCGCTTGCGGTGGAGGGGGCGAGGGCGTCCACGACATATACTGCTCGAGACGGCACCCAGCTTCCGCCCCCTCCACCACTTCGTGGTCCCCCTCCCCCGTTTCGCTACGCTTCACGGTGGAGGATCTGATCACCCCTTGCGTGACCATTCGGCCACACCCACCTGATCCCTGACCGGCGGCGCGTTGCTTGCGTCAGAGGGCGCGTCGGCCACATCTGCTCATCAGAGGGATACGCCTTGAATCTCGACCTCTACTCCGACCGCGCCAAACAGGCGGTCCAGTCCGCCCAGTCGCTGGCCCTCGCGCGCCGTCACCAGCAGTTCGCGCCCGAGCATCTGCTGAAGGTGCTGCTGGAGGAACGCGACGGCCTGGCCCGCAACCTGATCACCGCCGCCGGTGGCGACGCCAAGCGCGCCGAGACGGACGTCGAGACGGCCCTGTCCAAACGCGCCCAGGTCTCCGGCGGCTCGGGCCAGCTCTATCTGGACGGCGACACCGCCCGCGTCTTCGCGGCCGCCGAAGCCGCCTCGAAAAAGGCCGGCGACCAGTTCGTCACCACCGAACGCCTGCTCAGCGCCCTTGCCCGCGAGGGCGGCGTCGCCGCCACCGTGCTGAAGGCCGCCGGCGTCGACGCCGCCAAGCTGGACGCCGCCATCGCCGACGTCCGCAAGGGCAAGACGGCCGACAGCGCCGGCGCCGAGGACGGCTACGACGCCCTGAAACGCTATGCCCGCGACCTGACGCTGGCCGCCCGCGACGGCAAGATCGACCCGGTCATCGGCCGGGACGAAGAGATCCGCCGCACCATCCAGGTCCTGGCCCGCCGGACCAAGAACAACCCCGTCCTGATCGGCGAGCCCGGCGTCGGCAAGACCGCCATCGTCGAGGGCCTGGCCCTGCGCATCGTCAACGGCGACGTGCCCGAATCCTTGCGCGACAAGACCGTCATGGCCCTGGACATGGGCAGCCTGATCGCCGGCGCGAAATACCGCGGCGAGTTCGAGGAGCGGCTCAAGGCCGTGCTGAACGAGGTCTCGGCCGCCGAGGGCGGGATCATCCTGTTCATCGACGAGATGCACACCCTGGTCGGCGCCGGCAAATCCGACGGCGCCATGGACGCCTCCAACCTGCTCAAGCCCGCCCTGGCGCGCGGCGAGCTGCACTGCGTCGGCGCCACCACGCTGGACGAGTACCGCAAGCACGTCGAGAAGGACGCCGCCCTGGCCCGCCGCTTCCAGCCGGTCTTCGTCGCCGAACCCTCGGTCGAGGACACGGTCTCGATCCTGCGCGGCCTGAAGGAGAAGTACGAGGTCCACCACGGCGTCCGCATCAGCGACAGCGCCATCGTCGCGGCCGCGACCTTGTCGAACCGCTACATCACCGACCGCTTCCTGCCCGACAAGGCCATCGACCTGGTCGACGAGGCCGCCAGCCGTGTGCGGATGGCCGTGGACTCCAAGCCCGAGGCCCTGGACGAAATCGACCGCCGCCTGGTCCAGCTGAAGATCGAGCGCGAGGCCCTGAAGAAGGAAACCGACAGCGCCAGCCAGAACCGCCTGGAACGGCTCGAGGACGAAATCAGCGACCTCGAGGTCGAGTCCCACGACCTGACCACGCGCTGGAAGGCCGAGAAGGACAAGGTCGGCCAGGGCGCCCAGTTGCGCGAGACCCTGGACCGCCTGCGCATTGAGCTGGCCAACGCCCAGCGCGCCGGCGACCTGGGCCGCGCGTCCGAGATCGCCTACGGCCAGATCCCCCAGATCGAGCGCCAGCTGGCCGAGGCCGAGGCCGCCGAAACCAAGGGATCCGGCCCCCTGACCCCCGAGGTCGTCGACGCCGAACAGATCGCCCAGGTCGTCTCCCGCTGGACCGGCGTGCCCGTCGACAAGATGCTGGAGGGCGAGCGCGAAAAGCTGCTCCACATGGAGGACGCCCTGGCCAACCGGGTCGTCGGCCAGGGCCCGGCGCTGGCCGCCGTGTCCGATGCGGTGCGCCGCGCCCGCGCCGGCCTGAACGACCCCAACCGGCCGCTGGGCAGCTTCCTGTTCCTGGGCCCCACGGGCGTCGGCAAGACCGAGCTGACCAAGGCCCTGGCCGCCTTCCTGTTCGACGACGACGCGGCCATCACCCGCATCGACATGAGCGAGTATATGGAGAAACACTCGGTCAGCCGCCTGATCGGCGCCCCTCCGGGCTATGTCGGCTATGACGAGGGCGGCGCCCTGACCGAGGCGGTGCGCCGGCGTCCCTACCAGGTGATCCTGTTCGACGAGGTGGAAAAGGCCCACCCCGACGTCTTCAACGTGCTGCTGCAGGTGCTGGACGACGGCCGCCTGACCGACGGCCAGGGCCGCGTCATCGACTTCAAGAACACCTTGATCATCCTGACCTCCAACCTGGGCTCGGAGGCCCTGGCCGGTCAGGGCGAGGGCGACGACGTCGAAGCCGTCCGCCCCTACGTCATGGACCAGGTCCGCGCCCACTTCCGGCCCGAGTTCCTGAACCGCATCGACGAGATCATCCTGTTCCGCCGCCTCGGCCGCGACCAGATGGCCGGCATCGTCCGCATCCAGCTGGCCCGCCTGGAAAAGCTGATGGCCGACCGCCGCCTGACCCTGTCCCTGGACGACACCGCCGCCGCCTGGCTGGCCGACAAGGGCTACGACCCGGTGTATGGCGCGCGCCCGCTGAAGCGCGTGATCCAGAAGGAACTGGTCGACCCCATGGCGAAGAAGCTGCTGGCGGGGGAGCTGGAGGACGGGAGCGTGATCGCGGTGTCAGCGGGGTCGGAGGGGCTGGAGATCGGGAAGGCGCGGGTGCATTAGGCGCTCGTCGGTGCGATCAGTTTCCAACCCACCAAAGATGGTAGAGCATGCGCACTATTGACAGGTGGATATCCCAAAGTCCCAATCACGTCTTGGGTGAGTGAGGGGGCGCATCATCTTCGGCTGGGCGTTTGAGGCGTCAAACGCTTCGCTTACATCTGGATGGAGTTTTTGGACGGGTGCTGCCGGGTTTTTCCTGTCAGTGATCGGCTTCACCGTGACGCTTGTTCAGCTTGGCCTGACCAAAAAAGCGGCGACTGCTGCAGCTGATGCTGCCAATCAGGCACGGCTGCGCGTTGCAGGGTATGAACTTGCTTCCGAATTATCGCGCGCATTAGCTGCGCTGTCGTCCACTAGAGACGGAATTAAGCGCCAAGACTGGCCATCCGTTGTTGAGCACTATGCTGAGGCTCGGATATCTTTGACAAAGATTGCGGCGCTTCCGTCAGCGGTAAGCGCCGACGCTCGAGCAGAGTTATCGCGGGTCGTCGAGCAAATCGAGAAGTCCGCGAGAAGAATCGCCGCCGCACTCGCGAAGGGCGAAGGGACACTTGACCGCATGAAAATTCTTCACGCCCACGCAGATTATGAAGTCGCGGTCACTGCCGTCTCGGCAACTATTGATAGGACCCAATGATGAGCGAAGCCGACTCTCTGGATAAATACGCGGCTTTAGTTGAGCTTCTATTTGAAAAGTCAGACACCGATCAGATTAAATGGTCTGAAAGCATCATGGGGGGATTTGAGGCACCTCTAGCCGGAAAGATTTTGGCTATATCTAAGATCGATAAACCAACCGGCTCTGCGCCGGACTATGAGATTCGGATTTTGCGGTCTAACGATTATCAGCTCATAGACTCGTTTCGAGACGTCACATTATCTGACTACGGCGTTCCGCCCTTCGGGCCCTTTACAACCTACTACCAATCTATGAAGTACATTTATGAGAAAATCGCTAGACGGCTTAGCGGTGCCGACCAGGCTCTAAGTGACATTCTGGCAGAGCTTTCGCGAACCAAAGATTCCTAAGTCCTGAGCCCAATGACTTGGTGCCGCATGTGGGCATCTTTTTAGCACCCTATCGCAACGCTGTTAGGGCGACTCCACCTTTCGAAACCATCCCCCGCCCCACCCATTCCTCCCCCATGGACCTGGCCCACTTCCCCTGGATCGCGGCGGCCGCGCATGGGCTGGAGCTGGCGGGCGTCACGGCCATCGTCGGCGGCGTCGTCCTGGCCACCGCCGTCTATCTGCGCCAGCTGATCCGCCGCGACGCCCTGCGCGACGCGTTCGGACGTTACCGCGCCAATCTGGGGCGCGGCATCCTGCTGGGGCTGGAGTTGCTGGTCGGCGCCGACATCATCACCACCATCACCGCGCCCCTGACTTGGGAGAGCGTCGGCCTGCTGGCCGCCATCGTGGCAATCCGCACCTTCGTCAGCGTCTCGCTGGAGACCGAGATCGACGGCCGCTGGCCCTGGCGCCGCGCCGACGCCGAGGGGCGCGAGGCCGAGCGCTGAGGCGGCCGAACACTCCGCCGCCGTCGAGGCCCACCCCAACGAACAAAGGCCCCGACGTCGCCGCCGGGGCCTCTGGTCGTCTCGCCGCCGGGCGTCCCCGGCTAGGGGTTGATGACCACCTTGATGCAGCCGTCCTTCTTCTCCTGGAACATCTTGTAGGCGTCCGGGCCGTCTTCCAGCTTGATCTTGTGGGTGATCAGGAAGCTGGGGTCGATCTCGCCCTCCGCGATCTTCTTCATCAGCGGCTCCAGATACCGCTGCACATGGGTCTGGCCGGTCTTCAGGGTCAGGCCCTTGCCGACGAAGGCGCCCATCATCACCGGCACGCCGCCGACGAAGACGCCGGGCAGGCTGATGGTCCCGCCCGGGCGGCAGGCGACGATGGCTTCGTTCAGGGCGTAGGGCCGCTCCATCTTGCCGGCCACGGTCTCCTGCACCTTCTCGATCACGCTGCCCGAGCCGTGGCTTTCCAGGCCGACCGCCTCGATCACAGCGTCGGGGCCGACGCCGTTGGTCATCTGCTTGATCCGGTCCTGCAGCTCGCCCTCGACTTCGGAGAAGTCGATGGTCTCGGCGCCCGCGTCGCGCGCCATCTGCAGCCGCTCGGGCACCTGGTCGATGGCGATGACCCGCTCGGCGCCCATCATGAAGGCGCTGCGGATGGCGAACTGGCCGACGGGGCCGCAGCCAAACACCAGCACCGTCTGGCCCGGCTGGATGTTCGCGTTCTCGGCCGCCGTCCAGCCGGTCGGGAAGATGTCGGACAGGAACAGCACCTGATCGTCGGTCAGGCCCTCCGGCACCTTAATCGGCCCGACGTCCGCATACGGAACACGCAGATATTCGGCCTGACCGCCGGCGAAGCCGCCGTACATGTGGGTGTAGCCAAACAGGCCGGCGGTCGGATAGCCGATCATCTTGGCCTGCTCGGCGCCGTTTGGATTGGACCGCTCGCACACGGAGTAAAGCCCGCGCCGGCAATAGTCGCACTCACCGCAGCTGATGGTGAAGGGCACCACGACGCGATCGCCGACCTTCAGCTTGCTGTTGTCCTTGCCGACGGCGACCACCTCGCCCATCGTCTCGTGACCCATGACGTCGCCATGCTTCATGCCGGGCACGAAGCCGCCGTACAGGTGCAGGTCAGAGCCGCAGATCGCGCAGCTGGTCACCTTGATGATGGCGTCGCGGCCGTCCTGGATTTCGGGATCCGGGACCTCTTCGCAACGCATGTCGCCCTTGCCGTGCCAAGTCAGCGCTTTCATGGGGGTGTCTCCTCAGGTTGCAGGAGGAAGCCGCGCCGAACGCGCCCGTTCCGTCCGCCGGCCGACATTGCGCGAACCGGGCCGCCATATCGTCGGCGGGCGCCCGCTCTTCCGACGCCGCATATCGACGACAAGGACGCTTGACACGGGTCGCGGCCGGTTTGTAAAACGTGCTTGTCATTTCGACGAGGACGCTTTCCACATGGCTCGCAACCTGAAAACGCTGCTGAAGCGCACCTTGCTGGGCGTGCTCGCCTTCTTCGTCCTGTGCTTCGTGCTGGGCGTCGCGGCCGGATACTTGTCGGCTCAAGACCCCGGCCTGAACACCGACGCGATGATGTTCTGGTTCGCCCTGGTCGCCGGCGTCGTCGCCATGGCGGCCGGCATGGCGGCCAGCGTCGCCTGGATGCGCAGCATCGACGAGGCCGCGCGCGAGGCGCACAAGGCGGCCTGGTTCTGGGGCGGGTCGGGCGGCATGATGGTGGGGGGCGTCGGCGTCATCCTGGCCACCTTGCCGCAGAGCGCCGACTGGACCCTGCCGCTGGTGTGGTTCGGCCGCGACGACCCCGTCGCCTGGATGGCCGCCGGCTGCTTCGGCTCGCTGCTGATCATGATCGCCGGCTACACGGTCGTCTGGGCCTGGTGGTGGCTGGCGCGTCGATGAACAATCGCCTGAAGGTGCTGCGCGCCGAGCGGAACTGGAGCCAGGCCGATCTGGCCGAACAGCTGGGCGTGTCGCGCCAGACCGTCAATGCGCTGGAGACCGGCCGCTACGACCCTTCGTTGCCGCTGGCGTTCAGGATCGCCCGCGTCTTTTCCCAACCCATCGAAGCCATCTTTTCTGAATAAGGACGACCCATGATCCGCACCCTGATGACCCGCGCCGCCCACATGACCCTCGGCGTCCTGGCCGGCTCGGCCATGGCCTACGCCGTGCTGCAAGGCGCGCCGGCGATGGCCCAGACCGCAGCCCCGACCGGCGTACCGGCGCCGGTCGCCGCACCGGCCCCGGCGACCACGCCCGCCGACCCGGCCCTGTGGGTCGTCCGCGACGCGGATTCGACCCTTTATCTGTTCGGCACCATCCACGTGCTGCGTCCCGGGACCGAATGGCAGACCCCGCGCGTCCAGGCCGCCTTCGATAGCGCCACGGATGTCTGGATGGAGATCGAGAACCCCGACGACCAGTCGGCCTTGCAGCCCCTGATCGTCCAGCACGGCCTGTCGATGACCCGGCCCCTGTCCAGCCTGCTGACCGCCGAGGAGTTCGCCCGCCTGGACGTCGCCGCCAAATCCATCGGCGCGTCGGGCGAGCAGCTGAACATCTTCCGCCCCTGGCTGGCGGGCCTGACCCTGTCGGTCGCGCCCCTGGCCAAGGCCGGTTACGACCCCGCCTCGGGCGTCGAGCTGACGCTGAAGGCGAAGGCCGAGGCGGCGGGCAAGTCGATCCACGGCTTCGAGAGCCTGGCCGACCAGATCCAGGTGCTGGCCGGCCTGCCCGAGGACGAGCAGCTGGTGTTCCTGCGCTCGACGCTGGAGGACTACGACGACGCGGTCACCATGATCGACGGCATGGTCTCGGCCTGGTCGGCCGGCGACGTGGCGGCGCTGGATCGGCTGGTGGTCGAGGACATGAAGGCCGAGAGCCCGGTCATCTACCGCGCCCTGCTGGTCGATCGGAACGCCGATTGGGTGCAGCAGATCCAGGGCCTCCTGGCCGGGTCGGGGACCGCCTTCATCGCCGTCGGCGCCGCCCACCTGGCCGGCGACGACAGCGTCCAGACCATGCTTCAGGCCAAGGGCGTGACGGTCGAGCGGCTAGAGTAGCCGCCCGACCCTCGGGATCAGACGACCGTCTTTTTCCAGTCGCCGATGACGCGTTCCAGCACCGTCATCGGCACGCCGCCGGCGTTCAGGCCCGCGTCGTGGAAGCCCTTGATGCTGAACCGGTCGCCCAGCTCGGCCTTGGCCTGTTCGCGCAGACGCACCCAGGCGGTGTGGCCGACCTTGTAGCTGCAGGCCTGACCCGGCCAGACGCAGTAGCGCTCGATCTCGGTGGCGACGGAGCTCTCCTGATCGCCGGTCGCCGCCATCATCGACTGAATCGCCTGCTCGCGGCTCCAGCGCTTGAAGTGCAGACCGGAGTCCACCACCAGGCGCGAGGCGCGGAACATCATCGACTGCAGATAGCCGATGCGGCCCCAGGCGTCGTTCTCATAGACGCCCATTTCGTCGGCCAGTTGTTCCGAATACAGCGCCCAGCCTTCCGAGAAGGCCGAGAAGCCCAGCACCTTCATCAGCATGGGCGTGTCGGCCTTTTCCTGCTGCAGGCTGATCTGCAGATGGTGGCCCGGAATCGCCTCGTGGTACGTCAGGGTCGGCAGCGTCCACTTGGGCCACTCGGCCGTATCACGAAGGTTGATGTAGTAGGCGCCCGGCCGCGAGCCATCCAGCGCCGCGCCGTTGTAATAGCCGCCGGGCGCGCCCGCCTCGATTTCCTTGGGCACCCGCTTCACCTCGACCGGGGCCTGCGGCAGGCGGCCGAAATAGTCGGGCAGGCGGGCCTGCATGGCGCGGATCTGGACATTCAGGTCGGCCAGCAGCGCCTCCTTGGCCGCATCGGTGTTGGGGTAGATGAAGCGCGGATCCTTGCCCATGGCGGCGATCCGCTCGCCCACCGTGCCCTGCGTCATGCCCTCGGCCTTCAGCAGTTCGTCGGCGCGAGCGGACAGTTCGGCCAGCTGCTCGAGGCCCAGCTCATGGACCTCCTGACCGGTCATGTTGGTGGTCGTGAAATACTTCAGGCCGAAGTCGTAATAGGCCTCGCCGTCCGGCAGCCGCCAGACGCCGGCCTCATGCGTCGCGGTCGGCTGCTGGGCGCGCAGGGCGTCGGCCTGACGGGCCAGGGCAGGCATGACGGTCTGTTCGACGATGGTCTGCGCGCGGCCGGCCCAGTCGCCGGCCAGCCCCTTCTCGGCCGCGCGGCGCGCCACCGACTTGACCAGGGTCAGGTCGGCCGGGCGGGCGTCCAGCATGGCGCCCATCTGAGTCAGCGTCTTGGCTATGACGAAGTCGGGCGGCACGGCCCCGGCGGCGAACTCCGCCTCCATCCGCGCCGTCTCCTGATCCAGCGCCGTGCCGAAGGCCGACAGGCGCGACAGATAGGCCTCGGCGTCCTCGGTCGTCTCGATGGTGTGCTGGCTGTCCAGGAAATCGGGGATGCCCTGGTACGAACCGGATAGCTGGCTGACCGTGTAGGGCGAGGGGAAGAAGCCGCCGCCGTAGGGGAACTGATAGCCCTGGATCACCGTGTCGCCGAAGAACTTCAGCGTGTCGAAATAGACCGCGTCCTGGGCGCCCAGAGCATCGCGGTCGATGCCGTCCATTGAGGCGATGGCGGCGCGGAACTCAGCCTTGTCGCCGTCGATCTTGGCCTGGGAGCGATCCTCCAGCAGGCGCTTCATCGGCGCGTTCGGCCCCTTGTCGAGGCCCAGGCCGGTCAGTGTCTCGGGCGACTTCAGCACCATCTCCTCGACCACCGTCTGCAGCAGGGCGTGCAACTGCTGCGACGCGGCGTTGTCGGGGGTCTGGGCGAGGGCCTGCCCCGAGGCCGCCAGGGCGGCGCCGGCGGCGGCGGTGAACATCAGGCGGCGGCGGTCGATCATCGGAGGGCTCCGTCAGGCGAAAGGAAAGGGGGGTCACGCCGGCCGGCGCATCCGCGCCTCCAGCACGGCCAGGGGCGTCGAGCCGCCTTCCAGCACGCGGTCGTGGAAGGCGCGCAGGTCGAAGCCGGGCTGGCTCTCGGCCTCCTGCCGCAGCCGGGCGATGACCGTGTGGCCGACCTTGTAGGCGCAGGCCTGGCCGGGCCAGACG
Source organism: Brevundimonas sp. Leaf363 (assembly GCF_001424025.1). Classification (GTDB taxonomy): domain Bacteria; phylum Pseudomonadota; class Alphaproteobacteria; order Caulobacterales; family Caulobacteraceae; genus Brevundimonas. The sequence goes on along the minus strand of NZ_LMPZ01000001.1, from coordinate 320,458 downwards.
CAGTAGCGGTTGATCTCGCTGCCAGCCGCGTCGCCGGGCTTGGCGCCGGACGAGGCCATGTAGTCGACGGCCTGTTCGCGGCTCCAGCGATGGTGATGCAGGCCGGTATCCACGACCAGGCGCACCGCCCGGAACAGATAGGACATCAGGAAGCCGACCCGGCCCAGCGGGTCGCCCGCATAGACGTCCAGGTCGTCGGCCGCGACGCTCTCGGCATAGAGCGCCCACCCCTCGTTGAAGGCCGAGAAGCCGGTCGCGCGGCGCCAGGCGGGCAGGCCGCCGGACTCGCGCTGCAGGGCCACCTGCAGGTGATGCCCCGGCGAGGCCTCGTGATAGGTCAGGGTCGGCAGGGCGAACTTGGGCCAGTTCCGCGTCGAGCGCAGGTTGATGTAGTAGGCGCCCGGCCGCGAGCCATCCAGCGGCGGCCCCTGGTAATAGCCGCCCGGCGCCCCGTCCTGGATCGACGGCGGCACGCGGCGCACCTCGACGCGCGACCGCGGTAGGCGGCCGAACAAGCGCGGCAGCAGCGGATCGAGCGCCGCCACCTGACGGTTCAGCGATTCGATCAGCGCCGCCTTGCCCGCGTCGTCGTCAGGCCACAGCTGGGCCGGGTCGTCGTTCAGCGCCTGAACCCGCTGGCCGACCGTGCCCTGGGTCATGCCTTGGGCCTTCAGGATGGCGTCGATCTCGGCGGTGATCTGGGCTACCTGCTCCAGCCCCAGCCGATGGATTTCGTCGGCCGACAGGGTGGTGGTGGTGTTGGCGCGCAGGCCCAGGGCGTAGATCGCCTCGCCCTGCGGCAGACGCCAGACGCCGGCGTCGTGAACCGCCCCGCCCCGCAACGCCTTCAGCGCCTCGATCTGGCGACCCAGAGCCGGCTTGACCTCGGCGTCAACCAGCACGGCCCCGCGCGCGCCATATCCCGACAGCCCCGCGGCCGCGGACTTGCGCTCCAGCGAGCCGATCATCGCCATGTCGCCCGACGGCGTGGCCGCCAGCGTCTCCAGCTGGCCGATGGTCAGGTCCAGAATGAAGTCGGGCGGAACGATCCCGCGAGCGGCCGAGACCTTCACCCGCTCGGTCTCGTCGTCCAGAGCGGGGCCGAACTGCGACAGGCGGGCCAGGAAGGCGTCGGCGCCGGCGGCATCCTCGACCCGGTGCTGGTTGTCCATGAAATCCGGCACGCTGAAATAGGCGCCCGACAGCTGGGTCACGACGTAAGGACTGCGGCCGCCGCCCTGGGGCAGGCCGGCGCCCATTTCGTCAGTCTCGGCGCGGAAGGCGGCGATATCGCGGCTCAGCCGGCCCGCCTCGCTCAGTCCCTCGGCCGAGATGTCCCGCATCGTCGCGGCGCGCGTCAGGGCGCGGGCGCGGTCCGCCATCTCGCCTTCCAGGCTGTAGTCGTCCAGGCGCGACGACAGATAGGCCTTGTCGCCCCGGTCCAGCCCCAGATTGGTCGCCCGCGTCGGCGACCGCTCGATATCCTCGTCGAACCAGCGGTCCAGCAGGGCGTCCAGCCGCGCGTCCGTTGCGTTGCTCTGGGCATGAGCAGGCAGGGCGGCGACGACGCCCGCACCCGCGACGGACAGCATCAGGCGGCGGCGGTCGATCATGAGCTACTCCAGGCTACGGCGCCCGACCTTCAGGCGCGGCGGGTCGCGATCCAGTTGTCCACGACCCGTTCCAGCACGGTCAGCGGCATGCCGCCGCCGGCCAGGGCCGTGTCGTGGAAGCCCTTGATATCGAACCGGGCGCCCAGCGTCGCCTTGGCCTTTTCGCGCAGGCGGACCCATTCGTTGTGACCCACCTTGTAGGCGCAGGCCTGGCCCGGCCAGCTACAGTAGCGGTCGATCTCGCTGGTGGCCGCGCCCTCGGCCCGGCCCGTCTGTTCGATCATGTAGGCGATTGCCTGCTCGCGGCTCCAGCCCTTGGAGTGGATGCCGGTGTCGACCACCAGCCGCACGGCCCGGAACAGCATGGACTGCAGGAAGCCGACCCGGCCCAGCGGGTTCTGGTCATAGGCGCCCAGCTCGTCCGCCAGCTGTTCGGCGTACAGACCCCAGCCCTCGGCGTAGCTGGAGAAGAACAGCAGGTTCATCAGCTTGGGCGCGTCGCCGCTTTCCTGCTGCAGGCTGATCTGCAGGTGATGGCCCGGCGTGGCCTCATGATAGGTCAGGGTCGGCAGGCCGTAGACGGGCCAGTTGGCCGTATCCGTCAGGTTGATCCAGTAGATGCCGGGGCGCGAGCCATCCAGGCTGGGCGAGCTGTAATAGCCTTGGGGCGCGCCCTCCTGCACCTCGGGCGGCACGCGCTTGATCTCGACCGTGGCCTTGGGCAGGCGGCCGAATGCGCGCGGCAGGCGGCCCTGCATGTCGAGCATCTGTTCGTTCAGATGGGCGATCAGCTCGACCTTGGCTGCGTCGGTGTTCGGATAGACCTGGCCGGGAATGGCGCTGAGAGCCTTGACCCGCTCCGCGACCGAGCCTTGGGTCATGCCCTGCGCGCGCAGCAGCGCGTCCGTCCGGCTGGTCAGGTCGGCGACCTGCTCCAGGCCGATCCGGTGGATCTCGTCCGCCGTCAGCCGGGTCGTGGTGATGTAGTGCAGGGCGTTGGCGTAATATTGCTCGCCCTGCGGAAGGCGGGCGACCGAGGGGTTGTGGCCGGCGGTGCGCAGGGCCTGCTTCAGCGCTGCGTTCTGGCGGGCGAGCGCCGGGTTCACCTTGGTCTCGACCAGTTGCGCGACCTGGGCGCCCCAGTCTCCGCCGACCTCGAAGTCCTCGGTGCGGCGGATGATCGACCGGACCAGGGTCTGGTCCATCGCCGGGGTCGCCAGCATGGCGTCCTGCTGGGCGATGGTCGTCTTCAGGATGAAGTCGGGCGGCACGACGCCGATGGCGAAATCGTCCAGCATCCGGCTGGTTTCGGCGTTCAGAACCTCGGCATAGGCCTCGACCCGCGCGACATAGGCGTCCGCGTCGGCGGCGGTCTCGACCGTGTGCTGGTTGTCGAGGAAATCCGCCGTCCCGTGATAGGCGCCGCCGCCCTGGCTGACGCGATAGACCTGAGGCCACCCGCCCTGGCCGTAGGGAATGTCGAAGGTGGCGATCACCGCGTCCAGATTGGCGGCGATGGTGTCGTAATAGATGCCGTCCTGAGCATCCATCGCGGCGCGGTCCAGCGCGCCCAGCTCGCTGCGCTGGCGACGGGTGAAGGCGCGGAACTCGACCTCCTCGGACAGGGTGGGGATGCTGAGCTGCGATTTGGCGGCGGCGCGGGCGCCCTTGTCGAGGCCCAGGCTGGTGACCGTCTCGGGCGACCGGTCCAGCGTCTCCTCGAACGCCTTGTCCATATAGGCCTGCAACGCGGCCTTGGCCGAGGCGGCGCCCGGGCCGGCGGGGGCGGTGGTGGCGCAGCCCGCAGCGGCGAGGCCCGCTCCAGCGGCGGCGGTGACGAGCAGGCGGCGGCGGTCGATCATGGCGGGCTCCGGCGATTTGCGGGCGAAGCTAGGCCCGCTCACAGCCCGACCGCAAGTAACCGACGCGACAGGCCGCCGTTCAGGCCGCCATTCAGGTCGCCCGTCAGGCCGCGTGCAGCTCCTGCTTCACCCGTTCCGCCAGCGTCTTGATGTCCAGCGGCTTGGGCAGGAAGGACACGCCGACTTCGTCCTGCAGCAGGTCCGAGAAGTCGCTCTCGGCATAGCCGGAGATGAACATGACCGGCGCATCGCCCAGGTATTGCCGCGCCTTCTTCAGCAAGGACGGGCCGTCCAGACCCGGCATGATGACGTCACTGATCAGCATGTCGATCTGGCCCGCCCATTCCTCGGCGAGGATCAGAGCCTCCTCGCCGTCCGCCGCCTCGATCACCTCATATCCGCGCTGGCGCAGCAGGCGGGCGGCGATGCCGCGCACGGCGGCCTCGTCCTCGACGAACAGGATGCGGCCGGCGCCCGACAGGTCGCGCGGCGCCTTGACGACCTTGGGCTCGGGGGGCGCGAACTCGACCAGTTCGGCCTCGGCGGCGGCGGGCAGGAAGATGCGGAAGACGGCGCCGCCCGCCTCGGCGTTGGACACGGCGATGTGCCCGCCGGCCTGCTGGACGATGCCGTAGACGGTGGCCAGCCCCATGCCGGTGCCCTCGTTTACCGCCTTGGTGGTGAAGAAGGGCTCGAAGATCTTGTCCAGCAGTTCGGGCGGCACGCCCGGGCCGCTGTCGGCCACCTCGATCAGGGCCACGGCCTCGCCCGTCGGTTCGGCCCAGCCGAGCGCCTGCGCCTGTTCCAGGGTCAGGCGGCGGGTGCGGATCGAGACCACACCGGCGCCGGGCTCCACCACGCCGCGCATGGCGTCGCGCGCATTGACGGCCAGGTTCATGACGGCGGTTTCAAGCTGCGACTTGTCGGCCAGGACGATGGGCAGGTCGCGCCCATGGTCGGTCTCCAGCCGCACGTCCTCGCGCAGCAGGCGGCGCAGCAGCACCGCGAACTCGCCGACCAGCTCGCCCAGATCCAGCCGCTCGCGCCGCACCGTCGACTTGCGCGAGAAGGCCAGCAGCTTGCGCACCAGATCGGCGGCCCGGATGGCCGTCTGGCGAATCTCGTTCAGCCCCTCGTAGGACGGGTCGCCCACCGGGTGCTGTTCCAGCAGGCCCGACAGCTGCAGCTGGATGGCGGTCAGCAGGTTGTTGAAGTCGTGGGCCACGCCCCCGGCCAGCTGGCCCACGGCCTGCATCTTCTGGGCCTGCGACAGCTGCAGCTCCATCGACTTCTGGGCCGAGACGTCGAACAGCCAGATGCGCCGCGCCTCGCCTTCGGGTGCGACATAGAGGTGCAGCATCCGGTCCGGATGGGCCCGCGCCACCAGCTCGATCGGCCCTTGCGAGCCCGCCGCCAGCTTGGCCCGCGCCTCCGACACACCCGTCGGCTCGAACAGATGGCCGAAGGCGGCGTCGCGCGCGGCGTTGGGGCCGGTCAGCACCTCCAGCGCGGCGTTGGGCTCGCTCGCCTTCCCCGTGAACAGGTCGTCCGCCGCGATCAGAGCCGAGCCGAAGGGCGCGCCGGCCGCCATGGCGCGCGCGTCGCCGTGACTGCGGGCAGGCGCGCTGGGCGCCGCCTGGGCGATCGGCAGGGCGGCGTCGGGCGCCTGGCGCACCAGGAAGCGGCCCTCGCCGATCTGGCCGATCGTGACCTCGACGTCACGCGCGCCGATGTGGACGATGGCCGAGCCCTGTCGTCCCTGGCGGGCGTCGGTGAAGGCGGCGTAGAGGGCCGCGCCCGCCTTGGCCTTCGGCAGGGCCTGGGCCGCGCCGTTGGCGGTCGACCAAGCGGCGTTGAAGGCCAGGATCTGACCGGAGGCCCAGACGATGGCGGCCGGCTCGGCCATGGCGTCCAGCAAGTCGACGGCCGCATCGGATCCCGACCGCGGCCGCTCGGCCCGGCCAAACCCGAACAGGCCGACCAGCGCCACCACGCCCACCGTCAGGATCAGCATCAGGCCGGGCGTCGTGATCGGATTGGCGCGAAAGGCCGGATAGGCTAGGGCCGCGACGGTCACGACGAGGCCCGCCGCCATCAGGACGGTCGACAGGCTTCCAAAGCGGCGGGGTTCGGCCATGCCAAGCTCGCGAATCAGTGGCGAGAGCATAGCCGCGCCGGGCGCGCGGCCCAAAAGGCCCGCTTCACCGCGCCTTGGCGGCCCTGGCCTCCAGGTTGCGGGCGACCGCCGCGCGGATCAGCGCCTTGAACGCGTCCGGATCCACAGCCTCGCCCTCCCGCACGTCGATGGCCCGCCGCATGCCGCCGCCGAGGCTGGCGTTGAAGAGCCCGCTGGGGTCCGGCAGGGCCGCGCCGTGGGCGAACGTCAGCTTCACATAGGTCTTGTAGGTCTCGCCCGTGGTGATGATCCCGGCCCGCTCCCAGACCGGCGTGCCCATCATGTCGTTGGACGCCTTGGCCCACTTGCAGGTCTCCTCGATGGCCGGATCGGCTTCCAGGATCAGGGCGCGAAGGCCGGACAGGGTCTGGCCGCGCCAGTCGCCCAGGCGGGCGATGATGGCGTCGATCTTCTCGGACGCGGTCGGCTCGCTCACATCTTTTCTCCGGGCAGGGCGGCGGCCTGCTTCAGCCAGTCCCGCAATTGGACCTCGTCCCAGTTGGACTCATCCAGATGCCAGTAGGCGACGCGCGCAACCTTGGACCCCACCGGCGGCGGCGAATCCAGTTCCGCCCCGTTGAAGAAGCTGACCTTGATGTAGCGCTCGAAAACGTGGAGCCCGAGAAACCAGCCCGCCTGATCCGGGGCGCCGTAGAGCGGGCTGTTCCACTTCACCGCCTTGCGCACGCCCGGAACGGCGGCGGTGACCACGGCGTCCAGTTGCGCGGCCGCCGCGCGCTTCCACCCCGGACAGGCGGCGATCCACGCCTGAACCGGCGCATCGCCGTCCCCCTTGGGGATCTGCGGGTTGCCGCCGGAGAGCCGTTTCGGAGCATCATTCATCGGGCTTCAGCCTGCCCATCACCGTCTCGATGACGCGCTGATAGACCTCCGTCAGGGCCTCGATCTCGGCCACGGGCACGCGCTCGTCGACCTGGTGCATGGTCTGGCCGACGAGGCCCAGTTCCAGCACGGGGCAGAGCGCGCGGATGAAACGGGCGTCCGAGGTGCCGCCGGTGGTGCTGGCTTCGGGGCGCACGCCCAGCACGGCCTCGCAGGCGTCCTGCACGGCGGCGACGAAACTGCCCGCCTCGGTCAAGAAGGCCTCGCCCGAGCACTGGTGGTCCAGCACGATCTCGACGCCGGATGCCAGCGCTTCGGCGGCGGCCTCGGCGTCGATCCAGGCGATCAGGCCGTCGCCGGTGTGGTTCGGATTGAAGCGGATGTTCAACCGCCCGCGCGCCTCCGCCGGAATGACGTTCGTCGCCGGATTGCCGACGTCGAGCGTGGTGATCTCCAGGTTCGACGGCTGGAATGCGGTGAAACCCGTATCGAGCACATGGGCGTCCAGCTTTGACATCAGCCGCGCCAGCACCGGCACGGGGTTGGCCGCCCGGTCAGGATAGGCGACGTGGCCCTGGCGGCCCTTGACCGTGATCCAGGTGTTCAGCGACCCGCGCCGGCCGATCTTGATCATGTCGCCGAGCACCCGCTGGGACGACGGCTCGCCGACCACGCAGGCGTCGATGATCTCGCCCTCGGCGGCCAGCTGCTCGACCACCCGCTTGGTGCCGTGCAGGGCCGGTCCTTCTTCGTCGCCGGTGATGAGAAAGGACAGGGAGCCGGCCGGTTCGGTGGCGGCCAGCACGCGCGAGACGGCGGCGGTCCAGGCGGCGATACCGCCCTTCATGTCGGCCGCGCCCCGGCCGTAGAGGACGCCGTCGCGCACTTCGGCCTCGAACGGCCCGGCGCTCCAGTCGGCCTCGGCGCCCACGGGCACCACGTCGGTATGGCCGGCGAAGCAGAGGTTGGGGCGGGCCGTCCCACGCCGGGCGTAGAGGTTCTCGATCCCCTCGAACGCCATCCGGCGACACGCGAAGCCCATCGCCTCCAGCCGCGCCTGCAACACGTCCATCGCGCCTTCGTCCAACGGCGTGACGGATGGACGCCGGATCAGGTCGCGGGTCAGTTCGACGGGATCGATCATAGGAAGTGATGCGCGGGACATGCGCCTATGCTTTAGGAGGCTTCGCCATAATGCCCAAGATCGACATTGCATCCGCGCCGCAAAGCGCCGGGACCGCTTATCCGGAGGAATACGCCGCGCCGTGCAAGCCACGTCGCCGCGCCCGGCTGGGCGACGCGGCCGGGCTGGACCAGTTCGGCGTCAATTTGCTGCGCCTGCCGGCGGGGGCCTGGTCGTCGCAGCGCCACTGGCACTCGGGCGAGGACGAGTTCGTCTGGATCGTCGAGGGTGAGGTCGTGCTGGTCGAGGATGGCGGGGAAACGGTGCTGAGAGCCGGCGACTGCGCCGGCTTCAAGGCCGGCGTCGCCGACGGCCACAAGATCGAGAACCGCTCCGGGCGAGACGCGCTGTTGCTGGAGGTCGGCTCGCGCCGACCGGGTCAGGATTCAGCGGACTATCCCGATATCGACATGGTCTTCCCCGCCGGGGCCGACCGCTATTTCCACCGCGACGGAAGCCCCTACCCGAAACATGACCGACGGACCTGAAGCCCCCCAACCCATCACCCCCGCCGTGTCCGAGGCGGCCCTGGCGGCGCACGGGACCAATCCCTGGGTCATCAACGATTTCCGCCTGCTGTGGGTCGGGCGGCTGGCCGCCGTCCTGGCGATCCAAATCCAGTCGACCTGCGTCCTGTGGCAGGTGCTGGATATCGCCCGGCTGCGCGGGGCCTCGATCGAGCAGGCGGCGCTTTACACCGGCGCCGTCGGGCTGGTGCAGTTCCTGCCGCTGCTGATCCTGACCCTGCCGGCGGGCGAGATGGCCGACCGACGCGACCGGCGCCTGACCGTCATGGCCTCCATCGGCGGCGAGCTGTTCTGCGCCGTCGCCTTCCTGGGCCTGGCCCTGCACGGGGCGCCGCCGCTGTGGGGGCTGCTGGTCATCGCCGCCATCTTCGGCGTCTCGCGCGCCTTCCTGGCCCCCGCCAGCCAGGCCTTCCTGCCCATGATCGTCGGCCGCGCCGCCCTGCCGCGCGCCATCGTGGCCCAGTCGCTGGCCTTCCAGGTCGGCGCCATCGCCGGCCCAGCCGTCGGCGGCCTGTTGATCGCCGTATCGACCGCCTTCGCCTATGGCGTGTCGGTGGTGCTGTTCACCCTGGCGCTGGGCTGTTTCGTGCTGATCAAGACCTCGGGCCTGCCGCTGAACCGGCTGACGGCGGCGGGGCTGGCCGGACGGATCGCCTCGGTGAAGGAGGGGCTGGCCTACATCTGGAAGACCGGCGTGGTCATGGGGGCCATCTCGCTGGATCTGGTCGTGGTGCTGCTGGCGGGCGTCGCCCTGCTGATCCCCATATTCGCGCGCGACATCCTGCACATCGGGCCGGAGGGCTTCGGACTGTTCCGCGCCTCCTTCGGCGTCGGCGCCTTCAGCATGGCGCTGTATCTGGCGCGCTGGCCGATCGTGAAGCACGGCGGGCGGTGGATGTTCGGGGCGGTGGCCGTTTTCGGGGTCTGCACCCTGATCTTCGGCGTCTCGCGCGTCGTCTGGCTGTCGGGCGCGGCCCTGTTCATCGCCGGGGCGGCCGACATGATCAGCGTCAATATCCGCCAGACCCTGATCCAGCTGGCCACGCCCGATCACATGCGCGGACGGGTGTCGTCGGTGTCCATGCTGTTCATCGGCGCCTCCAACGAGCTGGGCGACGCCTTCACCGGCCTGGTGTCCTACCTGCTGAGGCCCGTAGGCGCGGCGATCTTCGGCGGCATCGGGGCCCTGGTCGCCACGGGGGTCTGGGCCAAGCTGTTCCCCGACCTGCGCAAGGCGGACAAGCTGAGCTGAGAAGTCCCTCCCCCTCAGTCGTCATCCTCGGACTTGATCCGAGGATGACGTGGGTAGGCGTGGCGCTCAGGCCAGCTTGCGCGCGGCTTCCAGGTCGGCGGGGTTGTCGACGGACAGGGGGGCTTCGGCGACGACGGCGGCCCAGATGGTCAGGCCCATCTCCAGCGCGCGCAACTGCTCCAGCTTCTCGCGCATCTCCAGCGGCGACGGCGGGGCGGCGCAGAAGCGGTCCAGCGCCTCGCGGCGGTAGCCGTAGACGCCGATGTGCCGCCAGATCGGCGCGTCGCCGTACAGGGTCGAGCGGGTGAAATAGAGGGCGCGCGCGGAGTGATCGCCTTCGGCCAGGGCCAGCACCGCCTTGACCACGTCCGGGTTCGACCGGTCCGACACGTCCAGCTCGGGCGCGACCAGTGTGGCGATGTCGCATTCGGGGCGGCTGTGCAGCACGGCGGCGCAGGCGACGGCCAGGCCGGGATCGGCGAAGGGCATGTCGCCCTGCAGGTTCACCACGGCGTCGAAGTCGCCCTCCGGGTCGATGGCGTCGATGGCGGCGCGAATGCGGTCCGAGCCCGAGGGCAGCGACGGATCGGTCAGGACGGCGCGGCCGCCCGTCGCCTCCACCGCCTCGACGATCTCGGGATCGCCCGCCGCCACCGCAACCGGCAAGCCGGACGCCTCGGCCGCCTGATAGGCCCGCACGATCATGGGCTTTCCGCCGATGTCGGCCAGCGGCTTGCCCGGAAGACGGGTCGCGCCCATGCGAGCGGGTATCAATATCAAAGGGGTCATGCGGGGACCTGACAGCTGAGGGCCCGGTCGCGTCGAAATGGCGACCCGGAGCCGTTGCGAAGGCCGCGCTAGCGTGTCAGAGACGCCCACGCAAGGCGAGCGGTCGGTCAGGCCGCGCGCGATGACCAACACGGGATGCGACGACGCGGATGAGCGGCGATCTGAAGTTGAATAAGATTTTCGGCGCCGCCCTGGGCACCGCCTTCGTCATCCTGGTCGTCCAGCAGGGCGCCGCGATGATGTATCACCGCGAGGCGCCCGAGAAGGCCGGCTATTTCGTCGCCGTCCAGGAAGAGGCCTCGGGCGAGGCGGCGGTTCTGCCGACCGACTGGGGCACGGTCCTGCCGGTGGCCGACATCGCCAAGGGCGAGGCCGCCTTCGCGCGCTGCCAGGCCTGCCACAACAACGCCCAGGGCGGCGCCGATGGCATCGGCCCGAACCTCTACGGCGTGGTCGGCGGCCCGGTCATGCACCGCGCCGGCTTCGCCTATTCGGACGCCATGGCCAAGCACAAGGCCGAGTTCCCGACCTGGGGCTATGACGAGCTGGACCACTTCCTGACGGCGCCGGGCCGTTACGTCCCGGGCACCAAGATGTCGTTCGCCGGCATCCGCGACACCCAGACCCGCATCGACCTGATCGCCTATCTGCGCTCGCAGGGTTCGGGCGGTTTCGGCATCCCCGCGCCGGATCCCGCGCGCCAGCCGGGTGCGGCGGCGGCTCCGGCCGACGGCGCTGCGGCCCCGGCCGCCGAGGGCGCCCCGGCCACGGAAGCGGCTCCGACCGCCCCGGCCACGCCCGGCGCCACGACCCAGGCGACGCCGGCGGCCCCGCCCGCCGCGACCAGCCCGGCCCCGCCGAACGCCTGATCGCAGGCTAGAGACCACCAGAGGGCGGCCTTCGCGGGCCGCCCTTTTTTGTTTTGCGGACTATTGCCGCTCATAGACGAGGGTGACCTTGTCGCCCGGCTTCTCGACCAGCCAGCTGACTTCCGTGAAGGACTGGCGGTCGGCGGCGAGCGTGTTCTCACCTTGGACGAAGGGCTTGCCGGCGACCGAGAATGTCCAGCGATAGCTGGTCGGAGAGGTCGCTTTCACCGCAAGGGTGTTGCCGGCGCCTTTCGGACCGGTGTCGGGCGACGGTGCGCCGTCAAACCGGGTCACGATGATGCTGCGCGCCTCAACCGACTCCATCCGCATCGCGGCGTTTCCGGCATCTCGATAGACGAGCGTCTCGGGATCGCCCTTGGCGTCCTCCGCCCTGAGTGACCACAGGCCGAACCACGGATTGGGCTCCGGTCGCTGGCAAGCCGCCAGAAGCATGACTGCCAGGGAAAGGGCTGCGGTCGGTCGCTTGGACATGGATGCCTCGTCGTGAAGTCGATCGAGGAAAAGGCTGCCTGAAGGAGCGCTCGCCGCCAATGGCGGGGTCAGAGCCGGCGGAAGATCGCGGGCTGGTCGCCGTCGGCGAGGCAGCGGGCTTCGACGACATCGAAGGGCTCGGTGACCACGGCGCCGTGGAAGCCGGTGGCGTGCAGGACGGTGTCGGGGTCCAACATCAGGCCGGAATGACCGGTCCACCGGGCGTCCTGCGGCGATAGCCAGACGACCAGATCGCCGCGCCGCGCCTCGGCGCGATCGACGGCGTGGCCCAGCTCGGCCTGATCGGCGGCGCGGCGCGGACCGGGGAGACCGCAGGCCAGCAGCGCTTGCTGCACCAGGCCGGAGCAATCGGTGGAGACGGACGAGCGGGCGCCCGGCGCGTGGGGGCGGCCCAGCAGGCGCTCGGCCACCTCGACCGGGTCGCGCTCGAAGTCGCCGATGGGGGCCAGGCGGTCGTCGCCGTCCCGCGAAACCACTAGGGCGTTCAGGGGCAGGTCCGCCTCGACCGAGGCCACGCGATGGGTCGCCAGCGGCGCGCCGGGGCTCAGGTCCTGCTCGGCGATCCAGCCGACCTCGCCGTCGCGGCGGCAGCGGCCCCACAGGCGGTCGCCGAACCGGTCCAGCACATCGAAGACTTCGCCGGCCAGAAGCTGGCTGATCCGCACCGCTCCAGCCTCGGGACCTTCGAACACATCACAGACCGCGCCACAGCCATGCCACGCCTTGGTCGCGAGATAGGCGGCGGCCGGAACCAGCCCGTCCAGAACCTGTTCCGCCAGGTCGGGCCGCGCCAGGGCGGAGCGGGGGTTGATGAAGTCGGAAAGGTTCAAGCGCAGGCGTCCGATTGGGGCGCCACCCTGCGTACACAGGAACGAAAATCGCCTTAACGACGGCCCGATCAGACGGGAAAGCGACCCTTCAGCCAGGCGTAGGCGGCGCGGATGCCTTGCGCTTCGCCGCCCTCGGGCCAGCCGGGCCGGGCGCGCGGGTTCCAGGCGAAGATGTCCAGGTGCGCCCAGACGCCGGTCTCGGGCGCGAACCGCTTGAGGAACAGGGCGGCGGTGACCGATCCGGCCTGGGCCCAGGCGGCCGGATCGTTGCGCAGGTCGGCGATCTCCGCCTCCAGCGCCGGGGCGTATCCAGCCCACAGCGGCATCCGCCACAGGGGATCGGCCTGATCCCGGCCCGCCGCCAGCAACCCCTCGGCCATCGCGTCGTCGTCCGTATAGAGAGGCGGCAATTGCGGCCCCAGGGCGATCCGCGCCGCGCCGGTCAGGGTGGCGAAATCCAGCGTCACGTCCGGCGAATGCTCACCCGCGCGGGTCAGGGCGTCGGCCAGCACCAGCCGACCCTCCGCATCCGTGTTGCCGACTTCGACCGTCAGTCCCTTGCGCGTCCGCAGGATGTCGCCGGGCCGGAAGGCGTCGCCGGCGATGGCGTTCTCGACCGCCGCCACCACGACCACCAGCCGCACCGGCAGATCGGCCTGGGTGATCATTCGCGCCAGACCCAGCACATGGGCGGCGCCCCCCATGTCCTTCTTCATGTTCCGCATGCCCGCGCCAGCCTTGATGTTCAGGCCGCCGGTGTCGAAGACCACGCCCTTGCCGACCAAGGCGACCAGCGGCAGCTCGGTGCGGTCCAGCCTCCACCCCATTTCGATCAGGCGCGGCGCCCGCGCCGGAACCGCCGCCCGACCGACGGCGTGAACGGCGGGATAGTCGGCCTCCAGAAGGGCGTCGCTGGTGATGACGGTCAGGGTCGCGCCCGCGCTCTCGGCGATCTCTCGCGCGATGGTCTCGATCTGCAGCGGGCCCATGTCGGCGGCGGGCGTATCGACCATTTCGCGGACCAGGGCGCAGGCGCCCGCGATGCGGACCACCTCGTCCACGTCGAGCCCCTCTGGCGCGACCAGCCGGGGCGAGGGCCGCTCCACCGTCTTGTAGCGATCGAAGCGATAGGTCCCCAGAAGGAAGGCCAGGGTCACCGTCCTGGCGTCCTCCGGCTCGGCCTCAAGCCGATAGACGCCGGTCGGCAGCTTGGCCGCCAGCGCCCGCGCGCTCCAGGGATCAAAAGTCTGGCCCGCCCCGACCAGCACATGGTCGAGCCCGCCGTCGGCGCCGGGGACCAGCACCATCTGGCCGGACGCGCCGGTGAAGCCGTTCACCTGCGCCCACGCCATCGCCCGCTCGGCAGTGTCGCCGCCCGGTCCGACGAAGCGGACCGGGACGGCGCCGGACGCCTCAGGCGCATCGACGGCGATGAGGCGGGATGGGAGGGACATGGGGCGCGTCCTGCCTATTAACCAATGATTGATGCGAAGGGCCGATTCTGAAGGCCAGTCGTCTGTCGGACCAACGCCATGTCGCGCACCCTCGCCCTGCCCGCAACCTTCGTCGCCCTGATCCTGGCATCGGGCGCGCCTGCCCTGGCGCAGACCGAGACGCCGGCGACCGTCAGCGCCCAGACCACCCCCGCCGCGCCGCCCGCGCCGCCGGCCCGGCCCGCCGACGCCGCCACCCGCGCCGGCTACGACCGGATGGACGCCCTGGCCCGCTCGGTCTTCTGGGCCCGCGAGAACGAGATCAATCCGCGCGACCCCCAGGCCGGCGTCAAGCTGGCGCTGGCGCTGCGCGAGCTTGGCCAGTTCGATCAGGCCGCCGCCACCGCCCAGTCGGTGCTGGTGGTCCAGCCCGCCAACGTCGAGGCCATGCTGGAGCTGGGCCGCGCCCACATCGCGCGCGGCCAGGCCTTCTACGGCATAGCGGCGCTGGAACAGGCGCGAGCAGCCGCGCCTCAAGACTGGCGCCCGCTGTCGCTGCTGGGCGTGGCCTATCAGCAGGTGCGACGCACCGACGACGCCCGCGCCGCCTGGAACGAGGGGCTACGCCTGTCGCCCGACAATCCCGACATCCTGACCAACGCCGCCATCGCCCTGATGAGTTCGGGCAACGCCGCCGGCGCCGAGGCCCTGCTGCGCCGCGCCGCCGCCCAGCCGAGCGCAACGCTGAAGGTCCGCCAGAACCTGGCCCTTTCTCTGGGCCTGCAGGGCAAGACGGCCGAGGCAGAACAGATCCTGCGCCGCGACCTGCCGCCCGAGGCGGCGGATCGCAACATCCGCTGGCTACAGGCCCGCGCGGCGCAAGCGGCGGCCCAGGCCGAGACCCGCAACTGGTCGTCGGTGCAGGGGGGGTAGCACCGCCCTTCTCCCTCCCCGCCTCGGGGAGGGATGGCGAAGCGAAGCGGAGCCGGGGTGGGGGCGGCGGAGCCGAACATCCACCGCGCCTGATTTGCGGGGCCGCCCCCACCCGACGCCTTCGGCGTCCGCCCTCCCCGGGACGGGGAGGGAGAGGCGTGGCGCTTGGGCGTCTCACCGACTATCTTCCCACCATGATCGACGAGCTCTACAGCGCGCGGATCCTGGCGCTCGCGGCGAACATGCCGCGCAGCGGTCGGCTGGCCGCGCCCGATGGCACGGGCGAGCGGACCGCCAAGCTGTGCGGGTCGCGGGCCGTGGTCGATGTTGTGCTGGATGACGACGGCCGGGTGGCCGACTTCGCCCAGGACGTGAAGGCCTGCGCCTTGGGTCAGGCCGCCGCCGGCGTCATCGGCGAGGGGGTGATCGGCGCGAGCGTCGAGGAGATCGCCGAGGCGCGCGACGCCCTCTCCGCCATGCTGAAATCCGGCGGCGAAGGGCCGGTCGGCCGATTCGAGGGGCTGCGGGCGCTGAAGCTGGTGGCCGACTATCCGGCGCGCCACGCCTCGACCCTGGTCGCCGTCGAGGCGACGCTGGAGGCCGCGACCCTGGCGCAGGCGGCGCGGACGCTGGCTCGAACTAGCATCGCCGGCGCGGCCTAGGCCGAAATCGATCAGATTTCGGTCCAGACGATCCCGGCTCGCCCCCGTTGCCCCCGTCGCGCTGACGGGGGATAAGCGCGGCGACATGGCCCCCGGCGCTAATCTCTACGAACGCGGCGTCCGCCTGGCCCATCGCGGCTACAAGCTGACGCTGAGCCCTTTGATCGGCCAGTCGTGCCGTTTCCTGCCCACCTGTTCCGACTATGGCCGTGACGCGCTGATCGCCCACGGACCGGTTCGCGGGGGCTGGCTGACGGTCCGGCGGCTGTGCCGGTGCCATCCCTTCGGCGGATCGGGCTATGACCCGGTCCCGCCTCAAAACGACGACCTGAAGACGACCTGACGATGATCGACCTGAAATTTCCCGACGGCGCGGTGCGCCAGTATCCCGACGGCTCCACGGGCCGCGACGTGGCGGCCGCCATCTCGCCGTCCCTGGCCAAGAAGGCCGCCCTGGTGGTCCTGAACGGCCAGCAGCGCGACCTGGACCGCGTCATCGAGACCGGCGGCGACTTCCGCCTGCTGATGCGCGAAGACCCCGAGGCGCTGGCCACCATCCGCCACGACGCCAGCCACGTGATGGCCGAGGCGGTGCAGAGCCTGTTCCCCGGCACCCAGGTTACGATCGGCCCGGCCATCGACGACGGCTTCTATTACGACTTCGCCCGCGACGAACCCTTCTCGACCGACGACTTCGCCAAGATCGAAAAGAAGATGGCGGAGATCATCGACAAGGGCGAACGGCTGCAGCGCGAGGTCTGGGACCGCAACGAGGCAATCGCCTATTTCGAAGGCATCGGCGAAGCCTACAAGGCCGAGCTGATCCGCGACCTGCCCGAGACCGAGACGATCACCGTCTATCGCCAGGGCGAGTGGCTGGACCTGTGCCGGGGGCCGCACTTCCCCAATACGCGCTTCGTCGGCAAGGCCTTCAAGCTGACCAAGCTGGCCGGCGCCTACTGGCGAGGCGACTCAAGCCGTGCCCAGCTGCAACGCATCTACGGCACCGCCTGGGCGACCAGGGAGGATCTGGAAGCCTATCTGCTGCGCATCGAGGAGGCCGAGAAGCGGGATCACCGCAAGCTGGGCAAGGCGATGGAGCTCTTCCACATGCAGGAAGAGGGCCGGGGCATGGTCTTCTGGCACCCCAAGGGCTGGGTCCTGTGGCGCGTGCTTGAGGCCTATATGCGCCGGCGCCTGGACGCCGCCGGCTATGTCGAGGTCAAGACGCCCCAGGTTCTGGACCGCAAATTCTGGGAACAGAGCGGCCACTGGGACAAGTATCGCCCCAATATGTTCGTCTGCGAAACGGTCGAGGGTGAGGAGCTTTCCCTCAAGCCGATGAACTGTCCCGGCCACGTGCAGATCTTCGACCAGGGCCAGCGGTCCTATCGCGAACTGCCGCTGCGCATGGCCGAGTTCGGCGCCTGCCACCGCTATGAGCCGTCGGGTTCGCTGCACGGCCTGATGCGGGTGCGCGGCTTCACCCAGGACGACGCCCACATCTTCTGCCGCGAGGATCAGATCGTCGAGGAGACGGCCGAGTTCATCAAACTGGCCCGCAGCGTTCACGCCGACCTGGGCATGGAGACGGCCTACATCAGCCTGGGCACCCGCCCGGAAAACCGCGCCGGCAGCGACGAGTTCTGGGACAAGGCCGAGGCCCTGATGGCCGAGGCCGCCCGCGCCGCCGGGACCGAGCCGGTCGTCACCGAAGGCGACGGCGCCTTCTACGCGCCCAAGCTGGACTTCATCGTCAAGGACGCCATCGGCCGCGAATGGACCTGCGGCACGATCCAGCTAGACTACGTCCTGCCCGAGCGTCTGGACGCCACCTACATCGCCGAGGACGGCCAGAAGCACCGGCCGGTCATGCTGCACCGGGCCATCCTGGGCTCGTTCGAGCGCTTCATCGGCATCATGATCGAGAACTACGCCGGCGCCTTCCCGCTGTGGCTGGCGCCGGTGCAGGTGGTGGTGGCGACGATCACCTCGGATGCCGACGAGTATGCCGAGGCGACGGCGGCCAAGCTGCGGGCCGCCGGCCTGCGGGTCGAGGTCGATCTGCGCAACGAGAAGGTCGGCTACAAGGTGCGCGAGCACTCGGTCGGCAAGGTACCCGTTATCGCCGTCGTCGGCCGCAACGAAGCCGCCGAGGGCAAGGTCGCCATCCGCCGTCTGGGCTCGCAGGCGCAGGAGCTGCTGACGCTGGACGAGGCCATCGCGGCCCTCACCACCGAGGCGTTGGCGCCGGACCTGCGCGGCTGAAAGACGCCGACTTCACCGTATCTTAGGCTACTGCCGGTCAAGGTCACGGCTGCACCAGAAGGGAGCAGCCGTGACCCACTCACTGCAGGCCGCGCAGGACGCGCCGGCCCGGCCAGAACGCACCGCCGAACCGGCGGCGCCCGCCCCGTGGCTGCATCGGCTGGTCCAGTCCGGCAATCTGCGTTTCGTCGTCATCGGGGCCTGGGCGCTGGCCCTGGCGACCGTCACGCCCTGGCTGACAGCGATTGCCTGGTTCGCCGTGGCGGTGGCCTCCGGCTATGCCCGCACCCTGGCCGAGACCCGCATCCAGATGCCCAGTGCGATCAGCCATGCGCGGCTGAAGCTGCTGGTCGCGACGGTCTCCGGCGTGGCCTGGGCCGGCGCGCCCTTGCTGGCGTTCTTCAGCGATCATGCCTACGGGCACATGGTCGCCATCGGCCTTCTGCTGTGCGGCTACATGCTGGTCTTCACCCAGATGCGGGCCGCGCCGCGCGACGCCATCATCGTCTCGACCCCCTACACCCTGACCAGCCTAGTCCTGATGGCGACCCTGTTCGGCACGCCGGGCTTCTGGGCCATGGCCGGATTGCTGCCGGTCGTCGCCATGGCCCTGGTGATCAAGATCGTCATCACCAGCGTGCGCGACCGTGAGCTGGTGGCGATCAACGCCCGCCAGGCCGAGCTGATCGAAGAACTCAAGGCCGCGCGCGACAAGGCCGACAACGCCAGCGCCGCTAAATCCAACTTTCTGGGTGTCATCTCGCACGAGCTGCGTACGCCGATGAACGGCGTGCTGGGGGCGGCGCAACTGCTGCGCATGGGCGAGCTGAGCGGCCGCCAGAAGGAGTTCGTGGACGTCATCCAGACCTCGGGCGAAGGCCTGTTGATGCTGCTGAACGACATCCTGGACATCACCAAGATCGAAGCTGGCAAGATGGACCTGGCCGTCCAGTCCACCGAGGCCGCCGCCCTGCTCGACCGTCTGGTCGGCCCGTTCGAGGCGCAGGCGCGCGCCAAGGGCCTTGGCTTCAAGCGCGAGGTCACCGGCGACCTGCCCGCCCTGGTGCGCGTCGATCCGTTGCGCCTGGGCCAGATCGTCCACAATCTGCTGGGCAACGCGGTCAAGTTCACGGCCCAGGGCGCGGTCTGCCTGACCGTCTCGAGCCGGCGGCTGCCGTCGGGTCACGCCCGCCTGACCGTGGCGGTCGACGACAGCGGCATCGGCATGGCGCAGGAGGATCTGGAGCGGCTGTTCCAGCCCTTCACCCAGGTCGACGCCTCGTCCACGCGCCGGTTCGGCGGCACGGGCCTGGGCCTCAGCATCTCGCAGCGGCTGGCCCAGATGATGGGCGGGGCCATCACCGTCGCCTCGGTGCACGGCCAGGGCTCGACCTTCTCCCTGACGCTGGACGTCGAGGTCGAGCGCTGGGAGGCGGTCGCCCAAGCCGTGGCCGCATAGGGCGGGCGCCTCGCGGGTGATGCAAAGGGGCTGAAACCCCTATATGAGGCGCTTCCTCCGCCTCTCGCGCACGTCCGGCCCGCCTCATGACCAGCCTCAAGCAGATCCGTTCGACCTACCTCGATTACTTCGCGGCCGACGGTCACACCAAGGTCCACTCGGCCCCGCTGGTGCCGCAGAACGATCCGTCCCTGCTGTTCGTCAACGCCGGCATGGTGCCGTTCAAGGACTACTTCACGGGCGCCGCCACCCCGCCCTATCCGCGCGCGACCAGCTCCCAGAAATGCGTCCGCGCCGGCGGCAAGCACAACGACCTGGACAACGTCGGCTACACCGCCCGCCACCTGACCTTCTTCGAGATGCTGGGGAATTTCTCCTTCGGCGACTATTTCAAGGAACACGCGATCGACCGCGCCTGGACGCTGGTCACAAAGGACTTCGGCCTGTCGCCCGACCGGCTGATGGTCACCGTCTATATCGACGACGACGAGGCCTTCGACATCTGGAAGAAGGTCACCGGCTTCTCCGACCACAAGATCGTCCGCATCGCCGGGTCCGACAACTTCTGGGCCATGGGCGACAACGGCCCGTGCGGTCCCTGCACCGAGATCTTCTACGACTACGGCGAGCACGTCCCCGGCGGCCCTCCCGGCTCGCCCGATGAGGACGGCGACCGGTTCGTGGAGATCTGGAACAACGTCTTCATGCAGTTCGAGAAGGAGAACGACCAGATCGTCCGCTCCCTCCCGAAGCCGTCGGTCGACACCGGCATGGGGCTGGAGCGCATCGCCAGCGTGCTTCAGGGCAAGAACTCGGTCTTCGACACCGACCTGTTCCAGACCCTGATCGCCGCGTCGGCCGAGGCCACCTCGACCGACGTCAGCGGCGACATGGCGGCCAGCCACCGGGTCATCGCCGACCACCTGCGTTCGTCGTCCTTCCTGATCGCCGACGGCGTCACCCCGTCGAACGAGGGCCGCGGCTACGTCCTGCGCCGCATCATGCGCCGCGCCATGCGCCACGCCCACCTGCTGGGCGCGTCCGACCCGCTGATGCACCGCCTGGTGCCGACGCTGGTCGCCGAAATGGGCGAGGCCTTCCCCGAGCTGAAGCGCGCCCAGGCCTTCGTCGAGGACACGCTGAAACAGGAAGAGCTGCGCTTCCGCACCACCCTGGGCCGGGGCATGACCCTGTTCGACCAGGCCGTGGACGGCTTCCAGCCCGGCGACATGCTGGACGGCCAGACGGCCTTCACCCTGTCCGACACCTACGGCTTCCCGCTGGACCTGACGCAGGACGAGGCGCGGCGGCGCGGCTTCGGCGTCGACGTCGACGGCTTCGAGGACGCCATGTCCAAGCAGCGCGCCCGCTCGCGCGAGCACTGGACCGGCTCGGGTCAGAGCGCCAACGCCGGCGAGTGGCTGGCACTGCGCGATCGCCTGGGGCCGACGGTCTTCACCGGCTATGACGCGGTTGAAGGCTCGGGCGAAGTCCTGGCCCTGGTGGTCGGCGGCGAGGCCGTCGATCGGCTGGAGGCCGGCCAGGTCGGCGAGGTCTTGTTCGACCAGACCCCCTTCTACGGCGAAGGCGGCGGCCAGGCCGGCGACAAGGGCGAGATCGAGTGGACCGACGCCTCGGGCCAGCAGGCGACGGCGACGGTGCTGGACGTGCTCAAGCACGCCGGCGGCGACCTCTACGCCCATAAGGTCGAGATCACCTCGGGCACGCTGGAGATCGGCGTCCGAGCCCAGCTGCGCGCCAAGTCCGACGCCCGCCTGACCACCCGCGCCAACCATTCGGCCGCCCACCTGCTGCACGCGGCCCTGGCCCATGTGCTGGGCTCTCACGTCGCCCAGAAGGGCCAGCTGGTCGACGCCGAGCGCATGCGCTTCGACTTCAGCCACAACGCGCCGGTCACAGATGCCGAGCTGGCCGCGCTGGAGGACGA
This sequence comes from Brevundimonas sp. Leaf363, assembly GCF_001424025.1. GTDB lineage: Bacteria > Pseudomonadota > Alphaproteobacteria > Caulobacterales > Caulobacteraceae > Brevundimonas. Next base: position 299,298 of record NZ_LMPZ01000001.1, on the reverse strand, counting down.
GGTCAACGCCGTCATCCGCCAGAACGTCCCGGCCACGACCCAACTGATGGCCCCGCAGGAAGCCATCGAGGCCGGCGCCGTCGCCCTGTTCGGCGAGAAGTACGGCGACGAGGTCCGCGTCCTGACGCTGGGCCGTTCGCTGACCGACGCATCCAAGCCCTATTCGGTCGAACTGTGCGGCGGCACCCACGTGGCCCGCACCGGCGACATCGCCCTGTTCAAGATCGTGTCCGAGACCGGCATCGCGGCGGGCGTGCGCCGCATCGAAGCCCTGACCGGCGAGGCGGCCCGCCAGTATCTGCTGGCCCAGGCCAACGTCGCCCGCGCCCTGGCCCGCGACTTCAAGATCCAGCCGACTGACGTGCCCGCTCGCGTCGAGGGCCTGACCACCTCGGTCAAGGCGCTGGAAAAGCAGGTCGCCGACCTGAAGAAGCAGCTCGCCCTGGGCGGCGGCTCGGGCGCCAACGCCGCGCCGGAAGAGATCGGCGGCGTCAAGCTGATCGCCCGCGTCCTGGACGGCGTCGACGGCAAAGGCCTGCGCGGCGTGGCCGAGGACTTCAAGAAGTCACTCGGCTCCGGCGTCGTCGCCCTGATCGGCGTCACCGAAGGCAAGGCGGCGGTCACGGTCGCCGCCACGCCCGACCTGGCCGGCAAGGTGAATGCGGCGGACCTCGCCCGCGCGGCCGTCCTGGCCATGGGCGGGCAAGGCGCGGGCGGCAAACCCGACTTCGCCCAGGGCGGCGCCCCGGATGGCTCCAAGGCTGAAGAGGGTCTGACGGCGGTGCGGGCGGCCCTCGCCGGCTGAGGCCTACCTCAGGTCCACCGCCGCCAGTTTCCAGCTGAACAGGCCGCGGCGCTTCATCAGAAGGTCGAGCTTTTCGTTCGGCCGGTCGTCGCGCGTCAGAGTGACGGCGAAGGTGTTCAGGTCGCGGTAGCTGTAGCTCTCGTGCACCTGGTCGGCCTTGGGCGGGGCGTCGGCGGAGGGCTTGATCGGCTCGCCCGGCTCGGCGACCGGCGCCTCGGCGGTCTTGACCATGGAGGCGACCGCCTGGGGGGTCACGAACGCGTCGACGGCGGCCGAGATCAGGGCGGGGCCGATCAGCATGCCCAGCCCCCCCAGCGCCGCGTCGTTGCCCTTCAACTCGTCGATCATGCGGGCGTTGAGCTGTTCCTTCAGACTGATCCGGAAGGCGGGGAAGTCCACGAGCCGTTCCAGCGCGGCGGCGTCGCCGGCCTGGCCCGCCTTGACCAGGGCGCGGGCGCTGAGGATGGGGCTGAAGGCATAAAGTCCGCTCGCCACCAGTAAGACGATCAGGACGACGCCCCAGACCAGAGCCTTGATGCCGCGTCGGGTCATGGGCGAGCCGCCGAACGGTTGGCGGCCGGCGCCGGCGCCGCGACGCGTGCGGGCGCGGCGGGACCGGCCCCTTCGGGCAGGCCGATGTGGACCAGCTTCCACTCATACGGACCGCGACGTTCGAAGGTGAAGATGGTGCGCGAGCCGCCGTCGTCCTCGACCGCCATCCGGGCGCGATTGACGCCCCAGAAGACGGGCGCGGGGAAGGGATCGCGAGTCGCCTGCGCACCCGAGTGACGTTGCGAGGCGTAACGCCCCTCGCCCCGCGTCAGCGCGCCGATGGCCGAGGGCGTCAGATAGGCGTCGACGTCGGGGGCCTGGGGCGCCGGCAGGGCGTCCTCGACGCGGCGACGGAAGGCGCCGATGGGATCTTCGATGAAGGACGGCGGCGGTGCCATCGCCTCGGGACGGCCATCCAGCTGGGGCCGCAGCGACTGGCGCACGGCGGTGAAGTCGATCAGGCGCGACAGGCCCGCCACATCACTGGCGTCGGCGGCCGACCGGATCGCGAAGAAGCCCACGGCGGGCGCGGCGAAGAAAGCCACGACCGCCATGACGGCGACCGTGATGATCAGATTGAACAGCAGCTTCTTCATCACGCCTCCCCAGGCTCGGCGTCAGAATGCACGAGGCTCGGGAAGGGTCCAAAGGGAAACTGCCCGTCGGCCCACTCCCCCTCCCGTCATCCTCGGACTTGATCCGAGGATCAGGTTGTCCGGCGGGCAGCAGAGACAGGCTGAAGCGCCGCGCCACGAGCCATCTGCGTTCAGCACGACCTACACCCGATCCTCGGATCAAGTCCGAGGATGACGGCCCCAAGATGGGGCGCCCGAATACGGGGCGGCATCAGCGACGCCGCCCCAGAAGAGCGATCAGCCCACGTCCGGCAAGGCCGCGCGCAGGTTCTCGGCGACCTTGTCGAGGAAGCCCTCGGTGGTCAGCCACCCCTGCTGGTCGCCGACCAGCAGGGCCAGGTCCTTGGTCATGAATCCGGCCTCGACGGTCGAGACGACGACCTTCTCGAGTGTCTCGGCGAAGGTCATCAGCTCGGCGTTGCCGTCCAGTTTGGCGCGGTGCTTGAAGCCGGCGGTCCAGGCGAAGATCGAAGCGATCGAGTTGGTCGAGGTGGCCTCGCCCTTCTGATGCTGGCGATAGTGGCGGGTCACGGTGCCGTGGGCGGCCTCGGTCTCCATCACCTTGCCGTCCGGCGTCATCAGCACCGAGGTCATCAGGCCCAGCGAGCCGAAGCCCTGCGCCACCACGTCGGACTGCACGTCGCCGTCGTAGTTCTTGCACGCCCAGACGAAGCCGCCCGACCACTTGATGGCCGCGGCCACCATGTCGTCGATCAGGCGGTGCTCATAGGTCAGGCCGGCGGCCTTGAACTTTTCGGCGTACTCGGCGTCGAACACCTCCTGGAAGATATCCTTGAAGCGACCGTCATAGGCTTTGAGGATCGTGTTCTTGGTCGACAGATAGACCGGGAAGTTGCGGTTCAGGCCATAGCTGAACGAGGCGTGGGCGAAGTCGCGGATCGAGTCGTCCAGGTTGTACATGCCCATGGCGACGCCCGCCGACGGCGACTTGAAGACCTCGTGCTCGATCACCTGGCCGTCGTCGCCGACGAACTTGATCGACAGCGTGCCGGCGCCCGGCATCAGGAAATCGGTGGCCTTGTACTGGTCGCCGAAGGCGTGACGGCCGACGACGATCGGCTGGGTCCAGCCCGGCACCAGGCGCGGCACGTTCGAGCAGATGATCGGTTCGCGGAAGACCACGCCGCCCAGGATGTTGCGGATGGTGCCGTTCGGCGACTTCCACATCTTCTTCAGGCCGAACTCGGCGACGCGCGCCTCGTCGGGCGTGATGGTGGCGCACTTCACGCCGACGCCGTGCTTCTGGATGGCGTGGGCGGCGTCGATCGTCACCTGGTCGTCGGTGGCGTCGCGGTGCTCCATGCCCAGGTCGTAGTAGTCCAGCTCGACGTCCACGAACGGGAAGACCAGCTTGTCCTTGATCCACTGCCAGATGATCCGGGTCATTTCGTCGCCGTCGATGTCGACGATCGGGTTTGCGACGGCGATCTTGGCCATGGGGCGTCCTTGTCAGCGGCTGTGCGGGGATGTCGCGGCGGTATAGCGAGGGCCGGCGGCGGGCGCAAAGGGCGGTCGCGTTAACCGTGCCCCGAAATCGTCGCATCTCTTAGCCGAACTTTTGGCGGCCGCGCCGGGTTTTGAAGGCCCGTTCAGGAAGCCCGATGACCGATGAGCTCAAGCTATTGACCGAGCGGTGGATTCTCGCGTTTTGCGAGGCTCCGCCCATTCTCGACGTGGAGTTGATGCGTCAGGTTCTCGACGACCTGGCCCCGGTGCAAAATCCTCCCCCTTAATGGGGAGGATGCGCGCCGTCAGGCCGAAGCCAGCGCTGCTTCGGACGCGATGATGCGGCTGGCGGCATGCACCACGGCGCCGATGCGCAGGGCGGCCTGGACGTGCGTGTTCGGCACCCCGTGCTTGCGCAGCTCGCCCTCGTGGGCGTCCAGGCAGGCGCCGCAGCCGTTGATGGCCGACACGGCCGTCGACCACAGCTCGAAGTCCAGCTTTTCCACGCCCGGGTTGGCCAGGATGTTCATCCGCAGGCGCGCCGGCAGGGTGGTGTATTCGTGGTTCTTCATCAGGTGCAGCGACCGATAGTAGATGTTGTTCATGCCCATGATGGCCGCCGCCGCCTTGGCCGCGTTCATGGCTTCCGGCGACAGCACGGTCGCCGCCTGGGCCTCGATCAGCCTGACCACCGGCGCGACGCCGATGGCGTGGGCCGAGGCCAGGAAACAGCCCCACTTCTGCTGATCGGTCAGCAGGCTCTCACCCGCCAGCGACGACAGGTTCAGCGAGATATCCTTGGCGTAGGACGGCAGTTGTTCGCGCAGGGCGTCAAGGGACATGGGGGCCTCGATCAGCCGTCGGAGAGGCGGCTGTGAAAAGTGCAAGTGAGCAAGCAGTGAGCAGGCGTGCGCCAGGATCGACCGGCGCGGGCCTTCTGGAAAAGGCGTGAGCGGAGGCCGAGCCGGACTGGCTCACCCCTCGCTCACTGACACTTTTTACCCGTGACTTACGCGGCCAGCACGTCGCCGCCGACGGGGCGGTTGCAGGCGCACAGCTCGTCGGTCTGCAGGGCGTCGACGACACGCAGGGTGTCCTCCGGCGCACGGCCGACGTTCAGGTTGGTGACATAGACGTGCTGGATGACGTTGTGCGGATCGACGACGAAGGTCGCGCGCAGGGCGACGCCTTCTTCTTCATCGAGCACGCCCAGGGCGCGGGCCAGCTTGCCGCCGTTGTCGGCGAACTGCCAGATCGGCAGCTTGTCCAGGTCGGCGTGGTCGCGGCGCCAGGCCAGCTTGGTGAACTCGTTGTCGGTCGAACCGCCCAGGACGACGGTGTCGCGGTCCTCGAAATCCTTGCCCAGCTTGGCGAAGGCGGCGATTTCGGTCGGGCAGACGAAGGTGAAGTCCTTCGGGTAGAAGAAGATGACCTTCCACTTGCCCTCGAAGCTGTCCTTGGTGACGGTCTCGAACGCCGAGACGCCGTTCTCTTCGTGGCTGTTGAAGCCGGGCTTCACGCCGATGATCTTGAAGTCAGGCAGGGTCTGGCCGACGCCGAGCATGTGCATCTCCTAGGTGCGATGATGATTGGTGCGGCGGCGCCGGGAGGGGGAGGAGGCGCCGCCGTTGGAGCTCAGATGGGCCGCCGCAGGATCGAAGTCAAATCGATCCTTTCGCAAGTGCGAATAGACTAAGCTTATGCCGATTCCGGCGATGATCCATAAGCTCCGCTATTCTCGATCAAAACATCAATCGATTTGTCTTTCGATTTCGCATGGCCGACGTTGGGTGACCCTCAATCAAGAAAAGGCCGGGACCATGGACGGAAACGCAGGCGGCGCCACACCTCTGAACGACCCCAAGAAGGACAAGGGCGCGCTGCGCTCGCTGACCGGGCGCAACAATCGCGACTGGTGGCCGAACCATCTGTCGATGGACATCCTGCACCAGCAGGGCAAGTCGGGCGACCCGATGGGCGACGACTTCGACTACCCCAAGGCCTTCATGTCGCTGGACTATCAGGCCGTGAAAGCGGACCTCAAGGCCCTGATGACCGACAGCCAGCCGTGGTGGCCGGCGGACTATGGCCACTACGGCCCCTTCTTCATCCGCATGGCCTGGCACTCGGCCGGCACCTACCGGACCGGCGACGGTCGCGGCGGCGCGGGCGCGGGCCAGCAGCGCTTCGCCCCCCTGAACTCCTGGCCGGACAACGGCAACCTGGACAAGGCGCGCCGCATCCTGTGGCCGATCAAGTCCAAGTACGGCTCCAAGCTCAGCTGGGCCGACCTGATGATCCTGGCCGGCAATGTCGCCATTGAATCGATGGGCGGGCCGGTCTTCGGCTTCGGCGGCGGCCGCAAGGACGTCTGGGAGCCCGAGAAGGACGTCTACTGGGGCACCGAGGAGAACTGGGTCGGCGACGAGGCCAACCAGACCCGCATCCGTCCTGATGACGGCGTCGAGCTGGAAAGCCCGCTGGCCGCCATCCAGATGGGCCTGATCTATGTGAACCCCGAAGGCCCCGGCGGCGTGCCCGAGGCGCTTTTGTCGGCGCGCGACCTGCGCGAGACCTTCGCCCGCATGGGCATGAACGACGAGGAGACGGCGGCCCTGACCGCGGGCGGCCACACCTTCGGCAAGGCGCACGGCGCCGGCAACGCCAAGCTGGTGGGGCAGTCGCCCGAAGGCTCGGACATCGCCCAGCAGGGCCTCGGCTGGCAGTCGGGACATGAGAGCGGCATGGGCGACCATACGATCACCTCGGGCATCGAAGGGGCCTGGACCCCCACGCCGATCACCTGGGACATGACCTATTTCGACATGCTGCTGGACCATGAGTACGAGCTGGTCCGCAGCCCGGCAGGCGCCAAGCAGTGGCAGCCGGTCGGCAATCCGCCCGAGACCCTGGCACCGGCCGCGCACACGCCGGGCAAGCGCGTCCCGACCATGATGACCACGGCCGACATGGCCTTCAAGATCGACCCGGCCTACCGCGTCATCATGGAGAAGTTCCGCGCCGATCCGGCCTATTTCGGCGACGCCTTCGCCCGCGCCTGGTTCAAGCTGTGCCACCGCGACATGGGCCCCAGGGCTCGCTACCTGGGCCCGGAAGTCCCGGCCGAGGATCTGATCTGGCAGGACCCGATCCCCGCCCCGACCGGCCCGGCCCTGACCGACGCGGATGTCGCCTCGCTGAAGTCGGCCATCGCCGCCTCCGGCCTGTCGGTCGCCGATCTGGTCAAGACGGCCTGGGCCTCCGCCGTCACCTATCGCGGCTCGGACCACCGGGGCGGCGCCAACGGCGGACGCATCCGCCTGGAGCCGCAGCGCAGCTGGGAGGTCAACGAACCGGCCGAACTGGATCGGGTGCTCAAGGTCTATGAGGGCATCCAGGCCTCGTCGGGCGCCAACGTCTCCATCGCCGACCTGATCGTGCTGGGCGGCTCCGTCGGGGTCGAACAGGCGGCGAAGGCGGCGGGCCATTCCATCGACGTGCCCTTCACCCCCGGCCGCACCGACGCCTCGGCCGAACAGACCGACGTAGAAGGCTTCGCGGTGCTGGAGCCCAAAGCCGACGGCTTCCGCAACTATCTGTCGGTGCGCTTCAACGTGCCGACCGAGGAGCTGCTGATCGACCGGGCGCAGCTGCTGGGCCTGACGGCGCCGGAGATGACGGTGCTGGTCGGCGGCCTGCGGGTGCTGGGCGCCAACTACAAGGGCTCGCAGGACGGCGTTCTGACCAAACGGGTCGGGCAGCTGACGAACGACTTCTTCGTCAACCTGCTGGACATGCGCACGGCCTGGAAACAGGTGGACGACAGCGCCGACGAGACCTTCGTCGGCACTGACCGCCTGACCGACGAACAGAAGTGGACCGCCACCCGCACCGACCTGGTGTTCGGCTCCAACTCGCAGCTGCGCGCCCTGGCCGAGGTCTACGCCTCCGAAGACGCCGGCGAGAAGTTCGTGCGCGACTTCGCCAAGGCCTGGGTCAAGGTCATGAACGCCGACCGCTACGACATCTGGCGCGCCGGCTTCGACAAGGCCGCCGCCTGACGACAGCCGCCTTCTCCCCTTGCGGGAGAAGGTTCCGGCAGGGGGATGAGGGGTCGCGCCGCGCCCGGCCACAGCCGACGTCGCGAGACCCCTCATCCGTCGCCTTTGGCGTCACCTTCTCCCGCAAGGGGAGAAGGAAAGACCCTTCGATCGTCTTTGCCTGGTCCATAGGGAACCCCTATGTCATCGATCATGCTTCCGACCCTGCGCCAACTCCAGTACCTCAAGCTCCTGGCCGAGCACGGCTCCTTCAGCCGCGCGGCCGAGGCGGCCCATGTCAGCCAGCCCGCCCTTTCGGCCGGGGTGCAGGAGCTGGAGCGGGTGCTGGGCGGCGCCGTGGTCGAACGCACGCGCGGAAACGTCCAGCTGACCGCGATCGGCGCCGAGGCGGTGAAGCGGGCGCAGGACGTCCTGGCCCGCGCCGAGGATCTGGTCGAGGCCGCGCGTAACGCCGGCCGCCCCCTGTCGGGCCGCTTCCGACTGGGCGTCATCCCCACCATCGCGCCCTTCCTGCTGCCTCGCGCCGTGCCGGGGCTGAAGGTCGCCTATCCGGCGCTGAAACTGTTCCTGCGCGAGGACCTGACCCCGCGCCTGATCGCGGCGCTGAAATCCGGCCAGCTGGACGCGGCCGTCATCGCCCTGCCGTACGAGGCGTCCGGCATCGACCACGCCCGTATCGGCGACGACGAGATCCTGGCCGCGGCTCCCGTCGGCCACGCCCTGGCCGGCGTCGGCCCCATCCCTAGGGGGGCGCTGAAGGCCGAGGACCTGATCCTGCTGGAGGACGGCCACTGCCTGCGTGACCAGGCCCTGGCCGCCTTCGATATCGACGCCCCGCGCGGCGAGGAGATATTCGCCGCCACATCCCTGCCGACCCTGGTGCAGATGGTCTCGGCTGGACTGGGCGTCAGCTTCCTGCCGCAGATGGCCGTCAGCGCCGGGCTGGCGGACGATCCTGGCGTGGTGATCCGGTCCGTCGCCGGCGTGGCGCCCCGCCGCGAGATCGTCGTCGCCTGGCGCACCGGCTCCAGCCGCGCCGCCGAGGCCCGCCTGCTGGCCGAGGCGCTGAAACTGGACTGAGGCGCCGCGTCAGCGGGGCCGCGGCGCCGCCGTCACCGTCAGCGAGCCTGCGGGCGCGGGAGCCAGGATGTCATCCGAGGGCCGCCGGTCGAACAGCCAGTCGCCCCACGTCGCAGGCGGCAGGGGAATGACGCCCCGGTCGTGATACGGCGCGATGTCGGGCCCCGGCTCGCCCGTCAGCAGGGCGAAGGCGTCCGGCTGTCCGTCGGCGCCGGCGCGCCAGACAGCCGCCAGCAGCAGGGGGTCGCCATCCGCCGCCGACAGCTTCCAGCGCGTCTTGGGATACTTGTCGCCCGTGAACTCATAGAAGCCGGACGTCGGGATCAGACATCGACCGCCGGCCGAACCGTTCAAGAAACGGCGGCCTTCCGAGCGCAGGTTGATCACCGGCGGCCGCCTGGGCGCCGGCGGCGGAAAGCCGAACCGCATCGTGTCAGCGCCCGTTTCGGCATCACTGGCCGCGCGGACGGCAAGGGCCGGGTCGGTGGGCCGGATCTCGTCGACCGGTTCGAGGTTCGGCAGCCCGCCCGGGAAGACCAGGGGCGCGCCCGCCTGGGCGAAGAGGTCGACCAGCTGGCGGACGGTGAAGCGGGATTCGTAGGAAGCGCACATCCTGGCGAACCCCGCGTCCGTTTCGCCTATTCCGCCGCGACCGCGTCCACGGTCTCGGGGCCGCGCGCCAGGTTGCGCAGGACGAACGGCATGACGCCGCCGGCCTTGAAGTAGTCCAGCTCGGTCTGGTTATCGATGCGGCAGCGGACCGGGAAGCGGGCCATCTTGCCGTCCGACGGACGGAACATCTCGACCCAGAGGTCCTGGCGCGGACGCAGGCGGCCGATGTTGACGTCCGACAGGCCGCGGATCGTGACGATCTCTTCGCCGGTCAGGCCCAGGCGGTTCCAGCCGTCCGTCTTGAACTGCAGCGGCACCACGCCCATGCCGACCAGGTTCGAGCGGTGGATGCGCTCATAGCTTTCGGCGATGACGGCGCGGACGCCCAGCAGGTTGGTGCCCTTGGCCGCCCAGTCGCGCGACGAACCGGTGCCGTATTCCTTGCCGGCGAAGACGACCAGCGGACGCCCTTCCGACTGGTAGCGCATGGCCGCGTCGTAGATCGACATCACGTCTTGCGACGGGAAGTGCTTGGTCACGCCGCCTTCGATATCGGGCGTGATCTTGTTGCGGATGCGGATGTTGGCGAAGGTGCCGCGCATCATGACTTCGTGGTGGCCGCGGCGGGCGCCGTAGCTGTTGAAGTCGGCCGCATCCACGCCGTGGTCGGTCAGGTACTTGCCGGCCGGGGCCGTCTTCTTGATCGAACCGGCCGGGGAGATGTGGTCGGTCGTGATGCTGTCGCCGAAGATGGCCAGGACGCGCGCCTCGACGATGTCGGTGACCGGCTTGGGCTCCATCGACAGCCCTTCGAAGTAGGGCGGGTTGGCGACGTAGGTGGAGCTGTCGTCCCACTCATAGGTCTGGCCGCCGGTGACGGCGATCGCCTGCCAGTGCTTGTCGCCCTTGAAGACGTCCTTGTAGCGCTTGGCGAACATGGCGGGCGTGACCGACTTGCGCTGGATCTCGGCGATCTCGGCCGAGGTGGGCCAGATGTCCTTCAGGAAGACGTCGTTGCCCTTCTTGTCCTGGCCGATCGGCTGGGTGGTGATGTCGATCCGCATCGAGCCGGCCAGCGCGTAGGCGACCACCAGCGGCGGCGACGCCAGGTAGTTGGCCTGGACGTCGGGGTTCACCCGGCCCTCGAAGTTGCGGTTGCCCGACAGCACGCTGGTGGCGACCAGGGCGTTGTCGTTGATCGCCTTGGACACGGCCGGGTCCAGCGGGCCCGAGTTGCCGATGCAGGTGGTGCAGCCGTAGCCGACCAGGTTGAAGCCCAGGGCGTCCAGATCCTTCTGCAGGCCGGCGTCGGTCAGATAGTCGGTGACGACCTGAGAGCCGGGGGCCAGCGAGGTCTTGACCCAGGGCTTGGGCTTCAGGCCCAGGGCGTTGGCCTTGCGCGCCACCAGGCCGGCGGCGATCAGCACCGACGGATTGGACGTGTTGGTGCAGCTGGTGATCGCGGCGATAACCACGTCGCCGTCGCCGACCGTATACTTCTCGCCCTCGACGGCCACGCGCTCGGCGTCGGCCGGGCGGTTGAAGATGTCGGTCAGGGCCGTTTCGAACGACGGCGCGGCGACGGTCAGCTCGACCCGGTCCTGCGGACGCTTCGGACCGGCCAGCGACGGGACGACGGTGGCCAGATCCAGCTCAAGGGTGTCGGTGAAGACGGGCTCTTCCGACGTCTCGTCGATCCAGAGGCCTTGCGCCTTCGCATAGGCTTCGACCAGGGCGACGCGCGCCTTGTCGCGGCCCGTGGCGGTCAGATAGGCGATGGTCGCGGCCGAGACGGGGAAGTAGCCGCAGGTGGCGCCGTACTCCGGGGCCATGTTGGCGATGGTGGCCTGGTCTTCCAGCGTCAGGCCCGCCAGGGCGTCGCCGAAGAACTCCACGAACTTGCCGACCACGCCCTTCTTGCGCAGCATCTGGGTGACCGTCAGCACCAGGTCGGTGGCGGTCGCGCCCTCGGGCAGGGCGCCCGTCAGCTTGAAGCCGATGACCTCGGGGATCAGCATCGGGATCGGCTGGCCCAGCATGGCCGCCTCGGCCTCGATGCCGCCGACGCCCCAGCCCAGAACGGCCAGGCCGTTGATCATGGTGGTGTGGCTGTCGGTGCCGACCACGGTGTCGGGATAGGCGTAGGTCGTCTTGCCGTCTTCCAGCGTCCAAACGGTCTGGGCCAGGTTCTCGAGGTTGACCTGGTGGCAGATGCCGGTGCCGGGTGGGACAACGCGGAAATTGTTGAAGGCCGACGAGCCCCAGCGCAGGAAGTTGTAGCGCTCGATGTTGCGCTCATATTCGCGCGCGACGTTCTTCTCGGCCGATTTCTTGTCGCCGAAGAAGTCGACCATGACCGAGTGATCGATGACCAGGTCGACGGGGTTCAGCGGATTGATCTTGGCCGGGTCGGCGCCCAGCTTGGCCATCGCGTCGCGCATGGCGGCCAGGTCCACGACCGCCGGCACGCCGGTGAAGTCCTGCATCAGGACGCGGGCGGGGCGGAAGGCGATCTCGTGCTCGACCGAGCCCTTGTTCTCGATCCAGGCGGCCACGGCCTTCAGGTCATCGGCGGTGACCGAGACGCCGTCCTCGGCGCGAAGCAGGTTCTCCAGCAGCACCTTCATCGAGCGCGGCAGACGGGAAATCCCGGCCAGACCGGCTTCCTCGGCGGCGGGAAGGCTGTAATAGGCGTACTTCTTGCGCCCGACGGAAAGGTCGCGGCGGGTGTTCAGGCTGTCGACTGACGGCATGGAGAGGTCCTCTGGTCAAAGCCGCCCGGACATCCGGTTGCGCCTTCGCGCGCCGTTCGGCGGGTCGCACAGGTTCCCGCCGCGCGCGTCGAAAGCCTGCTGCGGCGAGGGGGCGTATAGCGGCGCTCGCCGGGTCCGTCCATGCGACCACCGTCTGGGCCAAGACATTGAGAACGGTTCTCATTTTCTCGCGGCAGGTTCCGTCGTGAGGGTGGTCGTCGAAGGCCTTCATTTGTCGCGGGGCGAGCGTCGCCTGACCCGCGGCCTGAGCTTCGTGCTGGAGCCGGGACAGGCCGTGGCGCTGACCGGCGCGAACGGGGCGGGCAAGACCTCCTTGCTGCGCGCCGTCGCGGGCTTTCTACGACCCGACGCGGGCCGGATCGCGTTCGAGCGGGACGGCGAGGATCTGGAGGCGGGCGAGGCTCGCGCGGGCGGCCTGCACCTGCTGGGCCATCTCGACGGACTGAAGACCGGACGACTGGCGCGCGACGAATTGGCCTTCGCAGCCGGCTGGCTGGGCGCGGCGCCCGAGGCGGTCGAGCGTGCGGTCGAGACCCTGCACCTGGGCGCTTTGCTGGCGCTGGAGGTGCGCAAGCTGTCGGCCGGCCAGCGCCGCCGCCTGGCCTTTGCGCGCCTGCTGGCCGCGCCGCGCCCCGTGTGGCTGCTGGACGAGCCTCTGGCGCCGCTCGACGCACGCTGGCGGCATGACATGGGCGCCATCTTCGCCGGCCATCTGGCGGGCGGCGGCTCGATCCTGGCGGCGGTGCACGATCCCCTGCCCGTTCCGTCGACGGAACTGTCGCTGGGGCGGTCGGAATGAGCGCCGTCCGCGCCCTGTTCCGCCGCGAGATCAGCCTCGCCTGGGCCGGCGGCGGCGGGCCGCTGCTGGTCTGCGGCTTCATGCTGTGCCTGGGCGCGCTGGTCCCCCTGACCGCCGGACCGGACGCGCGGGCCCTGGCCCCCGTCGCGGGCGGCATCGGCTGGATCGCACTGGCCCTCGCCAGCCTGCTGTCGCTGGAGCGCCTGTTCGAACGCGACTTCGAGGACGGATCGCTGGACCTGCTGGCCGTGGGGCCGCAGCCGCTGGAGGTCGTGGTCCTGATCAAGGTGGCGGCGCAGACGATCGCCCTGGGCCTGCCGCTGGCGGTCGCCGCCCCCGTCGTCGCCCTGTCGCTGGGCCTGCCCGGCGCGCTGGCCGGGACCGCCGCGCTGGCCGCCCTGATCGGCGCCCTCGCCTTCGCCCTGACCGGCGCCCTCGGCGCGGCGCTGGCGCTGGGGTCGCGGCGCGGCGGCCTGCTGATCGCCGTCGTCGTCCTGCCCCTGTTCATTCCGCCCGCCGTGTTCGGCGCCGGCGCCCTGACCCGCGCCGCCGAGGGCCTGCCGCCCTGGCCTGCGCTGGGCCTTCTGCTGGCCTACGCCCTGTTCGCCCTCGTCATCACGCCCTTCGCGGCGGCCGCCGCGATCCGCAACGCCCAGTCCTGACGCCGGGTCAGCGCGGCAGCGCTGCGATCCACGCCATCAGGGCGTCGTCGTCGGCCATGTCGCCGTCGAACAGCCGGGCCGGAGTCTGTGGCTCGTTGTTGCCGCGCGCCCGGCCACGCCAGACTTTCATTGGGATCGCCATCCGCGCCAGGCCCGACGGCAGCGCCTGATCGCGCACATCCATGTAGACGGTGTCCGCCGATGTCTCGCGCCCGACCTGAACCGCCCCCGCCGCCTTCCACAGATCCACCGCATCCAGACACGCCGAGCCGCAGCCTGCCTCGGTGATCACATAGACCGGGCCCTGCATCAGCAGCGGTGGATCGGCCGCCTCAGGCGCCGCCATCGACACATCCGGCGGCGCGGCCATGTCGCTCCAGTACGACTTGTCCTCGGCCATGGCGGCGACCATGCCGGCCTCGATCCGCAGGCCCCAGACCATCCGCTCGTCCTCCTCCGGCACGCCGGCGGCGCGCCATTCGGCCAGGTAGGCGCGGATGGCGTCGAGGTTGGCCTGGGATGCGCGCCATTCGATGCCCTGGATCGGCGCCTCGCCGTGCGCCGACAGCCAGTCGTCGCCCCACAAGGTGCGGGCGATGTGCTGGCTCCAGTGAGACGAGCCGCCGCCGTTGCCGCGCAGGTCCAGCACCACATAGGGGGCCGCGCGCAGCTCGGCCTGTTTCGCCTCGGCCTCGGCCAGCAGGGCCGTCAGCGCCGGGAAGGCCTCACCGGACGGATCGCCGTCGAAGGACGGCATGGCCAGCCGGTAGCCGCCATCCGGCAGCCGCGTGAACCCGAAGTCGATGGACGGCTGGCGACCCGCCGCCGTTCTGCGGGCGCGCAGCGCGTCTCCTTCCAGCGGGCGCCAGGTCAGATCATAGGACGCCGCCCTCCCGCCGGTCTCGAACCGGCACGTTCGCATCTCCGAAATCCACGGATTCTGGGCGCTCAGGAACAGCCAGTCGCCGAACGACACCTTCTGCGCCTCCAGGAACCAGCGTCCGCGGAAGGCGCCGATCCGCTGCGCCCCGAGATCCGCGGCGGAGACGCCGTCGCAGTCGAGAAGCCGCGCCCCGACCGGTGGGGTCGAAGCGTCACTTTCGTCACGGGTCGCCACCACGGCGTCGTCCCCGCGATAGGCGGTCAGGAAGCCGGGCCAGCGGGTCGGGAAGCCCCAGGACGGGTCGGTCAGGCCCAGCTGCACATGCCCGTCGTCGAACGAGGCGATGAAGCCGCGCAGCGCCCACCACCAGCCGCCCGCCGTACTCGCTGTCTTCGCCCGCTCCAGCGCCACCGCCAGGCCGGCGTCGGCCTGGGAGCGGAAGCCGGGGTTGAGGCTGTCCTGGACGCCAGGATGGCTGTCGATAATCGCGGCGTGGGCCGCTGTTGCATCCTGCTTCAAGAGCGCGCCCCAGTCGTGCGGCTGCGTCATCGGCGACGGCGTCGCCTCCTGGGCCGTCGCCGGCGCGGCGAACAGAGCGGCGGCGCCCAGCGCCAGAAGCTGCGTGCGGATCATGTCGCCCCCCCTGTGATCAGTCGCCGAATACCAGTGGCATGCATGGGTCGCCACTTAAGCTTTCGTCACCTCGTACGACTGTGGCGCGCGCCCGCGCGCCCCGCTAAAGGAGCGGCCATGTTCGGTCTGGCCAATCCCGAGCGCTTCATGCGCTTCACCCGGCCGCTGGTTCCCTGGCTCTGGGGGGCGGCGGGCGTGTTGCTGGTCGTGGGCGCGTGGCTCAGCTTCACCGCGCCGGCCGACTACCAGCAGGGCGACACGGTGCGGATCATGTTCGTGCATGTGCCGGCCGCCGTGCTGGGCACCGGCGTCTATGCGGCGCTGGGCGTCGCCAGCTTCCTGGCCCTGATCTTCCGCCACCCGCTGGCCGACGCCGCCGCCAAGACCGCCGCCCTGCCGGGCGCCGCCTTCACGGGCCTGGCCCTGGTCACCGGATCGCTATGGGGCCAGCCGATGTGGGGCACGTGGTGGGTGTGGGACGCGCGCCTGACCAGCGTGCTGGTGCTGTTCCTGTTCTACGTCGGCTACATGGCCCTGCGCGCGTCGATCGACGACGAGGCCCGCGCCGCCCGCGCCGCCGCCGTCCTGGGTCTGGTCGGGCTGATCAACCTGCCGATCGTCAAGTTCTCGGTCGACTGGTGGAACACCCTGCACCAGCCGGCGTCCCTCTTGCGCGCCGGCGGGTCGAGCCTGGACCCGGCCTATCTGCAGCCGCTGCTGACCATGATGGCGGCGTACGGCGTCCTGTTCCTGGCTCTTTGGATCACCGCCATCCGCACCGAGGTGAGGCGTCGCCGCGCCGCGACCCTGGCCGCCCGCGCCGCGAGGTTCGCCTGATGCTCGATCTGGACATGGCCCCCTACGCCGCCTTCGTCTGGCCCGCCTGGGGGATCAGCGTGGTCGTGCTCGGCGCCCTGGTCGCGCGCACCGTCGTCGCCGGCCGCCGCGCGAAGGCGGCGCTGAAGGCGCTCGAGGCGGAAGAGGACGCGTCTTGAACCGCTGGCTGGCCATCGCACCGCTGGTGGTGCTGGCGGCCCTGGCGGCGGTCTTCGTCGGCTGGTCGCTGAAGCGCGATCCGGTCTACCGCCCCGACGCCCTGGTCGGCCGCCCGCTGCCCACGGCCAGCCTGTCGCCGCTTCAGGGCTCCCTCGCCGGTCCCGCGCCGGTCGCCCTGGCGCAGGCCGCCGCCGGCCAGCCGCGCGTGGTCAACCTGTTCGCCAGCTGGTGCGCGCCGTGCCGGGTCGAGCATCCGAACCTCGCCAAGCTGAGGGCGCGGGGCATCGCGGTGGTGGGCGTGGCGTACAAGGACAATCCGGTGGCGACCCGCGCCTATCTGAACGAACTGGGCGATCCGTATGCGGCGGTTCTGCTGGATCCCGAGGGCCGCGTAGGGCTGGATCTGGGCGTGTCCGGCGTGCCCGAAAGCTTCGCCGTCGACGCCAACGGCCTCATCGTGGCCAAGGCGTCCGGCCCGATCATCACCGACGCCGATGTCGAACGGCTGGCCGCGGCACTAGGCCGTTAACCCTTTTTCGACGGGCTTCGTTAACCTTGTGGGCATGAGCGATATGCGCCTGCCCTCGACCCCGCTGCCGACGACGCCGGCGTCGTCCGGACCGCCGGCCGCCGTGCGCAACGCCCAGGCCGCCTTCTTCCGCGCCGCGCTGGATGCGGCCCAGGCCGCGCCGGTCGCACGCCCCATGGCGACCCCTGCCGGCGCCGAGCCCCAGCCTGCCGAACCGCGAATGGCGCGTCCCGGCGCGCTGCTGGATATCCGGGTCTAGCCCAGCGCTATCCCACCCAGCAAAGCGCCAGCACGACCACACCTGATCCTCAGATGAACTCCGAGGATGACGGCGGCTTGGATAAAATCAGGCCGGTTCGACGGCCTTGGGCGTCTTGGCCTTCGCCGCCTTGGGAGCAGGCTTGACCGGTTTCGCAGCCTTGACCGGCTTGGGCGCCTTCGCCTTGGCGGGCGCCTTCACGGGCTTGGCGGCGTCTTCGGCCGGGAGGGCCGAAGCGTCGGCGGCCTTCTTGGCGTCCTTGGCGGCTTTCTTTTCCAGCTTCCTGGCCTTCTTGGCCGCCTTCTTTTCGGCCTTGGCCTGCTCCGGCGCAGCATCGGCGGCGGCGGACAGGGCGCCCAGCGTCTTCAGGAAGGCGTCGCGGCCGGCTTTCGGCAGCAGGGCGACGATGCGGGCGTCGGCGGCGGCGACGCGCGGCCGGGCGTCAGCCAACGCGGCCTCGCCCGCCGGCGACAGCCGCACCGCCATGGCGCGGGCGTCCAGCGTCGAGCGCTCGCGCTGCAGCAGGCCTTTCGACGTCATCCGCGCGGCCAGATCGGCCAGGGTGGAGCGGTCGATGCCCGTCGCCTTGACCAGTTCGGCCTGGGTCGCGCCGGCCTTGGCGGCCACCGCCTCCAGCACCGCGAACTGGCGCTGTGTCAGGCCGTCCGAACCCGCCTCTTCGGTGTAGATGTCCAGCGCCAACTGCAGGGCGCGGTGCATCAGGTGGCTGGGCGAGCCCGCCAGGGCGCCCTTCTTGCGCCCCTTGTCGTCCGACTTGACCATCTGGGCCTCCCTCACGGCGTTCCTGTCCGTCACGGCTTAGCTATCAGTCGCATTTAAAAGTTTGACGACGGACGATGCCCGCTTGTCAAAGCCCCTGATCGTCGACCGGTCAAAGTCCGGTGTCGGGCGAGACCGGATCGGGCGTCTCGTCCTTGATCATATGCATCATCAGGAAGAACACCTGCCAGACGCCGAAGACGGCCGAGGCGATCCACAGTCCGCCCCGGAAGGCGACCCACGTATCGTCCGACTGGGAGCGCCAGACGATCTCGTTGACCACCGCCACGGCCGCGAAGAACAGGCCGTATCGCAGCGTCAGGCCGCGCCAGCCCGCCTCGGTCAGCTGGAAGGCGTCGCCCAGCAGGTATTTGAACGGATACTTCCGGAACGGCAGCGATCCCAGAAGCGTCGCCGCCAGGACTGTGTTCTGCAGCGTGATCTTGATTTTCAGCAGCGTCGGATCGTGGAAAACCAGCGTCAGGACGCCGAACACCAGGGCGAAGCCGCCGGTCAGGGCCGGCAGGGGCGCGATCCGCTTCTCGGTGACATAGCCGACGATCAGGGCGATGGCCGACGCCGCCACCAGCACCCAGGTCGCCTGGACCAAGGCCTCCTGCCCGTCCAATCCCCGGATGAAGCGGTTCACCGCATAGGCGGCCATGAAGGCGGCCAGGGCGCCGAAGTCCACGGCCTGACGCAGGCGCGAACGGGCGGGCGGGGTCGTCGTCGCGGTCATGCCGCCTCCTCCAGTCCCACCAGAGACCGGGCGAAGGCGCGGGCGTCGAACGGCTGAAGGTCCTCGACCCCCTCGCCCACGCCGATCAGCTTGATGGGGGCGTCCGACGCCTGGGCCACCGGCACCAGCACCCCCCCGCGCGCCGTGCCGTCCAGCTTGGTCATCACGACGCCCGAGACATAGGCCGTCCGCCCAAAGATTTTCTCCTGCTCCAGCGCATTGCGGCCCACGGTGGCGTCCAGCACCAGCAGCGTCTCGTGCGGAGCGTCCGGGTCGATCTTCTTCAGCACGCGCACGATCTTCAACAGCTCGTCCATCAGGGCGGACTTGTTCTGCAAACGCCCGGCGGTGTCGATCAGCACCACGTCGAAGCCCTCGGCCTTGGCGCGGGTGTAGGCGTCGAAGGCCAGACCGGCCGGATCGGCCCCGTCGCGGCGGCTCTCGAAGGTCGCACCGGCGCGTTCCGACCAGACCTTCAGCTGCTCGCGCGCGGCGGCGCGGAAGGTGTCGCAGGCCACCACCATGACCTTGGCGCCCTTGCCGGTCAGGTTCGAAGCGATCTTGCCCAGGGTGGTCGTCTTGCCAGAGCCGTTGACGCCGACGAACAGCACGACGC
Source organism: Brevundimonas sp. Leaf363 (assembly GCF_001424025.1). GTDB lineage: Bacteria > Pseudomonadota > Alphaproteobacteria > Caulobacterales > Caulobacteraceae > Brevundimonas. Next base: position 280,416 of record NZ_LMPZ01000001.1, on the reverse strand, counting down.
ATGGACGCGCCGGATCGGCCAGGGGGTCGAACGTCGCCTGGTGATTGATCAGTTCGGCGGCGACGGCCTCGGCCAGCGCCTCCTTGACCTCGCGCTCATTGGCGCCCGCGCCGAAGCGCAGGTCGCGGAAGCGGGCGACGATGCGGTCCGTGGCGGCGGGGCCCAGGTCGCTCTCGAGCAGATGCTCCTCCAGCCCCTCCAGCGCCGCCTCGGACAGCGGCTCCTTGACGAAGGCGGAGACGACCTGGTCGGTCATCTGCTTGGACGAGCGGCTCAGCCCGTCCGTCAGGCGGGAAAACCAGCCCTTCTTGGACGTATCGGTCATGGGTGGGGCATATCCTACCGCTCTCCCCGGCGAAAGCGGAGACCCCGTTCTTTGGGTTCGCGGCGCAAATCTTATAGAAGACACCGGAATGCCGGTGTGGGCGCATGACGCCCTCGCCGGGGCCCGGCCACCGCCGGGACGAGCGGAACAGAGCATGGCCGAGACGCATCCCTTCTTCAGTCCCCGCACCCACGGCTTCGTCCGCGTGGCCGCCGCGACGCCCGTCGTGCACACGGCCGATCCCGTCGCGAACGCCGAGGCGCACGCCGCCCTGATCCGCCATGCGGGCGAGCAGGGTTGCGACCTGATCGTCTTCCCCGAACTGTCTCTCAGCGCCTACGCCATCGACGATCTGATCATGCAGGCGGCCTTGCTGGACGAGGTCGAGCGCCAGATCCACGACACCGCCAACGTCACGGCCGAGACGGGCGTCGTCGCCGTCGTCGGCGCGCCGATCCGCTCCGGCGACCGCCTCTACAACTGCGCCGTCGTGCTGGGCGAGGGCCGGGTGCTGGGCGTCGTGCCCAAGACCTATCTGCCCAACTATCGGGAGTATTACGAGAAACGCTGGTTCAGCCCGGCCGACGACCATCTGCCCGACCTGGGCGGCGAGTGGGGCGCCTTTGGGACGCGTCTGATCTTCGCGGCAGAGAACCGGCCCGGCTTCGTCTTCGGCGTCGAGGTCTGCGAGGACTATTGGGCGCCCTTGCCCCCTTCGACTCGCCAGGCGCTGGCGGGGGCGCGCATCCTGCTGAACCTGTCGGCCTCCAACATCGTCATCGGCAAGGCGGACGAGCGGGCGATGCTGAGCGCGAGCCAGTCGGCGCGGGCCATGGCCGCCTATGTCTTCACGGCCTCGGGCTGGGGCGAGAGCACCACCGACCTGGCCTGGGACGGTCAGGCCACCATCCACGAACTGGGCGCCCGCCTGGCCGAGGGCGACCGTTTCGCGCTGGAGCCGCACCTGACCATCGCCGATGTCGACGTCGACCGGATCGGTCTGGAGCGGTTGCGCACCGGCACCTTCGCCGATTGCGCCCGTCGAGAGCTGGACGACGATCACGCCTTCGACATGGTGCTGTTCGAGGCGCGCGAGGACGCGGCGCCGGGCGACCTGATCCGCCCGCTGGACCGCTTCCCCTTCGTGCCCGACGACGCGTCTCGGCTGGATCGCGACTGCTATGAGGCGTTCAACATTCAGGTCCAGGGCCTGATGCGGCGCCTCACATCGACCGGTTCGAAGAAGATCGTCATCGGCGTCTCCGGCGGTCTGGATTCAACCCAGGCCCTGCTGGTCGCCTGCCGCGCCTTCGATCGTCTGCGGATGCCGCGAACGGATATCCTGGCCTACACCATGCCAGGCTTCGCCACCTCGGACGGCACGAAGTCGAACGCGTGGAGCCTGATGAAGGCGCTGGGCGTCACGGGGGCCGAGCTGGATATCCGCCCGGCGGCCGAACAGATGCTGAAAGACATCGGCCATCCGCATGCGGACGGCCAGCCGGTGCACGACATCACCTTCGAGAATGTGCAGGCGGGCCTGCGGACCGACTATCTGTTCCGCCTGGCCAACCAGAACGGCGGCTTCGTCCTGGGCACCGGCGACCTGTCGGAACTGGCGCTGGGCTGGGCGACCTATGGCGTCGGCGACCACATGAGCCACTACAACGTCAACGGCGGGGTGGCGAAGACGCTGATCCGGCACCTGATCCGCTGGGTGGCGGCGAAGGAGCACGCGGGCGCGGCGGCCGACGTCCTGCACGCCATTCTCGGCACCGAGATCTCGCCTGAACTGGTCCCGGCCAAGGACGGCCGGATCCAGTCGACCGAGGCGACCGTGGGCCCCTATGCGCTGAACGATTTCTTCCTGTTCTACCTCAGCCGTTTCGGCCTGAAGCCGTCCAAGGTCGCGTATCTGGCCCATCAGGCCTGGAAGGACCCGGCCACGGGGGCCTGGCCCGCCGGCGCGCCGGACGACGAGCGGGTCGCCTACGACCTGGCCGAGATCAAAGCCTGGCTGCGGAAATTCCTGATCCGCTTCTTCCAGACCAGCCAGTTCAAGCGATCCGCCCTGCCCAACGGCCCCAAGGTCGTCACCGGCGGCTCGCTCAGCCCCCGCGGCGACTGGCGCGCCCCGTCGGACGCCAGCGCGCGCGTCTGGCTGGACGAGCTTGAAGCGAACACGCCGGACGCCTAGGCCGGAACCATGAGCGACGACATCACCCGCGACAGCAACGGCAATGCGCTGGCCGACGGCGACAGCGTCACCCTGATCAAGGACCTGAAGGTCAAGGGCTCGGGCGGCGTGACCCTGAAGCGCGGGACGCTGGTCAAGAACATCCGTCTGACCGGCGACGCCGACGAGATCGAGGCCAACGTCGAAAAGGTCCGCGGCCTGGTCCTGCGCACCGAGTTCGTCAAAAAGGCCTGATCAGGCACGCCGGGCGCCGACGTCAGCGAACCCGGGAGCCTCGGCGAGAGCGTCTAGTTGACCGCCAGCGGCGGGCGTTGTCCGCGCGCGGCCTGCAGGGCGACCCAGTGGTCTGCCATGACCAGAAGCGCCGCGCGCCGGGCGTCATCCGGTTCCGACACGGCCTCGGCGATCAGCTTCTTGGCCTCGCCGAAACACTCCTGACCTGTGCGTTGCATCCGTCCCATGGGGCGAGAACCGGCATAGCGACAAAAAGGTCCGGAAAAGATTGGGGTTCTTCTGTGGCGTGTCCGTTGCGCCTCAGAATCCGACGGCATCACGCAAGGCCTTCAGGCGCTCGTCGATCACGGCCTGCTCTTTGGGCGGCAGGGGGGCGTTGGCCATGGACATCTGCAGGGCTTCGGCCTGCACGGTCAGCGCCTCGGTGTGCCAGACGCCGCGGTCCAGCAGGGCCTCGACCAGCGCCCAGATCTCGCCGGCGACGCGAGCGACGCCGTCCAGTCCGACCGCCCGGGCCGCCTCGGCCACGGCAAGGGCCTTGAACCCGATCTCGGGACTGGCGGCGAAGACCTCGGCCTCCGGCTCGTGGCACAGCTCGACCAGAACGGCGACCTGCTCCGGCAGACGCGCGCGTAAGCCCGGCAGCAGGCTTGCGACCTCCCGCTCGGCCCGCGCGACATGCTCGGCGAATGCGCGGCGCTCGGCGGCGTTGAGGATCTTCTCCAGACGGTTGGGTGGGCGGAACAGGCGGACGGGACGCGGCGTGGTCACAGAAACAGTCCGTCGATCTCGTCCTGCGACATCGCGCGCTCGGGCGTGGCGGCCAGGCGCAGGTCGCTCTCGCGCCGCTCCTCCACGTCATCGGGCAGGGGCAGGGTCTGAAACCGGCGATCCGGCCCGCGATAGCTGTCGGCGTCGACGAACAGCCGCCGGCTCTGGGCGATCCACAACAGGCGTTCCAGCAGGACCGTGGCCGACACCGGCTTGGCGATGACGAAGTTGGCGCCCGCGTCACGCGCCCGCTCCACCTTCGGGCGAGCCGTATCGACGCTGAGCAGGATGATGGGCGCGGAAAAATTGGGGCCGTCGCGGTCGCCCCGAACGTGGCGGATCAGGCTGAACCCGTCCTGGCCGGGCAATTCGCTGTCCATCAGAATGACGTCGAAGGTCGAGCGCATCAGCGCCGTCTTCGCCTCCGCCGCCGTCTGCACCTTGGTCGAGCGGGAGACGCCGAAACCCATCATCAGGGCGCTCATCATCTCCAGCGACTGTGTGCTGTCGTCCACGATCAGCGGCTCGACCGCGCGGAGTCCGATGCGGGTTGAGGGCAGGGGCACGGCGACCTCAGGCGCTCAGCAGCCGATCGACGGCGGCCTGGTCCAGCCCCTGGCCCCGATCGGCCGGACCGTTCAGCAGCGGATCGGCCCACAGCGCATCGTCCTGCGCCTCGCGCGCCAGCCCCATCAGGGCCGCGGCGAACACGGCCAGCCGCTGGCCCGCCAGATCGTGGAAGGCGCAAGCCTCCAGCGCGGCGACCAGTTCGGTCTTCAGGGCGTCGGTCTGCGCCATCGGCAGGGCGCGGCCCAGGTGGTCCAGCAGGCGCTCTGCCGCCTCGTCCAGACCGGCCTGGATCTCGGCCGTGCGCGCCAGGATCTGCGCGGCGTCCATCACAGCTCTCCCAGGACGGAGGTCAGCTTCTGCTTCAACACCGCCAGGGTGAAGGGCTTGATGACATAGTTGTTCACCCCCGCCTGTCGGGCGGCGACGACGTTCTCGACCTTGGCTTCGGCGGTCACCATGACGAACGGCGTGGCGCGCGTCGCTGGTTCGGCCCGCACGCGGCGCAGCAGCTCCAGCCCCGTCACCGGCTGCATGTTCCAGTCCGACAGGACCAGGCCATAGGGCTTGGCGCGGATCATCGCGAAGGCGGTCTCACCATCCGCCGCCTCGTCGATGTTGGTGAAGCCCAGCTGGACCAGCAGGCCGCGCACGATGCGGATCATCGACTTGTAGTCGTCGACGACCAGCACGTTCATGGATTTATCGACGGCCATGCGCCTCCTCCCCGAAGTGGAAGGGCAGAAACCACGATACACGTTAAGGTTGATTGAACGTCGGAACGCTCGCTGGCGATGCGGCGCGGCGTCGCGATCTCGAGGCCTAGCGCTCGGGCCAGACTCGCCGCAGAATCACGCCGCAGTATGTATGTTTGCGGCGGATGGGGACGACGATGGCCAGAATGCTGGCGGTGAAAGACGACCAGGACGCCCTGGTCTGGGTCAACCCGGCCTGGGTGAAGATGGTCTACGACCGACCCGGCGTCGGCTGCACCCTCGAATTTATGGACGGCCACCAGATCCACATCAACGCATCGACCAAGCGCATCATCAAAGGCCTGAACGCCTCTATGGAGCCGGTCGATGTGGCCCGGGCGGCCGTCGAGGCCGTCGCGGCCGAGCCTGCCCCGGCCGCAGCCGCTTCCATCAAGGCTGTCGCCTGAGGCTCCTGGAGCGGGTGAGGGGAATCGAACCCCTGACATTCAGCTTGGGAAGCTGACGTTCTACCTCTGAACTACACCCGCACAGGATTTTCCTACGCAGCGCGTCTCTAGCGCGGCATAGGCGCCTGTCGCAACGCCATGATCAGCCCGCGATGGTCAGTCCTTCGACCTGGCGCAGACGGTTATGGATGGCGGTTGCGGCGATGGCGGCTTCGGAGGTGGCGGTGGCGATCTGGTTCAGGCCGCGCACCACGTCTCCGGCGGCGTAGAGGCCCTGCACACTGGTCTGCTGATGCTCATCGACGACCAGGCGGCCATCCTCGACCAGGGCGCAGCCGGCCTGCAGCGCCAGATCGACCTGAGGCGTGACGCCCAGGGCCGAATAGACCATGTCGAACGCCTTCCACTCGCCGTTCCAGCAGACCGCTGAGACGCGGTCGTCCTCGATGCGGACGCGGTCGATCGGCGCCTCGATCAGGTCGATCCCCAGCCGCGCCAGCTCGTCGCGCGCGGTCAGGCTGGCCGGCGCACCTGCGTGGATCAGGGTGACGGCGTCGGAATATGTGCGGATGAAAGCCGCCTCGCGGGCGCCGAGATCGTCGCGGCCGATCACCGCCACTGTCTTGCCGATCGCTTCATAGCCATCGCAGATCGGACAGATGCGCACGAGCGAGCGACGGATGGCGTCCTCCACCTCCGGCAGGTTCGGGTGGTGATCGACGACGCCGGTGGCCATCAGGACCGCGCGGGCGCGCCACGCCGGTCCGGCCTGCGTCCGGGCGATGAAGCCGTCGCCGTCCTGCTCCAACGCGGTGACCTGCGCCGAGGCGATGACCGCGCCGTACTCCTCGGCCTGACTGCGCATGCGCCCAAGGATGGTCCCGCCTGTCACACCCTCGGGAAAGCCGGGCATATTATGGCTGAGAGGAATCCAGTTCGCGCGCGGCTCACCCCCGTCGGCCACCACGACAGAGCGCCTGAAACGCGCCAAATAGGTGGCGGCCGTCAGGCCGGCAGGGCCGGCGCCGATGACCAGCACATCGACGGCTTTCGGCGCCGTCACGCCTTGCGCAGTTCGCCCGGCTTGTGCGCCGCGCGCGCGCCGGTCTTGCTGCTTTCGACCAGATATTCCGGGTTGTCCGCCGAGGCGGCGACCTTGTGATCCTTGATCTTGGTCGGCTTGGTGAGCTTGCGCACCACCTTGCCCTTGGTTGTGCCCTGGCTGTGGTCCCAGGCGACCGTGTCGCCGGCCTTGAAGGTTTTGTCGGTCATGGGGGCTAAGCGCCTGCGCCGCAGAACGGTTGCCGGCCTAGGTCGGGTTGACCGCCTCGACCAGAACTTCGGTTCGGCGTCGCAGCGGCTCGCGCACGCCCGCGTCGGTCGTGGCGCCCGAATCGCCCGCTGCGGATACGTCGAAGACCGGGGCCGGCCAGCCGGCCTCGGTCAGGGCCGCCGCCACCGCCTGGGCCCGCCGCTCCGACAGGTTCAGGTTCGCTGCCTGGCCACCCCGCGCGTCGGCCAGGCCTAGCACCTGCACCCGATTGATCTTGCAGCCCTTCAACAGCTCGGCCGTGGCGCCGATCGCCTGGCGCGCCGCCGGGGTCAAGCCCGCCTCGCTGTCAGCGAAATAAACGTCGAACCGCTGCGCCACACAGGTCGCCGGCGTCGCCACCAGCTGTTCGCGCGTCGACATCTTCGTCATTCCGCATCCCGACAGGCCCACGCCCGCCAGAACCGCCGCCGTCACCACAATCGCGCGCATGCTCATTCCCCTGTCAGGCGCATTCTCGCGCCGCCTTTTCATGAAAACGGCGGCCCGCCCCAAGGACGAACCGCCGCTGAATCATTGGAAGTCGTTGCGACGCCTAGTAGCGACGCGAACCGTTTTCCCAATAGCACTCGGTCTGACGGTTGTCGTAGCAGTAGTAGTAGCGGCCTTGGCTGTCGCGGTAGCGCTGCTGCTGGTTGCGGTCGGCTTGCGAACCGCGGACCGCGCCGATGGCGCCGCCGGCGACGCCGCCGATCAGAGCGCCGGTCGCTGCGTTGCCGCTGCCGACGTTATTGCCGATGATGGCGCCGGCGACGGCGCCCAGGCCGGCGCCGATGGCGCCTTGGCGGACCGTCTGGTTCGGGCCGCTGCCGTACGGGTCACTGGCGCAAGCCGAGGCCATCAGGCCGGCCGACGCGATAGCGATGATAGCCATTTTCATAGTGAAATTCCTTTGGTGGGTTTCGCCCCTGCGGCGAGAACGCTGGATTATGGCTCCGGTTCCCGGCCTATGCGGGGCAGGCGCGCCGTATTAGTCTCTGGGAGGGGATGGCGCTGACAAGGGATGGGTGTCGCGATGCGTTTTTCTGAACCGATGAAAATGGCCGACGGGCACGGCGGCAGTGAGCACAATCCGGTGTGGGCGCGCACGAAGCGTCGCAGCGGCGGCAACCCGCTGATCGGGCTGATCGTCACCCTGCTGGCGCTGTTCGGCGCCCTGACCATCGCGCTTGGGGTCAAGGAACGCTCCGTGGCCGAGGGCGGCGCCATCATCGACGGCTGGCTGTCCAGCGGCTGGCACGCGGCGCAGAGGGCGGTCGGCAAGGCGCCGCAGACCGCCGAGGTCGCGGCCGACAAGGCGGGCGACGCCGCCGAGAAGGCCGGCGACGCGGTCGCCGCCGGGGCCCAGAAGGCCGCAGACGAGATCAAGACGTCCCAGCCGTAACGCTCGCACGGAACCCTAGTCCGCAGGGCCGCGTTCGGCGGCCATGGCCGAGCTTGAAACCGACAGCGCCGTGGCGCCCTCCACGTCCGACGCATCGCGATCGGCTGTTCTGACCTCAGAGGCGACGCTGAACCGCGTCGTCATGCTGATCAATCCGCTGTCCGGCGGCGTGGGCCCACGCGCGCAGGCCGAGGCGGAGGCCCTGCTGGCCGAATATGCGTTCGAGGCGGACGTCGTCGCCCTGACGCCAGACCAAATAGACAAGCAGATCGGCGAGGCGCTGGACGCAAAGCCGGATCTGCTGATCGTGCTGGCCGGTGACGGCACGGCGCGGGCGGTCGCGTCCCGCGCGGGGCCCAAGGGGCCGCTGATCGCGCCCCTGCCCGGCGGCACCATGAACATGTTGCCCAAGGCGCTCTACGGTACGGCCGACTGGAAGCTGGCGCTGCGCAAGGCGTTGGAAGAAGGCGCGCCTCAGCCCGTGTCGGGCGGCGAGGTCGAGGGCGAGGCCTTTTACTGCGCCGCCATTCTGGGTTCGCCGGCTCTGTGGGCCCCGGCGCGCGAGGCGATCCGCAAGGGCCGGCTGTCGCTCGCCTGGCAATACGGACGCCGCGCGCTCAAGCGCGCCTTCTCCGGCCGGCTGAAGTTCCGGCTCGACGGCGCCGAGCAACGTCGGGCCGAGGCCCTGGTCCTGATCTCGCCGATGATTTCGCGCGCGCTGGAGGAGCCGGTCGGTCTGGAAGCCGCCGCCATGGATCCCAGCGACGCCTCGGCCGCCTTCCGTCTGGCCGCACACGCCCTGTTCGACGACTGGCGGCACGATCCGGCCGTCTCAACCAAGCCGGCGAAGCGGATCGAGGTGCACGCGCGTTCGCGCATCCCCTCCGTGATCGACGGCGAACCGCTGCTGCTGCCGCACGAGACGGTGGTGCGCTTCAATCCCAAGGCCTTCGTCGCCTTGGCTCCCCGCCCGCCGGCGGCGGAGGACAGCGTCTGATGGGGCGACTGCTCCAGTTTTCGGACATCCATTTCGGGGTCGAACATCGCCGCGCCTGCGCCGCTGCGGTGGACTACGCCCATGCCACGCCGTCGGACCTGATCCTGATCACCGGCGACATTACGCAAAAGGGCTATCCGGACGAGTTCAAGGCGGCAGGCGACTGGATCCGCGCCATGCCGGAGCCCCGGTTCGTCAACGTCGGGAACCATGACGTTCCCTACTGGGACGTGGCGGCGCGGCTGTTCTATCCCTGGAAGGCGTTCGAGCGGGCGACCGGACATCCGGCGCACGATCACCAGTTCCTTGCACCCGACCTGATGGTGCGCGGCGTGACGACAGCCCGCGGCTGGCAGGCGCGGGCCAACTGGTCCAAGGGCGTCATCGATCTGGCCCAGACCAAGAAGGCGGCCAATGCGCTGCGCCAGGCGCCGCCCGGCGCACTCCGCATTCTGGCCTGCCACCACCCTCTGATCGAGATGATCGGCACGCCGATGACCGGCGACGTGAAGCGCGGCGACGCGGCGGCGCTGATCTTCGCCGAGGCGGGGGTGGACCTGATCATGACGGGCCACGTCCACATCCCGTTCGCCCTACCGATCGACCTGGCCGACCGCTGCTCCTACGCCATCGGCTGCGGGACGTTGTCGCATCGCGAGCGTGGCACGCCGCCCAGCTTCAATCAGGTGGACTGGGACGCCAAGACCATCACCGTCACGGCCATGGCCTGGATCGACGGCGCGTTCACGCCGCATCAGACGTGGCGGCTGAATCGGCGGCAGGACACGCGCAAGTCGGCCACGGCCCCAAATCCGAACCAGCCCGGCCCGCTGGAGAAAGCGGCGGTATAGGCCGTCGGCGTCGATCGGCCGGCGTCGATCCCATATCCACAAAGAAAAAGGGCCGCAGCGAAAGCCGCGGCCCTTGATGGTTTCAGCGGAGAGGTGTCGTCAGCGGCGCCGACGATATCCGCGCTGCTCCATCTTCCGCTCCGTCACCATGCTGGCGACGATGGCCGCCAGCGCAGGGTTGCGCAGCAGCAGGAACAGGGCGCCCAGTCCACCGGCGACGCCCACGATGGGGCGCTCGCGCACCATGTGGATGACGCGCGCCGCCAGACCTTGCGGCGCCTCTTCCTCTTCGTCGTCGTCATGGTGCGACCCGCCGGAACCGCCCAGGAAGACCAGGGCGGTGACGACGCTGACCACGGCGAACAGGCCGAAGGTCGCCGCGGCGGCCCCCAGCGGCGGCCAGATCAGGGCCAATGCGCTGTAGATCGCCACGCCCAAAAAGACGACGGCCATGAAGGCGCTGGCCGCGACGATCGCCCCGGCCACCGCCTTGCGCAAAAGACCCTTGAACATCAGCGACGACGGCCGGACAGCAGCAGGCCGAGCACGACGCCGACGCCCAGGGCGATGGCGGTGGACTGCACCGGGCGCTCTTGCACGCGCTCGACGACATAGCGCTGGGCTTCATCCAGACGCTCGGCCGCCTCGTCGTAGTATTCGCGGCTGCGCACACGGGCCTGGTCATAATAGCCGCGGGCCTGGTCGCGCAGCTCTTCGCCGCGCGCACGCAGTTCGGCTTCGGCCTCGGTGGCCTTGGTCCGCAGGCGCTGCGTTTCTTCGCGCGCGCCGGTCTTCAGATCCTCCTTGAGGGTCTTCAGATCGTTCTTGATGTCTTCTCGAGCCTTGGTGGTGGCCATGATGCGCGCTCCGTTCATAAGCTTGACGGTAAAATAGGGAACCCCGGTCCGAAACGCCACTGTCAGGCCGCGGTTCCCGCAGCGCAGCATGGCGCACACGCTTTCGCGTCGAACCGACCCGGCCTACACACCCGGCATGACCCAGAGCGCTCAGACATCATGGCTGTTCCCGCCGGCGCCCACGCCCTCGCTGGCCGTCCTGAACCGCACCGAGCGGTTCCCGGTCCGGCGCATCCTCTGCGTCGGTCAGAACTACGCCGCCCACGCGCGTGAGATGGGATCTGACCCGACCCGGCAGCGGCCGTTCTTTTTCGCCAAGCCGGCCGATGCCTTGGTCACGGACGGAGCGGACCCGGCCTATCCCGGCGAAACGGCGAACCTGCACCACGAGGTGGAGCTGGTCGCAGCCCTGGGGCCAGACGGCGTCGTCGGCTGGGCCGTCGGCTGCGACCTGACGCGGCGCGACATCCAGGCGGCGGCCAAGGAGAAGGGGCGGCCGTGGGACGCCGCCAAGGGCTTCGACCAGTCAGCGCCGTGCGGCGTGTTGACCCTCGGCGCCCTGCCCGATCCAGACGCGGTGATCCGGCTGAGCGTGAACGGCGTGGTGAAGCAGGAGGGCCGACTGGGCGACATGATCCTGGATCCGGAAGCGATCGTCGCCGAGGCGAACAAGCTGTGGGCCATGCGGGCGGGCGACCTGATCTTCACCGGCACGCCCGAGGGCGTCGGACCGCTGGTGCGCGGCGACCGGGTCGAGGCGACGATCGAGGGGCTGGAGCCGCTGACATTCACGGTGGCCCCATGATCCTGCACGGCTACTGGCGTTCCAGCGCCACCTATCGCGTGCGCATCGCGCTCGGGCTCAAGGGGCTGACGGCCGAGGCGGTTGGACACGACCTGCGCCTGAACGCCCAGCACGACCCGGCTTATCTGGCGCGCAATCCGCAAGGCCTGGTGCCGGCCATCGAGACCGATGACGGCGTGGTCGGCCAGAGCCTGGCCATCCTGGAATGGCTGGACGAGACCCATCCGGCGCCGCCGCTCTTGCCGGCGGGCGCCTTCGCGCGGGCGCAGGTCCGGGCGATGGCGCAGGTCGTGGCCTGCGACACCCATCCCTTGCAGAACCTTCGCGTGCTGAAGCGGCTGAAGACCGAATACGGCTTCGACGATGCGGCGACACAGGCTTGGGCGCGCGGGTGGGTCGCGCCGGGCCTGGCCGCCCTTGAGGCGCTGGTGCAGCGGCATGGCGCGGGCTTCAGCTTCGGCGACCAGCCCACCTTGGCCGACTGCTGCCTGATCCCGCAACTCTACAACGCGCGCCGTTTCGAGACGCCGCTGGACCCCTATCCGGCCCTGCTGGCGGTCGAGGCGACCGCCCTCGCACACCCCGCCATCGCCGCCGCCCGCCCGGATCGTCAACCCGACGCCGGCTGACAAGAAAAAGGGCCGCGGATCGCTCCACGGCCCCATTTTCGGTTCGATCCTGCGGACCGCGCCGGCTCGCTTAGGCCAGCGACGGATCCAGATCCTTGCAGGACTGGATCAGGCCTTGGACCGAAGCCACCGACTTGGCGAACATGGCCTTCTCTTCGTCGTTGGTGGTGAACTCGACCACCTTCTCGACGCCGCCGGCGCCCAGCAGCGCGGGCACGCCGACGTAAAGGTCCGACAGGCCGTATTCACCCGACAGCCAGACGGCGCAGGGCAGGACGCGCTTCTGGTCCAGCAGATAGGACTTGGCCATGGAGATGGCGCTTTCGGCCGGGGCGTAGAAGGCCGAGCCGGTCTTCAGCAGGGCCACGATCTCGCCTCCCCCTTTACGCGTACGCGTGACGATGGCGTCCAGGTCGGCCTGCGACAGGAAGCCGGCCGCGACGGCGTCCGGCAGCGGCAGGCCGCCGACCGTCGAGTGACGCACCATCGGCACCATGTCGTCGCCGTGGCCGCCCAGGGTCCAGGCGTGGATGTCCTGAACCGAGACGCCGGTCTTTTCCGACAGGAAGTAGGCGAAGCGGGCCGAATCCAGCACGCCGGCCATGCCGACGACCTTCTCGTGCGGCAGACCCGAGAACTTCTGCAGGGCCCAGACCATCGCATCCAGCGGGTTGGTGATGCAGATGACGAAGGCGTTGGGCGCGTGAGCCTTGATGCCCTCGCCCACGGCCTTCATGACCTTGAGGTTGATCGAGACCAGGTCGTCGCGGCTCATGCCGTCCTTGCGGGGCACGCCGGCGGTGACGATGCAGACGTCGGCGCCCGCGATCTCGGCATAGGCGTTGGCGCCCTTGAGCGCGACCGACGAGCCGAACACGGCGGTGGCCTCGGCGATGTCCAGCGCCTTGCCCTGGGGGGTGCCTTCGGCGATGTCGAACAGGATGACGTCGCCCAGCGCTTCACGCGCCGCCACGTGGGCCAGGGTGCCGCCGATCATGCCGGCGCCGATAAGGGCGATCTTCGCGCGAGCCATAATAGTCTCCAGTGGCCTACCGCGCTTCGCGCTACTTGAGGCCGGCTTGTTCGAGGGCCTGTCGCGCTTGACGCGACGTGAGCCTCCGAGGGGGTTTGGGGAGGAAAGACGCGCAGGCGTCTAGACCCGCGACGGCGCCGCTGCAAGGCTGGGGGCCATGAGCACGCCCTTCACCGCCGATCCCGCCTTTGACGCCGGGTCCGTCTTCGCCGCCGACTGGCCGCTGTGTCAGGTGCGGCTGCAGGACGATGCGCGGTTTCCGTGGCTGATCCTGATTCCGCGGCGGGCGGGGATGGTGGAGCTGGGCGATCTGGCGGGCGCGGATCGGGCGGCGCTTTGGGACGAGGCGCTGCGGGCCGGGGAGGTGGTGCGGGCGCTGAGCCAGCGGCTGGGGCGGCCGGTCGACAAGCTGAACACCGCCGCGATCGGCAATGTGACGGCGCAGCTGCACCTGCATGTGGTGGGGCGGCGGCGGGATGATGCTCTGTGGCCCGATCCGGTGTGGGGGCGAGGGCCGGCGGAGCGGTATGACGAAGCGGTCAGGGCGGAGGCGCTGAGGCTGATCGCTGAGAGCTGAGCGAGATCCTCCACCGTGTAGCGCAGCGAAACGGGGGGGAGGGGGACCGCTTTAGCGGGGGAGGGGGCGAGGGCGTCCACCGCCGCCGACCATCCAACCCCGCACCCAGCTTTCGCCCCCTCCACCGCTTCGCGGTCCCCCTCCCCCGCCCAAGAGCGGTGGAGAATCTAGGTTCAGCCCGGCCGGACCAGGGTCACCGGCTCCCGGCGGCCGTCGCGTTCCAGGACGCCCGATCCTTGACCTTCCAGGATCAGGCGGCCTTCGCCGTCCAGCGAAAGGGCCGCGTGGACGCCATCCTGGGTGATGGGGCCGATGACGCCGGCGGCGTGGCGGCCGGAGGCGGGGTCGGTCATCCAGGCGCCTTCGACCGGGCGGCCGCCGCCGCGATCGTTCAGCACCAGCCGCAGCACCGTCCGTCCCGCGCCGTCGCGGACCAGCCAGGTTCCATCCAACGGCCCGGACAGGGCGTCGGCGTTCATCTCGGCCTGGATAACGCCCTGCTGATAGGCGACCTCTCCGTCGCTCTGGGGCGCCTCATAGCTGCGCTGGTAGCCGTCGACGGTGACCGGCCGGTCGGGCGTGGCGCGGCCCGGGCCCGGCGGGGCGTCTCCCTGAGCGGGACTTTGCGCGGCGTCGATGGCGCCGGTCGGCTCGAACGGGCGCACCACCGGGGCCTGGTATTCCTCGGCCGCGCCGCCTTGCGCATAGGCCGTCTGAAACGCGAGCACGGTCAGAAAAACGATCATCCCGCCCTTTTGCCGCGACCGGCCCGTCGCCGCCAGTCCGGCCGCCCGATACGCGAAAACGTGACCCGAGCTCCCCTCTCCGGCGCCGCAACGCACACAAACCCGCGCCACTTCGTTGACACCCCGCCGCGCCGGTCACTAAAGCCTGTCGCCAACGCCGCTTCCTTGATTTTCAACGGCTTTGAGAACTATTCGCATGTCGAGCTCCTCCCGGGACGCGGGCGACGCCGCGGACGACCAGACCCATCGGTTCGTCGTGCAGCCCAACGGCCGTGTCCGGCCGCTGTCGCCGCACCTTCAGATCTGGCGCTGGCACATCACCATGGCCGCCTCGATCCTGTTCCGGGCGACGATCGGCGCGATCAGCGTCGGCGCCCTGTTCCTGGTGGCCTGGCTGGGCGCGGTCGCCTTCGGACCCGGCGCATACGCGACCCTGCTGGATCTGGCCGCCTCGCCTCTGGGCCTGATCGTCGGCTTCGGCCTGACGGTTGTGCTGATCTCCTTCATCCTGAACGGCGCCCGCCACGGCTATAACGACACCGGCAACGGCCTGACGGTGAAGTCGGCCAACGCCCTGTCCGCCATCGCGGTCTGGGGCCCGATCCCGCTGGCGGTCGTCTTCTGGGTGATCCTGTTCGCTGCCGGGAGGGTCGCGCTGTGAGCGAGCTCGCTACGTTCCGAAAGATGGTCAAGGTGTCCGAGCGGCACGGCGCCGCCGAATGGCTGACCGAGCGGGTCGCCCTGTTCGCCCTGATCCCGCTGGGCGTCTGGCTGCTGTCGACCGTCTTCACCCTGACCGGCGCCGATTACGACGCGGTGATGGTGTGGTTCCGCAGCCCTGTGAACGCCGTGCTGCTGGCCGCGACGGTTCTGATCTTCTGCGCCTACGCCAGCATCGCCTGGAAGGTGATCGTCGAGGACTACATCCACAAGCCGGGGACCAAGACCCTTCTGCTGGCGGTGATCAATCTTATCTTCCTGGTGATCGCGGCCGCCGCCGTCTTCTTCATCGTGCGCCTGGCGCTGGGCTCGGCCCCGCTGCCTGCCGGCGTCGGAGTCTGATACCGAATGTCGTCCTACCAGTTCGTCGATCATGAATATGACGTCGTCGTTGTCGGCGCCGGGGGCTCTGGCCTTCGCGCCGCGCTCGGCGCCGCCCAGCAGGGGCTGAAGGTCGCCTGCGTCACCAAGGTCTTCCCGACCCGCAGCCACACCGTGGCGGCGCAAGGGGGGATCTCCGCCTCGCTCGGCAACATGGGCGAGGACAGCTGGCAGTGGCACATGTACGACACCGTCAAGGGGTCGGACTGGCTGGGCGACCAGGACGCCATCGAATATCTGGTCCGTAACGCGCCCAAGGCCGTCTATGAGCTGGAGCACTGGGGCGTGCCCTTCAGCCGCACCGACCAGGGCAAGATTTATCAGCGCGCCTTCGGCGGCATGACCCGCAACTTCGGCGAGGGCCCGGTGCAGCGGACCTGCGCCGCCGCCGACCGCACCGGCCACGCCATCCTGCACACCCTGTACGGCCAGTCCGTGCGCCGCGAGGTCGAGTTCTTCATCGAATACTTCGCGCTGGACCTGATCATGCAGGACGGCGCCTGCACCGGCGTGACCTGCTGGAAGCTGGACGACGGGACCATGCACCGGTTCCGCGCCAAGCTGGTGATCCTGGCCACCGGCGGCTACGGCCGCGCCTACTTCAGCGCCACCAGCGCCCACACCTGCACCGGCGACGGCAACGCGATGGTGCTGCGCGCCGGCCTGCCGCTGCAGGACATGGAATTCGTGCAGTTCCACCCGACCGGCATCTATGGCGCCGGCTGCCTGATCACCGAGGGCGCGCGCGGCGAGGGCGGTTACCTGACCAACTCGGAAGGCGAGCGCTTCATGGAGCGCTATGCGCCGACCGTGAAGGACCTGGCCCCGCGCGACATGGTCTCGCGCTCCATGACCATCGAGATCCGCGAGGGCCGCGGCGTGGGCCCGAACAAGGACCACATCTTCCTGCACCTGGACCACCTGGATCCGAAGATCCTGCACCAGCGCCTGCCGGGCATTTCCGAGAGCGCCAAGATCTTCGCCGGCGTCGATGTGACCAAGGAGCCGATCCCCGTCCTGCCGACCGTCCACTACAACATGGGCGGCATCCCCACGAACTATCACGGCGAGGTCCTGACGAAGGTCGGCGACAACGCCGACACCGTCGTGCCGGGCCTGATGGCCGTGGGCGAAGCGGCCTGCGTCTCGGTGCACGGCGCCAACCGTCTGGGCTCCAACAGCCTGACCGACCTGGTGGTGTTCGGCCGCGCGGCGGGCCTGCGCGCCGGCGAGATCGTGGACAAGGCCGCACCCGTTCCGGGCGTCTCTACGGCCGAGGACGAGCGCCACATGGCACGCTTCGACCGCTTCCGTCACGCCTCGGGCTCGACCCCGACCGCCGAGCTGCGCCTGTCGATGCAGAAGGCCATGCAGGCCGATGCGGCGGTGTTCCGCACCGGCAAGACGCTGGAAGAGGGCGTCGCCAAGCTGCGCGCCATCGACGCCGCGGGCGCCGACATCAAGACCACCGACCGCGGCCTGATCTGGAACACTGACCTGGTCGAGACGCTGGAATACGACAACCTGATCGCCCAGGCGGTCGTCACCATCGAAAGCGCCCTGAACCGCACGGAATCGCGCGGCGCCCACGCGCGCGAGGACTTCCCGGACCGCGACGACAAGGAATGGATGAAGCACACCCTGTCGTGGAAACGGCCGGGCGAGGGCGTCCAGATCGCTTACCGCCCGGTCCACAGCTACACGATGACCGACGACATCGCCTACATCGAGCCGAAGGCGCGGGTTTACTAAGATGGTCGCTCTCACCCTCCCCCGTCAGTCCACGCCTGCCAAGGGCAAGGTCCACAAGGCTCCCGCCGGGGCCAAGGACGTCAAGACCTACAAGGTCTATCGCTACGATCCCGAGGTGGACGCCAATCCGCGCTGGGACGTCTATGAGGTGCCGGCCGGCGACCACGGGCCGATGCTGCTGGACGCCCTGATCCACATCAAGAACACCATCGATCCGACCCTGACCTTCCGGCGATCGTGCCGCGAGGGCATCTGCGGCTCCTGCTCGATGAACATCGACGGCGGCAACGCCCTGGCCTGCACCAAGGGCATGGCCGAGTGCCGGTCCGACACCATCACCATCGGCCCCCTGCCGCACCAGCCGGTGGTCAAGGACCTGGTGACCGATCTGACGCTGTTCTACGCCCAGTACGACAGCATCCAGCCCTATCTTCAGTCCGACGAAGCGGACCCGGAGAAGGAGCGACTGCAGACCCCGGCCGAGCGCGAGAAGCTGGACGGCCTGTACGAATGCATCCTGTGCGCCTGCTGCTCGACCTCCTGCCCCAGCTACTGGTGGAATCAGGAAGAGTATCTGGGCCCGGCCGCCCTGCTGGGCGCCTATCGCTGGATCTCGGACAGCCGCGACGACCAGACCCAGGCGCGCCTGGACGACCTGGAAGACCCCTTCAAGCTCTATCGCTGCCACACCATCATGAACTGCGCCCAGGTGTGCCCCAAGGGTCTGAACCCCGCCAAGGCCATCGCCGAGACCAAGAAGCTGATGGTCGCGCCCAGCCGCAAGAAGTCCAAGGCGACCGCCTAGTGCCCGCGGTCACCTACATCGAACATGACGGGACCGAGCACGCGGTCGAGGTGAAGGCCGGCCTGTCCGTGATGGAAGGCGCGATCCGCAACAATGTGCCGGGGATTGACGCGGACTGCGGCGGCGCCTGCGCCTGCGCCACCTGCCACGTCTATGTCGACGAGGCCTGGTTGGAGAAGACCGGCAAGCCCTCGGCCATGGAGGAGTCGATGCTGGACTTCGCCGAGAACGTCGAGCCGAACTCGCGCCTGTCGTGCCAGATCCGCGCGACGGACGCCCTGGACGGGTTGGTCGTGCGCCTGCCCGAGAACCAGCACTAAAGCTCTCCGCCTCTTGGGCGGAGACAGCGAGCGCAGCGAGCAGAGGCGGGCAGGTTCAGGACGCGGCCTCTTCATCGGGCCCGCCTCTGGCGACTTCGTCGCCTGTCTCCGCCCAGCGGGCGGAGATCGATCAGACCAGCGCCTCGCCCTTCAGCAGCCTCGGCAGATCCCCCATAGCGCCGCCCGCCTCCTGCATGAAGGCGCGCCGCAGCGGCGCGATACGGTTGACCACGGCGATCCCCAGACCGCGCGCCAGCTGCACCGGCGGAATGTCGTTCGAGAACAGGCGCACGAAGCCGTCGAAACCGGCCGCCAGGGCCGCGTTGTCGAACCGGCGCCAGCGAGCGTAGCGCTCGAGCACCGTCTCCGAACCGATATCCTCGCCCAGACGCACCGCCTCGCCCAGCACTTCGGCCAGGGCGGCGACGTCCTTCAGGCCCATGTTCAGGCCCTGTCCGGCGACCGGATGCACCGCGTGGGCCGCGTCGCCGACCAGCGCCAGACGCGGCGCCGTCATCCGCTCGGCCATCTGCAAGGCCAGCGGATAGACGAAGCGCGGCCCGACCGGCGTGGCGCCGTCCAGAAACTCGCCGAAGCGGCGCATCAGGTGCGACTGGAAGGCGGCGTCCGACGCGTCCCGCAGGGCCTCGGCCCGGCGGGTAGTCTCTGTCCAGACCAGACTGGCGCGCTGGTCGGTCAGGGGCAGGATGGCGAAGGGACCGCCCGGCAGGAAGTATTCGTGCGCCACATTGCCGTGGTCGCGCCCCAGGCGGACGGTCGCGACCACGCCGCTCTGGCCATAGCCCCAGCCGGTGACGCCGATGCCAGCGTTCTGGCGAACGAAGGAGCCGCGCCCCTCGGCCCCGACGACCAGCGGCGCTGAGGCGGTCGAGCCGTCATCGAGCGTGACGACGGCTCGACCGGGCTGGACGTCGATACCGGTCAGGCGGTTCGGCGCTCGGATGTCGATGTCGGACGCGCCCAGCGCCTGTCCCAGCGCCGCGCGGATATGTCGGTTCTCCACCAGATAGCCGAGGGGCTCCCCATCGGTGCGGTCGCCGATCTCGCTGGCGTCGAAGCGCAGGAAGGCGGGACCGGCGGGCCGGGTCGCGGCGCCCGGGCGCCGGCCGTCGGTGACCAGGATGCCGTCCATGCGGCAGGCGTGCGGGCGCAAGGCCTCGCCGACGCCCAGGGCGTCCAGCATCCGGAAGGTCGAAAAGGCGATGGCCGTGGAGCGTCCGTCGAAGGTCGGCGCCGCCTGCAGCGCCAGCGGCTGCGGATCGACTGCCAGCACGCTCAAGCCTGCCTGCCGCGCCGCCAGGGCCAGGGTCGCGCCGACCAGGCCGGCGCCGGAAAGGATCAGGTCGTATGACTGTTGGGCCATGGCCCGCTTGTCGCGCCGCGGGGCGACGGCGTCCAGCCCCGGCGGACGTCGTGGTGAACAGCCTCTTAACCCTCGCGCGCGACACTGGGGCCGAACCATCGCCCGAAGTCCGTCCGCCCGAGGCCCGCCCGTCCCATGTCCACCGCCCTCGCCTTCAGCCGTCAGGCCTGGACCGGCGCCCGCATCCTGTGGGCCGCGCCGTGGATGCGCCGGTTCCGCAGCGTGGCGCAGGTGCTGCTGGCCGTGCTGCTGCTGGCCGCCCTGGCCAGCTGGAGCCCGACGGACCCCAGCCTGAACGCGGCCGGATCGGGCGATGTGCACAACATCCTGGGCCGCCAAGGCGCCCTGTTCGCCGACATCTTCATGCAGTCGCTGGGCCTGGCCGCATGGCCGGCCGCCTTGCTGATCGGCGTCTTCGGCCTGGCCGGGGCGCTGGGCGAAACGCTGCAGTTCCGCCTGAAGGCGACCCCGGCGCGCAGCCTCGCGGCGACCGGCTGCGTCCTGTTGCTGTCCGCCGCCCTGTCGGCCCTGCCCCATCCGCAGGGCTGGCCGCTGGTTTCGGGTCTGGGCGGCCTGTGGGGCGACGGTCTGGTCGGGATGATCGACGGTCTGGCCGAGGCGCTGGGCCTGCCTGCCGGGCGCGCCATCGCGGGCGTTCTGTTCGGCCTGGGCGCGATCGCCAGCGGCGTCTACGCCCTGAGCCTGCGCCTGTCGGACGCCGGTGACGCGGTCGCCTGGGCGCAGGGTCTGCGCCGTCCGGCCGCCGCGCCTGCCCCACGTCAGCCGCGCAGGGCCGCTGCGCCGCCCAAGGCCGAGCGTGCGCCGCGCGTCCGCGCCGAACCCGAGCCGATCGTTTCCGACGACGCCTCGCCGCCTTGGGAGGAGGCGCTGGTCGCGCCCGCGCCTCGCGCCGCCCAGCCCGCCGTCGCCGAGCCCCGCGTCGCCGCGCCCAAGGCGACCCGGACCTCCAAGCGCGCTGCGGACGACAATCAGGCCGCCTTCGATTTCGTCCGCCCCGAGGGCGATTTCGACCTGCCGCCGCTGGGCATGCTGGCGAAGCCAGAGGCGCGTCAGTCAATGGTTGACGAGCAGGCGCTGAAACAGAACGCCAAGCTGCTGGAGGAGGTGCTGGCCGAGTTCGGCGTGCGCGGCGTGATCGACCAGATCCGTCCCGGCCCCGTCGTCACCCTGTACGAGCTGGCGCCCGCCCCCGGCGTGAAGCACGGCCGCGTCGTGGCCCTGTCGGACGACATCGCCCGCTCGATGAGCGCCCGCGCCTGCCGGATCAGCGTGGTCCAGGGCCGCAACGCCATCGGCATCGAACTGCCGAATGTGAAGCGCGAGACCGTCTACCTGCGCGACCTGCTGGCATCCGGCGAGTTCGACAAGCAGAGCCACCTGCTGCCGCTGGCCCTGGGCGAGACCATCGGCGGAGAGCCCTATGTCGCCGATCTGGCGCGCATGCCGCACCTGCTGATCGCCGGCACCACCGGCTCGGGCAAGTCGGTGGGCGTCAACGCCATGATCCTGTCGATCCTGTACCGCCACTCCCCCGCCGAGTGCCGCTTCATCATGATCGACCCCAAGATGCTGGAGCTGTCGGTCTATGACGGCATCCCGCACCTGCTGGCCCCCGTCGTCACCGATCCCAAGAAGGCCGTCGTGGCCCTGAAGTGGACGGTGCGCGAGATGGAGGACCGCTATCGCCGCATGTCCAAGCTGGGGGTCCGCAACGTCGCCAGCTACAACGACCGCGCCCGCGAGGCCCTGGCCAAGGGCGAGCATTTCGAGCGCACGGTCCAGACCGGCTTCGACGAGCAGGGCCGCCCGGTCTACGAGAGCGAGAAGATCCGTCCCGAGCCCATGCCCTATCTGGTCGTCGTGATGGACGAGATGGCCGATCTAATGCTGGTCGCCGGCAAGGACGTCGAAGGCGCGGTGCAGCGTCTGGCCCAGATGGCCCGCGCCGCCGGCATCCACCTGATCATGGCCACCCAGCGCCCGTCGGTGGACGTCATCACCGGCACCATCAAGGCCAACTTCCCGACGCGGATTTCCTTCCAGGTCACCTCCAAAATCGACAGCCGCACCATCCTGGGCGAACAGGGCGGCGAGCAGCTGCTGGGCCAGGGCGACATGCTCTATATGGCCGGCGGCGGCCGCATCACCCGTCTGCATGGCCCGTTCGTGACCGACCAGGAGGTCGAGGCCGTCTGCAAACACCTGCGCGCCCAGGCCGAGCCGGAATACCTCGATCTGATCACCGACGAGCCGGACGGCGACGGCGGGGATGACGGCGGCTACGGCGGCGAAGGCGGCGGCGGGTCCGGCGACGACCTCTATGACCGCGCCGTGGCCGTCGTCACCCGCGACCGCAAGGCCTCCACCAGCTACGTCCAGCGCCGCCTCCAGATCGGCTACAACCGCGCCGCCTCCCTGATCGAGCGAATGGAGCAGGAAGGCGTGGTCACGGCCGCCAACCACCAGGGCAAGCGCGAGGTATTGGCCGGGCCGCCGCCCCTTCCATGATCTGTCTTGGACAAGCCCTCCCCGCTGGCAGAGGGAAGTCCGCAGGCAACCGCCCCGCTATCCCGGCGTTGTGACCGCTTCCGATGAACGGGGCTTCATCGGACCGCCGGAATATGGTCAGGCTTGGGTCATGACGACGCCGCGCCGCACGACCAGAACGGCGTCCTGACCAATCCATCCCGAATGGGAGAAAAGACCATGATCCTGTCCCGCCGCGCCTTTGGGCTCAGCCTCGTCGCCACCGCCGTGGCCGCGCCTGCGTTCGCGCAGTCCAATTTGTCCGCCGAGGACCGCGCCGTCGTGGCGCAGGCTCAGGGCTATCTGCAGGCCATGACGACGGCACAGGGCGGCTTTGTCGAGACCGGCGCGGGCGGCCAGCGCCGCGAGGGCCGCTTCTATCTGCAACGCCCCGGCAAGATGCGCTTCGAATACACCACGCCCGCCGGCCTGCTGGTCGTGTCGGACGGCTACAATGTGAAGCGTTACGACCCGCGGCTGAACAACTTCCGCCAGGTGCCGCTGGGCTCCACCCCTCTCTCGACCTTCCTGTCGCGCAACGTGCGGCTGGACCAGGGGGTGCGGATCGACCGTGTGACGCGGATGGACTCGGGCGCCTATGCCCTGACCGTGCGCGATGCGCGGCGGCCCAACGACGGCTCGGTCGTGCTGGCCTTCGCCGGCGGCCGCCTGCGCGAATGGACCATCACCGACCCGCAAGGCGCCCGCACGCGGACCCAGCTGACGACCCTGTCGCCCGCGCCGGGTCTGGACGCCGGCCTGTTCCGCCTGACCGACCCGACGCGCCGCCCGGGCCGGAACTGATCCGCTGTCGGCGTGTAATTCGCGCCACAGGCAAGTTGCGGCATTCCGTGCGTTGACTTTGTTCGATCGTGTGACATTGTGACCACAAGGCCCGTTCGCGGACCTGACCGCTACGGACGTCATCCCCTCCCGGCGGCGAGACAAAACTTCAATCGCCCGGCCTTCCGCAGAGGCCGGGCGTTTCTTCGTCCGGCATTCCTTCTGGTCTAGGGCCCTGCTAGGCCCCCCGCCATGACCCTGCGCATCGCCACCTGGAACATCAACTCGGTCCGCCTGAGGATCGATCAGGTCGCCCGCTTCGTGGCCGAGCGCGCGCCCGACGTCCTGCTGCTGCAGGAGATCAAATGCACCACCGACCAGTTTCCCCGCGCCGCCTTCGAGGCGATGGGCCTGCCGCACATGCGGGTGGCGGGCCAGAAGGGCTGGCATGGCGTGGCGATCGCCAGCCGCCTGCCGATCGACGACAACACCACGCTGGAGGTCTGCAAGCTGGGCCACGCCCGCTGCGTCTCGGCCAAGGTCGCGGGCGTCGACATTCAGAACTTCTACATCCCGGCGGGCGGCGACCTGCCCGACCGCGCGCTGAACCCCAAGTTCGATCACAAGATGGACTTCTACGAGCGGCTGACCGCCGAGATCGCCCAGAGGGACAAAGCCGCGCCGCTGGTGCTGGCCGGCGACTTCAACATCGCGCCGGGCGAGAACGACGTCTGGAACCACCGCTACATGTCCAAGGTGGTCAGCCATACGCCGATCGAGGTCGAGACCCTGAACCGGCTGCAGGAGGCGGGTGGCTTCGCCGACGTCCTGCGCGACCGCTTTCCGGAGCCGCAGAAACTGGCGTCATGGTGGAGCTATCGCGCCCAGGACTTCCGCAAGTCCAACCGCGGCCTGCGCCTGGACCACATCTGGACCTCGCCGGGTCTCTCCAGCGCCGTCGTCAAGGACACCGCCCGCATCCACGACGATGTGCGTGAATGGGAACGGCCATCGGACCACGCCCCGGTGACCGTGGACCTGGACGTCTGATCCGGCGTCAGAACGGGAAGAAGATCGGGATGGCGATCATGGCCGCCACCCAGGTGATCAGGTTCAGCGGCAGACCGACGCGCACGAAGTCCATGTAGCTGTAGCCGCCCATGTTGAAGACCAGGACATTGGTCTGATAGCCGAACGGCGTGGCGAAGGCGGCCGACGCCGCCATCATGACGGCCACCAGGAACGGCCTTGGATCGACCCCCAGGCTCTCGGCCAGGGCCACGGCGATGGGCGTGATCAGCACCGCCACCGTGGCGTTCGACAACAGCTCCGTGGCGAACAGCGTCACCCCGTAGAGCACGATCAGGGCGCCCAGCGGCCCCATCGGGCGGATCACGTCGATCAGACGCTCGGCCCCGGCGGCGGCCAGGCCGGTCACCTCGATGGCCGTGCCCACCACCACCATTCCGGCGATCAGCAGCAGGATCTCGGGCCGAAGCCCGGCATAGGCCTCCTCGGGCGTGATCACCCTCAGCAGGATCAGCGCCACGGCGCCGGCGAAGGCCGAGGCCGCGATCGGCGCCCAGCCCAGGCCGGCCGCCATGATGACGATCAGGAAGACGCCCAGGGAGATCAGCGCCGGCCGGACGCGGAAGGCTCGGTCAGCCGCGCCGTAGAGGTCAACGTCCCCCAGGTGCGCGTCGCCGGACCCGTCGGACTGGTTTCGCGCCTCGCCCAGCCGGGGCAGCCCGAACGGCAGGGCGCGGCGACGGGATTTCGCGGCCTTCGCCTTTGCGGCCTCCGCACGCTGCGCCGCCTCCAGCTCGGCCAGACGGGCGGCCTCTGCCTCGTCCTTGGCGACCGCACGACCCAGCTGACGGGCGCCGACGAAATAGAGCCACAGACCCCCGACCACCGCGATGGACAGGCCCACCGGCGTGATCTCGAACAGGCCGAACACCGGCTGGCCCGCGTTGCGCGCCATGTCGTTGACCAAAAGGTTGGTGGACGTGCCGATCAGGGTCAGCAGGCCCCCCATCACCGTGACGTGGCTCAGCGGCATCAGGAACCGCTTGGGCGACAGCCGCAGGGACTGGGCCACGTCGCGGATCACAGGCGCGGCCAGCACCACCACCGGCGTGTTGTTCAGGAAGCCGCCGACCGAACCGCACAGGCCGATCACGATCCAGATGCCCGTCGCGCCGATCCGGGCGGCCAGCTGCGTCGCCTGGCGGATCAGCAGGCCCAGAAGGCCCGACAGCTCGATGGCGTAGGCGATGACGAACAGGCCGGCCAGGGCGATGACCGCCGGACTGGCGAAGGCGCCCTGCACCTCCACAGGCCGCACGACGCCCAGCAACAGCAAGACGGCGGCCCCGGTCAGGGCGACGACGTCGGCGCGGACCCGCCCGTGGATCAGCACGCCGACCACGCCCACGAGCACCGCCAGGGCGACGATCTGATCGAAAGTCATGGGCCGTGCAGACCGCCGCAGGCCGCCGAGGTCAACCTTTTTCCGGTGCGCCCGACATTTCGTCGCTGATTATGCTAGGGTTTGTGCATGCCCGATGCGAACGCCGCGAAGCGCGCTGCCGTCGTCCTGTGCCTGGGGGCGACCTTGGCGGCCGCCGCCTGCAAGCCCCGTGAGGCGGCGCCGCCGCCCGTCGACGCCCAGCCCGTAACACCCGTGGCGGCCCCGCCTGCGCCGTCCCAAACGCCCCTGACGCCGCTCGGCCGCGCCGACCTGATCACGGCCGCGCGCGACGCCGCCTCGACTTTCGCCGCCGGTCAGGCGCCCGCAGCGCCGGATCCCCTGGCGGGCCGGCGCTTCGCTCTCAATCTCGCTTTCGGCTGCGCGGGCCCCCAGCCGCCTCTCGCCGAGGATGACGCCGGCGACGGCCTGCCGCGCTGGTCGTGGGGCCCCGATCGCAAGACGATCCAGATCACGCTGGCGCCCGGAGACTGGAAGCCGTCCGCGCTGGTGGCCGGGCCGCCCGCCGATTGGGAAGCGGTAGAGGGCCTGTGGGTCGAACGGCCCTGGACGTCTGTGGACGGCTGTCCCGGCGCCGCGGCGGACCGACCGGCCGGCGATTCGACCGCGCCGTCGCCGCAGACCCTGGGCCTGGCGGCGGTGTTCGAGGCCGACGGCTCGCGCCTCAAGCGCCGCAACGGCCGCGCCTACGCCTATACGGTGCGCGGCGAAGGCGAGGCCCCCGCCGCCGCGCCGGTCAACGGTTACCGCCTCGTGCTGGAAGGCCGCTTCGCCGCGTGGCCGAGCGGCCAGACCCTGCGATGCCGAGCCGCCGGCCCCGACCAGCGCCCCGTGTGCATCGCCGCCGTCCAGCTGGACCGCATCGCCTTCACCACCGCCGACGGCGTCCAGCTCAGCGAGTGGCGCCCGAACGGGTGAGGGTCATGGCTGCAGCCGATACCCGCCCGCGTCGGTCAGCAGCAGCCGCGCCTGGCCGGGCTCGGGCTCGATCTTCTGGCGCAGGCGGTAGATGTGGGTTTCCAGCGTGTGGGTGGTGACGCCGGCGTTGTAGCCCCAGACCTCGGTCAGCAGTTCCTCGCGCGACACCGGCTTGGGGCCGGCGCGGTAAAGGTACTTCAGGATGTTGGTCTCTTTTTCCGTCAGCCGGATCTTCTTGCCCTTGTCGTCCAGCAGAAGCTTGGACGCCGGGCGGAACTCGTAGGGGCCGATGGTGAAGACGGCGTCCTCTGACTGTTCGTGGCTGCGCAGGTGGGCGCGCACGCGGGCCAGAAGCACGGCGAAGCGAAAGGGCTTGGTGACGTAGTCGTTGGCCCCGGCGTCCAGCCCCAGGATGGCGTCGGCGTCCGACGACTGGGCCGTCAGCATGATGACAGGTGTCGAGACGCCCGCCTTTCGCAGCAGGCGGCAGGCCTCGCGGCCGTCCATGTCGGGCAGGTCGACGTCCAGCAGGATCAGGTCGGCGCGGATCTCGCGGCCCAGGCGCACGCCGTCTCCGGCGGTCGCGGCCTGGACGGTGCGAAACTCCTCGTGCACCGCCAACTGCTCGGCCAGCGCCTCGCGCAGGTCGTCGTCGTCGTCGATGATCAGGATGGTCTTGGGGCTCGGCATGGGCTGACAATGGCGAGCGTCGCGGCAAACGCCAAGTCCGGGCCGTCAGATCACGGCGTCGTGCGCGCCCCGAACAGGGCCGAACCGACCCGCACATGGGTCGCGCCGAAGCGGATGGCGGCCTCGAAATCGTCGCTCATCCCCATCGAAAGGACGCTCAGAACGTTGCGCGCCGCGATGCGCGCCAGAAGCGCGAAGTGCGGGCCGGGCGCGGCCTCGACCGGCGGGATACACATCAGGCCCTCGACCATTAGGCCCAGCGCGCGGGCGCGGGCGATGAGAGCGTCGGCGTCTCGAGGGGCGACCCCGGCCTTCTGCTCCTCCTCGCCGGTGTTCACCTGGACCAGGACGCGGGGTCGCAAGGACAGCTTGTCGCCCGCCGAAGCCAGGGCCTCGGCCAGCTTCTCCCGATCCAGGGTCTCGATGACGTCGAACAGCGAAAGAGCGTCGGCCGCCTTGTTGGTCTGCAACGGGCCGATGAGGTGCAACTGCAGCCCCGTGCGGTCGCGATCCAGCCAGCGGCCCTGCGCCTCCTGCACCCGGTTCTCGCCGAAGATGCGCTGGCCGGCGGCGAGGGCGGCGTCGATCGTTTCGGGCGGCTGGGTCTTCGATACGGCGGTCAGAATCGCGGACCCGGCGGGACGGCCGGCCGCGATCTCGGCCCCGGCGACCCGGCTCCGGACCTGAGCGAAGCGATCGGCGATGGACGCGGGCGCCTGAGAGGGCGATGAGGCGGTCATGGACCCGTCCGGACAACGAAGCGACGCCGAGCGCCTGTGGGAGACCGCGCAGGCTCTAAACCGCGCCGCCGGGGATGTCAGCGGCGCGCTGCCGCCGATGCTGTTCTTTACGGATCCCGAGCGGACGTCTCGCCCATGGGAGACGGCGGCGCGCCTGCCGGCGGGGGCGGGCGTCGTGTTCCGCACGTTCGGGCGGGACGACGCGCTGGAGACGGGTCGACGGCTGCGCGCGGCGACGCGGGCGGCGGGCGTGCGACTGCTGGTCGGGCTGGATGTCGGGCTGGCGGAGACGCTGGAGGCTGATGGATTGCACTTGCCGGAGCGGGCGCTGGGCGAGGCTGATCCGGTGCGGGTGGCGCATCCTGAGTGGCTGCTGACCGGAGCGGCGCATTCGGTGGAGGCCGCGCGGGCGGCGCCCGGAGCGCTGGACGCCGTGGTGCTGTCGCCGATCTTCCTGGCGGGCGGGACGTCTGGGATCAAACCGCCGCTGGGCGTGGAGACGCTGAAGATGGTCGCGGCCCTACGGTCGACTTATGCGCTGGGCGGCGTCACGGGGGAGACAGTCGAGGTGCTCACCGGCTCCGGCGCCTGCGGATTCGCGGCGGTCGGAGCGATTCAAGCGACCTTCTAAGATCTCCACCGCTCTTGGGCGGGGGAGGGGGACCACGAAGTGGTGGAGGGGGGCGAAAGCTGGGTGCAGCCTTGGATGGCCGGCGACGGTGGATGTCCTCGCCCCCTCCACCACTTCGTGGTCCCCCTCCCCCGTTTCGCTTCGCTGCACGGTGGAGGATCTTTCACATCAGGTCGGATCGCCGCTGGCGCCCGCCGGGCTGAGTTTCCAGCGGATCTTGGTCTCGTTATCCGTCCGCGCCGAGCCGCGCACGACCACCTGAAGCGAGCGCCGGGTCAGGCCGTCGTCGATGTGAACGCTGGGTTCGATGGCCACATCCGGGCCGTCGGTGCGGAACCACCAGCCCCGGCCGGAGCCACCGCGCAGCAGTATCGAGCGCCGGTCGCGCGCCAGCGAGGCCTGGACGCCGGGCTCCAAATGGAAGCGCAGGGCGTAGGGGGCGGCGATGGGGCGGACGATCTCCTTGCGATTGGGCTGGGGGAACATCCGCTCCTCGGCGCGCAGTTCGTCCAGTCGCTGGTCCAGGTAGAGGCGGCGCTGGTGCATCAGGCCGAACGGACCGGCCCAGCCGTCGTGTTCGACCTCCAGCCACAGGGCGCCGTCGCCCTGGCGCTGATCCTGGGTGACGTGCAGGGCGGGAGCGACCAGGCGCGGGCCCAGCAGCTCGGCCTTCTTGCCGCCCAGAGGCTCGCCGACCGACTGTTCGCCGAGGGTCAGGGTCGAGGCGGCCGGGGTCAGGCGCAGGGCCTGGCGGTCGGCGGCGCGGGGCGTCCACCCCGACGAGGTGATCAGCCGGTCGCGGCCGCAGACGATCTCGATGGCGGCGGGCTGGGCGCAGGCGGCCGAGGACCAGGCGCCCCGCGCGGGCGCCGCGACGTCGGTGATGACCGTGACCAGCGGGCTCTGGATGCGGGTGATCCCGCCCACTTCTCCGGCCGCCGTTTCGGCGCTGTCGTGCGCGCGGGCCGCTGCGACGCGCGCCGCGGTGGACGGTCCGCCGCCCTGAACGCTGGCCAGCCGGCCGTCGGGCAGGGCAAGGACGCGCAGGCCCTTGGTCAGCCGCTCGATGGCGCCCGTCACCGCTTGCGGCGTCGGCTCGGAGCGCTGGCTGAGGCCGTCGTCCAGCGTCAGCAGGTCTAGCAGAAGCTCCATGCCCATCTCGGGCGCGCGGCTGGCGTGTGCGCCGTCGGCCAGCACGGACTGCTCCAGCGCGCGGCCCAGCCGGCCCAGGGCGGCCTTGCGGATACGGTCACCGGGCGATCCGGCCAGCACCGCGCCCACCAGAGCGGCGGCGACCAGACGCTCGGCCTGGCTGGCCTTGCCGCCGGGCGGACGCAAAAGCTGACGGCCCTGGGCTCCCAGGGTGGCCAGCAGGCGCTCGCGCTGCGGATCGTCTGCGACCTGGGCCATCTTGCGGGCCGCGCAGGCCAGGTTGAAGACCCGGCGCGCCAGGATGTCCGGCCCCCAGGCGAAGGGCGACCAGCGGCTGAAGACGTCGGTCCAGGCCAGCGTCAGGCGCAACGCCTCCCGCGCGCCGGCCTCGCCCTCGGCCATCAGGGCGGGCAGCCAGGTGAAGGCGTGCAGTTCGACCGCGAAGGCGCGGCTGGGGCTGGGGCGGTTCCACGGATCGCCGCCCGGCTCGACATCCAGCGCCGTGCCGGCCAGGACGAAGCGGCCGCCCGCCACGGCGCGGCCGTGCCCGCCCTCGATAGGACGGAAGTCGCGCGGCGTCGCGGCGACGCCTGTGGCGCGGCCGCCCTTCAGCGTCAGGTCATAGCCGGGCAGGCCATAGAGCTCGACCCACATCTGGCGGGTCAGCAGGCGGCCGAGGATTGCGGGCCACAGCTCGGGCCCCGTAGACGCCCCGATGCGATGCAGGGGCGTGCGGACCGGGGCGCCGGGCAGGCCGGGAATGACGCCGCCCGTCAGGGCGTCGGCGGCCTGTGCGGCCTTGGCGAAGGGTCCTAGCGGGCTCACGCGGCCTGGAGCCCTTCGGCCTTCAAGGCCTCGATGTTGGCGGCGTAGTTGCCGCCCTTGAACACGAACGAACCGGCGACCAGGGCATCGGCCCCGGCGGCGACACACGCCCCGGCGTTGGCCGAGGTGACGCCGCCGTCGACCTGCAGGTGCGCCTGCGATCCGGCGCGGTCGAGGATGGCGCGGGCGCCCGCGACCTTCTTCAGGGCGCTGTCGATGAAGGCCTGGCCGCCGAAGCCGGGATTCACCGACATGATCAGCACCAGATCGACCAGATCGACCACCTCTTCCAGGATGCTCAGCGGCGTGGCCGGATTGAAGACCACGCCCGCCTTGGCGCCCAGCTGGCGGATACGGCCCAGGGTGCGGTGCAGGTGCGCGCCGCTCTCTGGATGGACGGTCAGGATGTCCGCGCCCGCCTCGCGGTACGCCTCCAGCCAGGGATCGACCGGCGCCACCATCAGGTGCACGTCGAAGGGCAGGGTCGTGTGCGGGCGGATCGCCTTCACGATGTCGGGGCCCAGGGTGATGTTCGGCACGAAGTGGCCGTCCATCACATCGACGTGGATCCAGTCGGCGCCGGCGGCTTCCAGGGCCCGGACTTCCTCGCCGAGACGCGAGAAATCACTGGCGAGGATGGACGGACAGATGAGGGGTGCGGCCATGCGCCGGGGATTAGGCCGCGTTGCGGGCGGGAGCAAGGCGCGGCGCCGTCACTGCCCCGTTCATTGGGCGGTCGTGCCGCCGTCGATCTTGAACTCGGTGCCGGTCACGAACTTCGATTCGTCCGACGCCAGATAGACGGCGGCCCACGCCACGTCGTCCGGATCGCCGATCCGCTTCAGCGGAATGCCGCGTGACAGCCGCTCGTGCGCCCTGGCCTCGTCGCCGTGGGCCATGGCCACAAACGGGTCCAGGATCGCCGTCTTGATGAAGACCGGATGGATGGAGTTGCAGCGCACGTTCCACTCCATCTTTGCCGCCTCCAAGGCGATGGTCTTGGTGTACATCCAGACCGCGGCCTTGGTGGCGTTGTACGGCCCCATGCCCGGAGCGGCGACCAAGCCCGCCAGCGACGAGATGTTGATGATCGAGGCCGGGGCAGCCGCGCGCAGGTGCGGCATGGCGTGCTTGCAGCCCAGCATGACCGACAGCAGGTTGATCTCGTACTGACGGCGCCAGTTCTCGATCGTGTCCTCCTCGACGAAGGTCAGTGGCCCGCCGACGCCGGCGTTGTTGACCAGCACCGACAGGCCGCCGAGCGCCGAAACGGCGTCCGCGACGACCGATTTCCACTGGTCTTCGCTGGTCACGTCATGGGCGAAGGCGACGGCCGCGTCCGGGTGCGCGGCGTTTATTGCGTCGGCCAGGCCTTTCGCCCCGTCGCCGTCGACGTCGGTCAGGGCCAGGCGCGCGCCCTCCTCCGCCATCCGCCAGGCCATGGCCGAACCCAGGCCGCCGGCCGCGCCGGTGATCAGAGCGCGTTTGCCTTCGAGACGGCCGCTCACTTCGCCTCTCCCGCGACGGCGTCGATGAACCGCGCCAGCGCCAGGTCCTTGTTCG
The DNA here is from genome assembly GCF_001424025.1 of Brevundimonas sp. Leaf363. Taxonomy (GTDB): domain Bacteria; phylum Pseudomonadota; class Alphaproteobacteria; order Caulobacterales; family Caulobacteraceae; genus Brevundimonas. The sequence goes on along the minus strand of NZ_LMPZ01000001.1, from coordinate 248,249 downwards.
TCACCCCGCCCGCGTCGTGGGTGGTCAGGCGCACGTCCACCTTGTTGTAGACATTGGACCATTCCGGGTGGTGGTCGGCCTTGTCGGCCCATATCGCCACGCGGGTCATGAAGCCGAAGGCCGCGTTGAAGTCCTCGAACGTCAGCGTTCGGGCGATGGCGTCCTGGCCGTCCGGACGCCATCCATGCCCTAGCTGGCCGACCGCTTCGGTGGGTGTCATCCTGGCGTCCATCTGCGTCTCCCTAGCTTCCGGCCTAGCCGCGCGCGCGCCCGGCGACAAGCGGCCCCATCCACCCATCCACTCTTGGAACTTGGCCGTTAGCTTCAGCGTTGAGCGCTCAGAACCAAGCGGAGCCATAGCGGAGCCATACTGTGGACAATCTGTGGATCGCGTCCCTGCCCCCGGCCGACCGCAAGCGGCTCGAGCCGCACCTGACGCCGCGCGCCTTCGATCGCGGCCAGATGCTGTATGACGCCGGCGAGGACGTTGGCGAGGTCTGGTTTCCGCTGAAGGGCGTCGTTTCCCTGATGACCGTGCTGCCCGACGACCGGATGGTCGAAACGGCCGCCATCGGCCGGGAAGGCCTGATCGGCGTCACCTGCGGGCCGATGAACGCCCGCGCCGCCAGCCGCGCCATCTCCCAGATCGAAGGCGTCGCCGCCTGCCTGCCCGCCGATGTCTTCTCCGAGGCGCTGGAAAAGAGCCAGGAAATGCGGCTGGCCCTGTCGAAATTTACAGAGAGCCTGTTCGCCCAGGTGCAGCAGATCGCCGCCTGCAACGCCCAGCACGCGCTGGACCAGCGGCTGGCGCGCTGGCTGCTGACGATCCACGACCGCAGCGACGCGGACCGCTTCAACCTGACCCAGGCCGACATCGCCGGGATGCTGGGCGTGCGCCGCGCCACCGTGTCGGAAGTCGGCGGCGCGCTGGAGGACAAGAGCCTGATCGAACGCGGTCGCGGCTGGGTCGAGGTGCTGGACCGCCCGGGCCTCGAGAAGGCCAGTTGCGGCTGCTACGGCGCCATGCGGGCGGTGATGAAGGATCTGGGCGTGCCGAGGCCGCGCGTTCCGCAGTAGCCGCGTGACGGAGCGGTCGTTCAGGCGCTAGAAGGCCCGCATGACCGACGCCGCCTCCACGCCTGAGAGCAAGAGCTCACCCTTCGGCTTCATCGACCTGGACGCGCGCGAGAAGGTGCGGCGCGTGCGCGGCGTGTTCGACAGCGTGGCGTCAAAGTACGACATCATGAACGACCTGATGAGCGCGGGCGTGCACCGGCTCTGGAAGGACGCAGCGGCGGCCAAGCTGAACGCCCGCCCCGGCGAGACCATCCTGGACGTCGCGGGCGGCACCGGCGACATGGCGCGGCGCTATTCGAAGATGGCGCGGGGCGCTCAGCAGCGGCTGGGCGGCGAGGACGCCCGCGTCATCGTCATGGACTACAACGCCGAGATGATCCTGGCCGGGGTCGAGAAGGGCGGCGAGCCGGAGATGAGCTGGTCCGTCGGCGACGCCATGAACCTGCCGCTGCCGGACGCCAGCGTGGACGCCTATTCAATCAGTTTCGGCATCCGCAATGTTGCCGACATCGACCAGGCGCTGCGCGAGGCGCGCCGGGTGCTGAAGCCGGGCGGGCGGTTCCTATGCCTGGAGTTCTCGCGCCCGACCGCCGAGCCGGTGCGCCGCGCCTATGACGCCTGGTCCTTCAACGCCATTCCGCGCATCGGCCAGTGGGTGACGGGCGACCGCGACAGCTATCAGTATCTGGTCGAAAGCATCCGCCGCTTCCCGGACCAGACGACCTTCAAGGGCATGATCGAGCGCGCCGGCTTCCGCAACGTGACGGTGACCAACCTGTCGGGCGGCGTGGCGGCGATCCACTTCGGGTGGGCGATCTGAGCGACCGTCTGGTCATCAACCGGCCGCCCGAGGCGCCGCAGACCGCGCCCGTGCGCGATCCGGTGGGCGCCGTGCTGCGTCTGGCCGGCTGGCTGTGGGTGCTGGTGCGCCACGACGCCCTGATCCCGCGCGAGGTGACGCCGGTGCTGCCCGCCTGGGTGCGCTGGATCGCCCATGTCCTGCACGCCTTCGCGGGTCGCCAGGGCCGCGATGGGCGGCCGGGCCAGCGCCTCGGCCGCGCCTTCGAGCATCTGGGCCCCGTGGCCATCAAGCTGGGTCAGGTGCTGGCCACCCGCGCCGACATCTTCGGGACCGAGTTCGCCCAGGACCTGGGCCGGCTGAAGGACCGCCTGCCGCCCTTCCCCATCGAACAGGCGCGGCGCGAGGTCGAACGTTCGCTGGGCCGACCGGTCGAGGCCCTGTTCACTCGCTTCGAGCCCGCCATCGCCGCCGCCTCGCTGGCGCAGGCCCATCCGGCCTGGCTGGCCGACGGGCGCAAGGTGGCGATCAAGGTGCTGCGGCCCAATGTCGAGCGGCGCGTGGCGCGGGGGCTGGACGCCATGCGACTGGGCGCGCGGATGACGCACCGGCTGGTCCCGATGGCGCGGCGGCTGGAGCCTCAGGCCTTCGTCGAGACCATCGCCCGCGCGCTGGAGCTTGAGCTGGACATGCGGCTGGAGGCGGCCGCCGCCTCCGAGCTGGGCGACATCATGCGAAAGGCCGCGGCCGAGGGCGGCGGTCACATGACCGCCCCCGCCGTGGTCTGGGACGGGGTCGGCAAGCGGGTGCTGACGCTGGAGTGGGCGCAAGGGATCGCCATGACCGACCCGGCCGCCGCCGAGCAGCCGGGGCTGGACAAGAACGCCCTGGCCGACAACGTCGTGCGCGCCTTCCTGGTGCAGGCGCTGGATTACGGCGCCTTCCACGCCGACCTGCACGAGGGAAACCTGTTCTGCAGCGCCCCGGCCGAGCTGGTCGCCGTGGACTTCGGCATCGTCGGGCGGCTGGGCCCGTTCGAGCGGCGCTATCTGGCCGAGATCCTCTGGGGCTTCCTCAGCCGCGACTACGACCGCATCGCCCGCGTCCATTTCGAGGCCGGATACGTGCCGCCGCAGCATTCGGTGCAGGCCTTCGCCCAGGCCCTGCGCGCCGTGGGCGAGCCGGTGATCGGCAAACAGGCGTCGCAGGTGTCGATGGGCCGGCTGCTGGGCCAGCTGTTCGAGATCACCGCCCTGTTCGACATGCACCTGCGGCCCGAGCTGATCCTGCTGCAGAAGACCATGGTCTCGGTCGAGGGCGTGGCGCGCCGCCTGAACCCCGACCACGACCTGTGGGCCGCCGCCGAGCCGGTGGTCGAGCGCTGGATCCGCCGCGAGCTGGGGCCCAAGGCCCAGGCCAGGGAGGCAGTCGAGGAGATGCTCGCCGCCGTGAAGGCCCTGACCCGGCTGGTTCAGAACCCGCCTCAGCCCGTGTCGGTCGTGGTGACGACACGCCAGGCGTCGCCCTGGCTGTATGTCTGTGTCACCCTCGCAACCGTGGCCGCGGCGGCCGCCCTTATCCTGACCCTTTGGCCGATCAGGATCGGCTGAACCTTGGGGACCACCTGATGAAGATATTCGCGACGGCCGGCCTGCTGGCCCTTCTGGCCTGTCCGGCCGTGGCTTCAGCCCAGGCCGCGGCGGCGACCCTGCCCGACGCGTTCGACGGCCCGGCCGCCGCGCAGCGGCCCATGATCCCCCCGCCCGCCGCCGACGAGGTTCAGGCGCCAGACGTGGCCCGCTCCGAGGCCGCCCTGCGGTCGATCATCGCCGCCCTTCAGGCCGGCGCCCCCGACTACACAGTCTTCACCGACGACCTGGCGACCCAGATTCGCCAGCGCGCGGACGAAATTGCCCCGTTGGTGCGCGGCTTCGGCGCGGTTCAGGCCGTCGCCTTCGTCGGCGAGCAGAATGGCGCGGAGCTGTTCAGCGTCGCCTTCGCCAACCAGCGGACCGTCTGGCTGATCGGTTTCAATGATGACGACCGCATCGCCGCCTTGCTCTTCCGCCCGATCCAGGCCGAAGACGAACCCCAGTCCTGAACAGCCCCGGCCCGGAGACCTGACGCCGATGCGCCCTACGACCCTCGCCCGCGCCGCCGCGCTCGGCGCCGCCAGCCTGACCCTGTTCGCCGCCGCATGCGCCTCGGCGCCCGGCGGTCCGGGCGGACCCGGCGGCGGCGGCCCGGCCATGAGCCCGCAGATCTTCATCAGCCCCTTCGGCGAGCCGTTCAAGAGTCAGCCGGGCGAGCCCTATCCGGTCGCCGCCTGGTTCTCCGGGGCCGACACCAACGGCGACGGCGCCGTGATGCTGGACGAGTTCACGGCCGACGGCCTGCGCTACTTCGCCGTCCTCGATCAGAGCCGTGACGGCGAGATCAGCCCCGGAGAGGTCGCCGCCTATGAGACCATGGTCGACCGCGCCTTCCTCAGCATCGAGACCCTGATGACCGGTCCGGGCGGGGGTCCGCGTCGTGGCGGCGGACGTCCCTCCGCGCCGTTGAACATGGCCGAGCCCGCGCAGGGCGCGCCGCAACAGGGTGGCAACAGCGGCCTGGACAACGGGCTGGGCAACGACCGCCCGCGCGCCCAACGCTCGGCGGCGTCCAGCTCGCGCATCGCCCAGGCGGGCCTGCTGGGCGTGCCCCAGCCGGTGAAGTCGGCCGACACCGACTTCAACCAGTCCATCACGCGCCAGGAACAGGAGCGGGTGGCCCAGCGCTGGTTCGGGCTGCTGGACAAGGACCACGACGGTAGTCTGACCCTGGCCGAACTGCCGCAGACCGCGATGCAGCGCGGCATGGCGCCCGGCGGCGGTCGCGCGCCGCCGCGTCAGCGAGGCTGAACCCCCGTCGGATCAGTCGAGATTGGGCTTGCCGCGTCCGGCCTTGATCGTGGACCGGCTGGCCTTGCCGACCAGACGCCGCTCCTTCGAGGCACGCGTGGGCCGGGTCGGCACGCGGCGGGCCTGAACGATCGAGGCCTTGTCGACCATCTCCTGCAGCCGCTCAATCGCGTCGGCGCGGTTACGCTCCTGCGTGCGATGGCGCACGGCGCTGATGACGATGACCCCATCCAACGTCAGCCGACTGCCGGCCAGCTTCATCAGCCGCTCGCGCACGCCTTCGCTCAGGCTGGGCGAGTTCCTGGCGTCGAACCGCATCTGTACCGCCGTCGAGACCTTGTTGACGTTCTGGCCGCCCGGCCCGCCGGCGCGGAAGAAGCGGAACTCCAGCTCGTCCTCGGGGATGGTGGTCATCGCGGCGCCCGCATGGCGCGAACCACCGCGGCGTCCAGCGCCTGCAGGAACCGCGAGCGGTCGGCCGGACCGAAGGGCGGCGGGCCGGAGGTCGGTACGCCCATCGACCGCAGATGCTCGCCCACCATCCGACCCGCGAGGGTCGAGCCGATGCTGTCGGGGGTGAACGGCTGGCCGTTCGACTTCAGCGCCTGGGCGCCGTTCTTCAGGCAGCGGTCGGCCAGCGGAATGTCCTGGGTGATCACCACATCGCCCGGCCCGGCCCGCTCGGCGATCCAGTCGTCGGCGATGTCGGGGCCGGCGTCGACCACCACCTGCTCGATCAGCGGCTCGCGCGGGACCTGCATCCAGCCGTTGGATACGACAAACACCTTCAGTCCGGTGCGGCGCGCGACGCGATAGACCTCCTCCTTCACGGGGCAGGCGTCCGCGTCGATGAAGAGGGTGGTCATGGCGGCACCCTACCTCTCCCTCCCCTTTATGGGGAGGGACGGCGAACGCAGTGAGCCCGGGTGGGGAGGTTTGGCCGTGGATGCCCTTTCGAACCCCACCCCGCCGCCTTCGGCGCCTCTCCCTCCCCATGAAGGGGAGGGAGAGGCGTCGCGCTTACTGGCTATACGCCGGCGGCATCGCCCCGGTCTGCCGATACCGATCCCGCAGCAGCAGCGAGCGGCTGGTCAACGGTTGCTCGGCGCCGTTCACGAAGATGGCCGTCGGCTGGCTCAGCGGCTCCAGCGGATCGCCGGACCAGACCACCACATCGGCCGCCGCGCCCGGCGCGATCGCGCCGAACTGGCCCTCGAAGCCGAAGATGCGCGCCGGGTTGGTCGTGATGGCGGCGATCGCGGCGGCGTAGGGCAGGCCATGAGACACGGCGTTCCCGGCGTTGTAGCGGGTCTCGCGCGCCCGATGGACCGAGCCCTCGTTGCCCTTGATGGCGATGGTCACGCCCGCCGCGTTCAGGGCCGCGGCGTTCTCCATCCGCGCCGCCCGGCGCTCGAAGTCGTCGGGCAGGTTGTTGATGGGGTTCAGCAGGACCGGCACGCCCGCCTGGGCGATCTGATCGGCGACCAGCCAGCCCTCCTCCGCGCCGTCGAGGATCAGCTTGACCCCCTCCTCGCGGCCCAGACGCAGCACCTGCTGGATGTCGGCCGCGCGGTGCACGGTGACGATCAGCGGCATGGTCCCGTTGGCCACCTGGATCAGGGCCTCCAGATCGGCGCGGGACAGCGACAGGTCGCGCAGGCCCGCCCGGTCGTAGGCGGCCTTGTTGCGGGCGTAGAGGCGAACCTCGGCCAGGGTCTCGCGGAACAGGGTGAACTCGGCCCCGCGCGCGCCGCCGGCCACGCCGGCCCCCGCCTCGCCAAACGGCGCCGCCATGGCCACGCGCGGCTTGACCAGGATGTCATTGCCCTGACCCAGATGGATCACGGCCGCCTGACCCGCGAACAGGCCGGGCGACTGATAGCCGCCCTCGCCCGCGCCGGCGGTGTCTTCCTCATGCACATGGCCGCCGTCCGAGCCGGGGTGCTGCGGCACCACCACGGCGCGGGTCACCCCGCCCAGCCGCGCCACCGGCAGGGTGAAGGACCAGGCGTCCAGCCCGTAGGAGATGTCGAAGGCGGCGCTCAGCGTATTGGCGTTGTTGGTCAGGTCGTTCGAGCCACGCACGGCCGAGACCTCGGAGCCGCCGAGGCCCGAATCCACCGCCACGAAGCCCGGCGCCACGACCTTGCCGCGCGCGTCGATGACCCGCGCACCGGCCGGCGCCGCGCCCGCGCCGACCGAAGCGATCCGCCCGTCGCGGATCACGACCGTGCCGTTTTCGATGATCGACGCCCCCGTGAGGACCTTGCCGCCCGTGATGGCCACGACTTCGTTGGGGCCTACCGCGCTTCGCGCTACTTGAGGCCCGGATTGCGCGAGGGCGGGGACCGTCAGCGCCAGCGACGCCGCGACACCCAGAATCAATGATTGAAGACGCATCAGCGGGCTCCCTCGGCGACGGTGGCGGCGCTCATGCCATAGCCCGGCTGGCCCAGCTCGAAGTCGCTGACCGGCTGATAGGCGGGGTTGAAGCGGTCGAACGACAGGCCGCCGTCGATGAAGACCTGATCCGCCCGCGCGTAGATGGAGAACGGATCGGCGCTCCAGATCACCACGTCGCCGCGCTTGCCGGCCTCCAGCGAGCCAGTCTGGTCGGCGATCCCGATGGCGCGGGCCGGGTTCAGGGTGATCCAGCCGATGGCGTGTTCCTCGGAAATGGTCATGCCCGCGCGGCGCCCGGCCGACAGGGCGGCGGCGGCCTCCTGGTTCAGGCGCTGGGTCAGAAGCGCGTCGTCGGAGTGGATGACGGCGCACGAGCCCTGAGCCGCATCGACCAGGGCGGCGTTCTCCTCGATGCCGTCCAGGGCCTCCATCTTGAAGCCCCACCATCCCGTCCACATGGCCGCGCAGATGTGCTCGCGCGCCAGCATGGGGGCGATCTTGTAGGCCTCGGTGGCGTGGTGGAAGGCGGTGATGCGGTAGCCGAACTCCTTGGCGATATCGATCATTACGGCCATCTCGTCGGCCCGGTAGCAGTGGTTCTGCACCAGGATCGTGCCGTCCAGCACGCCGACCAGCGTCTCGTTCTGCAGGTTGCGGGTGGGCGGGTCGCCCTGGCCCGTCTCGCGCCACTTGTCCCACTTGGCCTTGTAGTCGCGGGCGGCGATGAAGGCGGCGCGGTAACCGGCGACATTGCCCATGCCCGTCGCCGGGCTCTGGTTGCGGCCGCCATAGACGCGGCTGGGGTTCTCGCCGCAGGCCATCTTCACGCCGTAGGGGGCGCCGGGGAACTTCATCCCCTGCATGGTCACCGAGGGGATGTTGCGCACCGTCACCGACCGGCCGCCGAACAGATTGGCCGAGCCGGGCAGGATCTGGAGCGTGGTCACCCCGCCGGCGCGCGCGGCGTTGAAGCCGGGATCCTGGGGCCAGATCGAATGTTCGGCCCAGACCTGGGCGGTGTTCGGGCTGGTGGCCTCGTTGCCGTCGCTCATCCCCTGCACGCCGGGCGAGGGATAGACGCCCAGGTGCGAGTGCATGTCGATAATCCCCGGCGTGACGAAGCGGCCGCGCGCGTCGACGATGCGATAGCCGGCCGGCACCGGCGTCGAGGCGTCGCCCACTGCCGCCACCTTGCCGTCGGTCAGGACGACGACGCCGCTCTCGAACCGGCGCCCGGCGCCGTCGAAGACCGTGCCGCCGACGATGGCCAGGTTCTCTCGCGGCAGGGGCGCATAGGTGGAGGGATAGGGGTCGGGGTTGGCCGCCGCGTCCAGGCCAGTCGCCAGGGTCCGCGTGCTCGCCGCCGATCCGCTGCCCGTCTCCGCCGATCCCGTCGTCGAGCCGTCGGTGGCGCAGGCGGCCAGGGCCAGGGCCGACAGAGAGACGAGCGCGAGCGCGCGGCTTCGGAAGCGGTTGATCATCGACGATGTCCTGGTGCGCGCGAACCGTTCGCGACGGGACGATTGAAACGGCTCCGGCCCGCTGCGTCAAAGCCTCGCAGATTACGAAACCGTAATGCGGTCTCCTGACTGGCTGCGGTCAGGCGGCGCGCGCCCGGCTGCGAAGCGTCAGGCAGTAGGCGAAGGTGATGACAAGGGCCGCGCCCACCGCGCCGCAGCCCAGGAAGATGGCCACGTCCATCGGCGCGAAAGCGAAGGCGGCGGTGTAGATCAGGCCTCCAATCACCAGCGACCAGGCGGCGACCCGCTGAGCCTTCCGCGCGCCGGCGCTCGGCGCGAAGGTCTTGGGGATGCGGTTGCCCATCCAGACCACCATCAGACCGATGGCGACGATGACGATGCGGGTGGTGGTCTCCGGCTCGATCAGCCCTTGGCTTCGCGCATAGCTGGCGGCCAGAGCCAAGGCGACGATGCCGCCGCCGATGGCCAGGTTCTTGATGAGGTCGCGGTTCATTGGGGGACTTTCTTCTGGGGAGCCGGTTCGGCGCCGAATGATTGGACGAAGCCCAGCAGCGCCTCTTCGAGGACCGAGAGCTTCAGGTGATAGATGACGGACTTGCCGGCCTTTTCGGCGTGGACCAGGTCGGCCTCCTTCAGCACGGCGAAGTGCGCCGACATGGTCGGTTTGGAGACGTCGAACCGGTCGCTGAGGTCACCGGCGCTCATCGGCCCATCACGGAGCAGCTGCAGCACCCGGCGGCGGGTCGGATCGGAAAGGGCCTTGAAGACGTGGCTCATGAATCGACATTTAGCTAATCGTCGAAATGAGTCAAGTGCTTTCCCTCCCCTTTATGGGGAGGGACGGCGAAGCGCAGCGAAGCCCGGGTGGGGCCCGAGTGGATATCAACAACCAAAGAAAAAGCGGCGGGGGATGCCCATTCGGACCCCACCCCGCCGCCTTCGGCGTCTGCCCTCCCCATGAAGGGGAGGGAGAAATGTGCGCCTCTTACCCCAGAGCCGCCATCAGCTCCGGCACCACCGTCTTGTAGTCGCCGACCAGGCCATAGTCCGCGACCTGGAAGATCGGGGCGTCGGCGTCCTTGTTGATGGCGACGATGATCTTCGAGTCCTTCATCCCGGCCAGGTGCTGGATGGCGCCCGAGATGCCGACGGCGATGTAGAGCGCCGGGGCGACGACCTTGCCGGTCTGGCCGACCTGATAGTCGTTGGGCGCATAGCCGGCGTCCACCGCCGCGCGCGATGCGCCGACGGCGGCGCCCAGCTTGTCGGCCAAGGGCTCGATGACGGCGTGGAATTCCTCGGCCGAGCCCATGGCGCGGCCGCCCGAAACGACGATCTTGGCGGCGCCCAGTTCGGGGCGGTCCGACTTGACCATCTCCTCGGAGACAAAGGTCGCCTTGTCCGTATCGGCGCTGGCCACGCTCTCGACCGGGGCCGATCCGCCTTCGGCCGCCGCCGCGAAGGCGGTCGGGCGCACGGTGATGACTTTCTTGGCGTCCGAGGACTGGACGGTCTCCAGCGCGTTACCGGCGTAGATCGGACGCACGAAACTATCAGACGATAGGACCTCGATGATGTCCGAGATCGGGGCGACGTCCAGCTTGGCGGCGATGCGCGGCATGAAGTTCTTGCCGTCGGTGGTCGCCGGCGACAGGACGGCGTCGTAGCCGGCCGCCAGAGGAACCACGGTCGCCTCGACCGCCTCGGCCAGGCCGTGGCCCAGATCGGCGCCGTCGGCGAACAGGACCTTGCGGACCCCGGCGATCTTGGCGGCGGCGTCGGCCGCAGCCTTCGACCCCAGGACCAGCACATCGACATCGCTGGACAGGGCCAGCGCGGCGGTCACCGTCTTGTGGGTGGTGTCACGGACGGACGAACCGTCGTGGTCGGCGATAACGAGAACGGCCATTACAGGACCCCTGCGGTCTTGAGGTTGGCGACCAGTTCGGCCGCGTCGGCGACCTTGATCCCGGCGGACCGCTTGGGCGGCTCGGTGACCTTGACCACCTTCAGCCGGTCGGCGACGTCGACGCCGTAGTCGGCGACCGCCTTGACGGCGATCTCCTTCTTCTTGGCCTTCATGATGTTGGGCAGGCTGGCGTAGCGCGGCGTGTTCAGCCGCAGGTCCACCGTCACCACCGCCGGCAGAGTCACCGCCAGGGTCTGCAGGCCGCCGTCCACTTCACGGGTCACGGTCGCCTTGCCGTCAGCCACGACCAGCTTGCCGGCGAAGGTCGCCTGCGGCCAGCCCAGCAGGGCCGCCAGCATCTGGCCGACCGCATTGTTGTCGCCGTCGATGGACTGCTTGCCCATCAGGACCAGGTCCGGCTTCTCCTCGTCCACCACGGCCTTCAGCAGCTTGGCGACGGCCAGCGGCTCCAGGTCCTTGTCCGACTGGATCAGCAGGCCGCGGTCCGCGCCCATGGCGAGGGCGGTGCGGATCGTCTCCTGCGCCTGGGTCACGCCGATGGACACCGCCACGATCTCCGACGCAGTGCCGGCGGCGTGATGCTCCTTGCCTTCCTTCAGGCGCACAGCCTCTTCGACGGCGATTTCGTCGAAGGGGTTCATGCTCATCTTGACGTTGGCGAGATCGACGCCGGTCTGGTCCGCCTTCACACGGGCCTTGACGTTGTAGTCGATCACCCGTTTGACCGGGACGAGAACCTTCATGAGCCTATCCATAAGATCGCCGGAATCTGGCGGCAGGGAATGGAACGGCCCATCGGGCCTGTCAACGTAACGCAGGGTCAGGCTGGACGGGTCCGGCGCCCGCGAATGGAATCGCCGATGCATCGCCTGCTGACCTTCCGCCGCCTCAGCATCCTGTTCCTGGGCCTGTTCGCCCTGGCGATCGGCGGGGTTCTGTTGCTGCAACAGTTCTACATCGCGCCGGGCGAGCGGTGCGAAGCCTCCGGCAAATGGTGGGACCCGGACAGCCAGACCTGCGCCCAGCCCATCTCCATCGCCGAGATCACCGGCCGTCCGATCGGCCAGTCGCGCGAGGAGGCCTCGAATGACTTCAATCGCGAGCTGATCGCCATCGAGGACCGTTTGGCGGCCGAGAAACGCGCTCAGGACGCCGCCACCCAGGCCGAACGCGACCGCGTCAACGCTCTGCGCCCCGGCCTCTGATCAGCGCGTCGCGCCGGGCTTCCACAGGACATCGGCCTTGCCGTCGTCGTTGGCGCGGCGGGCCATGACGAACAGGCAGTCTGACAGCCGGTTCAGATAGCGGATCGCGGCCGGCGTCACCGCCTCGCCCGCCTCCGCCAGCCGCACGGCCTCGCGCTCGGCGCGGCGGCAGACCGTGCGGGCCAGGTGCAGATGGGTCGACAGGGCCGACCCCGCCGGCAGGATGAAACTGTCGAGCGGCGAAAGCCGGACGTTCACCGCATCGATCTCGGCCTCGATGGCGTCCACCTGACTGTCGACGATCCGCAGCGCCTCCCATTTCGGCGCGGGCTCCAGCGGCGTGGCCAGATCGGCGCCGAGGTCGAACAGCTCGTTCTGGACCCGCGCCAGGAAGGCATCGATGCGGTCGTCCTGGCCCGACTGCAGCCGCGCCAGGCCGATGACGGCGTTCAGCTCGTCCACCGCGCCGTAAGCCTCCACGCGCGGATCGCTCTTGGACACCGGCGCGCCGGACGCCAGCCGCGTCGAGCCGTCGTCGCCGGTGCGGGTGTAGATGCGGTTCAACGTGACCATAGCCGCGTCAGGCGCCGTGGGTGGATTTCCACCACAGGCCGGCCAGCAGAAGCACCACGGCCGTCGCCTGCAGCATGACCCGCAGCCGCATCAGCCGGTTCGAGTTCGACCGGGCGTATTCGCCGCCGCGATACAGCGAGTACAGACCGAAGCCGAGCGTCACCGCCACGGCGAGGATGGCCAGAAGGATGAGGACGTCGAACACCGAGTTCATGAGGCGACCATAGGCTTCGCCGCGCGGCGACGAAAGACGGCAAAGCTAAGCCATTGGTGACCTTTGTTCGCTTAAGGTCCGCAGATGACGGATCGGACCATTCGCAACCTGGCGCACCTGCAGCGATCGGCGTCGACCGCCCGGGTCCTGAACCTGTTGCAGGTGTGGACGGCCAATGGACCGGCCGAGGACGGAGCCCCGCGCGATCCGGCTTGGGCCGAGCGCCCGCTGTTCCGCACGCCGGCGCTGAACCGCGCCCTGATCATCAAACATCGACTGCGACGGGACGAACTGGACCTGTTCCCCGGCCGCCGCCATGTGGCGACCAAGGTGGTCATTCCAATCGACGCCTCGGACCTGAAGGCCGGCGGGCGTTTTGTCTTCGTGAACCAGTACACCTTCGACCGGTCGATGGCCGAGACCTTCGGCATCGCGTCGGACCACCCCGACATGGCGGCGCTGCGTCTGATCGACGCCCTGCCCTCGCTGGATCCCTTCCTGCTGCGCGAGCAGCTGCGACGCGGCGGCTACGACCCGGCCGGCTGCTATTTCTCGATCAGCGACGCGGACCTGGGACGGATGTTCGTCTTCGTCCAGCGCGAGCTGGAGCCGCTGGTGACGCTGAGCATCGGCCCGGACACCGATGCGGTGAACGTGGGCCTGGCCGGTCGGCTGGCCGAAAAGATCCTGTCCAACACCTCGGGCGAACAGCTGGACGCCCTGCGCGAGACCCTGCGCCTGCCGCCCGAACAGTACGAGGAGGGCGTCTTCTGCTGGAAGGGCTTCCTCTATTACAAATGGATGCTGGCCAGCCTGCTTGGCCAGGTGGCGACGGTCGCGGACCAGGTTCTGACGGTCAAGCCGGGCGGGCGACTGGACAAGGCGTCACGCCACTATATCGAGCGCGGCCGCGGCGTCCTGCGCGAGCGCATCGCCCGCACCTGCGACGAAGTCACCGCCACGCTGAAGGTCTACGACGACGCCTATCTGCGGCTGATCGAATTCGGCGAGCCGACGGCGTTCCGCGACTTCCTGCTGGACGCGCCGGCCATGTTCACGCGGCTGGGCGACCAGCTGGGCGCCATCCAGCACATCGTCACCTTCTGGCGCTTCCGCTTCCGGCCCGGCGCCGCGCCTGTGCAGGGCGAGGAGCTGATCGACATCTTCATGGACTTCGAGACCGGCCTGCTGGGCCGCGGCGAGATGGCGCCAGATCCGGACGCCCTGCTGGCGGCCTGATCCGCCGTCCGGCGAAGCCGGGATTGACTGTGTCCGAGACTGACAGCCGCCAGTTCATCACAACGGACACAGCGGCTTTCACAAAGGACACAACGGGGCTCGGCGTGCGCCGCCCTCGTCGTGTCCTTTGTGGCTTCTTCTTTGTGGTCGTTGTGATGAACCTGCCGCCGGCGGCAAGCTCACCGGATTGAATACCGGCTTGCGCCGGTCAGGCCTTAGTAGCGGTAGTGGCTCGGCTTGAACGGGCCTTCGACCGGGACCGAGATGTAGTCGGCCTGCTCGTCGCGCAGCACCGTCAGCTTGGCGCCCAGCTTGCCCAGGTGGAGCATGGCCACCTTCTCATCCAGGTGCTTGGGCAGGGTGTAGACCTGGTTCTCATAGGCCTTGATGTTGGTCCAAAGCTCGATCTGGGCCAGGGTCTGGTTGGTGAAGGACGCGCTCATCACGAACGAGGGGTGGCCGGTGGCGTTGCCCAGGTTCACCAGGCGGCCTTCGGACAGCAGGATGATCTTATTGCCGCCCGGAAACTCGATGTGGTGGACCTGCGGCTTGATCTCGTCCCACTTGAAGTTCTTCAGGCCGGCGACCTGAATTTCCGAGTCGAAGTGGCCGATGTTGCAGACGATGGCGTTGTTCCGCATGCGGCGCATGTGATCGACGGTGATGACGTCCTTGTTGCCGGTGGCCGTGACGAAGATGTCCGCCTTGTCCGCCACGTCGTCCAGGGTCTGGACGTCATAGCCTTCCATCGCCGCCTGCAGGGCGCAGATCGGGTCGATCTCGGTGACGATCACGCGGGCGCCGCCCTGACGCAGCGACGCCGCCGAGCCCTTGCCCACGTCGCCATAGCCGCAGACCACGGCCACCTTGCCCGACAGCATGACGTCGGTGCCGCGACGGATCGCGTCGACCAGGCTTTCGCGGCAACCGTACAGGTTGTCGAACTTGGACTTGGTGACGCTGTCGTTCACGTTAATGGCGGGGAAGGGCAGGTCGCCCTTCTCGGCCATCTGGTACAGGCGGTGGACACCCGTGGTGGTCTCTTCCGAGACGCCGCCGATCGCGTCACGGATGGCCGAATAGAAGCCGGGCTTCTCGGCGATGTAGCGCTTCATCACCTTGTAGAGGGCCTCTTCCTCCTCGTTCTGCGGGTTGTCCAGCAGCGAGAGGTCCTTCTCGGCCTTCGGGCCCAGCACGCACAGCAGGGTGGCGTCGCCGCCGTCGTCCAGGATCAGGTTCGGATAGCCGCCGTCGGCCCATTCGAAGATCTTGTGGGCGTAGTCCCAGTACTCTTCCAGCGTCTCGCCCTTGATGGCGAAGACCGGCGTGCCGTTCGCGGCGATGGCGGCCGCGGCGTGGTCCTGGGTCGAGAAGATGTTGCACGAGGCCCAGCGCACTTCGGCGCCCAGGGCTTCCAGCGTCTGGATCAGCACGGCCGTCTGGATGGTCATGTGCAGGCTGCCGGCGATCTTGGCGCCCTTCAGAATCTGCTGGGCGCCGAACTCTTCGCGCAGGGCCATCAGGCCGGGCATTTCGGTCTCGGCGATCGCGATCTCCTTCTGGCCCCAGGGGGCGAGCGAAAGGTCACGGACGATATGGTCAGCCACGGGCGGTCTCCTGCCGAGGATCGGGTTCTGGGTTGCGGCCGCTATAGCGCCCGGCCCGCATTCGATCAAGAAACATATAAGGATATCCTTATATCACGCTCGCAGCACGGCGCTTGGCGGGCGCGGCCGGGCGGTCTAAGGCGGTTGGCATGGCCGACGACGCTTCGATCCGCACCGCTCCTGACCTGTCCCAGCCGCGTCACGACTGGACGCTGGATCAGGTCGAGGCCCTGTTCGCCAGGCCCTTCATGGAGCTGGTGTTCGAGGCCGCGCGCGTCCACCGCGTCTGGTTTGACCCGTCGGAGGTCCAGAAAAGCCAGCTGCTGTCGATCAAGACCGGCGGCTGCGCCGAGAACTGCGGCTACTGCAGCCAGTCGGCCAGTTTCGACACCGGCCTGAAGGCCGAGAAGCTGATGGACGCCACCGCCGTCATCGCCGAGGCCATGGCGGCCAAGGCGGGCGGGGCCAGCCGGTTCTGCATGGGTGCAGCCTGGCGGGAGCTGAAGGACCGCGACACGCCCAAGCTGGCGGCCATGATCTCGGGCGTGAAGGCGCTCGGTCTGGAAACCTGCGCCACCCTGGGGATGCTGACCGCCGATCAGGCGCGCCAGCTGAAGGAGGCGGGCCTCGACTACTACAACCACAACCTGGACACCGGGCCGGAGTATTACGCCGAGGTGGTGACGACCCGGACCTATCAGGACCGACTGGAAACGCTCCAGCATGTCCGCGACTCGGGCATGAGCACCTGCTGCGGCGGGATCGTCGGCATGGGCGAGGCGCGGCGGGATCGCGCCGGCCTGCTGCACGCCCTGGCCACCCTGCCCGAACATCCCGACAGCCTGCCGGTCAACGCCCTGGTGCCCGTCACTGGCACGCCGCTGGGTGAACGGGTCAAGAAGGACGGCGAGATCGACCCGATCGAGTTCGTCCGCACCGTCGCCGTCGCCCGTCTGGTCTGCCCGCGCGCCATGGTCCGCCTGTCCGCCGGCCGCGAGGGGATGAGCCCGGAGATGCAGGCCCTGTGCTTCCTGGCCGGCGCCAACTCCATCTTCGTGGGCGGCAGACTGCTTACCACGCCGAACCCGGAAGAAGACGCCGACGCGGCCCTGTTCGCCCAGCTGGACCTGCGGGCGATGGAGCCGATTGCGCGGGCGTAACGCGCCCTTAAACGCGCGGCGCCATGCTGGCGACATGGATCGCAGAACCCTCTTCGGCATAGCCGCCCTCGCGCCCATTGCGCTGGCCACCTCCGCCAACGCCTCGGGCGGCGGCGGTGAAGGCGGCGGCAACCAGCCCAGCTTCACCCGCATGCCGACGATCACGGCCACCATCGTGCGCCCGGACGGCCGGCGCGGCGTCATGACGGTCGAGGTCGGCGTCGATGCGGCCGATCCGGCCTTGCGCACCCGCGTCGCCCAGTCCCAGCCGCGCCTCAGCTCGGCCTACAACACCGCCGTCGCCCGCCAGGCCAACGGCATGCGCCCCGGCTTCGCCCCCGACGTCGAGGCCCTGGTCCGCGACCTTCAGGCCGCCACCAACGCCACGCTCGGGCGGCAGGGCGGTCGGGTGCTGATCGGCACGGTGATGGTGGCCTAGCGTCCCCCTCCGATCCTCCCCAGAGGGGGAGCATCTTACGCCGCGGTCGGCGACGGCCGGGTCGCATCGCCATAGGTCAGGGCCAGGAAGACGTCCTCCAGGTCCGGGTCTTCGGTGGTGATGTCGCCGATGGTGACGCCCGCCGCGCGGACGGCGGCCAGCACCTGTTCAACCGACGACTGGCCCTTCTTGTAGCTGATGGCGAAGGCCCCATTGGCCCGCGGCGTCACCTCGAAGCCGGCCACGACCGGGGGTTCGTTGAGCGCCGGCTCGGGCGTCACCACGACGTTGCGCGTGTCCAGCCGGCGCAGCAGCTGGCCGGTCGGTTCGCAGGCCACCACCTCGCCACGGTTGACGATGGCAATGGTGTCGCAGAGCTCCTGCGCCTCCTCCAGATAGTGGGTGGTCAGCAGGATGGTCACGCCCTCAGCGTTGATCTTGCGGACATAGGTCCACAGCTGGCGCCGAAGCTCGACGTCCACGCCGGCGGTCGGCTCGTCCAGGATCAGCACCGGCGGCGCATGCACCAGCGCCTTGGCCACCATCAGGCGCCGCTTCATGCCGCCCGACAAGGCCCGCACATAGGCGTTGGCCTTGTCCGACAAGCCCAGGGCGGCCAGCAACTCGTCCGACCGCCGCTCGTTCGCCGGCACGCCGTAGAAGCCGGCCTGCACCTCCAGCGCCTCGCGCGGGGTGAAGAAGACGTCGGCCACGATCTCCTGCGGCACGACGCCCAGGGCCGCGCGGGCGTCACGCGGATGCTGGTCGATGTCGCGGCCCCAGATGGAGACCTGGCCTTCGCTCTTGTTCACCACCCCGGCCAGGATGTTGATCAGCGTCGACTTGCCCGCGCCGTTGGGACCCAGCAGGCCGAACATCGAGCCGCGCGGGATCACCAGATCGACGCCGTTCAGCGCCGTCTTGGGCGCCGCCTTCTTGGACGCGGCGTAGGTCTTCTTCAGCCCCCGGATCTCGATGGCGTTGGCGGGCAGGGCGGCGTCGGACATAGGCGGCGGGCTTTCTGGCGGGCGGATCCGAGTTCGATACTTCGCATCGAACCGATTTCGCTTTAGGTATGCGCCGGTTCTCCTCCCGCCAAGGCCGATCCCGCAAATGCCGCCTCGCCATCCGACCGACGTGATCATCGCCCCGCCCGAGGATGTCGTGGTCTCGACCAAGCGCGTCGCCTGCGATGGCGGCGGCGGCGCCCTGGGCCACCCGCTGGTCTATATGGACATGGGCGAGGATGACTTCGTCGAGTGCGGCTATTGCGACCGCCGGTTCGTGCTGTCAGCCCACTCGCACCCCGAGAACGAATACCTCAGCCCGGCGGCCCGCCCGCCCGAGGCGCACTGATCTCTAAGGGCGCTATCGCGCGCGACGCGGTCGCGCGCTGCTTGAGCGCGGCCCGCTCCACATCTACGCCGTCATCCTCGGACTTGATCCGAGGATCAGTTGTCTGGTGGGCTATAAGCGCAGGCTGAGACGCCGCGCTTCGAGCCATCCGGCGTTCAGCACGATCCACGCCTGATCCTCGGATCAAGTCCGAGGATGACGGAGTTCTTGGGTCAGCGGCATCTCATGCCTTCCACCGCCGCCACCAGCCGCGTCAGCTGCTCCGGCGAGGACAGCCGGTGGTCGCCGTCCGCGATCAGGTCCAGCGTCACATCGCCCTTCAGCCGCTCGACCAGCGGCAGCTGATGGCGCCACGGCACCACATCATCCGTCCGCCCCTGCAGGATGTGTACCGGCGCCGTGATCGGGATCTCTCCGTCCAGCAGCAACCAGTCCCGCGCCTCCTCGAACATCCGGCGGGTCAGGACGTAGCTGCCCAGGCCCGCCTCCACGACCGTCGTCTCGCCCTCGCGCAGGATGGCCTGGCGTTCGTGGTCGGCCAGTCCGGGCCACATCAGGGTTTCGGTGAAGTCCTGCGCCGGATTGACCAGCACCAGCCCGGCCAGCCGCTCGGGCCGCGCCAGCGCCAGCAACAGGGCGATCCAGCCGCCCATCGACGATCCGACCGGGATCACCGGCCCGTCCAGACTGTCGACCAGCGCGACGGCGTCCTCGCGCCACCGGCCGATGGTTGCCTGACGCCAGTCGCCCGACGAGACGCCGTGCGCGAAATGGTCGTAGCGCACGAACGCCCAGCCCCGCTCTCGCGCCGCCGCCTCCAGCGCAAGGGCCTTGGTTCCCTCCATGTCCGAGCGGAAGCCGCCGATCCACAGCACGGTCGGCCCGGCGCCCTCTACCCGCTGGAAGGCCAGGGTCTCGCCGTCTGGGCGGGTCAGGTGTTCGATCATGGCGCCACCTTACCCGCCTCCCATCGCGACGCGCTATCGGCTAGAGGAACCCCATGCCCGCGCCCCAGGCCCTGTTCGTCACGTCCAACCGCATCGGCGACTGCGTCATCTCCTCGGGGGTGATCCGCGAGATCGCGCGGCAGATCCCGGGCGTGGAGATCACCGTCGCCTGCGGGCGGCCCCCGGCGCCCTTCTTCCGCTCGGCGCCCGGCGTGGTGCGGACCATCGTGCTCGACAAGAAGAAGATGGCCGGCCACTGGCTGGACCTGTGGCGGCAGACGCGCGGGACGCGCTGGGATCTGGTGGTCGACATTCGGGGCTCGGCCCTGGCCTGGCTGTTGAGCGCCAGGCGGCGGATCGTCTACAATCGCCGCTGGGAGACGGGACTGCGCAAGGTCGAGATGGTGTCGCGCCTGATGGGGTCGGACACGCCGCTGGACCCCGAAGTCTTCCTGGACGCCCAAGCCCGAGCCGAGGCCGCCGCCGTGATCGACCCGCAGCTGGCCAGAGCGCCCGGACCGATTATTGCCCTCGCTCCGATCGCCCATCAGCCGGGCAAGAGCTGGCCCGCCGATCGCTGGGGCGAACTCGTCGACAAGCTGAAGGCCGAGCCGCGCTTCGCCGGCTGGCGCTTCATGCCCGTGGGCGGGCGTGGCGACCGGCCGCCGGCGACGCCCGCACTGGAGGCGGCCGGGCCGTTGGGCGTCGACTTCGTCGGCAAGGGCGACATCCTGGCCTCCGCAGCGGCCATTGACCGAGCGGCCCTGTTCGTCGGCAACGATTCAGGCCTGATGCACGTCTCGGCGGCGCTGGGCCGTCCAACGCTGGGCCTGTTCGGCCCGACGGAGTGGTGGCTCTACGGTCCCTGGGGGCCGAAGACCCGCATGGCCACGTCCAATGAGACGCGCGGCCAGTTCGCGCCCATCGAGGACCTGACGGTCGAGCGTGTCTTTTCCGCCGTCATCGCCCTGCACGACGCCTATGTCGGGGCCGAACCCCCCGCCGCGCCTTGAAGATCGGGCCTTTCGCGGGCATATAGCATAGCCGAGAGGAACGACGCGGTTCGCCGCGCGCTATCTGTTGGCTGAAACTCCGACGCCTTCGTCCACATAAGGAAACGACGCCCATTCGCCGTCCCATGCAAACGCCGCCCGTCAAGGATGGGCCGCGTATGAACCAGGAAATCCGCTCTCCGCGCGTGCTGCTGATCGATCAGAACGGCGAGAAGCAGGGCGTCATGCCGACCTCCGCCGCGCTGGAAGCCGCCGAGGAGGCCGGTCTGGATCTGGTCGAGATCGTCGCGACGGCCGATCCGCCCGTCGCCAAGATCCTGGATTACGGCAAGCATCGTTTTCAGGAGCAGAAGAAGAAGGCCGAGGCGCGCAAACGCCAGAAGGTCGTCGAGCTCAAAGAGATCAAGCTGCGCCCGAACATCGACACGCACGACTA
The DNA here is from genome assembly GCF_001424025.1 of Brevundimonas sp. Leaf363. GTDB lineage: Bacteria > Pseudomonadota > Alphaproteobacteria > Caulobacterales > Caulobacteraceae > Brevundimonas. Next base: position 227,467 of record NZ_LMPZ01000001.1, on the reverse strand, counting down.
TGACGTGAAGGCCAAGGCCATGCACCGCTTCTTCGACGAAGGAGACAAGGTGAAGGTGACCCTGCGCTTCCGCGGCCGCGAGATGGCGCACCCGGAACTGGGCATGAAGCTGCTGACGAAGGTGCAGGAAGACTTCGACGAGGTCGCCAAGGTCGAGTACGCCCCGCGTATGGAGGGCCGCCAGATGATCATGATCCTGGCGCCCCGCTGATCCGGGCGCCGCGCTGATCTGACGCTGCCGACAACGCGATTTCGACGCCTATTCCGGCGCCGCGCCGATCTGGCGCGGCGCCGTTCTCGTCTGTAGGATCGCGCTCAGTGACGGCGCGGGGGCGCCGCAGTTCCGAGGGACGTCTTCCGTGAAAATCCTGTTCAGCGCGCTGACCGCCGCTGTCGCCGTGGCCTGCGCCACGCCCGTTCTCGCCCAGGCGCCCGCCGCGCCGCCCATCGAGGCGTACGCCTCGCTGCCGGCTCTGGGCAATGTCGCCATCTCGCCCGACGGGACCAAGATCGCCTTCATTGGCACCGCCGCCAACGGCGTACGCCAGCTGGCGGCCCGCACCCTGGGCGGAGAATCGCTGGGCGCCGTCGGCATCGGCGACCAGAAGGTCCGGGCGGTCCAGTGGGCTGACGACACCCACGTCCTGATCACCACCTCGGACTATGTGGCGCCGCGCGGTTTCGACAGCAGCCAGGAGCTCTACAACGCCCAGTCGTTCAATACCCAGACGCAGCGGTTCGTCACCCTGATGAACTCGACGCGCGGCGGTTCGGGCACGACCTCGACCCGGATCAGCGCAGCGTCGGGCCAGTTCAACTTCATCCAGGGCACGCCCTTCCAGCGGATGATCAACGGGCGGCTGACGACCATCGTCTACAGCCCGGGCGCCAACTATCGCTCGACGCCCTTCTCGGTCGATCTGGACACCGGCGTCGGTACGCCGATCGATAATTTCGAGAGCTTCTCGGACGCCAATGGCCAGCCGGTGGCCCGCGGTCAGTGGGACACCGACAACGGCCGCTACTGGGTCCAGGCCAAGGACACCGTCGGTTGGCGCGAGATCTGGTCGGGCGACGACTACCGGATCGAGACGCCTAGCGTCCTGGGTTACGGTCGCACCAAGAACACTGTCCTGCTGTCGGTGCCCGCGGCGACCGGCGATCAACTGTTTGAGGTACCGCTGGCGGGCGGAACGCCGCGCCGCCTGGGCTTCGGCGAGATGCAGGAGCCGTCGCCCATCTATCACCGCCTGACGCGCGAGCTGATCGGCTTCAGTTCCCTGACGGAGAACGCCTACGACGTGGTCTTCCTGGACCCGACGCTGGCGCAGCGGTGGGCATCCGTGACCGCCGCCTATCCGAACAAGACGGTGCAGGTGGTCTCGGCCACGCCCGACTTCGACAAGATCATCGTCCTGACCCAGGGCGCCGGCGATCCGGGCTCCTACGCCCTGATCGACATGGCCGCGGGTCGCGCCACGCCCCTGGGCTCGCAGTACCCGGCCGTTCCGACCGCCGCCATGGGCGAGGTGCGCTACATCGAATACCGCGCCGCCGACGGCATGCGCATTCCGGCCTATCTGACCCTGCCGCCGGGCCGCGAAGCCAAGAACCTGCCGCTGATCATGCTGCCGCACGGCGGACCGGGCGCGCGCGACGAACCCGGCTTTGATCACTGGAGCCAGCTGCTGGCCTCGCGCGGCTATGCGGTAATCCAGCCGCAGTTCCGCGGCTCGACCGGCTACGGCAATGCGCACCTGGAGGCCGGCTATGGCGAGTGGGGCAAGAAGATGCAGTCGGACCTGACCGACGGCGTCCACTATCTGCGTGACCAGGGCATCATCGACCCGGCCCGCGTCTGCATCTTCGGCTGGAGCTACGGCGGTTACGCCGCCATGGCGGGCGCCACCCTGGACCCCGAAACCTACCGCTGCGCCATCGCCGGCGCCGGCGTGTCGGACCTGCCGCGCATGCTGGCGTGGGAACGCGACCAGACGGGCGGCAAGGACAGCATCGTCATGCGCTTCTGGAAGCGGTTCATGGGCGCCGACCGGATCAACGACAACGCCATCGCCCAGGTCTCGCCCGCGCGTCTGGCGGATCGCGTCCAGGGCCCGGTGCTGCTGATCCACGGCCGCGACGACAGCGTCGTGCCCTATGAGCAGAGCGAGCTGTTCCAGCGCGCCCTGCAGCGGTCGGGCAAGGACGTCGAGATGGTCGAGCTTCAGGGCGAGGACCACTGGCTGTCGCGCGCGTCGGGCCGCCTGCGCGTGTCCCAGGCGCTGATCGACTTCCTGAACCGCCACAACCCGGCGGACTAGGACCCGGGCTGACCCAGAGTCAGCTTGCATCCGCGAGGGCGTTGGCTTAGAAGCCGCGCCTTCGCGTACCGAACCGCCGGGCGAACAGGCATGCCTGGGCGGTTCTTAATAGCTCTCCGTCCCTCGGGCTCAAGTAGCCCGAACGGGCGGTGGCCCACCTAGAGAGAGTGAAAATGCCGAAACTGAAGACAAAGTCGGGCGCCAAGAAGCGCTTCAAACTGACGGCGAGCGGCAAGGTCAAGGCCGGCGTGGCGGGCAAGCGTCACCGCTTGATCAGCCACAACTCCAAGTACATCCGCCAAAATCGCGGCACCGCGATCATGTCGGACGCCGACGCCAAGAAGATCAAGAGCTACATGCCCTACGCGTAAGCGCGGGCCCCAGCACGATCTCCTCACCACAATCAGTTTGAACCAAAGGTCCTCAAGCAGCGAACCCCAAGCCTAAGAAAGGTTGGGCGGTGAGCGATAGGACCCTCCCGAAGGGAAAATCATCATGGCTCGCGTCACTCGGGGCGTTACGTCCCACGCCCGTCACAAGAAAGTTCTGGAGCAGGCCAAGGGCTTCCGGGGCCGCCGCAAGAACACGATCCGCACCGCCAAGGCGGCCGTGGATCGCGCCGGTCAGTACGCCTACCGCGACCGTCGCACCAAGAAGCGCAACTTCCGCGCCCTCTGGATCCAGCGCATCAACGCGGCCGCCCGCGTCGAAGGCTTCACCTACAGCCAATTCATTCATGGCCTGGGCAAGGCCGGCATCGAGCTGGACCGCAAGGTCCTGGCCGACCTGGCCGCCGACGGCGGCGCCTTCAAGGGCATCGCCGACAAGGTCCGCGCCGCTCTGGCCTAAGCGCCACGCACGGCCAGACGATCAGACGCCCGCTCCGGACATCCGGGGCGGGCGTTGTCGTATCCGGGGCCATGCGGTTAGGCTGCGGGATGATGATGCGCCGCCTGACCCTTATGATCGCCGCCGTCCTGTCCGTCGCCGCACCGGCGACAGCGCAGGAGCGCCGTGTCGCCGTCACCTTTGACGACTTGCCGTTCCAGGCGACCGAGGCGGACCAGCTGTGCGATCCGGCCAAGGCGATGGCCTTCACCCGCGCCTTCCTCGACATGCTGAAGCCGCTGGTCAGCCACGCGACCGGCTTCGTCAACGAGGGGCAGGTCTGCGAGGAGACGCGCCAGACCCTGCTTCCGGATATCCTGGACGCCTGGCTGGACGCCGGCATCGGCCTGGGCAACCACACCTTCAGCCACCTGGACATCAACACGGTCACGGCCGAGACCTGGCTCGACAACGTCGATCAGGGCGCGATCTACACGCGCCAGGCGCTGGAGCGTCAGGGCGGCGACCTGGTCTGGTTCCGCCACCCCTATCTGCACGCGGGCGACACGGCCGAGAAGAAGGCGGCGGCCGAGGCGGGACTGGCCCACCGGGGCTATGTCATCGCGCCGGTCACCCTGGACAACTCGGACTGGATGTTCGCCGGCGTCTATCGCAAAGCCGAGGCGGCCGGCGATACCGAGCGGATGCGCCGCATCGGCGAAGCTTACTTGGTCTACATGAGCCAGACGCTGGACTTCTGGGAACCGTACAGCGCCGAGGTCGCCGGCGGCGCCGAGCCGGCGCAAATCCTGCTGCTGCATGCCCATAGTCTGAACCGCGACTTCTATCCGCAGATCCATGCCCTGTTCCTGCAACGCGGCTATCGCTTCGTGACGCTGGAGGAGGCGATGGCCGATCCGCTGTACCGCCGGCCCGATCCCTACGTCGGACCCAACGGCATGAGCTGGCTGCATCGCTGGCGCCGAGCCGAGGCCCCTGCGGATGCGCGCTGGGAGCCGGAGCCGCCGGAGTGGATCAGCAAGGATACGGCTGCGCCATAGAGCCCTTCTCCCCTTGCGGGAGAAGGTCCCGACAGAGGGATGAGGGGTCTCTGTGGGTTGCAAGATTGCGGCGGATCATTCGGGTTGTCAGCCGATCGCGGCGCGACCCCTCATCCGTCTTCGCTTCGCTCAGCCACCTTCTCCCGCAAGCGGAGAAGGACAGGTCAGACGATCCCGCGCGCCTTCAGGTCCGCGACATCCAGGCCCAACCCGCCCAGCACCGCCTCCGTGTCCTGCCCTAGCGCCGGTGGGGCGGCGTCGTAGGCGACGGGGGTCTGGGACAGACGGATGGGTGAGGCGACGGTGCGGATGGAGGCGCTCAGGTCTGGGCGGGCCTGCGACACGGCCAGTTCGCGATGCAGCGCTTGAGGCTCCTCGAACACCTGGGCCACCGTATTGACCGGGCCGGCCGGCACGCCCGCCGCCTCAAGTACGGCGAGCAGGCCCTTGACCGTCTGGCCCGCCGTCAGGGAGGAGACCTCGGCGGACAGGGCTGCGCGGTGCTCGACGCGCACGGCGTTGGTCACGAAGCGCGGATCCGCGCCCATCCCCTCGACGCCCAAGGCCTTGGTGAGCGCGCGGAACTGTCCGTCGTTGCCGACGGCGATCACCGCCATGCCGTCGCTGCAGGGGAAGGGCTGGTAGGGCGCCAGATTGGGGTGAGCATTGCCCAGCCGTCCCGGCGCGCGGCCGGTGGCGAAGAAGTTGGCGGCCTGGTTGGCCAGCATGGCGGCCTGCACGTCGAACAGGGCCAGGTCGATATGCTGACCCTCGCCCGTCGCCCGCGCGTGCATCAGGGCCGCCAGGATGGCGTTCGACGCATAGAGGCCGGTGAACAGATCCACCACCGCCACGCCCACCTTCATCGGCTCGGCCCCCGGCGCGCCATCCGGCTGGCCCGTGATGGACATCAGCCCGCCCATGGCCTGGATCATGTAATCGTAGCCGGCGCGGTGCGCGTCCGGCCCGTCCTGGCCGAAGCCGGTGATGGAGCAATAGACCAGCGACGGCTTGATCGCCTTCAGGCCGGCGTGGTCCAGCCCGTACTTCTTCAGCCCGCCGGTCTTGAAGTTCTCGACCACGACGTCGCAACCCTCGGCCAGCCGCCGGGCGATGGCCGCGCCTTCGGGGATGGCGATGTCAAGCGTAACCGACTGCTTGCCCCGGTTGGCGCAGGTGAAATAGGCCGCGTCGCCGCGCTCGCCGTCGGTGGTTTCGAGGAAGGGCGGCCCCCAGGCGCGGGTGTCGTCGCCCACGCCTGGTCGCTCGATCTTGATGACCTCGGCGCCGAGGTCGGCCAGCACCTGCGTCGCCCACGGCCCGGCCAGCACCCGCGACAGGTCCAGCACCCGCACGCCGTGAAGCGGACCCGGCATGGGCCTAAAGCGCCTCGCCCTTGCCCACGCGCTCGACCACCAGATGCTCCAGGTGGGTGAACTGTTCGGGCCAGTCGATGTCCATGGCGATGGTTTCGGGCAGCTCGTAGAATTTCGGCTTGTGCCCGATCCGGTCCTGGCGTTCGCGCATCAGGTCGAAGGGCATCATGTAGACGCCGTGGTTGATCTCGAACAACGGCTCCAGATCCTGGCTGCGGGGCCAGCGCTCGACGGCCGGGTCGTAGTTGACCGGCCCTTCCCGGTTCCAGATGAATTTCTGCAGCTTGGTGACGGTGATCAGGCTGTCGAAGCCGTCGCGCTTGCCCGCCTCATAGGCGCCGATGATGTCCTGATAGACGGCGGCGGTGATCAGGGGCGAGGTGACGTGGGTCCAGACGATCGTCCCCTGGTCGAACAGGTGGGCGATGTAGTCGCTGATGAACAGGCCCATCGAGGTGGCGCTGGAACCCCATTCGTCCGGACGCTCCAGCGGCTGGATACGGCTGTCCAGGGTGCGGGCGAAGTCGGCCGAGATCGACAGAACCTCGTCGTCGTTGGACGAGACGACGATGCGGCTCAGGCCCGTGACCTTGGCCATCTGGCGCAGCTTCAGCTCCAGCAGGCCCTTCTCGAAACCGGCGAACGGGCGGGTGTTCTTGCCCACGACCCGCTCGCTGCCGGCGCGGGCCGGGATGAAGCCGATGTAGTCCTCGTCGGCCAAGCGGGCCTCCCCTCAGGCGCGCCCGAACGGGGCCGCATCTTCTCTTGCCACCGCTCGCGCCGGGCCGCCAGTCGTGCGGATCAGGCGCCGTCGTCGGGAATGCACAGCAGATTGCCGCACGCCTTGCAGTGAACGGCGTCCGGGTCGTGCTTCTGCAGGCCGCAGGTGTCGCAGGGAAACTTCACCTTGTGCGGACGCATCAGGGTCTGGGCCAGGCGCAGGAACAGGGTGATGCCCGTCAGCATGACCACGATCGACAGCACCCGCCCCCAATTGCCCGGCAGGGTGATGTCCCCGAAGCCTGTCGTCGTCAGGGTCGCGACGGTGAAATACAGCGCGTCCAGGTAGCCGGTGATGCCGTCGTGCCGGCCCCGGAAAGTGGCGTAAACGAAGCCCGTCACCACGAAGACGAAGGTGACCAGCGCCGCCATGGCCCGGGTGATTTCCTCGACCCGCGTGTCGTCGAACTTGCGGCCCACGGTGCGCCAGAAGAAGTCCGAGTTCAGCAGCGTCCACAGCCGCATCAGCCTCAGGAAGCCCAGGTTGAACAGCCAGGCGGGGAACAGCAACGTCGCCAGCACCACCAGATCGATCCAGTTCACAGGCTTCTTCAGCCAGTCCCTGACGTCCGAATAGGCGTAGATGCGCGCCGCCAGATCGACCGTCAGGATCGCGGCGATCGCATAGTCGATGACGTAGAAGGTCCGCCCCGCCTCGCGCAGGATCGGCGCGGCCAGGAAGAAGGCGATGATCAGCAGGTCTATGGCGATGACCGCCAGGCGGAACCGCACCGCCGCCGGCTGACTGCCGTGATACAGATAGCGCAGCCGCGCCTTCAGGCCGTGGTGGCGGATGGATGGGGTCTCGGCGGCCATCCCCCAGCGATAGCGTGGTTCGCGGGCGATTGGCGAGCGGCGCTTCCGTTCGTATATGCCGAACATGGCCACGCCCTACATCCGCATGAACGGCGCCGGGAACGACTTCGTCGTGGTCAATGCGCTGGAGACTGCGTTCCGTCCGACGCAGGAGCAGGCGCGCACGCTGGGAAACAAGGCCACCGGCCCCGGCTTCGACCAGATCATCGGCATCGAGCCCTCGGACGGCGCCGACGCCTTCATGCGGGTGTGGAATTCCGACGGCGGCATGGTCGAGACCTGCGGCAACGCCCTGCGCTGCGTCGGCTGGCTGTTGCTGCAATCCACCGGGCGCGACGCGGTGACCATCGACACTCTGGGCGGCCTCACCACGGCGCGGCGGGCGGGCCCTGACCAGGTTACGGTCGACATGGGCCGGCCCCGACTGAGGTGGGACGAGATCCCGCTGGCCGAGGAGATGCAGACCTACGGCATCGAACTACAGGTCGGGCCGATCGACGATCCGGTCGTGCACACGCCGGGCGCCGTCTCCATGGGCAATCCACACGTGGTCTTCTTCACCGACCGGCTGGACGACGGCTTCGTGCGCGGGACCGGCTCGCTGATCGAGCACCATCCGCTCTTCCCGGAGGGGGTCAACGTCGGTTTCGCCCATGTGCTGGCCCCGGATCGCATCCGCCTGCGGGTCTGGGAGCGCGGCGCCGGCCTGACCAAGGCGTGCGGCACCGGCGCCTGCGCCGCCCTGGTCGCCGCCACCCGCCGGGGCCTGACCGGCCGCCGCGCGACCGTCGAGGTGGACGGGGGCGAGCTGCAGATCGACTGGGACCAAGCCACCGACCATGTCCTGATGACCGGCCCGGTCGAGACGGAGGGCACGGGGACCCTGTCCCTCTAGGCCTGCGACCTGACGCTCTGCCGACGCACATGATCACAGATCATTACAGCCGAGGGGCGTATGCGGTTGTTCCCTGGCCCCACGCCTTCTAGGGTCGCGGCCGTTCCGTTCCGCCCGCGCCCCCGGTTCCATGCCCGATCTGACAGACAAACAGACCTTTTCCGACGAAGAGGCGCTGGAGTTCCACCGCCTGCCGGCGCCCGGCAAGATCTCGATGGCGCCGATCAAGCCGATGGCGACCCAGCGCGACCTGTCGCTGGCCTATTCGCCGGGCGTCGCCGTGCCGGTGCGCGCCATCGCGGCCGATCCGGACAAGGCCTACGACTACACCTCCAAGGGCAATCTGGTCGCCGTCATCTCGAACGGCACGGCCATCCTGGGCCTGGGCAATCTGGGCCACATGGCCTCCAAGCCCGTCATGGAGGGCAAGTCCGTCCTGTTCAAACGCTTCGCCGACGTCGACAGCTTCGACGTCGAGGTGAAGACCACCGACCCGGACGAGTTCATCACTGTCGTCAAGAACATCGGCGACACCTGGGGCGGCATCAATCTGGAGGACATCAAGTCCCCGGAATGCTTCGTCATCGAGGCCGAGCTGCAGGACCAGCTGGACATCCCCGTCTTCCATGACGACCAGCACGGCACCGCCATCATCTCCACCGCGGGCCTGATCAACGCCTGCCACATCGCCGGCAAGCGGTTCGAGGACATCAAGCTGGTGCTGGTCGGCGCCGGCGCGGCGGGTCTGTCGTCCATCAGCCTGATGAAGTCGATGGGCGTCCGTCATGAGAACACCACCGTCGTGGACCTGCACGGCGTAGTCTACCGCGGCCGCCCCGACGACATGGATCAGTGGAAGGCGGTTCACGCCACCGATACCGAGAAACGCACCCTGGCCGAGGCCATCAAGGGCGCGGACGTCGTGCTGGGCCTATCGGCCAAGGGCGCGATCACCCCCGCCATGGTCGCCTCCATGGCGCCGCGTCCCATCATCTTCGCCATGGCCAATCCGGACCCGGAGATCACCCCAGAAGAGGTGCTGGCCGTCCGCCCCGACGCCATCATCGCCACGGGCCGGTCCGACTATGTGAACCAGGTCAACAACGTCCTGGCCTTCCCCTATCTGTTCCGCGGCGCCCTGGACGTCCGCGCCCGGCGCATCAATCACGATATGAAGGTCGCCTGCGCCCAGGCCCTGGCCGCCCTGGCGCGCGAGGACGTGCCGGACGAGGTCGCCGCCGCGTACCGGGGTCGCAAGCTGAAGTTCGGCCCCGACTACATCATTCCCACGCCGTTCGATCCGCGTCTGATCTGGTACATCCCGCCCTTCGTCGCCCAGGCGGCGATGGACACCGGCGTGGCGCGCCAGCCGATCGCGGACATGGACGTTTACCGCGCGACCCTGCGCGAACGCGTCGATCCGTCCGCCGCCCTGATGCAGAAGATCTCGGGCGCCGTGCGCGCCGCGCCGAACAAGCGCGTGGTTTTCGCCGAGGGGGAGGAGACCTCGGTCATTCGCGCCGCCTGGGGCTTCAAACAGGCCGAGCTGGGCGAGCCGGTGCTGGTCGGACGCGAAAGCCTGATCCGCCAGAACGCCGCCGAGGCGGGCCTGAACTTCGACGAGCTGGGCATCGAGATCGCCAACGCGGGCGTGTCCACCCACAACGCCGACTACACCGACTGGCTGTACGCCCGGCTGCAGCGACGGGGCTATCTGCGCCGCGACGTGCAGCGGATGATCAACCAGGACCGCAACTATTTCGCCGCCGCCATGGTGGCGCGCGGTCATGCCGACGCCGTCGTCACCGGCACGACCCGCAACTTCAACATGGTGCTGAAGGAGGTCCGGCGCGTGCTGGACGTGAAGGACCGGCTGATCGGCCTGTCCATCGTCCTGGCCAAGGGTCGCACCCTGTTCGTGGCCGACACCTCGATCACTGAACTGCCGGACGCCGAGGATCTGGCCGAGATCGCCATCAAGGCGGCCGACACGGTCCGCAAGCTGGGCCGCACGCCGCGCGTGGCCTTCCTCAGCTATTCGACCTTCGGCAATCCGCCGGGCGAACGGGGCGAGAAGGTGCGCGAGGCCATCCGCATCCTGGACCAGCGCAACGTCGACTTCGAATACGAGGGCGAGATGCCGCCCGAGCTGGCCCTGCACCCCGACGCGCGTTCGGCCTATCCCTTCATGCGCCTCAGCCGCGACGCCAACGTCCTGGTCATGCCGGCCATCCACTCGGCCTCGATCTCGACCCGGCTGGTCCAGTCGCTGGGCGCCGCCACGGTGATCGGCCCGCTGCTGGTCGGGCTGGAGCACTCGGTGCAGATCGTGCCCTTGGGCGCCTCGGTCAGCGAGATCATGACCGCCGCCACCTTCGCCGCCTACGAAGAAGGCGCCGTGGGCGGCCCCTCGCCCCGCCCCGAGCCCCTGATGGCCCCGCCCCGCCCGGCCACGGCGGTGCCGCCGACGCTGTGAGGTTTCAGGACGGCTGGGCCTCAGTCGCCGCCTCTGCCCTTTCGGCCTCTTCGCGCGCCTTCGCTTCCGCCATGACCGCCGGCTGGCGCCTGGCCACATAGAAGGCCAGCACGATGGCGAAGACCCCGATGACGGTCGAATACAGGAAGAAGGTGAAGTAGCCCGCGCCCAGGCCCTGCACCGTCACGCCGCTCTTGGCCGCGCCGGCGACCAGCGAGCCCTCCGGCAGATTGTTGAACAGGGGCTTGAACAGGCTGAGCGGCCCACCCGCATCGGCCGCCCTGGCCGAGCCTTCGATGATCTTGCCCGACTGCGAGGCGATGATCTTGCCGGGCAGGGCGTAGAGCGAGCTGAACAAGGCGTATTGGGTGGCCGTGAAGCCGATCGAGGTCAGGCTGGACATATAGGCGATCAGCGCCGTTCCGGCGTAACCGGTGGCGATGTTGTCCACGCCGATAGCGACGAAGAGGGCCCCCAGGTCGTGTCCCTGGGTGGCCAGCCAGCCGAACACCAGATTCGACACCGGGCTCATGAAGGCGCCGATCACCATGGTGCGGATCAGACCCAGCTTGGCGACCGACCAGCCGCCGATGAACACGCCCAGCGACAGCATGATCACGCCGAAGACCTTTCGAACCTCGGCGATCTCGATCTTGGTGAACCCCAGGTCTTGGTAGAAGGGGTTCATCATGTTCAGGACGAAATCCGCCAGCCGGTAGAGGCAGATCAGGGCCAGGATCGGCAGGGCCAGTTTGGCGAAGCGCACGAAGAAGTCCGCCAGGGGCGCGCCGAACGATCCGGCCAGATAGGCGCCCGGCCGCGTCTTGATCCCCGGGATGGGCCAGCAGGCGACCGCCATCAGGACGAAGCCGCCGATGACGTAGGCGAACTGGATCAGCACGCCCGCCGCGGTGTTGTCCTCCAGGCCCGCCGCGATGGCCCCGGACCCGCCGGAGCCCAGAACACCGCCGAACGCCCACAACAGGGCGTCCGCCTTGTCGGTCAGACCCGTGCCGATGATCAGAGCCGCCACGAAGATCAGGGCCAGGCGCACGACCCACTCGATCACCTGGGCCACCGGGCGGGCCGGGATGTCGCCGACGGGGATTTCGCGAATGTTGTGCTTCTTCTCGCGCGGGGCCAGCAGCACGCCGATCACGCCGATCCCCATCAGCACGGCCATCACCGCATAGGACAGGTTCCAGTTATAGATCTCGGCCAGCACCAGGGGCGCCGCGCCCGCCACGATGACGGCGACGCGGTAGCCCAGCTGGTAGGCGGCGGCCATGGCGCCCTGGCGGGCGTCGTCGCTGACCTCGATCCGCCAGGCGTCGATGGCGATGTCCTGGGTGGCGCCGAAGAAGCCGACCATCAGGGCGAACAGGGCCACGCCAGCCAGATTGGTCTGGGGGTTCTGGCCGGCCAGCATCCACAGGCCCAGCACAATCATCGCCTGGGTCGCCAGCATCCAGGACCGCCGGTGGCCCAACCACTTGGTCAGGAACGGAATGTTTGTCCGGTCCAGCAGGGGCGCCCAGACGAACTTCAGCGCATAGGTCAAGGTCGCCAGGCCGAAGAAGGTGATCAGCTCCAGCGTGACGCCCGAATCCCGCAGCCAGGCGGTCAGGGTGTCGTAGATCAGCAGGTTCGGCAGGCCGGCGGAGAAGCCCAGCAGCAGCTGCGCAAACACCCGCCGCTCGCCATAGACGGCAAGGCCTCCCAAACGGCCGGCGGTCTTGGCGGGCGCGATGTCAGTCATTGGCGTTCCTCCGGAGGAACGCCCCCGCGTCCTCAGCCGGTCTTGAGTCTGGCGCGGAAGTCCTGGTTCGTCCAGCGGGCCAGCGCGGCGCGCAGGGCCTCGGGCTCCAGCGGCTTGATCAGATGGTCGTCCATGCCCGCTTCCAGGCACTGGCGGCGGTCCTCGGCGAAGGCGTTGGCGGTCAGGGCGACGATGGGGGTGCGGTCGCCGCCGGCGCGGATGGCCCGCGCGGCGGTCGGGCCGTCCATGCCCGGCATCCGCATGTCCATGAAGACCAGATCATAGCGGGCGCGGCGCAGGGCCTCGATGGCTTCCTCGCCCGTCGCGGCCGTCTCGACCGCACAGCCTTCGCGGCGCAGCAGGGTGCGCGCGAGCAGGGCGCCGACCGGATTATCCTCGACCAGCAGGATGCGCTGGCCGATGTGACGGCCGGTCTGGACGCGGTCGTCCTCGGCTGACCCGGGCGCGGCGCCCGAGGACGCGGCGGCCCCAAAGGCGGCCAGGGCGCGCTCGACCAGCGAGGACCGGCGCAGCGGCTTGATCAGATAGCCGTGGAAGCCGGCCCGGCGGTAACGGGCGATGAGATCGCGCTGGCCCGGCGTCAGCAGGATGACGCCGCGCCCCGTCGCGGGCGGCGCGGCGAGCATGCGGCCCTCGGTGGCGGCCAGGGCGTGGTCGACCAGGGTGACGGCGGCCGCCTCGGCCGCCGCTCCGCCCGAGGCCTCGATCTGGGCGACGGCGGCGGCGCGAACGAAGGCGTCCGGGGTCCGGACGGCCAGCGCCCGGCCCGCCAGCGGCCGGCCTCGCTCGCCCTGCGACACGGCGGGGAAGGCGGCTTCGAAACGGAAGCGGGCGCCCGGTCCGTCCGGGCGGTCGGCCACGGTGACCCCACCGCCCATGGCCTCGGCCAGGCGGCGGACCACGGCCAGACCCAGGCCGGCGCCGCCATGCCGCGTGGCGTCGGAGGCGTCGACATGGCCGAACTCCTCGAAGATGCGGGCGCGCGCGGCCTCGGGCACGCCGGGGCCGGTGTCGTCGATGATGAAGGCCAGACGCGGCGCGGTGTCCGTTCCGCCTGCGCGCTCGACCGCGATGCGGACCCCGCCGGTCTCGGTGAACTTCACCGCGTTGCCGGCCAGGTTGAAGAGCACCTGCCGCAACCGGCCCTCGTCGGCCATGACGTCGGGCGCGTCGGCGGCGACCGACCAGACGATCTCCAGCCCCTTGTCCTGGGCCTTCGGCGCCAGAAGCTCGGCCACCCCGCGCGCAAGGGCTTCCAGATCCACGGGCGCCGCATCGAACTCCAGCTTGCCGGCCTCCAGCCGCGCGTAGTCCAGCAGGTCGTTGACCAATCCCAGCATATGCTCGGCCGACGCCTGCGCGGCCTCGGCATAGGCCCTCTGCGCCCCGTCCAGCCGGGTCCGGGACAGCAGCCCCAGCATGCCGATCACTCCGTTCAGCGGCGTGCGCATCTCGTGGCTCATCAGCCGCAGAAACTGCTGCGGCTCGCTGCCGGCCCCCTGCGCCGCCGCGCCGTTCCCGACTGCCTGATGTCGTCTGCGTCCCGCCATGACGCCATCCTAGGCGGTGCGGGTTAAGGCTGGCTCAAGACGCCCCGCTCGACCACGCAATCGCGCAGAGACGGATAGAACTGGAAGCCGGGCGTGGTCCCGCCCGGCGGTGCGTCCGGTCCCATCGGCGTCGCCTGATCGCCCGGCAGCAGCCGGATGGACATGTCGGGCTCCAGCTGAAGCACCGCTCGCACTGCATTCCCGCGCCGAACAAAGGCGTCACGGGGAATGTCCGGAACCAGATAGACGTAGTCGCAGTCGCCCTTGCCGATCCGCAGCAGCCCGTCACTCAGGACCCGGGGGCCGACTTCGGCGCTCTGATCGGCGGGCAGCAGGATGGAGCGGCCGATCACCACATCGTGGCCGCTCCGGTTGTGGACGAACGCCTGCACCCCGATCGAGCAACCGATCGGACCCGCCAGCATCAGGGCGGCGCAGCCGACCGCGGCCGTCAGGGCCGACCGCATCGCCCTATGCCGGTTCGGCGTCGCATTGCTTGTCAGTCCGGCCATGATCGCAGCCTAATCGCTCACGGGGAAAGGGCTCAAGGCGACGTTCGGTACGGTCGGCCTGGCCACCGGCTCAAGACAGGACGCCCCGAAAAATCCCCGGCGCCTCCCGTACGCCCGGCGGACGGGTGATGCGGCCGGCTTGGCGTTCGTATTCGGCCTCGGCCCCGACGGTGTTGCGGCGGTAGATCAAAGCTTCGGCGATGTGGCGGCGCAGGACGACGTCGCACCCTTCCAGATCGGCGATGGTGCGGGCCAGGCGCAGGGTGCGGGTCCAGCCACGGGCGGTCAGGGCCCCGGCCTCGCCCGCGCGCATCAGCAACTCCCGCCCGGCCGGGTCAGGCGCGGCGATCTTGTCCAAGGTCTCGCCCGAGGCGCGGGCGTTCAGCCCTTCGAACGGCGGCAGGCCCAGGCGTTCGGCGCGATCGGCCTGCAGGGTGCGAGCGGCGCCGACGCGGGCGGCGGCCTCGGCCGTGCCCTCTGCCGGCGGGGGCAGGGCCATGTCGGCGGCGGTGACCGGCGGCGTTTCGATGGTCAGGTCGATGCGGTCGAACAGCGGGCCGGAAATGCGATTCTGATAGTCGCGCTGGCACCGGGGCGCCTTGCCGCAATGGCCCCGCCCCGCCCCGCCGATGCCGCAGCGGCAGGGGTTCATCGCCGCGATCAGCTGGAAGCGCGCGGGATAGCGAACGTGGGCGTTGGCCCGCGCCACCACGATCTCGCCCGTCTCCAGAGGTTGACGCAGACTGTCCAGCGCCTGGGCCGAGTATTCGGGCAGTTCGTCCAGAAACAGCACGCCGTTGTGGGCCAGCGACGCCTCGCCCGGCTTGGCGCGCAGGCCGCCGCCGGTCAGGGCCGCCATCGACGCCGAATGGTGCGGGCTGCGGAACGGCCGGTCGCGGGTCAGGCCGCCGCGCTCGATCAGGCCGGCCACCGACCACACCATCGAGGTCTCCAGCAACTCCTGCGGCGTCAGCGGCGGGAGCAGGCCTGGCAGCCGCTGGGCCATCATCGACTTGCCGGAGCCCGGCGGGCCGATGAACAGCAGATTATGTCCTCCGGCGGCGGCGATCTCCAGCGCCCGCTTGGCGCTCTCCTGGCCCTTGACCTCTCGCAGGTCCGGTCCGCCCGCCCCCGCCTTCGCCGGCCCCGGCTCGGGCGGGCGCAGCACCTGCGTGCCCTTGAAGTGGTTGACCAGTCCGATCAGCGAACGGGGCGCCAGGATGCGCGCGCCGCCCGCCCAGGCGGCCTCGGGCCCATTGGCTTCGGGACAGATCAGACCCAGCCCCATGGCGTCGGCCGCGACCGCCGCCGGCAAGGTGCCGCCGACGGCGGCGATCTGGCCGTCCAGTCCCAGCTCGCCCAGCGCCGCCCAGCCGTCCAGATCGTTGGGCCCGATCACGCCCATGGCCGCCATCAGGGCCAGGGCGATCGGCAGGTCGAAGTGGCTGCCCTCCTTGGGCAGGTCGGCCGGCGCCAGATTGGCGATGATCCGCTTGGGCGGCAGGGCCAGGCCAATGCCGGCGAAGGCGCCGCGCACGCGCTCCCGGCTCTCGGCCACCGCCTTGTCGGGCAAGCCGACCAGGGTGAACGTCGTCTGCCCGGCCGAGCCGATCAGCTGGACCTCGACGTCCACCCGCCGCGCCTCGACCCCGTCGAACGCCACCGTCACGACCCGAGCGACCATGTTCGCCTCCACCTGCCAGAGGAGAACGAACCATGAACTCAATCAGATTGCAAGCCGGTCGCTATGCAACCCTGGACTCGATCACGTCCCACATGGCGGCGCTGGCGTCGATGCCGGTGAACCGCTTCAGCTGCTGGGCGCCGGTGGGGGAGGTGACGTTGATCTCGGTCAGGTAGTCGCCGATCACGTCGATGCCGACGAAGATCAGGCCGCGTTCCTTCAGCACCCCACCGATGGCGGCGCAGATCTCCAAATCGCGCGGTGTCAGCTCGACCGGCGCGGCTACGCCCCCGACGTGCAGGTTAGAGCGCACCTGCCCCGCCTGGGGGATGCGGTTGATGGCGCCGATCGGATGCCCGTCGATCAAGAGGATGCGCTTGTCGCCCTTCGTCACCGCCGGGATGAATTTCTGGATCACCAGCGGATCGCGCGAGGCGGCGGCGTGAATCTCGATCAGGGCGTCCAGGTTCGGATCGTCGGCCCGCAGCTTGACCACGCCGGAACCGCCGTTGCCGTGCAGGGGCTTCAGCACCACGTCGCCGTGCCGGCGGTGGAAGTCGCTCAGGGCCACGGGATCGGCGCTGATCATGGTCGGCGGCTGCAGGCCTCGGAACGTGGTCGCCAGCAGTTTTTCCGGCGCCGAGCGCACCTGCGCCGGGTCGTTCACCACCAGGGTGCCGGGATGGATCATCTCCAGCAGATAAGTGGCCGTGACATAGGCCATGTCGAACGGCGGATCCTGGCGCATCAGGACCACGTCGACGTCGTCATGCAGGTCAAGTCGCGTCCAGTCGCCGTAGGCGACGTGATCACCGGCGACGGGCTTCAGCGTGATCGGCCGGGCGCGGCAGGAGACGCGGCCGTCCTCCAGCGCCAGGGTCTTCACGTCATAGACCCAGAGCCGGTGCCCCCGATCCTGCGCCGTCATCATCATCTGCCAACTGGTATCGACCTCGATGTCGATGCCGTCGATCGGGTCCATCTGGATGGCGACTTTCAACATCAAGGGCCTCGCTGCTCGAGCGCGGTCGCGCCTTGGCTTCAAGTAACGCTTAGCGGGCGTAGCTCAAGCCTTTCCTCCCCATTCTTCATGGGGAGGGGGACCGCTTGCGGTGGAGGGGCTGCTTCAGGCGCGGCGCTTGGGATCGCCCCTCCGTCACGCTTCGCGCGCCACCTCCCATCGCAGATGGGGAGGAGAAAGAAGGGTCAGTTCAGCCGCATCCGCACGCGATCGAAGGTCGTCATGCGGCGGGCCTCGGCCGGGCCGTCTAGGCTACGGGCGCGGCTGAGGGCGTCCAGAGCGCCGGTCAGGGCGCCCTGCCTCTCGCGGGCGGCGGCGACGTCCAGCCAGGGGCGGTGATCGTCGGGGTCCAGCAGGGCGCGGCGCAGGGCCGAGCGTTCGGCGCCCTCGTAGTCCGAGGCCTTCAGCGCCCGGCTGAACAGCACGTTCTGCAACCGGATCAGGGCCTGACGGTCGGTGACGGGGGCCATCAGCAGGTCCAGCCGGTCGGCCACATGCGGCGTCAGCCCGGCCCGCAGCGCCCGCCGCGTCAGCTCGCTGGGCAGCACCAGCCGTCCCTGGCTGAACGGATCCAGCGCCACCGGCCCCTCGCTCGTCTCGACCCGCAGCAGGAAGTGGCCGGGGAAATCGACGCCCTTGGCCTCGACCCCCGCCAATCGCGCGGCATGTAGATAGAAGACGGCCAGCGCCGCGGACAGGCCGCGCCGCCGGTCCGCCACGTCGATGACGTCGGTGTTGGCCGGACTGTCGTAGGTGATCAGGTCGCCGTTGAGGCGCAGGTCCGCCGACAGGGTCTCGGCCAGCGCGTCGTCCGGGCCTTCGCCGCCGATCCGTTCCTTCAGCCGCTCGACCGCATTGGCGGCCAGCAGGCGCGCCGGCTCGGGATCGCGGAACGGATAGTCGTGGATGGCGCAGGCGATGGCGGCCTCCAGCAACGGGAAGGCGTCATCGTCCCCGGCGCCGGCCTCGGCCAGAATCGCTTCGGCGTCCTCGCGTGTCATGACCCCCCGGTCCTGTGGCTTTAGGCCCCGTCGCTTCCGACCCCTCGAATGTGCCGTGGAAATCGCCGGGGGGCCAGCGCCACCATATCGATGCGCAACTGCAGGTTCTTGAGAGACTGGCGACCGCGCTGCACGGCCTGTCCGGCGGCGATCAGGCGTTGAAGCTGCGCCGGAGCCAGCGCCTGCCCCGCGGCCGCCAAATCCGCGCGGTGCTTGACTTCCACGACCACCAGCCAGCGTCCACGCCGCGCCAGAATGTCGATTTCGCCGGCCCGGCTGGGCAAACGGAAGGCCAGGATCTGATAGCCTTTCGCCATCAGAAACAGGGCCGCGAGCCATTCCGCGCCGTGGCCCCGGCGCCACGATCGACCACCGATCGTACGGCGGTCCTCGCGGCCAAGCTTCGTCATGCGCCCTTCAAGGCCGAATTCTTGAGATCCAGCGCGCGTCGATAGAGGTCCTTGCGCTTCAGCCCCAGCGCCTGGGCCACCTCGGACGCCGCCTCGCCCGGCGGCAGGCGCGTCAGGGCTTCGGTCAGGGCCGTGTCGGCGTCCTCGGCAGAGGCGAGTTCGCCTTCGGGCGGAGCGATGACGACGACGATCTCGCCCTTCGGCGACTGGCAGCGCGGATCGACGGCCAGTTCGGCCAGCGTCCCCCGGATCGCCTCCTCGTAAAGCTTGGTCAGCTCGCGGCAGACGGCGGCCGGTCGCGGACCCAGCACGGCGGCCATGTCGGCCAGGCTGTCGGCCAGCCGCGGCCCGCTTTCGAACAGCACCAGGGTCTGGCGGCCGGGTCTCAGATCCTCCAGCCAGGTCTTGCGCGCCCCCGATTTGGCCGGCGCGAACCCGGCGAAAGTGATCCGGTCGGCCGGCAGGCCCGCCAGCACCACCGCCGCCAGCAGGCTGGACGCCCCGGGGATCGGATGCACCGGATGGCCGGCCGCCAGCGCCGCGCGCGCTACCACATAGCCCGGATCGCTGATCATCGGCGTGCCGGCGTCGGACACCAGCGCCACCACCTGCCCCTCGGCCAGCCGTTCCAGCGCGATCCCGGACGCCCGCTCCGAGGCATGGTCGTCGCACCGCTCCAGCGGCCGTTTCAGGCCATAGGCGCTCAACAGCTTGCCGGTGACCCGCGTATCCTCGGCCAGCACCAGATCCGCCGCCGCCAGCACGTCCAGCGCCCTCAGCGTGATGTCCCGCAGGTTCCCGATGGGCGTCGCCACCAGATACAGGCCCGGCGACACGTGCCGCGCGGGTGGTGCGGCGGGCGGAAAGGGCGAAGGTTCAACCATCGCGCGACCGTGCCAGCCCGGATGAATCGGCTCAAGCGGCGGCAGGGCTCAGCGGCCTATTGGGCGGCGGGCGGCTGGGCGCTCGGCGCGGCCTCGCCCTCGGCGGTGAAATAGCCGATGTGCGTGCCGAACTGGGCCAGAAGGCTGGTCCACAGCTGGGCGTAATCACCCAGCTGATCGACGCCCAGTTGCGGGAACAGGACCGCGTCGGACTGGACCGTGGCGACCTTTTCGCCCGTCGTCTCCGTGCCGAAGAAGGCCTTCAGGAAGCGCTGATCGCGGTTCCAGTCGTTGATCTTCTCGATCGTGATCTCGGGATTGCTGAAGAAGGCGCTGAACTGGATGTCGCCGCAGACGTCGGCGCGGCAGCTGTAGAAGAACAGCACCCAGGTCAGCCCGGCGTCCTGGACCGTCACATAGGCCTGGTCGCCAGACCGCTGCAGCGGCGAGACCTGTGCGCCCTTTGCGTTCAACCAGGTGACCATGTCGGCGATGGGCAGGCCGGGATGCGCGCCTTGGGCCACAGGCGCGGCGGGCGCAGGCGTCTGGGCCAGACCGGGGCTCGAGATCGCGAGGGCGGCGGTGAAGGCGGCGGCGGTCAGCAGGCGGCGCATGGTGTTCCCCTTTTGGAGAACGCTAGACTTCGCCGTGCGGCTTGGCCAGCCAGTCCTCGCTGGACATCTCGTTCAGCCGCGACACCGTACGCTCGAACTCGAAGGCTCCGATGCCGGCGGTGTACAGCGCCTCCGGCGGGGTTTCGGCCAGCGCGACCAGCCGTGTCTTGGCCTCGTACAGGGCGTCGATCAGGGTCACGAAGCGGCGCGCCTCGATATGACGGTCCGACTCCAGCGCCGGGACGCCCTCAAGAAACAGGGTGTGGAAGCGTTCGGCCACCGCCAGATAATCCTGCGGCCCCAGCGGCGCACCGCATAGCTGGGCGAAGCTGGCGCGCGCCATGCCGCCGACCGTGCGCTCCAGCTCGACCTCGCGCCCCAGCACGCTCAGCGTGGCCGGCGTCTCGTGGACGTCGCCCTTCAGGTCGCGCCATAGCCGGTCAAAGGCGGCCCGGCAGCCCGCGTCGTCCGGTGAGAACCAGACCTTGGCGGCCCTGATCCGGTCCAGCCGCCAGTCGTGGGCGCCGGCCGTCTGGATCACCTCGCAGCGGCGACGGATGATGTCGATGAAGGGGACGAACAGCTCGCGATTGACCCCGTTCTTGTAGAGCTCGCCCGGCTCGCGGTTCGACGTGACGGCCAGCACCACCTTGTGCTCGAACAGCGCCTCGAACAGCCGGCCCAGGATCAGGGCGTCGCCGATGTCGGTGACCTGCAGCTCGTCGAAGCACAGCAGCCGCGCCTCGCGCGCGATCA
The DNA here is from genome assembly GCF_001424025.1 of Brevundimonas sp. Leaf363. Lineage (GTDB taxonomy): Bacteria > Pseudomonadota > Alphaproteobacteria > Caulobacterales > Caulobacteraceae > Brevundimonas. The sequence goes on along the minus strand of NZ_LMPZ01000001.1, from coordinate 206,702 downwards.
GGGCCGCGACCGGGGCGATGGGATCGTCGCCCTTATGGGTCCCGAACACGGCCTTGCGCGCCTTAGCGTCGCCCTCGCGCCATTGCCGGATCAGGCCGTGCACCCGCGCCATGAAGGCGTGGAAATGGGCGCGCATCTTCCTCGGCTCGGGCGAGCAGGCGAAGAACAGGTCCATGACCATGGACTTGCCCCGTCCCGGCGGACCCCAGAGGTAGACGCCCTGGACCTCCGACACGCCGCCGAACAGGCCTTTCTTGCCCAGGTCCTTCTCCAGCCGCGACAGGGCCTCGACGGCGGCCAGCTGACCGGGGTCCGCCTGGATGGTCCCCTCGCGCAGGCGTTGGTCGTAGGCGCGGCGCAGGCGTGTCGGCATCCCAGCCATCTAGCCGCCCGGGCGCCGGATGAGAAGCGAAGCGCCCCTATCAGGCGATGTTAGGCGAAACCGCAGCCGCCGGCCGGAATGGCCATTGCTTAGCCGTAGTGAGGCTCTAAATGCTCGTCGCCCCGCCAGGGCGGCGGGGAAACTAAGGAATATCGCAATGGGCTATCGCGTCGCTGTCGTAGGCGCCACCGGCAATGTCGGCCGGGAGATGATGAACATCCTCGAGGAACTGAACTTCCCCGTGGACAAGATTCACGCGCTGGCCTCGCGAAAATCCCGTGGCGTCGAGGTCGCCTGGGGCGACAAGACCATCAAGTGCGAGGACATGGAGACGTTCGACTTCTCGACCGTCGACATCGTGCTGATGAGCGCCGGCGGTTCAGTGTCCAAGGAATGGTCCGAGAAGATCGGCAAGGCCGGTCCCATCGTCATCGACAACTCCTCGGCCTTCCGCATGGATGACGACGTGCCGCTGATCGTGCCGGAGGTGAACCCCGACGCGATCAAGCTGGCGACCAAGAAGAACATCATCGCCAACCCCAACTGCTCGACGATCCAGCTGGTGACCGCGCTGCGGCCTCTGCATGACGCGGCCAAGATCAAGCGGGTGGTGGTCTCGACCTATCAGTCGGTGTCCGGCGCCGGCAAGGAAGGCATGGACGAGCTGTGGAACCAGACCAAGGCCATCTACGGCCTGGGCGACGCTACGCCGAAGAAATTCCCCAAGCAGATCGCCTTCAACGTCATCCCATTCATCGGCGCGTTCAACGAGGACGGCTACACCGACGAAGAGACCAAGATGTGGAAGGAGACGCACAAGATGCTGGATCCGAACATCAAGCTGACGGTCACCTGCGTTCGCGTGCCGGTCTTCGTCGGCCACTCCGAAGCCGTGACGGTCGAGTTCGATCGTCCCATCAGCCCGGACGAAGCCCGCTCGATCCTGCGCGAGGCGCCGGGCGTGCAGGTGATCGATAAGCAGGAGCACGACGGCTACGTCACGCCGGTCGACGCGGCCGGCGAGCACGCCGTCTATGTCTCGCGCATCCGCAAGGACCATACGGTCGAAAACGGCCTGGCCTTCTGGGTGGTGTCCGACAACCTGCGCAAGGGCGCGGCCCTGAACGCGGTCCAGATCGCCCAGCTGCTGGACGAGACCGGCATGATCAAGACCGCCAGCGGCTATCGCTCCATCGCGGTCTAAAAGCTTCCTTCTCCCCTCCGGGGGAGAAGGTGGCGGACGAAGTCCGTCGGATGAGGGGGCGCTTTCAGCGAACTCATCCGACGGCTTCGATAAGATCGACCGTCCCCTCATCCGTCATGCTCCGCATGCCACCTTCTCCCCCAAGGGGAGAAGGAAGAGGCCGTCCCCATGACCACGCCGCCAGACAACGCCCGCGCCGCCCTCCTCTCGGCGGTCGGCTGCTATGTGCTCTGGGGCCTGATGCCGCTGCTCTTCATGGGCGAGGCGGCGGCGGGCTTCTCCGCCTATGAGATCCTGGCCCACCGGGCGCTGTGGTCGGCGCCGGTGGCGCTGGCCCTGGTGCTGCTGGCCGGCCAGTGGGCGCAGGTCCGCGTCCTGCTGACCCAGCCCAAGGCCCTGGCCTGGCTGGCGCTGTCGGCCATGCTGATCGCCACCAACTGGAGCCTCTACGTCCTGGCCGTGACCCATCACGCCACGCTGGAGGCCAGCCTCGGCTACTACATCAACCCCCTGCTCAACATGGTGCTGGGGCTGTGGCTCTTCCGCGAGAAGATCGACCGCTGGGGCTGGGTCGCCATCGGCTTGGCCGCCGTGGGCGTGCTGATCCAGGCGCTGGCGCTGGGTCGGCCGCCGTGGATCTCGCTGCTGCTGGCCGTCAGCTTCGGCGCCTATGGCGTGATCCGCAAGCGGGTGGCGGCCGAGGCCTTGCCGGGGTTGCTGATGGAATGCCTGCTGCTGGCGCCCATCGGCCTGGGCTACGTCATCTGGCTGCATGGCTCGGGCGGCGATCACGGTCTGACAGGCATGAGCGGCTGGCTGTGGGCTCTGTCCAACGGTCCGGCGACGGTGCTGCCCTTGGCCTTGTTCGCCTGGTCGGCGCGGCGGCTGCCCCTGTCGACCATAGGCTTCATCCAGTTCCTGGCCCCGACGCTGCAGTTCGCCGTCGGCGTCGCGACCGGCGAGCCGCTGACGACGATGCGGATCGTCTCCTTCGGCTTCATCTGGCTGGGCGCCGGGGTCTTCCTCTGGGCCGCCTGGCGCAAGTCGGTGGCCGCGCGCGAGGCGCTGGAAGAGCAGGCGGCGCCCGTCTAGGCGGTGACGCGGGCGGGCGAGAGTGTTAAGGGCGCCGCCATCCCCGCCCCCCGCCTGATCCGGACGCTCCCCATGCCCGCCGCCCCCGACTTTCCGCCCGCCCCCGACCGGGTGAAACCCGTCCGCGCCCTGATCTCTCTCAGCGACAAGGCGGGGCTGGAGGATGCGGCGCGCACCCTGGCCGATCTGGGCGTCGAGCTGGTCTCCACCGGCGGCACCAAGGCCGCGATCGAGAAACTGGGCCTGCCGGTCAAGGACGTGGCCGATCTGACCGGCTTCCCCGAGATGATGGACGGCCGGGTCAAGACCTTGCACCCCGTCGTCCACGGCGGCCTGCTGGGCGTGCGCAACGCCCCGACCCACGCCGAGGCCATGACCACCCACGGCATCGGCGCCATCGATATCGTCTGGATCGACCTCTATCCGTTTGAATCCACGGTTGATGCAGGCGGCGGCTTCGAGGCCGCCATCGAGAACATCGACATCGGTGGCCCGGCCATGATCCGCTCGGGCAGCAAGAACCACGGACATGTCGCGGTCGCCGTCGACGGGATTAGCATCGGCCTGATCCTGGAGGCGCTGAAGGCCGAGGGTTCGACCGACCTGGCCCTGCGCAAGCGTCTCGCCGCCCGCGCCTTCGCTCGCACCGCCGCCTATGACGCCGCCGTCTCGGGCTGGTTCGCGGGCCAGATCGAGGACGCCGCCCCGGCCCGCAAATCCATCGCCGGATCGCTGGCCCAGACCCTGCGCTATGGCGAAAACCCGCACCAGACGGGCGCCTTCTACCGCACCGGCGAGCGCCGTCCGGGCGTCGCCTACGCCCAGCAGATTCAGGGCAAGGAGCTGGGCTACAACAACATCGCCGACGCCGACGCCGCCTATGAGCTGGTCGCCGAGTTCGAACAGCCCGCCGTCGTCATCGTCAAACACGCCAACCCCTGCGGCGTCGCGGTCGGCAAGGATCTGTCGGAAGCCTACGCGCGCGCCCTGCAATGCGACGCCGTCTCGGCCTTCGGCGGCGTCATCGCCGTCAACCGCCCGCTGAACGGCGACGACGCGCGCGCCATCACCGGCATCTTCACCGAAGTCGTCATCGCGCCCGGCGCCGACGACGAGGCCAAAGAGGTCTTCGCGGCCAAGAAGAACCTGCGCCTGCTGATCACCGACGGCCTGCCCGATCCGCACGGCGCAGGCGAGGTGTTCCGCAGCGTGGCCGGCGGCTTCCTGATCCAGTCGCGCGACCGCAGCCTGATCAAGCCGTCGGACCTGAAGATCGTCACGCGTCGCCAGCCGACCCCGACCGAGATCGCGGACATGCTGTTCGCCTTCACCGTGGCCAAGCACGTTAAGTCCAACGCCATCGTCTACGCCAAGGACGGCCAGACCGCCGGCATCGGCGCCGGCCAGATGAACCGCCGCGATAGCGCCCGCATCGCCGCCATCCGCGCCAAGGAAGCCGGAGAGGCCAAGGGTCTGGCCCGGTCCCTGGCCGAGGGCTCGGCCTGCGCGTCCGAAGCCTTCTTCCCCTTCGCCGACGGCCTGCTGGAAGCGGTCGCGGCGGGCGCCACCTCGGTCATCCAGCCGGGCGGCTCGATGCGCGACGCCGAAGTCATCGCGGCGGCCGACGAAAAGGGCATCGCAATGGCCTTCACCGGCGTGCGGGTGTTCAGGCACTAACGAAGCGCGACGCTTCTCCCTCCCCTTCATGGGGAGGGAAGACGCCGAAGGCGGCGGGGTGGGGTCCGAATGGGCATCCATAGCGGTGCTCTGGACCTCCCCACCCGGGCTCCGCTTCGCGTCGCCGTCCCTCCCCATAAAGGGGAGGGAGATACGCTATGACTTCTCGACCGCCTCCGCCGCCGCATGGATGGCCGCCACGATGGCTTCCACCTGCGCCTCGCTCAGCGGCGTTTCCGCGGTCATCCTCCCGCGCAGCGCGCCCCGCAACCGATGGATCGCCTGTTCGACCGCCTCGGGCCGCATGCCGCGACCGCTGAAGCGGGCGGTGACCGCCTCGATGCCCGCCAAGGCCTCGGCGTTCTCCACCAGCAGACGACGCCCCTCGTCGGTGATGGAATACAGCTTCTTGCCGCCCTCGGCCTCGGATGACAGGGCGCCCATCTCCTCCAGCAGCGTCAGGGTCGGATAGATGACGCCGGGGCTGGGGCTGTAGGCGCCGCCCAGTTTCGTCTCGACCGCTTTGATCAGCTCATAGCCGTGGCTGGGCTTGTCGCCGATCAGCGACAGAAGCAGCCATTTCAGGGCGCCGTGACCGAACATCCGGCCGCCGCCGCCGCGCCGGCGATGCTCGCCCCGCGCCTCTCCGCCGAAGCCTCCGAACCCACCGCGCGGTCCGCCTCGCATCCCGCGCATGAAGCCGGGGAGGCCCCGGCGGGGGTGCTCGCGGCCGTGGCCGCCGTTTTCACAATGTCTCATCTCTTCTCTTTCGATATATCTAAACATCGCCGATCAGATATATCGGAATACATAAGGCGCAAGCCCGGTCCCGAAGTTTTTTGCTGCTCGCGCCTCGGCGACCGCTAAGCTGGCCGGATGGATACGCTGTCGCAGCGCTGGGCCCGGCTGGCCCCGCATGTCATCGAGGTCGGGCCAAGCGACGACCGGCCGCGCCCGGCCGCCCTTCTGTTCCACGGCTGCGGCGGCCTGCGCGCCCATCTGCCGCGTTATGCGGAGGCGGCCAAGGCCGTCGGCTGGCGCGCCTTCATCATCGATTCCTACGCCCCGCGTCGGTTCAGCCGCGCCTTCGCCTTGGGCGCCGTCTGCAGCGGCCTTGCCCTGCGCGGCCATGAACGAGCAGGAGACGTGCTGGCGACCATCGCGGGCGTCCCCGCCCGGCCGGACGTGGACGGATCGCGCCTGGCCCTGGCCGGCTGGTCGCACGGCGGCTGGTCGATCATGGAGGCCATGAGCGGCGATCCGGCCCGGCCGGGGGCCTTTGGCCTGTCGGACGCCGCCGCCTGCGACCTGAAGGGCGTCCGCGCGGCCTATCTGTCCTACGCCTATGTCGGCGCCTTCGCCTTCAACCGCATGCGACCCTGGCGGCACTGTCCCAAGGTTCTGGCCGTCACGGCCGAGCGCGACCACCTGACCACGGTGCGCAACGCCGAGCGGGTCAACGCCATGGTCCGCAACTGCGGCGCCGAGGTCGAGACCTGGACCGCGCCGGGCACCCACTCCTTCGACGAACCCATGAGCGTGCCGCCCATGCGGTTCGACGACGCCCTGACGCGCGAGGCGCTGAACCGCTTCGGCCGGCTTCTGGAGGACACGGCCGTCGCGCCGCGTCTCTGATCCGGACGGGCCTCAGCCCTCGACGACGATCTCGCCCCTCAGCGAGTTGGCGATGTAGCAGTGCGCGTGCGACCGGTGGTGCAGGTCCGCCAGCGCCTCGGCCGACGGCGCATCGCCCGACCAGTCGATCCGGGGCCGCAGGGTGATGCGCGTGATCGCCGTCCTGCCGCGATCGTCCGGCCCCATGATCCCGAGCGCCGCGTCGCGATAGCGGTCGACCACGAACCCCGCCTTGGCCGCGAAGGCCAGGAAGAACAGCATGTGACAGCTGCTGGCGGCGGCCACCAGGGCCTCCTCCGGGTCCACCGCCGCCGGGTCGCTCATGGGCACGGGCACGCTGGACGGCGCCGAGGAGCCCCGCACCACCGCCCCGCCGTCGAAGCGCCAGTCATGGGCGCGGGAGTAGCGGTTGTCGCCGAACGGCTGGTCGCCCCGGCGCCAGTCGATCCCAGCGGTGTACTCGCTCATCACGCGGCTCCTTCGGCCAGGATCGTATAGGTCATCGGCGCCCGCACCTCGAAGCCCATGCGGCGATAGAAGGCGATGCTGTCGGCGTGATCGGCGAAGGCGTGCAGAAACGCGCCATCGCCCGTGGCCAGGATTTCGTCCACGATGACGCGGGCGAGCGCAGCGGCGTAGCCCTTGCCGCGATGGTCCGGGTGAGTGCACAGGCCGCTCAGCTCGGTGAAGCCATTGACCCGCAACCGCCGCCCGCCCATGGCGACCAGCGCGCCGTCCCGCTTGATCCCGATGAAGGGCCCCAGCTCGCGCGTGCGCAGCCGGAACGGCCCCGGTTTGGTCAGGGTCGCCAGCGCCAGCATGGCCGGCCCGTCCGCCTCGGTCAGCACCTGATAGGCGACCTCGCGCCTGCCGGGCGTCAGCGCCGAACAGGCCATCTGCACCAGATCCACCTGCCGGGCGACCGGCACGGCGCGCGGCAGCACATCCGCCATCGACCCGTCCGACCTCTCCACCAGCCCCGCACCCGGATGCGCCAACGCCAGGGCGTCCATCGCCGCCAGGCTTTCCTCTGACCCATCGGCAGCGGCCAAGAACACTCCCACCTCCGGATCGATCCGCCGCCCCCGCGCGCCGGAATCCGCCGTCGTGAACCGGTTCAACCGCCCGCTCAGGGCGTTCCACACGGCGCGGTCCAGAGGGTGGGTCATGCGCGGCGGTCTAGCTTGGAAGGCCTCGCTACGAAATATGCTTGGATTGGACGGCCGACGGCCGCGATGAGCGCGACGCCCTAATGCAGCAAGAGAGAAACTCAGGCCGTAGCTTTGGCAGAGCTATGCGAATGGAGGTGGAGTTTGGCGAACAGAGATGACGTTGCCATTGCCTGGCGCCCGCTCCCGGATATTCCTCAGTTGCCCTGTGGAATTGAGCTGGACGCCGCGCCGGGATGGGTGGCCGTGCGCGCAGTCTACTCATTTTATGAAGGGGACCGCGACCTGATCGTGGAGCTGCGTGCTCCCGTGGTAGGCTTGTTCAATGAGGCAGGTTCGCCTCGCGTCTACTACCCACGGGATTATCCAAGACTTACTGACCCCAGATGGCCGCATCACCTCTGGCCGCTCATGAAAATAGAGCGATCCAGTTGGTTGTCGGAAAACCGGCCTCGGCTGTTTCAAGGTTTGGCTTATGAGCACATTCGGATTGTGTCGGACGACGGCGCATTCGATGCGATCATCGAAGGCCAGCCGGACAACGTACAATGGGTGACTGGGAAAGGATCGGAATTCTTCGTGCCTGCCTATCGCGCTGAGGGGTCTGGTTGGCGCGACGAGTAAAGGTCAACGGCTCCGAAGAAGCCATTTTACCCCCGCCAGAACCCCACGATCCGCTTCACCTCGTCCACCACCGGATCGGCGACGGCCGAGGCGCGCTCGGCGCCGTCCTTCAGCACGCGGTCGATCTCGGTCGTGTCATCCATCAGGCGGCGCATTTCGGCGGTCACGGGGGCCAGGGCCTGGACGGCCAGGTCGGCCAGCGCGGGCTTGAAGGCGCCGAAGCCCTGGCCGGCGAACTGTTCGGTGACCTGCTCGCGCGTCTGGTCCGACAGGGCGGCGTAGACGGCGATCAGGTTGCGCACCTCGGGCCGCTCGTCGAGCGCTTCACCCGGCGCGGGCATGACGCCCATGTCGGTCTTGGACTTGCGGATCTTGGCGGCGATGGCGTCCGCGTCGTCGGTCAGGTTGATGCGTGAGGCGTCCGACGGGTCGGACTTGCTCATCTTGGCCGAGCCGTCCCTCAGGCTCATGACCCGCGTGCCCGGACCCTGGATCACCGGCTCGGGCTGGGGGAAGAAGCCCGGAACGCCGAAATCGGTGTTGAACTTGGCGGCGATGTCGCGGGTCAGCTCCAGATGCTGCTTCTGGTCCTCGCCGACCGGCACCTCGGTCGCCTTGTAGAGCAGGATGTCGGCCGCCTGCAGCACCGGATAGGTGTAGAGGCCGACGCTGGCGCGCTCCTTGTGCTTGCCCGATTTCTCCTTGAACTGGGTCATCCGGTCCAGCCAGCCGAGGCGGGCGACGCAGTTGAAGATCCAGGCCAGATCGGCGTGGGCGCGCACGGCCGACTGCGGGAAGATGACGGTCTTGGCCGGGTCGAGGCCCGAGGCCAGATAGGCGGCGGCGATCTCGCGCGTCTGGGCGGTCAGGACGGCGGGGTCCTGCCAGACGGTGATGGCGTGCATGTCGGCCACGAAGACGAAGGTCGGCGCCTGGTCCTGCAGGGCCGTGAACCGCTTGAGCGCGCCCAGATAGTTGCCCAGATGCAGGGCGCCCGAGGCTTGGATGCCCGACAGGATGCGGCGGGGCCCGGCGTAGGCGGGGGGAGGGGCGTCTGTCATGCTTCAGTCTAGTCCAGGCTCGCAGGCGCGCCGGCGCCCGGCTCGCGTCTCAGGGCCGCGCGCAGGTCGGCGTGGGTGACCGCGCGGAAAAGCACGAGGCAGAGGCCATAGACAAGGGCGCCGGCGCCCACGACCACCAGAACCGCGATCTCCTTGGCCAGCAGCAGGCGGCTCAGCGTCTCGTAGTTCATCCCCGCGACCAGCAGGACGGCGGCCATGACGGCGCTGGCGCCCAGCACTCTCGACATGCGCGACAGGAAGCCGGCCGACGGTCGCCAGGCGTTCTCGCGCACCAGCGTCCCGGCCAGCAGGGCGACATTGACCCAGGCCGCCAGGCTGGTGGCGATGGCCAGGCCCAGCACCGGATCGATCCCGGCGCGGCGGAAGCCGAAGAACAGGCCGGTTCCGACCACCACGGTGATGACCACCGAGGTGATGGCGAACATCATCGGCCGGCGCGTGTCCTCCCGCGCGAAGAAGGGCGGGGTCAGCACCTTGGCCAGCACGAAGGCCGGCACGCCCCAGGCGAACTGGCGCAGGGCGTCGGCCGTGCGGGCCGCGTCCTGGCTGGTGAAAGCCCCGCGCGTCACCGTCGCGTCGATGATGAAGAAGGGGATGACGAACAGGGCCAGCGCCGCCGGCAGGGTGAAGGCCATGGCCAGGGCGATGCCGTCGTCCAGCGTCCGCCGACCCCCCTCGTGATCGCCGGATACGAAGGCCTTGGTCAGCCGCGGCACCAGGGCCAGGCCGATGGCCACGCCGACCAGACCCAGCGGCAGTTGATACAGGCGATCGGCGTTATACAGCACCGAGCGGGCGCCCTCGTCCGAGCCCGTCAGCACCTGGCTGACCAGGGAGTTCACCTGCATCGCACCGCCCGCCAGCGCACCAGGCACCGCCAGGGCCAGGGCCTTCTTCACATTGGGCGTCAGGCGCGGGATCGACAGGCGCAGGCGCACGCCCAGACGCCGCACGCCCCACCACAGCAGCCCCGCCTGCACGACGCCCGAGACGGTCACCGCCGCGCTGACGGCCAGCAGGATGTCCGGCTGGCTCATCGGGATCAGGGTGGGCGCCAGCAGCGGGACGAGCGTGCACAGGTTCAGCGCCACCGGCACGCCCGCCGACAGGGCGAACCGTCCGGCGGTGTTCAGCACGCCGGACAGCAGCGACGCGATGGTCATGCAGGCCAAATAGGGCATGGCCAGCTGGGTCGCGGTGATCGCCACGCTCATGACGCCGATGTCGTCGCGCCACGCCGACAGCAGCCACGGCATGATGACGGGCGTCAGCACCTGCATCAGGATGCAGAAACCGGCCACCACGGCGAACATGAAACTCAGCGCCTCGGACGCCGTGGCGGTGGCCGCTTCCTCACCCTCACGAGCCCGCACGCCGCCATAGACGGGCACGAAGGCCTGGGCGAAGGCGCCCTCGGCGAACAGGCGCCGGAACAGGTTGGGCAGCATCAGGGCCGTGGCCCAGGCGTCCATCATCGGCCCCTGACCGAAGTTCGCCGCCAGCGCCATGTCCCGCGCGAAACCGAGCACCCGACTGCCCAGCGTCAGGGTCGCTTGCACCAGGGTGTTACGGGCCAGGCTCATGAGGCCGCGATAGAGGGAAATGCAGGCGGACGCGAATGGATTTCTCCCTCCCCTTTATGGGGAGGGACAGCGGCGAAGCCGCAGGGTGGGGTTCGAAAGGGCATCCCGGCCGCGTTTCTAAACGTCTCCACCCGCGCTCGCCTTTGGCTCGCGGTCCCTCCCCATAAAGGGGAGGGAGAAAGGTCAGCTTCTTCCCCCCTTCGTCCGCCCCAGCTCCGACACGTCGCGCAAGCTTGCGCGCACCGCCTTGAAGCCCCTCGGCGAGGGCGGTTGCCCCTGGTCCAGAACCGTCTCCAGTTGATGCCGCAACCGATCCAGCCGCGGCCCCGGCTTCGGCTTCCGCCCTCGGCTGTCGGTCACATAAAAGCTGTCCACCGCCCGCTCGCCGAACCCGGCGACGTGGGCGGAGCGTATCGACAGGCCGTGGTCGGCCAGCACCCGCGCGACGTCGGCCAGCAGGCCGGGCCGGTCGCCGCCCGAGACCTCGATCACCGCCGCCTCGCCGCCGGTCTCGAAATCGATCATCACCGCCGGAGCCACCTCGAAGGCGGCGCGGCGGGAATTGGCCTTGGGGACGGCGGGCGGGGGGGGCAGGCGCTCGCCACGCGCCGCCTGCTCCAGCCGCTCCATCAGGGTCCACAGCCGGCGCGGCTCGGCCTCGCCATAAGCCGCCCCAGCCCCGTCCTGCACCTCGAAGATGTCCAGCGCCACGCCCTCGGCCGCCGTCACCGCGCGCGCGCCCACGACGTCGGCGCCCGCCTCGGCCAGGGTCGCGGCCAGATCGGCGAACAGGCGCGGCCGGTCCGGCGCCGCGACGGCGATATGGGCCGCGCCCGATGTGATGTCGCCGCCACTGCCTTGCGGGTTCAGCACCTCCACAGCCGCCGCCCCCGCCCGCGCCCGCGCCACCAGATCGGGATGGTCGGCCAGCGGGTCGGCGATGGCGACGTCCTCGCCCCGGAAATGCGCCTCGACCCGCTCATACAGATTGCGGATCAGCTGGCCCTTCCAGCTGTTCCACACCCCCGGCCCCACCGCCCGAATGTCCGCCACCGTCAGCACCAGCAGCAGCCGCAACCGCTCCGGGTCGCCGACCAGCTCCGCGAAGGCGCGCACCGTGGTCGGGTCCGACACGTCCCGCTTCTGGGCATAGTCCGACAGCGCCAGATGGTTGCGCACCAGCCAGACCACCAGCTCGGTCCTGCGCGGATCGACGCCCAGCCGGTCGCATGCCCGCCGCGCCGCGATGGCGCCGTCCTCCAGCTGTCCCCGCTCGCCGCCCTTGCCGACGTCGTGCAGGAACATGGCCAGCATCAGGGCCTCGAAATCGACGATCCGGTGCACGATGTCGGTCGACAGCGGGTGCTCGCCCTTCAGCTTGCCGCGCGCGATGTCGTTGATGACGCCGATGGCCTGCAGCGTGTGCTCGTCGACAGTATAGGCGTGGTACATGTTGAACTGGGTCTGGCCGACGATCCGCCCCCACTCGGGCAGGAACCGGCCCAGCAGACCTGTCTCGTTCATGATGGTCAGGACGCGGTACGGCCGCTGTCCGCGCGCCAGGACGTCCAGGAACGCCTGCGCCGCCGCCCGATCGCGCCGCAGCTTCGGCGTCACCAGCGCCAGCGACCGCGTCACCATCGAGAAGGCGTCCGGGTGCAGGTCCAGGTCGTGCCGGTCGGCGCAGACGAACAGGCTCAGCAGCTTGACCGGATCGGCATCGAACACCCCCAGGCCCGCGACCGACAGCCGCCCGGCGTCGACGTAGAAGCCCTCGACCTCCAGCGCCTTGCGACGGTTGGGGATCAGGCGCGACAGGCTCATGGCCCGCTTCTGCTGGCGCGCCTCCAGCTGGGCGCTGGCCGACCGGGTCAGGGCCCCGACGTCGCGCGCCACGATGAAGTACCGGCGCATGAACCGCTCCACCGCCGGCTCGTCGCCGCGCCCGCGCCAGCCCATCCGCCGCGCCATCTCGGCCTGGAAGTCAAAGGTCAGCTTCTCCTCGGCGCGCCCCGCCATCAGGTGCAGGTGCGCCCGCACCTTCCACAGGAAGTCGAAGGCCTCCTCGAACGTCCGCCGCTCCTTGGGCGTCAGCAGCTCCTCCAGCACCCGCGCGCCCAGGGGGCTGTCCGGGGCCAGCGACCGCGCGATCCAGAACAGGGCGTTCAGGTCGCGCAGGCCGCCCTTGCCGTCCTTGACGTTGGGCTCGACGCGATAGCGCACCACCCCCGCCTTGGCGTGGCGGGTATCCCGTTCCTCCAGCTTGGCGGCGATGAAGGGGCGCGGATCGGCCTTGGCCACCATCTGGCGAAAGGCCTGGATCATCTCCTCGGTCAGGGCCGCATCGCCCGCCAGCGGCCGCGCCTCCAGCAGCGCCGTCCGCACCGTCATGTCGGTCCTCGACAGGCTGAGGCATTCCTCGACCGAGCGCGTCGCCGCCCCGACCTTCAGGCCCAGGTCCCACAGGACATAGAGGATGAACTCGGTCACCTGCTCGCCGCGCGGCGTCGGCTTCCACGGCCGCAGCACCAGCAGATCTAGGTCCGAAAACGGCGCCAGCACGCCGCGGCCGTAGCCGCCCACCGCCACCAGCGAAAGCCGCTCGGCCTTGGTCGGATTGTGCGCGGGATATAGGATTTCGGTCGCGACCCGCCACAGGTCGTTCATCAGCCCGTCCGCCGCCCCGGAATAGAGCCGCGCCACCTCGACGCCGTCCATCCCGCCGTTCAGCTTGCGCTCGGGGCGCTCGCGCGCGGCGGCGTAGCGCTGGCCCAGCAGGGCGGCGACGGCGGCGCGCGGGTTCTTCGCAGCGGCGGCCTCGACCAGCTCGGCGTCGATGGCGTCCGGGTCGTGGATCGGCGGGGCGGTCACGGGAAGGGGTATAGGCCGCTTCGCAACCCTCTCCCAGAGGGAGAGGGCTTGAGGCTCCAAGAGCCGAAGGCGATTGGCCAAGCCGAAAGGGTGAGGGGTGGGCGGCCACCAGGAAAGGGCGGTCCCCTCACCCTTTCGGCCAAGACGCATCGCTTCGCTCTGCGGGCCTCAAGCCCTCTCCCTTTGGGAGAGGGATACCCGCTACTTGATCCCCTTCAGCCGGTAGAGCGCCTCCAGCGCCTCTCTCGGCGTCAGGTCGTCCGGCTCGATCCCGGCCAGCGCCACATCCACCGCCGATGGCCCGACCACCATCGCCGGGGCCTCCATCACCGCGAACAGCGGCAAGTCGTCCAGCCGCGCCTGCGCCGTCTTCTCGCTCTCCAGCCGCTCCAGCACGGACCGCGCGCGCGCCACCACGGCCGGCGGCACGCCCGCCAGCTTGGCGACCTGCACCCCATACGACCGATCCGCCGCACCCGGCCGGGCCTCGTGCAGGAAGACGAGGTCGCCGTTCCATTCCTTGGCCGCCATCGACAGGTTGCAGACGTGGTCCAGCCGTTCCTCCAGCCGCGCCAGCTCGTGATAGTGGGTGGCGAACATCGTCCGGGCGCGATTGGTCTCGTGCAGGGCCTCGGCGACGGCCCAGGCGATGGCCAGGCCGTCATAGGTGGCGGTGCCGCGCCCGATCTCGTCCAGCACCACGAACGACCGCTCGGTCGCCTGGGTCAGGATGGCGGCGGTCTCGACCATCTCCGTCATAAAGGTGGAGCGCCCGCGCGCCAGGTCGTCGCCGGCCCCGACCCGGCTGAACAGGCGGTCGACCACGCCCAGCCGCATGGCGCGCGCCGGAACGAAGGCCCCGGCCTGGGCCAGCACGACCAGCAGGGCGTTCTGGCGCAGATAGGTCGACTTGCCGGCCATGTTCGGCCCGGTGACCAGCGCCAGCCGCGCGCCGTCGGAGCCTTCGCCGTCCAGCCGCGCGTCGTTCGGCGTATAGGGCTGCCCCTGCCGCTTCACCGCCGCCTCGACCACCGGGTGGCGGCCGCCCTCGACGTGGAACTCCAGTCCGTCGTCGACCAGCGGGCGCACCGCCTGGACCTCCTCGGCCCATTCGGCCAGGGCGGCATGCGTGTCCAGATCGGCCAGCGCCTCGGCCATGGCCTGCAGCGGCTGGGCCTGCGCCTGCACCGCCGCCCGCCAGCCCTCGAAGGTCTCCAGCTCGATGGCGAGAGCCCGCTGGCCCGCCTGGCCGATCTTGGCGTCCAGCTCCGACAGCTCGACCGTCGTGAACCGCACCTGATTGGCCAGGGTCTGGCGGTGGATGAAAGGGCTGTCCGGCCCGGCCGCCATCAGGGGCTCGGCCGCCTTGGCGCTGGTCTCAAGGAAATAGCCCAGCACCGCATTGTGCCGCACCTTCAGCGCCACGCCGGATTGGGCGCAGGCCCGCGCCTCCAGCTCGGCCACCACCTTGCGGCTGTCGTCGCGCAGGGTCCGGGCCGCATCCAGCTCGGGCCGGCAGCCGGGGGCCACGAAGCCGCCGTCGCGCGCCAGATGCGGAACCTCCGCCGCCAGCCCCTCGGCCAGCGACTGGTGCAGCGCTCCGAGATCGGGGCTCAGCGCCAGACGGTCCAGCGCCCGCCCGATCAGGCGCGGCGGCCCGACCAGCGGGTCGTTCGCGACGAACAGTCCCGCCACCCCCTGCGCGCTCTCCATCGCGGCGCGCACGGCGGCCAGATCGCGCGGACCGCCCCGGCCCAGCGACAACCGCGCCACGCCCCGCGCCAGATCGGGCGCGGCCTTCAAGGCGTCCCGCAGGTCGCGCCGCCGATCTCGCTGGTCCAGCAGCCAGCCGACCGCGTCCAGCCGCGCATTGATCGCCTCGGGATCGCGCAGCGGCCGGGCGATCCGCTCGCCCAGCGCCCGGCACCCCGGCGCCGTCACCGTGCGGTCGATACAGGCGGCCAACGAGCCCTCGCGCTCGCCGCGCTGGGTCCGGTCGATCTCCAGGCTCAGGCGTGTCGCCGGGTCGATGGCCAGATAGCGCCCATCCGCCGAGCGGCGCGGCGGGCTCAGCGCCGGGATGCGGCCCGCCTGCGTCGTTTCCAGATAGGCGGCGATGAGGCCCAGGGCCGAAACCTCGGCCTCCTCGAAGGCGCCGAAGCCGTCCAGAGCCTTGACCGAATACAACCGCTCGACCCGCACCCGCGCCGCCGTCGGCTCGGCCAGGGCCTGTGGAATGGCCTGGACCACCCCGCCTGATCCATCCAGCGCGGCCCGCGCGTCGTCGTCCGAGAACAGCCGGTCGGGCACCAGAACCTCGGACGGGCGGAAACTGACCAGCGCCGAACCCAGATCGCCCAGATCGCAGGCCACGACATCGACCCGCCCGGACGACAGCTCGACCACCGCGATCCCGGCCCGCCCGCGCCGCACCGCCACGGCCGCCAGACGGTTGGCGCCGCGCGCATCCAGCAGACTGTCCTCGGTCAGGGTGCCGGGCGTCACCACCCGCACGATGTCGCGGCGGACAACGGCTTTGGATCCGCGTTTGCGCGCCTCGGACGGGTCCTCCATCTGCTCGCAGACGGCGACCTTGAAGCCGGCGCGGATCAGGCGCGCCAGATAGCCGTCCATGGCGTGGACCGGCACGCCGGCCATGGGAATGTCATTGCCCTGGTGCTTGCCACGCTTGGTCAGGGTGATGCCCAGGACGCCCGAGGCCTTCTCCGCATCCTCGAAGAACAGCTCGTAGAAGTCGCCCATGCGGAAGAAGACGATGGCGTCCGGCTGAGCGGCCTTGGCCGTCAGAAACTGCGCCATCACCGGCGTCACGCCCTCGGCGTCGATCTGCGGGGGATGGGTCACGGGCGCATTCATGGATTCGTTAACGGTGACGGATCGGGCGCCACGGCTCAAGCCGCCGCGTCCGTTCGTGCACAGGGCGATGGCCTTTTGCCACAGGCGAGGCCTCCCTGGAGCCGTCATCCTCGGACTTGATCCGAGGATCAAGTTGTCCGGTGGGCAATAGGGCCAGGCTGAGACGCCGCGTGATGAGCCATCGACGTCGCGCACGATCGGCGCCTGATCCTCGGATCAAGTCCGAGGATGACGGGGGGAGGGGCGGATGACAGCTTCACCTTGCGGCCTCGCTCTTCCCCTGCCATGAGCCGGCGCAGGCGGTTAAGGGAACACGGTGAGACACCGTGGCTGTGCCCGCAACTGTAGGCGGCGAGGCTGTCGTTCGTCCGGGGATCGCTCCCCGGCGCCACTGGGAAACTGGGAAGGCGAGAACGGCTGTTGGGGACCCGCAAGCCAGGAGACCTGGCCGCCGACGTCGTCCGTCGCTGCCCGGGACCAGGCAGAGGCGCGGTGATCCGTCGAGGCGACCCGACACTTGCGCCGTCCATTCCGGACGGGTCGGTCGCCTTCATCTGACGCCCGCGACGCGCTCGCGCGGGCCGACGGAGATATCGCAGATGCGATCCCATCGAACCCTGCTCCTCGCCACGGCCGCGGCCCTGGCGCTTCCCTCCCTCGTCTTCGCCCAGGACGGCGACGCGACCCTGGCGGAGGTGGTGGTCACCGCCACCCGCATCCCCTCCATCGTCCAGGACACCCCCGGCGCCCGCGTCATCGACGCGGCGACGATCCAGCAGCGCGGCGCCGTCTTCGCCGCCGACATCCTGGCCGACGTCCCCGGTCTGTCCGTGACCCGCAGCGGCGCCTTCGGCGGCGTCGCCCAGGTGCGGATGCGCGGCGCGACGCCCGGCAAGACCCTGGTTCTGGTCGACGGCGTGCCCGTCAACGACCCGGCAGAGGTCAGCGGCGCCTATGACTTTTCCGGTTTCGAGCTGGGCGACATCGACCGCATCGAGGTCCTGTCGGGTCCGCAGTCGTCGCTTTGGGGCTCCGACGCCATCGGCGGCGTGATCGCCTTCACCACCCGCGAGATCGACGGCCTGGCCGCGGAGGCCGAGGCGGGCAGCTACGACACCGTGCGCGGACGCCTGTCGGCCGGGATCGCCAACGACCAGTACGCAATCGGCGCCTACGTCAGCCGCTTCGACACGGACGGCGTCTCCGCCGCCGATGAAGCCGACGGCAATCCTGAGGCCGACGGCTTCGACAACACCACCGTGGGCCTGAAGGGGCGCTATGCCCTGTCGGACGCCGTGAGGATCGACGGGTCCGCCCGCTGGTCCGACAGCCATGCGGACCTCGACGGCTACCCGGCCCCGACCTACGCCCTGGCCGACACCGACGACAGCCAGGACACCGAGCAATGGTCCGGCTTCGGCCGCCTGACGGTCGGCGCCCTCGGATTGACCCATCAGTTCAGCGTCTCGGCCAGCGACATCGTCCGCGACACGGTCAGCGACTTCCCGACCCATTTCGAGGCTGACCGTCAGGTCTATCGCTGGCAGGCCAACGGCGAGACGGCCGCCCTCACCTACGCCTTCGGCGCCGAGCGCGAGGAGACGAAGGGCAGCCTGTCCACCGGGGCCGTGGCCGATCTGGGAACCACCGCTCTGTTCGGCGTCGCGCGTTATGATCTGGGCGCGCTCAGCCTGACCGGCGGCCTGCGCTGGGACGACACCGACGATTTCGGGTCGGAGACCACGGGCCGGATCTCGGCCGCCTACGCCCTGCCGGCCGGCTTCATCCTGTCGGGCGCCTACGGCACGGGCTTCAAGGCGCCGTCGATCAGCCAGTCGGTCTGCGACTACTGCTTCTCGTCCGTCCCGGTCCCGGCCCTGACGCCGGAGACGGCCGACAGCGTCGAACTGGCCCTGGGCTGGACGTCCGCCGACGACCGCTTCACCGGCCGGGCGACCCTGTACCGGCTGAACGTCGAGGATCAGATCACCTACGTCACCGATCCGGCCACCTTCGACAGCTATTACGTCAACGTCGCCCGCACCCGGACCGACGGGGTGGAGCTGGAGGCCGACGCCATCCTCGGCGGCGGCTTCGACCTGTCGCTGGCCTACGCCTGGACCGACGCGGTGGACCGGTCGAACGACAGCCGCCTGTTGCGCGTACCGGAACACGCGGGCTCGGCGACCCTGGCCTGGGCGGGGGATCGCCTGTCCGGCGCCCTGACCGTCCGCGCCGAGAGCGATCAGGACGATGCCGGCGGGGTGCGTGACGGCTTCGTCACCGCCAGTCTGAGCGCCGCCTTCGCGCTGACCGAGCGGGTGTCGCTGACCGCGCGGGTCGAGAACCTGGCGGACGAACGGTATCAGCAGGTGCTGGGGTACGGCGAGCCGGGTCGCTCGGCCTACGTCGGGATCAGGCTGCGCTACTGACGGCGGCAGAGGCCTCGGCGACCGCCGGGGCCTCGACCGCCATGGTCGACCAGTCGAGCTTCGGACACGGCGCATGGGCGGCGGCCAGCACCGCCCGCAGCTCTGCGGACGAGGCGATGGAGGTGATGACCCGCGTCACGCCCGGCAGCTGGAAGGCGTAGGCCAGCGCCCCCTGCATGGGATCGCAGCGCTGTTCGGCCAGCCGCCGCCGCGTGCGCGACAGGGCCATGGCCTGACCCGCCCAGGCGGCCGGCAGGCTGTCGCCGCCCGCGAACAGCAGGCCGCCGGCGAAGACGCTGGACAGATGGATTTCGGCGCCGGTCCCGGCGATGGCCGCCAGCGTCCCGTCACGGTCCGCCCGCTGATCCAGCAGGTTGCAGCCGATCTGGACCACGTCGGGTTGAAGCCGCCGCGCCAGCAGGGCCGGCCCGTCCTCCAGCGTCGCGCAGACGCCGATGCGGCGATACAGGCCCTTGGCCTTCAGACCCTGCAGGCGGTCCCACAGCGCCCGGCCGTCGGCCCCGGCCAGCTCGGCCGCGTTCGACACCAGCAGCACGTCGCCGCGCGGCAGGCCCAATCTCTCGAGGGAGCGGCGCGCGCGCGCCTCGACGCGGTCCAGCCCTTCGCTGAGGGGCAGGGTCCGCACCGACACCTGGAAGGGCGAGGGGAAGGGCCAGGCCTGGCCCAGCAGCCGCTCGCCGTCACCCTCCGGCCGCGTCGCCACCAGGCCGATGCCCGCGTCCGCCGCCGTCTGAAGCAGATGCCGGATCGCCTCCTCACGCGCGCCGGTCGCCGCCACGGCCGGGTTATGGGTCCGCTCGGGCGCGGTCACGACCGCGAGCGCCAGCCGCGAGCCCGGCGAAGATGAAGTGAAAACCGTCACACCCCAGCATTGCACCCATAAAGTTTAAGGGACGCTGAGGAAGACGCTTACGAGAGATTACCGACCGGCGGTTTACGTGAGCAGCGCCTTCAGCACCGCGTCCAGCACCGGTCGGCCCCTGGCGGTCGCGGCGATGCGCCCGGCGGTGCGTGCAAGGTAGCCGTCGGCGACCAGGTCCTCGGCCGCGGCGACCGCTCCGACCTGTCCGACCAGGGCTTCCGGCACGCCCTCAAGGGTGCGTAGGCCCAGCAGAAGGCGCTCCTCGGCAGCGTCGGCGGGGGACAGGGCGTCGACCTCGGCCCACGGCGTCCCGGCGGCCACGCCCGCCAGATAGTCGGCGATGCGGCGGTGGGCGACCGTGGCGGTGCGCGCGCCGCCCAGGGTCAGGCGCCCGTGCGCGCCGGGCCCGACCCCAATGTAGTCGCCGCCGCGCCAGACGTGCAGATTGTGGGCGGATCGGGCGGCCGCGCCCTGCGCGTGGTTCGAGACCTCATAGGCCTCGAAGCCGGCGGCCTCGAGCACGCCTTGCGTCGCCTCATAGAGATCGGCCGCCGTGTCGCCGTCCGGCGGGGTCCAGTCGCCACGCCGGGCCGCGCGGCCGAAGGCGGTCGCGGCCTCCACCGTCAGCTGGTAGGGCGAGACGTGTTCAAAGCCTAGGGTCATGGCGCGCTCCAGGGCCTCGATCCAAGCGGCCACGGTCTGGCCCGGCAGGGCGTAGATCAGGTCGATGGACAGGCGCGGGAACAGCCGCCCGGCCAGATCGACGGCCCGCATCGCCTCGGCGGCGTCGTGGTTGCGGCCCAGGAAGCGCAGATCCGCGTCATCGAACGCCTGCACCCCGATCGACAGCCGCTGCACCCCCGCCGCCGCGAAGCCGGCGAAGCGATCCGCCTCGGCGTCGGTCGGATTGGCCTCCAGGGTGATCTCGACCGGCGCCGTCGTCGGCAGCAGCCGGTGCGCCGCTTCGACGATACGCCCCACCCACTCCGGCCTCATCAGCGAGGGTGTGCCGCCGCCGAAGAAGATCGACGCCAGGGGACGGCCCGCCACCATGGCCGCCTGCCGTTCCAGATCGGTCAGCATGGCGTCCGCAAGCGCCGGCTGCTCCGTCTGTCCCCGTTCTCGCACGACGTTGAAGTCGCAATAGGGGCAGATGCGCGCGCAGTAGGGCCAGTGGACGTAGAGGGCGACGCCCTGCGGTCGCCCGTCCGCCAAGTCAGTCAATCAGGGCGGCCTTCAGCTGGGCGAAGGCGCGGGCCCGGTGGTTGTCGGCGGCCTTTACGGCCGGATCCATCTCGCCGAACGTCACGGCCGAGCCGGTCGGCTGGAAGATCGGGTCGTAGCCGAAGCCGCGATCGCCGCGCGGGGGAAAGACCAGGTCGCCGTCGATCCGGCCCTCGACCACCACCGCCGGCCCGCCCGGCCAGGCCACGGCCAGGGCCGAGGTGAACCAGGCGGCGCGATCATCGGCGTGGATTTCCTCCAGCCGTTCCTCGACCTTGCGCATCGCCAGGGCGAAATCCTTTCCCGGCCCGGCCCAGCGGGCCGAGAAGATGCCCGGCGCCCCGTCCAGCGCCCGCACCGACAGGCCGCTGTCGTCGGCGATGGCGACCTCGCCCGACGCCTCGGCCGCCGCGCGCGCCTTCAACAGCGCATTGCCGACGAAGGTGGTCTCCGTCTCGTCCGGTTCGGCCAGTCCCAGCGCTCCGGCGCTAACCACGTCGTAATGTCCGCCCAGAAGCGCGGCGATCTCGGGGATCTTGCCGGGGTTGTGGGTCGCCGCGACGATCCGCATCCCCTTGAAAAGCTTCAGAGTCATGGCGCGCCCGCGCTTCCTTGCAAAACCGTAATATCGTTAAACGATATGTAACGTGATTTCTCCCGAGGGAGCGCCTACCTATTATCTCAAGAACGGGGGCCGCAACGTTCCCGCTTCGGACAAACCGAGGCAAACCAGTGCGGCGAACAACCTCGGGAAGGGCACAACCTTCCCCTCTGACGGAGAACGACGATGAACAACACCATGAGCGCTTCGGCTTGGCTCGACAAGGTCGGCCACGGCGTCATCAACGCCATCCTGCTGGCCGCCCTGCCGACCGCCCTGGTCGCCATTCTGGCCCAGGCCTTCTGATCGGCGGATACGCGAAATCGCTCCATCGATGCCGATGGAGCCAGTATCCGCCCTCGGAGGCTTTGACGATCCGATGAAGACCACGAAGTATAGGACCGCGCCCGGGACCGCCGACATGATCGACCGGCCCGGCGCGGCGACTTCGCCCTTCGTCCGACTTGAGAGCCGCCCTTCATGCCCCTGCAGAGCCTGAAAGCCCGCCTGAACGGCCTGCCGCGCATCCCGCTGTTCCGCGCCCTCGGCCATGGCTCGCTGTCGACGGTCCTGAAGATCGCGCTGGATGTCGCCTTCTGGGTCCTGCTGCTTGCGACCGCCGTCTGTCTGCTGGCCCTGGTCGCTTCGATGTTCATTCCGACCGAAAACCTGAACCTGACCATCAGCGATGATTCCGGCGGCCGCCAGCTGCCGTTGACCAAGCCGCTGATGCTGTTCGCCATTGGTTCGGCCGCCGCCTATGTCGGCGCCTTCACCCTGATCCTGCGCAGCCTGCGTCTGATCTTCCGCACCCTGACCCAGGGCGACCCCTTCCACCCCCAGAACGTCCGGCGCCTGCGCCAGGTGGGCGTGATCCTGGCCGTGGTCACCGGCGGCGTCTGGTTCTTCCAGGGCATGGCGGCGGCGCGGCTGGCGCCCGGCATCCTGGACCGCCAGGGTCCAGGCGAGCTGCTGACCCCCGCCTTTTCCGTCCTGGTCGTCTTCGTCCTGGCGGAGGTGTTCCGCGAGGGCGCGCGCCTGCGCCGTGAATCCGAATTGACCATCTAGCCTTGGAGGCCCGCCCCGGGGCGGGTTAGGACCGGCCATGGCCATCCGCGTGCAACTGGACAAGATGCTGGCGCAGCGACGCATGTCGTTGACCGAGCTGGCCGACCGCGTGGGTGTGACCCTGGCCAATCTGTCGATCCTGAAGACCGGCAAGGCACGCGCCGTCCGCTTCTCGACCCTGGACGCCCTGTGCCGCGAGCTGGACTGCCAGCCCGGCGACCTGCTGGCCTACGAACCCGGCCCAGGCGACGTGTTCGAGGACGACACGCCCGAATGAGCAGGAGGGGCGACCTGAGCCCGGAGGATCGCCGGATCTGGGCCCGCGTCGCCGGCTCGGTGAAGCCCCGCACGCGCGCCGCGCCCCTGCATTCCGACCAGGCCATTCCGGCGATGCCCGCGCCGTCCGGCAAACCGGCGAAAGCGCCGCCGAAGCCTGTGTCCGCCCCCGTCGCTGCGACGCCCGCCAAGCCCAGCCCGCCGCGCGCCATCCCGTCGCCCGATCCGCTGGAGCCGCGCCGCCAGCGTCGCCTGGCTCGCGAGCGTGATCCGATCGAGGCCCGCTTCGACCTGCACGGCTATGGCCGGTTCGAGGCCGAGGATCAGCTGGTTCAGTTCCTGTCGATCAGCCAGGCGCGCGGCCTGCGCGCCGTCCTGGTCATCACCGGCCAGGGCCGACGCGGCGGCGGCGTGATCCGCGCCTCCATCACCGAATGGCTGCAAGGCCCCCGCCTGCGCCCCGTCGTCGCCGGCTGGTCCACCGCTCACAGGCGGCATGGGGGTGACGGGGCGTTCTATGTGACGCTGAGACGGCGATAGCCTCACCCACACCCGAGCACCCCGGCGGAAGCCGGGGCCCAGTGAGAGCGGCGCTCATATGGTCGGCCGCTTTGCACGCCGCCAAAGAACTGGATCCCGACTTCCGTCGGGATGAGCGGGTTAGACGGAAAGCCCGTTCTGCTCGGCCAGCGCCTTGAGCGACGTCATCGGGCGCGGGCCCCAGTGGGCGATGACTTCGGAGGCGGCCAGCGAGCCCAGCTTGCCGCTGATCTCCAGATCCAGACCGCGCGCCAGGCCCAGCAGGAAGCCCGCCGCATACTGGTCGCCGGCGCCCGTGGTGTCGGTCAGCGTCTCCACCGGATAGGCGGCCACCGCCACCCGCTCGTCGCCGCGAATGACCACAGAGCCCTCGGCCCCGCGCGTCACCGCCGCCACCTCGACCATCGCGGCCAGTCTGGCTGCCGCCGCGTCGAAGTCGTCGGTCTCGAACAGGGCGCCCAGCTCGCCTTCATTGGCCAGGACGATGTCGGCCGAGGCTTCGATGAAGCTGAGAAGTTCGGCGCGCCAGCGGGCGACCACGAAGGTGTCCGACAGGGTGATCGCCACCTTGCGCCCGGCGGCGTGGGCCAGTTCGGCGGCGCGCTCGAAGGCGGCGCGGGCCGGGGCCGGGTCGAACAGATAGCCTTCCAGATAGACGATGGCGCTGTCGCCGATCAGGCCCGCGTCGATGTCAGCGGCGGTCAGCTGGTTGGCGGCGCCCAGATAGGTGCACATGGTTCGCTGGGCGTCCGGCGTGACGTTGATCAGGCAGCGGCCGGTCCCGGCGCCGTCCGTCAGCACCGGCGTGTCGAACGAAACGCCCGCCGCGCGGATGTCGTGGCTGAAGACCCTGCCCAGCACATCGTCCGCCACCTTGCCGATATAGGCCGCCTTGCCGCCGAACGATCCGACGCCCGCCACCGTATTGCCGGCCGA
Source organism: Brevundimonas sp. Leaf363 (assembly GCF_001424025.1). Lineage (GTDB taxonomy): Bacteria > Pseudomonadota > Alphaproteobacteria > Caulobacterales > Caulobacteraceae > Brevundimonas. The sequence continues at coordinate 182,546 of NZ_LMPZ01000001.1, read as the reverse complement.
ACCGCCCGACGCCTCGACCCCCGCCGCCATGGCGTCATACAGCGCCGCGCTCTGGTCCTGATCGACCAGCTGCATCGATCCGGGCGTCAGCCCTTGGGCGGTCAGGAAGGCGGGTTCGGCGGGGCTCAGCACATCGACGATGGCGTTGCCGACGGCGCAGACGTCATAAGTAGGTTGGGTCATGGCGCGGCCTTAGCCGGGGCGGGGCGTTCTGGCCAGTCGGTTGGCGTTCTGGGGCGGCGCGCCTTAAGCAGGCGCCGTGACCCAGATCGCCGTCCTGACCCCCGATCCCGCCGATCCGTCCTACGCCAGCCAGTGGCCCGGCGTGCTGGCGCGGCTGACCCAGGCACTGGCGCTGGCGGGGGCCGAGGTGGTCCCGACCGCCTGGACCGATCATGTGGACGACGCCTCCGGGCTGGCCGCCTATCCGCTGGTGCTGGCCACCATCGTCTGGGGCTATCACCGCAACCACGCCCAGTGGCTGAAGGCCTGCGCGACCTGGCAGACGGCCGGGGTGCGGATCGCCAATCCAGCCTCGGTGCTGGGCTGGAATTCCGACAAGCGGTACCTGCAGCGCCTGGCCGAACGCGGCGCGCCGGTCCCCGAAACCCTCTGGATCGAGAGCGCGACCGAGGCGGACGTCGTCGCCGCTTTCGACACGCTGGGGGCCGAAGCCATCGTCGTCAAACCTGCCGTCTCAGGCGGCGCCTGGCGGACCCAGCGGCTGTCGCGTGGCGAGCCTGTCGCCGACCTGCCGACCGGCCTGACGATGATCCAGCCCTATCTCGACGCCATCGAGAGCGAGGGCGAAACCTCCCTCCTCTTCTTCGGCGGCCGCTTCAGCCATGCCGTGAACAAGCGCCCGGTCCCCGGCGACTTCCGCATCCAGGTCCAGTACGGCGGCGACTACCGCCGCATAGACCCGGCGCCCGAGACCCTGGCCGTCGCCGAACGCATCCTGTCAATGATTGACGAGCCCCTCCTCTACGCCCGCGTCGACCTGGCGCCGGGCGCTGACGGCGCCTGGCGCCTGATGGAGCTGGAACTGATCGAGCCCGACTTCTACCTCGGTCACGACCCCAAGAGCGGGGCGCTGTTCGCCGAGGCCGTTCGCGCTGTCATCTGAACCGCTCATCCCGGCGGAAGCCGGGACCCAGTGAGAACGGCGCGCAAGCCGCCGCCCCTTCTGGCCGGGCCAAAGACCTGGATCCCGGCTTCCGCCGGGATGAGCGGGCTATGGGGCTAGGCCGCCGCGAACACCGCCCGCGAGGGGCAAAGGTCGCTGATCACGCACCCGCGGCAGTTGGGCTTGCGCGCCGTGCAGGTGTAGCGGCCGTGCAGGATCAGCCAGTGGTGGGCCTTGGGCAGATAGGCTTCGGGCACGATCCGCATCAGCTGGGCCTCGACCTTGTCGGGCGTGCCCTCGTTGGCCAGGCCCAGGCGGTGCGAGACGCGGAAGACGTGGGTGTCGACGGCGATGGCCGGCTCGATCCCCAGTTCGTTCAGCACCACGCTGGCGGTCTTGCGCCCGACGCCGGGTAGAGCCTGAAGGCCCTCGCGGTTCAGGGGAACCTCGCCGCCGTGCTGCTCCATCACCATGCGGCTGAGGGCGATGACGTTCCTGGCCTTGCCGCGATAGAGGCCGATCGAGGCGATGAAGGGCGTCAGGCCCGCCTCGCCCAGCGCCAGCATGGCCTGGGGCGTATCGGCGACATTGAACAGCTTGTCGGTCGCCTTGTTGACCGAGACGTCGGTCGCCTGGGCCGACAGGGCGACCGCGACCACCAGCGTATAGGGGCTGGACCAGGTCAGCTCGGTCTTCGGATCCGGCATCACGGCGGACAGTCGCTTGAAGATGCTCTCGACCCGATCCTCGTCGGGCGGCCAGCCCAGCACTGGCATGGGCGCGCCGGTCATCACGGCCGGGCGTTTGGCGACGGGCTTCAGCTTCGGGGCCGGCCGCGCCATCAGGCCTCGACGACCGGCAGGGCGTGGCCCAGCGCCGTCAGCGCCGCCTCGGCCGCGCGTTCGCCCTCCATCCAGGCGCCGTGGGCGGTGCCGTAGAAGGCCGGGGCCGTCGCCTCACCCGCCAGGAACAGCCGGTCCTCCAGTGGGGCGCGCAGGAGGGCCCGGTCGTGGCCGTGACCCGGCAGGGCGTGGGAATAGGCCCCCAGCGACCAGGGCTCGACGCCCCACATGGTGGTGGCCACCGCGCTCAGCCGCTTCCTCATGTTCGAGCCCAGCAGCGAGACCAGCTCGTCCTGCGCGAAGGCGAAGAAGGCCGCCTCGCCTTCGCCCTCCAGACCCCAGGCCAGGTCGCCGCCGTAATAGCCCTCGATCATCGGCCGACCGAACGGGCGCAGGTGATAGCCGCCGGTGTCGGCCGTGTCGCTGCGGCCCCACAGCAGGCCGTCCTTGGGGAAGTCCTCCCAGCCCTCGACCGCCATATGCACCTTGGACGCCAACCCCAGCGGCACGCCGCTCGCCGCCTCCAGCCACGCCTCGGGCGCTGGGTCGATCCGCAGCGCGCCCGACGTCAGGATGGCGGTCGGAACGGTGATGATGACCGACCGCGCCTCCACCGTTCCATGCGCCGTCTCCAGTCTGAGGATCGGCCCCGAGCGATCGATGCGGCTGACCGGGCAGTCCAGACGGACGGTCACGCCAGCCAGTTCGTGATGGGCCAGCCCGGCGATGAACTGCCCATAGCCTTCGGCCACCCGCCAGTTGACGCCGGTGTCGCGATAGGCGTCGTAGTCAATGATTGACACCTGCGAGAACCGCGCGCCGTTCAGGGCGCCGGAGACGGCGTCCATCCGCCCGTTCCAGCGACAGGCCGGATCGAACAGGTCCGACGCCGGTCCGTCCTCGCCCCGCGCCGCCGCCTCGGCCACCCGCTCCTCGAACTCGCCAAAGGCGCGGCCGAACTCGGCCTGTTCGGCGGGCGTGACCTCCAGATTGAACGACTGCCCCTCCCAGGGCGGCGGGGTTTTGTCGACCGTGAAGCCGAAGTCCGGGACCATCCGCGCCAGCACATTCTCGTCCGCCGAGTGCAGCCAGCCGCAGCCCATGTCGAGGCCGTGGCCCTGATACGGCAGGGTCAGCGCCCGCCCGCCGACGCGCGCCCGCGCTTCGAACACGGCGACCGACAACGCCTCGCCCAGCAAGCGCCGCGCGGCGGCGATCCCGGCGGCCCCGGCCCCGATCACGGCGACGTCCAGAACGGCGGGCAGGGCGTCAGTCATCGATGGACTCATAGGCGGTGAATGATCGGAAACTCGATGTGTTCATCGCATCGCAACATGGACAGTTGATTTTTGGACGATCAAGTCCATTTTAGCGCCGCCTCTCCCCGAGCCCTCCCCGGCCCAGACTCCCCGGAAAGCCATGTCTGTATCACCCGCACTCAAGAAGCGCCTGCCCCTCGTGGTCGCTGGTCTGGTCGTTGTCGTCCTGATCATCGGCGGCTTCGTCTGGTGGCAGGGCAAGCAGCGCTGGGAGACGACCGACAACGCCTTCGTCCAGGCCGACACCACCGCCGTCAGCCCCCAGATCGCCGGCTATGTGGCCGAGGTGCTGGTGGGCGACAACGCCCGCGTCCAGGCCGGGCAGGTCCTCGTCCGCCTGGACGACGCGGATCAGCGCGCGCATCTGGCCCAGGCCGAGGCGACGCTGCAAGCCGCCATCGCGGCGGTCCAGAACGTCGACGCCCAGGCCGCCCAGGCCCAGGCCACCACGGGCGCCCGTGCCGCCGGCGTGGCTCAGGCCGAGGCCCAGGCCACCCTGGCCCGCGAGCAGGTCCAGCGCTACGGCCGCCTGGCCGAGCAGGGCTGGGTCTCGCAGCAACGCATCCAGACCGAACAGGCCACGGCCCAGACCGCCCAGGCCAGCGTCGCCGAGGCTCGCGCCGCCCTGGCCGCGCAACAGCGCACCGCCGGCGTGTTGGGCACGACCCGCGACCAGCAGCTGGCCGCCGTCGAACAGGCCCGCGCCGCCGTGGACGAGGCCCGCACCGCCCTGGACCGCACCGTCATCCGCGCGCCGGTCGCCGGCGTGGTCGGCGCCCGCGCCGTCCGCCCCGGCCAATATGTCGCCCAGGGCCGCCAGCTGATGAGCGTCGTGCCCCTGACCCAGACCTATGTCGTGGCCAACTTCAAGGAGACCCAGGTCGGCCGCCTGCGCCTGGGCCAGGAGGTCGAGATCACCGCCGACGCCTTCCCCGGGCAGCGCCTGCACGGCCGCATCGACAGCTTCTCGCCGGCCACCGGCTCCGAGTTCGCCCTGATCCCGGTCGAGAACGCCACCGGCAACTTCACCAAGATCACCCAGCGCCTGCCGGTCCGCATCGTGGTGGACCACGGCGCCGGCGCCCCGGCCCTGCGTCCCGGCCTGTCGGTCGAGGTCAAGGTCGATCTGAAGAGCCACGGCGGCCAGAGCTTCGCCGAGGCCGGTCAGGTGCAGTTGGCCGACAGCGGCGCGAGTTCAAGCCAGTGACAGACGCCGCGGCCGCCCCCTCGGGCGCGCCGATGACCCCCGCCGCGCCCTCCAGCGCCCCGGGAGCCCCGGTCGCCCAGCCTGAGATCAACTGGACCATGCTGCTGCTCGGCTTCGCCGGCATGGTCATCGGCCAGTTCATGGCCATCCTCGACATCCAGATCGTCGCCGCCTCCCTGCCGCAGATCCAGGCAGGGGTGGGCGCCTCGGCCGACGAGATCAGCTGGGTCCAGACGGCCTATCTGATCCCCGAGGTCGTGATGATCCCCCTGTCGGGATATCTGTCGCGCCTGTGGGGCACGCAGAAGGTCTTCATGATCTCCTGCACCGGCTTCATCCTGATGAGTGTCGCGACGGGGCTGTCGTCGTCGATCGACACCATGATCTTGTTCCGGGCCATCCAGGGCTTCGTCGGCGGAGCGATGATCCCGACCGTCTTCGCCGTGGCCTTCACCGCCTTCCCGCCGGACAAGCGGGTGACCGCCAGCGTGGTCATGGGCCTGATCGTCACCCTGGCCCCCACGGTCGGCCCGACCCTGGGCGGTCACCTGACCGAGTGGCTGTCCTGGCGATGGCTGTTCTTCATCAACGTCGTGCCGGGCATGCTGGTGCTGTTCCTGGTCGGCCGCTACGCCAATTTCGACAAGGGCGACCCGTCGCTGTCCAAGGGCTTCGACTGGTTCGGCCTGGGCCTGATGGCCGTCTTTTTGATGAGCATGCAGTTCGTGCTGGAGGAGGGCTCCAAGAACGACTGGTTCGCCGACACCTCGATCCTGCTGCTGGCCGTCGCCGCCGCCGTCACCGGCCCGGCCTTCGTCTGGCGCTCGCTCAGCTACTACAATCCGATCGTGGAGTTCCGCGCCTTCCTGAACCGCAACTTCGCGGTCGGCTGGATGATGACCTTCACCGTCGGCGCGGCCCTGTTCGGGGGCACCTTCCTGCTGCCCCTGTTCCTGGGCCGGGTGCGCCACTATTCCTCGGCCGAGGTCGGCACGACCATGGTGGTGTCGGGCCTGGCCATGTTCGCCACCGGCCCCTTCGCGGGGCGGCTGGTCCGCGCGGTCGACCCCCGCTTCCTGATGTTCGGTGGCTTCATCATGGTCGCCTGGGGCATGTGGGACGCCCACGCCGTCACCGACGACTGGGGCTTCTGGCAGTTCGCGGGCGTCCAGGCCCTGCGCGGCGTCGGGGTCATGCTGGCCATGATCGCGTCGCAGCAGGTGACCATGTCGACCCTGCCGCCGCACATGGTGAAGAACGCCTCCGGCCTGGTGAACCTGGGCCGCAATATCGGCGGCGCCTTCGGTCTGGCGCTGCTGAACACCTCCCTCACCACCAACACCGCCCTGCACATGGGCGAGCTGACCAGCCGGATCAGCCAGTCCGATACGGCGGTTCAGGAGATGATGGGCGGCATGAGCGGCTTCTTCGCCAACTCCATCGATCCGGAGGGCGCGGCGATGAAGGCCATGTACGGCATCCTGCATCAGCAGGCGACGACGCTGGCCTTCGGCGACGCCTTCGCCATGCTGGCGGTGGCGACGGCCGTCGCCGCCTCCGTCACGCTGTTCGCCCGGCCGGTGAGGCCCGGATCGGTCGCCGCCGGCGGGGACGCGCACTGATGCCGCGCGCAGCCGGTCAGATCGACGAACGCAAGCGCGAGGCCATTCTGGCCGCCGCCTCCGAGTTGTTCGCGGAGAAGGGCCCCGCCGCCTCGATGGACGAGATCGCGCGCCGGGCGGGCGTGTCGAAACAGACGCTATACAACCGCTTCTCGTCCAAGATCGAGATCGGCCGCGCCCTGGCCGCCGGCCGTTCCGACGCCATGACCGAGCCTTTGCGTCAGGGCGGCGAGGCCGGCGCGGTGCTGACGGCCTATGCCGCCGCCTTGCTGGAAAAGGTCTGTCACGCCGACAAGGCGGCGTCCCTGCGCGGCGTCGCCCTGTTCTCGGGCCAGGAGCCGGAAATGGCGCGCGCCATCTATGACGCCGGCCCGGGCGAGAGCCTGCGCCGGCTGGCGGCCTGGCTGGACGCCCACGCCGCCGAGGCCGGCCTGGCCGTCGACGATCCCGAGGGCGCGGCGGAAACCTTCGTCGGCATGGTGCTGGGCCACGCCCACCTGCGTCACATGCTGGCGGTCGAACAACCGGCGCGTGACATTCCCGCGCGCGCGGCCGATACCGTGCGGCGCTTCATGCGCGCCTATGCGCTGGAGCGCTGACCCCATGACATCTCAATCCACCCCCGCCACGAACCTGGCCCATCTGTCGGCCGACACGAGCGTCGCCCTGGGCGCCGCCAAGGCCGGCGGCGAACTGATGGCCGCCACCGCAGAGGTCGTCGCCGCGCGTCTGGAGATCATGGCCGCCGGCCTGGCCGACCCGCGCCGCGCCGACCTGAAGGAGATGGCGCTGATGAGCTCCGAGAAGGTCGCCGCCTTCACCGCCTCCGCCGGCCGGGCCCAGCGCGGCCTCAGCGCGGCGTCCGAGGCCTTGGTCGCCGCCGGCGCCCGCGAGAGCGGCTTGGCCGTCGAGGCGGCGCAGGCCATGGCACGCGCCGCCACCCCCGCCGCCGCCGCTCAGGCTCAGGCCAGCTATATGATGGGCTGGTGGACCCGCAGCGCCGAACAGGGCTGGGCCCTCGGCAGCGCCCTGCTGAACGCCCAGGCGGACGCCATGAAACCCCTGCACAGGGCGGCCACGGCGAACGCGAAACGCCTGCGCAAGTAGGCCCGCCTCAGGCCGACGATCAGGCCGTCCGCAGGATCCCGCCCGTGACCTGAACCGGCCAGGGGCTCAGCCGACCCCCCGCGCCCGGTCCGCCCAGGCACTGTCCCGACAGCGGGTCGAACACCGCCCCGTGCCACCCGCACAGGATCAGGCCGCCGTCAGGCGTCAGATAGCGGTCCAGTTCGATGGCGAGCGGAAAGCCCGCGTGCGGGCAGCGGTCGATATAGCCGACGACCGCGCCGTCCTTGCGCACCACGAAGCCGTGGAAGTAGGCCTCGCCGATCTGGAGCACGAAGCCACGGCTGCCCGGTTCGGCGATGTCGTCGATCGCGCACAGGGCGACGCCCGGCGGGGTCTTCCAGACGCGCGCCCGGGGTTGGGGCGTCTCGCTCAAGCGTCCTCGGCCTTCAGCGGACGGGACAGCAGGCCGATGATCACCTCTTCCACCCCCGCCTCGCCGGCCAGGACCGCCGCGACGCCGTTGCAGATGGGGGTCTCGACGCCCAGTGAAGCCGCCAGATCGCGCACGGCGGGCGCGCTCTCATAACCCTCGGCCACCGAGCGCTTGCCGGCCAGCGCCTGTTCGACCGTCTGGCCCTGACCCAGCGCCAAACCCAGACTCATGTTGCGCGACTGCGGGCTGGAGCAGGTCAGGACCAGATCGCCCAGACCGCACAGGCCGGCGACCGTCTCAGGCTTCCCGCCCAGCGCCACGGCCAGCCGGGTCAGCTCCGCGAAGCCGCGCGTGATCAGGGCGGCGTGGGCGCTGCGGCCCAGGCCCCGCCCCTCGGCGATGCCGCAGGCGATGGCCAGGACGTTCTTCACCGCCCCGCCGGCCTCGGCGCCGATCAGGTCGGTCGCCAGATAGGGCCGGAAGCCGGGCGACGACAGGGTCTGAAGCAAAGCCTGCCCCAGCGCCTCGTCGGCGCAGGCCAGGGTCACCGCCGTCGGCAGACCCCGCGCCACCTCGCCGGCGAAGCTGGGCCCCGACAGCACCGCCTGCGCCGCCTGCGGGACCGTCTCGGCCAGCACCTGGGTCATCAGCTTCAGCGAGCCGCGCTCCACCCCCTTGGAGCACAGCAGAATGGGCAGGCCCGCCCGCGCATGGGGCGCGAACGCCGTCAGCACGGATCGCAGATGCTGGGCCGGCGGCACCGCCAGGATCAGGTCGCACTCGGCCAGATCGGCCAGGTCGTCCGTCACCGACACGGCCGGGTCCAGCTCGACGTCCGGCAAAAAGGCCTCGTTGACGCGCCGCGCGCGGATGCTCTCGACCACCTCGGTCTCGCGCGCCTGCAGCGTGACCTGCAGCCCCGCCCGCGCCGCGACCTGGGCCAGGGCCGTGCCCCAGGCGCCGCCGCCGATCACCCCCGCCGTGCGATAGTCCATGCGTCCTCCTGCAGACCGAACTCGGTCCGGATGACCCGGTTTCGTCCGGGCTCAGATTTCGGTCCACTCGAGCGTCAGGCCTTGGCGCCCTTGCGTCCCGGCTTGTGTGCAGGATCGGCCAGTGCGCGCGCCTCGTCCAGCGGCCAGCGCGGGCGGGCGGCGACATCCATCGGCGAGGTCAGCCCCAGAGCCAGCCTTTCGGCCCCCGCCAGGGCGATCATGGCGGCGTTGTCGGTGCAATAGGCCAGCGGCGGGGCCAGGAAGCTGAAGCCGTGGCGCGTCGCCGCCGCCTCGAGCCGGGTCCGCACCGTCCTGTTGGCCGCCACCCCGCCGGCGACCACGAAGCGCCGCGTCTCATGCCGCTGGGCGAAGTCCGCCATGGCCCGTTCGGTGCGCTCGGTCAGTTGCCGCGCGATCGCCGCCTGCACCCCGGCCGCCACATCGGCCCGGTCCTGATCCGTCTTAACCGTCATGGCCAGCCGCGCCGCCGCCGTCTTCAGTCCCGAGAACGAGAAGTCGTATCCAGCCCGCCCCAGCAAGGCGCGCGGCAGATCGTAGCGGTCCGCATCGCCGCTCGCGGCCAACTTCTCCAGCGCCGGCCCGCCCGGATAGCCGAGGTCCAGCGCCTTGGCCGTCTTGTCGAAGGCCTCGCCGGCCGCATCGTCGATCGTGGTGCCCAGACGGCTCATGTCGCCGATCCCGCGCACCTCCAGCAGCTGGCAGTGCCCGCCCGAGACCAGCAGCAGCAGGAAGGGATAGGCCGCCGGATCGCCGCTCTCGGTCAGGCGGGCCGAGACGGCATGCCCCTCCAGATGGTTCACCGCCACCAGCGGCAGGCCGCGCGCCAGGGCCACCGCCTTGCCGAAGCTAAGCCCCACCATGACCCCGCCGACCAGCCCCGGCCCCGCCGTCGCCGCCACGCCCGACAGGTCCGCGTAGTCCAGCCCGGCCTCGGCCATGGCCCGGCGCGCCACGCCGTCGATCATCTCCACATGGCTGCGCGCCGCGATTTCCGGCACCACGCCGCCGAAGGCCGCATGGTCGTCGATCTGGCTGTGCACCACCGAACTCAGCACCTCGGCGCGGCCATCGGACAGCCGAACCACCGAGGCGGCGGTCTCGTCACAGCTGGTTTCCAGCCCGAGCACGATCAGCGCGGCGTTTGCTCCCGCCCCCGCGCTCGTATAGTCCGCCGTCGTCGCCATCCGGGCGAGGTAGCGACCCCGGACCCTCCACGCAACAAACGGCGACGAAGGCGGAGCCTCATGACCTTTCCGATCCGCATCGGCGCGCGGGGCTCGGCCCTGTCCCTGGCCCAGACCGGCCAGACCCGCCTGGCCCTGGCCCGTGCGCTCGGCGTGCCGGACGCCGAGATCGACCAGGCCCTGCCCATCGTCGTCATCACCACCACCGGCGACCGGGTGCAGGACCGCCGCCTGCTGGAGATCGGCGGCAAGGCCCTCTTCACCAAGGAGATCGAGGAGGCGCTGCTGGACGGCCGCATCGATCTGGCCATCCACTCGATGAAGGACGTCCCGGCCGACCAGCCGCCGGGCCTGGCCATCGCCGCCATCCCGGAGCGCCAGGACCCCTCCGACGCCTTCATCAGCGCCCACGCCGAAAGCTTCGACGCCCTGCCGGTCGGCGCGCGCCTGGGCACCGCCAGCCTGCGACGTCAGGCCCAGGCTCTGGCGCTGCGCCCCGATCTGCACATCGAGATGCTGAGGGGCAACGTCGACACGCGCCTGCGCCGAGCCGCCGAGGGCGAGTTCGACGGCATCCTGCTGGCGACCGCCGGCCTGAACCGGCTGGACCGGACCGAGGCGATCCGCGAGCGGCTGTCGCTGGACGCCTTCCTGCCCGCGCCGGGCCAGGGCGCCCTGGCCATTCAGTCGCGCGAGGCGGATGTGGGGACCGACTGGGCGACGGCGCTGAATCATCCGTTGACGGCGCTGGCCGTCGCCGCCGAGCGCGGGGCCATGACGGCGCTGGAGGGCTCGTGCCGCACCGCCGTCGGCGCCCACGCCTTCGTTGGGGAAGGTCATCTGCGCCTGACGACCGAAATGCTCAGCCCCGACGGCTCGGCCCGCTGGCGCCGCGTGGGCGAGGTCGATCTGGCGGCCGGTCCCGCCGCCGCCCGCGCCCTGGGGCTCGAACTCGGCGGCCAGGTCCACGCCGCCGCGGGCGACCAGGAAGTCGATCCAAGAACCCTTGATGGGACGCTCGATGGCTGAGCGCATCTGGGTCACCCGCGCCCAGCCCGGCGCCGCCCGCACCGCGCGGCGACTGGCCGATCTCGGCTACGAACCCGTGGTCGCCCCGATCCTGACGCTCCAACCCCTGTCGTTCGAGCCCCCCGCGCCCGCGACCATCGCCGCCCTCGCCTTCACCAGCGCCAACGGCGTCGCCGCCTTCGCGGGCTTCGCGGCGGCCTTCCGTGACCACCCGGTCTTCACCGTCGGCGCCGCAACAGCCGAAGCCGCCCGCACCGTCGGCTTCACCCAGGTCGGGTCCGCCGAAGGCGACGCCCAGGCCCTCGCCCGCCTGCTGGCCGACGCCGCCCCCACCGGTCCTGTCCTGGCCCCCGGCGCGGCCCGGCCCGCCGCCGATCTCCAGGCGCTGACAGGCCCCGGCGTCCGCGTCCTGCCGCTCGCCGTCTATGAGGCCATGGAGACCGGCGTCGCCGCCCCGGACTTCGGCACCGTCCTGATCCACTCCCCCCGCGCCGCCCGCGCCGTCGCCGCCCTGGGACCGGCCGCAGCTCTGGGCCCGGCCGCCGCCGGCCGCCTCGCCCTCGCCATTTCGGAGGCCGCCGCCGCCCCCCTGACCGCGCTCCCCTTTGCCGAAATCCGCATCGCGGCCGCCCCGACCGAAGCCGCCCTGCTGCACCTGCTTGGCAAGCCGCGAGCGCGCGTATAAAGAGCCGTCTCCCAACAAGGCCGCTTTAGCTCAGCTGGTAGAGCATCGCATTCGTAATGCGGGGGTCGCGTGTTCGAGTCACGCAAGCGGCACCACCATTCCCGATAGGCAATCGACTTCGCACTGGGGGGACGCATCGTCCGCTCAGGATTGTCGTGGGTGCCTGCTGGGTGGCGTTTCCGCTTAGGGGGACGCGAACTCAACGCTGTCCGCTTGGGGCTCATAGCTGCCACTCACAGTGTCTGCTGCTAGCTTGGGTAGGCGCGTAGAGTCAGATGGTCTAAGGATCGTCGGCGACGCGCATGGGACGCGGCTTCGGCCAGAAACAGCAAACACACTGGACTTTCTCGAGGGGCTGAAGTGGGCGTCGAAGACATCCGGTGCGATGAGCTTTCCAGAAAAATCTGGTCACTATCCAATGTGTTACGCGACGACGGCATCGTGTTTCACAAATACATGTCCGAGCTCACCTACCTCTTGTTCCTGAAGATCGCGGACCAGACCCGCCAGAACGAGCAACTCCCACCCGGGTGCCGCTGGAAGGATCTTACCGAGCAACCTTCGCTGGGGCTGGTCGGCGTCTATCGCAAGATGCTGACCCAGCTCGGCGAGGACTCCGATAGTCAAGTGGTGCGGGAAATCTTCGGGTTCCCTACCACAGTGTTCAGCCACGACGAGAACCTGCACAAGGTCGTCCAGGAGATAGACCGACTAGACTGGGCGGGCGTGTCGAATGACGCCTTCGGCCTGATCTATGAAAGCCTGCTGGAACGGAACGCCACCGAAGCACGGGCTGGGGCGGGACAGTATTTCACGCCACGGCCGCTGGTGGATTGCATCGTCCGCATTATGGCGCCTCAGGGCGGAGAGACCATCCAAGACCCGGCGGCGGGAACAGGTGGTTTCCTGACCTCGGCGCACGACTTCATTCTCGGACGGAACGAAAAACCGGCGCGGCCGGCGCGGTTCGAAGGCGTGGAAATCGAGCGCGACACTTACCGGCTCTGTCTGATGAATCTGGTCCTGCATCAGATGGACAGCGTGATGGTTCACGGCGATGCACTGACAGAGGACGTCGACAAACTCAGCGCACCGGATCTGATCCTGGCCAATCCGCCCTTCGGAATGGCGGCCGGCGGCGTTCGACCTAAACGTTTGGACCTGCCGTTCCAGACGACGAACAAGCAGTTGATGTTCCTGCAGCATATCTACCGTTCGCTGCGGTCAGGCGGTCGGGCAGCCGTCATCTTGCCAGACAATGTCCTATTTGAACCCGGCGTCGGGCGCCGAGTCCGGAGCGATCTTCTCTCTTCGTGCGACCTGCGGCTCATCCTGCGGCTTCCGCAGGGCATCTTCTACGCCCAGGGCGTCAACACCAACGTCCTGTTCTTCCAGTCGGGGCGTCCGACGAAAGAGGTCTGGTTCTACGACATGCGGACCAACGTACGTCGCTTCAACAAGCGCAATCCCTTGTCGGAGGCGGCGTTCAAGGCGTTTGAAGAAAGCTGCAGCATGATCGTTCGGGGGGCAGGAGGGGCCGCGTCGACGGCCGATGAGCGTCTAAGCAGGCTGACCCGCGCCGAGATCGCGGAACGTGAAGACAACCTGGATTATACTTGGTTGACCCGAAGCCGTTCCGGGTCGGACATTGAGGACATGGACCGGCTCATCGGCAGAATATCGGAAGACCTTCATACGGCGCTCCGACAGATCGAGGAGCTCGACCGCGAGATCCTCGGATGATCTCGCGGCGTGCGCCGTGGCGGCGAACGACACTGGATGCACTCGGCCGCTGGCAGGGCGGCTCCACGCCGAGCAAGCGAATCGCCGCTTACTGGAAGAATGGCGACGTGCCTTGGGTCTCGCCCAAGGATTTCGGCCCCAAGAGCCTCGCAACGTCGCAGGACAAGGTCACTGAACTCGCACTCGCGGATGGCAGGGCGAACCTTCTGCCGAGCGGAACCCTGCTCATCGTCACGCGCAGCGGCATCCTTAGCCACTCGCTTCCCACCGCGTTGACTCTCGTGCCAGTGACCATCAACCAAGATGTCAAAGCCCTGCTGCCGGGGCCCGGGATCAATCCCGTCTTCGTGCAGCTTCAGATCGAGGCCCTCACGGATCAGCTGTTGGAGGCCGCTGTCAAATCGGGGACCACGGTCGAGAGCGTGGAGTTCGATGCCTTACGGCGGTTTCCCGTGCTTCTCACAACCAAGACCGAGCAGGACCGTGTCGCGGGCGAGATCACCGACGTGCTAGCCAGGCTGGAGCGGAGCCGCGCGGCCGCGCAGGCCAGTCTCGACCAGCTGGACGCGGTTCACGCAGCGGCTCTCAAAAGCGCCTTTACGGGCGCGCTGACTGCGGGCTGGCGCGCACGTCAGGACGGCGAGGTCGCCTGGAAACCCGTCCGACTGCAGGACGTCGTAAAAAGCCTGAAGTATGGCTCGGCGCAGAAGTCCCGACCCATCGGCGACGTCGCGGTCCTCCGCATGGGCAACATCCAGGCGGGCCGCTTGGACTGGGCCAACCTCGTCTACACCTCAGATCCCGCCGAAATCGAAAAGCATCGTCTCGAGGACGGCTGTGTGCTCTTCAACCGCACGAACAGCCCCGAACTTGTCGGCAAGACCGCCGTCTACCACGGCGAACAGCCGGCGATCGCGGCTGGATATTTGATAGTTGTCCGCTGCGGCCCGGACGTCCTTCCCGACGTTCTGGCACATTTTCTGAACAGCCCGGCGGGACGTGCATACTGCTGGTCCGTTAAATCCGACGGCGTCAGCCAGTCGAACATCAACGCCCGTAAGCTTGAGGAATTCGAGTTCGCCCTTCCGCCTCTCGCCGAACAGCTAGAGATAGCGATGCGCCTTGATCGGATAAGTCTATCGATCGAGTCCGTTCGCCGTCTACTTGAGGGGGTCGTGAGGGATATCAGCAACCTTCGCCGCCAAATTCTGACATCGGCGTTCAGGCCTGATCCGGACGAGGACAAGCCGGACGCGGAAGTCGACGCGCTGCTGAAGGCGGTGTCGGACGCTCAGGCGGAGACAGACAAGCGCATCAAACAGGGACGACGCGCCATGCCCAAACCCTCACCTCCACGCGAGATCGTTCTGGCCGCCCTTCAGGGCACCGGCGCGAGCGGCGTGGCGTTCGATGACGCCATGTCGCGCGTGGCGATGGACTATGAAGAGATGAAGTCGGCGATCTTCGCCCTTCTTCAAGAGGACCCGCCCGGTCTGTTGCAGACTTACGACGCGGCGTCAGCGGCCATCCGATTGAAGGTGCCGACGACATGAGACTGTTCTATCTTCGCGTGGACAGCGCCGTCAGCTGCGGCGGCCTCCTCGATGGTCTTGAACTCTCGGTGTCGAGGCCCTCTGACGATGCCAGCCTGGCGCCGCTTTGCCTGATCGGTCCCAACGGCGCTGGCAAGTCCCAGCTGTTGCAGTTGATCGCCGAAATCTTCCAGACAGCGTGGCACACGGGCGCCAAAGAACAGGAACGCACGAGCTCCAACACGGAGTCCACGTTCGAGGTCCGCTATAGCATTGCGCCAAAGGGGGATGCTGAACGCGTCGTCAGGCTATCACGGTCACGGACGGGGCGCACGGTCGGACCGGTCGAGATGGCGGTTCAGTCTGAGGAGGGCGAATGGGTCGCCGTTACCGCGAAGGCGCGAGATTTCACGCGGAATCTGCCGTCCCTCGTTGTCGGATATACATCTGGGGACAATGAGACCCTCAGCCTGCCCTTTTTCGTGAGCCGGAGCGGCTACGCCAGAGATGTGCGCGAGGCGGCAAGGCCGAAGTCAGACAAGCCGATGCCGGACGTCGTGCCTGACAACCGCCTTCTGCTGATCGACTACAGCACCCATCTTGAAGTTCTGGTCGCTAACTTGTTGCTGGCCAAGGCTAAAACTCGCACGGGCATCATCGACCACGCCGGATTGGAAGACTTGGCGTCATTCCGCTGCGTGATCCAGCTGAAGCACGCGGCCGCCCCGGCGGACGGCGTCCAGCTGACCCCCGAACTGCGCGGCTACGTCGAGACCTTTAAAGCCTTGGCGACCTGCTGGCATCACGACCCAAAGTTGGACGCCTATACCCTGGATTTCTTCGTCAATGAGGCCACACGGGCGGGATTTGCCGCGCATTTCAACACAGCCGCCGATCTCTACCGAGCCTTCCATAAGATCGCACTGCTGAACGATCTCGCCATTCCCCGCGAAGCCCGCTTGCGCCTGCAGAAGGATATCGACACGCGCCGTTTCGCGTCTCGGCTTCCCGAGCCTCAGGACGAGGACAAGGTCTTCCGGTTTGAACAGGTTGCCTTCCGACGTCGTGTCAACGGCCGCGCCGCGACATTGGACTATGTGTCCCTGTCCGACGGCGAGCACCAGTTCGCCCAGATACTCGGCATTTTTTCAATGATGGAGGACCCGGACGCCCTGTTCATCCTCGACGAGCCGGAGTCTCACTTCAATCCGCAATGGCGCGTGCAGTTCACCAAATCGCTGCTCGGGTTGCCCAACGGAGCGCGTGGCCGCCAGGAAGTTCTGCTGACGACCCATGCACCCTTCGTCCCTTGCGATCTTCCTCGGGAGCAGGTCCTCATTTTCAAACGCGAAGAAGGCCGGTTGACGGTCGGACCGCCTTCGATCGAGACTTTCGGTGCATCCTTCGATCGTATCCTGGATGCCTGCTTCCGCGTGAGCCCCCCGATTTCCCAAGTGGCACATGACAAAATGCAGGGCCTTCTCAAAGAGGGCGATGCTGCGGAGATTGAACTGGCTCTCACGCAACTAGGGCCATCGGTGGAGCGGTCCTTCCTAGCGGACCGGCTTCGCCAGCTTAAGCAGCCGTCCTGACCGATGCTGTTCTGCTACCCGATTGAAGCAGCGTCCGAGAACTGGCTGCACGATGGCCTAATGACACTTCTGACCCGCGTGTTCGCGGGAGACGCAGACCCCCTCGCCAACTGGCTGGCGGTCTTCCCACTAGACAAACGCGCAGAGATTGCGCGCAAGCGATCGATCCTGACCGCCCTTGAAGCCGTGGCGGCGCGAGGCGCAAGACTGAGCGCTAAGCGGCGTGCGGCCTATCTCGCCTGCATGCAAAGTCAAAATCAGCTTCCTGCGATCTTCGAGCCGGCCGAGGCGCTGTCCGATACGCCGGATGGGCCGGCCGCATTCTCAAGGGCTGTGGCGAACCTGTTCGATGTCGCGTTTAAAGCCCTCGCATCACTGGGAGTACGGGACCGCCAGTATGCCCAGGTCTATGCCGCCATGCCGGCGCATATCTGCCCCTTCTGCGGGATCGAGCCGATGTCGTCGCCTGACCCACGGATCCCCCGCGAAAGTCTCGACCACTATCTGTCGTCGTCGCAGTATCCTTTCGCGGCCGCGAACCTGCGCAACCTGGCACCGGCGGGCAACCGGTGTAACAGCTCGCACAAGCTGGCTGTCGACATGCTGCGCGACGCAGGGGGCGTGAGGCGGCGTTGTTTCGATCCCTTTGGCCAGTTGGTCGCCGGCGTGTCCCTGATAAACAGCAGCCCGCTGGAAGGCTCGGTCGAGAAAATGACGGTGCTTCCGGCTTGGCAGATTGACCTTCTCGGAGATCTGGACCTGATCGCGACATGGGATGACGTCTACAAAATCCGGACCCGCTATCGGCTCAATATTCTCGACGCCGAGTTCCGGCACTGGCTCGACCATCTTGCGAACTGGGCGGTCAAGGAGGCGGAACCGCCAACCACCCAAGGCGAACTGATCGCCTTGCTGAACCGCTATCGGCAGGCCGTGATCGGGGACGGTTTCGCCGACTTCCTAAAGATCGCGACCTTCGAGATGCTTGTGCATCACTGTGAAAACGGCGCGGCGTCGGATCGTGTCACCGCTTGGCTTATCGGACTGCTTAGCCCTGAGACAGGTGCCGCAGCTTTTCCGGACGACGCTGTCGCAGCCTGAGGGTCCAAGGTGAGTCTTTATTCGACGGCTTGTCTCGAGAGCTACCGTCGACGCATTGCGGACTTGTTTGCTGTATCTCGCGTTCATCGAGGGTCAGAATGTCGCTCGTGGCGCTGATCAAACGCTCCCACTTCTGACCGGACGATGCTTGCGCGGCGCCAAGCTTTTGCGTGACAAGACCGGGTCGCCCGAAAGCCGATCCGAAACAACGCCCGCCGGGCGGTTCACCGCGCGCCGTCAGCCGGCCGGGTCGATGAAGCCCTGGAGCAGCCTCGCCGGGTCCTTACCCAGGGCCTCGGCGATCTCGCAGAACTCCACGACATCCACCCGACGCTCGCCACGCTCGACCTTGGAGACGAAGCTCTGAGGACGGCCAAGACGACCCGCTAGCTCGACCTGCGTCAGCCCCGCGTCGCGGCGAGCGGTGCCCAGGAAGGCGATCAGCGCCTGGTGCCGCTGCGTGAAGATCGATGACGGCAACGAGCGCACCCCTCACGTGAGGCGCTTTCGCTAAATCCCAAACCGGGATATCCCAGAATCGGTTATCGTCGAGGCGGGGTGGCCGGTCCCGAGGCATGCGGGAAACTCGGCATCTTATATGATGAGCACAGGAAGTGCCGTCTAACCAAGATGGAGAACACGAATGAACAATAGCACTTTCAGAATAGCTCTAGCGGCCGTGGTTACCTTCTACGTCATCGTAGGCGGACTTTGGGCAACCAACTATTTTCCACTAAGAAATTTCGAGGCCAGCATCGCTCGGAGTAGCGAGGTGGTCGGGGACGCGAGTACTGCGTTCTACGAGTCCGAGGAGTATCAGGCCGAAAATCGGCGTCAGGTTGAGTACAGCCTCTCGCATCCGAGCGTGCTGATTACGGAGCGTAGGATCACTCTGTACGAGAGCCTCCTTCTATGGGGCACCCTTGGCATAGTGGTCGCTGCCGGCGTCATGTTCCTTACGCGCCGCAGGAAGACACCTAGGACTGCGACTGCCTCCGGAGATTGACCGGCTCTAACGCACCATTCGCCTGATCCTTAGGCGATCACACAAGCCGCCCCGTGACATCCGTCGCGGGGCTTTTTCTTTGACCTGAAAGGAGCCCGCTTATGCTCTCCCTCACCGACCGCGACGCCGTCGCGGCGGCCATCTCCAACCGATCCCTAGACCCCGATCTACGCGCCCTTCTGGGACTCCGGGTCTGGCAGCTCGACACAGAACGATCCCGCCCCCTCGGTGAGATGGTCCAGTTCGTCGTCGTCCAGCCCGGCGACACGCCTGAGGCCATCCACGAGGCGGTCGGCTTCCCCGTCACTTGGGAGCAGGCCGACCAGCCTGGCTTTGAGTGGGTGCAGGACCATGGGACCTGGTTCGAGCTGGCCTACGTCCTGACCGACGACTTCGGGATGCTGGTCTTCGTGGCCGACCATCCTGACACCAACCACACCCTGCGCTTCATCTGCCTCGGCGTGTCGGACCGACCGGCCGTCTGAGCACCTACCAAACCATCACCGCCCGAGCCCCTCGACACCGTCGCAGGGGCTTTTTTTGTTGCCCGAAAGGACCCACCACCGTGCTTGCACTGAACAGCCGCTGCGCCCTGGCGCGAGCGATCAACAACCCGCGCCTGGACCCCGACCTGCGCGCCCTCATGGAGCTTCGGGCCCTGCAGCTGGAAGCCGACAGCGGACGCCGGCTGAGCTGCCGGACCCGCTTCGTCGTCGTAGAAGGCGGCGACACGCCCGACGTCATCAACCGAGCCGTCGGCTTCCCCATGACCGGGGACCGGGCCGAGGAGCCGGACTACGACTGGATCGAGGACTACGGCCTGTGGTTCGAGGTCGCCTACCGCCGTCGCGGCCGGCGCACCTTCATCTTCGTCGAGAACAGCCCCGCGACCGAGCTGGGCGTCCACAGCCTCTGCATGTCGCACTTCTGGTTCGACGACGCCGGGGAGATGCAGTGAGGGGCGGCCTTGGCTTCCTCACACTGATCATCGTCCTGGCGGTTCTGAAGGCCGCCTTGTCGGTGATCGTGGTGGCGATCGGGTTGGCGCTAGTCGTCTCCTTCGTCACCCGCCCTAGGGAGACCCTCGCGCTCATCATCACCATCGGCCTCTTCAGCATGGCCCACGCCCATCCGGTCGCCTTCGTTGTCGCCCTAGCGATCACGATCGGGCTCGTCTGGCTGGTCTGGGCGGTAGGACAGCCCGCCAGACGCCGGACCAATGTGGCCCGAATCGCGGCTTCAGATGACGACCTGCTTCGGTAGGCGCTTCAAGACCCGCTCGAACAGCTCCGACGGATCGACCCTCATGGCCCTCGCGAGGGCTACGAATTCCAGCACGTCCACGAGTGGGACGCTAGACTGCCGCCAACTGAACAGGCCGCGGGTCTACGCGTAAAGTGACACGATATGGAGCGGCTTCTCGGGGCCGCTCCATCTTGGTGCAGCAAGCTCATTCACTGCCAGGGGCGCTGATAGTGGAAATATCGATTGGAGCTGTCGGTTCATCTTCCAGTTGGGGAGGCTGCCTTCGTATCTCTTCAAGGCGAGCCAGGATTTCCTTGGCCACAGGATAAATCTCGGCTCCTTTAGCGGTGGGCAAGTTTCCGTCGAACACGAGCATCTGCGCTCCGTGTCCCAGCCACTTTTCCAGCCGCTCAATGCGTCGCGTGATTGTGGTGGGGTGCACCTTCCCCAGGTCCGCTGCGGTCGCCTCTCGGACCCGGCTCTCATAGACCTCCACAAAGGCCTCGAGCGAGCCAACTCGCAGATCACCAAACTTATCGCTTTTCGGGCGCTTCAATGCGGCTATCCTCAATTTTCGCCTGCGATCTGACGTCGTACCAGCACGAAGTCCACTTGCAATTTATGCAAGGTCCTGCGGGACGATGCATTCGCTTAGACCCGACTGTTTATGCGAGCGGTACTAGAGCTGGGCACCTATCAAACCGCTGATTCAGCACGCATGTTTGCCTCGGTCGCGCCCACTGAACTCGACTCTGATCGGTTCGGGGCTCGTCCAGTCCATGTTCGCAAATCAACGGAGATACATTTTGAGCGACCAAGATCCTGCCGACCAAGCGGGAAGAGGCACTTCCCACGGCGTTGCCAAGGGACCCGAGCGAAACGCTGACGTTAGCGTCGCCACCGCAGCTCTTCCGACCGTCGATATTTCGATTGTTGGACCTGAGAGGAAAAACCCGCTCCTCCCCTTTAGCCTCCTCGGCCGGGCGGAAGAGCTCGAGGCCAAAGCCGCCGACACCAAGCCGCTGCTTGGCGACTTCATCATGAGCGGCCAAGCCACCATGATCTACGCCGCGCCCAACACCGGCAAAACGCTGATTGTGTTGAACCTGCTGCTCGATGCGATCGAACAAGGTCGCATCGACCCTGATCGCGTCTTCTACGTCAACGCCGATGACACCAGCAAAGGCGTGGCGGCGAAGGCGCGTCTTCTGAAGGATGTTGGCGCCCACATGGTGGTGCCGGGCCTATGAGAATGAGAGCCAATCAATTTCTCGACCTCATGCTGCAGGCCGTGGCGAACGACACCGCAAGAGGGACCGTGGTCATCATCGACACGGTCAAGAAGTTTGCCAACCTCATGGACAAGAACAGCTCCAGCACCCTGGGTGACGTGTGTCGTCAGTACGTCTTGGCCGGCGGCACCGTCGTCGGCTTGGGACACACTCGGAAGAACCCGAAGGCTGATGGGACGCCTCAGTACCAAGGCACCACCGACATCCTGGAGGACTTCGATGCCGTCTACATCGCCCAGGTCATGAAGCCGAAGGCTGGAGGTGAGGCATGACCATCGTCCTGTTCACGATGGAGAAGAAGCGCGCCGATAGCCCTGACCGGGTTGCGTTCAGTTACGCCAACGAAGAAGGGGTCAGCTACGACCAGAAGCTGGCCTCGGTCCAAAGGGTCGATCCTGACGACCTGGACGAGTTCTGCGTCACCGAGGCGGAGGTCGCAGAACACCGTGTGGCGATCACGATCGATCAGCTGATCGATGGCGACTTCGCAGGCGGCAAGATGGCGCTCGCAAAGGCCACTGCAGCGGAGTGCGGCGTCTCTCACCGCGTCGCCCTGGGTGTCCTTGAACGCTACACCGGAACGACGATCGGTCAGCACTACTGGACCTTCGCCAAGGGCCCGCGCGGCGTTCAGCGTTACGTCCTCATCCCCAAGCATATCGACGAGGCGGAGGAGGAGTAGCGCCGCAGAAAATCAGTTTCGCAGCTTTTCAGCGTCTCGGCGGCGTCCGGACCCGTCAGAGCCCAACGATCTGCTGAACTGAAAATCTGAAAATCTGACTCGGTCGCCGCTCCTTCCGACGGCGCCCAAATCGCGGCCCGCTGACGGCCGCCGGGGGCCGACCATGGCCCCACCATCCGCCGCCCCGACGCGTGGCCTACTCGGCCAACTCTGGGGCGACTGCGGGCCTCCGGCCCTGCTCCAGGCTTCCCCATCCACCCCCCGCCGCCGCGCCCGCCCGCGCGGCGGTCACGGCGCCCCTGCGCCGATTTCCAACCACAGAAGGAGTCCGCCTTATGCCGAAGGCTTTGATCACCCACGCCTTGCTGTCGACGGCTGTCTGTCCGCCGGGCAAGGCTAAGCAAGGTGCTGGGCCACGCCAACTACCAGTCGACCCAGCGCTACGCCCACCTGGCCAACGACACCCTGCTGAAGGCTGTCGAGGCCGGCGCGGCGAAACAGGCCGGCTGACCCCTCCCCGCCTCGTGCGCTGACTTCGGTCGGCGTGCGGGGCACCAACTCCCCATATTTTTTGGAAAGGACATGAACATGAAGACGAACGAATTGCAGCTGTATGGTGACAAGACCCGTGCCGAGTGGGACCGCTTCTGGGTCCGCATTGCGGGCGGTCTGGAGGCGTATCAGCCGGACCTGCGGTACAAGGTCGGGCTCTATCGCGTATTGCTGAACGGTGTGGTCATGGCGATCGGCACCGGGACCGATAAGGGCGGCGGGCTGGCCAAGCGTCTGTCCGATTTCATCCGGGCCAGCTGGAGCGGCCGGAACCACTACGTCGGTCGCCTGATCTATGAGAACCGCCACAGGCTGACCGTCGAGGTCCTGATCGTCGGGTCGGACAAGGAAGCCCGCGAGATCGCGCGGGCGCTTAAGAAGCCTATGGTGCACCACCATCGGCCCGAGTGGACAATCCCGAGCCTGCGCGCCCAAAAGGTGAAGGCGAGAGTGAAGGTGCGGGCGAAGCCGAGGAAGCCGACCCGCCCCTACCTAGGCGTCGTTCCCGACCTCAAGCTGTCCGACATTCAGCCGCTAAGTGGCTGACACTCATCCCGCTGCGTAACGCCAAAACCCTGCCTGACGGTGATCCCGCCGGCAGGGTCACTTACCATCCGCGCGGTAGTGGGGCCGTATGAAAATGACCACCGGGCGCAGCGCAAACGGTTCTTCGGTTTCAGGGTAAGTGGTCTATGGTCAGCTATGTTGATCGCTTTGATAGCCGGCCTCAGTCAGTCTCCCATGGACCTGGCGCCGACAGATTCTTATGTGGCAGCCTATCGGCAGTGCATGCTGAGCAAGTCTACGGAGCTCGCAGCCGAAAGGCCGGAACCGGTTGAAGTGACGGTTAGCAGGGCGACTGATTACTGCGCACCCGATCTCGCCTCATTCGAGACAGTGATGGTTCAGACGTTGCAAAATCACTTGCCTGAAAGAGATGCTGCTTCGACTGCGAGACAGATGCGCGACTCTGCGCGCGATAGTGCCGCGCAACGCGCGCGGGAGCACTTAGTGGAAGAGCGGCTTAAACAAAGCGCGCAGTTCAGATAGTCGCCTGCAGACTCGGCGCGATCAGGCAGCACGGCGCGAGCTGACCACTGTTCGCCGAATTTAAGGGCGGCCAATGGTTTCTGGGAAACACCTGCCGTGCATCATCGGCTTTCGAACTCGAGGTCTGCTAGTTCCCCCTCAATAGGGTTTCCGCCTGAGCTAGCACTGTCTGCACCGCCATGTCTGACAGGTCCGGCGGATATCCGTATCGGCGTAGAATGCGCTTCACCAAGATGCGCATAGAGGCGCGCGCGCTTTCGCGGTGGTGCCAGTCGACGGTGACGTTGCTGCGCAGCTGTTCGACAAGCTCATGCGCAATGACCCGCAGCTGGGCGCTGCCCAGGATTTCGACCGCCTTCTCATGTTCGGCCAGAGCGTCGTAGAACGCCAGCTCTTCCTGAGAGAGGCCAGTCTCTTCGCCGCGCGCGTATGCAGCCTTCAGATCCTTAGCGAGATTGATCAGCTCCTGGATCATCTCAAGCGCCGATAGAGCGCCGGCGTGGTACCTCGCCACGGCGTCCTCCAAGCGTTGCGAGAAGGCCTTGCTCTCGACCACGTTGGTGCGAGACCGGCTCTTGATCTCTCCAGCCAGCAGCTTTTTCAGCGCTTCCAGAGCGAGATTCTTCTTCTCCATTCCCGCGACCTCGAGCAGGAACTCGTCGGAGAGGATCGAAATATCCGGAGCCTTCATCCCGGCCGCTTGCAGGACGTCGATGATCTCGGCCGAGGCGATCGACTGGTCGATCAGCTGCTGGACCGCGAGGGTCTTGTCGGCCGTGCTCAACCCGCCCTTGGCCGAACTCTTCGCGAGCGCGGCCCGGATAGCCTGGAAAAAGCCGACTTCGTCGCGGATCTCGCGCGCCTCGTCGCTCGCCGAGGCCAGGGCGTAGGCCTTGCCGAGACCCAGGACCAGATCATGGAAATGGCGGTGGGCCTGTTTCTTTTCCTCCGGTGAGTTGACCTTGGCCGCCTCCCCTTCTGCCCACTTCAGCACCCAGTCGATGGCGCCGGCCAGACAGGCCAGGCGCTGCATCGGCGCTCCGGAAATCCCCGGCTCGTAGTCGAAACCATGGAAGATGCCGCGCACGACCTCGTAGCGCTCCATCAGGACCGCGACCGCCTCTTCCTCGTCGATGCCAGTCTTGTCGCGATCCGCTTGGGTGTATTGGCCGAGCGCGGCCTTCAGGTTCTGCGCGATGCCGATGTAGTCCACGACCAGGCCGCCGGGCTTGTCACGGAACACCCGGTTGACCCGGGCGATCGCCTGCATGAGGCCATGCCCGCGCATGGGTTTGTCGATGTACATCGTGTTCATGCAGGGCGCGTCGAAGCCCGTGAGCCACATGTCGCGGACGATCACCAGCTTAAGGGGATCGGACGGATCGCGAGCCCGCGTGGCCAGAAAATCCCGGCGCTTCTTGTTGCCGATGTGCTTCTGCCAAACCAGTGGATCCGAGGCCGAGCCGGTCATGACTATCTTCACCGCGCCCAAGGCGTCATCGTCCGAGCCCCAATCGGGTCTCAGGGCGATGATCGCGTCGTAGAGCTTCACGCAAATGCGCCGGCTCATGCAGACGGCCATGGCTTTGCCGGTCACTCCCCCTGTACGCGCTTCGAGGTGTCGAACCAGATCGGCCGCGATCTGGTCCAGCCGCTTGGTCGACCCCACCAGCGCCTCGACCGTCGACCACTTCGCCTTGGCCTTTTCGGCCTCTGTCAGGGTTTCGTCGGCGACCAGCGCCTCGACCTCGGCGTCGATCTTCGGCTTCTCGTCCTCGTCGAGCTCGATCCGCGCCAGCCGGCTCTCGTAGTAGATCGGCACCGTCGCGCCGTCCTCGACCGCCCGACTGATGTCGTAGACATCGATGTAGTCGCCGAAGACCGCCGGCGTGTTCACGTCGTCCGCCTCGATCGGCGTGCCGGTGAAGCCGATGAAGGAGGCGTTGGGCATGGCCTGCCGCACATAGTGGGCGTAGCCGTACCGGCGCTCCCCGGTCTCGCGGTTAAGTTTGGAGTCGAAGCCGTACTGGCTGCGGTGGGCCTCGTCAGCCATCACGATCAGGTTGCGGCGGTCGGTCAGCTGGGGGAACTGCTCCTCGCCCTTCTCGGGCGAGAATTTCTGCACCGTGGTGAAGATAACGCCGCCCGAGGTCCGGCTGAGCAAGCGCCTGAGCTCATCCCGACTGTCCGCCTGTTCCGGCGTCTGTCGGACGAGATCGCGGCACAGGCCGAAGGTCGAATAGAGCTGGTCGTCCAGATCGTTGCGGTCGGTCAGCACGACGATCGTCGGGTTTTCCAGCGCCGGGTCCTTGACGACCAAGCCGGCGAAGAAGGCCATCAGCAGGCTCTTGCCGGATCCCTGGGTGTGCCAGATGACGCCGATCTTGCGGTCGCCGTCCGGCCTCGTCGCTTCCACCGTCTCGATCAGCGCCTTCCGCGCGCCGTGGAATTGATGATAGCCGCCGATAATCTTGAATGGTCCGCGGTCGCCGTCGCCGAAGACGGTGAAGTCGCGGATCAGGGCGAGGAAATGCTCCCGCTCGAACACGCCGCGCAGGAGGGTCTCGAGCTCCGCCGAACCCTTGTGGGTGAAGTCGTCGTCGGCGCCGGTGATGGTGCGCCACGGCATGAACCGCTCGAAGTCGGCGGTCAGCGAGCCGATCCGCGCTTCCAGGCCGTCGGAGGCGACGAGGACGGCATTGGTGCGGAACAGCCCGGGCACCTGGGTCAGATAGGTCTGGAGCTGGTTGAAGGCGTCGGTCGTAGTGGCGTTCTCGGCCGCCGCGTTCTTCAGTTCCAGCACCGCAAGCGGCAGGCCGTTGACGAACAGCACCAGATCGGGCCGGCGATTGAACGGCCCCTCGACGACGGTGAACTGGTTCACCACCAGCCAGTCGTTGGCGTCTGGGTTGCTGAAGTCGATCAGCCAGACCTTCTCCGACACGATGCGGCCGTCGGCGGCGCGATGCTGCACCCCGACCCCATCGGTCAGCAGACGGTGGATGCGGCGGTTCTCCTCGACCAGCGACCCCGTCGCGCTGGTCAGCAGCTCCCGGATCGCCTCATTGCGCGCCGCTTCCGGCACGTCGGGATTCAGTTTGGCGAGCGCGGTCTCGAGCCGGGGCAACAGGATGACGTCGGAGAAGGCCTGACGCTGCGGCGCAGGACCGTCGGGGGCGATGCTGGTCCCGTGCAGGTAAAGCCAGCCGAGGTCCTTGAGGATTTCGATGCCAGCTTCCTCGACGATGTCTTCCGAGAAACTTCCGGACATCACGCGGCTTCCGCCACGCTGGCCGAGGGCACATCCCAAACGCGCCGCGACAGTCTGCTCAGCAACCGCTGACGCTGCGCGACGGCCTCCGCATGCCATTCCGGCCAGCATTCCAGACCCTGGACCGCCTTAGTGATCTTATCGGCGGAGCCAACCTCCTGAGCCTCTGTGCTCGCCTGGCACCGCGTGAGCAGAAACTTGGATTGAGCGTAGGCGCCGACCTTGCCCGAGTAACGGCCGTTCGAGATCGATCGGTTGATCGACTTCTCGATCAGCAACAGGTTGCCGATGCTCTGAATGATGGCCTGATCGTCGCCCCCCTCACCGAACTCAGCAAGGGCGTCAGGATGGCCGCTGTCCGGCAAGATGTGCTCAATGTCATTGCCGCCGGCAGTGTAGTCGGCAAGCCGGTTGCGCGACTCGCTTGGGCCGTAAGCCTGCAGATCGACGTACTGGGTCATTTTGGCGAGCAGATAGCGCAGCCGGAATTGACGGACGTTCCGCGTGCTCAAGGTCAGCAAGGCGTGCTCGAATTCGCGATCTAGCGCCGCCCGCTCTTTGACGAACACATCACGGATAAACGCGTCGAGCTGATCATCCGCGGTGCCCCGCAGCCGGTGGGCTGCTTCAATGATACGGCGCTCGTATTCCTTGGCCGGGGTGCCGGTGATGAGCCAGACGAACATCGTCTTCTCGATCTCATCGGCCAAGCGGCTGAAGTTCGTCGTAGACAGGCGTCGTCCAGACAGAAGCAACATGAAGTGCTGCTTGATCGACTGGCCGCCCAGCAGGCGGGTGTTCTCGATGCCCGGTTCGGGCTGACCAATTACGTTCATGCCGCGCGCGAAATTGGCATAAGCCTGCGCCGCTTCCAGCAGCTGGTTGGCGAATGCCAGTGGTTTGGTGGCGTGCCCGGTGATGTCGGCGTTCTTCTGGAACCAGTCGTAGATCGCGTCCTCGCGCAGCTTTCCGTCGAGGTCGTAGGTCGCCAACAGGTAGTATCGCAGGAACCGAAGCGGCTTCTCCCGCGCCTTGTAAATGGCGTCAGTCAGGTTCTTCCAGACAGCCTTTAGCTTGCCGAACTCGTCCCCCTTGGCGTGCATGAAGAGCAGGTTCTTCAGCAGGTCCATGGCGTCTAGGCCGACGCCGCGATCATTGATGGTCTCGAAGATTTTCAAGGCCATGGTGACAGTTGGCGTCTCGATCCGGATCACCTTCACCTTGTTGGTCAGGTAGCCGTAGAATCGCCGGATCTCAGCCGGGTCGTCGGCGAAGGTCGTCCGCAAGAACTCGCGCACCGTGTCGTAGGCGTTGCCGAGATTGCGAATCGAGCGCGTGCCGTCGCGCGGTGCCTCGGCCGCCTCGCCGTTGGCGTAGCGTTCCAGAATGCCGCCGGCGTCTTCATACTGCAGATCCAAGCGAAGGCGGTGCTGGGTGTTGCCCTGCCAGTCGGTCGAGCTGGCGGCGATCTGGCCGGGCAACTCGTCCGGAACGGCGGCTTCGAGCGCTTTGAGAGTGTCGCGGATAGCGCACAGCGTGACGTAGGCCGTAGTTGTCCGCTGCTGGCCGTCGATCAGGTCATACACCTCGTCCCTGTCGCGGCAGACGACGATGGTGCCGATGAAATACTCCGGCGCGTCATCCTTGGTGGCGTTCTGGAACTCGATGTGGATGTCGTTCAGGAACTGATCGACCTCCTCGCCGCCCTCGCCCTTGGGGTCGCTCTCGCCCCAGACGTATTCGCGCTGATAATCGGGCACCCGATAGAAGTCCTGAAACAGGGTCTTCAGGCTCTTGTCCTGCGGGTCGATTTTCTTGTTGATCATGGCTACCAGACCCCGTCTGCAGATGTGTTTATGACGACAAATCCGTTCAGGCCGCGCGATTGCACATACTGCCTCGGGCTTTCGGTTCCGTCGTCGACTGCCCCGTCCGGATCAGAAAGCGCAGTCGTGACGTGGTCAGGCAAATACTGACGAACCAATGGTAGAGGAAAGTCCTCGTTGTAGGGGTCAGCCAAAAGCCCTCTCGCGCGATCACCCGCGAGAGCAGATCCGTGCAGAAGCCCTCGAATCCTATCCGCTGCTGGTCCGTCGTCACAGCTGTCGTCGCAAACCAGATAGTGCCAGGGCACGCACACTTCGCCGACCTTCGCCAAGGTTTCAGACCGGGTCGCCCAAACGGCCGACGCGTGTGCGATCAAGCATCCGGCGAGTTCACGACGCGGCGATTTATTGCCTTGGGCCAGCCAGATTGCATTGTTCGGCCAGGTCGCTGAATGAACGTAGAAACAATAGACGGGCGCGAGCCCGTCCTTCGCCGCCCGAGTGATCAATGTGTTCATTTGGGTTGAGGTGTGACCGCGCGGCTTTTGGCGATGAATGCCTACAAAGCGACCGTTCGTTCGATGGATACGCTTTGCCTGAACCCGCATTCCAAACCAGGCCCCGGGGGATCCGATCCACCACTCCCAATCAGAACCGTTCAAAGCCTCTTCGCGACGCGTAAAGGCCCGTAGCCCAACATGACGCGAATGCCGTTCCGCCAAGGTCGCCAGCAGCGTTTCTGTGTTCGTCTCTTCACTCCAAGGCAGGCCGGTCGCACTCGCTGCGCCAAGCCGCTTCCAAGTGAAGTGAGCCAGTTCTTGAAAAGTCTCGCAGAGAGCGGTTTTCACGCGGCCGCTTCCTCTGTGTCAGCGCCGCCCACCCGCACCTCGCCCGACATTAAGCGAGGGAGCAGGTAGTCGCGGGTTTCGGCGAGGGTGCGAATCTCGAGGTCGTTGTGGATGCGTCGCTCCCAGAGGGGCGCGAGCACGGACGCCATCACGTCCAAGGTCGGCTGCGGTGGGCAGACGGTCGTGGCTGAGGCCAGGTGCCCGCGCTGAATATGGCCCATGGTGGTCGCCTTCGATGCGGCGATCCGTTGGAACTCGGGGAGGTGGTGCTCCACCCACGCGGCGAAGAACCACTGCGGATAAGAACTCGAGGAGACCTTGAATAGGTGCTGATTTAGCGCGCCGTCACCCTCTGTCCAGACCTTGGCCATGAGGCTGCCAGACCATGAGAAGATGTAGTCGCCATCGCGCACGATGTACTTCTCCGGCAACTGGGGAGATGCCCGATTGCTGTCTTCGGACAGACCGTTTCGCAGCTCCGCGATCTTGATAACAGGCAGGCTGGGTTCACCGTCGACGGCAGGAAATTTCTGCAACGCCAGCCCGTTGAGAAACTCGGCGATCTGATCGAGCGGGCTTTCGATCCATCCTTGAGGAAGACCAACGCCATCGAGCTCTGCCGGAAATAGCGCAGCAAGTTCAGCTGCGCGGACGAGGTCGGCGGTGACCCCCCCCATGATAGCCACCGGGTCGGTCTCGCCAGCCAGCTTGCGGCGTACTGGGCCGAAGTAGACGAACCAGTCGCGGAAGATCGCTTGCGACATCGCCCCCAGCACCTCGTTCATCCGCCGATTCAGATCGATCTTGTGGTCCATTGACGCAAGAGCGTCAGCGATTGCGATCTGTTCGCCGAGCTCCGGAGCATAAATCGGCACCTTGTGCAGATTGCCTTGGGTCAGTTTCGGCATGGTCGAGCCACTGAGGTAGCTAGAAACGTCGGCCACCATCAGCGCATATGAAAGAAAGCGCGTATCGGCGTGGGCGTTGCCCCGCACAACGTGAGCATGATTATTTACCCAAAACCGACCACGCGCGAGGAAGGCGATTGGCAGCTTTCTGGTTCGGAGGTTCTCCCCATCTTCGGCCACCAACAGGTGTAACCCCTCGAAGAGGTAATCATCGACATGATCGACCACCCCCGAGGCCCCGTAGTATGGATATGGTCCGGGGCGGCGATCCGACCCTTTTACAGGCTTTCTTCGTGCATCGAGACTTTCAATTAGGTCTCCAAGGGGGCGATAGCTCCAACCGATCATTGGGCGACTAGCCGGCTTAACGCGGTTTCGATTTGGCCTTCCAGATCACGCCCTTCCGAGAAGTGTTCCGCCAGCTTTGCCCGCAGTGCTCCGAACCGCTCTTCGAAGCTGACACCGTCATCCTCCTCATCCGCCGAGCCGACAAAGCGCCCCGGGGTGAGCACATGGCCGTGGCGACTCACGTCGTCCAGCGAAGCCGAGCGGCAGAAGCCCGGCTCGTCTGCGTAAGGCTCCAACCCCCGTGCTTCATTTGACTCCGACCGGTTGCGCCAGCGGTGATAGGTCTCCGCGATCTTCGCCACATCATCGTGCGAGAACTCCCGCCGGGTGCGGTCGACCATGTGGCCCAGCTTTCGCGCGTCAATAAACAAGATTTCGCCGCGCCGGTCGCGGTGGCCGTTGGCTCTCTTGTCGCGGGCCAGGAACCACAGGCAGGCGGGGATCTGGGTCGAGTAGAACAGCTGGCCCGGCAGGGCGACCATACAGTCGACCACGTCGCCCTCGATCATGGCCTTGCGGATATCGCCTTCACCCGACTGCTGCGACGACATCGAGCCGTTGGCCAGCACCACCCCGGCGGTGCCG
This sequence comes from Brevundimonas sp. Leaf363, assembly GCF_001424025.1. GTDB lineage: Bacteria > Pseudomonadota > Alphaproteobacteria > Caulobacterales > Caulobacteraceae > Brevundimonas. The sequence continues at coordinate 151,434 of NZ_LMPZ01000001.1, read as the reverse complement.
CGCGGCGCCAGATGGTGCAGGATGTGCTGCAGCCAGGCGAAGTTGGCGTTGCCTTGGGGCGGCGTGCCGAAGGTCCAGCGCGGGTCGTCCGCCAGGCTGGGCTGCCACCAGTCCGAGATGTTGAATGGCGGATTGGCCATCGCATAGTCGAACTTCAGAGTCGGGAAGGCATCGCGCAGGAACGATCCCTCGTTGTTCCAGGCGATGTCGGCGTCGATGCCGCGCACCGCCAGGTTCATCTTGCACAGGCGCCAGGTGGTGTGGTTGCGCTCCTGGCCATAGACGGCGATGTCGGAGCGGCGGCCCTGATGGTCCTCCACGAACCGCTCCGACTGCACGAACATGCCGCCCGAGCCGCAGGCGGGGTCGTAGACCCGGCCCTTCACCGGCTCCAGCACCTCGACGATGGTGCGCACCACGGACCGGGGGGTGAAGAACTCGCCACCGCGTTTGCCCTCGGCGCCGGCGAACTGCGAGATGAAATACTCATAGGCGCGGCCCAGCAGGTCCTGGGCCCCGTCGTGGCCGACCTTCATGTCGACGTTGGAGAACAGGTCGACCAGCTCGCCCAGCATGGTCTTGTCCAACTGGGGCCGGCTGTAGATCTTGGGCAGGACGTCCTTCAGGACGGTGATGTTGGCTTTCTCGATCGCCTCCATGGCGTTGTCGATCAGCCCGCCGATGTCGCCCTTCTTCTCCTTGCCCGTCGTGACGTCGACGAAGGCGATCTCGGGTCGTTTGGCGTTGGCCTGCAGATTGGCCCAGCGCGCCTCGGGCGGGACCCAGAAGACGTGGGCGGCGAGGTATTCCTCGGGGTCCTCGGCGTCGGCGTAGGCCTCGCCCTTGAGCTTCTCGTACTGCGCCTCGAAGGCCTCGGAGATATATTTTAGGAAGATCAGGCCAAGCGCGACGTGCTTGTACTCCGACGGCTCCAGATTGCCGCGGAGCTTATCGGCGGCCTTGAACAGCTCCGCCTCAAATCCGAGATCGCCGCCGTTAGCGGCCTTCATCTTGACGGCCATCGAACTTCCCCCCCCCCCGGTGGTTGTGCTGGCTTAGCCGCCACCACCCAAGGCCGCCAGCGCGAATTGGCGGCACAGCTATCAGCTTGAGGGCTCCTCCCGTCTGCTAGCTTTTGAGAATGCGCCTGCATGGGTCGCTCTATCTTAGACCGTGCCGGGAGGGTCCTCCGCCCCACTCAGCTCCTGCCGCATCCTAAAAGGCTGTCTTCCTGACGAGCATACAGCCGTTTCGGATCGTAGAGGGCAGCCCCCTTGACCCCCGAAACGGGCTATGCTTTACCCCGTTTTGGGATAGTCGAGGAGAGGGTCGTGCGCTCATACGAACATATTGCTTACCTGCTGATGCTGATGCTGAAGAAATCGGCCAAAGCCCGTTTTCGACTAAGCCGTAAATCTCTTCAGCTGATCTCAGGTCGCGACGTCATTAAGTCAGCTTTGATAAGGAATATTTCGGAATGGATGGAGGACGTCGCAGTCATTTTGCCTCTCAATCGGGGGGGATATGTAGTGATTTCCCAAGAAAGCCTAGAGGGTGTTGCTCCTCTCAAAATCGGTGACATTGTGTCTGAATGGCGGACACTGGAGATTTCAGATCTGCGATCTCAGCTTGATCCGACTATCGAAGACGAGGAGGAGTGATGCCGTATTTTGCGGAACCGGTACCTAATCCCGGAGAAGAAACTCCCACACAGCGGCTGGGCAGCAGATCGACTGCCGCGCCTAATCGGAATCCGGTGGAGCCTTAACCGGTGTCGATTTAGTTGGCGACGAACTTTTCTTCAGCTTTTCTATTGCCAGAGTACGAGCCTTATTCTTAATTTCAGCAGCCTTTGCAGCCTGCTTCGCTCGCAGCGCCGCCGCGCCCTTCGCGCGCTGGTCCGCCGGTGTAGAGCCTACCTGCTTGCGCCAAGTGACCTGGTAGGCTTGTTGCAGCTCGGCGTGCGTGCCTGCCGCCAGCAGCAAGACTTCGTCTTCAAACTGCAGCAGATAGATTATGACATTCGATCCCGCGTGACCCAGATGTAGATGCATAATCCCCTCCTCCTCAAGCAGGCGGTCTCGCCCCGCGCTGCTGCGGTAGTAACGGTTGGGGATCGGCTTGCCTTCGGTGATCAGGTCAATGAGATCGAGAAGGTCATTCCGAAGTTTGGGATCGGCACTCACACCCGCGGTGTCGAACCAGCCCGCCCAAGTCGTGACCGGCTTCGGCTTGAGCTGAATCCTTGGTTTAGTTAGACGCGCGCTGAGCCTCTCGCTCATCTATCAAATAGGAACTTGCTGCGCTCGGCGCGGGACATGCCCGACAGGTCAATGCGCACCGACGCTTCAGCCTTGTCAGCCGCGATCGCGAGTCGTTCGATAAGGTCCGGCTTTTCTTGGGAGCGTTTCAGCGCGACCCGTCCGGCAGCCGACTTGCGCCGCCCTTTAGTCGGGGCTTCTTTCCGGGGAGCGGGGCTAGCCATTGTTCGAAGATAGCGCGTGTGAGCCGCCGACGAAAGTGCCCCTTAGACCCAACTCACACCATGACAATTTGCAAATCACGCGGTCTTTGAGTGGCACGTAGCAACTTGGGCTTCTGCAGGTATCGCGCAGGTTGAAACAGTGCTTGGCTCTGAGCCATCGAGCGTTAAGTCAGACGGGTTGGTACTTCGCTGCCAGGTTAGGCTGGGAATGACCTAGGTGTTGCTCATTACAGAGGTTGCGATAGACCTTCAAAGCCACACCCTGCCTGAGTTTGATCGGCGCGCTTCCCTTGATTTCGTAATGCGGGGGTCAGGTGTTCGAGTCACCTAAGCGGCACCATCCCTTCCGGACAATGAGATTGAGCGAGCGTCGGCGTGTCGGCGGTCGCGCCGGCTGACCGCTTGGCAGTTTGGGGGCAGGGGTTCAGAACGATCCGAAGCCTGGCGTCCTTTTCACGGGCTGAAGGAGGGCGCACATGAATCGCCGGCTGTTTCCCTGGCGGGACCGGGCGCGAACCTTTGCCCAGGACCCGCGTCGTTTCGCGGCCCGCGCCTGCACCGACCTGCCGACCCCAGGTGCCGCGCGCTTCGCCGCGGAATGCGGGCCGCTCGCTAAGGCGTCCGGTCGGATGGGGCGGGCGTCGACGTGACGATCCTGCACATCGGCTTCAGGAAGTGCGCCTCGACGGCGATCCAGAGGCGTCTGCTGGACACCGCCGCGGAGATGGAAGCGCGCCATAGCCTGGCCTATCTGCCGTTCGAGAAACGGGCCGGGCGCATCCAGTTTCAGGACGATCTGGCGGCGCAACAGCTCTCGGCGGCGTCCCTCCGCTTCATCGGCCGGGTCGACCAGGCCCTGGCGCGCGGCCTGACGCCGATCGTCTCGAACGAGATGTTCGAGGGGCTGGCCCCACCCTCGATCGCGCGCCTGAAGGCGGTCCTGCCATCGGTCTCGCGGGTCGTGGCGGTGATCCGGGACCCGCGCGCGCTGATCCCGTCCATCTACGGATTCAGAACCCAGCGCGGCGCCAACGTCCGCGACTTCGACCAGTTCTATGCGCAGCTTCAGCGGCGGGACCCGATGCGCGGCCGCTTCTTCGACATCCTGGAACCGTGGGCCGAAGCCTTTGGGTGGGACGCCGTCAGCGTGCATTTCATGGGCGCGGGGTCGCCGGACATTGTCCGCGACGTGATGGCGGATCTGATCGCCGCGCCCGGCGGCGACCTTGCGCTGGGCCCGCCCGCCCGGGTGCGCGCCAACCTCACGCTGGGGTGGCGCGGGATCGAGGTCCTGCGGGACGCCTTCGCCATCCTGGGGGCGGCGCGCGACGAAGATGCGATCCTCGCCCTTCGCAAACGGGTCATCCGGCTGGCGCCGGACAAGGTCGCCGCGCTGGGCGAGAAGGGGCTCTATCTGTCGGCGGCGCAGATCGATGAGCTGACCAGCGTCTTCGTCGCCCAGGCGCACCGGCTCCATCAGGCCAAGGGGCGCGAGGTCGTCCCTGCCCAGGCCCTGGCGGCGCCGGCCCCCTCCGCGCGGTCCGTCCTGCCGTCGATCGAGCAGATGCGCCCGGACGAGATCGGGACGGTCCGCGAGACCCTGGGACTGGCTTAGGCGCGCGGCCCCCGCCCCCGCCGCGCGGGTCGTCGTGCGGAGCCGACCGCCGGCGTCAGCGGTGCATTCGCCCTTTCGCCCCGCCGCCGGTCCGCTAGTCTGGTGGGAACGATAAAACGGGAGGACGGGACATGCTGGGACTGATGATGGCGGCCGCGCTGGCGACAACGCCGGCCACGGGCAGTACGGCGACGACGAGTGTGGCGACGGCGGATCCCGCGGTGGCGGGTCTGCCCGAGGGGTATCGTCTGGTCTGGGCCGACGAGTTCGAGACCGCAGGCGCGCCGGACCCGGCCAAGTGGGGTTACGACACCGTCGCCAACCGCACCGGCTGGTACAATGAGGAGCTGCAGTACTATTCGGCGAACCGGCTGGAGAACGCCGAGGTTCGCGACGGCAAGCTGGTCATCACCGCCCGGCGCGAACGGCTGGAGAGCGCCTCGGACTTCGGCGGGCAGGACTACACCTCGGCCCGCCTGGTGACGCGCGACCTGCACAGCTGGACCTACGGCTTCATCAGCACCCGCGCCAAGCTGCCGTGCGGCCTTGGGTCCTGGCCGGCGATCTGGATGCTGTCGCAGGGCGGCGGCTGGCCGATCGGCGGCGAGATCGACATCATGGAGCACGTCGCCCAGGAGCCGACCAAGATCTACGGCAGCCTGCATAGCCAGGCCTTCAACCACTCCATCGGCACCGGCCAGACCGGATCGACGGACATCGCCACCGCCTGCGGGGCCTTCCACGATTATCAGATCCACTGGACGCCCCAGCGTATCGACTTCCTGGTCGACGGGACGCCCTTCTACGGCGTGGACAACGACAACTCCGGCCTGCGCGAGCACTGGCCGTTCAACACGCCCTTCTATCTGATCCTGAACGTCGCGGTCGGCGGCACCTGGGGCGGCGCCGAGGGCGTGGATCCGAGCGTCTTCCCGCAGGCGATGGAGATCGATTACGTGCGGGTCTACCAGACGGGGGAGTGAGGCGGCGGGCGGGGACGGGTGGTGCGCACCGCCCGTCCCGCCACCCCCTGGATCGTCATCCTCGGATCAAGTCAGAGGATGACGTCGCCGGTGGGGTCGGCCCCCTAGAACTTGAAGATGGTTTCCAGACGGAAGCGCGACTGCGCGCGGCGGTCGGTTTCGGGCGCGCGGGCCGGATCGGTCTCGGGCGAGCCGACGGCCGCGGCGGCGCCGACGCGCAGGCGCGGGCTGAGGCGGTAATAGGCGCCGGCCTCGACATCACCCCAGTTGGATTCGCGTCCGACCGGCTGGTTCAGGTTGAAGTCCAGACCCCAGCGGCCGCTCGGGTTCAGGCGCATGCCGCGACGCTGGGTCTGCTGGCCGGCGTCCTGGGCGGCGGCGGCCTCCGTCAGATTGACGCTCGGCGCACGGCGGGCGGCGGTCTGCGCCTCCGCCGCGTCAGCCACGGCCAGGCCGGCGCTGAGAGCGCAGACGGCGACGGCGATGGCGGCGGCAAGACGCATTCGACAAACCCTTGCGGCCTTCTGACCGCACACGAACCGGGCGATTAGACACCCCGGCCCCTGCCGGTCAACGCAACGAGCCCTGACGAACGCAGTTCCGCGCCGATCGCGTGATTCATGTGTCTCAAGCGTCACGGGAAGTTAACGCCGGAGCGTTCGCCTTTCGCGCGAGCGAAACGATTGCTGCAGCGCCGCATCAAACAGGCGCAGGCTTCGCCTTGTCATCGCCCCTTTTGACCGTGTTATAGAGCCACCGCCGCGCGCCCTGTCCGGGTGTGTCGGACGGCGTGTGCGCACGAGGAAACGGCGCATGCTGGTGCATCCGACCCAAGGAGATTCCCAGATGGCTTTTGTTCGCGGCGCTGCGGTCGCCCTGATCGCGTCGGGACTTATGCTGTCCGCCTGCTCCAGCGTGCCTTTCATCGGCAAGAGCGGCGACAGCCGCCCCGCCGCGAACGCCCAGCAGGCCGGCATCGGCGTCAACGCCTATCTGTGGCGCGCCACGCTGGACACCCTCAGCTTCATGCCCCTGCTGAACGCCGATCCGTGGGGCGGCGTGGTCAACTATGACTGGTACGTCAATCCGCAGACGCCGAATGAACGCTTCAAGGCGACCGTTTTCATCCTGGACCAGCGCCTGCGCGCCGACGCCCTGAACGTCTCCATCACCAAGGAGGTCAAGGACGCGTCCGGCGGCTGGACCGCCGCCCCGGTGGCCGCCCAGACCGAGACCGACCTGGAAAACGCCATCCTGACCAAGGCGCGCCAGCTGAACCTCGCCAACGGCGGCTGAACCCGGTTGCATTTTCAAGCCTGCCGGGTCACGCCCCAGGCGTAACGACCCTGCAGGACTGAAGACTTGGCCCGCTACGAGCCCCGGACCGCCGAACCCCGCCAGCAGGCCCGCTGGGCCGAGGCGAACGCCTTCGTCACACCCGAGGGCGATACCGGGCGGCCGAAATACTATGTGCTGGAGATGTTCCCCTATCCGTCTGGGAACATCCACATGGGCCACGCCCGCAACTACGTCATGGGCGATGTGGTGGCGCGGTCGAAGCGCGCCCAGGGCTTCGACGTCCTGCACCCCATGGGCTGGGACGCCTTCGGTCTGCCGGCCGAGAACGCCGCCATCGAGCGGGGCGTCCATCCCGGCGACTGGACCTGGTCCAACATCGCCGCCATGCGCGACCAGCTGAAGCTGCTGGGCCTGTCGCTGGACTGGAGCCGCGAGTTCGCCACCTGCGACCCGGCCTATTACGGCAAACAGCAGGCCTGGTTCCTGGAGCTGTTCAGGCGCGGCCTGGTCTACCGCAAGGATTCAGTCGTCAACTGGGATCCGGTCGACAACACCGTCCTGGCCAATGAGCAGGTGGTGGACGGGCGCGGCTGGCGTTCGGGCGCGATCGTCGAGAAGCGCAAGCTGAACCAGTGGTTCCTGCGCATCACCGACTATGCCGACGACCTGATCGAGGGGCTGAAGACGCTGGAAGGCCGCTGGCCCGACAAGGTCCGGCTGATGCAGGAGAACTGGATCGGCAAGAGTCAGGGCGCCAACCTGCGCTGGGAGATTGTCGAGGCGCCGGCGGATGTCGCCGTCTCCGACCCCATCGAGGTCTACACCACCCGGCCCGACACCCTGTTCGGGGCCAGCTTCCTGGCCCTGGCCCCCGACCACGCCCTGACCAAGGCGATCGCCGCACAGCGGCCGGACGTCCAGGCCTTCGTCGACGCCTGCGCCAGCCTGGGCACCAGCGAAGCCGAGATCGAAAAGGCCGAGAAGCTGGGCGTCGATCTGGGCGTGCGCGTTCGCCACCCGTTCGACCCTGAGCGCACCGTGCCGGTGTGGTCGGCCAATTTCGTCCTGTCCACCTATGGCTCGGGCGCCATCTTCGGCTGCCCGGCGCATGACCAGCGCGACCTGGACTTCGCCCGCAAATACGACCTGCCGGTCACGCCGGTGGTCCGCCCGGACGGCGCCGGCGACGACTTCGCGGTCGGGACCGAGGCCTATACGGGCCCGGGCGCCCTGTTCGCTTCCGACTTCCTGAACGGCCTGCCGGTCGTGGAGGCCAAGGCCGAAGCGATCCGCCGGATCGAGGCGGCGGGCCAGGGCGAGGGCACGACCCTGTATCGCCTGCGCGACTGGGGCGTGTCGCGGCAACGCTACTGGGGCTGCCCCATCCCCATCGTCCATTGCCCGTCCTGCGGCGCGGTGCCGGCGGCTCAGCTGCCGGTCGAACTGCCCAAGGACGTCACCTTCGACAAGCCCGGCAACCCGCTGGACCGGCATCCGACGTGGAAGCACGTCACATGCCCGTCGTGCGGGGCGGATGCGACGCGCGAGACCGACACCCTGGACACCTTCGTGGACAGCTCCTGGTATTTCGCCCGCTTCACCGATCCGAAGGCGGCCGAGCCGATCCAAGCCGAGGCGGCCAGGCGCTGGCTGCCGGTCGATCAGTATATCGGCGGCGTCGAGCACGCGGTCCTGCACCTGCTCTACGCCCGCTTCATCAGCCGCGCGCTCAGTGACGCCGGCCTGATGGACGCGCCCGAGCCCTTCGCCGGCCTGTTCACGCAAGGGATGGTGGTCCACGAGACCTATCGCCGGGCCGACGGCGCCTGGGTCGAGCCGACCGACGTCGAGATCACGACCGAAGGGACCAAGCGCACCGCCCGCCAGCTCTCGACCGGCGAGGCCGTGACCATCGGCGACATCGAGAAGATGTCCAAGTCCAAGAAGAACGTCGTCGCCCCGCACGAGATCGTGGAGAGCCACGGCGTCGACGCCGGTCGCCTGTTCGTCCTATCGGACAGCCCGCCCGAGCGGGACGTGCAGTGGACCACCGGCGGCGTCGAGGGCGCCAGCCGCTTCGTCCAGCGCGTCTGGGCCGAGTTCGACGGCTTCGATCCGGCCGCCGCGGGCGATCCGGGGGCGGACGCCAAGCTGATCCGCGAGACCCACAAGGCCATCAAGGCCGTGACCGAGGGCGTCGCCGCCTTCCGTTTCAACTCGGCCATCGCGCGCCTTTACGCCTTCGTCGGCGTGGTGCGCGACCATGCTGCGGCGGGTGGCGTGGCAAGGCGCGAAGCCCTGTCGGCCCTGGCCCGGCTGGTCGCGCCGTTCACGCCTCACCTGGCCGAGGAATGCTGGACGCGTCTGGGTGAAAAGGGAATGGTCCTGGACGCCCCTTGGCCCGAGCACGACCCGGCCCTGGCCGCCGACGAGGCCGTGATCCTGCCGATCCAGATCAATGGCAAACGGCGCGGCGAGATCGAGATGCCGCGCGGCGCCCCCCAGGCGGACGTCGAGGCCGCGGCGCTGGCCAATCCGCAGGTCCAGGCCTACCTTGAGGCCAACTCGCAATCGATCCGCAAGGTGATCGTCGTGACCGACCGTATCGTCAATCTGGTGGCCGGATGATCCGGCGCGCGGCCGTCTTGCTTCTCGTCGCCGTTGCGCTTTCGGGCTGCGGCTTCACGCCCATGTACGCCCAGAACGCCGCCGGCGGGACGCTGTCACGCATCGCCGTCTCGGCGCCCGACAGCCGGTTGGGCTTCGAACTGCGCGAGCAGGTCGAGGACGCCCTCGGCTGGAACCGGGGCGCCACGCCGCCGCTGCACCGACTGGCCCTCGAGGTCGATCAGGAGCGCATCCCGCTGGGCCGGCGGATCGACGACACGGCCGTGCGCTATCAGCTGACCGTCAGCGCGGCCTGGACCCTGACGCCTGTGTCCGGCGCCCCCGCCCTGAGCGGCGTCGAGACCGCCATCGTCACCTATGCCGCCGCTGACCAGCCCTACGCCGGCATCGCGGCCCAGCAGGACGGCGAAGACCGCGCCGTCGCCGAACTGTCCCGCCGCCTGCGCCTGGCCATCCTGACCGCGCTGGCGGAGTGATCCTCTCCAAACGTCCCGAGATCGACCGCTTCCTGGCCCGGCCGGATCCGGCGATCCGCGCCGCCGTCATCCACGGCAAGGACCGCTCCGGCGTGGCCGAGCGAGCGCTGATCCTGTGCAAGACGGTCACGCCCGACCTGAACGACCCTTTCAACGTCAGCGTCCTGGGCGACGCGGACATCGACGGCGACGGCGTTGCGCTGGAGGAGGCGCTGACCGCCCTGTCGATGATCGGCGGGCGGCGTCTGGTGCGCGTGCGTTTCGGCGGCGACAAGCCGTCGCTGGACAAGGTTCTGGCCGCCGCGCTGAAGACCCATGCCGACGGCGGCTATAATCCCGACGCCATGCTGGTGATCGAGGCGGGCGCCCTGGGCCGCGACTCGGCGCTGCGCAAGGCGGCCGAGGCCGGCAAGGGCTCGGTCGGCATCGTCTGCTACGAGGATGAGGCCGGCGACGTGGCCCGCATGGTCCGCGAGGCCCTGGCCGCCGACAAGGTCAGCCTGACCTCGGACGCGCTGGAGCGGTTCGTCGGCCGCCTGCCCCGCGAACGCGGCCTGATGCGCCAGGAGATCGAGCGGCTGGCCCTCTACATCGGCCCCGGATCGGGCCGGACGCTGGACGCCGAGGGGCTGGAGGCCGCCCTGGGCGTCGAGCCGGACGCCAGCCTGCAGGACGCGGCGCTGCAGGCGTTCGGCGGTCGCCCCGGCCCGGCCCAGTCAGGGCTCCGGCGCGCCTTCGCCGAGGGAGAGAGCGCCGTCATGGCGGTGCGGCAGGCCTCGATCCAGCTCGGAAAACTCCGTCGGATCAATATCTTGCAGGACGCCGGCGCGGGCGCCAAGGAGGCGGCCAAGGCCGCCGGCGTCTTCTGGAAGCAGGAGGCCGAAATGCTGCGTCAGGCGCGCGGCTGGCGGCTGGAGCTGCTGGACGAGGTGCAGGACGCCATCAACACCGCCGACACCGCCACCAAGACCACGGGCGCGCCCGACCAGTTGATCGCCGAGCGGCTGCTGCTGGAGATCGCGGCGCGGGCGAGACGGATCGGGCTGTAGAATCTCCTCCCCATCAATGATGGGGAGGTGGCGCGCGAAGCGCGACGGAGGGGCGATCACACGGCGGCGCTTGAACGGCCCCTCCACCCTCCGGGTCCCCCTCCCCATTTCATGGGGAGGAAAGTGTATCAGCCCCGCTTCGACGCCTTGCGGAAGGCGGGCTTGGCCATCGCCGTGTTCTTGGCGCTGACGGACTTTTCGGGGTGCTGGCCGGGCTTGAAGGCGGGGCCGCCGGGCGCGCTGGACGCCTTCTTGGCCGCGAGGACGCGTTTCAGGGCTTCGGCGGCGGTCTCTGGGGTATCGGTCATGCGGGCACCCTAGCACGAACCGTCGATCAACCCCGCATCAGCCGTCGGCACAGGTCGTCCAGCTGCTCGAGGCTGGCGTAGCGAAGCGTCAGCTCCCCCTTGCCGTTGCGATCGGCGAGCGAGGCCTTCAGGCCCAGGGCGTCCGACAAGTCCTGCTCCAGCGCCGCGATGTCCGCCGATCCGCCGCCGGCGGCGGATGACGACCGGGATCGGTCCGGCCTGGGCCCAGCCTGGGCCTGGCGCGCCAGCGCCTCGGCCTGACGCACGTTCAGTCCCTCGCGCACGATCTTGTCCGCCAGGCCGGCCGGATCCGGCGCGGTGATCAGGGCGCGGGCGTGGCCCGCCGTCAGGGCCCCGTCCAGCAACAGCGACAGAACCGCGTCCGGCAGCGCCAGCAGGCGCAGGCTGTTGGCCACATGACTGCGGCTCTTGCCGACTACGGCGGCGACCGCGTCCTGGGTGCGGCCGAACTTCGAAATCAGCACCGCATAGGCCTGGGCTTCGTCCAGCGGATTCAGGTCCTGGCGCTGGACGTTCTCGATGACGCCGACTTCCAGCACCTCGACGTCGTCCATCTCGCGCACGACGATGGGGGCCTCGGTCAGGCGGGCCAGCTGGGCGGCGCGCCAGCGGCGTTCTCCGGCGACGATCTGGAAGCCCTCGCCAGACGGATCGGGCCGCACCAGGATGGGCTGCAGCACGCCCTTGTCGCGAATGGAGGCGGCCAGTTCGTCCAGCTCGGCCTGTGGGAAGGTCTTGCGCGGCTGGTCGGGATTGGGTTTCAGCAGCTCGATCGGCGCATGGCGCAGGCCCTCGGGGGACGGCGCGGGCCCGCCGGCAGGCGGCGCCACCGGGACGGCCGCATCCTCGCCCATCAGGGCCGAAAGGCCGCGGCCCAATCCTCTTTGACGTTCCGACAACTGTTTGTTTCCGTTCGTATAATCAGGCGGCTAGGCGGCGCTGCTTCTCGCGCGCGACGACTTCGCGCGCCAGCTTTAGATAGGCCTGGCTGCCAGAGGATTTCAGGTCGTAGATCAGCACGGGCTTGCCGAAAGACGGCGCCTCCGACACCCGCACGTTCCGGGGGATGACCGCTTCGTAGACCTTGTCGCCGAAGTGGGCGCGTACATCGTTCGCGACCTGACTGGAGAGGCTGTTGCGCCGGTCGTACATGGTCAGCACCAGACCCTGTATCTCCAGACGCGGGTTGAGGCTCTGGCGCACCATGTCGACCGTGCGCATCAGCTGGGTCAGGCCTTCCAGCGCGAAGAACTCGCACTGTAGCGGCACAAGCACGGCGTCCGCGGCGGCCATGGCGTTCAGCGTCAGCAGGTTCAATGATGGCGGGCAGTCGATCAGGACGTAGTCATACTCGGTCTGACAGGCCTGCAGGGCGTCGCGAAGGCGATAAGAGCGCCGGTCCGCTTGGCTCAGCTCGATCTCCACACCGGACATGTCCGCGTCGGCCGGGATGATGGACAGACCCGGTACGGCCGTGGGAACCGCCGCCTCGACGACCGCGCGCCCGTCCACGACCACGTCGTAGATCGTCACCCGCCGCGTTTCACGTGGAACACCCAGCCCGGTGGACGCATTGCCCTGCGGGTCCATGTCGACGATCAGCACGCGCTCGCCTATGGCGGCCAGGGCCGTGCCCAGGTTGATCGCGGTCGTGGTCTTGCCGACGCCGCCCTTCTGGTTCGAGACGGCGAGGACGCGGGTCTTAGGGGCGGACACGGCGTAGCCTCCGAACGCTCAGGATGCGACCTCGCGCATCGCTTTGCGACGGGATCAGCTCAGCGTCGAAATGCCATTGCCGGCGGGCCTCGATCAACTCGCCTTCTGCCTTTTCCCCCTTCAGGAACAGGCCGAGGGCGCCGGACTGTAGATAAGGCTGTGCATAGCCCAGCAGGCGGTCCAGCGGCGCGACGGCGCGGGCCGTGACCACGTCGACCGCGACCTTGTTGTCTTCGGCGCGGCCATTGATGACGGTCGCCGGCAGGTCCAGTTCGCGCACCAGCGCCTCCAGGAACCGGCACCGCTTGGCCAGGCTGTCGATCAGCCAGATGTGTGCGCCCGGGCGACCCTTCAGCAGAATGGCCAGAACAACACCTGGAAGACCGGCGCCGGCCCCCAGATCCGCCCAACGCGAAGCCTCCGGCGCGTGGTTCAGCAACTGCGCGGAGTCCCAGGCGTGACGGTTCCAAAAGTCCGGCAAGGTGTCAGGTCCAACCAGGTTCATCACGGCGTTGGTGTCCGTCAGCCGCTGCCGAAAGACCTCCAGGTCGGCCATCTGATGAGGCGTAGCGCCGGTCAGGGTCTGAAAGGCGGCCGCGTCGGGGGCGCTCACGCCGCCTCGGGGGTTCGACGACGCACATGGGACAACAGGGCGGTCAGCGCGCCCGGCGTCATGCCCTCGATCCGTCCCGCCTGCCCTAGCGTGACCGGCCGGACGCGCGCCAGCTTCTCACGAGCCTCGTTCGACAGGCCACCGATCGTCGCATAGTCGATATCAGCCGGCAGGATCAAATCCTCATCCCGCCGCAGGGCCGTCGCTTCAAGGGTCTGTCGATCAAGATAGGCGGCATAGCTCGCGTCGATTTCGATCTGCTCTCGAACGGCGGGCGCCCAGCGTGCGATCTCGGGCCGCGACCTCTCAAAGGCGGACAGGTCGACACCGGGAAAGGCGAGCAGATCGCGCATGGATCGACGTCGTCCATCGGCGTTGACCGCGATGCCTAAGGCGTTGGCCTCGCCCGGCGTGAACAGCGTTTCACGTGAAACACGGTAAGCCTCGGTCAGGCCTGCGGCCTTGTCGGCAAAGGCTTTGCGCCGCTCCGGGCTGGCCATACCAAGGTTAACGGCCAGCGGCGTCAATCGTTGATCGGCGTTGTCGGCGCGCAGGCTTAGCCGATACTCGGCGCGGCTGGTGAACATCCGATAGGGCTCGGTGACGCCCCGCGTGACGAGGTCGTCGATCATCACGCCGACATAGGCCTGATCGCGGCCCAGGATGACGGCGTCCGAGCCGGCGGCCGCGCGCGCGGCGTTCAGCCCGGCCATCAGCCCCTGCGCCCCCGCCTCCTCATAGCCGGTCGTGCCGTTGATCTGGCCGGCTAGATAGAGGCCCGGCCGCGCCTTGACCTGCAGGTCGGGCGTCAGCTCGCGCGGGTCGACGTAGTCGTATTCGATGGCATAGCCGAAGCGGAACACCTGAACCGCCTCCAGCCCCGGGATGGTCCGCAGGAAGGCCATCTGGGTCGCGTCGGATACCGATGTCGAGATACCGTTCGGATAGACCGTCGGATCGTCCAGTCCCTCGGGCTCCAGGAAGATCTGGTGCGAGGTCTTGTCGGCGAACCGCACCACCTTGTCCTCGATCGAGGGGCAATAGCGCGGGCCCCGGCCGGACAGGCGGCCGCCATAGACGGCGCTTTCAACGATCTTGTCGGCGATGATGCGATGGGTTTCCTCGGTCGTGTGGGTGACCCCGCAGGCGATCTGGGGGACGTCGATCCGCTCGGTCAGGAAGCTGAAGGGCGCCGGCTCGGCGTCCGCCGCCTGCATCTCCAGCCGGTCCCAGCCGATCGTCCGGCCATCGAGGCGGGCCGGGGTGCCGGTCTTCAGGCGCCCCAAGGCCAGTCCGGCGGCGTGCAGATCGGCGGCCAGGCCCGTCGATGGCGCCTCCCCATGCCGGCCAGCCGGGATGCGATCCTCTCCCTTGATGATGACGCCGTTCAGGAAGGTGCCGGTCGTCAGCACGACCGCGGCGGCGCGGATCTCTTCTCCGGCGCCGGTGACGACACCCACCACGCGGTCTCCGTCCAGCATCAGGCGTTCGGCCGTGCCCCGCATCCGGGTCAGGTTCGGCGTCTGGGCCAGGTCGGCCTGCATCGCCTCGCGATAGAGGCGGCGGTCGATCTGGCTGCGCGGGCCCTGCACCGCTGCGCCCTTGGAGCGGTTCAGCAGGCGATACTGGATGCCGGCCTTGTCGCCGAGCCGGCCCATCAAGCCGTCCATGGCGTCGATCTCGCGCACCAGATGGCCCTTGCCCAGGCCGCCGATGGCCGGATTGCAGCTCATCTCGCCGATGGTCTCGAGCTTCTGGGTCAGCAGCAGGGTGGCCGCGCCAAGCCGCGCGGAAGCCGCCGCGGCCTCGCAGCCGGCGTGCCCGCCCCCGATAACGATGACATCGAACTTCATGGGCGGGCATGTAAGGGAAAACGGCCCTTCCCGCCAGCGCGGCCGGGGCGGTGTTTCACGTGAAACAATAAATCTCCCTCCCCTTTATGGGGAGGGATGGCGGAGCGCAGCGAAGCCCGGGTGGGGAAGTCCGGGCTGCGATGCGCTCACACACCCCACCCGTCTCCCGCTTCGCACCAGCCACCCTCCCCATAAAGGGGAGGGAGAGTTACTTCCCGATGCAGAAACTGGCGAACACCTCGCCCAGCACCTCTTCGACACCGATGGCCCCGGTGACGCGGCCGAGCGCATCGGCGGCCCGGCGGAGGTCGTCGCCCGCCATCTCGGGCGCGATCGTCAGCGCCCGGCGCGCGGCCTGAACCGCCTCCAGCGCCTCGGCCAGGCGGCGTCGGTGTCGCTCGCGGGTCACGGCGGGGAAGTCGGCGCCGGACAGGTCTTCGGCCAGCCGCGCGGCGAGGATGTCGTACAGCGCCGCCATCCCCTGCCCCGTCGTGGTGCTGACCGACAGGCCTTCGCCCGGCCCCTCAAGACGCTCTGTCGCCAGATCGGCCTTGGACCAGACCAACAGATCGTTCGGCCGCGCGAAGGCCGCCGCCACGCCCTCGGGATCGCCCGGCGCGCGGACCCAGATGCGCAGATCAGCCGCCTCGGCGCAGGCCTGGGCGCGGCGGACGCCTTCGGCCTCGATGACGTCCTCGCTCTCGCGCAGGCCGGCGGTGTCCGACAAGGTCACGGCGTAGCCGCCGATCACCAGCTGGGCGTCCAGCACGTCGCGGGTGGTGCCGGGAATGGGCGTGACGATGGCCGCCTCGCGCGCGACCAGGGCGTTGAACAGCGAAGACTTGCCGGCGTTGGTCTCGCCGATCAGGACAATGCGATAGCCATCACGCACCCGCTCACCGCGCTCGCCGTCGGCCAGCGCCCGCTCCAGATCGTTGATAAGGAAATCCAGCGCCGGCCCGGCCGAGGCGGCCAGACCGTCCGGCACCTCCTCATCGGGGAAGTCGATCTCGGCCTCGACCAGGGCCATGGCCTCCAGCAAACGGCGGCGGAAACCGGCGTAGGTCCGGCTGAGAGCGCCGTCCAGCTGACCCAGCGCTTGGGTTGCCTGAGCCGTCGTCTCGGCATCGACCAGATCGGCCACCGCCTCGGCCTGGGCCAGGTCCATCCGGCCGTTCTCGAAGGCTCGGCGGGTGAACTCGCCCGGCTCGGCTGGGCGCATGCCCAGCGCCATCAGCGCGGCCGACACTGCCTCGACTACCGCCCGACCGCCGTGAAGATGCAGTTCCGCGCTGTCGTCGCCGGTGAAGCTGTTGGGCGCGGAGAACCGCAAGACGAGCGCCTGATCCAGCGTCGCGCCCTCATGGCTCAGCGTACGCAGACTGGCCCGCCGCGCCTTGGGCGTCCCGGCGCCCATGCCGACCAGCGCCGCATCCACCCCCGGCCCGGACAGGCGGATCACCGCGATGGCGCCGCGCCCCGGCGGCGTGGCCAGGGCGAAGATGGTGTCAGACATCTAGATCCTCCCCCATAGGGGGAGGGGGACCGCTTGCGGTGGAGGGGGAAGACGCCAGGCGCGGCGGGTCATCTTCAGACGGTGCGGCTGAGGCGAGCCCCCTCCACCCCTCCGGGGTCCCCCTCCCCCTATGGGGGAGGATCTTGGCGTCACGGCTTGACCGCCGCCTCCATCAGCTTGCGGAACTGGTCCTGCGCCTGAAGGCCGAAGCTGGTCCATGTCTTCATCAGTTCGTCGGGCTGCATGGCGGTGATGTTCTTGTCCATGCGCCGCTTCATCTCGGCCACCAGGTGATCGTTCAGCGGCTCGACATTGGGCAGGCCCATGAAGGCGCGCGCCTCGGCCGGTTCGCAGTCGATGGTGATGTTGACTTTCATGGCCGCGCTCCAACCTTGGGATGACCGTCATAGGCCGATCCGGCCGACGAAAGGAATACGCATGCCCGCCTCCTCCATCCGCGCCGTCCGCATCGAGAAGACCGGAGGCGCCGAGGTGATGGCCCTGACCCAGGTCCCGACGCCCGAGCCGGGCCCGGGTCAGATCCGGGTGCGTCATGTGGCGATCGGTCTGAACTTCATCGACGTCTATCACCGTACGGGCCTCTACCCTCTGCCCCTGCCCGCCGGACTGGGCCTGGAGGCCGCCGGCACGGTCGAAGCCATCGGTGAAGGCGTAGACCGCTTCGAGATCGGCGACCGCGTCGGCTACGCGAGCGGGCCCGCCGGCGCGTACTCCGAGGCGCATGTCGTGGACGCCGGGCGGGCGGTCCATGTGCCGGACGGCGTCTCGCTGGAAATCGCCGCGGCCGCCATGCTGAAGGGTATGACCGCAGAGATGCTGGTCCGACGCGTGTTCCACGTGAAACAGGGCGACGACATTCTGGTCCACGCGGCCGCCGGCGGCGTCGGCCTGATCCTATGCCAGTGGGCCAAGGCCATCGGCGCGCGGGTCATCGGCTCGGTCGGCTCGGAGGCCAAGGCGGAGCTGGCGCGGACCCACGGCTGCGACGACGTCATCCTCTACGACCGCGAGGACGTGGCCGAACGAGTGAAGGCGCTGACCGACGGCCGCGGCGTGGCGGTGGCCTATGACTCGGTCGGCAAGGCCACGTTCGACGCATCGCTGGCCAGCGTGCGGCGGCGCGGGACTGTCGCGGTGTTCGGAAACGCGTCGGGGCCCGTGCCGCCGGTCGATCCCCTGCGCCTGTCGCGCGGCGGCTCGCTGTTCCTGACGCGGCCGACCCTGTTCGACTATGTCGCGACCACCGAAGAGCTGGACGCCTCGGCCGCCGCCCTGTTCGAGATGATCGAGAGCGGCCAGATCAAGGTCGAGATCGGCCAGACCTTCCCCCTGGATCAGGTGCAGGACGCCCACCACGCGCTAGAAGGCCGCGGCACCACCGGCTCGACCCTGCTGATCCCCTGACCAAGAAAAAGGGGCGGACCCGACGGCCCGCCCCTTTCTAATCCCTGCAGGCGGCTGCCTGCTCAGGTGTTCATGGACTGGAAGAAGTCCGAGTTGTTCTTGGACTGGCGCAGCTTGTCGAGCAGGAACTCGATCGCGTCCTGCGGGCCCATCGGGTTCAGGATGCGGCGCAGGACATAGGTCTTGGCCAGCTGGTCCTTCGGCGTGATCAGGTCTTCCTTGCGGGTGCCGGACTTCAGCACGTCGATGGCGGGGAAGATGCGCTTGTCGGCCACCTTGCGGTCCAGCACGATTTCCGAGTTACCGGTGCCCTTGAACTCTTCGAAGATGACCTCGTCCATCCGGCTGCCGGTGTCGATCAGGGCGGTGGCGATGATGGTAAGCGAACCACCCTGTTCCACGTTGCGCGCGGCGCCGAAGAAGCGCTTGGGCCGCTGCAGGGCGTTGGCGTCGACGCCGCCGGTCAGCACCTTGCCCGACGACGGCACTGTGGCGTTGTAGGCGCGGCCCAGGCGGGTGATGGAGTCCAGCAGGATCACCACGTCCTTCTTGTG
Organism: Brevundimonas sp. Leaf363; assembly: GCF_001424025.1. Classification (GTDB taxonomy): domain Bacteria; phylum Pseudomonadota; class Alphaproteobacteria; order Caulobacterales; family Caulobacteraceae; genus Brevundimonas. The sequence continues at coordinate 132,893 of NZ_LMPZ01000001.1, read as the reverse complement.
CTCGACCAGGCGCTTGGCCTTTTCGATCACCATCTCGGCCACGGCCACGTGGCGGGTGGCGGGCTCGTCGAAGGTGGAGGCCACGACCTCGCCCTTCACGGTGCGCTGCATGTCCGTCACTTCTTCCGGGCGTTCGTCGATCAGCAGGACGATCAGGAAGACCTCGGGGTGATTGGCCTCGATCGACTTGGCGATGTTCTGCAGCATCACCGTCTTGCCGACGCGCGGCGGGGCGACGATCAGGCAGCGCTGGCCCTTGCCGAGCGGCGCGACGATGTCGATGACCCGGCCCGAACGGTCCTTCAGCGTCGGATCCTGGATTTCCATGTGCAGCCGCTCCTCGGGATAGAGGGGCGTCAGATTGTCGAACAGGACCTTGGTCTTGACCTCTTCGGGGTCTTCCAGATTGATCGTGTCGACCTTCAGCAAGGCGAAGTAGCGCTCGCCCTCGCGTGGGCCGCGCACGGCGCCGTGGACGGTGTCGCCCGAGCGCAGGCCGAAGCGGCGGATCTGCGACGGCGACACATAGATATCGTCCGGGCCCGGAAGATAATTGGCGTCGGGGCTACGCAGGAAGGCGAAGCCGTCGGGCAGAATCTCCAACACGCCCGAGGCGATGATCTCCACCTCCTCGTCGGCCAGGGCCTTGAGGATAGCGAACAGCAGGTCCTGACGACGCAGGTTGGAGGCGTTCTCAATCTCCAGCTGCTCGGCGAAGGCGACCAGATCGGCCGGCGTCTTCTCGTTCAGCTCGGCCAGGGTGATGCGGCCGGACGGAACGACGGGCTCGCCCTCGTCCTCCTCGGCCTCCTGATCGACGATGGAGGTGTCGATCGGGCCGGCGTCGTCATGGCCGGCGTCGTCATGGCCAGCGTCCTCGTGGCCGGCGTCTTCCTGGACGTCCTGGACGTCGGGCAGGGCTTCGGCCTCGGGGCTGTCGGGATCGGTGTCGCGGACGTCGGTCATGCTCTTGGATCTTCTGTGGTCACAGCGGGTCGCGCGCCGAAAGGCGGGCGGTTCGGCTGGCGATGTCTGGCCTTGCGGCCGGGTCAGGAGGGACGGCGGGCTCCGGCGGACGAAATCAGCCGGCGTCGTCAGGAGAGAGGGACCGCCCGGCGAGGCCAGGGACGGTTCGCGAGGAGGCAGACCACGGAGCGGGGGTTCAGGTCAAGGTCTCCCTCCCCTTCATGGGGAGGGACAGCGGCGAAGCCGCAGGGTGGGGTTCGAGAGGGCATCCAGTCGGCGCTCTGAGGCTCCCCACCCGTCTGGCGCTGCGCGCCAGCCACCCTCCCCATGAAGGGGAGGGAGACTAGAACCGCCACTCCGTCGTGACCGACAGCACCATGACGATAGCCAGCAGGAAGGGCGCCTCGTTGGTCATGCGCCAAAACTTGCTGGTGCGAACCGAGGTCCCGGCGACGATGCGCTTGCCCTCCGCCGTCAGATAACCGTGCCAGCCGCTGAGCAGGAAAACCCCCAGCAGCTTGGTCAGCATCCAGGGCTCGGCCAGAAAGCTCCAGCCGCGCGCCGAGACGTCGATGTGGATCAGCCACAGGCCGAAGATCCACGCCATCCCCATGGCCGGGTTGAGGATGATCTTCAGCAGCCGCCCCTGCCAGGTCCGCAGCAGGGTCCGCATCTCGGTGCGCAGGGGCTCGGGCTTGGCGGCCTGTTCGGCGTCGTAGGCATAGAGGCGCGGCAGGAAGAGCAGGCCCGCCATCCAGGCGATCACGGCCAGGATGTGCAGGCCCCGCGCGACGTCATAGGCGCTCATGCGGCCACGCCTTGCTGACACAGATGGGGACAGGCCTTCCAGGCCTTGCGGCAGCCCGGGCCATGCGGCGCGGCGCCGGTGCGCGGCAGGGCCTCGACGACGGCCTGCGCCAGATCGTCGATGAAGACCGCCGTCGGTCCCACCGCCGGGACCCGCAGATAGGGCTGGGCGCCCAGATCGCGCGCCAGGTGGCCGTATTCGATGTCCAGTTCGACCAGGGTCTCGATATGCTCGGAGACGAAGGCGATCGGGGTGATGACCACGCCCAGGCCGTCCTTGCCGGCGGCCTCGATCGCCTCGGGCGTCGAGGGACCCAGCCATTTCATCGGCCCGACGCGGCTCTGGTAGCAGAGGGCGTGATCGACGCTGACGCCCATCGCCGCCAGCCGGGCCGTGACGGCCGCGACCGTGGCCTCGACCTGGGCCTGATAAGGATCGCCCTTGCTCTCGACCAGCTTCTCCGGGATGCCGTGGGCCGAGAACAGCAGGCGAACCGGCTGATCGCCAGCCGACTTTAGGGTGGCGCGGATGGCCTGGGCCTGGGCCTCGATCCAGCCCGCGCCTTCCGGATAGCAGCAGACCGTTCGGCTGACGCCCGACCCGGCGTAGGTCTCGTTCCAGGCCTTGAGCGACGACTGGGTCGTGGTGGTCGAGAACTGGGGATAGAGCGGCAGCAGCACCACCTCGTCCGGTCCGAAGGCGGCGACGTCTGTCGCGGTCTCCTCGGTCAGCGGCGACCAGTAGCGCATGGCGATGAAGGTCTGGACCTCGTCGCCCGGCAGGCGCGCCGCCAGCGCCGTCCGCAGCGCCTCGGCCTGGACCTTCGTTTCCGGCAGCAGGGGGGATCCGCCGCCCGCGTCCATCATGGCGTAGTTGGCCTGGGCGCTCTTTTCCCGGCGGCTGGAGATCAGCCTGGCCAGCGGCGTCCGCGCCCAGCCGGGCAGGCCGATGATCGCCTGGTCGTTGAAAAGGTTGAACAGGAACGGCTTCACATCGGCCGCCGTATCCGGCCCGCCGAGGTTGAACAGAACGACCGCGATCCGTCTCGACATCGTCTAGTCCTGCGCCCCGATGCGCCGCAGCACCTGCTCGACGTGGCTGATCGGCACGTCCGGCAGGATGCCGTGACCCAGGTTGAACACCCACGGCCCCTGCCCCCAGGCCTCCATTAGCTGATCGACCCGGCGGTCCAGCGCCGCGCCGCCCGCGCGCAGCAGCAGCGGATCGAGCGCGCCCTGGATCGGCTTGATCGCCTGGACGCGCTTGCCGACTTCCAGCGGACAGGCCGTGTCCAGCCCGACCGCGTCAATCGGCACCTCGGCCGCATAGCGCTCGGCCAAGGCAGCCGAGCCTCTGGGGAAACCGATCAGCGGCACGGTGACGCCCAGCTCCCGTGTCCGGGCGACCAGCGCCTTGTGCGGCGCCAGCACCAGGCGCTCGAACAGGTCGTCGGGCATGCCCTCGGCCCAGCTTTCGAAGATCTGCAGCGCCTGGGCCCCCGCGTCGGCCTGCATCTTCAGATACCGGGCGCTGGCCTCGACCAGCACATCCAGCGTCGCATCGACCCGCTTGGGATCGGCATAGGCGTAGGTTCGCGCCTGGGCCCGCTCGCCCTTGCCGATGGTCCGGTGCTCGCCGTCCAGCATGTATGTGGCGACCGTCCAGGGGGCGCCGCAGAAACCGATCAGGGCCTTCTCGGGCGTCAACTGCTCGCGAACCAGGCTGAGCGACCGGCCGACGGCGCCGAGATGATCGCCCGCGCCGGCCGCCAGCTCGGCCATGTGACCCGGCGACGGCATGGCCCCAAGGCGCGGCCCCTCCCCCGCCTCGAACCAGACCTCCTGGCCCAGGGCCTGGGGGATCAGCAGGATGTCGGCGAAGATGATGGCCGCGTCGAAGCCGAACCGGCGCAGCGGCTGCAGGGTCGCCTCGGCCGCCATCTCGGGGTTCAGGCAGAAGGCGATGAAGTCGGGCGCCTCGGCGCGGAGAGCCCGGTACTCGGGCAGGTAACGCCCCGCCTGGCGCATGAACCAGACCGGCGGACGCTCCAGGGTCTCGCCGCGCAGGGCTCTCAGGAAGACGGGATCGCTCATCGGCTGGCGTTTAGAGCCAAATCGCGCCGGAAGCGACCGTCTGGACGCCGTCTTCGATCGGAAATCTCCGGGGCTGGACGGTCCCACCCTTCTCCTGTTCAAACTTGAATTGAGAAGAATGGAGGAAGGCAGAAGGGGGCGGGACGACGGGGATCGTTCGTTCGCTCACGGCGCGAATCCGGCCCCGATCCACAGACGGAGGCGACCCGCATGGCGGCCACGCAGCGCCCTGTGAGCCCCGGGGATAACCCTTAACAGAACCTTAACACGCGGGCCTGAGGGGCTGACGTCCCCTGGGGATCGCGCAGCCCGGCGTTAGGACTTTGTTAACCGTCCCCAAGTCTCCCGTCGACGGCCGGCGCCCCGTGGACAGTCGGTCGCCCGATCGGCCGTTTCCTCCCGCGTCGTCCCCGCTCGCGACCGGCGCCGGGTCGGGCTATAGGGTTCGGCGCCCAGGCCGGACCGATCCGTCCTCGCCTCGAGGGCCGTTCGATCCACAGGGTCATCCCCCGATGTCGGTCACGCCGCGATCATGAGCCCCGTTCGATGAGCCCAGCCCGTTCCGCCCGCCTGGCGACCTATTTTCACGTCCACCTGGTGTCCGATTCCACCGGCGAGACGCTGAACGCCATGGCCAAGGCCGTCGCCGCCCGCTTCGAGGGCGTCATCCCGATCGAGCATATCTACGCCCTGGTCCGCTCGGACCGGCAGATGGAACGGGTGCTGGAGGAAATCTCCGCCGCGCCCGGCGTCGTGCTGCACACCCTGGTCGACCGCAGCCTTCGAACCCAGCTTGAAGACGGCTGTCGCCGGCTGGACATGCCCCAGATCGGGGCGCTGGACCCGCTGGAAGGGGCGCTCAGCCGCTATCTGGGGGCCGCGCTCAGCACGCGAGTCGGCGCCCAGCACGCGCTGGACCACGACTATTTCAATCGGATCGCGGCGCTGGACTTCGCCATGGCCCATGACGACGGCCAGGGCACGGCCGATCAGCTGGAAGGGGCCGACGTCGTTCTCTGCGGCGTGTCGCGCACGTCCAAGACCCCGACCTGCATCTATCTGGCGCATCGGGGCGTGCGGGCGGCCAATGTGCCGCTGGTGCCCGGCCAGGAGGACGGCGAGCGGCTGACCACCTTGCGCAACCCGCTGGTCATCGGCCTGACCGTGTCGCCCGAGCGGCTGGTGGCGATCCGCAAGAACCGGCTGGAAGGCCTGGGTGCGGGGGGCACGTCGTCCTACGTCGACCACGACGCGGTGCGCGACGAGACGGTCAAGGCGCGGCGCGCCTTCGAACGGCGCGGCTGGCCGACCATCGACGTCACGCGCCGCTCGGTCGAAGAGACGGCGGCGGCCATCATCAACCTGTTGAGCGAGCGTCGGTCGCATCGCGTGGGGACCAGCTGGTGAGCCGCCAGAACGACCGACTGATCCTCGCCTCGGGCAGCAGCGCCCGGCGCGCGGTGCTGGACGGCGCCGGCGTGCCCTTCACCGCCCGGCCGTCATCGGTCGACGAGGCGGCGCTGAAGCCGACCCTGGCGCATCTGTCACCCGCCGATCTGGCCTTGGCCCTGGCCGAGGCCAAGGCGCTGGACGTTTCGCGCGCGGAACCCGACGCCTGGGTCCTGGGCGCCGACCAGACGCTGGAGCTGGAAGGCGGCTCGATGGACAAGGCCGAAGACCTCGCCGAGGGCCGCGCGCGACTGGCGGCGATGGCCGGCCGGACCCATAGCCTGCACGCCGGCCTGGCCCTGGCGAAGGGCGGCCAGGTGATCTGGACCCATCTGGGCCGCGCCGACCTGACCATGCGGCCGCTCTCGGACGCCTTCCTCGACGCCTATATGGCCGACGAGGGCCCGCAGGCCCTGTCCAGCGTGGGCGTCTATCGGCTGGAGGGGCCGGGCGCGCAGTTGTTCGAGCGGGTCGAGGGCGACTATTTCACCATCCTAGGCTTGCCGCTGTGGCCCCTGCTGGCCGAACTGCGCCGCATCGGGATCATCGGCACATGAAAGCGGGCGTCACAGGCTGGCCGATCGCCCACTCGCTCAGCCCCCTGTTGCACACCGCCTGGCTGGAGGCGGCGGGGCTGGACGCGACCTACGACGCGCTGCCGGCCGAGACCGAGGCCGACTTCGACACCCTGGTCGCGCGCGGCCGGTCCGGGGGTCTGCGCGGCTTCAACATCACCGCGCCGTGGAAGGAGCGCGCCTTGGCCGCCGCCGACACGGTCAGCGACACAGCGCGTAGGGCCGGGTCGGTCAATCTGCTGGTCTTCGAGGACGGCCACGCCGTCGGCGACAGCACCGACGGGCTGGGTCTGGTGGGCGCCCTGGCGGAACAGGCGCCGGCTCTCGATCTGACGGGCCGCCCGGCGGTGGTGCTGGGGGCAGGCGGCGCGTCGCGGGCGGCGGTGGTCGCCCTGATCGACGCAGGCGCGCAGGTCCGCATCGTCAACCGCAGCCGGGACCGCGCCGAGGCCCTGGTCGCCGAGCTCGGCGGCGTGGTGATGGAGGCCTATGAGGCGCTTCAGGGCGCGGCGTTGGTGGTCAATGCGCTGAGCGTGCGGCCCGACGTGGATCTGAGCCTGCTGCCGGACGACGCAGCGGTCATGGACATGACCTATCGCCCGCTGGAGACCCCCTTACTGGCCGCCGCCCGTGAGCGCGGTCTGATCGGCGTGGATGGTCTGGCCATGCTGATCGGTCAGGCGCGGCCGTCGTTTCAGGCGCTGTTCGGCATGGCGCCGCCCCTGGTCGATGTGCGGGCGAAGGCGCTCGCGCATTTGGGAGAGGCCGGATGATCGTCCAATGATTATTCTGGGCCTGACCGGCTCCATCGGCATGGGCAAGTCGACGACGGCCGAGATGTTCGCCGAGGCCGGCGCCCTGGTCTGGAATGCGGACGAGGCCGTGCACCGGCTCTACGCGCCCGGCGGCGCGGCGGTCGGGCCGGTGGGCGACGCCTTCCCCGGCGTCGTTGTGGACGGGGCCGTGGACCGCGCCCGGCTGGCCGAGGCGCTGGGCCGCGACGATCAGGCGTTCAAACGACTGGAGGCCGTCGTCCACCCGCTGGTCGCCGCAGGCCGGCTGGCTGACCTGGCCGCAACGAAGGCGCAGGGCGTCCGCCTGGTCGTGCTGGACATCCCCCTGCTCTACGAGACCGGCGGCGCGGCCATGGTGGACGCCGTGGTGGTGGTAACGGCGCCGGCCGAGGTCCAGCGCGCGCGCGTTCTGGCTCGCCCCGGCATGACGGCCGAGCGGTTCGAGGCCATCCTGGCCCGCCAGGTCCCGGACGCGGAAAAGCGGCGCCGCGCGGACTTCATCATCGACACCGGCCGGGGCCTCGAGGCCGCTCGTCAACAGGTCCGGGCCATCATGGACAGAGTTCTGACGCCGGGATGGTCCCGCGGTCTTTCGGACGGCGGCGAACCGATCCATTAAGGCGTCATGGCGCGCGAGATCGTTCTGGACACGGAAACCACCGGCTTCGACCCCAAGACGGGCGACCGTCTGATCGAGGTCGGCTGCATCGAGATCGAGGATCTGTTGCCCACGGGTCGGATGTTCCACCGTCTGGTCAATCCGGAGCGGTCGATCCCGGCGGACGCCATCCGGGTCCACGGCATCACCGACGACAAGGTGGCGAATGCACCGAAGTTCGCCGAGATCGTGCCCGATCTGATGGAATTCATCGGCGACGCCCCGCTGATTGCGCACAACGCCAACTTCGACCGGAACTTCGTCGATTTCGAGCTGAACCGCTGCGGGGCGCCGATCACCGACGAGCGGCGCTGGATCGATACGCTGCAGCTGGCCCAGAAGAAGTTTCCGGGCATGGCCAACTCGCTGGACGCCCTGTGCAAGCGGTTCAAGATCTCGCTGGTCGAGCGCACCCTGCACGGCGCCCTGATCGACGCCCGCCTGCTGGCCGAAGTCTATCTGGAGCTGCGGGGCGGCAAGGAACGGGCGCTGGACCTGACCGCCGCACGCGGGCCGATCGTGGTCGCCGCCGCCGGCGTTTCGGCCTACCCGCCGCGTCCCCGTCCTCTGGCCCCCGCCTCGACCGAGGCCGAACGCGCCGCGCACGCGGCCTTCCTCAAGGCCGAGCTGAAGGACCTCTCGCTGTGGGAAGCCTACGGGCTGGACGTGGCCGAGGCGGCGTAGAATTTTCCTCCCCATGCAATGGGGAGGGGAACCCCGAAGGGGTGGAGGGGCCGTGCCGGAGCGCGGCGCTCGAGGTGCCCCTCCGTCGCGCTACGCGCGCCACCTCCCCATCGGGGATGGGGAGGAGAAGGTCTGGCTTACGCCTGGCCCGAACCGGCGGTCCCGCCGATCTGCTGCTTGCGCTGGGCGTAGATGCTGGCGAAGTCGATCGGGTCCAGCATGAAGGGCGGGTAGAAGCCGCCGTCCGCCGTGGCCCGGCTGATGATCTCGCGGGCGTAGGGGAAGAGGTAGCGCGGGCATTCGGTCAGCAGCAGCGGCTCGATGTCATGCTCCTGCACGCCCTGCAGCGCGAACAGACCGCCGTAGACCAGCTCGACCGCGAACACGGCGTTCTGATCGGTCGTCGCCTTGATCGACAGCTTCAGATCGACTTCGAACAGGCCGTCCGGACGGCCCTGGGCGTTCATCTCGACGCCCAGGTCGATGGCCGGCTTGGCCTCGACGCGCAGGCTTTCGGGCGCGCGCGGGTTCTCGAACGACAGGTCGCGGACGTACTGGGCCAGGATGCGGAAGCCGGGCGCGGCCACCTGGGCGTTGACCTCGGCTCCGGTCGGGGCGGTCGGGGCGGGTGCGGCGTCGGTCATGGGAAAATCTGGAATGGTGTCAGCGGACGCGCTCGGGCGCGCCCCGGAAGGCGCGGCGACTAACACGGCGGGGCCATTGGCCGCAACGCCGGGCAGGCGAGCGGCCTTGCGCAGGCCCAAGTCAGCACCTAATCCCAAGGTCCCGCGCGCTCGCGCGACCCAGGAAGCCCTACGTGCCGGTACCGTTCCAGATCGTCGTCTTCGCCCTGATCGCGGCCTTCGTGCTGTTCCAGCTGTACAATGTGCTGGGCCGCAAGGTCGGCCGCCAGCCCGGCGACGAGGCCAAGGCCGCCCCGATCCCGTCGACGCCGGAGGCCGCCGCCCAGCGGCCGACCATCACGGACGCCGCGACCCTGGCCGCCGTTGCCGACCTGAAGGCGCGCGACCCGGCGTTCGACCCCCAGCGGTTCCTGGACGGCGCCCGCACCGCCTATGAATCCATCGTCCGCAGCTATGCCGCCGGCGACCGCGCCGCGCTGAAGCCCCTGCTGACGCCGTCGGTGCTGGAGAGCTTCGAGGCCGGCATCACGGCGCGCGAGACCCGCGGCGAAACCGAGACGGTCGAGTTCCTGCATCCGCCGCGCGCCGATATCGAAACCGCCACGGCCGAGGGCGACAAGGCGATCGCCAAGGTCCGCTTCCTGGCCGAGCTGCGCAGCCGCATCGCGCCTGATGGCGGCGGCGAGCCGCAGGTGGAGGAACGCCGGACCGCCGAACACTGGACCTTCCAGCGGACCCTGGGCGCGGCCGATCCCAACTGGGTGCTGGCGCGGGTCGAGCCCGCCTCGGCGTGAGATTTTCCGGCCTCGCGGTCGGACTGGTCCTCGGCGCGGCCCTGGCCGGGTGCGCCACCCCGCCCGCGCCCGCGCCGGTCCCGCCGCCGGACACGGCGCCCGGCCCCGTCTCGCCGCCTGATCCCGATGAACCGGTCCTGCCTCCGACCGGGCCGCACACCCTGCCCGGATGGAGCCAGGAGGATCACCTGGCGGCCTTCATGGCCTATGTCGAAGGCTGCGGCGTGGCCCGCGAGGCGGCGGCCGTCGCCCGCTGCAACGAGGCGCGGCTGATCCAGCAGACGTCCAAGCCGGTGACCCCGACCCGCGCCCGCGACTTCTTCGAGCGCGGTTTCGACGTGGTGGCGGCCGAGACCGCGGACGGCCGGCCCGGCATGCTGACGAGCTATTTCGCGCCCGAATACACCGCCCGCCATGCGCCCGGAGGCGACTATGACGCGCCGATCCTGGGCCGCCCGAGCGCGCGGGACACGCGGCCGCGTGTCGAGATCGAGGCCGATCCGGGCGCCGCCGAAATCCTGGGCTGGATGCGGACCGAGGACCTGTTCTTCCTGCAGATCCAGGGCTCGGGCTATCTGGACTTCGGCGACGGCGAGCATCAGCGGGCCGCCTATGCGGGCGACAACGGCCAGCCGTTCCGGGGAATCGCACGGCAGATGGCCGACCAGGGCCTGCTGCCGCCGAACGGGACCTCGGGCGAGGCGATCCGCGCCTGGCTGGATGCGCACCGGGGGCCGCAGGCCAAGGCGGTGACGGCGCTGAACCCGCGCTACATCTTCTTCCGGTTGGACCCGGACGACGGCGGCCAGCCGGCGGGGGCGGCGGGCGTGCCGCTGACGCCGCGCCGCGCCATCGCAGTCGATCCGGCCAGCTGGCGTTATGGCGACTTGGTCTGGGTCGAGGCGGACGGCGCGACCCTGCCGGGCGCCCGGCGCGGCTACCAGGGCCTGGTCATGGCGCTGGACACCGGCTCGGCCATCCGCGGCCCGGTCCGCGCCGATCTCTACATGGGCCGGGGCGCCGAGGCGGGCGAGGAGGCCGGATCGGTGCGCCACCCCCTGCGGATGTGGCGTCTGGTCCCCAGGCCCTAGGCGGCCGCGCGGGCGCCGGTCAGCGCCGGGGCCAGCAGGCGTTCCGCCAGCGCCCGCACCACGGGCACGGCCACCGCATCGCCCATCAGCTTCAGCCCGGCGCTCTGGCTCTTCGGCAGCACGTAGTCCTCGGAGCAGCCCATCAGGCGCGCGGCCTCGCGGGCCGTCAGGCGGCGCAGGCGCGGGCCGTCCGGGCCGGGCGCGACGACGAACTGGCGCGACGATCCGCCCGCCGGCGTGCGCAGGCATCCGGCCAAGCCGTCGAACCGCGCCTCCAGCCGCTGGTGCTTGACCCCGTGCTCGGTGCGGATGCGCAGGAAGGCCGCGCCGGGCGTCGTCGCCGCCTCGATCCGCGCGCGGTGCAGCGGTGCGGCCAGATCGAGCAGGCGGGCCGAGGCGTCCGCGTCCAGCCAGTCGGCGTCCGGCTCCAGCAGGGCGGCCAGATCGGCGTTGCGCCGTGGCGGCGCGTCGAGCGACCACCAGGCCCAGGCGTCACGGACGGCTGGCGGCAAGGCGGCGTGGGCGGCGACCAGCCGGTCGCTGTGGAAGGGCAGGGCAGGGGCTGTCCGCTCCTGTCCTTCGGCGCCCCGCAAGCCGACGATGAACAGACGCGGCCGTGACTGCGGCAGCCACAGGGCCGCGTCGATCTCCAGCGCGCCGACGCGGAAACCGGCCTCGGCCATCGCCGTACAGACGGCGGCGAAGTCGCGGCCTTGGTTGGAGCTGAGCAGGCCGGCGACGTTCTCGATGACGATCGCGCGCGGGCCGCGGCCCTCGGCGTCCAGCGCCTGTATCAGTCGCCAGAAGCCCCAGAAGGCCCCGGACCGCACGCCCTCCAGCCCCTTGCGCGCGCCGGCCAGGCTCAGATCCTGGCAGGGAGAGGAGGCCCAGCACAGGTCGGGGCGGCCGGGCAGGTCGGCGGCGGACAGCCCCCAGACGTCGCCCTCGACCATCGGCGTCCCGGAATGGTTCGCGCGGAAGGCGCGCGCCTTGGCGGCGTCGAAGTCGTTGGCGAAGGTGGAGCGGAAGCCGCCGGCCTGAAGCCCAAGACCCGCCAGACCGCCGCCCGCGAAGAACTCGAAGGCGGTCAGGCTGGGCCGGGCGTGCGGGCGAATCGGCATGAGGGGATCATAGCGCCCGGCGCCGCCTTGACGACGCCCCGCCTGAAGGGTCCTGATCGGGACCGTGTTTCCGGAGAGTCCGATGATCAAGCGCCTGACCCCGCTGGCCCTCATCCTGACGGTCGCCGCCTGTTCCGAGCCGACGCCCGCACCCGAGCCGCCGGCTCCGGCGCCCGCGCCCGTCCTGGGCGGGGTCCAGCTGGATCAGCCGATCCGGGCGCTGGGGACCGAGCCCTTCTGGGGTGTGGACATCAGGCCGGGGGGCCTGACCTATTCCGGCGTGGACCGGCCCGAGCAAACGGCGCCGAACCCCGGCGCGGTGGTCCAGGGCACGGTGGCGACGTACACGGCCACGACGACCGCCGGGACGGCGCTGGTCGTCACTCTGATGGCGACCGAATGTTCGGACGGAATGAGCGACCGGACCTATCCGCTGACGGCCCGGGTCGATATCGGCGGCGAGGCGCTGAACGGCTGCGCCATCCAGAGCGCGGCGCTGGCGGCGATGCCGCCGGCCTAGTCGCCGAGCCTAGTCGGCGCCCATCAGCTTGCCGACGCCCGGGATGGTCTTCAGGGCGTCGCCGACAAAGTCGTGGCCGGTCTTGAACTCGACCGCCCGGCGCGTGGCCTTCAGCGTCCGGGACAGGGTGTCGCGGTCGACGCCGTCCTTCTTGAGCGCATCGGCGGCGCCCATGGCCTCGCTGATGGCCGGGCCCGACAGGCCCGCCGCGCCGCGCATGAGGCCGGAGAACAGACCGCCGCTCGACTTCTGCGGTCCGGCGGCCGGCGACCGGGCCAGGGCTTCGGAGCCCGGCACCGCGTCGTAGAGGCGCCGCGCCGCTTCCGGCGCCGCGTGGCGGTCAACCAGACCCAGGGCGAACGTCAGGATCCGGGTCACCGTATCGGCGTCCAGTCCAGACCGGATACAGGCGATCTTTATCAAGCCTGCAATCGGAAGTTGAGTCTCGCTCATCGTCTCGCCTTAAAGCTTCTGAAAGCGCATCTGGTGCAGATAGGCCGCATGACCCCGGTTGAAACACCCCAGGACCTGCGTTCACTGACCGCGCTCCGCTTCATGGCCGCAGCTTGGGTCGCCGTCTACGCCTTTTGGCCGGATTTGAGCGGCGGAGGCGCCGCAGGACAGATTTCGCCGGGTCTTGCGGCCAAGGGGTACTTGGGCGTCGAGCTGTTCTTCGTCCTGTCCGGCTTCATCCTCAGCCACGTCTATCTGGCGGCGGCCGGCGAGAAGCGGTTTTCCTACAAGGGCTTTCTCTGGGCCAGAATCGCGCGGGTCTATCCGCTCCATCTGTTCACCCTGACGGCGGTGGGCGTGCTGGGCGTCGCAGCGACGGCGGCCGGCATGGCCATCGACGCCAATATCCTCAGCTGGTCGTCGCTGCCGGCCAATCTTTTGATGGTGCACGCCTGGGGCTTCGCGCCGACGGCCGGTTGGAACCACCCGTCGTGGTCGATCTCGGCGGAATGGTTCGCCTATCTGACGTTCCCTGCCTTCGCCTTCGTCGCCTGGAGGCTGCGGGCGCGGCCATGGGCGGCCGTGACGGCGGCGGTCGCGGTGCTGGGCGGCCTATACTGGATCTTCCCGCAGCTGACGGGCTTCGCCCTGACCGAGGCGACCATCCGCTGGGGCGCGCTTCGCATCGTGCCGTGCTTCGCCCTGGGCTGCGCCCTCTATCTCGTCTACCGCGCCCGGCCTCTGAGACATCCGGGGCTGTGCGCCGGGGTGTTCGCCTGCCTGATGCTGGCCAGCGCTGCCTTCGGCCTGTGGGACGCGATAACGGTGGTGATGGCGGGCGGCCTGATCCTGGCGCTGTCCTGCCTGCCCAACGCCCGCGCCGGCGTGCTGGCGTCGGCCCCGGCCGTCTATCTGGGGGAGGTCAGCTACTCGGTCTATATGGTGCTGACGCCCTACAAGCTGGTGGCCGTGAACCTGGCTAAGAAGGCGCTGGGGCTGGGCGATGCGGGCCTGCCGCCCGTGGTCTGGCTGGTGGTGCTGGTGGGCCTCGTCCCCGCCGCCATGGTCTCGTATCACTTGGTCGAGAAGCCCGCCCGTCGCTGGCTGCGAGGCCTTGCCGATGCGCGTGCGAAGCGAACGGGTGCGTCAACGCAGCGCACCAATTCGCGAGAGACGCGTCTTCAACCGCCCGGCCCTATCGTTTAACCCTGACCGTCTTCGGGGCAGGTCGGGATATCCAGCGAACATGATGAAACAGCTCAAAGCCGCTGTGGTTGCAGCGACCCTTGCTTTTTCTCTGTTCGGCGTCACCGCGCCGGCGTCGGCGAAGGCCGACGAGCCCTACTGGCAGTGCGTGACCTTCGCCCGGATGTTCTCGGGCATCCAGATCTTCGGCGACGCGTGGACCTGGTGGAACCAGGCGACCAGCCGCTTCCGCACCGGCCGCGCGCCGGAAACCGGCTCGGTGCTGGTCTTCCGTCCCGAGGGCCGGATGAGCCGGGGCCACGTCGCCGTCGTCTCCGACATCCTGACCGACCGCGTCATCCGCGTGACCCACGCCAACTGGGGCGGCAGCCGCGGCCGGGTCGAGGAGAACGTCACCGTCGTCGACGTCTCGGGCGCCAACGACTGGTCGCAGGTCAAGGTCTGGTACAATCCGATCCACGACCTGGGCACCACGGTCTATCCGACCTACGGCTTCATCTACCACGGCGCCCGCGACGCCTACCGCGCCGGGACCGAGATCGCCTCGGTCGCCACGCCGGGCGCCGGCCACAACTAGGCTTTCCGGCCCGGGGGTTTTGGCCGCATAAGGCCCCATGATCCGGCTTTACCGCGCGGGCGGTGCGACCTGCGAAATCCACACGCCTCGACCCGGCGAAAGCCTGGGGCCCGACGTCATCTGGCTGGACCTGGTCGCCCCGACGCGCGACGAGGAACTGGGGCTGGAGGCGGCCCTGAACCTGTCGATCCCCACCCGCGAGGAGATGCAGGAGCTGGAGGCGTCCAGCCGCGTCTATCGCGACGACGGCACCATCTATGCGACCGCAGACCTGATCCACAACGGCGACGCGGACATCCCCGCCATCGACCCGGTCACCTTCATCCTGACCGGCGGGCCGCTGATCACCATCCGCTATTTCAACCCGCGCCCGTTCGCCACGCTGGACGCCAAGCTGGCCAAGGAGCCGGCCCTGTGCGACGCGGGCCCGGCGCTGTTCCTGCACCTGATGGAGGCGGTGATCGACCGCAACTCCGACGTGCTGTCCAAGACCGTGACGCGGGTCGAGGCGATTTCGAACCACGTCTTCGCCGAGGGGCGCACGGTCGGGTTCGAGAAGCTGATCACCAAGCTGGGCCGGGCCCAGATCGCCAACGCCCGGCTGGAGCAGAGCCTGGCGGGCCTGCTGCGGGTTTTCGCCTTCGTCAATCTGGACGGCCAGCTGGCGCATGACGCCGACCGGCGCGAACATCTGCGGTCGCTCAGCGCGGACGCCCAGAGCCTGATCACCCACAATCAGGCGATCGCGGCCAACATCAACTTCCAGCTCTCAGCCGCCTTGGGCCTGATCAACATCGAGCAGTCGTCGATCATCAAGATCTTTTCGGTGGCGGCCGTGGCCTTCATGCCGCCGACGCTGATCGCCTCCATCTACGGCATGAATTTCGATCACATGCCCGAGCTGCACTGGATGGGCGGCTATCCCACGGCCGTCGCGGCGATGGTGGTGGCGGCGATCCTGCCGCTGCTGTGGTTCAAGAAGAAGGGCTGGCTGTGAGCGACGCGCCTTCGGACATGACCTACGCCGGCTATCTGGCGCTGGATGAACTGCTGGCGGCGCAGAAGCCGCTGTCGGATCAGCATGACGAGATGCTGTTCGTCATCATCCACCAGACCAAGGAGCTGTGGCTCAAGCAGATCCTGCACGAGGTCGGACTGGCCATGGCGCGGATCGGCGCGGGAGACCTGGGCGCCAGCTACAAGAGCCTGGCCCGCGTCAGCCGCATCCAGGCGGTGATGACCCAGAGCTGGGACATCCTGTCCACCCTGACGCCGGCGGACTACCTGCGGTTCCGGGGCGTGCTGGGCTCCAGCTCGGGCTTTCAGAGCGACCAGTTCCGGCGGCTGGAGAGCATGCTGGGTCTGAAGGATCCGCGCTTCCTGGTCTTCCATGAAGATCGGCCCGCGGCCTGGGCGGCGCTGAAGGCGGCGCTGGATGCGCCCAGTCTCTATGATCTGGCGCTGGAGCAACTGGCCAAAGCGGGCGTGGATGTTCCGGCCGAGGTGCTGGGCCGCGACGTCAGCCAGCCCTATCAGCCGTCCGAGGCCGTCGAGGCGGCGTGGCTGGAGGTCTACCGCGACACCGAACGCCATTGGGCCCTGTATCAACTGGCCGAGAAGCTGGTCGATCTGGACGACGCCCTGACCACCTGGCGGCACAAGCACGTCGTGACGGTCGAGCGGATCATCGGGCGGCGGCGCGGCACGGGCGGGACCGACGGCGCGGCCTATCTGGCCTCGACGCTGGAGCGGCGCTGCTTCCCCGAGCTGTGGTCGCTGCGCACCAGGCTGTGAGGCTTTGGGCCCGGACGGGCGAAACCTCAGCGGGTCGATAGGCGTTTCCTGAAGGAACGGAGACCCGAATGTCCAACCCCAACGACCATGACATCCAAGTTCTGAACGGCCTGATCGGCGCGGCCCTGGACAGCGCCGACATCTATCGCGACGCCGCCGCCGAGACCGAAGACGCCAGCCGCCGCGCCCTGCTGGAAGAACGCAGCTTCGCCCGCCGCGACGTGGCCGGCGAGCTTCAGGGGGCCGTGCGCGGCCTGGGCGGCGAGCCGGCCGAGAGCGGTTCGATCCTGGCCAAGGGCAAGCGCGCCCTGATGGACATCCGCCACGCCCTGATGCCGGACACCGCGCCCATCGACGCCATCGATGCGGACCAGGGGATCGGCCAGCGCTTCGAGAAGGCGATCGCCGACCCGAAGCTGTCCGCCACGACCCGCGAAACCATCCGCCGGGCCCACGCCAGCGTCGCCGACGGCCAGGCGGAAATGCGGGGCCTGAAGCACAGTCTGGAAGGCCAGAGGGACGCCAGCGGCGAACTGTTCCCGAACTAGCGGCGCTTGAGCGGACGCTCGAAATGCAAAAAGCCCCGGCGTTTCCGCCGGGGCTTTTCAGTATCTGACGTCAGCCTGATTTCAGGATTCGGCGTCCGGGGTGTCGGCCGTGCCGGTGACCGGCACCTGGGCGCCCTTGGGCGCGCGGGCGGTCTGGCGCTCGGCGATCCGGGCCGACTTACCGCGACGGTCGCGCAGGTAGTACAGCTTGGCGCGCCGGACGACGCCGCGGCGCTTCACTTCGATCGACTCGACGTTCGGCGACAGGATCGGGAAGCGGCGTTCGACGCCCTCGCCGAAGGAAATCTTGCGCACGGTGAAGGTCTCGCTGATGCCGCCGCCGTCACGGGCGATGCAGACGCCTTCAAAGGCCTGGACGCGCTCGCGCTCGCCTTCCTTGATCTTCACATTGACGCGCAGGGTGTCGCCGGGCTGGAAGTCCGGGATCTTGCGGTCGCCCAGGACGCGGGCTTTTTCTTCGGCGTTCAGCTGCTGAACGATATTCATGTCATGTCTCCACGGGCTTTGCGCCCTTTAGCTGTAAGTTGGCGAGGTGGGCGGCCCAGAGGTCTGGACGCCGTTCCCGCGTGGTCTCTTCCCGCTGCTTCTGACGCCAGGATGCGACCTTCTTGTGGTCGCCCGACAGCAGGACCTCGGGTATCTCCAGCCCCTCGAACGTCCGCGGTCGCGTGAACTGCGGATGTTCCAGAAGGCCGTCCTCGAAACTCTCGGACGACAGGCTTTCGCCCGAGCCGAGCACTCCGGGGATCAGTCGTACGCACGCCTCGATCGCCACCATCGCCGCCGCCTCGCCACCGGCCAGGACCGCGTCGCCGACGGCGACCTCCTCGAACCCCCGGGCGTCGAGCACCCGCTGGTCCACCCCCTCGAACCGGCCGCAAAGGACGACAATGCCGTCCGCCTTGGCCCATTCCTTCACGCGTGCCTGGGTCAGGGGCCGACCCCGGGCGCTCATGTACAAAAGCGGCCGCTTTGGCCCCGACAGGCTATCCACCGCCCGGGCCACCACGTCCGCCTTGAGCACAGCTCCCGCGCCGCCGCCCGCAGGGGTGTCGTCGAGGAAGCCGCGCCTATCCTCGCTGAAGCCCCGGATGTCAAGGGTTTCCAGGCTCCACAGCCCCTTCTCGCGCCACGCCGTGCCGATCAGCGACACCCCCAGCGGGCCCGGAAAGGCCTCGGGGAACATGGTCAGGACGGTAGCGGTGAAGGGCATGGGGCGGGTCCATAGCCGATCGCGGCCGGATCGGACATGGTGGGGGATGCAAGCTTCCTGGAACGCCATGCGCCGCATCGCCTTCTGCGTGATCGCCGCCCTCACCCTGACCGCCGGGGCCGCGCCGGCGGAGAGTATCCCGCGCCTGGTTCCGCACGAGGATACGCTGCAGCTGCTGGTCGACGACCGGCCGTTCGTCATGCTGGCCGGCGAACTGGGTAACTCCACCGCCTCGACGCCGCAGTCGATGGCCCCGCATTGGGAAACACTGCAGCGCGCCGGGCTGAACACCGTGCTGGCGCCCGTGTCGTGGGAGCTGATCGAGCCGGAGGAGGGGCGGTTCGATTTCGCCTCGGTCGACAGCCTGCTGGAGGGCGCGCGGGCGCACGACCAGCGGCTGGTGATCTTGTGGTTCGGGGCGTGGAAGAATTCCATGTCCAGCTACGTCCCGGCCTGGGTGAAGCGGGACGCGGCGCGGTTTCCCCGCACGACGAACGCTGAGGGGCGGCGGCAGGAGATCCTGTCGGCCTTCGATCCGGCGACGCGGGACGCCGATGCGGCGGCCTTCGCGGCGCTGATGGGCCATCTGGCGCGGGTGGACGGCGAGCGGCGGACCGTGATCATGGTGCAGGCCGAGAACGAGATCGGCTTCCTGCCCACTGCGAGGGAGCATGGCCCGGTCGCCGATGCAGCCTGGGCCGGTCAGGTTCCCGCCGAACTGCTGGCGCGGATGGCGCCCGGCCGCTCCGGCAGCTGGGGGCGGGTGTTCGGCGACACGCCGGCGGGCGAGGAGATTTTCCAGGCCTGGGCCTACGCCCGCTACGCCGAGGCGGTCGCTGCGGCGGGCAAGGCGCGATACCCGCTGCCGATGTATGTCGATGCGGCCCTGAACCGGCCGGGCGTCGCGCCGGGCGGATACCCCAGCGCGGGGCCGTTGGCGCATCTGTTCCCGGTCTGGGACGCGGGCGCGCCGTCGATCGACCTGCTGGCGCCGGACATCTATTTCGAGGGGTTCGCGGACTGGATCGCGCCCTACGACCGGCCGGGCGAGGCCCTGTTCATCCCCGAGGCCAACCGGGCCAACCGGGCCGACACCGTCGCCAACGCCCTGTTCGCCATCGGCCGCCACGACGCCATCGGCTTCAGCCCCTTCTCCATAGAGAACCTGACCCCGGAAAAGGCGGATGAGCTGGAGACGCTCTACCGCCAAGTCGAGGGCGCCTGGCCCTTGATCGCACCCGCGCGCGGGACGGATCGGCTGGACGGCTTCCGGGCGCGGGTCGGGGACGACGGCGTGGCGATGGCGGATACGGAAACGATGCGGATGGGCGACTGGGTGCTGACCTTGACGCCGGTCGATCCGTGGACGCCGCGCGACCAGCAGGACCTGCGCGGCCACGGAGCCTTAGTGCTGCAGACCGGCGCCGACGAACTGGTCGTCATCGGCACGGGCGTGACCATCACGATCGCCGCCGCCGATCCGGCGAAGGTGGCGGGGCTGGAGAGCGTCTGGCTGGGCGAGTACGCGGCGGGCGAGTGGAAGCCCCTGCGCCTGCTGAACGGCGACGAGACCCATCAGGGGCGGCACGTCCGCCTGACGCCGGGGCCCGTGCAGACGCAGGTGGTGCGGCTTTACGCCTACTGAGCCTTAACCCGCTCATCCCCTCGGACGAGGGGATCCAGTGCTTTGGCTTCAGGCGGGACGGCCGCCGGGGTGCGCGGGGTTCTCACTGGATCCCCGCGTCCGCGGGGATGCGCGGAACAGGAAGTCTGCGCTCAAGCAGCGCGCGACCGCGTCGCGCGCGTTAGCGCCCCTAACAGGATTGCCCGGCGCACCAGCCGGACGACCAGGCCCACTGGAAATTATAGCCGCCCAGCCAGCCGGTGATGTCCACCGCCTCGCCGATGATGAACAGGCCGGGGACGGACTTGGCCTCCATGGTCTGCTGGTCCAGTTGGTCGACAGCGACGCCGCCCAGGGTGACCTCGGCGGTGCGATAGCCCTCGGTGCCGACGGGTTTGACGGTCCAGGCGTTCACCGCTTCGTCCAGCTTGCGCAGGGTCTTGTCGCCGACCTCGGCCAGCTTGCCCTTCACGCCGGCGCGATCCGTGACGCTCTCGGCTAGGCGGCGCGGGATGATGTGGCCCAGCGCGGTGTGGACCATCTGCTTGCCGTTCTCTTCCTTGGCCGCTTTCAGCCGGTCGTAGACGGCCTCGCCCGGCGCCATGGCGACGGTGATCGGCTCGCCCTCGCGCCAGTAGGAGCTGATCTGCAGGATCGACGGGCCCGACAGACCCCGATGGGTAAAGAGCATCGCCTCCTTAAAAGTGGGCCTATCGCCCTTCGGGCTACTTGAGGCCAGGGTGACCACTGCATCCACCGCCACGCCCGCCAGAGGCGTCAGCTGCTCCATCAGACCGGGCTCGAAGGTCAGGGGAACGAGCGCCGGGCGGGTGTCGGTGACGCGCAGCCCGAACGCGCGAGCCGTGTCGTAGGCCCAGCCGGTCGCGCCCATCTTGGGGATCGACTTGCCGCCTGTCGCCAGCACCAGCGACCTGGCCGTCACGGACGATCCGTCCGACAGGGCCACCTCGAAGCCGGCGGCCGTCTTGCCCACCCGCTCCACCGACACGCCCAGCGACAGGACCGCGCCCGCCGCGCGCATGTCGTCGGTCAGCATCCGCACGATCTGTTTGGCGCTGTCGTCGCAGAAAAGCTGGCCCAGCGTCTTCTCGTGCCAGGCGATGCCGGCCTTATCGACGCGCTTGATGAAGTCGTGCTGGCTGTAGCGCTTCAGGGCCGAGGTCGCGAAGCGCGGATTCTCGCCCAGGAAGGCGTGCGGGCCGCAGCCGGTGTTGGTGAAGTTGCAGCGCCCGCCGCCGGAGATGCGGATCTTCTCGCCGGGCGCGCGGGCGTGGTCGACGATGCGGACCGAGCGGCCGCGCCGGGCGGCCTCGATGGCGCACATCATGCCGGCCGCGCCGGCGCCAACGATCAGGACATCCACCGTTCGCATGCGAGCGGCTTACAGCCTGACCGGCCGTCAGGAAATCGCCCTTACGAGATCCAGGTATTGCGGCAGTCGGGGGCGGTCCAGCCGGCGAAGCCCGAAAACACCCGGCATTCGACGCCCATGCCGGCCAGGGGGCCATGCATGATCCCGGATTCGACCACGGCGCCGCGCCCGTCATAGCGCGGCCGCTTGAAGGACACCCACTGGATGCGCTCGCCCGGCGCCGGGCGGGCGTCGGGGTCGAAGGTGCGCGGGAAGCTGAGGCCGTACTGGCTCCAGTTGCAGCGCGGCGACCAGCCTGAGCCTTCGCCGTCCAGCCACAGCGGCGGCGGCAGGCGGTCGGTGGTATTGAACTGGTAGTGCTCCTTGGCCACGGCGGCGATGACGGCGCAGTCGTTGCCGTTGTCGGCCATCGGCGGCGGGGCGCCGGGATCGCCGGGCGTGGCGCAGGCGGAGACGGCCAGGGCCGCCACGGACGAGATCAGGACGAAGGCGCGCATAAAGGGGCTCCCGGAGCGATCAGGCTTCGAGCTTGCGAAAGCTTTGCGGCGGAGATGCGTTCCCTCCAACCCCCTCTCCCAGAGGGAGAGGGCTTGAGCGCACGGCGGCGATAGCCGTCGTTCTGGCGCGAAAGGGTGAGGGGTATTCCCTCACAGGATAGCGTGGTCCCCTCACCCTTTCGGCTTGGCCAATCGCTTCGCTCTTGGAGCCTCAAGCCCTCTCCCTCTGGGAGAGGGTTCGGCGCCTAGCCGCCCCGTAGCTGGCTCAGCGTTCTTCCCGGCGCGATGTCCTCGGGCGAGGTCAGCAGGTGGATCACCGCCGGTTCGCCGGCGGCTCGGGCGGCGGCGAGGGCGGCGGGGAAGGCTTCGGTGGTCTCGCAGCGGATGCCGAAGGCGCCGAAGGCGCGGGCGTAGGCGACGAAGTCGGGGTTCTTCAGGTCGGTGGCGATGACCCGGTGCGGATAGTCGCGCTCCTGGTGCATGCGGATCGTGCCGTAGGTGCCGTTGTCGACGATGACGACGACGACGTTCAGCCCGTACTGGACGGCGGTAGCCAGCTCCTGGCCGGTCATCAGGTACTCGCCGTCGCCGGCCACGCAGATGACCTCGCGCTCGGGATGGACGCTCTTGGCGGCCAGGGCGGCGGGATAGCCGTAGCCCATCGCGCCGGACGTCGGGGCCAGCTGGGTGCCCTTCGTATGGTGCTTGTGGAAGCGGTGCAGCCAGGCGGCGTAGTTGCCGGCGCCGTTAGTCAGGATGGCGTCGGCGGGCAGGACCTCGCCCAGGTGGCGGATCACCTGGCTCATGTTCACGTCGCCGGTGACGCTGACCGGCTCTATGAAGGCCTCGAAGTCGGCATGGGCCTGGGCGGCCAGGTCGGGCCAGCTGCGGATAGGCTGGGTCTGGGCCAGCGCCAGGGCGGCCAGGCTGTTGTCGGCCGTGGCGCTCATCAGGGTCGGCCAGACGCGGCCTAGCTCTTCGGCGCCCGGGTGGATGTGGATCAGGCGATCGGCGATCTCGGCCCGGTCGAACAGGCTGTAGCCCTGGGTCGGGTTCTCGCCCAGGCGCGCGCCGATGGCGACGATCAGGTCGGCGTCTTTCACCCGCTGGATCAGCCTGGGGTTCGGCCCCAGTCCCAGGTCGCCGGCGTAGTTGGAGCGGTCGTTGTCGATCAGGTCCTTGCGGCGGAACGACAGGGCGACGGGGATGCCCAGCTTCTCGGACCACACGGCGATGGCGTCGGCGGCCGCCTGCGACCAGCCGGACCCGCCCAGGATCAGCAGCGGCCGCTCGGCCTGGCCCAGCCGTTCGGCGACGGCCTGGGCGAAGGCGGGGTCCAGCGCGGCCTTGGCCGGTTCGACCGCGCGGCGCGGCGCCGGGCCGCCGTCGGCGGTCAGGATGTCTTCGGGCAGGGCAATGACGACCGGCCCCATCCGGCCCTGAAGCGCGGTGGCGAAGGCGCGCTCCACGATCTCGACCGTACGGTCCGCGCTCTCGATCTCGGTCGCCCATTTGGCCAGACCGCCGAAGACCTGGCGGTAGTCGACCTCCTGGAAGGCGCCCCGCCCCCGGTCGGCCAGCGCCACCTGGCCGACGAACAGGATCATCGGCGTGGAATCCTGATGCGCCGTGTGCACGCCGATGGAGGCGTGGGTCGCGCCCGGCCCGCGCGTGACCATGCAGATGCCGGGCTTGCCGGTCAGCTTGCCGTAGGCCTCGGCCATGTTGGCGGCGCCGGCCTCGTTGCGGCAGGCGATGACCTGGATGCGGTCGGTCACGTCGGCCAGGGCGTCCAGCACGGCCAGATAGCTTTCGCCCGGCACGCAGAAGACCCGGTCGACGCCGTTGGCGACCAGGGTTTCGACCAGGCGCTGGGCGGCGGTGGGGGTGGCGGAGTGTGGCGTCGAGGTCATGGACGCGCCCGTAGCAGACACGACCGCATCTTGGCCATGCAACCGTGTGGCCAAGCTTGGCGTTCAGCGCCCGTCATCCACTCCCCCAAGGGATTCTATCATGCGCAAGATCGTCGTCTTCACCCTGGTCGCCGCCGCCCTGGCCGTCTCGGCCTGCAACACCGTTTCGGGCGTCGGCCGCGACGTCTCGGCCGCCGGTTCGGCCGTGGCCTCGGGCGCGGAAGCCGCCAAGAACTAAGAATGCTCCGCTCGTCCCGGCTTTCGCCGGGGCGAGCGGATCAATACCGCACGCCCGTCAGATACAGCCCCGTGGCCGGCGCCACGGGGCCGCAGGCGCGTCGGTCGCGCGCGGCCAGCGCCGCGCCGAGATCGTCGGGCGCCCAGCGGCCAAGGCCGACCTCGGCCAGCGATCCCACCATCGAGCGAACCTGACGGTGCAGGAAGCTGCGCGCCGCGAAGCGCACGTGGATCTCCTCGCCCGCCCGCGTCACCTCGGCCACGTCGAGCGTCCGCATCGGGCTGTCGGCCTGGCACTGGGCGTCGCGGAAGGTGGTGAAGTCGTGGTGGCCGATCAGGGCCTTCGCCGCCGCCCGCATCGCGTCTGCGTCCAGAGCCTTCTTCAGGTGCCAGACCCGGCCCTTGTCCAGCGCCGGCGGGCCGGGGCGATTGAGGATGCGATAGAGATAGCGCCGCCCGGTCGCCGAGAAACGGGCGTGCCAGTCGTTCTCGGACTCCACACAGTCCAGCACCGAGACCGCCTCATGAATGAGGTGGGCGTTCAGGGCGTTCACGACGGTTCGGGCGGGCCAGGCCTTGTCCAGATCGACCTGGACCACCTGGCCGGTGGCGTGGACGCCGGTGTCGGTGCGGCCGGCGGCGGCGATGCGGATGCTCTCGCCGGAAAAGGCGAGCACGGCGGTCTCGATGGCGCCCTGCACAGTCGGCTGGCCGGCCTGGGCCTGAAAGCCGTTGTAGCCGGAGCCGTCGTATTCGACGGTGAGGCGGTAGCGAGGCATCAGCCGAGCCGCGCGCCGGTCGGAAGCGCGAACCCGCGCAGGAAGTCCTCGGCCGACTGGGCCGCACGGCCCTCGCGCTGAACGCGGCTCAGGCGGACCGCGCCGTCGCCGCAGGCGATCTGCAGTCCGCCGTCCAGCACCTGGCCCGGCGCGCCCGTGCCCTGGGCGACGGCGGACATCAGGGCCTTGATGCGGACCGGGCCGTCGGGGCCGGGGGCCTCGAACCAGGCGCCGGGGAAGGGCGACAGGCCGCGGATGTGCGCGTCGACTTGGGCGGCCGGGCGGGTCCAGTCGATGCGGGCCTCGGCGGGCTTGATCTTCCGGGCGTAGGTCGGCTCGCCCGCCTGGGGCGTCTCGGTGACGCCGCCGCGCTCGATGGCGGCCAATGCTCTTGGCCAAAGCCCGGCGCCGATGGTCGCCATCCGCTCGGCCAGCGACGCGGAGGTGTCGTCGGGGCGGATGGTGACCTGTTCGGACAGCAGGATGGCGCCCTCGTCCAGGCCCTCACTCATCCGCATGATCTGGACGCCCGTCTCGCGGTCGCCGGCCATGACGGCGCGCTGGATCGGGGCCGCGCCGCGCCAGCGCGGCAGCAGCGAGCCGTGCAGGTTGAAACAGCCCAGACGCGGCGCCTCAAGCACCGCCGGCAGCAGGATCTGGCCATAGGCGACGACGCAGGCCGCATCGAGGTCCAGGCTCTGGAAGGTTTCGACGGCCTCGGGCGCCTTCAGGCTCTCGGGCGTGAAGACCGGCAGGCCCATGGTCTCGGCCAGGACCTGGACGGGGGACGGCTTGACGGTCTGGCCGCGGCCGCGCGGGCGGGGCGGCTGGGAATAGACCGCGACGATGTCGTGCCCTGAGGCGATCAGCTCGCCCAGGGACGGCACGGCGAATTCGGGGGTTCCCATGAAGGCGATGCGCATGGGCGGGCGTTTAGCCCGTGAGCGGACTTACTGCCAGCGCGTGGAGACGCCGCCGCCCTCGTCCCACTCGCCGCCCGCGTCCATGGCGTCGTCGAAGTCGAGCAGGCGGTCGATGATGACGCCGGCCACGACGCCGGCCAGGGCGACGGCCGCCAGGGTGATGACGCCGCCGACGCCCAGGCGCTCGCTGCGCGTCATCCGGCGCCGGCCGTGGCGGTCGGTGATACGGTCACGACCCATCAGGCGGCCACCCGATCGCGCGCCATCTTCTTGACCTTGGTCACTGCGCGCTCGCGCTTCAGGCGCGACAGGTGGTCGATGAACAGGACGCCCTCCAGGTGATCCATCTCGTGCTGGATGCAGACGGCGTACATGCCCGACGCCTCTTCCTCGACCGGCTGGCCTTCATAGTTCAGGTAGCGCAGGCGGACGCGCGCCGGGCGTTCGACGGCGTCGAAATACTCCGGCACCGACAGGCAGCCTTCCTCATAGGAAAACAGTTCGTCGGACGACCAGACGATCTCAGGGTTCACGAAATAACGCGGATTGCGGCGCGCGGCCTCGTCGATCTCCGGCTCCGCGACGTCACCGGCGACATCGGTGTCGCCCAGGTCGCGGTCGCCCAGATCCATGACGATGACGCGCCTGGTCTCGCCGATCTGCACGGCGGCCAGGCCGATGCCGGGGGCGTCGTACATGGTCTCCAGCATGTCATCCATCAGGGCGCGCAAGGGCGCGTCGACGGTCTCGACGGGCTTGGACACCTGCTTGAGGACCTGCAGGTCCGCGCTGTTGTCGATGGTCAGGATGCGGCGGATGGACATGGTCCGGAGGTAGGCCTCGCACCCCGAAAGGTCAAGAATTCGGGGCTGGCGCGCCCTGATCCGGCAGGGGCCTGGGCTTCCGGTCCTGATCGATGGCGACATAGGTGAAGACGCCCTCGGTCACCTTCACCGCCTCGGAATCCGGCTGGCCGCGCGAGCGTTTCCAGGCCTCGACCAGGACGCGGATGGAGGTGCGGCCGGTCCTCACGACCTTGGCGTAGGTCGAGACCTCGTCGCCGATCGACACCGGCTGATGGAAGACCATGCCGTCCAGGGCGATGGTGGCGCAGCGGCCGCGCGCCAGCTCGAACGCCGGGGTGGCGCCGGCAAGGTCCATCTGGGCCAGCAGCCAGCCGCCGAAGATGTCGCCCTCGGGGTTCGCGTCGCCCGGCATGGCGATGACGCGGCCGACCAGCAGATCGGCGGTGGGCGGTCCGTCAGACGACATAGCCGGCCTGCATCAGTTCGGCGATGTGGATGATGGCCACCGGCCGATGGTCCTCGACCACGAACAGGTTGGAGATCTTGTTGGCCGCCAGCAGGTCAATGACGTCGCTCATGCGGGCGTCCGGGCCCACCGTGATCGGGTTCTTGCCCATGAAGTCGGTGGCGCTGATGGCGCCGATGTCCAGCGAGAAGGCGCGGCGGATGTCGCCGTCGGTGATGACACCGACCATGCGGCCCTCGGCGTCCAGCACAGCGACAGAGCCCTTGCGGCCCTCGGTGATGGCCGAGACGACCTCGCTGAAGCGGGCGGTCTCGGGCACGCTGGCGGGCGGGGCGTGGTTGTCGCCCATCCACTCGCGCACGCTCTGCAGGCTCATGCCCAGGGCGCCGCCCGGGTGATGCAGGCCGAAGTCCATGGCCGAGAACTGGCGCCGGTCCATCAGCACCATGGCCAGGGCGTCGCCCAGAGCCAGGGTCATCAGGGTGGAGGTGGTGGGGGCCAGGCCGTTGGGGCAGGCCTCGGCCACGCTGGGCATCAGCAGGGTGACGTCGGAGGCGCGGCCCAGGAAGCTGGACGCGCGCTGGGTCATGCCGATGACCGGGATGTTGTTGCGCTGGCAATAGATCAGCGGATCGCGCAGCTCGCGGCTCTCGCCCGAGTTGGAGATGGCCAGCAGGGTGGTGTCGGACCGCAGCATGCCCAGGTCGCCGTGGCTCATTTCCGCCGGGTGGACGAAGAAGGCGTTGGTGCCTGTGGAGGCCAGGGTGGCGGCGATCTTGCCGCCGATGTGGCCGGACTTGCCCATGCCGGTGACGACGACATAGCCGGGCCGGCCCAGGATCACGTCGCAGGCGCGGGCGATGTTGACGTCGATGGCGCGCTCCAGCGCCTCCAGCGCCTGGACATTCAGCCGCACCACCTCGCGGGCGCGGTCGGTCATGCGGGCGATGTCGTCGGGGGTCGAAAGGGCGAAATCCTGGGTCATGAGAGCGGGAATTGACCCATCCCAGGCCGTTGCACAATGGCGGCGGTCTCGCGCCCATCGGCGGCGTGGCGCTCGCCCGCGAGGCGGCGACGCTTGCGGGCCCGTCGCGACTGGCGATAAGGAGGCGCGCGCGTCCACGGGGGGCGGCATAGCCGGCATCCGGGGATCATGGACGTTCGACCGCTTCTGACCGACGTCATGATGCTGACGGGGGACCTTGTCCCGCGCCTGCAGGCCCTGCGCTACGACGTGACGTGGAAGCCGGACGGCAGTCCGGTGACCCAGGCCGATATCCTGATGGAAACCGAGCTGGGCGACTTCCTGAAGTCGCGCCTGCCCGGCGTGCGGGTGATCGGCGAAGAGACCTTCCAGGACGCGGACGACCAGTCGCCCGAAGGCTGGATCGCCGTGGTCGATCCGATCGACGGCACCGAGAACTTCTGTTCGGGCCTGCCCGAA
Source organism: Brevundimonas sp. Leaf363 (assembly GCF_001424025.1). Taxonomy (GTDB): domain Bacteria; phylum Pseudomonadota; class Alphaproteobacteria; order Caulobacterales; family Caulobacteraceae; genus Brevundimonas. Next base: position 104,802 of record NZ_LMPZ01000001.1, on the reverse strand, counting down.
TGGGGCGTGGCCCTGACCCTGTGGAAGGACGGCGCCCACGCCGGCAGCCTGCTGCAGCTGCCCGAGATGGGTCGTCACCTGATGACGGGCGATACGCCGCCCCTGCTGCGCTCGCGCATCGTCGGGGTCTCGTCCACGCTGAAGAACGAGACCCTGGGCGTGCTGGACACGCTGATCGCCGACGGCAAGGCGGCCCAGCCGCCGTCGGATCCCGAGGCCCGCATCCTAGGATGCGCGGTCTACAACCTTTATAACGTCGCGCGCGGGGCTCTCGCTCGCTTCGTCAATCCCCGGGGGGCCTACTCCTGGGATCTTCTGGCCGGCGTAATGCTGGCGCTCGAGAACCGTTGCGACGTCGAGATCGATGGAAAACCCTATGACGGACACTATCTCCAAGCGGGTCGGCGACATCGCGTCGACATACGGCACCGATACGATCTTCATCCTGGGCAAGGGCCCATCGGCTGATCTGGTCCGGCCGGAGGTCTTCGCCGGCTCCCTCGTCATCGCGCTGAACGACGCCGAGCGCATCGCGCCGGCCGACATCACCCTGTTCCACGAGGACTGGGTGAAGACGGCCCTGGCCGGCTCGGGCGGTCGCTCGCGCCTGTACATCACCTCGACCGATTTCCGCCCCGTGCGCGGCGACGTGGTCAAGGCGCCGTACATGCCGCTGAGCCAGGAAAGCTCGGACCTGATGATGCAGCGCTTCCAGTCGGGCGAGTTCGTCCTGGAAGAGGTGCAGTTCCTGTCGGCCCTGAAGGTCGCCCGCATGGCCGCAGAACGCCGCGGCCGGCCGCAGACCGTCTATATGGTCGGCTTCGACTTCCAGACCTCGCTCGGCTACGCCTCGGCCATCACCTCGGACTATGACGAGGCGACGGCCCAGGACCGCGCGGCCAAGATCGCGGCCCAGGAGCATTTCTTCCTCAACGCCCTCTATGTTCTGAAGAACTCCGAGCTGGAGGTCGTGCACGTCGGCGGCCGCAACTTCTCGGGCATGTCGGCCGAGGAGCTGAACGCCCGCTTCATGCCGGCCGAGGCGCGCCGCGCCCACGGGGCGCACGCCGTCACCGTGACGGCTGAGCTGACCACCAACCACTTCGGCGACCGCCACCGGCTGGAGCGCATGATCCGCGCCGCCGCGGCCGCCGGCGCCGACCACGTCAAGCTGCAGAAGCGCGACCCGGATAGTTTCTATTCCGCCGAACAGATGGCCAGCCCCTATGTGTCGCCGTATGGCAAGACGTTCGGGGAATACCGCCATGCGCTGGAGCTGACCCGCGACGACTTCGAGTTCGTGGATGCGCTGTGCAAGGAGCTGGGCGTCGACTGGTTCGCCTCGATCCTGGACCAGAAGTCGTTCGAGTTCATGCTGCAGTTCGATCCGAAGATCGTGAAGCTGCCGTCGACGATCTCGGAGCACACCGACTATCTGAAATACGTCGCCGACAACTACCGGGGCGGCGTGGTGCTCTCGACCGGGATGACGGACACCACGTTCGAGACCTGGGTGCTGGAGAACTTCACCCAGATGGAGACGCTGTATCTGATGCAGGCCAACTCGGCCTATCCGACGCCGCAGCACGACTGCCACGTCGCGGTGGTGCGCCACTATCACGAGCTGTCGCTGAAATATCCGAAGGTCGTTCCGGCCTTCTCGAGCCACGACTTCGGCTGGTTCGGCTCGGCCCTGGCGGCCGCCGCCGGCGCGCGGATGATCGAGAAGCACGTCAAGCTGGGCAACACCGAATGGGCCCACTTCGACGCCGTGGCGGTCGACCTGACCACGCCGGCCTTCAAGGAATACGTCGACAAGATCCGCGAAGCGGAGGTGGTGCTGGGTTCGGCCGAGAAGAAGGTCAACGAGAGCGAGCACCACAAGTATTTCCGCCCCAAGGCCAACGCGTCCTGAGCCTCGGCGCGGGGCGGCGGGCCGGGTGATCAAAACCACTCGCCGCCGCGCCGCTTCGGCCCTATCAAGGTCGGCCAACCCACCGGCGTGAAGTCACGATGACGACCCGAGCCCCGCTTTTCAGCCCTGCCGCCCGGTTGACGGCTTCCCGATGGATCGCCCGATGACGGTGGTCGCGGCGCTGATGATCGGCCGGGGCGGAAGCTCGCTGCCGGACAAGAACATCCTGCCGGTGCTGGGCCATCCCCTGCTGCACTGGACGGCGGCGGCGGCGCGGCGCAGCCGCTATGTCAGCCGCTTCTACGTCTCCAGCGACGACGACAAGATCCTGAGCGCGGCGGGCGAGGCCGGCTATCAGCCCATCGTGCGCCCGCCTGAACTGGCCAGCGCGACGGCCCAGAGCTGCGACGCGGTGCGGCATGCGCTGGACATCATCGAGAAGGATGGTGCGGTCGACGTGCTGGTGGTCCAGCACGCCAACGTCGGCATGATCACCGAGGACGTCATCGACGCCTGCATCGACAAGCTGCTGGCCCATCCGCACCTGTCGTCGGTGGTGCCCAGCCACCAGAACCCCGAATACCACCCGATGCGGGCCAAGCGGTTGCTGCCCGATGGGTCGCTGGTCAACTTCGCCACCGGCGACGGCCCCGCCAGCGCCAACCGCCAGGACCTGCCGACGGCGGTCTTCTTCGACCACTCGTTCTGGGTGCTGCGCGGGCGATCGGCCGTGTTCGACATGAACGGTCAGCCGCCGTGGCCGTGCATGGGGTCCACCATCGGCGTCTACGAGACCGAAGGCTGCCTGGACGTCCACTCGCTGGAAGACCTGGAAAGCACCGCCCGCTGGCTGGAGGCGCATCATGTGCCCCGGCCTGACTTCACCCGGCCCGCCTTCGCCGCCCAGGCAGACTGAGACCCCCGTCCCGATGCCCGCCGAAAAAGCCAAGCCCGCACCTGTCGTGGTGAGCCATCCGTTCACCGCGCCCTTCGGCTGGGTCCGCCGCGGCCGCCCGCAGGTGGCGATCCAGGGGCCGCGCGACGTCCCCGAGACCGAAATCCGCTTCGTTCTGTTCAGGGGCAAGGCCAAGGCCGGCGTCATCTCGCTGATGTGGCCGACCGACTTCGCCTTCAGGAACGAGAAGCAGCCGGACGAGGGCGTCTCGACCCTGGACGCCTTCTCCTCGTTCAAGCCGATCAGCGCCATCCAGCCCGAGCTGGGCGGCGAGCCGGTGCCGACGGGTCGGGGCTGGGTGCTGACGCGGATGTACGCCGCCTCGCAGAAGGAGTTCGTGCGCCACTTCTTCCGGCGGCGGAACCGGACGCAGGACCGCGAGACGCAGCTGTTCGCGACCAACCAGATCCTGGAGCACTACACCAAGAACCAGTCGCACCGCAGCGTGGCGGCCGTGATCCAGGGCTACCGCGCCATGGACCTGGGCGATCTGAACGCCCAGAAGGCCGCCGCCCGGCATCTGGCCGCCGAGATCAAGGCGGCGCCGAAGATGGAGCTGACGGGCGATCCGCGTACGGACCGCGAGCATCTGACCGTCTCGATGAGCTTCACCCTGTGGCAGCTGTATCTGTCGGCCGGCAATGCGCGCGGCTTCATGGAGACGCTGGACCAGACGGTCGCGTATCTGAAGTCGGTCGACATGCCCTTCCCGGGCATCATCCTGAACGGCTGCTCGACCATCTTCGTGCGCGCCTATCTGCACTTCATCCAGGGCGAGGTCGAAGAGGCGCGCGCGCTGGTGAACTTCAACGCCGAGTTCTACTGCAAGCACCTGCCGCGCCTGCCGCGCAAGGCGATCTGGTTCAAGGAGAACACCCACTCCCTGGATTGCGTGGCGCTGGGCCTGCAGATGATGGAGCGGCTGCACGACGGGCTGAAGCCGCTGGGCTCCACCACCGTGATCCAGGCGGCCAACCGGGTGAACTATCCGCCGGCGGTGGCGGTGCTGGATACGCAGTTCAGCCGGTTCTGCCGGGGCGTACGGAAATCCCGGAAAGCCGCGACGGACGCCGGCGCCGAGACGGCGGCGGAACCCGCGTCGGTTGATTGACAAGATCGCCTGGGCGAACCTAAGCCCAGAGGCGGGGAGACGTGTCGCGCATGGCGGACAATCCATACAAATCCATGCCGGACCGCCAGTTCTGGCGTCGCGGCGTCGAGGGCTGGTCCGAAGGGACCTACAAGAACCTCTACATCCCGCGCTTCCCGATCACCCGGAAGACGCGCATCTCCACCGCCGGCAGCTGTTTCGCCCAGAACATCGGGCGTGAGCTGCGCGCCCGGAAATACAACTACCAGGACTTCGAGCCGTCGCCGGTGCCCCGGCTGGACCTGAAGACCTATGGCTACGGCCTGTTCTCGGGCCGCTACGGCAACATCTACACCTCGCGCCAATTCTATCAGATGTGCCGTCGGGCGACCGGCCGGTTCAAGCCGAGCCAGGACATCTGGGAAAAGGACGGCCGCTTCTACGATCCCTTCCGCCCGTCGATCGAGCCCAACGGCTTCGGGTCGGCCGAGGAGTTGCGGACCGTGCGCGACAGCCATTTCCGCGCCGTGCGCAAGATGGTGAAGAAGTCCGACGTGATGGTCTTCACCCTGGGCCTGACCGAGATGTGGATGGATAGGGTGGACGGCGCCGCCTATCCGACCTGTCCGGGTACGGTGGCGGGCGAGTTCGATCCCGAACGCCACGTCTTCAAGAACCTGAGCTTCGGCGAGATCCTGGAGGACATGGAGGCGACCATGGCCTGGATGCGCAAGCACAATCCGAACCTCAAATTCCTGCTGACGGTGTCGCCGGTGCCGCTGGCGGCCACGGCCGAGGACCAGCACGTCGCGGTCTCGACCACCTATTCCAAGAGCGTGCTGCGGGCCGTCGCGGGCGAGCTTCGGGCGCGACACGACTACGTCGACTACTTCCCCAGCTATGAGATCATCACCGCGCCGATGAGCCGGGGCGCCCATTACGAAAGCGGCATGCGCGAGGTCTCGATGGACGGCGTGGCCAATGTGATGCGCTGCTTCTTCGAGGCGCACGGGGACTTCAGGGGTCCGCCGTCGCCCAAGCTGGAGATGGCCGGATCGGCCGAATACGAAACCGCCGAGGCCAAGGAGATGGAAGTCATCTGCGACGAGGCCAAGCTGGATCCGGTGGTCGCATGACCAGGGCGCCCGCGAAGACGCCGGCGGCCAAGAAGGCGCCGGCCAGGACGTCGCCGGCGAAGGCGGCCGCCAAGCCCGCCGCCGCGCGCAAGCCTGTCGAGCGGGGCAAGGTCGTCATCATCGGCGACTCGCACACCCTGGCCTACGCCGAAGCCTATACCAGCGAACCGTCGGCCTATGCCTCGCCGGCCGGCGGCCTGGGGATCGCCAAGCTGTTTCCGTTCAACACCTCGCTGCGGCCGTTCTACGTGCCGGAGGACGGGGGCGTCGCCTTCACTCACGAGGGCGCGCGCGAGACGATGACGGCGCTGATCGGCCGGACCGCCATCGTGCCGAACGACCCGCACGTCTATCTGCTGTCGCTGGGCGGCACGACGGTCTTTCTGCGGGCGCCGATCTGGAAGGCGTTCCGGCCGTGGCGGACCAGCCTGAAGACGACCCAGCCGCTGAGCGATGCGACGATGACGCAGGTCTCGCTGGACTACTTCAAACACGTCATCGACTTCTTCGCGGCGCTGAAAGCCATGGGCGTGAAGGTGGCCGCCGTGGAGGCGCCGCAGGTGCGCCGCGACGATCCGGCCGTCGAATACATCGGCGAGGCGGGGGTGCTCGAGATCACCCGCCTGTGCCGCGGCGCCCTGTTCGAGGCGCTGGCCGATCTGGACGTGCCGGTGATCCGGGCGCCCAAGGAGGCCAGCGAGGACGACACTCATGCCCTGGACCAGGGCTTCCTGCGCCGCGAGCTGTGGAAGCGCGACCGCGCGCGCGACCACCACCACGCCAACGAGGCCTACGGCCGCATCCAGCTGCCACGCATGCTGGAACAGGCCGGCGTGCTGGCCAAGGCGACACGGCCCCGCGCGCGCAAGACGACGTGATCGCGCTGACGGCCGTCCGCGGCGTGATCCGGAAGGGCGCGCCGGAGGTGACGCTGAAGGGTGACCCCACCGCGGCGCCCTCGCCGGTGGTCTTCGCCGTGTTCCGGGGCGGCAAGCGGATCGCCGAACGTGTGCTGACCTGGCCCACCGACTTCGCCTTCGACGGCGAGCCGGGGGAGGGCCGGGCGCGCCTGCCTGACACAGCCGCGCTGGAGCCGTTCGCGGGAATCAAGCCCGAGGCCTCCGGCAAGGGCCTGAAGCGGGGGCCGGAGTGGCAGCTGGTGCGCTTGTTTCCCTCCACGCGCGCGGAGTTCGAGGCCGCCTGGTACAAGCGGAAAGGGCGGCTGCCCGATCGCGAGACCCTGCAGTTCTCGGCCCGGCAGGTCACCGCCCACTATCCGCTGGACGAGGCCGACCGCGCCATCGCGGCGGTGGTCCAGGGCTATGCCGCCATCGATCTGGCGGATGCCGGCCTGATGGAAGAGGCGGCCGGTGCGCTGCGCCGCCAGATCGACCGGATGGAGGGCGTGCCGGCGACCGGGTTGCTGCGCACCGACGGGGTGCACCAGACCGCGTCCATGTACATGGCCCTGTGGCAGGTGCTGCTGTCTCTCGGCCGGTTCGACGAGGTGGTAACCGCGCTGGACGACTACATCGCCCATCTGCGCACCCATCAGAGCCCGTTCGGGCGGGTGGTCTTCAACGGGTGTTGTTCGATGCTGCTGCGCACCGACATCCACGCCCGGCGCGGCGAGGTCGAGGCGGCGAGGGCGCTGGCCAGCGCGTGCGGTCGGTACTACGTCGAGAACATGCTGAACCTCGAACAGAAGAGCCAGTGGTTCAAGGAGACCCGGCGGGCGCACGACGCTTCGGGCATGGCGCTGGAGATCGTCGAGCGGCTCGAGGCGAAGAAGCCGGCGCTGAGCCCGGCCGTGGTGCTGGAGGCGGCGCACCGGCTGTTCGACCCCCGCGCGGCGGAGGCGTTGAGCCGGCGCTACGAGACCTTCTGCGCGGCGCAGAGGGCGGCGGCGTGAGCGATCCAGCCTATCCGCTGACCGTGCCGTTCACGGTCGACATCGAAAAGTTCTTTCGCAAGAACAATATCTTCCTGAAGCACCCCTACAAGATCGCCCGCGCCTACGGGCGGGATGAGGATGTGGTGCTGCGCGCACCGGTCCGCACCGAGCGATATTCGACCATGCCGCCCAGAGGCTTCCTGTCGATGGGCGCGTTTTCCTACTGCCGGTCCATCGGCCTGTCGGGGCCGGTCACCATCGGCCGGTACTGCAGCATCGCGGACGGTGTGTCGGTCATGGGCGCCTCGCACCCGACCGACTGGATCTCCACCAGCGTGATGGCCTACCGGCCCTATTCCGCCGCCTTCGCCGAGAAGGCGTTCGGCAAGACGATGAAGCACCCGCACTTCAGCGCCAAAGCCAAGGGTGTGACGATCGGCAACGATGTCTGGATCGGCCAGGATGTGCTGATCCGGGGCGGCGTGACCATCGGCGACGGCGCCATCGTCGCCGCCGGGGCGGTGGTGACCAAGGATGTTCCGGCCTACGCCATGGTCGGCGGGGTGCCGGCCCGCCTGATCCGGTATCGGTTCGGCGAACCGATGATCGAGCGTCTGAAGGCCTCGCAGTGGTGGCGCTATAACCTCGCCGACCTGGGCGACCTGCCCTTCAACAAGCCGGCCGCCTTCCTGAAGGGGCTGGAGACGCGGGTCGCGGCGGGCGAGGTGCAGCCGTTCGAGCCGGGCTGGGTCGATCTGGGGCCGTCGCTCAAGAAGCGGGCGCCCAAACCGCCCGCCGAGTGACCCCCGCGCCTTTCCATTTCGCGGCCCGGCCCCTAGGCTCGCCGATCACAGGATTTCGAGACCCCGTATGAAGATCGTCGCGGTGATCCCCGCCCGCTACGGCTCCTCCCGCTTCGAGGGCAAGCCGCTGGCCGACATCGCCGGCTCGCCCATGATCGCGTGGGTCTACAAGCGCGTGGCGCGCTCGTCGAAGATCGCCGAGGTCTATGTGGCGACCGACGACCAGCGGATCGCCGACGCCTGCCAGGCGCACGGTCTGAACTACATCATGACCTCGCCGGACCACCGCTCCTCGACGGCGCGGGTGCACGAGGTAGCCGAGCAGGTCCAGGCGGACCTCTACATCTGCATCAACGGCGACGAGCCGCTGATCGACCATCGCGACATCGAGGCGATCATCCCCGAGACGGCGCCGGGTACGGGCCTCTATGCGGCCAATCTGACCTGCAAGATGGGCAGCCCCGCCGAGGTGATCGACAGCACCAACATCAAGGTGGTGTTCGACGAGACAGGCCGCGCCATCTTCTTCTCGCGCAGCCCCATTCCCTATCCGAAGAGCGCGCTGCACTTCGATTATTTCAAGCACGTGGGCGTGCTGGCCTACAACAAGGCGGCGCTGGACTATTTCGTCGGCCGTTCGCGGGGGCCGATCGAGACGGTCGAGGACATCAACGAGCTGCGCTTCATCGAAGGTGGCGCGCCGTTGCAGATGGTGGTGGTCGAGCCGTCCAAGTCCCTGTCGGTCGATACGCCCAAGGACCTGCGCGAGATCATCGACATCGTCCGCGAGGGCGGCCTGACGCCCTAGGCGCGCGTTACATCGACCGAGATCGGGGCGCCCGGCGCGAAGCCGTCGATGTTGGCGGGGCCTTGGGCGCGGCCCCGGATCGAGACGGGGCCGTTCGTGCGGATGGTCGCGTCGCCGGAAACGGCGATCAGGTTCACCGCGTCGCCCCGGAAATCCACGTCGTCCAGGCGGATGTTTCCGATCTCGTACGTCGGCGAGACGAACTCGATGCCGACGAAGGCGCGCGCGTCGCGCACCGAGCCCCGGAACGACTTGATGTGGACGTTGTAGACGCCCGCCGGATCGCCGTCAGACCGCTCGTCGATCAGCAGCAGCGACTTGACCGTGTCCTGAATGTCGGCCCGCTCGACCGTCAGTCCATTGACGTCGTTCAGCTTGATGCCTGTCCAGCCGGAGGCGCGGCGCTTGTTTCCGCGCGCGGTCAGCTCGCCCACCCGGATGTTGCGGCCGTGGGTGATGCGCAGGACATCGGCGTTGCCGCTGAGGGGCTCTCCGCCGTCCTCGCTGTGCAGCCGATCGATCTGGATGTCCTCGGCGGCGAAACGCTGGAAGTTGGGATTGATCTTGAAGCCGCAGCCGCCCGGCTGGATCGCCTCCACGCCCTGGAAGCGCAGGCGCGCGCTGTTGCGCTGGGCGCCGCCGATGCGGATGGCGTGCTCGCCTGAATCGGCGATGCGGCAGGGGGCGAAGACGCCGTCGTGGCAACCGTTGATCAGGATGCCGTTGTGCCCCGGATGCTTGCTGCCGTTGGGCGAGCGGCCGGACACGGTCAGCGGGCCGATTTCGAACTGTTCGAGGTAGTCCAGTCGCAGCGCGCGGACATAGCCCTCGGCCTCGAACCGGCCGAGGCGGAAGTTGCGCTCAGGCTTGGCGGCGTCGACCTTGATGTGCAGGGGGCGGTCGACGAAGCGACTGCGGAAGGCGCCGATACGCACATCCTGGCCGGCGGAAATGACGCCGATCGTATCGGTCTGCTGGTCCGCCTCGATCTCGATGCGCTCGAACTGGCATCCCTTGCCGATGGTGGCGATGCGGAAGCCGGCCCGGCTGGCGCCCGAGATGGCGATCTTCAGCGCCTCCATGCGGACGCGTTCGCCCACCGCGACCAGGGTCTGGTTGCGGCCGGTCGCGTCGTCGCCCCGAAAGACGGCGCCGTCTCCGGTGGTCTGAAGGCCGTCGGGCAGGACCAGCCGGCTGACGCTGTATGTCGCCTGGGCGGACAGGTCGGCGGGTCGCCCGGCCCGCGCGGCGGCGGTGAACAGGGCGTTCAGCGCCTGGGTCGCGTCGCCGGTCGCATCGGCCCCGAAGGCCGCGGGGGTCAGGCTGTCGGGCGGCGGGCCCGCGCAGGCGGGCGCGGCGAAGGCGGCCAGGCTGACGCCCAGAAGGGTACGACGGGACAGAAGGACAGTCATGCGGGCTCCGCGAGCAGTCATGGCCGCATGAAGACCCGCGCGTGTGGCGGGGCAAAGGCGGTGCGGTGTCGCGCTCGCTTCAATTCTCCGGGCGGGCATACTAAGGCTGCGCTGCTCCGTGGCGGTTTCGCCAGACCCGCCATAGGCTTGGCGTCGCCGGGGCTTCGAGGATCTGGAGACGGCTTGGAATGACTATGGTGGCGTCGGAGGGACGGTCGGCGAGTGATCCGGCCCCCAATGCGATCGGCGCCTGGCGCGACGAGGCCTTCCTGGTTCGGGTGTTCGGACACGAAGGCGGTCTGGCCGAGGCCTATGCGCTGACCGAGACCGACAAGGCCGGGGCGGCGAAGGGCTCGGGCCAGAAGGCGGCCGCGCGCGCGATCACGGCGGCCGAGAGCGCCCAGCTGGACGTGCTGCAGGCCGCGCTGGACGAGGACACGACCGCCGAGCTGGCCCCCTGGACGGCCTGGCGCGACTTCGCGTTCGAGGCCGTGCCCGGCCGGGCCTATATCGGCATGACGCTGAGCCGGGCCGACACGGGCGAAGCGATGGTCTGGGCCAAGGGCGCCTGGCTGGACCCCCTGATGCCGCAGACGCAGCAGGCGTTCCTCGACTACTTCACCATCGCCACACGCCGGAATCTGGACCCGGAGACGGCCTTCCACATCAGCCGCCAGATCTACGCCTCCTGGGCCGAGACCGGCGAGCCGCCCTCGACGGAGCTGGCCGGCTACGTCATCAACTGCTTCGTGGTCTATCTCTACAAGGCCATCGAACTGGGCCGCCGTCCGGGCGACGCCAAGTTCGACAAGTACAAGGCCTATGCCTTCAAGGCGGTCGAGCAGCTGAACGAGGACGACCTCGGCGTTCGCCACGACAAGATCCACGTCTACGCCTCGATCCACACGGTGCTCTGGCACTGGTGCATCATCGACGGCGATTATCAGGGCGCCTACGACGCGGCCCTGGGCGTCTTCGACTATTACAAGCAGGTGGTCCACGAGCGGGAGCTGGCCCAGCCGGAGGGCTCGCCGGAGGTCAAGTTCCAGACCAACCGCGCCTTCAACTACGCCATCTCGATCCTGGTGCTGGGCGTCCTGCTGGCCGCGCAGAAGAAGCCCAAGTCGACCATCCGCATCTCGCGCACCAACATCGACGTCTTCCGCCGCGCCGTTCAGACCGGCACCAAGAACGTCACCTGGTACGCCGAACTGGCGGTGTCGCACGCCGCCGCCGCCGCCTGTCTGAACCTGGCCGACCGGGTGGAGAAGGGGACCGTCCCGATCAGCCACGGCTATCTGATGGACCTGATCTGGAACGCGCCGCGCATCAAGACGCCGGAGTTCTACGAAGCGACGTCGCAGATGATCCGCACCTATGCGGCGCGGTCCGGCGCCTTCACGCCCGATCCGATGCCGACGGTGGTGACGGCCGTGCGGGGTGTGGTCACGCCGGTCCCGAACAAATACCGCCACGGCATCATCGAGGCGGACCTGGAGTTCACCGGCCCCGCCCCCGAGCGGATCGAACTGCGCTTCCGCCATGCCGAGGGCTACGAGCGGGTCCAGGCCCCCGCCAGCACCTTCACGGTCGACGAAGAGGCCGGGATGGTGCGCCTGCGCTATCCGGTCGGGCCGGATACGGCGCCCTTCTCCGGCGTCCGCGTCTTCACCGCCGGCCCCGGCCAGAGGCTGGCCCGGGCGGTCCATGACGAGGAAGGCTGGCAGATCCACAGCCTGTTCTTCTTCAACCGGCGCGCCTTCGAACGCGGCTATTATGTCCGGCGCAAGCGCGGCAAGGACAACCACACCCTGCTGTTCGCCGCCGAGCAGCTGGCCGACAAGTACGACAGCTCCATGGCCCACCGGGCGGTCGTCGCGGTGGTCTACGCCTATCGGGCGCTGGAGGTGTGGGATGTCTTCCGGGCGCGCACGGCGCTGGAGAACATCGACCGGCTGATCAATCACAAGCGGCTGCTGGCCCTGCCGGCGACCATGCACATCCGCCAGGACCCCCGGCATCTGGTGCAGTCCATGCTGATGGCGCGCTGGCACCTGGCGGTCGCCCTGCTGGACGAAGGCGAGCTGCTGAAGACGGTCACCGACGCCTCGGTCTATGGCGAGGGTCACGTCCATCCGGGCATCCTGCACAGCTACAACTCGGTGCGGATGTCGATGATCGGCGCCTTCCTCTTGCGGAAGTACGGCCGCACCGAGGACGCCGTCGCCTCGACCCAGGCGGCGCGCCGTCTGTTCGACCGCGCCTTCGCCAACGAACAGTCCCACCCGAACAAGGAGTGGGGGATGCTGGACTTCGAGGTCGACCACACCCGCGAGGTGGTCGAGCGGCAGGAGCGCTGGGTCGCCGGCTGGGCCGAGGGCCGGGAGGCCGACGAGGAACAGGACGACGTGGTGCTGAAGGCCACGCGGCTGCTGGGCGAGGAAGGCCGCGAGAACCTGCGGCACAACTTCGGCCGCCTGGTCGGCCGGATCGCCAAGGCGCGCGAGAGCCAGCCCTTCGACATCCCCGACCTGCCCGCCCTGATCGAGGCCGAGATCGCGCCGCGCGAGGCGGCCGAGGCGGCGCGCCCTCTGGGCAAGCCGACCGCCTGACCCCATGTCCGCATCGACGACCGGAGTAAGCTTTTGATCCGACGCCTCGCCCTCGCCGCCCTTCTGATGACCGGAGCCGTTCCCGCCTTGGCCCAAAACACCCCCGCCCCCGCCGCCGCGGAGGGCTTTGCTCAGAGCGACGCGTCCGATCCCTATCTGTGGCTGGAAGAGGTCGAGGGCGAGCGGGCCATGGAATGGGTCCGGGCGCACAACGCGCGGTCGCTGGGCGTGCTGCAGGGGGATCCGCGCTACGAGACCCTGCACCAGCAGGCGCTGGCGCTGGTGGAATCGCGCGATCGGATCCCGTCGCCCGGCTTCAATCGTGACGGCACGATCGACAACTTCTGGCAGGACGCCGAGCACGTGCGCGGCATCTGGCGGCGCACGACGCTGGACAGCTATCGCACCGCGACGCCGACGTGGGAGACGATCCTGGACTTCGACGCCCTGTCGGCCGCCGAGGGCGCCAACTGGGTCTACAAGGGCACGACCTGCCTTTCGCCGGGCGAGCGGCTGTGCCTGGTCTATCTGTCGAACGGCGGCAAGGACGCCACCGAGGCGCGGGAATTCGACAGCGAGACCCGCACCTTCGTCGACGGCGGTTTCAGCCTGCCGGAATCCAAGGGCGGCGCCGCCTGGGTCGATAGCGACACCCTGCTGATCTCGCGTGATTTCGGCGAAGGAACACTGACGACCTCGGGCTATCCGATGGTGGTCAAGCGGCTGCGGCGCGGCCAGCCGGTGGACCAGGCCGAGACCCTGTTCACCGGCCAGCCGACCGACGTCTCCGTCAGCGCCTATGTACTGCGCGACGCCGACGGCGTGGCGAAGGCGACCTTCATCAACCGGGCGATCAACTTCTACGAGGCCGAGACCTGGCGGCTGAACGACGACGGCTCCACGACCCGGATGCCGCTGCCGCTGAAGTCGAACATCAACGCCCTGGTTCAGGGCAAGCTGGTCTTCACCACCGATCAGGACTGGACCGCGCCGTCGGGCCAGACCTTCCAGACCGGCGACGTGGTGGCCTACGACCTGGACGCCTGGCTGGCCGATCCGGCGGTTCAGGCGACCCTGGTGCTGCGCCCGACCGAGCGCGAGGCCATCGAGGGCATCACCGCCACCCGCAACCGGCTGGTCGTGGCGCTGTACGAAAACGTGCGCGGCGGCGTCTATGTCTATGACCCGGCCGACTGGAGCCGGACCCGCATGGACCTGCCCCAGAACGTCAGCGTCGGCCTGGGGTCGGCATCCGAGACCGACGACAAGATCTTCGTCAGCGTGACCGGCTATCTGAACCCGTCCAGCCTGTGGCTGACCGATCTGAGCACGGCCGCAGCGCCGGAACAGGTGAAATCCCTGCCGGCCAAGTTCGACGCCGAGGGCATGACCGTCGACCAGTTCCAGGCCCGCAGCGCCGACGGGACGATGGTGCCCTATTTCGTGGTCCACAAGGCCGACATGCCGATGGACGGGTCGAACGCGACGCTGCTGTACGGCTACGGCGGGTTCCAGAGCTCGCTGCTGCCCGGCTATTCGGCCACGGTCGGCAAGCTGTGGCTGGAGCGAGGCGGCGTCTACGTCATCGCCAATACGCGCGGCGGGGGCGAGTTCGGCCCGCGCTGGCACCAGGCGGCGCAGGGCCCCAACCGTCAGCGGGCGCACGAGGACTTCCAGGCCGTGGCTCTGGACCTGACCGCGCGCAACATCACCTCGCAGCCGCATCTGGGGATCATGGGCGGCAGTCAGGGCGGCCTGTTCATGGGGGCGATGCTGACCCAGCGCCCGGACCTGATCAACGGCGCGGTCATCCAGGTGCCGCTGTTCGACATGTTCCGTTTCAACAAGCTGCTGGCCGGCGCCAGCTGGCAGGGCGAATACGGCAATCCGGACATTCCGGCCGAGCGGGCCTGGATCGCGGAATATTCGCCGTACCAGCGACTGGCGGCCGGCCAGCCCTATCCGGAAGTCTTCATCCACACCTCGACCAAGGACGACCGCGTCCACCCCGGACATGCCAGGAAGGCGGCCGCGCGGCTTGAGGAGCTGGGCTATCCGGTGCTGTTCTATGAGAACACCGACGGCGGCCACGCGGCCGGCGCCAACCTGCGCGAAACGGCCCGCCGCATCGCGCTGGAATACACCTATCTGACGCGCAGGCTGATGGATCAGCCGGCGCAGGAGTAGACCTTAGATCCTCCCCCGTCCTTTACGGGGGAGGGGGACCACGGAGTGGTGGAGGGGGCGACCCCAAGCGCCGCGCGTGACCCCGCCCCCTCCACCGCGCAAGCGCGGTCCCCCTCCCCCGCTTCGCGGTGGAGGATCTTGCTGGAGTTTCGCATGAACCGTCTCGCCCTCGCCGCTGTCATCGCGACACTCGCCGCGCCCGCCCTGGCCCAAAGCCCATCACTGACCCCCCCGCCGCACATGCCCACCGACCTGTCGATCGAGGGGGTGCGCGCCGCCGACGATCATCTGGCGCTGGAACAGGTGAACGGCGCCGAGGCCATGGCCTTTGTCGACGCCGAGAACGAACGGTCGCTGGCCGCCCTGACCGGCGACCCGCGCTACGAGACCTTCCGCCGTGAGGCCGAGGCGATCCTGACCGCCACGGACCGCATCGCCCAGCCCTACTTCCTGGGCGAAGGCGTCGGCAACTTCTGGCAGGACGCGACCAATCCCAAGGGCGTCTGGCGGCGGACGTCGCTGGAAAGCTACCGCTCCGACAGCCCGTCGTGGGAGACCCTGCTGGACATCGACGCCCTGTCGCGGGTCGAGGGCAAGGACTGGGTGTTCAAGGGCGCCGACTGCCTGGCGCCGGACGAGACGCGCTGCCTCGTCAACCTGTCGGACGGCGGCAAGGACGCCGTGGTGGTTCGCGAGTTCGACACGACGACCAAGTCGTTCGTGGACGGCGGCTTCAACCTGCCTGAGGGCAAGCACCGCATCGAATGGCTGGATCGCGACACGCTGCTGGTCGCCACCGACTTCGGGCCGGGGACGCTGACGGAGAGCGGCTATCCGTTCATCGTCAAGACGCTGAAGCGCGGCCAGACGCTGGCCCAGGCGACCGAGGTCTATCGCGGCGAGCAGGCGGACGGTGGGTACGGCGTCAGCCCGATGGTGTTGCGGAACGACGCGGGCGCCGTGATCGCCGTCCTGTTCAACCGCCCGCTCGACACCTTCCGCAGCGAGACCTGGGAACTGGTCGATGGGGCCCCGGTCAAGCTGAACCTGCCGGAGCGGGTGTCGGTGCGGGGCGCGATGGGCCCGGGCGCGGGCGCGGACGCCCGGCTTGTCTTCAGCCTCGACGAGCCCTGGACCCTCAACACGCGCGCGTTCCAGCCCGGATCTCTGGTCGCCGCCAACCTGTGGCAGCTTCGTCCCGCCGATCCGGCGACGCAGGCCGTCTCGAACGCCGATCTGCTGGTCTTTGCGCCCACGGACCGGCAGTCGGTGGAGGACGTCGCCGTGTTCGACGACCATGTCGTGGCGACCATCCTGGACAACGTCCGGGGTCGCGCCATCAGCTTCCGCGACCGGGGCGAGTTCGGCTGGCCCCAGACGGCGCTGGACGTTCCGGAGAACACGTCGGTGCATCTGGCGTCCGCCGGCCGGTCGAGCGGCCGGGTCTTCTACACCGTCGAAGGCTTCCTGACGCCGTCGACGCTCAGCCTCGCCGACGTCGCCTCCGGCGCCTCGCGGGTACTGAAGTCCGCGCCCGCCCGCTTCGACGCCTCGCGCGACGTAGTCGAGCAGTTCGAGGCCACGTCCACCGACGGGACGAAGATCCCGTACTTCGTCGTGCGCCCGCGCGACCTGGCGATGGAAGGCACGGCGCCGACCATCATCTATGGCTACGGCGGCTTCCAGGTCTCCAAGCCGCCCGCCTACATCCCCGAGATGGGCAAGCTGTGGCTGGAGAACGGCGGCGTCTACGTCATCGCCAACATCCGCGGCGGCGGTGAGTTCGGCCCGGCCTGGCACCAGAGCGTGCTGAAGGAACACCGCCAGCTGGCCTTCGACGACTTCGCCGCCGTGGCGCGCGACCTGCAGGCGCGCCGCATCACCAGCCCGCGCCACACCGGCATCTACGGCCGCTCCAACGGCGGGGTACTGACCAGCGTTTCGATCACGCAGCACCCGGAGCTTTACAACGCGGCGGTCATCGAGAGCCCGCTGATCGACATGCTGCGCTACTGGGACCTGCCGGCCGGCGCCAGCTGGATCGGGGAATACGGCGACCCGCGCATCCCGGCCGAAGCGGCCTATATCGCCCGCTACTCCGGCTATCAGAACCTGCGGCCGGGCGCCGGATACCCACGCGTCTACATCACGACCAACACGCGCGACGACCGCGTCCATCCCGGCCACGCCCGCAAGTTCGCGGCGCGTCTGGGCGACATGGGCTATGATCACCTCTATTATGAGGAGACTAGCGGCGGTCACTCCAACGACGCCGATCCGGTCGCCAACGCCCGCCGCTGGGCGCGCCACTACACCTATCTGGCGCAGCAGCTGATGGATTAGGGAGCGACCCGCTTCATCGCTCCATCCCGTCATTTCGGGGGCGCGCAGCGGCGCCCGGGATCCAGGTGACCAGGTTCGACGAGGGATACATCCACCCCTCCGCTTGATCCCCTGAGTTCGGGTGTTCGCTCTACGATCGCCCCGGAATGACGGACGGAGCGGGCGCCTCACGCAGATATGAGGCGCGGCCGGGCCCCCGGGCGGCTATGGGTCGATCCATGAAACCTTGGGGCTGGATCATCGGGGGCGTCGCCCTGGCGACGGCGCTTGCGAACGTGGGCGCGGCCCAACCGCGCGCGCGAGTCTCGCCGCGTCCCGCTACGGGCCAGCCGGTGGTGGTCGAGCTGTTCACCGCCCAGGGCTGCGCGGGCTGTCCTGAGGCCAATCGCGTGGTCGAGGCGGCGTCGAGCGAGCCTGGCGTCATCGCCCTGACCTACGCCGTCGATTACTGGGATTATCTGGGCTGGGAGGACACCTTCGCCAAGCCCGAGTTCACCCAGCGCCAGCGATCCTATCGGCAGGCCCTGCGCCTGCGCTCGGTCGAGACGCCGCAGGTCGTGGTGGACGGACGCCGGCCGGTTTCGGGCGCCCGCCCGCCCGAGCTTCAGGCCGCCATCGATGCGGAGGCCGTGCGCCGCACCGCCCCGCCCGAAATCGAGTTCCGCCAGAGCGGCGACCGCGTCGGCGTCGGCTCCGGCTCCGCACCGGCCGGTGGGGCCGAGGTCTGGGCCGTGGTCTACCGGCCCGGCCTGCAGGAAGTGACGGTTCAGGGCGGCGACAACCGCGGCCAGGTCGTGCGTCACGTCAATGTCGTCAAGCGCCTGCGCCGCCTCGGCGACTGGACCGGGCGGCCGGTCCTCTACGCCCTGCCCAGCGGCGTCGCGGACGGCGAGGCGGTGGCCGTGCTGGTCCAGGCCAAGAGCGATCGCCGCATCCTGACCGCCGCCACGAACTAGGCCCCCGCGCGCTTCGCGAAGCCCCACGCCGCGTCCGCCAGAACGGGCGCCTGCGCGGCCATGGCCCTGGCGTGGGCGCTGGCGGCGGTGCCGTCGCGGACCCGCCCGCCGATGCCCTGGCAGATGGCCGCCAGCCGGAACAGATTATAGGCGAACAGCCAGTCGAGGTTGTCGGGCCGCATGCCGGTGATGGCGGCGTAACGCTCCACCGTCTGCTCGATCGAGGGAATGCCCAGCGCGGGCAGGTCGGCGCCCAGCAGGCCGTTGCGCTCGCTGGCCGGGATGACCCAGGCGATCAGCAGATAGGAGAAGTCGGCCATGGCGTCGCCCAGGGTCGACAGCTCCCAGTCCAGCACCGCCCTGACCTCGGGCCCGCGTGCGGCCAGGATCAGGTTATCGAGGCGGAAGTCGCCGTGGACGATCCGCGCCGGGCCTTCGGGCGGCAGGCTGTCGGGCAGATATTCGATCAGGCGGTCCATCGACGGGATCAGGTCGATCTCGGACGCCCGGTACTGTTTGGTCCAGCGGCCGACCTGGCGGGCGAAATAGCCCTCGTGCCGGCCATAGTCGCCCAGGCAGATGGCGTCGGGCTCATAGCCGTGCAGCCGCGCCAGCGTGTCCACCTGCGCGTCATAGATGGCGCGGCGCTCGGCCGGCTCCAGGCCCGGCAGCTTCAGATCCCATAGGACGCGGCCCTCGACCTTCTCCATGACGTAGAAGATCGAGCCGATCACCTCGGCGTCCTCGCACAAGGCGTAGGGGCGGGCGACGGGAAAGCCCTGCGCATGCAGCGCCGAGATCACCTTGAACTCACGGTCCACGGCATGGGCGCTTTGCAGCAGGACGCCCGGCGGCTTGCGGCGCAGGACATAGGTCCGGCCGGGCGTCGCCACCTCATAGGTCGGGTTCGACTGGCCGCCCTTGAACTGGCGCAGGGTCAGGGGGCCGGCATAGCCATCGACGTGCGCGGCCATCCATGCCTCGAGCGCCGCCTCGTCCAAGGCGTGGCGCGGATCGACCTCGCGGGTGCCGGAAAAGGTGCTCTGGGCGTCTTCGGTCATGGCGCTTCGGTCTCGGGCGCGGCGACGATGGCGGCCTTCACGGCGCGGCGCCAGCCGGCCAGCAGGCGCTCGCGCTCGGGCGCGGTCATGCGGGGTGTCCAGACGGCCGGCGCCTCGGCCGCCACGGGTTGCAAGTCGTCGATCAGGCCGCAGCCCAGCGCCGCCAGCCGCGCGGCGCCCAGGGCCGTCATCTCCTGGAAGGCGGGGCGCTCGACCTCCACCTCGCAGATGTCGGCCACGAACTGCATGGCGAAGGCGTTGGCCGTGACGCCGCCGTCGACCTTCAGCCGGCCCAGACGCGGCGCGCCGTCGGCGTAGAGCGCATCCAGCAGGTCGCGGGTCTGGTAGGCCAGGGCCTCCAGCGCCGCGCGCACGAAATGGGCCGGGCCGCTGTCGCGGGTCAGGCCGACGACCGTGCCGCGCGCCTCCGGGTTCCACCACGGCGCGCCCAGACCCGTGAAGCCGGGCACGAGATAGACGCCGCCGTTGTCCTTCAGCCCCTGCGCCATCGCCTCGGAGTGCCGGCTCTCGGAGATCAGACCCACCCCGTCGCGCAGCCACTGGATCGCCGAGCCGGCCGAGAAGATCGACCCCTCCAGCGCATAGGCGGCCGTCCCCCGCACGTCGTACCCCAACGTACCCAGCAACCGCCGGGTGGAGACCACGGGCTGGTCCCCGACATTGGCGACCAGAAAGGCGCCGGTGCCGTAGGTGATCTTGGCGTCCCCGGCGTTCAGCGCCCCGTGGCCCACCAGGGCCGCCTGCTGGTCCCCCGCCGAGCCGTGGATCGGCAGGGCGCGGCCGAATAGGCTGGCGTCGCAGTCGCGCAGATGGTCGGCGCAGCCCCGGATGTCGGGCAGGGCGTTCTGCGGCACGTTGAACAGGTCGCACAGGTCGGGCCGCCACTGCCGCGTCTTCAGGTCCATCAGCGAGGTGCGGCTGGCGTTGGTGGCGTCGGTGACGTGGCTGCGACCGCCGGTCAGGTTCCAGATCAGCCAACTGTCGATCGTGCCCAGCCTGACCTCACCCTTCGCCGCCCGTTCGCGCGCGCCCGGCACGGCGTCCAGCAGCCAGGCGAACTTCGTCGCCGAGAAATAGGGGTCGAGGATCAGGCCTGTCGCCGCCTGCACCTTCGTCTCAAGCCCCTGCGCCGCCAGCCGCGCCGCGACATCGGCGGTGCGCCGGTCCTGCCAGACGATGGCGCGGTGCAGGGGCCGGCCGGTTGCGGCGTCCCAGATCACCGAGGTCTCACGCTGGTTGGTGATGCCGATGGCGGCGAACCGCCCGACGCCGCCGGCCTTCCTTACCACCTCGCGGCAGGTCTGCAGCGTCGCGGTCCAGATCTCGGCCGCGTCGTGCTCGACCCAGCCCGAGGCGGGGAAATGCTGCTCCAGCTCGATCTGGCTGACGGCCACCGGGCTGAAGCGGCCGTCCGCGCATTCGAAGGCGATGGCGCGCGTCGAGGTCGTGCCCTGGTCGATGGCGAGGATCAGGCGGTTCATGCGCAAGGTTTAGAGCGCTCCGGGACCGACGCAAACCGGATGAAACTCTCCGTTCATCCAGGCGGAAGCCGGGATCCAGTCCTTTAGCGATGGATGCCGAGTTCGGGAAAGAGGTCAGTGGGCCACGTTGAGGGCGGTGCTCCCCAGCAGGACTGGGTCCCGGCTTCCGCCGGGATGAGCTGATTGGTAGTGGGAGGCATGCGCGACGCAGCCCCCTCTTTCGAAGGCGTTCTGGACGCCGCCCGCCAGATCGACGGCGTAGCCGTGCGCACCCCCCTGATCGAGAGCCCGGCCCTGAGCGAGCGGGTCGGCGGCCGGGTCCTGCTGAAGGCCGAGACGATGCAGGTGGCGGGCGCCTTCAAGTTCCGGGGAGCCTACAACCGCATCAGCCGCCTGACCGAAGAGGAACGCGCGCGCGGCGTGGTCGCCTTCTCCTCCGGCAATCATGCCCAGGGCGTGGCGGCGGCGGCGAAGATGATGGGGACGAATGCGACCATCGTGATGCCGGCCGACAGCCCGGCCATAAAGATCGCTGGGGTCCGCTCGTTAGGCGGCGAGGTGCGGCTCTACGACCGCTGGAAGGAGAGCCGCGAGGCGATCGGGGCGGCGCTGGCGGCCGAGCGCGGCAGCGTGCTGGTGCCGCCGTTCGACGATCCCTTCGTCATCGAGGGCCAGGGCACGACGGCGCTGGAGCTGCTGGATCAGGCGGGCGAGGCGTCCCTCGACCAGCTACTGTGCCCCTGTTCGGGCGGCGGACTGATGGCCGGGATCAATCTGGTGCTGGAGGCGCGCTCGCCTGCGACCGAGGCCTGGGGCGTCGAGCCGGAAGGCTTTGACGACACCGTCCGCTCGCTGGCGGCGGGCGAGCGCATGGGCCACCCCGAGGGCAAGCCGTCGATCTGCGACGCCCTGCAGACGCCAATCCCCGGCGTCCTGACCTTCCCGATCAACCAGCGGGCCCTGAAGGGCGCGCTGACCATTACGGACGCCGAGGCGGCCGATGCGGTGCGCTACGCGTTCCGCACCCTGAAGCTGGTGGTCGAGCCGGGCGGTGCGGCCGGTCTGGCGGCGCTGCTGGCTGGCAAGGTCGAGACGAAGGGGCGCACGACCGCCGTCATCTTGTCGGGCGGCAACATCGACCCGGCGCTGTTCTCCGCCATCATCGAAGACCGGTTCGAGGCCTGATCCATGACCAAAGCGTCTGACCTTCAATCATTGATCGGCCGGGAGGTCGGCGTCTCCAAGTGGTTCGAGATCGACCAGGCGCGCATCGACGCCTTCGCCGAGACCACCGAGGACCGTCAGTTCATCCACATCGACCCGGAAGCGGCCGCCAAGACACCGTTCGGCGGCGCCATCGCCCACGGCTTCCTGACCCTCAGCCTGGCCTCGGCCATGAGCTATGACGCGGTCGAGGGGCTTGAGAACGTGGTCATGGGCGTGAACTATGGCTTCGACAAAATCCGCTTCCTCGCGCCGGTGCGGGCGGGGTCCAAGGTGCGCGGCCGGTTCAAGCTGCTGTCGGCAGAAGACAAGGGCGGTGGCCGCTGGCTGCTGAAGCACGAACTGACCGTCGAGATAGAAGGCGGCGACAAACCCGCCCTGATCGCCGAATGGCTGTCGATGCAGGTGGTGGGGTGAGGATGGACGCGCTTGCGTCCATCGCTGCCGGAGTTATCTTGTGGGCATGTCAGTTGCCAACGCGCCAACGGGACCCGGGTCTTCGACTGCGGAGCTGCGTGCAAAGCGGCGACGCACCCGTGTCACTGTGGGTGACGTGACGGTCGCTGTTCACAAGCCCACGGCTACTGAGGTTCGGCAAAACGTCGATAAAGGCTCGGAAGCCCTCAAGCGTCTCAAAGACAAGCTGATGCGTCCGGGGGTTCGCGTTTACGCGCGTCGGGATGTTCCGCTCTATTCTGCCGACCCTGAGCGACCGGGTGTCTATATCCGTAGACTGAACGGCAAGATCGACCGCGGTATTCTCGAGAACGGCGCGTTCAAGGTTACTGATTGATCAGTCTTTCCCAGGCTGTCGATCAGGTCTTGGCGGCCCAGAGCGCTACCGCCAAACCCCTCGCGATAGTCGTGGCGGGCCATAACGGTTCAGGAAAATCGACTATGTGGGATGGATCGCTGGCCGATCGCCTGCAGATTCCTCTGATCAATGCTGACCGGATGATGATGTCGATCTTGCCCAGACCGGGAGACGACGGCCATCTGACGCCCTGGGCCCAGCAGCTTCGTGACAAAGATCGCGGCTGGATGGGCGTCGCCCAACAAGGCGTCAACGCATTCGTCGGGCATGCGATGGGGGCCAAGGTGCCGTTCGCTATGGAAACCGTCTTTTCATACTGGGAGCCACAGGGCGATGGTCGCGTCCGGTCGAAGATCGATCTTATCCGCGAAATGCAGAGCGCCGGCTACTTTGTACTGCTCTTCTTTGTGGGGCTGGCCAGCCCCGATCTGTCGGTCCTGCGTGTCATGACGCGAACAAAGGCAGGAGGGCACACGATAGAAGAGCCCATCTTGCGTCAGCGTTTTCCGAGAACGCAGAAGGCCATCAGCCATGCTCTCGACGTGGCTGACGCTGCGATCTTAACCGATAACAGCCGGGAGCCCGGCGCTGCCTTCACCGTGTGCCGTGTCCAACTCGCCTCGGCGCCACTCTTCGACGTGCGCTTCTCATCCAAACCAGCGCCCCGGCTGATCACCTCTTGGTTGGACGTTGTCGCGCCGCTACCAGCCTAGCTCTCGCCCAGGCAGCGCAGGGCCACCTCCAGGTTCCGCAGGCCGTCTTCGCCGGTGACCGCCGGGGTTTCGCCGGTGCGGATGGCGTGGGCGAAGGCTTCGAGCTCCTTCTTCAAGGGCTCGGCGGGCCAGCTCATGACGCCGCGGGTGGAGTAGCTGCCGTCCGGCTGCTGGCCGAAATATTCGGTGACCTGGCGGGTCATCAGATCGGCGACGACGAACTTGCCCTTGGTCGCGACCTGCAGGGTGCGGGTCTTGTAGGGCGTGACCCAGTTTGTGGTGATGTGGGCGATGGTCCCGTTGGCCAGCCGGAACTGGAGCAGGGCCGTGTCCTCGCGCTCTGCCTTCGTCCGGGCCAGCTGCGGCTGGACCTCGACGATCTCGCTGTCGGTCAGGTGGCGGATGATGTCGATGTCGTGCACCGCCAGGTCGATGACCACGCCGACGTCGCCCATGCGCGGCGGGAAGGGGCCGACGCGAGTGATCTGGATGGAGATGACGTCTTCGCCGGCGATGGCGCGCTTGACCGCCTCGACCGCCGGGTTGAAGCGCTCGACCTGACCGACCATCAGGACGCGACCGTTGGCCTTGGCGGCGTCGATCAGGGCCTGGGCGTCCTTCACCGTGGCGGCGATGGGCTTTTCAACCAGGACGTGGACGCCGGCGTTCAAGAGAGCGACGCCCAGCTCGGCGTGGAAGCGATTCGGCGCGGCCACGATGGCGGCTTCCAGGCCGGCCGCTACGAAATCCTCGGCGGTGGTGAAGGGCCGCGCGCCGTAGACGCCGGCGACGCCCTCGGCCGTCGCGTGATCCGCGTCGAAGATCGCCGTCAGATCAAACTCGCGCATCTCCGACGCGACGCGGGCGTGGTTGCGGCCCATGACGCCGACGCCGGCGACACCGAGCTTGAGGGGGGCGGACAGGGTGGTCATGCGGTTCAGCCCCAGAATCAGGATTTGTAGGAGGCGACGGCGGCGATGATCTGGTCCTGCGTCGCCTCGTCCAGGTCGGCGTGCATCGGCAGGCTGATGACCACGTCCTTCAGCCGCTCGGTGACCGGCAAACCACCGGCGCCGCGCGGGAACATCTCATAGGCCGGCTGCAGGTGCAGCGGGATAGGATAGTAGACGGCGGTCGGCACGCCCAGATCCTTCAGGTGCGCGGCCAGGCCGTCGCGATCGGAATGCTCGATCGTGTACTGGGCCCAGTTGGAGATGTTGCCCTGGGGCACATCCGGCGCCTTGGCGACGTGAGGGCGCAGGGCCTCGTTGTAGCGGGCCGCGATGCGGTTGCGCCATTCGATCTCCTGGCCGAACACGGCCAGCTTCTCGATCAGGACGGCGGCCTGGATGGTGTCCAGGCGGCTGTTCAGGCCGATGCGCATGTTCAGATATTTGGGGTCGTGGTCGAAGGTGCGATCCTTCAGGTCCACCGCCACGGCCTTGCCGTGCACGCGGACCGAGTCGATCAGCTGGGCCAGCTCGTCGTCATTGGTCAGCACCGCCCCGCCGTCGCCGTAGCAACCCAGCGGCTTGGCCGGGAAGAAGCTGGTGGTGGTGATGTCGGCCCATTTCAGCGGGTGGGCGCCGTCGATGGTGCAGCCGAAGCCTTGCGCGGAGTCCGAGATCAGCTTCAGCCCGTGCTGGTCGCAGATGGCCTTGATGGCCGGATAGTCGGCCGGCTGGCCGAACAGGTCCACGGCGATGACCACCTTGGGCGTCAGGCGGCCCTCGGCCGCGATGCCCTCGATGGCGGCGGCCAGGGCCTTGGGGTCCATGTTGTAGGTGTCGGGGTCGACATCGACGAAGACCGGCTCGGCGTCGAACCAGGGCACGATCTCAGCCGTGGCGGCGAAGGTGAAGCTGGGCACGAAGACCGCGTCGCCGCGCCCGATCCCCCATGCCATCAGTGGCAGGGCCAGGGCGTCGGTGCCGTTGGCGCAGCCGAGGGCGTGCTTGGCGCCGCCGAACGTCGCCAGATCGGCCTCGAACTGACGCACCTGCGGGCCCATGACCCAGGCGCCGCCGACGACGGCGGCCTGGACGGCGGCCTCGATCTTGCCGTCCAAACGCAGGCGCTGGGCCTGAAGGTCGATGAAGGGCAGCATGCGGGGTCTCCCGGCGTCAGCGCATCGGCGCGCGAAGGGCGGACGACGGGCGTCCACGGCGGATGGCCGCTGCGTAGCGCAAACGGTGCGGTGACGCCAAATCGGGCCGCGTCACTTCCGATGACCGGTTGCAACAGGCGGGCGCCTAGAAGGCGATCACCCCCAGGTGCTCCAGCAGGATCTTCGTTCCCAGGCCGATCAGCAGCACCCCGCCGATGCGCTCGGCCCACAGGCCCAGTTTCGCGCCGGCTTGGCGGCCGATCAGCAGGCCCAGGGTGGCCAGGATGAAGGTGGTGATCCCGACTCCCAGCGCCACCTGCCAGATATGCGACCCCAAGAAGGCCAGCGAAACGCCCACAGCCGCCGCGTCGATGCTGGTGCCCACGGCGGTCGCCACCAACGCCAGCAGGCCGCCGCGCTTCACGGCCCCGGCCACGCCAGCCTCCTCCTCGCGTTCGTGACGGGCCTCCCAGATCATCCGGCCGCCCACGCCGGTCAGCAGGACGAAGGCGATCCAGTGGTCGATCCGCTCCACCAGCCCCGCGGCGACCAGGCCGACGCCCCAGCCGATCACGGGGGTGACGGCCTCGATCAGGCCGAATATGGCGCCGGTCTTCAGCGCCTCCGCGAAGCGAGGCCGATGCTGGGCGCCGCGGCCGATGGCGGCGGCGAAGGCGTCGGCCGACAGGCTCAGCGACAGCACTGCGATGGCGATGGGAGTCATTCGATCGGTCTCCGCCGGACGCCAGACAGCACGCGTCCGAACCGGCCGGCCGAAGGCCCGGAACGCGTGCTGGTCTCGCAAGGCGGATGATCCGCTGGCCGCACCACGTCGCCGAACGGGGAGGTCCGGCGGAACGAGTGTGTTGACACGGCCCCGGCTGAAACGCGCCGGACGCTACTCCCCAACGCCCGCCGTTTAGAAAATCGAGGCCTCTCGGGCAAGGGCCAGCGACTCGCAATCGGGCCGCCTGCTCCTATGTCGCCGCATTCCGTGGTATAACGCCGCCTTCCCATCGCCCCAGGACGCCGCCTTGAGCCTGACGCTCGACCTTTCGCACGCCGCCAACGCCGATCGTGGCAAGGGCCTCGTCAACCTGTCCGGTCTGACGCGCGCCGGCCTGCGCCAGGCGCTGATCGACGCCGACGTCTGTCCGCCCGAGAAGGCGAAGATGCGCGCCTCGCAGGTGTGGAGCTGGATCCACCACTACGGCGTGACCGACTTCGCCGCGATGAGCAATGTCGCCAAGGACATGCAGGCCAGGCTGGCCGAGGCCTTCACTCTGACCCGCCCCGAGATCGTCGAGCGCCAGGTGTCCAAGGACGGCACCCGCAAATGGCTGATCCGCACCGCCCCGGGCATCGAGATCGAGACCGTCTACATCCCCGACGTCGGCCGCGCCGGGGCTTTGTGTGTGTCGTCCCAGGTCGGGTGCACGCTGAACTGCACCTTCTGCCACACCGGCACGCAAAAGCTGGTCCGCAACCTGACCACGGCCGAGATCGTCGCCCAGGTTCAGGTGGCGCGCGACGACCTGGAAGAGTGGCCGTCGCCCAAGGAAGACCGCCGCCTGTCCAACATCGTCTTCATGGGCATGGGCGAGCCGCTCTACGCCCTGGACAGCGTCGCGGACGCCATCGACATCATCTCGGACAATGAGGGAATCGCCCTGTCGCGGCGCCGGATCACCGTGTCCACATCCGGCGTCGTGCCGCAGCTCCAGGCCCTGGGCGAACGCACCGCCGCCATGCTGGCGATCAGCCTGCACGCCACCAACGACGCCCTGCGCGACGTTCTGGTGCCGCTGAACAAGAAATATCCGCTGGACCAGCTGATGGCCGGCATCCGCGCCTATCCGGGCCTGTCGAACGCGCGCCGGGTGACGTTCGAATACGTCATGCTGAAGGGCGTCAACGACTCACCGGCCGAGGCGCGCGCCCTGATCAAGCTGATCGAGGGCATCCCGGCCAAGGTTAATCTGATCCCCTTCAACCCCTGGCCCGGCACGGACTATCAGTGCTCGGACTGGAAGACGATCGAGACGTTCGCCGCCATCCTGAACAAGGCCGGCTACGCCAGCCCGATCAGAACGCCGCGTGGCCGGGACATCCTGGCGGCCTGCGGCCAGCTGAAAAGCGAGAGCGAAAAGCTGCGGGCCAGCGCGATCAGGAAGCTGGAGCAGGCGACGGTCGAGGCGGCCTAGGGCGCTCCCCATAGGCAATCCGGCGCAATGCACGGGCGGCGAACGCTCCCGGCGGGGCCAACAGGAGCGCTAGGCCAAAGGACTGGGCCAACGCCGGGGTCTCGCGAAGCTCCGGGTTATTCAGCGCCGTCGCGAGGACGAAACCCAACCCGCCCATGACGGCGAGCGCCGCTCCGGTGATGGGAACGGCTAGGCCAGACATGAGCCCACGCCGGTGCATCACAAACCAAGCCGGTAGTCCGACAACCAGGAGGCCCGTCGCAAAGACTGGCAGGGCGGTGATGAAGGCGAAGGGCGAAAGCATGATGCCGCCCGCCAAGCCACCGACGAGGCCGCCGGACGAGTCCGTGGCGGCATTGAGGATCGCCATCGCGAGAGCGAACTCCACCGCCACGACGAGACTGCCGGCACAGGCGGCGCTCACCCAGGCGAGCACGATCGTTGGCCATGATCGTAGCGCCATCATGACGTCGCCCTCTCCAGCGGCCGCGCGCCCATTGTCTCCGGCGTCCGCACGTTCCACGCCAGGCCCAGCCGCTCCAGCAGCTGGATGAACCGCCAGCCCCCGTCGCTCTGGCCAGGATAAAGGCCGATCCTGGCCGAGCCGGGCCAGGCGTGGTTGTTGCTGTGCCAGGCTTCGCCGAGCGTGAGGACGGCCGCCCAGCCGACGTCGTTCCCCGGCGTATGCCTCGCGCTCTGCCCCTCTGGCCGGTGCGCCAGATGCGCCAGGGTCCAATAGGCGGTGACGGTCGCCGCGACTCGCACCGGCACGCCCCAGATCACCAGCGGCCAGCCTCCGGCCGCGTAAAGCGGGACGGCCAGAACCATCTGCTGGAGCATCCAGGTGCGGTCGAGGCTCCGGAGTACAGGATCGGCCTGGAGCCATCCGAGATCGAACGCCGGAGCACGGGCCAGGATGATCCGCCCATGGGCGCGCCAGATCGTGTGGGTCAGCCAACTTCGCCGGTGGGTGAAGAAGTCGTGGGCCTCATGCCTTTGCTGCGCCCAGTGGCTCAAGTGGTGCGCGCGGACCATGCCGATCGGCCCGTCGATGCCGGTCAGGACGCCGAGCCACGCCAGCACGCGTCCTGTCCGGACGCCGCAGTCGAAGGCGGCATGAGCGAAATGGCGGTGAAGTCCGACCGAGAACCCCAGCATGCTCAGGGCGCCCAGGACCACGGCCACGCCGAGGGCGGACCAGGAGAACGTCGCCGGTCCGAGCAGGACGGCGGCGCCATCATCCCGCCATTCCACAGCGAATGCAGGGGGTCCCAAACGACGCGGCCTTCCCTCGGATTGCAGCCCAAACTTTCAGGCTCATGCATCGCCATGTCCTTTCGTATTTAAGGAATACCTTAAACACCGAAGCTTGGCTCTGGCAAGCGGTTCGTAAATCGCTTAAATGATGCCCATGCAGCGTGTGTTCGAAGCCCTTTCCAGCCAGATCCGGCGCAAGATCCTGGCCTATCTGGCCCATGCCGACCTGACGGCGGGCGAGATCGCGGCGCGGTTCGAAATCTCCAAGCCCGCCGTCAGCCAGCATCTGACCGTGCTGGAGAACGCCGGGCTGGTGACGTCGAAGAAGAAGGGCCAGTTCGTGCACTACAGCCTGGTGCCCGACCATTTGGCCAACACGTTGAGCGCCTACGCGCAGGAGGTCTGTCCGGTGTCCAAACCGCTGAAGGCCGAGAGCGCGGCGATCGCGAAGGGGCGCAAGGCCTCCTAGCCGGCCGCTTCCGGCCACGCCCGCATCGCCATCGCCACGACGCGCTCCAGCTTCTCGCGGGGCGCGCCGTCGCGGGCGAGGGTGGAGAGGCCCTGGATGACGGCGGTGATGTGGGCGGCGAGGGCTTCGGCGTCGGTGTCGGGAGGCAGGGCGCCGGCGGCGATGTCGGCCTCGATGCGGGCGCGTAGGTGAGCTTCGACGCCGTTGCGGATGTCGGACAGGGCGGCCTGGACGTCGGCGGCCGCGGCCGAGACGCTGATGGCCGAGGTGGCCAGCATGCAGCCGGGCGGGGTGTCGGGGCCGGTGAAGGCCTGGGCCGCGCCCGCCATCAGGGTCAGGGCCGCGCTGCGGGCGTCGGCTGCGCGGTCAATGATGGATTGCGGGCGGCTGTCGCCTGACAGGTAGAGCGCGACCGCCTCCAGGAACAGCCGCTTCTTGTCGCCGAAAGCGGCGTAGAGGCTGGGCGGCGTCACGCCCATGGCGGCGGTCAGGTCGCTGACGGCCGTCGCCTCATAGCCGTGGCGCCAGAACAGCAGCATGCCCTGGTTCAAGGCTGCATCTCGGTCGAAAGACAGGGGGCGGCCGGCCTTGCGACGCGGAGGGGCGACGAGCGATTCCATAGCGACCAATATGAAACCATTGACCTGCGACAGCAAGGGGCGCAAAGGGTTCCGTATCAATCGCTAGGAAATCCCCGATGTCGCTGTCCGACTATCGCACCTTCGGCCGCTCCGGCCTGGTCGTCAGCCCTCTGGCGTTAGGGACGATGACGTTCGGGACCGCGCGCTGGGGGTCGGACACGGCAGGATCGCGGGCGGTGTTCGACGCCTATGTCGAGGCGGGCGGCAACTTCGTCGATACGGCCGACGTCTATTCCGGCGGACGCAGCGAGACGATGCTGGGCGACTTCATCGCCGAGCGTGGTCTGCGCGCCCGGATGGTGGTGGCGACCAAGGCGGGCTTCGCCACCGGGGCGCCCCTGGCCGGCGGCGCGGGCGCCAAGCATCTGCACACCGCCGTCGAGGGGTCGCTGAAGCGGCTGCGGACCGACTACATCGACTTGTACTGGCTGCACGTCTGGGACGGGGTGACGCCGGCGGCCGAGCTGCTGGAGACGATGACCACGCTGATCCGGGCGGGCAAGGTCCGCTATTGGGGGCTGTCGAACACGCCCGCCTGGTATGTGGCGCAGCTGGCGACGCTGGCGGCGGCGCGGGGCGTGCCGGGCCCCATCGGCCTGCAGTATTTCTACTCCCTGGCCAATCGCGACATCGAGGACGAGCACGCGCCGCTGGCCGAGGCGTTCGGCCTGGGTATCCAGCCATGGAGCCCGCTGGCCTATGGGCTGCTGGCGGGGAAATACGATCGGGCGACGGTCGAGGCGTCGTCTCCGCGCGCCGGAGGCCTGCCGCGTGATGCGGCCTCGGACGGGGAGCAGCGACCGGCCGACGACAAGCGCCTGGACGGGGCCAACCCGTTCGGCGACTCCCTGTTCACCCCGCGCAACTGGGCCATCGTGGACGCGGTCAAACAGGCCGCGGCCGAGATCGGAGAGGCGCCGGCGCGCGTGGCCCTGGCTTGGGTGCTGGGCCGGCCGGGGGTCGCATCGACCCTGATGGGCGTCAGCCGCGCGTCACAGGTGACGGACAATGTGGCGGCCCTGGACCTGGTGCTGCCGGCCCAGCAGCGGGCGGCGCTGGACGCGGTCAGCGCACCGGAACCGCGCATGCTGTACGCCCTGTCGCGTCCGGGCCTGCGTGATCAGGTGGTGTTCGGCGCCGGCGTGCGGGGCTGGCCGGGCTGATCGACACCCGCGCGGCGGCGGCGCGACGTCTGTTCACCATACACTGTTGCCCGCCCGCGCTTGCGGAGGGCCGGGCGGATCGGGCATTGGCGATGGGGGCGCGAAACGGCGCCCGCGTATCGTAGTTCCGATGGATCTGTCGCAAATCCTGTCCAGCGCGGAGGTGCAGGCCTTCGCCAGCGGCTTCCCCGTGACGGTGGTGCACCTGATCGTCACGCTGGGCCTCTTCGCCGGGGCGGCCATTCTCTACGCCCTGCTGACGCCGTGGAAGGAGATCGCGCTGATCCGCGACGGGAATCCGGCGGCGGCGGTGGCTTTCTCCGGCGTTCTGATCGGCCTGGCCATTCCCCTGGCGGTGTCGCTGGCGGCGTCCACCTCGGTGCGGGACATCGCGATCTGGGGCGTGGCGACGGTGGTGCTGCAGCTGCTGGCCTTCCGCGTCGTCGACATCCTGCTGACCGGCCTGCCTCAGCGCATCCAGGACGGCGAGGTGTCCGCCGCCGTGCTGCTGGTCGGGGCCAAGCTGTCGACGGCCCTGATTCTGGCCGCGGCCCTGACAGGCTGAAGGCATGAGGATTCCCCGGCCGCCGGACTGGGCCATCTATGCGACCGCAGCGCTGGCGCTGGTGATCATTTCGGTCAATCGCCGCGAGGGCTCCAACGCCCCGCCCGCTCCGCCGCCGGTGGACGAGGTCGAGGGCGCCCTGCTGGGCCCCGTCACCCCCTTCGATCCGTCCGTCACAGTCAATGCGCCGGACACGCCGTTCCGGCCCAGCTCGGGCACCGCCTTTTCCATCGCCGCCGACGGCCGCTGGGTGACCGCCCGTCACGTGGTGGAGGGGTGCCGGCGTCCGGCTCTGGTGATCGGCGGCGGCCGGGCCGTGGCGGCCGACGTGCGCCTGGCCCCGCGCGCCGACGTGGCGCTGTTGCTGACCCAGGGCGGGCCGACCGCCCTGCCGGTGCTGCTGAGCCCCGACCTGCGCGTCGGCCAGCGCGCCTTCCATCCCGGCTTTCCCAAGGGCCGGGCGGGCGAGGTGGCGACGCGCCTGCTGGGCCGCGAAACGCTGAAGGTGTTCGGGCGCGGCGCGCATGACGAGCCGGTGCTGGCCTGGGCCGAGGTCGGCCGGACGCAGGGACTGGACGGCTCGCTCAGCGGGCTGTCGGGCGCGCCGGCGCTGGACCGCCGCGGTCGGGTCATCGGCGTCACCCTGGCGGAGTCGCCGCGCCGTGGGCGAGTCTACACCACCGCCCCTGACAGTTTCGGCCCCGCCATCCGCGGCGAGCAACGCGCCGACGAACCCGCCCTGGCCGAGCCGATCACGGTCGACAACTACGGCCGGGTCGCGGACGACCTGCGCCGGGATCTGCGCGTGGCGCAGGTGGTGTGTCTGTCGGCGTGAAACGCTTCCCTCTCCCAGAGGGAGAGGCCTTGAGGCTCCAAGAGCCGAAGGCGATTGGAATAGCCGAAAGGGTGAGGGGTTCGCCCTCACCGGTTGGCCGCCCACCCCTCACCCTTTCACGCAAGGACGACGGCTTCGCGCCGTGCGCTCAAGCCCTCTCCCTCTGGGAGAGGGCAAGACGCGCGCGCTCCGCGCTACTTCAGCGCCGCGCTGTCCAGGTTCAGCGCGGTCAGCGGGATTACCTCGACGTTGGGGTGTTTGGCGCGCAGGGCGTCGATGAAGACCGAGGCGTCGCCGACGATGACCAGGCTCATTCGGTCGGCCGGTAGGGCGCGGGCGGCGGCGGCCTGAACGTCGGCGGGGGTGACGGCCTCGACGCTGGAGACGAAGGTCGCCAGGTCGCTGAGCGGCAGGTCGTAGAGCGCCAGATTGGCGACGCGCGAGCCCAGGCCGTCCACCGTCTCCAGCGACGAGCCGAAGCCGCCGGTCAGCACGGCCTGACGGGTGCCCAGCTCCTCAGGCGTGGGCTGCGTCGTGCCCAGTTTGGCGATCTCGGCCAGCATGAGGTCCGAGACCTCGACGGCCGCGTCGTTGCGGGTCTGGGCCTGGGCGGTGAAGACCCCCGGTTCCAGACGCAGGCCGAGGCCCGATCCGGCGCCGTAGCTGAGGCCGCGCTTGACGCGGATCTCCTGGTTCAGGCGCGAGCCGTAGCCGCCGCCCAGCACCGCATTGGCCACCGACAGGGGGAAATAGGCGTCGTCGGCGCGAGCGACGCTGCGGCCGGCGGCGTAGACGGCCGCCTGGCCGGCGCCCGGCTGGTCGATGACCACGACGCGGGTGGGCAGGACGGCGCCGGCGGCCGGCGCCGTACGGGCGGCGGGCGCGGCGGCGCGCCAGTCGCCGAAATACTGCTGGGCCAGGGCGCGGGCCTGCGCTTCCGTGATGTCGCCCGAGAAGACCAGGCTGGCGCCCGACGGGCTGTAGCGGGCGGCGTGGAAGGCGGCGATGTCTTCGCGGGTGATGGTCGGCAGGCTGGTCACCGTGCCCGACGCCGGCGCGCCATAGGCGGCGTCGCCGTAGACCACGCGGGCGGCGGCCAGGCCGGCCACCGAACCCGGCGAAGACAGGGCGACGCGCAGGCCGTCCAGCGTCTGGTCGCGCTGGCGGTCCAGCTCCTCCTGGGCGAAGGCCGGGTTGCGGACCAGATCGGCCATCAGGGCCACCGTCTGCGGGAAGACGTTGGCCGGGGCGTTGGCGTAGACGTTGGTGAAGTCCGCGCCCGCGCCGGCGCCGACGCTGGCGCCCAGCTGTTCGATTTCGGTGGCGATCTGGGGCGCGGTGCGGGTGGCGCTCCCCTGGGTCAGTAGGCCGGCGGTCATGGCCGCGACGCCCGCCTTGCCCGGAACCTCATCGGCGGTGCCGGCGTCGAAGTTCAGCCGGGCCGAGACCAGCGGCAGCCCGGTGCGGCGCGCGACCAGCACGCGCAGGCCGTTGTCCAGCCGGAAGTCAGCCACCGCCGGGGTGGTCGGGGCGATCGGATCGCCGGCCGCCGGGATCGGCGCGCGGTCAGCTTCGGGCAGCAGGGCATAGACCTGACCGACGGGGGCCAGATCGGCCAGCTTGACCGGCGCGTCGACATTGGTCGGCTGTTCGGTCGCCGGATGCTCGTCGTCGGCGTTCAGATAGCGGATGGTGATCGACCGCTCGGGCGTCAGATAGCGACGGGCCACGCGCTGGACGTCGGCGGCGGTGACGGCCTGGAGGTCGGCGACCTCGCGGTCGGCGGCCGACGCGTCGCCGGTGTTGATCAGGGCCCAGCCCAGGGCGCTGACGCGGTCCTGAACGGTTTCACGTTCGCGCAGGGCGTTGGCGACCAGCTCGTTCTTGGCCTCGGCCAGTTCCTCGGCGGTCACCGGTTCGGCGCTGAATTTCGCGACTTCAGCTTTCAGGGCGGTGATGCCGGTTTCAGGATCCTGGCCGCCGGCCATGATGGCGTAGCTGCTCAGATTGCCGACCTGTTGCGAGAAGTCGGGGGTCGAGGCGGCCTGGGCGGCGATCTGCTGGGTATAGACCAGCGAGCGATAAAGGCGGCTGCTCTCGCCCGTCGACAGGATGCCGTCCAGGATGGCCAGGGCCGCTCGGTCCGGGTGGTTGTAGGGCACGGTCGGCCAGGCGACGACCACAGCGGGCAGCGGCACGTTCGGCGCGTAGAAGGTCGCTTCGCGCGGAGCCGTCGGCTCCGGCTCGGGCACATTATTGGCCGGCAGGGCGCGGTCCGGATTGCTCAGGGGCGCGAAATACTGGTCGATCCAAGCGTCCAGTTGCGCCTGATCGAAATTGCCCGCGACCATCAGAACGGCGTTGTCGGGTCGATAGTAGGTGGCGTGGAACCGCTGCACGTCCTCGGTGGTGGCGGCGTCCAGGTCGGCGATCGAGCCGATGCCCGAGCGGCGATAGGGGCTCTCCTGATAGATGGTCTGGGGCGCGAACAGGCCGAACAGCCGGCCGTAGGGCGAGGCCAGGATGCGCAGCCGGTACTCTTCCTTGACGACGTCGCGCTCGCTCTTGAACGTGGCCTCGTCGACCACCAGCGAGCCCATCCGGCTGGACTCGGCGAACAGCAGGCGTTGCAGGTGATTGGCCGGGATCACCTCGTGATAGGCCGTGACGTCATCGGCGGTGAAGGCGTTGTTGAAGCCGCCCACGTCCTCGGTCAGGCGGTCGAAGGTCTCGTCCGGGAAATCCTTGGTCGCCTTGAACATCAGGTGTTCGAACAGGTGGGCGAAGCCCGAGCGACCGGCCGGATCGTCCTTTGAGCCGACCTTGTACCAGACCTGGACCGTGACGTTGGACGTCGACGTGTCGCGCGCCGTGTAGATCTCCAGCCCGTTGGCCAGGGTGCGGTGCGCAAACCCCAGCGGCGGCACCACGACGCCGGCCGAGGCGGCGGCGGGCGCGGGCGTCTGCGCCATGGCGGGGACGGCGGCGAACAGGGCCAGGGCGGAGGCGGCGAGGGCGAGACGACGTTTCATGGATACGGTCCGATCAGATGCGCGCGGACCCTATCAGGCGCGCGGCCCGGTGCACCTTACGGAGATGTAATGTGGTTCAGCGACCGAAGACGTCGACGCCGATCCGGCCGTCCGTCGTTAGCCAGGCGCGCTTCATGCCCTGGCTGTTGAAGGGCTGGGCGATCTGGCCGGTGCGATCCAGTGCGATCAGGCCGCCGTCGCCGCCCATCGACCCCACCTGATCGATCACGGCGGCGCCCGCCTGGGCCAGCGACGCGCCCGCCGCGACGCGCCAGGCGACCTGCGCGGCGGCGGCGATGCGGATGAAGAACTCGCCCTGGCCGGTGCAGGAGACGGCGGCGTGGCCATCGGCCCAGGTTCCGGCGGCCGGAATCGGCGTGTCGCCTAGCCGCCCCGGCATCTTGCCGAAGACCCCGCCGGTGGAGGTGGCGGCCGCCAGCCGTCCCTGATCATCCAGTACGCAGCAGCCCACGGTGCCGTGCGACAGGCCGGACGGCGGGTGATTGTCGTCGCCCTGACCGGCGTGGGTGAACCAGGCGGGTTCGTCGCCGATGGCTTCCAGGCCCTGGTCGGCCGCGAACAGGGCCGCGCCTTCGCCCGCCAGCATGACGTGCGGCGTCCGCTCCATCACCGCACGCGCCACCTGGACCGGACTGCGGAACCCCTGCAGGGCCGCGACGGCCCCGGCCCGGCCGGTCGCCCCGTCCATCAGGCTGGCGTCCAGCTCATAGGCCCCGGCCAGATTGGGCGAAGCGCCGCGACCGGCGACATAGAGGCCCGACGCCTCCAGCATCACGACCGCCTCGACCGCCACGTCCAGCGCCGAGGCGCCGTCCGCCAGCCGCGCCTGCATCGCCGCGACCACTTCGCCCATGTTGACGGTCTCGGCGCCGTAGTCGACGCCGCGCCGCGCGCCGGCGCCGCCGTGCAGGATCAGGGCAGTGGTCATTGGAACTCCCGGCTCGGCCATGCTTCGGCGGCGCCGCCGAACATCTCGGCGCAGCGGAACCGCTCCTCGGCGAAATAGTCGAACACCTGCTTGCGTTGCCAGTCCGCCAGCTCGACCTTGGCGTCGTTCTGCTTGGCGTTGAAATCAGCGCCCGGTCCGACCTCGATCGTCGGATCGCCGCCCAGATAGGTGATGACGCTCGCCCGGAAGGCGACCGGATCGGCGACCAGGTCATCCATCAGATAGGCCCGGCACTGGGCGAAGGCCGCGCTCCAGCGCGCGAAGATGGCCGTCGGGAAGGCCCGATCGGCGACACGAGGCAGGCGAAGGAAGGCATCCAGCTTTTCCGGCGTCGAGATATCGTCCGGGCTGAAGCGCCGAACGCGCACGCCCATGTGAAACTGCGACAGCACCCGGGCGGATGGCTCGCGCACCATCAGGATGACCCTGGCGCCGGGACAGGCGTCCGCCAGCGCCTGGACCTTTTCCGCGCTCAGCGTCGAGTATCCCGGCGTGATGTCGCCCGCCAGCCGGCCCTCCGCGCCCTCGAAGAAGTGCGGATACAGCGCCATGTCGCCCCAGCGACCCTCGGCCCGGGAGACCGCCTCGAAGAAGGTGTGGCCGGGCTCGCCTTCCGGGCGCGCCAGATAGGCCTTGTGCATCCGCGTCAGCGCCACCTGCGGGGCCGGCTTGTTGAAGAAATGCAGCTCCTTGTACGGGGCCAGATGGAAGTCCGGATGAACGGACAGCTGGTCGTAGAGCCAGCTGGTGCCGCCCTTCTGCATGCCGGGGCAGATGAAATCGGGCATGGGCATGCGGTCGGCTCGGGCTTTCCTTCGTACCGGCGGCTGATTAGCGTCACGGGCGAACCGGCGCCATGCCGATCTGTGCGGGAGATTTCATGCGCGCTGTCCTGTCCAAGGCCCCCGGCGGCCCCGAAACCCTGGTCGTGGAGGAGATCACCGATCCCACGCCGCTGAAGGGCGAGGTGATCGTCGAGGTGAAGGCGGTGGGAATCAACTTCCCCGACACCTTGATCATCGAGGACAAGTACCAGTTTCGCCCGGCGCGACCCTTTGCGCCCGGCGCCGAGGTGGCGGGCGTGGTCGAGAGCGTGGGCGAGGGGGTCAAGGGCGTGCGCCGGGGCGACCGGGTCATCGCCGTGCCCGGCTGGGGCGGGCTGGTCGAACGGCTGGCGGTCCCGGCGGACCGGCTGATCCCCATACCGGACGGCATGAGCTTCGATGAGGCCGCCGCCCTGATCATGACCTACGGGACCAGCTATTACGCCCTGAAGGACCGGGCGAAGCTGCAGCCGGGCGAGACCCTGCTGGTGCTGGGCGCGGCCGGCGGCGTGGGAGCCGCGGCGGTGGAGTTGGGCAAGGCCATGGGCGCGCACGTCGTGGCCGCCGCCTCGACCAACGACAAGGTCGAGTTCGCGCTTGAGATGGGGGCCGACAACGGCCTGATCTATCCGTCCGGTCCGATGGACAAGGAGGCGCAAAAAAGCCTGTCGACCGAGCTGAAGCTGGCCACGGGCCGCGACGGCGCCGACGTCGTCTATGACGCGGTGGGCGGCGACTATTGCGAGCCGGCGCTTCGGGCCATGGACTGGAACGGACGGTATCTGGTGGTGGGTTTCCCGGCCGGCATTCCGGCCCTGCCGCTGAACCTGACCCTGCTGAAGTCGGTGTCCGTCATCGGCGTCTTCTGGGGCGCCCATGTCGCCAAGGAGCCCAAGGCGCACGCGCAGAACATGGCCGAGCTGATGGGCCTCTACGCCGCCGGCAAGATCCGGCCACGCGTGTCGAAGACCTTCCCGCTGGAGAAGGCGGGCGAGGCGATCCGGGCGCTCGGTGACCGGCAGGCCATGGGCAAGATCGTGGTGACCGTCGAGTCGTGACGCAGATCGCGCTCAATCCGGCGCTGGACGTCGCGGCGCTAAAGGCGGCGTTTGCGGCCAAGGGGCGGCTGCATGTTCCAGGCGTCCTGACGCCAGAGGCGGCGGCCGCGGTGGCCGACTGTCTGGAGGCCGAGACGCGCTGGAACACCACGGTGGCGGCGGGGGGCGAGTTCTTCGAACTGCCGCTGGACGGCGTGAAGGCGGCCGAAAGCGGCAAGCAATCCTGGCTGGATGGGGCGCGGGTGGATGGCGCCAGCCCGGTGACCCAGTACATCTTCGACAACCGCCGGCTGGACGTGCGGGCCGGGCACGAGGCGGGCGAACGCGACGCCGCCGACGCCGCCTTCGACTTCATGAACACCGCGCCCTTCCTGGATCTGATCCGGGCCATCACCGGCGAGGAGCGGGTGGACTTCGTCGATGGCCAGGCCAGCCGTTATCGGCCCGGCCATGTGCTGACGGCGCACAACGACGTGTCGGCGGGCATGAACCGCCTTTACGGCTATGTGCTGAACTTCACGCGCGAGTGGCGTCCCGACTGGGGCGGCAACCTGCTGTTCTACGGCGAGGACGGCCACATCGAGCACGGCTGGGTCCCGGCCTTCAACGCGCTGAACCTGTTCGTCGTCCCGACGCGCCATGCGGTGACGGAGGTGGCCCGCTTCGCGCCGCGCCACCGGTTGTCGATCGTCGGCTGGGTGCGGTCGCGCCAGAAGGTCGGGCCGCAGACGGGCGAGCGCAGCTACTAAAGATCCTCCCCCAGAGGGGGAGGGGGACCCCGAAGGGGTGGAAGGGGAACGAGGCCGGCGGACCGTTCCCAAATTCGAGTGCGGCGGCTGGGGCTAGCCCCCTCCACCGCAGAGCGGTCCCCCTCCCCCAATGGGGGAGGATCTAGCCTAGCGCTCCTTCAGCTTCTTCAGCGCAGCCTTGGCCTGATCCCGATGTCGCGCCTTGATATTGGCCCCCAGGGTGGCGATCAGGGCCGCGAAGACGGCCGCGTCGTCCGTGAAGCCGATGCCGGCGAAGATGTCGGGAATGGCGTCTATGGGCAGGACGAAATAGGCCAGCGCCCCCAGCATCATGCCCTTGGCCGCCACCGGCGTATCGGGGTCGCGCGCCGAGAAATATACGCTGAGCGCCTGGCCGGCGAAGGGAATGCCGGCGGCGGTGCGGGCGATCTTGGGCCAGAACCCCTTCTGTACCCGCATCTCGTTGATGCGCTGCACGGAGGGGACAAGGGCGCGGGACGGGTCGAGCGCGTCGTCCGGCGTCATGGGTTTGGCTTTGGCGGTCATGGCGGCTAAATCCCCCACGCAGAAGACTGGTTCACATAGATAGGGGTTCTCGCCATGAAACTCGATGCATCGATCGCCGCGGTCGTCACGGGCGGGGCCTCCGGGCTCGGCGAGGGCACGGCGCGGGCCTTGGCGGCCAAGGGCGTCAGGGTCGCCATCTTCGATCTGAACGTCGAGAAGGGGGAGGCCGTCGCCAAGGACATCGGCGGCGTCTTCTGCGAGGTGAACGTCACTTCGGACGACAGCGTCGCGGCCGGCTTCGCCAAGGCCCGCGCCGCCCACGGCCAGGAGCGGCTGACCATCAATTGCGCCGGCATCGCGACAGGCCAAAAGACCGTCTCGCGCAACCGCGAGACGCAGGAGCCGCGCGCCCACGACATGGCGCAGTTCGAGAAGACCGTCTCGATCAATCTGTTCGGCACCTTCCGCGTGCTGTCGCAGTCGGCGACCGGCATGGTCGCGCTGGACCCGATGGAGGACGGGGAGCGCGGCGCGATCATCAACACCGCCTCGGTCGCAGCCCAGGACGGCCAGATCGGCCAGGCGGCCTATTCGGCGTCCAAGGGCGGCGTCTACGCCATGACCCTGCCGGTTGCGCGTGACCTGATGAACGAGGGCGTGCGGGTCAACACCATCCTGCCCGGCATCATGTGGACGCCGATGATGGCCGGCATGGATCAGAAGGTGCAGGACGCCCTGGCCGCCATGATCCCCTTCCCCAAACGTCTGGGCACGCCCGCCGACTACGCCGCGTTGGCGGTCCATCTGGCCGAGAACACCTACATCAACGGCGAGTGCATAAGGCTGGACGGCGCCATCCGGCTCGCGCCGCGCTGAGGCGCTGCTTGAGCGCGGAACAAGCGCTAGGCCGCGTCGGATCGGGAGGTCCCGAAGGGCCGACGACCGCGGCTGACAAAAAAGGCTTGCCGTCCCGCGAGGTGCTCCGCTATAGGCCCGCCCTCGACTGAGATGCGGGCGTAGCTCAGGGGTAGAGCACAACCTTGCCAAGGTTGGGGTCGGGCGTTCGAATCGCCTCGCCCGCTCCAGTCGAGATTTTCCCGACATCGCGATGATACGCGGCCCGCAACGTCCGGCGCCGGACGGTTTGTCGCGTTCGCGTCTCTGAATCGACGCGGGTTCTTCGTGGAACCGTCAAAGGCGCGTTGCGCCTTGCCCCTAAGCGCTGCCGCAAGGCGGATGGGGATGTCCGCCATGCATCCTGGGGACCTCCATGAAATCCGCACTCCTGCTCGGCGCCGCCGTGGCGCCGCTTCTGTTCGCCTACCCGGCCCTGGCGCAGACCGATCTGGCCTCGGCGGCCCTGGGTGAGCCGACCCAGGTCGCGGACATCATCGTCACCGGCGAACCCGCGATGCGGAACCGCAGCGACGACGTCGTGCCGACCCTGTCGTACGATCTGGAATACTTCCAGCGTTTCGAGCCGCTGACCGTGGGCGACGCCCTGCGCCGCGTGCCCAGCGTCACCTTCCTGTCGGACGTGCTGG
Organism: Brevundimonas sp. Leaf363; assembly: GCF_001424025.1. Classification (GTDB taxonomy): domain Bacteria; phylum Pseudomonadota; class Alphaproteobacteria; order Caulobacterales; family Caulobacteraceae; genus Brevundimonas. Next base: position 63,452 of record NZ_LMPZ01000001.1, on the reverse strand, counting down.
AATCGGACGGCGTGCGCCTGCGCGGCCTGGACCCGGCCTATACGCAGATCCTGATCAACGGCGAGCGTGTGCCGGGCGCCGGCCTGGACCGCTCCTTCTTCGTCGATCGCATTCCGGCCGAGTTGATCGAGGGCGTGGAGGTCGTTCGTTCCGCCTCGGCCAACCGTTCGGGCGACGCCGTATCGGGCGCCATCAACATCCTGCTGCGCGACGCCCTGACGCTGGACGGCGGCTATGTTCGCGCCGGCGGCATCCTGCTGAGCGACGACGAATTGAAGGGCACCTTCGGCGCGGTCTACGGCGGCCAGGTCGGCCCCGGCCGGCTGCTGGTCGGCGGCAGCATCCAGGGTCGTCGCAATCCCAAGGAAAAGTTCAGCCAGCGGTTCGACGAGCCCGGCGGCGACCTGGACAATATCGAGGTCCAGAGCGACGTTCGCGACGGCACCGATTATTCGGCCAACGCCTCGTATGAGGTCGATGTCGCGGGCGGCACGCTGCAGCTGAGCGGCCTGTTCGTGCGCACCGACCGGACGCAGAACGAGAACTCGCTGGAGTACAACGGCGGCGCCGAGGACCCGGACGAACTGGCCAAGATCAACGCCAACCCGCTGGACATCCTGACCGACAACTATTCGGTGGGCGCGCGCTACGAGCGCGAGCAGTTCGGTGGCGAGAGCACCTTCCGCATCGGCTACTCGGGCATCAAGGATGACCAGTACGAGCGTGAGGACGAGCTGGACGTCGAGGACGAGGTCGTCGAGGGCGAGATCGTCGACAGCCTGATCGAGGATACCGAGCTGTCGGCCTCGTTCGCCCACGAGTTTGAACTGGCCAACGACACCAAGCTGGAGTTCGGCGTCCAGTACTGGGACAAGAACCGGGACACGGCCATCTACAGCGCCGACGGCGAGGTCGAGGGCGTCTCCAGCTTCCGCATCCTGACGGCGTCGGAGTTCGGCGACTTCGAAGCGGTCGCCGGCGGCGTCAGCACGATCGAAGAGACGCGGATCGACCCCTACGTCATGCTGTCCGGCGAGACGGGCCCGGCCAAATGGCAGGTCGGCCTGCGCTACGAGACCACCAGCACGGACATCACCGACGAGACGGCCGATGACGATCTGCGCAACACCTCGAGCGATTACAACATCCTGCTGCCCTCGGCGAGCGTGCGCTTCGCCCTGTCGGACGCCGACCGGATCACCGCCTCGGTCGCCCGCACGGTGCGCCGCCCGGACTTCAACTTCATCTCTCCGGCGGTGCTGGAAGGCGAGTACGGCGACAACGACTTCCTGGGCAATCCGGACCTGGAGCCGGAGACGGCCTGGGGCGGCGACTTGGGCTATGAGCACCGCATCGGCCGTCGCGGCGTGGTCGGCGTCAACGTCTTCTACCGCAAGGTTTCGGACCTGATCGAGCTGGTGAACACCGGCGACTATTCGGACGAAGCCCTGGGCAATTACGAGGACGCCATCGACGACGGCGCCACGCCGGAAGAAGCGGCCGAGGAACTGACCTCCTTCGTGCTGACAGCGGACAACGTCGGCGACGGCGAGGTCTACGGCATCGAGTTCGACCTCTCCACGCCGCTGGACTTCATCGGCATGGAGAACACGGGCGTTTACGCCAACGTCTCGCTGCTGGACTCCAACGTCGACGACTTCGCCGGTTCGCGTCGGTTCAACAGCCAGTCGAACTATGTCTACAACGTCGGCTTCACCCAGGATCTGCCGGCCTGGGGCGCGGCCTTCGGCGCGAGCTATCGCAAGCAGGGCGACGCCGACAGCCGCATCATCGGCGAGGAGGTCACCACCTCCTACGGCGCCGACCTGGAGATCTTCGTCGAAAAGACCTTCGCCAACACCGTGGTGGTGCGCCTGACGGGTTCCAATCTGCTCGACTCGAGCAAGGACGAGGTGTTCGACAAGTTCAACACCCTGGAGGACCAGATCGACCGCGACTACGACGAGTACGAACTGGAGACCGAAAAGGCCGGTCCTGTGTTCCAGCTGGTCGCCCGCGTCGCCTTCTAGGAACGTCCTCGCGTTTTGATCCGGCGTTCACCTTCGAGCGTCTAAAGGGGCCGGGCGGCGACGCCCGGCCCTTTTTCATCGCGCAAAGGCCACGCTGGACGCTGATCCGCGCGGTCGTTAGTCGCCTGAGGGGCGAGAGCGGTTCGCCTCTTGCACAGCGTTGGACGTCGCGGAGCGCGCGGCGCCATTTTGGGAAAGGCGACGATGTTTCTGGAAGGCCAGATCGATTGGGTGCTGCTGCTGGGCGTGGTCGCCGGCGTCGCGAGCCTGATCGCCATCGTCGCCCTGTGGTTCGCCGTGACCAACCGCGCGCGTCACTCCACGGCCTCCAGCGAGCTGGACCTGGTGCAGAAGGTCGCCGAGGCGGCCGACAAGCGCCTGATGCAGACGCTGAACGCCATACCGGTGGCCCTGGTCGAGACCGATAAACAGGGCAAGTTCGTCTTCGCCAACCGCGCCGCGCACCAGCTGCTGGGCCGCAAGGACGCCGAGCTGATCGGTCTGCGTTTCCACTCGGCGACCTGGGGCATCACCTATCCGGACGGCAGGCCGATCCCCCCTGAGCTTCTGCCCAGCGCCCGCGCGCTGCGGGGTCAGACGGTCAAGGGGTTCCAGCACCTGCTGTCCAACGCCGCCACGCGCCGCAAGATGACGGTGTCGGTCACGGCCATGCCGATCGAGGACGAGTACGGTCGCATCATCGGTTCGACCGCCGCCATCGTCGAGGCGGACGGGCTGGTGCAGCCCGAGACCTATTATTCGCCGGAGCCGACGCCCGCGTCCGAGGCGGTCGCCCCGGCCGAGCCGGCCCCCGCCGCCAGCGACAGCATCGTCCGCCGCGTCTTCGAGGCCGCCTCCAGCGCCCTGGTCGTGGTCGGGACCGACGGCGTGATCCGCGAGGCCAACGCCACCGCCCTGCGCGTGCTGGGCCGCGAAGGCGACGCCGTGGGCCAAGACTTCGCCGATCTGTTCCTGGGCGAGGACGCGCGCGTCGAGGGCCGTCAGGCCCTGCGCGCCGCCTTGAACGCACCGGCGGGCGAGGCCGAGCCGATCACCGCGCGCGACCCCGACGGCGGCGGCGTCCTGTGGCGCATCCTGCCGCTGGACGGCGCCGAGGGCGCCGACGCCCTGCTGCTGGCCGGCGAGCGCTGGGACGAGGTGGCCGAGGCCGAGCCTGAGGCGGTCCATAACGATACGGCTGAGGACGCCGGGGCCGAAGCGCCCCGACCCTCGGACGCCGAGCCGATGGTCGACGAGGCCGCGATCCAGGCGCGCATCGACGCCGCCGTCGCCGCGGCCCTGGACGGCCAGACCCGACCGAACGCCGACGAAGTGACCGAGGCCGCCAGCCGGGAGGCCGAGCGTCAGGCACGCATCGAGGAAGCCCTGGCCGACGCCGCCGAGGCGCGCGCCCTGGCCCGTCAGGCGCAGCTGGACGAACACGCCGCCCGCCAGGCCGTCGAAACGGCCCGCGCCGAGGCGGAGGAGGCTCGCCAGGCCGCCGCCCGCGCCCGGTCCGAGGCCGAGGCCGAACTGTCCGGCGGACGGCGCATGGAGTCGGTCGGACGGCTGACCGGCGGCGTGGCGCATGACTTCAACGCCCTGTTGGGCGTGATGACCTCGGCGCTGGACATGATCCTGCGTCAGGCGGACGACCCGTCGCGGGTCAAGCGTCTGGGCTATGCGGCGCTGGCGGCCGGTCAGCGCGGCGAGGTGCTGACCCGCAGGCTCGCGGCCTTCTCGCAGGGCGAGGACGAGCCTGTGTTGCAGGTGATGGACGCCGGCGTGCTGCTGAAGGCCATGGAGGCGCGGCTGCGCGCCCTGGCGGGGCCGGGCGTGGACCTGTTGATCGAGGGGCCGTCCGATGCCGCGACCGCCCGCCTGGACCCCGTCGCCTTCGAGGGTGCGGTCAAGGCGCTGGTCGCCAACGCCGTCGAGGCGGTGGCCGGCGAAGGCTCGGTCGCCGTGCGGCTGGAGACCCTGATGGAAGGCGGCCTGCGCCTCAGCGTTCGCGACAGCGGGCCGGGCATGGACCGCGAACTGGCGGCGCGCGCGTTGGAGCCCTTCTTCACGACCAAGGAGGGCGCCTCGGGCCTGGGTCTGTCGCAGGCCTACGCCTTCGCCCGCCAGGCGTCCGGCGTCCTGTCGATCGACAGTGCCGAGGGCGAAGGGGCGGAGGTCGCCATCACCCTGCCCAGCGCCGATCAGGGCGCCGCGGGCTAGGCCAGGGCCAGGGCCCATTCGGCCAGGACGTCGGGGTCGACCTCGCTGGTCGGCTCCCCCAGCGCGCCGGGCGCCAGCTGCGCCAACGCCCACACGGCCGCGCCGCGCACCAGCGGCGACGCATCCGTCAGCAGGGCCCGCACCGGCGCGATCAACGCCGCATCGCCTGCATTGCCGGCCGCATAGAGGACGTTCCTCACGAAGCGGTCGCGTCCGATCCGCTTCACCGCGCTCTTGCTGAACAGAGCGCGAAAGGCGGCGTCGTCGAGCGCCAGCAGGTCTGCCAGTCGGGGCGAGACCAGAGCGTCCCGCGCCTGCAGCCGCGCCTCGCGCGAGCCCTGCGCGAACTTGTTCCACGGACAGACGCCCAGGCAGTCGTCGCATCCGTAGATCCGGCTGCCCGTCGCGCGACGGAACTCGATCGGCCAGGGACCGGCGAATTCGATGGTCAGGTAGGACAGGCAGCGCCGGGCGTCGAGCTGATAGGGCGCGGCGAAGGCCTTGGTCGGGCAGGCGTCCAGACAGGCTGTGCACGACCCGCAATGGTCGGTCTCCGCCTCGTCCGCTTCGATCTCGGCTTCACTGAGGATCACGCCCAGGAACAGCCAGTTGCCCAGGTCGCGCGACAGCAGGTTGGTATGCTTGCCCTGCCAGCCCAGGCCGGCGCGCTGGGCCAGCGGCTTTTCCATCAGGGGGGCGGTGTCCACAAAGACCTTCACGTCCTGTCCGGTGCGCGCCGCCACCTGTCCCGCCAGCGTCTTCAATCGACCCTTGATCAGCTCGTGATAATCATCGCCACGCGCATAGACCGACACGTATCCCGCCGACCGGTCAGCCAGCGCCGTCAGCGGATCCTGGTCCGGCCCGTAGTTCAGGCCCAGCACGATGGCGGTGCGCGCCTCGGCCCACATGGCGGTGGGATGGGCGCGCCGTTCCAGCGTCGTCTCCATCCAGCCCATGTCGCCGTGCCGTCCGGCCTCAACGAAGGCTTCCAGCCGCGCGCCCGCCGCCCACGGCGCGGCGGCCGAGGCGAAGCGGCAGGCGTCGAAGCCCAGGGCCTCGGCGCGGCGGCGAATGTCGTCTTTCAAGGGCGGGCTCAAGCCGCCGCCCTAGCACGGGACGGCGGCTTGCGCGCGGGTCAGCCGGCGACGAGCTCCGGCCGCGCGGCCTCGGCGGCCTTGAAGGGGGCCAGCTGGTCGCTCAACGCCCGCTTGAACGCCGGACGCGCCTCGGCCCGCTCGCGATACGCCCGAAGCGCCGGATAGTCGGCCAGGATGTCGGTGTGCCGCAGGTCGCGCAGCACGTGGGTCATGATGATGTCGGCGGCGCTGAACCGGTCGTCGGCCAGCCAGCGACGGTCGGCCAGCGCGGCCTGAAGCTCACCCAGGCGTTCGCGCACCATGGCCTCCACCTCGGGCCGGCGTTCCTTGGCCCACGCCTTGTCCGGGTTGAAGATGTCGATCGCGGCCAGCTGCGCCACCTGCGGCTCCAGGGTGTTCGACGCCGCGAACAGCCAGGTCAGGACCGCCGCCCGCCCGGCCGCATCCCGGGGCATCAGGGCGTCCGACTGTTCGGCGACATACAGGACGATGGCGCAGCTCTCGAACATCTCGACCTTGCCGTCGCGATAGGCCGGCACCTGACCGAAGGGCTGCACCGCCTTATACTGCGGCGACTTGTGCTCGCCGAGGCCCAACAGCCGCTCGTCATAGCCGAGACCCGCTTCCTCCAGGGCCCAGCGGACGCGGATGTCCCGCACCGACCCCTGCGCGAAGGGCGGAACCCATTGAAACGCCGTCACCTGGATCATCGCTCGCCTCGCTGGAGTTGACGAATAGATTGATATCAACATAATTGCGCACGTGTCAAAAGCCGTCGATTTCAGCGCCTACCAGACGACCCTCGCAGTCAAGGATGCCTGTCTGTGTCTGCATACGCAGCGGGCGGCGCGGGTGCTGGCGCGTCGGTTCGACGAGGCGATGCGGCGGGTCGGCCTAACCAGCGGCCAGTTTTCCCTGCTTAACGGCCTGAACCGGCCACAGGCGCCGACGCTGGGCGCCGTGGCGGACCTGCTCGCCATGGACCGGACGACGGTGACGGCCAATCTGAAGCCGCTGGAACGGCGCGGCCTGCTGACCCTGTCGGTCGATGGTGCGGACCGCCGCATCCGCCGGGCGTCCCTGACGGACGCCGGGCGGGCCCTGCTGGGCGAAGCCACGGTCATCTGGCGACGCGAGCACGGCGTGCTGGAAGAGGAACTGGAGGGCGCGGCGCCGCGCCTGCGCGAGGATCTGAGGAAGGTCGCCTAGAAGTCCAGGTCGTCGTACCAGCTGGCCGCCTGCACGCCGGCGAAGCGGTCGGACAGAAGGGGGCGGAAGCAGGGGCGGGACTTCAGCTTGGAGTACCAGATCTTCAGCGCCGGCCAGTTGGCCCAGGCGATCTCGCCGAAATAATCCAGCACCGACAGATGGGCGGCTGCGGCCAGGTCGGCCTGGCTGAGACGACGTCCCGCCAGCCAGTCGCGTTCGGCCAACATGGGCTCCAGCAGGCCCAGCTGAAGCTTCAGCGCCGCGCGGCCGTCACGCAGGGCCTGGGCGTTGGGAGAACCGAGGCGCAGCAGCGGTTTTTCCAGCCGTTCATGCAGCAGGACGGCATCGACCTCGTCCAGGAACTGGCGTTCGAACCAGCCGACCAGACGGCGACACTCGGCGCGCTCGGCCGGATCGGTGGGCATCAGCACCGGCGCCGAAGCCTGGTCCTCGATCCAGCCCAGGATGGCGGCCGGCTCGCACAGGCGCAGGATGCGCCCGGCCGTCGGAACCTCCAGAACCGGCGGCATGCCGGACGGGTTCAGCGTCCGCAGGGGACAGTCCGGTTCCCACGGACGCACCAGGGCCTCGCGAAACTCGACGCGCGCTTCGCCGAGCGCCAGCCGTGCGATGCGCGACGACGGGTCGAAGGGGAAATGCAGAAGCTGCGGGGCCGTGGCCATCCCCGCCCTATGCAGCCGGCCGCGTTAACCGGCCGTATACCGTGTGGCGATCCCGGCCCGGATCAGGACCAGGGTCCGGCGGCCTTCGGCGGATCTGCGACGGCAGGAGGAGCGGAGGCGGGGGCATGGGCTTCCGCCTTACCGCGCGGGTCCGGGTGGATCAGGATGTCGGCCAGGGGCGCGACCTTCAGGACCCGCCCTTCGGCCTCGACCAGGATGGCGTGGGCCTGGTCCAGCGTCAGGTCAGGGTCCAGATCGACGTGCATCTGGACCATGACGACCGTTCCGGACATGCGGGTGCGAAGCTGGTGGACGCCCTGGATCCGGGGATCGGCGAGCACCGCCGTGGCGATGGCGGCTTGTTCGGACGGCGGCAGAGCCCGGTCCAGCAGGTGGTCAGCGGCGGTCTTGAGCAGGCCGAACGCGCCCCAGAACAGCCAGATGACGACGATCAAACCGGCTGCGGCGTCCAGGCCCGGCGCATTCAGCCAGGCGCCCGACGCCACGCCGATCAGCACCACGACGTTGGCGGCCAGGTCAGCGACGTAATGGGCGCGGTCGCCGGCCACGGCCAGCGAGCCGGACGCCTTCAGAGCCGCCGTCTGACGCCAGACCAGCCAGCCGGTGATGCCGATGGACAGAACCATGACGATCACGCCCCACAGGCCGTTTTCGACGGGGGCGGGCCGGATCATCCGGTTGATCGCCTCCCAGCCGATGAAGACGGAGGAGGCGAAGATCAGCCCCGCCTGGACCAGGGCCGCCAGAGCCTCGCCCTTGCCGCGGCCATAGCGATGATCCTGGTCCGGCGGCGCGGCGGCCCAGCGCACGGCGTAGAATGTGGCCAGCGACGCGACCAGGTCCAGCGTCGAGTCCGCCAGCGAGGCCAGGACCGATACCGACCCGGACGCGCCGAGCGCAAAGGCCTTCAGGGCGATGAGCACCACGGCGACGCCCACCGATAGGCGGGTGATGGCCCGGGTGGCGGCATGGACGTCGGTCGTGGCCGAGGGAGCGGCGGTCATTCGCCGCTTCTCGCGCGATTGACTTCACTTGCCAATGGCGGCTTTGGATACCGTCGTTACAAAGCCGACATCAACCCGCCGCAACCCGGTGATTGACTGGCCGGACGCTGAACCGCACCGGGGGGCGCGATGGACGAGCAGGACGAGCGCTGGATCGCGCGCGAGGAGGCGTTGCAGCGTCTCGGCGTGAAGATACAGACCCTCTACGCTTATGTCAGCCGGGGCCGGATCGCCGCCCGGCCGCACCCGGCCGACCCCCGCCGCAGCCTTTACGCCGCCAATGACGTGGCCCGCCTGACCGGCGCGCCCGGCGCGGCCGCGACCCTGTTTCACCCGGGCGCCGCCGCCGGACGGGGCGAGGCCGAAATCCGCTCGTCGCAGAGCGTCATCGCCGACGGTCGCCTGTTCTATCGCGGCCTGGACGCGGTCCAGCTGTCGCAGAGCGCGACCATGGAGGATCTGGCGCGCCGCCTGTGGGACGCGCGCGACGTCAATCCGTTCGCCAACCTGAAGCCCAGGGTGACTGCGGCCCTGGGTCCGTCGCCGCGCGCGCGGCTGATGCAGGCCCTGGCGCGCCGGGCCGACGAGGATGCGGGACGCACGCCCGGCGACCTGATCGCCGAGGCCGCCTCTGTGCTGGACGAGGCCGTCGACGCCGCCGCCGGGCCGGGGCCGCGGCTGCGCCTGCATCAGCGACTGGTGCGCGGCTGGCGAGCGCCCGAGAGCGAGGGCGACCTGATCCGCCGCGCGATCGTCCTGGCCGCCGATACGCCCGACGGTCCCGCCATCACCGCCACGCGCGCCGCCGCCGCCGGGGGCGCGGGACTGGCCGGGTCGCTGCTGGCCGGGGTGGCGACCCTGACCGGCGCGGCCTCGACCCGCGAGGTGGCGCGAGCGTCGGACTATGTGATCCAGGCCCGGCGCGACCCGGCGGGTGCGGCGCGGCAGGTCATCGCCCGGGGCGAGCGCTTCGGCTATGGCGACGCCCGCTTTCCCAAGGGCGATCCGCGCGCGGCGGCCCTGCTGGACGCAGGCGCCTTGCCCTCCGACTGGGCCCGCGTAGTACAGGCGGGCGCCGAGGCGACCGGCCAGGCGCCGGCCCTGCCGATCGCCCTGGCCGCCGTGGCGCGCAAGGCGGACCTGCCGAAGGACGGCGCCCACGATCTGTGGCTGGTGGCGCGGATGGTCGGGCTGCTGGGTCATGCGCTGGACCAGACACGCGACGGCTCGCCGATGCGGGCGCGCGTGCGCTATGTGGGTCCGGGGCCGGGCGCCCACTGATTTGCGCCCTCATCTTTAGCAAGAGCGTGTCATGGCGGACTGGCTGGCGGCGATCATTCTGGGCCTGGTCGAGGGGCTGACGGAGTTCATTCCCGTCTCGTCCACCGGCCATCTGCTGCTGACCCAGCATCTGCTGGGGCTGAACGATCCGCGCTGGAGCTCCTTCGTGGTGCTGATCCAGCTGGGCGCCATCCTGGCGGTGGTGGCGCTGTATTTCCAGCGCCTGTGGGGCGTGCTGATCCGTCTGCCGACCGACCCCAAGGCGCGCCATTTCGCCATCAGCGTCCTGGTCGCCTTCATCCCCTCCCTGCTGGCGGGCGCCTTCCTCTACGACTTCATCAAGGCCTTCCTGTTCGAGAGCCTGGCGACCATCTGCGTTTCGCTGATCGTGGGGGGCTTCGTCCTGCTGGCGCTGGAGCGGTTCGCGCCCAAGCCGCACACGGGCGACGCCATGGCGCTGAGCTGGCGGCAGTCGGTGCTGGTGGGGCTGTTCCAGTGCCTCTCGCTGGTGCCCGGGGTGTCGCGCTCGGGCGCCACCATCGCCGGCGGCCTGGTGCTGGGCCTTGAGAAGCCGGCGGCGGCCGAGTTCAGCTTCTTCCTGGCCATCCCCACCATGGTCGGCGCCTTCACCTACGACCTGATCAAGGACGGCGGCGCGATCGACATGAACTTCGCCTGGATCATCGCCATCGGCTTCGTGGTGTCGTTCCTCAGCGGCCTGCTGGTCATCCGCTGGATGCTGGGGTTTGTCGCCCGGCACGGCTTCACGCCCTTCGCCTGGTGGCGGATCGCGGTGGGCCTCGCCGGTCTGGCCGCCCTCTACGGCGGCGTCCTGGCCTAGGCCGGCAGGGCGATTTCGGACGCGCGCGAGGGGTTCTCGGCGAACTGGCCGCCCTTGCGATAGCGCCACAGATAGCTGGGGGCGATGGCCTCCAGGCCCGTCGGCTCGATGCCGAGGTCGGCCAGCCCCGCCGAACCCGGCGCGGCGACGTTGTCGGTCTTCAGCAGTTTGACCTGGTCCGTCGTCAGCGGCGGGTTCAAGCCCAGGACCGCCAGCGGCTGCATCAGCCCGCCCAGGGTCTCGGCTGCGAAGAAGGGCAGGGGCAGCAGGCCCCGCTTGCGACCCGTCTCGCGCAGCACATACTTCAGGATGTCTTCGAAGCTGTAGGTCGCGGGACCGGCCAGCTCATACGTCTTGCCGGCCGCGTCGGGACGGACGACGGCGCGAGCGATGGCCTCGGCCACGTCGCCGACATAGACCGGCTGGAACTTCGTGTGGCCGCCGCCGACCAGCGGCAGGGCCGGGGCCAGGGTCGCCATCGAGGCGAACCGGTTCAGGAAACTGTCGCCGGCCCCGAAGACGATCGAGGGGCGCAGGATCACCGCGTCGGGATAGATGGCACGCACCGCCGCCTCGGCCTCGCCCTTGGTCCGGGCGTAGGTGGAGGCGCCGTCGGCGTCGGCGCCGATGGCCGACATCTGCACCAGACGGGTCACGCCGGCGGCGCGGGCCTGCTCGGCGATGGTCCGGGCCGCCTCGGCGTGCATCCGCGCAAAGGACCGGCCGGGCGCCTCGTGCAGAACGCCCACCAGGTTGACCACCGCATCGGCGCCGCGCAGGGCGGCCGCAACGTCGGCTGGATTGGTGACGTCGCAGCGCATCAGCTGGATCTGGCCGACATCGCCCAGAGGCTGCAGCTCATTGGCCACCGTCGGCTTGCGCACGGCGACGCGGATACGCCAGCCGCGCTTGGCCAGGGCCCGAACCGCCTGTGAGCCGATGAAGCCCGAACCGCCGAAGAGGGTGACCAGACCGGGGGCGAAATCCGCCATGACGCGCTCCAAAACCTTATGCCAGCGGCTTAGACGAAGCCGCCGGACGCCGCAACGCGGGCCTCTTGGTCGCGGGGCCGTCGGCGCCCATCTGTGGCCGATGAAACTCTTCACCATCGGATACGAGGGCGCGCCCCAGGGCGAGGTCATCCAGCGCCTGAAGACGGCCGGGGTCGAGGTGCTGGTCGACGTGCGGGCCATCGCCGCCTCGCGCCGGGCCGGCTTTTCCAAGACCGTGCTGGGCGCCAGCCTGAACGAGGCGGGCGTCGACTACGTCCACCTGCGCGGCCTTGGCACGCCGAAGGCCGGCCGCGACGCCGCCCGCAAGGGACGGGTCAGCGAGATGCGCGCCATCTACGACGACTGGATGGCGGAGCCGGTCGCCCAGCTGGATTACGCGAAACTGAAAGCCATCGCCGCCGAGCGAAAGGCGGCGCTGCTGTGCTTCGAGGCCGACCACGCGGGCTGCCACCGCGCCGTCCTGGCCGAGAAACTGGCGGCCGAGGACGGCTTCGAGATCGTCAACCTGTAGGCCTGTCCGAAATTGCCCGTCGTCATCCTCGAACTTGATCCGAGGATGACGGCGGTTGGGAGCTGACCCCTACGGCTTGGCCATCAGGGCGTCCACCGACCCGACCGTCACCGAGTGGTACAGCGGCCGGGCCTCGGCGTAGATGCGCCGCGCGATCGGTCGGCCCCAGTCGCCTTCGCCCCACAGGGTGGTGAACAAGGGCAGGACGAATTTGCGGCGACCCTGGCTGGTCAGGAAGCGGTCGGCGGTGGCGACCGCTGGTTCGTAGCGGTGCGCCAGCGCCAGCTGCAGCCAGGCGAAGACGACCTCGCTGTTGCCCTCGTTCGCCAGGTTCAGCGTGCGCTCCAGATCGGCCAGTTGCGCCATCGTCAGGACGTCGCCGGTCACGCCGGGCTTGCGCCAGTTCAGGAAACGCTGGCGCTGCTGGGTGTTCCAGCCGCTCCACGGCACGGCCGAGGCGGGTCCGCCGGCGGCGAAGGCCTGGGCGGCAGCATCGACCGCGACGAAGGCCTGGGATACCGGGGCGACGGCGTTGGACGGCAGGCCGGGCTGGTAGATCCAGGTCTCCAGCTGAAGGCGCTGCTCCAGCGCTGCGTCGCCCTTGACCAGATTCTCGCGGATGTCGGCCAGGAAGCCCACATCGGTCATCGGCTGGAAGGCGTGGCGATCGAAATAGCCGCGCAGCCAGGCGTCGAACCGCTCGCGACCGACCGTCTGTTCGATGGTGCGCAGGAAGGCGGCGCCCTTCTCATAGGCGATGTCCGTCATGCCGTCGTCGGGATCCCGGCCGGTCAGGTCAATGTGCAGCTTGGTGTCGCCGGGCGGCAGCGCAGCCAGTTCGGCCTGCAGCGAATCCCAGCCCAGCGCCTGTTCCTGCAGCGCCCGATCACGGCCGTAGATCGACTCCATGATCCGGTTCTCGAAATAGGTCGTGGTGCCCTCGTTCAGCCAGAAGTCGGCCCAGGTGGCGTTGGTCACCAGATTGCCCGACCAGCTGTGCGCCAGTTCGTGCGCCACCAGACTGACCAGCGACTGGTCGCCGGCGATGATGGTGGGCGTGGCGAAGGTCAGGCGCGGGTTCTCCATGCCGCCGAACGGGAAGCTGGGCGGCAGGACCAGCAGGTCGTACCGGCCCCAGCGATAGGGGCCGTACAGGGCCTCTGCCGCATCCACCATCGGAGCGGTCGGCTCCAGTTCATGCGCGGCGGCGGCCAGGCGGCTGGGCTCGGTGAAGACGCCGGTGCGCTCGTCGATGGCCTGGAAGGCGATGTCGCCGATGCCGATGGCGATCAGATAGGGCGGGACGCGGTGGTCCATGCGGAAGCGCCAGGCGCTCATGCCCGGACCGGCCGGCTCGCCGCGTTCGTTCAGATGCTCGGCGCTCATGACCACGCGCAGGTCCGACGGCGCGACGATGCGGGCGCTCCACGTCTGGCGGATGCCGGGGCTGTCCTGGGTCGGGGCCCAGGTGCGGGTCAGGATCGCCTGGCCCTGGCTGAACAGATAGGGCTTCTGGCCGCCCGCCGTCTGGCTGGGGCTGAGCCACTGCAGGGCCGCCGCGGTCGGACGGGTCGAATAGCGGATGACGATCTGGCGCGTCTCGCCGGCCGCCAGCGGCTGGGCGAAGTGGACCGTCAGCGACTGGCCGAGGAAGGGATCGGCGGCGCCCAGCTCATGACGCAGGGCCTGGCCGCGGATATCGGTGACGGCGCCGATGTCCAGGTCGCGGGTGTCCAGAACGACCTCGGTCGCGCCGGCCTGGCCCGAGACGTCCAGGGTCGCCGTGCCCGACAGGGTTTTGGCGGTGAAGTCGGCGGTGAGGTCCAGCGCCACGTTCAGGACGCGGGCGACCTCGGGCCGGGCGTAGGAGTGGACGTCGTGGGCGTAGGTCATCGGGGCCTCCACGACCGGCATCACGGGCGCATCGGCCATGGTGGCGCAGGCGCCCAGGCCGGCGGCCAGGGTCAGGGCGGCGACGGACGCCAAAGTGCTCAGACGGATCATGCAACGCTCCAGAATAGTCGGGCGGACAGGACGCCGGACCGCCGGAAAGATCAAGTCGTCGCGGATGCCGGTGTAAGGTGACGCTGGCTGAACAGCCGCCCGCGCTCGGCGAACAGCACCGCGCCGATGGCCAGCAGGCCACAGACCGTCAGGCCGGTCACGAAGGGCACGACGGTGCCGTTGAAATGCTGGCCGATGAAGAAGCCGCCCAGCGAGCCGGCGATGGTCGACAGGAAGCCTTGGGCGGAGGAGGCCGTGCCCGCGATATGGCCCATCGGCTCCATCGCCATGGCTCCGAAGTTGCCGGCGATCAGGCCGAAGCAGAACATGGTCAGGCCCTGCAGCACGCCGAAGGTCCAGATGCTTTCATGCCCGCTCAGAGCCACGGCGGCATGCAGGGCGGCGAAGGCGGTGAAGCCCAAGAGCGCCGTATGGGCGATCTTGCGCGAGCCCAGCTTGACCACCAGCCGCGCGTTGACGATCGAGGCGACGGCGATGCCGCTGGCCAGCAGGGCGAAGATCAGGGCGAAGTGCTGCCCCTGGTCGAACACGTCGAAGACGATCTGCTGGGCCGAGTTGATGAAGCCGAACAGGGCGGCGGTGATCGCCGTCATGCCCAGGGTGTAGCCCAGCGAAATCCGGTTGGTCAGGGCCTCGCGGAAGGCCGACAGGATGCGCGTCGGCTCGATCGGCAGGCGGTCCTCGGGGCGCAGGGTCTCGGGCAGGCGAATGTAGGCCCAGACGATCAGGGCCAGGCCCGCGAAGGCCAGCACGCCGAAGATATAGCGCCACGGCGCCACCAGCATGATCAGGGTGCCCAGGCTGGGCGCCAGGATCGGCACGCCCAGGAAGACCAGGAAGCTCAGCGACATGACCTTGGCCATGGTCCGCCCCTCGAACCGGTCGCGCACGATCGACACCGCCAGCACCCGCGTCGCCGCCGAACCCAGCCCCATGGCGAAACGCGCCGCGATCAGCGTCTCGAAGGTCGGCGCCAACGCCGCCATGAGGCTGAACAGCACGTACAGGCCGATGCCGATGAACAGGATCGGACGCCGGCCATAGCGGTCGGCCAGGGGGCCATAGGCCAGCTGGGCGGCGCCAAAGCCCAGCAGATAGGCGGTGACCACCCACTGGCGGCTGTTCTCGTTGGCGACGCCCAGGTCCACGCCGATGTGCGGCAGGGCCGGCAGCATGGAATCGATCGCCAGCGCATTCAGCGCCATCATCAGGGCGATCAGGCAGACGAACTCGACGAAGCCCGGTCCGGCTGACTTCCTGGGCATGGCGATGTCGGTCATCCGGCCCAGATGCGGGCGCGCGAAGCGATGCGCAAGGCGTCCGCCCACGAATTTGCTGCAACGCAGCAATGCATGTCGCCGTCACCTGAAAAGGTGGTGCCCCGGGTCGGACTCGAACCAACACGCCTTGCGGCAGTGGATTTTGAGTCCACCGCGTCTACCATTTCGCCACCGGGGCCGGCGGGCCGCGCAATCTAGCGATGGCGTGGCCGGGGTCAATCGCCGGAGCGGTCCCGCGCCACCCGCCTAATGATCCGGCTCGCCGTCTACGCCAAAGCCGGCCATTCGGAAGCGGACGGTGAACACGACAAGAGCCGGCGATTCTTCCGGGCGTGGCTCGACAAGCGCGCGCCCGACCGATTGCAGGCTGGCGCGACCGAAACCACGATCCCGGGGATATTCCGACTCGACCACGCAGTCGCTCAGCTGTCCGTCGGCGCGGCGACGCAGCTAAGGGTCGCCAGCCCCCGTGTGACGCCCAGGCCCTCGTCGGGGTATCGCGGCCTCGGCTGACGCGCCCAGTCACGTGGCCCAGGCGACGTCGTGATCTGCCCCGCGGCCTCCAGCGCCGCGTCCTGTGGATCGACCAGAGGTTTTCGGCACTTGGTCAGAACCTGATCGATGGCCGCCGGCGAGGACGGCAGCTCCATGACGTATCGCATGCGGCGACCATCCGAGCCCTGGGCGCGAATTTGCAGCGGCCCGCCCTCGCGCAGCCCGCGCGCGAACCGTCCCGGCAACAGGCTGAACACCGTACCTGGGTCGGTCGTCACCGCCCAGGTCGAGGGAGAGAAGTCGTCCCCGTCCGTGTTCGTGTCGAGCGACCGGGTCCATTCGTCTGCGCTTACGGGCAATCCGCTGATGAAGGCGTCCAGATCCCAGGCGCGACAGCGCACCCCGATGATCAGGCCCGGATTGTAGACGACCACCGCCATCAGGAAGCCGTCGCCATCCCGAAGATCCCAGTCCGGCGGCGACTCCGCTTCAGCCTCGGTCGAAGCCGGCGACTGGGCCAAAGCGAACGCAGGCGTGGCCGTGACAATCGCCGCGAGAAGCAGAAGAAGCGTTCGAGCCGCCGTCACCGTAGCCTGGACGCTAATCTGTGACCGCGCAGTTCGGGATCCGGCTGGCGCGAGGATAAAGGTGCGGTCGACGCGGGCTAACCCGGAGTCGGCGAAGCGGGTGGCGGAAGTCAGAAACCGTCGCAGCGTCACCCACATCACCCAAGCTTGGCCCCAATCTCAACCTTAGCGAGCAGCGACAGTGCGTCAAAGGCGCTTATCGAATGCGGAATCGGACGGTGAAGAAGACCATGTGGTCTGGATCGTCGGGCGCCTTGTCCAGCCTGGCGACCCGCAGGGCCTGCAGTACCGAGGCGCCGAACCCCGCGCCGTGAGGACGTTCGTTTTCCACCCGGCAGTCACGAAGCCGGCCGTCGGGCTGAACGAAGCAGCTCATGTGGGCCTGGCCCGATTTCACCCCGCGCTGGGCCGCCTGGTTTGGAAACTGGGCCTGCGGAAGGCGAGACCATTGAGGCAGGAACTCGGGCGCCAGCCAGGATCGCTCGATCAGCGGATCGCGCGGGTCTTCCAGCGGGAGATCGCACGCGGTCAGGGCGGCGTCGATCGCATGCTCGGACGCCGGGAGCGGTAGGCGATACTCCTGACGCGGCGCCTCGCCGTCAGCCGGCACGATGAGGTGGAACATGCCGCCGCGCCGCAGCCGTCGTGCAAGATAGGCTGGCACGGTCGCCAGCGCCCTGGTCGATGGATCGGCGATGCTCCAGCCGGTGCGGACAGGCGTTTCGCCGTCGAAGCCGACCTCCAGAATACGCGTGCCCGATTCGCTGGTCGCGGGCGGCAGATCCAGAAGCAGGACGTCAAAAGCGCCGCGCTTGCAGCGGATCACGAAGCTGGGGGTCTCGTTGAAGGCGGCGTAGGCCGTAACGTCGCGGCCTTCGTCGATCAGATCCCAATCGCTGGGCGGCCCGGCGATCGCCCCAGCCGAAATCTCATGAGGCGGCTGCCGAGCCAAGGTCGGGTCAGACCCGGCCAACGCCATTACGAAGGTCGCGATCCAGGCCGACAGTCGCATTTGGAACAGCCCTCAGGTCGATCGCTTCAACCTTAGCGAGCCACGAGGCGCCGTCAATCGCGTCACTGCAGACGGAAGCGGATAGTGAAGCGGGCGCGGCCCTTGGTGTTCTGCGCACTGTCGGTGGTCAGGCGTGCGGTCCAGCTGGCCTGTAGTGCTTCGCCGCCAAAGCCCATGCCGTAGGGGAACTCGGCTTCGATCCGGCATCCCTCGAGACGCCCGGTGACAAGCACGCCGCAATCCAGGACCGTGGCGCCCTCGGTCACGCGGGCCGCTTCCGCCGCGCGCGGATAGTTCGGCCGGGGGCGCTGCGCCCAGTCGATCGTCCCGGCAGAGCCGGCGGGCAGGACCTCCAGATCCGCCTCATCCTCCAGTGGGCGATTGCAGGCCTGGAGCACCCGGTCGAGCGCGGCCGTCTCGCTGGGCAAGTCCAGTTCCAGCCGGGTGTGACGCCCGGCGGTCGTCGGGGCCCGAACCGTGAATCGCGGACCGGAGCGGAAGCTGCGGGCTGTGCGTGACGGACTGAGCGCGAAAGCCACGCTGCGGTCCTGCGCCACGACCCAGGATGATTCCGCCAGTTCGCCGTTTGGCTGGGTGACTTCCAGCGTGCGGGTGAAGGCGTCCGGCTCGGCGGCCGGAAGACCGGCCAGCAGGACTTGGAAGGCGTTGCCCGGCAGACAGCGCACCGCCAGGGCGGGTCCCGAGGCATAGGCGACCGACGCCATGACCACGCCGTCTCGCTCGACCCACGTCCAGGCGTTTTGCCCCTCCGCGCCCGCCTCCTGCGCCGCCGCCGGGCTGACCGCTAGCAGCAGGGCCAGGGCGGCGAGGGCCGGCTTCACGAGGGGACGGGCTCCACATGCGCGTCCGTGCCGCCGTGCTGGATGCGTTTGGCGCGGATGTACATTTCGATGCGCTGGGCGACGATCATGCCGACGGCGAACATCAGGAAGGCGTCGCCGATGGCCAGGGGGCTCATGTGCCATTCGGCGGCGTGCGCTTCGGTCCAGGGTCGCAGGGCCGAGCGGGCGACGAAGACGGCGATGATCAGCAACACGGCGAGAGGCGAGGCCTGGGCCTTCAGCACGCCCTCCGGCGTCTTTTCGATGGTGACCATGCGGCCGCGCTGCCAGCCGAAGGCGGCGCCGAGCAACAGGCCGATCAGCAGCAGGCTCCAGCCGATGACGCCGAAGGGGGCGTGGCTCACGCCCGGCTCGAACTGGCTGCCCCACAGGCCCAGGCCGATCAGGGGCAGGACGATGGCGGGCATGATCCACAGCCTGTCCGGATGCAGCACGCGCGGCGCGCGGTTCCTGAGCAGCACCACCGGCATCATCACGCACAGGACGATGAGCGGGATCAGCATTTCGGGCTTCATGATGGGTCCTCAGGTCTCGGCGGACGGCGCGGGCTCGACCGTCTGTTCGATGGCGCCGAAGATGGAGTGGCGTCGGGCGTCCAGCATTTCGATGCGGACGACATCGCCATGCTTCAGGAAGGGGGTGCGGGCCTGGCCGTTCTGGAGGGTTTCGACGGTGCGGACCTCGGCGATGCAGCTGTAGCCGACGCCGCCGTCGCTGACGGGGCGGCCCGGGCCCCCATCGGGTCCCTTGTTCGACACGGTGCCCGACCCGACGATCGTACCGGCGCCCAGCGACCGTGTCTTGGCCAGGTGCGCCACCAGCGTTCCGAAGTCGAAGGTCATGTCGACGCCGGCGTCGGCGCGGCCGAAATCCTGGCCGTTGAGCTGGACCCACAGCTCGCCGGTCAGTCGGCCGTCGTTCCAACGGTCGCCCAGCGTCTCGGGCGTGACCAGGACGGGCGACAAGGCGCTGGCCGGCTTGGACTGGACGAAGCCGAAGCCCTTGGCCAGTTCGGCCGGGATCAGGTTGCGCAAGGAGACGTCGTTGACCAGTCCGACCAGGCGGATGGCGGCCAGCGCCTGCTCGCGGGTCGCGCCCTGCGGCACGTCGCCGGTGACGACGACGACCTCGGCCTCCAGGTCGCAACCCCAGGCCTCGTCGGCCAGCGAGATGGGATCGCGCGGCGGCAGGAAGCCGTCGGAGCCGCCCTGATACATCAGGGGGTCGGTCCAGAAGCTGTCAGGCATTTCAGCGCCGCGGGCCCGGCGCACCAGCTCGACGTGGTTCACATAGGCCGAGCCGTCAGCCCACTGATAGGCGCGCGGCAGGGGGCTGGCGGCGTCATGCTCGTGGAAGCGGCCGCGCGGCACGGCGTTGTGTTCCAGGCTCTCTGACAAGGCGCGCAGCTGCGGTTCGCAGCGGCCCCAGTCGTCCAGCGCCGCCTGCAACGTCGGGGCGATGAGGAAGGCGTCTGTGAACCAGTTCAGGTCCTCGGAGACGATGACCAGGCGGCCGTCGCGGCCGTGCTTCAAGGAGGCGAGTTTCATGGGACTGGCTTAGACCCGTTTTGCCGGAACGGAAACTCAGTCGCCGAAGCGCCAGCCCTGCCGGTCGGTCGCGTCGGCCCGTCTGTCGCCCGGCAGCAGATGGGCGGGCGGGCGTTTGCCCAACGCCGCGCGTGCGGCGGTCAGCTCGGCCTTGCGGCCGTCCTGGATCCAGTAGTTGTGAAAGGCCCGCACCGCCCGGGCCAGCGCCTCGACCTGTTCGTCGGCGGTCATGTCGCGCGTTTCTTCCCTCTGGTCCCCATGGCCGTGACCCTGTCCGTGGGCGTGCGCCGGTGCGGGCGGGGTCGTGACCATCGAGCCGATCGGCAGGCCGATGACGGTGACGGACGACACGGCGGCGGGGGCCGGATGGGCGTGGGGCTCATGACCGGCGTCGCCATGGCCGGGCGTGTGAGCAGGCGAATGCGGCGCGCCGTGATCGGCCGGCTTTTCAACCTTGATCCTGCCCTTCAGCGCCTCGTCGACGCCCTTGGTGGCGCCCGACAAGCCCTTGCCCAGCTTCAGCACCGGCCCCAGCAGATCGTCGAGCACCTTCTGCAGCGCGATGGTACGGGACTTCAGGTCGTCGTTGGAGGCCGAGACGGCGGCGGTCGAGGCCTTCAGCACGGCGTCGTAAATCTCGCGCGCGGCCTTGGTCGGATCGGGCGTGTTCGACCGCCCCTGTTCGCTGCCGATCCACCAGCCGATCAGCACCGCAAGCGCCAGCAGAACCAGGCCGCCGACCGTCATCATCGGCGGCAGGCTGAAGAAGACGGGAGGATCGATGGCCGTGAACCCGCCGTCGGTGGTGGCGAAATCGGTCGCCTGCATCTCGAACCTCTCGCGCTTGCGCGGGCGTGCGGCCCCAAGCTTGGCCGCCATCATGCCCCACCCGCGGAACGGCGCAATCGGAAAAGGTTAACGCTCGGGTGGCGTCAGCACGGCGGTGACCTCTGCGCCCGTGCGGGCGACCGGATCTCGCACCTCCACCTCGACCAGCACGGCCCCCGGCGGCGAAGCGGCCCACAGATAGCGGCGCTCCACATCGACCTGACGGCCCGACGGCGCAAAGCCCGTGAAGCTGTCGCCCCACGGCGTCACCCGCACGATGTCCGGGAACGGCAGGGCGCAGGCGGCGTCCAGCTCCTCGTCCGCCATCTGGCGCAGCTCATCGGTCATGGATCACCCTGGCGGCCGCTGGTGGTGCAGGCGCTTCCAGATGCGGTAGCCGATGATGGGGGCGAAACCGCAGATCAGGGCCGCGACCAGGACGGTCCAGAAACCTCCGCCCAGGCCGAAGCGGCCCACCAGCGCCCCCACGGCGGCGGCCAGCCACGGCCCCAGCCAGGGCAGCCACATGGGAGGCCGCATCTTCATTCAGGCGTCGACCTTGATGACGCCGCGGCGGATCTGGTCCAGCTCGATGGAATCGAACAGGGCCTGGAAGTTGCCGTTGCCGAAGCCCTCGTTGCCCTTGCGCTGGATGATCTCGAAGAAGATCGGACCGAAGGTGTCCTGGGTGAAGATCTGCAACAGCAGGCCCTCTTCATCCGACCCGTCGATCAGGATGCGGTTCTTGCGCATCCGCTCCACGTCATGGCCGTGGTTGGGCAGGCGTTTGTCGATCAGTTCGAAATAGGTCTCGATGGTGTCCTGGAACTGGACGCCCCGCTCGCGCATGGCCTCGACGGTGGCGAAGATGTCGTCGGTGGTCAGGGCGATGTGCTGGATGCCCTCGCCGTTGTAGCGGCGCAGGTATTCCTCGATCTGCGAGTTCTCGTCCTGGCTTTCATTCAGCGGGATGCGGATGGCGCGATCCGGCGCGATCATGGCCTGGGAAAACAGGCCGGTCGCCTTGCCTTTGATATCGAAATACTTCTGTTCTTCGAAGTTGAAGACCGAGTTGTAGAAGCCGGACCAGGTCCGCATCTCGCCGCGCCGGACGTTGTGGGTCAGGTGGTCGAGGACCAGCAGACCGACGCTGCTTTCGGCCTCGGCCTCGCGCCAGCCGTCCAGCTCGGTCCAGTCGGCATAGAGGGAGCCGGCCTCGCCGTAGCGATCGACCAGATACAGCAGGCTGCCGCCGATGCCTTCCAGCACATAGGGCCAGCCGGTCAGAGCGGCACCCTGGGCGTTCGCGGCCTTGGCGCCGCGCTCCAGCGCGCCTTCATAGGCGGCCTTGGCGTCGCCGACGCGGAAGGCCATGCCGCTGGCCGACGGCCCGTGCACCTTGGCGAAGTCGGCCGCGTGGCCGGTGGGATTGCGGTGAACGATCAGGGTGATGTCGCCCTGCTTCAAACGGACGGCGCCGGATTGCGGGTGCTGGTGCGTCGGGACGAAGCCCATGACCTCAAGCGCCTTCACCATCGCCTCCGGCTCGGGGCCGGTGAACTCCACGAACTCGAAGCCGTCGACGCCCAGGGGGTTGTCGTGATCCAGCTGCTCGGCCGCGCTCATGCCGGTGTCGGTCATGTCGGGTCTCCTGATGGGGTGGGTCCGAACAAGGGCCGGACCGGGATGGCCGGAACCTAGTCGTCGGGCGGCCCCGCGCCAACCCGGCCCCTTTGACAGTGCGGTGAACGCGACATAGCGTCGCCTTATCGGGCCATTGCGGACGCCCGGTCAGGCGATTCCGCCCAAGCGCCGCTCCTGAACGCGCGCCCATGCGCAGGAGCTTGTAAGTGACGACCCTGATCGACGACGCCCGACCGCCGCGCCTGACCTACGGCGCCCTGTTCCTGAGATTTCTGAAGTTCGGCCTGATGGCCTTCGGCGGGCCGGTCGCCCAGATCGGCATGATCCGCCGTGAGCTGGTGGACGAGGAGCGCTGGATCTCCAGCGCCGGCTTCAATCGCCTGCTGGCCGTCATGCAGGTGCTGCCGGGGCCGGAGGCGCACGAGCTGTGCGTCCACCTGGGCGTGCGGGCCAAGGGGCGGCTGGGCGGCTTGCTGGCCGGGCTGGGCTTCATGCTGCCGGGGTTCGTGCTGATGCTGGCCGTGGCGGCGGCCTACGTCGCCTTCGCCCCGTCGCGCGATCTGCTGGCGGGGGCCTTCTTGGGCGTGCAGATCGCCGTCCTGGCCCTGATCGCGCGGGCGGTGCAGCGGATCGGCGGACACATTCTGGAGGACCGAGCCCTGTGGGCGCTGGCGCTGGCGGCCGGAGCGGCGTCACTGGCCGGCGTCAGTTTCTGGATCAGTCTGGCGGCTGGAGCAGTCCTCTACCCGCTGGTCCGGGCGCGGCGCTGGGCCTTCGTCGCCCTGGTTGCGCTGGCGGTCGTCGCCCTGGCCGTGGGGCTGAGGCTGGCGGCGGGTCCCGGCGGCGGGGTGGTCGCCGGCGTGGGCGCCATGGCCGCGCCAGGGGCCGTCGTCCTGTTCTGGACCGGGCTGAAGGCCGGGCTTCTGACCTTCGGCGGCGCCTATACCGCAATTCCCTATGTGCGGGCCGATACGGTCGGGCGCGGCTGGATCGCCGACGACGTGTTCCTGGACGGCGTGGCCTTCGCCGGCGTCCTGCCGGCGCCGCTGGTCATCTTCTGCACCTTCGCCGGCTATGTCGCGGGCGGCTGGGCGGGCGCCGTGGCGATCACGGCGGGGGTCTTCCTGCCGGCCTTCGCCTTTTCGATGATCTTCTACGAGCGGCTGGAAAAGCTGGTGGAGACGCCGCGACTGCATGACGTGCTGACGGGCGTGGCAGCGGCCGCGGTGGGCGTGATCGGCGCGACGGCGCTGCAACTGGCCTGGGCGACGGCTCGCCGCACGCCCGGGGAGCCGGTCGCCGTCGCCTGCGGTCTGGCCATTTTCGCTCTGGCGTTGACCGTGGCCACCCGGTGGAAGAGCCCGTTCAACGCGCCGCTGGTGCTGCTGGCCGCCGGGCTGGTCGGCTACGTCGCCTTCTAGCGGGTCAGTTCAACCACTGTCCGGCCCAGCCGGCGCCCAGCAACAGGCCGCCGGCCAGGATGGCCAGCGCCACCAGCCAGCCGATGGCCACCACCATCCCGCCCAGCACGAACAGGCCGTCGCGCTGGATCAGGCCCACGGCCAGCAGGGCCAGGGCGACCGACGGGATGGTGTTGGTCATCGGCAGGACGATGGTCAGGGTCGCCAGGATCATGAACAGTCCGACCATCCGCTCCCCCAGGCCGGTGGCGAACATCGCCAGGCGCGGGCGCGACAGACGGTCGACCCACCCCAGCCGCGCCTCGGCGAAGTCGGCCATGGCCTTCAGCCATTTCGCCTTGGCGCGCAGGCTCAACACCCGGCGGGGAAGCCAGGGCTCTTCGCGCCCGATCAGCAGTTGTGCGGCGATCATGATGATGACCAGCCCGACCACCTGAGGCACGCCGTAGAGGCCCGGGACCAGGCAAGGCAGGCTGAGCAGAAGAATCAGCAGGCCGTACGCCCGCTCGTCCAGCCGGTCGCGGATCTCGCCCAGCGTCAGCCCCGCCTCGCCTCCGTCGTCGGCCAGCCGCCGCAGCAACCGGACCACGTCGTGGCTGACGTCATCGGCGTGGGCGTCGGGACGGTGCATGGCCGGGCTCTAGCATGTCCGCCGGCCCCCGGAATCGCACCGATCGCCGCAGGGATGTGCGACGCCGCGTCCCCTGCTACAGCGGCGCCCTGAACGAGGGCGACCGATGCTGCGGAAACTTTACGACTGGGTCTTCGAACAGGCGCGCAAGCCTTACGCCGAGAAGACGCTGGCGGTGGTGTCCTTCGCCGAGGCGTCCTTCTTCCCCATTCCGCCGGACGTGATGATGGCGCCGATGGTGCTGGCGCGGCCGGACAAGGCGTACCGGATCGCCCTGATCTGCTCGATCGCCTCGGTCGTGGGCGGGGCGCTGGGTTGGTGCATCGGCTATTTCCTGACCGATGTGGGGGTCGGCCTGATGCGGCTGCTGGGTCACTCCGACGGGCTGGAGCAGTTCCAGCAGTGGTACGACCGTTTCGGCGTCTGGGTGATCCTGGCCAAGGGCCTGACGCCCATCCCCTACAAGCTGGTGACCATCGCCTCGGGCCTGGCCCACTTCGACTTCGCCATCTTCATGGTCGCCTCGGTCATCACGCGGTCCGCCCGCTTCTTCCTGGAGGCCTGGGTGCTGAAGACCTGGGGTCCGGCCATGCTGGCGGTGGTCGAGAAGCGGCTGGCCCTGTTCTTCGTCCTGGGCCTGGCGATCCTGATCGGCGGCTTACTGGCGCTGAAGCTGTTGGAGCATTGAGCGTCCGGGCGTAAGGATGCGCCCGATGATCGAAGTCTATCGCCTGCTGACCCGCTGGTGGACCGCCTTCGCCCTGGCGGCGTCGCTCGCCCTGTTGGGCGCGGCCCATGCATTCGAGGAGTTCATGGGGCTGGCCCCGTGCAACCTCTGCCTCAAGCAGCGCGAGGTCTACTGGGGCGCCGTGGCCATCGCGGGGGCCGCGACCCTGTGGCACCTGTTCAGCCGCGGCAGCCGGGGCACGCCGCGCATCGCCGCCTTCCTGCTGGGCGCGGTCTTCTTCACCGGCTTCATCACCGCCCTGTTCCATGCCGGGGGCGAGGCCAAGTGGTGGGCGCTGCCGGCCATCTGTTCGGGCGGCGGCGGCGACATCAATCTGGAAAACCTGACCTCCCTGGCCCTGGGCACAGGCCCGGTTCAGACGGTGGTGATGTGCGACACCGTGGTCTGGCGCTTCCTGGGCCTGTCGATGGCGGGCTGGAACACGCTGATCATGGCCGCCCTGACGGTCTTCAGCCTGCTGGCGGCGAAACGGCCCAAGGATGCGCGGGCGCCCAAGTCCGACAAACCTGACGGCAAGGGGGCGGCGGCCAGTGTCTGACGGTGCACAGCTGCCCCGGCCCGGTCGCGGCGCCTGGACCGGCCGCATGGGCGAGATGCTGCGCGTCGACCACGCCGGGGAATATGCGGCGGTGCACATCTACCGCGCCCAGCGCGCCGTCTTCGAGGGTCGCAAGGGTCGCGCCTCCATCGCCGCCGACATGGCCGAGATGGAGAGCCAGGAGGCCGCCCACCTGTCGCGGTTCGAGACTCTGCTGGCCGACCGCCAGGTACGGCCCACGGCGCTGACGCCCCTGTGGCGCATCGCGGCGACTGCGCTGGGCGCCGGCACGGCCCTGATGGGCGAGAAGGCCGCCCATGCCTGTACCGAGGCGGTCGAGAGCGTCATCGAGAAGCACTATGCCAACCAGATCGCCGAGGTCGCAGACCGCGACCCCGCCCTGGCTGCCGAGCTGAAGGCGTTCCGCGACGAGGAGCTGGCGCACCACGATCATGCGGTGGAACATGGCTCGCGCGAGGCGCCGGGTTATCGGCTGCTCAGCGCCGTGATCGGCGCCGGCTGCAAGCTGGCCATCAAGGTCAGCGAGAAGGTCTGAAATCCTCCGCCGTCGGCGCAGGCTCTATGATTTCACGTCGAACGCCAGCAGCAGAGTCCGCTGGGCCGGGTTCCCGTTGTCGTCGGACAGCAGGTAGAGGCGCGTCCGGCCGCCGCGCGTCTCGGCGGCGAGGCCTTCGAAGTTGTCGGTCAGGCCAGGCAGCTTCAGCTCGATCAGGACCGGGCCGACCGTGCCGTCCGGGGCCATTCGGCGGACGCGGGCGCGGGCGTCCAGCGGCGGGCGGAAGGATCGCTCCAGCACGAACCAGCCGTTCCCGGACGGATCGCGGTCCAGGGCGGTGCGGCGGAAGTCGGCGTCGCCCAGCAGGGGCTCGGGCGGGGCCTCAACGACGCGGCAGCCGGCGGGCGCGCAGTCCCAGACGCCGCCGTCCTCGCCTCCGACGCGCCAGCCGGTCGGCCCGGTCGACAGCGCCTCCATGCCGTCGTTCAGGGGGAAGGCGAAGTCGGGGTGGGGAACCGCGACCGGGCGGCCGGGCGTTGCGGCCGAGCCATAGCGCCAGATCCGGTGATCGCGCTCGAAGGCGATCAGCAGGCCGCTGTCCGGCAGCAGGGCCAGCCCTTCCGCGTCGCCGCGCTCCTTGGCCGCGATGGGCGATCCGTCCAGTTCGGTCAGCCGCTGATAGCGCCAGTCGTGCGCGCCGGTCAGGCGGCCCCGGGCGTCGAGGCGCATGCGGCCGGTGACCAGATCGCCTGCGTCCGTGACGGCGACGAAGCCGCCCGCGCCATCGGTCAGCTTGATGTCCGACAGGCTGTGCAGGGGCGAGGCCGGGTCCAGCTCGATCCGCAGACCGCCCGCGAACCGCACGCCATCGGCCAGGACCGCACCGCCCGGCAGGCCCAGATTGACCGAGCGGCTGGCGGCCGGCGCCTCGGTCCAGCCGTCCGGTCCGGCGACGCCCCTGACCGGCGCGGTCGGCCCGCCCGCGCAGGCGGCGACGGCGAACAAGGCCAGCGTCAGAAGGGTTCTGCGGATCATGCGGCGCGCCTCCGGCGGACCGGTCGGGCGGCGGTTTTCGGTTCCGCCTCGAACAGTTCGGCCAGCTTCTCGGTCATGGCGCCGGCCAATTGCTCCACGTCGATCAGGGTGACGGCGCGGCGATACCAGCGGGTCACGTCGTGGCCGATGCCGATGGCCAGCAACTCGACCGGCGAACGGTCCTCGATCTCGGCGATCACCTGCCGCAGATGCTTGTCCAGATACAGCGCCGTATTGGCCGACTGGGTGGAATCGTCGACCGGCGAGCCGTCGGAAATGACCATCAGGATGCGCCGCTGTTCGGGCCGCGCCATCAGCCGGTCGTGGGCCCAGACCAGGGCCTCGCCGTCGATGTTCTCCTTCAGCAGGCCCTCGCGCATCATCAGGCCGAGGCTCTTCTTGGCCCGGCGCCAGGGCGCGTCGGCGGACTTGTAGATGATGTGGCGCAGGTCGTTCAGGCGGCCGGGATTGGCCGGCTTGCCCGCTGCGATCCACGCCTCGCGCGCCTGTCCGCCCTTCCAGGCGCGGGTGGTGAAGCCCAGGATCTCGACCTTGACCCCGCACCGCTCCAGCGTCCGCGCCAGGATGTCGGCGCAGACCGCCGCCACCATGATCGGCCGTCCCCGCATCGAACCGGAGTTGTCCAGCAACAGGGTCACGACCGTGTCGCGGAACGGGCTCTCGCTCTCGGCCTTGAAGCTGAGCGGCGCGGTCGGATCGGTGATGACCCGCGTCAGGCGCGCCGTGTCCAGCATGCCTTCCTCCAGATCGAACATCCACGAGCGGTTCTGCTGGGCCAGCAGTCGCCGCTGCAGCCGGTTGGCCAGGCGCGACACGACGCTGGAGAGCGCCGCCAACTGGCCGTCCAGCAGGGACCGCAGCCGATCCAGCTCCATCGGGTCGCACAGGTCGGCCGCGTCGATCACCTCGTCATGGGCGGTGGTGAAGACGCGATAGGCGTTGATGTCCTGGCCGTCGTCCAGGGTCTGGTGCGGACTGGGGACGGCGCCCTCGTCCGTGGCGTCGCCGGGATCACCCATGTCGTCGGTCGCGTCCGGCGATGCGCCCTGCGGCTGGCCCTCGCGCTCCTCGCCCGAGGTGTCGTCGTCGGGTGCGCCGTCCATCGACTGGGCGCCCTGACCGCCGTCTTCCTGCTCCTCGTCCTGGCTGTCCTCGCTGGGATCGGGCGACTGGGGCGGGGGTTCGTCCTCGCCCGCCTCGTCATTGGCCTCGTCGCCGCGCCCATCGCCGGGATCCAGGTCGAGCGCGCGCAGCACGTCCTTCATGGCGCGCGCGAAAGCGGCCTGGTCGTGGGCGACCTCGGCCAGCGCATCGAGCTGCCGGCCCGCCTTGGCTTCCAGCTCCGTGCGGACCAGGTCGAGCAGGGCGCCGGCGCCGTCGGGCGCACGCTGGCCGGTCAGGCGCTCGCGCACCAGCAGGGACACCGCCTCGGCGGGCGGAACCCGCGCGGCCTCGACAACCCGCAGCGCCCCGGTGCGCTCGAGCCGGCCCAGCAGGGCGGCGTTCAGATTGGACCGCACCCCGGCCAGGTGTTCGGAGCCGACCGCCTCGACGCGGGCCTGTTCGACCGCCTCGAAAACCTCGGCCGCCGTCTGGTCCAGCGGACGCAGGCGGCCATGCAGCATCTCGTCGTGATTGGCCAGACGCAGGGCCAGCCGGTCGGCCTGACCGCGCACGGTCGCCGCCTCGGCCGGTGAGGCGTCGCGCGGCGGGTTGGGCAGGGTCAGGACGCCGTTCGACAGCTTCGGCCCGTCCTGGCCGAACACCACTTCCAGCTCGGCCTGCTCGGCCAGGGCGCGCGCGGCGTGCGCGAGGGCGCGCTTGAAGACGTCGGCCGGCGTGTCCGAGGAAGGCATGGCCGATCCGTTAGCCCCGATCGACCGCGCCGTCATCCGTCCGCTTCACAAACCCGGCCGCATCGCATAGTCGCGAAGACCATGAGCTTTCTGCACGACGCCCGCGCCAAGGTCCGATCCTGGCTGTTCGATCACGCCCTGCCCCTGTGGGCCGAGCGGGGCGCCGACGCGGACGGGCGGTTCTACGAACTGCTGGAGTTCGACGGCAGACCGGTGACCGGCGGCGTCCGCCGCACGCGGGTGCAGGCCCGTCAGGTCTATCTGTTCGCCGAGGCGGCCGATCTGGGCTTCGAGCCTGGCCGCGCCATCGCGCGGAAGGGCCTGGATAACATGATCCGGACCTGCCGCCGCCCGGACGGCCTGTGGGTGCTGTCGACAGACGGAAACGGCGCGGTGCTGGACGACACCCCGGACCTCTATGACCAGGCCTTTTGCCTGTTCGCCCTGGCGGCCGGGCATCGATTGCTGGGCGACGACCGTTGCCTGCCGCTGGCGTTGCAGACGCTGGACGCCATCGAGACAGTGATGGCCGCGCCGCACGGCGGCTGGGCCGAGGCTGCGCCCGCCCGCCTGCCGCGCCGCCAGAACCCGCACATGCACCTGCTGGAGGCCATGCTGGCCTGGCATGCGGCGACGCCGGAGCCGCGCTTCGAACAGATCGCCCGGGAAATCCTGGGCCTGTTCGACACCGCCTTCTTCCACGAACCGACCGGCACCCTGAGCGAGTTCTTCACCGAGGACTGGCGATTGGCGGACGGCCAGGCGGGCGAGATCGTCGAGCCGGGGCACGAGTTCGAATGGGTGTGGCTGCTGAGCGAGGCCAGGAAGAACGGCTGGATCGACGCCGAGGCGCGAGCGATGCGCCTCTACGACCACGCAGGGACGGCCGGCTTGAACGCGGAGGGATTCCCGGTGCGCGAGATGGCGCGGGGCGGCGGCCCGGTCGATCCGGGCTGGCGCCTGTGGGCCGAGACCGAGGCCCTGCGCGCCCATCTGACGGTTGGTGACGAGGCCAGAGCCGCCGCCATGGTCGATCGGATTTTCGACAGCCACCTGGCGACCGACGTGCCCGGCCTTTGGGTCGACAGCTATGATGCGGCGGGCATCCAGATCGACACGACGGTCCCAGCCTCCAGCTTCTACCACGTGATGACGGCCTTCACCGTGCTGCTGCGAGGCGCCGAATGAGCGGTGTGCCGGCCGTCTTCCTGGACCGCGACGGCGTCCTGATCGAGGACACCGGCTATCCGCACCTGGAGGCCGAGCTGCGCCTCATGCCCGGCGCGGCCGAGGCGGTGCAGCGGTTGAACCGGGCCGGATATCTGGCGGTCATCGTCACCAATCAGTCCGGCGTGGCGCGCGGGCTGTTCACCCTGGATCAGATGCACGCCTTCAATACCGCCCTGGTGCGGCGGATGGCGGCCAAGGGCGCGCGGATCGGGGCGGTCTACGCCTGCCCGTACCACGCCGAGGCCAAGGACCCGCAGTGGCTCCACCCCGACCACCCGGACCGCAAGCCCAATCCGGGCATGATCCGTCGGGCCGCGGACGAGCATGGGATCGACCTGGCCAAATCCTTCATGATCGGCGACCAGCCGACGGACATGGAGGCCGCCCGCCGCGCCGGCATCCCCGGCTTCCGCTTCGATGGCGGCGACCTGGACCTGTTCGTGCGGGAGCTGCTGGGCGGCTAGATCCTCCAGCGCTGAAGCGATCTCCCTCCCCCGTGCCGCCGCGCTACACGGTGGAGAATTCTTGCGATCCGCCGTATCCTGCAGCCATGCAAACGCTCCCTTGGGTTGAACGCCGCTGGACCTCGCACGATGGGCTCAGCCTGTTTGCGCGCGACTATGCCCCTGCCGCCGGTCCGGCCCGACTGCCCGTGGTCGCCATTCACGGCCTGACGCGCAACAGCGCGGATTTCGAGGCCATCGCGCCGCTGCTGGCCCAGTCGGGACGGCGGGTGCTGGCGGTGGATGCGCGCGGGCGCGGGCGCTCGGACCGGGCGCCCGATCCGATGACCTATCAGCCGCCGACCTATGTTCAGGACGTGGCGGCGCTGCTGAAGGCGACCGGCATCGAGCGGGCGGTCTTCCTGGGCACCTCCATGGGCGGCCTGATCACCATGGGGCTGGCGGCCGTGAAGCCGAGGGCCATCGCCGCGGCCATCATCAACGACGTCGGGCCGGAGGTCGCCAGGGAGGGCCTGGCGCGCATCGCCGCCTATTCGGGCCAGCCGGTGGACACGCCGACCTGGGCCGCCGCCGCCGCCTACGCGCGCCAGATCAACGCCGTCGCCTTTCCGCACTATGCCGACGCCGACTGGGACACCTTCGCGCGCCGGGTCTTCCGCGAGGGGACCGAAGGCGCGCCGATCCTGGACTACGATCCCGACATCGCCGTGCCGATCCGCGCGGCGGGCGAGAAGGCGCTGGTCCCCAACCTGTGGCCCTTCTTCTCGAAGCTGGCGCGCGGCCGTCCCGTCCTGCTGATCCGCGGCGAGCG
This sequence comes from Brevundimonas sp. Leaf363, assembly GCF_001424025.1. Lineage (GTDB taxonomy): Bacteria > Pseudomonadota > Alphaproteobacteria > Caulobacterales > Caulobacteraceae > Brevundimonas. The sequence continues at coordinate 31,983 of NZ_LMPZ01000001.1, read as the reverse complement.
CTCCGATTTGCTCAGCGCAGACATCGCGGCGAAGATGCGCAGGAAGGCCCCCGGAATGGCCTATGCGGAAATCCCCGGGGTCGGGCACGCACCCATGCTGGACGAGGCCGAGGCGCGCGCCGCCATCTTCGAGTTCTTGCGCGAGGTGGACTGACGCGGTCTTGCGGGGTCCCGGACGCAAGAAGGGCGGGCCCGTCGCCGGACCCGCCCTCTTGTCGTTCAGCCAGATGGCGTGAGCGTCGGACTTAGAAGTCCATGTCGCCCATGCCGCCCATGCCGCCGCCCGGCATGCCGCCGGCGCCGCCGGCCGAGGCCTTCTTCGGCGCATCGGCCACGGCCGCTTCGGTCGTGATCAGGATCGAGGCCACCGAGGCGGCGTCAGTCAGGGCGGTGCGAACCACCTTGGCCGGGTCGATCACGCCCATGGCGACCAGATCGCCGTACTCTTCCGTCTGGGCGTTGAAGCCGAAGGTGGCGGAGTTATTTTCCAGCACCTTGCCCACGACGATGGAGCCTTCGACGCCCGCGTTTTCCACGATCTGACGGATCGGGGCCTGGATGGCGCGGCGGATGATCGCGATGCCGGCGGTCTGGTCGGCGTTGTCGCCTTGCAGGCCTTCCAGCGCCTTGGTCGCCTTCAGCAGGGCGATGCCGCCGCCGGGGACGATGCCTTCTTCAACCGCGGCGCGCGTGGCGTTCAGGGCGTCGTCGACGCGGTCCTTCTTTTCCTTGACCTCGACTTCGGTCGAGCCGCCGACGCGGATGACCGCGACGCCGCCGGCCAGCTTGGCCAGACGTTCCTGCAGCTTTTCCTTGTCGTAGTCCGAGGTCGTGGTCTCGATCTGGGCCTTGATCTGGCCGATGCGGGCCTCGATCGCTTCCTTCTCACCGGTGCCGTCCACGATGGTGGTGTCGTCCTTGGTGATGGTGACCTTCTTGGCCTTGCCGAGCATGTCGAGCGTGACGTTCTCCAGCTTGATGCCCAGGTCTTCCGAGATGACCTGGCCGCCGGTCAGGACGGCGATGTCTTCCAGCATGGCCTTGCGGCGGTCGCCGAAGCCCGGGGCCTTGACGGCCGCGACCCGCAGGCCGCCGCGCAGCTTGTTGACCACCAGGGTGGCCAGGGCTTCGCCTTCGATGTCCTCGGCGATGATGATCAGGGGACGGCCCGACTGAACCACGGCTTCCAGGATCGGCAGCATGGCCTGCAGCGAGGACAGCTTCTTCTCGTGCAGCAGGATCAGGGGCTCTTCGAGTTGAGCCTCCATCTTGTCGGCGTTGGTGATGAAGTAGGGCGACAGGTAGCCGCGGTCGAACTGCATGCCTTCGACGACGTCCAGCTCGGTCTCGGCGGTCTTGGCCTCTTCAACCGTGATGACGCCTTCGTTGCCGACCTTTTCCATGGCCTTGGCGATCATCTCGCCGACTTCGGCGTCGCCGTTGGCCGAGATGGTGCCGACCTGGGCGATCTCGGAGTTGTTCTCGACCTTCTTGGCCGAGGCCTTGATGTCGGCCAGGACGGCGGTGACCGCCTTGTCGATGCCGCGCTTCAGGTCCATCGGGTTCATGCCGGCGGCGACGGCCTTGAGGCCTTCCTGCACGATCGATTGCGCCAGGACGGTCGCGGTGGTGGTGCCGTCACCCGCCTTGTCGTTCGTCTTGGACGCGACTTCGCGGATCATCTGGGCGCCCATGTTCTCGAAGGCGTCTTCCAGCTCGATCTCTTTGGCGACCGAGACGCCGTCCTTGGTCGAGCGCGGGGCGCCGAAGGACTTCTGGATCACGACGTTGCGGCCCTTGGGACCCAGGGTCACCTTGACGGCATTGGCGAGGACGTTGACGCCGCGCAGCATCTTGTCGCGCGCGTCGGTGTTGAACTGTACGATCTTGGCGGCCATTGGCGGCTGCTCCTTAGTGAAGAGTGCTAGTGAATTGTGAGTGGAGAAGTCGGTAGCGCCAGGAGCCGTCGCGGCTCACTCGCACTACTCACTTTTCACTCAGCTCAGGACGCCCAGGACGTCCGATTCCTTCATGATGATCAGATCGACGCCGTCGACCTTGACCTCGGTGCCCGACCACTTGCCGAACAGGATGCGGTCGCCGGCCTTCAGCTCCAGGGCGTTGACCTTGCCGCTGTCGTCACGGGCGCCCGGGCCGACGGAGACGACTTCGCCTTCCTGCGGCTTTTCCTTGGCGGTGTCGGGGATGATGATCCCGCCCTTGGTCTTGGATTCTTCTTCTACGCGCTTAACCAGCACGCGGTCGCCGAGCGGACGAAACGCCATCGGTTGTTCTCCCTGAGTAGTCCGAAAAGGATGCACCCCGGACCGGCTTTGGCAGCCGCGACCCGCGAGTGCTAACGGAGGCGGAAGTAGGGGGCGGGCGGGTAAGCGTCAAGCGCGCGCGGGCTCATTTCATGAACCCGTTGTGAATGCGGCGGCGCCGGGACGTTCAAACGGGCGGCGGTATTCCTCTGGGCATAGTCGGACCCCGTCCGGCGCATCGTCCGGAGGACCTGAGATGAAGACCGCCTCGACCCAGAAGACCACCGCTGTGGCTCTCACCGCCGCCGTCGGCGCCCTGGCGCTGCTGAGCGCCGCCCCGGCTTCGGCCCAGAGCCGCTACTACGACCACCGCGACAACCGCCAGAGCAATACCGCCCAGAACGCCGTGATCGGCGCGGTGGTGGGCGGTCTGGCCGGCGCCCTGCTGGGCAACGGCGACGGCACGACGATCGCAGGCGGCGCGCTCGCCGGGGCCGCGCTGGGCGCGGTGGCGTCGTCGGGCGGCAATGCCAACGACCGATACGACAGCCGCCATTACAGCCAGTACCAGCAACGGGATTACCGTTCCGCCCCGCGCTACGGGTACGACCAGCGCTACGGCTACGATCCGCGCTACGATCGTCGGGACACGCGTTACGACCGCCGGGACAGCCGCGACTATCGCTACGACCGCCGCTGGTAGGGAGCGGAAAGTCTGAGATCGAAGGGCGCTCCGAAAGGGGCGCCCTTTTGCTGTGTCGATACCGACTGCCTCGTCATCCTCGGACTTGAGCCGAGGATGACGGCTGTGGTGGCGAGAGGGCGCGCCTCTTACCCCAGCAGGCGTGTCATCAGCGCGGCCGTGGACGGGTCCAGTTCGTCCGAGGGGCCGCCGGCGGCGACGTCCTTGAGGATGGCCTTGGCCAGCACCTTGCCCAGTTCTACGCCCCACTGATCGAAGCTGTTCACGTCCCAGATCACGCCCTCGACGAAGGTCTTGTGCTCATATAGGGCGATCAGAGCGCCCAGGGTCGCGGGCGTCAGCCGATCCATGACGATTGCGGTCGAGGGGCGGTTGCCGGGGAAGGTCTTGTGCGTCTGCAGCCGGTCCGCTTCGGCGTCGCCCGAGCCCGAGGCCAAAAGCTCGGCGCGGGCAGCTTCTGTTGTCTTGCCCAGCATCAGGGCCTGGCCTTGGGCCAGTGCGTTGGCCCACAGCGGCGATTCCGTTTCGTTGCCGTGTGTCTTGGCCACGATGACGAACTCGGCCGGGACCGTCTCGGGGCCTTGATGGATCTGCTGGAAGAAGGCGTGCTGGCCGTTGGTGCCGGGCTCGCCGAAGACGACGGGGCAGGTGCCGTGGCTGACCGGCGAACCGTCGCGGTGCACGCGCTTGCCGTTCGATTCCATCTCCAGCTGCTGCAGGAAGCTGGGCAGACGGCGCAGGGCGTGGGCGTAGGGCGCGACGGTGCGGGCATGACGGCCCAGGCCGTCGACGTTGAACACCTGGGCGAGGGCCAGGAGGACCGGCGCGTTCTTCTCCAGCGGGGCGTCGACGAAATGCTGGTCCATGGCGCGGGCGCCGCCCAGGAAGGCCTCGAAGGCGTCCCAGCCCAGACCGATGGCGCACGACAGGCTGACCGCCGACCACAGCGAATAGCGACCGCCGACCCAGTCGCGGAAGGCGAAGGTGCGGCCGCAACCGAAGGCTCCGGCCTTGTCCGGCGCGGCGGTGACGCCGATGAAGTGCTTGCGCAGCTGCTCGGGCGTCAGGGCGGCGGCCAGCCAGGCCTTCGCGGCGTCGGCGTTGGCCAGGGTTTCCTGGGTGGTGAACGTCTTGGAGACGACGACGACCAGGGTGGTCTCGGGGTCCAGCCCGGTCAGGGCCTCGGCCATGTCGCGCGGGTCGATGTTGGCGACGAAGCGCAGGTCGACGGTGGGGCTGAGCGGACGCAAGGCGTCCCAGACCACGCGCGGCCCCAGGTCCGAACCGCCGATGCCGACGTGGACCAGCGCCTTGAAGGCCTTGCCCGTGCCGCCGGTCTCGGCGCCCGAGCGGACGGCTTCGGCATAGGCGGCCATGTCGGCGCGCACGGCATCGACCTCGGCGGACACGGGCTCGCCCAGGGCGTGATAGTCGGCGCCGGGGGCGGCGCGCAGGGCGGGGTGCAGGACGGCGCGGCCCTCGGTCAGGTTCACCGCCGCGCCGCCGAACAGATGGGCGCGGCGCGCTTCGACCTGACGGACGCGGGCCAGCGCCAGCGCGGCGTCGAAGCCGGCGCGGGTCCAGCTTTGCTTCGACAGGTCCAGATAAAGACCGGCGGCCTCGACCGACATCCGCGACAGGCGCTCGGGGTCGGCCGCGAACTGATCGACGATGCGCGCCACGGGGTCGGCGGCGGCCTTGAGGGCGGTCCAGGCGGCTTCGGTCGCGGCGTCGGTCATCTGAGGTCGTCCCCTTCGTGGTCAACGGGTCGTTTACGGGTCAGGCGCAAGCTGGCGCAATCACCGATTCATTTTGAAAGCGCGCCCATGTCCTGTGGCATCGCCCTCGTCGCCTCCCTCTTGCTGACAGACCCCAGCGTCGCCCTGGCCGCCAGCCAGCCGATGGCGGTCGCCGGCGCCCCCGTCTCGGTGGCCTCGGAGCCGCTGTTCTCCGACATCGTCAGCCGTTCGCGCTCGCTGAAGGCCATCGTGGACGGCTGGATGGTTTCGGGCGCGGCGGACGCCGACGGCTTCGTCACGGGCCCGACCTTCGCCGCCTTCAAGACCGACGCCCACGCCCTGTCTGAACGAGACATGCAGGGGCATCTGATCCTCAAGGAGCGCGGCACGGACGGCGACCTGAAGTGCATCCTGCGCGGCATCTCGGAAGACATGACGCTGAAGGTGCAGGCGGTGGAGGCGGCGCCGACGGCCGAAGCGCGTCGCGGCGCGCTGAACGACCTGTCCTACCTGCTGAACGACAATGACGAGGTGATCACCTCGCCGCCTGCGCCGGCGGCCTGATCGCCTATTCTGGCGTCGCCGAGAAGAAGGGGTTCATCACAACGAGCACAACGAAGAGAGACACAAAGAGCACGACGGGGTTGTGCCTGGCTCGACCTCGTTGTGTCCTCTGTGAAACCTTTGTGCTCATTGTGATGAACCCCTTCGCCTGACCCAGGCGGTTGGTTTCCGGCTTCGCCAGAGAAGCTACTTGAGGGCTTCCAACACAACGCCTTCGGTCAGTAGCTGGGGCAGGACCTCGGGCCGAGCCTGACCGGGGCGGTAAACCAGATAGAGCGGCACGCCCGAGCGGCCGTGGCGGGACAGTTCCGCCGCGATGGCCGGGTCGCGCCGGGTCCAGTCTCCGACCAGATAGACGGCGTTCGAGCCGTCCAGCGCCCGGCGAACGGCGGGCGAGGACAGGGCCGCGCCTTCGTTGATCTTGCAGGTGACGCACCAGTCGGCGGTGAAGTTGACCAGGACGGTGCGGCCTTCGGCTTGCGCGGACGCCACGGCCTCGGGCGACCAGGCGCGGCCCTCGACGGCCTGGGCGGACGGCTCGGCGGGGCCAGGCGCCCTCAGGCCGTGGATCAGGGCGGCGCCCGCCAGCACCAGCGACAGGGCGGCGAAGAGGCTGTGCCAGAGATAGGGCCGACCCCGCGCGCGGGCGTCCTGGGCCCGGCCGGCCAGCCACAAACTCAGGGCCAGCAACAGGCCCGACGCCATCAGGGCGGCTAGGGCGTCGTCACCCGCTTGCCGCGCGAAGACCCAGGCCAGCCACAGGGCCGCGCCATAGAGGGGGAAGGCGAGGAGGCCCTTGAGGCGCTCCATCCATGCACCGGGGCGCAGGCGCGACAGGGCGGCGGGCCACAGGCTGACCGCCAGATAGGGCAGGACGAAACCGAGGCCGAGGAACAGGAAGACCAGCAGCGCCAGAGGCCAGGCCATGACCAGCGCCGCGCCCATGGCCGGGGCCATGAAAGGGGCGGTGCAGGGCGAGGCGACGACGACGGCCAGAACGCCGGTGAAGGCCGCGCCGGCGGCGCCGGGCAGGCGCGACAGCGGGCCGGAGCCGACGCCCTGAAGCCCGCGCCCGACGTGGAAGACGCCCGACAGGTTGAGCGCCGAGGCCAGCAGCAGCAGGGACAGGCCCGCCGTCACCGCCGGGGACTGCAACTGGAAGCCCCAGCCGACCGCCTGTCCTGCGGCGCGTAGAGCGATTAGCACGCCCGCCAGCGCCAGGAAGGTGACGAGCGCGCCCGCGCTGAACGCCAGGCCGTCGCGCCGCGCCGCCGCCCTGTCCCCCGCCGAGGCGGCCAGCGCCGCCGCCTTCATCGCCAGGATGGGGAAGACGCAGGGCATCAGATTGAGGATCAGCCCGCCGAGGAAGGCGAACAGAGCCGCCTGGGCCAGGGCGACGAGGCCGGTCGAGGCGGGCGCCGCCGGTGCGCCGTCTAGCGGCTGGAGCGCGCGGCCGTCCGTGCCGGGCAAGGGGGCGCCGGGCGTGGCGGAAATCTCCCAGGCGCCGGCATCGGTGGCGACGATCCCGGCCAGAGGTCCGTCCCCACGCTGGCGAGCGGCGGGCGTCAGGGTCAGGCGCAGACCGTCGGGACCGACCGTGCCGGACTGGGCGGCGGCGTGGTCGATACGGCCGGCGTCGAAAGGGTAGAACCAGGCCTGGGTCGGTTTGGCGGCGGTCAGGGCCGCGCCCGAGACGCTGAGCAGGATGCGGCCGTTCTGGGCCGTCATGCGCGCCTCCAGCCCGGCGGGGCGGGGCGCGATCTCCACCGTCTGTTCGATGCGGAGGCCGTAGGGCCGGCTCAGGGGCGCGGCGCCGGCGCGGATAGGCATCTCGGCGGTCAGGGTCAGGGGCTCGGGCACACACAGCTGGTCGCTGCACACCAAAAACAGGGCCTCGACCGTCAGGGGCAGGGTCTGGCCGGGACGCGCCGTTGCGGGGATCTGGATCGGGACGGGCAGGAAGACCTCGCCCTCGTAGCCGTAGTTGACCAGGCTCATCAGCCGCTGACGGCCGGGTGTCGGCCACAGGATGTCGCCGGCGGTGACGCCGCTCGGCAGGGTCCAGCTCAGACTGGTCGGGCCGCCGCTGTCGCCCGGATTGCGCCAGTAGGTGTGCCAGCCGGGCGCGATCTTCTGGCGCACGGCGACGATGGCGGTGGAGCCGGGGGCGGCCCAGGCGCTCATCGGGACCAGTTCGGCCTCGATGCGCTCGGTCTTCTGCGGAGCGGCCTGCGCGGTATGTCCGAAGAGGGCCAGCAGCAGGGCCAGCAGGCCGATCCGCAGCAGGGTCATGGTCTCAGCCGGCCGCGCGCACGGCGGCGACCACGTCGGACACGACCGAGCGCACCATACCCGCATCGTCGCCCTCGGCCATGACGCGGATCAGCTTTTCGGTGCCGGACGGACGCACCAGCAGGCGGCCCGAGCCGTTCAGCCGGCCCTCGCCCTCGGCGATGGCGGCCTTGACCCCGGCGTCGTCCAGCGGCGCGCCGCCCGAGAAGCGGACGTTTTCCAAGAGCTGCGGCACCGGATCGAACTGACGCGCCAGCTCGCTCATCGACCGGCCGCTGTCGACCAGCACGGCCAGCACCTGCAGGGCGCTCATCAGGCCGTCGCCGGTGGTGGCGTGGTCGTGCAGGATGATGTGGCCGGACTGTTCGCCTCCGATGTTGAAGCCGCCCTCGCGCATCCGCTCCATGACATAGCGATCGCCGACCTGCGTCCGCTCCAGCGTCAGGCCCTGCGAGGTCATCAGCCGCTCCAGCCCCAGGTTGGACATGACGGTGGCGACCAGACCGCCGCCGTTCAGCCGCCCGCGCTTGGCCCAGTCCAGACTGACCAGGGCCATGATCTGGTCGCCGTCGACGATGCGGCCCTTCTCGTCGCAGATGATGACGCGGTCCGCGTCGCCGTCCAGCGCGATGCCGATATCGGCGCGGTAGCGCTTCACCGCCTCGACCAGGGTGTCGGGGTGGGTGGAGCCGCACTTGGCGTTGATGTTCAGGCCGTCCGGCTCGACCCCGACGGGGAAGACCTCGGCGCCCAGCTCATAGAGCGTGGTCGGCGCGACCTTGTAGCCGGCGCCGTTGGCGCAATCGATGGCGATGCGCAGGCCCTTGAGGCTGAGGCGTTTGGGGAAGGCGGCCTTGGCGATCTCGATGTAGCGGGCCTGGGCGTCGTCGATGCGCTTGACCCGGCCCAGCTTGTCCGACGCCGCCAGCCCCTGCCCCAGGGCGTCGTCCATCATCGCCTCGATCTTCAGTTCGATCTCGTCCGACAGCTTGTAGCCGTCCGGGCCGAACAGCTTGATGCCGTTGTCGGCGTAGTCGTTGTGCGAGGCCGAGATCATCACGCCCAGATCGGCGCGCATCGAACGGGTCATCATCGCCACGCCCGGCGTCGGCACGGGGCCGAAGGTGCGCACGTCCATGCCGACGGACGAGAAGCCCGCCACCAGCGCCGGCTCGATCATATAGCCCGAAAGGCGGGTGTCCTTGCCGATCACCACCATGTGGCGACGGTCGTCGCCCGACATGAACAGCTTGCCCGCCGCCAGGCCGACCCGCAGGGCGACCTCGGCCGTCATCGGATGGGTGTTGGCCTTGCCCCGGATGCCGTCGGTGCCGAAATAGCGGCGCTTTGTGGGGGCGTTGGCCAAGGGCGTTGTCCTCGTGACGGGGTGGAAACCTTCCGAAACCCCTTTTTAGCTGCCCCGTGGTTTAACATCCCCTAGAGGCGCGGTGGGCTGATTAGCCCCATCGCCGCGTCGGCGCAAAGCGCGGCGGCGATCTTCGATCAGGACGAGAGGCAGGCGGCCATGTGCGGCATCATCGGCATCGTGGGAAACCAGCCCGTCGCGGACCGTCTGGTCGAGAGCCTGAAGCGGCTGGAATACCGGGGCTATGACTCCGCCGGCGTGGCCGCCCAGGTGGACGGCGTGCTGGAACGCCGCCGCGCGCCGGGCAAGCTGAAAGAGCTGGAGAAAGTGCTGGCGGCCGAGCCGCTGAGCGGCACGACCGGCATCGGCCACACCCGCTGGGCTACCCACGGCGGGCCGACCGAGCGCAACGCCCACCCGCACATCGCCGGGCGCGTGGCGGTGGTTCACAACGGCATCATCGAGAATTTCGCCGAGTTGAAGGCCGAGTTGCAGGCCGCCGGCCGCGTCTTTTCGTCCGATACCGACACGGAAGTCGTCGCCCACCTTCTGGACGCCGAACTGGCCACGGGGCTGGAGCCGCTGGAGGCGTTCAAGGCGACGCTGGACCGGCTTTCGGGCGCCTTCGCCCTGTGCGTGCTGGTGACGGGGCAGGAGGATGTGATCCTGGCCGCCCGCAACGGCCCGCCCCTGGCCATCGGCCACGGCGACGGCGAGATGTTCATTGGCTCGGACGGCCTGGCGCTGGGGCCGTTCACCAACAAGATCACCTATCTGGAGGACGGCGACTACGTCCTGGCGACCCATGCGGGCGCGCGCATCTTCGACGGCGAGGGCCGCGAGGTCGCCCGGCCGGTCAAGACCGTCCCCGCCTCGGCCGTGCTGATGGAGAAAGGCAACTACCGGCACTTCATGGAAAAGGAGATCCACGACCAGCCGGAGGGGTGCCAGCACACCATCGCCGCCTATGTGGACACCCTGGCCGGGACGACGGCGGTGCCGGGCGATGTGGACTGGGCCGGGCTGGAACGGATCCAGATCGTGGCCTGCGGCACCTCGTGGATCGCCGGCATGATCGGCCGCTATCTGATCGAACAGCTGGCCGACCTGCCGGTGGACGTCGAGATCGCGTCCGAGTTCCGCTATCGCCAGCCTTCCTTACGGCCCGGCGCCCTGGCCATCGCCATGAGCCAGTCGGGCGAGACGGCCGACACCCTGGCCGCCTTCCGCCACTGCGCCCAGGCGGGAATGAAGACCGCCGCCATCGTCAATGCGACCGAGAGCACCATCGCCCGCGAGGCCGACGTGGTCTGGCCGATCCACTGCGGGCCGGAAATCGGCGTTGCCTCGACCAAGGCCTTCACCGCCCAGGTCTGCGTCCTGATCGCCATCGCCATCGCGGCGGCCCGTGCCCGAGACCGCATCGACGCGGTCGAGGAGGAACGGCTGGTCAAGGTGCTGCTGGGCGCGCCTCGGCTGATCGCCGAGGCGATCAATCTGGAAGGAGCCATCAAGGAGATCGCCACCGAGATCGCCAAGGCCAAGGACGTCCTCTACCTGGGCCGCGGCCCCATGTCGGCTCTGGCCCTGGAAGGCGCGCTGAAGCTCAAGGAGATCAGCTACATCCACGCCGAGGGCTACGCCGCCGGCGAGCTAAAGCACGGCCCGATCGCCCTGGTCGACGAGGCGACGCCCATCATCATCCTGGCGCCCTACGACAGCTGGTTCGAAAAGTCGGCCTCGAACATGAGCGAGGTGATGGCGCGCGGCGGTCAGGTGGTCTTCATCACCGACCCCGAAGGCGCCCGCCACGCCCCCGCCGGCGCCAAGGTGGTGGTCACCGCCCCGGCCTCGGACCCGCTGGTCTCGGCCCTGGTCATGTCCGCCCCGATCCAGCTGCTGGCCTACCACGTCGCCGTGGTGAAGGGCGCGGACGTGGACCAGCCGAGGAACCTGGCGAAGTCGGTGACCGTCGAATAGCCGACGGAACAACCTTCACCGTTGGGGCGCTTCCGGTCGCCACGGACCTCCGCTAGGGTCCGCCGCCTTCCTGATCGGAGCCTTCATGACCGACACGTCTCGCCGCGTCCGCAAAGCCGTTCTGCCCGTCGCGGGTCTGGGGACGCGCGTGCTGCCGGCCGCCAAGACAACGCCCAAGAACATGCTGAACGTGTTCGACCGGCCGATCCTGTCGCACATCGTGGAAGAGGCGCGCGCCGCCGGGATCGAGCACTTCATCTTCGTGGTCGGGCGCGGCCAGACATCGGTCGAGGACTATTTCGACCACGCCTATGAGATGGAGGCCATCCTCAAGGCCAAGGGCAAGGACGAGATCCTGGAGCTGGTCGTCGCCGACCTGCCCAAGCCCGGCGAGATGAGCTTCGTGCGCCAGATGGCGCCGCTGGGCCTGGGCCACGCGGTCTATTGCGCCCGCGACCTAATCGGCGACGAGCCGTTCGCGGTGATCCTGGCCGACATGCTGATGATGGCCGACACCCCGGCCCTGAAACAGGCCATCGACGCCCACGAGAAGACCGGCGGCAACATCGTCGTGGTCGAACCGGCGCCCGAGGGCGAGACCCACAAATACGGCATCGTCGCGCTGGACGGCCGCGAGGGTCGGCTGAACCGCATGACCGGCATGGTCGAGAAGCCGCCGCTGGGCACCGAGCCGTCGAACCTCTTCATCTCGGGCCGCTACATCCTGACGCCCGATATCTTCCCCCTCTTGGCCGATCAGGCGACCGGCGCGGGCGGCGAGATTCAGCTGACCGACGCCATGGCCCGGCTGATGAAGGTGCGGGACTTCCACGCCCTGGAATATGAGGGCGCGACCTATGACTGCGGCGACGCGGTCGGCCTGCTGCGCGCCAATGTCGCCTATGCGCTGAAGCACGCCAAGCTGGGCGCGGCGGCGCGGGCGGCGATCGAGGATCTGCTGTAACTTCCCTCCCCTTCATGGGGAGGGAAGACGCCGAAGGCGGCGGGGTGGGGCCCGAAAGGGCATCCACGCGGCGTTTCTGAACGTCCCCACCCGGGCTTCGCTGCGCTGCGCCGTCCCTCCCCATGCAGGGGAGGGAGATGCGACACCGCCCCGCTTTGCCCGCGCGTCGCCATCCGCTACTCAGGCGTCAACGATAGACGCAAGCGGAGGAAGCATGCGCGCGCTGATCCTGGGAGGGGATGGTTTCTGCGGCTGGCCGACGGCCCTGCATCTGTCGGCCCGTGGCTGGGACGTCCGCATCGTCGACAACCTGAGCCGGCGCGAGATTGACGACGAGCTGCAGGTCCAGTCGCTGACGCCGATTCAGAGCATCCAGGACCGCATCGCCGCCTGGAAAGAGGTCTCAGGCCGCGAGATCGGCTTCACCCCGCTGACCGTCGGCAAGGATTTCGACGGCCTGCTGGCGCTGCTGGAGGCCTACCGGCCGACGTCGATCATCCATTTCGCCGAGCAGCGCGCCGCGCCCTATTCGATGAAGTCGGCGCGGCACAAGCTCTACACCGTGGACAACAACATCAACGCCACCAGCCATGTGCTGGCGGCCATCGTCGAGAGCGGCCAGGACATCCATCTGGCGCATCTGGGCACCATGGGGGTTTACGGCTACGGCACCGCCGGCCTGCGGATCCCAGAGGGCTATCTGACCGTCACGGTCCAGACCGATCACGGCCCGGCCGAGCAGGAGATCCTGTTCCCCGCCAATCCGGGGTCGATCTATCACATGACCAAGACGCAGGATGCGCTGCTGTTCCAGTTCTACGCCAAGAACGACGGGCTGCGGATCACCGACCTGCACCAGGGCATCGTCTGGGGCGCCCAGACCGAGGAGACCCGGAAGGACGAGCGACTGATCAACCGCTTTGACTATGACGGCGACTACGGCACGGTGCTGAACCGGTTCCTGATGCAGGCGGCGGTCGGTTATCCGCTGACGGTGCACGGGCCGGGCGGGCAGACGCGGGCCTTCATCCACATCCAGGACACGGTGCGCTGCATCGAGCTGGCGCTGAAGAACCCGCCGGGGCGGGGCGAGCGGGTCAAGATCCTGAACCAGATGACCGAGAGCCGCCGGGTCCGCGACCTGGCCCGGCTGGTCGCCGACATGACCGGCGCGCGCGTCGAACATGTCGCCAATCCGCGCCATGAGGCGGACGAGAACGAGCTGGTGGTCGCCAACGACCAGTTCCTGAAGCTGGGGTTGAAGCCGATCACCCTGGCCGAGGGCCTGATGCAGGACGTGACCGAAGTGGCGCGCCGCTATGCCGACCGGGCCGACCTTTCGAAGGTGCCCTGCGTATCCGCCTGGAACGCCCGGCGGGCGGAGGCCCTCGACGCCGAGGCGGCGCGGTCCTCGGAGACCTTGAGCGTCGCGTGACCGGCTTGCTGATCTTCGGCGGCGGCTATCTAGGCCAGGCCGTGGGGCGGATGGCGCGGGACGCCGGCATGAACGTGGCCGCGACCAGCCGCTCGCCCGAGGGCCGCGCCGCGCTGCAGGCGCAAGGCTTCGTCGCCATCGATCCGGCCGATGAGGCGCAGATGGCCTCGGCCACCCGCAATGCGCCCGCGGTCCTGATCACCGTCCAGCCGGACGCCCAGGGCTGCCCCGGTCTGCGCGCCGTCATCCCTGCCTTGTCGCGCGCCGGCGCCTGGCCCGATTGGATCGGCTATGTCTCCTCCACCGCCGTCTACGGCGACCGCAACGGCGGCTGGGCGTTCGAGGACGATGCCCTGAACGCCGCGACGGTCGAGGGCGCGCGAAGGGTCAAGGCCGAGACCGGCTGGCTCGACATCGGGCGGGGCATGGGCCTGACCGTCCAGCTGTTCCGCCTTTCGGCCATATACGGACCCGGCCGGTCGGTCGCGGACCGGCTGCGCGACGGCCGGGCGCGCCTGACGATCCAGCCGGGCCAGGTCTTCAACCGCATCCACGTCGATGACGCCGCGCGCCTGCTGATGGCTTCGATGCGCCGGCCCCGGCCGGGCGGGATCTACAATGTGACCGACGATGCGCCGTCGCCGGCCGAAACGGTGATCCGCCATGCGGCGGCCCGTCTGGGCCTGCCCCTGCCGCCTCAGGTCGATCTGAACGATCCGTCGATCAGTGACGCCATGCGGCGCTTTTATCTGGACAACAAACGCGTCTCAAACGCCCGGGCCAAGGCCGAACTGGGCTGGCGTCCGGCCTATCCGTCCTGGCGCGAGGGACTGGAGGCCGTGCTGGCGGCCGACTGAACGGCGGGCTATGGCGCGCCGATGACCGACCTGCTCTACGGCCGCCCGCCCGCCGTGTTCGACCCGCCGGGCGCCGCCACTCAGACCTCGCCCCTGATCCCCGGCGCGACCGCGCTTGAAAGTTTCGAGCTCGGCTCGATCGACAGCGCCATGGTCTATGCGCCGCCCGGCGTGCTGGAGCGGCGCTATACGCTGGCCCTGGCGCTGCGGGCGCTGAAGCCCGGCGGCCGGCTGACCGCCATGGCCCTGAAGGACAAGGGCGGGTCGCGGCTGAAGAAGGAGCTGGAGGCGTTCGGCGCCTCGGTCGCCGAGGACGCCAAGGCGCACCATCGCCGCTGCGTCGTCATCAAGGGCGAAAACCTGACCGGGCTGGACGAGGCTGTCGCCGCCGGGGCCTTGCGTCAGGAGGGCGGCGTCTGGACCCAGCCAGGCGTCTTCGCCTGGGACCGGGTCGATCCTGGCTCGGCGCTGCTGATCCAGAACTTGCCGCCGCTGACAGGAGCGGGCGCGGATCTGGGCGGCGGGCTGGGGCTGCTGGCGCAGGCGGCGCTGCGCTCGCCCAAGGTCACGGCGATCCGGGTCATCGAGAGCGACAGGCGCGCGGTCGAGGCCGCGCGATTGAACCTGACGGACCCGCGCGCAAGCGTCGAATGGGCCGACGTGCGCGACCTGACGGAGGCCGGCGACCTGCAGTTCGTCATCATGAATCCGCCCTTCCATTCGGCCGGCGCTGAGGACCGGCGGCTGGGCGCGGCCTTTATCCAGAAGGCGGCGGGCCTGCTGCGACGCGGGGGCTCGCTGTGGATGGTGGCCAACCGCCACCTGCCCTATGAGGCCGAGCTGGCCGCCGCCTTTCGGCAGGTGAAGCCGATCGATGCGGCGGGTTACAAGCTGTTCGAGGCGATCAAGTGAGGCGCGTCCGATGAGCAAGACCGCCCGCCTCGACAAGCTGCTCGGCTCGCTGGGCTACGGCAGCCGGGCCCAGATCGCGCAGCTGGCGCGGCTGGGCGCCATCACGCTCGACGGTCAGGACCTGACCGACGCCAGCCGGCGCATCGCCGTCACGCCTGACCTGCCGGCCCGGATGACGGTTGATGGCGAACCGGTCGACCCGCCGCCAGGGCTGGTCATCCTGCTGAACAAGCCCTTGGGCATGACCTGTTCGCACAAGGAGGACGGGGCGCTGGTCTATGACGTCCTGCCCGACCGCTGGCGGCGGCGCGACCCGGCGATCTCGACCATCGGGCGGCTGGACAAGGAGACGTCCGGCCTGTTGCTGATGACCGACGACGGCGACCTGCTGCACCGGGCCATTTCGCCCAAGAAGCACGTGCCCAAGGTATACCGCGCCACCCTGGCCCGGCCGCTGGCGGGGACCGAAGCGGCCCTGTTCGCCTCGGGCGAGATGCTGCTGGAGAACGACGACAAGCCGCTGAAGCCCGCCGTGATGGAGGTGCTGTCGCCCACCGACGCGCGGCTGACGGTGACCGAAGGCCGCTACCACATGGTCCGGCGCATGTTCGCCGCCGTCGGCAACCACGTCGAGGCCCTGCACCGCGAACGCTTCGGCGCCCTGACCATCCCGGACGACCTGCCGCCGGGCGCATGGCGACGTCTCACGCCGGAAGATGTCGATGCGATCTTCGCCGCCTGATTGCAGATAGCCATCCAGATGGCTATCCTGAAGAAATGAGCGACTACTCCATCGCCGAGGCCAAGAACCAGCTGCCCAAGCTGATCGATCGTATGCTGGCTGGCGAGCCGGTCACAATCACACGGCGCGGTCGTGCGGTCGCGCGTGTCGTGCCTATCGAGCAGGCCGAGCCAAAGCCGTTTAAATGGGACGTTGAACGCCTGCGGAAGCTACAGGAGGCAGGGCGCACGCCGACGTCGGGCCAGACCGACACGGTCAAGGCCATGCGCGACGACTATCGCTATTGATCGTCTGCCTCGACACCAGCGTCCTGATAGCCGCCTTCACGCGTGAGAAGGGTTCTCCGCGTGCACTGGCGCTACTGGCGGAAGCCTGCGCCTGGCGGGTCAGCGACTGGGCGGCCGCCGAGTTCGCCGGCGCAATTCGCGTAAAGGCGCGTCGCGGCGAGCTCGATGTCGGTCAGATTGAAATCGTCGAGGCGACGCTGAATGAGATGATCGCCGCAGCGGGGGCAGCCATCCATGTCCACGCCGACGATCACCCCGAAGCGCGACGATTGATCATAGAAAACGGGCTTTTGAGAGCGCCCGACGCCCTGCATCTGGCCATCGCCCAGCGCATCGGAGCGCAACTGGCGACCTTCGACACCAATCTCGTCCGCGCGGCCGAGGCTGTCGGCGTGCCGGTGATGCGGCCATGACCAAGGCCAAGATCTGCGGTCTAACCACGCCCGCCGACGTCATCGCCGCCGTCGACGGCGGGGCTGCCTACGTCGGGGCCGTGGTCTTCCCGAAAAGCCCGCGCCACGTCGACCCTGTCGCCGCCGCCGAAGTCTTCGCCGCCGCGCGCGGACGGGCCGGGATCGTGGCGGTGACGGTGGACGCCGACGACGCCCTGCTGGACGCGATCATGGCCGGCTTCGCGCCCGACCTGATCCAGCTGCATGGGCATGAGGATGCGGCGCGCGCCGAGGCCGTACGGGCGCGCACCGGCGCCGGGATCATCAAAGCCCTGCCGATCCGCACGGCCGCCGATCTGGACGCCGCCGACGCCTGGGAGCCGTTCGCCGATCACCTGATGTTCGACGCCAAGCCGCCGGAGGGCGCCACCCGCACCGGCGGCTTCGGGCTCAGCTTCGACTGGACCCTGCTGGCCGACCGGGCGTGGCGGCGGCCGTGGTTCCTGGCGGGCGGGCTGTCGCCGGACAATGTGGGCCAGGCGATCCGCATCTCGGGCGCGCCCCTGGTCGATGTCTCCTCTGGCGTGGAAAGCGCCTCGGGTGTTAAGGACGCCGCCCTGATCGCGGCCTTCCTCGAGGCCGTGGCTTCCGCGAGAGCCTGATCCGTGACCGCCCTTCCGAACGCCTACGCCTATCCCGACGCCGAGGGCCGTTTCGGCCAGTACGGCGGCCGCTTCGTCGCCGAGACGCTGATGCCGCTCGTGCTGGAACTGAACGAAGCGTACGAGGCGGCCAAGGCGGACCCCAGTTTCCAGGCCGAGCTGGACGGCTTCCTGACCGACTATGTCGGGCGGCCCAGCCCGATGTATCTGGCCGAGCGCCTGAGCGCCCACTACGGCGCGGCGGATATCTGGTTCAAGCGCGACGAGCTGAACCACACCGGCGCGCACAAGGTGAACAACTGCATGGGCCAGATTCTTCTGGCCATGCGGATGGGCAAGACCCGCATCATCGCCGAGACCGGCGCCGGCCAGCACGGCGTGGCCACCGCCACCGTCTGCGCCCGCTTCGGCCTGCCCTGCGTCATCTACATGGGCGCGACGGACGTGGAGCGGCAGTCGCCCAACGTCTTCCGCATGAAGCTGCTGGGCGCCGAGGTGGTGCCGGTGACTTCGGGCCGGGCGACGCTGAAGGACGCCATGAACGAGGCGATGCGCGACTGGGTCACCAATGTCGCGGACACCTACTATCTGATCGGCACCGCCGCCGGTCCGCACCCCTATCCGGCGATGGTCCGCGACTTTCAGAGCGTGATCGGCCGCGAAGCCCGCGCCTCCATGCTGGCGCGCAAGAGCAAGCTGCCGGACGCCTGCGTGGCGGCCATCGGCGGCGGGTCGAACGCCATCGGCCTGTTCCATCCCTTCATCGACGACGCCGGCGTGCGCCTGATCGGGGTCGAGGCGGCCGGGCGCGGGCTGGACGGCCCGGACCACGCCGCGTCGCTGCAGGGCGGCCGCCCCGGCGTGCTGCACGGCAACCGCACCTATCTGCTGCAGGATGACGACGGCCAGATCCTGGAGGGTCATTCCATCTCCGCCGGCCTGGACTATCCCGGCATCGGCCCGGAACACGCCTGGCTGAAGGACATCGGCCGCGCCGAATACCGCGCCGCCACCGACGCCGAAGCGCTGGAGGCCTTCAAGCTGTGCTCGCAACTGGAAGGGATCATCCCCGCTCTGGAGCCCAGCCACGCCTTGGCCCGCGTCGGCGAGATCGCCGAGGAAGTCGGCAAGGGCGGCGACGTGGTGCTGAACATGTGCGGCCGCGGCGACAAGGACATCCCGCAGGTGGCGCGCATGTTTGGGGTGCAGCTGTGACCACCGCCCGTATCGACGCGCGCTTCGCCGCGCTGAAGGCCGAGGGCCGCGCCGCCTTCGTGGCCTATGTCATGGCCGGCGATCCCACGCGGGACCAGGCGCTGGAGATTCTGAAGGGCCTGCCCGCTGCCGGGGCCGACATCATCGAGCTGGGCTTTCCGTTCAGCGATCCGATGGCTGAAGGCCCGCCGATCCAGCGCGCGGCGCTGCGCGGGCTGCAGGCCGGTCTGACGCTGAAGGGCACGCTGGCGCTGGCGGCTGAGTTCCGCCAGTCGGACGCCGACACCCCCCTGATCCTGATGGGCTATCTGAACCCGATCGAAACCCACGGCTATGAGGCCTTCGCGCGGGACGCGGCGACGGCGGGCGTGGATGGCGTCATCATCGTCGACTGCCCGCCGGAAGAGGCCGATCCCCTGACCGACGCGCTGGACGCGGCGCAGGTGTCGCTGATCCGGCTGGCCACGCCCACGTCCGATGACGCGCGGCTGAAGGTCATCGCCCGGCGCACCTCGGGCTTCGTCTATTACGTCTCGGTCGCCGGGGTGACCGGGGTCAAGGAGGCGGTCGCCGGCGATGTCGCGCCCGCCGTCGAGCGCGTGCGCGCCGCCTCGAACCTGCCGGTCGCGGTCGGGTTCGGGGTCAAGACGCCCGAGCGGGCGGCGCAGATCGCGCGCGTCGCGGACGCCGTGGTCGCCGGCTCGGTGCTGGTCGACCAGGTGGCGGCGGCGCTGGAAACGAACGGCGACCCGGTGTCGCGCGTTCTGGAAACGGTCAAGGCGCTGGGCGACGCGGTTCGCTCGGCTCGCTGACGGAGACGGACGATGGCGGATCGCAAGCAAGGCAATGAACGCGGCGGCGGCTGGCTGAGCCGCTTCGCCCCCGGCGTGCGCAAGATCGTCAGCCGCCGGGACACGCCGGACAATCTGTGGGTCAAGGATCCTGACTCGGGCGAGATGCTGTACCGCGCCGATCTGGAGACCTCGCTGTGGGTCACCCCCAGCGGTCGGCACATGCGCATCAACGCCGACCAGCGCCTGCGCTACATCTTCGACGAGGGTCAGTTCGAGCCGGTCGCCGCGCCCGACGTGCCGGAAGACCCCCTGAAGTTCTCGGATGGCAAGCCCTACCGCGACCGCCTCCAGGCCGCGCGCAAGGCGGCCGGTCGCAAGGACACCATGGCCATCGGCGCCGGCGACATCGACGGCACGCCCGCCGTCGTCATCGTCCAGGACTTCAGCTTCATGGGCGGTTCGCTGGGCATGGCGGCGGGCGAGGCCTTCGTCGCCGCCGCGCGCGAGGCCGTGCGCCGCGAGGTTCCGCTGGTTTGTTTCACCGCCGCCGGCGGGGCGCGGATGCAGGAGGGGGCGCTGTCCCTCATGCAGATGGCCCGCACCACCCTGGCGATCCAGGAGCTGAAGGCGGCGCGTCTGCCCTATGTCGTCGTCCTGACCGACCCCACGACCGGAGGCGTGACCGCCAGCTACGCCATGTTGGGCGACGTCCATCTGGCCGAGCCGGGCGCCCTGATCGGGTTCGCCGGTCCGCGCGTCATCGAGGCGACGATCCGAGAGAAACTGCCGCCGGGCTTCCAGCGCGCCGAATATCTGCAGGAAAAGGGCATGGTCGACCGCGTCGTGACCCGTCCAGAGCTGCCGAGCGTGCTGTCCAACATCCTGTCCATCCTCATGGACGCCCGGAACGCCAGCCGCGCCGCCTGAACGGCCAGTCGGTCACGGCCGACGCCCACAGCGCCCACCAGATGATGACCGGCTGCAGCAACAGCCGGGGCGCGTGATAGCTCCAGCCCAGCATCGGATGCGCCTGGCTCAGGCTGTCGATCGCGTGCTTGATGTTGGCCGGGAAGACGCAGACGGCGTAGGCGGCCAAGCCCCAGCCGGCGGCCTGCCTGAAACGCGGGACCATTAGCCCGATCGCCCCCGCGATCTCGGCCAAACCGGTCAGGCGAATGACCTCGCCCGGAAACGGCACCCAGTCCGGCGTGATGGTCAGGAAGGGCGCAGGGACCAGCAGGTGCAGGACGCCCGCCACCAGATACAGGCCCGCCAGCACCCAGCGGGCGATGGTGCGGTTGGTCTGCGCGCGTAAAGCCATCAACCATCTTCGTCCTTCCTCCGGAATGAGGGAAGCGCCGGGATCGGGGGTGACTTCCTTCTCCCCCCGGGGGAGAAGGTGGCATGCGAAGCATGACGGATGAGGGGACGCCTGATGTGGCAGACCGCCGACCGGACGACCCGCGCTCGTTCGCTGCGTCAGACCATGACGCTGGCCGAGACACGCTTTTGGGAGATGACGCGGGGCCGGGGCGTTGATGGCCTCAAGTTCCGACGTCAGGCCCCTGTTGCGGGGATGGTGGCGGACTTCCTCTGCGCTGATCTGAAACTGGTTGTTGAACTAGACGGTGGCGTCCATCGGCTGAAGGAGGCGCAGGACAGTCTGCGCGATCAGCGACTGGCTGAAGCAGGCTTTACCGTGCTGCGGTCCTCGAACGAGGCGTTTCTGACCAATCCCAACGATCTGATCGGTGCGATCCGGGATCATGCGGCCCTCGTGCGGCCGACGCCCCCCTCATCCGACCGGCTCCGCCGGCCACCTTCTCCCCCGAGAGGAGAAGGATGATGGATACGATCTCACAGCGCCTGAGGGCCCGCCACCCTCAGAAGATCGACCTGTCGCTGGACCGGATGCGGGCGCTGTGCGCGGCGCTGGGCGATCCGCAGGACCGGTTGCCGCCGGTGGTCCATGTGGCCGGGACCAACGGCAAGGGATCGACGGTCGCCTTCCTGCGCGCCATGGCCGAGGCGGCGGGCTTGCGGGTCCACGCCTACACCTCGCCGCACCTGGTGCGGTTCAATGAACGCATCCGGCTGGCCGGGACGCTGATCGACGACGAGACGCTGAACGCCGTGCTGGACCGGATCGAGGCGGTCCAGGGTGTCGAGGCGACGGTGTTCGAGAGCACCACGGCCGCCGCCTTCGTCGCCATGGCCGAGGCGCCCGCCGACCTGGCCATCGTAGAGGTGGGCCTGGGCGGGACGCTGGACGCCACCAATGTGATCGAGCGGCCGCTGCTGAGCCTGATCGCCCCGGTCGATCTGGATCACGCCGAGTTCCTGGGGAACACCATCGAGCTGGTCGCCGCCGAGAAGGCCGGCATCCTCAAGGCGGGCGCGCGCGGCCTGATCGGCCGCCAGAGCGAGGCCGCGCTGGGGGTCATCGAGCGGGCGGCGATGCGGGCGCACTGTCCTCTGACCGTCATGGGCACGGACTTCGACGCCTGGAGCGAGCGCGGCGGCCTGGCCTTCCAGGATTCCGAGCGTTTTCTGGACCTGCCCGCGCCGGCTCTGATGGGTCCGCATCAGTTCGACAACGCGGGCCTGGCCGTCGCGGCGGCGCTGGAGCTGGACCTGCCGGAGGAGGCTATCGCCGAGGGTCTGGGCAAGGTGCGCTGGCCCGCGCGTCTGCAGCGGCTGACGGTTGGGCCCTATGCCGCGACGGCGCGTTCGGCGGGGGCGGAGCTGTGGCTGGACGGGGGGCACAATCCCCATGCGGCGGCGGCCGTGGCCGATTTCCTGGCCCAGCGTCAGGCGCGGGCGCCGCGCCCCCTGGCCCTGATCGTCGGCATGTTGGGCAACAAGGACGCGGGCGGCTTCTTCGAGGCGCTGGCGGCGTCGGAGGCCGCGGTGTTCACCGTGCCGTTCGACGGCGGCTGCGCGGAGCCCTCGGCCCTGGCCGCCGTTGCCCGCGCCCACGGACTGGCGGCCCAGCCCTGCGCCGACGCGCGCACGGCGCTGGATCTGGCGCTGAGGCTCGGCACCGGGCGAGTGCTGATCTGCGGCTCGCTTTATCTGGCCGGCGAGGTGTTGGGCGCCTCGCCGGAGACCTGGCCGACCTGACCGGCCCTTCTCCCCCGGGAGAAAGAAAAAGGGTCAGTCGCGCAGCAGTTCGTTCACGCCGGTCTTGGCGCGGGTTTGGGCGTCGACGCGTTTGACGATGACCGCGCAATACAGCGACGGGCCGCCGTTCGGGTCGGGCAGGCTGCCGGGCACCACGACGCTGTAGGCCGGCACTTCGCCCCGGAACACCTCGCCCGTGGCGCGGTCGACGATCTTGGTCGAGCCGGACAGATAGACGCCCATGGCCAGCACCGCGCCCTCGCGGACGATGACGCCCTCGGCCACCTCGGCGCGGGCGCCGATGAAGCAGCCGTCCTCGATGATGGTGGGGTTGGCCTGAAGGGGCTCCAGCACGCCGCCGATGCCGGCGCCGCCCGACAGGTGCACGTTCCTGCCGATCTGGGCGCAGCTGCCGACCGTGGCCCAGGCATCGACCATAGAGCCCTCGTCCACATAGGCGCCGATGTTCACGAAGGACGGCATCAGGACGACATTCCTGGCGATGTAAGCCCCCTGCCGGACGATGGCGCCGGGCACCGAGCGGAAGCCGGCGGCCTGATAGTCGGCCGCGGCCCAGTCGCCGAACTTGTTGGGCACCTTGTCCCAATAGGGGCCGACGCCCGGCGCGTGCGAGGTCGGGCCGCGATCGCCCGTGCGCATGATCTGGTTGTCGTTCAGGCGGAAGGACAGCAGCACCGCCTTCTTCAGCCACTGGTGCGTGGTCCAGACGCCGTCTTCGCCGCGCGACGCGACGCGGGCCTGGCCCGAGTCCAGCAGGGCCAGCGCCTGTTCGACCGCCTTGCGGACGTCGCCGTGGGTCGAGGCCGACAGCTCGGTGCGCTGCTCCCAGGCGGCTTCGATCGTCGATTCCAGGCGAGCGAGGTCGGTCATGCGGCCGTCTCCAGCGAGAGAGATTGAAGAAATTCCAGAAGGTCGGGCGACCAATGGTCGATCGAAGGCGTCGTCTCCCGTCCGATCGGCTTACCGCGCCCGTCGCCGATCAGGACGGTGGTCATGCCTAGGGCCTTGGCCGGCTCCAGATTGCGCGGCGTGTCCTCGAAGAAGACGGCGCGGGCCGGGTCTATCGCGAACCGGTCGAGGAATTTGCGGAAGGTGGCGGGCGCCGGCTTGGGCGTCAGTTCCATGTCCTCGATGCACCAGACGGCCTCGAACACATCGCCCATGCCTAGCTTGTCGAGCACCCGCGCGGCATGGAAGCGCGCGCCGTTGGTCAGCACCAGCTTGCGACCGGGCAGCGCCGTCAACGCGTCCATCAGGTCCGGATTAGGCTCCAGCGAATCCAGCGGCACGTCGTGGACCTCGCGAAGGAAGCGCTCGGGATCGACCGCATAGTTGGCCATCAGACCCGCCAGCGTCGTGCCGTGCTCGTCCAGGAACTGACGACGCAGCACGGCCGCCTGCTCTTCCGGCAAACCGACGGCCTCGATCATGAAGGCGTTGATGCGCGCTTCCACCAGCTTCATCACCCCCTGCTCGCGCGGATACAGGGTGTCGTCCAGGTCGAAGATCCAGGCGTCGATCAGGCTCGGATCGAGCGCCGCCGCCTCTCCCTCCCCGTCCCGGGGAGGGGGGCGCGAAGCGCCGGGTGGGGGCGGCCCCGCATTGCCGGGCGCAGCGGCCAGATCGCTCGGCCGCCCCCACCCGTCCGCCGCTTCGCGTCGGCCACCCTCCCCGTCCCGGGGAGGGAGAGGCGCAGCGTCGTCCATCATCCCGCCTTCACCAGCGTCCCGGCGCCGTGCTCGGTGAACAGCTCCACCAGCATGGCGTGGGGGCGGCGGCCGTCCAGGATGACCACGGCCTCGACCCCGGCGCGCACGGCGGCCATGGCGGTCTGCAGCTTGGGGATCATGCCGCCGGTGGCGACGCCCTCGTCGATCAGCCGGGAGGCGTCGCCAACGGTCATCGAGCGGATGATTTCGC
This sequence comes from Brevundimonas sp. Leaf363, assembly GCF_001424025.1. Classification (GTDB taxonomy): domain Bacteria; phylum Pseudomonadota; class Alphaproteobacteria; order Caulobacterales; family Caulobacteraceae; genus Brevundimonas. The sequence continues at coordinate 7,751 of NZ_LMPZ01000001.1, read as the reverse complement.
CGTCCGCGCCCTTCACGCCGGGCACGTCGGTCAGCAGCAGCATGCGCTTGGCCTTCATCTCGCCGGCCAGGGCGCCCGCGACGGTGTCTGCGTTGACGTTGAAGGTCTCGCCCTCTTCGGACACGCCCACCGGCGCGATCACCGGCACCCAGTCGGCGTCGGACGCGATCAGACGGTGGATCAGCTTGGCGTCCACATGGGTCGGATCACCGACGTAGCCCAGGTCGACCTCGTGCTCGATCATGCTGTCGGGGTCGCGGCGCTTGCGGGTGGTCTTGCGCACGGTCAGCAGGCCGGCGTCCTTGCCCGACAGGCCGACGCCGCGCACGTCGGCCTCCTTGCCGGCCATGGTGATCCAGTGGGCGATCTCTTTGTTCACAGCGCCCGACAGGACCATTTCGGCCACCGCCATGGTGTCGGCGTCGGTGACGCGCAGGCCGTCCACGAACGCCGACTTCACCCCCGCCTTGTCCAGCATGCCGGAGATCTGAGGCCCGCCGCCATGCACCACGACCGGGTTCACGCCCATCAGCTTCAGCAGCACGATATCGGCCGCGAACTGCTTGGCCACGGCGGTCTCGCCCATGGCATGGCCGCCGTACTTGATGACCACCGTCTCGCGGTCATAGACCTGGATATAGGGCAAGGCCTCGGCCAGCGTCTTCGCCGTCGCCCAGCCGCGATCCTCGGATTGCCGTTCGGTCTCGTCCATGCGCGGGGCCATAGCGTCAGGGGCTCGCGCTGTCACGATGAAACCCTGTCCCACGCTGGACCGTTCAGCACCCCATGAACCAGACCGAGATCGACGACAGCGGCATGGGTCCCCAGGATCCGACCGACCCGGCCGCTTTCCAGCACCCGGACCCGACCCTGTGTCCCGAATGCGAGGGCTCCGGCGTGCTGGGGTCCGGCGAAACCTGTCCGGTCTGCGAAGGCACGGGCAAGGCGATCGGACGGACGGGCGGGGGCTGAGGATCCGCCACCGCGCAGCGGGGGAGGGGAACCACGAAGTGGTGGAGGGGGCGAGGACATCCACGCCCTGTCCTGATTAAGCGCTACCCAGCTTCCGCCCCCTCCAGCGCAAGCGGTCCCCCTCCCCGTTTCGCTGCGCTTGACGGTGGAGGATCACGCTAGACCACCCCGTCGAAATCCTTCTGCGCCAGTTCGAAGTCTGGCGGACGGCCGATGTCGAGCCAGTATTCGTGGATCGGGTAGGCGCCAACCATCCGGCCCTCGGCGGCCAGGGCGGCCAGCAGTTCGGGCATGTCGTACTGGCCGGTGGTCGGGATGCGGCCCAGCACAGACGGGTCCAGACAGTAGATCCCGGCGTTGGCCAGCCACTGGAAGGTCGGCTTTTCCCTTAGCGAGGTCAGGCGCGGGCCGTCCGCCTCGACCACGCCGTGCGGGGCCTGGAAACGCTGCTCGCGCACGCACAGGGTGGCCAAGGCCGCGTGCTCGGCGTGGAAGTCCAGCAGCTCCGAGAAGTTCAGCCGGGTCATGACGTCGCCGTTCATGACCAGCAGCGGCGCGCCGGCCGGTTCGTCCAGTAGCGACAGGGCGCCCGCCGTGCCCTTGGGCTCGGTCTCGCGCAGATAGCGGATATCGACGTCCATGGCCGAACCGTCGCCGAAATGGTCCTCGATCACCTCGGCCAGATAGTTCACGGCCAGGCGGAAGCGGCTGAAGCCCTGGGCCTTCAGGCGCTCGATGATGGTCTCCAGCAGCGGTCGCCCCGACACCTTCAGCATCGGCTTGGGGCAGTGCTGGGTCAGAGGCGCCAGGCGCGCGCCGCGTCCGCCGGCCATGATGACCACCAGGTTGTCGCGCGAGGCCTGCACGCCCAGGCCGGCGGGATAGAGGCCGATGATCCTCCCCTGCGGATCCAGCAGCGGCGCCAGGCTGACCCCGCGCTCGGACAGGCGGCGCAGGGCCTGGGCCTCCGAGGCGCCGGCGCGCAGGGCCACCGGATCGCGGTTCATCACCTCGCTGATCGGCGCCTCCATCGGCAGGCGACGCATCAGGCCGCGCCGGATGTCGCCGTCCGAGACCGTGCCGACCAGACGGGTCTGGTCGTCGACGATCAGCAGCAGCTTCTGCCGCACCGAATCCATCCGCTCGATGGCGGCCAGCAGCGGCGTCTCGGCCGCCAGCAGATTTCGCTCCAGGGGGGCCTCGCTCATACGGCGTACTCGGCCGGGCGATAGACGTCGGGATTGTCGCGCACGAAGGCGACGACCCGCTCCAGACCGGTTTCCAGCGACGTTTCGGCGCGCCAACCCAGCGCGGCCTCGGCCAGCGACGGATCGGCCAGCAGTCGCTCGACCTCGCTGCCCGGCGGGCGCTTGCGGTCGTCCTGGGTCTCGACCGTCAGCTCCACCCCGGCGATCCTGCCGATCAACGCCGCCAGATCGCCGATGGCGATCTCCCGGCCCGTGCCCAGATGGATCGTCTCGCCCTCGACGCCCTCGGTCGTCGCCGCGGCGATGAAGCCCGCCGCCGTGTCGTCCACGAAGACGAAGTCGCGCGTGGGCCTCAGATCGCCCAGCCGAACCACGCCGCCGGCCAGCGCCTGGCTGGCGATGGTCGGGATGACGGCGCGGGCGCTCTGGCGCGGGCCATAGGTGTTGAAGGGGCGGATGGTCACCGCAGGCAGGCCGAAGGAGCGGTGGAAGCTCTCCACCAGCTTGTCCGCCGCGATCTTGGACGCCGAATAGGGCGACTGGCCGACCAGCGGGTGATCCTCGGTGATCGGCACGGTCTGGGCGGTGCCGTAGACCTCGCTGGTCGAGGTATGGATCAGACGGCCTGTGCCCCCCTGCCGACAGGCCTGCAGCACGTTCAGCGTGCCGGTGATGTTGGTCCGCACATAGCTGTCGGGCGCGAGATACGAATAGGGAATGGCGATCAGGGCGCCGAGGTGAAAGACGACGTCGCAGCCCTCGACGGCGTCCGCCACGCTGTCACGGTCGGCCAGATCGCCCCGCTTCACCTCGATCTCGCCGCGCACCGCCGAGTGGTCCAGCCATCCGGCGCCGCCGTGCGATGTGTAGCGGACGAGAGCCCGCACATGGGCGCCGGCCTCGACCAGCCTTTCCGACAAACGGCTGCCGATGAAGCCGCCGGCTCCCGTGACCAGCACCCGGCGGCCGGCGAGCGACGCTACGCCCATGCAACATCTCCCGGCTGATTCTGCCGGGACTTTACCAGTCGTAAGGCGACGCGCCATCTAGTCGGGACATGGACACGCGAGCGGGTACGTCGGGCGGGCGGGTGCTGGGGCTGATCCCGGCGCGGGCGGGGTCGGTGCGCCTGCCGGGCAAGAACATGCGGCCGATGGCCGGACGGCCGATGCTGGGCTGGACTCTGGCGGCGGCGAAGGCGACGCGCGGGCTGGACCGGCTGGCCGTGACGACTGACGACGCGGCCGTGGCGGCGCTGGCGCGGGCCGAAGGGGTCGAGGTGGTGGAGCGGCCTACCGCGCTGGCGGACGCCCAGGCTTCGGTCATCGACGCTATCGATCACGCGTCCACGGCGCTGGGCGGCGGGTTCGACTGGGTGGTTCTGCTTCAGCCAACCTCGCCCCTGCGCCTGCCCGAGGATATCGAGGGGGCCCTCCGTCTGGCGCTCGAGAGGGACACGACGGTGGTCTCGGTCTCGCCGCTGGACAAGCCGGCCGCCTTTCATGGCCGCATCGACGCCGAGGGCCGGTACCGCCCGGCGGCGGAGGCTGAAGGTCTGATGGCGCTGAACGGTGCGGTCTATGTGGCGCGGCTCGACCGCCTGCTGCGCGACCGTACCTTTCAGACGCCGGACGCCTTGGCCTACCTCATGCCGGCCGAACGGGCGTGGGACGTGGACACGCTGGAGGAGTTCGCGGCGTGCGAGGCCGTGCTGCGTCTTCGATCTTCGCCTCCTGGGCGGCGACAGCGAGTGTAGCGAGCGGAGGCGGGCAAGTCGTCCTGCCTCGACCTTCCGGGCCCGCCTCTGGCGACTGCGTCGCCTGTCTTCGCCCAAGGGGCGGAGAGCGTTTTTCAGCGATCCACGAAGGGCTTGCGGGCCAGACCGGTCAGGTCGGTGCGCCCCAGAATCTCGACGATGCCTTGCGCCGCCTGGCCGTCGCCGAAGGGCGGCGGGCTATTGGCCAGCGACTGGCGCAGTGCCGGATCGAGCGCCCTCTCGATGGCCTCGCGGATGGCGGTGGTTTCAAAGGCGGCGTGGACCACGCCCGGCGGGTTGAGCCGTCCCGCCTGCCGGTCGCCGATGTCCACCGACGGCGTGCGGACCATCGGCGCCTCGATAACGCCGCTGGAGGAGTTGCCGATCACCGCCCCCGCCAGCCGCGCGGCCTGCAGATAGCGGTCGGCGCCCAGCGAAGGCACGACGACGGCCCGCACGGGGCGGCTACCGGCGAAGGTCTGGATCGCCTCGGTGATCGCCCGGCCGCCCGAATCGGCGTTGGGAAGGGTGAACAGGACATCGGCGTCGATGCCCTCAAGCGCTGTCAGGAACCGCGCCGCCTGATCGGCTGGTGGCAGTGCCGACAGGGATTCCGGATGCAGGGTGGCGAGCAGGAAGCCCGGCCTCAGCGTCGCGCCCAGTCCGGCGTTCAGCTCATCGAGGCTGAGCGCTGGCAGGCGCCCCAGCCGATCCGCCGCCGTGGAGCCCACCACGAAGATCCGCTCGTCCGCCTCGCCCATCTGGCGCAGGCGCCGCCCATAGTCGGGGTGGGCGGTGAAGTGCAGGGCCGCCAGCTTGGTGATCGCGTGTCGGATGGCGTCATCCACGGCTCCTGCGGTGCGGTGGCCGCCTTCCAGATGCAGGATCGGCAAGGCCATCGGCACGGCCGCCGCCGCAGCGCCCAGCGCCTCGGTGCGATCCCCCAGCACCATCAGGGCGTCCAGCCTCAGATTGGCCGCCGCCTGCGCCACGCCCGCCGTGGCCGCCGCCATGTCCTGCGCGGCCGAAACGCCGTCGTCGCCCGCCATCGGCAAGGGCACGCGCGCCGCGATGGGCCGCCCGTCCGCCTCGATCTCCCGCACGGTCATGCCGTGGCGCGGCGACAGGTGGGCGCCCGAGACGATCAGCAGGGGCTCAAGCCCGGGCGCCGGGTCCATCGCCTCCAGCACCGGCGCCAGCAGGCCGTACTCCGCGCGGGTGGCGGTGAAGACGCCGATCCGCTTCACGGCTCGATCGCCTCGTCGGCCGCATAGTCGCGGGCGGCGGGCGTGCCCAACAGCGACCAAAGGGCCGAGGGCGGCAGGCCGTTTCCGGGGCGACGGGCGGTGAGACCGTCCTCCGTCAGGATTTCCCCGGCGACGATGGGCCGGGCGGCGACCAGGCTGCGGCGTGCGGCGACCATATTGGCGCGCTCGGCGCCGACCGGCGCCTTGATCCCGTCGCCCAGCGCGGCCGTGACGGTGCGGACGCCGTCGACCAGAGCCGCCATCTCGTCCGGTTCCAGCGAGGCGGCGTGGTCGGGGCCGGGCGCCGCCTTGTCCAGGGTCAGATGCTTCTCTATGGCCTCGGCCCCGCGGGCGGCGGCGGCCAGGGCGACGGTGACCCCCGGCGTATGGTCCGAATAGCCTGGCCGGACGCCCATCGCCGCATAGGCGTCCATGACCCTCAGATTGGCCTGGTCCGGCGGCGCCGGATATTCGGTGACGCACTGCATGACGATGGTCCCGGCCAGGATGGCTGCGGCCTCGGGCGCGGTAAGGGCCTCGGCGAAGGCCGCCAGCGACGGTGGCTCACCCGTCTCTGCCAGGGCGGCGAAGGCCACCACGCCCAGCGCCTGTTCGACCTCCGTCAAAGTCGCCATGCCGGTCGACAGGATCAGCGGCCGGCCCAGGCGGGCGACCTTCAGCAGATAGGGCAGGTTGGTCAGCTCACCCGACCCCAGCTTGACCCGCGCCATGCCCAGGTCGTCCACCAGGAACCGCGCGGAGCCGATGTCGAACGGCGTGGACAGGAACGCGATCCCGCAGGCGTCGGCATGGTCGCGGATCCGGCGGAACGCCTCGCGCGGCAGGGCCAGGGTCCGCAGCATGGCGCGCTGGTCGGCGCCCTGACCGGCGCGCGCCTGATAACCGGCGGTTGGGGCGGACGCGGCGGCGATCTCGTCCGGGTCGAACGTCTGGAACTTGACGACATCGGCCCCGGCCCGAGCGGCGGCCTCCACCAGCGCGAGGGCGCGATCCTCCCGGCCGTCATGGTTGACCCCGGCCTCGGCGATGATCTCGCACGCCTGTCCCTGCATGATCAAAATCCTAGTGTGCGTCGCACGATGGCTCAATCGCGCCGCGGAATATGGCCGTTTCACAACGGCGATCGACCGACATTCTCGTGTAGCTTCAATGCCACGGTGCGGATTGCGGCGCGAAATGGTCAAGTTTAAACTCGACCCCCAACGGCAACGCTGTTATGAGCGCCGAGGCGGTGAGACCGCCGCATAAACTGTCACTGCGGAGGGCTCGAACCCATGCGTGTTAAGAATTGGCTGTTGGCCACCAGCGCTGCTGCTGGCCTGGCCCTGTCTGCCGGAGCCGCTTCCGCGGAGCCGGATGGTTGGTACGGCGCCATTGACGGCGGCTACCACAAGATCGACGACCTGAACCTGGAATCGTCGACGACCGGCGTGAACTGGAACTACTCGGTCAACAACGGCTGGGCGGCTTTCGGNGCATTTCGTGGCTCATCAGGGCCAGGAAGCGCGACTTGGCGGCATCGCGGAGCCGGATGGTTGGTACGGCGCCATYGACGGCGGCTACCACAAGATCGACGACCTGAACCTGGAATCGTCGACGACCGGCGTGAACTGGAACTACTCGGTCAACAACGGCTGGGCGGCTTTCGGTCGTCTGGGCTACCGCTTCAACCCCAACTGGCGCGTTGAACTTGAAGGCGGCTACCGCTCGGGCGACATCGGCAAGGTGCGCCGCGCGAACAACGCCGTGCCGTCGGGCCTGTGCAACACCACCCCGGCTCGCGGCGCCTGCTACTCGCCGGACGGYGAGATCAACTCCACGACCGTGATGGCGAACGTCATCTATGACTTCGGTTGGGAAGCCTGGGGCATCCGTCCCTTCGTCGGCCTGGGCGCCGGCGTGAACCACCTGGACGGCCGCGTKCGCGGCACCCTGCGTGGCGACCGCACGAACCAGATGACGCTGGACGACAGCAACAACAAGTTCGCGGCCCAAGCCATCGCCGGTCTGGCCATCGCCCTGGGCGAGCGCGCCAACATCGACCTGACCTACCGCTACCTGACCAGCGACGCCGAGTTCAACTCGTTCTCGTCGACGACGGACTACGGCGTCTGGGAAGGCGACTACGACCAGTCGCACACCGTGACGGTCGGCCTGCGTTACCCGCCGCCGCCGCCTCCGCCGGTCGTGAACGCTCCCCGTCAGTTCGTCGTGTACTTCGACTGGGATCGCTCGGACCTGACGGCTGAAGCGCGCTCGGTGGTCACCCAGGCCGCGAACTACGCCAAGTCGGGCCGCGCCACGCGCGTCCTGGTCGTCGGCCACGCCGACACCTCSGGCTCGGCCGCCTACAACATCGGCCTGTCGAACCGCCGCTCGCGCACCGTCGCGGACGCTCTGGTCGCTCAGGGCGTGAACGGCGGCGTGATCGCCCTGGACGGCAAGGGTGAAACCCAGCTGGCCCGTGCGACCGCCGACGGCGTGCGCGAGCCGCTGAACCGTCGCGCCACCATCGACATCAACTTCTGATCCAGCCCGGCCGGGACA